>NZ_CP143547.1:4920000-5112234 GCF_046237635.1 Peribacillus sedimenti | reverse complement strand
GTGCTGAGGAAAATCATTTTGGTCATCGACTGGTTTTTTTCTCTTTTTTGCAGGCGGCGGCAAGTCAAAATCATCTTCATCCTGATTGGGAGGAATAATAAATTTCACCTCAAGTTCTTCTCCGGTAAGTTCGAATAAAACTCCGGATATTAGATGTGAGTATCTTTCCTCCAGCCAGTCGCGTGCAAATTCATTTGGCGCGGTGACAGTCAGTGTGTCTCTTTGAAGCATGTGAGCTTTAGTGGATTTTAACCAGGTCTCATAGCTTGGCTTACTTATCTTTTTTTCCATTTGTGCAAGCGTCTGGTTCCATAAAGCATCGATATTCTCCAATCTACTCCCTCCCTTGCTAAAAAATCTATATAAAGACAAGCAGATGCAGAGATGGCGATTGCCACCTCTTAGTTACATGTAAAATCTTACAACGAGCCCTTTGTACAAGTTATGTACAACTCTTTGGAGGAGCATAATGGGCAAAAGGTATAATTATTCATCAACAGATAAGCGAAAAAATATATTAATGAAGAAAAGTGTTTTTTCGACAATATCCACTATCTGTGGACAAAAAAATATACACATGTTTATTAAAGTATCCACATGTTATTAACATTCTGTGGATAAATCAAAGCTGTTGATAAAGTTATAAAGAGTGAAAACACAAATATAATATCAAATAATTCCCTTGATTGCAATGGGTTTTCGTAGTTTATCCACAAGTGGTCCCGGTTGTGGGAAAAACTTTTCCACAGCAAACTTATTTGTGCAAAACTGTGGAAAATGCCTGTGGATATTGAAAATAGTGTCGAATTATTTATCCACAAATATTTTTTAAACCAAAAAGAGCAACATAATTAGACAAAAAAATTTTTTGTTAGGGAAAAACTTCTAGTGCTTTTATCAATCAGTTTTGTCAAAATAGTCATGAAGCGGGCAAGCTGAAAGATGCGGACCATTTTTATAAGTAATATTTATAAATAAAGAAATTGATTGATGAAGATCTATATAAAATGGTGCTGGCTTCAAGTAATAGAAAATGTTTGGAATATGGGGAAGTGGATTAAACATTTTTCCTATCAGAGGTTGACATATATCAGGTCTCCTCTATATAATCATATAGACTGTCTTTAACTGTTATTCCTCAGGGAGGTGTCATATAATGAAAAGAACTTATCAACCAAATAAGCGTAAGCACAGCAAGGTTCACGGTTTCCGTGCGCGCATGAGCACAAAAAACGGACGTAAAGTATTAGCTGCACGCCGTCGCAAGGGCAGAAAAGTATTATCTGCGTAGACCACTGAAAAGTCTCAGTGGTCTTTTTTTAAAGATATATAGTGACAGGCTTGCCTATGGGTGTCATGTTTGCCGGGGTTTACCAAACAGGATGGTAAACCTCGGATAACTCGACATGTTAAAATGGCCGAGTTGTCTCCCAGTAACGCTTTTTGTATGAAATTAACTCTTTTATTGAAGGTGTAAGAATGAGAAAAAAACTGAGGATCAAGAAGAATAATGAATTCCAGGATGTTTTTCAAAATGGGGAATCATTCGGCAACCGGCAATTTGTCGTCTATGTCCTTGAAAAGCCAAATCAGGATTATTTTCGGATTGGTCTTTCTGTAAGCAAGAAGATTGGTAATGCCGTCATTCGAAACCAAGTAAAAAGATACATAAGACAATCATTCCTTGAATTGATGGATAATGTCAAAGCAGGCCAGGATTATGTAATTATTGCAAGACGCCCTGCGGCGGAAATGGATTTCTTCGAAGTGAAAAAAAGCTTAATCCATGTTTTAAAACGTTCTAAGTCATTAAGTTTAAAATAAGTAGGAAGAGGAATTAGCTTTTATGAAACAAATTTCCTCAAATTCCGTATATATAAGCTGCAGCCGGTATAAAAAGAGCAAAGAAATTCAAGAATGAATAAGGATTTTAATTCCGCTTTCATAGGGATTTTTGAATGATAGAGGCTTTTTTGCATACCGCACTACAGTTTTTACTTAATAGATAGGAGGAAAAAGCGGTTGAAAAAACGAATTCTACTTATGATCGGACTAGCTATCATGGTTATGATGCTGGCGGGTTGTACGGAGGTTAATAAACCGATAACTTCGGAAAGCACTGGATTTTGGAATGAATATATCGTTTATCCTCTGTCCTTATTGATCATCACCATTTCGGATTTTTTGGGTGACTATGGTCTTGGGATCATTGCGGTGACAATCTTAATTCGTCTTGCCATTTTGCCGCTCATGATAAAGCAAACTAAAAGTTCCAAAGCGATGCAGGCCATTCAGCCCGAGATGAAGGCACTGCGCGAGAAATATAGCTCTAAAGATGCTGCAACACAGCAAAAATTGCAGCAGGAAACAATGGCTCTATTCCAAAAGTACGGTGTCAATCCATTGGCTGGATGTTTTCCGCTCTTGATCCAAATGCCGATATTGATTGGTTTTTACCATGCAATCAGCCGTACGACAGAGATTTCTAATCATAACTTTTTATGGTTTGACCTAGGTGATCCAGATCCATTCTATATTCTGCCGATTATCGCTGGTATTACTACATTCATACAGCAAAAGATCACAATGGTTGGAATGGATACAAACCCAACTATGGCTGCACAAATGACTATGATGCTATATATTATGCCTATCATGATCGTTGTTTTTGCAATTAACTTCCCAGCTGCACTTTCTCTGTACTGGGTAGTAGGTAATATCTTTATGATTATTCAAACCTATTTCATTAAAGGACCGGATCTGAAAAAAGCAGCAGCCGGCAATGCGGGAGGAGCAAAGAAAAAGTGAAACAAGTGACTGCTACAGGACAATCTGTCGACGAAGCAGTAAAATCAGCTTTAGCTCAGCTGAACACCACTAGAGACCGCACCGAAATAGAAATAGTCGATGAAGGAAAAAAAGGCTTATTTGGCTTATTTGGCAGCCGTAATGCTGTAGTGAGAGTTACATTGCAGCCAGACCCCATTGAGGAATCGGTTGAATTTCTTCAAAATGTAAGTGAAAAGATGGGGGTTTCGGTTGAAGTGAAGGTTAAGCGCGATGGTAAAAATGTTTCCTTTCAGCTGTCGGGAGAGAAAATTGCTCTATTGATAGGAAAAAGAGGACAGACGCTTAACTCGCTTCAGTACCTTACTCAGTTAGTTGCTAATAAGTATTCGAAACAGTACTTGAATGTTATGGTTGACGCAGAGGATTACAGGAACCGGCGCCATGAAACATTAATCCAGCTTGCTGAAAGAATGGCGCATAAAGTAGCCAGAACAGGCAAGGAAGTTGCATTGGAGCCAATGCCTTCTTATGAGCGAAAGGTGATTCATACCGCTTTAATGAATGATCCCAATATAAAAACCATTTCTTCTGGAAATGAACCATATAGGCATTTGGTAATCACCCCTATAAAAAATAAATGAGTTCCAGCCCTCTGTAAAAAACAGAGGGTTTTTTATTTTGGGTAAGAAAGGATAATTATTTTCACTCAGGACTGATGTCTAGCTTCAACGTCACGATATACAAATGCCCACTTGGCCTGGCCTTACGATGCGGGGGGCAGTCCAGGCGATGTGGGTTCGGTCAACGTTGCCACACGACGTGGCTCTCTTAGTTGACCTTCAACATGTGCCTCTTGCCTGACCATTAACAAGTGAGGATTTTAGCTCACCTCTCACTTGCGGCCATTATTTAGCCGAGGATCATTTCAAAAAGGTGATTCCGCTTTTCTAATTTGCAGATTAATATTTTTTCCTTTTTCGTAATCTTCCTCCAGCAATGGGAATAATGAAAATGAAAGGTGGATCACGCCTGCTGCCAAGCCCGCCAGTTGTTATTCACATGTGGATAAGATAAAATAACGTTGCGAGATTTTTCGCATGTGGATAAACCACTGGGAGAAGTTTATGTTCTTTTTTTTACTGTTAGCATGTGGTAATGTATTAATTTAGGGAAAAAATTAGGACAAGTTTTATAAATAGATATTTTTTAAATGCAAGAGAGGTGATATTAAGTGGAATTTGATACAATCACAGCCATATCCACACCTATGGGAGAAGGTGCCATCGCTATTGTTCGCATAAGCGGTGATGAAGCAATCCAGATTGCAGATCGCATTTATAGGGGACACAATCAAAAAAGCCTTCAAAAGGTAGAAAGCCACACAATACATTACGGACATCTTGTCGATCCGAACTCGAACGAAATAGTAGAGGAAGTGATGGTTTCCGTAATGAAGGGGCCTAAAACCTTCACAAGGGAAGATGTGATAGAGATTAATTGCCATGGGGGGCTAGTATCAGTAAATCGTGTACTTCAGCTGGTGCTGTCTCAAGGTGCCAGGCTTGCTGAACCAGGAGAATTTACAAAAAGGGCGTTCCTAAATGGCAGAATCGATCTGTCTCAGGCTGAGGCGGTCATGGACTTGATTCGTGCCAAAACAGATCGGGCAATGAACGTCGCTTTAGGCCAAATGGAAGGAAGGCTGTCCAAGCTGGTACGTAAACTTCGCCAGGAAATACTCGAAACGCTTGCTCAAGTAGAAGTGAACATCGATTACCCGGAATATGATGATGTAGAGGAAATGACCCATAAGCTCTTTATGGAGAAAGCCCGGAGCGTCAGAAGTGAACTTAAGAAGCTCCTGCAGACTTCACAGCAGGGTAAAATTCTTCGCGAAGGATTGTCAACTGTAATTATAGGTCGCCCGAATGTTGGGAAATCCTCACTTTTAAATAGTCTGGTCCATGAGAATAAGGCGATTGTTACGGATATCCCTGGAACAACCCGAGATGTAATTGAAGAATATGTGAATGTTAGAGGCGTGCCGCTTCGATTACTGGATACAGCAGGAATCAGGGAAACGGAGGATATAGTGGAACGGATAGGCGTGGAGCGATCCAGGGCTGTGCTAAAGGAAGCAGATTTGATTCTGTTGGTCCTTAATTATTCCGATGACCTTACAAAAGAAGATGAAATGCTTTTCGAAACGGTGCGAGGCATGGATGTAATCGTCATCGTCAATAAAACAGACCTTCCGAAAAAAATTGATCTTCAAAGGGTACAGGAGCTTTCGGAAGGCAGGGTTGTGACTACTTCATTGCTGGAAGACCAGGGTGTCGATGAACTGGAGGAAGCAATCGCCTCAATGTTCTTCGAGGGCAACTTGGAAGCAGCGGATATGACCTATGTTTCTAACTCTCGTCATATTGGTCTTATTGCACAGGCTTTGAATGCGATTGAAGACGCTATGAACGCCATAGAAATGGGAACGCCGATAGATTTGGTACAAATAGATTTTACAAGGGCATGGGAATTGCTTGGGGAAATAGTAGGGGATACGGTGCACGAAAGCTTGATAGATCAACTGTTCTCGCAATTCTGTCTAGGAAAATAAAATAGCTAGGAGGGGTTATGAATGCCTTACGAAGCAGGCAGCTATGATGTAATAGTAGTAGGAGCAGGACATGCCGGCAGTGAAGCAGGACTTGCAGCTGCGCGTGTCGGTGCTAAAACCCTTATGTTAACAATTAATTTGGATATGGTGGCATTTATGCCATGTAATCCTTCAGTTGGGGGACCGGCTAAAGGAATCGTGGTAAGGGAAATTGATGCACTTGGCGGCGAAATGGGAAGAAATATTGATAAAACCCATATTCAGATGAGAATGCTCAATACTGGAAAAGGTCCGGCGGTAAGAGCTTTACGAGCCCAGGCGGATAAATTCCAATATCAGCATGAAATGAAAAAAACGATTGAAAACGAGCCAAACTTAACTCTTATGCAGGGAATGGTTGAGGAATTAATAGTGAACGATGGTGTTTGTGAGGGAGTCATAACCCAAACTGGCGCTATTTATAGGGCAAAAACAGTTGTCATTACTGCCGGAACCTTTTTAAAAGGAGAAATTATCCTTGGGGAACTGAAATACTCCAGCGGTCCGAATAACCAACAGCCTTCTATTAAGCTTGCGGACCACTTAGCGGAGTTAGGATTCGAATTAGTCCGCTTTAAAACTGGTACTCCTCCACGTGTACACAGTGAAACCATTGATTACAGCAAAACGGAAATTCAGCCGGGAGATGACGAACCAAGGGCATTTTCGTATGAAACAACGAAGTATATTACTGATCAATTGCCATGTTGGTTAACGTATACAAATGAGGAGTCACATAAAATCATAGACGAAAACCTCCATCGCTCCCCTATGTTTTCTGGAATGATCAAAGGGACAGGTCCGCGTTATTGCCCTTCGATTGAAGATAAGGTAGTTCGTTTCAATGATAAGCCTCGTCATCAGATATTCCTTGAGCCAGAAGGCCGGAACACACATGAAGTGTATGTTCAGGGCCTTTCTACAAGCCTTCCTGAGGATGTACAAAGAAGAATCCTTGCTACCATTCCAGGTTTGGAAGATGTACAGATGATGCGTGCAGGCTATGCGATAGAATACGATGCTATTGTGCCTACACAGCTTTGGCCTACATTGGAAACTAAAATCGTGAAAAATTTATATACTGCAGGTCAAATTAATGGAACATCAGGTTATGAAGAAGCTGCAGGACAAGGGCTTATGGCGGGAATTAATGCAGGTTTGAATGCTCTTGGCAAAGAACAGCTCATTTTGAGCAGGTCCGATGGATATATCGGAGTCATGATCGATGACCTGGTTACGAAGGGTACAAACGAACCTTATCGTTTGTTGACCTCACGTGCCGAATATCGACTGTTGCTGCGTCATGACAACGCGGACCTTCGTTTAACTGAAACTGGGTATAAAATAGGAATGATCAAAGAAGAGCGTTATCAAAGATACTTAACAAAGAAAGCAGCAGTTCAACAAGAAAGAGCAAGGCTGGAATCGATCATTATCAAACCCACTCAACAGGTTCAGGAAATTATCGTACAAAGTGGAGGAGCTGAATTGAAAGATGGAATCCGGGCTTCTGATTTGCTTAAGCGGCCTGAAATGAATTACAGCCATATTCAATTGCTCGCTCCAAGTGAAAAGGTACTTTCTGGGGATGTAACAGAACAGGTGGAAATACAGATTAAGTATGAGGGATATATAGAAAAATCTCTCCAGCAGGTTGAACGGCTCAAAAAGATGGAAAATAAAAAGATACCAGAAAACATTGATTATGATGCTATTTCCGGCCTGGCAAATGAAGCGCGCCAAAAATTAAACGCAGTAAGGCCTTTATCCGTTGCCCAGGCTTCCAGAATTTCAGGGGTAAATCCGGCTGATGTCTCAATACTTCTGGTCTATTTGGAACAAGGGAAAGTGGCCCGTATTCCGCAGTAATACGGCTGAACCTATGAAAAATACTTTAATCAAGCCAAAGAGGGTTGAATTATAATGAATGTTGAACAATTCCAGAGCATGTTAGAGGAGAAAGGCATCAGTCTTTCTCCCTTTCAGCTACAGCAATTTGAAACATACTATCAGCTGCTTGTTGAATGGAATGAAAAAATGAACCTGACTGCAATCACGGAAAAAGAAGAAGTCTATTTGAAGCATTTTTTCGATTCTATCAGCGCAGCGTTTTATGTTGATTTTTCGTCGCCGCATAAAATTTGCGATGTTGGAGCAGGAGCAGGTTTCCCCAGTATTCCGCTGAAAATCTGCTTTCCTCATATCCAGATTTCTATCGTCGATTCGCTTAATAAGCGAATATCCTTTTTGGAACATCTGGCAGCGGCACTAAAATTGGAAAATGCCTTCTTTTATCATGATCGAGCAGAAACTTTCGGACAAAACCCGGAACATCGTGAAGCTTATGACATAGTGACCGCCAGAGCTGTGGCCCGAATGTCAGTTTTAAGTGAGCTGTGTCTCCCGCTAGTTAAGCCGGATGGTACTTTTATAGCTATGAAGGCGGCAAGTTCGAATGAGGAAATGGAAACCGGGGATAAAGCAATCCGTACGCTGGGCGGAAAGGTCGAAGGGGTCAACCATTTCTTGCTGCCCCAAGAAAATAGCGAACGTAATATAATTATCATTCGGAAAGTAAAATCAACACCGAAGAAATATCCCCGCAAACCAGGCACTCCAAATAAAATGCCAATAGAATAGCCTTTATTGTCCCCCTGCTGGATGGAAAAAATTTTTCATCTAGCAGAATGCGGATATTTCTTTTACTATTAAAAGTATTGGAATGATAGCTTCTTCTTACAGAAATGGGCGTGAATCATGCGGCAATTCTCTTTTTTCCTGAAATTGTGGTATGATTAACCGTAAGAATGCAGTGCGGAAATAATCAAGTATATGTTCCGGATGCTTGGCTTGTGGCATCTGTTTATTTTGTCATGGAGTAAGCAGGATATGTCGTTTTAATACAGAATATGTAACATGGGAGTTTCTTAAAGGTGGTGTAGGGAAATGAAGCATCCTTTTTCGCGTTTTTTTGGATTTAGCGAAAAAGAACAGCAGCAAGCTGAAATGGAAGTTGACTCATCGGACAGCAACGATGTTATCAAAAAAATTGCCATTTCGGATATTGTGCCCAATCGATATCAACCAAGAACGGTCTTTAATGAGGATAAAATAGCAGAATTGGCCCAAACCATTCATACTCATGGAATTATACAGCCAATCGTTGTTAGGGAGTATGATAAAGGGAAGTTTGAAATTATAGCTGGGGAAAGGCGTTTTCGTGCTATCCAATCCTTGGGGTGGGATACTGCGCCTGTTATTGTGAAAGATTTCAATGATACCGAAACTGCTTCGGTTGCATTAATTGAGAATCTTCAGCGTGAGGAACTAACTCCAATTGAAGAAGCACTGGCATATGCAAAGCTGCTGGAACTTCACAATCTTACACAGGAAGCTCTCGCACAGCGCCTTGGAATTGGTCAGTCTACCGTTGCTAATAAGCTGAGGCTTTTAAAGCTTCCTGATGAGGTACAGGATGCACTGCTGCAAAAGAAAATTACAGAGCGGCACGCGCGCTCTTTAATACCCTTGAAAGACCCGGAGAAGCAGGTTAAGCTCCTATTGGAGATCATTGAAAAGAATTTGAATGTCAAGCAGACCGAAGAACGGGTGGTAAGGCTTCTCAGCAATTCCGAGAAGACACGAAAGCCGAAGCGCATAGCATTCAGTAAGGATATGAGAATTGCAGTCAATACAATTCGACAGTCTTTGAACATGGTAACGGATAACGGAATAAATCTAGATGCAGAAGAAGAGGAATTTGAGGAATATTATCAGTTTACGATAAAAATTCCTAAGAAAAAAGCCTGATTCTGCTCTTTCGACACAGCTTGGCATCAATGATTGCCAAGCCTTTTTTTATTTTTCTTAACGTGTTTTCTTCATCATATCTCCTATTTATCCCCTTGATTTATAAATTTACATTGTTCCCAAGAAAAGACGTTAAATTCTGTACTTTCATGTTAAAATAGTAAAAGCCTTACTAGATTAATAGAATTTTTATATATAATTTCAATGGTATTTTTATCAATTTAATATCATTTTTAGTGAAAGTAGGTGACATCGTGGGCAAGATCCTTGCTATTGCAAATCAAAAGGGCGGAGTCGGCAAGACGACCTCTTCGGTAAATCTCGGAGCCTGTTTAGCATATATAGGAAAAAAAGTGTTATTGGTAGATACTGATCCTCAGGGCAACGCAACGAGTGGAACAGGCATAGAAAAAGCCAGCGTTGATCAATGCATATATGATGTTCTCGTTGATGATGTGGAGGCAAGTCAGGTGATTAAGGGCACCAAAGTAGAGAACCTTTATGCGATACCGGCTACTATACAGCTTGCTGGAGCAGAAATCGAACTGGTCCCGACGATTTCCAGAGAAGTTAGATTGAAACGAGCGCTTGAGGAAGTGAAAGACCAGTTTGATTACATAATCATTGACTGCCCTCCATCACTGGGGCTGTTGACACTCAATGCATTGACTGCTTCCGATGCGGTCTTGATACCGGTTCAGTGTGAATATTATGCGCTGGAGGGACTTAGCCAATTATTAAATACCGTTCGCCTCGTACAAAAGCATTTGAATCATGACCTGAAAATTGAGGGAGTACTGTTGACGATGCTGGATGCAAGGACAAATTTAGGTTTACAGGTCATCGAAGAAGTTAAAAAATACTTTCAGGATAAAGTGTATAAAACCATTATTCCGCGTAACATTCGATTAAGTGAAGCACCGAGTCATGGAGAGCCTATTATAATTTATGATCCGAAATCTAGAGGTGCAGAAGTATACCTAGAATTGGCGAAGGAAGTGGTGGCAAATGGCTAAAGGACTTGGAAAAGGCATCAATGCATTATTCCCGAATTTAGAGGCTGCAAAAGATGAAGTGATTCAGGAAATTAAAATCAGGGAATTAAGGCCCAATCCTTATCAGCCTAGAAAGGTTTTTCAACCAGAGGCAATAGAGGAATTGAAAGAATCCATATTGCAACACGGCATTCTGCAGCCAATTATTGTACGAAAAAGCATCAAGGGGTACGAAATTGTAGTTGGGGAACGAAGATTCCGTGCAGCCAAAGAAGCAGGATTGAAAACTGTTCCAGCGGTGTTGAAGGATTTGTCGGAGCAGCAAATGATGGAACTCGCTATTCTCGAGAACCTTCAAAGGGAAGACCTTAATCCAATTGAAGAAGGTGCAGCTTATCAGTCGCTGCTTGAAAGGCTGGGCCTGACACAGGAGGAGCTTGCAAAAAGGCTTGGCAAAAGCAGGCCGCATATTGCAAATCATATCCGGCTTCTTTCTCTCCCTGCCTTAATCAAGGAACACATTGCAGATGGTAAAATCTCCATGGGGCATGGACGGGCATTATTAGCAATAAAGAATAAATCACTGATAGAAAAAGTAGTCGAGAAAGTTATAAAGGAAGGGCTGAATGTCCGCCAACTGGAGCAATATATCAATCAGTTGAATAATGGGGTTCCACGTGAAACCAGGCCGACCCCTGCGAAAGACATTTTTATTAAAGAACGGGAAACCAATTTAAGAGAGCGTTTCGGTACGACAGTTAATATTAAGCAAAGTAAGAAAAAAGGAAAAATAGAAATAGAATTTTTTTCGAAGGAAGATCTGGAAAGAATTCTTGATATGCTAGATACAGAGGGCACTCGTTCATGAACCATTGTAATTCAATGGTTTATTTTTCATAGTTGTCTCCTGTATTATTTTTCGGGAAATAACCATATTTTATAGGCGAAATAAGGGTTCGTTACAGAAAAGGTGAAACTGATGGCATTGTTAGGTACGCTTGTAAACGGAGCATTAATTCTTATGGGGACGGTATTGGGACGATTTTTCCATCGTATACCGCAAAAAATGAAGGATACCATTATGTATGCGATCGGTTTGGCGGTAATGGTACTGGGATTGCAGATGGGCTTTAAAAGTCATCAATATTTAATCGTCATACTGAGTCTGGTGTTTGGGGCCGTACTGGGAGAATGGGTCGATCTGGACCAAAAACTTAACCATATCGGGAAATGGCTTGAAAATAGGTTGGGGGCAAGTAAGGAAAACCCTATTGCACAAGGGTTTGTAACAGCTACTTTGATTTTTGTTATAGGAGCGATGGCGATAATTGGTGCATTGGACAGCGGCATAAGGAATGACCATGATGTTCTTTATACAAAAGGGATCATTGATGGTTTCACATCCATCATATTGGCAACAACGCTTGGTGTCGGAGTAGCCTTCTCTGCCATTCCTGTCATTCTCTATCAAGGGGCAATTGCATTATTAGCAACACAGATTGATAAATGGGTTCCAAAAGAGCTGATGGATTCGTTCATTTTAGAAATGACAGCGACAGGCGGCATCATGATCTTTGCTATTGGCTTGAATTTAACGGGACTGACAAAGATAAGGGTTGCGAATTTGCTGCCTGGAATACTAGTCACCGCGATATTAGTCTCTGTATTTTACTATTTTGATATCAAGCTTTAGGTCGGCAGCATTTCTTTAAGCAGGCTTCTTTGTTACAAACAAAAAAGCCCCTATGAACAGCGGCTTGTGAAAAATCTTGCTTACATGGCAAGGCTGATTCATATAGGCAGTTTTTTTGGTAGGATTTTATTTACTAAACCTCATGTCGACGCTTTAATTATGGTGTTTTTTCCTGATCAAAAGCCCAGTTTAAAGGGGACAAACCGCGTTTACGATAATATTGGCTGTTGGCATAATGAATGCCATTTGCAATTGTTCTAGCCATTTTTAAAACAAGGTTCAATCTTGTATTTTGAAGAACCATGAATTCCATAAATCCACTAACATTGACTATTCCTGTTATATGCGCATTTCCTACAGCAGGAAGGTCTTTGTTTACCCCGGCTCCAGGTTTGACCGGTCCTTCCCCAATTTGGACAATTCCGACGCTTTTTAGCCTGCCCAGGCAAGCATCTACGCCAATGATGAATGGGTCCACATGATTGTTTTGTATCTCGGACAATTTTTCTTCCAGGTTCATTGCATGGATTGGGTCATCCAGAGTTCCGTATACATGAAAGCGAGAGGCCGATTTTTCATTGAGGAATGTTCCGACAAGTGGACCCAGGGAATCCCCAGTGGATCTGTCTGTCCCAATACACACAACCACTATGGGCTGAAGATGGGTTTCTGGAAGCAGGGAGAGCAATTCTTGAGAGATTTTTCTTGAAGCATCCAAATCCTCATACAAGATCCGGCTCGTTCTATTCTTGCTTTCAAAAAGGCTAGATTTAAGGTTCATCGGTTCCACTCCTCATAAATAGTACTAACAGTATACGGAAAAAAAGAAAATAGTATACATTAAGCCGGGAAGAATCTGCATATTTATCATTCTGATGTAAGTTTGAAAAAATAGATTGGTAAATTTAAAGGATGGATGAGTAAGTAAAGTTTTTCACAAAAGGGAACGATAAAGTGAAAAGCTGCCTTACCTATATACCCATTGTTTTTTTGTACAAAAACCCCAAATTACTGATAAAATAATCTTTAAATGAAACCAGCCAGGTAAGAAGGTGAATATCCCTGAAATATATAAATAAACTGAACGATAAGATTTCCAGCTTCTTCTTTGATGAGGAAACCTGGGCGACTATTGGAGAAGCGGCATTCAAAATATTGCTGGTTATTATCATTTCAAGCCTTTTTATAAGAGTGGGAAAAACAATCATCCGTAAATTTTTCTTATTGCGTGAAAAAAGTCCTCTCCGTGTATCTGAACGCAGGGAAGCAACCTTGCTAAAATTGTTGCAGAATATATTGCGTTATGTAATCTTCTTTATTAGTTTCGTAATGATTCTTGAGATTTTAGGTATTAATGTCAGCGGTCTGCTAGCAGGTGCCGGGATTGTTGGACTGGCAGTCGGGTTTGGGGCACAAAGCCTTGTTAAGGATATTATCACTGGCTTCTTCATCATTCTTGAAGATCAGTTCTCGGTTGGCGACTATGTAAGGATCAGTCAGTTCGAAGGAGAAGTACTGGAAATTGGGCTGCGTACTACAAAAATAAAAAGCACTTCAGGTGAGCTCCACGTTATTCCGAATGGGAGCATATTGGAAGTGACGAATTTTTCCATTCTTAATAGTGTCGCCATGGTTGATGTAAGTATTCCTTACGACATGGATTTAGAGTTGGCAGAACGCGTTATTGCGGAAACTCTGGAAGGTCTGTCGGAAAGATATGAGGATATGGTAAAGCCGCCGGAATTGTTGGGTATTCAATCACTAGGCCCTTCAGAGGTTGTTTTTCGGATTGTGTCAGAGGTTAAGCCTATGCGGCATTGGTACATAGGCCGAGTATTACGGAAAGAAGTAAAAGCAAATCTGTCTAAGCATGGAATAGAAGGTCCGGTACCGCGGATGGTCATGTATAATCGGTTAGAAAACCAGGATAAGGTTCAGCAGCAAAAACAATCGGAATAAGGAGAGGCGATCGATATGGAAGAAAAGAATTTCTCATTAAACGATGTGGTTGAAATGAAAAAGCCTCATCCCTGCGGGGTTAATAAATGGAAAATAATCCGTTTGGGCATGGATATCCGAATTAAATGCGAAGGCTGCGGCCACAGTGTTATGCTGCCGAGACGGGAATTTGCAAGGAAAATGAAAAAGGTTTTAATAAAGCATGAGCAATAGCACATGCTTTTTTTCTGTATCAGTATTAAAAGCGGTCCACATCAGTGAGTACCCTGCTCGATTTCTTATTGGATTTGCTTGTCTTTTTGCATGGCTAAATCTATAATTGTGAAGAGTTTATTCCAATTTAATGCCGGAGTTCCAGGTGATTAGTTTGGGCCGCGTGATCACCTATTGACCATCGTATATATCGCCCATCATTGTTTTAAGCATTACCCCTTTTAATAGATAAGTACCTTTTCGAGGAGTGGAAATAAATGGCTTTAACAGCAGGTATAGTCGGGCTGCCGAATGTAGGCAAGTCTACATTGTTTAATGCAATAACACAGGCTGGTGCTGAATCAGCGAATTATCCGTTTTGTACAATTGACCCGAATGTGGGGATTGTAGAAGTTCCGGATCATCGCTTGCAGAAGTTAACAGAACTTGTCCAGCCAAAAAAAACTGTCCCTACAGCGTTTGAATTTACAGATATTGCTGGAATTGTAAAGGGTGCCAGTAAAGGGGAAGGTCTTGGGAATAAATTTTTGTCGCATATTCGTCAGGTTGATGCAATCTGCCAGGTTGTACGATGCTTTGCTGATGATAATATTACCCATGTTTCCGGGAAAGTTGATCCGATTGATGATATCGAAGTGATTAATCTGGAATTAATTCTAGCCGACCTGGAGTCTGTTGATAAGCGAATTGAACGCGTAGGAAAAATGGCGAAACAAAAGGATAAGGAAGCTATGTTCGAGCATGAAATCCTTTCCATGTTAAAAGAAGCATTTGAAGATGAGAAGCCAGCGCGGACAATTGATTTTACCGAAGAGCAGATGAAGGTTGTAAAGGGCATGCACTTGCTAACCATTAAGCCTATTTTATATGTGGCTAATGTTAGCGAAGATGAGGTAGCCAACCCCTCTGACAATGAATATGTTCAAAAAGTACGTGAATATGCTGCAAAAGAAAATGCAGAGGTCATCGTGGTTTGCGCGAAAATTGAAGAGGAGATTGCCGAGCTTGAAGGAGAAGAAAAAGACATGTTCTTATCTGAGCTTGGTATTGAAGAGTCAGGCCTTGACCAGCTGATCCGCGCTTCTTACAATTTACTCGGGCTGGCTACCTATTTCACGGCCGGTGTCCAGGAAGTCCGTGCCTGGACATTCCGGAAAGGGATGAAGGCCCCTCAGTGTGCCGGAATCATTCACTCAGATTTTGAAAGAGGCTTTATCCGTGCTGAAATCGTTGCTTACGATGACCTTTTGGAAGCTGGGAGCCACAACGCGGCCAAAGAGGCAGGTAAGGTTCGTCTAGAGGGTAAGGAATATGTAGTACAGGACGGAGATGTCATCCACTTCCGTTTTAATGTTTAGAGCAAAAGAAATCCTGCAGAAGTTGATTTGCAGGATTTTGTTTATGTGCATTGCACATCCTATTAAATTGTGCTATAATTTCTTCTTGTGAGTAATTAATGATAATTATTCCTTGCCCTTATATTTGGGCCGTTTAGACCAAAAGGAGGTGACAGTGATGAGAAAGTATGAAATTATGTACATCATCCGTCCAAACATTGAGGAAGACGCTAAAAAAGCTCTAGTTGAACGTTTCAACACAATCCTTACTGATAATGGTGCGGAACTAACTCAAGCAAAAGAGTGGGGCAAGCGTCGTCTTGCTTATGAAATCAATGATTTCCGTGACGGTTATTACATGCTTCTTAAGGTAAACGCAGAATCTGCGGCTATCCAGGAATTTGACCGTTTAGCAAAAATCAACGAAGACATTATCCGCCACATGGCAACTAAAGAAGAAGAATAATCCGAATATAGATAGATCTTTTCCAACAAATATTGGAAACATAGGGGTTGATTCTGATGATGAATCGCGTAATTTTAGTAGGGCGCTTAACGAAAGATCCTGAATTACGTTATACACCGAATGGAGTGCCTGTTGCTACATTTACATTGGCTGTTAATCGTGCTTTCACGAACCAGTCAGGTGAGCGTGAAGCAGACTTTATCAATTGTGTAGTTTGGCGCAAACCGGCAGAAAACGTTGCAAACTATCTTAAAAAAGGCAGCTTAGCAGGCGTGGACGGCCGCGTTCAAACACGCAATTATGAAGGACAAGACGGCAAACGGGTATATGTGACAGAGATTCTGGCTGAGAGCGTTCAATTCCTTGAACCACGAAGCAGTTCAGCAGGTGAAAGAAATGAAGGCGGCTCTTTTGGTAATCAAAGGAATAATGATTACCCTGGACAGAATCAGAATCAACGCAACAACAACTACACTCGTGTAGATGACGATCCATTTGCAAATGACGGTAAAACGATCGACATTTCTGATGATGATCTACCATTTTAAACTTTCATTCGTTTAAATAAAAATATAATTACAAGGAGGGAAATGACCATGGCAATGGGTGGACGTAAAGGCGGTCGCGCTAAGCGCCGTAAAGTTTGCTACTTCACTGCAAACGGAATCACACACATCGATTACAAAGATGTAGATCTTCTAAAAAAATTCATCTCTGAGCGCGGTAAGATTTTACCACGTCGTGTAACTGGTACTCGTGCGAAATACCAGCGCAAATTGACAGTTGCAATCAAAAGAGCTCGTATGATGGCATTACTACCATACGTATCTGGTGAATAATATAAATAAATCCCTGTTTCTTTTAAGAAGCAGGGATTTTTTACTTGGATTTATTGAATGGACGAGAAAAGGCGAAGCCGATTGGCCTCGCCTTTTCTCGTCCCGCTTTTTGCGGGTAATCTGGAAATACCTCCGAAAAGGTCCTAACGCTGAGTATAACGGTTCAGGACGAGAGTTCCTTTCGCCCGGAAGCTAAAGTTTCCAGATAAAGAGCCTAATTCTTCCCTAAAAGTCGCTGTTAAACATTGCATGTTTATCAGTCCCTTTCTTGTAAGATTGTTTTGCTCTTCTCTCTTTATATACCCGGTGCATGTCATGCTAAACCTTTTATTTTTTTATTTATAAATCCCTATTCTCCAGCAAGAGTATGGGGCTTTTATGGCTACAATACAATTATGATTAATGTCTTGATGTTTGTTAAAATAAAATATAGTATTTGTTTGCATTATTGGGAGGAGCTGTGACTTTTTGAATAATCGGCGAAAAATTACTGAAGGAGCAGTATTGCTTGCTTTGTTCAGTATTATGTTGTTGATGGCCTTTTATTTGCCGTTTTTAGGCGCTATATTGTTTTTTTTCCTGCCGGTTCCTTTCATTTTGATATCCTCAAAATATGAGGCAAGCTGGTCATTTGGGTTTTTGTTTATCGCTTTGATCCTATCTGCTATACTAAGCACGGTATTTTCTCTGCCGATGACGTTAATTACAGGTCTTACCGGTATCACGATTGGTTATATGCTGCGAAAGGAAAAGCCAGCAGTCACAGTATTTATGAGTTCATTTCTGGTGTTGCTGGCAGGCATAATAGCTGTGTACGGTCTCTCTATTTGGTTATTCCAGATGAATTTCATAGAACAAGCCATCGAAATGTTCAAGAAGTCTGTTGCGCAGGCTGCTGACTTTGCCGCTGCATTAGGTCAGGCTGCTGATGATAAAGTTATAAAGCAATTGCTGGAAGCTGCAGATATGATTGAAGTTTTATTGCCGAGCATCCTGGTTCTTACTTCAGCGTTCATGCTATTTTTATTTCTTTTGGCGGCCCATCCCTTTGTTAAGAGATTCAGTGATAAAAAAATCGCTTGGCCGCGCTTTAAGGATATTCAACTCCCTAAAAGCCTTTTATGGTATTATTTAATTACTATGCTGGCAACTTACATGCTGATGCCGGAGAAAAGCAGTTTTCTATATATGGTGATTGGAAACCTGCTTGCCATTTTGCAGGTACTGATGTTGCTGCAGGGTTATTCATTGATATTTTTTTTAAGCCATATCAAGAAATGGCCCAGGGGTGTACCTATCGCTATACTAGTGATTACTTTGATTTTACCCAGTCCATTATTTCAATCTATTATCAGGATATTAGGTATAGTTGATTTAGGTTTCCCGTTACGAACCCACCTCGAAAAAGGAAGCAATCAATCTTGAGTGGCCAGGAATTCGTGTCTTTATTAGTGTTTTAGGAGCTGACAATATGCCATCTTTCTTAAATAAACAGTCCATAAGGTCCCCTATATATGTATTGCTGGCTGTATCTGTTCTGCTGCTGGGAATCGTTGCATATTATTCCTGGTGGATAGCTCTTATTGGACTTTTTGTATTCGCCGGGCTCTTCTTTATCATTATTAGAATGGACTATCAAAACAGACGGGAAACAGAAGAATATATAACCACATTATCTTACCGTCTAAAGAAAGTCGGAGAAGAGGCATTGCTGGAAATGCCGATTGGAATCATGCTTATTAATGAGGATTATTTCATTGAATGGACCAATCCATTCCTTGCATCTTGTTTTGATGAAGATTCTCTGGTTGGACGATCATTGTATGATGTTGCTGAATCCATCGTTCCATTATTAAAACAGGAAGTAGAAACGGAAACCATTACTTTGCATGAAAGAAAATTCAGGGTAATCCATAAAAAGGAAGAACGACTCCTATACTTCTTTGATGTAACAGAACAGGTTGAGATAGAAAAAATGTATGAGGATGAACGCACAGTTATTGCGATCATTTTCCTTGATAATTATGACGAGCTCACCCAGGGCATGGATGACCAGCGAAAGAGCAGCCTCAATAGCCTTGTAACATCACTCCTTGATAAGTGGGCAAAGGATAATGGAGTGTTCTTGAAACGTACATCTTCGGAACGATTTATCGCTGTCTTCAATGAAAGCATCCTTCAACTTTTGGAAAAAGGGAAGTTTACTATCTTGGATGAGATTAGGGAGACGACAGCAAAGCAAACGGTGCCCTTAACACTAAGTATCGGTGTCGGTTCTGGAGTATCCTCTCTCCCGGAACTGGGATCGATTGCACAATCAAGCCTTGACCTGGCTTTAGGCCGGGGTGGTGACCAGGTAGCCATTAAACTGACGAATGGGAAGGTTAAATTTTACGGGGGAAAAACGAACCCTATGGAAAAGAGAACCAGAGTGCGGGCTCGCGTTATTTCCCATGCGTTGAAGGATATTGTGCTCGATAGCGACAAAGTGATTGTGATGGGCCATAAGAGTCCTGATATGGATGCTATTGGATCGGCTATCGGAATTCTCAAGGTTGCGCAGATGAATGAGCGTGATGCATATATTGTTATTAACTTTCAGCAGATTGATACTGGTGTACGCCGACTCATGCTTGAAATACAAAATAACAAACCTGAGTTATTCTCGCGCTTTATAACCGTGGATGATGCGTATGAAATGATAACAGATGAGACACTGCTTGTAGTAGTCGACACGCATAAGCCATCCATGTTGATCGAGGAAAGGCTGCTTAACCGCATGGATAAGGTTGTAGTTATTGACCATCACAGACGCGGCGAAGAATTTATTAAAAACTCTCTGTTAGTCTATATGGAGCCTTATGCATCATCTACCTCTGAGCTAGTGACAGAACTTTTGGAATATCAGCCGAAACACAGTAAAATAGATATGCTGGAATCAACAGCTCTGTTGGCAGGGATTATTGTGGATACGAAAAGCTTCACGCTTAGGACGGGTTCGCGCACATTTGATGCAGCTTCGTATTTAAGGGCTCATGGGGCTGATACAGTCCTTGTTCAGAAGTTCCTAAAGGAAGATCTGGAAACATATATTAAGCGGTCCAAGTTAATAGAGTCAGTTACTTTTTATAATGATGGCATCGCGATCGCGAAGAGTAAGCCTGACCAATTGCATGACCAGGTATTAATCGCTCAGGCGGCTGATACCATTTTGACGATGGATGGAGTATCTGCCTCCTTCGTTATTTCAAAGAAGGAAGAGGATGTCGTTGGAATCAGTGCCCGATCTCTGGGTGATATAAATGTCCAGGTCATCATGGAAATGTTGGAGGGTGGCGGCCATCTAACGAATGCGGCGACACAGCTCCATACTACGGTAGAGGATGCTGAGGAACGCTTAAAAGCTGCTATCGATGAATATTTAGAGGGAGGACAAAAAGAATGAAAGTGATTTTTCTAAAGGATGTTAAGGGGAAAGGAAAAAAAGGGGAAGTAAAAAATGTGGCAGATGGATATGCTCATAATTTCCTTCTTAAACAAGGTCTGGCAGTAGAAGCATCAAATGCGAACATGAAGACCCTTGAAGCCCAAAATAATAAACAGCACCAGTTAGCAGCAGAAGAGCTTGATAAGGCGAAAGAATTAAAAGAAACGCTGGAAAAACTGACTGTTGAGCTGCAGGCAAAAGCCGGAGAAGGCGGAAGGTTATTCGGGTCAATCACTACGAAGCAGGTTGCCGAAGAATTGCAAAAGAAACACAAAATTAAAATCGATAAACGTAAAATGGAACTGAATGAAGGGATCCGCTCCCTTGGACATACAAAAATCCCTGTAAAGCTGCATCCGGAAGTTATGGCAACTTTAACGGTACATGTGAAAGAAATTAACTAATTTTAGTTCTTTCATATCTGAAAAAAATTGTTACAATAATGATAGACATAAAAAGTGATAGGGCTTTTGTCCCGTCACTTTTTTTGATTTTTGTTACGTTGTTTTCTAAAATCATAGGTACTTAATATATAAGCATTTCAAAATCCCTTCTAGATAGGAGGTCTTTTTATATGAATGAGTTGTTTCAGGACAGGGTCCCACCGCAAAATATTGAAGCAGAGCAAGCTGTACTGGGAGCAATTTTCCTTGAGCCATCATCTCTCACAGTCACGTCGGAAATGTTGATTCCCGAAGATTTTTACCGAAGTTCACATCAAAAAATCTTCAATGTGATGCTGAACCTCAACGATGCAGGTAAGGCAGTAGACCTTATCACAGTCACCGAGGAGCTTGCAGCTGCTAAAAATTTAGAAGAGGTAGGCGGTGTCTCGTATTTAAGTGAATTGGCAGCATCTGTCCCAACCGCAGCCAATGTGGAATATTATGCTCGTATTGTGGAAGAGAAATCATTGCTTCGCAGGCTCATCCGGACAGCAACCAGTATTGCAACTGATGGATACAGCCGGGAGGATGAGGTAGAAAGCCTGCTAGGTGAAGCAGAGAAAAGCATTATGGAAGTGGCTCAGCGCAAAAATTCAGGAGCATTCCAAAACATCAAGGATGTATTGGTCAGAACCTATGACAATATTGAGGTGCTCACCAATAGAAAAGGGGATGTTACAGGTATTCCTACAGGGTTTGCAGAGCTCGACCGCATGACCGCAGGATTTCAGCGCAATGACCTCATTATCGTGGCTGCCCGTCCCTCTGTAGGTAAAACAGCATTTGCGTTGAACATAGCCCAAAATGTAGCAACCAAGGCTGGAGAAAACGTGGCCATTTTCAGTCTGGAAATGGGTGCAGAGCAGCTCGTAATGCGTATGCTTTGTGCTGAAGGAAATATCAATGCGCAAGCTCTCCGGACGGGTTCCCTGACGGACGAAGATTGGCGGAAGCTGACAATGGCAATGGGGAGCTTATCCAATGCGGGTATATATATCGATGACACTCCTGGTGTACGGATCGGTGATATTCGCTCAAAATGCCGCAGGCTTAAACAGGAAAATGGTCTAGGCATGATTCTTATTGATTATTTGCAGCTCATTCAGGGCAATGGTCGCTCTGGCGAAAACAGACAGCAGGAAGTCTCAGAGATCTCCCGTTCTTTAAAAGCCCTTGCACGTGAGCTCCAGGTACCCGTAATCGCTCTTTCCCAGTTATCCCGTGGAGTGGAACAGCGGCAGGATAAACGCCCCATGATGTCTGATATCCGTGAATCAGGAAGTATCGAGCAGGATGCTGATATTGTTGCTTTCCTTTACCGTGATGATTATTATGATAAAGAGAGCGAAAATAAGAACATAATAGAGATCATCATAGCGAAACAGCGTAACGGCCCAGTTGGTACGGTATCATTGGCATTTGTAAAAGAGTATAATAAATTCGTCAATCTGGAGCGCCGTTTTGATGACTCTGCCTGAATAAAAGCCATCCTTTCTATGAGAGGATGGCTTTTTGCCTTTTGAGGCAGTATAACAAAAGGATGCTATAGCTTTTATTGTATAATTACGAACGAAGTATTATTAATTTGTATTATTGTTCGGTTTTTGGTTGACTTTTTGTCTGGGAAACTGCTAAAATGAGTTTGTTTGATGAGAACGGAATGAATAAATGGAACCTGTGGAGGTGCGTAAATATGTCATCAGTAGTAGTCGTTGGAACTCAATGGGGAGACGAAGGAAAAGGGAAAATCACCGATTTTTTATCAGAAAATGCTGAAGCAATCGCCCGCTACCAAGGCGGCAATAATGCTGGACATACAATTAAGTTCAATGGGGAAACATACAAGCTGCATTTAATTCCCTCTGGTATATTTTACAGCGATAAAATATGTGTCATTGGCAACGGAATGGTTGTGGATCCAAAAGCATTGGTAAAGGAATTAGAATATCTGCATAATCATGGCATTAGTACAGATAATCTCAGAATCAGCAACAGGGCGCATGTTATTCTTCCTTATCACTTAAGGCTTGATGAGGTCGAGGAGGAGCGCAAAGGGGCAAATAAGATTGGCACTACCAAAAAAGGGATTGGACCTGCGTATATGGATAAAGCGGCAAGAGTCGGTATCCGAATGGCAGATCTTTTGGACCGTGAAGTCTTTGAGGAAAAGCTTGCGCATAACCTGGAAGAAAAGAATCGCCTCCTTGAGCGTTTTTATGAGGCAGAGGGCTTTGAATTAAAAGATATTCTTGATGAATATTACGAATATGGACAACAGGTAAAACAATATGTTTGTGATACGTCGGTTGTTCTGAATGATGCGCTTGATGAAGGACGACGTGTCCTTTTTGAGGGAGCCCAGGGAGTCATGCTTGATATTGACCAGGGCACATACCCATTTGTCACTTCCTCTAACCCGGTAGCCGGTGGAGTAACAATTGGATCAGGTGTTGGCCCGACAAAAATCAATCATATTGTCGGTGTATGCAAGGCCTATACAACTCGTGTTGGTGACGGGCCTTTTCCAACTGAATTGGACAATGAAATAGGTCATCAGATCAGAGAGGTGGGGCGCGAATATGGAACAACGACCGGAAGGGCCCGCCGTGTTGGATGGTTTGATTCAGTCGTTGTACGCCACGCACGCAGAGTAAGCGGAATTACTGACTTGTCCTTGAATTCCATCGATGTATTAACAGGTATCGAATCGTTGAAGATTTGTGTAGCATACAAGTATAAAGGTGAAGTTATAGAAGAATTCCCCGCAAGCTTAAAGATCCTTGCTGATTGTGAACCGGTATATGAGGAACTCCCAGGCTGGTCCGAGGATATTACAGGCTGCAAATCACTTGATGAGCTTCCTGACAATGCAAGACATTATATTGAGAGAGTATCCCAATTGACAGGGATTCCTTTGTCCATTTTCTCTGTAGGTCCTGATCGCACACAAACAAATATTGTGCGCAATCCTTGGAGACAGATATAAAAAAGCAGTTTGACTTATGTTGGGCATGAGATCGGCATTATACCGGCCTTGTGCCTTTAATTATGTATATATCCATTTTTAAATTATAATATCCTATGTGCTTTAATGTGCTGCTTCATAAAAAAGCACCTTCGACTATAAAACAGGATAAAATGGGATGCCACTAGGAAATTGCTACTCAACTATACTGTAAACTAGCAGAAGGCTTGAAAATTATTTATTAAATTTATTCTAAAATACTATTGCTTAAAAGTTTCGATCTATGATATTATAAAAAGCGTCGTCATAGTAAGTTGAAAGAAGCTAAATAATGATCACGCCATTAGCTCCTCTGGTACAGACGAGTAAAAAAATGCGAGCCATTAGCTCAGTCGGTAGAGCATCTGACTTTTAATCAGAGGGTCGAAGGTTCGAGTCCTTCATGGCTCACCAGTATAATTTTTTTGGCCCCTTGGTCAAGCGGTTAAGACACCGCCCTTTCACGGCGGTAACACGGGTTCGAATCCCGTAGGGGTCATCATAGAACACGGAAGTGCCCATAGAATGAACCTTGATGTTGCTCCATAACGAGGCAACGTCAAGGTCAGCACATCCCTATGTATCAGGGCTAGGTACTGCAGCTGGACAGAGTAATAAAATCCAAATAAAATCCAAATAAAAATGGTCCCGTGGTGTAGCGGTTAACATGCCTGCCTGTCACGCAGGAGATCGCGGGTTCGATTCCCGTCGGGACCGCCATTAATTTTGGCTCAGTAGCTCAGTCGGTAGAGCAAAGGACTGAAAATCCTTGTGTCGGCGGTTCGATTCCGTCCTGAGCCATCCTTTAAAAAACGCATAAAGCGTTTTTTTTATTTCTTCATAAATATAGATATCCCCTATTTTTCCTTTTATTTATTCCCATAAATACCACTCCCATTAAATTTGCTGCTTAAAATTTACCCTTTGAGACTTCTATGATCCTGTCTGTTTTACATCTGGTAAAAATTCGAATTATACGTAATGGATGAATTAATGCTCGTAACATGATAAAGTAGGATAGAGAACATATGTAGTCTTAACCGATAAATTAACCGGCATTTTTCAGCAATCAGAAACTAGATTATAAAGATAGTTTGGCAAAGGAGAACATAATGGAAAAGAAAATCCTTGTAGTAGACGACGAAAAACCAATTGCAGATATATTACAGTTTAACTTGAAAAAAGAGGGGTTTGACGTTCAGTGCGCGTATGACGGCAATGAAGCACTTAAGTTAGTTGAAGAAATTCAGCCCGATCTTATATTGCTGGATATTATGCTCCCGCAAAGAGATGGCATGGAAGTGTGCCGCGAAGTGAGAAAAAAATACGAGATTCCCATCATTATGCTGACAGCCAAGGACTCTGAAATTGATAAAGTTCTTGGACTTGAACTTGGGGCAGACGACTATGTGACCAAGCCTTTCAGTACAAGGGAAATTATTGCCCGGGTAAAGGCTAACCTGAGAAGGCAGAAGGTCATTGCAACACCTGATATAGAAGAAGAACCAAAAGAAATAGTCATAGGCACTTTATCTATTCATCCTGATGCCTATGTTGTTTCTAAACGGGGGGAAACCATAGAATTGACTCACCGTGAGTTTGAGCTGCTCCACTATCTGGCTAAACACATTGGGCAGGTCATGACCAGAGAGCATTTATTGCAAACGGTTTGGGGTTACGATTACTTTGGGGACGTGCGTACAGTAGATGTGACAGTACGACGCCTGCGTGAAAAAATCGAAGACAACCCAAGTCATCCTGGTTGGATTGTAACAAGGAGAGGCGTAGGCTATTACCTTCGCAACCCTGAACAGGAGTAAGCGGAATGAAAAAAGTAGGCTTCTTCCGTTCCATTCTTTTTAAATTTGTACTCATCTATGTTTTGCTTATTCTAGTTGCCATGCAAATCATAGGAGTATATTTTGTTGGGGAATTAGAAAATAAATTAGTCGCTAATTTCAAGAGTTCCATTTCAGATAATATAAAAGTCCTTACCTTTAGTCTAGGTGAGACAATGGCTGAACACACCCAGGAAAGCAACACGCCCCAAATAGATGGACCGACTCTGGAAGAGGACATACAGGCCATTTTGGAGGATAAGCTCGCGAATGATGTAACCGAAGTGCGTGTAATCGATTATATCTCAAGGAGAGTAATTGGAACGTCCAATCCGGACAATCTGGATATGGTCGGCAAAAAGACAACAGATCTGTTAGTGAAACGAACCCTTGTTTCAAAACAGGAAGATGAAGACATTCTGCGCGACCGCAAAAATGGAGAACGGTTGTGGGTGCTTTCTACACCTATACTTGATAAGCAGGATAAAATAATTGGTGCGGTATATACAATAGCAGATATTGAAAATGTATATAAACGAGTAAAGGATATTAATGAAATTTTTATCACCGGTACTATTATCGCTCTGGGCATCACCGCGATTCTCGGTTTGCTTTTAGGCAGAACCATTACGCGTCCGATGTCTGACATGCGTAAGCAGGCTTTGGCTATTGCAAAAGGGAATTACTCCAGGAAAGTAAAAGTGTATGGCAATGATGAAATAGGCCAGTTGGCTGTAACCTTCAATAATATGACCAAAAAGCTTCAGGATGCACAGTCTACAACGGAGGGTGAAAGACGAAAGCTTTCTTCGGTGCTTGCTTATATGACTGATGGAGTTATTGCAACAGACCGCCGGGGGAGAGTCATCCTGATTAATGAACCTGCGGCGGAGCTTTTGAACGTTTCACGTGAAACTGTCTTATCTCAGCCAATCGTTTCTGTTCTCGGTCTAAAGGACGAGTATACTTTTGATGACCTGTTGGAAGAGAAGGATTCAATCATTCTCGATCACAGTACACAAAAGGAAGCGTATATCTTGAGGGCTAATTTTTCCGTTATCCAAAAAGAAACAGGCTTTGTTAACGGCTTGATTACTGTTCTGCATGATATTACTGAGCAAGAAAAAATTGAAGAAGAGCGAAGAGAGTTTGTTGCAAATGTATCACATGAATTACGTACTCCCCTCACTACAATGCGGAGTTATTTAGAAGCATTGGCTGAGGGCGCCTGGAAGGATGAAAATATTGCGCCGAATTTCCTAAGTGTTACCCAAAATGAAACAGAACGTATGATTAGACTTGTTAATGATCTGCTTCAACTCTCCAAAATGGATAGCAGGGATTATAAGCTTACAAAAGGCTGGGTCAATTTTGGCAAGTTCTTCAATCATATTATCGACCGTTTTGAGATGACAATTGAAAAAGGCCATATTACATTTAAACGAGAAATCCCTTCCACAGAAATTTTCGTGGATATTGATGAAGATAAGATTACCCAGGTGTTGTATAACATCATATCCAACGCCATTAAATATTCTCCTGAAGGCGGGCAGATTACCTTTAGGCTAAAGGTTGAAGACGAAAGCAGGATAGTTGTTAGCATCAGTGACCAAGGGGTCGGAATCCCTAAAAACAATATAGATAAAATCTTTGAAAGGTTTTACCGAGTGGATAAAGCGCGTTCCCGCAATCTTGGGGGGACAGGTTTAGGACTTGCTATTGCGAAAGAAATGGTGGTCGCCCATAACGGGAAAATCTGGGCAGAGAGTAAGGAAGGGAAAGGCACTACTATATTCTTTACTTTGCCTTATGAAGCGGGACAAGAGGATGATGATTGGTCATGAACCTGGAAGGTGCTAAAAATATAATATTGACTGCCCTCGTAGTCATAAGTGCTTTTCTTACCTGGAACATATGGACGTATCAGCCTCACTTAAAAAAAATCGATAATAATGATGACTTATTATCGGTGGAAAGTGAGCAGCAAAGTGTTTCAAAAATTATCAAGCCAACCATTGTGCAAATAAATAAGCTCGATACACATTACCGGATCAATGGCGAAGAAAACTTAAATAAAGTTCAAAGCTACTATAAGAATTGGTCTTTTCATGATTTTAAGGATATTTCGCATTCGATCGGGAGTAAGGATTTCGATTCCCTTCTACATGAAAACGGGGATATAGAAATCCTTTTTCCTGATGCAATTCCTCTTAGCTTGTACAAGTCTGTGATTGACATTAATGATAAGGAAGTTCCTAAATTCTCGTTTGACAGGATCATAGTGAAAACAAAGTTCAGTACAGATGGGGCAAGAGTACATTTTGTTAATTATGATAAGAAAAAAATATATGAGTGCAGGATTGATGCTTCTAATTTATCAACTTTTAAAAATCAATTCTTTAACAATACCGGGAACTTTCCTGAATATATGGCTGTTAAATTGGACAATGGAAAAGAAATATTCCTTCCAAAGCAACCTGTTAAAATGAAATCCTATAAATATTTAATCAAAGATATTGATTTAAGTAAGTTTAAGAATGGTCTATTTAGTAATCCAAATTTAGTTAGGCACAATCCTGTTCCAGAAGGTGATCAATTTCTGGATGAAGAACGCATTATGACGGTCAATATCGAAGCCTCCACGATTCTTTTTGTTAATCCCGCGCAAAAAAGCAAGTTCTCTGTGAATAAGGACAGCCTCATCCCGAAAAGCATTGATTTTATCGGTAATCATGCAGGATGGGATGGAAATTATGTTTTTTCTGAAATGAATGAAGAGAAACAGCGAGTCGTTTTCCGATTATTTTTAGGCGGTTTTCCTGTTTTCAGTGATTTGGGAATGTCACAGATGGAACAGGTATGGGGCGATGAAGATATTTATAGCTATCAGCGTCCAAGTGTTTCTCTCAATATTGAACTTCCTGCTGATGGTAAGGAAGTGACTATGTCATCTGGAGAGGAAATCCTGCAGAAACTTGAAAATATAAATAAATTGAATCAGCAAGATTTGGAGGACATCCAGATTGGCTATACAATGACAAAAGATCCAACGCAGCCTAAGTGGGTTGTCGTTCTGGAACCCGCCTGGTACTACAGGTATGGTGGTACTTGGGTTGCTTTTCCAGTTAAAAAATTGGGAGGCGCTCAAAGTGGACTGGAGTAAGACCAAAACAATATTTATTATGGTATTCCTTATGCTTGATATTTTCCTAGTCTTTCAGTTTCTTAGCAAAAGGGATATCAATGAGTTTGGGTATCTAAGTGAAACGACATTTGAGGATAATCTAAAAGAGGATAATATAACCCTGCCTTCTCTGCCGAAGGTGAAATTAAATCAGTCCATTCTTCAGGCAGAAAGCAAAATATTTACTGAAGAAGATACTAAAAAGCTTGCAAATCAGGAAATATCCATCCAGCGGCAGACAACTCTTACTGGGAAATTCAAAAAAGCCATCAATATAGGCGATGATTTTGACCCATCCGATTCGGCCGAACTGGACAACTTTATAAAAGATAATATATTTGACGGCAGCAATTACAAGATTTGGTCATATGACAGAAAAAATAACAAGGTAGTTTACTATCAGGTTTATAAGAATAAGATGCTTTATAATAACGCTAAAAGTAAACTGACCCTTATGCTGAATGATAATCAGGAAATTGTCTCCTACGAACAAACTTATCTTGAAATCGTCCAGCCAATGAATAGAAATGAAGAGATTCTAAGGCCGATTGAAGCAATTGAAAATTTGTATAATACAGGGAAGATTCCTTCCGATAGTAAAGTGACCAAAGTCGAACTAGGATACTATAATCTTCTGCCACCATCTTCGGATGCCGTCTCGATTTTGCTTACGCCTGCATGGCGGGTGGTACTTGATGAAAAGAAAGATTTATATGTTACTGCGTTTTATGGAGAGATAATCGAGTTAGATACAGAAAAAACATTAATGGAGTGAGTTTGGATGGTTATGCATTTTAGTGTTCTCGCAAGCGGGAGTACGGGAAATGCCTTTTATTTGGAGACCGAGGATCATTCTTTTTTAGTGGATGCCGGCTTTAGCGGCAAGCAAATGGAAGCCTTGTTTGCCGAGATTGGGAAAGATATGTCCAAGCTGTCCGGAATACTGGTGACACATGAACATAGTGACCACATCAAGGGGCTGGGCGTAGTGGCGAGAAAACATAAACTGCCGATCTATGCCAATGAAAAGACGTGGAAGGCAATGGAGCATTTGATAGGAGAAATACCAGTTGACCAAAAGTTTGCCTTTGATATGGAAACAGTCAAAACTTTTGGCAGCCTGGATATCGAATCATTTGGGGTTTCCCATGATGCCGCAGAGCCTATGTTCTACTGTTTTCATCAAGGAGAACAGAAACTTGTGTTAATCACGGATACAGGCTATGTAAGCGACCGCATGAAGGGTATTATTAAAAATGCCGATTCCTATATTTTCGAGAGCAATCATGATGTGGGGATGCTCCGTATGGGAAGGTATCCGTGGAATGTCAAGAGGCGGATTTTAAGCGATGTGGGCCATGTGTCCAACGAGGATGCTGCCATCGCAATGAGCGAGGTTGCAGGTGATCGGACCAAAAGAATTTATTTAGCTCATCTAAGCCTGGATAATAACATGAAAGACCTGGCCCGCATGTCAGTTGAACAAACCTTGCAAACGCAGGGTATTATGATCGGTGAACAGTTTTCTCTGTACGATACAGATCCAAAGAAGCCTACGCAATTGATAACTGTATAGATAGAAAAAGGAATGGGAATTAATTTTCATTCCTTTTTTATTGGCTTTTTCATACTGCCTTTGGATATCCCATTTAACATGCCAATTAAGTCATTTTTTTAGAAATTTTGTCTTGGATGAGTATAATAAGGGGTATAAATAAACACTATAAGTTGGCTATTTATATACTTTCTACAGAGAGGGTGGGCTTGTTTTGGGCTACTATGATCAGGGTTATGAAAACCAGAATAGGAGATATAAAGGAAACCGCGGAGGCTATTTCCTTGCTGCGCTGGCAGGGCTAATTATTGGTGCTTTACTCGTTCTTACCGTATTTCCTAAGTTAGGATTGGGAGGAAATAACAATGACTCAGGCATTACTAATAATATCAACGGTGAAAATAACGAAAACCAAGAACATGTCAAACAGAACCTGACACTGGATGTGAATACGGCAGTTACGAAGGCAGTCGATAAAGCTGGAGATGCAGTCGTAGGAATTACGAATATCCAGCGTACTGATTTTTGGGATCAGCAGGGCAGTGAAGCTGGAACCGGTTCAGGTGTTGTATACAAAAAAGCAAATGGAAAAGCCTATATTGTCACAAATAATCATGTAATCGAAGGCGCGAGTGAACTGGAAGTTACACTAAGTGATGGAACAAAGCTTCCTGCCAAAGCGAAAGGCAGCGATCCTCTAACAGATTTAGCAGTAGTTGAAGTGGATGGAAATAAAATAAAAACAGTGGCTGAATTCGGGGATTCCTCGGCACTTAAGCCAGGTGAACCAGTCATTGCAATTGGTAACCCTCTGGGGCTGCAGTTCTCGGGGTCAGTCACACAAGGCATCGTCTCCGGACTTCAACGGACTATTGAAGTGGATATTAATGAAGACGGGCAAGTCGACTGGAATGCTGAGGTTATCCAGACAGATGCAGCAATCAATCCGGGAAATAGCGGAGGGGCACTCGTTAATTTAGCTGGCCAGGTAGTTGGCATTAACTCTATGAAAATTGCACAGGAGGCAGTGGAAGGAATCGGCCTGTCCATTCCAATCGAATCAGCACGGCCCATTATCTCTGATATAGAGCAATATGGAAAAGTTAAACGCCCTTACATGGGTGTAAGCTTAGCTTCTGTCGAGGAAATATCTCAATATCACCAGCGCAATACACTGAAGCTTCCTGAGAAGGTAACTTCAGGAGTAGCGATTACCGGCGTAGAACCTAATTCTCCAGCTGGAAAAGCAGGTCTGAAAGAATTTGATGTCATCGTTAAAATGGATGATGAGGACATTAAAGATGTCGTTGATTTGCGAAAGTACTTATATAATAAAAAGAAGGTAGGCCAGGATGTAAAAATTACATTCTACCGGGCTGGCAAACAACAAAATGTAACAGTCAAGCTATCCGGGGAAACCATGTAAACATAATGTCCATAATCAATACCCCTAAGACCATGTATTTTATGTCTTGGTTCCAATTTGGCAGGAAGCAATGCTTTCCTGCTTTTTTATTTGGTGATAGGATACTATTGGGGATAAATAGGATTCGTCGGATAAAAAATAATGATATTACACATTTGTGGACAACTCAGCATAATAAATGGATGTAAAAGAACGGAGTGCAGAAGAATGATATATTGTTGTAATGAACATGTTGAATTAGCCTTGGATACAGTAGTGGATGAGAAGGAAACTTTCCCTATCTTAAACAAAATTCCCGAGGGAAAACAGTTATCAACAGCCTGTGAATACTGCGAAAATCATGCTGTATATATGGTAGAGAACTAATATTCGCCTACAAGATGTGGATAGAAAATGTGGACATGTGGATAACTTCTGTGGATAACATGTTTGTAAATTGTTCGTAACCTGTTTGTAAAGTGAGGATAAACATGAACATAACGATTATAACCGTAGGGAAACTGAAAGAAAAGTATCTCAAACAAGGTATTGATGAGTATCTAAAGAGATTAGGTGCTTACGCTAAAGTTGAGATCATTGAATTATCTGATGAAAAAGCACCAGAAACATTAAGCGATATTGAAATGGAGCAAATAAAACAAAAGGAAGGAGAAAGGATTCTTGCAAGAATAAGTGGAGACACACATGTAGTCGCACTGGCCATCGAAGGGAAAATGAAATCCTCAGAGGAACTAGCGGAAACGATAGATAAATTGGCCACCTACGGGAAAAGTAAGGTTGCATTCATTATTGGAGGTTCGCTTGGATTGAGCAAAGAAGTAATGAATCGGGCAGACGATACCTTGTCATTCTCAAAGATGACCTTCCCCCACCAGCTCATGAGGCTGATATTAGTGGAACAGATCTATCGAGCGTTCAGGATAAACCGGGGGGAACCGTACCATAAGTAACTGTGAGAAAGACATGTTTATAAAACATGTCTTTTATTGTATGCAATATGGAGGGAAATATGGTTTATAGAATATGGATATAAAAGAAAAAGGGAATATATTGATTGATAGATCTTTCAGAAACTGGGAGATTGAATGAATAGTTTACGAGGTTTCTGCAAATGTTAAAGAGTTATTAGAAGAAAGGTCTTATCAAATACTCATGTCCGCGATCATCAAATAAATAGCACCAGTGTTACACCTCATTTACCTTTATCCCATCGAACCGTTTTAAACCCATGACACCAGAATCTATATGGAAAATACTAAGGAATAAATCTATTATAAGATGGTTATGTCAAAAATTATAACAATAATAGTCTACTTTAAACTGTAAAAGATAAGAAAAATATAAATTAATAGGAAAAATATTGCATGATGTTTAGTAAAAGCGGGTAAAGTCATTTTGACTAATTATGAGGAGGTTTTTCATTTTGACGGAAAATCGGGATAAGAATGCTTCAAAAGACCAAGAAGTTGAACGGGAAACATTGACAACCAGACAGGGCCATCCAGTACCGGATAACCAGAATATCCGTACAATTGGAAACCGTGGTCCAGCTACACTTGAGAATTATCACTTCATAGAAAAGATTTCCCATTTCGACCGCGAAGAGGTACCTGAGCGAGTTGTACACGCAAGGGGAGCGGGGGCATTCGGTTATTTTGAAACATATGGAAAAGTTGGAGATGAACCAGTGGAGAAATATACCCGAGCAAAAGTATTTTCAGGTGCCGGTAAGAAAACCCCGTTAATGGTTCGTTTCTCTACGGTGGCTGGGGCGAAAGATTCGCCAGAGACAGCCCGTGATCCGCGTGGATTTGCAGTAAAAATGTATACGGAAGAGGGCAACTGGGATTTGGTGGGTAACAACCTTAAGATATTCTTTATCCGTGATGCCATGAAGTTCCCTGACATGATTCACGCGTTTAAAGTGGATCCGGCTTCAAATGTGCCGCATCCGCAACGGATGTTTGATTTTGTTTCACGCACGCCTGAGGCGACACATATGATCACATTCCTGTTCTCTCCATGGGGCATACCAGCAACATACCGCCATATGCAGGGTTCTGGGGTTAATACTTATAAGTGGGTAAATGACAAAGGTGAAGCTGTACTAGTGAAGTACCACTGGGAACCGAAGCAAGGCATTCGCAACTTAACACAGGAAGATGCTGATGCTATTCAAGCGAAGAACGTCAGCCATGCGACACAGGATTTGTATGAAGCGATTGAACGAGGGGAATATCCGGAATGGGAGCTCTTTGTACAGATCATGGAGGATGATTACCATTCGGAACTCGATTTTGATCCGCTTGATGATACAAAATTATGGCCGGAAGATAAATTCCCGTGGCTTCCTGTCGGACGGATGGTGTTAGACCGCAATCCGGTTGATTACCATGCAGAGATTGAGCAAGCAGCATTCGGAACAGGAGTTCTCGTCGACGGAATGGACTTTTCGGATGATAAGATGCTGCAAGGCCGTACCTTCTCTTATTCTGATACGCAGCGCTACCGTGTAGGAGCGAACTACTTAAAACTGCCTGTCAACGCGCCGAAAGCACCTGTCCGTACGAACCAGCACCGCGGCCAAATGGATATCCGTGACCCGAAAGAGTCCGGAGATAATCCGCATATCAACTATGAGCCATCCACGCTAGGCGGCTATCAGGAAGCAAATAAAGAAGAACGTCCACAGCACCGGCCAACGTATAATGCGGCGGCAATGAGTGCACCAATTGATCGCCCTAATAATTATGGTCAAGCAGGCGAAACGTACCGAAGTTTCGAGGATTGGGAGCGCGATGAATTGATTAAGAATCTGTCCGCGGCACTAGCGGTATGTGATAAAAAAATTCAGGATGCTATGGTGGAACACTTTACACAAGCTGATGAAGAGTATGGCCGTCGTGTAAGGGAAGGCATCGAAATGAAAATGAAAGAAATTGAGGAAATCAACGCAGAAAATCAAATTCCAGGACGGGAAGCAGGGAAATCTAAATATGGACAAAGTTCATTAGCCGCAAACAAAGCAACAGAAGATGCGGCGAAGAAAGGTCACGAAGCTGATCCATATTGAGGAACAAACGGGAAGGCTGTCAAAATTGACAGCCTTTTTTCTGTGTATCATCTTTTCTAAAAACGTCATTTTGATTCCTATTTTAACTATCTTAAGCATATGTGAAAATTATTTATAGAAAAGGATTGCGTTATAAAGGATGGATAGTAACTAGAAGTTAGTATTTATCAACTTGTTATCTTCATTTTTTTGGTATATTTTCATGATTTTATTAAAATTACAATTTTTTAATCCTTAATCAAATAAAATGTTGTATAATATAAAAAAATTATTCTGAAAAAGGCAAACTTCTTCGAAAGGGAAGGACGCAAAGCCGTGAGCCTAAGCACAATTTCTTGTGTATGGCCGTCAGGTTGCCAGGTTCCATTCTGCGAGCCGTGGCTGTCAGAGTGGAGGGCATAAGGTGAAAAAACTAGTAATGGCAGCAGTTTTCTTTTTGTTCTGTTTTGCGGGGAATTTTGGATGGAGCGCTAAAGCCTCGGTACCTGAAACACAGGCTACATGGCTTTGGAACCCTTGGATGATTGTTGATGATGAAGCAGGAACCATTGCATTTCTAGAAGAGAAGAACGTCGATAAGGTCTATTTGCAAATTGACCGTGACATCCCTCTCACTGTTTACCAAAGTTTTATTGAGAAAGCATCTGGCAAAGGAATGATGATTTACGCATTAGACGGTGCGCCCAGCTGGGTGGGTCCCACCGGCTCTACAAGTTTAGATCAATTAATGAATTGGCTGAAGACTTATCAAAATGCAGCTTCTTCTATCCAGAAATTTACAGGTGTCCATTTAGATGTGGAACCTTATTTATATAGCGGCTGGTCAACGAATCAAGCTTCAACCGTAAAAGCCTATCAAACACTAATAATAAAGGCAAAAAACAGTACAGCTTCTTTGTCTCTTCAACTGGAAGCGGACTTGCCATTCTGGTTTGATGAAATTTCCTTTAAAAACACATATGGAAAAGGAAATCTTGCTGAATGGGTTATAGGAAATACGAGCAGCATTACAATCATGGCATATCGGGATTCTGCTCCACTGATCATTGACCTTGTCAAAAATGAAATAGCTTTTGCAGCAAAATATAATAAACAGGCAGTCATAGGTGTGGAAACAGACCAGACTAATGAGGGTGGAATGCTTTCCTTTTTTGAGGAAGGGGAAGCATATATGAATCAGGAGCTGGCCAAAGTAAAAAGTTTTTATGCGGGAACAAGCGGATACGGTGGAGTAGCCGTGCATCATGTAGGCAGCTGGCAGACAATGAAACCGTAACAAGAAGCGACCCGCAGATGCTCATGCACGAACTGCCGTTTTTGTGAAAGCGGATATACTGAACACCAGCAACCCATAGCTGTTAGTGTTTTATAGATATTATAGAAATTGAAAGATGTCTTTGAAACCTAAGCATTAGTTGTGACGCATACTAGAGATTAATATCAAATAGTGCCTGGAATATAGTATAAAAATTCCGAAATATAGTGTTTGTAGGAAGTACTTGAATATACAATTTTCCATAAGAAAAACCAGATTCCTCTTTCAGAATCTGGTTTTTTAACTTTACATGCTGTTGATATTTACAATCAAGGTGTTATGAAATTAACAGTCTTTTAAGCAAGTCTTACCTTAAAATCTTGATAGCCGAATTCACGTACAACCTTACAATTACCAGTCTTATCCCGTACTGCTATGGCAGGCAATGCCATACCGTTAAATGTGTTGGTTTTCACCATAGTATAAATCGCCATATCACCAAACACTAATCTATCGCCGCTCTTTAATGGCTGATCGAAAGAATAATCTCCTATTACATCGCCTGTTAGGCAGGTCTGTCCGCCAAGCCGATAGGTAAATGACTTCTCTCCTGCTTCGCCTGATTCAAAAAGAGGGGGGCGATATGGCATTTCCAGTACATCCGGCATATGGCAGGTGGCGGATGTATCAAGAATGGCAATGTCAATTCCATTCTTATGAGTATCTAGAACGGACGTGATTAAATAGCCAGCATTGAGTGCAATGGCTTCACCCGGCTCCAGATATACCTCTAAACCATATTTATCCTGCATTCTTTTAATACAAGCTTCAAGTCTTGGAATATCATAATCTTCTCTTGTTATATGGTGGCCACCGCCAAAGTTGATCCATTCCATTTGTGGCAGCCATTGTCCGAACCTTTCTTCCACTGCATTTAAAGTAGTCTCTAAATCATCCGAGTTTTGCTGACAAAGGGTGTGGAAGTGAAGGCCTGAGATACCTTCTAGCATATCAGGACGAAAATCTTCCTGTTTTACACCGAATCTGGAACCTGGTGAACACGGGTCATAGATTTCATGTCCTTCTTGGGTGGAGCATTCGGGATTGATGCGCAATCCTACTTTCCTGCCAGCTTTTAGAGCCTTATCTTTATATTTTTCCAGCTGTGAGAAGGAATTAAAGATGATATGGTCACAGATGGATATAATTTCATCTATTTCATCTTCACGATAGGCAGGGGCAAAGACGTGATTTTCTTTGCCCATTTCCTCGTGACCCAGGCGAGCTTCGAATAAACCGCTCGCCGTTGTGCCGCTTAAATATTTTCCAATTAGGGGGTACATTGTTGTCATAGAAAACGCTTTTTGTGCTAATACAATCTTCGCTCCTGTACGCTGCATAACGCCATTCAGGATCTTTAGATTTTTTTCGATGAGTTCCTCATCGACTACATAGCATGGTGTAGGTAATTCTTCAAACCGCATTTTAGCGAACTAGCTCCGATTTTTTTTCTTGTGCGGACTCATCATCAACAAGCACTGGATTAAAATCTTCTACCCATGGAAGTCCCCATTTATTTAACTCTTCCATGAATGGATCTGGATCAAATTCTTCAATATTGTATACGCCCGCTTTGTTCCACTTACCAGTCATGATCATTGCGGCTCCGATCATGGCAGGAACACCTGTTGTATAAGAGATTGCTTGAGAACCAACTTCTGTATAGCATTCTTGGTGATTACATACATTGTATACATAATATGTTTTATCTTTGCCGTCTTTTTTCCCTTTAAAGATACAGCCGATGTTTGTTTTACCAACTGTACGAGGCCCCAGTGTTGCTGGATCTGGCAATACCGCCTTCAAGAATTGCAGTGGAATGATTTGTTTTCCTTCGAATTCAATTGGTTCGATGGAAGTCATTCCTACATTTTCAAGGGCTTTTAGATGAGTCAGATAGCTTTGGCCAAATGTCATGAAGAAACGAATACGCTTAAGTCCAGGCATGTTTTGTGCAAGAGATTCAAGCTCTTCATGGTATAGCAAATACATATCCTTCTCGCCAACTTCAGGGAAGTTATAAACACGCTTGATTTCCATTGGTTCTGTTTCAATCCACTCGCCGTTTTCCCAATATCTTCCGTTAGCTGAAACTTCACGGATATTGATTTCAGGGTTGAAGTTTGTTGCAAATGGATATCCATGGTCTCCGCCGTTACAGTCAAGAATGTCGATGTATTCAATCTCATCAAAGTAATGCTTCAATGCATAAGCAGAAAAGACACCTGTTACACCCGGATCAAAGCCGCTGCCTAAAAGAGCTGTAATTCCGGCTTTTTCAAAACGCTCGCGGTATTCCCATTGCCATTTATATTCGAATTTTGCAGTATCTTCCGGCTCATAGTTTGCTGTATCCATGTAATGCGTCTTGGTTGCAAGGCAAGCATCCATGATTGTTAGATCCTGGTATGGCAAAGCAAGGTTCATGACGATATCAGGCTTTACTTCTTCAATTAAAGCGATTAGCTCATCAACATTATTTGCATCGACTTGGGCAGTTGTAATTTTTGTCTTGCCGCCATCTAATTTGGCTTTCAACTCATCACATTTTGATTTTGTACGGCTAGCGATGCAAATTTCTTCAAATACTTCACTGTTTTGGACACATTTGTGGACGGCAACCGATGCTACTCCGCCAGCGCCGATAATAAGTGCTTTTCCCATTACCCTATCTCCTATCTGTACGTTATTTAGTAAAACAAGGGATTGCAAACCAGCCTAATGACTGTTACATCCGAGTGCAAAAAGATCAATAAATCCTCAAGCAAATTTTTTACGCAAAAAAAAGCAAGTGTAAAGAAACGCATAATTGCGCACAACACTTGCTTTAGATAATCATCAATATTAAAAAAGCATAAGTATATCCAGGACAAACAGTCGTATGAATACACTCACCATAAAAAATCCTGTATATGGCGGAATACTCTCAAATATTAATAAAATATATCTATAGGATCAGAGTCTATATAGCAAATAATTACTTTTTCCACTCTTATTGACCGTTTCACAAGTTGATGTGCATATGCACTGGTTGTAAAGTAACCAACTTATAAAATTTGAGCTTTTAACTCAATCAATAAGGCAACTAAAGTTGCCAATCGGCATTTGACCCGGCTGTCCGTATGGCCTTAACTTCCTAAGGAAGTGGTCAAAAAATTATCTGCTTGGAAAGACCCAGATATATTTTATTAGCCTTCCAAATTAATGCTCCTTTATATTATCATAAAAAATTTAAAAAGCAATAGCTAATTATATTTTATTTTTCTTGAACTTACGACATATTTTCGATAGCAAAAGAAGTATTTAAGAAAAAACAGTATGTGAAATACACTTCGTATTTTATATGTATGAAAATTCATCTGGTAGCCAAATATGGCGTCACACACTTCTGAAAATACAATTCCGTTTTTAAAGAAGATAAACGGGGCAGACAAGCTTCAGGGTTATTTGAGTGCATTTTCAATAACCAAAAAGGTAAATCACAAATCCAAAAATTATTTCTCAAGGTTGTTGGCTCTAATTCATAGCTCTTTCTGAATATGGAAATGATTAATCAAAGTTATATTCGTTAATAGCTTTTTGTAAACCATGTAAATTTTCTTTAATAAAATCCAATTGGGTTTCTAACTCATTGTTTCGGTAGAGAAAGAAACCTTCTAAATCAACATTCACGATTTTTTTGTTGTTTGTATCATACATCATATTTTGAATATCCCAATCTCCTTCCAAGCCGCCATATTCTTTCTGATACAATTCAAGATTGTAGATTAATTGATCAATAGCTGCGTTGAGCTCAGAAGGAATAAAAGGTTTTTTATCAATTGGCCATTCAGAATAGTAATCATACAATGATTTTAAGTTATAACCAACTATGTAATTTGATTCATAACCACCATTCCTATAAATTTTATTAAAATTAACGATATGTTTATGAATATATTTATGGCTCGAAAGTGATGATAATGTTTCTTGAAATTGTGAAAACTTATAATTGCTTCTTATTGATTTAATTAAGTTTAAGCTATAAATGGTATCTTTTCTTGGAATTTTGACTACAGATATATTATTATTACTCTTCTTAATGAAGACCTTGTATACACCGTTAGCTATGTTGTCCTCTAATTCGAGTATTTCATACCTCTTAAACAGCGTATAATATTTAAAACGTAAAGGATTTATTGCTTTGTAAAATGTTTCTATTTTACAAGCTTTTCTTATTAATTTCAAGGTTGACGTTAGCCATAATAATTTATTGTTCCTATTATGTGTATATAACCAATTTTTAAATGTACTAATCATTTATAATTAAATCCTCACTTCCACCATTTTTTTAAATTTATCGAAAACAGATAATAGTAGATTCTTCTCGTATTGATTGAAAATATACTTAAATCCAATTAATAAAAAAATAATGGAAAATAATCCTATTTTAACTGCTAGTAAAGAAATTTTATCGCTGGGTATAATTATATTTAGGATATATCCTATAGTTAAAATAGGAATTGCCACTGCTGTAATACTAAGGATTTCTTTCCAGTATAGGGGTATATTTAATTTTACTTTTTTATAATAATACCAATTCATAGTAAGAATTTGCCCTAGGATCGTAGCAATCAATGTGCCTATTGCCGCGCCTACACCTCCATATTCCTTTGCCAAAGGAATACTTATGGCAACATTAAAAATGGCAATGATCAAATATATTATTACCCTAAACTTGAGTTTATTCTGAGCTTGCAATATAACAATTCCTAAGTTTTGCGATAACGAAATAATTCGCGGGATCATTACAATTAGTGCCATATAATATGCACCAGCATAACTTTCTCCGGCCCAAAACATTATAAAATCCTTTCCGTATAAAATAAATCCACTCAAAATAAATATAAGCACGATAAATTGTAGCCTTCCTACCCTTATAAATAAGTCAGACAGTGCATTCATATTTTGGTCAAGGGTTGTCATTCTGGTGATTTTCGGAAGAAAAACACTATTAATCGCAGTTGAAAATTGGATGAAATATGTTAAAAACATCATAGCTATTGTATAGATAGCTACCTCATTCGGACCAATAACCGCACCAATTATAATCTTATCGGTATTTGTGTAAAGTTGGTCCACTATTATTTCAACAAATATAAAAAAGGAATAAATCAGAATTTCTTTAATTACTAATGGATCATAATTTGTGAATGAAAAACGAACTCTAATTTTTGAATAGCAGTACAACATTATAAAAAACTTGGTGCCGATTGAGAAAATTGCAGATATAAAGGCCATGGCTACAGATTGATAACTAAAGTATAGTGATACCAAAATTACACTATTGGTCAGAATCGTGCTTATAATACCTGCTATTTTTAGAAATGCAAATCTTTCATATGCTGTAAGAATGGAAGAGTATATGCTTAAAGGGAAGGATAAAGCAACATTAACAGTCATTATCAAAAGGATAATTTTTAACTTATTGAGTTCTGTTACTCTAAAAGTATTTGAAAATAACAGGTCTACATTATTAGAAATATGATATCCAACGATAACGGATACAATTCCTATTAATAAGTACAAAAGAAAGAAGAACCCGTGTATTTTACTTTCCCCTGTTTTATCATTAATTGCTATGTATTTCGCGTTGAAACGTACCAATGCATTTCCAAATCCGAAATCAAGTATCGCTAAAAAAGTAATAACCGAGGTTGCTAAAGAGAAGAGCCCGAACTCACTTTTTCCTAATAAGCGAATTATGATAGGTGTATAACAAATGCCTATCATTATATTAATTAGCATAGCAACGTACGATAAAATTACGCCAAATTTTCTTTGATTTCTCATGAGAATTTCTTTACTCCTCGTTTTATAAGTTCAGTCACACCTATTCTCCAAGTATTTTCATTATTAAAAGGTTTAGAAATGATTCTTTGTTCTTAATTGAGAACAAAGAATGAAAAATATCTTTTCCATACCGAGTATTATGGAGTTATTTGGTCACAAATATAAATGTACTGTCGAGCTCTTCCTAAAACCAAAGTTACAGGACAAAAACTCTTGAATAGGACAGCACCAGCTTCAACATGAGAATTTAGAAGGTGAGCATCAAGATTTAATTAAATGCCCCTTATATAAAAACCAAATAATGTAACATAGATATATATTTATTCTTGCAGATAAGAATGATAATTTTATTTTCGATGCATTAATATTGGATAGTTTATATTTATATAAATTCTGCTTTAAGTGTTTACGCATCAAGTTTGTGCATTTTTTTTCCTTTATACCATACATTAATAAATCAATATTTGAATAAACATATAAGCTTTTAAATTTATCTATATCTACTCCTTTTAAATTGTTCAAAAGAATTATGATTTTTTCTAACGCATTTAATAGAGTTAGTTTTTTAGGAGTAAATCTGGATTGGGTTATATTATTTTCATGGATAATATAATGGTAATGTGGAATAGGATCAAAAATAATCTTCTTGGACTTTAGAATTATTTCACAACAAAATAACAAATCTTCCCCATAATGTATATCGAGATCGAATATAACAGAGGGAGTATTTTTTATTAAATCTGCGGAAAATAGTTTATTACATGCAAAGCCCTGGAAACCGTCTAATATATTGTTTAAGGCTTCCTCTCGGTTATATTCTATAATGTTTACTTGAGTTGTTTGATTAAGGGGCTTACTGTCTATAGTTTCCATTATGTATCCGCATACTGAAATGTCAGCATTATATTCAATCATTAATTGATATAAATTACTATACATATTATGACTGATCCAATCATCTGGATCAACAAAGCCAATATACTTTCCCTTCGCGATTTTCAAGCCATTATTACGAGCAGAGGAAACTCCGCCATTCTCTTGATGTAAAACAATGACTCTATCATCTCTTTTGGCATAAGCATCACATATTGAGCCACTACTATCGGTGGATCCGTCATTTACTAAAATAATTTCTATATCTTTATAAGTTTGATTTATAACACTATCTAGGCATTTTGCAATATATTTTTCAGCATTAAATACTGGAATTATGATAGAAATTAACAATGTGTTTCTCCTTTCTGAAGGGTTAAGGCTTATGTTAGTAACCATGCCATTAGACCAACTATAATAACCAATTTACTTATAAATTGAACAATGGAAGCTGTTGTATAGCGATTAAGAACATAAAATATTTCTTTACAGGTTCTGTTGTTCTTATATCTCCTTTGTTTTTGTTTATAAATGGCTTATTATACTTTTTTACTATAGAATGCAATCTAAACTTAGGGAGTTGACAATGTTCCATTAGCTCAATTTCAACATTTTTAAGGTTTGCTTGACGAAGGGCTTCACCTTGTGCATAGTACTCTTCAACTTGTTGAGATTTATGACAGGATAACATCATCCTTTTTAAATGCCGTTCCTCTTCTGTAATATCAAGAATAGTTTCCTTGAACGTATTTACAGGATTGGGTAAGAACTTAATATTTTTAGTTCCAATTGGTTGTTTAGGATTATACTCCGCCCATTCAAATACATTATTAAAGCCTATTTTTTTACAGGTAGTTTTAACAACAAAGCTTGTCATATCATGGTCGACATGACCGCCCTCAATGCAATGGACATATACTTTACCAGGGTTTAAGGTTTTCATAAGGAATTGAATATCATCTTCCATATTCTTCAAGTATCGCTGGGAACCGCCATCCGGATAGCCTAAACAATATATATTTTCTTTTGGGATATTCAATAATGACAAGGCATTAACAGCCTCTTTATACCTGATTTCAGCCCTCTTTGTTGATTCTTTAGTCTTTATATGCCAGCTTTGTAGTCCATACCAATCTGCTGATCCATTGGTGGTAAAAACTATTTTAATGTTATCGCCTTTTGCACTATGGCGGTATAAAGAGGCCCCTAAACCCAAAACTTCATCATCAGAATGGGCTGCAAAGACAAGAACATCGGTTCTTTTAGTAATGTAATGATGATTGATTGGAGGCAATTTCCTCCCTATCATTTTATTTGGATGTTGATATAAGCCTCTAATAAATTCCACCTTCCGGATTAATTGTTCACCCAATGGAAGCAAATTCAATGATTTAAGAAAACGTCTTCTTATTACTAATAACTTGTTTGATACCAATCTAATCCCTCTCATTTCATAAGAATTTCTTATTGATTAATAGAAGTCAAGTACTGTGGATTTCTTTGATCTCAGTAAGTTCGGTTTTATTTAGAATAGTGTCGATTACTTCATTGCCTGCATGATATTCATTTACTACATGGTCTAAGCAAGCATCACAGCTTTGGTTAAATTGTTTCCAATTAATGTTTATATAGTAATGATACAGCATATCAGCAAATGCAGGATCTTTAGGGTCCAATTGTGCCCCGACCTTCTCTGATGTAACCTTTTGGCCCATAAAGGATCCTTTATTGCATATCTGAGGAATATAGTGGACTATACCATCATAGAACTTGTTCCCCATTGCCTTTGACAATAATTTATCCTTTTCGTAAATGTTATGGAGAATGTCTGTTTCTTTTGCAAAATCATAACGCTCATCAGGTAAATAAACTCCATGAAAATTTACATTTTTTATACCATTACTATTACAGTAGTCTTGCAAATTTCTTCCGGTTTTTTGCATTCTGCCGTGGTAATGCAGCTCAAACCTGCTGTCATTGCCTAATCTGTCAATTATCATCTTATTTATCGATTCGTCACGTATCATCCCCCAATAACGGACCCTTATTGGCGTAACATTCCTTTCATAGAACTTTCGTATATTTCTATAACGTAAGGAGTCTAAAAGTAAATTATGTGATGTATATATATTTTTCTCGTTAGGCAGGAATTTTCTGAAACCATCAGAGCTTACAAATGTAACAAGTGACATTTTAACAATTTTTCCGATTAAAATTTTATAAAGAAGGATGTTTTCGAGCGTTGGATCACGATAATCGTAGATAAACTTTTTCGAATAGCTGTTCCAAAGTACATCTTGTATTAAAAATCCGGAAACTGTATTAAGTATGATAATAAAATCAAATTTTTCATCGGAAATTAACTGTTTAGCCCTTTTTCTATATTTGAGAAAGCTCTTAATTTTTCTTATTTTTGGTACCTCATCCTCTTGATAACATTTAAATTCGTGGTAGGTAATATTGTAATCTGGTAATTGCTCTTGTTTGTTATCCCGGTTCCAATATAATAAATGAACATCATTATTTATTAGATCCAACTGTGATAGATAAAAATTCATATACGGCATATAAGCAAGCTTTTGAACACCCATCAATAATATCTTCAATAAATATCACCTTGCCTTTCTATATGTAGTTCAACTATATTCAAGTTTTGATGTTCACTCTAACATTTATATTGTTCACTATAAAGCACAACGATATATAATTCTAGAGAATTTATTCGACAATAACTCTTGTAAAGCGTCGTAAAATGATGATATATCGGTTAAAAAGTAGAAGTAGGTTTCAGAAAAAATGTTTTGTGAATTTATTAAATGAAATTTGTTGTGTACATAAAAAAGTCATAAAACAAACGGAACGCATTTGAATACCCTTTGCTAAAAATTTTAATTAGGCAGTGAAAAAATGAAAGACCAGTACGGCGGCGGATAAGTCAAGCAAAACAATTTTTTTCGAAGGTTGTCTATGGGGATGGGGGATTCTTATTGGGGCACCAAGATGGATTTTTAATAATCTACGTAATCACGAAGTTAATTTAACCGGGTTGTTAATTTGGGTGATTTTGCATTTTTCTACAAAAAAGAAAACCAGGATAGCATCCTTGGTACTGCGAAAAAAATTCAGAAATATTTAGTTCCTATCCAGAATTCGAGTCTGCTTAGCTGTGTCTTTAGGAATATGAATATAAAAGTAACTTAGTGTAATTAGTTATAGACAGAGACTGGAATTAACCACCACATTCAAATCCTAAATAATTTCTCAATATTCTATAAGTAATCATTAGGTTTTGGCATCCAAAACTTGGGTATGTTTTAAAGATATGTTAATATTTTTCCAAATTTTAGTTTTTTATAGATGGATTCCCACTTCTACTTTTTTATCAAAAGTTGAAGTGCGATGACAAAAACCAAAAGAAAATGATTGATTTATTAATTCCGTACCATATATAATAAATTCAAACGTTCTTTAAAATGAACGACAGCATTATGTTAGGTATGTTCATAGTTCCTATGAATTTTTTATTTATTTGTAAAAAAATATCATATCAAGGAGCAAAAAAAGGTTGATTTCCAACTTTATTACATTTAAACTAAAAACAATCGTTCTTTAAAGTGAACAAAAGTCAAAAGTAACCATGGAGACTTTTTGGGAAAATTTAAGTTGAATTTTCACCTACCTTACTTAGGGTTGTTTTGTTCTCAATATTGAATTTAATGTTCGTTATAGAGGAAAAAAGGTGAGAATTAATTCCTGAAATTACAAATAAGGAGGCTGCAGCAAATGAATGTATTAATTACTGGTGGGGCTGGATTTATAGGCAGTTCCCTTTCACTTAAGCTGTTGGAGGAGGGATACAATGTAAAAGTATTGGACAATTTATCCGTGCAGATCCATGGAGGTGTTCCTAGGCGATCCGAGTTATATTTGAAGATAAAGGATAAGGTTGAATTTATTTATGGAGATGTTCGTAATAAAGAAGATTTAAGAACTGCACTAAAGGGAACAGATATTGTCGTTCATTTAGCCGCTGAGACCGGTACTGGCCAATCGATGTATGAAATAGATAAATATATAGAAGTTAATATAAATGGAACTTCTAACTTGCTGGATTTAATTGCTAATGAACCAAACAAAGTAAAAAAACTGGTAGTTGCTTCGTCTCGCGCTGTATATGGAGAAGGAAAATACATATGTCAAATACACGGTGAGGTTTTTCCGGGCCAACGAATAGAGGAAAATTTATCACAAAAAGACTTTAATGTAAAATGCCCACATTGCGGTGAGAGCGTAACAGCGATAAGTACATCAGAGGATTCACAAATTCAGCCTTCTTCCATATATGGTTTTACGAAGTATGGGCAGGAAAATATGTGTATGATTATGGGTAAAGCTTTGGGCATTCCGGTTGTTGGCCTTAGGTATCAAAATGTATATGGGCCAGGCCAATCCTTAAAGAATCCCTATACAGGTATCCTCTCCATTTTTTCAACAAGGATAAAGAATGGCAATGATATAAACATTTTTGAAGATGGAACAGAAAGTCGTGACTTCGTATATATAGAAGATGTGATAACTGCTACTGTGAAAGCTATTGAATTAGACAAAGCTAATTACCAAGTTTTTAATGTTGGAACTGGAGTGGCTACAAACGTATTAAAAGTAGCAACTACTCTGGTAAAGTTGTACGAAACTAATGTTGATATTTATGTGAGTGGACAGTATCGTCTCGGTGATATAAGACATAATTTTGCAGACTTAAGTCTTATTTACGACAAATTGGGCTTCTCTCCACAATACGACTTCGAAAGAGGAATCCAGCATTTTGTTAATTGGGTCAACCAGCAGGAAATTGAGGAAGATCATTATGAAAAAGCCATTTTGGAAATGAAAGAAAAGGGATTATATAAATGAAAAAAGAGTTTAATGAAAAAAAAATCCTTTTTATTTCAGCTAAATTCTTCGGTTATGAAGCAGAAATAAAGAAGAAACTACAATCCTTTGGTAGTGATGTTGATTATTTTGATGAGCGGCCTAAAAATGATTTTTTGACAAAGTCTCTTATTCGTATTAATAGAAATCTGCTAGCGAAAAAAAATCACGGCTATTATAACAATATTATTGAAACAACAAAGGATAGAAATTATGATGTCATTTTCATTATCAAAGGAGAGGTAATTTCAGAAAATAATATTAGAAAATTAAGAAAGTACCATCAGAAAGCAAAATTTATCCTATATATGTGGGACGCGTTAAGCTATTCACCAAATTCAAGCAAGATTAAGCATTTATTTAATTATGTATTTACTTTTGACCGAAGAGATGCCCAAACCTATAGGGATATGAAATTTCGTCCATTGTTTTATATTGATGGCTATAAGGAGCTTGCTAGCAACAAAAAAATAAAGGATATCGATGTTTTGTTCATCGGAACGGTGCATACCGACCGGTTTACTGTACTTAAAAAAATAGAGACGCAGCTTGCGGACAACGGGATAAATTTTTACTTTTATAAATACTATCCTAGCAAATATCTATTCTATATTAAACGGCTTTTTGATAAAGACTTGAGAAGGTTCGGCAGTAATGAACTCCAGTTTAAGGCCTTGTCTAAGAACGAAGTACTAGATTTATATTCAAGAGCGAAGATCATTATTGATATCGAAAGACCCAAACAAAGCGGTTTAACTATCAGAACTATCGAAGTGTTTGGAGCGAAACAGAAGTTGATTACAACCAACCAGTCAATTAGAGATTATGATTTATATCATCCAGAAAACATTCAAGTGATCGATCGAGAAAATCCCGTAATAGAACCTAATTTTTTAAAACAAGGCTATAAAGACGCCTTAAATGAAATATATGAAAAATATTCCATTGATTTTTGGTTGTTTGATATATTCACCGAAGCTCTTGGCTATAATCAGAAAGTAAATCTCTCAGTGGTTAACTAGTTATTATGCTGAAAAGGAGTTGGATAAATGAAGGTTATTCAGACGAAATTTGAAGATGCAGCATTATTGGAACTAACTGTTTATGGAGACGACCGTGGTTTTTTTATGGAAACGTACAGTCAGCAAATCTATCAAAAAAACGGAATAGATTTAAATTTTATACAGGACAATCATTCCTTATCACGGCAAGCCGGTACGATTAGAGGTTTGCATTACCAAATAAATCCAAAATCGCAAGCGAAGCTGGTTCGAGTTACAAGAGGGGCAATCTATGATGTCATTGTAGACATTAGAAAGGGTTCTCCCACATATGGTGAATGGGAGGGCTATATATTAACAGCTGAAAATAAAAGGCAATTATTGGTCCCCAAGGGCTTTGCACACGGCTTTTGTACATTAGTAGACAACACAGAAGTTCAATATAAAGTAGATCAGTCCTATTCCTCAGAACATGATCGGGGTATATTCTGGAATGATCCTGCGATAGGCATCGAATGGCCGGTGTCAAAGGTAATTCTGTCGGAAAAAGACAAAAATCATCCACCACTAGAATATGCAACAAATAATTTTGTGTGGGAGGGAGTAAAGATATGAAACTATTGGTAACTGGTGGTGCCGGCTTCATAGGGAGTAACTTTATACACTACATACTGGCTAAATATCAGAATTATCAGGTGGTCAACCTTGATCTTCTAACATACGCAGGAAATCTTGAAAATTTAAAAGATATAGAAAATCAGGATAATTATACTTTTGTGAAAGGAGATATTAATAATCGCGAGCTGGTTGATTATCTTTTAAAAAACAACAAAATCGATGTAGTTGTAAATTTTGCAGCAGAATCACATGTGGACCGTAGCATAACGGATCCCGATGTGTTTGTAAAAACCAATGTCCTTGGCACGCAAAACTTATTGGATATTGCGAAAGAAAATAATATTAAGAAATTCGTACAAATTTCTACTGATGAGGTTTACGGTAGTTTAGGAGAAACGGGATATTTCACTGAAAGTACTCCACTAGCACCAAACAGTCCTTATTCAGCCAGTAAAACAGGCGGGGATTTATTAGTACGTGCTTATTATGAAACGTTTGGCATGAACGTAAATATTACTAGATGTTCAAATAACTATGGACCATACCATTTTCCTGAGAAGCTTATTCCCTTACTAGTTACAAACGCCTTGCAAGGAAAGGAACTTCCTATTTATGGAGATGGAACGAATATTCGAGATTGGCTACATGTGAGTGACCATTGTTCTGCAATTGACATGGTCATACATGAAGGTAAGCCTGGTGAAGTTTATAATATCGGTGGCCATAATGAAAGAATGAATAGGGAAATTGCTAATCTAATTATAGACAGACTAGGTTTATCACCTGACTTAATCAAATATATAAAAGACCGTCCCGGACATGACAGAAGGTATGCAATAGATCCTACTAAAATACAAACAGAATTGGGGTGGAAGCCTCTTTATTCCTTTGATACAGGATTGATAGAAACTATTAATTGGTATATCGAGAATTATGAGTGGTGGAATAACATTAAAGCTGGCACATATCTAGATTATTATCAAAAGCAATATGGTGATCATTTATGCCTGCTGTAAGGATAATAATAACAGGGGCTAAAGGACAGCTGGGAACTGAATTGCTGTCCATGTTAAAAAATGAAAGTGATGTTGAGGTAATCGGCTTAGGCAGAGAAGAGTTGGACATTACCTCATACAACCAAGTAAAGAAAAAAATGCTGGAAATAATGCCTGATATCATTATTCATGCAGCCGCGTATACAAATGTAGATATGGCAGAGGAGGATTCTGATAAAGCTTTTCTCGTGAATGGAATAGGTACAAGGAACCTTGCGAAAGTTTCATCAAAAATAAAGGCTAAGTTCGTTTATATAAGTACGGATTACGTATTCAGTGGGAGCAATAATGAGCCAATTGAAGAATTAGAAGCACCGTCCCCATTAAGTGTCTATGGACAGACAAAGCTAGCTGGTGAGTATTATGTGAAAAAGAATCTGGAAACATTTTTTATCGTCAGAACCTCTTGGATATATGGGAGGTATGGAAAAAATTTTGTCAAAAGTATGTTGGAGCTTTCTGAGGAAAAAGGCCGAATAACGGTTGTAGATGATCAAATTGGAAGTCCTACTTATACAGTAGATTTAGCACAATGTATAATGCGGTTAATTTTCACTGAAAAATATGGAGTTTATCATGTGACCAATTCAGGAAGTTGCTCTTGGTATGAATTTGCTAAAGCAATATTTGAAGAAGCTAATATTGAAGTCGATTTAGTTCCGTGCAAGACAGAAGAATTTCCAAGGAAAGCCCCACGCCCCTGTTATTCCGTTCTAAATGATACTATGTTGAGGAAAAACGGTTTTCCTAAGATGAGAAACTGGAGGGACGCCTTGAAAAATTTCCTTCATTTATTTTTGAAAGATGTTACAGAAGAAAATGATGTGAATGGCCAGGCTGAAGAGAACTTAACGAGAGCGGGTGAAGTGAATGGCTATAAATAGAGATAGAGAATTGGCTGTTTCTATTGATAAAACTCATCCACAAGTAAAACTGGAAGAGGATGTTCTCGCATCATCCAGTTCAAAAGTATACCTTCGTATTAAAAGGATGCTTGACATAATTGGTGCTCTTACAGGGCTAGTTGTATTTCTTCCTTTTTTTCTGTTGATTATCCCAGCATATATGGTTGGTGAAGCGAAAGGCCCCATTTTATTTAAACAAAAACGGGTAGGGAAGAATGGGGAAATATTCTTTATCTATAAGTTTCGTTCCATGGTGGTAAATGCAGAAGAAGTACTTAAAAAGAATAAACAACTGTATGCAAAGTATGTGAAAAATAATTATAAGTTGGAACAAAGTGAAGATCCCCGTATTACAAAAGTAGGGAGATTCCTAAGAAAAACAAGTTTGGATGAATTACCGCAGCTTATTAATGTGCTTAAGGGTGAAATGAGTCTGGTGGGACCAAGACCGGTAGTCTTGGATGAATTAAAGGAGTATGGTGCCAGAACATCTGATTTTCTATCAGTAAGTCCAGGTTTGACAGGATATTGGCAGGTAAGTGGGAGAAGCGATATTGGGTATCCGGAACGAGTAGATATAGAATTGTATTATGTATATCATCAATCTCTAAAGCTCGATATTATCATTCTATTAAAAAGTGTTTTATTCGTAGTGTTACGTAAAGGAGCTTATTGAATGGAACAAACAATGAATATAAGGAAGTTTTGGTCAATTATAAGAGGACATATTTTACTTATTGCTTCTATAGCGGCAATGGGTGCAGGAATTAGCTGGGGACTAGCTTCCTACTATGTAACACCGACCTATGAAGCATCCCGGCAAATCGTTGTTAATAACACTAATCCTAAACAAGTTGTGGATTATAATACTGTGATGACAAATTTTCAATTTGCAAACACGTATAGCGATATTATCTATTCCGAAGTGGTACTGGAAAAAGTCATAGAAGACCTAGGACTCAACATAACCGCTCAAGACTTCTCTAAGCAAATTAAAGTAACAAGTAAACAGGAATCACAGGTAATTACGATAACAGTAAAAGACTCAGATTATGAATTGGCAGTTGATATTGTTAATAAGATAGCGAACGTCTTTGAAACGCAAGTGCTGGAAATGATGAAAGTAGATAACGTAGAGTTATTTCCTCCTACTATCGCAAAACCTGATCCGCAACCTGTACAGCCAAAGCCTGCGCTTATTACAATCGTTGGTTTAGCAGCTGGTTTGTTTATCGGATTGGGGACTTCGTTCCTTCTGCGAGCTTTCAGTAACACGATTACATCAGAAAGCGACATCGAGGAGGTATTACACATCCCTGTAATGGGCATTGTTTCGAAGGTTCGTTTAAAGGATATCAATTTAAAATCAAAGGCTAATAAGGAAATTGTGAACTTTTCACATAGCAAAGGACTAGGGGGCTAGGAAAATTGAATGTAAGAAGAAAAAATCTTAACAGAAGGAAAAAGATGTTCAATGTATTTGACCCAGGGTCCAAGTTCGCAGAACAATACAGAATCATTAGGACAAATATCTTATTCTCATCCAGTAATGAAAAAATACAATCCATTGTTGTTACATCTGCAGCCACTGGTGAGGGGAAAACGACCACTGTTGCCAACTTAGGAGCTGTAATGGGACAACAAGGAAAAAGAGTACTAATTATAGATGCTGATTTACGAAAACCTACTCTTCACAAGTTTTTCGACAAGAACAACTATAATGGGCTGACGAACATCCTTCTAAGTAACGACTCGCTAGACGAAGTAGTCATGCCGACAACTATTGAAAACCTGGATATTTTGACGAGTGGAGCTATTACCGCAGTGGATCAAGATTTGTTGGGTTCGGATCTATTGTTAAAACTTATGGAGAGAATGAAGAAAGTCTACGATATCATTTTAATTGATAGTCCCCCAATAGTAGAAAATGCCGATGCTCAAATTCTTGCAAATATTTGTGATGGTTCATTGTTGGTTATGAAAAGTGGAAAAACAAAAAAAGATAAAGTAGCTATAGCTAAAAACAACCTCATGAATTGTAAAGCTAAGTTGTTAGGTGCTGTGCTTAACGAAAAAAAGAGCCCAAAAGTGGTAATTTAGTATATCTTTGTTCGTTATAATGAAAATTTTGTACTTGATAAAAATCAAAAAAATAAAAACAAAAAAATGAGGTGGCTAAGATGAAAGGAATCATACTAGCGGGTGGTACTGGTTCACGTTTAAATCCATTGACCAAAGTTACAAATAAACATTTATTGCCTGTAGGGAAGTATCCTATGATTTATTATTCAATTGCAAAGCTTAAAGAAGCAGGAATTGATGAAATCTTAATTGTCACAGGAAGACATCATGCAGGGGATATTATCAACCTTCTAGGGAGTGGGACAGAAATTGGAATTAAACTAACGTATAGAGTCCAGGATCAGGCTGGTGGGATTGCTGAGGCGCTAAACCTTGCCGAAGAATTTGTCGGTGATGATTTAATGACAGTCATTTTGGGAGATAACATCTTCACGGGTGATATTACACCTTATGTTCAAGATTATATGAAGCAAAATGGTGGAGCTAAGATTTTGATTAAAGAGGTACATGACCCTCACCGTTTTGGAGTAGCAGAAATTCATAACGATTTGATAGTGTCGATTGAAGAAAAGCCTGAACATCCAAAGTCTAATTTCGCAGTGACAGGATTTTATATGTATGACCGGCGTGTTTTTGACATCATTAAAACATTACAGCCTTCGGGAAGAGGCGAATTAGAAATAACGGATGTTAACAACGCTTATATCAAATTAAATGCATTAAGATTTGGAGTCGTTACTGGTGACTGGATTGATGCTGGAACTCATGGATCTCTTGCTCGTGCCAATAAAATTGTAGAGGATATGGAAATTGATTTCCAAGCAATTGATAAAAAGAGAAAAAGAATAGGGAAGGTTCCAACGCTTGCAATATAACTAGGGTAAGGGGAGGTCCTTTACTAGAAGTAGTGAAGGACCATTACTTTATTTTGAAAATCATATAAAAAATACAAATTATGAGGTGTAGCATGGGTTCAGCATCCGCAGCCATTATTCTCCTTAATTGGAACAGTTACCAGGATACATATGAATGTTTAAAGTCATTAGAATTTCTTACTTATCCTAATTATCATGTTTTTGTAGTAGACAATGCTTCAAGTGATGACTCCTTTATAAGGTTAAAGAATGATCAGAAAACTGGTCAATTCAATGTTGATGTAACTTTTATCAAGTCAGAAAGAAACTTGGGCTGTGCGGGCGGCAATAATGTTGGATTTAGAACGGCCTATGAGCTAGGGTTTGACTATTATTGGATGCTGAATACTGATACATATGTTGAACCTGATGCTTTATGCACACTTATAGGAGCAGTAGAAGAAGATCAAGCCATTGGCATTGTGGGCTCCAAAATATTGTATGCCCGTAGTAAATGTATCTGGTTTGCTGGGGGTAGACTTAATCCTTATCTTGGTACTAGTATGCAAATCGGGATAGATGAGGAAGATTGCGGACAGTACGATGAAGTGAAAGAAGTAGATTTCATAGTAGGATGCAGTATGTTGTTCCGAAGGGAATTGATCCAATCGATTGGATATTTGGATGAAGATTATTTTGTTTATTATGAGGATACCGACTGGAACTTAAGAGCAAAAAAAGCAGGTTGGAAAATAGTTTATGTGCCATCATCCATTGTATACCATAAGGAAACTGCAAAAAAGAACGACTTATCACCATATTATGCTTACTATTTAATACGAAATGGATATCTGATGGTCAGCCGGGTTAACGCCCAATATAAGGGGATTGCATTTGTTTATTTATTCGTAAGGATTCTACTATTTCACCGAAGTTTTGTACGGAAGAGGAACGATAAACTTAGAAGGAGCGCCATCATTTTAAAAGGGGCGATCCATGCTCTTACAAACAAGACGGGGCAGTACGTAAAATAAAATTATTCACAAGATTAAACAAGAATGAAAGGTGGACTTTAGCTTGAACTCAGCATCAGCCGCAATTATTCTTCTTAACTGGAATGGCTATCATGATACATTTGAGTGTTTGAAATCATTGGAATCTCTTACTTATCCCAATTTTCATGTCTTCGTAGTAGACAACGCATCATACGATGATTCCTTTATAAAGTTAACGAGCGATCAAGAATCAGGTGAATTTAATATTAACATAACGTTGATCCAGTCGGGAAGTAATTTAGGGTGCGCAGGTGGAAACAATGTTGGGTTCAGGACAGCCTATGAGCAAGGGTTTGACTACTATTGGATGTTGAATAATGACACATATGTGGAACCTGATTCACTAAGTAAACTTATTGAAGTGATGGACAGAGACAAAAAGATAGGGATTGTCGGGTCTAAAATCTACAATGCAAATAATAATCTATTATGGTTTGCTGGAGGATCGATAAATCCATACTTAGGTACTAGCACACCATTCGGGATAGATGAAGAAGATTGCGGCCAGTACGACAAAATGAAAGAAGTAGATTTTATTGTCGGTTGCAGTATGTTATTCCGGAAGGAAGTGATCCAATTAATTGGATTTTTAGAAGAAGACTATTTTATTTATTACGAGGATACTGATTGGAATATAAGGGCAAAAAAAGCAGGTTGGAAAATAGTGTATGTTCCCGAATCTATTGTTTACCACAAAGAATCTAGTTCTACAAAGTCTGCTGATCTATCGCCTTATTATGCTTACTATTTAATTCGAAATGGATATCTAATGGTTAGTAGAAATAACGCAAAATATAAATGGATTGCGTTTTTGTACTTGTTTTTCAGAGTAATTAAATTTCATATTCTTTATGTAATAAAAAGCGACAATAAAGCTAAAAGAAGCAGCATGATTTTAAAAGGAGCGTTCCATGGTCTGACAAACAAAACGGGTCAGTATATCAATTAAGCAATATCTCAAGGAGAAGTGCTATAGCAAAGAATAAAGGAGACAGTCAATGGCAGTAAAAGTGATAAGCGTAATAGAAAAGTCACTTATTTTCTTAATACTATTTAGTTTAATCTTCTTGCAAAGATTTTCCATAACGATTGGAGGGCTTCAACTTTCCCCAGTTTTCGTTTTTTCGGTTATATCGGTAATAATTCTATATTTCTTTCATGAATTTGAAATCGATCACAAACGGCTTTTGCTATTCTTATGCTCAATAAGCGGGTTATTTATTGCTAGTTTATATGCATTGCTTCATTCGAAAGCGGTGGGGATTGCTTCATTACTTTCCATAATTGTTTTTTATTTACCATTTCTTTTTGTTAATAAGAGGGAAGGCAGCCTAAATTATATCTTTTCAAAATACCAAGGCATGATGGTGATAGTGGCCATAATAGGCATCATTCAATTTCTGCTGCAATTTATGGGATTTGGTTTTATTGACCCCATAAAAAACCTTCCTCAGCAATTTTTGCTTGAAGGATATAACACCCATAATCCTTTATCTTATGATTCACCAATTATAAAGGCAAATGGAATGTTCATGCTGGAGCCCTCCTTTTTTTCAAAAATGCTGGCGACTGCGATTATTATTGAATTCCTAACAAAGAAACGACTTTATTTGATGATTATTTTCTTTATAGGAATGTTACTATCCTTTTCGGGGACAGGTTTTATTCTCCTAGCGCTTGCGGCCTTGCCTATCCTATTTAGATTAAAGCCGTCACAGATCTTTCTTTTAATAATTTTTATGGGTATTTCTGTATATGTCTTATTCGATAAAGGGTTTGGAGAAGTCTTTGTTGAAAGGCTAAACGAGTTTAATACACCTCGGTCAAGTGGTCACGTTAGATTTATTGCTCCATGGATAGCTTATAAAGAATTTATCACCTTAGAAGACACCGGGACAGTTTTATTTGGGACAGGTGCGGGAACAGTCCAGGAATATCATGGTAAAGAGTATACATTTGATGAGCTGTCGAATGTATATAACACGGCTCATCCAATTGCTTATATAAAATTATTTGTAGAATACGGGGTAATTGGTGGATTATTTTTCACAATTTTTATTATTTACACGTTTTTATCAATTACACAGAATAAAATATTAGTGTTTTCTTTATTTATCAATTATTCCTTCCTGACGGCATCTTTGCTTCAAACAACAACAATCTATATCTGCTTTATCCTGGGTACTCTTTGTTACAAAAAACGGAAAAATGAAGCTGTGCAAACCCAACGTTTAGTCAATGAATATTCCATCGAAAAGGCAAGCTTTCCAAAGCCATAAGTTCAGTATAAGAAATATGAGGTTTAAAAGGAGACTGGATCAGCCCATGTGGTATAGGGATTATCAGTAAATTATTTAAACAGTTTATCAACCTGTTGTGTAATGAGTGCTGAAGCCAAATGAGAAAGGAAGGGGTGAAAAGATGTCTATCACTTTAAAAGATAAAAGAAACCTAAGGTCAGGGGGAATCTGGGCCTTTTCAGGAAAATTTTTCACATCCTTTATGACTTTGGCCATTAATGCGATTTTAGCACGTATGTTAGCAGCAGAGGATTTAGGAGTATACTTTTTAGCTTTTAATATTGCTATGTTTGGAGCCTATATAGGAACAATAGGATTTGACCAGACGGTGATACGTTTTGTTGCTGATAGCATTGGACGGAACGAACTGAAAAATGTCTATTATATTATTAGAATATCAATGATAGCAACGACTATTGGAGCGGTAACTGCAGGAGTCATATACTTTTATAGTTCCGATTGGATTGCGCTGACAGTCTTTCAATCTGGCAGATTGTCTAGTATTTCAATTGTAGTCACCTTTTGGATTGTGGCGAATAGTTTTCAAATATTGTTAGGAGAGACGTTTAGAGGTTTTCAGGATATACGATATGCTTCCATCTTTGGAGGAGTCCTTTCCACAGCAGTCTTCAGTCTATCGTTAGTAGTATTCTCTTTATCAGGTATTTTACTAACACTAAAATTAACCATTCTAATATGGATTTTGTCACTGGCTGTTTCAAATATTATGGGATTAATGACACTTACAAGGAAAGTCAGATTATTGATGAAGGGAGTGGATATGACTAGAAAGCGAACCCTTCACATACAGAAAATTTTCTCAACGACCATTCCTCTTATGGTTATAACAGTTAGTTTCTACCTTCTTAGCCAGTGCGATTTATGGATTATAAGCGGAGTTGGCAATGATGAGGACGTTGCGGTATACGGAGCAGCTGCAAAGCTTACTATGCTTATATCCATGCCTGTTCTCATAATAAATTCAGTAGTGTCTCCCATGATTGCTGAAAAATACGCACAAGGAGAACTTAAGGGAATTGAAAGGACTCTTAGAACAATAGCTACTTTAGCTTTTATTCCAACCCTTGCGATTTTCCTGTTATTTATATTTCTGGGTGATTTGATCCTGTCATATGTTTTTGGTTCATCTCTATATGGCAGCGGAGCGCTTATTTTATTAATATTGTCCCTAAAGCAATTGATTGGTGTATGGAGTGGAGCTACTGGCACTGTGCTGACAATGGCTGGGAAACAAAAGCATATGATGAGAAATACATTATGGACAGGATTATTTTCGATTATTTTATCCTTAATATTGGGAAGGTTTTACAGTGGGGTAGGCGTTGCACTGGGCTTCTTAATCCCTAGCCTGATTTCTCAAATCATTTTGATGATCACCACATCTCGATCGCTGAATGTCCGAGCGTATGGGGATATATTTGGAACCATTCAATTCTTAAAAGAAAGAGTGGAGAAAAATAAAGCATCAAAAAAGCTGATGTTATAGAATGCAGAACTATAACACGTAGGGTGAACAATTACCAATACAAATAAAAATAAGCTAATTAGGAGTGTAGTCATGAAGCTAAAAACTAAGATAGGCGTAATAGGAACAGGGTTTATTGCAAAAGGTCTTATAAATGCGTTAGAAAACCAGGAAGATTTAGTAGTTTCAAAGGTATTGACCCGTCGAAGAATTGAAGATATCAAAGCCTTTCCTGATAAAGACCTATTAACTAATAGTGTTTGGGAAGTCATTGAGAATTCAGAAGTAATCGTAGAATGCAGCGGCGACGCCATTTATGGAACAGAGGTAGTCGACAAGGCTTTCTCCGCTTCTTTGCCTGTCATTACTATGAATTCGGAGTTGCAAGTCACAACAGGATCCTACTTTGCCGACAGAGGATTTATCACGGAAGCAGAAGGTGATCAGCCTGGTTGTATAGCTGCCCTTAAGGAAAATATGGTTCAGATGGGCTTTAAGCCATTGGTATATGGAAATATCAAAGGGTTTCTAAATCGTAATCCGAAAAAAGAAGAAATGGAATATTGGGGCAAGCGCAGTAATTTAAGTCTGCAGATGGTCACTTCCTTCACAGATGGTACAAAGGTTCAATTTGAACAGGCGTTAGTTGCAAACGGACTGGGCGGCGATATCGTTCAAAAAGGTCTTTTAGGACCTGATGCGGAGGATGTGGAAAGTGGCGGATCCTACTTAGCAGAACAAGCTAAAAAACACGGCTCGGCCATTAGTGATTATTTGCTCTGTCCAAAAGGTCCTGCTGGTGTATTTATTACAGCGGAACATGAAGAAAACCAAAGGGCAGCCTTGGAATATTTTAAGATTGGCAAAGGTCCTTATTATACATTGACTCAAAACTTCCACCTCTGCCATTTAGAAATCATAAAAACAATTCGAAGAGTGGTAGGCGGAGGAGGAGTGCTGCTAAATAATACGGCGAATCCCTCCATAAGTGTGGGAGCCATTGCTAAAGTAAACATTGGACCCGGGGAAAAAATTCCGCATGGAATTGGAAGCTTCCTAGTTAGAGGGGAAGCAGTAAAGATGAAAGAACATATCGGCCATCTCCCAATCGGTTTGTTAGTAAATGCCGTCATTACCCGTCCAATTGAAGCAGGACAAATCATTTCAATGGAAGATGTTGAAATTCCAGACAGTTTGGCACTGAAAGCCTGGAAGGAAATAAAGCAGAAAGTGTTAAAGAAATACAAGGTAGGAATCCGATGAAGAAAGTGAGCTTGATCCTGTTTTTTGCTTGTATATTTCTTGCAGGCTGTACAAAGACAATCACTGAAACGGAAATTAAGACAGAAAAATACTCAACACCGTTTATCAATGTAAAGGATTATGGTGCTGTTGGGGATGGAGAACATGATGATACAAAAGCAATACAAAAGGCATTAGAAGCAGGCAATGACATCTACTTTCCTGAAGGAAAGTATTTGGTAACTGATTCCTTCGATGTGAAAAGTAAAAAGATACATGGAGCAGGAATGGATCAATCTGTCATTCACAGCAAGGCCAACGCCCCGATCTTTAGGATAAAAGCATCCAAAAATGATATACGTGACCTAGGGCTACGGTATGAGGGATGGGATCAAAGAAAATTTAAAAAACGAAATGCCATTCAATTTGAGGAGCAAATTGCCCATTCTGTATTCGAAAACCTGAATATAGTCTCGGTTTACAGAGGGTTTTATATTGCAAAGGGGGCAGAGAATTATGCTTTTTCTGTAAATATCCGGAATATTTATGTCTTTCAATATGCTAAAAACGCCATTCATTTGGTGCCGCCTAAAGGCGGCAATACTGGAAGCGTGATTGAAAATGTTTATACCTCTAATGGACTAAGGGACAAACGATACGAACCTAATGTTGTTCCATTTGTTTTTGAACGAGCTAGCGAAATGACCCTTATCCAGCTGAACGCTGAATGGGCAAACATTGAGAAAGCTTTCCAATTTGACTATTGTTTTAACGTTGTTGTCATTAGTCCGCATTTTGAAGGAAATAACTTGCTAAAGGAAAATAGCACCCTCTTTGATATCAACCATTCCAATGTGAAATTAATAGGGGGACGCGCTTATGATAATGAAATAGAGGCAAATTCATCATTATTCACATTAAAATGGAATGCTGATGTCTCAACGGATACTTTTTATTCAGAAGCAAATGAGGTAAAGAAAGGATCTCTGGAGTTACTACACACAGAACATAGTGAACAAAACCGTTTGGAATTGACGAGATTTAAAACGGACAATGATAAATTACTTGAAAATCCAAATTTATTAAATGAGGATGGAATACCAGTCGTTACAAGGCTTAATGATAAGAGCTTCTTTGATGGGATGGGAGTACAATCGTTTTCTTCACTTCCAGACCCTTCAGAAGCATGGAGAGGAAAAATGGTTCTCCTGGAATCAGACTCAGGTGATCAGGTATACCTTTGCAAGTTCAGTAATGGGGAATATCGATGGGTTGAGGTTTTTGAATAAGTGTCCTAAGACTTTTTGATATCTGTAATGTTTTAGGTGTGTTCATCAATAAAAAGGAGGAGTAATATGTACAGAGTAAAAAAAGCAATTATTCCGGCTGCAGGCCTCGGAACAAGGTTTTTGCCAGCCACTAAGGCAATACCAAAGGAAATGCTGCCAATAATAGATAAGCCAACTATACAATATATAGTAGAAGAAGCCGTTGCCTCTGGTATAGATGACATCATTATTGTCACCGGTAAAGGAAAGCGTGCCATTGAAGACCATTTTGATTTTGCGTGGGAGCTGGAGCATAATTTGTTTGAAAAAGGAAAGTTGGATTTGTTGGACAAAGTGCGACACTCATCCAATCTTGCAAACATCCACTACATAAGACAAAATGAACCGAAGGGGCTAGGGCATGCAGTATGGTGTGCTCGGCAGTTCATTGGTAATGAACCATTTGCAGTGCTATTAGGAGATGATATAGTCGAAAGTGAAACACCTTGCTTAAGACAATTGATTACCCAGTTTGAGCAAACTCAATCGTCCATAATTGGTGTACAACGGGTAGCTGAAGAAGATACCAACAGATATGGAATTGTCGATCCAGGAGCTCCCAATGGAAATCTATACCAAGTAAATCAGCTTGTAGAGAAGCCAAAACTGGGTACTGCGCCATCTAACCTGGCCATATTAGGAAGATATATTCTAACACCCGAAATATTCACATTCCTAGAAAAACAGGAAGCCGGAGCAGGAGGAGAAATTCAACTAACGGATGCCATCCAAAAATTAAATCAAATACAGCAGGTTTTTGCCTATGAATTCGAAGGAGTTCGGTATGATGTAGGAGAAACAATTGGCTTTGTAAAGACAACTGTAGAATTTGCATTGAAAAATGAAAAAATTAAAGAAGAAATATTGAACTATTTAAAAAAAGTTATTGCCACTGCAGAAAAATGTATGATAAAGACGATTCAATAGCTATCTAATTAATGCAGACTGAAGAGATGTGGTGAATAAAATTAGCAAAAAACACAAAAGCTATGATGAAAGCCGCGGCCTCAAATATTTTCAAAATGTATTAGTCATACTTTGGGGAATGCTTTTAAGTATTTTTATCTTCGTAGAAAATCTAGAATCATTATTTTTGACAAAAAAACCCGATTTTACCTGGAATAAATCACCTGATTTTTCATCTTTTTTTAACTTTTATGATATTACATTAATCCATCCATGGTGGTTTATGGTGAAGGGCGGCCATTTTTTAGGGTTTGCTATCCTAAAGCTTTTGCTATATGTAAAATCAAAAAATTTAATTGTCGCGACCATTATTTCCATCTTGTTTGCTGGTTTTACAGAAATCTTGCAACTTTTTTTCGGTAGGGATGGCCGCCTCTACGACGTAGTAATTGATTCAATGGGGATTTTAATAGCTTTACTGCTAGTAAAGGTATATCATTCGATCGGCTTAACAACAAGAAAAACCCTTAGTCAAAATAAATAAGGGAACGGCGAAATAATATGCTACATTTTACGACTACTGTTCTTAATAAAGATTAACTCGTTCTTTATTTTTTTACAAGGAGGGAATGGATAATTTCTGGGAGGGACTATATGTTAGGTACATATATTCGAAGGTTAAGAAAAGGCAAGAATATCACTCTTTCACAATTAGCTAAAAAGACAAATATATCAAAGTCTTATTTAAGTAATATTGAACGGAATATCCAAACTAATCCGACAATTGGAATTTTAGTAAAATTAGCTATTGCACTTGATGCAGATATACAAAGTCTAATTAATGCAAATAATCATAGTTCTTATTTAAAGACAAAAAGATATGAATCACTTGAAATAAACCACGAGTTATTAGAGAAGGTAAAAATTGTTATTGAAAGTGGAAGAAGAAAAGTGGAAAAATCAGAATAAGTTTGAAAGGTATATAAAATACGCCGCATATATCCCTAATATAGAATAAACAAGATATTTCAAAGTTTCTGGAGAAAATAATACAAGAGGCACAAATGTGCCTCTTATATTTATTGTCTTTCTACATGTTAATTAGCCAAAGAAGTAATATTCCCCCACGAAACTTTATCCTATGGAAGAACATTGCCTGCCGCACGATAGATACTATACCATTCTTCACGGGTAAGATGGATTTCACTAGCCTTTATGCAATGCTTTAATCGATCCTCATTCATTGTCCCAATAACCGGCTGCATTTTTGCAGGATGGCGCAAAAGCCAGGCAATCGCAACGGTTGTGTTACTTACTTCGTATTTTTCTGCGATCTCGTCAATTTTCTGATTCAGTTCTGGAAACTTTTCGCTTCCAAGGAATACTCCTTCAAAAAATCCATATTGAAAAGGTGACCATGGCTGAATGGTAATATCATTCAGACGGCAATAATCAAGCACACTGCCGTCACGGTCAACGGCAGATTCGTTTTCCATGTTAACATTAAATCCATTCGATATCATCGTGGAGTTGGTAATACTCAATTGCAGCTGGTTTGCAACAAGTGGCTGCTTCACGTATTTCTTTAGCAGTTCAATCTGCATAGGTTTCTGGTTGGAAACACCAAAATGCCTTACTTTTCCTGAATTGTAAAGGATGTCGAAAGCTTCTGCTACCTCTTCCGGTTCTACCAGTGCATCCGGGCGGTGCAGCAGGAGAACATCCAGGTAATTGGTTTTAAGGCGCTTTAAAATACCGTCTACTGACTGTAGGATGTGTTCTTTTGAAAAGTCAAACATCCCTTGGCGAATACCGCACTTGGATTGAAGGATCATTTTCTCACGAATTTGCGCGTTCATGTTAATTGCATCTGCAAAAATTTCTTCACAAGCTCCTTTGCCATATATGTCCGCATGATCAAAGAAGTTTGCGCCTTCTTCCAGGGCTGTGTGGATAAAGCGTTCCGCCTCATTCTTATTGAGAGAGTTAATGCGCATACAGCCCACAGCAATGACAGGGACATCCAATATGCTGTTACCGAGTTTCATCGTTCTCATGTTTACTTCCTCCTATCCTTACTATCACGTTCATTTACTTTTAAAGGCATTCATAGATCTGTGTTTGAAAAGAGTTGTGTGTACAGCTTCAAAAATATACTTCTATTTTGACATATTGACAAATCCCACTCAATGCTCAAGCACCCAAAATTGTAAATAGAATAAATTGATCTTCCATCTTTTCATTCCGGTAACAGACTCCCGCTTAAACTGAAGTAATTATGGAAAAATTTATAAAAAAACAAAAAGTGCTTTATTAAGAACGATATTGTGCTTTATAATATGAATCAATACTATGAGTAAATGAGGGGAACGATTGCTGTGATCTAGCGTTAAAAAAGGGATTCTTGGCAGGAACTGAATATAAAAAATAAGGAGATAAGTTCAATGAGAAAAAAACTCATACTAATACAACTTTCACGGGCACTTGTCCCAGTTTTAGTAATGCTATTCCATGTTGCTGAGAATGTGAAAGGGTACTGGGATTATAATTTGTTAGGGCTAACATATCTTCCGATATCAGGTGGGGTAAATTATTTTTTTGCATTATCTGGTTTTATGCTTTATTACATTTATCAAAATAAATTCCATCGATCTTACGAATTAAAGGACTTTTTGCTTAATCGATTTATCCGCGTCTATCCATTGTATTGGGTACTTACTTTAATAGCGATACCAGTTCTTTTTCTTTTTCCTTACTTAGGGGTAGGCAATAAATTGACAGATGATATTATTATGCATTCACTGCTGCTTCTTCCTGATCCCAGTGGGGTTGAACCGGTACTCGATGTAGCATGGTCGCTAGTCCATACTGTCTATTTTTATATTATTTTTTCATTATTGTTCCTATCGAAAGTAATTTCAAGGCTTGGCATAACTATTTGGACATTGGTTTCCATAGCCTTTGTATCTGGATATGTTTGGTCGGAACACTATATTGTGTTTTTCTTATTCAACCAGTACAATTTAATATTCCTTGCCGGGATTCTATGCGCTTATATTGTGACTAAATATCAATTCAACATCAAATTGTCAGTGTTAATTGCAGTAATTGGTTTTTTAGGATTTCCATTAACCTGGCTTAATTATATTTATAAAGTGATTTCTATAAATTTCGATATCAGTACAGGGTTATCCTCCGTCTTAATTATTTTCGGATTAGCCTCTATTGACAGACAAGCCGATATTCAAATTCCAAAACTGCTCAATTATCTGGGAAATGCTTCTTTTGCTATTTATCTGGCACACAATTTAATTTTGAATACTCTTTCTGAAGTATTCAGCAGACTTGACTTATATGAATTACTAGGTGGTGGAGTAGGTACGAGCCTTCTTCTTCTGCTTCTTATTACGTTCTTTGGATGTCTTGTACATTCTTTTATAGAGAAGCCGCTAATAAAGATGTTTAAAAATCGTTTATTTAAGAGAAGTGCTGATGAAAAGCCCCCTAGGGTCAATCCAGCATCCAATATCAGCATCAGCCGTTAATGAATCTTGGAAGATCTGCTTCCGGGGGAAAGTGGAATCAGGTCTTTTTTCTTTTCTTCTTGCGCTTATCTAATTCTTCTCTCACCATTTGTTTTTCCCATTCAGGATAATCATGTTCCAAGATCCATTGAAGCTGATGATAATCCATTATAGGAAGTAAAAATCGGAAAAAAATTTTTCTAAGATTATACGAAAACACGGCGGTTCATTCTCCTTAATGTGAGGCGTAGTAAGTATTCTTCAGTTAGTATTGGGAAGAACTCATTTTAAAAAATATCCTGGCATATAACTCGAATAGCATGATGGATGAAATGGGAGCTGGCACTTTTAAATGCATATAATAGCTTTTCAAGTCCGTTGCCAAGGAAAACCGGCATAGTTGAATGTCATCCTTATATATTATCTATTACACTATAACTTTTATAAAAAACGTTTGGGTAATTGTGCCTATTTTTCTTTACACGCGAAAAATTCTCCCTTATAATTACCTTGTTCTTAAAAAAGCACAAATACAACTTTATATCGTATTAACAGAAAATGAAGTATTACTGAAAAAACTAGGCCAGTGAGATAAGTTCAGCTAAATTGTTCGTTATTCAGAACAAACAAGGAGTGGTAGAGAGTGTCAGTAGGACCGAAGAAACAACAGGATAGATACTTTATATTTCAGGATAACTCTGGAAAGCGGTGGACCAAGGTTTGGATTTTTTCTTTAGCTGGATTTATTTTTCTTGCAGTTGTTTTTTCTGTTATAGGCGTGAGCCTTTTTAAAAATCCTGAACTTTCTCCATTGGAATTGGAGGAAACTCAGAAACTTCAACCGGTCAATGAATCCATATCAAATACCGTGAAAAAAACTGCCATGCTGGTACTGGATAAGCATAAGGAGCAATTTAAAATCCCCAAAAGCGAGATATATGGATTTCATGAATCAGATGATCCACTCAGCAAAGAATCATTCCTTTACAATATTGACAACCTTGGTGTTTTGATACCGGACTGGTATTACCTGGAGTCTGAAGCTGTTTTTAAAAAGAAAACAGAAAAGAAATTGGAAAGGTATGCTGAAAAAAACAATGTAAAGATCATGCCCCGTCTTCAAGTAAAAGAAGGGACAGATGAAGTCATCATACATAGGCTGCTGCGCTCCCCTGAATTCCAAACCTCCATGATCGAAAAATTGCTCCAGCAGGTAAAAACAGATCGATATGCTGGGCTTAACATTGACTTCGTCCGAATACGGGAAGAAGATAAAGTGCATTTCACAAGTTTTATATCAGATTTATACAGGTCGTTTCATAAGCAAAACCTTCAAGTTACTTTAACTGTTTCTCCATATGAAAAAGGGTATGATTATGCTGCACTTTCTAAAGTAACAGATCGTATGATCGTCCAAGTGCTGGATGAACATAGTGAAATGACTAAACCGGGTCCAGTTGCATCGGTCGGCTGGACGCACCGGACATTGAGTAAATTATCGATTCCGCAAGAAAAGCTAATTATTAGTTTGGGAAATATGGGGTATGACTGGAAAGTAAATAGCGGGGAGCCGGCACAACCAGCTACGATATCAAAAATAATGGAAACAGCAGCAGCTTCAAACCTAAAAACACAATGGGATGTGGCAAGCCGGAATCCTTATTTGAGATACAAAGAGGGAAACGATGAACATATATTATGGTTTTTGGATGCCGCTACATCATACAATCAGTTAAAAATAGCGATGGAACAGGGTATTAAAGGAGTGGCTGTCCAGCGGCTCGGTTATGAAGATCCAGGATTATGGAAATTTATAAATGATACTTCTAAAATGGAAACAAATGTAACGATGCTCAAATCTGTAGATAATCCGGTACCCGTACACAATGAAGGAAATGGAGAGTTCATTAAGATTAAGTCGGTTGCTCAAAAAGGGGTTAGATCAATCGATCTAGATGAGAATGGTTTAATTAGCTATGAGAATTACGAAAAATACCCACTTCCGTTTGTTGTTAAAAAATATGGAGAATCTGAAGCAAAAGAAGTTGTCCTATCTTTTGATGATGGGCCAAACCCCGCGGTAACACCTAAAATTCTTGATATTTTAAGTGAAAAACAGGTTCCTGCCACATTTTTTGTATTAGGAAAACAGGCAGCACTTTATCCCAATATTATCGAACGCATCAATAGAGAGGGTCATGAGATTGGGAGCCATACCTTCAGTCATGCAAATATAAAAACGGATAGTGCCCGAGCTTTACAAGCGGAAATGAATTCTACACAGCGGCTGATCCAGCAGATTACAGGCCGCTCAACAACTCTTTTTCGGCCGCCTTATACGATTGATGCCGAATATGAAGAAACTAAAGATTTAACTCCTATCCTTAATGTTCAAAAAATGGGCTATACAATGGTTGGTTCTTATATTGATACAAGGGATTGGGAAACGGAATCCAGCAAGACAATAGTCGATCGGGCATTACAGAATCTTTCAAATGGGAATATCATCCTCCTCCATGATTCGGGAGGGGACCGCTCGGCAACCATTGAAGCACTGCCAAAAATTATTGATACCCTTAGAGCAAAGGGCTATACATTCGTAACGACAGCCCATTTGGTTAATAAAAGCAAGGCGGAGGTTATGCCTAAGGTAGAGGAAAGGTCAAATGCATATATGGTTTTCTACTCCATTGCTGATAAGCTTTTTATCGCGGCAACAAAATTATGCTTGATCTTTTTCACAGTCGGTATCATTTTGGGGATTATTCGAATGCTGTTTATGATTTTCTTTAGTGCTAAGCATAGGACAAAACAGCGCAAAAAAAGGATGAACCCCGATTTCACACCTGCAGTAAGTGTGATTATACCAGCCTATAATGAAGAAAAGGTCATAGAAAAAACAATTCAATCCATCTTAAAAAGCGATTACAGTAATTTAGAAATCATTGTAGTGGATGATGGTTCTACTGATGACACTGCCAAGGCGGTTAGAGAGGCAATAAACAAATTTGAAGTAAATAAGGTGCGTTTGATTGTAAAGCAGAATGGAGGAAAATCTTCGGCGCTTAATGCAGGAGTACATCAATCCAACGGTGAGATTATTATTATATTGGATGCTGATACCTCTATTGCATCAAATGCCATCTCTTTGCTGGTCAATCATTTTGATAATGAAAAGGTGGCAGCGGTATCCGGAAATGTCAGAATCGGTAACATTCGCAATTTACTGACCTTGTGGCAGCATGTGGAATATGTCTTGGGAGCAAACCTGGAAAAGCGGTCATTCCATGAGCTGAATTGTATAACAGTAGTACCAGGAGCGATCGGTGCATGGAAAAAGAGTGCCATTATCGGCGCAGGCTATTTTGAAGATGACACTTTGGCTGAAGATACCGATATGACCCTAAAAATACTGCGTGAAGGCCACTCCATTGCTTTTGAACCTAATGCATATGCCTATACGGAGGCTCCTGAAGATCTGGGCAGTTTCATAAAACAGCGTTTCCGGTGGTCATATGGAATTTTACAATGTTTATGGAAACATAAACGAGCCATGTTTAACCCAAAACAAAAAGCACTGGGCTTTATAGGATTGCCAAACATGTTGTCTCAATATTTTTTACAGGCATTGTCACCAGTGGCTGATATATTCTTCATTGTCGGGTTGTTTGGTGATACACCAAAAATCCTTACTTTTTACCTGGTGTTTCTATTAGTGGACGTTTTAGCGGCATTCTACGCATTCAGACTTGAGAAAGTGAACGCAAAGCCACTTTTATTACTGTTTGTCCAACGATTTATCTACCGTTTGCTCTTGACATATACAATCGTGAAGTCCATTACATTTGCAATACGCGGAGTTTTAATTGGCTGGAACAAGCTGAAACGCTCCGGAAATGTACAGCTTCCTTCAGCAAAACTTGAAAAAGGGGCTTAAACAAGAAATTCCATAATGGGTGCCTATAGCTGGCACCCATTTAGGAGATGAAGGATCATAATGAACAATCCCAAGATTAACTTGCTGGTCATATCTCTCATTTTACTAATGCTAGTGTTAGTAGTGTTGAAATTTACCCCAGTGGAGGAGACTGCCTTGATTCAGCCAAATTCGGAGACCGGTCAATCCTCAAAAAAACAGAAACCTAAAAAATTCATCATGTCGTATGTTTACAATGATGTTATGGAAACTGACCCTAATGGCTATTATAGCAAGAGTGTCCAAAATACAAATGGGGCACTCGATGAAATATCTCCGCCTTATTTTACTTTGAATGAAGATGGGTCTTTGCAGGTTTCCCATACATTAAGCAAGGATTTCATAAGAGAAATGCATGAAAAATCAATCAAGGTTGTTCCTTTTATTTCAGATAACTGGAATGAAGAGAAGGCTAGAGCAGCCTTGGAAAATAGAGAGAAACTAATTTCTCAAATTGCAAAGGCCATTGAGGATTATAATCTGGATGGGATAAATGTTGATATTGAACATATCACAGAAAGGGACCGCGACGATTATACTTCCTTTGTGAAATTATTGCGGGAAAAGCTTCCAGACAAAAAACGGATTTCAGTAGCTGTCGCCGCAAACCCAAATCAATGGTCTACCGGGTGGCAGGGTTCTTATGATAATTATGAACTGGCTAAATATAGTGACTATCTTATGTTAATGGCATATGATGAGCATTCTCTCGACCAAGGAAAATCAGGGCCAGTAGCCAGTCTGCCATTTGTAGAAAAATCGGTCCAGTCCCTAATGGCACAGGATGTCCCGCCTGAAAAGATTGTCCTGGGAATTCCATTTTACGGACGGATTTGGAAGGATGACGGGACGATTAATGGATTGGATGTTTCCCTTAAGATTGCTGATCATCTGGCAGATAAATACGAAACAGACATTGCCTATAATAAAAAAAGTCATTCTCCCAAAGCCTCGTTTACAATTACAAAAAATGATGATCTTGCCAAGCTGGAAAAGTGGGGACAAACCCTAACGCCTGGAGATTATATTTTGTGGTATGAAAATGAGAAATCTATTAAAGAAAAATTGGCTTTGGTCCAAAAATATGGATTGAAAGGTACGGGTATTTGGAGTTTAGGCCAGGAGTTACCAGATACTTGGAAATACTATGAAAAATGGTTAAATAAAGCATATAATTAACTATTTATAGATTCTTTATAAGGCTGAATATACATGGAGCTAGCGAGCTAGCGTTGTATATTCAGTTTTTTTATGCCATTTTATATAGTTGTGCTATGTTTCTAGCGGCTGCCGGTTACCATTTTCCAAAATTCGATAATAATCAGTATGGGTGAGTAGAATTTCAAGGGAATTTGACGAGCAAATGAAAAAGGCAATATCAGGTTTTTAGCCAATATGTATATATACGATGCAACTTGTGTCGTAAATACATATTTTATAGGAGGAAAAGGATGAAAAGGTCACTGGCAATCATTTTTAGTATGGTTTTAGTATTTAGTTTGCTGCCGACTGTATATGGCGCCGCGCCTACTGCTAAAGAAAACTATTATTCCGTGTTATTCACTACAGAAAGCATCCCTAAGGATTTTGAACAGCAGGTGAAAAGCCTTGGAGGAAAAATTGCTTATTCTGTACCTGAGATTGGTTTTGTGCAGGTTAAGGCACCAGCCACTGCATTTACAAAGCTAAAAGGGTTTGCTGGCGTAAGTGCGGCAAGTCCTTCAATAACTTGGGATCTTCCAAAATCGCAAAGAATAGAAGAGGGTGTGAAGACCACAACGACAACAAAGGGAAAAAAGGATACAGCAACAACCACTGCTGCTGCTTCACTTTGGGGAAAACAATGGGACATCAAACGAATAACGAATAATGGTGAAAGTTATAAGCTTGGTACCGGTTCACATGATGTCGTTGTTGGAATCATAGATACCGGCATTGATCGCGATCATCCGGACTTGGTTAAGAACTTGCTGCCAGGTTCTAAAAATTTCGTGCCACCAGGGGGCTTCCGTGATACAGAAGCAAACGAAACTGGCGATCCAAATAAATTTGACGATGTTCATGGCCATGGCAGCCATGTGGCAGGATCTATCGCAGGAAAAGGGGCGATGCTTGGAGTAGCTCCTGATACTGGAATCCGTTCCTACCGTGTCTTCGGTACTAGTTCCGCTGAATCTGCTTGGATATTTGAAGCGATGATTGCTGCAGCTGATGACGGTGTCGATGTTTTATCCATGAGTTTAGGCGGGTTTGATGTGATCGGCCAAATCTTCTCTGTTGATCCTGCAACTGGAGAGAAAACAAATCTTGGCAGTGATATAGCCGACTTTAAAGCCTACAAGCGTGTCGTTAATTACGTAACCAAAAAAGGTTCTTTAATCGTCGCCGCTGCAGGAAATGATGGAATAAATGCCACAAACAAAAGTGGGGTTACTGATTTCCTGAACAAGGAATATGGGGGAGATGGACTGTATTTCGTTGGTGCGGGATTTGAAGTGCCTGGTACACTGCCTGGTGTAATATCAGTGTCAGCAACAGGCCCAAAGGACGTATTGGCAAACTACTCTAATTATGGTCCAGGATTCATTGATATAGCTGCTGTTGGAGGTGACGCAAGGTTATATGATCGATATGCGTCAGAGGGCAGATTCAGTGAATATTTAGCACAGCGCTTATTCGAAACAGAATTCAATTTGAGTGCAAGTGAAGACGGCGGATGGTATTGGTCAATCGGTACCTCCATGGCTACACCTAAGGTATCGGCAACTGCAGCACTATTAATTGATAAATATGGAAAAATGTCGCCGGATAAGCTTGAGGACCTCCTATACAAAAAGGGAGTAGATCCTGTAACAGGGACAGAGCAAGCTTATTTTGGAAACGGTAACCTGAATGCATATAATGCGCTTAGATGATTAATAGACGGCCTGGGTACATCATGTATCCAGGTTTTTTGAATGTTTTCTACAATTACTTTCTACGGCTAAAGTATCGGCGGCTGAATTAATATATTAAAATAATTTAATTAAAAGGATTATTGAGTTTTCTAGTTAATAAAACCTTACTTCAGGACATGGCTGACATATTCTTTTTTATTTTTACAAAACTCACTAATTCTTTGTGAATATTGGCGGAAAATGGAGATTTATCTGGTATATGGAATTTTGTAAACTGTTACCTTTTTGTTTAAAAAATGGTTCCTATGGATTACAACTCCTCGTTTATACCGAAGTATAAGAAGGTATTAAAATACTATTCATAGAAAACAATTTGCACCCTAGAAACCTTTCATTTCCAAAAATATGTAAGAGGAGGAAAAGCAAATGAGCGTTCAAAAAAGTACAGACAGCTCGAGCCTTGCAGAAGTTATTGATAGGATCCTGGACAAAGGGATTGTGATTGATGCATTTGTAAGGGTATCTCTGGTTGGTATTGAAATCCTTACTGTCGAAGCCCGAGTGGTAATTGCCAGTGTGGATACATGGCTGCGCTATGCTGAGGCCGTTGGATTGTTGAGAGATGGGGTGGAGGAGCAAGGATTTCTCAACAGGAACGAAACACAGAACCGGCAATTGAGTTTTTAACTTAATCAAAATTCCATAAAGAAATGAGGGAATCCAATGCAAACGCAAGAAGTTAAGGATACTCAAGAGAAAAATAACAATCAGGAAGAAAACAAGAATCAAGACCAAGAAGCCATTAATAATCGGTCAGAAAACGAAAACCAGGGAGCCGATACCAATCAGGATGCTTACCAGCAACAACAAGACAACACACAAACGGACGAAAGAAAGTCTCATTACTCACTCAATCTTGCCATTCTGGGCGGGATAGTAGGAGCGGGTATTGGATTGCTCGCCAACCCGGAAACAAGTAAGAAAGTCGTCAAAAATTTAGGAGACTCTGAACTTATTAAGGTTGCGGGACAAGAATTCAGAAAAACGGCGCAGGAGCTCCTGGCAGGCCAGGCACAAAACAGCATTAAACAACTGGCTTCGGGTTATCTCAGCAAGATTGAAGAGGGTTTGCTGTCTCCAAAGAAGGACAAAGGCGGCTCCAATAATTCAGACCAGGAAAGTCAACAGTACGAAGCCATTAAGCAAGAAAACAAAAATCTAAATGATCGGCTTCAAAAGATAGAAAAAATGCTGAATGAACTGGTGGAATCAAAATAATGCACATCTATCTACCCTAAAGGGGGTGACATAGTGGGCAAGCCCTTAAAAAAAGCAGTAGGCAAGATTGCGAAAAGTGCGATTGAACATGCACCAGAACCTGTAAAAGAAAAAGTAAAAGAAGTTGTAGTGGAAAAAGCGAAGGAAAAAATAGTAGACCATATCCAGGACAAGGCGCATGAATTCACAGACAGACTGGAGGATGCCAGAGAAGAGTTCGCTGGCAAGGTGGAGGATAAAGCAGCAGAAGCAAAAGAAAAAACCCAGAACGTTCTCCTTTCAGCCCGAGAGAAGCTGGGAAATGTGGTTGAAGCAGGAGAAGAATTTCAAAAGAAACTTTCTTCATCAAACAAAGAGGATGACCGAAAAGTCAAAGGTGTCAAACATATCAAGGGCGTTACCCATATAAAGACGTCCAAGGATATTAAGGGTGCAACAGGGATAAAAAGGGCAGAAAACATTAAATCGTCAAATGACATTAAGACAATAGGCTCTTAAATGGGCGATGAAAGGAGAATGTGAGAATGGCAGTTCAAAAAAGCACAGACAGTTCAAGCCTGGCAGAGGTAATTGACCGCATTCTGGACAAAGGGATAGTCATCGATGCGTTTGTAAGGGTCTCAGTAGTCGGAATTGAAATCCTTACCGTAGAAGCAAGGGTGGTTATTGCGAGTGTCGATACATGGCTGCGCTATGCAGAGGCTGTAGGATTACTTTCTGATCGTGTGGAAGAAAACGGGCTCCCAGCACAATCGAATGAACGAAATGCCCGCTTTAGTATTTAGTAGCAACGCCAGGGTTGTACATACCCTGGCATGCATTGCGTTAGCAGGAGGCCGAAATGGAGATTAAAAGAATAATAGCCAATGTCACTGATTTTTTTAATGAGTTTGTAGCACCGGTCCATAAGATCACGTCCGTCGAACCAGTCGATAACAATGGCTGGAAGCTGAGTGTGGAAGTGATTGAGGAAAAGGAGTATATGAAGAAGTATGCAAAGGATGAAATGATTGGCGTTTATGAAGTGTATCTAAACGAGGACAAGGAAGTCACATCCTACAAAAGGAGGGAAATCCGTTACCGGAGTTCCATTAACTATGAAGCGTAAAAGCGGGAGCAGGAGGAAACATAGTGACGGTCTTAAAAAAGCAAATTAACAAAAACTCAAGGGCCTTGGTTGAAGATGAAAAAACAGAAGAGTTACTTTCCCGCGCATTGACATATTTGAAAGCTGGATATCCAGTTCATTTTACAGGGCCCTCCGGAGCAGGTAAAACCACGCTAGCTCTCGCACTGGCAAAAAGAAGAAAGAGGCCCGTCATGCTTATACACGGCAATCATGAACTGAACAATAAAGATTTGATTGGCGACTTTACCGGATATACAAGCAAGCAGGTTGTCGATAACTATATTCGTTCTGTTTATAAAAAAGATGAAAGTGTAACCGAGACATGGAGGGATGGGCGTTTACTCGAGGCAGTAAAGAATGGATATACCCTCGTCTACGATGAATTCACCCGTTCCAAGCCCACCACTAACAATATCTTTTTATCCATCTTAGAAGAAGGAATCCTTCCTTTATACGGTACAAAAATGACTGAGCCCTTCTTGCGTGTTCATCCCGATTTTGTCGTCATTTTCACCAGCAATCCTGAAGAATATGCGGGCGTCTATCAAACACAGGATGCATTGCTAGATAGACTGATTACCCTATTTATCGATCATAAAGATCAGGACCGTGAAGCGGAGATTGTTTCCGAAAAAGCCAATATTAATAGGAATGAAGCCAAAGTTATTACCGCTGTTGTAGCCGAATTGCGAAGGCAATGCAAAGATGATGGAGGTCCAAGCCTCAGGGCTTCATTAATGATTGCAAGATTGGCCGCACAAGAAAATATTCCAATAGAGGGTTCTGATCCAGCGTTTCAGCGGTTGTGCATGGACATATTAGGGCATCAAGTCAGCCTTTCCATAGATGCTGAGGGTTCTATGAATAAAGCAGAAACGCTGATTCAAAACACCTGTAAAAATATGAAGGTTAACTGAGTAGTGAAAAGGAGAATTACTATGAGCCAAGAAGAGCAAATGGGTATTTATATCTTTTGCGGAATCCAAACAGAAACGGATGAAAACTACGGTGAGATAGAAATAGAGGGACAAACAAAAGACTTGTTCGCCATCCGTTATAAAGATGCAGCCATCATTGCGGCGGAGGTTCCGATGAAGATCTATCATCCCAATAAAGATAATTTGATGATGCACCAAAACGCTGTTTCAATGGTGATGAAGCAAAATGACACAGTCATACCTGTCAGTTTCGGCAATGTATTTCAATCTAAAGAAGATGTTGGCATATTGCTGGAAAATCTATATCCGCAGTTTGAGAGGCTGTTCCCCGAAATTAAGGGAAAGGTTGAACTTGGATTAAAAGTGATCGGCAAGAGGGAGTGGCTGGAATCCCAAGTCAATCAGAATTCCAACATGGAGAGAATGGCAAAGGCGGTTCAAGGAAAATCAGAGGCAGCGAGCTACTATGAAAGAATTCAAATAGGCGGGGCTGCACAAAAATTGATTGTCTCCTTGCAAAAGGAAGTAGAACAGGGAGTGTTCACGCCTCTGAAAGAGCTGGCTGTAGCTTCGAAAATCAATGATCCCATTGGCGAGAAAATGCTCTTAAATGCCGCCTTCCTTGTGGATCGGGACAAGGAAGCAGAGTTTGACCAAAGAGTAAATGAGATACACGAGACTTGGGCGGATAAGGTCGAGTTCAACTACAGCGGCCCATGGCCAGCATATAACTTTATCAATATCAAATTAAAAGTCGAGGACTCCTGATGCTGCATAAACTGGTTTCTGCTCCTATTAATCTAGTAATTAAAATTGCAGAAAAGGTTAAAGAAGAGGCAGATAAAGAGTTATATGACCTTTCCACCATCCAGCAAAAGCTGATTCAGCTGCAAATGATGTATGAGCTGGGCGAGATTCCCGAGGAAGCATATAAAGCCAAGGAAGAAGAACTGATCATAAGATATGAAATGGCAAAACGAATGGAAATGGAACAATGGGAACAGATGACAAAGAAGAAATGAGGGCAGTGAGAAGATGGGCGGCTTAATTTATTTATATGGATTAATTCCGACAAAGGAAGGGACCGAAAAATCGTTTCCATCTTTTAAAGGCTTTGATACAGAAGATGTATATATCATTCCCATAGGCAATATTACAGCTATTGTATGTACTCTAAATTCAGATAAATACTCGGAAGAAAGCATTAAAGACAAGATTAATAATGATATGGAATGGCTTCAGGCAAAAGCTTTCCACCATCATGAAACGGTAATGGCGCTGTCAAAGATCTTTACCATCATACCTCTGAAGTTTTGTACGTTATATAACAATCAAGACAGTTTGAAAACGGCCGTCCTGTCAAATGAAACCAAAATGATGGATACCTTTGCTTTGATTAGCGGGAATGAAGAATGGAACTTGAAAATGTACTGTGATGATCAGGTATTAAAAGAACGAGTGAGCCTGGGTAATCCTGTCATTGAAGCAAAGAGGGCGGAAATCAGTCAACTGCCGAAAGGCAAACAATTTTTTGAAAAGAAAAAGCTGGATAAATTGATTGAATCTGAACTGGAAGAAGAAAAGAACAAAATTAGTGAAAAAGTTCATTCCCATCTTACGGAATTTGCATTGAAAGGAAATGTAAAAAGAACCTGGAGTAAGGATGTAACAGGGAGAAAGGACAATATGGCCTGGAATAGCGTCTATCTTATTTCAGAGTCAAAGGTAGAAAAGTTTCTGGAACAAATCCAACAATATGAAAAGGAAATGAGAGAAACAGGGTGGCGGTTTGAGGCATCTGGCCCATGGCCAGCCTATCATTTTTCCAGTTTTTCATAAGTGAGGATGGAAGTCTATGTCATTACGAGAATCGATAGAAAACAAGGATATCGCATTAATAGACATTCTGGATGTAATCCTCGATAAGGGTGTTGCAATCAAAGCAGATTTAGTGATTTCCATTGCAGGAGTTGACCTGGTTTATTTGGATCTTAGAGTACTGATTGCTTCAGTAGAATCCCTTGTTCAGGCACAGCAGGGAAGTCGGAAAGCCGTATCTTCGGAACAATTTGATAAACAGAGGGAGGCGTTGACTGATGCCACCGGCCAGCCAAACAAATGGAAGAATTAATTTAGATCCTGATAACGCAGAGCATGGATTGGCGCAGTTGGTTTTAACGGTGATCGAGCTGTTACGGCAAATTGTAGAACGGCATGCTATAAGGCGTGTTGAAGGTGGAACTTTGACGGACGAGCAAATTGAGAATTTGGGCGAGGCGCTCATGAATCTGGAAGAAAAGATGGAAGAATTGAAAGAAATCTTCGGTCTGGATGATGAAGACCTAAATATCGATCTTGGTCCTTTAGGGAGTTTACTTTAAAACCATCGGCGAGGGGGACTTGAAAAATGGAACATTCCATGCAATCCAGCACGATTGTTGACGTACTAGAGAAAATTTTGGATAAAGGAGTGGTTATTGCAGGCGATATCACCGTGGGTATTGCGGACGTGGAACTCTTGACCATCAAAATACGCCTGATTGTTGCTTCCGTCGATAAAGCAAAGGAAATTGGCATGGACTGGTGGGAAACAGATCCATATTTAACATCCAAAGCTGCAAACAATGATACGAAGGCACTTGAAGAAGAAAACAAGAGGCTGCAGGAACGTATTGAAGCCCTTGAAAAAAGCATTCCGACAAACCGATTAGCTTCGACTGAACTTAATTATTAATTGGAGGTTTTTAACATGGAAAATACAAAAAGCGTCGAAACACAAACACAGGATAAGAAAAAAGAGAAAGGACCAACTGGCAATTCAATCAAACGTTCAATCACAGGAGGGCTGATAGGAGCGGCAGTGGGCTATGTGGCTACTCCTGAGAATGGCAAGAAACTCTTGGAGACTTTCCAGCCAGAAAAATTGAAAAATTCAGGCTCGGGCTTAGGCCAGGCAGTTAAGGAAAAGTCAAAGAAAGCAGTGGGCTCCATTAAAAACTCGACTGGAAAGATATTTAACAAAAAAGAAGATGTGGATATCAAGGGATACTCTAATGAAGAGGATCAAACAGAAGCTGGCAATGAGACAAGCCTGGACTCACCTATTAATGAAAATAAAGATTCTTCACATAAAGAAAATGAAAATATGACGCACCGATTAGATCGCTTAGAGGCGATGCTAACAAAGCTTATCGAGGAAAAAAACGGCGGGAGCCAGGATCAAAACGAACAAGAGAATAATTCTACAGAGCAACCCTTGTCTTCCGGAGAAAACAAGCAGGACAATCCACAAAAACAAGAAGGAAGCCTTGAATCATCAGGTGATGAAACAAGTAAGGAATCCTATTTACAAGGTCCTCTGAATGAAGATAGTCCATCGCAAGCTCAAGGGGATAATCAAGTATCCCGAGCAGGCAGCTCGGACAATCGAACCGGAACTGCCGGCACGGAAAAGCATAAACAGTCACAATCTCAACTAGAGAAGCCAAAGGATAAACAAGAAAATCAATCTGAATCTGACAACCAGAAAAAAAGTAAAAACGCTCAAACAGAAGCAGACATAGAAATGGAGCATAAACAGGTACCTTCATCTTCAGGAGATGTGGAAAAATATACACAAACCGATGCAGCCACCCAAGCTGCTAATGAAGATTATGAATCATTAAAAAAAGAAAATGAAAAACTCCAAGATCGCTTGAGCAGTATTGAAGAATTGCTGACAAAAGTGCTTCATGAAAAAACAAATCAAGGGAAAACAGAGAATTCTAGTCAGAATGAGGGATCAGAAAAAGACGATTTTCAAAAAAAAAAACATCTAAATAAAAAGGATGCAGAAGACCAGGGGAAAGGCGAACAGGATGAAGCAGAGGCGCACAAAAAGGATGATGAATCCAAGCAGGATGATAAGAAAAATAAAGAAATGAAAGACGAGGCGGACAATCAGGGAAACAGCCAGGAAACTAAAGAAAAAGAAGAGCCGCAAAAGGAGAGCAATGTGTCCGAAGCGGGGACAGAGGATAGCAAAGATGTAAAAAGCGAAGATCAGGATATAGAGAGCCAAGATATTGACCATAAGGAAAAAGATCAAGAAGATGGCGATGAAGAAGCCGAAGTTGAAAATCAATTTGATAGTGATAAAGACCAGAAAAATAAAAAATATCATTCTAATGAAAACACAGATACTTCGGACGAGGACAACGGTAAAACAATGTCAAAATCAAACAAATCTGCTAAGGATGGTCAAATCAGCTATTATAATGTTCTTTCCGATGAAGAGGTGGAGGAAACATATCTTCATTTAGATGGATTAAGGAAGGAGTCGTAAGGATGAGTACAAGAAATGGCGCAACGAAGGACAGCATTCTTGAGTTTTTTGTTCAGGCAGCCAATAAACATGATTTCTCCTTAGATATTACCTTAAACGTAAAAGGTGCCGTTATTACTGGAACGATGATTTCTGCAAGAGAGTACTTCAACACACTCAGTGAAATATTCGTGGATGGAAATGAGGTTGCTCAGATGTTAAGTGAACAGCTTGGTAAAGCTGGAGAAGCATCTCAGTCCAATGATGACTCCGAGGCGTTCTTTATCCACATGAAAGAAACTAAGGTATACTGCGGTGATAATAAGCCTACGCCCTCCAAAGGTGAAATCCTTTGGCGAGGAAAAATAAATGAAATTGATGGTTTCTTTTTAGGCAAAATCCTGGATAGCAGCAGAAAAGAGTAGAATGATACCAGTTGTAAAAAAACAGGGATAGGTGTAACTATCAGGCAGGAAAAAAGGAACCAGTCCTATAATCTGGTTCCTTTTTTGTGTTACTTTATGGTTTGCTTACTTAGAATGTCGACAGCAAGGATTGCATTTGCCACATCCTCTGCTGTAATGTCACTTGAAAGATTACTCATTGTTTCACCGGGCTGGATAGACGCCTCTCCGACTTTAATTAAATCTTCATATGAGGCATTTTCTAGATGCAACTCTTGCAATGTAGTCGGCAAACCAAGCTTACGGTAAAAATCTATATATTTAAGGATTTCCTGCTCAGGATGCAGCTCTAACATAAGCTGAACAAGTGTGCCATATGCGACTTTTTCACCATGAGTCAGATGATGGATATCACCATCTAACACAGTAAAACCATTATGGATTGCGTGTGCGGCTGCCAGGCCGCCACTTTCAAAGCCCAGACCAGATAGCAACGTATTTGCTTCAACTACGGCCTCTACATGATTCGTTACTACCCCTTGCTGTACCGCTTTAAATGCAGGAATGCCGTATAGAAATAATGTTTCTTCACAGGCTTGCGCAATCGCTCTAGCCGCAATGCTGGTTTTTCCGCCGGCCATTGCTTGTCCATTGCTTTTTATAGTCGCCCTTACTTCCACCCAAGTGGCCATTGCATCGGCTATTCCTGACGCAAATAATCGTGGCGGGGCTTTAACGATAACAGCAGTATCGACAAGTACCAGGTCAGGGTTTTTATTGTACAATCTATAAGACTCAAAAACTCCCTCGTCGCTATATATCACCGATAACGCACTTGTTGGTGCATCTGTAGATGCTGTAGTCGGTACGATCACAATCTTTACTTTTAAATCATCAGCAACCGCTTTTGCGGTATCAAGGGTTTTTCCGCCGCCCACACCAATAACTAAATCAATTTCATTTACACGTCCTTCTTGTATAATCCGGTTCACTTCATTGTTGGAAGCTTCTCCATTAAACTCAACGAAGTGATAATCAATAGATGCCGAGGACAAACTTTCGTTAATTGAAGCTTGCGTGATATCCCAAACAATTCCATCAGCGATAATAAGAGATTTGCTGCCCAATTCTTTGATATACTTTCCTAAATCATATAGAGCATTTTTTCCCTGTATATATTTATTGGGAGAAACAAAAACAATGTTTGGCATACCAATCGCTCCTTTTAAAAGTTGGCTTGTTTTTCTCCTCAATTATAAATACGCAGGAAATTAATTTCCATATTTAGGGTGAATGTTAACAAAATGTTCACGTTGTCGAATTAAGTAAGAGTTAGATGGAATTCTTGAAAGAAGGAGAAAGATATTGCGTTAATTGAGCCATGAATGGGTAGTGAAGAACCATTTCTACAAAAAACGTTAAAGATTGGGTCTCCCTATGTGGAGAATCAGTGTTGAACCATTTATATAAGTAGTGATGCTTGAAGTATTGGCGGACGACATAGACTTGAGTCAGGCGGGTATCAGACTGCGACAGGTCAATAATAAACATTGCTTGTAAGCAGTCTGCCTGCCGCTCCAATAAAAGGGTAGACCCTGTAAATATCTTATTAAATGTTATGTCGCACTACTTATCTTGCATATTTGTTAATGTTACCTCCAAGATATCCTTGATCGTTAATAAGGCATCATGTTCTTCACCTATGGATAATCGGCCTTCTTCCCATTTTGTTTCAACTTCTTTTATAGACTTGACTATGATATCTATAAAAATATTGTTTAAGGTCATTCCTTCAGAGATAGCTGAAAAGATATTCATGGTTTCTTCCCTGTTGCCGTTTGTCAGCTGATCAAGGAATGAGTTTAAGTCATGTTTTTTTGCATTCTCTTGTTCGTCATCATCGACATCCAATATTTCATTCCACTCAATAAACCGGCGAATGGTGACAGAAAAATTAATAGGCAGTTCGAATGTTTTTGACGTCCCTATTTCCTCAAGCAGCGGCCGGTATGGCTGGTTTTCGTTGACCGATTTGACACGTGCTTTTTTACCAGTCGAGAGCCTGACAATGGAATCAGCGGGATAAATATTAAGCAGTTCCAAAAAGTTAATTACGTATTTCAAATCAAACTTGTTCTTTTTGCTCAGCAGCAATTCCAGTGCTATTGTTGCAGGTACAGGTTCCTTATATGTACGTTTTAACGTAAGTGCAGAATAGGTATCAACGATGGACAGAATTCGAATTTCCGGTGAAATGGAATCTCCCTTTAGACCATCAGGATAGCCTGAGCCATCTATCCGCTCATGATGGGACTTGGTTAATTCCTCATAGGAAGCTGGAAACCCGTTCTCTTTTAGCCATTGCACACCATAGATTGTGTGCTTTTGGATTTCCTCAAATTCACTTTTTGATAATTTTCCTTCCTTTTGCAGTAAGGCCTTCTTTGTCTTTAATTTTCCTATGTCATGTATCAGGCAGCCGACAGCAAACGAATTTATATCCTTGATCCCTGATACGTCTGCCAATAAAGAGCCCAGCAGAAAAACATCAAATGAATGAAAGTAACTATAAGAATCCGCTTTTTTTAATGAGAATAAGCTTGTTGAAATCCTGGTATCGGACAAGGAAGAAATAAAAAGGCTTTCAAGCCATCGAAGCTGATGATTATTATTCAGGATGACGCCGTACCTTGCCTCGTTAACTACATATTGCAGACTTTCATAAAATAATTGTTTAATATCAAACAGTTCCTTGGAATAAAAAATCTTTTCTTTTTTGTTTTCAAGGAAGGAATCTCTTTCTAAAAGGGCTGGATCCATTTTGGAGTATACGAAATTAAGCTTGGTAATCCCCCAGCTATGCAGCTTTTGAATGATGCTTTCATTGACTACCGTGCCTGCTTTTAGCAATAAGGTGTGATTAAAGTAGACGTCGGTAGTGATTATATCTCCATTTTTTAATTGACTTATAAGTTTTTCGTTGGCCATTTTTGACTCCCCTGCAATCATAGTAAAATCAGATGAAGAATGAATATTCAAAATTTGGGAAATGTCACATATAGTTCATTTTACCTAATAAATATTCATAAAACTATGTCTTTTTTTATTATTGAGAAATAGTTTATTCTTTATCTATAGAAGGTGCACAGTGCAATTGTGACCTTCAAATTTATATTGGGTAGAAAAATATGTATATTGACATAAATCAGTTTTGTATGATATTTAATAATTGATTAGCACTCGATAACAGAGAGTGCTAAAGGAAAGAAAATGAGTCACAATTTTCTGATCGAAAGGAGAAATTTGAATGGAGAAAATGCAATTTAAGGCTGAATCGAAACGGCTGTTGGAGATGATGATCAACTCCATTTACTCACAAAAAGAGATTTTCTTAAGAGAATTAATTTCCAATGCAAGTGACGCGATAGATAAAATTTATTACAGAGCATTAACAGATGAATCTTTAACATTTGATCAAGATAGCTATTACATAAAAGTTTCACCTGATAAAAACAACCGCATCTTAAGAATTATGGATGCCGGGATTGGAATGACCAAAGAGGAACTGGAAAATAACCTGGGCGTCATTGCAAAGAGCGGTTCTTTATCATTTAAAAATGAAACTGAAGCCAAGGATGGACATGATATTATTGGCCAATTTGGGGTAGGTTTTTATTCAGCGTTCATGGTCGCAGATGTTGTTACTGTAATAAGCAAGGCGTTAGGCAGTGAAACAGCATACAAATGGGAATCTGCCGGAGCTGATGGATACACAATCGAGCCATATGAGAAAGAGTCGGTGGGAACCGAGATTTTATTGAAAATTAAGGAAAATATTGAAGAAGAAAGCTATGATGAATATCTGGAGGAATACCGCTTAAAAGCAATCATCAAGAAGTATTCTGATTTTATTCGATATCCTATAAAAATGGATATTAGCGGAAGAAGACCCAAAGAAGGCAGCGAGGATGATTTTGAAGATTATACTGAAGAGCAAGTTATAAACAGCATGGTCCCGATTTGGAGAAAGAATAAGAATGAGCTTACTCCCGAGGACTATGAGAATTTTTATAATGAAAAACATTATGGCTTTGACAAGCCTCTTAAACACATTCATATCAATGTGGATGGTGCAGTGAGGTATAATGCCATCCTATTTATTCCGGAGAAAATTCCTTTTGATTATTATACGCAGGAATTTGAGAAGGGGCTTGAACTTTACTCCAATGGTGTCCTGATCATGAATAAGTGTGCCGACCTGCTGCCTGACCATTTCAGCTTTGTGAAGGGGATGGTTGATTCTGATGATCTTTCACTTAACATATCCAGGGAGATATTACAGCATGACCGGCAATTGAAGCTGATCGCGAAAAACATAAGCAAGAAAATTAAAAGTGAATTGCAGAGTCTGTTAAAAAATGAAAGAGATAGGTATGAAGAATTTTATAAATCATTTGGCAGACAGCTAAAATTCGGGGTCTACAGTGATTTTGGAGCGAATAAAGAGACATTACAGGATTTATTGTTGTTTTACTCATCAAAAGAGAAGAAGCTTGTGACGTTAGATGAGTATGTATCAAGAATGCCTGAGGAACAGAAATATATATACTATGCGTCCGGCGAGTCGAATGAAAGAATTGAAAAGCTGCCGCAGACTGAAATGGTAGCAGAAAAAGGCTTTGAAATTTTATACTTTACTGACGATATAGATGAATTTGCCATCAAAATGTTAATGGCCTATATAGATAAACAGTTCAAATCTGTTTCAAGCGGTGATCTAGGAATTGAAGCAGAAGATAAAGACAGCAACGATCAGGCAGATCAAGGCGAAAACAAAGAGCTGTTCGAGTATATGAAAAACATTTTGGCAGGAAAGGTAAAAGATGTGAGGGCATCAAAAAGATTAAGATCACATCCAGTATGCCTGGCTACCGATGGTGAAGTAACGATAGAAATGGAAAAAGTCTTGCAGGCAATGCCAAACAACCAGAATATACAGGCTGAAAAGGTATTGGAAATCAATCCTAATCACGAAGTGTTCAATTCACTAAAAGAGTCCTTTAAAAATGATAAAGACAAAGCAAATTTATATACGAGTCTGCTGTACAATCAGGCACTGCTTATTGAAGGATTGCCTTTGCAGGATCCAGTAGAGTTTACTAATGATATATGCAAAATCATGGTGTAATCGTAAATCTCCGAGAAATCCAGCCAGACTTGGCCGGGTTTCTTTTTTATGTCTATGATTAATTTACCAAAAGAAATGAGCACCATGTTAATTAAAATAATCCATCCTGGGGTATATACCTTTAAACGACATTGATTTACCAGGGAGGAAACAAGATGCAATGGAGAGGTAGAAGAGGCAGCTCTAATGTCGAGGACCGCCGGGGAATGGGAGGCGGAGGCAAAATGGCCATGGGGGGCGGGATTGGCGGCATTGTTATACTGCTGCTTGTGACCCTTCTTGGCGGCGATCCGACCGATCTGTTAAACAGCATGACATCCACAGGTTCAGATAATCCATCACCTTACCAGGAAACAGCCCAGGAGAAGGAACTATCCGAATTTGTTTCGGTAGTTCTTGCAGACACCGAGGAAGTATGGACGGACATCTTCAAACAGGAAGGTTTGGAATATACGAAGCCGACACTTGTTTTATATACGGACAGTGTGCAGTCGGCATGCGGGGTAGCGGGTTCAGCGGTTGGTCCATTTTATTGTCCCGGTGACCAAAAACTTTACATTGACCTTAGTTTTTATGATGAACTCCAGCAGAAATTTCAGGCTCCAGGAGATTTCGCAATGGCTTATGTCATTGCTCATGAAGTGGGGCACCATGTCCAAACTTTGTTAGGCACCACTGATAAGCTGGCACCCCTGCGGCAGCGGTTAAGCCAGACTGAGTACAATAAATACCAGGTTCGATTTGAACTGCAGGCAGATTATTACGCCGGCGTTTGGGCACACCATGCACAGGGAATGGATGTACTGGAAGAGGGAGATCTGGAGGAAGCTCTAAATGCCGCTAATGCAGTCGGGGATGACAATATCCAAAAAAAGGCACAGGGCTATGTGGTACCTGAAAGTTTTACACATGGAACCTCTGAACAGCGCAAGCAATGGTTTTATAAAGGGTTTGAAAACGGCACTATAGAGGGTGGAGATACATTTGGTGCAGATTGGTAGATAAACGGAGAAATCGCGGGTTAACTTTACTTTCTACAAATACGAAAGGGAGCTGATTCATTGATGAATTCTCAAGTGAGATCTTTTAAGCTAAAGGATGCAGGAGACATCCCAAATAATCAGGAACTTCCCGTCATCGTATATGAAGGGATCTTTAGCGGAAATCCAAACGATATAGAGTCGGCATTTAATCGCCATAACTGGCGGGGAAGCTGGTCAGGGGGCATCTTTGACTATCATCATTACCACAGCAACACTCATGAGGTATTGGGCGTCAAGGCAGGAACAGCTACCATTTTGGTTGGCGGAGATGACGGGGAACGTCTCGAATTGAAGGTCGGCGATGTTGTGGTGCTTCCTGCTGGCACGGGACATAAGAATATTGAAAGCAGTGACGATTTTGAAGTAGTGGGTGCCTATCCTGATGGGATGGCCCATAACTTGAGAAAGAAAGATCCAGGCTTGCGCGCCCAGGCTGTAACGGAAATAAAGCAGGTATCTGTACCCGAAACTGACCCGGTATTCGGAGAAAAGGGACCGTTGCTGGAAAAGTGGAAGAGATGATTGATGTTTCAAAAAAAAGCAATCTTGCATTTATATTCTAATTGACATTTAATCACTTTTCCTGCAATAATGATGTTAATTAAATACTGGTACCTTTAAGAGCAGTCCCGTGAGGCTGACAAGGACAGCGGATAAAACTGGAATACCCAGGGTGTTTTGTATACCTGTGGGGTTTTCCATGTAGAAACATCAGGCTTCTTGTCAGAAATGGCAAGAAGCCTTTTCTATTTTATCTCTTAAAACCAATTATCGAAGGTCTCTCTTCGGTACCAGTTCATTTATAAATTAAGGAGGAATTGGTATGGAAAACAAAAAGGTAGATCTTGATTTTTCACTTCAGGCTGTGCCGCAGTCACATAGACATGGTTTTTGGAGAATGATGGTGGTAATGCTTGGGTTTACATTCTTCTCGGCAAGTATGCTTGGAGGAGGAACACTCGGTTTAGGGCTTACAATGCCTCAATTTATTTTGATTGTATTGGCAGGAAACTTTATCTTAGGGGCATATACAGGTGCTCTCTCTTATATCTCTGCCAAAACCGGATTATCGACACATCTATTAACCAGGTATGCTTTTGGAGAAAAGGGCTCCTACCTTTCTTCCTTCTTGTTGAGTGCTACACAGGTAGGCTGGTTTGGGGTCGGGGTCGCGATGTTTGCGGTGCCGGTTCAAAAGGTTACAGGGATCGATACGTATGTTTTGATTGCAATCGCTGGTTTACTAATGACATCAACTGCGTTCTTTGGCATGAAGGCTCTGGCTATTTTAAGTTTTGTGGCGGTCCCCGCTATTGTAGCGCTAGGTGGGTTCTCTGCACTTAAGGCAGTTGGCTCCATGGGCGGGTTTGATGCACTGATGCAGCACCAGCCGGCTGAAACAATTGGGATGGCGGCCGCCTTAACGATTTGTGTGGGCTCATTTATAAGCGGTGGGACTTTGACTCCTGACTTTACTAGATTCGCCGGTACAAAGAAATCAGCAGTTGTTTCCACAGTAGTGGCGTTCTTTATCGGAAATTCATTAATGTTCTTCTTTGGAGCAGTGGGAGCGATCGCAACAGGTAAATCTGATATTTCCGAAGTAATGTTCCTGCAAGGCTTAATCGTTCCGGCTATTATCGTACTTGGTTTGAATATCTGGACAACAAATGATAATGCAATCTATGCTTCTGGACTTGGCATTTCCAACATTACTAAAATCAAAAAGAGTAAAGTGGTAATCTTTAATGGAATTGTCGGAACAATATTGGCGATGTGGCTGTATAACAACTTTGTTGGCTTCCTTACACTGCTTGGCTCTGCACTGCCGCCGATAGGGGCAATCATTATAGCGGACTTTTTTATAGTGAACCGTGGAAGATATGCTGATTTTGAAAAAATGAAATTTAAGTCAGTCAATTGGACAGCCCTTATTGCCTGGGCGCTTGGATTTGCAGCTGCAAAACTGCTGCCGGGTATTCCACCATTAAATGGCCTGATTGCTACGGCAGTAAGCTATGTGTTACTGACCATAGTAGATAATAAAGTAAAACAAACAACAGAAAAAATTGAAGCGAACAAGGTGAGCGAAGCATGATCATAAAAAATGCTAAACTAAGAAACAGAGAAGGCCTATGGCAGATTTTAATAGAAGATGGAGAAATTAAAAGGGTTGCAAACCAGATAGATATTATGGAGGGTCAAGAGGTAATGGACGTGGATGGAAAAATTGTCCTTCCTCCATTTATCGAACCGCATATCCATCTTGATACTACACTTACCGCAGGGGAACCGAAATGGAACGAGAGCGGCACTCTATTTGAGGGTATTCAGAGATGGTCTGAACGCAAGCAAACCCTGACAGCCGAAGATGTTAAAACGCGTGCAAAAACTGCATTGAAATGGCAAATTGCCCAGGGAATCCAGCATGTCCGTACGCATGTCGATGTTACAGACCCTGAATTGACGGCTTTAAAGGCAATGCTGGAAGTGAAGGAGGAAATGTCCCGCTTCGTGGATATTCAGATTGTTGCCTTTCCTCAGGAAGGAATCCTTTCCTATCCAAATGGGCTGGAATTGCTTGAAGAGTCATTAAAAATGGGTTCTGATGTAGTAGGAGGGATTCCACATTATGAATTCACCAGGGAATATGGGGTGGACTCATTAAAAGCTGCGTTCCAATTAGCTGAGAAGTATGACCGTCTTGTTGATATTCATTGTGATGAAATTGATGATGAACAGTCCCGCTTTGTAGAAGTAGTGGCTGCAGAAGCACTCCGCCTTGGTATGGGAGAACGGGTAACTGCAAGCCATACAACTGCCATGGCTTCTTACAATGATGCATATGCGTCCAAGTTATTTAGACTTCTAAAGATGTCCCAAATAAATTTCGTGGCTAACCCGCTTGTAAACATTCATTTACAGGGCCGTTTTGATACATACCCAAAACGAAGGGGTATCACTAGGGTAAAAGAATTGCAGGAAGCGGGAATTAATGTTTGCTTCGGCCATGATGATATTTTTGATCCTTGGTATCCGCTCGGAACAGGGAATATGCTGCAGGTGCTCCATATGGGAATCCATGTGACACAATTGATGGGCTATGAGCAAATCGTGAATTCGATTGATTTGATTACAGAGAACAGCGCGAAAACACTGCATTTAAATGAATCATACGGAATTGCAGAAGGAAGGCCAGCCAATCTAATCGTTTTAGCTGCTGAAAATGAGTATGAGGCCATTCGCCAACAGTCTCCAGTACTTTATTCGATTAGAAATGGAGCGGTCATTGCTGAAACAAAACCCAGCGAAACGAAAATTACACTTGGTGAAGGTGCGGAAAAAGTGACATTTAAAAAATAATAGAAAAGGGAGCATGCGGACAATAAAGTCTGCATGTTTTTTGTATTATATTTTTAAAACTGATTGAAATTTTGAATGGTATATTTTTACAATTTATATTATAATTTTGAAATGATGTTGAGCAAATACAAGTGGAAAGGAGAAATTCGGATGTTAAAAAAATTTATTTCACTGATTGTTATAGCTTCTTTTGCCCTAAGTGTTCAGCTATTGCCTATGAGCGCTCAGGCGGTTACAACGACTGCTGTGGATACGCAAATTAAAAATGCCGTTTATGCCAACGCTAAGTATCTTCAAGAGGAAAATGTAACAAAAGTTATGGATGGTCTGTATTTGACAACGGATCAGCAAAGACAGACGAAATTAATCTATATCGATTTATTCCGGCAGTACGATCTAACCTATAAAATTACTAAATTTAAAATTATTTCCACAACTAAAACGACTGCCAAAGTATCGGTCACCCAGATAACAAAAAAAGTAAAAGGGCCGGCATTCAGAAACAACCAGGTGGTAGCTACCCACTATCTCAAACTGGTAAAAGGTAAATGGAAATTCACAAAAAGCGAAATACAATCTATAAAATACCTAAATTAAATGACAAGGCACTCAGATTTATTCTGGGTGTTTTTTATTTGTCGATCAGTCAGTAAGCGGAATCACTTGATTTTTTAGCAATATGCGTAACAAAGTCATTACAGGAATAATTAGTATAAATGTCACAACTAAAGAGAATTTTCGATTGATTTAGGTTTGTGATACGTAGGTTTATTGGTGGAAAGTGTTGTACTTTATAGATTTTTGTCAAAAATATGCATTTAGTCCCATATGACCTTTTACCCTTATTAGCACAGGGAAATTTTCTTATTATTATGAGGGGGGGCTATTTTTCGCAATATTGAAACTGACTTTACGATGGGCTTATCGAAATTGTCATAGGCAGGTTGCTAATTTGCTAGCTCAACTATTATTCTTCACTAGAAAGGTGAATCAGGAATGAAAAAAAGAAACAATCGCAGTGCTAATAAGATTTTATCAGCTTCACTTGCATTAACTCTTATATCCTCTCCGTTCCTTTCTGCACCGGCAAGTGCTGCAGATGCCGCACAGTCAAAAAAGTCGCCAGTCAATGTTATGGCGAAAAAGCCTTTTCAAGGTGAGCGTGATTTAGTAAAGCTTCGTTTAATGGAGACCACTGATATTCATACCAACCTATTATCCTATGACTATTATAAAAATGCTGATTATTTAAAAGTAGGTCTTGCAAGTACAGCCGCCCTTGTCAAAAATGCACGTGAAGAGGCAAAAAATAGTGTTTTAGTAGACAATGGGGACCTCATCCAGGGAACACCGCTAGGAACATATAAAGCGAAAGTTGACCCATTAAAGGATGGAGAGTTTCACCCTGTAATAAAAGCAATGAACCAAATGGATTATGATATGGCCACATTAGGAAACCATGAATTCAACTATGGCCTCGATTTCCTTGATGAGGTATATGATGATGCTAACTTCCCATATGTAAATGCAAATGTATATGTAGACGATAAAGATAATAATCCAGATAATGATCAAAATAAATTCGTGCCATACAAAATTGTAGAGAAGAAAGTAATTGATGAAAGTGGCAAAAAGCATGTGATCAAGGTAGGTTATATCGGTTTTGTTCCTCCTCAAATCAATGAGTGGGATAAAGCTAATCTTGAAGGCCGGGTCATCACAAAAAACATTGTTGAATCCGCGAAGAAATTCATTCCGCAAATGAGAGAAGAAGGCGCTGATGTGGTAATTGCCATGACACATTCCGGATTCAGCAGCAACAAAGCGAATACTGAAGATGTGATATATTCCTTGAGTGAAGTACCTGGGATTGATGCCATCACATTCTCTCACACTCATAAAGTATTCCCTGCAAAGAGTGAAGCTGCTTTGGATGGCTTATTCCTTGGTGCAGATAAAAAGCCGCTGCCAGGTGTGGATAATGCAAAAGGAACAATCAACGGTGTCCCTGCAGTACAAGCGGGATATGGCGGAGGGTCATTAGGTATCATCGATCTTGAGCTCAAGAAAGAAAGAGGAAAATGGTCGGTTGTGAACTCTCAATCCACTACCAGGGAAATTTATAAAGACGTTAAAGATCCGGCTACCAATAAAACTGTAACCGAAAGTACCGTGACTCCTGTCCAATCAATCGTTGACGATGTTAAACAGGTTCATGATGCAACCATTAAATATGTGAACACCCCGATCGGAAAGACGACTGATGATATTCACAGCTATTTTTCACTTGTACAGGATGACCCTTCGATCCAAGTAGTAACCAATGCACAAAAATGGTACGTGGAAAAGTATGTGGCTGAGAAGAAACCTGAGTATAAAGAGCTCCCAATCCTGTCAGTTGGAGCGCCATTTAAGGCGGGCAGAAACGGCGTATCAGAGTATACAGAGATTAAAAAAGGTGATTTGACAATCCGTAGTGCAGGGGACTTATACCTGTATGACAATACTCTAAAAGCAATCAAAGTAAAAGGCTCGGTTGTTAAAGAATGGATTGAAATGAGTGCAGGGAAATTTAATCAAATTGATCCTTTCAAAACTGAGGAACAGCAATTGTTAAACCCTGGTTTCCAAGTATATAATTTTGATGTAATTGACGGAGTACAGTATCAAATTGACGTAACGAAACCAGCAAAATATGATCCGAATGGAAATGTGATTAATCCGGATTCAAGCCGTGTGATGAATCTTACATACAATGGGAAGCCGGTCGATCCGAACCAAGATTTCATTGTTGTTACTAATAATTACCGCGCCGGTGGTGGAGGTAATTTCCCTGGTGTGAAAGGCAGCGAGCTTGTTGTAGATTCAGCGGATGAGAACCGTCAAGTTCTAATGGATTATATTACAGAACAAAAAGAAATCACTCCGACTGCTGATAGCAACTGGTCAATTGCGCCAATCGAGGGAGATGTGAATATTACATTTGCCACTTCGCCAAACGCGGAAGGATATATTAAAGAAGGAAGCAACATCTCTTATACTGGCAAAACAGACGGCAATGGCTTTGGGATATTTAAACTAAATTTAAGTCCTATTAAAGTTCAATTACTAGGACTAAATGATTTACATGGACAGCTTGATACCAGCACAAAGGTTGGAAATGACAACGCAGGCAATATGAAATACACCGCAGCAGCAATGAAACAGGAAGAAGCAACGAACCCTAACACGCTTCTTGTTCACGCTGGTGATATGATCGGCGGAAGTCCGCTAATTTCCGCTTTATTTCAGGATGAGCCAACGGTTGAAGTGATGGAGGCTATGGGTTTTGATGTCGGTACAATTGGAAACCATGAATTTGATGAAGGAATCACAGAGCTGCACCGTATGATTAAGGGAGGCGCTCATCCAAAAGGAGATCCAAATTACGACGGAATGAATTTCCCGGTGGTAGCAGCGAATGCTTATGATAAATCAACTGGCCAATTACTCACTGAGCCGTATGCCATTAAAAAAGTGGCTGGGAAGAAAATAGGCTTTATAGGGGTTGTTACACAAGAAACACCAAACATGATCATCACTAAGGGCAATGAGAACCTTCAAATAACGGATGAAGCAGTAGCTATTAATAAATATACTGCTGAATTAAAGGAACAAGGTGTTGAGGCGATCGTCGTTCTTGCCCATAACCCAACAACACAAACAGGTAAGTCTGATTCATTCGATGCCTCCAAGATTGCAGAAAATATAGACGATGAAGTGGATGTAATTTTCGCTGCACATAACCATGTAAAAGTAAATAAGGTAGTAGATAACAAGCTTATTGTGCAAGCATACTCTTATGGTTCAGCATTCTCTGATGTAGACCTTGAGTTAAATCCCATCACAGGGGACGTTGTGAAGAAAAATGCTGAAATCGTAACAGTTTTCCAGAAAGATTACACTCCCGATCTAGCTGTTTCAGCTATCATGAAGAAGTATGAAGATAAAGTGGCTCCTATTAAGGCAGAAGTAGTTGGTCATTCTGCCACTGCATTGCCATCTGGCTATCCATCATCTACAGGTGGGTTTGGAGACACTGCACTTGGTAATTTAATTGCCGATGGCATGAAGGCTGCCATGAACTCTGATTTTGCATTAATGAATGGTGGAGGGGTACGTGCACCACTGGATGAAGGTGAAGTGACTTTCGGTGATTTATTCTCCATTCAGCCGTTCGGAAATGTCTTAAACAAAGTGAAATTAAGTGGTGCGGATTTAGAAACAGTGTTGAATAACCAAATTTCCGATCGTGGCCTTGACTTCCATATTGCTGGATTTAAATACACATACTCTTATGATACTAATACTAAAACAGGTAAGGTCGTAGATATCTTCCTTCCAGATGGAAGCAAGATAGACAATACGAAAGAATATACAGTTGTTGTGAACAACTATATGTATGGAAACGCAAAATACGGAATTGGAGCACTATCAACTGATTTAGAAGTAGGTCCAGAAGATCTTCAGGCTACGGTTGATTACGTAAAATCTCTTCCGAAACCATTTGAATACAAAGCAGAAGGCCGCATAGCACAAGCACAAGCAGTGCCGGCAGCAGTAACACAATAAGTAGCAGTACAAAAAGCATCTTGATGGAGAACTTCCCTCTTTCAAGATGCTTTTTTCTGTTGCCAGACAATTATGTGTTTAATTGTGTGACGCACCAGTCTCATGCTGTGCAATAGCGTTTTTTTTGCGGCCTTGGCTGGTGAGATAAACGCCCGTAAAAACAAGGATACCCCCAATGATTTGCACAGCTGTTATGCTCTGTCCCATGACCAGGCTGAAGATAGCTGTGAATACAGTGATCAAGTTCAGATATACTCCTGCTTTGCTTGGCCCAATTTCTCGAACGGAAATGTTCCAAAAAATAAAGGAGCCCACTGAAGGGAAAATCCCCATATAAATGATTCCGATTAATGATTCTTTTTGACTTGGCAGCTGTATTCCTGAAGCAAGGATGAAAGGCAGCAGTAAAATCAATGCAAACACGACGGATACGGCAGTTGCTGAAATAGGAGGGATATGTTTCGTCCTTCTTCCCACAATCGAGTAGACGGTCCAAACCAGAATGGCCGCAAGCATTAAAAGATCTCCAAGATTATAATTTGTTTCCAATAATTTTTGAATTTGTCCCCGCGTCAAAACCAGTATCACACCCAGCAATGAAACCGCCAATCCAATAATATTAGTGCGAGATATCTTTTCCTTAAGAAATAAAAAGGCGAATAACACGATTAAAGCTGGGTTGATCGAGTTGACTAGCGAGGCATTCATCGGTGTTGTAAAACGAAGTGCCTCATAAAGGAGAAAATTATAACCAATAATACCCAAAACGGCCATCACAACGAGGATTTTCCATTCTCGCCATACCAGCTTCCAATTTGGCCGTTCAATGAAATGAGCCAATGGGAACATAAGAAATACCGCAATCAGCCAACGGGAAAACGTCATTTGCAGGGGAGACATGTCTTCGACAACATACTTTCCAAACATGTAATTTCCTGCCCAAAATAAATTGGCAAGTATAAGGAACATTAGCACATGGTACTTTTTCATGATTAAGGCTCGCCTCTTCCTAATTTGTGCAAAGCTGCTATGTATTTCACTCAATATACCAAACTGAAAAAAGTGTAGCAATGGTTTCGAACAGAAATAAATAGGAGGTTCAGCGTTTATTCAGATTAACTTAAGAAAATCTTAAGAATTTAGATAGGTAAAAGTTAAGATTAATTGCTTAGGATATAGTTAAATTCAATAAATAAGAAATGGTATAATCTGGAGGGGAGTGAAGAATATGAATCAGTTTAATGTTCTGGTAGTGGATGATGAAAAAGAAATCCGGGATGCGATTGAAATATATTTAAAAAATGAAGGAATTACTGTAATTAAAGCTGCTGATGGTATTGAAGCATTGGAAAAACTGAATGAGAAACAAATACACCTGATTATATTGGATGTAATGATGCCTAGGTTGGATGGTATTTCTACTACATTTAGAATTAGAGAAGAGAAAAATATTCCTATTATTATCTTAAGCGCGAAAAGTGAAGATACCGATAAAATTTTAGGCTTACAGGTCGGGGCTGATGATTATGTAACAAAGCCCTTCAATCCAATGGAATTGCTGGCGCGGGTAAAATCTCAGCTAAGAAGGTATGTCACACTTGGTACATATGAAAGAAAGGAAAAGCTGGTGAACCTCAACGGCCTAATGCTGGATCGGCAAGCAAAACAGGTGTCCGTTAATGGGGAAGCTATAAAACTGACTCCTATCGAATATAGGATTGTAGAATTGCTAATGAGCCATCCGGGGAGAGTTTTTTCCATTAATGAGATTTACGAGCGCGTTTGGAAAGAGCCTTACTATAACGCTGAAAATACAGTGGCAGTACATATAAGGAAAATACGTGAAAAAATAGAGATTGATCCGAAAAATCCAAGGTTTTTAAAGGTGGTATGGGGAATTGGCTACAAAATCGAAAAATAGCATCCTATTTATAATTTGGAGTCTACTGACTTCCGCTGGAATTATGGGCACCGTTTTTTTTCTTGTCCACTTGAATAATCACTCACTCACCAGGAATTACTTTGATTCAGTTGCATTTAATGAAAAATATGGGCATTTTCTAAATTTATTATCGATATATGAGTTAAACATTAAAAACAGGGAGGATATAAAATCGAAGATCGAGGTTTCCAAGGAAGAGATAGAGGAGTATCGGTATCGCTATGGTACTTTGTCGGAACAAACGGCCAATATATATAGCCAATACGAATCAAAGATTGAGGATGCCCGCAATGCTAAAAGAGAGGAAGTCGCAAAGCTTTACGAAAAGGAACGCGATAGGAAGCTGGAGGATATAACGAATAATTTTAAGAATGACGAATACGTGCGTGAAAAAGTCATCCGGGAAAAATTGAACAGGGTGGATGAATACTTTAAAGAACTGGGGAATTATAGACAGGATTTCGAGGCTGATAAGGATGTTTTTGTGTATCATTTGAGGAATCTTGATACGAAAGAAATTTATGCCAATATCAATGGGGCGAAATTACAGGATGATGTCGACCAAGGAAAGGTAAATTTCTCTCGATCTTATAGCGCAGCAGGAAATGATATTTTGAACACGGAGGACAATACTATATTAACCGGCTATGATGATGTGGTAGCCGTTATTAAAGATGGGGAAAGCCAAAAATATGAAGGTACAATAGCCATTCCAAAGAACATAACATCTAACAATCCAGTCATGACTGAAAATCAAGATTATAAAAAGATGCAAATGCTATACTATACCTTTTCGGGTATGGGTGTTATCTCTCTCCTCATATCAGTCCTGTTATATTGGAAAAAAAGACAAGCTATTCTAATCGACTATATGAAGACTATAAAAATACTTTATGATCGAATTCCACTCGATGTAAGAATTTTGCTGTTTTGTCTTAACATTATTTGCAGTTTGTGGGCCCTTGCAGCTATGAATGAACAATATTTATTCAATCCATACTCTTATCTTCTTGATCAATTAATAACAGGCAGCTTAATTACCATGATTTTTCTCACAGTTACTATCATTCAGGCGATGTGGCTGATACCAGTCCTAAAGGATTCTGAAAAAATGGCATTTCAGTTAAAGAGGGGTGTAGTCTTTCGTTCCTCGAGTATGCTTAAAATGGCTTTTCTTCAAAAGAGCATAGGTATTCAGCTGTTTCTTTGTTTAGGTGTAATATTGGCTTCAGGATTCGGCTTGGGTGTGGTCTTATTTATTCCGGAAACGTCGTTTATTTACATAATTTTATTTCTTGCTGTAACCGTTCCAACTTTTGTCATCATGATGAAAAGAATTGGGTATTTCAACATGATCATCAAGAATGCCAATCAGCTTGCAGAAGGACGAACAGCTCCTGATCTCCCTGTAACAGGCAAATCATCAGTTTTGGCAAAACTCGCTGCAAATGTTAATACACTGAAGCAGGGCGTCAACGCTTCTCAAAGGGAACAGGCGAAAAGTGAAAGATTGAAAACGGAGTTAATTACAAATGTCAGTCATGATTTGAGAACGCCATTAACTTCGATCATTACTTACACAGAACTAATGAAGACTCCGGAGTTGACGGAAGATGATCGTAAAGCATACCTCGAGATTATTGATCGCAAATCCAAACGGTTAAAAATATTGATCGATGACTTGTTTGAGGCTTCTAAAATGGCAAGCGGAAACATCGAATTGTATCAGGAAAAGATAGATATTATTCAGCTTCTTCACCAGGCATTGGGAGAATATGACGAAATGATTAAGCATTCTACTCTGAAGTTCCGGTTGAATATACGCGAGAAGCCAATCTATGCCTATGTAGATGGACAGAAGATTTGGAGGGTGTTTGATAATTTGATAGGGAATATTCTGAAGTATTCTTTAAATCAGACAAGAGTGTATATATCAGTTAACCATATAAACGGACATGCTGTAATAACCTTTAAAAATGTGTCTCAATTCGAACTTGGCGGGGACACCGATGAATTGCTGGAAAGGTTTAAAAGAGGGGATGCATCCAGACATACAGAAGGGTCTGGTTTAGGCCTAGCAATTTCCAAATCCATTGTGGATCTTCATGGCGGGAATTTAGAGATTGAAGCGGATGGTGATCTGTTTAAAGTATCAGTTACTTTGGAAGCCCTGGAAGGTGCAGCATAAAATATGGGAATTGGCATATTGAGCCAATTCCCTCTTTTCATTAAGCCTGGAAAATACGGCTAATTTTCACAACCTCTTCATCCGTTAAGTTTACATTCAATGTTTTTAAATTGTTCTGCACCTGCTCAGGTCTTTTGGCACCAGGAATAAGAACATCAATTGCGTTTTGGGTGAGATACCAGGCAAGCACGACATGGGCTACTTCTGCGCCCTTTGCTTCAGCAATTTCCCGGACTAGTTCTACTTTCTCCAAGTTGCGCTCAAAGGTTTCGCCCTGGAACATAGGATTCTTGGCGCGGCCGTCATTAAATGTAGTGTCCTTCGTATATCTGCCGCCCAGCAGTCCGGCAGCAAGAGGGAAGTACGGAATGAAAGAGATGCCATTTTCTGCTGAATAAGGAAGCAAATCGGACTCAGCTTCACGCTTAAAGAGGTTATACTCCGATTGTAAAACTTCTATGTAGCCATCTTTATTGCCTTCTTTCATTTGTTCAATTGAAAAGTTAGAAACACCGATTGCCCTTATTTTGCCCTGGTCTTTTAATTCCTTTAGGGCACCTACCGCTTCATCCTTAGGCGTGTTTTCGTCAGGGAAGTGGATATAAAATAAGTCAATATAATCTGTTTGAAGTCTCTTTAAACTGCCCTCGACGGAGTCTTTAAGAAAAGCCGGGGAATTATCAAAGACGATCTTGCCGTCGACAAACTTATGGGCTCCTTTGGTAGCGATCACCACTTCGTCACGGCGTCCTCTTTCTTTTATGACTTCGCCAATGAGTTCTTCAGATCGCTCAGGTCCGTAAATAAAAGCCGTATCCAAAAAGTTAATACCGTTTTCCAGAGCTGTACGAACTACATCTTTTCCGGTCTCTTCATTTAAATTCGGATAAATATTGTGGCCGCCGACAGCGTTTGTACCTAAGCCAATAGGATTAACATACAATTCAGTTTTTCCGATACGTACTTTTTCCGCCATTCCATACACTCCTTTGTATATATTGCATGCTTTTATCTTAACAAAATGGGAAAACACAACGGAAATAGTTTGGCTTATTTTGGAGCTAAAAATTACAAAAAAAACCGGAGTCAGATAGCCCGGTACCTGTATCACTTTGTCTTGTTCATCAGTTCAAGCAGTAAATCTGGCCGGTTTGTCAATATTCCGTCCGCTCCCGATTTCAGCAGTTTTTCCATCGTTTTAGGATCATCTATTGTCCAATAATGCATCTGTAAGCCGCGCCGGTGCGCTCCTCGAATTAAATTACCATCAGTCAAATCAAAGATGCTTTCTTCCGTAGGCACCTGAAATGCGTCAACATCCGGGGAATATAGATTAGGCAGGAAGATTTTATGAAAAATGACAAAGCGCGTAACTTCCTGTTTTCCGGCAACCATTGCGGTTTTGCCTTTGGAATATTTTTCAAAAGTCCGCAGGATGTCCTGGTCAAAGGAGGCAATCAAAACTTTGTGCTCCATATGATATTCTTCAATTAAATCCCAAAGCTTGGAGGCCATTTCTTCGATGCGCTTTGGCGGATTATCATCTTTGATTTCGATTTCGATACGCATATCGGGAAACTCCCGGAACATTTCTTCTACAGTCGGAATATATACTCCTTTTCCACGGTAGCTGTACTGGCCTTGCAAGTCTTTAAAATGGTAGCCGGCATCCAATGTTTGAATCTCTTCCAATGTAAAGTCGGACACCTTTCCCGTGCCATTGGTTGTGCGGTCCACACTAGGGTCATGAATGGCAACCAGATGGCCGTCCTTTGTTATGTGAATATCTGTCTCCAGCACATCCACTCCCAAATCAGCAGCATTTTGAAATGCAGCCATGGTATTGGAGGGCGCCAACAGCTCACCGCCTTGGTGAGCAATAACTAAAGGCCTTCCATTCTGAAAAAATTTTTTTTGATTAACTTTTTGAACCGGATATAAATTACATAGCAGAAAGAATAGTAAGCAAAGTGTCAGCACTGATAAAATGATCCATTTGGAGTTTATCCTGCCTTTGTTTCTATCAATGATCGTTTGAGCCATAAACAGGTTCCTTTCAAACAAATATACTCCTAAATATTATATATCACGCAATGAAGGCGGTGGATTAAAATGGAAAGTTTTTAACTATTTGTTTTACCGGCCCATTTACCCAGTGCGTCTACAAATATGCTGTGAAATCATCTGGATTTATCGAGCGCGGTTTTGCCTGGATAAAATTTTGCAGCTTCATTTACTTCATTTAATTTTGCAGAAATGGACTCAGGCACTAGTTTTAAAACAGCCGTCCTGCTCCCCAGCGAAGAACGATATTTTTCAACATGGCTTTTGGAAAGGGGAGAGTGGTAGTACCCAGGTACATACTTGTTCAGCATCTCCTGCATCGCAGAAGTGGCTTCGTTCAAGTCAGTCACTATTTGAATATGTCCAAATAACATAACGCTCATGTAAGAGGTGTCTGTCTTCGCTGGGACAGGATCTGTTAATGTACCAAGGTCTTCACTGACTGTAAAACAGGCATTTGAATTTCGTCCGATGATGTCAATTTTTCGCCCATGGGCTGCCCCATGAATATATATAGCCCGGTTATAATAAACAAAATTTAGAGGAACGACATAAGGCAGCTTTTCATCTGCTAAACCTAGAAAACCGGTTCTCGCGTTAACAAGAAACATCTCCATGCCTGCTTCATCGTCCCATTCACGTGTTGAGTAACGCACAAGAAACCCCCCTTAACTGATTTGCCGATATGATAAAATGATTTTACCTGTATCCTGGCACCGCTAAAAGTGACAGGCGGCGAAATTATCTTGGGGTCAGATGGAGGCAAAACATGTACGAGATTACTCCTTTTCTGGATAGGAAATTGGATAGCCCACTTTATGTCCAGCTTTATACATATATTAAGAGGGAAATAGAGAATGGAGGCATACCTGCTCATTCTCAGCTCCCGTCCATCCGTTATTTAAGCGAGCATTTAAACGTCAGCAAGAATACGGTAGAAAATGCTTACCAGCAGCTTGTAGCGGAAGGGTATGTCGAGAGCCGGCCCCGCAGCGGCTTAATGGTTTTGGAGGTCGACCAGCCTGTTTGGCAGCCGGATCGGCTTGTTGTTGATAATGCTGAGGATGAGAAAGAGTCAAAAGGAATGGAAGAAGTCATAGACTTTAAATATGGAAATGTGGATCGAAACCATTTTCCAATGAAAATCTGGAAACGTTGCTTACAGGAGGCCTTGTACAAAGACGAAGCAGGATTATTTGGATATGGGGAGGCGAAGGGTGACCTAGGGCTGCGTACAGAAATAGCCAATTACTTGTTTCAATCCCGGGGCGTAGCCTGTTCGCCGCAACAAATCATAATATGCGGAGGGACACAAAATGCGATAAGCCTAATTTGTCAGCTTCTTTCTCTCCAGGGGCAATCCATTGCATTTGAAGATCCCGGCTATGATGGGGTCAGAAAGGTCTTCCTGAACTATGGCTGCAAAATTACTCCTATAAAACTGGATTCTGACGGCATTAATCTATCGAAACTGGACTTGGAACAGAAGAACGCAGCGGCAGTCTATATTACTCCTTCTCATCAGTTCCCAATGGGTATGGTTCTGCCTATTCAAAAGCGGCTAAAGCTGCTGGAGTGGGCTTATGCCAATGACCGTTATATCATTGAAGATGACTACGACAGTGAATTCCGCTATCAGGGTCAGCCTGTTCCATCATTAAAGGCACTTGATGCCCATGACAAAGTAATTTATTTGGGGACGTTCTCAAAATCCTTTTTGCCTTCCACCAGAATGAGCTACCTGGTGCTGCCTCAGACATTGATGCAGAAAATGGACGGGCATTTGTCGCATTATAATCAAACTGTTTCTCCTATTATCCAAAAGGCCATGTGTCTTTTCATGAAAGAGGGCTATTTCGAACGCCATATTCGAAAAATGAGAAAAATATATCAAGTAAAACATAAAACACTGTTAAAAGCGGTAGAGACTTACTTTGGTGACCAGGTAGAAATTGTCGGAAGCAAGGCTGGACTACATTTGCTATTGCAAACACATAACAAAGACAATGAAAGCCTAATAAAAAAGGCTGGGCAATACGGAGTTAAGGTGTACTCCACTTTGAAGTATTGGTTTGCTAAAGAAGCGACAGAGCCCTCCTTAATCATGCTTGGTTTTGGTGCATTATCAGAAAAAGAAATAGAAGAGGGGATACGCCTGCTTCACCGGGCTTGGGAAAGCATAGCTGATAAGGGTTGAATAGACGGTACGGATGATTCCAATTAGGCTAGGTAATATGGGTATCCGTACTTTTTTATTTGTTATTACAATACAAGAACTTTTATTATTTCAGAAAAGAATATCAGGACTTATAATATGTAAGCGTTTTAAATATTTTAAATAAAAAAAGTTATTTACAAATTCAGAAAATTTATGTTAGTATAACAAAAAACATGAATGGGTTAGGAGTCATTATCATGTACACTCACACTAAGACGCATAAGGGAATTATTATTATTACGTAGAGGACTGAAACTACCATTCGTAAATGGCATGTTTGAGTCCAGCTTGCGTTTTGACAAGGCGCTCAAACGTAAGAGTAGCGCCCATCCAATATCGGACGGGTTTTTTTATTGAAAAATAACAGCAGGGGAGTCAGTTAACCATGAAAAATTATGCAGTAGAGCGTATGTATAAAGCCTCAACTGGTATTGCCAATGCAGTTTTGGTAACATTGGGCATCGGTTTATTGTTTGAGACAATAGGGAAGTTCATTGGCTGGGAGGCCTTTATCGGAATCGGATCGGCAGCTAAAGTACTGCTTGCACCAGCGATAGGGGCAGGAGTTGCCTACCAGCTTGGAGGAAATAGCCTGGTTATATTTAGTGCCATGGCAAGTGCGGCGGTTGGAGCGAATGCGATTCATGCCACTCCGGAGGGAGTTTTCACAATTGTTCCGGGACAGCCGCTCAGTGCTATTCTGGCAGCTGTGATTGCTACATGGGTTGGAAAAAGGATAACTGGCAGAACAAAGCTTGATATGATGGCTATTCCTGCCGGAGCAGTGCTGGCAGGGGGGATTGCCGGGGTAGGCTTAGCGGCAGTTACAACACCGTTATTACAATGGCTAAGTGCAGAAATAACATCTTCTGTACAAGGGTCTCCAGTTCTTGCTTCCATGGTTATTGCCTTGGTATGGAGTATATTGCTAATGTCACCGGCATCATCGGCAGCTATAGCAATTGCATTGCAGTTGGATCCCGTTTCCAGTGCGGCTGCACTAATTGGATGTACCGTTCAGTTTGCTGGTTTTACAGCCATGTCACTAAAGCAGAATGATTTAGGCGGGTTTCTTGCACAGGCTTTAATCACACCTAAAGTACAGTTTCCTAACTTGATCAAAAATCCAAAACTCGTGATTCCTACGTTTGTTGCTGCAATTATTTGTGCACCTATCGCTACAATAGGATTCGACTTTAAGGTTCCGTACGAATTGGCCGGGCTTGGGCTGAATTCTTTCATCGCGCCTTTAAATATTTTAGCTAATCAAGGATGGATTGTGTTCCTTATTTATATTGCGGTGGGAGTGATTTTACCGATTGCCCTTACTCTAGGAATCTATCAGATTATTAAGATGGTTGGATGGGCAAAAAAGGGAGATTTGCATATGGAAGTACAGTAATATGAAAAGAGCACAGCTGACAGAGCAGCTGTGCTTCTTTTTTTATTTTCGCAATTGCTCTAGGATGCCCTGCGCCTGGTATCCTGCTGCAAAATCTATTATGGTAGCTTCTTTGCCTTGAATTGCTGTTACTAGATGATCTATGAGCGACTCTTCTAAATCTTGATCTGCTTGAAGTGGAGCTACCTCTTCATTTAGCTTTCCACCTTCGAGCAAGCCCCAATTCACCAGGGAAAGAGTTCCTTCTGTTCCGTAGGCTGTTAATTTGATTTGTTCATTTCCTGCTATTCCGCTTAATCCATCTATTAAGAATGGAACTTCTTCATTGATATAAAGTGTAGCCAGTATACTGTTTTCAGAAGCATTAGGATCTTCTGGGAACTGGATGATTCTGTCCCTTACTGAGAGGGCACCGAAGATACTTTGTATTTGCTGGATGAAATGGATGCCCACCTCAAGCACAAAACCACCTTGTTCCTTGCTCGCGACCCACTCGTTTTGCTGCCAGGCTCTCGGCCATTGAGGGAAACGCATGACAAGCTCCAGACGGCGAAGAGTACCAACGTAATGTTCCTTGATTAATCTGGCAAAAGTATTGCTGCCGGCACTATAGTTAAGAGGGAAGTTCATGGCATGGACAATATCTGCTTTCTGAGCCTGCTCCAGCATAATATTTGCCTCATCAAGAGAGTTGGCAAGCGGTTTTTCACACAGAATATGGATTCCCTTGCTGATGACATCTGTAGAGACCCTATGGTGATATTTAGGCGGTACGGCTACATAAACAAGATCCAGCTGTACCTTTTCAAGCATTTCTCCATGATTCATAAAGAATGGAATGCTGCCAAGGGTTTTAGCGGTCTTTTCAGCCAATTCTTGGTTTATATCACAAACTGCTGCAATTTGTGTGGATGGATGCTGGTTGAACTGGTGAATCAACCTTTGGCCAATCGCTCCAAGGCCAATAATACCAACTTTAATCATAATATACATCTCCTTTGAACAACTGATGATTCAGATAATTAATTATAGTATGAAAACGTTTCTTGAAAAAGTGCAATCGTACTGTTAGCCGTAAAATTTCGAAGAAAATCAAATAAGTACGCGGCAGGATGATCGGTTTTAAAATTCGGATTCAGTTAATCTCAATTTATCACAAGCTAGTTTCCATGTGTTTCACGTGAAACAGCAATACCTGCATTGCGGTCTTTAAACGATTTGAACGTTTGGCTTCTTACAAAAGGGGTAGACTTCGATAGTGAAGCACCATAAAGGGTTCAATTGTTAAACTGATATGCAAATATAAACTTTTACATTTTCATAATGGTGAATTACATAACCTCTACGCTGTTCAAGAGGTTATTTTCTTGATTTTTTCGAAACGTAAACTGTCTTTAATATCCTTTTTGTTTAAAATAGATTATGATGAATGAAAGTTGAAAGAAAGAGGCCTTAATCGGAGAGATGAAATATGGAAAAACGGGTTTATACATATGAAATAATAGAAGTTTGCCTTCTTGCAGGCAAGATTATGCTCGAAAGCGGTGCAGAAACCTACAGGGTAGAAGATACAATGACTAGAATCGCAATGTCCTTCGGAATCGATCATTCACACAGCTATGTAACGCCAACCGGCATTATTTTTTCTATAGATGGAGCGGATCCTGCCAAACTGGTTCGGATTTCTGAGCGTTCAACGGATTTACGGAAGGTAACGGTTGTTAACAGTCTTTCCAGGCAAATCGCCAGTGGCATACTTTCTCCTCAAGATGCGCTCACACAGCTTAGGCAAATTGAAAAAGAAAGAGATGCCTATCCGCTTTGGATACAAATTTTTGCTGCGTTTATATCCAGCGGCTGCTTCTTGATCATGTATCAGGGCCAATGGCATGATTTTCTTCCGGCATGTATAACAGGAGCCGTAGGTTTATCCGGAGTGATCTTTTTACACCGTCTCCTGGAAATAAAGTTCTTCGCTGAGTTCCTTTCTTCCGTTGTAATCGGTCTGCTGGCTTTTTTGTTTGTGAAAATTGGAGCAGGGCATGAAATAGATAAGATAATAATCGGATCAGTTATGCCCTTGGTTCCCGGGGTGCTGATCACGAATGCTGTGAGGGATCTAATTGCAGGACATCTGGTATCAGGTATAACAAAAGGGGCAGAGGCATTTCTTACGGCTTTTGCAATTGGTACAGGAATAGCAGTGGTTTTTGCATTCTACTGAGAAAGGGAAACAATATGATAGCACAGCTTATTACCAGTTTTATTGCTTCAGCAGCTTTTGGGGTAATATTTAATGTCCCGAAACAATCATTGATAAAATGTGGATTCGTAGGGATGGCAGGATGGGCGGTTTATTATGGGCTTGTATCAAGGGATGCCGACAGCGTGCTTGCAACTCTTGCAGCCGCATTCTTGGTCGCGGTGATAGCTCAATATTTTGCCAAGTTTTATAAAACTCCCGTTATTATTTTCAGCGTATCCGGGATCATACCATTAGTACCGGGCGGACTTGCATATGACGCAATGCGGCATTTTGTCAGCAATGATTATAATATGGCCATCCAGCTGGCAGCTAAGGCTTTTATGTTTTCTGGAGCCATTGCGATGGGCTTATTATTGTCAGAAGTTATGAACCAATTGGTAAGAAAATACAATATGAAATAATAGCCTCAAACTAGCAGGAATGTTTTGTTCCTGCTTTTTTATATATATTTTTTGCTATCTTTTCAGGAAAAAAAGGAATCGGCCAATAACTGTGGAAATTATAATGAAAACGCTTACTTAAATAAATGGAGGTCTAAAACGAATTTTGGAATGACAAAAATTTTTGCTCTCTCTTTTTTAACTAAGTATTATCTAGTATTTGTGAAAACAGCACATCAGGGGTAATGTGAGAGTTTTTTTGACAAGGTAATTTGGCTTATGCAGTTTCCTAATTTTTTGTTAAGGAAATAATATGGCATCGCTAATCTAGGGGTCATGGAACTTTGCAATGTGCCGAGAAAATATTATGTGTACAGCTAAGAGTGTCCGAAATCTATCGAAAAGGAAGTGAATATGGCGTGAGCGTTAGCCAGCTAAAAGTAGATGAGCCGTTATTTTCAGAAGTTGATTTTGAAACGACCTGGCTTGAACCCAGTTATCGTGTAGATTTAAGAAATCCTTGCAGTGAAAAGCTTGATCAGTTTATTAATGCCAATATTGTTTCCGACTGGTCGCTTGTTAAATGGAAGGACATTGGTAAGCCATATGAAGTGAAGACAGTTGCTGCTGCAAAAAGTGAATGGGAAAAGGAAAATGGCGAAATGTCCGTAAAAACATCTTGGGAATTTTTTAATAAATCATTCCATGAGTGGTTTGTCAAGGATGTACCGGATGAGCTAACGAAAAAGAAAGACGATTTGAAAAAATATATGTCCAGATTCCAGCTAAGTGACGTAAAGAAAGCATTAGGTGAGACGATACGTTTGTCTCTATGGAATTATGCCCACCGTATTGAGGATGGGGTTTGGGACCCCCGTGGAAAGCGTGCTTTATTTCAAGGCTTGGATGTAAAGAAGCCGAGGATTCTTTTTCTTGGTGCCGCAGAGGGATATGAAGCGATGCAGCTGTACGCTATGTATCCTGAAGGGGAAATTGTAATGGTGGATTATGATGACTTCTGCCGTACTGATCGGTTCGGACATTTCCCGGAAAGCTATCCTTTCCTTGGTGTCAATCCCGCTTCAGGACATCCAAAGGTGTGGCACAAAAACGAAATGAATATACATTATGTGGTGGATGATATAAGAAATCTATCATTTGGACAGGAGTTTGATATTGTCCTTAGTGTTGGTCTGCTGGAACATTTTCCAGATGCGTTCAAGAAGGAAGCTATGGATTGGCACAGAAAGTTTCTGAAGCCTGGTGGTTATGCCATCATGACCACACCGCGCTTACAGGCAAAGTCTAAGCTATTTATATGATCATGGCTGATGTCATGAACCATACGTACCGGGAACTGATGGATATTAGGCAGATGGGGCTGTATGTATATGAAGGCGGATTTAATATCCTTCGGCATGGATATATTAAAGTTCACAATGGTGTTGTAGCTCAACCAAGATAAACTTGTACCTGTAATTCCACAAAAAAACCGAAGGCTGCTTTATATAGCACTTCGGTTTTTTTATGTAAGCAATATATGGCCGATCTTATTTTATACTGGCAGAACCATTGATACCGGTATTTGCTTTAACAAGTATTTCATCAAATTTCTTGGCATCTGCTTTTTTGCTGGATACCATGGTACCAACAATGGCAGCTAGGAACCCTAGTGGAATCGAAATAATGCCTGGGTTGGTCAAAGTGATAAGAGGGTCACCTACCAGAATGGCCACACCTTTTTCGGGATTCCAAACGTTAGGGCTGATTGCCACAAGGAATAAAGCGCTGAATAGTCCTACCAGCATACCGGAAATAGCTCCGGTTGTATTGAATTTTTTCCAGAAGATTGTAAGCATGATAATTGGAAGATTCGCACTAGCTGCCACTGCAAATGCCAAAGCTACGAGGAAAGCGACATTTAACGTTTGGGCAAATAGTGCAAGAATGATAGAAATAACAGAAACACCGATTGATGCCCAGCGAGCGGCAACTACCTGTTCTTTTTCGGTAGCTTGTCCGCGGCGTAGTATATGGCTATAAAAGTCATGTGCAAAGGCTGAGGCGGCGGAAAGAACAAGTCCAGCCACCACGGCAAGGATCGTCGCAAATGCAACAGCAGAAACGAAGGCGAAAAGGAAATCTCCGCCTAAAGCCTGTGCAAGAAGCGGTGCTGCCATATTTCCCGCAGCATTGGCTTCGACAATTTTGTCATAGCCGACAAACGCGGCTGCTCCAAAGCCAAGGAAGATGGTCATAATATAGAATACAGCAAGAATCCATGTAGCATACACTACAGACTTACGTGCTGTTATGGCGTCTTTTACTGTGAAGAAACGGATCAGGATATGCGGAAGTCCTGCAGTACCTAATACAAGAGCCAGATTTAGCGAAAGTGTATCAATCGGATTCTTGAATTTATTTCCTGGATTAAGGTAATCGGCTCCAAGCGGAGTGGCTGTTTTCATTTTTTCAAACATCTGTACAACACTGAAATCAAATTTGGCGAAAACCATGATGGAAATGAGCAGTGTTCCTCCCATCAGCAATATAGCTTTGACGATTTGTACCCAGCTAGTGGCCATCATGCCGCCAAAAACTACATACAATGTCATTAAGACTCCGACTATTAATACGGACCATACATAATCAATGCCTAATAATAATTTTATGAGTGCACCTGCGCCAACCAACTGGGCAATCATATAAAAAGTGGAAATCGTTATAGTGTTTAAAGCTGCCACACCACGTACTTTTTTCTCGTCAAAACGGGCTGCAATCATATCAGCTAGGGTATATTTCCCCAGGTTCCTCAATGGCTCTGCCACAATAAAGAGAACGACAAGATATGCTACGAGGAAACCGATGCTATAGAAGAAACCGTCGAATCCTGAAAGCGCTACCATTCCAGCAATCCCTAAAAATGAGGCTGCAGACATGTAATCCCCCGCTATGGCTAAACCGTTTTGCCACCCGGTTAGGCTTCCGTCTGCTGTATAGAAATCACTTGCCGTTTTTGTTCTTTTAGAGGCTATATAGGTAATAATCAGAGTTATTGCGACAATGGCTACAAATAAAGAAAAAGCGAGCATATTCATCTGAGTTCATTCTCCCTTACTTTCCGGCTTCTTTAGCAATTTTGTCTACCATTTCATCAAATTTCCCGGCTTTTTTTGTATAAATCATGCATAGTGTAATTGTCATTACGAATTGGGCGAAAGCAAAAAGCCAGGCCCATGAAATGGAACCGATTGCAGATTTGTTTAATACTGTGAAATACGCGGTGAGGACTGGAAGAGTGAAGTAAAATACCATAAAAAAGATAGACATAGGAAGTATAAATTTCTTTTTCTCATGCATCAGCTCTTTGAAGGATGCTGACTGAACGATTTTGCTGTAATCGAGTGAAGCGGCTTTCCGGCTTTTCTTAGCTACTGACTGGTTAACTGCCAATACTTATTCCTCCTTTATTTATAATTATACAGGCACTTGCCTGCATGAAATATTATACATTTATTTAAAAAGATTGTAAATTCAGAAAATAATAATGGGTATTTTGGTATACAAGCTCATTCTATTATCAATCCTTAAGAGGACAAAAAAACAAGGCGGAAGCGGTATATGCACGCCTTGTTTATATTTACATCCTTGTCTCTGAGATTGCATTCCGTACTTTTTCCAGGGAGCGGTTCGCATGCTCTTTATTCTTAATCATTATATTGACATATAATGCATCTATTAAGCTTAACTGACTGATTCTTGAGGCAAGTGCTTCAGACCTGTATTCTGTTTCTTCAGCACTTGTGATAAGAGCAACATCTGCCTTTTGGCTGACAGGTGATTTAGGAAAGCTGGTAATCCCTATGGTTTTAGCACCGTTTTCATTGGCGGTTTCTAAAATGCGGATAGTATCTTTATTTGTACCTGAGTGAGATATGACCACAGCTGCATCTTTAGAAGTCAATTGGGATGCTGCCATCAGCTGAAAATGAGAGTCTACAAAGGCAAACGTTTTAATTCCTGTCCTTATAAATTTATGATATGCATCCATGGCGATCATAGAGGAGCCGCCTGTTCCGTAGAATTCAATTCTTTCTGCATTCAAAAGGATGGATACAGCTTTGTTGATTGAATTTGCATCAAGGACCTGCAAGGTATTCTCCAGTGAACGAATATTGGATCTGAATATTTTGTCTGCAACTGTCTTTTCACTATCCCTTTCAGTAATTTCCTCATGAATCTGCTGTATGGGAGTCATAATTTCAGACGCAAGCGCAATTTTCATCGCTTGATAGCCCTTAAAGCCAATCCGTTTACAAAAACGGAAAACGGTTGCATCTGCAACATCTAAGTCTTCAGCAACCTCATTGATTGTACAATGTATAATTTGTTCCGGGTTTTCCAATATATAATTAGCAATCTTTTTTTCTTTGTCACTGAAACGAGCGTAATACGAACGTATTTTACCTAGGCAACTCTGAGTCATAGGAATATTCCTTTCAGGATTTATCTGCACAGATTATAACACATGGAAGAGTGTGAAAAAATTTTTCTTATTAATATTGGATAAATGAAAAATTTTTCTTATAATAGAGAGGAGAAATTACAGGTAAACTGTCAAAAAAACAGGAAAGTAAGGTGTCGAAGAATGAAATTAGGATTAATCGGTCTTGGAAAAATGGGTTACAACCTATCTTTAAATATAATGAGGAACCATGAAGTTGTGGCATTCGACGTAGAACAGGAAAACGTTAAAAAAGTATCAGCTGAAGGCGGAATAGGCGCATCCTCAATTAAAGAGTTAGTTGAGAATCTAGAAGGGCGCCGTGTCGTTTGGATGATGGTTCCAGCAGGCAATATTACGGAGAATGTACTTGGAGAGTTAAAAGGTCTGTTAGCGTCCGGAGATATTGTCATAGATGGAGGAAACTCTAATTATAAAGATTCCATCCGCAGAGGAAAAGAATTACAGGAACTGGGCATTCATTTCCTTGATGTTGGGACAAGCGGCGGCATGGAAGGTGCACGCAATGGTGTATGTACCATGATTGGAGGAAATCAAGAGGCATTCAATTATGTAGAAGGGCTATTCCAGGACATTTCTGTTGAGAACGGATATCTGTACGCCGGAGAGAGTGGAAGCGGCCATTTCCTTAAAATGGTACATAACGGTGTGGAATACGGAATGATGCAATCTATAGCTGAAGGATTTGAAGTTCTTGAAAAAAGCAACTTCGACTTTGATTATGAGAAGGTAGCAAGAGTATGGAATAATGGTTCAGTCATCCGTTCATGGTTAATGGAACTAACAGAAAATGCGTTCTCTAAGGATGCTAAACTCGAAGGGCTAAAAGGCATTATGCAATCATCTGGAGAAGGAAAATGGACAGTGGAGACGGCACTTGACCTCCAGGCGGCCACTCCTATAATCGCCATGTCACTAATGATGAGATATCGTTCTTTAGATGAAGATACATTCTCTGGAAAAGTAGTGGCTGCTTTAAGAAATGAATTTGGCGGCCACAGTGTCATAAAGAAATAGAAGCAGGATTCGAACATACGATTTGGATTACAGCATAGCTCGCTGTAGCGAAAAACCGATTTCATTAGGAATCGGTTTTTCTAATGCTGGCGCTCTAAATGTCCAATTTCAGCTGCAGGAAGGAAATATTTTTAAAGGAAGTTTATAAAATATAATAGGCAGACTGTTTTAGTATTTGTTATAGTAGACATATATTAAGATGTACGTACCTCTTTGGCAGCAGTACACCTTGAAAGCGTTTGCTGAAATTAGAAAGAAACATTGGTGAATTTGTGTGATAACCTTACAGATTGGGGAGAATATGAATGGATAAAAACATGTTGATTGCTGAAGCAAAGGAAGCTATGAAGAAGGCTTATGTTCCATATTCTAAATTCCTGGTGGGAGCAGCCCTATTAACCAAGGACGGGAAAATTTTTCGCGGCTGCAATATTGAGAACGCTTCTTATGGTCTCACGAATTGTGCGGAAAGGACAGCCATCTTCAAAGCAGTATCTGAAGGTTTTCATGAGTTTGAGGCGATTGCAGTGGTAGGGGACACCGACGGGCCAGTATCTCCCTGCGGGGCATGCCGTCAGGTGATCGCTGAATTTGCAGCTCCGGATACCAAGATATACTTAAGCAATCTGCATGGCGATGTCCAGGACACAACTATAGACGAATTACTGCCTGGATTCTTTAAAGCAGACGATATGGACTAATCCAATAACAGCAAACATTCGTTTAAAAAATTTATCATTCTGCTCTACCCCGGCTAATGACAAACCAGAAATTTCAACTTAGTGGAGGCGTATATGAAATACATCATTGCAATTATCGGACTTCTTGTCGTATTCGGCCTCGCATGGCTTGCGAGTAACAATCGTAAAAAGGTAAAAGTGATACCAATCATAGTCATGGTTGCCATTCAGTTAGTCTTATCATATGTTTTGTTAAATACAAAATTTGGTCTTATCCTTATCAGGGGAATTGCAAAAGCATTTGAAAAACTATTAGCATTCGCGGGTGAAGGAATTTCCTTCGTGTTTGGAGGACTGGCAAATGAGGGACAAACCCCATTTTTCCTGAATGTGCTCCTTCCTATCGTGTTTATCTCTGTGTTAATCGGAATTCTTCAGCATTTTAAAATACTGCCGTTCATCATGAAAGGAATCGGTTTTGTTCTCAGCAAAATAAATGGGATGGGGAAGCTGGAATCGTACAATGCCGTCGCTTCCGCAATTGTTGGCCAATCCGAAGTATTTATTACAGTGAAGAAACAGCTTGCCCATCTGCCGGAGCATCGTCTCTACACCTTATGTGCATCTGCGATGTCCACGGTTTCCATGTCCATTGTCGGAGCCTATATGACAATGATTGAGCCGAAATACGTTCTGACTGCTATTGTGCTCAACCTGTTTGGAGGCTTCATCATCTCAGCAATCATAAACCCCTATACAGTTGAAGACAAGGAGGACATCCTCGAGGTACAGGAGGAAGCAAAGCAGTCCTTTTTCGAAATGATCGGGGAATATATTATGGACGGGTTTAAAGTGGCAATCATTGTTGCAGCCATGCTCATTGGTTTCGTAGCATTGATCGCTTTAATCAATAATCTGTTCGATCTTGCATTCGGCAAGAGCTTTCAGGAGATTCTCGGATACATTTTCGCACCTATTGCCATTCTAATGGGTGTACCTGTGAAGGAGTCTGTCACAGCTGGAGGCCTTATGGCAACGAAGCTTGTTACAAACGAATTCGTGGCCATGATCGAACTAGGGAAGGTGCAAGCGGAAATGAGTGCAAGGACACTGGGGATAATTTCTGTTTTCCTTGTATCTTTTGCAAACTTCTCCTCTATCGGTATAATTGCCGGAGCGGTTAAAGGGCTCAATGAAAGCCAGGGAAATGTTGTTGCCAGATTTGGACTTAAGCTGCTTTATGGAGCAACATTGGTTAGTGTACTATCAGCTATCATCGTAAGCTTTGTTTTATAAAAAAATTCGATCGCGAGCAAAATAAAGGGTGAAGCACGTCTTGGTGTGTTTCACCCTTTTATATGCCATACGAAGCCTTTTTGATTGTGTTGTCCTTCAAAAAGGATTTATAGTTGTGAATATGGTCTTAAGTTAAGAGAGCATATGGAGTTGTGTGAGAAAATCCCTATACCATAATCGAATGTATTGTGAATTCCTGTTTCACCCTTTTGTATTCATCCGTTTTCTCCGTGTAATTCCCTCCGGTATAATCGTGTATAACCTTTCTCCAAAACCCTTGCGCGGGTGTATTACGCTCAATTTGGAAGACGGTCCATCGTCCTGGAAACATTTCAAATATGCTTGTTGCGGCAGCTTTTCCGTAACCCTTGCCTTTATGTTTTCGCATGATTAGAAATTCATCGATGTTACTTGGCTTTTCTCCGGTACCGCTTTCTACAAGTGCAAACCCGACATATTCCTCTTCATTCTTTATGAAAAAAGGGTGCTTTTCCGGAACAGTGAAATAATCCTCTAAATCAAAAGGCTTAAACAGCCCATGTTCTTCCAGCGTAATTTGTTGGTTAAAACTGGTGAATTCATAAATGTAAAACTGCAGCAAATTATGCAGGATATTTATCTGCTCAGGTTTTACTTTAACAAGCTCTATCACATAAGTCCCTCCTTTATGACTTTCATAATTGTAATTCTGCAATAATATATTAAATCCTTCCATTTAGGAATTTAAAAATCAATCAAAATGAGAAAGTGGCGATAACAATGTCAAAAGAGGCGCAGAAACCCTTTGAAAAAGCTACATTTGCAGGCGGATGCTTTTGGTGTATGGTTTCTCCATTCGATGAGATGGCAGGTGTCAAAGAAGTTGTCTCCGGTTATACGGGAGGTCGCACAGAAAATCCTACTTATAAAGAAGTTTGCTCCAATCAAACTGGACATTATGAGGCCGTTCAGATTACATTCGACCCTGCCGTCCTTTCTTATCCCATGCTGCTGGATCTTTACTGGAGGCAAATCGACCCTACTGATGAAGGCGGACAGTTTTCTGACCGTGGAGAGTCCTATCGGACAGCCATTTTTTATCATAGTGAAGAACAAAGGGTTGCCGCAGAGGAGTCCAAACGGGATCTGGAACATAACGGTCATTTTTCGGAGCCCGTTGTAACACAGATTCTTCCGGCAAAGAATTTTTATCCTGCAGAAGAGTATCATCAGGACTTTTATAAAAAGAATCCATTCCGGTATGCATTATATCAAAGAGGCTCAGGAAGAGAGTCCTTCATAAAAGAACATTGGCAAGATAAAACCCAATTAAAAGAAGAGCTGACAGAGATGCAGTATTATGTGACCCAGGAAAACGGCACAGAGCCTCCTTTTGACAATGAGTACTACAACAACGAAGAAGAGGGGATTTATGTAGACGTCGTTTCCGGGGAACCGCTGTTCAGCTCTCGGGATCAGTACGACAGTGGCTGCGGCTGGCCAAGCTTCACAAAGCCCATCATGTCGGCAAGCGTAAAAGAAAAAGTGGACTTAAGCCATAGAATGACAAGAACAGAAGTTAGGAGCAGGGAAGCAGATTCCCATCTCGGCCATGTCTTTCCGGATGGTCCTGGACCAAAGGGCCTTCGATATTGCATTAATTCAGCGGCGCTCCATTTCATCCCGAAAGAAAAAATGGAAGTAGAGGGCTACGGCGATATGCTGTTATTATTTTCAATAAAGTAAAGATATTGAACCTGCCACGGGACAATAGAGTGATAAATCGAAAAAGGCTATTGCAATTCGCAATAGCCTTTCCTTACATTCTTTCTTAAGCGGTTTTTCTGGTTAATTTAGCAGCTGGAGCATTCCATGTTGCCAGCCAGTTTTTGGCCGCTGTTACGATGATGACGGCACCTAAGATGAGCATGATGATGGATAAAATGCCATTCAGTACGCTATATCCCGCAGCGGCTGAATTTAAGTATACGTTCTTCACCATCCAGTAGCCTGCATAGTTAACAGTTACATAAAGGTATGCAAGTGGAATTAAGCAGGTCAGCATGTAACGGCGCTTGTCAGCAACCCTCAAGATGACTGTTGCCCCGACAATGAGCCCGATAGAAGCCATTAGCTGATTGGAGACCCCGAATAGCGCCCACACAGAACCAATATCACCTGAGAATAATAGATAACCCCAGAGGAAGCATGCTAATGCACTTGCGAAAATATTGCCGGGAATCCAATCTATCCGCTTCAGAGGCTTATAGAAGGCACCGCCGAAGTCCTGTATCAGATAACGAGCAACCCGTGTACCAGAGTCGATAGCTGTCAGGATGAATAATGCTTCAAACATAATGACGAATTGGAAGAAGAAAGAAGCAAGTTTATCGAACCATGGGATTTCTGTAAAGATATATGTCATGCCAACTGCCAGTGTTACTGCGCCGCCTGTACGGCCTTCTAGATTTAATCCAATTTCTTCGCTTAGCTCTTTCAGGTGAACCGTTTCCATTCCTAATGTTTTGAATACTTCAGGAGTGGAGTTGATAGCAAAGTAATCCGCAGGCTGAAGGGCTGTCGCAGCAACCAACGCCATGATTGCCACCACACACTCAACCAGCATTGCGCCGAATCCTACAACCTTGATGTCAGTCCAGCGGTCAAGCATTTTAGGAGTTGTACCGGAACCTACGAAAGCATGGAATCCAGAGATCGCTCCACAGGCTATGGTAATGGAAATGAATGGCCAAACCGGACCGGCAAGGATTGGGCCGCCGCCATGGATAAACTCAGTCAACGCCGGGAATTGAATGGTCGGGTTAACGATAAATACTCCGGCGATCAAAGCGATAAATACTCCGATTTTCATAAAACTGCTTAAGTAATCACGTGGAGCAAGCAATAGCCAAACTGGCAAGGCCGCTGCAAAAAATGCATAGATCGGCAGAATAAGAGATAATTGCTTTACATCTAAATTAAGCAGTTCCCCAAGGAATGTTCCCTGAATCTTAGGGCCGAGAAATACTGCAAGCATGATTAACGCAAAACCAACTATGGTCGCAACTTTTAAGTTGCCTGTTTTTCGATGATACAATCCTACTCCCATAGCAATAGGAATGGTGATGCCTACGGCGAAAGTCCCCCAAGGATTATGCTCCAGCGCATGCAGGACAACCATGGATAAACCAGCCATAGTAATGGTAATGATGAATAACATCGCAAGTCCTGTACAGAAACCGGCAACAGGGCCTAATTCCTTCTTAGCTACCTCAGCCAAGGACTCTCCATTCTGTCTCATAGACGCGAATAGGACGACAGCGTCGTGGACTGCCCCGCCTATAACGGCCCCGATTAAAAGCCATAATAGTGAAGGAAGATAACCGAACTGTGCTGCCAAAATTGGCCCTACAAGAGGACCGGCAGCAGCGATTGCTGCAAAATGGTGGCCAAATGAAACCCATTTATTAGTGGGCACATAATCCTTCCCATCCTCTAAAGTATGGGCTGGAGTCTTCCTGGCCTCTTCCATTTTTTTTAATTTCAAAACCTTGACGGCCATAAATGTACCATATAAACGATATGCAATCATAAGAACACAGATAGACCCGATAACCATTGTAACCGCATTCATTTTTGTCTAACCCCCCATATCTATTTACATCTTGACTATACCCAATGAAAATAAAATGAGAGCGTTTTCAATGCGTTTTACCTGTATTGAAAGCTGAAATGCAAAAATTGAGGGATGAAATACAACTCTCCTTTCGTTAATGTCAAAAAATTTAGTTAAAAACCAATCAGCTGCTTTAATTCTTTAACATAAGTACGGCTTACAGGAACCTTAGAACCATCCTTCATAATTAAATTGTAGGTTGAATTGAACCATGGCTCTATTTCGGAGATATGATCAAGATTGACTAGATAACTGCGATGTACCCTGATTAATGGGGCATCACTCAGTTTCTTTTCAATCCAGGTTAATGTCTCCGATATTCTATATTCCGCATCCATGGTTTTAATTAACGTCCTTCCTTCAACCGCAGTGATATAAACGATGCTCTGTTTATCGATCAAAACAATCCTTTCATCAGCCATGATGGCTAACTTTCCTGTTTGTTGAGATGCGGTTTTGGACGGTTCTGAAACTGGAAGGGATCCGGCTTTGCCAATCTTCTTTATTGCTTTAATCTTTTCCAGTGTCTGTTTTATGCGCTTTTCGTCAAATGGCTTTAATAAATAGTCCAGTGCATCTAAATCAAAGGCCTGCAAGGCAAATTCGTCGTAGGCTGTTGCAAAGACAATGGCAGGGGAGGGGTGCAGTTTGTGAATCTGCTCAGCAAGCACAAGGCCGCTGTCTTCCGAAAGTTCAATATCCAGAAAGACCAAATCTGGCAGCAGACGCGTAATGTGTTCCAGAGCATCCTCCATATTGCTCGCTTCGCCAACTATTTCAGCTTCCCGGGACCGCAGTAAAAGATATTTAAGTTCATCCCGCGCAAGGGGTTCATCATCCACTATAAATGTTCTGATCATGTTGTTCGATGCCTCCCTTTCTATCTATAGGCAGACAAATGGTAATGGTCGTGCCATGTCCTTCAAGGCTATTAATCCTGAAATCAGCTTCTTTATTGTAGAAGCCCTCCAGGCGCTCTCGAATGTTTACCAATGCTGTTCCTGTTCCTGATTTAGATTCAATAGCCTCCTGGCCGAGGGAATCGAGTTTGCCAGAAGAAATTCCTTTGCCGTTATCCGTTACCTCAATATGCAAACACTCATTTTTCAACAATGCCTCCACTTGTACTTCACCCTTGCCTTTTGTTCGTGAAAAGGCGTGCCGGATGCTATTTTCCACGAGCGGCTGAAGAATGAAAGGAGGCAGCAGGACTTTTTCAATCCCGGGTTCTATGTTAAAGCGGACTTCATATTTACCGGGAAACCGAGCTTGCTCTATTGATAGATATGCCTTAACATGTTCAAGCTCTTTTTCAAGGGTGATCAAAGTATGCCTGGCACCTTGCAAATTGCTTCTGAAAAACTGGCTTAGCTCCAATAATAGAGTCCGGGCTTTTTCAGGGTTAGTCCGGCACAGCACAGAAATCGTATTAATCGCATTAAAGAGGAAATGAGGATGTACCTGGGCATGAAGAGCCTTTATTTCCGCATCCTTCAATAACTTACTTTGCTGTTCTGCTTCTGCAAGTTCCAGCTGGGTAGAAAACAGATTGGCCAGACCTTCTGCAAGCTCCTGTTCCACTTCAGTAAGATCGCCCGGATTGTGGAAATACAACTTAAGGGTTCCTACAGTCTTTTCATGGATCCTCAATGGCAGCACTACAGCAGCAAGAAGAGGGCAGTCTTTGTGAGAGCATAAGATCTCTTCACGCCTTTTTGCGGTGAGAACCCTGCCTTCCTTGAGAACTTTTTTGGTTAATTCTGTAGAAAAGCCCTTTGTCGGCACATGGTGGTCAGAGGCTGAACCAACATGTGCCAATACGGATTCATCATTGGTAATCGCAATGGCATCCGCATCGGTAAGCGCAAGCATGACTTCGGCCACTTCTTTACAGGATTCAGAATTTAAACCTTTTCGAAAGAAGGGAAGGGTTTGATCTGCGATATAAAAGGCTTTGCTGGTTTGAAGGGCCTTGGTGCGTTCCTGTTCACGAAGAATTGACTGGATAATAAGCATGAATAGCAGCATGCCTAAACCATTCAGCATGACCATCGGTATCCCAATGACATTCACCAAATCTAAAGCTAGCTCAAATGGCTTGGTTATCAACAGTATAATCGCCATTTGAGTCATTTCCATCAACATCCCGACAAGCACCGCAAAGCCTGGTGACACCGGTGCCCTCCTTTTTCTTCGCAACATTCCAAGATAACCTGCCGCAACTCCAGCCAGCACTGCTGACACGGCACATGCTGTGGCAGTAAATCCACCTAAGAAATAGCGATGAATGCCGGAAATTAGTCCTATGCCAAATCCCACGATTGGCCCTCCGAGCAATGACCCGATTGCAATGCCCATGACCCGGGTATTTGCGATGGCACTGTCAGGCTCTACATGAATAAGCCAACTATTTTCCGCGACTGAGTTATACCGAATTTCAATCCCCGTATAATTGCTGATCACGCCGAATAATCCGAAGACAACAATTAATAAAATTCTTTCTTTTATACCTTGCTCATTATGGATGATATGTCGGAAGGCTTTCAGCTGAGAAAGGAGAAAGACCGCAATAAGCATAATGCCGACACGTTCCAGCATCAGAGGAAGTAAATGAACCATAGGCTGCACCTTTTCATTTTTTTGTGATTTTATCTTATATTATACAGGATGTATCTGTCGAATGGAGGCAGGGGAAGCCACAGAAAGAGGGAAGTTGCATGTAAGAACTGGAAATTATCGGAGGGTAATAAAAAAACCAAAAATCCATAATTGGATCTTTGGTTTCACGTTGATTACATTCTGAAAGAGCTTTTCAGCTCAACGATTTGGTTGAAAACAAGATGGTCGGTTGCTGTATGTTTTGGGTCTACATTGAAGTAGCCATGTCTAAAAAATTGGAATTTGTCCTGAGCCTTTACATCTGCCATATTCGGCTCAACAAACCCTTTTAATATTTCTAATGAATTAGGATTTACCCGTTCAAGGAAAGATTTTCCTTCTTCCTCCTCATTCATTTCTTCATCCAAAATTAGCGGCTGGTATAAACGGAATTCTGCTTGTATCGCCTGGGTTGCTTCAACCCAATGAATTGTCCCTTTTACCTTGCGTCCTGTGAAGCCTGTTCCACTCTTTGTTTCCGGATCATACGTACATCGAAGCTCTATGACATTTCCGTTCTCATCTTTAATGACTTCTTCGCACTTTATAAAGTAAGCATGCTTTAAGCGGACCTCATTGCCCGGGAAAAGGCGGAAATACTTGCTGGGAGGATTTTCCATAAAGTCGTCCTGCTCAATATAAATTTCACGTGAAAACGGTATTTGCCGTATTCCCATTTCCGGAACTTCCGGGTTAATCTCTGCATCCAACATTTCGGTCTGGCCTTCGGGATAGTTCGTAATCACAACCTTAAGCGGCCTTAACACGCCCATTGTTCGGGGGGCTTTCAGCTTCAGGTCCTCTCTTACAAAATGATCAAGCATACGAGAGTCTACTACACCGCTGGTTTTAGATACGCCTATTTCCTGGCAAAAAGCGCGTATCGCTTCTGGTGTAAAGCCGCGTCTCCTCAAACCGGATATAGTAGGCATTCGAGGATCATCCCATCCGTCTACATATCCTTCCTCAACCAGTTGCTTAAGCTTTCTTTTACTCATAACCGTGTTGGTAAGGTTCAATCGCCCAAATTCATATTGCCTTGGCGTACTTTCCATATTACAGTTTTCCACTACCCAGTCATAAAGCGGCCTTTGGTCTTCAAATTCCAGTGTGCAGATGGAGTGGGTTACACCTTCAATTGCATCCTCCAGAGGATGGGCAAAGGCGTACATCGGATAGATGCACCATTTATCGCCGGTATTGTGGTGTGTTGCATGAGAAATTCTGTAGATTACAGGGTCGCGCAGGTTAATGTTTGGTGAAGACATATCAATTTTTGCCCGGAGCACCTTTTCTCCATTGCCAAATTCTCCATTGCGCATGCGTGTAAACAGGTCGAGGTTCTCTTCTATAGTGCGATCTCTGTAGGGGCTTGGTTTACCTGGCTCGGTTAAGGTTCCACGGTATTCCCTGATTTCATCTCCTGATAAATCATCTACATATGCCAGGCCTTTTTCTATAAGAAGGACGGCACGGTTGTACATTTCCTCAAAGTAATCTGAGGCAAAAAACAGATTGTCCCAATCATACCCCAGCCATTTAACATCCTCTTTGATAGAATTTACAAATTCAATATCCTCTTTCAGAGGATTCGTATCATCAAATCTAAGGTTTGTTTTTCCTCCAAATTCATCGGCAACGCCAAAGTTTAAAACGATGGATTTAGCATGTCCAATATGTAAATAGCCATTTGGTTCCGGAGGAAAGCGGGTAATGATTTTATCATGCTTGCCAGTCTCAATATCCTCTTTGATAATATTTCTTATAAAATTTGAAGAGTGATGTTCCAACTATACTCAACCTCTTTCATGAGTTTTACTTCTTTGATATTTATCTATATATACCATAAAAACAATCAATTTTCCATGCTGCCATTTGTGTTTGGGTGCGGGCAGGTTTCAAAATTCACAAAAGGGGGCCTGCCAGCTAAAAAACGAAACCCTTAAAGCCAGATAAGCAGAAGATGTTTTACTTAAGAAAATGTTATTATTATCACCATATCGCTAATAAAAAAATAACCGTTCCTTAAACTAAGGTGCGGTTAAATAGAATGTATGATTTATGAATTTCAAGTGCATAAGACCAGGCTAACGCAGGTTAAAAGTTGAATCTTTTAGTGACCATCATAAAATTTTTCTGCTTTTTTATAATCTTTGTATACCTGATATAGAAGGCCAGCGTAGTCTGAGAACATGCCTGTTACCCCGTAATCAAGCAACAGCTTCATATCCGCTTCATTATTCACTGTATATGGATGGACGAGCAAGCCATGTTCCCTGGCTTTGTCGATAAACTGTTTATTTAAGATTAGGGTATCTTTGATTTGATAGTTTGATCCAATACCCATTGCATAAGAGGCGATTTCCTCAAATTCCTGGTCAGTTACGGCATTTGGTCCCGATGTGATGCCTGTGTCCTCATACAGTTGGCCATTTGAATCATATGCATACCATAGTAATTGTACAAGCGGAAGCGTAGGGTTTAACTCTTTTGTAATCAACAGGCTTTCTTTGCTGAAAGACTGAATAATTACCTTGCTTGAGCGCTGATTCGTTCCATCTAGTTTATACTTTTCTATCAGACTAACGAGTTTCTTCTCCATGCCAGGATAGACTTCAGGAGATTTTGTTTCGATGTAGTATCGGGCGTCTGTTCCATAACGCTGGAATATTTCTTCCAGAGTAGGAACCTTTGCTCCCACATACTGTGCTCGTACTTTATCCGGGTACCTTTCATTGAACCAGCTGCCAGCATCAAGTTTCTTTATTTCCGCCAATGTTTTGTCAGCGACATCTCCGGTTCCATCCGTCGTACGGTCCACAGTTTCATCATGCATCGCAATCAGCTGTCCATCCTTTGTCATTTGCAGATCCACTTCGATATAATCACCTTTGTTTTGTTTAACCAAGTCATAAGAAGCAAAGGTATGCTCCGGCGCCAGTCCGCTGACACCCCGATGTGCCACGACGAGGAATTTATCATTCTCTGTTGGTTCATGCTTCGCAGCCTCGGCATAGCCGGTAGCTGGCCCGAGTCCCATCACCACTGCAAGCCCAGTTATCAGTGCATGTTTTTTTATAAAGTTCATTTCTTCCAGCCTCCTATACTATGAAAATGAAATTTTTTGAAAACTGATGTCATTTCTTCTGTTTTCATAGCTAATTATAAGAGAATAAAACGGCAAAGGAAGCTAGTGAACGCGTATTTAACCATAAATTAACAGTTGTTAACACAAGGGATATAAATTTAACCAAAAAATAACAGTAAAAGGGTGATTTGCCATATACACATGTCAGAAAATAGGTAAATAGCTGTATGTATTAGCAAAGAAGAATGAATTCATGCATGAAACACTCATTTTTAATTACTTGGTTAAAATATTTGGCAGCGTTCAGCCATAACATCGAAACCCTGTTTATTGCAGTGAAAGCAAGAAACTCCTGCGGCAGCGACGAGGAGGCACACCGCCCGCCCGCGGAAAACGAACGGCCTGAAACACAAATCAACAGTCCCCATTTACAGGGGACAAAAAAAGACTGTAGACAAGCCCGATTATTCATCGCGTTTGTCTACAGTCTGAAATAGCTATAAAGTTTCCAAAGTAACGATTATTTAAGTGCTGTAGTCTTTAAAAATTCCTTTGTTCGTTCTTTCTTAGGATTGGTGAAGAATTCTTCGGGTGCTGCGCTCTCGATAATCCTGCCATCGTGCATGAAAACAATCCAATCGCCGACTTCCCGGGCGAATCCCATCTCATGGGTTACGACAACCATGGTCATGCCTTCTTCCGCCAGTTCTTTCATGGTTGTAAGTACCTCTCCGACAAGCTCAGGATCAAGTGCCGAGGTTGGTTCATCAAATAGCAGAATGTCGGGCTTCATTGCGAGCGCCCTGGCTATGGCTACACGCTGCTTCTGGCCCCCGGAAAGCCTGCTTGGATACACATCGGCCTTATCGGACAGGCCCACTTTTGAAAGCAGGTCTTTAGCTTCTATGACAGCCTGCTTTTTCGGTGTTTTTTTAACATGCGTCGGCGCTTCAATGATATTTTCCAATACTGTCATATGCGGAAACAATTGAAAATGCTGAAACACCATCCCAACCTTTTCCCTTATTTCATTAATGTTCTGTTTTGCTGGATCTATTTCTTCGCCTTCAATAATAATCTGGCCGCTATCCCTTTGTTCAAGAAAGTTCAGGCAGCGGAGCAGGGTGCTTTTTCCGGAACCAGATGAGCCGATAAGGCAGACGACCTGGCTTTCCTCCACCTGTAAGTCTATATCTTTTAGGACATGTAAATCTCCATATGATTTATTCAGCTTATTTACCGTAATCATATTTCTCTTTTCTCTCACTATTAATCCTCCTATCGATCACTAACTGCTAGTTTCCGCTCAAGAATATTTACAAGAATTGTCAGGATGGCTACGAGGATCAAATAGTAGACCGCGACAATCAATAAATATGTCATTTCGTCAAAGTTATTCGATCCAAGTGTTGTTGCTACGTTAAACAGCTCATTCATGGAGATGAAGGCAGCCAGGGAGGAGTCCTTCAGCCCAATGATGAATTGGTTGCCCAATGGAGGCAATGCCCTGCGAAAAGCCTGCGGCAAAATAATTCTGCGCATGGCGAGTGATTTATTCATCCCTAAGGAACGGGCCGCCTCCATTTGCCCGGAGTCAATGGACTGAATCGTTCCACGGAATATTTCGGCAATATAAGCACCGTTATGGAGGGCAAGAGCCAATGCGGCTGCCCAGAAATCCGGGAGAAGGAATATTCCGCTCAGCCCGAAGTATAAGATGAAAATCTGGACAATAAGCGGTGTCCCGCGTACTAGATAAATATAGGCGTCTGATATATAGCCTAGTATTTTAATATTCGATATTTTTAAGAGTGCAAAAATTAATCCTATGACGATTCCCACAAGGATGGAAACCACAGTCAGCTTCAAGGTAAGAAGCATTGCGTCAACGAAGACGCCGGTCGACCCAGTTAAGGTTTCAAAAAAATGAGAAAAACTTGGCAAGTGGACAACTCCCTTTCTACTAAATTATTCAGGTTTTGTTGTGATATCTTCTCCGAAGTATTTTTTGCTGATTCTCTTTAAGGTGCCATCCTCTCGAAGGTGTTGAAGGGCTTGGTTGACGCGCTTTAAAAGCTGAGGGTTATCTTTGGGTAGGACAACGGCCTGCTCACTACGTTCAATCAATTGTCTGCCGGTGATTTCAAATCCTTCTTTAGCTGCGGTCTTTCCTGTTACAAAATCTGTTATTACTGCATCATGACGGCCGCCGGATAATGCCTTTAGTGCGGTTATATCGCTGTCATACATCTTGATGTTATCGGAGTACTTTGAGGCCACATCAGCATATGTGGATCCTTTTGCTACAGCCACTTCTTTGCCTTTCAGGTCATTTACTGTCTTGATCTTGCTGTCAGGACGAACAAATATTTGCGGGCCGGAATAGTAGTAGGGAGTTGAGAACGCTACTTGTTTTGCACGCTGAGGATTTATTGTATGGCTCGCAACAGCAGCATCAGCCCTCCCTGTTTTAACTCCTTCTACGATTCCCTTAAACTTAATTCTTTTTTCAACAGGCTTTAAACCTAATTCTTTGGCGATGGCCCGTCCAACCTCAATATCAAAACCGGTCAATGTCATGTCATCTTCTACATAACTGAATGGCTTGAATTCGCCTGAGGCTGCATATACGAATGTATCCTTATCAATCAGCTCCGAGCCATCTTCCAACTTATCTTTTGCTGCACAGCCGGATAGGAATGCGATAAGAAGAATGGGTGAGAATAATAGCAAGCATTTTTTCACCATGCCGAGTATGGATCCCCCTTCTAGAACAAAAAGTCTTTTGTTATAAAGTCATTTACCCAAATACTAAAAAAATCTAACCATCTTGTTAGATAAACTGGAAAAATAGGGAATATTGGAGTTTCATTTTTCTGGTTTGTTATACATAATGCAAACATATGTCTCCACTCTGAGAGGACCTGTTTCTTTCCGTTATTTGATTGTGAAGACTACTCGGATGACAGCTGTGATTGTTATTTCTTTTGTCATTATTGGAGCGGGGCCTAGCTTAAACACTGGTGCTGCCTCGAGTGGAGCCGCTGTCTTCTTATCTTCTACTCTGATTGGGGAGGAGGTAGGTTTGACCACATTTATTTTGCCAGTGTCATAGCTTTATGCCGTGCAGATTGATATGCCAGAGAAACGCGAGGGGTTATAAATGGACTGATTGGATAAGGTTATTGCTATATTAGAAACAATATTTGCATCGAAGTGTAAGGCCGTATCGATTATCATTCCTGCAATGTTTGTTAGACGGTAATTTGCAATAGATGTATCACCCTGTACCCTGTAAATGTTTGTTTTCCTCGTTATATTTGAATAATGGTTCGATGCGGTAATCCACTGTCTTTATTTTTCTGTGCTCTTGGCCAATTCTCATTAGTGATTCAATTATGTATAGCCCTCTTATTTTGCTTCTCGGCGTTCTGAACGGTCGAGTCTATTGTTACAGTACCTAGTATTTTCAAAGCTTTTTCGGGTGTTCCCTGTAATGATTCCTGGCCGGTAACAGTAAGCATTGGGTACGATGGTCGGCCATGAATGTTTATTTAGCCTTTACCTCCTGCAGGCAACTATATTAATGATTAATTTAGGGATTAAGAAAGCTTGCTAATTTAAATGAAAATAAAAAAAACCCCAAAAAGGGGCTTTGTCTTAATCAATCTTTATTTTCTTTAGTGGTTCTACCGCTGGTCCTTCAACCACTTCTCCATCGATAGAAAAACGAGATCCATGACAAGGGCAATCCCATGTGCGTTCGCCATCATTCCATTGAACCTCGCAGCCCATATGGGTACAGGTGGAATCAACCAGATGTATCTGTCCATCCAAATCGCGGTAACATCCTGCTTTATTGCCGTTAATTTTGACTAAGGCTGCTTGATCTGGACCTAATTCATCAGGGTGTTTATCCACCATGGCGAACTTACCTTCTACAAAATGTTTTACGACATCGGCGTTATCTCTAATAATATTCTTCAATCCGGGCTTGGCATGGAAACGGGAAGGGGAGAACAGCTCAGCGAAGCGGTTCTCTTTCTTTAGGATTAAGTCAGAAAGCAAAAGTGCGGCAGCAGTTCCGCTCGTCATTCCCCACTTTTTATAGCCTGTCGCTACCAGCACATTTGGATGCTTTTCGGTGGCTTGACCTATAAAAGGGATTTTATCTATAGGAACCATATCTTGTGCTGACCATCGGTATGGAATCTCCGAGACGCCAAGATATTTTTCACTGAATTCCACTAGTGCCTCATAATGCTTGTGGGTGGAAACGTCCTGGCCGGTTTTGTGATGGTCTCCACTAACCAGTATTAGGTCCTCTCCGTCAAGCTTTGTATATCGTAAGGAACGGGTAGGAGTTTCTGCATTAATGTACATGCCTCCTGGGTACTGCTGGTTGGATTTTATAGCTATAACATAAGAACGTTCAGCGTGCATTCTGGCAAAATAAAAACCCATGGCATCATTAAAAGGAAAGTGGGAGGCTGAGATGGAGTAGTTACACTTTATCTTGTGTCCATCCCTCGTAGTGATGATCGGTACGCCTGCTTCATCATCTAAGGTAGCAGCCGTGGTTTGTTCAAAAATCTTCCCGCCCATTTCTGTAATTTCCTGCAACAATCCGGATAAATATTTTACAGGATGGAACTGTGCCTGATCCTTCATAATTACAGCGGCTTTGCATGAAATGGAAAAGGGGATGGATTCAGCATATGCACCAGGTATGCCCAGAAGCTTATATGCTTTTAATTCATCCTGTATTTTTGTCACATACTCATCGGTCATCGCGAATACATATGCGTCCTCAGTTGTTAATTCACAATCTATTCCCAGTTCGGATATTATGTCTTTAATAAATTTTAAAGCTTCATTGTTTGCTTCATAATATAATTTTGCTGCCTCTTCTCCAATATCCTTTATCAGCTGATCATATATTAAACCGTGCTGTGCTGTTACTTTTGCTGTAGTATGGCCTGTTGTTCCATTCAACAGATCACCGGCTTCAATTAATACAACATTTACTCCGGCCTTGGCCAATAAATAGGCTGCCGTTATCCCTGTAATTCCGCCACCGACAATTGCCACATCGGTCTCGATGTCGTTCGCCAGTTTCTCATAGGCGGGCAATGCAACAAAATCTCTCCAAAATGGTTCTGGGAATTGAGGCAGTTTGCTGCCGATTTTCTCTGTCATTATTCAACCTCCTTATAATAATAATTTTAATGGGGTCCATTATTTACCATACCCAAATACCATGTATATACTCTCAAAGCTTTAACTGAATGGGCTTACCCTTTAATAGAATGGTGAGGGAGTCATGTATGTGTAAGTGAAAATAAAGGAGGGGAGATAGAATAAAAAGGGGCTGCAATTATTTTTAACAGAAGGAGGTTTTTGGAATAAATTAGGATACATTAAGTATGTATACAAAATACGTATACAAGTAAACAAAAGTGTATACGTTGTACACAAAAAATGTTTACAAGTAAACAATAATGTATACATGTTGATATAACGGGATGTGTACATTTTTGTATATATTGTTTACAAAAAAGTTTACAAGTTTACAATTCTATTATGAATCAAAAGAAGTATTGACCATTTGTACAAACCCTCATATGATTAAGTTAAATGTTAATCTTACATTTACTATTAAAAGATAAATATGGAAGGGTTGAAATATTTTGAGTAATTCTAGAATCGCTGCAGTTGATGTAGGTAATGACGCGATAAAAGCAATTTTTGGGAAGCTGGACTCTGAACTATACATACCAAATGTGATTGCCCGAGATACAGAGGACCGTCCTGTAATAGGAATTGAAGAATTAAATGAGCAAGATCCGATTGATGGAATCCATATCAGGGTCCACTCCCCTGCCCTTCAGGACAATAATGCCATCTACCGTGTAGGCAATTTGGCTACAAAGAGTGACAATCCATCAGAATTGGACCCGGGAAGCAGCAAATCAGAAGAGGACCAAACCTTGGTTATGCTTTTTGCGGCCCTGGCCCTGGATGCTGTAAAAGAAGAGAATGCAGGATTGTTCAAAAGAAATAACAACGTAGTGGATGCTTCGTATGTTTTAGGAACAGGTCTTCCGCTAAGGGAAGTAAAAGAAGGAAAAGATGTTGGTTACCGTTCTAAATTATTGGGATCTGTTCATCAGGTTGAGTTTTTGATAACACCAAAGTACCAGGGAATTAAGGTGAATATTAAATTTGATGAAGTGAAGGTATACCCTGAAGGTTTTGCAGCCTATATCAATTTGGTGATGGACAATAACCTAAATATCATTAATAGGGACCTTATAGATAAGCGTATCCTTATTCAGGATATAGGAGGCCTTTCCACTGATATTGCTGTAATCAAAAATCGCAAGGTCGATGACGATAAGGCACAGGGCTTCAATCTGGGTGTAGCCGAAGCTCTTGAAGCAATCAGGGAAGAGATAAGAAAGAAGCATGGAGTAGAGCTGGACAGCAGACGTGATGTAGTGGAAATCATCACAAAGAAAAATGACCGAAATCACATCATGGTGAAAGGAAGCCGTACAAGCGTTCATGATATAACTGATCGTATCTTGGGCGAGCTTGCCAAAAAGCAATATCGCCATCTTCGAAATGTATGGCAAAAGAACTCCCAAACAGAAATTTGCTACTTTGTTGGTGGCGGTGCCATCGTATTAAAGGATTATATTAAAACTTTAAATAATAACCTTGATGGATTTAACATCGATTTCTTTGAAGATGAAAAGGAAAGCATCTGGATGATGGCAAATGCATATTATAAACTAATTGCCGACAATATAAGAAGAACATCTAAAGAAACGGAAGCTAAGGCAACAGAATCCAAAAAGGAAAGTCAAAAAGCCACTACTTCTAAATAGGTGAAAGTATGAAAAAAACAACTTCTCCAGGGATTCAAAGGGGACAGGCGATCACTTTTCGCCTACCCTCTGATACTCCTGACCATATCATTCGCCAGCTGCAAAAACTGAAAGAGACAGAAAAAAGGAATTTTTCCAGCAAAGTTGCGGAGTTTGTAATGGAAGGAGTAGGTAAACATTCCATCCAAGACAGAGAGATGATCCAAATCCCCCTTCCGCAGAAGCTTACGAAAACCCAGCGCGATTGGTTAAAACATGCCCATTCAGAAGCCTTGCTGGGGAGCATCGTTTTCCAATTGCTGTCGGATCCCTTAAGGGCAACTGCTTTATTGGCTTCACTTAACAGTAATGCACTTGAAATTGATGATGCACTGTATCTGCAGGAAAAACAACAGTTACCAGTTAAATTGGAGGAAATACAGGCTGAATCGGATGAACATGTGTTAAGTGCAAGTGAACAAGACCTGGATAATTTCGACTGGAGTCATGCTTTACCGGAACAAGATAGGGAAATGGAAGATAAAGAACCGAGAGAGGAAACACTGGATGACCTGCTTGGAGACTTCTTGGCCCAAATGAATAAGTAGTGCTCAAGATGCCTGATTCAGGCATCTTTTTGTTTTTAAGGCTTTTATATTGCATGTTACAAACCAATGGTGTCTTGATTTGGAATGCCCTTGTCTGGAGATGAAAGAAAAAAAGCTGCTAATAATATTAGCAGCTGCCAAATTCTATTTTGCAAGATAGATCAACTGATACAAGAATAGGATTGCAAAAATATAAACAAGAGGGTGAACGTCCCGGAACTTTCGTTTAGCGATCTTCATAATGGGATATGAAATAAATCCAAGTGCAATACCGTTTGCGATACTGGAAGTTAACGGCATGCTGACAATTACCAGAAACGCAGGAAATGCTTCATCAAAATCATGCCAATTAATTTCAGATACACTCCTGATCATAAAGCTTCCCACAATGATTAAGCTGGGTGCCGTTATGGCCGTAACATCTGATACAGCTCCAATCAGCGGGCTGAAAAAAGCTGTGATAAGAAATAAGACTGCTACTGTGATTCCTGTTAGGCCGGTTTTACCACCTGCACCGACACCTGCTGATGATTCAACAGAGGCCGCCGTAGGGCTCGTTCCGAACATAGCACCAATAGTTGTTCCGATTGAATCGGCAAAGAATGCACTGCCAGCGCGTTCAAGCTTGCCTTCTTTCAGTAATCCTGCCTGTCTTACAATTCCCAATAAAGCCCCGGTGGTATCAAATAACATGACCAAAAGGAATGAAAAAACAACTCCATATAACCCGAATTCAATAATGTCGTTTATTGATGTGAGCGGATTAAATACCACCAATCCTTCCGGTAATCGGGGCGCAGCCACCACTCCTTTATTAAAATGCAGCTGACCGGAAAAAAATGCTATTGCCCCAGTTATCACCATCCCGATAAATAATGCACCCTGTATATTTAAAGTCATCAAGGTAATAGTGATTGCAATTCCAATAAGTGTCAATGAAACCTTTGGATCTTTAAAATTGCCTAAGGCTACGAGGTTTGACGGATGGTCGGCCACAATTCCGGAAAGACGGAGCCCAATAAATGTGATGAACAATCCGATTCCCGCACTGATAGCATGCTTTAGATTATTTGGAATCGCATCAATCAGCTTTGCCCTGAATGAAGTGAGGGAAAGAATTAAAAATAATATACCGGTTATGAAAACCGCAGAAAAAGCTATTGAATAGGGAATATTATGAGTGCCAAGCACTGAATAGGCAAAATAAGCGTTCAGTCCCATTGCTGGAGCAATAATGATGGGATAATTTGCGAAAAAAGCCATGAAAAGTGTTCCGGCGATTGTTGCGATAATAGTGGCGGTAAAAGCCTGGTCAAAAGGCACTCCTGCATCAGATAATATCATTGGATTGACCACCACGATGTAAGCCAAGGTCAGAAAGGTAGTCAGCCCTGCTAAAATTTCTGTCCTTACACTGGTATTTCTTTGCTGTAATTTAAACATTCTGCCACTCCTTTTATGTATAAGGCCTTTGTTGCAATAAATGTGCTAAAGAAGGACGTTACGATGAAAAGACCCTCGGCCTTAGTGTCTTCCCAAATGCAAATATTATAAATTATATTGGATTCCGTTTAACACCACAATAAATGAGGTTATAATCGCAAAAGTGAGTTAATTGCAAACGGTGTCTTTAACGCGAACCCGGATATATTGCGGACTTTATTATGCCGCATGAGGTGAGGCCACTTAAGGTATTACGACCCATCAGGTGAGATAAGTAACGTCCCAGGCTCTATGAGGTGGACGGCCACATCGCCAGACACCAGATAGATGAGGTCATTGACTTAATCAGACCTGGTGGGAGATGAATTCAGTATTGGTACCTCGCCCCAGGGTATGATGTCACCATGATGTCAGGCTAACAAGAAATTGGTTGAGCCAAGCCCGCACAAGGATGTGGGCCACCCAGAGTTGCCAGGCTGCGCATGAGGCGGGGCAATGATTGTTGGAACAGATGTGAGGGGATAAGCTCACGTCAACATGTGGCGAACTAAGGCGATGATACTTGACTCACATGGATGTGCTAACATCGGTATTGTCACAGGACGTGGCGAATTCAACCGATGATCCTTGACGCACATGGAAGTGCTAACATCGGTGTTGCCACAGGACGTGGCGAATTTAACCGATGATCCTAAATATTTGTCTCATCCAACATTACCACTATGTTATTTGCTATACTGGTCAAAATGAACGCCAAGGAAGAAGGTTTATTATAATGAACTTTACCCAGTTAGGAATCTCAACTAAACGAAATAAAATTCTGATCGAATCCGGTATATCGCAGCCTACTTCCATTCAGGAAAAAGCCATTCCTTCTATTCTTGAAGGAAAAGATATAATTGGCAGGGCCCAAACAGGAACCGGCAAGACACTTGCCTTCCTATTACCGATTTTGGAAAAAGTAAAGCCGGCCACTTCTCATATCCAGTCCCTCATTGTCTCTCCAACACGGGAGCTGGCTATTCAAATTACCGCGGAGCTTCAAAAACTGACTGCAATGGATGACAACATTCATATACTGGCAGTATATGGGGGGCAGGATGTTGATCAGCAGATTAGAAAGTTAAAGCAAAATATTTCAATTGTTGTGTCCACACCAGGAAGGCTCCTTGATCATGCCAGAAGAGGGACCATCGATTTGTCAAATATTTCACAGCTTGTTTTGGATGAGGCAGATCAAATGCTTCATATCGGTTTTCTACCAGAGGTAGAAGAAATAATTGGCTTGACTCCAGCTTCCAGGCAGACAATGCTATTCTCAGCAACGATGCCTGAGCAAGTACAATCATTGGCAAATCGATTCATGAAGAAACCTCAGATAATCTCGGTAAAAGGTGAGCAAATAACGGTGGAGAAAATACGCCAGCTCGTTATAGAGACAACTGATAGAGGGAAGCAGGCAGCTCTGTTTCAAACCATCCAGGATGAACAGCCATTTATGGCAATTATTTTTTGTAGAACAATAAGGCGGGTAAGCAAGCTTCAAGATGCATTACGGAGTGCGGGTTTTAATTCTGCAGAACTGCATGGTGATTTATCCCAATCCAAAAGAGAACAGGTAATGAAAAAATTTAGAGAAGCTGCTTTCCAGCTTTTGGTTGCGACAGATGTTGCGGCCAGAGGACTAGATGTGGAAGGAGTGACTCATGTATTTAATTATGACGTTCCGGAGGATGCCGAGAGTTATATCCACCGGATTGGACGAACAGGCCGGGCTGGTGAAGAGGGACTTGCTGTTACTTTCGTTGCATCAAAGGACCTTCGAAAATTAACTGAGATTGAAAAAGGAATCCGGCTTACATTGGAGCGCAGAAAGATTACTGGAATGGAGGAAAATGAGGGCCGCTCTCGAGATAGAAGGGATAGTGAGAAAAAGCCCGGGCGTAATAATAACACCCGAGGCTCAAAAGGTAAATCAGCGGCTAATAAAGGGAAATTTCAAGGCGATAAAGAACAGGGACGAAAACAGAGCCCAAACACAAGCCGCGACCGGGGACAGAAACAAGCAAACCGTTCTGGCAGTCCCCGTTCAAGATAATAGTGACTGAGGAGTGAAAAGAATGAACAAGCCCTGGATAGCTGAATTCGATGTTAAAGCAGAAACAGCAAGGAGGCTTATTCAATTACAATTTCCACAACTCAAGATTGACCACCTGGAGGAATTAGGGGAAGGCTTTGATAATACGGTGTTTATGGTAAACAGGGATTATGTATTCCGGTTTCCCAAAAGACAGGTTTCAGTAGATTTGCTGAGGGTTGAGAATTCATTGCTTCCAGAGCTTGTGTCGCAAGTTCCCCTATCCATACCGGCACCACAATTCATAGGACATCCCTCTGAAGCTTATCCATTTCCTTTTACAGGGTATAAACTGCTTAAAGGAAAGGTTCCTGGAAAAATCCCGATGGAATCGAGGCTCTCATCTGCTCCTCATTTTGCCCGGTTTTTAAAAGCGCTTCACAGTTTTCCGGTCAAAAGGGCAGAGTCGCTGGGAGTAGAACCAGACCGCTTGAATCGTATCAATGTAAATGTTAGAGTCCCGATGTTCCGTAAACGAATTGAACAATTGGAACAATTAGGATTCAGCCGAGAGGCGAAACTTGCTGCCGCTTGTTTGCATTCCCTAAGTGGCTGTTCAGATACCGGGATCAAGAATGTTTTAGTACATGGAGATATACATATACGAAATGTCATTGTTAACAATGAGGGCCAATTGACGGGAGTAATTGATTGGGGAGATGTCCATATTGGCAATCCGGCAATCGATATATCATTCATTTACAGCTTTCTGCCTAAAAGCGGTCGCAAATTGTTTTATACCATTTATGGTACAGTCGACGAAGAGACAAAGAATCTGGCTCGATTCAAATCGGTATATACGACTGTGATGCTGTTTTTATATGGAATCGACCGAAAGGATGAAAGCTTAATAGCATCAGCTAAAACAAGCCTGGAGCTCGCTTTGAAGTGATGGACCTTATTTTAATAAAAGTTGTGCCCGGTTGATACTCAACCGGGTTTTTTTAGTGCTTATTGTCCCGCATGGGAGCCGTTAGGAGTTAGCTCTATTATGGCGAATAAGCCCCATGTGCTGCACAGGTAAGCCTGTGGACCTATTTCAAAATATAGCTAAGGTTCATTATGAGAAATCCTGAATCTAGATAAGATAAGAGCATGAAAGGAGGAACGCAAAATGAAAAAATTTGGATTATTAATCGTAGGAGGTATAGCAGCAATCACCTTGTTGGCAAACGCTGCCCCATTAATTGGCCTTGCGCTCTCATTGGGATTTCTGTACGTCGCTTATAAACAATTCTTAAAGGCTGAATCAAAATCAGGCAAGATCTTTTGGGTGATTCTAGGGCTGGTTGCCATCTCCATCTCCTTAGCGCATTTCCCATCGGTGATCGGATTGGTGGCTGCATACGTCTTGTACCTCGTATACAAAAACTGGAATAAAAAAACACATACGATTGAAACCGAAGAAGATCCATTCGTGAACTTTGAACGCCAATGGGCAGAACTGAAAAAATAGGTTAGGAGAGATCATGATGAGCAATTTATTTACAAGAATTAAAGAAATCGTTATAGCGGATTTAAATGAAGCATTGGACCAAAAGGAAAGGAAGAATCCAATTGCAATGCTGAATCACTATCTAAGGCAATGCGAACAGGAAACTGAAAAGGTTCGCAAGCTCGTGGAACGCCAATATTTATTGAAAGAAGAATTTAGAAGAGAGTATAAATATGCAAAGGAATTTGCAGAGAAACGCCAACACCAGGCAGAAATCGCTGCTTCTGCAGGTGAGGGGGAATTGGCATCCTTTGCGGTCGAAGAACAAATGCAGTATGAGCAACGTGGTGAGAGGTTAAAGGCATCTTTAGAAAATGCGGAGCAGCAGTTAGAGGAGCTGCAGCGAAAATATGAAGAAATGAAACATAAAATAAAGGACATGCATTTAAAGAGATTAGAATTAATGGGCAAGGAGAATATCTCAAGAGCTCATCACAGAATGAATAAGGTGATTGACAATAATAAATCGTATGACCGGTCTGGAAGATTTGAAGAAATGGAGGAATACATCGAACGTTTGGAACATCAGGTCGAGTCGTCCTATTTGCGCAACACCATTGATAACAGAATTGCAGAAATTGAAAAAGAAATGAAAAGTAAAGAAAGCAAATCTATTATTTAATAAACGACTCATGGTATGCTAAAAAGGCGTGGATTACAGGCGCCTTTTTAGCAAATTATTCCTATAGCTTTAAATAGTCCTTAAGAAATAAGGTACCGGCTATAATGCCGATCATATATCGATATGATTTGAGAGATACAGATCCAATCAAGAAGGGAGGTTCCCCAGCTGAAATTCATAAATACAGATTCCATTGGATATATCTTGTTAATAGGAATCATCCTGCTTTTTGTAGAAATAACATTCTTTAATGGGGACTTATTATTCTCCCTTGCTATTACGATTGGACTGACCTATTTTGGACGAAAAAAGTACCATCGGACTATAGGCGTGCTAATGTTTTGGATAGGATTAATCGGAACGGTCGTCACTATTTTGAATATGATGGTCTTTAAGTTTTTCCTGGTGGCCATTCTGGGTTATCTGGTCATTTCATTTGTCCAGTCCAAGAAAAATCCAGAAGTAATAAAACCAGTCTTAGCACAACCGGCCAATCACCATGAAACGATTAAAAGCGTACCTATGGTCAAAGCATCGCCTTTGTTTGAAAATAAGCTATTTGGCCGCCAGAAAACCCCTGATTATGTATATGAATGGAATGATATCAACATACAGGCTGGCATCGGAGATATAGTCGTGGATTTAAGCAACACCCTTTTGCCTAAGGGAGAGTCCGTCATTTCTATCAGGAATGCAATTGGGAACATTCAAATCCTCGTACCTTATGACATCGAAGTAAGTGTCCGCCATTCTGCAATAGCAGGAAAGGCAAATATCTTTGAACATCAAGACAATAAAGTATTCAATCATATTGTCTCGTATCAAACTTCTGACTACGAACATTCCATCAACCGTCTTAAAATTATTACCTCTGTTCTCACAGGAGATATCGAGGTGAAGCGGATATGAGTATTATAACAAGACACATCCTTAAAGGGATAACCATTATGCTGCTGTTGTCCATTCTGCTTCCCTCTGCCGTTTTTCTGTTTTTTCCGCTTTATGATTGGTCGATGCTATGGGAAGAGCGGATTATTGATCTGCCCTTTGTTATGTTTATTCCCGCGGTATCCATTATTATCGGAGCTATTTATGGAATCATGTCTGGCCTTCAGTGGAAAAAACAGCTTCAGGTACTTGAGGACGCGCTCTACCATATGGAACAAGGACATGCCCCGAAACTAAAGGGGGATTTTCGTATACAAGAATTGTCCAGGATGGCGGATCGTATCAGCCGGGTTCATAGACAGGTTTCAGAGCAGGCAAAAATGTCACAGAAACTGGCGAATGAAAAAGCGGAACACGATGAGAAAAGGATCTCGGAGATTGTCTCGCAGGAACGAAATCGTCTGGCAAGAGAGCTCCACGATTCAGTAAGCCAGCAATTATTTGCTGCATCCATGATGATGTCAGCCATTACGGATGGAAAGATGGACGTTGACAATAGCGAAACAAGACAGCTGAGATTAGTAGAAGGAATGATTCATCAGTCACAGCTCGAGATGCGTGCGCTGCTTCTCCATTTAAGGCCAGCTCCATTGAAGGATAAGTCCCTACAGGAAGGAATTCAGGAACTTCTCGTAGAATTATCCCAAAAGGTCGCCATGGATATTTCCTGGAAAATAGAGCCCGTGCCAATGGACAAAGGGATTGAAGATCATTTATTCCGGATACTTCAGGAGTCAATCTCTAATACCTTACGGCATTCGAAGGCTAAATCATTAGAAGTGCTATTAATCAGCAGGGATGATTTGATCATTCTAAGGATTGTCGATGATGGCCAGGGTTTTGCCGCTGAAGAACCAAAAACAGGCTCATATGGCCTGCAAAATATGTATGAAAGAGCAGTTGAGATTGGAGGAACAATGAAGGTCGTCAGTGTGCCAAATAAGGGTACACGCCTTGAAATCAAGGTTCCGATCATGCCTGCAGGGGGAATAAGCAATGATTAAAGTTTTGTTTGTAGACGATCATGAAATGGTCAGGATTGGGGTATCTGCATATTTAACAGCCCAGCCCGATATTGAAGTGGTCGGCGAAGCGGATGACGGGAAAAAGGGAGTGGAGATGGCGCTTGAACTTCGCCCTGATATTATATTGATGGATCTCGTCATGAAAGAAATGGATGGTATAGAAGCAACACGGCGGATCATTGAACAGTGGCCGGAAGCTAAAATCATCATTGTCACCAGTTTCCTGGATGACGAAAAAGTATATCCTGCCCTTGAAGCGGGTGCAACAAGCTACATGCTAAAAACTTCAAAAGCGAATGAAATCGCCCAGGCTGTAAGGGATACTTATAAAGGGCAATCTGTCCTGGAACCGGAAGTAACGGCAAAAATGATGCAAAAAATGCGCACAAGGACGGTTAAAGAGCCTCATGAACAGCTTACTGCCCGCGAGATGGAGATATTGCTGCTTATGGCCGAAGGAATGACGAATCAGGAAATAGCAGACCATTTGTTTATTGCATTGAAAACAGCTAAGGTACATGTCAGCAACATCTTAAGCAAGCTTGAGGTCCAGGATCGGACACAGGCGGTCATCTATGCTTTCAAGCACTCCCTGACAAAGTAAAGAAAGTTTTCATTCATTCTTCCCATTACCTGCAAGCTGCTGCTTATGGATATTTTGCTTGACCTGAGGGTAACCTTGATAAAGAAAATTAAGCTATAGCATTATACTTCTGGCAAGTCCAGAAAAAGGTGCCCTCGGACCGCTGTATCATCAAGAATCGAAAATTTTCCACATAATTTATAAGTGCGCGGGTAAGTTGCGTACTTCAGTATTTGGAGGAACAACATGAATACATATAATTTGCATACCATCCTTATGCTGGGGCAAGCGCTTGAGGAAGCGAAGATACCTTATCAGTTCACCGACGAGGCGGCGTTATTCATACAAGGAGTCGAAGTAGCAGAGCTAGTCCGGTTGAGTGTTTCCGTTCAGTGGGACCTGTTCGACGACGCCTATACGTTGTTTGAGCCTTTTGCACCTGCACAGCGAGAAATTATGCCGGAGAGGGCCTTTTTTTTATTTTTTACAGAAGGCCTGGAGGTCGTTGTTTCCTGTGATTTCAATACTACAGTCAAAACAGATCCTTATAGGATTCCAGTAACTCATGGGGAGACGGTGCTTTGGTGCAGCTCAGTATATAGATATCTGTTCTCACCCCGGAACCAAGTTTATAATGCAGCAATCCACAATTTTCTTGCCAGACAGCATAGAGGAATCACTACACATAATGAGCAGGCCTGGAACCAGAATAATTATGCAGCTCTCCTGAAGCGCTTCGGGGAGCCAGCTGAAATAGCGGCCAAGATACAGCAAAATCCTAAATGGAGACTCCACCCGTTTTATAAATACATAGAAGAGGCAGAAGGGAAAAGAATCGTTCATTTAATGGGTTCAAATGGGGTCAAAGCAACTGCACTGGCACTTCTCGGGGCAAAAGTTACGGTCATCGACTTTTCCAGGGAAAACGAAGCTTATGCAAAGGACGTGGCATCACAGGCGGGGGTATCTATAGATTACATAGTTTCCGATATTCTTTCCCTTGGGGAGGAGTTTCTCTCAGGCAATTATGATATAGTCCTCATGGAGCTTGGGGTACTTCACTACTTGCTCGACTTATTTCCGCTAATGGAAATTGTCAAAAAGCTGCTGGCACCTGGCGGCAGATTTATTCTGCATGAATTCCATCCTGTTTCGACCAAGCTCATTACCTCTGCAGGCAAAAAACATAAGGTCACCGGTAATTACTTTGACCCCATGATTGAAGATCACACAGTAGCGTTCTCGAAACATCTGCCTGCTGAAGAACAGCAGGTGCTCACCCGCGTCCTGCAGCGAAAATGGACTATTGGTGAGCTCATTACCGCTGCAGGCCAATCGGGACTGATTATCAAATTCCTGGAGGAAGAGCCAAACCATAAACTGCATGATATCGGTCTTCCGAAAACGTATACATTGGTTGCAGAAAAACCGTGACGACGCAGGCAAAGAATCCATAAAAATAAAAGATTCTTAAAATATAATCTTTTCTGTTGATAAATCCCTGATTTTATATTAGGATTAATTCTGATAAAAGCAAAAAGCATATGAATATATTGTCTTATCTAGAGAGGTGGAGGGACTGGCCCGACGAAACCCGGCAACCGCTGCATGAATACGCATAGCCTGCGATTTTCATGACAGAAAGGTGCTAATTCCAGCAGAGCAGAGGCTCTGGCAGATAAGGTAGAAGCAAAACTTCTTCTTATCGAGGAAGTTTTTTTGTTTTTCCTGATTATTTGCGATTACAAGCTAGAAAAGGCCATATATTACAACTTGGCAGAAAGAGGGATTTGTAGTATGAAATTTGGTTTTTGGCTTCCTATATTTGGCGGATGGTTACGAAATGTAGAAGATGAGAATATGCCTCCGACCTTTGAATATGCAAAAAAAGTGATCCAGTCTGCTGAAAAATGGGGTTACGATACCACATTGATCGCAGAACTATACTTAAATGACATCAAGGGACCCGAACGTGATTCACTTGAGGCCTGGTCTACTGCTGCTGCTCTTGCGGCCGTAACAGAAAAGATTGAAATCATGACTGCAGTACGGCCTGGCTTCCATAACCCGGCGGTAACGGCAAAAATGGCAGCGAATATCGATCATATTTCAAACGGGCGCTTCACATTAAACGTGGTGTCAGCATGGTGGGAAGAAGAAGCGCGTCAATACAATGGAATTTTTACCGCGCATGATGAAAGATATGAACGTACAGAAGAGTTTATCGAGGTCTTAAAAGGCCTTTGGACGGAAGAGTCCTTCTCATATGAAGGAAAATATTATCAAATCCAGAATGCAAAACTTAGCCCTAAGCCGGTACAGCGGCCGAATCCAATCTTATATGCTGGCGGGGAAAGTCCACGCGGAAAGCAAACGATCGTCGAGACATGTGATTCTTACGTAATGCATGGCGGAACGGTTGAAGAGATTACTGAAAAAGTCAATGGCATGAAGGAACAGAGAGCGGCAGCAGGAAAAGATCCATTCGGTTCATTTGGCATGGCCGCCTATATCATTTGCCGGGATACAGAAGAAGAGGTACAGGCTGAATTGGCCCGGATCACGAATGTAAAAGAGTCTAGCGCCTATGCAGGCTATAATGACTTTGTCAGCAAATCACAGCTGGAACAGCAGGTCAAGCTGTATGATTACTCTGTATCCAATCGAGGATTGCGCCCTAATTTAATCGGAACACCGGAACAGATTGCGGAAAGGATCCTTGCTTACGAAGAGGCAGGTTTAGATTTATTGCTACTTCAATTCTCTCCACAGCTTGAAGAGATGGAACGTTTTGCGAAGAAGGTCATCCCGCTGGTGAACGCCAAGAGAAAAGAAGCACAGGTTCAATTATAATTCTTGTAGGATGGAGGCATAGATGATGAGCAAAATTTATATAATTCATGAAAACAGCGAATGGACAGTCCATTTAACAAGACGTTTGGAAGAGCTGGGATTGCCGTATGAAGAATGGCACCTGGATGAAGGGCTGGTTGACCTTACAGAAGCTCCTCCTGAAGGTGTATTTTACAGCAGGATGAGTGCGTCATCCCATACAAGGGGGCACCGGTTTGCTCCCGAGTTCACCGATAGCGTTCTAGCATGGCTAGAGCAGCATGGGAGAACGGTATTTAATGGAAGCAGGGCTCTGCGCCTTGAAGTAAGTAAGGTAAATCAATATACAGCTCTAACAAAGGCCGGGATTCGTACGCCAAAAACAATTGCGGCAGCGGGAGCAGAGAACATCATAAAAGCTGCAGAAAAAATCGGAACTGCCTCTTTCATCACGAAGCATAACCGCGCGGGCAAGGGTCTTGGCGTGCAGCTGTTCCACTCGATTGAAGGCCTTAAGCAATATGTATATGGACCGGATTTTGATGAGCCGGTTGACGGAATTACACTGATCCAGGAGTATATTAAAGCTCCGGAACCTTATATCACACGCTGTGAATTTGTCGGCGGTAAATTTGTTTATGCGGTGAAGGTTGACACTTCGGAAGGCTTCGAGCTTTGCCCTGCTGATGCCTGCCAGATTGGCGATTTATTCTGCCCTGTAGGTGAGGAAGTCGAAGAAAAGCCTAAGTTCCAGATCATCGATGGGTTTGATGAGCCAATCATCGAAAAATATGAGGCTTTCCTAAAGGAAAACAACATCACTGTAGCCGGAATTGAATTCATCCGCAGTGAAGAAGGCGATATCTATACGTATGATATCAATACAAATACTAACTATAACTCAGATGCTGAAAAGGCAGCAGGAAAATATGGCATGCTGGAATTAGCCAAGTTCCTGGGCGCACAGGTGAAAACTTTGGAAACAGTTTAATCATAAAGATGGCAATATCCCTGCTATTTGGGGGGATTGTTGTCCAGAGGGTTCGGAATGGTAACATTACGAACCCTCTTTGTCATTTCCCATGGTATTTTAGCAAAAAGAGCCCTGGATGCAACCTTTTAAACTTGTTTTATACCACTGCTGTTGCTTGCCATGTCCCATTGAATATATTTTCGTTAAAGACTTGATGACTCCTGGGTAGCATCAGATCGGAGGAGATTCCTAGAGGAGCGGAAGCGACGAGGAGGTTCCGCCCGCCCTAGAAGACGAAGCATTCTTTACTGCAATTAACAGGCCTCGATAACAGTCCAATAAAAAGACTGTAGGCAAACTCGATTTTCATCGCGTTTTTCTACAGTCTGAACCTGCAATTAGCGGGCGGTTCTATAGCTTTATCACTGCTTTTGGCTAGCCCATTCTTCAACATTCCACACTCTGGTTACCCAGTCCTCATAAAAATCAGGTTCATGGGACACAAGCAGGATGGTACCTTTATATTCCTTCATCGCTCGTTTAAGCTCTTCTTTAGCGACTACATCCAAGTGATTGGTCGGCTCGTCAAACACAAGCCAATTGCTTTCATTCAGCATGAGCTTGCACAAGCGCACCTTAGCTTGCTCTCCACCGCTTAGCTGGCTGAGCGGACGTGTGATATGTTCATTCTTTAATCCCACTTTTGCCAGAATTCCTCGAACCTGAGGCTGATCTAAATGAGGGAATGCGTTCCATACATCATCGATCGGGGTGATGCTGCCGGCCTTCACTTCCTGCTCATAGTAGGAGGGATAAAGGAAATCTCCCAAAATAGCAGTCCCGCCCAAAGATGGTATTTTCCCGAGGATGGTCTTTAATAATGTGGACTTACCCACGCCATTCATTCCGACAAGAGCAATCTTTTCCCCTCGTTCTATGGTCATCGTCAATTTAGGAAGCAACGGATGATCATATCCAATCTCTAAATCCTTGCCTTCAAAAACGTAGCGGCTGCTGGCCCGCGATTCCTTGAAGTCGAAAGTTGGCTTCATCGCCGTCTCAGGACGGTCAATGCGTTCAATACGGTCGAGCTGCTTCTGGCGGCTTTTTGCGCGGCCGCTTGTCGAGTAACGCGCCTTGTTTTTCGCAATGAAGTCCTCTTGCTTCTTGATGAACTCCTTTTGCTTCTCATAAGCGTTAATATGCTGATTTTTATTAATCTCGGCAAGCTCCAGGAATTTTTCGTAAGTGGCTGTGTATCTTGTCAGCTTGGAAAACTCCAGGTGGAAGATGACATCGACCACGCCATTCATAAATTCAGTATCGTGTGAGATTAGTAGAAAAGCGTGAGGATATTCCTTCAGGTAATTGCTCAGCCAGCGGATATGGTCCACGTCCAGATAGTTGGTAGGCTCGTCCAAAAGTAAAACCTCTGGCTGTTCCAATAGAAGCTTCGCCAGCAATACCTTTGTACGCTGTCCGCCGCTTAGTGCGGCAACATCACGATCAAGTCCAATTGCATCCAGTCCAAGTCCGCGTGCTGCTTCCTCTATTTTCATATCAAGATTATAGAAGCCTCCAGCTTCAAGCTTATCCTGAATCTCTCCCATTTGTTCAAGAAGCTCTTCCAACTCTTCAGGGCTGGCGGTTCCCATTTTATCGGTAACCTCATTTAAGGCTCTTTCCTGCTCAAACAATGGAAGAAAAGCATCCCTTAGTACATCGCGGATCGATTTTCCGCGTTCAAGAACAGTATGCTGGTCCAGATAGCCATACTCGACACCAGGTGTCCATTCAACCCTGCCTCCATCATGGATCAGCTGTCCAGTGATAATATTCATCATGGTAGATTTACCGACTCCATTGGCGCCAACAAGGCCAACATGCTCGCCTGCCATAAGGCGGAAGGAGACATCCTTAAAAAGGGTGCGGTCCCCAAAGCTATGGGTTAATTTATCTATAGAAAGTAAGCTCATAAAATTGAACCTCCATTAAAATTTGAAAAAACATCTATCTTCCATCATACTAAAATCTGGCTGTGAATGCTATCCCAGCAGAATATGATTCAGCTATAAAAATGCTGGCAATACTTAAACAGCATCACAGATTTCTTTGGAAATAAAAAAACATACCCGGGCCTCTCACATCGCTCCAACCAGGGAAGTTATGAGATAATAGACAGGATGATCCGGTATTTGGTGACATTTTAAACTGGATTGCGCTCGCAGGCATAGGGTTTGCCATATCATTCAGTGATTAATAAAAGAATACAGATATATTAGGGGCATAAAGGGCTGCTCCTTACCATGGGAACTAGATAGAAAGGATGTTAACATGAGCAAAACAGTCGTACTCGCTGAAAAACCTTCAGTGGGCCGAGATATAGCAAAAGTGCTGAATTGTAATAAAAAAGGGAATGGATTTTTTGAAGGGGATAAATATATTGTAACTTGGGCCTTGGGACATCTGGTCACTCATGCAGATCCAGAGGCGTATGATGAAAAATACAAGGCGTGGAAGCTGGAAGATTTACCAATGCTCCCGGCTGAATTGAAGTTAGTAGTTATTAAACAAACTGGCAAACAGTTTCAAATCGTAAAAACCCAATTGAATCGCGGTGACGTAAAGGAAATTGTAATTGCAACGGATGCTGGACGCGAGGGAGAACTTGTAGCCAGGTGGACCATTGAGAAGGCACGTGTAAAGAAGCCTATCAAGCGTCTGTGGATTTCTTCCGTTACCGACAGAGCGATTAAGGAAGGCTTCAGGAAATTAAGAGATGGAAAAGAATATGAAAATTTATATGCTTCTGCAGTAGCCAGGGCTGAGGCTGACTGGATTGTTGGGATGAATGCTACTCGGGCACTTACCACAAAATATAACGCCCAATTGTCGAGCGGACGTGTTCAAACACCGACACTGGCGATGATAGCAGCCCGTGAAGAGGAAATCAAAAACTTCACACCCAAGGCTTATTATGGTGTAACAGCGTCTGCCGATAAACTTCGTTTAGTTTGGCAGGATGGACAATCAAAGGAAACCCGTATCTTTGACAAGGCCAGGGCCGACCATATACTTGCTTCGCTGCGCGGCAAAAACGCCGAAGTGGTTGACATTAACAAATCACATAAAAAAAGCTTTGCGCCTCAGTTGTACGATTTAACAGAGCTGCAAAGAGAAGCAAACAAGAGATATGGCTACTCTGCGAAAGAAACCCTATCCATCATGCAGGGCCTGTATGAAAGACACAAGGCGTTAACGTATCCTCGTACCGATTCGCGTTATTTGTCATCAGACATAGTCGACACGTTGAAGGAAAGGCTGCAGGCTGTCAGTGTAAAGCCATACGCCATGTTTGCTGCAAAAATTTTACGCAGCCCAATCAGAGCAAATAAATCATTTGTAGATGACAGCAAGGTATCTGACCACCATGCAATCATACCAACGGAACTAACTCCAATCATGAGCAAGTTAAGCGATAAGGAAAGTAAAATTTACGATTTGGTTGTAAAGAGATTCCTGGCCGTACTTATGCCTCCTTTTGAATACGAACAGACTACAGTCCGTACAAAAATTGGAGACGAATCTTTTGCGGCCAAGGGCAAGGTGATTATAAAGGCTGGCTGGAAGGAAGTCTACGACCAACAGGTAGAGGAAGATGAATCAGGAGATGGCTTGTCAGAACAGGTTTTGCCCTCCCTTAACAAAGGAGATACTCTGAATATAACAAATATTGTACAGACAAAGGGAGAGACGAAGCCTCCTGAACCTTTCAACGAAGCAACTTTGCTTTCGGCAATGGAGAATCCCGCCCGGTTTATGGCAGGCGAGAGCAAGGATTTAATAAAGACTATTGGAGAAACCGGGGGTATTGGAACTGTTGCAACCCGGGCTGACATAATCGAAAAATTGTTTAACACCTTCCTTGTTGAGAGGAAAGGCAAGGGACTTTATATTACCTCAAAAGGAAAGCAGCTTCTGGAACTAGCTCCTGAGGAACTGCGGTCGCCTGCCCTAACTGCGCAATGGGAACAAAAATTGACCGCCATCGCAAAGGGAAAGCTGTCAAAGCAGGTATTCTTAAGCGAGATGAGGAGATTTGCCAAAGAGATTGTCAGCGATATTAAAGGCAGCAGCATGAAATTTAAGCATGATAATATTACCGGCAGCAAGTGCCCGGAATGCGGCAAGCTGCTGCTTGAAGTAAATGGGAAAAGGGGCAAGATGCTCGTTTGCCAGGATCGGGAATGCGGCTATAGGAAGGGCATTTCAAAAGCAACCAACGCCAGATGCCCGCAGTGCCACAAGAAGCTGGAGCTGCGAGGGGAAGGAGAGGGGCAAATTTTTGTCTGCAAGTGCGGACACCGCGAAAAGCTCTCCTCTTTCCAGCAAAGGCGCGGCAAGGATAAACAACAAAAAGCGTCTAAACAAGATATCAATAAGTTTCTAAAAAAGCAAAATAATGATGAACCGATAAATACCGCTCTTGCTGATGCACTAGCTAAGCTTAAGCTCGATCAATAACAGGGAATGGGGCCAAGCCCCATTCTTGTTTTTTCTGTGATCAATGCAGATATCATGCCGCGGCAGGCTAGGGGTAACCTTCACAGCGATCAAAGGTATTTACGGAAGCTTAATGGGGAGGGACTGGACGGATGGCCAGACACTTTGCAACGGTATATGATTACATAATGAATCCCTTCGAAACCTTGATTGTAGGGAGGATGCGCAGGCAATTGCTTAAACAGGCCAAAGGGGAAGTACTGGAAATTGGCTCGGGAACAGGTATAAATTTTCCATTATATGACCCAAATGCAGTTGCCAGCATCACTGCTATTGAACCGAACCCTTTCATGATCGAGAAGTCAAAGGACAGGATTAAGCAAGATAGGGTCACCATTCCTATCAGCATCTTGCAAGCGAAAGCTGAAAGGCTGCCTTTTAAGGATAACTCCTTTGATTGTGCGGTGATCACCCTTGTACTTTGCTCTGTCATAGATGCTGAACAAGTTTTAAGGGAGATTCAGAGAGTTTGCAAGCCTGGAGGAAATATATTATTCGTCGAGCATGTACAGCCTGCGAATCCAATTCTGCGTGTTATTGCAAAAATGGCCACTCCTTTGTGGAAGAGAATTTGTGATGGCTGCCATCTAAATAGGGAAACCGTAAAGAGCATACAGGAGAACGGACTGGACATAAGTGAATTTTCCCAACATGCGATGGGCATTTTTGTGAGACTTACCGGGGTCAATCGAAAATAGAAGGACATGAAGTTATAGATATAGTATTTTTTTGGTAATAGTGTATAATCAACAATAGCAAAACAATTTCATACATTGCGAAACGGGTGTCTTTTACAAGACTTAATAGGGAAGTTGGTGAAAAACCAACGCGGTCCCGCCACTGTAAATGGGAGTAAGCGGCAAATACCACTGTAGGCTACGGGAAGGTGCTGTTTACGATGAACATGAGCCAGGAGACCTGCCTGTATTCGTGCACCGGTAAAACCTACGAGGATGGGGAGGTGTGTGGCAGGCTCTGCTTTGCATCATTACGACCAAGCCATACTAAATCTCCAATGTTCATTGGAGATTTTTTTGTTTTGTAAAAACACCATGTCGTATTGGTTTTGCTCTGATCTTTGTTTGAGATTTTTTAGCTGCATTAGAGATACAGGAGGATCTGCGAATGAGAAAATGGCATTCATTACTTTTCATGCTTTTATTAGCTGTCGGTGTTTTGGCCGGCTGCGGAGATGCGGATAAAGAAAACGCACAAAACGAAAAATCGAGCCAATCTGAAAATCAGAAGGAGGAACAGGCTGATTTTCCTGTCACAATCAAAGATGGTTTGGGCGATGAGGTTACGATAGATAACAAGCCTGAAAAAATTGTTTCATTGATTCCGAGCAATACAGAAACTGCTTTTAGTTTAGGATTGGACAAAGAAATCGTCGGAGTTACTGATTTCGATAATTATCCGGAAGCAGCGACCAAGAAGGAAAAAATCGGCGGCATGGAATTCAACGTTGAAAAAATCATCTCTTTAGAGCCAGACGTAGTGCTTGCTCATGCCTCTGGTTCCCACAATTCCAAGGATGGGCTGCAGCAGCTGAGGGATGCTGGCATAAAAGTGGTTGTTGTTAATGACGCAACCAGCTTCCAGCAAGTATATGATTCTATTAACATGATTGGTACCGCTACAGGCAAAAAAGCTGAAGCACAGAAAATCGTCGATGACATGAAGGCGAAAGTGGAAGAGATCAAGGAAAAGGCAGCTGGGATCACTGAGAAGAAAACCGTCTTTATAGAAGTGTCACCAGCTCCTGAAATCTATACAACCGGTAAAAGTACATTTATGGATGAAATGCTTCAAATGATCAATGCAAACAACGCAGCTGGTGATCAGGAAGGCTGGGTCAAAATGGATCAGGAAGCGATCATTCAATCCAACCCGGATGTCATTATCACCACTACTCCGGATACCGCTGCACAAATCATGGGGCGCAAAGGCTGGAATGATATAAAGGCGGTAAAAGACAAACAGGTATTTGAAGTCAACACAGATATAGTAAGCCGTTCAGGCCCAAGATTGGCCGAAGGGGTAGAGGAATTTGCAAAAGCTGTATATCCTGAAACATTTACAAAATAATAAGATAGCTGCCTTTATCATTGCTGCCGCCTTCCTGGCAGCGGCGATGACGGCTGGCATTTCAATCGGGACAGTTTCTGTTCCGGTTTCTTATATCGCCCAGATTATTGGTGGGAAGCTTTTTCATGTGCCAATAGGGACCGATATTGATCCAATGTTTACGAATATTGTCATGAATATCCGCCTTCCGCGGGTGCTTCTGGCAGGATTGATTGGCGCATCACTGGCGATTGCGGGAGCCGCTTTCCAGGGCTTGCTGAGAAATCCCCTTGCAGACCCATATACGCTCGGTGTTTCATCTGGAGCTTCAGTCGGTGCAGTTGTCACCATTTTTTTTCATATTTCTCTTCCTTATATTGGATTATTTACATTGCCTTTAATGAGTATTGTCTTTTCGTTTATAACGATTTTCATCGTTTTGTCTTTTTCCAGAAAAATTGACAGTGCAATGAGGGTAGAAACAATTATTTTGACAGGAATCATATTCAGTTCCTTTTTGGGTGCCTTCATTTCTCTCATGATCGCTCTGACGGGGGACGAACTCAGGCAAATCATTGGCTGGCTTTTAGGCAGTGTTTCAATGAGAGGATGGGACTACGTAGCTATTTTGCTTCCCTTTTTCTTGGCGGGTTCGGCCCTGCTCCTTATTAATGCCAGGGAACTGAATGCCATGTCATTCGGTGAAGAGCAAGCGCATCATCTCGGCGTCAATGTACAGAAACGAAAAATGCTCATTATGGTAGCAGCTTCAATTCTGACAGGCGCGGCAGTATCAGTTTCTGGAGCAATTGGGTTCGTGGGGCTGGTAATCCCGCATCTTGTGAGAGTTATCTGGGGTCCTGACCATAAATATCTGCTGCCCCTGTCAATTTTAACGGGTGCCGGATTCTTGATTTTGGCTGATTTAGTTTCGAGAGTAATCATATCACCCACAGAACTGCCGATCGGTGTCATTACTGCGCTTATAGGAGCACCGTTTTTCGCTGGGATTCTAGTAAACAGGCGAGGTGGACGAAGATGAAAGAAATGCTGAAAGTGGAGGGGCTTAGCGGAGGATATAACGGGGTTGCGATTGTAAATGAAATTTCGTTTGCGGTGAATAAGGGGGAGTTCTTCGGCGTACTGGGACCGAACGGCAGCGGTAAAACTACCATGCTTAAAATGTTGAGTGCCGTCATGCCCCATCTTCGTGGCGAGATTTTCATCAAGGAGAAAAGCCTTGTGGATTATTCGCCGAAGGAACTTGCGAGAATCATGGCCGTCCTTCCGCAGCATTCGAGTCAAACATTCTCTTATACTGTTAAAGAGACTGTTTCATTAGGCAGGTATCCCTATCGAAACGGATGGCTTCATAGCTGGAGCCAAGAGGATGAATCAGCCGTTTCCGAGGCAATGGCTCATACAGGGGTAGAATCCTATAAGGATCATTATTTGCTCGAGCTGTCGGGGGGAGAAAGGCAAAGAGTGTACCTTGCGCAGGCGCTGGCACAGCAGCCGGAAATCTTATTGCTGGATGAACCCACAAATCATCTTGACCTAGCCTTTCAGAAGGACCTGCTGGACCTGATCAGGGCATCGACGTTTACAAGTAACTTAACGGTGATCTCCATTTTTCATGATTTGAATGTAGCATCCTTGTATTGTGACCGGCTGCTTTTGCTGGAGCGGGGCAGAATCAACCGGATCGGGACGCCGCAGGAGGTGATCCAGGAAAAAAGAATCGGCGAAGTCTATAGCACAAGTGTGGTTCGGCATTTGCACCCTTATATTGCAAAACCCCAAATGGCTCTCCTTCCTGAATTCAGTGGGCACCTGGAAGAAGGATTCAGGATTGATGATAGTTTATTATCTGTAAACGACGAATACATCCATTTAAGCTCTCCTTATCCATTAAAAACGTTAAGCAGTGGTGTAACCGGGCCAGGTACTGGGTGGCATAAACAGTTTGTGAACCGCCACGTTGATAAAAGCTATGACTGCAGTGACCATCTACAGGAAATGGCTGACTATTTACGGAATAGGGGATTTGAACCGGAGGAAACGGTTGGGATGATGACGGCAGTTTCATTAAAGGATGTGGCTTTCCGTTCTTATCAGGAGGGGGATTTATCTATACTTATAGTGGTAACGGCGGGTGTGGGTAACGCCATTGACGTATCAAACCATAGCAGAGAAATTCTGAGCCCTTCGCCCGGTACTATAAACACATGGATCTTTGTCAATGGATGCTTATCGGACACGGCTTTTATACAGGCTGTTGTTACGGCTACAGAGGCAAAGGTGAAAGCTCTGATGGATTATGGGGTAAAGGACAAGCAAACCGGGACTCCCGCTACCGGTACGTCCACGGACAGCATTCTTATAGCCGCATCTCAAAAGGGTGAGACCGTCCAATATGCGGGGACCATCACTCCCTTGGGAATCTTGATCAGCAGGGGAATATACGAATGCACCATACAAAGTATAAAAAACTATGGGAGTAGTGACAAATGATCTTTCTCTGCCATATAGCAGCGGTCACGTTGGCTTTTTTGCTGGATTTATGGATTGGTGACCCTAAAAATTTGCCCCATCCTGTCAGGTGGATGGGGCGGATGATTGCATTTCTTGAAAAGCGTTGGAACCAAGGAGTGCTGAAGAAGCAGAAGGGACTATTCATGGTCATTACGGTCTTATTGCTTTTTACGTCGGTTACCGGTCTCACCGTTTATTTAGCTTATTCCATCCATTTAGCTGCAGGGGTGATCTGGGAGGCGGCAATCATCTCCACAGCCATTGCCCAGAAGAGCTTGAAGGAAGCGGCGATGGATGTATATTTCCCGCTTAAGGCACAAAATCTGAACGACGCCAGAATAAAACTGTCTTATATTGTCGGACGTGATACCGATCAATTGGAGGAGACGGAGATTGTGCGTGGAACTGTGGAAACAGTTGCTGAGAATACAAGCGATGGCATAACCGCGCCTTTATTCTGGGCGGCTGCAGGCGGTGCGGTATTGGCTGTAGCCTATCGGGTGATTAACACCTGTGATTCAATGGTCGGCTATCGAAATGATAGATTCGAAGAATTCGGCTGGGCATCAGCAAAGCTTGATGACATAGCCAATTACATCCCGAGCAGAATAACCGCATTCTTGATGCTGGCAAGCTCGAAATCTTATATACATAATAGGAAAACTTGTTTGCATATAACCCTGCGGGATGCAAAAAAACACCCAAGCCCTAATAGTGGATGGGGTGAAGCGGCTGCTGCAGCGCTTTTGGGCGTCGAGTTGGGCGGAGTGAATTATTACAAAGGAAAAGAATCCGACCGTGCGAGAATGGGTATTCCCGCAACACCTCTTGAACCGAATCATATCCTTCAATCCATATCTATTATGCACAGATCCTCTGTCTGTTTTATTCTTTTGATTTGGCTGGGAGGTCTGCTCATTGCAATTGCCTAATCATGGGGCGAATCCCCGATACTTATACGATTCTATGAATCTATGTATGCCAGACAACATCTTTGATTTCAGTGCCAATATAAATCCGCTTGGTCCACCATCCAGGCTTCTTGAGATGTGGAAAGATTCCTTTCAGCTTGTAATGCACTATCCTGATACATATGCAAAGACATTAATACAGGCTATCTCCCGTGCGGAGGGACTGCCCCATGAATGCATCATAGCCGGAAATGGGGCTGCTGAATTAATTACCCTTGTGGCACGCCTGTTGGCCGGAAAAAAGGTAGTGATCATAGCCCCCTGTTTTTCCGAATATGAGCAGGCCTGCAAGGCTTCCGGCTGCGATATATCGATTTATACCCTGGAAGAACGATTATGGAAATTGGACCCAGCCAGCATGATTCCGGTAATCGAACAAGCTGACGCTATTTTTATATGTACCCCAAATAATCCGACAGGTTTATCTTTTGAGCAAGATGCTATGGAACACCTGATTAAAATATGCCATACAAGCAATTGTCTCCTGGTAGTGGATGAAGCATTCTATGATTTTGCCAGCGATTGTATTACATACGCAAGCTATATAAAAGAATATGAAAATCTCATCATCCTTCGTTCATTGACAAAAATGTATGCGATTCCAGGACTTCGTCTTGGATTCCTATTGGCGGCCCCTGAGATGGTGGTTAGTATTCGGGCGATTCAGCCTCATTGGAGTGTGAATAATCTGGCCCTCCTTGCTGGAGAGATCTGTTTGGCCGATGAGGAGCATACTGTTCACACAAGGAGTTATATAGCGGGGGAAAGAGCGCGGTTGTTTGCCTTTTTTAAGGCCCTCGGGCTTGAAGTTTCGCCCAGTACAGTAAATTTTTATCTGTTAAAAGCAGCTGAGCCGGATGGTTCAATCCAGGTGCTGTCATTTTTATTGAAGCGTGGGATCGTACCCCGCCATACCTTTAATTTTCACGGATTGGATGGAAGATGGCTCAGATTTGCTATAAAAGAACAGCGTGAGAATGACAGGCTGATGGAGGTGTTAAATCATTGGTGGAATCTTCGCTGATCTTTATAACCGGAGGAGCAAGGAGCGGAAAAAGTTCTTTTGCAGAAAATTTGGGCATACAGCTGGCTCAGCCTAAGCATAAAAAACTGTATTATGTAGCGTGCGGCCTTCCGGTTGACAGGGAAATGGAAGTACGTATCAAAAGGCACAAGCTGGAAAGGCAAAACGGCAGCATGGGTTGGGAAAATCTCGAAGTTCCCGCTTCTATTGAAAATGCCCTTGCGTTTATGGAACCAGGCGGAATAGTCCTGGTTGACTGTTTAACGACACTATTGACCAATGAAATGTTTCCTGCAACAGGTTCATTCGATGAATGGATGGATCCTTCTTTTACAAGCCAGGTCAAAACCAGTATATTGAACGGAATCCTCAGCATCCAAGGCCAGGCCGCAGCAACTATTCTGGTAAGCAATGAAGTGCTGCAGGGAATGCCTTCAATTAAGCAGGAAATGCTGTCTGTTTATTCCCGCACACTTGGACAGCTTCATCAATGTCTTGTAGAAAAAGCAGACCGGGCCTATCTTATGGAAAATGGGATTCCGATGCTTATGAAGGGGAGAGAGACGTGAAAGGAATAATGATACAGGGCACATCATCAGATGCCGGGAAAAGTTTTCTTGCCACTATTTTCTGCCGGCTGCTCTCGAAAGAAGGCGTCAAGGTAGCGCCCTTTAAATCACAGAATATGTCTAACAATTCCTATGTAACACGGGATGGATTTGAAATTGGCAGGGCTCAGGGCATACAGGCAGAAGCAGCCAACACGGAAGCCTCGCCATACATGAACCCCATATTATTGAAGCCTACATCCCAGCAAAGCTCGGAGGTCATCCTCTTTGGCAGGCCGTTGGCAACTCTATCCGGAATGGCCTACCGGGAAACCTTTTATGAAAAGGGGTTGGATGCAATCCAAATGGCACTCGGCAAGCTTAGGGAAACCTATCAGGCAGTAGTGATTGAAGGTGCAGGATCGCCCGTGGAAATCAATCTAAAGAAAAGGGAACTTGTCAATATGAAGGTAGCAGAGCTTGCTGACGTGCCAGTCCTTCTGGTTTCCGATATAGAACGGGGCGGCGTATTTGCCAGCATTGTCGGAACGCTAGAATTAATGGATCCGTTGGAGAGAGCCCGGGTAAAAGGTTTATTGATTAATAAATTCAGGGGAGATATCCGTCTTTTTGAGGATGGGGTGGCCTGGCTTGAGAAAAGGACGGGCCTTCCCGTTCTTGGTGTAATCCCTTTTATGGAATCACATATGATTGAAGCCGAGGATTCCTTGTCCTTGAACGGAAGGTTTATGTCCCAGCCGGGAAAAGCATTGGATATTGCAATAATAAAACTGCCCTATATTTCCAACTACACCGATTTTGAGCCTTTGCTGTTCGAGGATGATGTATCGGTACGATGGGTCGACAGTGGGGACTCATTGGACAATCCAGATTGTGTAATCATCCCTGGCACCAAAAGTACAATTCATGACCTGAGGCAGTTAAAGCAACTGGGTCTGGATTATGCTATCCGGAATTACTATCATAACGGCGGAAGAATCCTGGGGGTTTGCGGCGGATATCAAATGCTTTGTGCAGAGCTGGTGGACGAGCATGGAACGGATACTGGTCTTCCAGGTTCCGTGGAAGACGGGCTCTCCCTCATCCCTGCGAGGACGATGTTTTCCCGTGAAAAAACAACTGTCCGTACAAAAGGCGAGTTTCATAATACAAATGACAGGGAGCCAATCCCCGTTCAGGGCTATGAAATACATTTAGGCTACTCGGAATGGAAGGATGAGCCGTCAGGAAAGGCATTCCTTCGGCTGGAGGGTGGCAATGCAGAAGGATATTACTCTGAGAATGGAAGATTAATAGGTACATATATTCATCATTTGTTCCATAACGATGAATGGAGAACCTTTTGGCTGAATCAATTGCGCAGGAAAAAACAACTCCCCGAGCAGCAGGCCGTCAGCAGCGGAGACAAACGGTCAACTCGATTCGATTCCGTCGCGGAAGAGATTCGTCCGCATCTTCAATGGGAAAAGATCAAGACGATCATGGAAGAATGGAGTCCCAAAACATGAGTATATGGATTGGCCTCCTGATTAACATCCAATTTTTTACAATTATACCGATTAGCAAGCAGCTGCCGATGGACTCTTTATATGTAACCAGAGCCATACAGACCTTTCCCCTGCTGGGCCTCATGCAGGGAGCGATCTATTCCGCAACATTATATGGGCTGCAGGAGTGGATGCCATTTACAGTGTTGGCATCAGCATTCGGTGTTTGGCTTATGACCATCATAATAACGGGAGGACTGCATCTGGATGGGTGGATGGATACAAGTGATGCATTCTTTTCGTATAGAGATATTAACAAACGGCTGGAAATCATGGAAGATCCCCGGACAGGGGCTTTTGCGGTTCTATCCTTGATTGTCCTGCTTAACAGCCGGTTCTTTTTTATTTATGAGATTGCTATGCATCTCACCGGCCAATCTTTAGCCTTAATGGCTGCTATCCCTGTTATAAGCAGAGCAGTGATGGGGTGCATGCTGGTTAAGTTTCCGCTGGCTAAAGGTAGTGGCCTCGCTTACTTTTTCCAATCAGGAGCTCAAAAAAATAGCCTGTCCATATATATGTTGTATTTACTAATTTCTGTTTTTGCAGCAGGAATGATAAGTTTGTCGACACTTTATTTGTTCCTTATATTACTTGGAGTATCACTTTGTGCCCTGATGTTTCTAAAATATAAAACGGCTACATGGTTTGGAGGGATTACCGGGGACGTACTGGGTGCTTCTGTTGAGGGGGTAGAGTTGCTTTTATGGATGACACTGTGGTTATTTCATTATTTCGCCATGGGATGACGGATGCCAACAGGAAAAAAGTATATCTTGGCTGGACGGACTCTCCTTTAGTGGAAGCATACGACCCGTGGAATCCTGGGGAAAAGAGTTTTAAGGGGCTGGTTTTCTCAAGTGATCTAAGAAGGTGTACCGAAACGGCATCGATGTTGTTCCCCCGGCAAATGGTGTCCTGTCTCCAGGAAATCCGGGAAATGAATTTTGGCTCATGGGAGGGATTAACATACAAGGATCTTAAGAATCAGGCTGAATACATAAAATGGCTGGAAGATCCCTTTACCTGCTGCCCTCCAAAAGGTGAAACATTTTCTGAGTTTTCGGAGAGGGTCGAGCGGGGCTGGTCTCGCATTTCAGAAGCTTTGCATATGGCTGGACAAAAAAACGCTGCCATTGTAACACATGGAGGGGTAGTCCGGTATTTTTTGTGGAGATATGCTAATGAACAGAAGCCTTTTTGGGAGTGGGCGGTCCCTCATGGCGGAGGCTGGCAAATGACGTTTATCCTTGAAGATTACAGGAGGGGATGCAGATGCACTTCGTTACAGGAGGTGCCTATAATGGCAAGGCAAGATGGGTAAAGTCATATTATAAAGAGCAAGGATTTGAACCGAATATATGGATATCTGCCTATCAAGGGGATGACTTGCGGTTATTCAGCATGAGTGAACCGGCAAATTTAGCAGTGATAGAAGGAATGGAGCTATATATTAAGGAATTATCTAAAGGCAAGGAATTGGACGAGTGCAGAAAGCAGTGGAAGGATACCCTTATGTCCTGGGCAAAATGGGAGTTAAGCTCAGAAGATCATAGGCTGGTGCTGATCGGTACCGATATATCCAAAGGTATAGTGCCTCTCGAGCGTGAGCATAGAGTATGGCGAGACCTGACAGGATGGGTATTTCAAGACGCAGCATCTATATGCCATAGGGTTGACCTCATTTGGTATGGAATTAATAAAACGCTAAAAAATAGGAGGGATTTTTTATGAGAATTTATACGCGTACAGGTGATAAAGGACAGACCAGTATAATCGGGGGCAGAGTCGATAAGGATGATATTCGGGTAGAAGCATACGGGACTGTGGACGAAGTCAACTGCTTTGTGGGGCAGGCTATGACTGAACTGGATATAAAACTCTTTAAGGATGTGCTGGATGATCTTGAAAAAATCCAGCATGAACTCTTTGATTGCGGAGGCGACCTTGCATCCGTCTCAACAAAAAGGGAGTTGAAGCTCCGGCAGGATTCCATTGACTATTTGGAGACAAGGATCGATGAATTTATTAAAGAAGCGCCAAAGCTCGAGAAGTTCATTTTGCCTGGGGGCACTAAAGCTGCAGCAACGATACATATCGCAAGGACAGTCACCAGGCGTGCTGAGAGACTGGTCGTCACCCTATCAAAAACAGAAGATAAATTTCCTCCTCTGGCTCTACAATATTTAAACAGATTATCGGATTATTTTTTCGCACTTGCCCGTGTCATTAATTTCCGATTAGGTGTGAAAGATATAGAATATGCCAGAAGTGCCAATGTTTTTAGAGAAGGAAAAAGAAAAGAGGACCTGGGCAGGTGACGGTGATTTCCTGCATATGGACCAGGGGATGAGAATGAGGGAGCAGGTAAAATGCGTGATCCGTTAATGATACCCTACAAGGGCGAGATTCTTGTAGTAGCTACTGATAACAGCGGCGGGATTGGTATGAAGGAGCAGGACAATGTCCATGTGCCTTACAAGATTGTAGGCTATTTCGGATTTCGGGTTGCAGTTATGGAATGTATAGCTGCCAGGGCCCATCCTTTTTCCGTTATTTTGCATAACTTCTGTGGAGAAGAACACTGGAATGCGTTGGTAGAAGGTATCCAACAGGGCATGATGGAACTTGGCCTGGATATTCCGATTAGCGGAAGCACTGAGACCAATATGAATATGGTCCAATCAGCAGTTGGCTTAAATGTTCTGGGCATGGCGGAAAAGAATACGGAGAGAAGTTTTCAGGAAGATTGTCTGGCTGTGATCGGCATTCCGTTAGTTGGTGATGAGGTACTGTATAATAGGGAGTATGTAGCGCCGTTATCATTGTTTAGTTGGTTCAGCAAACAAAGTGACGTTACAATCCTGCCAGTCGGCTCAAAAGGGATTTTTCACGAGATAAAGAATCTCTTTCCGGAGGCAAAGGCGGAACAAATGGCCACAAATGTGGATCTATATGCATCGGCAGGTCCCGCTACTTGTTTTCTAATCTCTTATCCCAAAGTCATGGAATCAGATATCATAGAAAATGCCGGGCAGCACTTCCACAAGATTCGGCAGAAACACTCCCAGGGTTAAATGCAATTTATAAGGAAAAAAGGAGAAACGTATGGCTGGCGGAAAAACAAATGCAGTGAGAATACTTGATTCAAAGAAGATAGATTATTCAATGATAACTTATGATAATAAGGATGGAAGGATTGATGGAGTTTCCGTCGCAGATAAAATTGGAAGGCCTCCGGAAGCCGTATTCAAGACTCTCGTTGCAAACGGGGCGCCAGGGAAGCTTTATGTCTTCGTAATTCCTGTGGAGGGGGAGCTTGATTTAAAAAAGGCGGCAAGGGCAGCGGGAGAAAAGAAAGTAGAAATGCTCCCGGTTAAGGAGCTCCAAAAATGGACGGGATATATACGAGGCGGCTGCTCTCCAATTGGAATGAAAAAGCTTTATCCAACTTATATCAGTGAACAGGCAAATAACCTGGAGCGTATGATTGTCAGTGGCGGTAAAATCGGATTGCAGATTGAGCTTGCACCTTCCAGCCTTTTGGAGGTAACAGGAGCCAGTACAGCAGACTTACTGAAATGATAGTATTGAAAGCCCTTCTCTTGAAGGGCTTTTGTATATTCACAATTGGTTTGCTCCCTGTACAAGATAATGGGCAATCACCTATAAGCCCACCGCAGCATATTGTAACAATATAAAGCGGTACTTCTTACATGGAATGGGAGTGTGATCACAATGTCGTGCAGTATTAAAAATTATTATGCTGGCGGAAATACAGCACATGGCTTTCATAGTTTGTTTGAATCGAACCTTCAAGGACTCACTAAATTATTTATCTTAAAGGGAGGCCCGGGAACTGGCAAGTCCACTTTGATGAAAAATGTGGGGAAAGAATGGGTGGCAAGAGGCTTTGATGTGGAGTACCTTCATTGTTCCTCCGATAATGAATCCATAGACGGAGTAATCATTCCAAAATTGAGTGTCGGCATAGTCGATGGTACAGCTCCTCACGTAATCGAACCAAAGGCGCCCGGGGCTATTGAAGAATATGTCAACCTCGGAAGTGCCTGGGATTCAGAGAGGCTTGCTGCTGATAAAGAAAGAATCAAGGAGTTATCTGCAGAAATAAGCATCTCGTTTCAAACGGCTTATTCAAAATTCGCAGAAGCACTGGCCATCCATGATGAGTGGGAAAAGATATACATCGATAATATGGATTTCGGAAAATTGAACGTACTGACAGAGAAACTTAAAGAAAATTTTTTTGGTGAGATTTTTCTCAATAAACAAGCAACTGTGAAGCATAGGTTCTTGGGTGCTGCCACTCCAAAGGGTGCTGTGGATTTCGTTCCCAACTTAACCGGGGATGTGACCAAACGATATTTCATCAAAGGGCGCCCGGGTTCAGGGAAATCTACATTGCTAAAAAAGCTCGCAGCTGCTGCAGAACAGCGAGGATTCGATGTAGAAATTTATCATTGTGGATTTGACCCAAACAGCCTGGACATGGTTATCGTCAGAGAAATTGGTTTGGCCATCTTCGACAGTACTGCCCCTCATGAGTATTTTCCCAGCAGGCAGGGCGATGAAATCATAGATATGTATACAGCTGCGATTGCACCGGGGACGGATGAGCGCTATGAAGAAGAATTGAAGGATATATCTGGAAGATACAAGTCAAAAATGGATGAGGCCACCTATTTTCTCGCACGTGCCAAAGCGCTTCATGACGAATTAGAAGCAATATATATTAGTGCCATGGACTTTAAAAAAATTGATCAAATTCAAAAAGGAATCAGAGCGGCGATTGAACTGCTTGCGGGTGTCTCTTCAAACTAAACATATAAAAACTGGTGATTTCAGTGAAAGGCGCAAAGACTCCAACAGGAGAAGCGGGACAGGTGAGACCCCTCGAGGAGCGTCAGCGGCAAGGAAACTTACTGCCCTCCCTTCAAAAAGCGAAGCATATGGACGGAAATCCAGGCAACGCCGATTGAACCCACATACTGTGGCCTGGCGGCGTCTCCACTAACACGTCCTGTGAGTTGGGGCTGGCGCTGTAGCCAGACAACAGTCTACATCAACAATTTTACTTTCTGATTATATTATAAAGAAAGTAGGCAACCATGATTTATCACACCATGTATGTCTACAGTCTGGGCAGACTCTTAGAGAGCCTGCTTTTTTGTGTATGGTGCCTTAATAGGTTACACTTTTCATGATAGTGGTTTTTGACATATCATGTTAGTGGTATACATGAAGAGCAGCATTATAAAGATATTAATCATAGGCAGTATTAAAATAGCGCTGATTCTCCAAAAAGGACAATGATATGGAGCGGTTATCGCGTATCATACATACGAGGACATATTGGGGCTTGGATTGGATAACTGTTCGGATCAGTAGCGCTCCTGGGCCATATGAATTGTCCTCAGTCAAAGCAACAAGGTATACTGTTTAATTTTCTCCCTCACACCTTTTGGACATCAGGGGAAGTTTATTAAGCATGCTTTTATAACAACTACACGAAAAATAAGAGGTGTAACACATGGTGAAATTTATAGCCACGGATATGGACGGGACTTTACTGGATCCCCATCAAAAGGTTAGCAAAGAAAATATCGAAGCAATTGAACGTGCCCGAAGAGAGGGAGTCGAAGTCATTGTAGCAACAGGAAGGTCATATCAGGAGGCCAGGTTTGCACTGGATGAGGCTAATATTGAATGTCCGGTCATATGTGTGAACGGTGCTGCAGTTTTTTCAAGTAAAGGAGAAGTAATTGCTTCGAATCCGATTCAAGTGAATACTGTCAAGGCAGCAGCCGAGTATTTGGAGCAAAATGGCATTTATTTTGAAATCTATACTAATAAAGGCACGTACTCCAAGGATTATGACAGGGCTACAGCTACAATAGTGGATATTATACTGACAGCAAATCCCGACCTTGACCCACTAAAAGTGACTGAAATGGCCAGGAAGCGGGTAGAAATCGGCCAAGTCAAATCAATCCCGTCTTATGACTTATTGTTTGAAGACCCGTCAGTCGAATATTACAAACTATTGGTTTTCTCACCGGATTTTCAAGCGCTGGAAGAGGCATCCAGAGTGCTGAAACAGAATGAAAATCTTGCTGTTACCTCTTCAGGGCGTGAAAATCTGGAGATCAACAGTAAGGATGCACAGAAAGGGATTGCTTTGGAGAAGTACATAAAGGCAAGGGGTGGAAGTATGGAGGAAGTCATGGCCATTGGGGATAATTATAATGACGTTTCCATGCTCCAGCGTGTCGGAAGGTCAGTTGCAATGGGGAATGCACCGCTAGATATTCAGCAGCAATGTGACTTCGTAACAGATACCAATGAGGAAAACGGTGTAGCAAACGCAATCCTGCTTGCCTTAGCCGAGCAGACTGCAAATAAATGAGCAAAGTAAAAGCAGGCAAAAAAGAAGCCTGCTTTTATTGGTTTATTAAGAGATCATTATTTTGAAATGATTTATTAAGGGTTGGTAGACCATAATCCTGCAGATTTGACAAATACACGCGGGTGCAGCTTTAGTTGAGCAATAATTAGCTCTGCCAAATCTTCAGGATGCATGACCCGGTCTTCATTTCCATTTAATAAGTTGTTTTCATTTGCCAGGTCGGTCACAACTGTGCTTGGTGTCATGGCAGTGACACGGATATTATGCTTTCTTACCTCAAGCATAAGCGATTCTGTTAAGCCCAATACGGCAAATTTGGATGCACTATAGGCACTGGTTACCGGAGCCCCTTTTTGTCCTGCAGTAGAAGAAATATTAATGATATCGCCTGATTTTTGTTCAATCATTCCTGGAAGGACGGCCCTTGTAGCATTATAGACACCCATCAGGTTTACTTGAATGATCTTTTCCCATTCTTCAGGCGCAAGCTCCAGGAAGCCTCCGAATTTTGCTGTTCCTGCATTATTTATTAAAATATCGATGGAACCAAGTTCGGACTTAATCGAATCAAACGCTGCCAGCACTGAATCAAGATTGGATACGTCTGCAGTGGCAACTGATGTTTTCACGCCATATGGCTTTAATTCCTCTTCGGTCTTGCGAAGATTTTCCGGAGTCAGTCCGATTAACCCGACATTTACACCTTCTTTGGCAAGCTCCACTGCGACCGCGCGTCCGATTCCGCGTCCTGCACCAGTCACGATGGCTGTTTTCCCGTTGATAGATTGCATAGATGTTCTCCTTTACTGAAAGAATGAAGTTATTATATAGAAAATAGAAAATGTGCACAAATATTCCGCTTAAGAAAAAAAACGGCTATATTTCCTTTTAGATATTCCCAATTCCTTAAGTAATATTTCGTGTAAATTGAACGAAGCTCAACTAGGATAGAAGACAGGAATACAGAAAATTCAGATGATGGGAGTGGAAAAATGAAAAGAATGCGTCTGGTCATTCTGTTGTTTGTGGTTTTTATTAGTGGATGTTCAGGACTTTCAGAGCGAAGGCAGCAAGGGGAGGTTGAAAATGTAGAAACCGCTGGACAGCCTGAAAAAGGGAATAGTCCCGAAATAATGCTGACAAAACTAAAAACCCCATGGTCTATCAGCAAAACCGAGGATATCTTCTTCATTTCGGAAAGGGAAGGATCCATCGTGAAGTGGGAGGATGCCAAGGTAAAAAGAGAAACAGTTCAGCTGAAACAGCCTCTTTCTACAAGGGCAGAAGCAGGACTTCTCGGATTTGTGCCGCACCCGGATTTTTCATCGAAACAATTAGCCTATGCTTACTATACCTATGAAAAAAACGGCACGCCCCTAAACAGAGTGATTACATTGCATTATACAGATGGGAAATGGGTGGAGCAGGATATTCTTCTGGATAATATCCCTAGCGGGGACTACCATCATGGAGGAAGAATAAAAATCGGCCCTGACGGCAAGCTGTTCGTCACTACAGGAGATGCAACCAAGAGCGAAATCGCACAGGACAAAAAATCATTGGGCGGTAAAATTCTTCGTATGAATCTGGATGGAAGTATTCCTGAGGATAATCCAATCCCTGATTCCTATGTGTATTCTTTCGGCCACAGAAATCCGCAAGGCCTTGCCTGGTCGGAGGAAGGGCAGCTCTATAGCGGGGAACATGGACCGTCTGCCCATGATGAAATCAATAAAATAACAGCTGGACGCAATTATGGCTGGCCTATAATCGTTGGCAGCGAAAAAAATCCCGGGATGGAATCTCCAATTTTCAACTCTGGAACAAATACATGGGCTCCGTCCGGTATAGCTTATCACCAAAATATCATTTATGCGGCTGCCCTTAGGGGAGAGGCAGTTAAAGCCTTCAATTTAAAGACGGATGAAATATCGGACATGGTTTCCGGAAGGGGAAGGATTCGAGATGTATTTATTGACGGAGATGCTCTATATTTTATTAGCAATAATACAGATGGGAGGGGGACACCTGATCAACAAGATGATAGATTATATCGAATCCAGTTATAAAATATATTTTAGAAAAAATGTATATATCTTCAAAGATTTGCCCATATTAAGAGCATGATGAATTTTCCATAGAAATCCCCCTTTTAACCGTCTGTCATCAACAGGCGGTTTTTTTTATCCTCATAAAAAATGATTACAGAGGATGGTCCTCCATAATCATTTTTGTTTTATTCGATTTTTACCGGCCATTTATATGCCCAAAACCGCTCATTTCTTATCCAGGAAAATAAAGCGGGATCCTGGTTTTGAATTTTATCAGACCACGACGCTGTCATCAATTCAGTCTGAGAGCGGTGAGCTTTGATTGCAGCAATTTTTTTATCCTCGACTGCCGATATATCATATACAAAATCAGGCTCGCCAAGCTCTTGAAGTGTATTATTTGCAAATGCCACACAGTGCAGCTTAGGCCGCTCGTTTTCTGATATACGCTCCACAGCCCGGACGACGGCTCTTCCCGTTGCTTCATGGTCCGGATGGACACTAAATCCAGGATAAAACGTAATAATCAGCGAGGGGTTCAGCTCCTCGATGATGGCAGCGATTCTCTGGGTCAGTTTTTCATCATCTTCAAATTCCACAGTCTTATCGCGCAATCCCATCATTCGTAAATCCTGTATGCCCATTGCGTTGGCGGCATTGATCAGTTCCTGTTTCCTGATTTCGGGCAAGGATTCCCTTGTCGCGAACGGAGGGTTCCCCAGATTTCTTCCCATTTCCCCAAGTGTCAGGCATACATACGTCACTGGTGTATTGTTTGCAATATGTGAGGCTATCGTGCCGGATACCCCGAATGCTTCATCGTCCGGATGAGGAAACACTACTAATACATGACGTTCTTTTTCCATTTCCATTTCCAATTCTCCTTTGCCAGCTATTATTCAAAAGGGGTAGGGCTAAGTTCCATTGCTACAGCAAGCTTTCCTGAAAAGTCCAGGCCAGCAAGAAGCAGGCGTCCCTTGTCATCCATTTCAGCATGTGTCATTCCTTCGCCGTATACCCAGCCTATTTGAAGCTTCAAGCCAATCCTGTAAGGGCCATCCCCAACAATTTTGCCATGCTCATAATTAATTTGCGCGTTTCTTATATAAGCTCCCGCGGAGAAAAAAGACTCATCATTATGAGTCGCATAAGCTCCATTTGTTGTTTCCAAATGAAGATAGATATCTTTACCAGCGAAAGCATTAATCGCTTTTTGGACCTCAATGCGGTCAATCGGTTCCATATTTTCGTCCTCCTCTGACAAAACTTCGACACCGGTGGCAGCCCTTTGCTGCTGAACAGTATATAAAGTGTTTACATCTTATCTTACTAAAAAGAATTATAAAATGCTTTGAAGATGCATCTTGTCCCTTTTTTACTATAAGCAGTATACTGGCTGGCGGTTACAATATATGTAGCTTTTTGGTTAATTTCTATGCCTATTAATGGTGCAGACAAAAGCATATGTAAAAAGATAGCAGAACCCTTATTCGGTGCCTGCCATTATCTGTTGCAAGGGCCTTAAGTTACTGTCCGCGAAAAGAAAGCCTGGTCCATAAAAAAGAGGCTTCCCAAAACAGAACAAATCATGTGCAAAATGCACCGTTTTTTGCTGATCAAAGGGAGCCTCCAATATTTTTTTATGTCGCATATTTGCCTGGACCTTATTTTGCTTTTGCAGGCATTTTTTGTAAAACAGGTCAAAAATACAGCACGGTAATCAGCAGTAATGAAAAAAGGGAAAACTCGAAAGCTTTATTTATTAATTGTCTGTGGTTCTGATGATGCTGAACTGCCTGCTCCGTAAGTACGGTAGGCACCATGCATTGTAGGCCCGACATATTCATTCAATTTCCATGAGTAGCGGATTGCTTCGGTAATAAAATCCTTGGCAGTATAAATTGCGTCCCGAACAGACTTGCCATTGGCCAATTCAGCAGTAATGGCTGCTGAATAAGTACAGCCGGCACCGTGGGTATAAGCGGTATCAATGCGCTCAGACTCAAGAATTTCAAAGGTCTCTCCATCGTAGAGAAGATCGATGGCCTTTTCGTGTTTAAGCTTATTTCCACCTTTGATTAAGACATATTGGGCACCCAATTCGTGAATGTTGACTGCTGCTTCTTTCATTTGATCTACAGTAGTGATAGGTCCGATACCCGAAAGCTGCCATGCTTCAAAAAGATTAGGTGTTACAACAGTGGCTCGGGGAACAAGTACATCCCGCAGTGCGACAGCTGTTTCTGGGTGAAGTACTTCATCTTCGCCTTTACATACCATAACCGGGTCAATTACTACATTTGAAAGATCCAGTTCATCAATTTTACGTGCTGCAAGTTCTATGATTTCTACAGAGCCCAGCATTCCTGTTTTCATTGCGTCAATGCCGACAGAAAGGATTGTTTCCAACTGCGCTTCCACAGTGCTCGTTTCTTGTGGAAAAACATTGTGTGACCATCCGTTCTTCGGGTCCATCGTTACAATGGTAGTCAACGCGGTCATTCCATAAACGCCAAGCTCTTGAAAAGTTTTTAGATCAGCTTGTATGCCTGCTCCGCCGCTTGAATCAGAACCGGCCAGAGTCAATGCTTTCTTCATGGTCATAATGTGGCCTCCTTAGGAGATTTTATATTAGGTAGAAACCTTGTTTATTTCTGGAAAAACATCTCCAATTATCATATAACATAACGAATCTATTGTAAAAGAATTGGCACGCCCTCTGCGGCAAGCTTTAATCTATCTTAGCACGTGAGAAAGGTGTATGATATCCTTACTGCTTGCAGCAGCACAGAGCTTTTTTAAGACTTGGGTTTTTGTAAAAATTCAGGGTTTTGTTATGATATAGGAATATCGTTAATTATAAGGTAAAAGCGTGGTGGCTGAAATGAATGTAACGGGCTTATTATTGGCCGGAGGAAAATCTAGCAGAATGGGAAGAAACAAGGCGTTGCTGGAAATGGCAGAAGGCCTCAATATACAAAATATTGCGTCCCAGCTAAAACGTGCCGCAGGCTCCGTTTTACTCATTACAAATACTCCCGGCACCTATTCATTTCTGGAACTTCCGATCATAGAGGATATATATCCTGGCAGGGGGCCATTGGCAGGCTTACATGCAGGCTTGAGCGCGGCAACAACGGAGGCCGTAATTGTAGCTGCTTGCGATATGCCGTTTGTAACAGCGGAAATAATGAAAAAAATGTTTGAGAATTTGGAGGATGCTGATGCAGTAGTGCCGGAGATAGATGGACGAGTCCAACCATTATTCGCAGTATACCGGAAAACATGCCTTCCTCACTTAATCTCTTGCTTAGAAGATAACCAGTTGAAAATGACCCATTTTCTAAATAATATAAAGGTCGCCAGAATGAGTGAAAAGGACTTTTTGCAAGGCCTTAAAAATCCTGAATTTTTGCCTTATGTGTTTTATAATATGAATAGCCCGGAAGAATACGAGGAAGCAAGGGAAATTGAGCAACAATTAAAGCGTTCCGGACTTTACGGGGTGGGAAAATTTAAAATATAATGCCCGGGCCAGTTCATATGATAGGAAAGCAACAAAGACTATCAATCGTATTTAGCATCTGCAAGAATAGAGAATAAGATAAAAGGGTGAGAAGATGAACTTTGAAATATCTAAAGAGCCCATTCAAATACAGGAAGTGATTGATAAGGTGGTGGCCCGGGAAGCGGGTGCAATCACTACTTTTATTGGAACGGTCCGCGAGTTAACGAAAGGGAAAAAAACGCTTTATCTCGTATATGAAGCGTACATACCTATGGCTGTGAAAAAGCTTGAACAAATAGGAGAAGAGATCCAAAAACGCTGGCCGGATGCGATAGTTGCAATTACTCACCGCGTAGGCAAACTGGATATTACGGATGTAGCTGTAGTGATAGCAATAAGCACACCGCACCGAAACGACGCCTATGAAGCCAATCGATATGCGATTGAGCGCATTAAAGAGATCGTTCCGATTTGGAAAAAGGAACATTGGGAAGATGGAGAAGAGTGGATAGGAAACCAGCTTGAAACAAAGCGGTATCCATCGGGCAAGCCCGAGGAGGAGGATCTGAATGATTAAAGTATTGTTTTTTGCACAATTGAAAGATGATGCTGGAGTGGAGGAGGCAGCAGTAGCTGCGAATGACTGGACTGTCGCACAGCTGAAGGAGCATATATCCTCAAATTTTGGAGTGAACGGCCTTACCTCTGTTATGACAGCTGTGAATGAAGAATTTGCGGATGATGAAACGATGCTTTCCGATGGAGATACAGTAGCATTCATTCCTCCGGTAAGCGGAGGCTGAGGCCATTTGCTAGCTAGGAGAGATTACCAATGAAAGAAAGATATTCAAGGCAGATGCTGTTTCCGCAAATTGGGGAACATGGACAAACCAAAATACGAAGCAAACATGTGCTGATTGTTGGTGCTGGCGCGCTTGGATCGGCAAATGCAGAATTCTTTGTGAGGGCAGGAGTCGGAAGGCTTACGATTGTAGACCGTGATTATGTGGAGGAGAGCAACCTCCAGCGCCAACAGCTTTATAATGAAGCAGATGTGCTGGAAAAGCTGCCGAAAGCAGAAGCTGCCAATAATCATTTACAGCGCATTAACCAGGATGTCGAAATAAGTCCTGTCATTATGGATGCCACAGCAAGTTCTCTTGAACCGTTACTAAATGACGTATCGCTCTTAATTGATGCCACCGACAATTTTGAAACGAGAATGGTGATCAATGACCTGGCGCAGAAACACAAAATTCCCTGGATTTACGGTGCCTGTGTTGGAAGTGTTGGAATGAGCTTTACGGTCATCCCGGGAGTAACACCTTGCATGAATTGTCTGCTGCGTTCCATTCCTGTACAGGGAATGACTTGTGATACAGGGGGAATTATTGCTCCGGCTGTGCAGATGGTAGTAGCTCATCAATCTGCAGAGGCTTTAAAAATTTTGGTAGAAGATTTTGAAGCGCTGCGCCCATCCTTTGTTACGTTTGACTTATGGCGAAATCAATATCAAAGCATGAAGGTTGGCAGAGCCAAAAAATCGGACTGCCTTTCTTGCGGGGAGCATCCTACTTATCCTTTTCTGACCTTGGAAAATGCAACAAAGACAACGGTCCTATGCGGTAGGGATACAGTGCAGGTGAGACCGCCAAGGCCCTTAAACATTCAGTTGGAGAAGCTTAAAGCAGATCTTAGCGGAAGCGGGTATGATGTAAAATCCAATCCTTTCCTTGCGTCTATTGAAAAAAATGGGGAACGTATGGTAGTATTTGCGGATGGAAGAGCATTAATCCATGGAACTAAGGATATGGCCCATGCGAAGGCAATGTATCAAAGGATACTGGGATGAAAAAATTGGCTGACGGGGAGTCAGCCAATTTTTTAATGTGTAACGTTTGTGTCCTTGCTTACAACGAGCACTACTTTTCCTTTGTCCAGGTCCTTTTCGTACTGCTCCGCTTCTTCTTGGGTCAGTCCTAGGGAGCTCATCTTGGAACGCAGCTCATCACCGCGGGATTTGAACATATTTCCAACGGAGTTCAATAAACCTTGCTCCTTCATGCCGATTTCACCTGTACCAGTGTTTTCTGTCAGGTGTTCAGAACGGTCCTTGTCATGTGCAAAAAGGTAGAGGTCATCCTTTGTAAAACCTGTTGTTAACAGCTGTTCAATTTTCTGCATCGCCTGAACTCCATTCTCTACAACATGTACTTGATACATAATAGATTCCTCCTTCGATAGTTTATTAATAGTCCTATGCGGACAATTAAGGTATGTATTATATTTAACCCATCGAGATGCTATTAAAACCCCTGTTTCGAATCAATCCGTTCGATGCTATCCGATATAAATAGATAGTGTTCAAGGAAATGGCATGTTTTCTATCTTTAGTGGTAAGTAGGTAGAAAACGGCTATTTAAGGAAGGAGAATCGGCAAAATGGAAATGACAATACTGCAAAGTGACTGGAAGCAGATACTGGCAGAAGAATTTGAAAAGGATTACTTTCACCGATTGAAAGATTTTTTAGACAAAGAGTATAATAGCCACATAATTCATCCAGATGTAGAAGATATTTTCAATGCGCTTCAGTTTACTCCTTATAGCAAGGTCAAGGTAGTTATTTTGGGGCAGGATCCTTATCACGGACCGAATCAGGCGCATGGGCTGAGCTTTTCGGTTAAGCCTGGAGTGCCTCTGCCGCCGTCATTAAGGAATATTTTTAAGGAGCTTCATCAAGATATGGGCTGTCCAATTCCGAATAACGGTTCATTAGTAGAATGGGCACACCAGGGAGTCTTGCTTCTTAACACAGTTTTGACGGTCAGAGACGGACAGGCTCATTCTCACCGTGGAAAAGGATGGGAAATCTACACGGATGAAATAATAAAGCAGTTAAGCAACAGGGATAAGCCGATTATTTTTGTGCTGTGGGGAAAGCCGGCTCAAAGTAAACTGCCGCTTATAGACACAAATCGCCACAAAATCATTACATCTGCACATCCCAGTCCTCTATCAGCGAAGAGGGGTTTCTTTGGAAGCAGGCCATTTTCGAAGGTTAATAGCTATCTAAAGGAATTAGGGGAAACCGAAATAAATTGGCAGATTTCTGACTTGTAAGAGAGTAATGTAACGGCAATGTTTCACATGGAACATTGTCGTTACACAAAAATATAATAAGGGTGCTTCTTTAGTGAGTGTTAATAGAATAAATTGCAATAAATGCAAATACTTTTATATTACGTGGGACAGGCATTTCCCAAAAGGATGCCGTGCATTCTCATTTAAGTCTTCCAATCTGCCGTCAGTAGAGGTCTACCGTTCTTCAGGAAAGATATGTATGAAATTCGAAGCAAAGAAATAAAAAGCCATTCGACAAGAAGGGATAAGCATGCTTTGTATGGTGCTATAATATTTGGTATGCTTATACTGTTGATAAATAGGGGATCTTGAGGTGTTTGTAATGGATATATCTGCAGCAAAGGTTTTTAATAAGATGGAAGACTTAATAAACAGAGCCAAAACCGCGGATTCAATAGAAAAGCGCAATGGATATATTACGGCCGTGCAGGCTTTATGCGAGTTAATGACTGAAGGTACTGGGATGCCTTCTAGTTCAACCAGCGGTACAGGTTCATCACAAAACTCTTATTCCGTACATATGACAGCAAATACGGTTCCGGTTCAGCCGACCGCAGCCTCTGCCCCTGCTGCAAAACCAGTAAGGATGGATGATGCAAATGGGGATTCTCTGTTTGATTTTTAAGGAAAACCCAGTCATGAGAGGAGAATAATACATGAAGCTTTTTTTAATCTTGGGAGCCATTAATGCTTTTATATGTGTAGCGCTGGGAGCATTTGGAGCACATGGACTTGAGGGGAAAATACCCGATAAATACCTGGAGACATGGAAAACAGCAGTACAATATGAAATGTTCCATGCAACAGGGTTGTTGGTTATTGCTCTTTTGCTAGGTAAAATGTCTAGCCCTTTGTTAAACTGGTCAGGATGGTTAATGTTCATTGGTATCATTTTATTTTCAGGCAGTCTTTATGTCTTAAGTGTAACTCAAATAAAAGTATTAGGAGCCATCACACCTTTAGGTGGTTTATCTTTTCTCGCTGCCTGGATCCTTTTAATCGTGGCTGTGTATAAGAATCTATAAATGGAAAAACCGGAGCAGGGGAAATCTCAGTCCGGTTTTTTTGCTATTCACATTATCTCGGAGGATAAGAAGCCATACCTCCTCCTCCGCCATAGCCTGCTTGGTATTCAATTTCTTCTTCGAACGTCACATAATCAAGGTTTACCATTAATAGAAGGTAGCGCATCCCTGTTTGCGGGTCACTTAAGATTAAATGGTCACGGCCGGCTGCTTCAATGAGTCCTCTGAAGATTTTGGCATTCCACTCATTGTTCCCTTCAAATGTCATGTATACTGTTGCGAGTTTCCCTCTATTTAGTCGTAATATATTTTCTATATATGATTCTTCAAGCGGCAGCTGACCTCCGGGTCCCGGCTGCCCAGGAGAAGGTCCGGCTTGAGGCTGTGGCTGATATCCAGTTGGATACTGTGGATAACCGGCACCTGTTTGTCGCTGTTCCGCGGCTTTTGGGGGATTTGCGGCATTTACATTAGCGTAGGGATAGTATGGTGCCGAATAACCAAAATTCGCATACGGATTTGGATTTTGCTGCTGACTCATTTATTTCCCTCCCAATCTTGTTGTACGTCACGTTTGTTCATGAGCTAGCCTTCATGTAAGCAGTGAGAATCCAGCATATCATGCTGGCTGAATATACCCTGAGCCAGAATCACCTCTCAGTTTATCTTGAAATGGCAGAGGTATTGATAGTGGATGTTAATCAAGACTATTTCATTTATACGGTGGAAGCTGTTAAATTAGACCATTTTAACCGCGGTTTTTTTGAGGGTAAGAGGGAGGGCATAAAAAAGCTCCCAATAAGGGAGCTAACCATTAAACATGCAAGAAGGCTTCAATTCCATCTTCAGGAAGGATGTTTCCAACGAAGAAGGAGCCGAATTCTCCATACCGTGCGCTGACTTCATCAAAGCGCATTTCATAAACAAGCTTTTTGAACTGCAGCACATCATCAGAGAATAGAGTTACACCCCATTCATAATCATCGAAACCAACAGAACCAGAAATGATCTGTTTGACCTTGCCTGCATATTTACGGCCAATCATGCCGTGGGATCTCATCAGGCTTTTCCGTTCATCCATAGGCAGCATATACCAGTTATCATTGCCCTGGCGCCGCTTATCCATTGGATAGAAGCATACATGCTTCGCTTTAGGCAGGATAGGATACAGGCGTGCACGGACATGAGGGTTTTGGTATGGGTCTTCACCAGCTGCAAGATAGTTGCTCAATTCCACTACAGATACGTAAGATTGAGCAGGAACTGTGAATTCTGCAAGCTTAGATTTATTGAATTCAAGTTCAATTTGGTTTAATTCCTCCATTGTAGGACGGAGGAACATAAGCATAAAGTCAGCTTTTTGGCCAACGATTGAATATAGCGCATGGCTGCCTTCATTGTTGCTTTGTGTTGTGTTCCACTTATCTAAGAAGGCGTGGAATTCAGAAATAGCCTCTTGGCGTTCCTCCTCGGGCAGCATTTTCCACGTAGTCCAATCCATTGACCTGAAATCGTGCAAAACATACCAGCCATCAAGGGTCTCTGCTGCTTCAACCATTACGATCACTCCTATTGATTCATTATGTATAACCATACTATACCATAGTTTGTTTTAAAGGAAATTGTACAAACCCCTAAACCATTGATATAACAGAAAAGTTCAATGAAAAGCCACATTTGTAAGCCTTTCCTATAGAAATGCCAGATAAACATTGCGGTGAAGCCTGGGTCTAACAGACCTTGAATTATACTCCTTGTAACAGGGCTTTTTTAAAATTCCACCCTGAAACGACTCAATAGAGATAAAATGATCCATTTTCTAGTGAAAGACAAGATCTCCATAAATACAAATAAAGGTTTAAATAAATCAAAAAGGGAGAACATTTTAAAGGAAGGCAACTGTCATTTTTCATAATAAAAAGAAAATTCACATGGAAGCGTTGACATTTCTTACATCAATAGAAATTTTTACATGGAACGGTTATTCTAAGGAAGGAAAATACGGATCTCGAAGCCATAGTCCGTATACGGCGTTTAGCAAACATAACAAGATGGTTGAGAGCGATAATGATGGAAACGAAGGAGGATGCTCAATGAGCAATTTATTTGAAACTTTGAAAGAGAAGATTTCAGGCCATAATCTAAGGATTGTATTTCCTGAGGGCACAGATGAACGAATCCTGGTTGCTGCAGGCAGATTGGCGGAAGAAAACCTGGTTAGGCCAATCCTTGTTGGGAATATTGAAATGGTGCAAAAAAAGGCAAAAGAACTGAATGTTAACCTGGAGTCCATTGAAATTTACGACCCAGTTACTTTTATCATGATGGATGAATTGGTTGCTTCTTTCGTGGAGCGCCGAAAGGGGAAGGCAACAGAGGAAGACGCCAGAAGGATCCTGCTTGATGAGAACTATTTCGGCACCATGCTGGTCCACACCAATAATGCAGACGGTTTGGTTAGCGGAGCGGCACATTCAACTGCGGATACGGTCCGTCCTGCTCTGCAAATCATTAAAACGAAAGAAGGCGTCAAAAAAACTTCTGGAGTTTTCATCATGGTACGTGAGGGCGAAAAATACGTTTTTGCCGATTGCGCCATTAACATAGCGCCAGATAGCAGCGATTTAGCCGAAATTGCAATAGAAAGTGCGAAGACTGCACGGATGTTTGATATTGAACCTAGCGTGGCAATGCTGAGCTTTTCAACAAAGGGTTCTGCGAAATCTCCTGAAACCGAAAAGGTAGCAGAAGCCGTTGAAAAAGCAAAGCTAATTGATCCGCTTTTAACGCTCGATGGAGAATTCCAATTTGATGCAGCATTTGTTCCATCTGTGGCACAAAAGAAAGCACCTGATTCACCGATTCAGGGGAACGCAAATATATTTATTTTCCCAAGCCTTGAAGCGGGGAATATTGGCTACAAAATAGCGCAGCGCTTAGGAAACTTTGAAGCGGTAGGTCCGATTCTTCAAGGCTTGAATCGTCCGGTCAATGACCTGTCAAGAGGCTGCAATGAAGAGGATGTTTATAAGCTTGCACTAATTACTGCTGCTCAGGCTCTAACAAAGTAAAAACAGCGCTGGCTGCGCAATTTTATACTGTTCAGATTGTCGACAAAAGGGGGACGGAATGGAAGCATTCCGAACCCTTTTGTAATTTCCTTTAAGTTTTTTAGTGAAGAGTGCACCGGTTTCAAACTTTTTACCCTTGTTTTTACCCTAGCTCCAGTTGCCCCATAACTCATGACAGTGCAAATCAAGCATCACACCTGCATCGATAATTTTCCAAATCGCCTCAGCGCTGTCCAAAGCATGCCATCATTTTATGTCATCCATTTTTTAAAATGGTAATCGACAAAGCCATCACAAGATTTAAATCCAGCTGACTGAAGTGTAAGGAGCAGCAGTGACGAGAAGGCTCACCACCGTCCGTCCTGCGAAAAGTGAAGCGCCTGGAACGGAAACCAACAGACCCCTTTAACAGGCTAAATAAAAATATCCTGTAGACAAGCCCGTTTTTTCAGTAGGCGTTTGTCTATGTTATAATAGGGGATATTTACAACGAAGGAAGATAGCCATGAACGAAGTCGAATTATTGCATCAGCCGACCTGGCGTATAATTGATCAATCCTCCATGGGCCCTGCCTTTCCTGCTCTCCAATCATTTGCCATGGATGACACTTTGTGTGCTTCAGTTGGTTCTGGACATTCACCTGCTGCAGCCAGGTCCTGGGTCCATCATCAAACCATAGTTCTGGGGATACAGGATACAAGACTTCCTTTTCTTAGCAGAGGTATTGATTATCTTAATAAAATGGGCTATGAAGTGATTGTAAGAAATTCAGGCGGACTAGCTGTCGTTTTGGACAGTGGAGTTTTAAATCTTTCGCTTATCTTTCCAGAGACTCAGGGGAAGATCGATATAAACCGGGGTTATGAAACGATGTGGATACTTATCAAGCATATGTTTGCCGAATTTGGAATGAATATTGAGGCAAGAGAAATTGTCGGGTCATATTGTCCTGGCAGCTATGACCTTAGCATAGGTGGGAAAAAATTCGCCGGGATCTCACAGAGAAGAATAAAAGGCGGGGTCGCAGTTCAGATATACTTGTCAGTGAATGGTTCCGGATCGGAAAGAGCGTCTCTTGTACGCCGCTTTTATGGATTGGCGAAAGGAGACAAAGAAACCAAATTTGTTTATCCTTGCATTAAGCCGGAACTGATGGCTTCTCTCTCTGAGCTTCTGTCAGTTGAATTAACAATCTCCGATGTCATGCTGCGATTTCTGCAGGTATTAAAAAAGTTTAGTGCCAATATATATAGCAGCCAGCTTTCGCAGGAAGAATTGCCTCAATTTGAAGCTTATTATGCTAGAATAGTGGAACGGAACGATAAAGCCTTACAGATCATCTAAGTTAAAAGAAATGTTACTTACACGGATGGCCCGCCAGATGCATTTAATATTTTGCGTAAGCAGAAGAAAAAGTTAATAGATACATTTAAACCGCAACATAACAATGCTTTCAGCCCCGGCTGAAAGCATTGTTTATTTTAATCGCCAGTAGGTTGTTATCTCGGTCTCGCCTGAGCGATCCTGACGTATAAGCTACAAGCGGTGATTGAGGAAGTCTACTTAAAGTACTATAATATGGATTTAACGGTATATTTTGAATGTCTAAATGTAATTCTGGCTTGATAAGCATTTACTCTCCAAAACTCTAATGCTTAGCAGAATGCTGGTTTATTAGTCTGCCGTTTATTCAGCGAGCTTTTCAAGATTGCCATTGCGGTCCATCTTAAACTTTGTTGCTGGGCGCTCGTCGTCTTCCAGCAGTACGAGCTTCCTGGCTCTGTTCATAATTTTCATCAATGTTTCATAATCCTCTTGAATCATGCCGGTGTTTTGTTCAAGGCTGTCTACCTTTTTCTCCAGTTCATGATTGCGTTTTTTCAGCTCTCTAATCTCCAATTTCAATCTTTCGTTCTCTGACTTTAAAACTTCTGTTTGAAGATGGCTGGTATTCACAGATTGCAGATAAGCGATCACAGTATCCATCGTCATTTCTGATCCAGCTGATAGAACATGCTGGCGGACTGGTTCCTGGTAAATGACTGGCATAACCTGCATCATAGGTTCAGAAACAGGATAATTGATAGTCTCTAATTCTTCTTCGTTCATGTCCGATTCTTCAATCACAATCTCTTGAATTAACGGAGAAGGCGGGGTATAAAGAAGTTTCTTTTTCCCTCCCTGGTCCTTCCCGAGTATGCGCTGGCGTTGCTTTCTTTGTTTTTTGGCTAGTTGCAGCGCCTTGTCATAATTATGGCGGACCACTGCGTTCCAACGAAATCCACAAGCTGCTGAAGTCCTGTTAAGCTTGTCCCCAACCTCTTCGAATGCGTTTAATTGGGTGCTCCCTTCACGGACATGGCGCAATACTGTCTCGGCCAATAATAAATCGTCTTCTTCTGTCCATGCATCTTGGCGTACTTTCATTCTTTACCTACTCCCTTTCCTTTTACATAGAAATTGATAGCTTACTAATTCGTTAATATGCTAAGAATTACGGCAGGATGAACGTGCACTTAAGTCATGCCTGTCTGTTAATTACATCTTGTACATAAAATTCGATGTTTATACAGGCTACTAGTATTTTTTCAGTAATCAGATAGTATAAAAGGAAAGTTGTCCGAATCATTGCAAATAACTGAGCAGGGAGATTTGGTGGAAATCTCAGGTGAAGTGCTCGCAAGCCAGGAAACAGGAACCTGCAGAAGACATGAAGCATATTACATGCGCGGGCAATCCTGTGATTGATGAGGTTAATAAGGAAGTAACATAGCAGGGGAATCGTTTTGAAATTCTGTAGCTTCCAAAGGTGTAATACAGAGTGTTATTGCATTTTTTGGTTATGCATCCAGTAAGTAAGGGTAAAAATAAAAAAGAATATTTTTTCGTCAAAAAATGACATTTTTTATATGTTTTCAAGGTTTTGCTCACTTTATCTTCTTTAGACACGGCGCCAGGGAAAGTGGGATTTTTTATGGGAACGCGATATAATGAAAGCATGATAGACTTTGACGAATGAGGGTAGAAAATGGCATATTCCCGGGAAAAGTTAAGTGAAGAAAAGGTGTTTAAAGATCCGGTACACCGGTATGTCCATGTACGTGACAGGGTGATATGGGATTTGATCGGAACGAAGGAATTCCAGCGGCTTCGCCGTGTGCGACAGCTTGGAACTACCTATTTGACCTTCCATGGTGCTGAACATAGCAGACTTAACCATTCTCTTGGAGTGTATGAAATCGTACGCAGGATGATAGACGATGTGTTTGCTGGCAGGCCGGAGTGGGATGAAGATGAACGCTTGGTGTGCCTATGTGCCGCATTGCTTCATGATCTTGGGCACGGACCATTCTCCCACTCATTTGAAAAGGTGTTTGACCTTGACCACGAGCATTTTACACAACAAATTGTACTTGGAGATACAGAAGTAAATCAGGTGCTGCGCAAAGTGGATAGGTCGTTTCCTAAGAAAGTAGCTGAGGTAATCGCCAAAACATACGGAAGCAAGCTGGTTGTCAGCATGATTTCCAGTCAAATCGATGCAGACCGGATGGATTATCTGCAAAGGGATGCTTATTTTACCGGGGTCAGCTATGGCCATTTCGATATGGAGAGAATTCTTCGTGTAATGAGGCCCAGGGAAGACGGTGTCGTAATTAAACAGAGCGGAATGCATGCCGTAGAGGATTATATAATGAGCCGTTATCAAATGTATTGGCAGGTTTATTTTCATCCGGTTACGAGAAGCGCAGAAGTAATCCTCACCAAGATTTTACATAGAGCCAAACACCTGTATGAAACGGGTTACACTTTCCAGTTGGAACCGGTACATTTTCATTCCATGTTCAACGGCAATGTGTCCTTGGAGGATTATCTGAGAATGGATGAATCGGTCATGCTCTATTATTTTCAGATATGGGAAGAAGAAAATGACTCAATACTGCGGGATCTATGCAGACGTTTTATTAACAGAAAGCTATTCAAATATGTAGAATTCCATCCTTCAAATGATCAAATGAATAAATTGATGGAGCTGACGAGGCTTTTTAAAAAAGCCGGAATCGATCCGGAATACTATTTAGTGGTGGACTCGTCATCAGACCTGCCGTACGATTTCTATCGGCCCGGGGAAGAAGAGGAACGAGTTCCGATACATTTGCTGAAAAATAACGGAGAAATCAGGGAATTATCCCGGGAATCCGAGATTGTCGATGCGATATCCGGGAAGAGAAGGACGGACCATAAGCTGTACTTTCCGGAGGACCTGCTGCGGGATGAAACCGCTAAGAAAACAACAAAGAGACAGATTAGACAACTCCTGGATTTACAGGATTGATAACTATATTCAGGCCGTATTGGATCCTAGTCTTAGAAAAATGCAAGTAGGGTAAGGGGTGAATGCCTTGTTCAAGGAACATGCAAAAATTATCAATGCAATTTCTGTTGCTGGGGAAATCTCCGGTAGAAAGAAACTCCAGAAAATAATCTATATAGCAAAGAAAATGTCATTTCCATTCCAGGAAAAGTTTCATTTTCATTTTTATGGGCCATATTCAGAAGAACTGACTTTAAGGATTGAAGAATTATGTAATATGGGATATCTGAATGAGAAGAAGGAACAGAAGTCAGGCTATTACCAATACTGTTATTCTATTACGGACGCCGGAAAGGACTTTCTTTCCATGCATGAGCTCGATATGCCGGAACTAGAAGGCTGCCTGATCGATATGAATCAGCAAAATCCTCGTTTTTTAGAGCTTGTTTCTACCATTCTGTATTTTGATACTCTAGAGAAAGCGGAAGTTGCTGATAAGATTTTCACATTAAAGGAAAACCAAAAATACACGCTTTCCGAGATAGACCAAGCTTATGAATACATTGCAGAGCTGCAATCAAAAGCCCATCCTGTAGCTCATTAAGGATATTGAATGTATAGAACATGCTAGGCTGTCCGATTTACATGCTGCATGACAGCAGTGTTAACTGTAGTGAAAAGGACAGTTTGGCATTGTTTTTTATGACTGACTAAAAAACATTATGAGCATGCTGCCAGGCAGATCAGCAAAATGGCTATTAAATAAGCTTGGCAACAAGATCCGTTGCCAAGCTTTCTATAATTACTCGTCGCTTAAACGTTTCCCCGCAACACCGTAATGATTTTTTGACATTTCTTCAATGAACACAACTACTTTATCCTTGGGAGCACCAGTTGTCTCAACAACTGCTTCTGTCACTTTTTCAACTAAATTCTTCTTTTGTTCCTCAGAACGCCCTTCAAGCATTTTTACTGTCACATATGGCATGTATGTTGGCCCCTTTCTTCTTATGTTTGTAGTGTTTCATACTCATTTCTGAATTGCAAGCTGCTTGATTCCGTTTTATGGAAAATTTTCTGTATACCGTACAGTGTATTTTTAAATTTTATTGTCTTTCATGTATACTAACTGTAGTAAGGGAGAGTGGGTATTAGGGATGCAGGGGCTTATCGATTTTTTAGACCGTTATTTAGCATTTGAATTGGAAAAGATACCGTATGTGGTAGCAGTTTTATTAATAGCATTTACTGTGCATGAATTTGCGCATGCATTCGTAGCATATAAATTCGGTGATCCAACAGCAAAGAACCAGGGAAGGGTTACGTTAAATCCTATGAGCCATATCGACCCTTTGGGAACTCTGCTATTGCTGGTCATAGGATTTGGATGGGCGAAGCCTGTTCCGGTGAACCGGCATTATTTTAAAAGGCCGCATCTGGCAGGGGTTATGGTTTCATTTATGGGGCCTTTCAGCAACCTGATCGTTGCTTCATTGGGTTTTATCCTTTATTACGGTTTGATGTCGACTGGACTTGGCGGAAATGAATATGTTTACAACTTTCTTGATTTGCTGATACAGATCAATGTGATACTCTTTATTTTTAATCTTCTGCCGATCCCTCCGCTTGACGGTTACCGAATTTTGGAGGATCTTGCTCCGTCGCATATTCGGGCAAAGATGACACAGTATGAAGCATATGGGGCATTAATCTTTCTGATCATAGTCATAACACCTTTAAGCAATTACACCATCACACCTATTTTTCAGGTGGTTTTGCCGACAGTAATTCAAGGCATGAGCAGTTTTTTTGCCAATATATTTTTATAAAAGGTTCTCACCCAGAGGAGGAATAGAACGATGGATAACGATAAACCTAAAGAGAAGATAGGTTTTAATATTATTAAAAACGACCCTACTGAAGGCCATGGCGGTTACGGTGCAGGAGTTTTAACACTGGATAATATCTCTCCGGTCATTATAGACGTGGAGGAAGGCGAGGCCGTGGTCGATATTGGAGCCATGCATGCAAGAAGTGCGGTCGAACGGGGAATTAAATTCCTGAAAAGCAAAGAAGAAGTTCCTAATGGGAAGCCGTATTGGCTGGTATGGGTAACAATTGAGACTACTGAGACAGGACCATATTATGCGGGTGTAACAGCGTGTGAGATGACGGTGGACAGATCCATACGAAGAGGGTACAAATCGCTTCCCGAGCATGTGAATAAAATGGACAAATCTTTAAAACGGCATATAATGGTCGACCACATGGATGCCAAATCGAAAGCGTTGCTGAGTGCATTTTTGCAGCAGCATAATAAAGACATGTGGGATAGGTCTTCAGATAAATTGAAGCAGGAGCTTGCCGTTTAAATAACATATCCAATCCCTTTCCAGCAGAGAGAAAGATTGTAAAAAAGTGTTCTGATTGGTATTTTTGCACTTGTCGAAGTCATGCAAAAAAAGTAAAATTAAGACAGCGAGTAAGCGCTATGAACTAGGACAGGAAAAACCTCGAGACAACGGTATCGAGGTTTTTTCATTAGCATATTAGTCATTATTGATCACAGGCTTGCACATTTTCAGGCAGGGGGTCATCGAATTTGTTACCTTCCCCAGAGATGTAAAAACTTTTTGTACCAGGTGGCGTTGTCTTTTTCATTTGGATGGTCCCTGTTTGGGGAACCTGTGTGTCCGTCTCCGATGTGCTCCGTACAATACTCCTGCGGCTCAGTGCCTTCCACGAAATAAGTAAGTCTCTTTACAGGACACTGATCAGTTGCAATCAGTCCGTTACTTGGGTCTATATACACGCCCACCGCATGAGAGGTAGGCTTAAAAGCTTTTGACTTAGAGCTTGCCAATCCTTCTTCCATAAACTGTGCCCAGATATTCTTGGCATAGGTCTTTTCTTCAGGGACAGTGATTTTCTGTGGCTGGTCGTATCCCACCCACACACCAGTTGCGAGCTGAGGGGTGTAGCCTATCATCCAGCTGTCGTATTCTGTTGTCCCTGATTTTCCTGCGTATGTCCTAGTCAGTCGAGGAATGATGGCATTACCAGTTACCTTTGTGTATCCATTCAATTTCTCGTCAAACATGCCTGTCAGCATACTGGTCAAGACAAAGCTTCGGTCTGGATCCAGGACTTGTTTTGGCTTCCCGCCTTGTTCAAATAGCACTTCTCCTTTATGATTTTCCACTTTTCTGATGAAAACAGCCTCTATCTTTTTTCCGCCATTAGCCAACATACTGTAGGCATTGACCATTTCAATGGCTTTAACTCCGGAGGTTCCCAGAGCTGAAGAAGGAACATTCGCGACCTTAGTTGTAAGACCGAAACGCCGTGCTGTATCAATCAGTGTTTTTTCACCGAGAAACAGGTTTGTTTTAACCGCAAACACATTATCGGAGAGAGCAAGGGCCTGCGCCAGGGTGATTTCCGAATCAGCATATTGGTGATTGAAGTTATGCGGCGTATATTCGGATTTACCGCCATCATACCGAAAAGTAGTCAATTCACTTTTTAAGGTAGTAGAAGGTGTAAATCCTTTTTCAAGAGCAGCATAATAAAGCAGCGGTTTGATTGTTGAACCAGGCTGACGGGTTGACTGAGTCACCCGGTTATAAGAACTTTCATCATAGTTACGTCCACCCACCAGTGCTTTTACTTGGCCATTCCTTGGATTCATGGCAATAAGCGAACCCTGGATCGAAGAGTCCTTTGAGATAATTTCATCAAAGGATTTTTCCGCGATTTTCTGCTGTCTCAAATCAAGGGTGGTATAAACTCTTAATCCTCCCAGTTCTATGGTGCGCTCGTCCATTTTCAATTGAGTCCTTAATGCCTGTTTTACTGCATCCTGGAAGAAAGGTGCTATTGCCTTTTGTTCTGTCTTCTGCTCAGCCCTCAAATGCAGCTTTGTTCGGAATTCCTTGTTTTTAGCTTGATCTGTAAGCATTCCCTTAGAAACCATGGAGCTTAATACAATATTCTGCCTTTGCTTTGCCTTTTCCATATTTACAAAGGGAGAAAAGGAGGAGGGTCCTTTTGGGATGCCGGCTAACATACTGGCCTCTGCGATCGAAAGCTTCTTTGCACTCTTTCCGAAATAATATTGGCTAGCTGCTTCAGCCCCGTAAGTGCCGTGTCCATAATAGATTGTATTCAGGTACCCCTCCAGTATCTCTTTTTTGGAATAATTCATTTCCAGACGAAACGCATAGAAAGCCTCGTGTATTTTCCTTTTCCATGTCTTGTCATGACTTAGAAAAAGATTTCTTGCATATTGCTGCGTGATGGTACTTGCCCCTTGCACCTTAGACATTGCGCTGATATCTGCCAGGACAGCAGCGCCTATTCGCTTTATATCAAAGCCATGGTGCTCAAAGAACTGTCTGTCCTCTACAGAAATGGTAGCAGCCACTAGGTTGGGGGATATATCCTCAAGTTCAGCCCAATAACGTTTCTGTCCGTTATTGCTTTCTCCAATGAGAGTTCCGTCGCTGCTATAATATAGCGTGGATTGAGGCACTGCCAATGGAGGAGGGCCGGCCAGCTTGGCATAAATGAAAAGGCAGGCAAACAATAAAAGGATAATTGCAATTCCAATGCCCATCAGGATCACGCCTGCCCGTATATACTTTGTTGTTTTGTTAAATAATTGGCCTGTATTCAGCTCCATTAATCTTCACCACCTTGGGTTCATCTTTATAATGGCTGTCTTCTGCGATGAGAGACGCCTGGCTGAATAGAATGCCGTCTCATCTTGCATTAAAAATGAAACGAAAAAACCTATAAAAGAGATTATTAGTCAGTATGAATTTAATTGGTTTGTTTTAAACCTACGGGCCGGAAATTGAAAAAAATTTCTTGCATTTTTGGGATATTGCACTATACTTTTTCTAGTTAGTGAGCAAAACAAAATAGGTATGACACCATTTGGGGATTTTTGCTATACTTCCTTTTGTAATTCAAAAACTATCAATTCGTCATATTGGGTGTATGCGTTATTTGCTGCATTTTGATTAGTTCTGTTCAAAGCACTTGTGCTTTAATGGTTTCTGGCTCAGTGCCTAGCCTCGACGCAAGGATGCTCAAGTGCCAATGTTGCCACAGGACGTGGCAGGTTATGCTTGAAGACCATCTTAACTGGGCACTTACGCTTTTATATGCTGTTTGTATTTTAGTTGTTAGGGAATGTTAATAGTGGTGTGAAATAACAACATAACATACGAAAGGAAGCGATCAGTGATGGGTATCTGGTTTACAGAAAAGCAGACGGACAACTATGGCATCACAATGAAAGTGAACCGCACTTTACATACAGAACAAACTGAGTTTCAAAAGCTAGATATGGTAGAAACAGAAGAATGGGGTAATATGCTTCTTCTTGATGAAATGGTTATGACATCTCAAAGAGATGAGTTTGTATATCACGAGATGGTAGCGCATGTGCCGCTATTTACTCATCCTAATCCAGAAAATGTTCTTGTTGTCGGTGGAGGAGACGGAGGAGTGATCCGTGAAGTCCTTAAACATCAGAGTGTGAAAAAGGCTACTTTGGTCGATATTGACGGGAAGGTTATAGAGTATTCGAAAAAGTATCTTCCTGAAATTGCAGGGAAATTGGATGACTCCCGCGTGGATGTTCAAGTGGATGACGGCTTTATGCATATTGCAAAAAGTGAAAACGAATATGATGTAATCATGGTTGATTCAACAGAACCGGTTGGACCTGCTGTAAATCTGTTTACAAAAGGCTTTTATGCTGGCATTTCAAAGGCTTTAAAAGAAGACGGCATTTTTGTCGCCCAAACAGACAATCCGTGGTTCAAGGCTGAATTAATTACTGACGTACAGAGGGATGTAAAGGAAATCTTCCCGATCACACGTCTATATATTGCAAATATCCCTACGTACCCAAGCGGTCTATGGACATTCACTATCGGTTCCAAAAAATATGATCCGCTTGAAGTAAGTGAAGAGCGCTTCCATGAAATTGAAACAAAGTATTATACGAAAGAACTTCATAAAGCGGCTTTTGTGCTTCCTAAATTTGTCCAAGACTTAATCAAATAAGCTATTCCAATAGGAGAGGGGATGCATTGATCTCCTTTCCTTTTTTTATATGAAGGAGGATTTTTTATGAGATTTGACGAAGCGTATTCTGGTAATGTTTTTATTAAGAGCCATCCTGATTTTGAAGAATCTGAGGCTGTGATATACGGAATGCCGATGGACTGGACTGTAAGCTATCGGCCTGGTTCCAGGTTCGGTCCCGCAAGGATTCGAGAGGTTTCTATTGGGCTTGAAGAATATAGCGCCTACCTGGACCGTGAACTGGAAGAAGTGAAATATTTTGACGCAGGAGATATTCCTTTACCATTTGGAAATGCGCAAAGAAGTCTTGATTTAATTGAAGAATTTGTAGGGAAAGTCCTTGATTCCGGCAAATTTCCGCTTGGGATGGGAGGAGAGCATCTGGTCGCATGGCCGGTAATGAAGGCAGTATACAAGAAATATCCTGATTTGGCCATTATCCATATGGATGCGCATACAGATCTGCGTGAGGAATATGAAGGTGAACCACTTTCCCATTCAACTCCTATCCGGAAAATAGCAGAACATATCGGCCCTAAAAATGTTTATTCTTTTGGTATCCGCTCTGGAATGAAGGAAGAATTCCAATGGGCCAAGGAAAATGGGATGCATATTTCAAAATTCGAAGTGCTGAAACCACTTAAGGAAATATTGCCATCCTTGGCCGGCCGTCCGGTTTATGTGACAATTGACATAGACGTATTGGATCCAGCCCATGCTCCTGGAACGGGAACTGTAGATGCAGGAGGGATTACATCTAGAGAATTGCTGGCATCGATCCATGCCATCGCAAAGTCAGATGTTAAGGTAGTTGGGTGCGATTTAGTAGAAGTGGCGCCAGTATATGATGTATCTGAACAAACTGCGAATACGGCAAGCAAGCTTATTCGTGAAATGATTTTGGGATGGGTCCAAAAACGTTAATGATATGTCTTAAGCCCGGCTCTTTTAAGAGCGGGCTTTTTATATTTAGTTGCCATTATGTAAGTTGAAACTTATGGCAAGAATAATTATACTTATTAAGTTATAGGACGATTGATTAAGGAAGTGTAGCCCTTGTCTTTACAGGACACAGAAAAACTGAAAGTTAAAGTTACCCTTCAGACTACCATCCAAAATGGTAAAGAGAAAGAATCTTATGAATTGGTTACATCAGGAACTGTACTTATAAAGAAAAATGATATTTATCTGCAATACACAGAAGAAACTGAAGCGGGCAAGACCAACACAACCATTAAATATAAAAACGCAGAGGCCCTGTTAATGAGGGGGGGAGCTGTTAAAATGCGGCAGCTATTTCGCCCAGGCGGTATTACACGGGGCCACTATGAAAGCTTATACGGTACCTTGCCGATGGTAACAAAAACGAAATCCATTCACCATGTGTTTTTCGATGAACAGAATGAAGGCGAATTTACTTTTCATTATGAGTTAATCATGCAAGAAGAGTCATTAGGTCATTACATAATGGTCATAAAGTATAAGGAGGAGGAGTAGGGTCATGAATATTGTAAAAGAGGTTCAGGACAAAGTAAAAAATGAGATTAAAGAAGCCGTTATAAAGGCTGGTCTGGCGACTGAAGACCAAATTCCTGATGTTATATTGGAGATGCCTAAGGATAAGGCACATGGAGATTATTCGACAAATATGGCAATGCAATTGGCCAGGGTTGCAAAAAAAGCACCCCGGATGATTGCTGAAGCACTAATAGAGAACTTTGACCGCTCGAAGGCTTCCATAGAGAAAATCGAAATTGCCGGCCCGGGATTCATTAACTTCTATATGGACAATGATTATTTAACAGAGTTGATTCCAGCGGTACTAAGTGCTGGTGAACGTTACGGAGAAAGTGATTTTGGCAATAAAGTCAAAGTGCAGGTAGAGTTTGTTTCAGCAAACCCAACAGGGGACCTTCACCTTGGACATGCACGCGGTGCCGCTGTCGGTGATTCCCTGTGCAATGTCTTGGAAAAGGCCGGGTTTGATGTAACGAGGGAATATTACATAAATGATGCAGGCAACCAGATCAATAACCTTGCAAAATCTGTAGAAGCAAGATATTACCAGGCTCTTGGGATGGATAAGCCAATGCCGGAGGATGGGTACCATGGCGAGGATATCATCGGGATCGGAAAGAAGTTGGCACAGGAACACGGTGATAAGTTTGTAAAAGCAGATGAAAAAGAGCGTTTTGACTTCTTCAGAGAATATGGTTTGAAGTATGAAATGGAAAAGTTAAAGCGGGATCTTGAGAATTTCCGCGTTAAATTTGATGTATGGTACTCAGAAACATCACTATATCAAAATGGCAAAATTGACGCAGCTTTATCTGTGTTAAAAGATAGGGGCCATATCTATGAACAGGATGGAGCTACATGGTTCCGTTCTACCGAGCTAGGGGATGACAAGGACCGTGTTTTGATCAAGCAGGACGGATCTTATACGTATTTAACTCCTGACCTGGCTTACCATAGAGATAAGCTGGAGCGTGGGTTCCAGAAACTGATCAATATCTGGGGTGCTGACCATCATGGCTATATACCGCGTATGAAGGCTGCCATTGAAGCATTAGGATATGAACGGGACCAGTTGGAAGTCGAAATCATTCAATTGGTTCATTTGTACAAAAACGGCGAAAAAATGAAAATGAGTAAACGGACAGGGAAAGCGGTGACCATGCGTGACCTAATTGAAGAAGTAGGATTGGATGCAACCCGTTATTTCTTTGCCATGAGGAGTGCGGACACGCACATGGATTTTGACTTAGACCTGGCTGTCTCTCAGTCAAATGACAACCCTGTGTTTTATGCGCAATACGCTCATGCAAGGATTTCAAGCATTCTTCGCCAGGGCGAGGAGTTGAATATTAATGTAGGGGACGCTGCCGATTTTTCGTCGATTTCATCCGAGAAAGAAATGGAGCTTCTGAAAAAAATCGGTGAATTCCCTCAGGCAATCGCCGAAGCTGCTGACAAGCGAATGCCTCATCGTATTACTAACTATATTTATGATCTTGCCTCTACCTTCCATAGTTTTTATAATGCGGACAAGGTATTGGATGTTTCAGAAATGGAGAGAAGTAAAGCGAGAGTGGGATTGGTTAAAGCTGTACAGATCACCCTGAAAAATGCTTTAGCATTAATCGGAGTATCAGCGCCGGAAAAAATGTAAACAGTAGAGGATCTTCATTGTGAAGGTCCTCTTTATATATTTGTAGAACACGGTCAAAAGTTATTTGAGAAAAGTTATTGACTTTCATAGTAATACAGGGTATTCTTTATTAGTCGCCAATTTCAATGATTAAAAAAGTTGTTGTTGAAACTGATGTTGACAAAGTTCTCTACATGTTCTATACTAAGGAAGTCGCTTAGCAATATGGCGATTAAGACATCAGAAATAATTTCGTAGAAGTTGACATCTGATTGAAAGTATGGTAAGATAATAAAGTAGTGATAATTGCTCTTTGAAAACTGAACAAAACAAGCGCCAGATTCTTGTTTCTTTTTAGAAATAAGACGTCTAAATGATAGTGAGTACACACTTTAAAAGTACAAGAGTTAAGGATCATCGGCTAAGATCGTCACGTCCTGTGACAACGCCGATGTTAGCACATCCATGTGCGTCACAAATTCTATCGGAGAGTTTGATCCTGGCTCAGGACGAACGCTGGCGGCGTGCCTAATACATGCAAGTCGAGCGGACAGAAGGGAGCTTGCTCCCGGAAGTCAGCGGCGGACGGGTGAGTAACACGTGGGCAACCTGCCTGTAAGACTGGGATAACTTCGGGAAACCGGAGCTAATACCGGATAGGTTCTTCCCCCGCATGGGGGAAGATGGAAAGACGGTTTCGGCTGTCACTTACAGATGGGCCCGCGGCGCATTAGCTAGTTGGTGGGGTAATGGCCCACCAAGGCGACGATGCGTAGCCGACCTGAGAGGGTGATCGGCCACACTGGGACTGAGACACGGCCCAGACTCCTACGGGAGGCAGCAGTAGGGAATCTTCCGCAATGGACGAAAGTCTGACGGAGCAACGCCGCGTGAGCGAAGAAGGCCTTCGGGTCGTAAAGCTCTGTTGTCAGGGAAGAACAAGTGCCAGAGTAACTGCTGGCACCTTGACGGTACCTGACCAGAAAGCCACGGCTAACTACGTGCCAGCAGCCGCGGTAATACGTAGGTGGCAAGCGTTGTCCGGAATTATTGGGCGTAAAGCGCGCGCAGGCGGTCCTTTAAGTCTGATGTGAAAGCCCACGGCTCAACCGTGGAGGGTCATTGGAAACTGGGGGACTTGAGTGCAGAAGAGGAGAGTGGAATTCCACGTGTAGCGGTGAAATGCGTAGAGATGTGGAGGAACACCAGTGGCGAAGGCGACTCTCTGGTCTGTAACTGACGCTGAGGCGCGAAAGCGTGGGGAGCGAACAGGATTAGATACCCTGGTAGTCCACGCCGTAAACGATGAGTGCTAAGTGTTAGAGGGTTTCCGCCCTTTAGTGCTGCAGCAAACGCATTAAGCACTCCGCCTGGGGAGTACGGCCGCAAGGCTGAAACTCAAAGGAATTGACGGGGGCCCGCACAAGCGGTGGAGCATGTGGTTTAATTCGAAGCAACGCGAAGAACCTTACCAGGTCTTGACATCCTCTGACTTCCCTAGAGATAGGGCGTTCCCCTTCGGGGGACAGAGTGACAGGTGGTGCATGGTTGTCGTCAGCTCGTGTCGTGAGATGTTGGGTTAAGTCCCGCAACGAGCGCAACCCTTGATCTTAGTTGCCAGCATTCAGTTGGGCACTCTAAGGTGACTGCCGGTGACAAACCGGAGGAAGGTGGGGATGACGTCAAATCATCATGCCCCTTATGACCTGGGCTACACACGTGCTACAATGGATGGTACAAAGGGCAGCGAAGCCGCGAGGCCGAGCCAATCCCATAAAGCCATTCTCAGTTCGGATTGCAGGCTGCAACTCGCCTGCATGAAGCCGGAATCGCTAGTAATCGCGGATCAGCATGCCGCGGTGAATACGTTCCCGGGCCTTGTACACACCGCCCGTCACACCACGAGAGTTTGTAACACCCGAAGTCGGTGAGGTAACCTTTTGGAGCCAGCCGCCTAAGGTGGGACAGATGATTGGGGTGAAGTCGTAACAAGGTAGCCGTATCGGAAGGTGCGGCTGGATCACCTCCTTTCTAAGGATAT
>NZ_CP143547.1:4282500-4915000 GCF_046237635.1 Peribacillus sedimenti | reverse complement strand
CATAAAAACGGAGTATGGATTTGCTGCCCTAAATATCTCTCACCCTATCATTTTATTTGAACTGCACCACCGCTAATCCTCTTTATACTCCGGATTTTTGATATATCCTCAATCAATTTCAGCATTGCTTTGTCCTTTGTTTTCGCTTCTACCATAAAATCTACGTCCTTGCCCAGTGCCTTCAAATCATTAATAAGAGGCAGGATAAAATCTAAATCCACGTAATCAGCATGAAATCTGAACTCCTTCTCATTCTTTGGTGAGGAAATATGAATCTTGGGCAGAATTCCTGTATGCTCCCACGTTTGAAATATTTTCGGAAGAAGTTCTGAAAGTGAAAGGGTACCTGGATTGGCCATATGATGATGTATATCAAATGCAAGCGGGATGGACTCCTTTTGGCATACGGCCAGTGTTTCTTCTGCCGTATACGTTTTATCATCATTTTCAAGAGTCATCTTGTGTTTGATATGTGCAGGGAGTGCAGCAAGATTTTTATGGAATCTTTCAATCGATGCCGGCTTATCTCCATAGGCTCCTCCAACATGTATATTCAGATATGAATTGTGCTGCACACCCATCGCTACAAACATTTTATAGTGGTAGGCCATATCTTTTACGGCATTTTGTGTAATGCTGTTTTTGGAGCTTGTAAATAGCGTAAATTGATTAGGATGGAAGCTAACTCTCAATTTGTTTTTTGTTATAAGATCTCCTAATTCCCTCCATTCTGTCTCAAAAGGTGTTACAAAATCCCATTCTACTTCCGGATGTGTCGCAAGCGGTACAATAGAGCTTGAAAGGCGATAAACCTCTATTTCGTGAGCCAGGTTGAAATACAAGATTCTTTTTGTATTTTGTATATTTTGAGCTGTTATCTCAAGTAATTTCTGCATTCGTTCAGCTTCAGGCAGCTCTGAATATCTTTTGAAGGTAACTGTCCTTGAAGGAGAACACTCCCAAAGGGAAGTAGCGGTGGATACATAACCAAACCGTATTCTCATAAAGTCCTCCTCCTTTGCAAAAAACTAAATTTCTTGGAACAAGAATGGTCAAACGCACATTCATAGACTCTAGAGCTGCCTCATTTGTGATTCAGGTCTCAACATATATCTTTGATCGTAAGCCTCTAACATGGAATCAAGTAAAATCATGATGAAAAACTACGCCCAAATAGTCAGCAGTTGGTTCATATGCAATTAAACCGGGAACCCGCCAGTATTGCAGAATTCTATAACCATGTTTAATCCATACCCTTATAGAAAGGAAAAAATACCTCCACAGTCTGTTCAGACTTACACCAGTATTTTTACCCAGTGTGAACCAGCTCATCCATCAGGCGACCCCCACAGAAACCAAGTGCAAGATGATCATTTGGAGGGGGATTAAAAATCACGGAATAAAAACGTCATAATAGAACAGAAAAAAGTTGACTGAACGCTCATTCATTATATAATAAGAGTAACAAATTCAGAAAAATACAACTGTTTCTAATTTTGGGTCTAAGCAAAAGTATAGAAAGGGGCGCAAGTAATATGAATGGCTTGCTATGGATTAACTTTATTGCGTTTTTACTTGTAACCGCTTACGCAATAAGCTTGTTTGTTTATCTCATTAGAACACGGATTGCTTACCTTAAGCTCGGGAAGAAGGCAGAGTTTGATAACCGTGTCAAAGAACGACTGGAGAAGGTATGGGTTAACGTCTTCGGCCAGAAAAAGCTCTTGAAAGATAAAAAGAGCGGTGCTATACATGTTATGTTCTTTTATGGGTTTATTCTAGTTCAATTTGGAGCAATCGATTTTATCATCAAGGGTATTAAGCCCGGAGCACATTTGCCTTTAGGCCCTTTATATCCTGCATTTACGTTCTTCCAGGAAATCGTAACTCTGATGATATTGGTTGCAGTAGTTTGGGCGTTTTACCGTCGTTATATTGAAAAGCTTGTACGGTTAAAGCGCGGTTTTAAAGCCGGTTTGGTTCTTTTGTTCATAGGTGGCCTAATGCTTTCAGTTCTTCTGGGGAATGGAATGAGCATGATTTGGCATGGGCATGAGGGAACATGGTCAGAACCGGTGGCCTCCGGCATTGCTGCCGCATTTAGCTGGATGGGCGCTACCGCCGCAACAGTTGTTTTCTATATCGCATGGTGGATTCACCTGATTTTTCTATTATCCTTCCTGGTGTATGTACCTCAATCCAAGCATGCTCACTTGATTGCAGGACCAGCAAATACTTATTTCAGCAGATTGGACAATCCAGGAAAATTGAAACCGGTTGACTTCGAAGATGAATCCCAGGAGTCTTTTGGAGCTGGGAAGATTGAAGATTTTAACCAATACCAATTGATTGATCTATATGCATGTGTAGAGTGCGGGCGCTGTACGAATATGTGTCCGGCAACTGGAACAGGAAAAATGCTGTCACCGATGGATATCATCATTAAGATGCGTGACCATCTAACGAATAAAGGTGCGGCCATAACAGCTAAACAGCCGTGGGTGCCTACATTTGTGTTTTCCAATACAAAAGGAAACCAGCTGGCATTGGCAGGTGCTGGGCAAGGGGCACAGGAGTCGGCAGCAGCAGTGGAATTCAACCAGGCTTTAATCGGAGAAGTTATAACTGAAGAGGAGCTATGGGCCTGTACGACCTGCCGTAACTGTGAAGATCAATGCCCGGTCATGAATGAGCATGTTGATAAGATTATTGATATGCGCCGTTATCTAGTGCTTACAGAAGGGAAAATGAACCCGGACGCACAGAGAGCACTTCAAAATATCGAACGTCAGGGAAACCCTTGGGGCCTTAATCGTAAAGAAAGGGAAGACTGGAGAGAACTGCGCGATGATGTTGATGTTCCTACAGTAAAAGAAGTGAACAAGGCTGGCGAAGAGTTTGAATATCTATTCTGGGTAGGTTCAATGGGCTCCTACGATAATCGCAGTCAGAAGATCGCTTTATCCTTTGCAAAGCTTTTAAATCAAGCAGGAGTGAAGTTTGCGATTCTAGGAAATAAAGAGAAAAACTCCGGCGATACTCCACGCCGCCTAGGAAATGAGTTTATCTTCCAGGAACTCGCCACAAAGAATATTGAAGAATTCGAGAAGAACGAAGTGAAGAAGATTGTAACAATCGACCCTCACGCATACAATATCTTTAAAAATGAATATCCTGATTTTGGCTTGAACGCTGAGGTATATCATCATACAGAGCTTCTTGCTAAACTTGTACAAGAGGGCAAGCTTGTTCCGAAGCATGCCGTTAATGAAACGATCACCTTCCATGATTCCTGTTACCTGGGCCGCTATAATGAGGTCTATGATCCACCAAGGGAAATCCTTAAATCGATTCCGGGAGTCAAGCTTGTAGAAATGGAACGTAACCGCCAGAATGGCATGTGTTGTGGAGCAGGCGGCGGATTAATGTGGATGGAAGAAGAAACAGGCCACCGCATTAACGTTGCACGAACAGAACAGGCTTTGGCGGTGAACCCTTCTGTAATCAGTTCAGGCTGTCCGTACTGCTTAACAATGTTAACGGATGGAACAAAGGCCAAAGAAGTGGAAGATGAAGTGAAAACATACGATGTGGCCGAGCTGCTTGAGAAATCCATTCTTGGAGAACAAAAGCAATTGGTATCCTAAAAAGATATAGCCTAATATAGTACGCGCTGTATATTACATTTTTAATATTATGCTCACACGAAAAGCCTGCTTCTAAAAATATAAGATATTTTAAGGAGCGGGCTTTTTTATAAAAAATCACTTTAAATATTTAAATTTTTCCAACTTTTCGTGTAATATTAAATTAAGCGCTTTCATTTTTAAGGGCAGTTTTTTATGAATCTTTATTGAGCGAGCGTTCAGTCAACTTGGTTATGAAATATTTATATATAAATGAAGCATAAAAAGGAGGAGCATTATGGCAAGAACAGTGATTATAAGCGGTGCCAGGACACCTTTTGGCAAATATGGAGGGTCACTAAGCAGTTTGACTGCTTCTGAGCTCGGTGGAGTTGCTATAAAGGAGGCTTTGAATCGTGCCGGGCTTGATGGCGGCCAGGTTGACGAAGTCATTATGGGAAATGTGCTCCAGGCTGGACAGGGGCAGATTCCTTCCCGGCAGGCTTCCCGTCATGCTGGCATTCCATGGGAAGTAAAGACAGAAACCATTAACAAAGTGTGTGCTTCAGGGCTCCGCAGCGTAACATTAGCCGATCAGATCATCAGGCTGGGTGACGAAGAGGTAATCGTGGCAGGAGGAATGGAATCAATGAGCAATGCACCATACATCGTTCCAAATGCGAGATGGGGACTTCGTATGGGTGATGGAGCATTGAAGGATTTAATGATTCATGATGGCTTAAGCTGCAGTTTCACTGGCGTCCATATGGGCACTTACGGAAACAGCACGGCTGCCGAACTGGAGTTAACGCGTGAAGAGCAGGATAACTGGGCATTCAGAAGCCATCAAAGGGCGATTTCGGCAATTGAAAATGGTGTGCTGGCAGAAGAAATAGTTCCTGTCAATGTACCTGTGCGAAAGGGTGAACCCGTAACTGTAGAGCAGGATGAAGCGCCGCGAAAAGATACCTCCGTTGAGAAACTTGCTAAGCTTGGTCCTGCTTTTAACAATGAAGGGACCATCACTGCCGGAAATGCACCGGGGGTTAATGACGGGGCTGGAGCACTTGTTTTAATGAGTGAAGAAAGGGCCGAGCGGGAAGGAAAAACTCCATTTGCCTATATTGTTGGGCATGCGGAAATTGCCGTGGAGGCAAAGGATTTTCCGAAGACACCAGGTCTGGTCATTAACGAGCTTTTAAAAAAGACAGGGAAATCTCTCGAAGAGATTGATCTGTTTGAAATCAATGAAGCTTTTGCGGCAGTGGCACTGGCTAGCGGCAAGCTTGCAAATGTAAATCCGGAAAAAGTTAACGTAAACGGCGGGGCAGTGGCACTTGGCCATCCCATTGGAGCAAGCGGCGCCAGAATTATCATTACACTGATGTACGAATTGAAGAGACGTGGCGGAGGGCTTGGAATAGCCGCCATTTGCAGCGGCGGAGGCCAGGGGGATGCCATTCTTATAGAAGTGCCTAAGCAATAAAAGTATACAAGATTTATAGAGTTGGAGGGTCATATGGACATTCAGAAAGTAATGGTCATCGGCGCAGGCCAGATGGGATCTGGCATTGCCCAGATATGCGCGATGGGCGGCTACGACGTCATCCTGCATGACTTAAAGGAAGAGTTTGTGCATAAAGGTTTGGCTGTAATCGATAAAAATTTGTCCCGCTCGGTCGAAAAGGGAAAGCTCACAGAACGTGAGAAAAACGATACCCTGGGAAGGCTGTTGCCTTCGATTGACCTAAAAAATGCTGCGGAGGCAGACCTGATTATTGAGGCGGCCGTTGAAAATATGGAAGTAAAAACAAAGCTTTTTAACGATCTGGATCAAATAGCGCCTGAACATGCAATTCTCGCTTCCAATACATCATCACTTCCGATAACTGAAATTGCCGCTGCGACTACAAGGCCTGAAAAAGTAATTGGAATGCACTTTATGAATCCCGTTCCAGTCATGAAGCTGGTGGAAATCATCAGAGGTCTTGCTACGGCAGAAGAAGTGTATAAATCAATCGAACAAATGGCGAAATCCTTGGACAAAGTTCCGGTTGAGGTTAATGATTTTCCTGGTTTTGTGTCAAACCGCATCCTGATGCCGATGATTAATGAAGCCATTTATACATTGTATGAGGGAGTTGCATCAAAAGAGTCAATAGATGATGTTATGAAACTTGGGATGAATCATCCTATGGGCCCTCTTACTCTTGCTGATTTTATAGGATTGGATACTTGCCTGTATATCATGGAAACGCTCCATGAGGGGTTTGGTGATGATAAATACCGTCCGTGCCCGCTGCTTAGAAAATATGTCAAGGCAGGCTGGCTCGGTAAAAAATCCGGCCGGGGCTTTTACGTCTATAACTAGAGGCTGAATTTTGTGCATGCACAGAGATGAAAACATCACGTTACACATCTCCGGTGAGCATGCGCTGCGGTACGAACGACAAAACGATCGGAGACACCGGGAGGCTAGGTTATGGATTTTGGGTTTACAGAAGACCAAAACATTATGCGAAAAATGGTTCGTGATTTTGCTGAAAAAGAAATAGCCCCGTTTGTAGATGAAATGGAACAAGGTGTGTTTCCACGACAAATCTTGCACAAGATGGGCGGACTTGGATTGATGGGCATACCCGTTCCTGAACAATATGGCGGCTCAGGCATGGATTTTGTTTCTTACATTATTGCAATCAATGAGATTTCCAGGATCAGCCCTACTATTGGAGTCATTCTATCAGTCCATACCTCTGTGGGTACAAACCCGATTCTGTATTTCGGAACGGAGCAGCAAAAGCAAAATTATATTCCTAAACTGTCAAGTGGGGAATTCCTTGGTGCGTTTTGCTTAACGGAAGCCGGTGCTGGATCAGATGCAGGGAATCTGAAAACAAGGGCTGCAAGAGAAGGTGACTCCTATAAAATAAATGGATCCAAGATTTTCATTACCAACGGTGGGGAAGCAGATGTCTATACCGTTTTTGCTTCCACCAATCCGGAAGCCGGCAATAAAGGAGTGACCGCCTTTATCGTAGAGAAGGGGACTCCCGGTCTTATTATAGGCAAAGATGAACATAAGATGGGCCTGCATGGCTCGAGGACTGTCCAGCTTACATTCGAGGATATGCTCGTTCCCTCTGAAAACCGCCTGGGCGAAGAGGGAGAGGGGTTTAAGATTGCCCTTGCAAATCTAAATGCGGGCCGCATTGGCATCGCCGCACAGGCGCTGGGGATTGCTGAAGGTGCTTTCGACCAGGCTGTTGGCTACGCAAAGCAGCGAATCCAATTCGGAAAGCCGATTGCATCCCAGCAGGGGGTCGGATTTAAGCTTGCTGACATGGCAACCGCTATCGAAGCATCCAGGCTATTGGTGTACCAGGCGGCTTACCTGCGTTCCCAGGGACTTCCTTGCGGCAAGGAAGCAAGCATGGCCAAATTGATGGCTTCAAAAACGGCCGTCGACGTTTCGATTGAAGCGGTGCAGATCTTTGGAGGCTATGGATATACGAAGGATTATCCGGTTGAGAGGTATTTCAGAGACGCCAAAATAACAGAAATCTACGAGGGAACTAGCGAGATACAGAGGATTGTCATTACTAAATATCTATAGAAATTAGACACTGGAGGATTCGAACATGCAATTTAAGCTGACAGAAGAACATGAAATGATTAGAAAAATGGTACGCGACTTTGCAAAAAACGAAGTGGCGCCTAGTGCTGCTGAAAGGGATGAAGAGGAACGCTTTGACAGGGAGATTTTCGATAAAATGGCTGAACTGGGACTGACGGGAATCCCATGGCCAGAGGAATATGGCGGAATTGGCAGCGATTATCTTGCATACTGCATAGCCATCGAAGAGCTTTCGAAGGTGTGTGCGTCTACAGGTGTCACTTTATCCGCCCATACTTCGCTTGCAGGCTGGCCGATCTTTAAATTTGGCAGCGAGGAGCAGAAACAAAAATACCTAAAGCCGATGGCTCAGGGCAGTACCATTGGTGCTTATGGTCTTACGGAGCCAAGTTCAGGTTCAGATGCAGGAGGAATGAGAACAACGGCAAGATTGGAAGGAGACCATTATATTTTAAATGGGTCTAAGATATTTATTACGAACGGCGGAATCGCTGACACTTATGTAGTTTTTGCCCTGACTGATCCATCGTCTAAACAAAAAGGAACAAGTGCTTTCATAATCGAAAAAGACTTTCCCGGCTTCAGCGTCGGCAAGAAAGAAAAGAAGCTGGGAATTCGATCTTCGCCAACAACAGAAATCATTTTTGAAGATTGTAAGGTTCCTAAGGAAAATCTTCTTGGCCAAGAAGGGGAAGGTTTCAAAATTGCTATGATGACCCTGGACGGCGGACGTAACGGAATAGCAGCACAGGCTGTTGGTATCGCTCAGGGAGCCCTGGATGCAGCAGTGGAATACGCCAAGGAACGGGTACAGTTTGGAAAGCCAATTGCAGCGCAGCAGGGAATTGGCTTTAAACTTGCTGAAATGGCTACCAGTGTCGAGGCTGCCCGCCTGCTAACCTATCAAGCAGCATGGCTTGAATCAGCAGGCCACCCGTATGGAAAGGAATCGGCTATGTCAAAGCTGTTCGCTGGCGATACGGCAATGAAGGTTACTACAGAAGCGGTACAGGTTTTCGGCGGATATGGCTATACGAAGGATTATCCAGTCGAGCGGTTTATGAGGGATGCAAAAATTACACAAATATACGAAGGTACTCAAGAAATACAAAAACTGGTCATTTCGAGAATGATCACAAAAGATTGATGGAATCCCCAAAGTGTCGTAGTTTGGCTGGAAATCATGAATAAAAACGGGTATAGGGTTGTTCCTGGCAAACAACCCTGCTGACCCGGTGTATGGAGCCGTGTGAGGCAATGCTTTTCTTGTGGAGGTGGCTTATGAAAAAAAGAGAGGTGCATGCTTCGGTTAAAGATGAGAAGCTGGTGAGAATGAGGCGCAACCAAATGATAAAGGGTGCGGTAAATCTCTTTAAGGAGAAAGGCTTCCACCGGACTACTACAAGGGAGATAGCTAAATCTGCTGGATTCAGCATCGGCACTCTATATGAGTATATAAGGACGAAAGATGATGTTTTATATCTCGTTTGTGACTTTATTTATGATGAAGTAAAAGAACGGCTTCAAAAGGATCTAGAGATGAACAAGGGCACACTGGAGAGCCTGAAGCTGACGATTGCATATTTCTTTCAAGTGATGGATGACATGCAGGATGAGGTTTTGGTTATGTACCAGGAAGCCAAATCACTATCTAAGGATGCGCTTCCCTATGTGTTGAAAAAGGAAATTGAAATGGTGAGGATGTTTGAGCAGGTAATTGCGCGCTGTGTGAAAAACGGCGAGCTCAGCATATCGGAACATCAAATCCACCTGGCTGCACATAACATTTTTGTGCAGGGTCAGATGTGGGGATTCAGGCGCTGGGCATTGCAACGGATTTATACCCTGGAAGAGTATATAGAGCTACAGACCGAATTGTTATTGAATGGCCTTAGTTTGAATCCGGCTTTGAAAACAAGTACGTGATCATAAAAGGAGGGGCTAAACCGTGGGTACAGTTGAAGTGTATAAACCGAAAAACCACATTCGCTTTGTGACAGCATCAAGCCTTTTTGATGGCCATGATGCATCCATCAATATTATGCGGCGGATTCTTCAATCCAGCGGGGCGGAAGTCATTCATCTGGGACATAATCGTTCTGTAGAAGAAGTTGTAAGCGCGGCTATACAGGAGGATGTTCAGGGTATTGCGATATCTTCCTATCAGGGTGGACATGTAGAATATTTTAAATATATGTATGATTTGTTGAAGGAAAAAGGGGCTCCCCATATCCGTATTTACGGCGGAGGCGGCGGCGTGATCCTCCCGCGTGAGATCAAGGAGCTGCATGAATATGGCATTGCCCGGATCTTTTCGCCTGAGGATGGAAGAATAAATGGCCTGCAAGGCATGATTAATGTAATGCTTCAGGAATGTGATTTTTCAACGGTGGAACAATCCCTGCAGGATCAATTTTCAAACCTGATCAAGGGTGAAACTACTGCGGTCGCACAGTACATTACCTTTGCGGAAAATAGAATGGACCATAGTGAAGAGGCTGCAGCTGCAGCAGAGAGCCTCCTTGAACAAATCAAGACATCGGCAAAAAATGTACCTGTGATTGGAATCACTGGAACAGGCGGGGCAGGAAAAAGCTCCTTGACAGATGAACTGATTCGTCGTTTCCTTAACGAAATACCAGAGAAAAAGGTAGCAGTTCTGTCTATAGACCCGACAAAACAAAAAACTGGCGGAGCCCTTCTGGGGGACCGAATTCGCATGAATGCCATTTTCTCCAATCGAGTGTACATGAGAAGCCTTGCCACACGTCTCTCCAAAAGCGAATTATCCCTTGCGATTAAGGATGCCATAGCAGTTGTAAAGGCGGCAGGGTTTGATTTAGTGATCGTTGAAACAAGCGGAATCGGCCAAGGTGATGCAGAAATAACGAAAATATGCGATGTTGCCATGTATGTGATGACAAGTGAGTTTGGTGCGCCTTCCCAGCTTGAGAAGATTGATATGATTGATTTTGCAGACTTAATTGTCATTAACAAGTTTGAGAGAAAAGGATCTGAAGATGCCAAAAGGCAGGTACAGAAGCAATATCAAAGAAGCCATATGCTGTTTGATCACGACGTAAGTAAAATGCCTGTATACGGTACCATTGCGTCACAGTTTAATGACCCTGGAACGAACGCTCTTTTTGCAGCTTTGATTGAGGTCGTAAACGAAAAAATGGGTACGGAGTGGGGCACACAGTTTTCCAAAGATGCAGATGTTTACAAGCAGAATGTGATTATTCCAAATGACCGGCGCTATTATTTACGCGAGATTGCGGATACTGTCCGTAATTATCATAAAAAAGCTGAAGAACAGGTGCAATTTGCCCGGAGGCTATTTCAGCTTGACGGAGCAATCGACGCCGTCAAAGAAAAAGAAATGAATGCCGGTATACTTGCTTCCTTACAGGCCTTGCGTGCGGAAACAGAAGCGAAGCTCACAGCCGAATCATCCAGCATCCTCGGCGGTTGGACCGAATTCAAAGAGAAATACTCCGGGGAGCACTTTGTAACGAAAATCAGGGATAAAGAAATCATTACCGCATTAAAGTCAAAAAGTCTGTCAGGATTGTCGATTCCCAAAGTATCTTTACCGAAGTTTGTCGACTATGGGGAAATATTGCGCTGGGTATACCGTGAAAACGTACCGGGCCAATTCCCATTCACTGCGGGTGTTTTTCCTTTTAAGCGTGAAGGAGAGGACCCGAAACGACAGTTTGCGGGAGAAGGGTCCCCGGTCAGGACGAATCGCAGATTCCACTATCTGTCCAAGGATGACGATGCAAAACGGCTAAGCACGGCCTTTGATTCTGTTACCCTCTATGGAGAGGATCCCGATTACCGCCCCGATATTTATGGGAAGGTCGGAGAAAGCGGCGTAAATATTTGCACGTTGGATGATATGAAAAAGCTGTATGATGGTTTTGATTTATGTGCGCCATCCACCTCGGTCTCTATGACCATCAATGGGCCGGCACCCATTATATTGGCGATGTTTATGAATACGGCAATAGACCAGCAGGTACAGCGAAAAGAAGCAGAGCTTGGGAGAGTTCTGACTCCGGAAGAGTTTAGTCAAGTCAGGGCATATACCCTCCAAAATGTCCGAGGGACCGTACAGGCTGATATATTGAAAGAGGACCAGGGACAGAATACCTGTATTTTTTCGACGGAATTCGCCCTAAGAATGATGGGAGATATCCAGGAATATTTTATCGCCAATAAGGTAAGGAATTATTATTCTGTTTCCATTTCCGGATATCATATTGCAGAGGCGGGTGCCAACCCTATCTCCCAGCTTGCATTCACATTGTCTAATGGATTTACCTATGTCGAATACTATTTGAGCCGCGGCATGAATATCGATGATTTTGCACCTAATCTATCTTTCTTTTTCTCGAACGGCCTAGATCCTGAATACACAGTGATCGGAAGGGTCGCAAGGAGAATTTGGGCAACGGTAATGCGGGATAAATACGGTGCGAACGACCGGAGCCAAAAGTTGAAATATCACGTTCAGACTTCTGGCCGGTCCCTTCATGCCCAGGAAATAGATTTTAATGATATCCGAACTACGTTGCAGGCGCTTATGGCCCTCCAAGATAACTGTAATTCGCTGCACACCAATGCCTATGACGAAGCCATCACCACTCCAACCGAGGAATCCGTACGAAGAGCCATGGCGATACAAATGATCATCACTAAAGAGCTGGGACTATCAAAAAATGAAAATCCACTCCAGGGCTCCTTCATAATTGAAGAATTGACAGATTTAGTGGAAGAGGCTGTATTGCAGGAATTCGACCGCATTAATGATCGCGGTGGAGTTCTTGGTGCCATGGAAACACAGTACCAGAGGGGTAAAATACAGGATGAATCGATGGAATACGAAATGAAGAAGCATTCAGGAGAATTGCCGATCATTGGGGTAAATACCTACTTGAATCCAAATCCACCTTCAGAGGAACATCTGGACAGCATGCAGGTTGCACGTGCGACCAAAGATGAGAAAGAAGGCCAGATCCATAATCTTCGCCTATTCCAGGAAGCTGAAAAGGCTCAATGTGAAATTGCTTTAAAAAGATTAAAAGAGGCCGCCGTCAATGGAAGAAATATATTCGAGGAATTAATGCAGTGTGTCAAAGTCGCCAGCCTCGGCCAGATTACGAGAGCCCTTTACGAAGTGGGCGGACAGTATAGAAGAAATATGTAATGACCAAAAGAAATGAATCTGATGATTAACGGTAGGGATCTGGAGCACTTAAACAGAGTGTTTCAGTCCTTTTTCGTGTAAAACACTTTCCGAATATAAATAATAATGACTTCTATAGGTTATAAAATCTACTAAACTGGGTAATAATGATAGCTCATTGAGCGGTGGTTTCTAATTGAAGCATTGTTTTATCTGAATGTAAGGAGTGGAGTCGCATTGAAGTACTTCCTATATGGATTGGCATCCGTACTTTTTATGTATTTATTCGCTTTCTTGTACGAACATGCATTAGGTGCCATTGCCTTTTTGTTATTATCCATATTTTTCTTTACAGGATGCCTTATAATGAGGAATAAAAACAATAAAAAACATAGCCATTAATAGGAGGCTTCGCGTTTTTTTGACTCATAAGCATTCCGGCTAGTATTTCTTGGCTTCTGTTAAAGATAGAACTGGCATAAACCCAAATGTATTGTTTATAATGAATAGTATGTCTTGCAGGAAAAGGAAAAATATTGACCGAATAACAATGCTGAGATATTTTATATAAAACACGTTCGTGTTGGGAATAGAGAAAGGATGTGCGGGCTTTGGGTTTAAATCAATATTCTACAGAGCAAATCATGGAAATGTCATTATTGGAACTTGCGTTTGAAATAATGGCAGAAAAAAAACAGCCGGTGTCATTTAAAGAGCTTGTGGATGAGCTTAAGAAATTGCAAAACCTTACTGACGAGGATTTGCAAAACAGGCTGGCCCAGTTCTATACCGATTTAAATGTGGATGGACGGTTCACTTCACTGGGAGAAAACCGTTGGGGCTTAAAGACCTGGTATCCGGTCGATCAGATTGAAGAAGAAGTTGTACATACAGCCAAGCCTAAGAAGAAGAAGGCAAGGAAGGCCGTGGATGACGAGGATCTTGATGATGAGGATCTTGACTTTGAAGAGGAAGATGATCTCCTTGATGATCTTGATGAAGAGGAAGATGATCTCCTTGATGACCTTGATGAAGATGATTTAGCGGATGATGACTTATTAGAAGATAGCGACGATGATGAAGAGCTGGATGAAGACCTTATAGATGATGAGGATGAGGATGAGGAGTTCGGACTTGAAGACGATGAGGATGAAGAAGAGGAAGAGGAAGAGCTTGAAGATTACGATGATGACAAAAAGGAATAACATCTTATAGCTTGACATTTCATACCGAAATTTGTAGAATCATTTTTGGGCTCCTTAAAAAAGGACACAATGATAAAATATCACGCTCCCTTACAATGTAAGCGGAGCGTTTTTCTATTTTTTCGTGCAAACTTTAGCCGGAAATCAAAAAATGGTGAACCGATGAATGAATGATTCAGCAGGCATCATTTTTTTGTTTTTAGAAAACTGTGTTGTAATGGTTTCCCTGTAAAAGGGAAAAACTACACGGGTATAGCGCACGTGAACCGGTCAAATGATTTTCTGGAAGAAGGAAATGGTTTTTCTGTTTAGGATAAAAGAGGGGGAAAGTTAATGACAAAGTATATTTTTGTTACAGGCGGTGTAGTTTCTTCATTAGGTAAAGGAATTGTAGCTGCCTCACTGGGAAGGCTTTTAAAGAACCGTGGTCTCAATGTTACCATCCAAAAATTCGATCCATATATCAACCTTGATCCGGGAACTATGAGCCCGTATCAGCACGGAGAAGTGTTTGTTACAGATGACGGTGCAGAAACGGACCTTGATTTAGGGCACTATGAAAGATTCATTGATATCAATCTTGGCAAGCACAGCAACGTAACCACAGGGAAAATTTATTCAACTGTTCTAAGGAAAGAGCGCCGCGGTGATTACCTTGGCGGAACTGTACAGGTTATCCCCCATATTACAAATGAAATTAAAGAACGTGTTTTCCGTGCAGGGCATGAAACGAATGCTGATGTAGTAATTACTGAAATTGGCGGGACTGTGGGTGACATCGAATCATTGCCGTTCCTTGAAGCAATCCGTCAAATAAAAAGTGATATCGGACGCGACAATGTGATGTATATTCACTGTACGCTTGTGCCTTACATCAAGGCTGCCGGTGAAATGAAGACTAAGCCGACCCAGCACAGTGTAAAAGAGCTTCGAAGCCTTGGTATTCAGCCAAATATCATAGTTGTCCGTACCGAGATGGAAATTTCGCAGGATATGAAAGATAAGATTGCTCTATTCTGCGATATTGATACAAAAGCAGTTATAGAATGCCGCGATGCAGAAACATTATATTCTGTTCCTTTAGCACTTCAGGACCAAAAAATGGACCAAATTGTCTGCGACCATCTTAAATTGAATTGCCGTGAAGCAGAAATGACAGAGTGGAAGCAGCTTGTCCATAAAGTAACAAACCTATCTAAAACTACTACCATCGCATTGGTAGGTAAATATGTAGAACTTCAGGATGCTTATATTTCTGTAGTAGAAGCACTGAAGCACGCTGGATATACATTTGATTCCGATATTAAAATTAACTGGATCAATGCTGAGCATGTAACGCACGAAAACGTCCATGAATTGCTGGAAAGCGCAGATGGAATTCTCGTTCCAGGAGGATTTGGAGACCGCGGTGTAGAAGGGAAAATCCTGGCTATCGAGTACGCGCGTGTCAATAAGAAGCCTTTCTTGGGCATCTGCCTTGGAATGCAGCTGGCTTCCATCGAATTTGCGCGCAATGTATTGGGGCTTGAAGGGGCACACTCTACAGAGCTTAATGCTGAAACTCCACATCCAATCATCGATCTTCTGCCAGAGCAAAAGGATGTAGAGGACCTTGGCGGAACTCTTCGCCTTGGCCTGTATCCATGCAAACTTACAGAAGGTTCAAAAGCAATGCAGGCATATGACGATGAAGTGGTATATGAACGTCATCGCCATCGTTTTGAATTCAATAACCATTACCGTCAGGCAATGGAGGCACAAGGATTTGTATTCTCAGGTACAAGCCCGGACGGACGCTTAATAGAGATCATCGAGATCCAGGACCACCCTTGGTTCGTTGCATCCCAATTCCATCCGGAATTTAAATCCCGCCCGACTCGTCCGCAGCCATTGTTCCGGGACTTTGTTGAAGCATCACTAAAGTATAGTGAACAGCAATAATTCTTAATAATAGTTGAAAGCCCGGCCAGTCGATTCCTGCCGGGCTTTTCCTATTTATGGGCAATGGCTGCATGAATATTCGGCATCACTTAATCAAGTTCTTCAAATTCTGTAAGGATTTCTTCTAAAGTGAATTTAAGGCAGTTATAAACATAAAGAGCTGCCATAAGAGATGGAAATCCTATTCTGTTTCCTGTTTCATCAGGCAAAAGCCCTTTTTGGAGTCTAAGGTCGATATGCACATCGGCAAGCTCTTGCAGCGACTCATCCGATGAATCTATGACAGTGGAAACAGCGGTGAAAGGAATCCGGCTGTCCTGCAATTGTCTGGCCAGCTTTATGGCGTCCTCGTCAGTGGAATGGCGTGCAAACAATAAGACCCGATCGGCAAGGGTGATGTTTATAAGATCAATTTCATCGAGCGGCCGGGCATTGGGGAATGGTTCCTGTCCATCCATAGCTTCGGATACAATACCCTTCATTTCTCCGAACCCCTGGATATAAATCGTTCCGTCGCCAATAGAGGCCTGTGCCAAAAGACGGGCGCTGTCCTCAAACGAAAATTCTTCAGCATCCATGATTCTCTTAAATAAACCGCTTATCTGGGTGGTAAACATTTTTAGCATGTGTCGTTACTCCTTTGATTTTCACTTGGCATTATTATAAATCAATCAAAAATGGAAAGCGAATCTACAGCCGCCGCTTTATCTTATAAAAATAATCAAATGAAAATGCGGGAAAGAAGGATTTGCAAAAAATGTAGCGAATATAAGAATTAAGGGAAATAATGTAATGGATAGGACAAGACCTTTGATACTCAATAAATTCAAGGGTGTGTTGGTTGCAATAAGTTCGAAAGAGGGTGGGACAATGAAAGGGAAAATCCTGATAGTAGATGATCAATTCGGCATTAGAATATTGTTAAACGAGGTGCTTAGCAAGGAAGGATATACGACTTACCAGGCTGCAAACGGAGTTCAGGCGTTAGACATCGTGACTAAGCATTCTCCTGACTTGGTTTTGCTCGACATGAAGATTCCAGGGATGGATGGAATAGAAATACTCAAGCGGATGAAGCAGATAAACCTGGAAATTAAGGTAATCATCATGACAGCTTACGGAGAGCTGGATATGATTCAGGAGGCGAAGGACCTGGGTGCGATGACTCATTTCGCCAAACCGTTCGATATTGATGATATCCGTCAGGCTGTCAAAGAATATTTAGCTGTCAGTTCAAACTGATTATCCATCATGCACATTACTGATATACTAATCTATGCTCCAATTGACCTAGGCCGTATTCAAAAAGAATACAGCCTTTTTTAAGAAAGGACACTATAATTAGTTGAAAAGCAATACTAGTTTTCTTTTGATAAACCTTGTTTTTCCAATGTTTGCACTTACATGATCTCTTAAATAAAAAAAATTTTCAGCCAAATCGTCTATTTGTTGTAGTTTTTTTCATGTATTGATATGCTATAGGTGATTTTGATTTCTCTTTCTTTTCCCAGCGTATAGGAAATACATAATTAAGGGAGAATTTTAGAGAGAATCTGTTCAAGCAATATAATTATTTGCTTAGGGAGGAAAGAAATATGCCTTTAGTTTCAATGACAGAGATGCTAAACAAAGCATTAGATGGAAAGTATGCAGTAGGCCAATTTAATATTAATAACCTTGAGTGGACTCAAGCGATCCTGGCTGCAGCAGAGCAGGAAAAATCTCCTGTCATCCTTGGGGTATCAGAAGGTGCTGCTCGCCATATGGGCGGTTTCTACACAACTGTAATGATGGTTAAGGGTCTTCTTGAAGATATGAAAATCACTGTACCTGTGGCAATTCATTTGGACCATGGTTCAAGCTTTGATAAATGTAAGGAAGCGATTGATGCAGGCTTTACGTCTGTTATGATTGATGCTTCTCACCATCCGCTGGAAGAAAATATTGAGACAACTAGCAAGGTTGTAGAATTTGCACATTCCAAAGGTGTATCCGTAGAAGCTGAACTAGGTACCGTTGGAGGACAGGAAGATGATGTCGTAGCAGACGGTGTTATTTATGCTGATCCTAAAGAATGTGAAGAATTAGTTAGACGCACTGGCGTAGACTGCTTCGCCCCTGCATTGGGTTCTGTTCACGGTCCTTACAAGGGCGAGCCTAACCTGGGCTTTAAAGAAATGGAAGAAGTGCGTGATTTGACAAAAATTCCATTAGTTCTTCACGGTGGGACAGGAATCCCGACAAAGGATATCCAACAGGCGATATCTTTGGGAACCTCTAAGATCAATGTCAACACTGAAAACCAAATTTCTTTTACAAAGGCTGTTCGTGAAGTTCTTAACAATGATGCTGAAGTCTATGATCCACGAAAGTACATTGTTCCTGGACGCGAGGCTATCAAAGAAACTGTCGTCGGCAAAATTCGTGAATTTGGATCTGCTGGTAAAGCTTAATAAGCAGGATAGGGGCTCTCTTAAGATGGGCCCCTTTTCTTATTAACATTTTTACCTGAGTCCGGCTGTCTGCCGTTCAAACGAGGGCGAGAACCCTTGGAAATAGTCATTCTCCCTTTACTATTAAAATGTGGCAAGCACATGGCAAAACTTTATGTTAAATTATTAGAATAATCAGATACAAGCTGCTGGATTTTGTGGTATACATAGAGATAAGTGAAAAAACCAGAGAGGTGAATATAATGAAATTTTTTATTGATACTGCCAATATTGACGAAATACGCCAGGCTTACGAACTGGGGATACTAGCAGGGGTTACTACTAATCCGTCCCTGGTTGCTAAGGAGAAGAACGTATCGTTTCACGAAAGGCTGAGGGAAATTACCAGCATTGTAAAAGAATCAGTAAGTGCTGAAGTTATTTCTCTAGATTATGAAGGGATGATGAAAGAGGCTCGGGAGCTTGCTGCCATTGCACCCAATATTACAATTAAAGTACCTATGACACCCGATGGATTAAGGGCTGTTTCAACGCTCGCGAAGGATGGTATAAAAACAAATGTGACGCTTATTTTCAGCGCCAACCAGGCTTTGTTAGCTGCAAGGGCAGGAGCTACTTACGTGTCTCCGTTCCTGGGACGTCTTGATGACATCGGCTTTAACGGCTTACAGCTCATTTCAGATATCTCTGATATTTTTGCGATTCATGATATCCCTTCGGAAATCATAGCCGCTTCCATCAGGCATCCGATGCATATTACAGAAGCAGCGTTAAAGGGGGCGCATATTGCCACTGTGCCATTCAAGGTCATTATGCAGCTCTTTAATCATCCCTTAACGGAAAAGGGGATTGACGCATTCCTGGCTGATTGGAATTCCCGAAACGAGGCTTGATAAAGGATATGAAACTCTTATGCCAATGCAAAGAAAATGTTCTGGAAATAATCTGGCATTTTTTATTCATTTTAGTACATGACTTATGAGTTTTTGTGTAAACTATAGGTTAGAGATTTAAGACTACCGGAATCCAATGATTTGGTATGGTAAAAAATGCCTGTATTATCTTGATAGACTTTTCGCAACTGCTTTGTGTAGAAGGGAGCTTAATAATGGAAAAACTTAAAATAGCCGGCGGATATCCTCTAAAAGGCAGTATCCGCGTCAGCGGTGCAAAAAACAGTGCTGTCGCTCTTATCCCTGCAACGATTCTAGCTGATTCCCCTGTCACTATCGAGGGGCTCCCGGATATTTCCGATGTGGAAATCTTAAAAGGTTTGCTTGAGGAAACTGGAGGAACAGTAGAGTTCCGAGACGGAGAGATGACAGTTGACCCAAGCAGGATGATTTCTATGCCGCTTCCAAACGGCCGGGTTAAAAAACTAAGGGCCTCTTACTACTTAATGGGTGCCATGCTTGGGAAGTTTAAAAAAGCGGTCATTGGCTTGCCTGGAGGCTGCCATTTGGGGCCGCGGCCTATCGATCAGCATATCAAGGGGTTCGAAGCCTTGGGCGCACAGGTTACAAACGAACAAGGTGCAATCTATTTAAGGGCGGACGAGCTTCGGGGTGCACGGATCTATTTGGATGTTGTTAGTGTAGGAGCTACCATAAACATCATGCTTGCCGCTGTCAAGGCTAAAGGAAGAACGATTATCGAGAATGCCGCTAAGGAACCGGAAATCATCGATGTTGCTACATTGCTGACAAATATGGGTGCCCGTATTAAAGGGGCAGGAACAGATGTAATCCGTATCGATGGGGTAGAAAACCTTAGCGGCTGCAGGCATACTATCATACCTGACCGGATCGAGGCCGGAACCTTCATGATATTAGCGGCGGCTGCCGGAAATGGTGTATTGATCGACAATGTAATCCCGCAGCACCTGGAGTCACTCACCGCAAAACTGCGCGAGATGGGTGTGAATGTTGAAACCGGTGATGATCAGATTTTTGTTTCTCCCGGGTCTCAATTTAAGCCTGTGGATATTAAGACACTTGTATATCCCGGCTTTCCGACCGACCTTCAGCAGCCTTTTACCGCCCTTTTGACAAAGGCAGCCGGGTCAAGCGTTGTTACGGATACAATATATAGTGCCCGCTTTAAGCATATTGATGAACTGCGCAGGATGAATGCAAATATTAAAGTTGAGGGAAGGTCCGCCATCATTCATGGGCCTATACAGCTGCAGGGAGCGAAAGTGAAAGCAAGCGACCTTCGGGCGGGTGCATGCCTTGTTGTTGCGGGGCTGATGGCAGAAGGCATTACAGAAGTTACAGGACTTGAGCATATTGACCGCGGATACAGTCATTTGGTAGAGAAACTATCTGGATTGGGAGCGACTATTTGGCGTGAGAAAATGTCGCAAGAAGAAGTAGAACAGTTGAAAAGTTAATCACATCTTCCTGTCCAATGTGTTACAATAATATTATCATTGTGTCATACTATTGATTTTATAAAGTAGCGCTGAGGGGGACCTGGAATGGAAAGAAGTTTATCTATGGAGCTGGTGCGGGTGACGGAAGCAGCTGCATTGGCTTCCGCCCGCTGGATGGGAAGAGGGAAAAAGAATGAAGCTGATGGGGCAGCTACTTCAGCTATGCGTGATGTTTTCGATACGGTCCCGATGAAAGGGACAGTGGTGATTGGTGAAGGGGAAATGGACGAGGCTCCGATGCTCTATATTGGTGAAAAGCTTGGGACTGGATACGGCCCCCGCGTAGATGTTGCAGTGGATCCCCTTGAGGGAACGAACATAGTCGCCTCCGGCGGCTGGAACGCGTTGGCGGTCCTCGCTGTTGCCGATAATGGGAATCTGCTTAATGCCCCTGATATGTATATGGATAAGATAGCTGTGGGTCCGGAAGCGGTTGGACAAATTGATATCAATGCTTCTATATTGGATAATTTGAAAGCAGTCGCTCGAGCAAAGAATAAGGATATTCAGGACGTGGTTGCCACAGTCTTAAACAGGGAACGCCATGAAAGGATCATATATGAGCTGCGGGAAGCCGGCGCACGGATTAAACTGATCAATGACGGGGACGTAGCTGGGGCCATTAATACAGCCTTTGATACAACAGGGGTTGATATTTTGTTTGGTTCTGGCGGCGCCCCCGAGGGTGTAATCGCAGCTGTTGCACTTAAATGCCTTGGCGGGGAATTGCAAGGGAAACTTCTTCCCCAAAACGACCAGGAAGTTGCCAGATGTATGAAAATGGGTATAGATCTGGACAGGGTGCTCCTCATGGATGACCTGGTACGTGGTGATGATGCCATATTTGCGGCAACAGGGGTCACTGATGGAGAGCTGCTTAAAGGTGTACAGTTCAAAGGGAACTACGGTCAAACCCATTCTCTGGTTATGCGTGCCAAATCGGGGACAGTTCGTTTTGTGGACGGCCGCCACAGTTTGAAAAAGAAACCAAATCTAGTGATTAAATGATAGTAATTCTGTCTATAATGGTTAAAGATATGCGGCCATTTAAAAGAGAATAAGCACACAGGAAAAAGAGCTTCTTGATTACGAGGGCACCTGTGTTTTTCCTTTAAAGCGGGCGATAAATTCGCTCGCTTTGTCTTTCATCAAAATATAGTTGATTATTTACCTCAAAGAAAGTAAAATAAAGCTTGTTTTTAGAGCATTTTCAAATTGACCATTTCTGCAATCATACTCCAAACTTTAGCTTTATTTCCTGTCGGAAAGAAGCGGCTTTATAAATCCTCATGGAAAATAGTAGCTTTCATATCCTGGTGGGAACAAGCAGCTTTATTTTCCTAGCGGAAGAAGTACAGGAAGCCTCAAACTCTTTTCTTCAATATCCGGATTGTTTCTATTCTTAAAACGAAAAGTGTAAATGCCCTGCATGACTCTTTTTCCTGTTCTGAGCAAAAAAAAGGTGCAGTTTCCTATTGCTCTGAAGAGAGGTTCGTGGGCATCCGGCCTGGTGGTTTAACGAGGGAACGGTAAGGCTGGCAAGGTTAGAGGCAGGTGCGCGTTGTCAAAACGCTTGGGGTATATTTTTCCTGCCGGATTCCTCATCTGTCTACGGAAAAACTGCAGTGCTTGTGAATTAAAATTATACAAATTTAAATAGTTAATGAGACGAAAACGTTCCAAACCGGTGATGTTAAACGTAAAAAAATCAGGAAACAAATAATCCCTTATTACAAAAAGTCATAGCCTAAACAAATAAAGTGTGGTGTCATAATGAATTTAACAATTTCCAATCTTGAAAACATGAAACTGAAGGACCTATATGAGCTTGCACGTGAGTATAAGGTATCTTATTACAGCAAACTTACAAAAAAGGAACTTATTTTTGCCATTTTAAAAGCGCAGGCTGAACAGGATGGTCTATTGTTCATGGAAGGCGTACTTGAAATCATCCCTTCAGAGGGCTTTGGTTTCCTTCGCCCCATCAACTATTCTCCTAGCTCGGAGGATATATATATTTCCGCTTCCCAGATTCGGAGATTTGACCTAAGGAACGGCGATAAGGTATCAGGAAAAGTACGTCCTCCAAAGGAAAATGAACGGTACTACGGTCTGTTGCATGTAGAGGCTGTAAATGGGGACAACCCAGAGTCAGCTAAGGAACGCGTGCACTTTCCGGCTCTTACTCCGCTGTATCCGGACAGACAAATCAAGCTGGAAACGGTTCCTAAAAACCTGTCTACAAGGATCATGGACGTACTGGCACCGGTTGGATTTGGACAGCGTGGTTTGATAGTGGCCCCGCCTAAGGCAGGTAAAACGATGTTGCTGAAGGAAATTGCAAATGCTATCACGACCAATCATCCTGAGGCTGAATTAATAGTTCTATTAATCGACGAACGCCCCGAAGAGGTTACAGATATTGAGCGTTCAGTTGCAGGTGATGTTGTAAGCTCTACCTTTGATGAGGTCCCTGAAAACCATATTAAGGTGGCTGAACTGGTGCTGGAGAGGGCGATGCGCCTCGTTGAGCATAAGAGAGATGTCATTATTTTAATGGATAGCATTACCCGCCTTGCACGTGCTTATAACCTAGTAATTCCTCCGAGTGGAAGAACTCTTTCCGGAGGTATCGATCCGGCTGCCTTCCACAGGCCGAAACGGTTCTTTGGAGCTGCAAGGAACATTGAAGAAGGCGGAAGCTTGACGATTTTGGCTACGGCACTGGTAGATACCGGATCTCGCATGGATGATGTTATTTACGAAGAATTCAAGGGTACAGGCAACATGGAGCTGCATCTCGATCGGGCACTTGCCGAAAGAAGGATATTCCCGGCAATCGATATCCGGCGTTCCGGTACGCGTAAAGAAGAACTTCTTATTCCAAAGGATCATCTGGACAAGCTCTGGGCCATCCGCAAGACAATGTCAGATACTCCGGACTTTGCCGAGAAGTTTCTTCGCCGCCTAAGGCAGACCAAAGGCAATGAGGAATTTTTCAGCAGGCTGGAAGAAGAGATGAAAAAAGGGGCTGCAGCAGGAGTCAAACGCAGCAGCAGCCAATAATATTTCTTTAATCTTTGTTCATTCAAACTGTTGTTTCTTTATATCATAGAATTCGCGACTCCTGGAAAAGGCATGGCATTTCCTTCGTGAACTGGTTACTCGAGGTTTCTAGCTCCAGGTCTGCGAAAATTGAGCCAGTTGAGCTCCCGCAGTAATGTACGCGGGGGGAGGCTCGACGGATCGTCCTTGGAAAAGGGAGTCACCTATTGTATTTCAATAATGCAGTTTTACAGATTTGGAAAAGAAACTTATCCCTCTATGGTTGCAAAAAAGATATAATCTTGTTATAATGAGTTCAATGTGTTTTTACAATATCTGTGAGGATTTGTCTTCACATGCTGAATATAAACTCTGTTTCGAATGATTCAGGGCAAAAGGAGCTGAAAAGAATGAAAGCTGGAATTCATCCAAACTACAAAAAAATAACAGTTACATGTTCTTGCGGTAATACTTTTGAAACTGGTTCTGTAAAAAATGAAGTGCGTGTTGAGACTTGCTCTGAATGCCACCCATTCTATACTGGACGTCAAAAATTCGCTGAAGCTGGCGGACGTGTTGACCGTTTCAACAAAAAATACGGCATTAAGTAATAACTTCCGTTTGTATAAAAAAACAGGCAAGTTCCTCTTGCCTGTTTTTTTAATGGATTGGACCCGGTATTAATAACCTAGGGATTTGTCTGGTTTGAGCCTGTATAATGATGCTTAATGTGAGATCTTTGTATAAAAGTGTGACAAGGCATCCCGCATATGAATAAAAACATCTTACAGATATAAATTATCTTTATGGTTTGAAGGAACAGTGTGGAAGGGAGAGGCAGTTTCAATGTACGAAATGAAACAATCAGGCTGGATGGAGCTAATTTGCGGCAGCATGTTTTCCGGTAAATCCGAAGAACTGATTAAACGGGTAAACCGGGCGCATTTTGCCAAAATGAGGATTGCGGTATTTAAGCCTGTAATCGATAACCGTTATGCGGAAGAGGCTGTAGTTTCACATAATGGTACATCCGTTATGGCGAGGCCCATTTCGCACTCGACAGAGATTTTTAAACATCTTACTGAAGAGCTGGATGTGATTGCGATCGATGAAGTGCAATTCTTTGACCAGGAAATTGTCGAGGTAGCCCAGCACCTTGCGGATAGTGGTTATCGCGTAATCCTTGCTGGATTGGACCAGGACTTCCGGGGCGAACCGTTTGGTCCGGTGCCGAAGCTAATGGCGCTTGCTGAATCTGTAACAAAGCTCCAAGCAGTATGTGCCGTTTGCGGATCTGCAGCAAGCAGGACTCAGCGCTTGATAAATGGTTCTCCGGCCGGCTATAATGACCCGATTATTCTCGTCGGTGCATCTGAATCCTATGAACCGCGCTGCAGGCATCACCATGAAATTCCGGGGAAAAATGAAGATATGAAGGAAATAGCGTTAAGATTATCGGAAAACAACGCAGAACAAGCTTAAAGGATTGCTTTCTTTAAGCTTTTTTTATTGCCAAGGCAGTTATATTGAATTGGAAATGTACACCCTTCTCTAGGGTGAAAAATCTCGCTTTGACGTTGATTGCCTGGCTATACTATAATGAACAAAGGTAAAAAAGTGCACGGTGGAGGTCCGTTCTGCCAGAAACGCTGAGAAAAAGGCAGTATTAAATAAGGTATTCTTTATGAGGTGAAATAACGTGATAGATCGTTTGCAGGCTGTCGAAGATAGATATGAAAAGTTAAATGAATTATTGAGTGACCCTGATATTATAAATGACTCAAAGAAGCTAAGGGAGTATTCCAAGGAGCAGTCAGATATTCAGGACACGGTAATGGCGTATAAGGAATATAAGCAAGTACGCTCTCAATTGCAGGATGCAAAAGCAATGCTTGAAGATAAACTTGATGCAGACATGCGTGAAATGGTAAAAGAGGAAATCGGCGAGCTGGAGCAGAACTTGGAAGACCTTGAAGCGAAGCTGAAGATTCTTTTGATTCCGAAGGACCCGAATGATGATAAAAACGTCTTCATGGAAATACGCGGAGCTGCGGGTGGAGATGAGGCTGCGTTGTTTGCTGGAAGCCTTTACCGGATGTATAGCCGCTATGCGGAAACCCAAGGCTGGAAGACAGAAATAGTCGATGCCAGTCCCACCGGTTTGGGCGGGTACAAAGAAATCATCTTTATGATCAACGGGAAAGGAGCTTACTCAAAGCTTAAATTTGAAAATGGGGCACACAGAGTACAGCGTGTTCCTGAAACTGAGTCCGGAGGCCGGATCCATACATCAACTGCGACTGTAGCTGTATTGCCCGAAGCGGAAGAGGTGGAAGTGGAAATCCATGACAAAGATGTCAGGGTTGATACATTTGCATCCAGCGGTGCCGGCGGACAGAGCGTAAATACAACCATGTCAGCAGTACGGGTGACCCACATCCCGACAAACACAGTTGTTTCCATTCAGGATGAGAAGTCCCAGCTGAAGAATAAGGAAAAAGCCATGAAAATCCTTCGTGCAAGGGTTTATGATAAGTTCCAGCGGGAAGCCCAGGCTGAGTATGATCAAAACCGAAAGCTTGCGGTCGGTACAGGTGACCGTTCTGAGCGTATCCGTACGTATAATTTCCCGCAAAATCGGGTGACTGACCATCGCATCGGTTTGACGCTTCAGAAGCTTGACCAAATAATTGAAGGAAAATTGGATGAGATTATCGATGCCTTGATCATCGAAGATCAATCATCCAGGCTTCAAAATGACAATGATTAATTCAGCTTGCAAGGTATACGAGGCCCTGAATTGGGCCTCTACTGCTTTCAAGGAGCATGGACGAGATGAGAACGCAGGAGAAATCCTGTTAAAATTTTTCCTTAAAATGACCAGGCCGCAGCTATTGGCGAACCTGCACTATGAACTTTCTGCCGAAGAGGCTGAACGATTCTCCCACGCAGTTCAAGACCACATAACCGGTGTCCCTGTTCAATATATCACCGGAATAGAAGAATTTTATGGACGTACATTTACGGTGAACGAAGAGGTATTGATTCCACGGCCTGAGACCGAAGAACTAGTCTACCATACCATTAACAAGATTCCTGCTATTTTCAAGGGTGATGAAACGCTCCGGCTCATTGATGTAGGCACGGGCAGCGGTGCCATCGCCATCACGATGAAATTGGAAAAGCCGGGTCTGATGGTGACAGGAACTGATATCGCAGCCGAATCGCTTAAGGTAGCGAAATGCAATGCAGATGCGCTACATGCAGAAATAATATTTGTCCAGGGAGACTTGCTTCAACCGGCAATAGAAGCAGGGGAAAAATTTGATATAGTATTGTCAAATCCTCCTTATATTCCTGACGCTGACAAAGAAACAATGTCAATAGTTGTGACTGGCCATGAACCGCATCGAGCTCTTTTTGCAGGCACAGATGGACTCGATTTCTATCGCCGATTCATGCTGCAGCTCCCTCGGGTTATAAAAACACCTGGGCTGATAGGCTTTGAAATCGGTGCAGGGCAGGGGACGCAGATTGCTGGATTGTTAAAAGAGACATTTCCTGAAGCATCCGTTTCAGTTGAATATGACATAAACGGAAAAGACAGGATGGTTTTTGCGCATTTAAAATAAGTTGAACCCGGTTTTGCATGCAGCGGAGCCGGGTTTTTGCAGTTATCGGGTGATGGGTGGAATGGCATTAGTACATATGGCAGTCTGCCTATGCTTTTAACAGAATACAAGGGTAGTAGAAAAGAGATTTATGGATTGAAGTATATTCATTTTGATGAGGGATCTCCGTGGAAGAATGGCACTGGACCACAGGTGAACTGGGTATAAGGTAGGTAAAACACTGAACGTATTTGGGCCTCCCCGGTGCGGTTGCGTTTTACGAGAAAGTTTCTTACTTTGCTAGTTTAAGAAAGTAGAAAAGTGGCCAGACTGTTTGTAAGACGGGGAGGAGAGACAAAGATGAACAGAAAATATCTATCCATTGCGTATCTATTAATTCTGACTATAGGAACCATATGCAGTATATATATGCCTAAAGCTGAACCTGTCAAGGCGGAAAGTGTGGTCATTCCCAAGGAAGCAATCAGGCTAAGGATTCTGGCAAACAGTAATTCACAGGAAGACCAGGCACTGAAGCGTCTGATCAGGGATGAAGTGAATAAGAATATTACAGGATGGGTCCAGGATTTGACGTCTCTGGACCAAGCAAGAAGGGTCATTAAATCCCACTTGCCGGATATTCAAACCATTTCAGAAGATATCGTAAAAAAGAACGGCAAGCAGCAAAATGTCAAAGTGAAATTTGGAAACGCCAAGTTCCCCACCAAATTGTATGGCCAGTATCTATACCCGGCTGGCGAGTACGAGGCAATTGTTATTACGCTGGGTGAAGGGGAGGGAGACAATTGGTGGTGTGTGTTATTTCCGCCACTGTGCTTCCTTGATTTTTCAAACGGAACAGCGGTGAGTCAGACTCCGTATCCTGAACAGGAGGAACCGGAAGCATCCAGTGTTCCATCTGATCAGGCGAATGCTGAACAGAGTCAGGCTAACATTGATTCTGATAGCCTGGAGAATGAAAAAACGGCAGCGAAGGAACAGGTTTATGTGGAACAGGATGAGTCTCCGATTGTGGTTAAATCCTTCTTCGCAGAATTGGTCCAGGATATTTTTTAATTAATAATGCCGCTGAATATATCCAGCGGTTTTTTACATTAGATGTGTTGTAATTTTCAGCATGGTTTAGAAGTTATCCCCAGATTGTCCACAAGTATAAAATTTTTGCTTCGGATCTCTGCAAAATTTGTGCAAAGGAACAGTAATCCAGTTAGTTTGAGGGGGAAAGGGGTTGCATGAAAGTATGCTTGCTTACCCCTTACTGAAAAAGATGAAACCTGAGCAGTTGAGAACTAATTAACAATAAGCCTGGCATCTAATAGCAAGAAAATGAAAGGCTGGCGGGATAATAGTGTAATTATAATTCATAATCTGGTACTCGATTGGGTCAACACTCTTTTATGTGAATTCAGTTTAGATTCATAGAAGCCTTAAGAGACAGATTGATCTGTTCTTTATCAAGAATATAACCTATATAAAGAACGCATTGTGCCCAAAACTATTCAACATATCCACAAAGTTATCCACTATTTTATTATGTTTATCCACATTTTGTGGATAAAACTTGTAATATGTTAATACTTCTTTTATACTTTCAGGGTAACTTTTAGATAATCATTCATCATTTAAGGGGCCGAAAGTAGGATATACTGGCTTTTAGTCCACAGCAAAGATGAAAAGTGAATAGAAGGTGTGTATAGTGGAAACGAAATACTGGACAGTGGATAAAACTGTGGATAATTTGCAAAGTTATCCCCAAATTAAACAAGCTGCCCACATGCTAATAGACAATGAAGTAGTTGCTTTTCCAACAGAAACCGTTTATGGGCTGGGAGCCAATGCTAAAAGCAATGAAGCGGTTAAAAAGATATATGAAGCGAAGGGCCGCCCGGGAGATAATCCGTTGATTGTACATATAGCATCCATCGAACAGCTAAAGGAAATTGTACAAAGTGTTTCTGATACGTCGAAAAAACTGATGGACGTATTCTGGCCAGGACCGTTAACACTTATTTTTAAAAGGAAGCAAGGGGCGGTTTCTGAGATTGTTACGGCTGGACTGGAGACGGTGGCGATAAGAATGCCGGACCATCCCATAGCTTTAAGTCTTATTGCAGAGGCTGGGCTTCCTATCGCTGCTCCGAGTGCCAACACATCTGGGAGGCCGAGTCCGACAACAGCGAGCCATGTTGCAGACGATTTAAGTGGAAAAATAAGTGGGATTTTGGATGGGGGGCCAACGGGAGTAGGTCTTGAATCCACTGTACTGGATTGTACAGAGGATATTCCAGTGATATTGCGTCCGGGTGGTGTAACAAAAGAACAACTGCAGGAGGTTATCGGGGAGGTAGGGTTTGATGCAGCGTTAAAAAACAGCACAGCTGCCCCAAAATCTCCGGGGATGAAATACACCCATTATGCTCCCAGGTCCCCTTTTATTTTAGTGAATGGCGACCCTGTGTTCCTGCAGGAATTGGTCGATGAAAAGCTGGCGCATGGGTTAAAGGTCGGAATTTTCGCGGCCAAAGAACATGAAAATGTCTTTAGGGCGAGCCATGTCTTGTCGCCTGGAGGTTTTGATGATTTGGATTCTGTGGCTGCCGGCCTGTATGACACTCTAAGAAGATTTGATGATTTAGGTGTGGATATCATTTTTGGGGAGGTTTATCCGGAGAATGGAATAGGACAAGCTATCATGAACCGGCTGATGAAGGCAGCGGGAAACCACATCATCAATCAAGAATAACGTAAATGGCTGTTTCCGTGTATAAGAACGCGGGGCAGCTTTTTTGAGTTGCAGAATTGGCCTATCCATGATTTTTGAGACATGCCGATTCTATTTCCTGTTGGACGGGCATATCATGAACTACGCAACGTCCAAGGAGGTAGAAGGTTTGCATACAATCATGGGAGAATTGATAACATTAATGCTAATGGCGTTTGCACTTGGTATGGACGCCTTTTCTGTTGGACTGGGAATGGGGATGTTTAAGCTAAGGCTTAGACAGATCTTTCTTATCGGTTTAACAGTTGGCTTTTTTCATATATGGATGCCCTTATTGGGAATGGCAGCTGGCCGTTTCATCTCAGGTCAATTCGGGACATTTGCCGTTTATGCCGGGGGGATGCTGCTTATGCTGCTCGGTATTCAAATGTTTGTCTCTGGCATTAGAGGAGGAGAAGGAGCCAAGCTCGCGCCTGTGGGATTTGGCTTGCTGGTTTTTGCCATCAGTGTCAGTCTGGATAGTTTTTCAGTCGGTTTAACCTTAGGGATATACGGGGCAAAAACAGTTATGGCGGTTGCCTGTTTCGGCTTTGCCGCTACTGTCCTGACATGGGTTGGCCTCTTGGCAGGCAGAAAGGTACAAGGGCTTCTCGGGGTCTATAGTGAGGTGCTGGGGGGAAGCATTCTGTGCGCTTTCGGCTTGAAGCTGTTGTTTTCTTTATGACCCTGCCCCGGTGAGGGGTTTTTATATTTTTACTAGGGGTATGTAGTTTACTTGATAGTGTAAAGGAAAAAATGATGTAAAGCGCCCTTCCGTCAGTATCTGGGTGAAGCGTTGCGATTCTAGCATTAAAGATGTTACAGAAAAGTGAATTTATGTTATTTTTACCTTATCAAGTACTTTCAGATACTATTGAAGCATGTAAATATGGATTATAATGGGTACAAAGGAGGAAAAGGTGTGATTCGAGTTTTATTTGTATGCACCGGTAATACCTGCAGAAGTCCAATGGCTGAGGCCATTTTGAAACATAAAAGAATTCCCGGGGTAGAAGTTAAATCAGCGGGGGTATTTGCTGCCCAAGGGCAGGATGCATCACGGTTTGCGAAGAAGGTGTTGGCTGACAATGCGATCGAGCATGCGCATTTTTCAACACCGCTTACAGAACGGGAAATAGATTGGGCAACCCATATTTTCACTATGACTGAAAGCCATAAACAGCTGGTTATGTCCTCTTATCCCCAGGCTATAGAGAAGACCTTCACGTTAAAGGAGTTTGTCCAATGGGACGCTAAAAATTATGATGTTTCTGATCCGTTTGGGGGATCGGAGGAAATATATAATAGCACCTTTCAAGAACTTCAGGCTTTAATCGATCAACTGGTGGGAAAGCTTAAGGATTGACGAAAGGCTACAGGGGGAAGCAGCATTGTCGGAAGAGAAAAAGAAATATAAATTTGGCCTGCGCAAGAAACTGGTTCTGTTTATTACAGCTTTGGCACTTATTACCTATTCCACGAGCGGCGTTTTTATTTATTTTGTCTATCCATTATTCTTTGGAAATGTAAGCGAGGCGGTTTTTACGCCGGTCATCCTTATGCTTGGTATTTTCTGGTCCGGGGTGCTTGCTTTTTTTGCAGCAGGCTTTATCGTAAAGCCGCTGCAGAAGCTGGAAAAGGTAGCTCTTATGGCTGCTGAGGGCAACATTAAAGAGGATGTGGAGCTTTCCAATGCGGATGATGAAATTCGTTCCCTTGGAGTCGCTTTTAATTACATGCTTTCAAATCTTCGTGAAATGGTTAGCCGTATAGATGAAAATTTCCGTGAAACAAACGAGCGTGTGATCCGGATTTCCCGAGAATCTTCACAGGCTGCTGAACAAGCAGAAAACATCGCAAGAACGATCCAGGAAATCTCCCTTGGCGCGGATAATTCAGCGGTTTCTATCCAACATACAGCCGAGTCTGTCGATGATGTAATAATGATTGCGGAGCAAGTACAAAGCAAGGCTAATTCATCTTCCGGCATTGCGATGGAGATGGTGAATGAACTGAAAAAAAGCAAGCAGGTCATCCACTCCCTCGTGACAGGAATCCAGAACCTGGCACAAGAAAATCAAGGATCGCTGCAGTCAGTAAAAAGGCTTGAAGAAAATACACAGAAGGTTGAACAAATTATTCAACTAGTAGGTGACATTGCAGCACAAACAAATCTGCTTGCCTTAAATGCTTCCATTGAAGCCGCCCGGGCGGGAGACCACGGGAAGGGGTTTGCGGTTGTTGCGGAAGAAGTACGTTTGCTTGCCGACCAAAGTGCAAAAGCGGTCCAGGGTATTTCTTCATTGATCAAGAACATCCAATCAGATGTCCATGTTGTGGTGAAACAAATCAGTGACCAGGTGAATACCGCTAATAAAGAGGCCCAAAAAGGCTCGGAAACCAATGATGTTATTGAAGAAATGACAGCCACGATCCATAAGGTCGCAGCAGCGGTGGAGGATATCACCCGTTTGGTTGGCCAGCAAATGGAGAGCATCCAGGAAACGTCACAGCAGTCCCAGGAGGTAGCTGCCATTGCTGAAGAAACTTCGGCGGGGGCGGAGGAAGTCACCAGTGCTACCCAAGGCCAAACAATGGTAATCGAGAACGTGGATAGGCTTGCAAATGAATTGAAAGCCCAAGCGGAGGAATTGAAAAAAACAATCACCCGTTTTCAACTTTAATAAAAGGAATAGGCATCTTTAAAGAGATCGACAACAGTTTCGTATGGAGCCCTGTTTTGTGAAGAATAGTGATTGTGTTCATAATGAGAGGTAGTTCTCGGCCGGGCGTTTTGCCTGGCCTTTTTAATTGCGTGTAGGGTGATAACGATTGAAAAACTTTAACTTGGACCGGTCATGTTATTTGAATTTTCGGGTTCCATTCGCCCGGCTTTATCTTTTCGTTCAATTGTGACAAAATAAAAGGAAAGATTGGATTCGTTTTAGGGGGATTTACGATGAAGGTGGCTATTGCCTCTGATCACGGAGGAATGAAAATACGGGAAGAAATTAAACAGCTCATGGACGAGCTGAAGATTCCATACGAGGATTTTGGTTGTGAATGTGCCAGCTCTGTGGACTATCCGGATTTTGCTCTGCCTGTCGCTCAGAAAGTGGCTGCGGGTGAATTTGACCGAGGAATACTAATTTGCGGAACCGGTATAGGAATGAGCATTGCTGCTAACAAGGTAAAAGGTATACGCTGCGCGCTCGTGCATGACGTATACAGTGCAAAGCTCACACGCCAGCACAATGACAGCAATATGCTGGCTATGGGTGAAAGAGTAATAGGACCAGGTTTGGCAAGGGAAATCGCACACGCTTGGCTTGGTGAGGAATTCCAGGGAGGCAGGCATAGTAATCGCCTGGCGAAGATTAAGGAATATGAAGATAAGAATCTGTAGTTAAAGCTGATGACGGGATACTTGGAGGAATCCGATCGTCATAAGCTAACATAGTCTATGTTTAATTTTAAACGGACACATGACTGCACAGCAGACCTTTTATAAACTTCTGATTGAAAAAGGGGATGTGATCTTTTTGGCTATAGAACGTTCTGAACTGGAGAATCAATTGTTGCATTGGAAGCAGCAATTCAAAACGCTGTTGCATGAGTTCCAAAATGAAGCCCGGCTCCGAGAAGGCCAATTATTCGTGATCGGGTGCAGCACCAGTGAAGTGATGGGAAAGCGCATTGGCACACAGGGAACCCTTGATGTAGCCGGAATGATATATGAGGAACTGCACCTTTTTCAAAAGAAGACCGGGGTGGATCTGGCTTTTCAATGCTGTGAGCATTTGAACAGGGCACTTGTGCTGTCACGGCTGGCGGCAGAAAAAAGGGGATATGAAGAAGTGTCGGTGATCCCTGTAAGGAATGCGGGCGGTGCGATGGCTACACATGCTTTCTCCATGCTAAAGGATGCCGTCGTGGTAGAGCATATTAAGGCGGATGCTGGAATTGACATTGGCGATACTTTCATCGGCATGCATCTAAAACATGTTGCGGTTCCGGTACGAGGAACAATCAAGCAAATTGGGGAAGCCCACGTAACAATGGCAAAAACACGCCCTAAATTAATTGGAGGCAGCAGGGCGGTATATGAGCCGAGGCCAGAAAATGAAAGTTGCAGATGATTAGATTTCAATGTGGGAAACCCTCTTTTCGTAGGTTTGGAAAAGAGGGTTTTTAATTTAGGGATATATATAACATGGGACTTGTCATGTGCCAAATTAGGAATGGGAAAACTGTTTTCATGAAGATCTGAAAAGGGGTGAGAGTTCCGAAGAGGTCGTCTATGAGGTCGATGAGGTATAAAATCAGTTAGAAAAATGGAGTAAGGTTCTTTATAGCTTAGATGAAGGACCGAAATCGGGGAGATGGTTGTGAAGAGGTCGTTCATGAGGTCGATAAAGGCCAAAAACCAGTGAGGGAAGTCGGAAAAGGTTCTTCATAGGCGAGATGAAGGCCCAAATTCGGTGATAGAGTGGTGAAGAGGTCGTTCATGAGGTCGATGAAGGACCAAAATCAGTGAGAAAATGCGAGAAAGGTTCTTCATAGCCGAGATGAAGGCCCAAAATCGGTGATAGAGCTTTGAAGAGGTGGTTCATGAGGTCGATGAAGGACCAATATCAGTGAGGAAATGCGAGAAAGGTTCTTCATAGCCGAGATGAAGGCCCAAAATCGGTGATAGAGTGGTGAAGAGGTGGTTCATGAGGTCGATGAAGGACCACTATCAGTGATGAAATGCGAGAAAGGTTCTTCATAGCCGAGATGAAGGCCCAAATTCGGTGATAGAGTGGTGAAGAGGTCGTTCATGAGGTCGATGAAGGACAAATATCAGTGAGAAAATGAGAGAAAGGTTCTTCATAGGCGAGATGAAGGCCCAAATTCGGTGATACAGTTGTGAAGAGGTCGTTCATGAGGTCGATGAAGGACCAATATCAGTGAGAAAATGAGAGAAAGGTTCTTCATAGCCGAGATGATGGCCCAAATTCGGTGATAGAGTGGTGAAGAGGTCGTTCATGAGGTCTATGAAGGACCAAAATCAGTGAGAAAATGCGAGAAAGGTTCTTCATAGGCGAGATGATGGCTCAAATTGGCTGTTAGAGTTGTGAAGAGATTGTTCATCAGGTCGGTGAAGGACCAACACTAGTTAGAAGAATCGAGGAAGGTTCTTCATGAGGTGGATGAAAGACAAATCTGCTGACAGCGTTGTCAAGAGTCGTCTTTAGAAGGATCAAAAACAAAACTAGTGACAGGAATTATTTGAAACTGGACGCCTATTATTTTTAAATTTATTCGTAGAAGGTCCATTGATGAACCCCTACCGCTTTGAAGTTTTTTCGTAAGATTCTTCTTATACTCTTTTTGGATTTCGCTGCGTTACACCATTCATGAATGATATTTGTTGATATGCTCCAATCAGGGAAAAGTAGTTGAAATTCTTTAACGCTTCGCATTAAAGCATTTTCAGCGCCTTCTTCATGTCCGCAGTGACTGCAGATATAAAACTTTTCCTTATCAATAACTGAAAATGAGGCGCACTTTTCACAAGTAAGTCCCTTTCGTAAAAGCTCATAATCGTAAGAGGGCAGCAGCTTATAAGGTGAATCTTTAATATGTAATGAAATTAATTTGTCAGCTAGCAACTTATGTTTTCCGTTTAAGTGTGAAGGGCTCGAATTAAGGTTTTTCAAATATCTTCGAACCTGGGTTGGGAAAATAAACGGTGTATTTATGGGCGCTTGGTATAAGGTGAATTCGGGGTTGATAAAGACGACAGAACCAGAAATGGGCATATCAAATTTGAGGTTTTCCAATAGCTGGCGCAGCAAAGATTCGTTTCTCCTTAGCTGGTTCAGAGGATTACTAATTTCAGTTTTGGGTCTCTTGTATAATCGATCTGAATCGTAATAATAGTCCCCTTCATAATTTTTCACTTCAAACAAATAGATCGTTTCTGAAGTTATAATCAGTGAGTCGATTTGAAACACAGTCTGATTCAGCTTAAACAGCAAATCATTTAAAATAAACACCTCACTCTCAAGGTTTTGTGTCAATGAATCAAATAGCAGTTCCCCTTCATATCCTTTTTTAAGATTGTAATAATGCTGTTTGTCTTTATTCCGCAAACTCATACGGGAGTTTAAAGATTTCAGAATCAGTGATTCTACCGGTTCAGTCCGAGATTTATAATGCATATTCCACATCCTATCTTAAAATGAATCTTCACATTCATTATATTAAATATCGCTTATGCGTTAATGTGAAATCTTTAAGTATTTTATCGGGCGTTAAATAAACAGAGTGAATTGCACGTTAACAATCACATTTCCACTGTGCGGTATCTATTTCGAAGTTGTAGTTACTATCCTGCGGAAAAACGAGAGAGTCAAGACACTACAGTGAAACAACAGCGGGAAAGCCCTTTCGATTAAAGACAAGCATCGGTGATATTCCGTATGAACGATACCATTCAACAAATACACGAATGATTATTTAAATTTTACCTAAAACGTTCGATAATTTCTTTTTCGTACTACTACCTTTCGCAGAATGGTTCTGTTAAAATAAAGGGGAATTTTCGGAAACACGAAATAGGAATGTACATAAAAATCAAAAATGTACCGCAAACCAAAGGAGGATTTCCATGAACCGTTTAGCCACACAAGATGAACAAGTTTTTAAAGCCATTCAGGATGAACTAGGCCGTCAAAGAAGCAAGATTGAATTAATTGCTTCAGAAAACTTTGTAAGTGAAGCTGTTATGGAGGCTCAAGGGTCGGTCTTAACCAATAAGTATGCGGAAGGTTATCCAGGCAAACGATACTATGGAGGCTGTGAATATGTAGACGTAGTCGAGGATTTGGCTCGCGACCGTGCGAAGCAAATTTTTGGTGCAGATCACGCCAACGTACAGCCGCATTCTGGAGCCCAGGCCAATATGGCTGTGTATTTTACGGTTCTGGAACCTGGTGATACGGTCCTCGGGATGAATCTCTCACACGGGGGACATTTAACACATGGAAGCGCCGTTAACTTCAGCGGTGTGCAGTATAACTTTGTAGAATACGGTGTCGATCAGGAAAATCATCTCATAGACTATGAGGATGTTCTTGCCAAGGCAAAGCAGCATAAACCTAAATTGATTGTAGCGGGTGCCAGTGCTTATCCTCGTGAAATAGATTTTAAGCGGTTCAGAGCAATTGCTGATGAAGCAGGCGCCTATTTGATGGTTGATATGGCTCATATCGCGGGACTTGTTGCGACAGGGCATCACCCTAGCCCAGTGCCTTATGCAGATTTTGTTACTACAACAACCCATAAGACTCTTCGCGGACCTCGCGGAGGAATGATTCTTTGCAAAGAAGAATTTGCGAAGAAAATAGATAAATCCATATTCCCGGGAATCCAGGGCGGCCCGTTAATGCACGTCATTGCCGCAAAGGCTGTCGCATTCGGAGAGGCTTTGCGAGAAGAGTTTAAAAGCTACTCACAGCAGATAATCGATAATGCTCACCGCCTTGGTGAAGCTTTGAAAAAAGAGGGTCTGGATTTGGTATCTGGAGGTACGGATAACCATCTTCTGCTATTGGACCTCCGTTCGATCAACTTGACCGGAAAGATTGCTGAAAAAGCTTTGGATGATATCGGTATTACGGTTAACAAAAACACGATTCCATTTGATCCGGAAAGCCCATTTGTAACAAGCGGGATCCGAATTGGGACTGCCGCTGTGACTACCCGCGGCTTTGGCCTGGAAGACATGGACGAAATTGCGTCCATAATTGGACTGGTGTTAAAAAATCACGAAGATCAGACCAAACTTAAGGAAGCTGAAGAAAGAGTTGCTGCCCTTTCTGCAAAGTATCAGCTTTACCCGTCATTTTAATTTTTCTTAAGGCCGCTCCGGCTAATGGAGCGGTCTTTTTGTGTACAGGCGCTATCTGGTTGTTTTTATATGCTGAACAATCCGGCTAAATCGAAGCGCTCATCATTTTGTTGCAAGTATGCCGTGGTTTTTTGTAGAATGAGTAGAAGTGTCATTTTGCAGGAAAAATAACAACCGTAATTTTCGGCTGTAAAACATTAAAACCATGGAAGAAGGAGATACCATTATGGCGAAGGTTTATGTATTCGATCATCCTTTAATTCAGCACAAATTAGCGTACATACGTGATAAAAATACAGGAACTAAGGAATTCCGTGAATTGGTCGATGAAGTCGCAACACTCATGGCATTTGAAATTACTAGAGACCTGCCGCTTGAAGAGGTGGAAATTGAGACACCGGTTTCAACAGGGAAGTTCAAAATGCTCTCCGGAAAAAAATTGGGTGTCATTCCTATTCTTCGCGCGGGACTTGGAATGGTCGATGGAATACTGAAATTGATTCCTGCGGCGAAGGTGGGGCATGTAGGACTATATCGTGATCCGGAAACACTGAAGCCAGTAGAATACTATGCAAAATTGCCAAGCGATATTGAGGAAAGAGATTTTATCGTGGTTGACCCGATGCTGGCAACTGGTGGATCTGCGATTGAAGCAATTAATTCTCTTAAAAAACGCGGGGCGGTTAATATTAAATTCATGTGCCTTGTAGCAGCGCCGGAAGGGGTCGATGCTTTAAGTGAAGCACATCCCGATGTGGATATTTACATTGCCGCACTTGATGAAAAGCTAAATGACCACGGATATATTGTACCTGGCTTAGGGGATGCAGGAGACAGATTGTACGGCACAAAATAAGAAATAGAAAATTTATAAAAAAAACATGTTGTTCGAAACAAAATAAAAAGCAGCTAAGGTATACAAAGACATGTTGTTAGACACAAAATAATCATCCGCTGAGGAGAAAATGATGAGCAGACCCATTAAAGTGATGACCATATTCGGCACAAGGCCGGAGGCAATCAAAATGGCGCCCCTAGTTCTTGAGCTTCAAAACCAGCCAGAAAATTTTGAGTCAATTGTTACCGTAACAGCGCAGCATCGGCAAATGCTCGACCAGGTCCTTGAGATTTTCGGAATCACTCCAGACCATGACCTGAACATTATGAAAGACAGGCAAACCCTGGTGGATATTACAACGAGGGGCCTGGAAGGGCTAGATAAGGTGATGAAAGAGGTCCAGCCGGATATCGTACTTGTACATGGGGATACGACTACCACCTTCATTGCCAGCCTGGCTGCATTTTATAATCAAATTGCCATCGGGCATGTAGAAGCAGGCTTGAGGACTTGGAATAAGTATTCTCCATTCCCTGAGGAAATGAACCGTCAACTGACAGGTGTCATGGCTGACATCCATTTTGCCCCCACTGAAAAGTCTGCGAGGAATCTGCTTCAGGAAAATAAGCAGGAGAACAGCATTTATATTACAGGGAATACGGCTATCGATGCCTTGAAAACGACCGTCAATAAAGAAACATACAGACATCCTGTTTTGGAAAAGTTGGCTGAAGACCGGCTCATCCTTATGACTGCCCATAGGCGCGAAAATATTGGCGAGCCAATGCGAAATATTTTCCGTGCGGTAAAAAGGATCGTAGACGAAAATAAGGATGTCCAAGTTGTTTACCCAGTCCATCTAAATCCAGTTGTCCGCGAACTGGCGAATGAGATTCTTGGAAACAATAATCGCATTCATTTGATAGAACCTTTGGATGTTCTTGATTTTCATAATTTTGCATCGAGGGCATATATGATATTGACTGATTCCGGAGGAGTTCAGGAGGAGGCGCCTTCACTTGGGGTGCCGGTATTGGTCCTGCGCGATACAACTGAACGTCCGGAGGGTATCAAGGCAGGCACGCTGAAGCTTGCAGGAACAGAGGAAGAAACCATCTATACGATGGCCCGTGAATTATTGGCCAATCCTGATGCTCATCGCGCAATGGCTGTTGCGTCGAACCCTTATGGAGATGGGGATGCTTCGAGTCGAATTGCAGAAGCCATCCGCTTCCATTTTAAAGCGACTGATCGAAGGCCAGAACCATTCCGGCCATAACTGCCATAGGCCAAATACTTCTCTATTCAACATGTACCGTCCATTTGGGCGGTTTTTTTGTTTATCCCATACTTTTTTCTTGATGAATAGCATCACTGTTTAGAGAAAACCTATGAAAAAAGGGGGATTAGTATGAAAAAAACATGGGTTCTTGCATTGTTGCTTATTGTACAGCCATCTGCAGCGTTCGCATTCACAGATGTAAAAATTCCTCCTCTGCCACCACTATCTTCTACTGAAAAACAAACTGCGATTGTGACCCTGAAAGCAGCTGCAGAAGACCAGATCACACGTATTAAAAACCAATATCCCGATATCGAGATCAGAAAAGTCTATAAATTAGCATTAAATGGTTTATCCGTTACGGCCAGCCCGGAAGCCTTAAAAAAATTAAGGGCTGATACCGCAGTGGAAAGTATAAATCAAGTTTCGGAGTATCGTGCTGAAATGGGAGAGAGTATCTCCTTTGTAGGCACTGACAGGATCCGAAACATATTCGATGGCAAGAACCAGCGTATTACTGGCAGAGGCATCAGGGTCGGCGTAATAGATACCGGATTGGATTATACACATCCTGACTTGCGAAAATCCTATGCATATGGGAGGGATTTAGTTGATGGCGATGATGATCCAATGGAGACAAAGGGTGGCAAGTGGAAATCAACCTTGCATGGCACACATGTTGCGGGAATCATCGCAGCGAATGGCAAAATGAAGGGAGTGGCTCCGGAAGCTTCCATCATAGCGTATCGTGCTCTTGGACCGGGGGGAACAGGAACCACCGAGCAAATACTGGCAGCCATTGAAGCTGCTATAAAGGATAGAGTCCACGTTATTAATCTTTCGCTTGGAAATAATATAAATGGGCCGGACCTTCCGATTTCTATGGCATTGAATAAAGCTGTGGATAGAGGAATTGTCGCGGTAGCGTCAAATGGAAACTCCGGTCCCGGTCTTTGGACGGTCGGTTCACCAGGAACAGCGGAAAAGGCAATTTCTGTAGGAGCCTCTACGCCCCCATTGGAGGTTCCTTACTTCAGTTATGGTTTAGGCAGCCGAAAAAGGACTGTCAGATTGATGCCGCTTCAGGGAGCGAGGGATTGGCGGTTATCCTTTTCTGAACAAGTAGTATATGGGGGCTTGGGAAAGGAGGACGATCTTCGGGATGTCAACGGTAAAGTTGTGCTTGTGAAGCGAGGTAAAATCACATTCGATAAAAAGGTAAGAAACGCGGAAAGGGCGGGGGCTAAGGCCGTCATCATCTTTAATAACATGAAGGGCAGTTTCGTTGGTACGCTCGAAGAACAATCAAAAATCCCGGCCGTATCCATTTCCAGGAATGAAGGGGAAATGCTTAGGCGTGAAGCTGTATCACGCAATGGTTTACTGGGGGATTTTTTTTATAAGCATGAATTTGACCTGCTTGCTGACTTCAGCTCCCGTGGGCCAGTGACTTCAACCTGGGCCATTAAACCGGACATATTGGCTCCGGGAGTGAATATTGAAAGTACCATTCCGTCCGGCTATATGTCATTGCAGGGAACTAGCATGGCTGCCCCTCATGTAGCTGGAGCATGTGCGCTGCTTCTGCAGGCCCATCCGGAATGGAGTCCCCAACAGATCAAATCTGCGTTAATGAGCACAGCTAAACCTTTGAAGAGAAGTAATTTTGAATTTTACCGGGCATTTGAGCAGGGTGCTGGAAGGCTTCAAATTGAACAGGCAATACGAGCCGATACATTATTATCTCCCAATACACTGGGTTTTGGCATGTTTGAAAAGAAAAGCGGCATTGATGAACACAAGCAGCATATAACAATTGAAAATACAGGGTCATCAACAAAGCATTATTCCTTTGACATGCCCCGTAAGGAAAAGGGGATCTCCTGGGACCTTCCGTCCTCTTTCTCAATCGGGCCGCGTCGTAAAAAAACAGTCGCACTAGGGCTGCAAATTAACCCCAGGCAGCTGCAGAAAGGTATTTATGATGGTTATTTAACGATGCGTGAAGGAACGGCCAGGATGAATATTCCTTTTCTGTATGTAAAAGAAGTACCGGATTATCCAAGGGTCATGGGATTTGATTTTGGGGTCGGAGACAAGGAAGGGCTTTATAAATATGAAGCGTATTTGCCGGGTGGTGCTGAAGAATTTGGAATCGCCTTGTATGAGGAAGAAAGCTTAAGGTTTTCTGGTTTTTTGGATTGGGGCAGACACCTTCCAAGCGGGATGGTCAGCAAGGAAATATCAGAAGAGAAAATACCGGAAAAAGGTATATATAAAGCGGTTGTTTTTGCTAGAACAGGGGGTAAAGAAAGCAGAATAAACTCAATAATAGTAATCAACTAATACTAGTGAAGGAAGGATCTGTGATTTACAGGTCCTTTTCAAGTTTTATAGTGCACTATACGTAAGTGAAATTTATTTCACAAAGTGAAAATTTAATATAAATAAGTACTTTGAGTAAAACTTAAATATAAGCAGAAAGTTGATGTTAAGTCAAGAAAATTAAATGTGAACATTTAGTTAACTATTGCAGGGGTGTGACAAATTTCACTAGTCAGCGATTGACATGAATAACGAGCCTATTGTATGCTTACAAAGGATATGAAATGTGAGGGTTTCCACACTCTTGACAACGATATTACCCACTCTCAACCATGAAAAATTTCTTATCCATCTACTTTTAACCGCGAGGATGCAAAAATGCGTCGAAATAATCGCCACCCATTTAGAGCAATGGCACTAATGTCTGCTATTTTAACGCAATTGGCCGGATGTACCTTGTTCGGAATTTTTTGCGGGAACTGGCTAGACAAAAGGCTGGGTTTCGAACCTCTGTTTTTAGTGGTTGGTCTTCTAATAGGGCTTGCTGCAGGGGTTTTTGCTGTGCAGCGGACAGTCCGACAATATTTCTCAGGAGATTAAAATTTATAATGCCAGAACTTGAAGTGATGTTTACCAGGCAACGCAAGTACATAATGTTCCTTTTGGCGCTATATTTGCTGGGTGGAGCAGTAACGCCGTACCACAGTATTTTCTACGGCCTGATACTTGGCACTGCCTTCAGTCTGTTCAATTTCTGGTCCATGGTCCGAAAAAACAGAAAGTTTTCCGAAGCAGTTTCAGCCGGTAAGAAAGTGAAATCCCTCGGGTCGCTTACACGGTTAACGATCGGAGCTCTCGCTGCGGTGATTGCGCTTAGGTATCCAGAACATTTTAATATTGTAAGTGTGGTTATAGGATTAATGACAGCGTATGTGGTCATTATGATAGATTATTTCGTTCAAAATTTACGACGATAGAAAAAGAGAGGTGAATACTAATGAATCATGAAGCTCCTATTCGGGAGTTTATGGGATTGCATTTCAACTTGGCTAATATCATGATGATAACTGTTGCAAGTCTCATAGTCTTCATACTCGCTGTAGTTTCCACCCGCAAGCTTGCGCTAAGACCTTCAGGAATCCAGAATTTCATGGAATGGGTAATGGATTTCGTAAAAGGGATTATCAATAGCACAATGGATTGGAACACAGGCGGCCGCTTTCTTGTGCTCGGAATGACGCTTATCATGTATATATTTGTATCTAACATGCTGGGCTTGCCATTCGCCGTAGTGGTAGGGCACGAACTTTGGTGGAAATCACCGACGGCTGATCCTGCGATTACAATGACGCTTGCTGTACTAGTAATGGGATTATCCCACTATTATGGTGTCAAAATGTTGGGTGCCAAGAGTTATGGGAAAAGCTTTTTCCAGCCAATGAGTTTTATGTTCCCTCTGAAGCTTATCGAAGAATTTGCCAACACGCTTACATTGGGTCTGCGGCTTTACGGTAACATCTATGCCGGGGAAATTCTTTTAAGCTTGCTCGCAGGTCTAGCGACCAGCGGCTATGCTGAATCAGTTGGCAGCGGTATTATCGGAACAGTTTCCGCAATCTTGCCGACACTGGCATGGCAAGGGTTCTCTGTTTTCGTTGGAAGCATCCAAGCGTTTATCTTCACAATGTTAACGATGGTTTTTATCTCACACAAAGTGAGTCAGGACCATTAATTATAAAATATGTCCGAAATCTTGGACAATCATTTATAGCAATAATAAAAAAATTATCATTTCAAGGAGGAAATAATTCATGTCAGGTTCTATTGGTCTTTTAGCGGCAGCTATTGCAGTTGGTCTAGGTGCGTTAGGTGCTGGTATTGGTAACGGTCTTATCGTTGGTCGTACAATCGAAGGGATGGCTCGTCAGCCAGAAGCTCGTGGTATGCTGCAAACTACAATGTTCATCGGGGTTGCGTTAGTTGAAGCACTTCCAATCATTGGGGTAGTTATTGGATTTATCGTTCTAGGACGTTAATAGGTGTCGCAAGGTTACTTGCAGAAAGTAAGATAAACGGGTAATGGCGAAGATTGCGATGCGAACCTTCGCCATTCCTTTATGTTCACATTCAAAAGTATTCAAGTTGTTTAAATATAGAATGTTCTTTTCAAATCTCGATATTTGAAAATTTAGGTTATACAGTGAAACGGTTGAAGGGAGTGAGCCGATCGTGTTAACAAGTGGATTTATTTTAGGAGCAGCTGCTGAAGGCGGTCTTCATTTTAATAGTGGGGATATCATTTTCCAGCTTGTCATGTTCATTATTTTGTTAGCATTAGTTAAAAAGTTCGCATGGGGTCCGTTAATGGGCATCATGAAAGAGCGTGAGCAATTAATCGCTAAAGAAATCAGCGATGCTGAGGCCAGCCGTGCTGAAGCGAGCAAGCTTTTGGAGGAACAGCGTGAATTACTGAAACAGTCACGCACTGAAGCAGGGGAACTTATTGAAAATGCCAAGAAGCAGGGCGAGGCGCAGCGTGAAGATATTATCACGTCAGCACGTGCAGAGGCTGAACGCATTAAAGAATCAGCAAAGCGCGAAATCGTCCAGGAGAAGGAAAAGGCTGTTGCGCAGCTGCGTGAACAAGTTGCTTCCCTATCCGTCCTTATTGCTTCCAAAGTTATTGAGAAGGAATTGTCTGAAGCTGATCAGCAAAATCTGATCAATGAGTATATTAAAGAGGCAGGAGAAGAGCGATGAGCGATATTGCAGTAGCAAAGCGTTATGCCACAGCTCTTTTTGAACTCGCAAAGGAGCAGAACCTTCTGGATGAAACAGTGGAAGAGCTCCGTGCAGTAAGAGAAGTATTTTCTGGCAATGATGACCTTCTAGCATTTCTTCAGCATCCTAAAGTAAATGCAGAACGCAAAAAGCAATTTATCGCAGAGTCATTTGCTAATCTTTCAACCTTAGTCCGCAATACTTTGCTGTTAATGACGGACCGTCATCGTACGGATGTTATTTCACAAATGGCTGTGGATTTCATAGAGCTTGCAAACGAAGAAAAGTCAGTGGCAGAAGCTACGATCTATACTGTTCGTCCTCTGACTGAATCAGAACAGCAAGCAGTATCGGCTGCATTTGCAGCTAAAGTCGGCAAAAGAACGTTACGCATTGAAAATATTGTAGACCGCAGTGTTCTTGGCGGAATCAAGCTTCGCATCGGCAACCGCATTTTTGACGGAAGTGTCAGCGGAAAGCTTGAACGCCTTGAAAGAGAACTGTTAGGTTAACATTCCGAGAATAGGGGTGAAATTTATGAGCATCAAAGCTGAAGAAATCAGCGCACTGATTAAAAAGCAAATCGAAAATTATCAGTCAGAAATTAAAGTAAGCGATGTAGGTACAGTTATCGTAGTAGGGGACGGTATCGCACGTGTTCATGGTTTAGATACAGTCATGGCTGGAGAGCTCGTAGAATTCTCTAATGGTGTCATGGGTATGGCACAAAACCTTGAAGAAAACAACGTTGGTATTGTTATCTTAGGACCATACTCAGACATTCGTGAAGGCAGTGAGGTTCGCCGCACTGGACGTATCATGGAGGTTCCTGTAGGTGAGGAACTTATCGGACGTGTAGTTAATCCGCTTGGCCAGCCTGTTGATGGACTTGGACCAATCAATACTACAAAGACTCGTCCAATTGAAAGCCCAGCAACTGGAGTTATGGACCGTAAATCCGTTCATGAGCCATTGCAAACTGGTATTAAAGCGATCGATGCTCTTGTTCCAATCGGCCGCGGCCAGCGTGAGTTGATCATCGGTGACCGTCAGACTGGTAAGACATCTGTTGCAATTGATACTATCCTTAACCAGGCAGATCAAAACATGATTTGTATCTATGTTGCGATCGGACAGAAAGAATCTACAGTTCGTGGAACTGTTGAAACACTTCGTAAGCATGGTGCATTAGATTACACAATCGTTGTGACAGCTTCCGCTTCACAACCAGCTCCATTGTTATACCTTGCTCCATATGCAGGTGTAACTATGGGTGAAGAATTCATGTTTAACGGCAAGCATGTACTTGTCGTATATGATGACCTTTCTAAGCAAGCTTCTGCTTACCGTGAGCTTTCCTTGCTGTTACGCCGTCCTCCAGGCCGTGAAGCATTCCCAGGGGATGTATTCTACTTGCACTCACGTTTGTTAGAACGTGCAGCAAAATTGAATGACACACACGGTGCAGGTTCCATCACGGCACTTCCGTTCGTTGAAACGCAGGCAGGAGATATCTCGGCTTATATTCCAACAAACGTAATCTCTATCACTGATGGACAGATCTTCTTACAATCTGATTTATTCTTCTCAGGCGTACGCCCTGCGATCAACGCTGGTTTGTCTGTATCCCGCGTAGGTGGGTCTGCACAGATCAAGGCGATGAAGAAGGTTGCCGGTACACTTCGTCTGGACCTTGCTTCATTCCGTGAATTGGAAGCATTCGCCCAGTTTGGTTCAGACCTTGATAAGGCTACTCAAGCTAAGCTTGCACGTGGTGCACGTACTGTTGAAGTGCTTAAGCAGGATTTGAACAAGCCTCTTAAGGTAGAAAAGCAGGTTATGATCTTATACGCGTTGACACGCGGACATTTGGACAACATTCCGGTTGGGGATATTCGCCGCTTCGAAGATGAATTCCTTAGCTGGTTAGACCGTAACCACACACAACTATTAGACCACATCCGCACTTCAGGCGACCTGCCTAAGGACGATGGTATAGTTGCTGCGATTAACGAGTTTAAAAAGAGCTTCGTAATCTCTGAGTAATAGGTCTAATATTTGTTAAATAAGGTGGTGAAATTGAATGGCATCATTGCGCGATATAAAAAGCCGTATAAATTCTACTAAAAAGACGAGCCAGATTACTAAAGCGATGCAGATGGTATCCGCTTCTAAATGGAGCCGTGCGGAAGCAAATGCTAAATCATTCGTGCCGTACATGGAAAAAATCCAGGAAGTCGTTGGAAGCATTGCAAGCGGAAATACGGGTGCTTCACACGCGATGCTTGTATCCCGTCCAGTTCGAAAGACCGGTTATCTCGTAATAACCTCGGATCGTGGATTAGCTGGGGCTTATAACAGCAGTGTCTTGCGTGAAGTATTCCAAACCATTAAAAAGCGCCATCAATCAACGGATGAATACTCGATCATCGCCATCGGAAGAGTAGGCCGTGACTTCTTCACAGCCAGGAATATGAACGTGGCACTTGAAGTGGTTGGGCTTCCTGACCAGCCTTCGTTTACTGATATCAGTGAACTTGCACGTACAGCAGTCGGAATGTTCTCTGACGGGTCATTTGACGAGCTCTACATGTATTACAACCACTATGTCAGTGCCATTCAGCAGGACGTTACGGAGAAGAAACTTCTTCCTTTAACAGACATCCAGCCTTCCGGCAAAATGACATCATATGAATTTGAGCCATCCGCTGAGGAAATATTGGAAGTCCTTCTGCCGCAATACGCAGAAAGCTTGATTTATGGTGCTCTTTTAGATGGAAAAGCAAGTGAGCATGCTGCACGTATGACTGCTATGAAAAATGCAACGGATAATGCCTCTGAATTGATCGATAGCCTTTCATTGGTATATAACCGTGCACGTCAGGCAGCCATCACACAAGAAATCACCGAAATCGTCGGTGGGGCAGCAGCGTTAGAATAAAACGAAAAGCATAAGCGCTCGTCGCTGAAGCTAAACATATAACCTTTAACCGGAGGAGGCAGAAATCAAGCCTCCGTTCCGGATTTTTGATTGTGTTAAAAGTAATGTTAGGAGGGAACAGAATGAATAAAGGACGCGTTATTCAAGTTATGGGTCCGGTTGTTGACGTAAAATTCGAAAGCGGCCAGCTTCCAAGAATCCATAATGCGTTGAGAATAGAATTTTCAGAGTCTGGCAAAAGCCTAACTCTTGAAGTAGCCCTTCACCTTGGGGACGATTCAGTCCGTACAGTTGCGATGTCTTCTACTGACGGATTAACTCGTGGAGCAGTAGCTGTTGATACAGGCTCTCCAATCTCTGTACCGGTGGGTGAACCTACACTTGGACGTGTATTTAACGTACTGGGGGAAAATATCGACCTTGACTCTCCGTTAGGTGCCGATGTGCGCAGAGACCCTATTCATAGATCAGCTCCAACTTTTGAAAACCTTTCTACTGAAGTAGAAATCCTTGAAACAGGTATCAAAGTAGTAGACCTTCTTGCACCATATATTAAAGGTGGAAAGATCGGTCTATTCGGAGGCGCTGGCGTTGGTAAGACGGTATTAATCCAGGAGCTTATCAATAACATCGCTCAAGAGCACGGCGGTATTTCTGTATTCGCTGGTGTAGGTGAGCGTACTCGTGAAGGGAATGACCTTTTCCATGAGATGAGTGATTCTGGAGTTATCAAGAAAACAGCAATGGTATTCGGTCAAATGAATGAACCGCCTGGTGCTCGTATGCGTGTTGCTTTGACAGGTTTGACAATGGCTGAGTATTTCCGTGATGAGCAAGGACAGGACGTTTTGTTCTTCATCGACAACATCTTCCGTTTCACACAAGCAGGTTCTGAGGTTTCCGCCCTATTGGGACGTATGCCATCTGCGGTTGGTTACCAGCCTACGCTTGCTACAGAAATGGGACAATTACAAGAGCGTATTACATCTACAAACGTGGGTTCTGTAACATCTATCCAGGCTATCTACGTTCCTGCGGATGACTACACTGACCCGGCTCCGGCTACGACTTTCGCTCACTTGGATGCAACTACTAACCTTGAGCGTAAGCTTTCTGAGATGGGTATTTACCCGGCGGTTGACCCGCTTGCTTCAACATCACGCGCATTATCTCCTGAAATCGTTGGTGCAGAGCACTACGAAGTTGCACGCCAAGTTCAGCAGACATTGCAGCGCTATAAGGAACTTCAAGACATCATCGCCATCCTTGGTATGGATGAGTTGTCTGATGAAGATAAGCTTGTTGTAGCTCGTGCTCGCCGTATTCAATTCTTCTTATCTCAAAACTTCCACGTAGCTGAGCAGTTTACTGGACAGAAGGGTTCTTATGTACCGGTAAAAGAAACTGTTAAAGGCTTCAAGGAAATACTTGAAGGAAAATACGATGATCTTCCGGAAGATGCATTCCGTCTCGTAGGAAGAATTGAAGAAGTAGTTGAAAAAGCCAAGCAAATGGCTTGATAAGGGACCAAAGGAGGGTATTTAAATGAAGACCGTTAAAGTCAGTGTTGTTACTCCCGATGGCCCAGTATATGATGCTGAAGTCGAAATGGTAAGCACTAAGGCACAAAGCGGGGAACTGGGTATTTTACCCGGTCACATCCCTATGGTTGCTCCGCTGAAAATCGGTGCCGTTCGCTTAAAGAAAGACGGAGGTACTGAATATTTGGCAGTGAATGGCGGTTTTCTTGAAGTGCGCCCTGATGTCGTAACTATTTTGGCTCAATCTGCTGAAAGAGCGGAATCCATCGACGTAGCGCGTGCTCAGGCTGCTAAGGCTCGTGCTGAAAAACGCTTGCAGGATAGACAAGACAATGTTGATGCAAGAAGAGCAGAACTAGCATTGCAGCGTGCAGTGAACCGTTTATCTGTTGCTGAAGGCAGGATTTAATAGAAAGCACTATCTCTTAAGGGAGATGGTGCTTTTTTGTATGTTTTGGGAATTAACCTCGACAATAAAAAAGTCTTTCTCTCATTGGTAAAAGAATTATTATCTCACAATAAACGTGGACCTTTTTGTGAACTTCCTGAATTATCAATAACATAATAAAAGCTAATGCGCTAAATAATCCCTTTTCCAACATGCATTCCATTACGATCAGAAGGATTTACCAATCTATTATCATCACAGCTTTTATGTCTTTTTAGGTATCAGTCAGCATATGATAGCAGCGTAGATCTGTTTTCGAAACAAGATTCGAAACAAAAAAGAGAAATTTTTTCACAAAATTAAAAAGGTAATTAAAGGGTGTTTATCAAACTAATAAGATATATAGAAATAAGTGTTTTCGGAATGGAGAGATGGAATATTTCGAAACTGGCTTAGCCAGTATAAGCCTGCGATGTAAGAATGTATACGCTTACAAAAAGGAAAATACAGGCAAGTTTCACAACCCATACATAGCCTTCCGAAATGTACAACCTTTTTACTTGTAAATTAGGAATGGGGGATAGGAAATGGAAGCCTTGCATATTTATCAGAATAACTATCTTATCGTTTTTGTATTTTTATTTCTCGGTGTCTTATTGCCAATCGTAGCAATATTCCTAGGTAAGCTGCTCAGGCCGTATAAACCCATTGATGAGAAATATACAACGTATGAGAGCGGAATTGAGCCCTTTCACGATTCACGGGTACAATTCAATGTCAGATATTATATGTTTGGCCTTATGTTCGTGATCTTTGATATAGAAACAGTGTTTTTATATCCATGGGCAGTAGCCTATGACAAACTCGGTATCTTTGCTTTGATTGAAATGCTTATCTTCGTTTTTATGTTGGTTATCGGATTGGCATACGCATGGAAGAAGAAGGTGTTGAAATGGATTTAAAGCTGGATGGAATTTCCTCTCAAGAAATGGAAGAAATGCGCAGAAGTGTTTTTCTGACAACGCTCGAGCAGGTAAAGGCGTGGGCCAGAAGCAATTCTTTATGGCCGATGACTTTTGGACTTGCTTGTTGTGCGATAGAAATGATGGGTGTTGGTTCATCCCATTATGATCTCGATCGGTTTGGTTCTTTCTTCCGTACTTCACCAAGGCAATCGGATGTAATGATCGTCTCTGGTACGGTTACAAAGAAAATGGCCCCGATATTACGAAGACTCTATGATCAAATGCCTGAACCTAAATGGGTCATTGCCATGGGTTCATGTGCCACAGCAGGAGGACCCTATATCCGCTCATACTCCGTAGTGAAGGGCGTAGACCAAATCGTGCCGGTAGATGTTTATATACCGGGCTGCCCACCGAACCCTGCTGCACTAATATACGGAATAAATAAGCTAAAAGAGAAAATCCGGTATGAAGCTAAAACCGGGAAGAAGGTGATTTAGCTGTGAGCGATGGCAAGAGCCTAGAAGAACAAAAGCGCGAAGCGGCCGCCGCAGCAAAGGCAGCAGCACTGGCGAAACGACAGGCAAAAGCCCAGGCACAGACTCCGGAGGCAGAAGTGTCCGTAGGGGAAGAAGATCTGGCAAAGAGAAAGGCAGAAGCGGTAGCAGCAGCAAAGGCCGCAGCACTGGCAAAACGGCAGGCAAAAACCCAGGCACCGCCTCCGGAAGCTGAAGTGTCCGGAGGGGAAGAAGACCTGGCAAAGAGAAAGGCAGAAGCGGTAGCAGCAGCAAAGGCAGCAGCACTGGCAAAACGGCAGGCAAAAACCCAGGCGCAGACTCCGGAGGCAGAAGTGTCTGTAGGGGAAGAAGATCTGGCAAAGAGAAAGGCAGAAGCGGTGGCAGCAGCAAAGGCAGCAGCACTGGCGAAGCGACAGGCAAAAACCCAGGCACAGACTCCGGAGGCAGAAGTGTCCGTAGGGGAAGAAGACTTGGCAAAGAGAAAGGCAGAGGCGGTAGCAGCAGCAAAAGCGGCCGCGCTGGCAAAACGGCACGCTAAAGTCACAGAGAATGCATCGCAAGAAGGTGACCTTGCGGATCAAAAGGAAAAAGCAATTGCCGCAGCAAAGGCGAAAGCAGCTGCGGCGGCAAGAGCCAAATCCGGCCAAACGAAGGCTGCCGACCAGGATACCCGCACAGAAACAGTTCCATCACCGAATCAACATCTTCTAAACAAATACATTAGCGTCATCGAAAACCATTTGGGAAATGAAGTTTTGCTTGATGCGTACATTAATAAACTATCTAAAGATATTCCAACCTTGATTGCGAAGCCACATACATATAAAAAAGTAGCGGAGTTCTTAAAGTATAATGAACAATTAGGATTTGAATATTTGTCCGAAATACATGGCAGTGATTTTGAAACCCATATGGAAATCTACGTTAACCTCTATTCTCTTAGGAATAAGCAGCCTGTCGCGCTAAAGGTCAAGCTGGACCGGACAAACCCTGAAGTCGATTCGCTCGTGCCGCTATGGAAGGGTGCTGAATGGCCAGAATGTGAGGCGTATGATTTATTAGGAATAGTGTTTTTAGGGCATCCGAACTTGAAAAGAATCCTCCTTGGAGAAGAGTGGGTGGGGCATCCGCTACGGAAAGATTATGAACCTTACGACGTGGAGGTGTAGCAAGTGATACGGACGGAAGAAATGCTGCTCAATGTAGGACCGCAGCATCCAAGTACACATGGTGTATTCCGACTCGTCATCAAGATTGATGGAGAGATTATCAAGGAAGCAACACCTGTTATCGGCTACCTGCACAGAGGCACTGAAAAACTTGCAGAAGATTTGCAGTATACACAGATCATTCCGTATACAGACCGGATGGATTACCTTGCTGCGATGACAAACAATTATGTCATCTGTCATGCTGTCGAGACAATGATGGGCATAGAAATCCCGGAACGGGCAGAATACTTGCGTGTCCTTACCATGGAACTTGGAAGGGTTGCAAGCCATTTAGTGTGGTGGGGTACATATCTGCTGGATATTGGGGCAACAAGCCCATTTTTGTATGCTTTTCGGGAACGGGAAATGATTATTAATCTTTTAAATGAGCTATCGGGTGCAAGATTAACCTTTAATTATATGCGTGTAGGCGGCGTAAAGTGGGATGCGCCTGAGGGATGGATAGAAAAGGTCCGCGAATTCGTTCCATATATGAGGCAACAGTTGAAGGGCTATCATGAATTGGTAACAGGAAATGAAATATTTGTTAATCGAGTAAAAGGTGTTGGCAGGTACACAAAGGAAGAAGCAATTAATTATTCTTTAAGCGGAGCAAATCTTAGGTGTGCAGGTGTAAAATGGGACCTTCGGAAAAATGAACCCTATTCGATTTACGACAGGTTCAATTTTGACATCCCTGTACGTCAGGGAGGCGATGCCTGGGCCAGATACCTATGCCGTATGGACGAAATTGAGGAATCTTTGAAAATTATAGAACAGGCTGTTGAACAATTTCCGGCGGATGGACCAGTAATAGCTAAGGTTCCGAAAATTATTAAAGTACCGAAGGGAGAGGCTTTCGTGCGGATAGAATCTCCACGCGGTGAAATAGGATGCTATATTGCAAGTGACGGAAAAAAGGAACCGTACCGCCTGAAATTTAGAAGGCCGTCTTTCTATAATCTTCAAATTCTCCCTAAACTGCTGAAGGGAGAAAATATGGCGAATCTCATTGCTATCCTGGGTGCAATTGATATTGTGCTGGGGGAGGTGGATGGATGATGGTTGAAAATCTGCTGCAATCCTCACCGGGCCTATTGAATTTTGCTATTTTCTTCTTTCTGGCACTAATTTTGCTGTTCGTTGTCCTGGGATTTGTCACCTATGGGATTCTTTCTGAACGAAAAATAATGGGCTTTATGCAAATGAGGGTAGGACCAAACCAGGTTGGAGGCAAGTGGGGTCTCCTGCAGACGGTAGCTGATGTCTTGAAGCTTTTAATTAAAGAGGATACGATCCCGAAGCTGGCAGATAAGCCGCTGTTTGTTATTGCTCCAATAATCGCATTTGCTCCATCTTTTATGGTATTGGCAACCATTCCGTTTACAGAACGATATCAGTTTGCCGACATTGGGGTAGGTTTATTGTATTATATTGCTATATCAGGAATTTCGACGGTAGGTATCGTAGCAGCTGGCTGGGCGTCCAATAATAAATATTCCCTCCTTGGGGGAATGAGGGCCGCAGCCCAGATGATTTCATATGAAATACCGCTTGTGATGTCTGTGGTTGGCATTATACTGCTGACAGGCAGCCTGAACTTGAACGATATTGTTGCTGCACAGGAACACTTGTGGTTTATCGTATTGCAGCCAGTTGCATTTGTAATATTTTTGATTGCTTCGGTTGCAGAGCTAAATCGGGTACCTTTTGACCTGCCTGAGGCAGAATCTGAGCTGGTAGCAGGTTACCATGTCGAATATTCAGGTTTTCGCTGGGCATTCTTTATGCTTTCTGAATATGTTTATATGTTTGCGATGGCGTCACTGACAACCATATTATTTTTGGGAGGCTGGCATCCTTTGCCGTTCCTTGGATTTATACCGGGAGCCGTCTGGTTCGCGTTAAAATTCAGTGCTGTCATTTACCTGCTGATATGGGTGCGCGTGACCTTTCCGCGCCTGCGGGCTGACCAGCTCATGGAACTGGGGTGGAAGGTCCTGCTGCCAGCTGCATTGGCAAATATCTTACTTACAGCAATTTTAAAGGAAATCTTTAACGCTCTCTAAAAAGTAAACGACGGAAAACGAAAGTAAAACAAGGGGTGAAAATATGCGCGGTTTATTCAAGGGTTTGGGCTATACGATGAAAAATCTAACCCGAAAAAAAGTAACATATGGTTACCCGCACGAACCGCTGCCTTTACCGGACCGATTTCGGGGGATTCAAAAATTTTATCCTGAAAAATGCATCGTATGTAACCAATGTGCCAATATTTGTCCGACAGACTGCATCCAATTAACCGGCAAAAAGCATCCGGATCCGACTAAGAAAGGAAAAATTATCGATACTTATGATATCAATTTCGAAATTTGCATACTTTGTGACCTGTGTACGGAAGTATGCCCAACTGAAGCAATCGTGATGACAAATAACTTCGAACTAGCTGAGTATAGCCGCGATCAGCTGTTTAAGAACCTGGAATGGCTTGATGAAAATGATACAAACATCCGGAAGGTGAACAAGGTATGAACCTTTCAGGTGAATTTTTAGCTTTTATATCTCTGTCACTGGTTGCGATAACAGGCGGATTGCTTTTATTGAACCTGACAAGAGTTATTCATATGCTGGTTGCGCTCGTCTTTTCATTCATCAGCATTGCAGGTATTTACGTCATGTTATCGGCAGAATTTGTGGCAGCAGTCCAAGTACTGATTTACTCGGGAGCAGTAACAATCATCATGCTGTTTGGTATTATGCTTACCAAGCACAATGACCACCAGGAAAAGAAGATAAACACCTGGAGACGTATTGCTTTATTAGCAGGGATAGCAGGCTTTGCAGCGGCAGTATATTTAGGCATTTACAAGCTGGATATCCCGGTACAGCAATCTGCTCTTCATGAATCTAATACTGAAAAGATTGGTATGGCACTTTACTCGAAGCATATCATTCCGTTTGAAATTACTTCGGTCATTTTATTGGTTGCACTTGTCGGAGCAATCTTACTGGCGAAGAATGATGATAAAGAGGAGGGGGGACGCTCATGACAACGGTTCCTCTCTCGGGATATCTTGTTCTTGCACTGATATTGTTCTGTATCGGCTTATATGGTGCCCTGACAAAAACAAATATTGTAATCGTTCTGATATCAATTGAGTTAATGCTAAATGCAGTCAACATCAACCTTGTTGCCTTTAGCAAGTTTGGAGTAACTCCCTCTATTACAGGCCAGATCTTTTCACTATTTACGATTACTGTTGCGGCGGCAGAGGCCGCAGTCGGACTTGCAATCTTAATGGGACTATACCGGAACCATAAAACAGTCAATATCGATGAAATGGATTCAATGAAACATTAAATATAATAAATATATGAGACTGTAAAAATTGAAAAGTGCGTCTGGGGTCCAAGTCTCTAAATCATCCGAGTTTTGCTGGCATCAGGGGTGAGGTCGGTCAGTGTTGCCAGGTCCACAGGATGCGGGTCGTCAATGTTGCCAGGCTCACAGGATGTGGGTCGTCAGCGTTGCCACATGACGTGGCGTTCTTAACTGACCTTCCACTTGCGGCAGGGTTTAGTTGAGATTCATATTTAAAATGGCGCTTGCGCTTTTCTAGTAGGGGAGATTTGATACGATGATGGAGAATGCATGGCTAATACCGCTATTCCCGCTTATCTCATTCCTGATACTTCTTGTATTCGGCAAACGATTAAATGAAACAGGCAGTTCACTTCTGGGAATGCTGTTTGCGTTTGCATCCTTAATCTTTTCAGTGCTGGTTTTAATTGAGCGGTTTGATCATCCGACCTATAAGTCTGAAACCAACTGGCTAAATATAGGGGATGTACATCTGACAGCGGGTATAGAAATAAATCAATTAAATGCCTTAATGTTAGTGATCGTTTCTTTAGTTAGCTTTCTGGTACATGTTTATTCCAAAGGTTATATGTCGGGCGATGAAAGGGTTCCGGTATTTTACTCATATCTTGGGCTTTTTACTTTTGCGATGCTAGGCCTGGTGATGTCCCCTAATCTATTGCAGCTATATGTATTCTGGGAGCTTGTAGGATTAGGGTCATTCTTGTTGATCGGCTTTTATTTCTATAAAAGTGAAGCGAGAGACGCAGCCAAAAAGGCATTTATCATGACAAGAATCGGGGATGTCGGGCTTTTAATCGGTATGATCCTATTATTCTGGCAGGTTGGCAGTTTCGAATATGATGAAATATTTTCGGCTGCTGCCTCCGGGAGCATCTCAGAAGGAATGATTACTTTAACCGCATTGCTCATATTTATAGGGGCAATGGGAAAATCGGGGCAATTTCCGCTTCATAGCTGGCTCCCGGATGCTATGGAAGGCCCGACCCCCGTTTCTGCTTTAATTCACGCAGCGACGATGGTAGCTGCCGGGGTATATCTGGTTGCGGCCATGTTTCCGCTGTATCTGGCAAGTGAAACGGCATTAACGGTAGTGGCGGCTACAGGGGCGTTTACCGCCATTTTTGCGGCAAGCATCGGTCTGGTCCAAAAGGATATTAAAAGGGTGCTTGCATATTCGACCGTCAGCCAGCTGGGTTATATGATGCTTGCCCTTGGGTCGGCTGGATATGTGGCAGGAGTGTTTCATTTAATGACTCACGCCTTTTTTAAAGCGCTGCTTTTCCTGGCAGCCGGGAGTGTCATTCATGCAGTACATACTCAAAACATAGAAGAAATGGGTGGCCTATGGCACAAGCTGAAGATAACCGGTCCCTTATTTCTTATTGGTACGCTTGCCATTTCAGGTGTGCCGCTGTTTTCCGGCTTTTTCAGTAAGGATGAAATTCTGATTGCTGCGTGGGAACATGGCCATCACTTGCTGTTTTGGACGGCGTTGCTAGCGGCGTTTTTTACGGCCTTTTATATGTTCCGCCTGTTCTTTATGGTATTCTCAGGAACGGAAAGGGTCGGCCGTAAGCATAATATACACGAGTCTCCTTCTGTTATGACCTTGCCTATGCTGGTGCTGGGGATCCTAGCGGTGGTCAGCGGCTATGTCAATACTCCTTGGCTCGGAACGTTTTTAGGGGATTGGCTTACAGAAGGCGATCAGTACCTCTCCCAGAGCCATTCGGAGGGCCCGTTATGGATAATGTTTGCAGCGACTCTGGTTTCGCTATCTGGCATCCTGCTGGCTTATCTGATATATGCCAAAAAATCTATCAGCCGGGATTGGCTTGGCGGCGAAGACTCTATGATATTTACAGTTTTGTACAATAAGTATTTTATAGATGAGACCTATCAATTTACGATTGGCTCTGTGACAAAATGGATCAGCCTTTTCCTTTCATATGTGGATAGATTCCTGGTCGAAGGGCTGATGAACGCAGTGACACAAACGGTCCAGACTGCAGGCAGGATTGGTTCGAGGATCCAGAATGGACAGGTACAGGTATATGGAGTTGTCGCCTTTTTTGGATTGGCCGTTCTTATGGTGATTTTTGCCTGGACAGGGGGATATTTTAGATGAGTACATTTTTGCTTACATTTCTGGTTTTCTCTCCCCTGTTGGGTATCTTGCTCATTGCCGCGATATCGAAGGAAGATGAAAAGAATCTTAAAAGGCTCGGCATTCTTGGAACTATTCCATCACTGATCAGCTCTTTGTATTTATATAATTACTATTCGGAAACAAACGACCTCTCCAGGTTTGCTGTTAAGATAGACTGGATTACCTTTGCAAACTTAAGGCAATTTGACCCGAATCTTTTTGCAGTGGATTACGAGCTTGCTATAGACGGTTTTTCCCTAATCATGGTAATTCTTACAGCCGTCTTATCAACACTGGCTGCAATTGCTTCGATACAAATCAAGAAGGAATGGAAAGGCTATTTCATTCTGCTCCTACTGTTGGAAATAGGAATGCTTGGTGTTTTTACCGCACAAAACCTTGTCCTGTTCTTTATTTTCTTTGAAATCACCTTGATTCCAATGTTCTTCTTAATTGGAAAGTGGGGCTATCTGGAGAAGGAGAGGGCGGCTTATAACTTCCTGCTTTACAATGGTGTTGGGTCAGCGATATTACTGGTTGTGATCATGATCCTGTTTGCAAGGATAGGTACAACAAACATCGAAGCATTACGGCATATTATGACTGTTGGGGGAGTTTCCCTGATTGCCCCGATATCAGAAACTATGAAATATGGATTATTGTTAGCAATCTTGGCTGCCTTTGGCATCAAGCTACCTATATTTCCGCTTCATACATGGATGCTGCGCGTCCACGTTCAAGCTCCTCCGCCAGTTGTCATGCTTCATGCGGGAGTATTGTTAAAAATAGGAGCATTTGGCCTCATTCGTTTCGGCATGGGAATCTTTCCGGAACAATTTAAAACAATTGCCGTCTTTGTGGCTGTCCTGGGAGTAATCAATCTCCTTTATGGAGCATTCTTGGCTCTGATTCAAAATGAATTCAAACTGGTTATGGCGTATTCCTCCATTTCACATATGGGGATTGTGCTAATCGGGATTGGTTCATTGAACGAGGCGGGAATACAGGGTGCCATCTTTCAAGTAGTGTCACATGGATTAATTGCTGCACTTTTGTTCTTTTTAATTGGAGTCATGCATGGCCGATTAAAGACTTCCTTCATACCGGAAATAAGTGGACTCGCAAAATCGATGCCCATTTTATCAGGATTTTTGCTGGCAGGAGCAATGGCATCTTTGGGGCTGCCTGGCATGTCCGGTTTTGTAAGTGAATTCATGGCATTTATGGGTTTATTCAAGGAACAGCCTGTGCTGGCTGCAATCGGGGCGATTGGCATTATCTTGACAGCTTTATACTTGCTTAGAGCGGTGCTGAGTATGACTTTTGGAAAGACAGAAAGTACAGCTGGAGGAGCTTCTCATGATATTAATGGAATAGAATATGCTCCGGTGCTTGTACTGCTGTCCTTGATTATCATTATCGGAGTTTATCCAAACATATTGAGTACCCCGTTAAAAGGGTCAATAGAAGCCATCATGTTAGGGATAGGGGGGTAGTCAACAATGGATATGAAAACAATGCTTTCTATAGAATGGGGAGCGATGGCTCCTGAGTTGATCATCCTCGGAGTCGCCACCCTCCTTAGCATTATGGATATATTTATGCCGAAAACCATAAACAGAAGGTCTCTGGCATGGATGGCACTGACAGGGATACTGCTCTCCTTCATTAGCCTGATTGGACTTTTAGACAATGGCTTTGTGAGTATATTGGGAGACACCTTCCGTCTGGATTCCTTTGCCATTGCTTTTAAGCTGATTCTCTTGGCGGGGGCAGCCCTGGTCATAATGCTTGCTCATAGCTATGAGCCAAAAGAAGGCTTTAACGAATATCGTGGAGAGTTTTATTATTTATTCCTTGCGGCTCTTCTGGGATCCATGATCATGGCCTCCAGCGGTGATTTAATCACCTTGTTCACCGGGCTTGAATTGTTGTCCATCTCCTCCTACATTTTAGCGGGTATGAGGAAAAAGAATGTCCGGTCCAATGAATCGGCGATGAAATATGTGATTAATGGTGGTATTTCAACGGCTTTTACATTATTTGGGATGAGTTATCTCTATGGGATTACAGGCAGTACAAGTTTACAGGAAATATCCAATGCAATGTCCGGTCCAGTTCAAGCAGATTTTCGATACCTTTTTACCCTGGCCTTCTTAATGATTGTTGTGGGATTGAGCTTTAAAATTGCAACCGCCCCATTCCATATGTGGGCACCGGATGTTTACCAGGGAGCTCCCACTCCTGTCACTGCTTTTTTGAGCACTGTGTCGAAGACGGCAGGATTTATAATCCTGCTTCGAATACTGTTATCGGTGTATTACAGGGCACCGGGAGATGCAGAAGGCATATACTTATTCTTTGAAAAAAATGGAGTCTACCTGTCATTTCTTGCAGGAATAACGATGATTATAGGCAATGTGATCGCACTAAGGCAAAGGAACATAAAGCGATTGTTTGCCTATTCCAGCATTGCCCATGCAGGATACCTGCTCGTAGCGGTGGCTGTACTGGATGTAAACAATTTTCTATTTGATGCGATATGGTTCTATTTATTTGCGTATGTACTGATGAATATAGGAGCATTTGCGGTAATCCAGCTTGTTTCGGATCGTGCCAATTCGGGGGACATTGCTGAATTTGCCGGCTTGTACAAGCGGTCACCATTTCTTGCTATAGCACTTGCTGTCTTCCTTTTATCCCTCGCTGGAATCCCGGGGACGGCCGGTTTTATAGGAAAGCTTAACATCTTCCTGGGAGCATTATCACAAGTACAAGGACATTATGTTTTGGCCTCTATTATGATAGGTACTACGGTTGTGTCCTATTATTATTATTTTGGAATCATGACCCAGATGTTCTTTAGACCGTCGTATTCAACTGAGGATTTTAAGGTGCCTGCGGGAATAGCCGCGGTTCTGGGAATAGCAGGTATTGGAACGGTTATGCTAGGGGTCGCGCCTAATTTGGCATTGGACTTTCTCCATAATCAATTCGGGAATTTTTCTGACATTCTAAAGAATTAGCCTTTGGTAGATTTTTGTAACAGTAGGCTTAATTCTCCAATCTAATGTCCTGCTGGAAATAGAGGCACACTCCAGCGCGGATAGGCATCAGCCATGATTCTATTTGTTTCATAGACATGCAGGGTTTCATAGTTATATGAAACAGAGTCAAAAACCACGTAAAGAAGAAGGGATATATATACCCTTCTTTTTTTCTGAAAAAAGTGAATAAAAAAAATTTAATCTTCTTCCTTTTTTATTCCAATTTTATTTTTCAGTTGTGTTACAATAGTTTAATGAGCATTGAAGGAGGTTTATTCATGTATTCAGCGATTGGACAACAAGCGATGACGGGAATCTTTTCACACTTGTTTTTCATTGCGGTTACCTGGTGGGCACTTCAGTCTTTGAACTTTGAAAAACTTCTCAGATCAAATTCAGTAGTGAAAGCAAGAATCCTTTATATATTGCTAACCGTAGCCATTGGGTCGGCTGTCAGCGGCTTCTTCCTGGATTATATATCCTGGTCACGGCAACTTCCTTTCATGTTTAATCAGGAGTAATCGATTACTGGTCTCTCTATAGTTATGTATGTGAAATATGTAACTAGTGGCTCCGTGCTGTTCTCTATGGAATTCTAGAGAAAACAACTAGAAAGTTGTCAGTAACTGACGAGAAAATAAAAGTATGGTTTCCTCCCTTCTAGCCGACAATGGTAGCAAGGGAGGGATGGATATGATCGTTCTTTATAGAAAATTATTACCATACATATTATTTCTTGGTTTCATAATATGGGTGTTTGGGAATAGTACGATTGTGGCAAAAAGCAAGTACGATATCGTTACGATAGCTGAAACTATTCAACAAGAGCAAAAGTTAAACATAGAGGAATGGTCTGTCATCGCAAGGGAAAACAGCACCACTGTAAGGAACTTGCATGATTTTCAACAAGAAGCAAAAAAACTGCAGCACGAATTTCACGAGTTTGACTGGAAACTGGATAGTGGCGCTGATCAAGCTATGAAGGTGTCCGGAGTGTTAAAAAATGCTGATACCGGTTTAACAGAATCTATTAAATTGGTAGCTTCACGTCAAAATAATGTCCCTAATTCCTATATTATTTATGAGATTAAAGGGCATAATTGGGACAATGGGGGCAAGGCTTTTTTTAACAATGTTTTCGAAAGCAGGATAAATGACATATTTCGGGGAAAACCTTCAATTTTCTCTTGTGTTAAGGGTGTTTTCAGTGATAATATTGATACGGTTTTAACCTCTGAAACTGAAAGGTTGCTAGATTTGTTTCATGCAGACGAAGTAGAAAGCGTTAAGGAAAAGAATTTTGTTTCTGTCTCGTCGCATACCGATTTATTTAAACGCACATTGTCTATGGAAAAGTTAAATTTGCAGGTTGCTTTAAGAACAGAAGGATTGGGCGGGAAGACTACCTTTGTAGTTGGCACACCAATCATCACGTTTGAATATTAATATAGAGAAATTGGACGCGGAGGGGAATACTCTTGGAAAAAATCATCGTCCGCGGCGGAAGAAGGCTAAGCGGAACAGTAAAAGTCGAAGGTGCAAAGAACGCCGTTTTGCCGGTACTCGCTGCAACATTATTAGCAAGTGATGGAAAAAGTATCATCAAAGACGTGCCAACGCTCTCCGATGTATATACAATCAATGAAGTTATACGCAATCTTAATGCAGAGGTTGTCTTTCAAAATAACACAGTAACTGTAGATGCATCAAAAGAGCTTTTTGATGAAGCGCCGTTTGAATATGTCCGAAAAATGCGTGCTTCAGTATTGGTAATGGGCTCCCTATTGGCAAGAAACGGCCGGGCCCGCGTAGCTTTGCCAGGCGGATGTGCAATTGGCTCTCGTCCGATTGACCAGCATTTAAAAGGTTTTGAAGCTATGGGAGCAAAAGTAAAGGTTGGTAATGGATTTATTGAAGCAAGCGTTGATGGAAGGCTTAAGGGCGCTAAAGTATACCTTGACTTCCCAAGTGTAGGCGCAACGGAAAACATTATGATGGCAGCCTCTCTTGCAGAAGGTACAACCATCCTTGAAAATGTTGCGAAAGAACCTGAGATTGTCGATCTTGCAAACTTCCTCAATAAAATGGGTGCTAAGATTAAAGGTGCTGGAACAGGCACTTTAAAAATTGAGGGTGTCGATAAATTATATGGTGTTGAGCACTATATTATCCCTGATCGCATCGAAGCGGGTACATTTATGACTGCTGCAGCAATTACAGGAGGAAATGTTCTTGTTAGGGGTGCAGTGCCGGAGCATTTGTCTTCATTAATTGCAAAAATGCAGGAAATGGGCGTTACAATCACTGAAGAAGAAGATGGTCTTCGTGTTATCGGACCGGAGAAGTTGAAGGCTGTTGATATCAAGACTATGCCTCATCCTGGATTCCCTACAGACATGCAATCTCAGATGATGGCATTGCTATTGCGTGCCCAGGGCACTAGCATGATTACAGAGACAGTTTTTGAAAATCGTTTTATGCATGTGGAAGAATTCCGCCGCATGAACGCTGATATTAAAATCGAAGGCCGCTCTGTTATTATGAATGGCCCGTCCAATCTTCAAGGCGCCGAAGTAGCAGCTACTGACTTGCGTGCCGCCGCGGCTTTGATCCTGACTGGTTTAGTCGCTGATGGAATCACTCGCGTTACTGAATTAAAACATTTGGACCGCGGCTATGTAAATTTCCACGGAAAACTGGCTGAGCTTGGTGCAGATGTGGAACGTGTAAATGACGAAACAGTTACTGCCACGGAAACAATTGCAGCTGAAAATGCATAATATAAAATGACGAAAGCTCCTGAATCATTCAGGAGCTTTTTTTATAGCTACAGGCCTGTCATGAACTTCAGTTGTGAAAGTAACAGAAAGAGCAGAGCCTCTGTGGCAATGTAGAGCGATGAAGATGGCCACAACCTCTTTCTTGGTTTAGAGTGATGCCAAGGGCCAGACCCTAATAATGCCGTCATATTTGCTTGTCCACCTCCATACATTTTAAGGAGTGAAAAAATGTACAGGGAGGCAACAGGAGATTGAAGGCAATAAAACCGATGTTAGCAGTATTCGTTGTAACAGTCTTCGTAATTATCATGATTCCAGCAGTGCTTGTGCTTCCATTCTCATTGGATACAACCCCTGGAAAATTAGTGGAAAGGCTGGAGGTGCAAGTGAACAAGAAAAAGAAAGCCAGCCCTGCCTATTCATCTTCGGTGGATGTGGCTGTCTACCGGAGTGAACAAAAAACAGTCGAGGAGCTCCCCATTGAAAAGTATATTGTAGGCGTAGTAGCTGCTGAAATGCCTGCGGAATTTGAGATGGAGGCTTTAAAGGCACAAGCTTTAACAGCGCGTACGTATATAGTGAGCCAGCTTGTGCAGAAAGGCAAGAAGGGATTGCCTGAGGGAGCGGATGTTACGGATACAATCGCTCACCAGGTATACAGAAGCGACGAGCAATTAAAGAAAGATTGGGGCAGCGCCTATGACAAAAAAATAAAAAAGGTAACAGAAGCGGTTAACGAAACAGCTGGACAGATTCTTACGTATAAAGGGAATCCGATTACGGCGACCTTTTTTTCTACGAGCAATGGATATACCGAAGACTCTGAGGATTATTGGGGAAATGCCTACCCGTACTTAAAGAGTGTAGCAAGTCCATGGGATAAGATCTCACCCAAATTTTACGGCAAGACGGCCATACCTGTACAAGAGTTCGAACGGAAGCTTGGCGTAATGATTGGCCAGACAGAAACGATTGGAACGATTATTAAACGCACTTCCGGAAAAAGAGTAGGAGTCATTGAAATCGGCGGAAAGCAGCTAACGGGGAAACAGATTAGGGAGCTTCTGGGATTAAGGTCATCCGATTTTGGCTGGGAGCGTAAAGGCAACGAGATTGTAGTTACAACGAAAGGCTACGGACATGGTGTTGGAATGAGCCAATACGGTGCAAATGGAATGGCATTGGAGGGGAAAAATTATAAAGACATCGTTAAGCACTACTATAAAGGGGTTGCCATTCAATCCTCCAATCCATTTTTAAATACCATGACCGCAAAAAAATGATAACAAAAAGAGATGGGAGCATGTGGTCCATCTCTTTTTGTTTGTATGTGTTTTACTGAGTCCCATAACACCGAAAAAGCTTGGTTTTAGATTATGTTAAAATCTCTATATCGCTTGGCGCTATACAAGAGGAATCTAATGCAAAGAAGCTGTAATGCTTCTGCCTTGGAAGCCTACTTGTTAGTTACTCTTTCTATAATCGTAAGAAAACCCCGGTTTCGTTTGAAATAATGGTATCTGACATGAAAATAGGCAGCAGTTACCCCGATTATATCTTTCAATACATCTATCAAACTGGAGCTGCGGGAGGGTACAAATGATTGATGGATTTCATCGGTAATCCCGTATAAACAAGCTGCAAGGGCTGCATATAAGCTAAATGATCGCGTCAGCTTTCCATGAGCTGCCAAAGCGGCAGCGAATAGCATATAAAGAATGGCGAATTCTATGAGATGTAATGACTCTTTTAGGATGTTGTCCACTTTATCGTCCTTCAATTCTACCACGGCAGAATCAGGATGACTGGAAAGCGTCCAGATTAAGATCATATAAAGAATCGGCAGCATCGTTAAACTAGCTTTAAGTATTTTCTTCATTCAATGACTTCCTTATTATGTGATATAGGCCATTTTAACAGAATATAAGGAAAAGCGGAATGAAAAGGGGGCTTTAATGCTTTTATAAAATAAATTTGCATAGCCAAATGTGGAAAAGCACATAATAAATCCAAAAAAATTTCACGCAAAATGTATATAAACCCAGCAATCTGTTCAGAATGATTGCTGAGGTGATAATTATGAGAGAGGAAGAAAAGAAACAAACTTCTCAAAAATCTACTTTCCGGCGCATACTCAAGAAGCGTTGGGCACTGCCAGCCATTTATATTGCCAGCGCAGCCATTGTCCTTTCAGTCGCTATCTTTGTTCAAAATGGATTTGATTCATCTACTGAAAAAGGCAAGGAAACTGCTAAAACCACCGAACAGGGCAAGCAGCCGGCAGTTGAGGTAAACAGTAAGCTGGAGAATATTATGTATCCTTTAACGGATGCAGAATCAGCGGTCATCAAGAAAGAATTCTATGATGTCAAAGGTTCGAAAGAAGAAAGAGAAGCAGCACTTGTATCCTACAACAATATCTATCAACCGAACAAAGGAATCGACATCGCAACGAAGGATGGCAAGACGTTTGATGTAGTAGCATCATTGAGTGGGATTGTAACACAAGTTAAAGACGACTCTCTTCTTGGCAATGAAATTCAGGTAGAACATGACAATGGAGTTGTTACTCACTATCAATCTGTCACAGATGTAAAAGTAGCAGTTGGAGACGAAGTGAAACAGGGCCAAGTTCTTGCAAAAGCTGGAAAAAGTCTGCTGAATCAAGATGCAGGCACTCATGTACACTTTGAAATCCGGAAAGACGATGTTGCTGTGAACCCTATCGATGTATTGGACAAACAGCTATCTTCAATTGACACAGCCAAAGAGAAAAAAGCTTCCGTTCAGGATGAAACTCAAACAACACCACAAGATGAAGAAGGTATAGACAATACAACACCATCCAGTGAAAATGGCACTCAAGAAAATGTAGACGATACTACAGAACACAGCACTGACAAAACGGATACTGACAATAAACAGGAAGACACTAGCAGCAAAGAGGAATCAACAGATTCCCACGTCGAGCAATAAGATAATCATAAGCGAAGCATGTATATGTCCCGTAAACAACGCAACTGAAAATTTGGTTCAGAAACCCGTCTAGCCACGGGTTTTTTATTTTTACTTTTTACAACAAATGAGTCAACTGTAAATGAAATTCCGTTTCCTTCGGTCGGTTTTACTCGAGGGATGCTCGGGCAATATTGGGTTAAAAAGACCCGGACGCGAACCTGAAATCATACATGACGAAAGGATTCTTTTGATTGAACTGTATGATAGTGCCGGAGCAAACTTATATCAGGTTTCTCGACAAATTTCTCGGGAAATAAACAAGGGAATTAAGAATACTTGAAAAACACTGCAACGTTACAGCCTGTATATTTACAGGAAAATCATACGAAAGTTGTCCTGTTTCAGTAAATTGTGCATATATCCTCAACCAAGCTAATAAACTGTTACAAACCATAACTAAAGAGAGTGTTTGAGGTGAGTAATCGTTTAATAAAATTCATATATAGTTGCAGATATATTCATGCGTTATGTCCGGGGTAGCTGTTAATTCCCAACAGGAGCGAATCTCATTTCACACTTCTCACATCCAATTTGGGGAGGGCGAGTGGTGTGCACGATTACATCAAAGAAAGAACTATCAAGATAGGAAAGTATATCGTGGAAACAAGAAAAACGGTTCGCGTAATCGCGAAGGAGTTTGGTGTCTCCAAAAGTACTGTCCACAAAGATTTAACAGAAAGATTACCGGAAATAAATCCTGAGCTGGCAAACGAAGTAAAAGATATTTTGGATTACCATAAATCAATCCGCCATCTTAGGGGCGGAGAGGCAACAAAAATGAAATACAAGCGTTCAGAGAAAGAAGAGGAAATATTAAAGTAGTATAATGCAGGACATTGGAGAAATTGAGGATCCGGATTGCGACGATGAACTGGCGAGGAGGAAATCCCTTAAGCCTAAGTTTATCGCAGTGATCCGGTTTTTGCGTCTTGTGATTTATTTTTCTTATGAATTCAATTTGTATGTTCGACAGTATTATCCAATTAGTTACTTTAATTTGTAATTGCATCTTACTTCCACTATGGTAATTATGGTAAAATAAACAATTAGGACAGAAGTCGTAGTAATGAGTGGATATTCAAGGAGGAAATAAAAGAATGTTTGCGAGAGATATTGGAATCGACCTTGGGACAGCCAATGTTTTGATACATGTTAAAGGCAAAGGAATTGTGTTAAACGAACCGTCTGTGGTCGCTATTGATAAAAATACAAACCGGGTGCTCGCCGTCGGTGAGGAAGCAAGGAAGATGGTTGGGCGTACACCTGGAAACATAGTCGCAATCCGCCCGTTAAAGGATGGGGTCATTGCTGATTTTGATGTAACAGAATCGATGCTTAAGTACTTTATAAACAAGCTGAATGTGAAGGGCTTTTTATCCAAGCCCCGCATTTTAATATGCTGTCCGACAAACATCACCAGTGTAGAGCAAAAAGCCATTAGAGAGGCGGCTGAAAAGAGCGGCGGCAAAAAGATCTACCTGGAGGAGGAGCCAAAGGTTGCTGCAATCGGTGCTGGAATGGATATTTTCCAGCCGAGCGGAAACATGGTTGTGGACATTGGCGGAGGGACAACAGATATAGCAGTCCTGTCTATGGGTGATATTGTTACTTCGGCTTCCATTAAAATGGCCGGTGATAAGTTTGACAATGAAATACTGAATTATATAAAGCGCAAGTATAAGCTGTTAATTGGGGAACGGACTGCGGAGGATATTAAAATCAAAGTAGGTACCGTTTTTCCCGACTCCCGTAAGGAAGAAATCGAAATCCGCGGCCGCGACATGGTATCAGGACTTCCGCGCACTATTTCGGTAAATTCAGAAGAAATAGAAGAATCACTTCGTGAATCCGCAGCTGTTATTGTACATGCCGCGAAAAATGTTCTTGAGCGCACTCCTCCAGAGCTATCTGCCGATATTATCGACCGGGGAGTCATTCTAACGGGCGGAGGAGCATTGCTCCACGGCTTCGATACTCTGCTTTCAGAGGAATTAAAGGTACCGGTTCTTGTTGCTGAAAATCCAATGGATTGCGTAGCTATTGGAACAGGAATCATGCTGGATAATATGGATAAACTTCAGCGCCGCCGGTTTGCGTGATACGCGGATAATAAGATTTTAACATGATAAGCAAGAAGGGATGGTCTATGCGGCGAATTCATCAGGAAATGGATTCGCCCCATACTGATATACCCCATTTAAAGGGAATTAACACCATTCCTTTGTTTTTAACGCAAAAAAATATTTTTCGCCTTTAATCCACCTGTCCCCGGCCGATAAAACATATAGAAGACGACTACATGGAAAGAGGACGGCTCTTTCCATTCACGAGGTGACAATATGCTAAGAGGGTTTTACACGGCAGCCTCCGGAATGTATGCACAGCAAAGACGCACTGAAATGCTGACTAATAATATGTCGAATGCTAACACCCCCGGCTATAAAGCGGACCAGTCAAGCATGAGGGCATTTCCGGAAATGCTGATACGGCGCATGGGGGAAACCACCGTTCCAACCGAAAAAGGATTGAACCTCCCGGTAAATGCTGCGATAGGCAGTTTGAATACCGGGGTATATATGCAGGAAGCGGCTCCGAATTTCCTGCAGGGCAGCCTTCAGCAAACCCAGAGGAAAACGGATATAGCCCTTTTGGATACCAACATGCCCGTAGCTGCAGATGGAAACAAAGGTACTGTATTTTTTACCGTCCTTAATGGTGCCGGTGAGACGCGATATACCCGAAATGGCAACTTCACCATTGATCAGCAGGGGTATTTGACAACTCCAGACGGCTATTATGTACTTGATGACAATTCCAATCGAATTCAGCTTCAGAGCGAAAATTTCAATGTGAATGAAGAAGGATATATATCGGAAAATGGGATCCAGATAGCAAGGCTCGGAGCCGCTTTTGCAGCTAATCCTTATACACTGGTAAAAGAGGGAGATGGCCTTCTTAGACAAACCGGCCAGCCGCTTGAAAGTGCCTTTAACAATCCTGCTGCGGGCTTTCAGTTTCAGCAGGGTGCTATTGAAGCTTCCAATGTGGACATTTCTAAGACCATGACCGATATGACGGCTGCCTATCGCTCCTTTGAGGCAAACCAAAAAATCCTTCAGGCCTATGACCGCAGCATGGAAAAGGCAGTAAATGAAGTTGGCAAACTTGGATAAATCAAAATTCATATAAATAAGTAGTTTAACCAGAAAAGGGGGGAGAAAAAATGAACAGAACGATGATAACTGCAACGAATACCCTTGGGCAGCTTCAGAAAAAAATGGATATAATCAGCGGAAACATCTCCAATATCCAGACAAATGGATATAAGCGAAAAGAAACATATTTTAATGATTTGCTGGTCCAGCAACTCAATAATCAGCGTGGAGACCAAGCTCCAAGATTGACACCTCAGGGCCTCAGGCAAGGTAATGGCGCAAGAATCAGCCAGGCAATGATCACATTAAGCCAGGGGGCGATCAAAAATACAGAAAGACCTTTGGATGTAGCCCTGGAAAAAGAAGATTTGTTCTTCCGTGTTGGTGAAGGGAATAATATAAGATTGACCAGAGACGGTGCATTCTTTCTGACCCCAGTTTCTGATGGGTCTAATCAGATGATGCTGGTGACGGGAGATGGGCATCCGGTTCTTGATGATGCTGACCAGCCAATTATAACGGACGGAAATATAAAACAGGTCACATTTGCAAAAGATGGCCAGCTCAGAGTCGAATTGGATAACGGCGGCGAACAGGTTTTTGACCTGGGTATTGTTTCAGTCCAGAAGCCACAATTATTAGAACGTGCGGGCGATAATTTGCTTGGTCTTCCAGCCAATATGGCTCAGCTCGGGATTACTGAACAGGATATCATGACAAGGCTGTATGGCGCCAGGAGAGAGGAAATCTCGGTGCGGCAGGGAGCACTTGAAGGTTCCAATGTAGACCTTTCTCAAGAAATGACGGATTTACTTACTGTCCAAAGGCAGTATCAATTCCATGCCAGGGCAGTCACGCTTGCCGATCAAATGCTTGGGTTGGTAAATGGAATTCGATAACGACTTTTCCGGTTTCCGTATTGTGCGAGAATATTACTGATGAAACAGGATTGAAGGAGCTTACGAATAGCGCATGGAAGAGAAAAAATTGACCAGAGAAGAATTTAAGCGGCAGCAAAAAGACACAAAATCAGCGTCTGATGAGAAAGCGAAAGTAAGGATCAGGCTGATTCCCATCTGGCTGAGGCTCATTGTAGTAATTGTTCTGATCGTTATTTCGATGCTTGCAGGAGCAATTGTAGGCTATAGTGTAATTGGCGGCGGTAAGGCAACAGATGTGTTCAAGAAGTCTACCTGGACCCATATTATAGACCTTGTTAATAAGGATATGTAAGAGACAGAAACCCAGTGCAGTCGTCCCGCGGTTTCTGTCTCTTTTTTACGGGCGGCATGGTCATTCATATTTTCATTATGTTATCATAGAAGCAGTGATTATTAGGAGGTCATAAATATGTTGGACATAAAGCAAATTAAAGAAATCATTCCGCATCGCTATCCGTTTTTATTGGTCGACAAAATCTTGGAAGTGGAAGATGGGAAGCGTGCAGTGGGCATTAAGAATGTGACCGCTAATGAAGATTTTTTTAATGGGCATTTTCCCGACTATCCAGTAATGCCCGGTGTTTTAATTATTGAAGCCCTGGCCCAGGTAGGAGCGGTTGCCATACTTAAACAAGAAGAATATAAAGGGCGTTTAGCATTCTTTGCCGGGATTGATAATTGCCGCTTTAAAAGACAAGTAAAGCCCGGCGACCAGCTTCGCCTGGAGGTTGAAATGACTCGCCTGCGTGGTTCATTTGGCAAAGGTAAGGCGATTGCAACCGTTGAAGGAGAAGTTGCATGCGAGGCGGAAATCATGTTCGGCTTCGGGGCAAACGAATAAGTGCATCTGGATTTGTGGTGACTACAGTAAATAAATGATGTAAATATCCTGTGTCTTTGTATACATATTCAGGAAGACTATGGGAATTAGAAACTTCTTTTGAACGATTTTTACTGAAAGAGGTTTAAGGGTGAGAAAAAGTGTGTAAATATAGAGTGGAAGCACCATTATTTAATGGTCATCTATTATTTACTTTTTGGTTTGGTAAACCGTAACTTTTTATTCTCCCTTTTTTAAAGGTCAGGCTTTAATAGCCTGGCCGATTTTTTTTGCCCAAAAATGAATCAGGAAGCTTACTAAGATGTTTTTCCTGTCTATATTTTTGAATGTATTGGAGCAGAATATGAGTAGGACCAGGACTCACAGGTCAAGTACATAGGGAAGGGAGGTTTGGGCATTTTGAAAAAAAGACTTCTTGTCTTACTGATTGGCTCTTTCATGTCAACCATGCTGCTGACTGGCTGCGGCGATAATGACAATGATAATCCCGCACCAGAGGATAACAACGGGAACCTTGAACAAAATGATATGAACAATCGTAACGATGACAACGATAACAATATTGATGCTCCTAATTTAGATGACGATAATAACAATTTAAATAATAACAACAGGGATAATAATGACGCAGAAGATGGCGATTTAGACCCTACCAATGATAATGAAGATAATGACGACGGCGGCAGGGACATTATTGAAGACGACACAGGTCTTGACCGAAACAACAATAATAATGATGATGACAGGTAAATACAAAAAGGGTCGGCTTGGTAAAAATTCCAGCCGGCCATTTTTATGCTGATTACTTATTAAGTGCGGATAGCTTGGGACGGCTGCGGATTTTTTCTTTAAATTCTTCCAAAAGCTCTTGGCCGTCGAATCCTTTGTCCACTAAATTTTCAAGGAGCAGTTCAGCATACTTGCTGCGTGTTTTACGGAGATGTCCTTCGAGAAGTATGCTGGCGTGACCGTCTACGGTTTGCACGGTCCGTAAGGTAGTTTTAAACGAAACCGGATCATTGTCCTTTTTGGTAATGACCGCTTGGACAAGCAGCTCATCATCTTGATTAAAATCATCGAATAAAGCGAGAATCTCTTCTTTAATAAAAGCTTCGATCAGCCAGGTAGATTGATCGTCTTCTTTATTGATGATTAATCCATCGGAAAGCTCAACCTCTACATAATCATTCGATTTAGTCAATATTTGAAGCGAAATGAGCTTAAATGTTTTCATGGCAGTACCTCCTATTCTTTTACATCATTTTGTCCGCAGATCCTTTTTGGAATCCATTCGTGTTATTAGCATAACTGATAAACCTCAATATTTAAAAGGAAAAAAGCCTTTTTAATTTGATTGTGTCTGAGGAAAATGGGCTGGTTGTGTTGCAATGATGAACAAGTTTTTTTCTAAAAAATTTATTCATTCTATATAAAACTGGATTATTAATCAAAATGCATACAAAAAAATCTGTTTTGTAGCATATATTGTAGTTTTTTGTCATCTAGAATGGCAACTTGGACTATTTTTGCCGATTTTTCAGATGGTCAATTTTAGAATATGCTTATTGCAAGCAGAAAGGAGATGAATAAAGTGATCAATCAAGTAACCTTAGTAGGAAGGTTGACTCGGGACCCAGAGCTGCGGTATACGCCGGAAGGAAAAGCTGTTGTAAATGTTACATTGGCTGTAAACCGTAATTTTCGGAATGCCAGCGGAGAATATGATGCAGATTTCGTCCAATGTACCATCTGGCAGAGAACGGCCGAAAATACAGCGCAATATTGCAGGAAAGGCTCAATCATCGGGATAACCGGGAGAATACAAACCAGGAGCTATGATAATCAAGAAGGCAGAAAAGTATATGTTACGGATGTAGTTGCAGAATCTGTCCGATTTGTTGGACAACGGCCCCAAGAGCAGAAAATGGAAGTACCACAGGCATTAGAAATTTAAATCCGGAGAGGAGGGTTGTTATGGCTGGTGTGAAAGAACAGTCATTACAGTGCCGTTTTTGCAGGCATAATATATTAGCGGCTCAGATCGATCGAGATGTGGCAACAGCCGGCTTTGAACAGCGTTTTAATCGAATGGAAGAGATCATTGGGGATCTTACAAGAATTATTGGGAAAACCCATGTAAAAGCAAGCAATACTGAATTCCTTATCGTGCAGCTTCAAATGGCATCAGAAAGCTGGGAACAGAAATATAAAATGCTGGAAGAAAAGAATGATGAACTATCCCGAAGGCTTATGGCACTGGAACAGTCAGGGCTTCCTTGGCTGGCCGTTGATAAGCCGCTACTCATTAAAACAACACGCCTGCAATCCCTCACCAAATAATCATTATAAACCTGGAATATTCTCCTTAAAACTCACCCCGCAAGAATCCTCTCTAACCTTCACAGAAAGATAAAAAATTCCTCATACCTGCTTCATTTTATTAAAGGCCGCCCAGGCATTTAATAATACAAATTTGATGAAAAAAGCTTGAGACTGCCAAAATTAAGGCAGTCGTTTTTTGTAGAGAAAAAATTTTTTACTGGATTAGAAACCGACATATTTCCCGGAAATATGGGAGCTTTTTACTATTCGTATTATTCTGTATTAATACAATATTCGGATTTTAGTATTGTGTTATTTTCTCAAAAATGGCATAATTCAGAGTGAACTCATACAAGCAGCGGGTTGGCAAGGAGAGAGGAGTGAATGTTATATGATCAATCCCATTATTGAAGTAAAGGGATTACGAACCAGCTTTCTTACGGATGATGGAGAAATACCAGTCGTTAATGACATAGATTTTCATATAAAGCCCGGCGAAGTTCTCGGCATAGTGGGAGAGTCAGGCTGCGGGAAAAGTGTAACCTCTCTTTCCATTATGGGGCTGCTCGATTCCCGGACAGGCAAGGTTGACGGAGAGATACTATTTAATGGAGAAAACCTGGCAAATGCGTCAGAAGCAAAAATGAGAAAGATTCGCGGCAATGAAATCGCAATGATTTTTCAAGAGCCGATGACCAGCCTGAATCCTGTTTTTACAATAGGAGATCAGTTGATAGAATCCTTGCGTATACATAGGAAATGGGACAAGAAGAAAGCTCGGGTCAAAGCAGTCGAAATGCTTCAGCTTGTCGGTCTTGCGAGAGCGAAGGAGCTTTTAAACGAATACCCCCACCAGTTGTCCGGGGGCATGAGGCAGAGAGTCATGATTGCGATGGCCATGATCTGTGAGCCAAAGATGCTGATTGCGGATGAACCTACGACTGCACTTGATGTTACCATCCAGGCTCAGATTCTTGAGTTAATGAAAAAGCTTAACAAAGAGACAAATACCGCCATCATGATGATTACACATGATCTTGGAGTAGTCGCTGAAATGTGCGAGCGGATCGTTGTCATGTATGCTGGAAAGATCGTCGAGGAAGGCGATGTAAAATCAATATTCCAAAATCCAAAGCATCCATACACAGTGGGCCTTATTCAATCCGTTCCGGATATGCGGGAAAAGAAGGAGAGGCTTTATTCCATTCCTGGCAATGTCCCTAAGCCGGGGTCACTGAAGATTGGATGCCAATTTGCTCCTCGGTGTCCACATGCCATGGACATATGCATAAGCCAGACTCCTTCTCTTACACCTTTCGAAAACGGACAGCAGGTTCGCTGCTGGCTGTATGAAGACCAGAAAGGAGCAGACAAGCATGACAGAGCCATTGGTCAAAGTTGAGAATTTGAAGAAGCATTTTCCGATAAAGGGAGGATTGCTTGGTAAAACGGTTGGCGAAGTAAAAGCAGTCGATGGCATATCCTTTTTCATAAATAAAGGAGAAACGCTGGGACTGGTGGGTGAAAGCGGCTGCGGCAAGTCCACCACCGGCCGGCTGCTGCTCCGGCTTTTAGAGGCAACTGAGGGGAAGGTCTATTTCGAGGGCAAGGACCTTAGAGCACTTTCAGAGAGTGAAATGCGAAAAATGCGCAGGGAGATGCAAATGGTCTTCCAAGATCCGTTTGCTTCATTGAACCCACGCCATACAGTGGAAAAAATATTGGAAGAACCGCTGATTGTGCATGGTGTAAGCAGCAAGGCAGAAAGAAAAAAACGCGTAAAAGAGCTGCTTGAGGTGGTTGGGCTGAGCAGCTATCATGCGAAGCGCTATCCGCACCAGTTCAGCGGCGGACAGCGGCAGCGGATTGGGATTGCGAGGGCGCTTGCTGTTAATCCTAAATTGATTATTGCGGACGAGCCTGTCTCGGCATTGGATGTGTCCATACAGTCACAGGTCCTAAACCTGATGCAGGATTTGCAGAAGGAATTTGATCTCACCTATCTATTTATCGCGCATGACTTGGGAGTGGTACGCCACATAAGCGACCGGGTGGGTGTCATGTATCTAGGGCATATAGTCGAACTTGCAGACAGTGAAAAGCTATATGAAAATCCAAAGCATCCATATACAGAGGCCCTTCTCTCAGCGGTTCCGATACCGGACGTGGAATTTCAGAAGGAGCGCATCATCCTTAAAGGGGATGTGCCGAGCCCTGCGAACCCGCCTCTCGGATGCCCTTTCCACACGAGATGTCCGAAGGCGATGGATGTATGCTCATCAGTCAGACCTGTACTGAAAGAAATTGAACCAGGCCACTACGCAGCTTGTCATTTATATGAATGACATCGCGTACTAATATTTTTTGGCAACTATATAAAAATTGGGGGATAGAAACATGAAAAAAACATTGTGGTTGTTTTTAACACTGGCCCTTGTTTTGTCGCTTGCCCTTACAGGGTGCAGCAGTAACAAGGAAAGCGGAAGCAGCAGCTCCGATGGCGGTGGAGACAAAGGCGGCGGGATGCTAATCTACGGACGTGGCGGAGACTCCACTTCCCTTGACCCTGCCATGACTACTGAAGGTGAATCATTCATCGTAACGGAACAGATTTATGAAAACTTGGTTCAATATGGTGAAGACAATACTGAAATCGAACCTTCTTTAGCGAAGGAGTGGGAAATTTCTCAGGATGGCTTGACATATACCTTCAAGCTGAATGAAGGGATTAAATTCCATGATGGATCTGATTTCAATGCAGATGCTGTCGTGAAGAATTTCCAGCGTTGGGCAAAGAGCAAGGACGAAGCCAAATTCGCTTATTATGCTTCCATGTTTGGCGGATTCGAAGGTGACGAAGGCCATGTAATCAAGGAAGTGAAGGCAGCTGATGCAAACACAGTCGTGTTCACTCTTGCACGTCCTCAGGCACCGTTCTTGAAGAACTTAGCCATGAGCCCATTTGCAATTGCCAGCCCTAAGGAATTTGAAAAGGGCGGAGATGCATTAAAGAAGAATCCGGTCGGAACAGGACCATTTAAATTCAAATCTTATAAGGCGAATGACACAATAGTAGTAGTCAAAAACGACAATTACTGGAGAAAAGGATTGCCTAAGCTGGATGGAGTTACTTTTAAGGTCATTAAAGACAATTCAGCGCGTTTGAATGCTGTAATTAAGGGTGAAATCGACTTAATGGACGGTTTGAATCCTAGTGACATCAGCAAGGTAAAAGAGAACAGCAAGCTTCAATTATTCGAGCGCCCTTCCATGAATGTTGGCTACTTTGGATTTAACGTTGAAAAAGAACCTTTCAATAAAAAAGAAGTACGCCAGGCAATCAGCCACCTGATTAATAAAGAAGATATCATCACCAACTTCTTTGAAGGTACTGCAGAGCCTGCGAAGAACCCAATGCCACCATCTGTCGGCGGGTATAACGATGAAGTTCAGGACTACGAGTACAATGTAGAAAAAGCAAAGGAATTGCTCAAGAAGGCAGGACTTGAAAAAGGATTTAAGATGGACCTTTGGGCAATGCCAGTTCCACGCCCTTACATGCCAAACGGACAGAAAGTTGCTGAAGCGATCCAGGCTAGCTTAAAGCAGGTCAATATTGAAGCAAATATTGTTACGTTTGAATGGGGTACTTATCTTGAAAAGGTTCAAGCTGGAGAAGCACCTACTTTCATGCTTGGCTGGACCGGAGATAACGGAGATGCCGATAACTTCCTTTACACATTGCTAGACAAAGATACAATTGGTTCCAACAACTATTCTCGCTACAGCAATGAGCAGGTTCATAAGCTTTTAGTTGAAGCACAAACTGTATCTGATGAAGATAAGCGAAATGAACTATACAAACAAGCACAGGTTATTATACATGAAGATGCACCATGGGTTCCGCTTGTACACTCTAAACCGCAATTAGCTGGGTCTAGCGCAATTGAAGGCTTCGTACCGCATCCAACAGGCTCCCAGTCCTTTATAAACACGTCGTTAAAGTAATTTTAATGAAATTGGGGAGTATGGCTGGTTCATGCTCCCTATTTTTATTTGTTATATGCACGATGAGCTGACGGTCGATACATAGGAAGGAATTCCAATTGACTGCAAAATCAATTTAATTTATTACAAGATAAAGATGTTATATAAAAGAGGTGAATATAATGTTCGCTTATACGATCAGGAGGCTGGGGGCACTAATACCAGTACTGCTCGGAATGGCATTCATAGTTTTTATGATGATCCGGGCTATTCCCGGAAATCCGGCCCAGCTTATCCTGGGGCAGCAGGCTACCAAAGAAGCTGTGGCTGCTCTTACAAAGGAACTGGGCTTGGACCAGCCTTGGTTCAGTCAATTCTGGGACTATTTAACAGGTATCTTCAAGGGGGATCTGGGGGTTTCTCTTAAAACGGGCGTACCTATATCAGAGGAGCTTTGGCCATATCTGGCTGCTACACTGGAGCTTTCGCTGGTAGCGATGATATTCGCAGTTGTAATCGGTGTGAATGCTGGAATTGTATCAGCATGGTTCCAGAATTCATGGTTTGATTATGCTGCTATGGTTCTTGCTTTGATTGGCGTATCAATGCCGATTTTTTGGCTCGGTTTAATGGAGCAATATATCGTATCCATTCAATGGGATCTATTGCCGACCACTGGAAGGGATAACATAAGGGACCCGGTAGAAGCAATCACGAATCTTTACTTAATAGATACCCTTCTCGCCGGCAGAATGGACCAATTCATCGAGGTCATTAAGCATCTTATCCTGCCTGGGTTTGCGCTCGGGACAATACCGATGGCAATTATCGCCAGGATGACACGTTCCTCGATGCTGGAGGTTATGCGTTCTGACTTTATCCGGACTGCACGTGCAAAAGGGATGAGAATGTTCTGGGTTGTGTACAAGCATTCTTTAAAGAACGCTTTAATCCCGGTTGTGACGGTGATTGGTCTTCAAACGGGCCTTTTGCTCGGAGGAGCCATTTTGACAGAAACCATCTTTGGATGGCCTGGAATTGGTACATATATTTACGATGCAATCGGTTCAAGGGACTACCCGGTCATTCAATCAGGCATTTTGGTCATTGCAACCATTTTTGTACTCATTAACCTGCTTGTCGATCTGTTATATGCAGCGATCGATCCGAGAATCAAGTATAAATAGGAGGGGAGAATCATGGCGGAACTTGCGAATAATGCACCTCCCGTGTTGCCTGCACAGATCCAGGAAGCTGAGGGAAAAGCCATTTCGCCCTGGAAAGAAGCATGGAGGAATTTTAAAAAGAATAAGCTAGCCATTGTCGGCCTATCAATCGTGGTATTTTTTATCTTAATAGCAATTTTTGCAGATGTGATTGCACCTTATGAATTTGATAAGGTAACACATGCGGATAAACATTTATCACCTTCTTCTGAGCATTGGTTTGGTACAGATGAGTTTGGGCGTGATATTTTGACGCGCATTATTTATGGAGCAAGGATATCCCTGTGGGTCGGTTTTATTTCAGTAGCTGGATCCGTTGTAGTAGGTTCATTGCTGGGAATCATAGCCGGTTATTATGGAAAATGGATAGATTCCATTATTTCTAGAATCTTTGATATTATTCTTGCATTCCCGAGTATTTTGCTTGCCATCGCAGTGGTGGCAGTTTTGGGACCATCCCTCCGAAATGCTCTTATAGCAATTGCGGTTATTAACGTTCCTACTTTCGGCCGGCTGCTGCGATCTAGGGTACTAAGTGTCAAGGAAGAGGAATATATTACGGCAGCCAAATCGATAGGAATGAAGGATTCGAGAATACTTTTCCATCACATTCTGCCAAACAGCCTCGCGCCTATCATAGTGCAGGGATCGCTTGCGATCGCTACTGCCATTATTGAATGTGCGGCCCTTGGCTTCCTCGGTCTTGGGGCTCAGCCGCCGACACCGGAATGGGGCAAAATGCTTGCAGACTCCCGTGAGTTCATTTTGCAGGCACCATGGACAGTTCTTTTTCCAGGCCTGGCAATCATGCTTACAGTATTAGGCTTTAACTTAATGGGTGACGGGCTAAGGGATGCCCTGGATCCGCGGATGAAAAACTAGTATCACATTATATATCTATGATTAATCCTGCCGGGATATTAAGCGGCAGGATTTTTTTGTGTGCATACCGGGGTGCATTGCAAGTATCAATCTTTTGAATAGTAGAGTCAAACTATTTTTTAAAAGGCAGCAGAAAATGAAGGGATAATGGAGATTTTCTAACAGGGTAAATTAGAAAAGGGCTTCATTGCGGTAAAAATTGAATTTTAATAGGATATTTTCATAGGCAGCTGGCTGTTATGATTGAAGTTTAAAAGTATATGCTCGAAATTTCATTATTAAGCTCGAAAATTCATTATTATGCGCGAAATCAGTGACTCTATGCTCGAAACCACTGCTTTATGCGCGAAATCCAGTATTTATGCTCGAGCCCTTCGGTACTCAAGAAATGTAGCGACTAAAAGAAGTTTACGGTTAAGACTCATAGTTCCCCCTTATATTCTGCAAAAATCTCCTATTTTATCGATTCTATAAAAATATGGTCCTTTATACCTGTCGAATCTATAAAAAATAGGGACTATTATACCGCGAACCCTGCTGGTTAAATATGTTACTTTTGTTGGTAGATATAAAATTCTGAATTATCGGATAAGGGGGAGCGACATGTTAATCAAACGCAGCTTTGCGATGTTTTTGATTTTTCTTTTGTCCTTTACGGCGGCAGTCTCGGCAGCTCAGTTGGATCCGCGGGATAGCAGTACAGGACAAAAGGGACAGACCATAAACAAGCAAACAGTAAAACAAAATGCGCTGGATAAGAAATACGGAAGTAAAGACAATGTCCGTATCGTGGTTGAAACAAAAGGAGAGCCTGCGATTTCGGCTGCTCAAAAGCAGGGCAAACGTTATAAAGACCTGCCAAGCAGTACGAAAAAACAATTGAAGGCTGACAGGCTGGCCGAACATAAACGCGTCAAGGATCAGGCAAGAAAAAAGAATATTAAGTTCCAAGAAAAAGAGGCTTTCACCACGGTTGTAAACGGCTTTAGCGCCGAGGTGGAGTATGGACAAATCGAAAGCCTTAAATCGATTCCAGAGGTAAAAGAGGTCCATATCGTAAATGAATATGAGCGTCCAGAAGAAAAACCGGACATGCTGTACAGCAAAGAAATGGTTCAGGCTCAAGCGGTATGGAGGGATTACGGATATAAAGGGGAAGGTATGGTTGTCGGGATCATCGACACCGGTATCGACCCGTCACATCGCGATATGGTATTAAGCTCTACTTCTCCGCGTGACCTTACATCTTCCAAGGTTACGGAACTGGCAGCTGCGAACGGTTTGCCAGGAAAATTTTATTCTGAAAAAGTCCCATACGGTTATAACTATATGGATGAAAATGAGGAGATTCGTGATTTAGGCCCGGATGCTTCTATGCACGGCATGCATGTCGCAGGAACTGTAGGCGCAAATGGGGACGAAGAGAATGGCGGCATCAAAGGAGTTGCGCCAGAAGCCCAGCTTCTTGCATTAAAGGTCTTTGGGAATGACCCGGCTGTTTCTACTACGTGGGGAGATATTTATGTAAAAGCCATTGATGACGCAATCGTTTTGGGAGCGGACGTGCTTAACATGAGCTTGGGCTCAACGGCGGGATTTGTAAGTCCTGAAGATCCTGAACAGCAGGCTGTCACACGCGCAGTGAATAATGGTGTTGTCATGTCCATCTCTGCAGGCAACTCTGCGCATTTCGGGAACGGTTTTGCGAATCCATATGCATCAAATCCTGATATAGGAGTATCGGGTGCACCTGGACTGTCCTATGATTCCATTCAGGTTGCTTCTGTAGAAAATAATTTCATGGATTTGGATGCTGTTACCTATAACATTGACGGCACATCGACCAAAGCTCCATTCATGTCGGCAAGCAGTGTCCATCCTAACACTTTGGATCAGAAAACATATGATCTTGTGTATGCAGGGTTAGGTAAACCAGAAGAACTTGCTGCAGTAGATGTAAAAGGCAAATTTGCGTTGATTCAACGGGGAACTATCGGCTTTGTAGATAAGGCGAAAAATGCCCAGGCTGCAGGTGCTGCAGGTGTCATTATCTATAATAATGTGGACGGCTTTGTTTCTATGGCAACCGACTCAAGCATTACGATCCCACAGCTCTTTATGCTGAAATCTGATGGGGACAAAATCCAGGCTGCGCTTGCTGCCGGAAAAACAGTCCCGGTTACATTTAATGGCGACAAGGTAAAAGCAGCTAACCCGTCTACAGGAAAAATGAGTGATTTTACATCATGGGGATTGACTCCGAATCTGGATTTCAAACCGGAAATCACAGCACCAGGCGGACAAATCTATTCAACCTTGAACAACAATGAATATGGCATGATGAGCGGAACCTCAATGGCGGCACCGCATGTATCCGGAGGATCTGCCCTCGTTCTTCAAAGGGTGGATAAGGACTTTGGTGCAGCTGGATTTGATCGTGTAGCACTTGCCAAAACACTTTTAATGAATACAGCTCAGCCATTGGTTGATAAAGGAACAGTGAATGCAGCATTACAATGGAATCTTCCGTATTCGCCGCGCCGCCAGGGGGCAGGTGTGATGCAGCTGCATTCGGCTCTAAAAACACCTGTAGTAGTCACCGAAGCATCTACCAAGGAAGCAAAAGTAGCGCTTAAAGAAGTAAAAGGAAATACTTTTAATTTCGCTTTAACTGCACAGAACTTCAGTGACCAGGCTGTAGAATATGATGTAAATGCAAATCTTCAAACTGATTATTCAAGAGCTGGGCAGCTCGGCTATAGTGCCAATGTGCTGGAAACACAGAAGATCCTGGATGCATCCATTAAAGTGAATGGTTCGGACAATGCGAAAGTGAGAGTGCCAGCTAAAGGATCTGTAACGTTCGAAGTCACTGCCGACCTTTCAAATGCTAAGGTTTTGGCTAATGACATAAAAACGCCGGTTGCAATTGATACAGTGTTCCCTAACGGTTATTTTGTGGAAGGATATGTTACCTTAAAGGATTCTTCCGACACAAATCCTGAGCTGCATGTTCCATATGCAGGCTTCAAAGGGAACTGGGACAAGGCACCGATCATTGACGGTTCTATTTACGATAACCCGGACAATTCCTTCTATGGTTTGACAGGTGCTGTAACTACGGCTGGAAACAGCTTTAACTTCCTGGGTGAAGACGTCGTTACGGGTGCTTTAAGCAAAGAAAAGATTGCATTCTCTCCGAATAATGATGGCGTCCAGGATGATGTGATCCCGATTCTATCATTCTTAAGAAATGCGAAATCAGTAGAGTACAGTATTCTAGACACAAACGGGAAAGTGCTGCGCAAACTCCGTACGGAAAATAATGTCCGTAAGAATTATTATGATGGCGGTAAAAGTGCCATGTACTCACTGGATCCTGTACGCAAATGGGATGGAAAGGTGAAAAATGTACTTACTGCGGATGGCCAATATGTTTACCAGGTCAAAGCAGTGATCGATTTTCAGGGAGCGCAGGCCCAAACCTTCAATATTCCGGTAAAGGTTGATACAGGTCTCCCGTCGGTGAAGTTCGCCAAGAAAGGCAAGGTCCTTACGCTTAGCGGCTCTGACAATGTGGGCGGCTCAGGCTTGCACTATTATGATGTACAAGTCGACGGAAAATCGATACTGGGTGATAAGCCTCTTGCACCTGCTACAAAGGAATATACAATTCCGGACACAGTCACCGGCTCAAAAGTTAAAGTAATAGCCGTTGACTTTGCAGGCAACTCAGCATCAGCTGAGGGCAATCTCAATGCTGATACACCGGAATTGGATACTACCATTCCTGAAATCCATATACAGAGCCCTGAAATATTGAGCGTCTCTTCCATGAGCTCTGTCACGATAGCCGGTTATGTGGTTGAACCGTCAGGAGTGAAGGAATTTACAGTAGATGGGAAGGCTGTTCCGCTGACATACGATTCAGTGAACAAAAGATACACCTTCTCGACCACGAAAACATTTACTGATGGTGTCCATAGCATTATCGTAAAAGCTACGGACAATGCGGGCAACTCTACTTCAATTAACAGAAGGGTGATCGTGGATTCGAAGGCACCGACTCTGACGATCAGCGGACTTCCGAAAAAAAATACTGTATCAGCTACGGGAGACAACCCTAAAGTCAGTGTTACTGTAGCGGATAACTTTGATGAAATCAGGCTGTATCTTGACGGCAGTGAAATTTTCTATAATGAATTTAAAGAGCCGTATGCGATGAGAAGCTTCCAGAAGACAATCAGCGGCATTGAACTGGAGCTTACAAAAGGAAAGAATACATTTGTATTCGAAGCGACTGACCTTGCAGGCCACAAAACCACAAAAACAGTCGTAATCACAAAACAATAATAATGAAAAAGAGGCAGTCCCCTAAAAAAGGGGCACTGCCTCTTTTATTGCATTATATTCAGTTACACTTGTATTTCATCTTTTGCCTTGGTCCAAACCTCGCAAAGATATCTCGCATCTGCCGTGAGCCATCCCTGTGCTTCCGGCTTCTTGATCCATTCCTGGTTCTCTATAAAGATCCGCTTCGCATAGGAGAGATTCAGATCCCTTATGGATTCATTGATCAGGTTTAATATTTTCTTTTCTGTTTTGGAGAGGGTGCCTTTCATACTTTCATCACTGATGATTTTGACCAGTTGTTTAGCATCGTCATTCAGCAGCTGGTAGGCTTTATTTTCCGTAATCCGGTTCCATTCGCTTGAGATCATGTGACGCGCCTGGGCATATTTTCGTTCATCACATAAACTGTTTACGATTTGTGCAATCCCTTCTATACGCATATAAACCTCTCCAATATAAAATAGTATAATTAGATTTTCTCGTTTATGTAAAATGTATAAGCACATAGGTATTTTATCACATGTCCCAGCTATTGGTAATCGATATTTTTAAAAATGTTGGTATTTAATACCTGTAACTTGAGTTGTATAGCAGCACCGAAATATTTTTTATAAAAAAACAGGGTTTCTGCTATTGAAATAGAATAAGCATAAAATACTATTTTTCGGGAGTTGCAGAACATGATAAAACTTGATGAGATTTATTCAAAAATACACAGGCTGGGTGTGGAGCATTTAAAGCTGAGCTGGACGCTCTATACAACCGGCTATGACTTCGGCATTCAGAAGCAATATGAACAATTGGTCGATGCATTAAAGGATGAAAAAGCCTTTGAAATCGTCAAAGAATACTATGAGCAGGAACTATCGCCAGTGGAAGCGAGGAAGGCCGAGCTCGTTTTTAACACTTTCAAACCTTATCATCAGTCTAAAGAGCTGAATGAACTAAATATGGCCATTCAAACGAAAACAAACGAATTATCCAAAGTGCTGAATACCTTCCGTTTTCAGTTTGGCGGAAAAGAGGTATCCTCTGTTGAATTGAATCAGGTATTAAACAGTGAGGATGACCGGAAGCTAAGGGAAGAAGCCTATTTAGCAAAGAATCAGATTAATAAAGCATTGGTTGATGCAGGATTCATTGAGCTGATTAATCTGCGAAAAGAATATGCCAGGCAATATGGCTCGAAGGATTTCATCTCGTTTAAGCTGGAAGAAAACGAACTGGATAGTTCAATTTTTGAAAATTGGCTTCCGCAGCTTCATGAAATCCTGCCGGCTATGAAAGAAACGAGGGGCAGATATGCGAATGAGTTTTTACACGATGACCGCATGTTTCCATGGGATGAGGGCTATATTGATGCGAGAATCGCACCTGCATTAAATGAATCTGTTGATATGTCTGATTATTATGAAAATATAGATGAACTATTCCAATTATTTGATATCGACATAGCAAAATTCAATATTACATATGATATTTTTCCGAGAGCAAATAAATCGGAATGGGGCTATAATTTCCCAATTGAAAATGCCAGGGATTCAAGGATATTGGCCAATGTGAAAAACAAATATCATGAATATGGAGTGTTGCTGCATGAAACAGGCCATGCCGTCCATTCCTTCCTGTTAAATCCAGAGGAAGAAATCCTCAACAAGGGAGTCAGCGGCATTATCAGTGAAGGGATCGCAAACCTTTTCCAGGGATTTCTGTACAGTCCCGTTTTTTACAAAAAATTCTTCAAGGATGAGGCATCGTAAGGTCAATTCATTGCGTGCAATAAGCAGAATCCTGTTCGACCACAGCTTGTATAAAAATGATATTGCCACATTGGATGACATTTATGATCTGTATTGGAAAAACCAGCAGGAGGTTTTACAGGAGGGAGCCTATACGGCTGAACCGCCTTGGGCTTTCATGATCCACTTCACAACCCACCCGATTTATCTTCATAATTATTTTATGGGTGATGTAACCTGTGAAATGCTTTCGAAGGTTTTCGAACAAAAGCATGGGTCGGCCATCATAGATAAGCCAAAGGAGTTTGGTGCCTTCTTAAAAGAACAGATCATCAATCCGTCAGGACGTTACAAATATAATGAATTATTTAAAAGGATTAGCGGAGAGGATTTTTCTTTGAAATATATGCTGTAAAGGTTGGCCAGAAGAGGGGCATACATGTCCCTCTGGTTTTTCCAATTGGTGACATTATCGCTTTGAAAAAAGTGTTCCACATGATACCGGATAAACTGATTCAGGGGGATATTACATATTCGCTGACATACATGCTTGATTCCATGTACCTGCTTAGCAGCAGAGGCAATTCAGCGAGTACCCTGGGAAGTGATAGGGAGCCCAATAAAATTACCAATGAATAAGACTAAAGCAGAAAGCCTTCTCATCTCAAGTTTCGATTTAATCGTCATATGCTTCCAATAATCTGTATATATAAAAAACAAATGCAGGCATGATGTATGAGAAAGGTGAAATCGCATGAAACACAAAATCAAACCTGGAATCCAGTAGAATCGATTGCTTTTTATAGAAATTTAGACTTAGAAGCGGCATATGTTATAGAAGAACGGTGGGTAGCTTTTTTTTAGCTGGGGGATGGTGTAAAGAAGGATTTCACCCATTGGGGGAGGTGTCAGAACAGCATTGTTAGCCGGATCACTTTGCGTTTTATATGGAATATATGAGTTTATACGTGTATCCGCTTTTTTAACAGAAAAAAGTATCAGCCTCGAACCGTCCTTTGCATTAGAAATAACTGAACCTATTGGTACATGCTTGGATGCCTGCCGCAGGCTATTATTTTCCCGGCCAGGATAGGAATTCATTAGAGGATAAAATAGTTTTGGATGGAAAACCGATGCCGGGAATTGGGAGCCGTTCATTTTAGTCCTGAAAAGCAGCCAATGGTCATAATGATGGCTTAAAGAACTATAAACCAAAGCCAACCAGGAACAGTTGGCTTTTTATCTTCTCGACATTAGTAAGTCTAGGACGGATTAGAAGAACCGACCTTCACGGGCATGAGCAAAACTGCACCATTTTTAAGCGATAACTTTCTTCGCCTTCACAACATTACATGAACTGATAAATTAATGCTTGTATATTTGGTTGGTGCGGTTATTTCGAAAGGCCCGTTAATCTGTAGGGGTGTATTGGATATTTGCATTCACACTTAAAAATTAGCATGTGAATTTTTTATCGCCATAGGAAAGATATTGAGGATTATTCCTGTAATTTTTTGGGTAAAAGTATGAATAGTCGACGGACTTTTCCGACAGAATAAGTGCTTATTCCTATTATAAAATACAAGCTAACTAGGTTGTCAAAAAAGCTCCTCCCATCATAGTATATATTAAATATCAATTTCAGGGAGAATAAAGTAAGCGCATTCAATATCCTTATGTCTTGTTTATAATTGTCTATTTTGGATAAAAATGTGAGTAAATATTATAAACGGGGTGATTATTCATGAATGTCGATAAAGCAATAGTTGTTCTTGATAAGATGAGGTTACCCAATGGAGCTTATACCGCCAGTACTTCCCAGGATTATAGCTATGTATGGATAAGAGACGTCGTGTATACAGTTCTGCCTTTCTTGCATACGCCTTGTGAACGATATGAAAAAGCCTATCACAGCCTGCTCGATCTCTTCAGGAATTATGAATGGAAAATTGATATTCATACAAAAAAGAAGCCTGTCTTTCTTTTTGAATTCATTCACGCACGATATTCCAAGGACCTGACTGAGATTCCTGTCGAGTGGGGACATGCACAAAATGATGCAATTGGTGCTTTTCTGTGGGGAATTGGTGAAGGGATCAGCCATGGCAAGAAAGTGATCCGTGATCAAAAAGACCTGGAAATTGTCCAAAAGCTGGTTCATTATCTGGAATGTCTCCAGTACTGGCAGGCTAAGGATAATGGAATGTGGGAAGAGAATATGGAAATCCACGCCTCGAGCGTTGGAGCGTGTGTCGCCGGCCTCTCTGCAGTGAAGATGCTTGTCCAGGTAGATGAAGACCTGATCCGTAAAGGGCAGGAGACATTACGATTCATGCTTCCTCATGAAAGTGAGACAAAAGTGACTGACCTTGCATTGCTTTCCCTAATCTATCCGTACCGAATTGTGGACAGACAGACTGCTTTACAGATCATAAATGATGTATCGACCAGGCTTGAGCGCAAATACGGCTGCATCCGCTATGAAAATGACCGTTATTATAACGAAGGAAGCGAAGCGGAATGGTGCTTCGGGCTGCCGTGGCTGGGAATGTGCTATCTGGAGCTTGGAATGACCGATAAAGTCCAGGAATATATTAGGAAAACAAAAGACATCGTACCTGACAACTGGGAGGTTCCAGAGCTATACATCGGCGGCAAGAACGTTCCAAACGGAAATACACCGCTGGCATGGGCTGTATCCCTATCGTACCTTCTCCTGGCAACTGTGGAAGACGACGTGAAGAAAATCAATCTGTGACAAGACATTCCCTAAATGGGGAATGTTTTTTTTTGTGTGAAGAACAAATATTTTTTATAAATAAAAGACCTGGAGCGGCATTCTCTTATGGCGGTTGTATGGCGCTTAGGCAACAACAATTTGAGACAGGGTACCGTATCACTGAATGCTACCAGTCCGAAGAAACTTATTTAATAACGAGGTATTCCCTAATGGAGGGGATTTTTTTATGTCTGAAAAAAGATCGGTGATAAGGAAGTATTTTTCCAGACAATTTCATTCTGTAACCAATATCACCTTTTGCCTGAAAAAGGTCAGGTTGATAGTGGAAGGTAACCACTCCAGTTTTAGCTGAAGGTCACTACCAGGTGTGACTTTGTTTTTATAAGCTTTAGTTACATAAAAGTGCTTAGGTGAAAATGGAAATGAGTTGGCGAGTTTGTAGTCTACGAAAATAATAAGAGGAGGCAGTGAGTAATCTATAAGCCTTAAGGCTTATTAAAAATAAAACTAAAGGTTATTAATGGAAAAATAATAGTTCTTTATAATCATTAGTGTGGTAGATTTATTAAGGAAGTTTTTGTTAAATCATACTTAAACTGGAATGAAATATGGAGGAATTATGAGATGAAATCGATAATCCGTTTTAGCATGAAAAACACTGTCGCCATCTGTTTGCTGATTGTAATGTTAATAGGCGGCGGAATCTTTGCAGTGAGAGAAATGAATGTGGAGAAGTATCCCGGAGTGGATATTCCATACCTTGGAGTACAAATCACATACCCGGGGGCATCTCCTGAACAAGCTTTAAAGGATATTGCAGAACCGTTTGAAAAAGAAGCAATGAATATTAAAGGTGTTAAGAATGTTTATAGTGACGCAACGGCCTGGGGTGTTTGGCTGACACTTGAGTTCGCTATGGATGTGACGATGGACGAAGGAGAAGAGCGAGCGAGAGAAGCTTTTTCGAAACTGGAGCTTCCAGAAACAGCCGGGCAGCTGCAGTTCCATCGCCAGGGTCTCGATAGCCTCCCTATATTTACTGCCGGCTTCGTAACAAAAGGGGATACAGCGGAAATTGAAAAGTTTGTAAAAGATACTGTGCAGCCTTCATTGGAAGGAATTGAGGGAGTCGCAAAAGTAGAGACAGCGGGAATAGATGATAAAAAGGTATATGTGGAGCTTTTGCCGGAACAGTTAAAAAAGCATGGCCTGTCAGCGGATCAGGTAAAACAATTTGTCAGCGGAAATAATCTTTCTATACCGACCGGGGAAATTATCGTAAATGATCAGGTCCTTCCGGTCAGGGTAAGCAAGGAGCTCTCCTCGTTAAAGGTGATTGAGGACATTGATATCCTTCTACCGCAAATGCCAACAGCTTCCGGCCAGCCTGCTGCAAAGCCAAAGGCTGTTAAATTGAGTGACATTGCGAATATTTCCTATGGAAACGGCGGTACGAAAAGCTATACAAGAATTAATGGAGAAGAAGCCGTCACTTTTGCTGTAACAGCAGAACCGGGAGCAAATACTGTTGCCATTGTAAAAGAGGCAAAAGACAAGCTTGAAGAGCTGGATATACCGGCGGGGAATCAATTAAAGATGCTTTCCGACCAGTCAGTATCAATCCAGGATTCAGTATCTGCCATGCTTCGCGAGGCGTTCCTTGGAGCTTTGATGGCTGTAGTGGTAACACTATTATTCTTGCGGAACATTCGGTCAACTTTAATTGCGATTATTTCGATTCCACTATCGATTTTTGCATCATTAATGGTATTGAAGTCTTTAGGATATACCTTGAATATCATGACACTTGCGGGCATTGCGGTTGCGGTCGGAAGGGTCGTGGATGATTCGATTGTAGTTATTGAAAATGTATTCAGAAGGGTCCGTGCCGCAAAAGAAAGAAACAGCCAGTTGGTAGAGGAATCAACAAGGGAAGTGGCATCAGCGATCACCTCTTCAACAATCACAACGGTTGCCGTATTTATTCCGATGGCATTTGTACCGGGAATTGTCGGGAAATTCTTTGCTCCGCTGGCCTGGACAATTGTAGTCTCGCTGTTATTCTCGCTTTTAGTGGCTGTGACGGTAGTTCCATTAATGTCCCGCATCTTCCTATTAAAGCTTAAGCCTGCGGAGCACAAAGAAAACAAGATTCAGAAGGTATACCGAAAAACGCTTAGCTGGAGCCTGTCAAACCGCTGGAAGACATTGCTTGCAGCCGTTCTGATTCTTGGGCTCAGCATTGGGGTAATCGCACCAAGACTGGGTACTACGTTCCTGCCGCAGGAAACGATGCTGGAATACAATGTCTCCATCGAAATGGACCAGGGCATTAATTCAGCAAAAACGAATGAGATTACAGGAAAAATAGAGGACGTTCTATTAAACAATGATGATATTAAACAACTAAGTACGAATGTGGGAGAAGGAAGTGCTTCTGTTGCATTTACAATCAAAGACGGTGTAGAGAATGTTAATAAGGTCACGGCCGACCTTAGAAAAGAGTTCGACAAGATTGATGGAGCCAAGGAAATTACGGTCAGCAGCACGGGCGACATGACGGGAGGCGGTCAGTCCTACCTTCAGATCATCGTGAACGGTCCAGATATTGATGACATTAAAGCCGGAAGTGCGCAGATGGTAGAAGCCTTGAAAGATGTGAAAGGTCTCGCGGATGTCCGTACTACGCTGGAGGGCGACAAACCGGAGATTACCATCGACATGGACGAAGAAAAGCTTGCCGAGCATGGCTTGATGCCTGCCATGGTAGCCCAGTCCGTCCGTAACTTCATTACAGGTGAAACCGTTACGAAGGTGTCCATTGATGAAGAAACAACAGACCTTCAATTGACCATGAAGCTCGATGATATTGATTCAGTGGAAACACTTGGTGAGCAAAAGATCACAAACATGATGGGACAGCAAGTGGCACTGAATGAAATCGGCACGCTGAAGAAAGTAAACAGCCGTATGGTGATCAATCATTTGAACGGAAAAGAGTATGTGTTTGTAAGAGGGACAATTACCGATTCAAACACGGGAGAAGTAAGTGCGAAAGCAGACGATGCTCTGAACAAGCTTGACCTTCCCAAGGGAGTTTCCTGGTATAAGGAAGGTGCTTCCGCTGCCATGGAGGAAGGCTTCAAAAATATGGCGATCGCGATTGCCGTGAGCATCCTTTTAGTGTATATGGTTATGGTTGTGGCGTTTGGGGAAGGAAAAGCACCATTTGTGATCCTGTTCGCCATCCCGTTTTCGGCAATCGGCTCACTCATTGGCCTGTGGGCAGTGAACGAACCGATCGGAATGCCGGCCATGATCGGGCTGCTTATGCTGAATGGAATCGTCGTGACGAATGCGATTGTGCTTCTTGACAGAGTGAAGCAAAATGAGAAGCAGGGTATGGAGAAGCACCAGGCATTGCTGGAAGCCGGGGTAGTGAGGATTCGCCCGATCCTGATGACGGCGATCGCAACCGTAGGAGCGTTATTGCCAATGGCCATTTCCAGCCATGCCGGATTGGTATCAAGATCACTTGCTGTGGTAGTAATTGGGGGACTGACTACGTCCACGCTGCTGACACTGATTATCGTACCGGTGCTATACAGCCTGTTCCACCCAAAGAAGAAGAGCAAGGCCGACAAAAAGTTAACCAAAGCGGCATAATAGGTAAGAAAAGCAAGGATGACTCAGTCCTTGCTTTTTTATTTCCGCTTAGCTATCAGGCCTGGATATGCGGCAGGTGTATGATGCGTCTCGTAACTGCATTTTGTTTAGTTTTCGAAATGGCTTTGCGCTGTCCGGCCTTATTTCGGAGTTCGAGCATAAAAGTCGGATTTCGAGCATAGGACTTGAGAATTCGCTCATACAACTTGGCTTATCGCGCATAAATTTCATAATTCGAGCATAAAAGCCTAAATATCGAGCATAAAGAAGTTCAGGATGGGGTTTGAATGGATTTAATGTGTTAGATAATGAGGAAATAAGGAAAAAAGACATTCAAACTACAAAAATGTGAAAAGTCCAGCATGTTTTTAAGGCAATTCATCCTTTTTAGGAAATCGAGCATAAAAATGCTATTTGGAGCATAAGACTTGAGATTTCGCCCATAGACCTTGGCTTTTTGCGCATAATTTTCCTGATTCGAGCATAAAAGCCTAATATCGAGCATAAAGAAGTTCAAAATGGAGTTTGGATGGATTTAATGTGTTAGATAAACAGAAAATAATGAAAAAAGACAATCCAACCACAAAACTATAAAAAAAACCAGTTTGTTTTTAAGGTAATTTACCTGTTTTAGGAATCGAGCATAAAAATCGAATTTCGAGCATAAGACTTGAGATTTCGCCCATACAACTTGCAATATCGATCATATATACCGTAGTTTGAGTATAAACCTCTGATTCCAAGCATGTAACAAACTGCTCAGACGAGGTTATTCATGATAAAAGGAATTTACACTATTAAAATATCCAAAGTAAAGTGCGCATTTTCCAAATTTTATCTATCTTCCTTCTAGCTCAATCATAAAGTTGGGGTCTACCGTTAAAGCCGCATAATAGTAAAAGACGGAATTATGGGAATAAGGATGCAAGGTTTGACTCTCTTTTTACTAGTTCAATTCTTAAAATTGCGATCTACCATTTAAGCCAATCATAGCGAAAAAGAGAAAGTTAGACGTTATCAAAAAACATCTAAAACGATAGACAGTTCCTGTTCCTGTCACCTTTCATTCGCATCAGCAAAAATAAACGAAAGAAATCAATCATAATATCTCCCTCCTCCTTCATAAAGTTAAAATCATAACTCCATCCCTGCTTAAGCAGGGGTTTCATTGTTCAGCCTTGCACATGCATATACATCCCATAATTGTATAGCACTCCTCCCTTTTTGTTACAGTTCTGTTACATTTTAATATTTTTACACTTTCGACAATAAAAGTGCTTTTTCGTTAAAGGAATCGCATTTTTTGCATAGAAGATTAAAGTGTTCATAGTTTACACAGCAGACGTCGAAGGAGGGTGGTCCAGTGAAAAACATGATGGGAATAAAGGCGAATAACCGCCCAAGTGATTTTGATTTGTACCTTTTTCATGAAGGTACATTATTCGAAGCGTATAAAACATTTGGCGCTCATATCCATGTGAAAGGGGGTATTGAGGGAGTCCAATTTGTAGTATGGGCTCCGAATGCAAGGAGAGTGTCGGTCGTTGGCGATTTCAACCACTGGGATGGGGATCGTCATGTGATGGAAAGGGTTGAAAAATCCGGTATATGGATTGCATTCATTCCAGGGATCAAAGAAGGAGATCTGTATAAGTACGAAATTCTGACGCCGGACAACTCACTCGTCGTTAAATCGGATCCATATGCTTTTTTTTCTGAAGTGAGGCCGAAAACTGCCTCTATAGTCCAACGTTTGGACAAATATGTATGGCGTGATGAAAAGTGGATGGCGAAGCGGGTAAAAAAAGTCCCATATAATAAGCCGATGCTGATTTATGAGGTCCATCTCGGATCGTGGAAGCTAAAGGATAATGGCGATTTATACACGTACCGGGAGCTCGCCGATGAATTGATTGACTATGTGATTGAACACGGATTTACACATATTGAACTTATGCCAGTGATGGAGCACCCATTTGATGGCTCCTGGGGATACCAGGTTACCGGATATTTTTCAGCCACAAGCCGTTTTGGCAAGCCGGAGGACCTGATGTATTTTATTGACCAGTGCCACCAGAAGGGTATTGGTGTGATTATGGATTGGGTTCCTGCCCATTTCTGCAAGGACGCTCATGGACTGGGGCGCTTTGACGGAACACCCCTTTACGAACCGGTGGATCCCATGAGATCGGAACGGCCGCTCTGGGGAACATATAATTTTGACTATGAAAAGCCAGAAGTAATCAGCTTCCTGATTTCCAATGCCATGTTCTGGATGGATATTTTCCATGTTGACGGATTCAGGATTGATGCTGTGTCTTCCATGGTGTATTTGAACCACGACAACCCTCTGCCGGAAAAGCTCACCAACAAATATGGCGGTGAGGAAAATCTTGCGGCGATTGATTTTATAAAGAAGTTGAATGAAACGATCTTTCAAAAATATCCGAATGCCCTCATGATGGCGGAGGAGGCTACTGAATGGCCCGGTGTAACCGCACCGACAGATGCAGGAGGCCTTGGCTTCAACTACAAGTGGAATATGGGGTGGGTCAACGATGTCCTGCGCTATATGAAGCATGAACTGAGCCACCGTCCATACCATCATAACCTCTTAACCTTTTCTATGTTCTATGCTTTCTCTGAAAATTTTGTACTTCCGTTTTCCCATGATGATGTAGTCCATGGAAAACGTTCCCTATTAAATAAGATGCCGGGTGATTACTGGCAAAAGTTCGCTAATCTTAGGCTTTTGTATGGGTACTTGATGACGCACCCAGGCAAAAAGCTGTTATTCATGGGCAGCGAACTCGGCCAATTTGCCGAATGGAAGGATAAAGAGGAGCTGGACTGGATGCTGCTCGATTATCCATCCCACCAAAAAGTGAATGTCTATCTCGCCGAGCTGAATCATTTCTATAAATCCATGCCGTGTCTCTGGCGTCTGGATCATGATCCTGAAGGATTCGAATGGATTGATCCCAACAGCAAAAAGGAACGTGTCATTTCTTTTATCAGAAAAGGCAGGCGTAAAGGCGACTACTGTATAGTGGTGTGCAATTTTTCAGCCGACGTATATAGGGATTTTCGGATTGGTGTGCCTTCAACCGGACGGTATGTAGAGGTTTTTAATAGTGACGACATAGCCTATGGAGGCTCCGGAGTACGAAATGAGAACCCACTTCTGGTAGAAAAAAAGCCGTATCATAATCAGCAGTACAGCATGGAAATTACCATCCCTCCATTGGGAGTAGCTATTTTTATGAAACAAACTAAAAAACGACAGGGGAGATTATCATAATGGCCAAAAAACAAAAATGGATCGCGATGCTATTGGCAGGAGGACAGGGATCGAGACTTGGAGAATTGACAACGGAACTGGCTAAGCCGGCCGTTTCATTCGGCGGAAAATATAGAATTATAGATTTTGCTTTGAGCAATTGTACTCATTCAGGGATTGAAACAGTCGGTGTGCTGACCCAGTACCAGCCCCATCTTTTGAATGCCTATGTAGGCAATGGCCGGGCGTGGGATCTCGACAGAAATAACGGCGGAGTGTCTGTGCTGCCTCCTTATATGGGCAAACAGGGCGGTCAGTGGTATGAGGGTACAGCGAATGCCGTGTTCCAGAACATCCAATACATTGATGCGTATGAGCCTGAACATGTACTGATTCTTTCCGGAGATCATATTTACAAGATGGATTATAGAAAGCTGCTTCGGTCACATGTGAAAAACGGAGCCGGTGCAACCATCGCTGTAATCGAGGTACCATGGCAGGAAGCTAGCCGTTTTGGAATCATGAACACGGATGAGACTGATAAAATCACAGATTTTGACGAAAAGCCTGCCGAACCAAAAAGCAATTTGGCCTCCATGGGTGTGTATTTATTTAATTGGAAGCTGTTAAAAAGATATTTAGTCCAGGATGAGCTGAATTCTGAGTCCTCAAAGGATTTTGGAAAGGATATCATCCCTAAGATGCTTAAGGATGGAACAAATATGTTCGCATACCGTTTTGACGGATATTGGAAGGATGTCGGTACGATCCAGAGTCTGTGGGAAGCGCATATGGACCTGTTGGAACCTGAACCGGAATTCAAATTGAATGACCCATCCTGGCAGGTCTACGCAGGTAATCCTAACCATCCGCCTCAATACATTTCACCGGATGCCAAAGTAAACCAGTCGCTGATCAATGAAGGCAGTATCATCCATGGAAACATAGATCATTCTGTCATCTCCTACAATGTCCGCGTCGGAAAAGGCGCCCGCATTAAGGATGCTGTCATTATGCCAAATGTCGTCATCCAGGATAATGTCATTATTGAAAAGGCGATTATTACCAGCAATTCAGTGATAGAGGAAGGAACCGTCATCCAGCCGGCAAGCCCGGAAGATATAAAGCTGATTGGATACTATCCCCGATCAGAGAAAATGGATGAAGTATTTTAAGGGAGATCCCTCCTAAGCCTCTTTTCGTAAACCCTTTACATGTCAGCAAGGGATTACGGAAAGAATGCAGCTAACTACGTACTCAGGCTGTTGTTTGAAAAACTATAAACTAGCAAATAACAGCCTTTTCTTAATTACACTACTAACACAAGGGGCGCTGAATATGGAAAAGGTACTTGGAGTTATCAATCTGATTAATGAAAGATCATTTTTAAGAGAGTTGACACAAAACCGTTGCTTGGCCTCAGTTCCATTTGCTGGGCGATACCGCTTGATTGACTTTACACTGTCAAATTTCGTAAATGCGAATATTACCAAGGTCGCTGTGTTTACCAAGGATAAATATCGTTCCGTTATGGACCATTTGAATTCAGGGAAGGAATGGGATTTAGACCGCAGAAATGGCGGCTTGTTTATCCTGCCTCCGATTCATCCGGATGAAGCTATAAAAGGTGATGTTCAGCAATTCTATGATCATCTTGAGTTTTTTGAGCGGTCCCCTCATGAAACGGTCATCATCACGCCAGGCCACCATGTCTGTAAGATTGATTTTGATGATGTAGTGGAACAGCATAGAAACTCGGGTGCTGATATCACAGTGGTGGTGAAGGACTATGTTGGCGGGTCCGTCGAAAAACCAATCTATCATACTTGTATACTGGAATCGGATAATGAAATTTCTGATATCGATTTATATACAGTTCCAAGAGAAGGAGATTCCGTATGCCTGGAAATGTATGTGGTTAATAAAGAACGATTGATCAACTTGATCAAGATGTGCATCGAAAACAATGAATATGACTTCTTGAAGGATGCGGTAAAAGCAAACCTTCACCGCCTGCAGGTGAATGGGTATAATTTTACAGGCGAAATGCCATTCATACACTCCGTCGAGAGCTATCATGTCAGCAATATGGCCTTTCTAGATCCTGAGGTGGTCCGTTCCTTCTTTTATGATGGATGGGATATCTTTACCAAGGTAAAGCATGAAGCTCCCGCCAAATATGCGCAGACTTCGAATGTCATCAATTCTTTGATTGCTAACGGATGCGAAATTGAAGGCATCGTCGAAAACAGCGTAATTTTCCGGGGAGTGAAAATTCATCCCGGTGCAGTGATCAAAAACAGCATCATCATGCAGAAAAGCGATATAGGCGAAGGGGCATACATTGAGAATGTGATTATGGACAAGCAGGTTCAGGTGGGCAAAGAGAAGGTTATCGTTGGTGGGTCCCAGCCTAAAGTCATAAAGAAAGCAGAAGTCATATAACAGGAGGACAACGATGAACGTACTATTTGCTGCATCAGAATGTGCACCATTTATTAAAACCGGAGGGCTTGGCGATGTGATTGGCGCATTGCCAAAGGCATTGAAAAACCAAGGCGTTGGAGTAACGGTCATTTTACCTAAATTCGGCGACCTGGACTTCAAATATAAGCAACAGATGGAGTTTATCACGGATCTTGAAGTACCTGTTGGCTGGAGAATGCAGTTCTGTGCCATTGAAAAGCTGGAGCAGGACGGGATCAGCTATTACTTCCTTGATAATGAGTATTATTTTAAACGCCATGGCAGCTACGGCTTTTTTGATGATGGAGAAAGGTTTGCTTTTTTTGGACGGGCGGTGCTCGAAGCATTGCCATACCTGGACGACAAACCGGACATCATTCATTGCCATGACTGGCAGGCCGGGCTCATTCCTGTCTTTTTAAAGGCGCATTATGGAAGAGATCCATTGTATAAGAATATTAAAACAGTGTTCACCATACACAATCTGCGCTATCAAGGGGTCTACCCAAAAAATGTATTGGCCGAGCTTCTCGACCTGAGTGAGCTTTATTTCAATGTGGACGGCCTTGAGTTTTATGGAAATGTGAGCTATCTGAAAGCAGGGCTTGCATACTCTGATTATTTGACAACGGTAAGCCCTTCCTATGCTTCAGAAATCCAGATGCCATACTATGGGGAAAATTTAGACGGGTTCCTGCGAAAGAGAAGTGACAGGCTGGAAGGGATCCTGAACGGGATTGACGCGGAGGATTATAATCCAGCCGCCGACCCTCAATTGTTTACGAACTATACGGACTATGCAGGTAAGATGGAAAATAAAGCACAGCTCCAGCAGGGACTGAATCTGCGGGTGGATGAAGGTGTGCCCATCATTTCGATGGTTACGCGGCTGGTGGATCAGAAGGGAATCGATTTGGTCCTGCATGTTTTCCGTGAAATCTTGAGCCAAAATGTACAATTGGTGATCCTTGGCACAGGTGACTGGAAGTATGAAAACGCATTAAGGGCATTAGCTTCAGAAAACCCGGACACAGTCCGTTTCGAGAATTACTTTGATGACACCCTTGCACGCAAAATATATGCAGGGTCCGATATGTTCTTAATGCCATCCCAGTTTGAACCATGCGGAATCGGCCAGCTGCTGGCCCTTCGATACGGCACAATTCCAATCGTGAGGGAGACAGGCGGGCTTAAGGATTCGGTCCAGCCATACAACGAATTTACGGGGGAAGGCTATGGATTCAGCTTCACGAATTACAATGCTCATGACATGCTGTATGTTATTGAGCAGGCTGTGTGGCTGTATAGATACCAGGGGAATAGATGGAGAAAGCTAGCAGAGCGTGCCATGTCACTGGACTTCAGCTGGGATGCTTCCTCAGCGAAATATAAGGAGCTATATTACAGACTCGTGCCAGAGAGCAGTATTGGGACAAAAAAGGATGAAATATTTCCTTGGTAGATGAAAAGAGCATGCATTGGGGAGGCCCGGTACATGCTTTTTTTCTTGTGAGTGCTAGTTATTGAGTGGAAAGTATACGCGATTTTTGTTGTGGCCGTTGAAAGGGAGATTTAGTGAGTGAAGCAACCGGCAAGCGACATGCCTTGAGGGGACTTGAAGGAAGTTTCTGAAAGCGGTGTTTGTTACAGTGGGACTTATGAGGAGGAAATAATCATCAAGAGCCGCTGCATGCGGGTTAAGGCTTTTAGTATTACACGCAGGGCAATGCCAGCAACCATGCTGTCGTTTCAGCGGTAAAAATCCGCAATCAGGGCAAAAAACTCCCGTTTGTAATTCAGCCGGTTTAATTTGATAGTTTGCGAGAATGTCGACATCCTGAGGAGTATAATGCCTAATCAGGTGTCGTGATAATTTTTTCATTTCCTTAACTTCCAGGGTCGTTGTAGTATGAATTTCCTCGAAAAGCTTAAGCTTTTCCTCAACCTCTGAGGCATGGCAAATCCTTTTATAGTCACCAGAGTGGCGATTACTAATTTTTATAACGGTTGAAGGGTTGCTGATCACTACCAAATATTCAATCGGCATTGGCGGGAATTTCATAGACTTCAGCCACGATAACAGTCGCCTTCGCTGGCGTTTTACCTGTGACACTGGATCAGGGAATCCTGTCTCTTTTTCGTCATAAATTCGGATTAATTGTTTGTAGGTGGGGTCAAATAGAAGGGTGCCGGAAATGTTCTTAATTTCAATGGTTAATGCGAAGGCTTGGGAAACAAACAGTGCATCAATTTGAAATATTTCCTCTTCAACAGTGAGGCGTAAATTGTGGAGAATATAGTAATCTTTCTCTGATATATTCTTCAAATGGTAATCTACGGACTGCTCACCTTTGAACCCTGCTTTGTGTTTTGCCATATCCTTTTCGATAAGCTGCCTCTTTGGATGCTGACTCGGCAGACGGCGCAATAAGGCTTGCAACTTTGCTAATATAATTGGTATTTCACGCTGCTTGGCTATCAATAATATGCTCCTCTCTATGTTTTTATATTTTATTCTTCATTAATCTGTTAATCCCTTCTAACCAAAATCTAAAATTGTATCAAAATTAATAATGTGACTATAAAAAAGCCCTCTACAATCTAAAAAGCAGTTTCTCCTCTTATTGTTGCTCCTATATTTGAAAAATCAGATTTTAAATGCATTCTAAATAATAGAAAGATAAGCTTATGTGCGAAATCTAGGGGGTTATGCTCGAAACGGGTGCTGTTATGCTCGCTAAGCGCCAGTTTATGCGTGAAATTGGGATTTATGTTCGAACCACATGTTTTATGCTCGAAATGTACAAAACTTCCTTCACAATGTAAAAAGTCTGTTGCTTCTATACTAATTTATCAATCTTTCCTTTGTTTTTGTTTCAATCCTTAAATAAACCCGAGTGAAATACATTCAAAACAGTAAAAAGAAAAGCTTATGCGCGAAATCCGAGGTTTTATGCTCGAAACTGGAGCTGTTATCAAGTTAGTCTAAAAAGTGGACACGTAAAAAAGATAACTTATAATAAACATAATTATTAAAAGGACGTGTTCAGAGTGGGGAAACATCGTGATCCGGAATTTAAAGAATATGTAGCTAAATTAGTGGTTGAGGAGGGCCGGGTAGCCCGGGAAGTAGCATACGAGCTGGAAGTGCCGTATCCCACTCTTCGCAGGTGGGTTAGTGAATATAAGAAGAAATTAAGAAACGGGACAGAAAAAGAGACATATATAACACCTGCAGAACTTAAAAAACTACAAAAACAGCATGAAAAAGAGATTCAGCAGTTAAGAGAGGAAAATGAAATTCTAAAAAAGGCTATGCACATCTTCACAAAAAACCAAGCATAATTTACAGTTTCATCTATGCTCATCGGGATGAACATACTGTGGTGATGATGTGTAAAGTCTTAAAAGTATCGAAGAGTGGATATTACAAGTGGATAGATAACAAAGATAGGGTCGACCTCGAAAGAGAGGCTTACAAGAAAGAAATCCAGCAGAAAATAAAAAAATCTTACTATGAAAGTGAAGGAACTTATGGAAGTCCCAGGGTCCATCATGATTTAATCGAATGGGGATATACGATTTCAAAAAAAACGGTCGCACGAATCATGAAGGATTTAGGTTTGCGTGCTATCCCGGAAGAAAGATTTGTCGTGACCACGGATTCCAATCATGATTTGCGCCTTTATCCTAATCTTTTAAATCAAGAATTTCGTGCGCAAGCGCGGGATCGGATATGGGTAGCAGATATTACATACATTTGGACCCTGGAAGGATGGGTTTATTTGTCGACCGTGATGGATTTGTTTTCCCGAAAAATAGTGGGATGGAGCATGGATTCCCATATGAAAAAGGAACTGCCGCTGCAGGCTTTAAACATGGCGCTCCTGACGCGGCAGCCTACAAAGGAATTAATCCACCATTCTGACCGAGGATCCCAGTATTGTTCTAACCAGTATGTGGAGAGGCTGCAGGAACTTAACGTTAAAATCAGCATGAGCAGAAAAGGCAATCCATACGACAATGCCTGCATAGAATCGTTTCATGCGACAATTAAAAAAGAGTTAATTTATAGAAGACGTTTTAAGTCTCGGGCAGAAGCAACAAAAGCAATCAATTACTACATCAGCAGTTTTTATAACCAAAGAAGGAAACACTCGACTTTAGGCTTCTGTTCACCTAATCAATTCGAGAGAAATATGGGTTTCGCAAGCTAGTTTATAACTAATAATTTCACCATTTGGGTATGAAGTGAACAGTCAGGTTTTTGACTGATCACTTTCAGAAACCTTCAGCAAACGAAATGCGCTAGAGATTTAGAACAAAATAAAATCAAAGCCTATTGTCCACTTTCTTGACTGAAGTCCAGTTATGTTCGCTATGTAGCAGTTTATGCTCGAAATCCGGGATTTATGATCGAACCACAAGTTTTATGCTCGAATAGTAAAAAACTGCCTCCGCCACGTAAAAAATCAGGTGCTTCTCTATCAAATTGTTAATCTTTCTTTTGTTTTTGTTTCAATCTTAAAATAAACATGATTAAAATACGTACAAAAGAGTAAACAGAAAAGCTTATGTGCTTTTATGCTCGAACTAGAGCTGTTATGCTCGCTAAGCGCCAGTTTATGCTCGAAATCCGGGATTTATGATCGAACCACAAGTTTTATGCTCGAATAGTAAAAAACTACCTCCGCCACGTAAAAAATTAGGTCCTTCTCTATCAAATTGTTAATCTTTCCTTTCCTTTTGGTTCAATCCTTAAATAAACCCGATTGCGATGCAAAACAGTAAAAAGAAAAGCTTAAGAGCGAAATAACATATATTATGCGCGATATTCAGAGTGTTATGCTCGAAGTGTGGCAGTTTATGCTTGAACTCCAGAGTTTATGCTTGAATTAGAAAATTTATGCTCGAACCATAAAAAGCAAAAAATGCACGAACGTCAAATCAACGAAAATGTTAAGATAAAGTTGATAATAGATAAGGCAAGGGGAGAAATAGAACATGTCAGTTGAAGAAGGGTTAGTAACGGTAACCGGCGGCAAAGTCTGGTATAGGAAAGTAACAGCGGGGAACGAAACAGCCACACCGCTATTGATTTTGCATGGAGGTCCCGGAAATAATCATCTGGCGTTAAGAACTCTGGATGAACTGGCTGCAGGCCGGCCCGTAATTTATTACGATCAGCTGGGATCTGGCTATTCTGAGAGGCCGACCGATCCGTCCTTATGGAAGCTGGAGCGCTTTGTGGAGGAGTTAGGCCAGGTTAGAAAAGAATTGGGACTGGATCAGGTACATATTTTGGGACATTCCTGGGGGACAACGCTGCTAGCAGCATATTTGCTTGCTAAACCAACCGGGATTAAGAGTGCGATTTTTTCAAGTCCGTGCCTGAGTGCGCCTCGATGGGCAGATGATCAAACTGAACTGTTAAAGGACATGCCGGAAGATATTCAGGAAATCATCCAGCGCTGTGAGTCGGAGGGAACCACGGATTCAGAGGAATATGAGGAAGCGACAAAGCAGTATTACCGGAAGCACCTCTGCCGGCTAGATCCTCGGCCGGAATCCATGGAGCAAGCCTCCAAGCTTGGCAATAAAGAAATATATAATTTGATGTGGGGTCCGTCTGAATTTTGCGTTACAGGAAATTTAAAAGACTTCGACTGTACGGACAGGCTGCATGAGATCAGCGAGCCATCCTTATTTCTGTGCGGCCGGTTTGATGAGGCGACACCTGCATCCGCTGAATTTTTCAGCAGTCTGGTGCCGGGCTCTATGTTTCATGTCTTCGAAGAAAGCTCACATTGCGGTTATGTTGAACAGCAACAGGAATATGTTGAGGTAGTGGGAAAGTTTTTAGAGAATGTTGAGGCGAAACAGTAATTTTACTGATAGATAAAAATGAACCTCCTGTAATCCGGGAGGTTCTTGATATATTATTCTACTGAGCTTGCCAGGCATATGAATACCCTTGTACTGCTCCTTCAACGTTTTGAAGACTATTAGATAATAATGGTTTATTGACGCTTTCCCATAAAAGAACTCCTATGGACAGTCAGTTGAGACTGAATATAGAAGTTTATTAGTCTCACTTTAGCTCTTCCGCAATCCCTTCACAAACGTCTCCAGAAATTCCGCGGTGCGCTGCTGTTCTTTGGCGGGATATTTTTCTAGCTCCAAAAGGGTCCTTTTCAGTTTAGGATTTCGTTTATATAGCTCTTCCAAAGCACGTTCTTCATCTGATTTTTTGTATCGATAAGCAGGCCTTTCTTCCTTGCTGATAGTTCCTCCGGTCAGCTCGGATATTAAATCTTGGGGATCAATATGAAAAAGCTTTGCGTATTGTTTTAAAATTTCAATTGAGGGAGTTTGTTTTCCGGTTTCAAGTTTGGAAATGGCCGAGCGGCTGATATTCAGCTTATTGCCAACATATTGCTGCGACCAACCCTTTCCGTCACGCATTTCCCGTAGCTTGTCTGCTAAGCTCATTGTTCATTCTCCGTTTTCGTCATTTACCTTAACGTACAACTCAAAGGGAGAAAAATGGGTTTATGACACGTATTAGAACAAAAACAATTGTTCTCCATTAGAACAAACTTACACTTCTTCGTCTAAGAGAAGACCGAGCTAGGCCTATAACAGCAATTTTACACTATACCCATAGGGGAAATGCATCATTTGCACTTCATAAATCGTTCAAATCACCAGTAAAAAATACGCAGGATTTTACTAAGGGCATGTGAAAGTTAAGAGGTTAAAATACGAAATGGAAAAGGGAAACACATGGAGAACTATTTCTTGAAAAAGGTAGCTGAGAATAATGAGGACAAGAAGCCGGCAGTAATTATACGGACTGTCCATGCGAATGGGATTACGCAGCTAGGTACCTTTACTTTCTTCGATGCATTGCAACAATGGTCAAATTCCAAACAAATCAAATATGAGTTGTACAAGCTTCAACAAGACATCTGTGTTACATTCCACTCAGTTGGCCACCCAGACTACTCCCGCCTTCAAATTACCGCCCATCAAAAAAAGATTACGATTAACAAAAAGCAGCATACAGAAGAAGCTATAAATGAAGCTGGGACAATCTATCAAACTTCCAGGCAAGAAAGCTTATATGATATCGTCCAAAGAATCGGGATAAAAGCTGAGAACAAAATTGTTTTTCTTACGTACATTCCTAAGGGGAAAGGAGCAAAACGCAATAAAAAAGACCGCCTGAAAGCTTCGGTGTTGAGTGGTGCGCTAGCGGGTGATTCATCGTATGGATAATAATTTTCGTAGATTCAATAAAAGCCTGCCAAGGAACTGGAGAATATGATGCTAATTATTAATCAATCGTTTGATTAAACTCGATCAATCCAGTCCCCACTTCAAAAAGTAATTTAATCAATCGTTTGATTAAATGTGATATCCATAAAAAAAATCACCAGAAGGCTGTCTAGCCAACCTTTTGGTGATCTTCTAAGCCAACCTGCTTAACTTAGTGCAGTGCCACTAAATCTCTGATTTCTTCTGTGGATAATTCGGTGATCCAATTATCGCTGCTGATGATTTCATCGTTAAGCGCCTGCTTTTTTTCTATCATTGCATCAATTTTTTCTTCAAGAGTACCTGTGCAGATCAGTTTGTGGACGTGAACAAATCGCTTTTGCCCGATCCGGTAAGCGCGGTCGGTCGCCTGATTTTCGACTGCCGGATTCCACCAGCGGTCAAAGTGGATGACATGATTGGCGGCCGTCAGATTCAGGCCGGTACCGCCTGCCTTAAGCGAAAGGATGAAGATTGGGAACTCGCCGTCCTGGAATCTCGCAATCATGTCATCACGCTGCTGCTTGTTGTTGCTTCCATTCAGGAATGGAACTTCCATTCCGTAGCGCTTCTCCAGCAATTCTTTGATCATATTCCCCATGCCGATATACTGGGTGAATATCAGGCAGCTTTCGCTCTGTTCCTGGACCGCATCCACTAGCTCTGCCAATTTTTCAAGCTTTCCGGACCTCTTAGACGCCTGATCCAGGTCAGACGTTTCTTCCTTCAAATAAAGGGCAGGGTGATTGCAAAGCTGCTTCAATCTTCCCAGCATTTGAAGGATCAAGCCTTTCCGCTCGAATGCTGACAGTCCTTCAATATTGGCAAACGTGTCCTTGATCAGCTGCTCATATAAGGAAGCCTGCTCTGTCGTAAGCGGAACGAATTCCTTCTGTTCCTGCTTATCCGGAAGATTCAGCGCCACATCCTTGTCTTTTTTCGTCCTTCTCAAAAGGAATGGCTGAATCAAGCTTTGCAGCTCTTTAATTTTTTCCTTTTCATCATCGCGTTCAATGGAAGAGACATATCTCTGCTGGAACTGTCCGAGAGTTCCAAGATAGCCCTTGTTGATAAAATCAAATAGCGCCCAAAGCTCCGTCAGCCTGTTTTCCATAGGAGTGCCGGTCAGAGCGACATGATGGCGGCCCTTCAGCTTTCTAACAGCACGGGACTGCTTGGTTCCAGCATTTTTTATGTTCTGGGCTTCGTCCAAAATAATACTGTTCCACTGTACGGATGTCAGTTCATCAAAGTCCTGGTGAGTAAGGCCATATGAAGTGAGCACAACATCACAATCAGCGATTCTTGGTACAAAACGATCATCCTTGGCCCTGTTGGAACCATAATGCAGATGGACCTTCAATTCGGGTGAGAAGCGTTCCAATTCCCGCTGCCAGTTGCCCAGTACGGATGTTGGACACACAATCAGAGAAGCCTTTACTGGTGTGACCGGAGTTTCGTCTCCGGATCGCAAGTCTTGTTCAAACTCAGCCTCATCGATATGCTCTGATTGGGCATCTTCATCCTGTTCCACAATCACTGTGTGGGAATGCTGGACCGGCTCATGGTAATCGAACATAAACTCGTTGGCATGCACCTCTTCATGGGCCTTTACATATAACAAATACGCAATCATTTGGACTGTTTTCCCCAGACCCATATCATCCGCAAGACATGCACCAAACCCATTCTCACGTAAAAATAAAAGCCAGCTCATTCCTTGCATCTGATAAGGCCGCAGCTCTCCTTGGAGATCCTCAGGAGTGGGCAATACAGGGATATTCTTTGTTTCCCTAAGGCGGCTGACCAGCTTTTTCAGATCCTGATTCAATTCGAACTGAATCTTTAGCATGTCTCCCTCTTCAGAATCTTCATCCTCATCCACGGCATCGCTTATAAATTCCTGCTGGAGGAGGTCATTTAAATGAAGTCCTTTCTGATTAGCGGTTTCCATCAGCTCCTGAATCTGCTTAATGAAGGATTCATCCAGCTTGACCCATTGGCCCCGTATATAGACAAGGCGCCTTTTTTCCTCCACAAGCTTTTGGAATTCATCCTCAGATAATTCCTCGCCGTTGACAGAGAACCTCCAATCGAAATCCATCAGCGCGTTAAGGCCAACATAGGAAGGGCCTCTGGACATCTGGCCTTTTACCTTTGCCTTAACCTTAAGGGACGATTCCTTCAATGCCATCCACCAGGAAGGGAGCAGGATTTCAGCACCGAGGAATATCAATTTCTCACTTGCTTCCGTCAAAAAATCCCAGGCTTCAAATTCGGATAATTCCTTTTTAAAAGTAGAATCCTCCTCAAGCCATGGTACGGCTTTTAACCAGCGCGAGACGGATTGCTCAACCTCTTGTGTATATTTGCGCGGCAATCGCTTTGCAGGATATACAACGGTTTCAGTCTCATCCTTTTTGGAGCGAAGGACGATTTCAAGCTTCCAGGGCCCTTCTCCGTCGAGAGGTTCGGATAATCGAAGCCCCGTTTTAAACGGTTTAGGGTCATCCTCCACACCGAGCCATTCCAGCCAGCTGTCGCGGTCAAAGAACGCCTGAAGCTCATCCGGTGACATTCTTGTATCCTGGAGGGCGGAAACGGCTTGCTTCCACTTGTCCCGCACCGGTGAATACACTTCCAGATACCTGGAAGCAGCTTCGTTATAAAGGCTGCTGATAAAGTTTTGTACGGTCATCGGCTTATTACCGTCAGGATATATGGTGTCCTCCCAGAAGGCGGAATTGAATTCATCAACCACTTCTTCAGGCAAATGCCAGGCTACAGCTCCCTGCTGAAGGCTCCCAAAGTCAGGAATGGGGATTCCCTCGCCAATCGTTTCATAAAGGATAGGAGCTGCAGACAGGAGAAGGGAAGAAAGCTCTGACCATTCCCAATCAATAAAGGAATTGAACCCTTCCTTTGCAAATAGGTGAAGCAGTCCCCAGGCATCCAGTATAAATATAGCAGTCCCGTCCCGGTCTTCGTGTTCAAGCCTCGTTCCGTAATAGCTTGCTTCGTCCCATGTGAAAAGCAGCTTGCGTACCGTCTGTGGTTTTATAGGTTGACCTTGCTCATCGGTAACGGAAATGGCGTATTTGCGATTATCCAATAAGTCAACTTGTACTTTTAATTTTCCTATGTTAAGCATCGATCAGCTTACCTCTTTTCAGCTCTTCTTGAAAAGCGCGCAATCGCTTTGTCGATTCCGAAAGATGTGCCACATAATCGTGGAAGAAGTCTTCTTTTTTTAATTTCTTATAGATGGTCCGCATTTTTTTGAGATAGCGGACAGCCTGCTTATAGGCTGAGCGGTTTTTCATGCTGACATTGTCCTGGACGGCATGGTAATACAATGGCAGGACCAGGGATGGATCCTCGGCCACAACCTTTTTGATGTTTTCTGTGCTAATCACATCAATGCTGATTTCCGAGTAAATATGCATTTCCACCCATTTTTTGTAAGAACCCTGTTCAAATAGGAAATTTGCGTAATTCCAGTAGCTATAGGGAAGGGACTCCCGATAAAATCTTTCCAGCAAATCAAGCCGCTTGGCTCTGTAGCAATAAGAACTCACCTGGGAGGTGAAAGTCCGTACAAAATCGGTGGCTCTATAGTAATCACGCAGTCCTTTAATGTATTCCCGAATATGTGAATTGAGAAATTCGATAAAGGCGGCACTACGGTAATCCGAGTCATTTTCCGCCAAATAATTAAGCCAATAAAACATATACGGACAGGCATCGCTGTCCAGGCCCTGAAGAATTTTTTCTGCTTCGTCCTGGTGGCTGGTCAGAAGTGCTAGATGAATGGCTGCGACTTTATGGGCCGTAATCTCTGCACCATTCAGCTCGCCGGATTCAAGGCGCTCTTTGATAAAGGACCGTTCCTCCTGCCGCCAATTGGACTTCGTCAGAAGAAGACTCCAGATAGCCCGATATACCTCGGTCTTCTCATAATCAAGACCATCCTTCCCCGAAAGGAGAGCTGGTACATCATTACGGATGCCTACAAAGAAAGGATCAAAGGCAAAAGGGCGGGCCTGGCGCCCAAGATGCTGCAGTAAATGATGCAGTTCTTCCATCATGTCATCAGCGAACGCATACAGAGCGCGCAGCACCGATTGCTGGTAGGAATCCTTCTGCAGGATATCGACAAGAAGGCGTAAAACAGCAAAATTGACAACGAAAGAATATAGGGTTTTCCACTCCCGTTCGAATGGCTCCTGGGCTTTAAGCTTCTTCATAAATGTATTAATTTTATCCTCGACTACATAACCGGGAAGGTTCAAATGCGGCTCAAGATGATCTTCAAAGTTGTTCTGTACGAACTTCTTCCAGCCGTCATAGCTCTTCTCAGGCTGTATGGCCTGTCTTGCCTTCAGAAGGTCACTTGCCCGCTGGATAGGAAGGTCGCCAATTGCCGGCTTCTTAGGGATGGGAGAATTCGAACGCCAGCTGCGCAGCCAGTCACTTATGCTTGCAACCTCTGAGTAGGACGAAAAGAACAGGGCAAGCTTATGGCGACAAAAGCCTTCCGGGTCACATTCACAGGTACTGCTTGCCGGATCAAGCAAATTCAATGACACCTGGACAGGAATAACATCCTGGATGGTAGCCTTCATTTCGTCAGGCGATTCAGTTTTGCCATAAACCAAATCCTGACGGTGGAGGTTAAGCCCTTTTTGGACAACAGCTGAATCCACTTCATTCTTCGGATCAAGCAGCCTTGCCAGCTTCTCAGCAAATAACATCAACTCACTCGACATACACAACCTCCCAGCTGGGGTCACACCCTGAGTACTGTGTTAAAGTATTTTAAGGGTCAGACCGTATTAGTTTGTTAAAAAATTCAAGGAATCAGGCCCGTTTACTGTGTTAAAGAATTGCGGGGGGCCGGACCCCGTTTAGTGAGTTAAAGAAATATAGATGTTTAGAACCCATTTATGGTATTCCAACGGCGCGTGCAAAACCCTAATTTATTTAGAAAGGATTGATTAATAGTGACTGGAATATCATTTCCTCCGAGCAATTCAATAATCGCCACGACTTGCATGGCTATCCATTTGAGGCCCGATGTTACTCCGGATATTTAAATCAAAACCGATTCTCGCAAACAAGCAAATATAATCACTTAAACCCCATAAGAGCCAATATCGTCAAAAAAGCGTAGCAATATAAGTGGAACAGCGATCAAGCGTTATTAACAGAAACGAAAGATGAACTTAAAACGACCTCAATAGTGCTTGAAACCTTCCAAATAAGCGCTACTACCGCTTAAACGTGGAAAGCCTAGAGGACTCGGCCCCGGTTAGTACGTATGTCACCAAAGCGAAATGGATTTCCGCGTATCTCATTATTATACTTCATTTTTATAGTGAATTTGAACGGGGGGCTCTGATTTTTTAAGAAACCAGGAGAGAGCAAAATAAAAACCATCCTTAACCTTACGTTTAGGATGGCAGTTTGTTTTCGTTTCTCCATTTTGCATATTTTTCTCTAATGAAGGTACAAAAGCGTGTTTCCTTTGTAACTTCAAATATATTGTATGCTTTGTCCATATAATTTTTGGCTTCCTGAAATTCATTCTTCAATTCATGGTTATATCCAAGATGATAATGGAATTCTGGTAAGGCAAACAATAGGTTGTGCTGGACGCACCATTTGATCCCCTTTTTACAGTATTCTATAGATTCATCATATCTTCCCATTCTAGTCAAAATGCGGGCTATGTTATAATTTAAATGACTTTTGAGATTGTTATCGGATACATAGGGAAGGTTGTTTAAGTATTTTAGGGCATCTTTATTTATTTCGAGTGCTTTATCATACATTTTCTCTTCAAAATATATAACAGCAATACTCACTAGGCATTCAATTTCACGTTCCGAATATCTTTTTTCGGTAGTTTGTGTGGAGGAAATCGCTTGCTCGATATACTTAATAGCTTCTTTATAATCTTTGTTCATTTCATATTCACAGATACCCTTATGCCAAAGCAGTATTTGGTAGTTCCTAGAGTTCTGTGTGAATAATGGATTATTTTCTTCGGCCTTAACAATCTGGCGAATTTCGTTATAATTCATGCTGAGCCTTGCCAGCTTGAGCTGCTGGAACACTTCCTGCACATAATCCAGTCGAGGTGTCATTCCAATATCAAAGAAGTAGTTTACGTCCACTCCCAATTTCTGAGAAATTAAATACAAAGTGGATGCATACGGATACACATCTCCCTTTTCAATCTTACTGATTTGAGCCTGAGTGCATATTCCCTCTGCTAATTCTCCCTGAGATATACCCATCTCTTTCCTAAGTTCTTTGATTTTTTGTCCAACTGCAGAAAAATCCATAACAGATCCCCTTAAATATTCCTAAAGTTATATTTTTAACTAAAAAAGAAGGAAAATAGTTAATAGAAAGGTCTATTTTAATTAAAAACGGGCAAATAACAAAAAATACTACTTTTTTATTATGTGGTTATATATAACTATAGAAGTTTTTTCTAATAAAACCAATATTTTTCGCCAAAAAAGGAGGAATTACCTAATGAAAAAGAAATTAATAGGAATCACGGCAGCATTTCTTCTAGCAGCGGGCACAGGAGCTGCAACTGCATCTGCGGAATTACCTTCTATATACAGCACGAAAAAAGGATCTTCATCTACTACCAACGAGCTTCCATCAATATACAGCACAACAGTTACACCGGGTGTTACCACTCAAGAGCTGCCATCAATCTATTAATATTATACAAAAACACTATGCACCAGGGTAGTACCCGAAAAATACGCCTCCATGACCGGAGGCGTATTTTAATACAATAAAGTGGGGCAGACCCCATGACAACCCAAAAACAATTGAGAATATTCTTACAGGAATATTCCTAAAGTTATATGTTTTGGAGCTTAGGCAGAGTAGTGGGTATATATGCTGGTATATATGCATTTATCAGTTGTAAATAGGAAATATATCCTTTTTGTGATTTTGATATAGTGATTATAACAAATCAGAGAGGGGTGCAATAATATGATAGATATTAATATGAGGGTTCGTCCTTCTTTTTATGATGAAGAATGCGCGATTGTGTTCTCGTTTTATTTTCACGACAAGCTAAAGAAGCTGGGGGAAGCGATTATTTATACATGTGAGGCACCTGTAGGGAGGTTGGTGAAAAATGAGAGCGTCAGCAGGATCAGTGAAAAAGTGGCATATATAAAAGAATTCACCATTGTGAAGGAATACGAAGCTCTTTCCTTGGAAAAAATAAAGCAGTTCCTTAAGATGTGTGGAATCAAAACATGCTTTCTACAGCAGGAAGAGCGTACAAAGCTTGCGAACTAAACAATGTAAACAAAAAACCCACGACAACAATGGTTTTGCCATGGGGGTTAGTTTGCGCTTGATTTTTTACGTTTATCCAGAAAATCAATCATCTGCTGGCGCTGGCTGCGGCTGGATGATTTGATTTGGATTCCTGCTTTTGGTTCTTTCCTTGCAGCTGACTGTGTCAGCTTTAATCGGTCCAGTTTCAATGCTGTCTCTCCTTTGCTGAGTGATATAGTATAGACTGATATCTTCGCACTAACATACTTCGCTAATTCACTTATACCCGCTGCCTGTTTCAATAAACCGCATATATAATATTTTTTTAATGTTTTTGTTAGATTTTTTTGTGAAAAGCAACCAAATACTACGTCAAAGCACAAAAAATATTCTTTTAGTTATATTTTTATACAGGTTTACTGTTTAAACCTCAGATAAAGGGCGTAAATCACCTAAAATGCAAAATTTAAAGCAAAAACGGGAGTTTATCATATGCATCATGAAATGTTTAAATAATTTTGAACTGTTCTATCTGATGAAAGTATGAACAGCCGTCATTAATGGAGTGCCAGTCAGTGCTTACGAAGGGATTCCGTTCCCGCAACAGTCTGACTTGCTGGAAACCTCAGTTTCTAGTACCCGAATTCGTGGTCTTCCGATCAGGAAGGCCGATGGCCCGCAGAAAATACTTCTGTGGGATTTTTTTATGTACTTTTGCAATCACGTGGCCATATTGCCTGGCCCACCCTGCATTATATAATAACGTAAAGATAAGTTCACTATATTTTTCCAGTTCCTTTTACCCATTCTAAAACAATCCCAGCACAAAAAAATGCTGTCAGTACAGAAAGAAAAAAGTCGACATAGAGATTAAATGGAGGAATTAGCCGAGGAGAGGAAGAAATAAAAAATAAATAATCCAAAACTGAAGGTTACATAATGTATCAGTTTATTCCTTACAAAATAGGGTACTATAATAGATGCGATTTTAAAGGGAGGTGAAAGCATGAGTGATTTTCAGGAAAAAAATACGAATCACCTTCATGAATTGAAAACAAAGAGGTCCATGCTTCAATTTGTTTTCCCGTTCGCATTGTCCCAAAAACCGAAGAATGATATTACCGAAAGTTTAAAAAAGGAAGGATTCACATTTTTTAAACTGAAGGATCTCGATCTTCAGGAAGAGTTTTATGGCGGCGTAAAAGTTTTCCACAGGGAACTTGAAAAGTTCTTCCTGCCGAATGTCGAGCCGATCTTATTTCCTGCCGAGGATACGGAAAGGGAAGGTTTCCGCCGTTTCTCCAAAAAGTTAAATCTGCAAGGAACTTTTAAGTCTCCTCAGTTAGATACCGATTTTACTATAAATTCCCTGGATATTTTTTTGTGCCCATTTCACATAGGGATGATGAATATACGTATAGCACTGCCTGAGAATCTAAAATACTCGGATGTGCTTCATTTCGGCAATACATTTCGTGTAATGGAGCCCATTGTGGAGGATGAGCAGCATACAAGCGTAGGCCTTAAGGATAAAAAAATGCATAATCAAGTGAAGGACCTGATTTATTCCGAACTCGCACCCATGCTCAAGGACTACATAGACCAAATGAAAGCAGATTCCTCCTATTTCGGGAGCCTGCCCTTTTTCATTGATGAAAGGATGTATGTCATCGGCCATATAGCGCTCGAAGAAGACAGCCAGATTACCAAAGGGGATTTATTCCGCGCCGGCCAGTTAAGCGGCTATGATGAGGCAGGAAAACCGTTTGTCGGAGCGAACAGCGATGAATATATCAACCGGTATTTCAAAAAGAGGGTATATGACCGCTGGGGAGATGAGACGTATTATGTATTCAGTGAATACTCCTTCACCTCGATCACACGGGCAGATGACAAGAAAGAGGCACAAATAGCGAGGCAAATGTATGGCCAGAACTATTATGGATTATTGCTTTTCTTCTATTATAAAATAGTCCTGCTTAAATTGACGCATGAGCATGCTGCTGTTGACATTGAGAAAGACCAGTCAGATACAGAACTTTTGATTGTCATGATTACGGAGTTTTCCGCAAAATTCTTGTTCGCAGAAGTAAACAGCACATACTCAGGCAAGGAAATGTTCCATATGGTGAAGGATGTTTTTAATATTGACACACTCTATAATGACGTGAAAAAGACGCTTGCCAGCCTCTATCAAAACCAGGAGAAGATTTCGAGCAAACGAAGCAGCTATCTCCTGCAGATCCTGACCATCTATACCGTGATATCCGGTATCTTTGGAATGAACTTAGTAATTGAAGATTGGAAGGGGAAAACACGCTGGGGCAAAGTGCCCGACTATTCCATGTTTGAATATATTTCATTTTTTACGGCTCTCTCTGGAATTGTCATTTCATTAATCCTGGGTTTTTTTGCTTTGAAGAATTGGATGAAAGAACAAAAAAGCAGAAAGAAGCAATTATTTTAATAAATGGTCCTGCCAAATGGGAGCAGGACCATTTTTATTTGCTATTTCAGATAGCGTTCCTGCAGTATGCGCCGATGATGAAGCTCATGGCCTGCAATCATATACGCCAATGCCCGCACAGTGACATCTGATCCGTTCGCATTTCCACGCAGCAGCCATGTATCCTCGTTCAAGCTCTTCAGCAAATACAGCGTCGATTGACGGACCGCACGGAAGTTTTCTACAAGCAGCACAAGTGGCTGATTATCAAAGGAGGCCATCTCGACATAGGCATTCTGGTCATAGCCGGGCAGTGCCGCAGTTTCACCTCTTGCAATGCTTAACAGCCTATAACTGAACACTCTTTCCGTATCCGTAACATGGCCAAGCACTTCCTTGATGCTCCACTTATCCTCTCCGTACCTGAAAAGAGCTTGATCGTCTGATAAATCCTCCAGCAAATCAATCGTTTCTTCTATCTGCTTTTCTAAAATCGTAATGATATCTCCCTCGGGTACCATCGCCACATATGTAGAATAATAGCTATGAAACTCATCCTGCTCCGGACGTCTGTTCATGGAATATTACCTCCTTAAATCAGTTTCTCTCTTTAAGTATAATCCCAATCCAGTTTTTGGCATAGCAATCCGATTTAATCAAACGATTGATTAAATTTTGGCTTTAGCAGAGTGAAGGGATCTGGCCCTCTGTAATCTGATGAAGTGATGATTCACTATATAAAACAATAAATCTAAAAAAGTTAGAAATATAGAGAATAGGGGAGTATACAGCAGGTAATTGTTCATTATATAAAACAATTGGTTATTTATGGTTCAGAATATCTTATTCTGGCATTTTTAATCATTTAAATGATGTCTAAAAAATTGTCTTTTTATCTTTAATCGGCTTCATTTAAGTAGAAATGCAAAAGAATATTATCCAATAGTAATAGTAACGATTTTTTAGTTATTGGAAATGGACATTTGATATCAAGCGTAAATTATCTTCTTATCCGAAACTAGCAAATTGTGTTCATTACTTGGACGGAAAACAATAAGAAACAGTGAGTCAGCTGCCTTTTCTTGTATGTTTACATTGAAAGAAATTATACCAGCTTCTTGGAACTTAATAGAAATATGTGCACAGCACGACTTACAGTGACCACCTGTCTAATTTTCAGCGGAATCCACAGTAAGAGGAAATACAGGCAAAATTAATAAAGCCCGAAACAGGTATGTCTCGGGCTACAATCTGATTATATTCTTACAAATCACTATCATCCACTGACTCATTACTCAATGAATCATTAACCTCTTCTTCATATTCCATTTCATCATCAGGAACTTCCTCAGATTCTGGTTCTTCGTCTATATACTCATCCTCGATTTCTGACTCATTGGTTCCATCCTCTAAGTATTCATCAGATTCGTCATCGGAATATTCATCGGTTGACCCATCTTCGTAAACATCTTCAGATTCTTCTTCATCATAATATTCACCAGTGGAGCCATCGTCATCGAATTCATCTGATGAATCATCGCTGTAGCTGTCGCTTTCATCTTCATAAGACTCGTCACTGTAGTCATCACTATAGCTCTGGCTGTCACTTTCATCACTATAATCGTCGCCATAGTAGTCATCATAGTAGTCCTGATAATCCCCATACTGATCATCATAGGAACCGCCGTCAAAGTAATATTCGCCATCACTGCCGTACATATCCTGATAGAAGTAATTGCCTGCCTGATTGTAAAATAACTCCGAAATATCAGAAGCACTCATTGGAGCTTCAACCCAGCCATTTATGATTCCCATCACTTTAAATAAAGGAATACTGAAGCCGATATTGTCTTCGCCATTATGTTTTGCAGAATTGATTGCAATGGCTTTTTCTGACTTTTTATCCAGCAGTGGACCGCCGCTGCTACCAGGAGCAATGGGCGCGGTAATTTGATAAATATCCTCATATGTGCGGGGTTCAATCACAAAGCTTCGGTCAACTCCGCTGATATTCCCAAGCGTTGCAGTATTCTCATAGCCCTGTGGACTGCCAAGGGCAATCACTTCATCGCCTAATTCAGATTTCTTGCTGGTCTCAAGCGCCGTGGGCTCTTTTCCTGCCAGGGCATCTACCCGGATTACGGCAATATCGATGTTGTTGCTATAGCCGATCACCGTGCCTTGCAGTTCCTCACCTTTATTATTATGAAGCATAACATCGAGGCTTCCTTCCACAACATGGGCATTCGTCAATACGTCCCCGTGTTTGTTTATTAGGAAACCTGATCCCTGTGCCTGGCCTGCAAAAATCGTAAAAACTTTAGGCTGGGCAGCTTTAATGATTTGAGCCACAGTCTTTGAAGGCTGTTTGGCAGCTGCCTGCGGCTTCGGTTTTGAAACAACCTCGGCGGTTTTGGCGGGTGCAGCCACTTCCTTACTTTCCTCTTTCTTTACCTGAACGACTGGTTCTGCCGTCATATTTTCCTTCCATAGAATAGCCGCGTATGAAACCACGCCTCCACAAACAAGGACCAAGGCAGTCACTAAAAATATCATAAACCTGTTAGTTTTAGATTTTATCTTTTGGCGGCAGCCCGGACAATAATTGGAACGTTGGGCAAGGGAAGCCCCACAGTTTGGACAAAACAACTAAACCACTCCTAAGGGTTAATATATTAGTATTTTATGGTAAATATGTAGAATGCACAATATAGGATTGAGTGTTGTGAGTAAGTTATTTTGCAATGAACTTTGGTTGTATGAGGACGGAATATGATGGGAGTCATATGTGGTTGCGGTTGGGTATAGTTGGACCAAGATGAGAAATACTTCGAATGCGGAAATAAGGCTGCGATTAAATCTGTTAAAGTTCAAACTTTCGAAATCAAAAAAACCGATAACTATTGGAAAAACTAATAACTTTATTATGATTATCCACTTTCAATGTCGCAATTATGCTTAAAACTGATAGATTTATAATGAAAGAAGGCCTATTCCTTTGCCTGCAAGATGGTTATGCTCGATGTTCATGGATTTATGCTCGAAATCTGGATGATTATGCTCGAAATCCTGGACTTATGCTTGAAATCAAAGGTTTTATGCTCGAAATCCTATATGTATGCTCGAACCGCAATTTGGGGGATGCAAAAAATTAAGCTAAAAAACTGAAATATACATAAAAAAAAGCAGAAGGTTCATAGATCCCTTCTGCTTCTTACCTCACTGACTACCTTTCTTCACCATCTCAGCTATCGAAACCGTACGCTTCGCCTGATGCTTTACCGCAGCCTCGACATCCTCAACCATTTTTCCGTCCTGGTTCACAGATACGCTGGTACCATAAGGGTTGCCGCCTGCCCCGTATAACACAGGGTCCGTATAACCCGGCGTCACAACGATTGCTCCCCAATGATACATGGTGGTATATAATGATAGGATTGTTGCTTCCTGTCCGCCATGGGGGTTTTGCGCGGATGTCATGGCGCTGACCACCTTGTTCACTGTTTTTCCGTTGAACCACAGGCCTCCTGTCATATCAAGGAATTGCTTCATCTGGGAGGGCATGTTTCCAAAACGTGTCGGCACACTGAAGATGATGGCATCTGCCCATTCAATATCATTGAGTGATACTTCTGGTACATCCTTAGTGGCTTCTACATGGGCTTTCCATGCCGGATTTGAGTCAATCGCCGATTGTGGAGCAAGCTCCGGCACCTTCAGAACTTTTACCTCAGCACCAGTTTCCTTTGCGCCTTCCTCTGCCCACTTGGAGAGTTGATAGTTTGTTCCAGTAGAGCTGTAGTAAATGACTGCTAAGTTTACATTTGACATCTCTTTGTCTCCTTTACAAATCAATTTGTACTGATTGTCCAAAGGCTGATATCTCCAAGATTGTCATTATTGCCCGATACATTTTCTTCTACCCATATTAAATAATATTAATCGTCATTCTTTCGTGCATATTGAAAATAAAGGCTTGTAAGTGATTGTGAAAGCTTTTGACGTATTAGCACTTTTACTGTCGAATACATATAAATAACAATAGAAGAATGATATCTTATAAGTATCAAAAACATACAAAATAAGGAGAGATATGATGGGCTGGAAAGAGAGCTACACGTCCTGGAAAAACTTCCCTCAACTACAAGAAGAGTTGCGTATGCAGCTCGATGAGATCAGTATGGATGAAGAAAAGCTGGAGGATGCTTTTCATAAGAACCTGGAATTCGGGACCGGCGGGATGCGCGGTGAAATCGGTGTCGGAACAAACCGGATGAATTTATATACTGTAAGAAAAGCAACTAAAGGGTTAGCGGATTATATAAGCTCGTTTGGAGAAGAAGCGAAGGCTCGCGGAACTGCCATCGCCTTTGATTCACGCCATAAATCCCCGGAATTCGCGATGGAGGCAGCGAAGGTACTTGCAACAAACGGGATAAAGGTATATCTATTTGATGAACTGCGCCCGACTCCACAGCTATCATTTGCGGTACGTCATCTTAATGCTTACGCAGGAATCGTCGTCACTGCAAGCCATAATCCTCCTGAATATAATGGATACAAAGTATATGGGCCAGATGGGGCTCAGCTGCCTCCGGAACCGGCTGATAAGGTAATCGAATATGTAAACGCCGTAGAAAATGAGCTGGCCATTCAAGTGGGAGAGGAAGACAGCTTAAAAGAGCAAGGATTAATAGAAATAATCGGACAAGCACTTGATGATGCTTACAACGAAAAGCTTATGACGGTATCTGAAGACCCATCCCTTGCTAAAGAGGTGGATGTTAAAGTGGTCTTCACTCCGCTGCATGGAACAGCAAACAAATCTGTCCGGCTCGGACTGGAAGGATTGGGCTACACGAATGTATATGTCGTAGAGGAACAGGAGCTTCCAGACCCGAACTTTTCGACTGTTACTTCCCCGAATCCTGAGGAGCATGCGGCTTTTGAACTTGCTATTAAACTTGGGAATGAAGTATCAGCAGACCTGTTGATCGCAACTGACCCGGATGCAGACAGGCTGGGTGTTGCGGTTAAAAATGATGAAGGGGAATATGTCGTATTAACGGGCAACCAAACCGGTGCGCTCCTGTTGGATTATATCCTTTCGCAAAAGAAGGAAAAAGGTAAGCTGCCAGGCAATGGAGTCGTTCTCAAGACAATCGTTACATCTGAATTGGGGAGAACGATTGCGGAAAGCTTTAACCTGAAGAGTGTGGACGTCCTGACTGGATTTAAATTCATAGCCGAAAAGATCAAGGAATATGAAGGAACGGGCAGTCAGACCTTCCTGTTCGGATATGAAGAGAGCTATGGATACTTGATCAAGGATTTCGCAAGGGATAAGGATGCTGTACAGGCTGCCTTACTCGCTGTCGAGGTCTGCGCTTATTATAAGAAACAAGGCAAAACTCTTTATGATGGACTGACAGCTGTATTCGACAAATATGGCTACTACCTGGAAGGTTTAAAGTCACTAACCTTAAAGGGAATCAAGGGAACATCCCAAATACAGGGCATACTGAATGAGTTCCGCAATAATCCGCCCCAGGAGCTGGCATCACAGAAGGTAGTCAGCCAGGAGGATTATAAAAATAGTACGAAAATCTCTTATACAACGAAGGAAGAAGAAACAATCAATCTTCCAAAATCCAATGTATTGAAGTACTTCCTTGAGGACGGTACATGGGTCTGCTTAAGGCCATCCGGAACCGAGCCGAAAATCAAGTTCTATTTCGGGGTACAGGGAGATTCAAGGCAGGAAGCGGAAAAGAAACTAGCTTCCGTTATGGAAGACTTTATGGCGAAAATCAGTAAGTTAGTATCATAGAAAGAAAGGAAGGGCATGCTGCTCTTCCTTTTTTTATGTCGATTTATCTACAAATTGGATACAAATAGTAAACGAAATCCCCCTCGTTTTGGTAATATGGGTAATGAATGAATAAAACGAGGAGGAATGCTATGAAAAAGCTACCAATCATTTTCGGCATGTTGGCTGCCATCATCCTGCTTCTTGCCGGATGCTCAGACGATGAACCGAAACCAGAGGACCGGCTTGCCGAATATGTAAAACTATGGAACGACCAAAAGTTTGACGAAATGTATGGCTACCTATCCTCGGATGCCAGAAAAGAGATTAGTAAAAAGGAATTCAAGGAACGATATGAAAAAATATATAAAGATATAGAAGTCAAGAATCTGAAGGTTACCTATAAAAAACCCGAGGAACCGAAGGAGCACGACGAGAAGGCTAATCTCCCGTTTTCCGTAAAAATGGACACGATGGCTGGTGAGCTAGCGTTTGATCAAAAAGCATCCATGGTTCGGGAAGGAAAGGATGACAAAGCAAACTGGTACATTAACTGGAATACCGGTTTTATCTTTAAAGAGTTAAAAAACGGGGAGAAAATCAGCATCTCCACATCACCTGCTGTACGCGGGGAAATTGTCGACCGGTTTGAACGGGGACTCGCCTTGAACGGTCATGTAGCGGAAGTCTCCATCGTGCCTGAGCAAATGGCCGGACAAGAGGCTTCTGTTTTAGCAAAGCTTAGCAATCTTTTAAATATGTCGAAAGAAGAAATTGAGAAAAAGCTGAACCAACCTTGGGTCCAGCCATCACTTCGGGTACCGATCAAAAAGATAGACCCTTCCAATACTTCGTTAATTGAGCAAGTGGGACAGGTAGCAGGAGTGTCAATAGATAAAGTCCCGGAACGAGTGTATCCATATAAGGAGGTAACTGCACATCTCATTGGCTATATCGGTCCTGTATCAGCTGAAGACCTGAAAAAGCTCAAAGGCTACACGGCAAACGACACGATCGGGAAAAGGGGCCTTGAACAAATCCTTGAGGAACGCCTGAAAGGGAAAGGTGGCGCAAAAATCTTCATTAAAGCAGAAAATGGAGAGGAAAAGGTGATTGCAGAAAAGGTTGCGGAAGAAGGAGAAACTATTACGCTAACGATAGATGCGGTGCTGCAAAAGAGCATATACAGCCAATACCAAAAAGGGAAGGATATCGGTTCAGCAGCAGTCATTCACCCGGTAACCGGGGAAACGTTGTCTCTTGTCAGCTCACCGTCATTCGACCCGAACAAATTTGTCCTTGGAATTTCAAAAGCTGAAAGGGAAGCACTTGAAAAAGATCCGCGCCAGCCGCTATTGAATCGATTCAGTTCTGTGTATGCACCAGGCTCAACAATGAAGCCGCTGACTGCGGCGATTGCATTAAAGAATAACATCAACCCAGCTAAAACAATAAATGTAAAAGGGTTATCCTGGGCCAAGAAAAATTGGAAAGATCACTCCATTACCCGTGTACATGATCCAGGTAAACCGGTAAATATGCAGACTGCGTTAATTTACTCAGATAATATCTACTTCGCGCGTCAGGCACTTGAACTGGGAACCAAGAAGTTCTCCGACGGTCTCAAATCATTTGGATATGAAGAAAAGCTTCCATTTGATTATCCGATTACCTCCTCGAAGGTAGGCAAGATTGACAATGAAGGAAGGCTGGCTGACAGCGGCTATGGCCAGGCGCAGACACAGATGAGCACCATTCATGCTGCTACAGCCTATACAATGTTCCTTAACCAAGGGAATATTCTACAACCTTCTCTAATTATTGAGGGAGGCGCTGCTGAGAAAAAGGCATGGAAGGAAAAAGCTCTGGAACAGGACCAGGCAGAGATGATACTCAAAATGCTTGGACGTGTCATTGAGGATCCGAATGGTACACCACATGCTGCCAGCAAGCTTGGAGTTCCTCTAGCAGGAAAGACAGGAACAGCAGAAATGAAGAAGACCAAAGGCGAAAACGGGAAGGAAAATGGCTGGTTCGTCGTCATGAACATCAAAAATCCTAATCTGCTTATGGCTTGGATGATGGAGGATGTAAAAGAAAAAGGCGGAAGTCCATATGTGGTTAAGAAGACCATGCCGGTATTAAAGAAATTTGCGGAAAAATAATAGAATAAAAAAACAACAGGCTCTCTCACCTGTTGTTTTTTATTGGCGATAAATAGAGAGTATCCCTCATAAAAATGGCGAAGCAATAAGTCTATTAACCTAAGGACATCTTATATTTGCCTTCAGGAGAAACAAAAACCATTAAAAAACGACAAGTTATATAACCTAATTGATGGAATAAAAACCATGAATTTTCCTGTCGATAGTTCTTCAGATATACGAAATAGATACTACATTAAATGACATTCATGTTATTCTTTCGTAATTAAATATGTATTTTTTTGTATCATTTAGTAATATTAATGGAATATTAGTGTTATATTGGAAGTAATTACTAGTCTAATTAGGTAAAAAAATGAATAAAAAGCTAGATATTCCTAAAATCTTGTATTATTATAGATTTACAAGAATGAATTGGTAATTTACTAGAATTTATTCTTGTGTGAGTTAGGTACTAGATTTTACGGGGGAACATAGATAAACACAAAGTGTTTCAAAGTATCTGGTGCTATCGTCGTTAGTTTTGTTAGCCATTGGAAATTAGGTTCTATTGCTCCAACTGATCCAATGCAAACTTTAGATATCCGAAGGGAGAATATTTACCAAATGAGTAAAAAGAAAGCAATCAAAGTAGCAACTGCTTCTGCTATTGCAGCTTCAGCATTTGCAGCAGTTGCTCCAGTACAATCCGAGGCAGCTGTAAATTATACAAAGACAGTTACAGATGCTCAAAAAGCAATGAAAGCACCATTCGACACATACTACAAAACGGGCAACACTGGTAAAACAGTTTCTGCTTCAACGGTAGATGCACAAGTTAAAAAAGGATGGGCAGCTTACAAATCTGCTTCTGCTACAGTTAAAAAAGCTGGTAAATCTTCGAAACAGCTTCAAGCTAAACTTGATGCTTATAAAGTATACTTAACTCGTTCTGAGCAGTATGTAGCAGCGTTAAATGAAGTTACTAAAATTTACGCGCAAGCTAAAACAGCTCTTACATCAGAAAATGAAGCACAAATCAAAGCAGCTATTGCAGTTTTGAAAAATTCTAAAAACAAAGGTCATGTTGGTATCGGGAAAGTTTACGGACCAAACAACCGTGCAGTTTTAAAAGCTGCTTTCAACCGCATTTCTCAAAGCTACATCAAACAACTTGAAGCTGCTCTTGAAGCGCTTGCTCCAAAAGTTGCATCAGCAAGTGCGATTGACGCAACAACTGTTGAATTGAAACTTGAGAACACTACTACAGTTGAAAAGTTCGAAGGCGTAACAATCCAAGGTCAAGAAACACGTGAAGTTGGAGAAGTTACTGTTTCTGAAGATGGAAAGACTGTAACACTTAGCGACATTTCTCCTGCTCTAAATGACGGTAGAGAATATGTAGTTAAACTTGACGGCAAAACATTAGCTAAATCAGGATTCAAATATACAGCTCCAGTTGTAACTCCAGATCCAGTAGCACCTGAAGCTCCAGTAGTATCTGGTAACGGCGTTGTTGCGAAGTCTGTAACACCTGTAGTAACAAGTGTAGAAGGTGTTCAATACTCTGCAGTTCTTGAAAAAGATGGAGTAGCAGTAAATGGTTATGAACTTGGTTCTGCAGTAACTGTTGACGGTTCATACAAATTGACAGTGACAGCTACACGTGACGGCCTAACAGCTACAACTACAGTAAACTTCACTGTTGACACACAAGCTCCTACATTGGAAGTTAATGAAGATGCTGTGACAGTTTACGAAAATACTTTCAAAGTTGAAGGTAAAACTGAAGCTGGCGCAAAACTTTCAGTGAATGGTGAAGAAGTAACTGTTGGAGAAGACGGTTCATTCTCTAAAGAATTCACTCTAGAAGCTGGAAAGACTACTTTCGAAGTATCTTCTGAAGATGCTGCTGGAAACAAAGCTACAAAGTCCAAAGAAGTAACATTCGACAACACTGTAGTAGTAGCTACAGAAGCTGTAACAGCTTACGAAGCAGCAACAGTTGCTAAATATGCTGACATCGCTACTGTAAATGAAGCTAAGAAGACAGCTCAAGATGCAGTTACTGCTGTAACTAAAGAAGATGCTAAAGCTGAACTTCAGGCTAAAGTTGACGCAAAAGCTAAGGCTGTAGAAGATCAACTTGCTGCTAAAGTTGCTGCTGTAAATGCTGCTGTTACTGCAGGAAACCAGATTACTCTAGACAGAGAACTAGCATTCTTTACTGATTACGATGCAACTCTTCTACTAGATTATGCTGCTGAAATATCAGCTGAAACAAAAGTTGAAGATATTCAAACTGCTGTTTACTCTGTAAATACAGTTGAAAAAGTTCAAAATTCATTTGTTGCTTATAACACTGCTAATACTGTAGACCAACTTAAGTTGTTTGCTGCTATTGAATACGGTGCTAAAACAGGCGTTTTAACAAATGTGAATTTAGATGTTTATTTCGGTGGTTATGTGTCCGCTGCAGTTGATGCAAGTGGTTCTGCAATTACTGGTTCAGCTAATGTGGATTCTATTTCTGAAATTCAAACTAAGATCATTAATCCTGCACCTGTAGCATTAGTAACTGCAGCACAAACAAAAGTTGATGAAGTTGAAGCAGCATTCACAGGCGTATTACCTGCAGGTGTTCCAACAGCTACTCTAATCAACGAAGCACAAGCTGCTGTGAATGCCCTTCCGGCTGATAGCACAGTTGTAGGTGATCCAACTCCTAAGAAAGACCTACAAGCTGAGTTAGATTCATATGTATCATTGAAAGAAGTATTATTAGCGGTTCATTCTGGTCTTCAATCCAACATTGCAGCAGCACTTAACAATAACACAGATACTTTTGCCCGTGTAAATACTGCCTTTATTGTTAATTACACAGTTGGCGGCGATCGCATTGATGGAAATGAAACAACTGTTGCTGCAGTACAAGCGCAAATTGATGCAGCAAACGTTACAGCTGTTGATAGCTTAGTAGAAGCTGCTCAAGGCGGATCTACAAATGCTGAAGCAGTAACAACAGAAAAATATCAAGCTGCTAAAGATGCTCTAGCATTCGTTAAAGATGATGTCGCTGGAACAACTACAAAAGCTGATTTTGTTTCTGCTCTTGATGATGTAAAAGCAATTTTGGATGTTATCAATGCTAACAATGCTGACCAGCTTTTAGCTGCCTTAAAGTCAACTGAACTTGGTTTGACAGTTGCCGATGCTGATAAGTCAACTTACTGGACTGTATTTAGTGCGGTTGAAGATAAAAACGTTGCGTTGAATACTGCAACAAAAATCAACACTCAAATCATTACGGGTTCTACAACTGCTAAAACAACTGCAGCAGTTAATGCTGTGAAAAATGCAGCTAGCGCTTCAGCATTACTTGAAGCACTTAAGAACCCAGTGCTATCTACTACAACTCTTGTTGTGAATGACGCATTAGCAACTGAGTACTTTGCAAAACTTGCATCAGTAAAAGATTCACTATCTAGTGATGCTAATATCAAAACAACATTGGTAGACGCTGTAAATGCTGAAGAACTTGAAGAAGCTGTAGATGCAGTCACAACTGTTGTAGATGGTGCAGCTACACCAACTGACCTAGATTCTTCCCTTGCAGCTGATAAAGCAACTATTGTTACTTTATTGAACCGTTTAGGTGTTGTAAGTTCCGATTTTGATGAAACTAAAGTAGATACAACTTTAGCAGGTGCATATATCGACGCTCTTAAGACAGAAGTACAGTTAGCAGATGATCCTGAAGCACTTATTAACTGGACAACTGCTACAGATGCAGCAAAAGCTGCAGCTATTGAAGATGTAATTGTAGCTAAAAATGACGCTGCTGTGACTGATGCAATGGATGCTATTCAAACAGCTGCTGATCTTGCTGTTAATACAGATGCATTGAAAGCAACATTCTTAACACTTCTGAAAGAACAACATTTGGCTCTTGAAAATGTTGTTGATGCAAATATCGATGCATACGCGACTGACAAAGCAATCATTTCTAGCAATATTTCTGCTACAGCTATTGCTACGGATAAGGCTACGTTACAAAATGCAATCAACACAATTAACGCAGTGGTTGCTTTAAACAAAGCTACAACTCCTGCTGAAGTTCGTGCAGCATTAGTCGACTTTGTTTCTACAGATGCAGGTTCTGATGTTGATGGTGCGTACCTAGACCTAAGCAATCAATCAAAACTTGAAGTTGCTGAGTTAGTGTTGGCAGATCGTAACGATAATACGCCGAACCCAGTATTTGCAGACGCAGAAGCTGTAAAAGCATCTCTTGGAGCTACTGTTGGTGCTGGTGCACTTCAAGCGCATGTAACTATATTGAATGGTGTTAACACGTTAACATCTTCATCAAGTTTCTCACAAGTAGAAGCAGCACTAAATGCTGTAAATTATACTGCATTTGATAGCCTATCTACTACAGATAGATTGGCAGTTGCAGAAACTTTCAAAGGTAACTTAACGTTTATTGCAACTGGAGACAACGCTGGTGATCTTCAAACTCCGTTTACTTCACTTAGCGCTATCAAACAAGCAATTCAAACTGCAATTAACGCTCAATAATTGCTAATGTAGAAATATTAATTGACCAACCTCCTATAAAGGATGGTTGGTCAATTTTTATTTGACAAAACTATTGTTAAATACAATTAGGATAGGAGAATCACAATGTTAGCCCTCTGTTTTAAAGATGTACCTTTTTCAACAGCACAAGATCTTACCAAACATCCCTTTACTAATTCTTTGACTGAGTATAATATTAGTGTCACTTCTACCGAAAGCTATAACTTCGAATTTCTAAGGAACGATATCGAAGACAAATTATTGCATCTTGAAAAGGCTACTGTGACTGATAAGCAATTATTGTTAGATATCGAATCGAAACTATCTAACCTTTCCACTCTTAATGATGTGGAAGAATTTAAATATAGAATCATTACACTAAAGCTTTTATATACGGCCAATGATTTACTACGGGTTCTAGAAGACAATCCAGAAAGTATCGACAATCAACAATTAAAGGAGATTTCTTTCTCTATACACGAGGCTTCATTTTGTCCATTGAAAACTAATCTCGAAGAGAGATATCAAGCAATATATAAAGAATATAGTGCAAGAACGAAAGTTAACGAAATGGTTGAGGACATAAATTCAAAAGAAAATTTTAAAACAATAAAAACTGCAAAAGAATTGGAAACTCTCCTTATCAATGAACTAGGAGATGATTACATTAACATTGGAAAAGATGGTCGCAAAGTCATTAGTGAAGAACTTTTGCCTAATCTTGAGACTTTTAATAATATAGATAAAATGATGAATACAGTCACCAAGAAGATTGCTGCATTTAAGAGCAAGTTAAAGAAGGTTAAAGAAGTAAGTTCGGTAGTAGAATTCCAATCAATATTAAACGAGCTACATTTGGAATATAATGATCAGCCCACGGAGAAAACAGAAGTTATGTATTACGCTATAAAATCAACTTCTACTGAATTTACAACAATCGGTGAATTAAAGAACTACATTGAAGAAGCTTTGGATAGCAAACAAGGCTACACAAGCACCATAAGTAATTTAGACGGCGTAGCTACGAGTAGTAAAACAGGCGAAGGGAATTAATATAGCACTACACCCCATTAATTGCAACGGTAAAAGCAGTGCTCCCTTCATGCATGCATTGATTGTGGGGTGTGAAAACGACAGAGGGTCCATACTCAGCCCTCTGTTTTTCTATTTATTAAATATCGTAACAAAGTACTAATTTCAAGCCACCTTTTAGGACTAAGAGAAGGTGGCTTTTATGTAGTATGAATCTGCTTTATCTCAACAATATCTATCGTTAGAACTACCTAATTTTCATTTCCCACTATAAAAAAAATAGTATGTATCGTAATTATCTTATCTATGCAAATTATTAATAATGAATAGATTACATGACATTGAGGGACAACAAAAGCAAACCTAATTTCTAATGAGATAGAGATTAGGTTTGCTTTTTTTATTTTTTGGAGGTTATTGATGGATAAGAATCGAGCGATTGCATATTACCGTAAATCCGTAAAGGATGGGAGAAAAAGTAAAGAGGAAGGCGTTGCGTATCAGCAGTTAAAAATCAGGGAATATGCTGACAATAATAATCTGCAAGTTATAAAAGAGTTTACTGATGTTGGGATTTCGGGGACGAAACTCAAGCGGCCGGAATTAACAGACCTTTTTTCCTTCTTGGATGACTGTGATGAACAAATCCATGAAGTGTTAATATACTCAATCGACAGATTGGGAAGAGATACAATGATTAATATTGATTTGATATCATCGATTATTGAGAAAGTGGGCAAGGTTACGTTCGTAAAGCAGGGCATATCCACCGTAGCTGAGCATTTTAATATGTTTTTTTTAATTTACTCTTCGATGGCACAAGAAGAGAGAGACATCTTACTAGGCAAGCTGAAGGATGGCAGGAAATCGAAGGTGACCTATTATAGAAATTTTGATGGTAACTATCCTCCCCTTGGCTATAGTGTAGACAAAAAAGATGGCCGACTAATTATTAACGAAGATACGATAGAAGTGAGCGAAATCAAGAAACAAGAAGTAGAAATCGTAAGATATATTTTTATGGCATATTTATTTGATAATAGCTCTCTACGTCAAATTGCTAAAGATCTAAATCATAAGTTTGGTCTAACCAGGCGTGGGGCTACTTGGAATTACAAATCTGTACAGTGGATTCTACAAAATAAAGCATACATTGGTGTACTGTCCGGAGGGTTAAATAAGTCAGAACACTACTACATTCCTGAAGCAAATGTATAGTGTCTTATTGATCCGACAATTTTCCATATGGTGCAGCATAAGTTACTATCTGAAACTAGTGGGAGAAAGAAAAACCAAACACATCCACTTCCTACTATTATGATATGTAGATTTTGTGGAACCATTCTACAAAATAATAAAGAAGTAATATCTTGTGTCAAATGTTCAATAAATGTAGAAAAGAACAAGGTAAGCTCTGTAATTCAAAAACAATTATCAGACTATGTGTTTCAAAACCAAAATATACTGATATTTAAAAAGATAATGGACAAGCTCATTGTACAATACCAAATGAAGAGTTGGAAAATAGCGCGCAAGGTAGAACGTTTATTAGAACGAAAGGGTGAAATTAAAAATCTGGAAATGCCGGTGAAAACCGAGCGATTAATGTTGAATGAAAATACAAAGCTTCTTTCAAATTATTGCTATGAACAAAGCTTTATCGATGTTATCTTATTTTATTTTAACACTATGACAGATGCAGAATTAGAAGAGCAATTCAGGAAAAGGTCTAAACTATATCTGAGTCAGCTCCCTTTTTTAACTTTTATTGATTTTATTGATATGAGTTAAATTGAATTTTAAAGCAGCTGTCGGGTATGCAAGAACCTCAGGCCTTATTAATCCGAAAACGAGTATTCCAAATCAGATAAGGTCTATAGAAAAGTATTGTCATGAAAAAGAGATTAAACTACACCAGATTTATGTAGATGAATGTAAGAGTGGGACAAAAGTTCAAGGAAGAGACAGTTATATTCAGATGATGACTAGACTAGATATGGAATACATTAATACAGTGGTCGTTTCAAATTTTGATAGACTGAATCGCGACTCGTTAGAGTTTACTAAGACAGTAACCGCACTGAAACATAAAGGCATTGGAGTACTAAGCATAATGCAAAATGCTAATAGCATAGAGTTAACACCCATACAGATTTCAATGGCGGGTCTGCAAGTTGAAATGGAAAATAATTTCCGGGCGGACAGACTAAAAGATGGAAGAAAACGCATGCAGTCTCTTGGAAAATTCCATAAAAATAATACACCATTTGGATACGATCTTGATGATGAACGATATCTTCAAATTAATAACAAGGAGGCGGAAATCGTAAAGTTCATATTTGATAAATTTGAAATTCTAAAAAATTATTCACATTTATTGCTAGAGCTAAAAGAAAAATATGAAATTTTTGGTCCCTGGAGTGATACAAAAAAGATAAAAATAAAAAAATTTATATGTTATTAAAAGAATTTGACTTAAGAACCTTCAATGTCTAGTAATTATTGGTTATAATTACCTAGTGATCTACTAAAATATAACTAGATGAGGAGTTCTTACACACTAATGAAAAAACTTTTACTTTGCATTTGTGCTATTGTCTTTGCTTTCTTCCCGGTAAAATTTATTGGTCACGCAGAAACTTTAGAACAACCTAGTATTGAAAGCATTACTTTTATTGACAAAGATCCAGCGCCAGGAGAGATTAGCGGAAATTTAACAATCAATGTGCGTGGAAATGATACGGAGATGCTAAGTGGTTATGAAATAACACTAGAAGATAATCAAAATAAATCACAAAAGATTGGAAGCTTAAAAGCAACAGGAAAAAATGAATATATATTTTTCATACCTGAAAATACAGATATTTCTCAAAATACCAGTAGGATTAGTGTAGATATGACTTACAAGCCAGGAGTTTCATCTGATTGGTTAGGAATGACAGCAGGATTATTAGACAATACATCAGCGGTACCACCTAAAAATGTAGATATTGAAGGAGACCAAATCTTTGTAAGTTATTCTGAATGGGAAGCAGGAATGAATTCAAGTGATTTAGCCCCTTGGATTCATGTGTACACGAAGGATAGAATTACAGATTGGAGTTTTAAAGATAAGTATAAAGAATATGCACCAGAAGACATTCGAATGGCAGTATTGTATTACTTAGACGCGGCGGGAAATAAAATAGAGCAAATTGGCCAGCTGTTTTTAGAAGATGGAATGAATGATATTCGTCTCCCGAAACTCACCAGTGCAAATAAACCTAACAATGCTGCCGCAATTGGTGTCTTTGCAAAAAGTGAACTTGGAGAAAGCAAAGAGTACATAGCGGTAGGACTCTTAAATTTTCCTATTTCTAATATTGAAGAAACAAGATTTGTTGACAGTGACAACGAAACGAATAAAGTTTCTGGAACAGTGACTTGGAAAAAGCCAAGAAGTGAAAAAAATATTGTCTCTTATGGAATTTATGTAACGAAAAATTCCGGTTATGAAGTTGTAAATAAACTTGGGGATGTAAAACCGAATAATCAAGATAAATATTCTTTCGCTATTCCTAAAGGCACTAGTATCAATGTTACAAACGGTGAAAGATTGATTGTGCTTCCTGAATTTCATGGATATTATCAAAGTTACAACGGAATAGTAAATATAAATGATAGGAATCCTGAAACTATTAAACCTAGAACACTTTCATTAAGAGAAATACAAGTAACCCAAGAGGGTAAATCAATAGGTGTCACACTGGAAACATTAAAACCCCAAGATATTGTTAAAATTTATGACAAACCAACAGGTGGTAAACTATTACGTTCTGTTGATGCGCACTCGGGGTGGATTAGTTTTGGATTCGACTTACCAAGTCAGCTTAACCAAATATATTTATCAGTAACAAATGTATTTGGGGTAGAGGGCAAAAGAACAGCGATAAAGTTGAAAGCGCCTAAGGTTACAAATTCTCTATCAGCTAGCCAAGTGAAAGTATTTAATACAAAAAAGAAAGATATTATTAATATATCTAAAATAAAAAAAGATGACGTTATCAAAATATACTCAAGTTCAAAGAAACTAATTAAGACTGTGAAGGCTAACTCATCCAGCATTAGTATACCTTTAGATCAATTAGGGAAAAAGGCAGGATTTATCTGGGTGAGTAAGACTAGTGATGGTTTACAAGAAAGTTTAAAAGTAAAAATTGCCTACAGTAAAGAAAAGTAAGGCGTTTCTTTTTCGCCCTTTTCTGCAAAATTACGCTGAAATCCCTACCAAGGCTCTCTTTTTATTTTTGGTTATGGATAGATAGAAATAAACTGAAATTTGGCATATCCAAGCATAAATTGGTACTAAGGTAGGATAATGCATTCTACCTTGGTGAAGTTCCTCCCTACATACCTCAATTTTTGTGGTATGGAATATAATAATTTTTAGGAGGAATTTCATGAAAATTTCAGCCCAGGAGTATGAATTATTACTAGAAATGGTTCAAGACGACATTAGCAGACAGGTTAATTGGTTAAAGACCAAGAGTGATTCGCATTATAAATTGTTTAATGCAGGGCAAATGAAGGCAGTTCAACATGTTCTTGATTTACTAGCAGTAAATAACGATAGAGAGGCTATATGATAAGGAGACCGCGGCTGCGGTCTCCTTGTTATTCTATTGAGGAGGGAATTTATACGCATGATCCGTTAAGAACTTTGAATATTTGTAATTCCTGCTGAAAAATCCCCACTTCTAGGGGTGTTGCAACGATGGATGTAGAAAATACAGGTTGGATATGTGTACAATGCAGTGATCAAGGTCCATTTGTTTTGATAATATTCAATTATCCAATCATCTTCAATTAATTCAAACTTACTTGCGATGACAGGTTCTATTCCTAATTCTTTTTCCAATTGCTAGTGATACGAGTACACCCCATGATTGCTACGAGATGTGTTGCTCCCTTCACGCATACACATAATTGTGTCTAAACAAAGGAAAACAGAGAGTATTTTGCTCTCTGTTTTCCTTTGTTTAGACACAACAGCAGAAAGCACTATTTTGTATTATATGCTTTATCTACTTGAGAAAATCACTTTTACTCCGATACAAGAATTAATCACGATATTAAAAAGGGGTAACAAATGGATTTTATAAAGAAGTTATTTAAAAGGTCGGGTGACCAACAGGAGTCTAAAAACACTGAGAAACAGCAACTAACAGAAAAATAAATAACAACGTTGCGGAAAGAAAAGGCGCTATCGGGGAATACAAGATCGATATCCAGCTTTCGAAGTTTCCTAAGAACTTTTGGCCCATCCTTAAATATAACGCAATATCAATTCTCTTCGGCATGGCACCTTACCGGTTTCATAATTAAAATCTTGTATGCTCCAAAAATGAACAAAAAAATAGTTATAGTAGAAGTGATGGTTCTGAGAATTTTAATTTTAATAAGAATGATTCTGATTACAATCGAAAGTACAAAGGGAACAAAAAGTTAATAAATAAGTCGTCCATAAATGGCTTTACAGGGCTGAAATCAATCTGCACTCGTTATCACCTGATAAATAATATCGGTAGCTAAAGAATTTGCTTAATAACCATAAAAGAAAACAGAGAGTATATAGCTCTCTGTTTTCTTTTATATAGAAATAAATGAATCTAACAGAAAAGTAAATATATATTATGTATTTGTATATCAATAATAAGCCTAAACTCCTTCCGAGGAGTTAGGACTATTTCTATTTAGGAGGGAAACTTAATGCAAGCGTATGAAGTACAAGCAGTACAGCAATTGGAACTACTGGAAGGAGGAATGCAAATGAAGAAGCAGCCAGCAAAAAGAGTCCAATGTATATTAAATTATAAGTTAAGCAATCAAATTGGGGGGTGTTAGGAGTAATTATTGCTGGTCCGGTAGCTGCTAAAGAAGTATTTGTAGCAGAAGAACCACTACATGTTCATTATGATAATTTTAATCCCGCCCATTCAGGGAGTAAATTATTTAGAAGAGAAGGATAAATGTTTATCCTTTATTCCTTTTTGTAGTCTAAAGCAGAGAAAGCGCCTTGTTGTGAGGCAGACGGCGAGAAATGGCGAGATAAATAATCTAAAATGTAGTCTTTGTCCTTATCATTAAAATCAACCAACAACTTTAACATAGCCAAAAATAAAACAAATTAAAGGGAAGCTACAATAATTGCAGGTATCCCTATCTTGTGTGTTGAAAATATTTGATTTATTTTAACTCAACAATCTCCTGATTATTAATCTGCAAATCAATGCTACCCCGATGAAGGTAAATAGGAAAAACAGTGGAGAGCCTACTACCCCAAAAGCCACTTCATTTTGAAGTGTTTCTACTTTTTCCCATTTATTTGCGATATCGGGTTTATAATTTCTTGTTTTTATATAGCCTACTATCAATGTTCCTACTATATAGATTAAATGAATTACAAAGGAAATAACTAATGATTGAACAGTAATCTTCAATTAAGTATGCACCCTTTCATACCTTTTATTTCCATGATAAACCATATAGTTCCCAGTTACATAAACAAATCGAGTTAGCGAGCGACTTTTTTACGATACTTCCTCAATTTGCAAATTTATTTTCCCATCATAACTAATAACTATATCATCGGCCTTTGCAAGACTGTTTCCTTCAAAATGGGGTTTAATCGTAAACACTTTTGGAGGGAATTGATTTTTTAACACGTCTTCAAATGTTAGGGACAGTTTTAATTTTGGAATGTTATCATTCAGAAATTCCTTTTCATCAATGTATAAGTGGATTAAAATCGAGAGAATTTTTGTATAAGAATAAGGTAAAGTGATTTTAGTATCCTCACCTTGTTCAAAACAATATGGGAAATAGCAGTTTAAGTCTTCTTTTAAATATGTAGTGCTGCTTTCTCTAAAGATAACTTGATATCCTTCTTGAAAAGATATAATATATTGTTTTTTATTTTGAGTTGCTTTTATAAATTCAATGCATTTAGATATTTCAAAGTCCCAATTAATTTGTATCTTCTTTGCAGGGTATTCCCCAATATTTTTAATATTTAAATATAAGTTAGATGGTTTATAATCAGGGTTTACTTCAAGAATGTTGGAAAAAACTCCGTGGGCTACTGATGGGTTCACTTTTTTTCTGTCATAGCAAAAATGATATTGCATGTATTTAATGAAGAGTTCAGGTCTAAATGTATCTATTCTTTGCTGAGCAGTTTCTTTTAACTGTTTATTAGCTGCCTCCCATGATTTTTTGACTGTATAAAGGGCTATTCCTGCCGATACTATCGCTATGATAGCAGATGCAAACTGAAACCAATCCGCTGGCTCTAAACAAGACCAAAAGGAATTTGACGTACATGCTTCTTTTATAGACACCTCATAATTCAATTCTTCTTCCTCCTGGAAAACTTCATGTTTTTTTAATACAAACTATTTGAGACCCCTGATATAGTAACTATGCAATATTAAAAAAGCAAGAGACTTTTGTCTAAAAGACACAAGATAGTTAAAAGTATGTTAGGGGAATTTGTAACATGAATTCTTCACAGCTTCGCTTTCTTTATTGTAACTTGATTATCTTTCTGTTCGTCACTGGATGGCAGCAGTGGCTTCTTCCGCACCAATGTGCTTGATTATTTGCATTTTAAAGACAAAATGAGTAAGCAATACAGTCGCACCATCTTCAACTTCTGTTACTTCAGGAGCGAAAAACTGGTAGAGACAAATGTAACTTCAGTTCTGTTGTTGTAAATGCTTCAAGAACTTTTTTACGAATAAAGTCAAGTCAATGGTTGGTTGATAAAGCAAGTTGTCCGCACCAGAAGGAAAAGAAAGAATAATGTTCTTTATTCATAGCTGTCACAGTGTCCGGAACTAATATGGTTCAGTCCATTGATCTCTATTCGAAGCAAGTATCAATGTGTATTAACAAGGCATTGATTTAAGATTTTGTGATGTCGAAATATTTTTTTTGCAATCCTTGCTACATTAACGGCTGTTTCGAATGGGGTGGTCTTTTCAACGGTCCTTGTTGCTTCAATTTTATGAGATTGAAGAGCACAAAAAGATGTTGGATGAATATGGTGAATGATTTATTTATTTTAAAGCCTGAGGGAAAATCCTAAGTGAGCCGTTCTCTTTTGAAGCACCCGCACAGGAAATCGCATATATAAAAACAAGTAGAAAAGCAGTGGATTTCACAATCGAAATCACACTGCTTTTAGCATTATTAAGAGGTATTTTGTGGTAAAATCGACAAGTGGCTTATTGTAACGGAGAGGTTAGGTTAAACAACATAGCTACGAAATTAAAAAATAATAACATAATTTATGGGATGGAGAACCATTTGAAGAAAAAAATAATAAAATGGACATTCATATTTTTAGTAAGCTCATCAACAATAGTATCGATGTTTATTGCTTGTATGTATTATGAGTTCATTTACAAGCCAGAGAGATACGCAGCTAAACATTTTCTAGAAATACATCCGGAAATTGAAAGGGTTCATTCTGTTAGCTTAATTAGTGGATGGGGTTCCCTACAAGAGTATACAGCTATCGTAACAGTTGGCAAAGAAAGGTGTAGAGTATGGTTTGATAGCTATGGGAGTCTAATGGAAAGTGAATGTAAAAGAAGGTTATAAGTAAGTCTTTTAGCATGCAAAAACGCACACCAATAAGCAACTGCCTATTAAATATTAGGCAGCTGATAAACAGTATGGATTTATAGCTGCTTTTGATATATATTTTTATACCTGCGGGTATTACAAAAGATAACGGCTCAGGAAAATCCCTTAGGGCTTTTTATTGTGACCACTGCATACTATTGAGGGGGTTACTAGGTCTACTTGATTACTCACTGAGGTAACAGCAACTAAATGAAACCACGTAGTTGCTGAGTTTGTAAATTGGGAAACGAGCTTAATGAAGTTTAATAATATGATAATAAAGCCTTGATAACAAAGTTCTTATAGAGATGAAAAAATTTATTTTTGTATCCACATATATGATAAACCATACAGTGAGAAGGTTGCATACTGATATGTTAAAGGGGCAAGTAATATGGATAAAGTTTGGGAAGATATTTGGGGTTGTAATGAATGCAGTTTTCAAGCAGACTTCAAAAATATCCGAGATGTATAGTTTACTAGCTCAATATAGCATCCAATTAGATGTACCGACTTACCTGATCAATAATTAATCTATTAAAACAGAAAGCTAAAGCTTTCTGTTTTTCTTTAACCCCCTTATAAAAATTATAAAAATGTTTAGGTAATGCAAAAGTTGTCGATAAATTTAGTATATCTCAAATATAAAACGACAAGTAAACAACTAAAAAAGCTATATAATTTTCTGATATTAATTTGTTTGAAAAATATAGGAGGAGTAAGTTTGACCCAAAGTCCTTTACCTAACATTGATACTTCTAAGAAAAAAGCTATATTTCTAGAATATATACTTTCAAGAAAAAAAGCTCTTGCCCTTCATTTACTGACTGCGTTTTTCATGCTGATTTTGCCGCTGATGACCTTAGCTGTCTGCGAAATGATCGTCCGCAGCTATTTATGGATGCCCTTTACACATTGGACAGGCGAGTACACAAAGCGTTTTGCTTTAAATATGGTTATGATCCTGGCTCTTTATAATATTTTTTATATTCTTCCGCGCAGACTTTATATGATGATGAGTGTTTTGTTAAGTGGCTTCCTTATCATATTTGCCATTGCAAATAAAATAAAATTAGAATTAAGGAATTCGCCGATTACAATTGGAGACCTTGCCTTATCTAAAGAACTCAAAGGGCTTGAGCAGCCTATAGATATTAATACAATGGCAATCATCATTTCTGCTGCGGCTATCCTTCTTGTCCTTATAGGAATTTATTTGGTCCCGCGCTTTAAAGACAGATGGATACTAAAAGCAGGGGTTTTTGTTTTGTCAATTGCCGCCTGGGCGGTTATATGGACAGGGTTTCCTATTTCTCCTATGGCAAAAGTTCAGTTCGAAAATACATATTGGCGGCTTGAACTAGGCACCATGAGAAATGGACTGATTGGAAACTTTATTTTAATGGCCAAGCAAGGTCAAATCCAGCCGCCAAAAGGGTATTCAAAAGATACAGTAAAATCGATAGGGGAAAAGTATCAGCCAGCATCACCACAGCAGCCTGCTGTAAAGCCGAATGTAATCTATATAATGAGCGAGGCCTTCACGGATCCATTGCACTTTCGAAAAGAGCATTTTACAGCTGACCCGATTCCCAACTTTCATCGTTTATATGACGAGTCGCTGCATGGAACGATGTATTCGCCGGAATTTGGCGGCGGAACTGCGAATGTTGAATTTGAAGCACTTACCGGGCTAAGCCGGCAGTTTCTCCCAGATAACGTGGTGGCTTATCAACAGTTCGTGAAGCATCCGCTGCCTTCAGTGGCCTATGCATTAAGGGATGCAGGCTATCATACAACTGCTGTTCACGCTTTTTATAACTGGTATTATCAAAGACAATCAGTATATAAAATGCTTGGTTTTCAGCAATTTATTTCTGGGGAATTTATGGATCTGGAACATGTCAATGGATCTGGTTACGGCTACCCGAAGGATAAGCATATGACGGATACAATCCTGCAGCAGCTTGACCGTACAGATGGACCCGATTTCATTCACGCCGTCTCGCTTGAGGCTCATCAATCCTATCAGCCGCTTCAGGATTCTAAGTTTCTTCAGAAAGGGACTCTTCCGGAGAAAACAAGGACATACCTAAATCGATATACTGAACTGATTCATAGCGTGGATAATGAGCTGGGACGCCTTATCAATGAAGTGAAAAAACGACCGGAACCAACGATTCTTATCTTTTTCGGGGATCACTATCCAACCTTTTCGTCGAACGATTTGGTTTACGGAAAGCAAGGAACGAAAATTGCCAATAATATGCTGAACGACTACGATGATTTTATAACCACCCATAGTGTTCCCTACTTTATCTGGAAGTCTGAGGGAAATCAATCTCAGCAGCTTAATCTATCACCCAATCAGTTTAGCGCCCTATCCCTGAAAATGGCTGGTGTAAAAGGTAATAACGTTACCGCTATTTTAGATAATCTGAGGGAACAGGAAAAGTCAGTCATCCCTTATGCAAAATTTAAAAAGGAAATAGGAAGTCCGTCAAAAGAAATGCTTGATTTAAAGCTCATTCAATATGATTTGCTTCACGGAAAACGCTACTCGGTAGACACTACAGCAAACATGAATGTGCACCCGGATAAATCATATTTTCTTGGGGAAATGAAACAGATGGAGCTTCAAAGCTTGTCTACTAAAGGAAATGCTTATGTTATGGAGGTACATGGTGCCCCTAAGTATACGAAGTTAGTCGATCAAGATGGAGGCATCACCAGGGTAATCTGGAGGGGCAGCAAGGATGATACTGCTATCTTTACAGTGAGTAAAGCGAGCATCCACGCAAAGGAGAAATATCGATTCGTTGTCTTTGATTCCACACATAAAGAGCTGAAGAGTACAAAACCTTTCATAATAAAAAAGTAAAGCAAATACAGCTGGGAAATAATCGGGAAATGGGGGACAGTCCCCACGATTTTAGGAGAGTCTTTTAAAAGGCTCTTCTTTTTTTACATTCTTTTAACAATTAATTCACTCCAGTTTGTATAGTTAATAAATCCTATTCTTTCTATAATTATAACAATCGGAATAACGGTATATCTAAAAAGAGCGTACGTGTTAATTAGGTATGGAGACATCAGGTTGTGATTTGTAAGATAAATTGAAGTTATTTAGATATAACGAACTGGAACAAGATGTAAGTTGTTTCGACATTTTTTCATGTTATTTTAGTAGTTTGCAACATCACTTGCTCGTGTTTTAAATAGTGATTTTAAAAATTAGGGGCATCTTAGAGGTAGAGGTTGATTTAGAAAGTAGAAAATCTTGTTATTGTATATTTATGTTAAAATGAATATGAGATGTGCATATTTCTAGTTAAACTCAGGGATGCTTTAATGAAATGAGCATAGATTCTAAATAAGGAGTTATATCCAAGATCTCATGATTGTATATAATTCTTTATTTTGCATAAAGAAAACATACTGCCATAAACGGCATTTTTTGATTGCAAAATGCACTTCATTCATTTATAGGCTTAATGAATAGAAAAAGTGGTAGATAGCTTTACTTATGTTAATTAATGGTGTTTATAAAGTTTTTCCTATTAAAGAGAACAAAGTCTTTCTAGTATAGAACTTATACATTTTGAAAAGAAACTAAAAAGTGTTTGAATAAGGGTGGCTGTAGTACTCATTTTCCTATTTATACTGAGGAAATTTTAGTGAAATAAGACATGAAAAAAGGACCTGAAATATAGGTCCTTTTTTCTATTATAATAAAATGTCAACATTAAATTTTCATAGAGCATTAATTTAAATATTTATTTAACGTCTTTCTTTTTATTTTTAAAAACCTAATTCATTTCCTGGTGCAAATGCTTTAACGTATCTTCACGTACTACTCTATTTTTTATCTTAGTTATTTCATTGTATCGTGTCTTAAAAGGCTCCTATTCAAGCAGTTTATTTATTTCCATTTGTTTTTCTTCATAAATTTTTAATTTCTCTTGCACCGCCTTCTTTAACTGCATCTGTTCCTCTTAATTTAGCCGTTTCCTTAACTTGATATAATAAGGAAAGGGAGCGTGTGTTCATAATGGTTACAGTGAGGGTTGGTCTTCGAGGTGTATAAAAAGGTTTTATTAAGGAAGTTGGACCAACAGTTGCCGATAAAGTGGCCCCTCTCCAAATAGAAACTCGTCGGAGATAAGTAAGCTCTTAACCGAAAAGCTAAAGGTAAAAAGTTTTTGTCTATTATTGATAGAAAGGAACACACATATATTTCTGAACTACCATCAATGAAACTGCCGCTGATAATGATTCGATTTATTGTTCTGATACATCATGTAGCTAAAGAGATTTCTGATCCCTCATCAATACCTGATAAATATGAAGGAATTGGATTAATGGATTACGTAAGAACAGCAGCAGGGTATGCAAGAACATCGGGAATCTACAACCCAAAGCAAGTATTCCCAATCAATGTAGCGCAATAGAAGATTATTGTAAAAATAATAATTTTCACTTAAAGGAAATTTTCATTTATGAAGAAAAAAGCGAGACTAAGGAAGAAGGTCGGGATGGTGATATAAAACTTTGTCTTTAGTCGAGCATAATTGTATTGACGTAATAGTGGTAACTTATTTTGACCGATTTCAAGGAACTCTTTTGAATTCTCTCTAATGATGTGACAAATGACCAAAAAGCACCCTTAAATAAAGGATGCCTTAAAGTTTACTTTATTTAAAATCGCTCAAATTAAATTCTTTAGTTAATGATGAGACAGCCTGGAACTCACTATTGTATGCGATAACTGTCGCATAGAACACCTGTATGTTTTTAAATCTTACATTAGGAGAGACTCCCATACTCAGTGTTGATTTAAATTCCTCATTACCGCTTTCTAATAAATCCGTAATAGACTTCTTTTGATCAGTGTAGTGAATAGTATAGTAAGCATACTGTTCATTTGGTTGTGCCGCATTTAAATCGTACACATAAAGATATTTATTGTTTGATATTTGAAATTTCACCCTAATAGAATCCGCAGAGTCTGCCTCTTTATATAGTGGAGCTAAAGTAGGTTTGATTTTAATTGAATCATACCTTTCTTCTTCGAATCCAATTGGCTGCCGATTATTGTCTAAAAAAATAATATAAATATAATTTGTAGCATAATCATTATTGGAACCTCCATACCCAACTAGCCAATCTATATCATAAGCACTTTTCCATGCCTCTTTGTTGAAATGGGTAACGGGTGAAAAACTTGATTGATAATGTATGTATCTAACCTTACCGTTTAAAATATTTCTTCTTTCTGTATGATTAAATTTCAAATAATAAGAATATGTATTCATTGCTGGCGAAGGTTGTGCTTGCATATAATCCACTTCAGGTAATTCTTTCAATGTAGAAATAGAAATTAGATTTGGATCTTCCTTCTCCTTTGTCTGCACTAGAAATATGAATAATTTTTTTCCCAATGTTTGATGATTAATGTAACCTACACCAATCTCATCATATTTATAAGACAAATATCTTTCCTTCATCGAGCCAATACTAAACTGTTCTTGAATAGTAGATTCCAGATCTTTGGGTGTTCGCTGTATCCAGTATGCATCAATATAGTTTTTCATCCCATTATTGGCAAGTATGCTTTCTGGAGTACCCAATATCCTAGAATTTTCGGCATGGTCTTTATTTAACACCATATCAGCACTTTTAAATTTGGCTGCCTTATTCAAAATTGAGCTGGTAACCAACGGGGTAAGACCTTGGTTCTTTCTCTCCTGATTTATCCTACTGATGAAATCTTTTTCGAATTTACTGTCTGCCAATGGATCTTTTGATAGAGAATAATATTTTATAGTTGTAGATTTTTTTATATACATGCCTTTTGATATCTCATAAAGTCCGTTATAATCTTTTCGATAATTCGTAACTCCCACTTCCGTGCCCTTTTTATAAGTTTTACCGGCGATCAATTTGCCGTTTTTTATGATAACGCTCTTGGTATCCTTTAAAACACTAATTTTTCCAATTAAATTCACCTGATAATCTATCTTGCCCCATTTAAATGTCTTACTCGCAGCTAATACGTGTTTTTCCGTAACTGATGAAGAACTTAGAAATAGGAATGTTGCAAAAATGATAGTCAAATACTTCTTCATGTTTTTTCTCCCCTATGTTTAATATAACCATCTGATTCCTTTTTCCTATATTAATAGATAAACTGTAATAAGTAAATATAACCAAATATCAATCTAGGTCTAATCCGATAATTCGAACATGTCCCCCGCAATATCATTGCTAAGGATCAATTAAATGAATACCTAGCACATTCATTTAGAATCTAAACCGGCAGAAGTCAACACCCTTCAACAATCAGAAAAAATGTTTTTTCCCTTTTACCTGAATGAAGTATTCCTGTTCTTCTTCATAGCTTCCGGTGATAATGGATGTCCCGAAATAGACTTATTGTAGGCCAGTACCTTTAATTATGTTAATTTTAGCGACATTACCAAGTGTTTTAACGATACAGCATTATTTCTCGACAAGACGCTAGAACAGGATGACGATGATAGTTTGTCACTGCTTCATTCAAATTAGTAGCCGTTATGTCATCATTTCCTTTTAGGATTTTTCCTATGTACGATTCAAACTCGGGAAAAAGCACTTGAACAGTTTTTACTTTGCCCATATCCTTAGTGACAACTGTGACATATCGAAGGGTATTATTGGTTAATTCCATCGGTCTATGAGGTTCATCATAATGCAGGAAATACTGTTGCTATCCTCATGGACAGATCTAACAAAGTATCGGTATTTTGAAAATCATATAACTGCCCCAAATTCTGGATGAGAAAGGATTATTACCATATGGCATAAACTCCAGCCTTCACCCAATCTAACATTCGATTCATCGTTTCCTATGCATCATCAGGTGAGGTTGATCTAGGATCTTTCTATGATGCTTCGCCCTGCTTGGCTATATCTGTTTTTGTTGGCTCCTGTTTTTGGCCTTTTGACTGACTTGAATCAAGCAAGATACTCGCACCTTTCATTCATTGAGTTCGTAATTACCGTGACTTATAAAAACAAAAAGTGATAGTCCCAACCTGTTAAAACGCCTTGAGCACCATGCACTCAAGGCGTTCCTTTTATTGTCCTTTCTGCACTTCTGCAAGCAGGTCCTTGGCCTGTTGATAGTTCGGGTCGAGCTGCAAGGATTGTTCGGCGTAGGCTTCAGCATTCGCGAAATCACCCAGTACGTAATAAGCGTATGCGATGTTGTAGACCGACACCGCTTTATCCGCGTTACCGGCAGGGAAGTTGAGCGAGTTCTCAAAATAGGCAATGGATTCCTTCGGTTTATTCAAAGTAAGATTCGCATGCCCCAGGAAGAAATATCCCCAGAAGGTTTTTTTTGCGGCTAAAGACAGATTGAAATGCTTCATGGCTTCCTTTACATTCTTCGGCTTTCCCTTCCCATCATAGTACATGACCCCAAGATACAGATATGCCTCCGATAACGCGGAAGCCCAATCCAGGCCGGACAGGTCCACCTTCCACTTCCCGCTTTCATATCTCATTTGCTGGATGTAATAGTTCGAGTACACCTTGTTGTCATAAAAGTTCTTTGCTTTGAATGTGACCTTTAGCTGATTTGGATTCTTGGTGAGGGACACTTTGAAGCTGGTGAATGCTTCGTACTGGTCGTACAGTCGTTGGACTTTGACATAGTTGTTTTTTGATACCCTTTTCTGGGTGACCTTGCTCAGGTATCCGTATGCCTTGTCATGCTTTTTCTGGATGGATAAGGCGAGGAACTGCTCCAAGGCAATCTGTTTAGCGTGTTTCTTGGCCTGTACCGAAGCCGCCGGTTCCCCGGTATTCTTAGCCAGTGCCAAGTGAACACCGCCTATTCCACTCGTGGCAAACAAAAGGACAGCGATTGCTGTCGAGACGAACCATTTCATCCTAAACACCTCCATCATTTGTCCGTGGCGAGACTACTGGTTTTCATTGCGTAAAAAAGAAAGAGGACACCTGCCTTTCAGGAGATTTGATAGGATAGACATACAAGAATGAATGTAACGATCTTAATATAGAGCATATTGTTAAGGGCAAGGGCAACTAAGCCCGCAACACCATTTTATAGACAGATATACATTTATTACTACAACTTTTCATCGCAATTTATTGCAATACCCTTCAAGGATTCCCTCTTCTTGTAGTTATAGAAAGAATGATAGGGACTGAACACTTTAATATGCCCAAGACATGCAAGGCAAGGACAACAAAGGAAACGAAACGACTGTTTCCTTGCAAAAACACCAGTAAATAGCAGAAGTGTTGCACATTTGACATAAAAAGCTCGCCATGTTTGGCATTGAGTATTTTGCTGTTCAAGTAATGGAGTAGAATATACTGTACGAGAACTGTACTTATGTTTAATTGGTGTGGCTAATGTAAAAAAAATTCAAAAACTCTTTAGGAGAACATGTTAGATAATTTGATACCCAACATTAAATAAGACAGTCACGTTAGACTGTCCCGAGTTTCTTATTAGCTCTGATAAGGGTGCTCTTACTGACTCCTGTAAGTTCTCTACTTCTGTATACGAATTAGTTTTCAATAATTGCAGCGCATGTTGAATTTTGCTTCTTACTATAATTATTCGGCCTGCCCTCTCTGAAATCTGCAAGTAGCTTTACCCTCTATGTAAATTCGATAATCATATCACGTTCAAATTCCGTGAATGAGCTGAAGGTATTACTAATGAGTTTTCTGGCAGACTTGTTATCCATGATGCCGATAATCAGTATATAAACCTTTGTACTTTTGTTAATGAACAGCCTTGCCGTGGTCACTGCCATCTCTCATACTTCTGGCAAAGCGATTGAGTTTGGTGACGATGAGTGTATCTTCTGGCTGTAATTTCACTAATAGTTCGTTGAATGCCTGCCAATCCATTTTCGAACCTCTAAATTGTTTGTTTGTAGATTTCGGCTATCCCATTTATTTATGCCACAAAGTAATAAACTATTCTTACATACTGTCACTGCGTCGCTGGCGTTGACAATCAAGGTAAGAACTTGTTAAGTCATAATTTTTATGTTCTGACACTACGATACCTAAGTTTCTTATTCAACTAAAGCTACCCAATAGTTTATGTAGAATCCTTCGCAATTTAGGGTTTTATAGTAAGCTGCGAAAACATCTATCTGTTTGGATAACTCTCCTGTAGCGTAAATATCCTTGCAGTAACGCTGCATCATAGAGGATTCAAATTAGCCGGAACGTAGCGATTACTGAATAAGATCAAACCTACACTTTTACCAAGTGATCAAATGTTTTGTGTGTATTGCTTTCTTTCATGATGTGTGAAAAATTCACTTGCGTCTGTCCTTATGTGCGTTGTTAACTTTTTTACCAATTACAAGCTTTTGTTAGATATTTGTCGAAACTTGTAATATTATAGATATGAGAACAAATGTCTAAAACATTAATTTACTTTACATCATTGGAGGACAGGAAATTGCAAAACCGTGTGGTATATGCGGATTTATTAAGAGTCATTGCTACTATGGCAGTAATTATAATACATGTAAGTGCGGTTGGTTTTGATGACTTAAATCCGACATCTTTTGAATGGAATGTACTAAATATTTACGATAGCATCGTCCGTTGGTGTGTACCAATCTTTGTAATGCTTAGCGGGATGTTCTTCTTAAATATAAAAAGGGACATTTCAGTAAAATCCATATATTTCAAAAGCATTATACGAATTTTAACGGCCCTTTTGGTGTGGGCGTTTATTTATGAGTTTTATAAAAAAATACTATATAAGCAAGAACCACTAGATACTAATTTTCTGTATGAAACCCTTTTGAGTATTATTCAAGGGAACACTCATTATCATTTATGGTTTTTATACATGATAATCGGCATCTATATTATTGCCCCAATTCTAAGGGTGTTTATTCGAAACGCTAAGAAGAGTGATATTGAATATTTCCTCCTCATAGCATTTGTATTTTCCAGCCTACTACCTACATTAGGCCATTTTTATCCCTTTAATCTAATTTCACCATTTCTTGAGAACTTTGATGTTAATGTAGTATTGGGATATGTTATGTATTTTGTGGCAGGCTACTATTTTTCCCGATTCGACCTAAGTAAATCCCTAACACGGGTGATCTACACTCTTGGAATTTTCTTTGCATTTTTTACTATTTTAGCAACGGTTCAGATTTCTGTGCAAAAAGGGGCTCCTGATGTCTTTTTTTATAAATATTTAAGAGCCAATGTATTTTTTACAAGTATTGCTTTATTTATATTTGCTAAAAATATTTTAAACAAAAGGGAGTTTAGACAGCCGAATTTACGCATAATTTATACTCTTTCTAAGTATAGTTTTGGCATGTATTTAGTTCACGATATGATCAGAACTTTATTGATGAAGGCAGGGTTCTTTAATATAACTTTTAACCCTGTATTCTCGATTCCACTACTAGCGATTTGTATCTTTATTTTAAGTTTTATCGCAGCATACCTAATCAGAAAGATTCCGTATATAGGAGAGAGAATCACTTAACTTCTTCCTTAATAAAATAAATACAATGTACTCCTGGCTTTGGCCAGGTTTTTCTTTCGCATTTTCCAGTGAATATTAACTATTTCGTCTTGCGGCTGCCAAGGAGCCGAAGCATGTAGTACAGGGCCTTTATTTGTTAACGCTGAAACCAATCATTTCCACCCCCACTCGTACCGTCATACATTTGCCACAACATGCTGGCAATGGGGGCTAGGCTTGAATGAATGGCTGATGAAATGGTGCTGCCAATTTAACTACGAATCGCGTTTATGAACGTATTCCCACAGAAGATATGATCATCGTTTATCAAAATAAATGGGGTCAAAAATAAATAGAAATCCAGCAGTCTTTCTTTAATGACCCAAAGCCCGGTTTAGTGAGGAAACGGTTCGGAGTAATAAAAGAGATTTTTCTCAATAACCTGAATTCTTTGATAAAGATGATGATCAGTCCTACAGTGAAAAGCTCGGAAGCTCATCGTTTCTCAATGTAAATGTTCCGCACATACCTTTGTAAAAAAGAGTTATTCCAAAAAGTCTAATTGTTCTTCAACCCAACACTTGTTTCAACTTATCGAAAATATGATTATTTTCATAACTACCAGTGAAAATTTCAGAACCAGGTCCTACAGCAGTTAATGGCACACTTCTATCACTATGTTCTTTTGTAGACCAGTGCGTCTTAAATTTTTTTTTGCTATGGGCAATTTTAAATGGGCCCTGTTCTTCAGAAGTCCCATCATTAGACGTGACTTGGCCACTAGCATCTTCAATACTCAATCCACCTGTTTCATGGTCCGCTAATACGAGAATTAATGTGTCGCGATGTTTTTTGGCGTAATCTTTCGCAATTGCCACGGATTTATCTAGTTCTTGGCCGGCTTTAATCATTAGTTCTGCATTGTTATCTTCAGACATTGCATCAATTCCCTCTTCCTCCACCATCAGGAAGAAGCCTTTATCATTTTGTGAAAGCGTATCTATAGCTGTCTTTGTCATTTTTGTAAGGGGAACAACAGGTTGGTATTGGTCCCCACTTTCTTCGCCATATTCGAACATCTCCTCATTTGCAAATAGCCCTAGTATTTTTTTGCTATTTGTATCTCGAAGTTGTGCACGATCTGTAACATATGAATATCCAAGCGATTTTGCTTTCTCTACCAGATTACCCTCGGACCCTTTGCTTTGTTCTGTAGGGTCCTTGGCTGGATTATCTGGGTAGGATCCGGCATTTCCAGCAGGGAACCAGAAATCTTCTCCGCCTCCTAATAATAGATCCACCTTACTATTTTCGATAAATTGCTTGGCAATGTCACTATGCTCTGAACGGTCCGTAACATTTGAACCGAATGCAGCAGGAGTTGCATCTGTGATTTGACTTGTAGTGACTAATCCGGTTGCTTTACCAGCTTGGCTGGCGTAATCGAGGATTGATTTCAACGGTTTTTTATTCTCATCCACGCCAATAGCCCCGTTGTAGGTTTTTACGCCTGTTGCTATGGCAGTCCCTGCGGCGGCTGAATCCGTTACGCCTGAAGTGGAGCTTGTATGGATTATTCCTGAATGAGGCATGTCATCCATGGCCAATTCGCCGGATTGGCCTACAGTTGCCAGCTGAATAGCCTGTCGATGGGATGGCCCCATGCCATCACCTATGAAAATTATTACATTTTTTGCATTCGTAAACGAATCTTGTGTCTTGTTGTTTCTATCATCTACTAGTTTGATAACAGTTAATGTAGAAAGAGCCGTCACAGACAATACCAAAATAATCAAAACCTTCAGTCTTTTTTGCATACTATTTCTCCTTTAAAAAGTGAATAGTTATTTGGAAACATTTCTACTATTAATTGTAGTATCCTAACAGTGAAGGTATTCTGATTTATCAATTTTGAAGTATAAATAGAGGCTATGCACAAACAGAAATCGTTACGAAATCGACAATATTGCTGTAAGATTTAAATCCAATAATTTTTCGACAATCAGCATACCTGCCCAACAAATATCTACTATCTAAACGCCATGATAACATTTTGGAGTCTGTTTGTGTGTAAAGGTGTTGTAAATTATGCTAGATATATCAGCAACACATCTAATAGATCGCCACTTATTGTTTCAGTAATTAATCTTCCATACAATTATTTCCTCTTCAAAAATAATTAAGAACTCCTGAATTTCCTTTTACATCTGTAATATAAGATACTCCTGTTTTAAAGAGAATGCATTTATAATGTCTTATGATCTTGGCAAGGTAGGGTAAAGGTAAAGTCGATTTATTTAGCTTTTTAAATAAAGAGACGTTGATTCCTTCTGGTACTCGCATGAAAGTTCAAAAAGGGATTAACACCGTTCCGCCTTGCATCTTATTTTTTATACAGTGATCAGAAAGGAAATAGAAATGGTTCATCCTCCAACAGTTAATAACACCGACTGCGATATGGTAATTCAACAGGAATGAGACAAAGGACAGTATTTCCTATGCGGTAAAAGCGATTAAATACGAGGAGTGTCGCAACTTATTCACAAGTGCAGCAAGCAATATGGTATATGTATATAAAGTTAATGGGAATGGACAGAAAAAAGATTATTGGACTTATTCACTTTTATCAATCAAGAACCATTAATTCCTGCAGCCATTGAAATGATAAATGGAGCCTTAGCGAAAAGATAAGATTAATAAGCAAAGAACATTTCAGCTTATATCGAAAAGAGTGTAGGTTTACCTATACTCTTTTTTGTTTGGTTCAGAACATAAGCAAATTAAGGGTTAACTAATAGTAAGACCTATAAAATAGTAAACGGGAAAAAGTTATACAGCGGGTATTCCTCTTATGTATACCGTAAGGCAATCTGACATAAAATAAGACCGTAACTGTATGCGGTCTTATTTTACCTTGTTTCTATAGAACAAAATATATTGTAATTAACGACTGTTCCAATAAAAAGGAAATTTTTTTCAGTTACCTACGAAATTATTTTTTTGTCTAATTACGGACGATTTATGCTGTTAACTTGGTTCAACCCATTCAAATCAATAGAAAAGCAGAGGCAATTCTTATTTGAATACTCTGCTTTTTTCTGTTTGTCATCTCATATGTGTTTGTTGACGCTGCGGGTTCTTTAAGGAGTTCGATTATAGAAGTAGTGGCTTTGTTTTTTATATTACAACCATATTTCCTGAGCAAGAAATTCTTTGCGTAATCTCTCAGATTCATTTCTTTTCTGTAAAATCTGATTTAATTTAGCAGCTTGCTCAAGAAAATTACTTACTAATGCCAGTAATTCTTCTCTTGGTGCCTTGTCTTCTAGGATTTCTATTGAGTAAGAAAGAGCTGAGGAAAAAGCGTCGTTCAACATCCATTCAGGTGATTGAAGTGTCATTTCATTGTCCTCCTATTATTAATTTCTCACTTTGCCGTGTATCATTGATTTATTACAGTTAACTTCCATTTTAGATTCATCAATTCCTGCACCAAAAAATTTTTTCTCTATTGGAAAGTAACAACTGGTCAAGTTATTTACCTGTCGGCCATCGTGATTGTGATTGTCAGTTTCATTGTTGCACTTGGTCTCAATGTCAGTAAGCTTCCTAAACACTAAGGTTCTTAATGCTTTTTAACACTATTAATATTCTTTACTTCTATAATATAATATTATGTTCAGTCTGTTTGAATGGGCTGACACAGATGATGCAAATGCTGGAAACCGAGCCGGTGTAAAGAGTAGACTCGGTTTGTTGTAATATTGATCAGGTATCTTTATGAAACTGGGGTGTTACTTGTTTAATAAGAGACAGGTTAGTAAGTAAGACTTAGAGACTTTTAAATTTGGGTGAAAGTGACAGGGGAAAAGTGTATTGATTGAAGAGGATAATATAAATCTATTACTTTTGTTTTTTTGTCTCAGGATATGTCTATTTATTCTTTATTCATTTCATACGAGGAAGCTATCAGTTAGAATCCTTATTTATCAATTGCAGTTTTAGTTGTGAATATTAGTGGGACCTATTGTTTTCAATTCTTTGTTACCATCGTTATGTTATAGTAGGTTTTCAACAATGGGAGCACAAGAAGATGTTAAGAAGATAGCTCACAATGAAAAAAATCATTGGCAAACGGTTATGAGGGGCATTCTTTCATTGATCATGAAAATTAAGCTTAAAATCAAATGCTGGGTTGCGGCGGTATAGATGATGCACCCTATGATGAACAAAATGAAATTGCGGAATAAATTCTTGGCTGGGGGCGTGACCGAGTATGATACGAAATAGAGTTTATTCGCTCATTTTTATAGTAGCAACAAGGACATACAGTTGATTGGAAGAAAACGAATCAAAATACGGAAGTTCAAAAAGGACTGGAATATGGATGTACTCCTATGCAGGAAAAAGAAATGATTTTGGCGAAAATTAGTTATTGATATTTAATATAAAATTGGCGGGAGAAAACCGAACGGCATTTTTTTCTGCGCTTGTCTGAGTTACTCGAAATAACGGTGAGTTAAATTCTTATAATGTAGGTGTAATATATGAATGAGATAGAAATTAATTTAAATAATGTTCATGAATCAACTAGATGGATTTTAAAAAGAATTAAGGAGAAACATGAATTGGGATTAACTTTGTCTTATGAAGAAACATCATGGTTGATTTCCCTGCTTGAAACACATTTAAATAGGAATTAAAACTGAATATCTCATCAAATGTTTGAATGCTAGATTTAAACCTCCTCCTCCCCAAATAAGTAATTTGTGTACTTGATAGTCTTATTGAAGTTTGCTAAATCCATAGAAAGTACCATAGGGCCTTTTATAAAGCAGGGACATCAAACTTAATAAATCTGTTCACAATGATGGGCTTTCAATTTAAATATTTCATTCTAGTAGCTCCTTGTGTAATTCTGCCAGTTAATCGCCATCTAAATGTTCCGAAATATCCGCTTTATCTTTTCTCCATTCAGATTGCTCTTTTAAGATGTATATTTAGCCTCAATTAGAGGAGAAGTAGAGGATGTATCTTCTTTTATATGTTTGGGTTGAGATTTAGTGCAAGTAATAAGAATCGCCGGTATAGAGCGGTTCTGCAGTACATCAACATCTGGGTAAAGCAACAAAAAAAGAGTGGAACAACCTTTTCCATTTGTTTAAATTAGTGGGTCTTTATAATGAATTATTTGTAGGCAGAGCTGTCACACTTTTCGTGGGATGCAATGGGAGGTCCGCTCACTTCTTCCATTAAAAGAATAACCTAAGCTTGAACAGTCCATAGTCGATATGAATCTTACAGGATACTACTGGATTAATCCTTCAAAGTGGCTGGCATATCTCAAAACCTTAAGGGGGATGAGTTATATTAATGATTTTAGGTAAATTTCCCACTTCTATTTCTTGTTTTCTGAAAAGAAAATCTACTATATAATGAAAGTTAAAAGGGGGTATTCATATATTAGATATACAGGAGATTGATGGTATGTTAAAGAAAACGATTTTACAATTCATGACAGCTCTTATTGTTGCGGCTTCATCTACTTTTGCGTTTTACCCTTCACATTCCGAAGCAGCAACCATAAACGTGGCGTCAGAAGTAACCAAGGCCCAAAAGAAGATGAAAGCTCCATTCGACAAGTATTATCAGACCCAACATTCGGGCAAAACGGTTCCTAAGGAAACAGTTCAGAAATATATTGTGATAGGCCAGGATGCTTATGAGAAGGCCACTGGTATCATCAAAAAGTATGGTGGAAAAAAGAAATCTTATTATCAGGCCAGTCTCGATAATTACAAGCGATATCTGGTAAGGTCCAGTTATTATGTCGGTGCATTGGAAGGCGTTCAATCTGTTTATGACCATTACGATTCCGTGTTGAACAGCCCGCGTATTGATTTTGAAGATAAATTCATTTCGGAATTCAATCAAATGAAGTATTACAGAAGCCGTGCTTCTTCGGCATTTAAGAATGTATATGGACCCGGCGTTCGTGATGTGCTCACCAAAGCCTATGCAAGGGTATTGACTGAGAAAATCACTGCAACGGAAGATGAAGCGGTCGTTGGCAGGACGTACTATTATGCATTGTATCAAGAAACGAAAGAGAATGCCCGGTATTATACCGACCAGGTGCAGGCAAACCTAGCTAGGATTGAACCTAATACCAATTATGGTAGGCAGCTACTGGACTTTGTGGCGTTGGCGGAAGAAGATATTGAATTACACTTCCCGTAAAATAAGAATATCAAACAATTTAACTTTAAGAACACCTATGATTACCTTATAGTTGTTCTTTTTTTTGCAGCCTGCTGGTTTTTTCAGAGAACTCAGAACGAGCCTTTACTAAATTATTTATCCTTTGAATTAACGGCAAAATCAGAGCTGTATGCATTTTACAATTTTATATACTCCTATTAATCAACTTAGCTCCCAAACATGTATTATTTATTAAGAAAATAATTACTGTATTCTTCAATAATTGTCACAACCAAAAATGTAACAATCCCTAAAGTTATTATAGTTGCCATCCTGCTATGCCCCCTTCATATTTCTACTTCATTATTTCTCTTTTGATACAGAAATTCCTTTTATTGTAAATTAGTTTGTCGTTGCATTTTGATACTTTATGACATATGTGATGGTTCATAAGTCGAATCCATAGAAGAGGTAAATATAAAATAAGAATTATGAAATGGACCTTAAAGAATATATCGAGAAAGCCCCTCGTAGGCTAATGGAAAGCGTACACTAAATGTGAAATATGCAGACTTAAAAAAACCTAACAAAAGCCCCTCCAGAAGTGGAAGGGCTTGTTCATTCTTTGCTATAGTGATATTTCTCTACGATATCTTGATAATATCCTAAATCCTTTAGTGGCGTATCCGTTTTAGTAGTGCATTGAATATGAGTTAGATAGTTCAACTCATCAATTGCTACTAAGTCTATAGCTTCCAATTCTTTACGACACCATGAACAATGAACAGGTACGATTATATTCGTTTCCATAAAGTTCCCCCTTTTTCAGTGTGTTTCTTGATTGTTTACGCATAATCCTTTCTGTTCACAAAATTGTAAAAAAAACCCCTTGTCAACCCAATTTTTTATCTAACAATTTCTAAGAAATATCCTTGTTGCCTGATACTGACTGGCGAGCAAGCAGAATACCATGTTGTATGGCCGGGGATGGTATGTTCTTTCCTGGGAGATGGTTACAAGAATAGTTAAGTTAAAAGAAAAGCTTCTTTATATCCAGTGGATAATAAAGAGGGGTATTGTGCATGCAAATTATCCTTTGAAGGTTAATTCGTTATAATGTACTAATTCAATTTTATATAAATTCTCCATGGAACGAATTTCACAATAACCTGATTCATATTTGTGCAACAATATATATTCGCTCCCTCTATACATAACTTTTATTTCCTTATGATCAGACATAATTCCCTCCAGACATCGCTGGACCAGAACACCCAGCAGTATTTATTACTATGCTACCATGTGAAAAAACAATAAGTCGATGGGTGTATTTTGTAATTATTTGGAATTTAGTTGTCGAAGAAGAAGAAACTAAAAGTTACAGAAGAAGTGACCACTTTCTTCGGCTCTAATAGGGTCGATAATTTGCCTAGAAAACATATGGTGAAGAAAGGGAAAATATACCAGGTTGTCGAATTAGAATAAATAAAGGAGTGGTTTGATGGTAGATGAAATTCTCAGTCAACTAACGGATTTTTTAGATCATGCTGTTACCGGCATGATCCTATTGATTATAGCTTGTGCGGTTGTTTATTCAGTTGTCTTTTTGATTATGCGCTCTATCGATATACCAAGACCTATTTCAAGTTTTGTGGCTACATTGGCATTGATAGCGGCAGCATATTACGCTTTTAAAATTGGGTATATTCCAAATGTAATTGGAAACTAGTAAAACTGACCATGAAGCTGGCAATAAGGTTCTGGAAGATATTATTGGTTTGATTTATTGAAATACTCGTAATAATGTGTTTTACTGCTCAGGAGATGGAGATTCTGGCTGTGCTTAATGTAGCCATGTTTGGTGGCGGTTTGTTGGGGATATATTTTCTTTTGGTATTCATTTACTATAAGATACCAGGGGGACGGGAAATTATACTGTTTATTTGTCCTGGGTTTAATTTATGTCATTTACATATTAATAATCAATAGTAGTAACCAACTGGTGCTATTAGGTTATTCTAAGTCTTCCATAGAAGCCTTTTTTTATTCGTTAGAATTAAAATATGATTGCCACTTAAATATATCTGTTCATTAGTCGATGAAAGTAAAAAAACAGGTTTTTTTAGAGGGGGATTAAATTCTGCAACAATTCATGGTTGTTAGATAGAAATGGGCTTTATTTTAGAGGTGGGAACATGTGTTCTTGATGAAATAATAATCATCAGAAAATCAGTGGAAATATGATGGCAAATATAAACAATAATATTATCCAGAATTAAAGTTCCTCTTTCAAGATATCATAAAAATTCTTCAATAGCTGCCTAATTCCGTATATGAGCATGCTGCTTGGTGGTCAAATGAAACAAGCGGCACACATTCACATGCCCTTACCTGGATTAACTCACATAAAGGATTCTTTTAGGCGAAAGTGTAATATTGTTAAGAGTCGAAAAATAAATGCTAGAGGAAATTGTACTGTCATAATCAAAAAATTTCAACAGCTAATATTACATCTATACAAAAGACGTTCATTAAATCCCCGGAGATATAATGAACGTCTTGCTTTTTAAAATCATTTGGAATTACTGAAGTACATAGCGAACTAAATGATGATTGGATGGATCTGAAATCCCTATTTTCTATAAGAAATGGTTTTTAACAGTGTAATGACCCTATTATTATTTATGGTTTTGATATGTGCATGGTTTCTGGCGAAATAAAATGTAAGAGAACCACTTTTAATTTCTATCGCATTTGTAAATGTTCCTGCAGGTGTTTTAACCGTTTTAGTTAAAGAAGTAATAATGTTTATTTGTCTGGAGCCGTCATACCATGTTTTCCCGCTCACCAGTGGAAACGGAATGACTAATTTTCTTCCACCGTCGGATGTTTCGTAATATAATCCATTTTTAGTTTCATCTTCAATATAGCTAATATGATATCCGTTTCCTTGTGCCTCCCATACATTCTTACCTTTTATTTTTTGTAAATAACGCTGGGTACCGATGCTTCCTGATTCCCAATAGGTGTACACTTTCTTCTTATCCTTTTTGAAACTTATCTGAGGGGATAGTTTTATATATTTGGTTTGTACAAAGGCCTTCTTTTTATTAAACCATGTCTCTGACCATCCATTATTAGTGAGCGAATACACATGGATGATGCTTCCTTTTGGTATGGAACCAAGTCTAGCGGAAGAAGCAGTGGCTTTTTCTCTGAGATTCAGTTTGCTGGCTGTGACCGTACCAGAAAGTATAGGTGAGGCATGTGATTCTATGGGGATCGAAGAAAAAACACAACAAACCATAACGAGAGCAACTATTGCTTTCATAATATTATTCATTTTCGTATGCTCCTATTTGATTTTTTCTTACCAATATCTTGGTGAAAAGAATAATTTACTGTAGTCGTCGGTGAGTTAGAAATTTGTTATTGAGTGTGTCATTGATATAACGTGGCATCTTTATTGTAGTGTTTGCTGAAGGAAATAGCTGCACTTTCATTTTTATTAAGTGGTAATAAATTTTCCCTTGAACTTCCGCCTGCCTTTCTCTGTAAACGGTCAGCTTAAGATATAAAAACAACTGGTCATATAAATTTGTCACCTCCTAATGATAATATTATACCTTTTTCTGAAAATTTCCTTTAGTGTAGAGATGCTTTTATGAGATATGATAGCCCCTTTCGTTTTCACGGGTACCACATTTTATGATCCAATAATAGGACTTTGATGCTTGTAACACGATTATGTGCCCAGTGTATATAAACGATTGTTTTCCAAATGAGATACTTATTTCTATTAGTTTACATTTGTAATAAATGGAAATATGCTATAATTATGCTATGTCGCTAGATTTGTATATTTGTGGAAAAAACGAAAGGAAAAGGAGAACTCTATGTTTAAAAAACTGTTTCTAGTTATCATTGTCTCTATTTTGTTAATGACCGCCTGCGATTCGATTAAAGGTGTTAATTTAAATCAAATGATTTTAAATAACGCAAAGATTAAATCGGGTCAAAGCTACACCGTCGTATCCCTCGATCTTGCTTATAAAAAATCGGACATAAAAGATAAGGAGTATCTAAAAGTATTGGATCTTTTGGATAATTCCAAGCTTCATGTTCAGACAAAAATGCAAAACGCTGACACCTTCTCAATTGGCGGATTTGTTCAGCTTAAACAAGGCAAAATTCCATTCCAGTTATATTCCGATAAAACACAAATGTCACTACTTCTGGATCAGGCTTCCAAGGCCATCCGCCTTCCAATGCAGGATGCAGGTTCAAGTGAAAAATTCGTTCAAAACATTCAATCCAAACTGCTTCCTTCAGTGGTGAAGGACCTGCCCAACCCTAAACATATTAATGTTGATACCAATATATCTTATAAGGTAAATGGAGAGAATGTAAAAGGCCACAAAATTCATGCTGAAGTATTTGCCAATGAGGTACCAGGACTATTGTTAACATTTCTTGATAACCTGTCAAGGGACCAAAAAGCTCTTAAAGAATTTGCTACTGTAGTCAACGAATTGAATAAAGTGACAGGAGACGATACAGTAGTTTCTGTAACAGAGCTTAAAAACTTGCTACTGGAATTCAAGGCGGAATTTAAAAAATCATTACCTGAGATGAAAAAATCAGGAATGTTCGATAAGAGAAACTTCCTAAAAACAGATATTTTAGTAGATAAGAACTTTAATGAAAGAAAATCTTACACTGAGATAAAACTAAATAAGCTTCCAGCAGATAATGGAGGCCTAAACGGAATTACATTAAAAGTTACTCAGGAGGTGTGGAATATCAACAAAAAGGTAACAGCTCAAAAGATTAATAGGACGAAATTTTTGAGTGCAGATGCTTCAGAACAGGAATTTCTAGCAACATTGGACAAAAAACGTAGTGTACTGTATCGGGTGATAAAGTCTTTTTAAGGTCACTGTAGAAATAGGAATATAGAAGTATTAGAGTACTAGGTTTCATAAAATGCAAAGGAACGTAGAAACAATAGCAAGGGACATTCCAACCTAGGTAATCACAGCATCCAACTTGGCTAATTGGATGCTGTTTTTTTTATTTATGTTCTAATAGCTGGCTGTCCAATCTTGCTGAAGGGTTCTTCTATAAGAATCATTCTTTCTATGATTTCGGTTAAAATGGGAACAAGAGACCCTGTATTTTTTTCTGATTAGTCAAAGAGAGAGTACCCGGTCCCTTTCGTAACGAAAATGGTATTTGTTTGCTATAACGAGAGGGGGAGCTGCTCCCTTAACATTGACTCAACGTATGCGAATAAAACATGTAAACTGATGCAATATCCCTCTTACTCTTTTTTCTTCAACAAAAAAACGCCTGAAAAAGGCGGTTTTCCTTAGTGTATGAATGGGGCAGGGCTATCAATGGGACCTGTCTTTTTATTTATTAGCTACATATTGTGGAGCTGTTGTGATTTGTACTTGAATACTTCCATGTTGGTAAACGGTGTTAATCATAACCGGGAATCTTTTGTTGTTTGTAAATTTAAAATCGTACCCGCCATATGATACAGTAGCGTCCCTTCCGATAGGCACATACCCGACTGGTTTTGAATGATGGTGAAGTTCTGTTATTTCTAAGCCAGATCGTTCTACTGCATTATATAAAGTACTGGATGTTTGGCAAATTCCACCGCCAATTCCTTCAACTAATTGTTTGTTGACGATTTCGTTTGCCTTTTGGTACCCTCTTTCAACCGAACGTTCGCCCACAATAAGATTATACGAAAACCGATCTCCTGGTCCAAGGATGACTCCATCTATCGCTCGAGCGGATAGCTCTATATTTTTGCTCCTCCCTACAACGGATCCGTTAAAGCTCGTTGTATAAGAAGCCAATACTGAACGTCCTATATTGGACAAATCATTTTTGTGTACATTTTGCTTTGTTTCTTTTATTGGCACATCTATTTCTCTCTGGAAGGCCGTTGCCCCTGTCAATCTGTGCACAAGTTCTTTACTGTCAAGTACGACACGGCTTTGGCCCGGTTCAATTCGACTGTCCTTTTTCCTCATGGGAATCATTGGGCGATCAAACTTTACTTCTAGCTGTTTTGCTATAGTTTGTACAGCTTGATTATCACTGAGCAATGATTGTTTTACTTTTCTTATTACGGTTCCATTTCTCGAGTCCACTAAAGTCAGTACTGGTTCAGCAAATTGCTTGTTTGCAACAGTTATATCTTTTGTAATATGTTTAGTTATGACTTGAGTCGAATCATTGGAGGAACCCAAAGCGACCCCCTCCTGTAAACCCAAAAAAACCAATACCCCCAACATCAAAAACAAACCAATAAGAGCAATATTTTTTTTCAATTCCCCACACCCGCACTATTTATTTTTCCTATGTTCATGACCGGAAGTATCAATGCCATAACTGATATTTTTGGGCTCATCTCCTCCTGGAACAATTCTTTCTTACTTCTTTTCCCAATTATATTTCAACCACGCTACAAGTTCTATTACTTATTTCGAATATTACAAAAAACTGTGCGACACTAATTGACAAAAATATTGCTCAGATCATACTTAGGAAACTTGGAGATAATTATTAGATTTATATTACTCATTGCTGTGTAATACCGCCTTTTTTTAAACACCACTGTATAACCCGGTTCATCTTTATCTATATTTTTAGTCACAAAAGTCTGAGTGAAGTGATGATAGACTACCGTATATATTGAAGTACTATACAGTTACATCAAAAATGCTCTTAGACACTGGTTAAATTGTTCCTTCGTGGGGTTTTACACGAATATTTGTTTATCACACATTACTGATGAAGAAGCCAGGGTAGGAAAAACGGTAGTGTTTTTTATAGATCCTGAATTTTAAGTCGTGATTTGTTGGAAATTTACACCGAAAAGTAAATGAATCATAAAGTGATTATTGGTAACATGAAGAAGAATTATTGCTTAATACATGATTTGAAAGGGTGATTTATTCCCGAAAGTTTTGCTTGACGTACTAAAATTGTGATGTTTTATTATGAATGTAACATGAAAATGGGGAAAGGGGTGGAACAGCCGAGGACCAGATTGTTATGACAGTAGATATTCTTCTACTTGGGCGGATAAGAGTAATGTAACGAATAAGATTTGAAGTACTAAGAACTGATCATCAGTAAGGAGGGTGTTCATTGAATAAACGCAGTGCTTTTATTATGTTCGTCATTTTAATAAGTTTGCTTCCTTTTCAATCAAGTGAAACTGCTTTTGCAACCACAAATAGTCCGAAATCCAACTATATAGTTTATATAACAGGTAAAAAAGCAGATATTTTTAATAAACCCGTAGGCAAAAAAATCGCTACAATTAACCAATCTTATAATGAATCTAACGATCCCATTCCAACCCCTAATACTCTCCTAGTAAAAAAATTCGTAGCTAATCACTGGGTGCAAGTCACTCACAAAACACGTGGCGGAAAGATGATTAAAGGATATGTTCAAACAAAATATATATCCGCGAATTACATTTCAGCAGATTATGCCGTTATTGATAGTGTGAATGGATTGTATTTAAGAAAATCAGCTAGTTCAAAATCCAAGGTGATTATAACTATTCCTTATGGTACGCGAGTAAATCTCATTGCGGTTTCTGGGTCGAAAAATGAGTGGTATAAGGTTAAGTATAATGTGAACAATAAATCATTTATCGGTTTTATTAGCAACAAATATGTACGATAAATACTAAATAAAATCCTTGACCTATTGCATGACTAAAAATTAAAAAGGGCATAGATTATATAGGGTAGTTTTCAGGACAAAAATAAAGGTTAATAGCCTAACTAAGAAGGATTAAAAAATAAAAAACGTATAACCATATCGTTGGAAATGGTAATTGGAGCCTTTCGAAGCAAAGGTTCTTTTTTCTTTTAATTTTATGCCAGTTCAGTGACATATGAAGATGAGGTACCTACCAATTTAAACAATGATATCGCGATTCTCCCATTTTGTTACTTATACACACAATGGAAAATAGTAACTCGAAAAAAATGAAATATTGTCGATAAATAGCTAAATAAACCGTATGTTTTTAGACTATTTTGCATACTTTTAATATTTAATTTTTTTATCTTGTTTTTCTAAAAATTTTATTATAATCTTCTTATTGTAAAAGATTGGTTTTTATTCACAGTTTTTCTCGAACGTTATCAAACAATAAGGAGATATGAGAAAATGATGAAAAAGAAGGCTATTAAACTTGCAACAGTATCAGCAATTGGGTTCTCGACTATTGCGGCTGTTGCACCAATCCAGTCAGCAGCAGCTACTAATCTAAAAACAACAGTAGAAAACGCCAAGAAAGCAATGTACGCACCCTTTGCAGAGCTTAACAAGATAGGGAATACGGGCAAGACAGTCCCTGCCTCAAACATGATAGCACTTATCAAAAAAGGGGAAGCTGCCTATGAAGCGGCGACCAAAGACGTAACACTTTACGGTGGGAAAGATGCTACAGCATACCAGGCTATCCTCGATAGCTATAAAATATATCTTCAAAGATCCGAGAAGTATGTGACAGCACTAAGGTCAATTTCCAGCTTCTATAAGGAGATCGATACAGCGTCCCAGTCTAAAAATGTAAAAGCGCTGGGTGGCACCCTTGGCTTAGCTAAATATAAGAAGAATCAGGCATATTTGGCCATTGAAAAAGTATACGGGCCTAAAAACCGTCAAGTACTTACAAAAGCCGTGAATAAAGTATTAAATGGAAAGATAGAATATCTTACTAAAAAAATCTCTGGATTAAACCCAGTTGTTAAAGTAGCGCGTGTCCTTTCTAATTCATCAGTAGAATTACAGCTGGCTAAGTCCTATAAATTGGAGGATTTTGAAGGAGTCATCGTAACAGGTACGGAACTACGGAAGACAGGGAAAGTCACACTTTCTCCAGATGGCAGAAGATTAACGATAAGCCAGGTTACACCTGCATTCATCAATAATAGAAAATACGCAGTCGCAGTGAATGGTGTGATATTGGAGCGTTCTGGTTTTAAATATGACACCGCAGTTGTGAATGCATTAAGGATTTATAGAGTAGAAAAAACCGTCCCAAGCTATGGAGCTAAAACGATGATCCAAAATGGGGCGACTGGAGTTGAAAAGTATTATATAGATGCACAATCCGGCGACCGAAAAGACAATTATGTTGAATTTGTATTGAGTAAGCTGCTGTCGTCCGCTACACAGAAAAACATAAAAGGATACGTCAAGGTTTATGATGTTACGAGCGGGAAAGTGGATGTTACAAAAAATATGACGATTACTGTATTGAAGAATAATACAATCCTGCTGAATGTGAATGATGTCCATATTAGGTCCAAGCATAAATACCGCGTGGACATCAGTGGGAATCTGAAAGGGACTACAGGGACAAAGCTTGGTGGAACTCAAATATTCACCTTCACGGTTCGATAAAGCAATTGGAAGTCCTCTTCTCGAACTAAAGCTGGATTCCAACAAGCCAATCCGTTCTTTCGTTCATCATAATGAGTGCTTTTTTCTATTTATAGAACGATAGATAATTTACCGAGAATGCTTGAAAACACTATAGGTAAGTAACCTACCGTGTGAATTTAGTGATTTCGTTAGGCGGCGTTTATTGGACATGAATCCGGTATGTACGGAGCGCATGTCCTTTTTATTTCTTCTTAATTTTAGTTATCTTAAAGTTTGATAGATTTGGTTCAAAGTAGCCTGAAGTTACAAACATTCCCACTGCATAAAACATTCAATAATGGTATTATTACAATTCCTCTGTCAACCGCTTCAACCCCCTCCTAAGCTAAATTAACAGATTAAATCTTACAATATAGCTAAACGCATTAAAAATGTGACTTATGAAGAAAGTTAAGCAAGAACTTTACCAGCTTTATATCCTCATTTAAAGATTTAGGTCCTCTCTCTGTGTGTTCTTATATCAATATACCTTTTAATTTTTATAATTGTTTTCATTCATATTTATAAAAGGTTAATAAAAAGATATAGATATAACGATATGGTACCATATGCCTGTTGTTTCAACATTTTCTTCATGTTACCTTAGTAAGGAAAAGGAAAATTATATGTTGAAAAAACGTAGAGAGGTATCTGAGATGATAAAAGAGTGGAATTTACTGCGTACCATTGCCTGTTTGAGTATTGTTTTCCTGCATAGTACAACACAAACAGGCAGAGCAGTAGGCTATCCAGAGATTGAACATTATAATATGCTGCGGACAGCTTTGTGTTATGCGACTCCTACCTTTATAGTCCTTTCAGAAATCATCCTTGCAAACCGATATCCTGATCGTCTGCCGGAAAAGTTCTGGTCCAAACGATTTAAGTGGATTTTCGCGCCCTATGCGGCCTTTGCGATTATCGATGCATTTGTTACGAAACACTTTACTCCTGGCACCGATCTTGGTGAAAGAATATTTCTCAATTTAGTCATGGGAAATTATGAAGGATATTTTATTTTAATCATTTTTCAATTTTATTTGCTCCATTATGTGATTACCAAGTACAAAATCCCGACCAACTGGCTGCTTCCAGCTAGTTTGATGATTATGGTCGCCCATTTAACAATACTTAATGGAAATCTTCCATTTGTACAGGAAAATAGAAATCACTTAAAAATTCCGTTTACAGCCTGGATCGGTTATTTTGCAATAGCCTATATAATAGGGAAGCATTATCAATCTTTCGCCAAAAAAATCTGGAAGTATAAATGGCTTTCGTTAGTGGGAGTCGCTATCGCCATATTTTACTTCTTCATGTCTTATCAATCTGGAAACTTTAGGGTGGCATCTTACAGGCATGACCTGTTTCCTCTAGTACTTGCCATCATCGTTGCTGTTTTTGCATGGGGCCAGCTTGTACCGAACCTTAAAGTCATTAATCTGATAAGCAACTATTCTTTTGGAATTTATCTTGTGCACTGGCAGGTTCAACGGTTTTTGGCTCCCTATGTCGCCCCATATTTTGAACATACAAGCACAAGGGTCATCGGTCTTTTCTTTATTACCCTGGCGGTATCAATAGTTATTATTAAAATTATTCATGCTTTGCCATTTGGCAGTTATATAGTAGGTAATGTAAAACGAAGAGTCGGAAAGAGAAAAGCAGGCTACCAAGTCGAGCCAAAGGCTGCTTAACAAGAACAGTTTTTATTTGAGAATTGCATTAGCCAGGCTTAAGTAACGTTAAATTAACTAAAGCTTATTCAACACATGAAATATTCGCATCATAAGAAAAACATCCCCTTTGATCGAGGGGATGTTTTTGCTTTGAGAAAAATTTACCATTTGAGTAAGTCTATTGTATCATATTTTTTGTACAGTGGGATAGGGGTATGAAATTTTGTTGCTGTTGTGTCGATCTAATACTGACATTACCAACCAGCTAAGAAGCAGCGATGCTATTTCAGTTTATGAAAATAGCTATGTAAGGATATCAAAGGATTTAGTCAGCAAAGAGCTTAACTGTTACTATAAAAAACGGTAGTAAAATGGTAACCGATATAAGTGTTGGCGAAATGAGGTATGAAGATTTGCATGTATGTGCTGCTGCGGTGTCATTAGAGGATTTAACACTATTAACAATGCATCCTAAGGCAAAAGATCTGACCTTAATTGATGAGGATTGTCAGATTTGAAAAGTATGCCGTTGTCTGTTGTTGGTTACACCATAACTAAAACTAATAAAAGTTGAACTCAATGTTAAGGACTAGTGACAAAGCTAGTTCATTTTTTAATGGAAATATGGATAATAACAATCTATCTCTTCGTTGATAGGTGTAAGTCGAAAATTGTAATAATTATTGGAAAAGTTATCATGGAAAAACTCTGGAAGTTATTTCTATAATAATTGTAAGAACATGCAATAATTTTGGAGAAATGCAAACTTATTGAAAGATAAGGACGCAAAGCCACGAATCTAATGTTACCGAATCGATAACTATGATAGTCGGGCTGCCGCAAAGAGGATGAAAAGGATTACATGCCTTTGTTATTAATGAAGGAAATCTGGACACCTTTTAGGATGCTAGGTATTAAGGTATTCAGGACCGAGGAAGGACACCACTATATAAAAATCTGGAATAGTAGCAGAAAAAAGCTTCCCTTTTAAAGCAGAGCATCGAGTAGAAAAGATATGTATTAAACGGTGACAGTGCGCGTCGATCACCAAAGCTCTCAATACAGGGGAGATTTGGTGAGTGGCTTTTTCTTTTTTTGATTCAATGGTATCCCTAAGATCTTTAGCTGGGTAGATAGATAGGGTTCAACATGCCAATGGAAGAGAAAAAATTTCGTATATGAAAACCTAAAAATTATAAGTTATTATACAGCGAATACCGTAGTGTTATCGATTCGAATAATCAGGGATAAAGGAATGAGATGTTGCGCTTTTGCTCCGATTCGGCTTGCCGGTCCAGGTATATCATGATCCTGAGACTCATTTAATTCTTATTATTCATCAGCATTTACTGGGGCAAAGAGATAAAATCTCAGTTTTTGGCACGGATTACAATTGATCCTGCCAGACTTGTAGCTGCCTCAGATAAGATACGTAAAGAATTAGGCTGGGAAACAGAAATAAAACTGGAACAAATTATAGAGAGTGCGTGGAAGTGGCATCCAAGGAATATAAAAAAGGTCAAGGAATGATATAAATAAATAATAGAAATATATCCACCTCACAGTTGCAGAATATTTGGGTGGATATAGTTGAATAGGAGAAGTAATTGGGCCACCGGATCAATCATCCCTATATCTTCTCCTGTGAAGAAATACCTAGACAACTACATAGCTATACCAAGTAGCTTACCATCCTGAGAGGACTTCGCGTTTACGTCACTCCGTTATTGAATATGTCTTCCTCTTTTAACACCTTTCCACTTTTACAAGAAATTTTATTAAATCCCTTGTGGTTGAATGTATGGCAGAAACAGCACTCAGAGGGGGCAGAAACCAGCAATATTGAGTTTGCTACCCTTTCGTTCCTTCCAGTCGGATGGTCTATTTAATATAAAAAGTGTTCGGTAGGGGACTCGGCTGTATATGTAGTAGATCCACTGCCGTCCAGGTACATGTCAGCACCCATTCGTATCTTTCGGAAGTTGGAAAATTCATTGTCTCTTAAGGCAGCGATGGCGCACCAGATTCTGTAGCCCTTATGCGTAAATGCATTAAAAACCACCAATCAACAGATTGGTGGTTGAGATATTATATGCGCTTTGCTCCAATAAACTTGGGTTTCCAGTATGAATTGCTTGTAGAGGAGTAGGAAACTCCTTTAGATGAAGCAGAGTGAATCATCTGACCATTTCCAAGATAGATGGAAACATGTGTTGGTCTAGACGCCTTGTTTGGTGCAAAGAATAGCAGGTCCCCAGGAAGAGGAGATGAAACGCGTGCACCTGTGCTGTACATTTGTGCAGCTGTCCTCGGTAAAGTTTTGCCTGCCTTGTCAAAGGAATACTTCACAAGTCCAGAACAGTCAAATCCGCTTGGAGTAATTCCGCCCCATCTATATTTGACCCCTAGATTGCTTTTTGCCACGTTGATTGCTACTGCACGGTATGATGATGCTGCAGTGGCTGCAATAGGCTTAGTTGCGGAAAGATATCTTGCATTTACATAGCCTTGTTTCTCGGAAGCTGTTACCTTAGCCCATCCGTTCGCTTCATTATGTACAGATACCTGAGTTCCAGGCTTTAGCTCAGTGATGATCTTAGCGTTTGCTGAAGCAGTGGTGCGCATATTTAAAGTGTCGTTTACGACATTTACATATTTAATGGTTGTTTTTGCTGGTGTTGCTGCCTCACCTAAGGTTGGTGATACTATTATGATTGCTATGGCAAGAGTGACTATTGCGACAATTTTCTTTAACATAGTGTTTTACCCTCCTGGTGTGGCTGATAAACCTACTATATAACAAACATTTTACGACAATTTCACAGGGATATTACAATTAGATTACAAAATTCGGGTGATAGTGCCAAAAGTAGCTAAATGGGTGGATTTATCTTCTGGTTTGTAGGTACTATGTTGTATCTATGATGCGAAAAAACGGGTCAAAAAAGGCAGATTTTTATCAAAGTGGAGGGCTTGTGTTTCTGGAATGTAATAAAAATGTATTATTTATTAGCCCGTTATGTAGGCTTTTAAAATAATTCAGCTACGTTTTTATTCTTGCAGTTATTAACATGTGTAATTAACTCCCTCCTCAATAAGGTAATAATACTATGCAAATTCCTGAACGGTGACGGATATTTGTTGCACCGTCGGTAATTCAACAATTTGCGGACTGATGGTTCGGGTGCTGTCTAGGATTCTAGCGAATTATTTGAAGTTCAACTGATATTTCTACACCCTATTGTGCATTTTCAAATACATCTTTCATGATATCGACCTATTGTTCTGTCTCTTTCTGAATGACAGAGATTAGCCTGTGGTAAGTGTAGTAGAGGATTACGTTTGTTCAGCCAATTACCATACATAAGAAGAAACACTGAAATGTAGTAGACTTCATAAAAAAATAAAACAAATACAGGGTTTTAATCAGTCAAAAAAATATATTAAGATTGGAGAATATACCTGGAAATTGACATTATTATTATGTTTCAGTTTAGCGATAAAAGGAGTTTGTCATGGAAGTTAAATGGTTTTCAGTAAAGAAGAAGCTGATATTGTTTTCGCTCCTTCTTTTATTAATTCCCCTTTCCATTATTACGATTCTTGCCAATGGAAAGGTCCGGGAAATGACTGAACAGGAGTATGTGAATTCTAGTCTAAGAGAAATCGAAAAGGTAGATAACGCAATCTCGCTGTATTTTAAGGGATTAGAGGAAGATTTAAATATGCAGGCGACTGACCGGCGAGTGCTGAAGGCGGACAGCAGCATAACGACATATAAGGATATGAAAAAGAAAGGGACATTCGTCCAGATGCAGCCAAGCAAAAATGGTGCGTTGGAAAAGGAAATTTATGAAGTTTTCTCTCACTTTGGAAAAAAACATCCTGATGCAATGTATGTGTATATGGGCACGGAGGATGGCAGGTATGTCCAATACCCTGAAGGGCCCACTCTCCCAGGATATGATCCAAGAAAGCGGCCCTGGTATGTTAAGGCCTTGAAGGATCCAGGCGAAGTATTGATGACAGGTGCTTATGTTTCATCTGGAATACCCCATAAAATAGTCAGTAATGTTGTCACCATTGAACGTGATGGCAAAAGAATCGGGGTAATGGGGCTGGATGTCAGTCTCGACGGTCTGACAAGCCTGATGCATGATGTGAAAATAGGCGGTACAGGGTATGTGATTTTAACGCAAAGAGATGGCACGATTATTGCTCATCCTAAAAAGCCCGAACTAAATTTTGAACCAATTTCTAAATTGAACATTCCCGAATTGGGAGCAATCGGGCAAGACGGCATATTTGAGGCAAACGTAGACGGCGAAAAATCTGTTTTACATGTGACCACTTCGGCAAATCAAAACTGGAAATACATATCGGTTATTGGAAAAAAAGATTTGGCGGTTTCTGCGAATCAAATTGGCCGGAATTTTATAACCATAGGATCTTTTGTAGTCATTATTGCAATTGTTATTTCTGTATTTATCATCAGCCGTTATACGAATAATTTTAGGGAATTGGCGAAAGAAATGAGGGAACTTGAAAAATTGAAGACAGTCAGTGAGATAGCTGCGAGCATCTCTCATGAAGTGCGCAACCCTCTAACTGTAATTAAGGGATTTCTGCAGCTGTTAAAGGAGCGTAATCATACTGATGAGGATAAGATGCTGTATCTCACGATTTCATTGGATGAGCTGGAACGTGCAGAACATATTATTACGGATTATCTGACCTTTGCCAAGCCGTCGCTTGAAAACGTAAAGGTATTGGATTTGACTGAAGAATTGGATTATGTTTTAACGGTTGTAAGCCCATATGCAAATATGAATAATGTACATATTGATGTATCCTTTAAGGAAAAAGTGTATATTTCCGGAGAGGCCGCCAAGCTTCATCAATGCTTGATTAATGTGATCAAGAATGGGATTGAAGCAATGCCAGAAGGGGGAGAGCTTAGTGTCGCTATAACAAAAGCGGGTTCTCATGCATCATTAAGTGTCACAGACAGCGGAACAGGGATGAGCGAAGAGCAACTGAAGAGGCTGGGAACACCTTTTTACACAACGAAAGACAAAGGCACAGGACTTGGCACCATGGTCGTATATAGTATTGTTAAAGCCATGGGCGGAGAGATTAAGGTCAAAAGTAAAGAGAATAAGGGTACTAGTTTTACAATTATCCTTCCACTCGCATCAAAATAGTCAGCACCAGCTAAAACTAATTGAATATACAAAGCCGAGGTTCATAGATAATCAAAAAGTCAGTCAGCATTATTAAACTGAATGGAAGAGTTGCTTAACGCCTGTTTAAGCAGCTCTTCTTTTTTTCTTTAAGGTTCTATACATTATGTCAGTAATGTTTTAGAGGGCGTCCGAACGATCTATTCCCTGGTGATGCGTGCAAAATCTGGGACGATCCGATCATCGAAGAAAAGCATATCAATTGGGTAATGTATATGTATGTGATAAACGTGGAAATATTGATGTCACAACAAAAAAAGAGCAGCTGCTGGCTATGCGAATTGCTTCCCCAAATAGTGTGTGAATTGTCCTTTTTCTGACTCAGCAGAATCCGTTACAAATTTTAATGGGGTTCTTCCTACTCCTCTCCAGGTACAAGTTGAAATTTTAGATAAAAGATCTGATTTCAATGGTAAAAATCCATATCGCGTATAGATTTTGAATTTCGCCCATTAAAGTCCATATATCGAGTAAAATTTGATATTTCGGGCATAAAGTGGCTGAATTCGAGCATAATTTCACACAAGTCTCTGAAATTAATACATCCCAAACCTGCTGAAGCTGTCATAATTGATTTTTTTGATTTTCCGGTAAATCTATTGCAAATTATTTTTAGCTTATATGTTGTAGAAAAGGCTGAAAGTAAAAAACAGCGCCGGACAGACCATCCAGCACTTATTGACTTAAAGAATTATAATACTCAATCATGGAATTAATCTTTTTCAGCTGGTCCCGGCTATTGCAAGAAATCACCATGTCTTTGATTTTCTCCAGCATCATAATCTGCTCCTCATACCGAAATCGTTTTTCCCTGCTGACGGTTATACTGGTTTTTTTATCTGGATTAGTGATTATAAGCTTCAGTAATCTATTTTTTGTTTCTAAAGATGAATTGATTTGCTGGAGTATGAGTGGTTTATCTTTATTTTGAAGAAAAAGGATTTTGTTCATCGAATGATCTTCTCACAACACTCTTTATAGCCTTTTGAATGCGCGTCTCTCGGCATAAGGTTTGCACAAATCGCATACATGAATTTTGGACGTCCCAAAATACAATGTAGTCTTACGGAATTTCTTCTTGCAGAAATGGCATGTCTTTTTGAAAAACATCTTTATGATACCCCCAATATATTACTTAAGAGTTATCTATTCTACAAAATCCGATAATATTCCTGTTTTTGGAAGGTTGTTCATTTTCATAATGATCACAAAAAGCGCCATTTATGCTTGCGGAAACATTAATAAGAACTGTGTCCCTTTGCCTTTTTCACTGGTAACTTTAAAGGTTGCGCCCATTTCTTTAAGGATATGCAGGCTTACCATTAAGCCGAGTCCAGTCCCTTTTTCCTTGGTTGAATAAAAAGGGAAACCCAGGTTCTGGATCTGCTGTTTGTCCATGCCTTCCCCATTATCGGATACCCTTACCATGGCTGTTCCGTCTTCGGCAAAAACCTTTACCTGTACCGTTCCAGGAATCTTGGAAGCTTCAATGGCGTTTTTTATAATATTGATAAACAGCTGCTGAACCCTGCCTGAAATGCCAAAAATTCGTATATCGCCGATGATATCAAGTGCTATTTGGACGCCATGATAATTGGAAAAAGAGGATAGGGCCTTTACGGATCGTTTCGCTTCCTCGCCTATATTCAGCGTTGTGAATTGTCTGCTGGATTGGTTTTTTCCCAATGATAAATAGTCTGAAATAATTTCATTTGCCCGGTCTAGTTCTTCTAAAGATATTTTTATATACTCCTTTTCAGCATCAGAAGTATTTTTAGATATAGACAGCAATTGCAGGAAGCCCTTAATGCTTGTCATCGGATTTCGTATTTCATGGGCAACGCTTGCGGCCAATTGCCCAGCAACATACAATTTTTCATTTCTCTGAATCTCGGCCATTAAATCCAGCTTTTCCTGATGGGATTCCAGCATATAGATCGCAAACCAGATCATGATCGCATTTGCTATGACAAAGAAAATGTAGCTAACCAGCTTGACTGGGGTCAATGGGTCATGCAGAATGACCGTGCCGATTATGGGCAGCATGGCAGAAGAAATAGTCAGGTAGGCTGCTGAATATGTAATCTTGGTACGCCGTGGCCATGCCATATATTTCTCTCTATAAAAAAACATGACTAAACTGCTTAAACTTAGGACGATGAAGGCTGGAATCATTCCTACGCCTCCTAACAAAAACCTGATGATGAAGAAAAATATGGTGACAAAGATGCCTATCCATGTCCCGCCATAAATAAATGCCAGAAACCAGGGGACTAATCGTAAATCCAGAAAGATTCCGTCGTCAATCGTAATGGGGACCAGCATACTGGAATACATGGTAAAGCCGCAGACGATCCCCCAAACAATATTCCCCCGTTTTCCAGATCGATCAGCCCCCAGTGCTAAGAAAAGGATGATTGGAAATAAAACCATTAGCATTTGGAGCAGTATTTTATCATATTGAAAATCCATGGCTTACTCCCTTAATATACTTTCATGTAATCGTACTGAGTTTTACTCTCCTTCTAGGCTAAAATAAATAAGGCAATTTGTCTATATTTCTGAAATACCAAACATTTCGGTCGTTCGGACGACCGCATCACACACATTTTGCCTGTTAATGACACTTTCGCCTGCTACTTTTATCATGGAAATTGTAAAAAAGTGAGGCTTTATGTTTATAAAGGCAATAACCCGGGTATTTCCTCTACTGTAAAGAAGTAGTTATATAACCATATATTTACATAGTTAAAGGCAAACTATTCGAAAGTATAGGACGCAAAGTCTGGAGTCTAAGGTTATGCAGGCAATACTCATAACTATGATCGTCCGACCGCCACAATCAGCATAATTGTGGCGTTTTTTATTGTCGTGATTTTATTAAAGGATTTTATCCTTTAATTTAATTAAATATCAATCCTAAATGGGGTGGTGCAAAGAAATGTAAAGGGAGGGTCGGTAATGCATTCATCATTTATCTTACTTACTTTGGAGGGGTATCGAATTGAAGAAAACAAGAATTAGAGGGTTGTATGCGCTATCTATCGCATTCTTACTGATTTATAGTATTGTTTTTCCAATAGGGATGGCAAAGGCATCTGAAAACAGCGCAGGCCAAAATGGACAGAAGGAAGTGGAGCTGGATTTGAACGCGACCACGAATAAACAAAATGTCACCGGGTCTGAGGAACAGAAAGAGCAAGTTGAGAGTTCTCCACAAGCGAATCCAGAAAAAGCAACAAGTCAAGACATAGAGAAGCATGACACAGAACAAACAAAATCTGAACAAAAAGGAGCGAAAGAACAGGCACGGGATTTAGAAAAAGAAGCAAAAGTACTAGCAAGGGAAACAAAAGAACAAACCAGGGAAGCAGAGAAAGAAGCAAAGAAGCTATCTAGACAAACAGAGCAAGAAATCAAGGAACAGGCTAGAAAAGTAGAATGGGAAGCCAAACAGAAAGCGAAACAGGCAGAGCGGGAAGCCAAAGAAAAAGCAAGACAAGCAAAACAGGAAGCTGAAGAACAAGCTAGACATACAGAACGGGAAGCTAAAAAACAAGCAAGGGAAGCAGAGAAGGGCTCTCATCAGAACAAAGCTACCGAAATCCATCTGCATCTTAAAAAATGTGCGAAATTAGTAAAGGAAGTTTCCGTACAGATTGGGGACAAGTGGTTCACTTTATCGAATCCGGGCAGTTCTCCTCTATATAAGATGAAGGATGGAGGGGAGTTTGTAAAAGACGATGTGAAGGCATTCAAGCTTGTTACATTATCGGGTAAAGAATTGGTCGTCACACCGGCTGAGCTGCGAGTGGGTGTAGAAGCAAATGGAACCATCAATTATTGGTTCGAGCAGTGTTCAAGATTGATAGAAACTGAGCCGCCGGCCATCCCGCCAGCAGACGATCAACAGAGCATCATAATTGGCAAAGTAAAGCTGATCCTTGATGGCTGCAAAGCACCTATACAGAATATTAAGCTGGTATTGAAGAATGAAACAATCATTGACTTGAATTCTGGTACAGCGGTTTTAGAGTTTCTCCTGCAGACCGGTGTTGATTTTAACAAAATTCAATCTATACAGGTAACAATAAATGGGGAAGTAAAAACATTCCCGCTCTCAAACACAGATAAGTTTCACTATAGCCTGGTGCATGGAACGCTTGTCATTACAATAGAATGCGATGTAAGCGCTGACCCAGGAACTGGAACCGACCCATGTGAATGTACACCGCCAGCAAATCCGGGCACTGACCCAGGAACAGGCACACCACCGACAAATCCGGGTACGGATCCTGGAACGAGCATACCGCCGACAAATCCAGGCACTGACCCAGGAACGAGCTTACCGCCGACAAATCCAGGAACTGACCCTGGAACAAGTTTACCGCCAACCGATCCCGGAACTGGAACCGATCCTGGCACAGTAACTCCACCGGCTGGACCTGGAACTGGAATTCCAGAACCATCGATAGATACTGGAGCGGAAATACCAACTCCGACTGTACCGGGAGATGAAGAAGTGGTCATTGAAAATCCAGAAGCACCAGCGTCACCTGGTGACCTAGGATCTGATAATGACAATGGAGAGGATGCGCCACAATCTGAAGTAATATCTGATATAACGTCAGCTGGAACTGCGTTATCAGATGATACTACCTTGCAAAGCGGCACTCTTCCAAAAACAGGTGAATCTTCTAGAATAGGTTTCTACATTGCCGGCTCACTCCTCATCGTATTGGGAGCACTGGCCCTAAGATCCAGAAAAATTCAAGGTGAATAATAGATTGGCAGAGAGGGACAAAGGTCTCTCTCTGGTTTTTTTATTATTCAGGTTTTATTATAATATAGGCTGCTAATAAATGGGAACAGATTTTGTGGGATGGCAGCGAACCGAATAAAGTATGAGAGAAATACAATTCAACTTTAGAGGTGCAGAAGTGTTCATTTTCCACAAAAAACACCCTATAGATGTAATTCTATAGGATGCTGTGATAAGTTATCTTTTTTTTCATTTTGTTCAGTAAACGGGCTGTAGTTTATTTAGCAGTTGTAATAATTCTGCGATATCCAGAGGTTTGGTGAGATAATGTGTGAATCCTTTTTGTACTAACCTTTTAACCTCAGAAGGTCTTGCATCTGCACTTAAAGCAATGATCGGGACATCCGCCACAATTTTATTCTTTTTCAGAAGTGTGAACGTTTCTTCCCCGCTCATATCAGGCAGGTTTAAATCCAACAGAATGATATCAATCTTTTCTGTATTTGCTAATTCCAATCCTTCTTGTGCGTTACGAGCCACTATAAGTGTATAACCAGGCTCCAGGTTAAAAACGCGCTTCATTAAATAGATGTTTGATTCAGTATCCTCGATATATAAAACACGTTTTAGCTCCCTGTTTGTTAGTTGAGTTTCTGTATGCTCAACACCAGATTTACCATCCAATTCAGCTATCGCTTCGATTTTTAGCTCAAACCAGAAATCACTGCCTTCTCCTAAAACGCTGGATACACCCACATTGCCATCCATTAATCGCATAAGCTGCTCGACTAGCGGCAATCCAATTCCGGCCCCTTGTTCACCGGTCCCATTAATCCGATAGAATGGCTGAAAAATATTTTGATATTCATCCTTGGGGATTCCAATGCCCGTGTCTTTAATATGGACTTCAAGCCTGTCAGCATGTAAATGAACGGATACCAGGACTTCACCATTCATGCGATTGTATTTTATAGCATTACACAGAAGGTTTAGTATTACTTGTTTTAAGCGAGTAGGATCAGCTTTGACAAACACTTTTCGGCAGCCATCCAGATGTTTTTTTACGCTGATGTTTTTACTTATGGCGAGCGGCTGGATACTCTTGATACAATCATTGAGGATATTGGAAAATTCAATTATGGACAGCTCCATTTTAATCTTTCCAGAGTCTATTCTTGATAAATCCAGTACCTCATCTATAAGGTGTAAAAGATGCCGCCCCCCGGTGATGATTTCCTGGACCGAATCTAGCTGCTCTATGTTCAATGAACGATCCATTTCCAACAGTTGAGCAAACCCGAGTACACTGCTAAGCGGAGTGCGCAGCTCATGACTCATTTTCGCCAGAAACTCAGACTTCGCTTTATTTGCCCTCTCTGCCTCTTCTTTGGCACGGATCAGGGCTCTTTCCATCTTCTTTCTGTCTGTTATATCAGTGAATTCAAATATATTGCCGCTAAAACGATCCTCTATATTGAAAGGGATATAGCTGGTTTCGAAAGTATATCCGCTGGTGGTATCTATTTCCTTTGTAATCTGTGTTCTTTCTTCAATTGGTATAGAATCCGGCATCATGCTCGTTGTATTCGTTTTTTCTTGCCATAAGCCATAGAACTGTTTTGCATTTTTGCCGATATAAAATTCTATATCTTCCTCCAGGGCAAACATTTGATGCACTTTTTGGTTGATTAACGTAATCTTTCCTTCGTGATCGGTTGCAATTATTCCGCTTTCGAGGTTGTCAAGCAATGTTTTCTGGAAGGCATAGGATTCTCTAAGCTGGATTTCCTGTTCTTTCTCAATCGTTATTTCAAAAAACGATACAAGGGCTGCGGTGTCACCGGAGATGTTCAATGGATTTGAATTCAATCTGAACCATCTTGTTTTTTCATTCCGTTGAATTCTGGCAATAACATTATGACAGGGTTTCCCTGTATCAATCGTGACGAATCCAGGCCAGTCCTTGTAGGACATTTTAGAGCCATCTTCATTAAAAAATTCAATGCCGAATTGTGCGGCTGTGGTCCCGTTGTATGTCCCTGTTGTAATACCTGTAAGCTTTTCCACATTTTCGTTCAAGACTGTTATTTTTCCGCCTTTTTCTAATATAAAGATTGCTTCTGTCATATTTGTGACTACAGAATGGTACAACAGCTGTTTATGGCGGAGTTCTTCCTCTTTACTTTTTTTATCGGAAATATTAATTGCTGTGCCGATTAGTTCTACTACTATTCCCTGGAGAAATATCGGCCTCAGGGTAGTCAGATAACAAACATCATTGAAAAGGGTCTCATATTGCAGAAATTCCCCTGCCCAGGCTTTTTCATAAAAATCTATCTTAGCCTTTGCTAAATCCAGAGGGAAAAAGTCGTGAATTTCTTTGCCTGCCACATCGTTCGGAACCAATCCTAATTGATACAGCAATTCTCCTTCACAACATGTGTGTATAAAAGAATCACCAACTTTTTTTATCTTAAAAAACATTCCTGTGTTTTCAGGGTCGATTTTTGACACGTATCGAGAGTACGACATATAATGCTCCTTTTAATATTGCTGAAAAAGAATTCAATAGATATCAACATATATCGACCCGAAATACAAAAAGTTAAGATATGGCTTCTGAACCATTCAGGAAGGTTGACTTTGAATAATTATCAGAAAATTAACTGAGGCAGACCTTAAAACAATTTTGACACAATTCGCTTAACCCAGTTGATCAGCCCTGACTCGAAGGGCATTATAGCAGAGCCTGATTTTCTTTTCCATGTTTCCAGTTTGCTCTTTCCATGCTAAATCATAGAGTAGGGGAGATGGTGTTTCATCGGGCTTGTGTTGGTAAGCCCAGGTGACCAATTGCATGAGCGTTTCTATTTTTTCCTGATATTCCGCACCTAAAATCATGCTGAAGGTTGTGGCCTGGTCCGCGAGTTCTGCCGCTTTGCGGGGTTCTTTTAGGTATGCGTGGCAAATGGCCAAAGAGTGCGTGATGTTAGATAATATCTCAAAAAAGTAAAACCAGTAGGGAGTATCACGAAGCTTGCCACCTTCATATTTTTCAATGAAATAGGAGGACATTTCCCCGTGCAAATTTTCCAGTCCTGTTTTTGCGCCCTCAAAATCATGGAATTCGAGCAGATAATTTTTAACAAAGTACAGCATTTTATCCTGAGCCTGCAGAATGTCCAGTAATTCCCCTTTTGCATGCCTGATATAATTTCCCATGGTACCCTCCGGATCTCATAATCTTGCTATACAGATTTGACAGCCGGAGGGATATTTCCTGTTTACCAGGATGTGAACATAGACTAGAACATAGCATTTTTTCACCTTGTTGATAGACAAGGAAGGATATTGGGAATATTTGGTGAATTATACATCGAGGCAGCGGTTTCCCTAGCCAAAGTAAGGTTAGATCAGCTTGTACGGTTTGTATGAACATTTAATTGGAAAAAGGTGATTGTATGGCGGCGATTAATACACAAATTATACAGATTCAGTGGGATGGCGCATATACATTAAATGATATCCCAGAATTGAAGCATGGAGATTTTGATTACGGTTTATATCAGATTTACGGAAAGCATCCCTTATATGGAAACGAAGTTTTATTATACATAGGCAAAGCAGACTTGGATACTTTTGGAAATCAGCTTTCTCAGGAAGGCTGGCTTACCAACTATGATGCTGACTCCATAAGGATTTTTGTGGGGAGGCTGGCGGGAGAGATGGCTCCGTCTGAAGATGTGTGGTCGAGGGAAATTGAATTGGCTGAAAGGTTATTGATTCATGCCCACAAACCTGCCTACAATTCCGTAAAGATCGCATCGGTCCCCAGTAGAGAGCTCCAGGATATCCATATTTTGAACTGGGGGCAGCATAGGGATTTATTGCCTGAGGTTTCCGGTTTGCGATGGACGAATAAATTATTTGAATATTATTATGAAATTTATAGATTGTCGAGAATATAGGATGTATGAAGGGAAGGGTTAAACATGAGTGGCCTGCACGTTTTTGAGAATGGGATGAAAGTATATGTCTGATGCCTGGGCCTTGCTCCTATTCGTTTGTGTCTTTATCCTGTTGTATTTCTCTTTCAGGAGATTGACACGCCGTATTTCTGGAAGTTACATCTGGCTCTTGCTGATGATGGTCAGCCTTGTCGCAATCATCTATAAAAGATATGTGGGAGGCTAGAGGACGAAAATAGTATGTAGAACACGCTAAGTAGACGGTTGGGACCTTGTTAATCTGGATTGCATATGGGACAAAAAAATAGGGGGGAATTCCCCCTTATTCAAATGAATATTCCACTGTCTGTTCTCCGGTAATATCTTCATAGGTGCTGGAATCTACTGAAGAACCGAATACAAGCTTCACTTTATTGATATCCGCGTTCTTTACCACGAAACCATCCACAAATTCTTTTTTCACTTTTCCGATAAACTCTGAATCTGTGTCACCTTCATCAGTAATGAAATCTACCATTTGTCCATCTATTTGTTCACCTTTATCGGTCACGACATTCATGAGATCATACCACTCAATATTGCGGTCTTCTGTGTTTTCAGCAGTGTATTTCACCTGGATATATGAAAATCCTTTTTCCAAGACTTCAGAATCTATTTGTGACCCCATCGATACATTGAGAGCATAATCGTTGGATACGTCAGTCAGTTTTATTAACTTGATATCCTGGATAGTCACTTTTATAGGTTTAATATTTACTGTTTCATTTACTTTTTTGATGTTCAATAATTCGGCAGTCGCTTCTTCTGACTCAGCCTTTTGTCCTGGCTCTTCTAAAATAGTATTCCCGTTCTCATCTTTTTTTGGTTCTGGAACACTATCCTTTGCCTTCTGTTCTGATGGCTTGGCTTCTTCCTTCGATTCGCTGCTTCCTGATGCTGCATCATCAGACGAACATCCGGCCAACAAGCCGCCGCTGATCAGCATACCTGCAATTAGTAATTGTTTAAACATGAAAATCAACCCCTAGATGTTGTAATTACTTGGCTCTTCCTGAACCCTCATCTATTTTAAACATATCAGCTTAAAATACTAGGGTAATTCAGCAAAATGAGGAGTTTTACCCAGAGGAAATAAAAAACTAGCGCCAAAATCCTGTCAAAAGTCGTATGAACCTACAAGATTTTACTTCCTTTTAATCACCTATCTGCTTATAGTAACAGATTAAGAAATACAAGATTGAATACCTTTTATAGAAATCATTTATTTCGGGTCCTTTGATATAGGTGTAGATGTATACTGATCATCTATTGGAGCTTGATTTCATCACCATTTTAAAAGGGATTTATATACCCTCTTCCGTCTCTAGTTAAACCTTAAATGGTTAGGGGAGGTCGTCCTTGCAAGATTGGATTATTACAATACGATTACAAAATTATTTTGTCCTGTTGTTTGTAATATCAACTAAATAAGAGAATGGTGGATTTATTTACTAATAGAATCTTCTATTCCTGTAAACTTTGTAACAAATAAGTAATAGTTTTGTAATATGGGTTTATGAAACCAGTGGCAATGGGCAATCTAGTCAAATAGTAACTGTTTGGAATTATTTTCTAGTCTTTTATATATAGGTAAATATGTTAACATATTCCTTGGGGAAATATAGGTGGATTTGTAAGTATTTCATATATCATGTATGTATTTCCTAAAATACAATAGGAGGAAATCATGTTACGTTTTACAAAAACTGTTGCCCGTAAGCTCGCCTTCGTTTTGCTCCTTTCATGTCTCCCGCTATATGGTTTCACGGAAATCCATGGACAAGCAGCGACCAGCAGCTATGTTACAGGAATTGTCAAAAATAGTAGCCTGAGTGTTTATTCCAAGGCTTCCACTTCATCAACCGTACTCAAGAAGTATACACAGGGTACTCTATTAAAATATAAAGTTTATAACTCCAGCTGGTATCAATCGGCCGTTTATGTAAATGGCAAATCCTTCACATGCTATATAAGAGTAAGTGATGTTGAAACGGCTGTCTCCACACAAAAATCGCTGACTGGAAGAACCAATAGCACAACCAATGTTTATTCAAGGGCATCAACCTCTTCCTCAGTCTTGAAGTCATATGCCGGTGGTTCTGTTTTGAAATATAAAACATTTACGTCTGGCTGGTATCAGTCAACCGTATATATTAAAGGCAAGGCTGTCACCTGCTATATTAGAAAAACTAACGTAGAAAACGCAGCATCCCCTCAGGTTTCGTTAACAGGGGTTGCCCTGAACGGCAGCATTAAGGTGTATTCAAAACCTACAATTTACTCAGCGCCAATAAAATCTTATAGCAAGGGTGCCGTATTAAAATATAAAACCTTCACTTCTGGCTGGTATCAATCCACCGTGTATGTCAATGGCGTACCGAAAACCGCCTATATCAGGAAAAGTGATGTGGAAGTAAAATACTATGTGAAAACGTCCACGTTAAATGTAAGGGCTGGCTCCAATACGGATTCTGCAGTCATTACTGCTGTTAAAGCCGGTACCGCGCTGAATGTATCCGGAGCAAGCGGAAATTGGGGAAAAGTTACGACCAGTTCAGGTGTTTCTGGCTGGGCATATCTTCCGTACTTGTCGCGTACTGCTCCTACGAATGGTGTGAGAGGACAAACGATTGTCATAGATCCAGGGCATGGCGGAAAGGATCCGGGAGCTAAAGCTGTCGAGAAGAAATTGAATCTCGAAACAGCCCTGAAGCTTGAAGCGATGCTGGAATCAAAGGGTGCTAATGTCATCATGACCCGTTCCAACGATGAGTACCTGACATTATCAGAGCGTGTGGACGTTGCCGAACAATATAAGCCCGACGCATTTATCAGCATCCATTACAATTCAAGCACAAGCACGAGTGCGGACGGTATTGATACTTTCTACTATGCATCCAATGTTAATGAGCGTGAACTCGCTGAGTGTATCCAGGAAGAGCTTATCAAACAAACAGGATTGGATGACAGAGGAGTTCAGATTGGAAATTTCCATGTCATTCGTGAAAACAAATATCCGGCCATCTTGGTAGAGCTTGGATTCCTTTCAAACCCGACTGAGCTGAAGATTGTTTCTACCAGTTCCTATCAGACAAAAGCAGCCTCAGCAATCACTAAAGGTTTGGAAAACTATTTTAACCGTTAATAAAAAGCTTGCAGAAGGTGTCTAGCGTATAGACAGGTCTGCAGGCTTTTTCCTTTTTACAATGTTGCCACAGGAGGCCTTTAAAAAACCTAAGATCGTGTGTGCAGCATGCTATATTTGTCTCACTGATTTATGTATGTAACCTATTGTTAAATAACCTTTGTAAATGGTATTATCTTTCTGTATTCAAAAATATATGGGGTCAGTATCTTTGAAAAAATTTTTTACGATATTACTAGTTTCAATCATGGTATTCGGATTTATGCTAGAACAAACCAATGTAATCGTAGCCGCCAAAACGCCAACATTTTCAACTAAAGTAACTGCTGCCAAAAAATTCGTCACACTGGAAAAAGTTTTAGTAAATGCAAAATGGCAACAGGTTGAGTATGACCAAGAGGGGAAGAACCTTAGATTTTTTGCTTTCAAAAAGGTCAATTACTATGGTGGCTTAAGTACAGCCGTCGCTGTATTACGTAGCCAGAAAATAGGCGGATATTATATTGATGTGACAATCGCAAATCCCAGGGATAAAGATGTTTTAGAAGTTGCTAAACGATCGTTGCAACTAGCCGGTGTTCCGGTAAGTGCTAAAACATTTTGGGCTGTAGTAAATAAAGCAAAATCAACCGGCCATGCACAATTAGTTAGATGGGGAAGATATGAATTTAGAGTAACGCCAGTTGATGGGGGCCTATATATTACTGAGACTGAACACAATCATTTTTGATTGAAGGGGACTAATTTTTAGTCCTTTTTTTACGCTTCTATGACTAATAAAAACTAGAATTAAAGTAACGAGACCTATTTTATGGATATAGAGTTCCTTTTTATGCCTGTTTTTTTTGTTTCTAATTCATTTCGTTTGTTAATCCAGTTGTTTAAAGTCATTTGAATTTCTTCCAGTTCACATGAGTTAACTTTCCATTAGATAACCAATAAATTTCAAATACTGGCTTTTAGGTAAAATATCAACAGGGAAAATCAGGGAATAAGGGCTTTCCTTTGAAAATGAATACAATCTTTGTTAAGGTGAGGACTCTTGCTGTTTATCATCGGCAAGCAGGTAACCTATTTCATATTTTTACTTCGAAAGGGGAATTGGATGAAGAAAGTATCAACTGTATTTTGGGTTTCGGTGGCCCTGTTAATCTCTGCGGTGATTGCCGGTGCGGCATTTCCGGAAGGGTTAGAGAAGGCTGCCGGAAATGTAGAGAATTTCATTACTTCCAGTTTCGGCTGGTATTATTTAATTCTTGTTTCAATCATTGTTATTTTTTGTATCTTTTTAATCATCAGTCCGATAGGCATGATCCGCTTAGGGAAACCTGATGAAAAGCCGGAGTTCTCGACGGTTTCATGGTTCGCCATGCTGTTTTCTGCAGGCATGGGGATCGGGCTTGTCTTTTGGGGAGCAGCAGAACCACTATCGCATTTTGCCGTTGATCCGCCGCTCGCAGAAGCTGGAACGAATTCTGCGGTTAAAGAGTCCATGCGTTACTCCTTCTTCCACTGGGGATTGCATGCCTGGGGAATTTATGCGCTTGTTGCTCTGTCATTGGCTTACTTCAAATTCCGCAAAGGTGAGCCAGGTCTCATTAGTGCCACTCTAACCCCGCTTCTGGGCAAATTTTCAAAAGGAAAAATCGGGGCCTTGATCGACATATTGGCCGTTCTTGCCACCGTTATAGGGGTTGCAACAACACTAGGATTTGGTGCAGCACAAATTAATGGCGGTTTATCTTACCTCACTGATATCCCTATCAACTTTACCGTTCAGGTCATCATTATTGTTATCGTGACGGTCCTTTTCATGATCTCAGCCTGGTCTGGCCTGGGGAAAGGAATAAAATATCTGAGCAATGCGAATATCGCTCTTGCGGTATTATTGCTTCTGCTTGTGTTTGTAGCTGGACCGACTGTCCTCATATTGAATTTATTTACAGATACCCTCGGAACTTATTTGCAAAACATCGTTCAAATGAGTTTCAGGATTGCACCGCTGCAGGCCGGGGATCGGGAATGGATCAATGGCTGGACCATTTTCTACTGGGCCTGGTGGATTTCCTGGTCTCCATTTGTCGGAATCTTCATCGCCCGGGTATCCCGCGGACGGACCATTCGGGAATTCTTGATCGGAGTCTTGCTGGCACCAGCATTGGTCAGCTTTATCTGGTTTGCCGTATTTGGGACATCAGCAATCGATGTTCAGCAGGGTGGCGGTATCGACTTGACCAAACTGGCTACTGAACAGGTATTGTTTGGTGTGTTCAGTGAATTTCCAATGTCAAATATCCTCTCTATAGTCGGTGTCTTGCTGATCGGGACGTTTTTCATCACCTCTGCAGACTCTGCTACATTCGTACTGGGGATGCAGACCACCCATGGCTCGCTCAATCCGCCGAATTCTGTAAAGCTAACATGGGGCATTTTGCAGTCTGCTGTAGCGGTGATCCTTTTATACAGCGGAGGATTGCAAGGCCTGCAAAACGCTTTGGTTGTAGCTGCATTTCCATTCTCCATCATCATGATTTTAATGGGAGTTTCCCTATATAAATCTCTGATGGCGGATCAGAAGGAATTAGGACTGTATATTAAGCCCAAAACGAAGAAGAAAGAGCAAGCAGCGAGCTAACCTCACGAAAAACTAATGGTATTTTGCCATTGGTTTTTTTGTATCTGAAAGAGGAGATACTGGGTGCTGTACGAAATATATCTATATAAAAAATCCGGAGGAAGGGGGATCATATGGTACCGCAGCGGTTGAGTCTTGTAACGATTGGAAGCTGGAATGTAGCGGAGCTCCGGAAGTTTTATAAACGTCTGGGATGGTCGGAGACTGAATGGAGTTCAGATGAGTATGCTGTCTTTCAAACAGCAGGCTGTATGTTTTCCATTTGGGGCATATCAGAATTGGCGGAAGATGCATCACTGCCGAAGCCTGAATCAAAACATTACTTAAGGGGAATCACCCTAAGCATTAATGTGGATTCTCCAGAAGAAGTGGATACAGTGGCAATCGCTGTAGAAAAGGCAGGCGGCAAGATTGTTAAAAACCCTGAGAATGCGTTTTGGGGCGGGCGGACGTTCGTGTTTCTGGATCCGGAAAATAATGCATGGGAAGTGGCCTTCAACCCAAAATCCATATTTGATGAACGAGGGGCCATGATTGGAATGAATGGGTGAGATCACGATGGGAAAGGGTAAAACGCCAAAGCTGGATCTGACACAGGAGGAGCGCTTGTATCTCCGGAAAAATAAAATTAAGTTAGCGGAAATTAAGAGCTATAGACCCGAAGAATTAGCCGGGATATTAGGTAGTACACAGGAACGTGCAAGGGAGCTGATTGCTCTTGCCCTGTTTCAATCCATCCCTTCTATAGGACCTAATCTAGCACATAATGTAGTCATCGATTTAGGATATTATGATTTTGAGCAATTACGCAGCAAGAAAGGCGAAGAGCTGATAATTGAGCTTGAGAAAAAGTATGGCGTTTGGATGGATCCTTGTGTGGAGGACTCATTAAGATGTGTGGTTTATCATGCCAATAACCCTGGCAGCGAAAAGAACTGGTGGGACTTCACCGCAGAAAGGAAAAGGCATCGGGAGCAATATGGATATCCAGATGATAGGCCGGTGAAGGCGTGGAATGCGTAAACGAGGAACTGTTTTCCTATCATGAAAGTTTTTATGGGCTGTAAAAAGTTTAGACTGGAAAAAAGTTAGCGTGTGTTAACATGCTAACTTTTTTGGAGTTCTTCTCCTATTTTATTTGAATCTTGATTTTTTGCCCGGTCTTTGGATTTGCTTTAAGATTGTTCCATTTTTTTAGGTCAGACGCCGTTACACCGAAGGCTTTGGATATCGAGGCAAGGCTATCACCTTTTTTAACGATGTAAGACATGACGCTAGGGCTTATGGTCTTACCTTCGTCTCCATATACAGCGTAATTGATGGCGGCATTTCGCTTAATTTTATATTTCTTTATTATTTTCTGGGCAAGGGTGGTATAGTCTTTGTCGTCTTTATCCATCAGCCTGTCAAAATCCTTAAGCTGTTTGTCTAATTCCAATGCCAGCTTTTCATCCTGGGTATCCAAGACTTGAACTGTAAGAGATTGTAAGCCTGTAATTCTCTTCATAGACCGGGCTGTGATTGTCTTTAACCCAGCGAAATCCTTATTTTTAATGGTATAACTCTTGTATTTTTTTTCGATGGCCTGAAGATCTTTCAGGAATACTTTGTTAGCTGTAATGTATTCAGGAGAAACATCCGTTATATTTTTAGTGGCCTTTTCGAATTTATCTGTAACATTCTCCATTCTTTTCAGCAATAACGCATCATAGGCCATATAGTTATAAAAATCGGATTGATTATATTGCAGGGTTTCTTTTTGTGTTTGAGTGGCGGCTGCAGCTTGTACAGGATTTGTAATAGCGGCGGACGAAAATGCAAGGGAGATACTAAGTGCGGAAACGGATAAAATACGACTGAATTTTTTCAAAGGTTCTATCCCTTCTTTCCAATATGTATGTTTCACAGATTCATTATATAGGGATTTGGGATGCAAAGAATCAAATAAAAAAACCGATTTTGCGACCTACTTCGTCAGCTAGTGTCCAATAATAAAACATTTTGTTGAAAGCTGACTGTCTGTATATCAATTAAAGCTGTTTTATGAAATGAATTTACCCATCCTCGATTCTGTCCACTTCATAATGAAACTTCTTATACATATTGATAGGGCTTTCCCACTCGGAAGTGGTCTCTATTACAAGCTTTTAAAGTTACGGTTTTTTGCTTTATTCTCCAAAGCCTCAAGAACGAGGAATGGAAAACCAAGTTTGTAAAAGTGTTGCCACTGACATGCGGACCATCCTTGCCTTGTTATAGGAATCCTGTATAAGTCTGCCGGTACAGACTACTTCTGCATCCATTTTACCGACCAGCAATATGTTTGGTTGGGAATAAAACTATAAATGATTATATATATCAGGGTTAAACGAATCATCTTTCTTTGGAAAGTAATCTAAAAATCCATTCAAAATTAGCTGTTTAATGGAAGCTTCCGTTAAAGCAGAGAGCGGCTCCCGATGAAGCTTTGTGTTGTCGATTCCATCTAAAACTCATCCCCATGTAAGTTGTTTCTCTATAATAATAAAATGTTGACTCAGGCACCTGTTCAGTATACTATCGTATAGAAAATTATGTAAATTGAGTGAGGAGGAGCAGCATGGATTCCAATACTATTTTTGTCAAAATAAATATGGAAAACATGGCTTCTCTGATTTTAACGGACTAATGGCGTTCTGCCATTAGTTTTTTTATGCAGAAAGGGTGGATGAGATGGTTTATAAGGGTTCAACGGTATATGACAATCATGATTTTTTTCAAGCTTTTACGAGTAAGAGAAATCGGTTGGAAAGCCCAAACAATCTGATAGAACAGCCTGTTTTTGCCAAAATGGTCGGGGATGTTTCAGGGAAGGACATCCTTGATTTAGGGTGCGGGGATGGAAGGTATGGCTATGAGCTGATTCAGAAAGGCTGTGCCTTCTTTGAAGGCGTGGAAGGATCCTTGAACATGGCTTCGGAAGCCCGTCGGAACCTGTTAGGAACCCCATCTAAAATTCACCATTATTCCCTCGAGGACTGGCGTTTCCCTGCCGAAAAATATGATGCAGTTCTTTCTAGATGTTAGTATTTCACTATATTGAAGATGTACAGCCCATTTTTAACAAGATAAATATTGCACTGAAAACAGGCGGTCGGTTTGTGTTCAGTGTCCAGCATCCTGTCCTCACTTCCCATACAGAGAGTGCGGCTATATCCGGCAGACGTACAAACTGGATTGTTGACCAGTATTTTGAAACAGGAAAGCGGGAGGAGCCCTGGATGGATCAGATAGTGGTCAAATATCACAGGACTATTGAGGATTATTACAGGCTGCTGAAAAATAGCGGGTTTAAAATTGAAGACTTTAGCGAGTGTGCACCGAAGCCGGAATATATTGGGGACTTGGAAGAATACAAAAGAAGAATGCGCATTCCTTTATTCTTAGTTTTCTCCTGCAGCAAGTAAAGTTTTGGGCGTGTAACGATTGAGGTTCATCAAACGTTATTAGGATACATAGCTGCGACCAATAGCCATGATTTTCAGCAGGTCCGACGTTATGGGCAAACGTTGCAGTGTATTGGTTTCAAAAGAATGAATACAAAGGCTTGCCGGAAATCGAGAAATATTTCCCCAGCACATGGAGGCTTATACAGGAGGAGGTATACAGCATATCGAAATATAAATTGGATTGGTGAAAGTGAAAGTATAGCCATGTGTTTGTATGACCATCATTGGGAGGGTTTTTACAAAGGAGACAAGGTAAGCGGGAGTGGGCGAGCTACGAATGTCTTTAAGAGGGTTAGAGGAGAATGGAAATTGATACACGAGCATTTGAGCTCTTTATCAAAAGGGGGAACTAACGAATGAATTTGAAAAAGAGGGCTTTGGGGTGAAGCTACTGGGTGTATTGCGATGAGGAAGGAAACTTTCATTTCAATGACTGGGATAAGAAGGAAGGCTTTATTTGCAGGTCCAAACGGTTTGGTCCACGGGAACATGAGGGGCAAGCTAGGCTTTGTTTCCTTGATTGTCGATGCAGTAAAACCTGAAAAATGATTAGGATGGGGTGATCTGGATGAAAGTACTGCTGATAGGCGGGACGAGATTCATAGGAAGAGCTGTGGTGGAGCAGCTCTTGGAAAAGGGGCATGAGGTTGCTTTGTTTCATAGGGGCATGACGGATAGTGACCAGCCTGTGGTAAATATTTTAGGAGACAGAAAGAATCTGGCGGACTATAAACATCAATTCAATAGTTTTCGCCCTGATGTGATTCTGGATATGATTCCGATGACACAGTCTGATGCGCAGGGATTGCTGTCTGTCGCACAGGGAATCACGAATCGGATCGTGGCACTTAGCAGTATGGATGTATATAAGGCTTTTGGCCGGATCGTTGGAATCGAGGGAGGCGAGCCGGAGAATGGCATCATCGATGAGAAGTCGGATGTGAGGGAAAACCTGTTTCTTTATAAAGACGTCGAAGGCAGGGGGGATTACGAGAAAATCCTTTATGAAAAGGAGCTAATGAGAAATATTGATTTTCAATCTACGATTCTAAGGCTTCCTGTCGTGTATGGTCCATACGATTATCAGCACAGAGCCTTGGAATATATCCGGCGCATGAAGGATAACCGCCCGGCGATCTTTCTGGATGAAGGCTATGGGTACTGGAAGTGGACAAAAGGATTTGTCGGGAATGTGGCGGCGGGGATCGTCAAGGCAGTAGAGAAGCCGCTGCCGGAATCCAGGATTTTTAACATAGGTGAAGCACACACGCGTTCCAACAAGGAATGGATTGAGGATATTGGAAAAGTATATGGCTGGAATGGCGAGGTCATTAATGTGAAGGCGGATTTGCTGGATGAATCGCAACGGGCTAATATCAATACGGACCAATTGCTTGTAGTGGATTCCTCTTTGATTCGTAAAGAACTAGGCTATGCTGAACCCGTTTCATATGAAAAAGGACTGCAAAAGACGATCGAATGGGAGCTTGAACATAGCCTGAAAGACAGCGAGCCGTATGATTACTCCCAGGAAGATGAATTGATGCGGAAGCTGTCTATTAGTTAGGGTAGAATTTTTTCATATATTGAAGATAACCGCGCTTACCAGGCCTCCTGTTCTACCTTTTTTGAATGCATGCCTTCTTCAACCCTTTTATACCATTTAGTGGATTGAAAGAGGAATGTCATTTAATATAAGGGTATGAGCTTATGGGAGGTTGCGGTATGTTACAAATCAAAACGGATGTAAGCCCGGTATATGAACTGCTCACAAGCCTATTCGTTTTTACGGTAAAAAACAATTACCATGACCTGGGGAAAACATGGGTGAATGAGATCAAGTCCGGAATGGATAACGAGGATTTTCTAACAAAGATGCAGCAATCTGATCCGCTTCCTTTTGTCGATTATATGACGATGCTAATTTACAAATCTCCTGAAAAACAAGATATACCTGCATTTTTACAATGGCTCAAGGGGCTTTCAGCCGGCGATATTTACGAGCTTTTGTCGCCCTATTTGTCTGCAGGTTTGCCAGGTGAATTAGGGGAGTTTCGGGATTATTATGCTGAAGTATTAAGGTATTGGCATCAGAAGTATCCCATTTCGGAGCACATCCTTGATAAGCTTGCTGAAAAGGCAGCCGGTGTGGAATCTTCGGTGGGTTCCATGGACTCTGTGGAGCTAATCGAGCAAATAACGAATGGCATAAAAATTGTTCCTGATAAAGTAACAAAGCAAGTGATTATGATTCCAAGCTATCATATCACTCCTATGAACTTCGTGTCGCCGCTCAATGAAATATTGATGATCACTTTCCCGGTGGAGATTCCTGGAGAAAACAAGGAAATTCCACCAATGCGATTATCCAGGCTGACAAGGGCGCTGGGGGATGATAAGCGGCTTCAAATCCTTAGAATCCTGGCTTCCAAACCTTATAATCTAACCGAGCTTTCGCGGGAGCTTCAAATTTCCAAAAGCAATTTGCATTACCATCTTACCCTTTTGAGGACAGCCGGGCTTGTGCGCGGCATTAAAGACTTATCGAACAAGCATGACCGGTATGAAGTAAGGCCGGATATGTTCGGACAGTTAAAGGAACTTCTTGAGGAATATGTACTCGGATCATAAATAAAAATCATAGGCACTTCTCTACTTAGTAGGGAGGTGTTTTTTGTATTTGGAGCAAGGATGATCTAAGTTAAATACTCATAGACAAGCTTTGAACTTGTACACATTATTATTGTTAATAAGTGATGTTAATGGAAACGGAGGGGCTGTTTTTTAAGAAATAAGGTAAAAAACAGATCAGAGGCGGGTTTCTAATTTTTTAGATGCTTTTTACAAAGGATATAAACGGCTTATGCTCGAAATCCAAGGTTTTATGTACGGAATTTATGTTTTAATGCTCGAAATCCCGGATTTATGAGCGAAATCCGTCATTTTATGCTTGACTCTACATAGTAGGAAGGTGTTTTTTTATTCTGGAGCAAGGATGAATGATCCAAGTTAAAAGCTCATAGACAAGAGTTGAAATTGTACGCATTTTTATTACCCATATGATCAGTTAATTGGCAAGGAGGGGCTGTTTTTTAGGAAATAAGGTAAAAAAACAGCTCAGAGAATGCTTTTTACAAAGGATGCAAACAGCTTATGCTCGAAATCCAAGGTATTATGCGCGGAATTTATGTTTTTATGCTCGAAATCCAGGATTTATGTGCGAAATCCGCCGTTTTATGCTCGAACCGACTTTTTACCAATTTGGTAATTTGCATACTACCGAAGTTCATTACAGGTATGTACAAACGGAGGGGTCCTAATCAAATTGGATAGTTTTGCGACTCGCGTAAAAAAACATTCCGCTGTAGGATTTTGCCTATTCGCCTGGTGAGTTGGAGATTAATCCGTATCAACTACGCGGTTATTTGATTAGTTTTGCCATTCCCTTTTTCAAATAGAATATTGACACTTTTTAACATTTAATTATAATGAAACTATAATTTTGTTCAAAAAAAATTGAATAACTATGGAGGGCGGCAATGAAGGAATTATTGAAGAACCGCGGTTTTGTCTTTATTTTGCTGGGTAATACAGCATCCAGCCTCGGTGATACGTTTTCGTCTTTTGTCATCAGCTGGCTTGTTTATACTTTGACAGGGTCGAAACTGATGATGGGCGGCATGATGGTGTTCTTCCTTGTATCACGTTCGATTTCGCTGCTATGGTCTGGCCCTTATCTTGATAGGTGGAACCGGAAATATATCATGATCATCGCGGAATGGGTGCGGGCCGTAGCCTTCTTGATTCCCTTCATACTGTATATAACCAATCAGCTGGAGGTATGGCACCTGTCTGCCGTTCTGATGATCACCGGTTTATTCAGCCCGCTTTACCTGCCTTCCAGCATGGCTCATATTGGTCAGCTGCTGCCGAAGGAGCAATTAATAAAAGCAAATTCATTAAATGACAGCCTGTCTCAAATCATGATGCTGGTTTCGCCGGCACTTAGCGGACTGTTTCTTTACTTATTCGGTATTGGCACCGTTTTAATGATCTTAGTGTCTGTACTTTTCGTGTCTGGCTTTCTGCTGATCTTCCTACCTAATCTAACAGAAGGAAATAAGGAGAAACGTGCTTCATGGTCTACTGAGTTTCGCGAAGGCTTAAGTTTTTATAAGGATAATTCCTTCCTGCTTTGGATGGCTATTATCCTCGTGATTTTAAACATCTGCAAAGGTGCATTCTTTCCCATGTTCCTTCCTTATATAAAAGAAGTCGTAGGCGGGGGAACGCTTCACTTCGGGTTCTTTGAATCCTTTATGGGTTTGGGGATGCTGACAGGTACGCTCATGGTCGGATTTTATAAAAAACCAAAGAGCCTTCGGAACATTATGCTTGGTTCCGTCATCCTGGATGGTTCAGCAACAGCCGTATTGGGGATATCCACATTTTTTCCGATGTCCCTGCTTCTCATCTTCATTTCAGCCTTTTGCATGCCTGTTATGACAGTCAACAATACGACATTGTATCAAAAGAGGGTACCCCAGAATTTGTTGGGCAGAGTATTTGCTGTCCGGATGCTTTTCTCTACAATTGGAACTCCGCTCGGGGCGGCAGCAGGAGGAGCGATTGCCGAAGCATGGGGCATCCCGGCATTGTTTATCGGGATTGGATTGCTTATGGTAACCGTTGCATCGCTAGCATTCCTTCTTCCCAGCTTGAGGGAAGTGGAGGACCAGGCGGAGGAGCGCGAAAAAGAAGTGCTTGTGACTTGAAGCAAAACATCGACCGGGCTCTGACAAATGTAAAGGACTCGAGGAAATTTAATCAAACGATTGATTAAATTTAAAAATACACAGTGTTAACCCCAGAGTTAAAATAAACACATCAGTTATTTTCCTCAAAAGACCCCGGCCGTCTGTCCACTATTACAGCTGAATGAGCTTCATATTCTGATTGAGATCATCGATCACATGATTTCCACGAGAGTGAAAATCGTTAGCCATTTCATTGAAAACATAAAGTAAAAAAAAGCGGCCTGCATGGGCCGCCTTGCTCATTACCAGCCATATCCTCCCCAGAAGCTAGCTCCGATAATGATCAAAAGAATAAATAACACAATCAATAAAGCGAAACCACCACCGGCAAATCCAACTGCGCCGTCAGCCATTGCGTTCAACTCCTCTTTCGTATTTTTAATATGGAAGTACTAATATGGGTTGATTTATCTTATGTGGATATGGGGGGAATGACACAATTTCATTAAAAAATGACTTGGTCAAAAATCATTTCTTCGGATTTCCAATCTGTATATCAGGATTCCGCCTGCAGCTAAAATCAATGGTTGGCATAATACAGCGTCCCAAAAAGTTTTACTTCCTCTCAAATTGTTACACATCCATAGTCCTTGTATCCTTAAGCCATATTTTCGTGAAGGCGCATTCTTTTGATAATAGGCAGCCGTCTATGCCGCTTTAGCATGGGACACATACACTATCTTTGAAATTACTTGAGGAGGAGATATAAGATGGATAGACAATACGGAGGATACCCAGGCATGCACGGAGGCTACCCGGGAATGGGCGGTTACCCGGGAATGGGCGGCTATCCAGGAATGGGCGGTTACCCGGGAATGGGCGGTTACCCGGGAATGGGCGGCTATCCGGGAATGGGCGGTTATCCAGGCCATGGATCCCATGGTTACGGAGGCTACGGAGGATACCCAGGCTATGGACACTATGGTCATGGCGGTTACCCGTACGGCCATCACTATGGACATGGCGGCTATCCGGGAATGTATGGAGGCTATCCTCACCGGGATTTTGACTGCGACTGCGATTGCTGAGTACAGCTAACTATTCATTCGAATTCTGATGGGCTAAAAACCAAAATTCCAATAGAGTAAGACGATAAAGAGAAAGGTCTAAATTCCTTTCTCTTTTATTCTGTCCTTAAGTTAATTTCCAGATATATGAAACTTTTTTGATCGCTCCTGCGTCATACTAAGGGAAAATAGATAAGGGGGCAGTCAAAATTGAAAAAAATCCTAGCAGCATTGAGCGTGTTTTTTTTAATTTCCACTACATCCATGGTATCTGCTGAACAAAATGGTATACAACCGCAAAAACCTTCACAGGAATTCCAGGTGCTGACAATGGACCAATTGACAGAGTCAGAACGAGCATTTGTGGAGAACGTAAAAACCCAAAAAGGCATTCACAAGGAAGGGTCGCTGTATGTGTTCTCGTTAGGTCCAAAACCGAGCTCAGGCTATGGGCTACGTTTGGTAAAGCAGGAACAAATATTTGAACAATTGAAGCTTTATTTTAAGGAAGAACTGCCTGAAAAGGACAAGAAATACCTGACAGTGATTACGTATCCGTATGTAGTTGGCAGAGTGAACCTGCCGCCATACACTACATTAACGGCCCTGGATTCTGATACTGGTAAGCCGCTTTTCGATAACCCGGTCAAGAGCACTTCCGGCAATGTACGAACGACTACGGATGTGAAAAAGGTTTGGACAGTGGACGCAGGCCGTACACTGAGACAGTCTGATTTGAAAAATTTTAAGGTGAACGTGCGCCAGCAAGGATCAAAAAGCATACACCCCGTAAAAGTCTATATTGATTCAAAAAATAAAAAGGCCCTGAAAATCCAGCCCTTAAAACCGTATAAAAAAGGCGTTGTTTATAATCTTCTGGCAGAAAATAAAAAATGGCATGTAAACAAAATCATTTCTTTCATCGTGCAGGAGGGACTAAGCAATGTCGTGCTTGAGTACAGCTTTGACAAGAACCTTTCTGGATGGGCCGGCGGATTTGCGGACCTGCCTGTAAATTATAAGAAGGAAGATTATGCTCTGCGTTTTGGATATGAAATGATACCGCTAAAAGGGGAGGCACTTAAAAAGGGTTTGATGCTAAGCGGGATGAACCGGAGTGATGATTTGTTTATGTATGCCAAGAAAAAGATTGGCCAAACGGAAGGGTTGGTCCCTGATAGTACGTACCTTTTTTCCATGGAAGTAGAATTTTACACAAACGTGGAAAAAGGCCTAATGGGAGTCGGCGGCTCGCCTGGTGAAAGTGTATATGTAAAAGCTGGTGTTTCCCCTGCGGAGCCAAAAGCAGTTGCAGTAAAAGGCAATCTGCAGATGAATGTAAACAAAGGAAATCAAGCAGTTTCCGGTACTAATGCTCAGGTTATAGGCAATATTGCGAAAAACAATCTGACTGGCGAACTGTATGAAATGAAGAAATTGAAAATGGCGAAACCTATTATCGTAAAAACAGATTCGAATGGGGAGCTGTGGGCATTTTTTGGCACGGACTCTGGATTTGAGGGTCTGACTACCCTTTATTATTCCAATGTAAAAATCACATTGGCCAAGCAGGGAAGCCATGGCCAGGCAGGCAATGTACAGGAGAGGTAATACGATAAGGACAGGGCCGGCGTGAACAATACCTAAACGCTAATGTTCACGCCGTCTTTGCTTTTTACTTAGGCTTGAATCCGGGCATAAAATTTCAGTGATTTAGCCAAAGTAAGGGTAAAACGTCAGACAAAGGATTTATATATGAAAATAAATGAATTTCTTGGTGGATTGGCGCATAACTATGTGCTGATTACAATGGGAGCCGTATTGTTTTTTGCCGTCAAAGCCTTTGCTGGATTCTTGACATATAAACAAATTAACCGCAAGTTTACACAGCTTGACCAAAAGCTGGACCGACTCTTGAATAAGTCAGGTAAATGAAAGGGAAAAAGCGTAGAAGCAGCCAGTTTTTAGAGTGACTATTTTTACTGGACATCTGCTACAAATCGTATTTGGGCACAGAGCGCTGTGTCCGATTTATAATACCTCTCGAACGAAGCTTAGTTTCCAGAAAATTCATGAAAAATAAGAAAAAAGGCCTTATGTTTTGGTAATTTTATCCGATATAAAGCCTATCATTGTAAAATTACAGGAAAAGAAGGCTGTTTTCTTATGAAAAAAAATAAGTCTGCTAAGGTAAAAGCCCATATCCGCACGAAAAAAACCGATCAAAAAAAGCAGGGTAGTTCCTTTAAGCTTTCCCTGCGTAAAAAACTGGTCGGAAGTTTTGCCATTGTGCTCCTTTTGTTAGGGGGAGCGGGAGGATATGCAAATTATGCTGTAACAAGCATGGATGCAAATTATTCTCATTTGATGGAAGAAGAAGTAAAGACAATGGAAGATGTAAAGGAATTAAAATTGGAAATTAAGCAATCCTCCAATGCAGTCCGCAGTTATCTATTAACAGGAGAGTCTTACTATACTACCGAATATTATGCTTCTGTTAAACGCTTTGACAAATTGGTGAATGAAATAGAATCGACCCACGAGTCCGCTGAAGTCAGGGACATGATGAAAAAACTTGAAAGTGTCCATCAAAAATTCCAGGATATAGTGAAGCATGAAATTGACTTAAGGGCCCAGAATAAGACCTCTGAATATTTATCAGTATTAAAAACAACTGCGAAGATGGCCGAAGGGGATGTTAACAGTTATGCTGATCGTATTATCAAGCATCAAAGTGAGGCGCTAGAGGCTCAAAAGGGGAAAACCCAACAGTTTGTCTCTTTCACGAAGGCCGTTGTTGCCATTTCATGTATCGGAGCAGTGTTAATTGGAATTTTGCTTGCCGTTTATATCAGCCGTATTATTTCAAAGCCGGTCAAAAAAGCATCCCAGGCTCTTAGGAGCGTGGCGGCGGGGGATTTAACAACTGAAGAGATCCAGGTCAAGAATAGAGATGAAATTGGGGAGCTTGCTCAATCCTTGAATAAGATGCTTCGAGATTTAAAGCATGTAATTACCCAGGTGAATATATCATCGGGACAGGTTGCTGCCAGCAGTGAGCAACTGGCTGCAAGTGCAGAGCAAAGTACTGCGAACGCCAAGCAGGTAGCTGAAATTTCCCAGCGCAATTCTCAAGGGATGGAGCAGCAGCTCAGCCATTTTAGAGAAGTGAGCGATTCAGTCAATGAAATGACAGCAGGAATCTTACATATTTCTCAAAACAGTGAGCAAATGCTTCAGGCGACAGAACAAGCTAAGGGCACCACGAAACAAGGAACCGAATCGGTCGGCCATGTCGTACATCAAATGACGAATATTCATCAATCCGTATCCCATGCGACTAAGCTTATACAATCTCTCGAGGCAAAGTCGAGTGAAATAAACGAGATTGTCGGAATGATTACAAGTATTGCCGATCAGACCAATCTCCTTGCGCTGAATGCTGCGATAGAAGCAGCCAGGGCAGGGGAACATGGCAAAGGTTTTGCCGTAGTGGCCGATGAGGTGCGGAAGCTGGCAGAGCAGTCCAGGAAATCAGCAGGTGAAATTACAGGCACGATTGCTGAAATCCAGAGTGAAACAGGACAAGCGGTGGCAGCCATGAAGGAAGGAAATCAGCAGGTAACAGAGGGCATGAAGGATACAGAAGCAGTTCAAAAAGCCTTCGAACACATTTCTGATTCCATAGATGGAGTGGTGTCCAGGGTCGAAAAGGTGGCTTCGTCAGTCAGTGAATTGACTGAGGCAAGCAGCCACATTTCTGATGCAGTGATCGTGGTAAAAGAAATCAGTGAAAAAAGTGCTGCGGCTGGGCAGGAGAGCGCCGCTGCGTCGCAGGAACAGCTTGCCACGATTGAAGAAGTGTCTGTTTCAGCCCATTCTCTTTCCAGCCTTGCTGAAGATCTGCAAAAGGCAATTTCGCGATTCAAACTGTAATATGTACAGGAAGTCAGCAAGCTCGAGCTGGCTTCTTTTTTTATTGATTGTTGTCTTTACCTTCTGGTTGTTGATGATCCTCTCCGAAGGTTTCTTTAACAGCGCTGACGATATGTTTTGTAAGCCTGTTCACTCCCTGTACGGTATCACTTTCATCATTAGTTGTGAAAGCTTCTCGATTTTTATCATTCACAATGTCAGTCTCCTTTCGCGTTGTGCTCTATGAATGTAATTTGCCCTGATTGGGCTTTTTGCATTCTTAAAATTTGGTTACCACCATATGGCATGGTAAAAGAGCCATTCGAGGCAATAATATAATCGATAACCCTTAGAAAGGTGGGAATTCCATGTCTTTAGAATGGTTTGACAGAGTTACCGGTGAGCTGCAGGATAGTCTTGAGTCGATTTGTGACAAGTATGACCAGACAGGAGAGATGTCTGTAGAGCGCGGGGCCAAGCATCCACGAATCGAGTTTTATGCTGAAAGCGATGAGGATATGGATCGGGAGTATTTCTGTACGCTCTTCTATGACCCCCATAATGAGGAATTTTATATCGAGACCATCGATGACGAGTTTGGCCAAATCAGCAAGGTTGTTCTTCCCGACATCGAGGATATCGTCGACGCCGTACATGAAAGCTTCCATGATTATATGAATGGCGATATGTCTGAAGTATCTTATGCAGACGATGATATTGATGTGGATGATGGGGATGACGTTGAAACAGTATACCTTGATGATGATGACGAATACGAAGAAGGCTTTGTAAATGAAGATGACCTGCGCGAGCTGGATGAGAACGGGGATGTCGAAGTCTACGGTGAAATTGATGTGGAATGGGAAACACCTGAGGTTACAGCCTATTTCGAAGAGGATGAAGTAGAAGTAACCTACCAATTTGGGGTTGTCCAGGAAACAGGCGACGGTGTTCTTAGACGGGTAAATCGCATCTGGACAGAAGAGGATGACATAATCAAGGACGAAACGAATTTTATCTTCAGCAGAGAAGAAGCAGGAACCATCATCGCAATGATTGCGAGCCATATGGATTCCATGAGCAACATGGACGAACTCCACTAAATATTGAAAACCATGAAGGCTGCCACAAATTTGGCGGCCTTCTCCGCTTTCATCCATTGCCGAGGTTCAGACCCTGATCAAAGCTCAAGATTATTGATGAGGTCGGACCCGATTAAAATTCAAGATTATTGATGGTCAGAGCCCGTTTGAAGCTCACCATTATTGATGAGGGTCAGAGCCCATATGAAGCTTAAAATTTATTGACGTTCGTCAGACCATATGTGGCGCTTTAAACCATTTCCTGGGGGCTGGCCCCCTTTAGTTCTTTAAGCCGTTACAGGGGTCAGACCCCGTTTGTTGTGCCATATACCTAAAAGCCCTTGGCAAAAATAGTCGTAGAGTTATATATATAATAGTGGTGAAAGATGCCAGAGCGTGTTACATTTCTAGTATACAAATAAAAAAACAGGGATTTTATTAATGGGGTGAGAGTATGCAGAAGACTGAGCTGGAATTATTGCAAGAGCAAATGGAGCAGTATAAACATAAAATAAAAGAATATGAACAGCTAATACAGGACATTTCTGTACCGATCATCCAATCTGTTGTTCCAGATACACTGCTGCTTCCTGTTTCGGGTAAATTATCGCCTGAAAGATTTGAAATTATATATGCTAAATTGATGGATTATTCCCGGTTATCAGAGGTAAGCTGGCTTGTCGTAGATTTTACTGCCATTTCTGTTAAGGAAATCGGTGAGATGGATACATTTGGCAGATATATAGAGAATATACATGCTGCATTAAAATTAATGGGCGTGCAGGTCATATTTTCAGGTTTTACACCAGGAGTATCGCAGGAGTTAGTCAGATCCGGATTGTCATTAAGCCGGGATTTCACAACGTTCTCGACCTTCCGGAAAGCACTTCAATATATCATGGACAGAAAAGGGCTGGTGTTAACGGGAAAATAAAGGAGACGTGCTTCTCCTAGCCGAATTGATAGGAATTACCACGAAGAATGCCCCCATTCATTTCTGAATGGAGGCAATTGACCGTTTATTAATGATTAATCTTTGTTGTTATTGTTACGCGCGTTCCCGCCTTTTTCACCAATCTCTTGATAGAACTCCTTGTCATGGTTCTTGGAGGTAGCTTCCCCGCCTTTTCTTCCGATTTCCTGATAGAAATCTTTGTCGTGGTTCTCAGCAGTAGTTTCTCCGCCTTTTCTGCCTATTTCCTGGTAGAATTCCCTATCGTGATTTTCGGCAGTAGTTTCCCCGCCTTTTTTCCCGATTTCCTGATAGAAGTCTTTATCGTGATTCTCAGCGGTAGCTTCTCCGCCCTTTCTGCCAATTTCCTGGTAGAATTCCTTGTCATGATTTCGGGCAGTAGCTTCTCCGCCTTTTCGTCCTGCTTCTTCCCTGCTCATTTTTCCATCGTTTTTTTCAGCCATGAATACTTCCCTCCTAAGAAAGATTGTGTGTCTGTACGTACATTCCTCTAATATCCTAATTTCGATAACGTTAAACAAAAACCCACAATTAATTCTGTTAGCTAGAATAAAAGTAAATAGGTCTATAGACCTATTTTTTTGGAACCTTCCAGTTCTGCGTTTTCAGGCAGAAACAATGGGTATCAAATGGAGGTAAGGATTACAAAAGACTATTAGGAGGCTGAATAAGAATGTTCTACCATGTAAAAGAACTGCAATTCGAAGCTAAACCCGATAGGCCGGACCCGCTGTTTGCAAAAAAAATGCAAGAACTGATCGGCGGGCAATTTGGAGAAATGAGCGTAGCGATGCAATACTTATTCCAGGGCTGGAGCACGAGGGGCAATGAAAAATACCGTGACCTGCTGCTGGATATTGGTACAGAGGAAATTGGGCATATTGAGATGCTGGCTACGATGGTAGCACGTTTACTGGACAACGCGCCAGTCGACCAGCAGGAGGAGGCTGCAAAAGACCCGGTGATCGGTGCCGTGCTTGGAGGCATGAATCCTCAGCATGCAATCGTGTCTGGTCTTGGAGCAAGGCCTACTGACAGTGTAGGAAACCCATGGATGGGAAGTTACATTGCGTCCAGCGGGAATTTATTGGCCGACTTCCGCGCGAATCTTAACGCGGAATCGCAGGGACGCCTTCAAGCGGTAAGGCTGTATGAAATGAGTGACGACCGTGGAGTGAAGGACTTGCTTTCCGTACTGATCGCCCGCGACTCCTATCATCAAAACCAATGGGCAGCTGCCATAGTGGAGCTGGAGGAAAAAGAAGGGCTGCTCGTGCCAAGTACTTTCCCGCGTGAACAGGAGAGGTTGGATGTAGCCTTTACGCTGTATAACTTCTCACAAGGTGAGGAAAGCAGTACTGGAAGATGGGCGAATGGTGAAAGCCTGGACGGGCATAGCTCATTTAAATATGAAACCAGTCCAAAACCGGAAGCGCCGAAGCCAGAGCTGCAGCCAGCGCCGCCGAAAACGCACAACACACTGCCGATGGATAATAAAACCTTATTTTAAATATCTAAAAGCCTCATAAAATTTATGGGGCTTTATTATTTTTCCTCTTATAAAAATGCTGCTAGCCCGAAAAGGAGGATAATTTAGAAAAATAAAGAATTACATGTTATAAGTTTTTAGGTTTTGAGGGGGAGCACCGTTGGAGACAGCTAAACTTTTGGGGAAACAGATTGTAGAGCAGCAGCTTGAGTTATCAAGAGGAATCAGTACTGGATTAAAAGAGAGGTACAACCAATTTCTTGGAGAAAGCGGTCTAGAGGACCTGGAGATCGTGAAATGGCGGGGCAAATTAATTGGATACATAGGGACCGCGTTAATGTCTTTGGACACAGATAGTGTGTGGGATGAGGTGACGGACTGGTCCAGGCAAACGGGACAAGAAGCAGTGAATTATGGAATAAGCATAGATCAGCTGCTCAGTACAAACAAAGTATATCGTACTGTCATATGGGATTTTTTGAAAGAACATATCGACAAAGAAAACGCCAGGATCGATACCATTTTAAAGATGAATGAAATTCTTGACTCGATTATGGACCATGCAGCGTATTTGTTCAGTGTGTCGTATGTCGAAAACTATAAAAAAACCCTTTCCATGGCTCGGGAGGCTATTGTAGAAATTTCCACACCGGTTGTTTCGCTTTCAGATGAAATCGCGATTTTGCCATTGGTAGGCGAGCTGGACACAGATAGAGCAAGGATTTTAATGGAAACATCCCTTGAAAGGTGTGCTTCCATTGGAAACTCCGAGCTTATAATAGACTTATCCGGTGTTCCTGTTGTCGATACAATGGTGGCTTCTGAATTGTTCCAGGTTGCAAATGCTCTAAAAATGATTGGAGTGAAGCCCACTTTCACAGGCATCCGTCCAGAAATTGCCCAGGCTATGGTAGGTTTAGGGATTGATTTCAAAGATATACAGACAATGGGCAGCTTGAAGCAGGCGATCGCTAAAATTAATAAATTGTATTAAAATTAACAGTTGGAACATAAAAAAGCCAGCCCTTAAGCTGGCTTTTTGCGATTAATCGGAAATCAGGATGATATAGGGAAGCGTCACATTTTCAGGGAGTTGGGAACTGTAATATTTATAAGCTGGACTGATGGAGTCAATCAGCATCATTTTTTCAGTAATGAAGTTCTTTGAAAATAGGACACTTCCATTGAATTTATCTTTTACTGTATCATAGAATAGCTGGCATGCGTCTTCCTTGCACGACGCAGCGATAATCGCATATTTGTATTCGTTGATTGCATAAAGCCGGATTCGTTCCATAAGTGTACCACCCCAGGTTAATGATGATATATATATACCCAGCTTCTTGAGTTGGTACACTTTGAACTCATTAAGAACATGAATGGCTATCTTTACAGGAGAACAAAAACATTGTTTTAAAAAGAGGAAGCAACGTTCTCTATGCTTTGTGTGCTTGTTTCCATACTAATCTGAATAGGATGGACGTTCTGTGCTGCTAGCTTTTCTTGAAGCGGTTCAATCAGCATTAAGAGGTAGTTGCCTGCGTTGCCATTCCGGTTTAGGATTTTTTCAATATTGTTATTGATTATTTTTAAATCCACTTCAGATGAATATTGCGTGAATAAATGAAATGCTAACTCGGGCGAGATTGGTTTTACTTTGCTATTTTTCAGAGAAGCTCTCAATCTTCTGCAATTGGCCTCAAATTGGTGATAAATAGACAAATCTTTCATGTTAAATCGTCTCCTTGTTGTTTTATGTATATATAGATTAAACCTAATATGGGAACGCGTAGATTCCAGTAATCTCTATGAATTCACGTTGTGTAAGGCACCTGGCAAATAAACAAATACTGTAAAAGATATAGGCATAATGGCATCTGTATGTATCATATGGATTATTTATCCTGTTGTCCAATAGTTTTTAGACATAAAACTCCATATTTCGACATCAATTAAAATTCCTTCAATCATAAAATACATTCATTCAGACAAAAAAAAGAGAATGTTAGTAGAATTTTTTACCATTTAGGTGGTTGACATAACCAACTTTTGGGATAGAGTGGTACCAATATTGGATGTAGCCCAAGTTCTGTATGAAACCGGCTTTGAGAGTAATGAAGAAAGTAAAATAATCCTGGTGTATTTTCGTGATTTGTCCATTGGATTGGTGGTAGAGGAAGCTACACAGATCTTGGACGTTGATCATAAAGATCTAAGGGGAATGGATGGGGTCATCAGCTCCAAGATCAATTATGTAACAGGAGTTATGATGACTGAACGGGGGTTCGTGACCCTGCTTAATCCGGATGAGCTCTTCCTCAACCTTGGCGAAATCGATGCAATCCGCAAGGAAATCGTACAGATTGATAGCTTAAATATGGAACAATCCGGTTGTGAAAACGCAAAACCGATTAATGAAGCACATACTTCATTAATCGGTTTTTTTAGTTGAGCACGGAAATACGCAGTGAACTTTGGGTGTAATTGAAAATAAATAAGACCCTCCAAAAAGGAGAGTCTAGCATTGTTTACTTCCATAGATTTAATTTATGCACCTTGGCATAGGTCATGGCAGTACGGACCCTAGTTTCATATCGATATGTTCCGTAGTCATAAAAGTCCTCTACTAAGCCTGCTTTTGTGATATCCTCCTGCAGCAATCTGCCATCCACCCATACCCAGGCGAGCAACCGGTTATATTTATCGTATTTGTCTTTCCCGTCAAGCTCCAGTGTAATTTTCTTAGCTTTCTTTAAACGATTACATGTATATTGGCTTGCTTCCTTGCCGTACTTTTCTTTTGTAGTTGTATATTCGGGAGTGTCGATGAACAGGAAGCGTGTTTTCGTTACTTTGCCGTTGATTCTAAAGTTAGCTGTATCCCCGTCGGTACAAGAAGATAAATAAGCTGTGTATTTTGTATTCAAAGTCGGCTTTACAGCTGGTGCTTTAGGCGCTGCGGCAGTCCCGGTCGGCAATGACATGCCTTCCAGATGTAATTTGCTTGTTATCAGCTTATTCTTGCACGAGTTGCTGCTATACTTTTTAACCAGCGAGACAAGCTCAGCTTTTGATTTAGCTGTTTTTGCTAAGGTAGTTGGCTTGTGCAACAGGTAATTGCATGTCTTGTTGTCGAAATGGCCGCCCAGCTTGTCATACGCTCCCCGGTGTGCTGAGGATTGTGTCGGCAAGATGGAAAGGAATAATAAGAACGAGGCTAAGAACAATAGATGTTTTTTCATTTATATCCCCCTTGGTAAGAATTACGGGATAATATTACCATGTTTATGGATAAAAGATACAAGGTAAATTATGGAAAGATAATTTATAAAGTTGGAAAATGGCCGCATTGATAATAGTCTATATGAGCAAAAAAAAACAAAAGGGTGATCCTGCCTGCAGGGTTCACGGCTTTTGTTATTAATTCATATCGTAAAACATATAATCTTGGCTCGGTCGATCTGTGTCTTAGCTACATCCTTCCTTTTCTTCCGGAAGCCGAATTCATGAGGACAAAGCCAAGGATCAGAACAAGAGTGGCTAAAGTAAACAATAATGTGTGTAACGGGTTATCATGATACACGATGATGAGCCTGACCATGGCCGTTATCCCGATATACAGGAAATACCGAATCGGAAAGTGGTACTCCTCCTGGAAATATTTAGCGATCATCGCAATGAACTCGAAGTACAAAAAGAAAACCAGTATCCGTTCCAGGTGGTCATATTTGATATCGAGGTTTGGTGTAAAGATAGAGATGCTAATAAAATAGATAATTTCCTTGGCAAGCAAAACGCATAAAGTAATGGAAAGGAATAATAATGCTACATTTAAAGCGAGCTGAAGGTAGGCGGAGATTTTCGTGCTCGGCAAGCTATATTTGACTTTTTGATCCTCCAAAAATAGTCCTCCCTTGTTACTTTCGTTAGTTTACAATCATGCTTTTGCATGTCCAAACAAGTTATTTATGGAAGCTATATCATTTGATTTGATTAAACATACATTTCCACCACTTATGATTGCCTGAAAAAGCCCAAATAAGTATTTCGTTTTTGTACACATTTCTTGAAAGGGAAAAGGAGTATAATTAGAATATGTATGATCATGGATAACTACATGAAAAGAGGATCGACATGAAAAAATATTATATCTTATTCATCAGTATGTTTTTACTGTTAGCGGGCTGTGCTCAAAATGACAATTCCGGGTCAAAACAAGAAACCCCGGAGTTTATAGAAGTTTCCATAAAAGCTCCTGAAAAAGTGAAGCTGAATGAAGTGGTAACCTTCGAAGCCACTGTAACGCAGGGCAAAGAGAAGGTAGACGATGCAGACGAAGTGCAATTCGAATTCCGCAAACAGGGCGAGGCAGAATCTGAAATGGTTGACGCCAAGAATCAGGGAAGCGGAGTCTACGCGATCAAGAAAGCATTTAAGGACAACGGGATTTATATTGTGGTAGCGCATGTCACCGCACGCGATATGCATAATATGCCGAGTACAAAGATTACTGTAGGAACTCCTGACACAATAGCAGGACAAAAACATCCAGAAAGTACAGAAGAAGCTCCTGAGCACGAACATCATCACGGAAATGCAGAAGTTGCCATTCATTTTGACATCGACGAAGCTGTCACTTCCAAGAAGCCAGTTACATTGAACGCACATATCATGCATAAAGACCAGCCTTTAACAGCAGCCAGAGTCCGTTTTGAGATCTGGAAGCAGGGTGAGCAGAAACATGCTTTTCTGGAAGCAAAAGAGCAGGCGGGCGCAGAGTATAATCTGAATCATACATTTGCAGCACCGGGACAGTATCAAGTAGTCGTTCATGTTGAAAAAGACGAAATCCATGAGCACCAGGAACAGACTGTAACGGTAAAATAACAGAAGGGGCCATCATCTGGGGATGAGGGCTCCTTCTTTGTTTTACAAATGTTTATATAAGAGCACAAGCATCAATCAACTGGGGTATGTGTCATCACTGGGGAATGCTGACTAAAGTCTTTTTGATGTACTTTACAACCCTTATGAAGAATAGAAATGAGTTGGATTACTAGAAGAATATCATCTTCATCGCTTTTACTAAAGGTCATACTACTTTCAAGGTATACCGACAACAAAAAAGCAGCAAGGATCGCCCCGCTGCTTATGTTTCATCCACTTATTTCTTTAACTTCAAAACCTGCCCAATATTGATGCGGTCGCTCTTCAAATTATTCAATTTCTTGAGGTCCGAAACACTCAATTTTGCCTTTTTGGCTATGCTGTAAAGAGTGTCGCCTTTTTTCACTTTGTAGGTAGAAGGGACGGCCGTTCCTGCTGCAGCAGAAACTTTCAATACCTGTCCGACTTTCAGGGAGTCGCTCTTAAGGTTATTGAGTTTCTTAAGTTCCGCAACTGTTGTGTTATACTTTTTGGAAATGCGGTAGAGATTATCTCCTTTTTTCACAGTATATGTTGCTGTACTGGCAGGTGCTTCCGGCTCCTGGTCCAGAAGGTAAAGCATATCACGGCTGAATGTGACTTTATGCTTGGCCTTATATGCAGCAGCTGCCTTCTTGAATTTGGCATCCTGTGCATCCACAAATTTCAGCATAGTATTGTATGCTTTTTCGAATTGTGCGTCGGTCAAATCGCCATTCACATAATCCACTTCTAGATTAAACATTTCCACCAGGCTGTCATAAATGTAAGCATCCATTCCTTGAATCTCAGGATTAAGCTTTGCAATGACAGCATCATCCTCTAAAGCTCTATCAAAATAAGTCAGATATTGATCGTAAATCTTTGCTAGTTCCTGTTCTGTTTTTGCCTGTTCCAATTTCTTTGTATATCCATCCAAAGTATGCAGAATTTTAGCGTAGTGCGTTGCAAACGTATTCAATTCAGATTGGTATTTTGATATTTGAGTTGCAGCGGAAACGGAAGGGATGGCCGGTGAAACGGCTGCTCCTGAAAATAACAGCGATGTGGCCAGAACGGAAGCTGCAATTGCTTTTTTAGTGATCATATTGATTAATTTCTCCTTATCTGTTTTTATTTTAAATAAAAGGAAGACAATTCCTGTAAATATCGTAGCATAGGCGGAATTTCTATTATACTGGTAAAATAATGTTTTTTTATAAGACAAAAGTTGCAGGATCGTGTCCTCCACTTTAATGAAAAAAAGCCAATGCAGAGGCAATGGCTTTTTGGCTTTATCTCTAAGCTTTCTCCACTCTTCATAGACATGAATCGTAAATCCGCTTAAGGATCTTTCATTTTAATAACTCAGCATAAGGCTGGAAGTTATATTTGCGGTTTTGGTCGTCGATCATTCTTTAGAAGGTGGCAGATTGGAAAAATTCAATTCCCATGTGATTCCATACTTGTCCTTTACAACTGCGTATGTAGAATTCCAGAATGTGTTTTGAAGTTCCATCTGGATTTGTCCATCCTTTGATAACAGGGAATAGGCAGATTCAATTTCTTCAGCGGACTCCAAATCAATCATCAGCCAGATGTTTGTACCGCTGGTAAGAGGCCTAAACACATCGGCGAAAAAAATAGTACAGTGTTCATTAATATGCAGCTCGGCATGTATGTATTTCCCTTCCTGTCCTTCGAAGCCTTCCACATGGTCAGAAAGCTGTGTATTTTTAATTTCCCCTCCGAATATTTGCTGATAATAATCCAATGCTTCCTTGCAATTTTCAATATAGATGTGAGGCAAAAGCCGTTTCATGACAACGCCACCTTTTAAAATAGATATTGATGGAAGTATTATACCATTATTTAGGGAGGCTTTTATTTATAATTTAGTGATGAAAAAGAGGGGGATTAACTTACGGAAGGTTCATATGAGGGAATCAGTAAATGGCAGGCCGCAATGTCAGCCTATTTTTCAGGGCAAGTTAAAGCAAGCAGTTATTTCCTCGGAAATTGTAGAATTATGTAAGGGAATAGTCGCTCATCGGAAATCCATATAGTATATAAAGATGAAGTCAGCTTCGGCAATAACATAATTAGGCCGCTAAAAACATGGCGATGGCAGTCAGCAGACTTATGATCATGGCTACTATCTTACTCATTGGTAACTCTCCTAAGGTGGTTTTTTGTGTTTCGGTTCCATATTTCAGCCAATTCGCCAGATCGTATCTTTACTCCTGCAATCATCGTTAAATGTTATAATCTGGAAATATAACTTTTAGAGAAAACTTTGGAAAGCCAGCGAGAAAAAAGAATGAATAGATTGAAACATGAATTCATCGATGCACTACGTAATTAATCAGGTTCGGTTCAGCGAAAACCTTCTGCTACTTGCCTGGTACAGCATGCAAACAATACGCCAAATTATATTTACCCATTAAACAATTTGTAAAACCTGCAATCGACAAAACTTTTTCAAGTTCAAACACAGCCCCTTTTTTTAAAAAAGAGGCTGCTTTATAAAGGAATTATTTCACAACTTGGGGTAATTTAATTGTAAATTTAGTACCTTGTCCTACATTACTTTCTACTGTGATTATCCCCTTCATTGATTCGATAATCTGATATGAGATTGTCAGCCCTACCCCTGTACCTTTCTCTTTTGTGGAGTAAAAAGGGGTTCCCAGCAGTTTGAGCTGATCTTTTGTCATCCCTTTTCCGTTGTCTTTTATTTCAATGAAAACTGATTCTGCAGCTGAATATGCTCTAATATTAATGGACCCGCCTGTTTCCATAGCTTCGATCCCATTCTTCATGATATTGACCAAAACCTGTTTGATTTCATCTTTATTGCCCTTAATAAATAAGCCCTCCTGAATCGAGGAGTAAATGGAGATATTCTGGATGTTGGAATATGAGGTCATCAAATCAGTTATGTTTTGGATTTCCTCTGATAGGTTTAGGAGCCTTAATTTTCCGGTATTGGGTTTAGCCAATGACAGGTAATCGTTGATAATGGACTGTGCATGCGACAATTCATCAAGGGCAATCCTGATGTAGTCTCTTTGGGAAGCATGCAGATTCTCATCCTTGCTTATAAGTTGAAGGAATCCGCGGACTGATGTCATAGGATTGCGGACCTCGTGAGCAACTGACGCGGCAAGCTGGCTGATAACGTTCAATTTATCTGCCCTCTGCAGCTCATCACGTATCATGACCTGCTCATTCACATTTTCTATGACCAATAAGACTGTAATCAGTACGGCCCAAGTGATGACAGAAAATAAAACCATGAAAGGAAGCTGCGCTTTCTCCTGGGCTGAGCACAGGGTGATCGCTTTTGTGACCGAGTACAACCAATAAAGACAGGAAACTCCAATAAGTTTACGCTTAAGTGCCAACTTTTCAAATCGGTTGGCCAAGAATAATATAATGATCACAATAAAAGAATATGTGATCAGTGTAACATAAAAGCCAAGGCCTCCCAGGTAGAAGCGGTAAAGTAACATAACACCGAAAATAAGCAAGCCTGAATGAAAACCGCAGTAAAAAAAGGCAAGGATGATGGGAATCATCCTCAAGTCATATAGATAGCCATCCCTATAGATAAGAGGGATGGTCATGATAAGCAATAGCATGATTAGCAGAATGAAGGTCAATTTTGATGTAATCTTTTTTCTTTTTGTTCTGTTCTCATGAAAAAACAAATGATAAATATGTATAAGGGCAAGGACAATAAGAATCTGGTTGAAAAGCTGATTGATGTCCTCCAGCATGTAATGGGAGCCTCCTAGCACGTATAGGTAATTTAGACTATTTCTTAATTTCGCTAATTAGCCGCTAAAACCTGCAAAATTCGTCAGAGACTTTGAATTTTTTGTTGCATCTTCGCACGTCGCGTTTTATGCCTGGCAATAAAAAGCCCGTCTGTTATGGATGCCATATTTTTCGCTTGCTTGCCGAGACAAGTGCATGTGACAACTCCCACCAAAAAACAGGCTTTCCTTCGGGGACCAATCTACATAGTATGTAAGGAATAAATCATTTAAGATCCCTTCTTAAATGAAGAAAAGGAGTGAAACAAATGGCTGGATATGGCTACGGCGGCGGTTTTGCGCTTATCGTTGTTCTTTTTATTCTTTTGATCATCATTGGCGCTTCTTTTATAGGGTACTAATGTTCAAAAAAGCTGCAAGCGCAGCTTTTTTTATTTTAGCTCCTCCTTCTATACATGTTTGTAATCAATGCAAGGGCGGATCAAAACACAGTATTAAATATAATTCGGTTTTATTTAAAGTTATCTGGATAAGTAAATTTGCATTAGGTATAATTCCAGTAGCAAAATAATAGTTGTTTAAGGAGGAAAGGCCATGATCAAGAGAATAGCGACCGTAGCGGTATATGTGGAAGATCAGAAAAAGGCAAAGAAATTCTGGACGGAGAAGGTTGGCTTCAAAGTGGCTGCAGAACATCAAATGGGACCGAATGCTTTCTGGCTGGAGGTAGCGCCACAGGGTGCAGATTCACATCTGGTCATCTATCCAAAATCAATGATGAAGGGCCATGAAAACATGAAAGCTTCCATTGTTTTTGAATGCGATGATATTTTGGCTACATATGAAAGACTGAAGGAAAACGGTGTAGAAATGCTTGGTGAACCTAATAAAATGGAGTGGGGTACCTTTGTCCAGTTCGTAGATGAAGATGGGAATCAATTTCTGTTAAAAGGATAAGCATGCCGCAGACTCGTTTTGAGTCTATTTTTTTATGGTCCGGTTTTTGTCATGAGTATTTCTTTTTGAATTTCTAAGTTCCTTCACTTTTTTTGCCTGTGATTTTTCTATGCAATAGGTTTTATACTTAAGGCCAATTGTCATAAACCAATTACAGGATGTCGAAAGTTAACTAAATATTCCCACAACAATTGGATGCTAATGGTAAAATAATATAGGGCAAGATCTTTTGATCATTGGAATGAAGGAGGAGAAAGACATGAATTATGGAAATACAGTGCAACTGAAAGTCTATCAAAATCTAGAGAAAAATGTGGTGCCGGTAACCTACGAAGAGCTGGAAAGAAAAGCAAAGGAAAAGCTGGAAGATGGACCATATTATTATGTAGCTGCCTCTGCGGGTGCTGAGGAAACAGCGCGGGCGAACAGGGAAGCGTTTTATAAGTGGAAGATTGTACCCAGGATGTTTTGTGATACGGACGAACGGGATTTGAGTGTAGAGCTATTTGGGCAAAAACATGCGTTTCCAATACTGTGTGCTCCTGTCGGTGTACAGTCCATTGTCCATCCTGAGGGAGAATTGGCTTCCGCGCGGGCGGCTGCCGCAGCAGGGGTTCCATTCATTTCGAGCACAGCTTCCACGCATAGCCTGGAAAAGGTAGCCGAAGCAGGTGACGGCGCAAAATGGTTCCAATTATATTGGAGCAAGGATCGTGAAATAGCTGCGAGCATGGTAAAAAGGGCTGAGAGCGCAGGATATGGGGCTATTGTAATCACCCTGGATACTCCGATGATGGCATGGAGGGAAAAGGATATTGAACATGCCTACCTTCCTTTTTTAATGGGCCAGGGAATTGGAAATTATCTCGAAGACCCGGTGTTTTGTTCACGGTTGAATCGCCCGCCAAGTGAAGATATGCAATCCGCCATTATGTTATGGTCACAGGTGTTTGGAAACCCGACACTGACATGGAAAGACCTTGAATACATTCGCATGCATACTTCACTGCCTATTTTATTGAAGGGGATACTTCATCCTGAAGATGCAAGGCTTGCGCTGGCACATGGTGCAGATGGCATTATCGTAAGCAATCACGGCGGAAGGCAGGTGGACGGCGCTATTGCTGCATTGGATGCATTGCCAGAAATTTGCGAGGCAGTAGGAGATGAAATTCCGGTCTTAATGGACAGCGGAATCCGACGAGGAGCGGATATTGTGAAAGCGCTTGCTTTGGGAGCGAAGGCTGTCTTAATCGGCAGGCCATATATTTATGGATTGGCATTGGCTGGGGAAGACGGAGTGAAGCAGGTTTTAAGGAATATCCTCGCCGACCTTGATTTGACAATGGCATTAGCAGGCAAGAAGTCCATTAAGGAAATCGACCGCTCTTTATTGAAAAAAGTATAAAAATCATGGTGCATATGTGAATTCCCATTAAAAATAAACCATAGCCCGATTAACGCACTCCGATAAGGTTCGATTCGGGTTTTATTATTGCAATTCGATGAACAATCCAAGTTTCATCCGATTATTACTCGACCTTGAAAAAAGCACGAAAATAAAAACAAGGCCGTGCTACATGGACATTTTAAGATATCCGAAGACTTTGCAGGGTTTTTTAACGAATAAAAGGGTTTTTCACATAGGATGCAGAATATAGAGCAGACAAGAAATAAAATTATACTTGTATAAAGATATAGGGGGCATACATGTTTACATTCAATAAACCGGGTGTGGAAAGCTTTTTTCAAACCCTGAATATAGCTGGCTTTGATGTCAGTCCGGATGAAACCGAGCTGATTTATTCCACGAACCTGAATGGCTATTATAATCTTTGGGCCATGAAGCTGGATAAGGGCTATCCTTACCAGATGACAACAGCAAACCAAATGCATTCCTTTGTAAAGTACGACCCAAAAGGAAGGTTTATATTAACGGGCTTCGATCGTGACGGGGACGAGGATTATCATATTTATGCCATTCCGATGCATGGCGGTGAAACAACGCCTGTCCTTCAGGAAAAAGGTGAAAAATTCTATTATGGGGACCTGTCGAAGGATGGAGAAACGCTTTATTACATAACGAGCGCAGGGAACCCGAGCTTTTTGAACCTACACAAGCTGCGTCTTGAAAGCGGTGAAAAGGAACTTCTTTTCAAAGGGGAAGAAGGGCCAAGCTATTTATACTCTGTCAGCCCTGATGAAAGCTCGTTTGCCTTCTCAAGAGCTGTAGGAAATACCAGTGTATTCGGCTATATTTCCCAACAGGGAGAGCATATACCGGTGACCCCATCACAGGATACTCCTCACCGTGTAAGCCAAGTTGAATATCTGAATGACAAAGAAGTTCTCGTACTGACTAATTTCGAGAGCGAATTTACCTATCTTGCAACCTTTAATGTGGCAGATCGTTCATTTGGAAAATTGACCGAAGTTGAAGGCTATGAATTTGTCAATTTAACTTTGGATAAGGAGAGAAATCGTGCATTTTTTGTTGCTCAGCGGGGCGTGGAAGACCATCTATATGTATATGACCTTGAAACGAGGCAGGCATCAAGGCTGGAAATCCCGGTCGACATTGTGGACAGCATCGTAGCAGGAAAAAAAGGGACGATATTTGTTCTGGGAAAATCCAGTACTGCACCTGCCAATATATATAGAAGCGCAGACTTAGAGGCATGGGAGCAAATCACCGAACATAAGATTATCGGCAGGGGCAGGGAAGAGCTTTCAGAGCCGGAGGTATTGCGTTATCCAAGCTTCGACGGGCTGGAGATTGAAGCCCTGTATTATCAGCCGAAGGAAGAGCTTGATAATGGCTATACTGTGCTATGGCCGCACGGGGGTCCCCAGTGGGCGGAAAGGAAATCTTTCAAAGCGGTGATCCAGTATTTATGCACACAGGGCTTCCGTGTATTTACGCCGAACTTCCGAGGCAGCACCAGTTATGGAGAAAGCTTCATGAAGCTGGTGAACAAGGATTGGGGAGGAGGCCCAAGGCTCGACATCATCACCGGGATGGAGTGGCTCGATAAGCAGGGGAAATCCTCAAGCGACAAGTGGTTCTGTGTCGGAGGGAGCTATGGCGGCTATATGACGCTTCTTCTTCACGGAAGGCATGCCGACAGATTTAAAGCATTCGTGGATTTATTCGGTCCGAGCAACCTTTTTACAACATTGGAAACGGCGCCTGAGCATTGGAAGGCTGCGGACGCTGAATCGATTGGTGACGCAGTAGCTGATCGGGATAAACTGATTGAGGATTCGCCAATGACTTATATCGACCAGATGACCAAGCCCATGCTCGTCATACAGGGATCCAATGATCCAAGGGTAGTGAAAGTGGAATCGGATGTCATTGTAGAGGCAATGAAACAGCAGGGCCAGGACATTGAATATCTGGTTCTTGAGGATGAAGGCCATGGCTTTTCCAAAACAGAAAATGCCATTACCGTATATAAGACAATGGTACAGTTCCTCCAAAAATATATATAGATAGAAACAGGAAAAACCTTTAGTTGCATAGTACTAAAGGTTTTTCTGCTTCGATGCATCTTCAATTCGGTCCGACAAATAGATGTTCACTCCGGGCCTCCCCTGCTGTGCGATATGGTACATAGCCTGAGCCACCGTCTTAGCCTGAATCGCCCGATATTTCCGCAATGGTCCGAAGAAGGCAAACGATAAAAGCGGAAACAGCCGGCCTGCCACCGATTCCCCGAGCCTGAATTCCTTTCTGTCTCCTAATAATAGAGAGGGACGTACAATCTGGAGAGCCGGAATGTCTATCTGCGTGAGCTGTTCCTCCAAGTTTCCTTTCATTCTCGAATACCAGATGGAGGAATTAGGATTTGCGCTCATGGAGCTGATGATGACAAACTGCTTTGCACCTTCCTGTTTTCCGAGCCGTGCCATGGAAAGCGGATAGTCAACATCCACCTTTGCCATGGCTTCTTGTGTCCTTGCTTTCTTAATGGTCGTCCCTAAACAGCAAAATATATCATCTGCTTTAAAGCTCTCTTGCACTGCGTGAAGATGATCAAAATCGACTACCTTCTCAACCAGTTTAGAATGGTTAATGCCCTGGGGGCTTCGCACCAAAGAGATCACTTTATCATACTCTTTGGCATGTAAAAGAATAGAAAGCAATTCCCTGCCAACAAGCCCAGTCGACCCCGCAATGAGGGCTGTTTTTCCTCCCATATAACTTCTCGTCCTTTCCGATTTCTAAGATATTTCTGTTCTCATTGTAGCTGTTTTTGTTACTATTGAAAAATGAACGGGATATGATTTTTATTGATACAATTTATGCTGAAAAGTAAAATAGAACAAACATGTAGGAAAGGGGAGAACCATATGGAAGAGCTATTATTGACTAACGGGGAATTTTATATTTCAACCAATAAAAAATACCTGGATATAGGTGTAATAGAGAAATTTTTGGCTGATGAATCTTATTGGGCTCAGGGGAGACCCAGGTCGGTCATTGAAAAATCAATCACAAACTCCACTGTGTGTTTCGGTATATACATAGGAAATCCTAAAGAGGGGGCTGCTCAGCAAATTGGATTTGCACGGGTAGTGTCTGACCTTGCTACATTCGCTTATTTGGCAGATGTATTTATTCTCAAGCAGCATCGCGGACAGGGCTTGTCCAAATGGCTGGTGAAAAATATTGTGGAGCATCCGGAGCTTTCGGAATTAAGGAGATTCATGCTGGCTACAAATGACGCCCATACATTATATTCTCAATTCGGCTTTAAACCATTAAGCAACACAGAACGATATATGGAAATTATGAGGTCAACAGACTATTAAATTTACTAAAGGAGGAAGAACCGGCTTCCTCCTTGTTTTATTTTATCTTATATCTATGGAACCGCTGGAAACCTCGGCTTCAATCAGGTTTTTTCCTGAGCCGTAAGTTCCTTCGAATTTATTGCTGTCGGTACCCGCATTTCCTTTGAGAGGAAAGCTAGAGGTAATCTGTCCACTACCAGCTTCCCCTTTTAAAGTGAAATCAGCATCAGCAGGAAGATCGATGACAGCTTCGCCCGAACTAACATCTAGAAGTATATCCTCATTGATATCATCAAGCTGGGCGGAAAATTTGCCAGAAGAGAGCTCAGCTTCGATGCCGCCGGTGTAATTCTCCAGCCGGGTTGAGCCCGAACTAATATCGAATGTCCCGTGTTTTGCACGCATAGACGAGATTTCCACACTGCCTGACGATTCGTCGACCGTAAGTCGATTTACAGATAAATTTTCGAGCTTTGTATTCCCGGACCCTACATCGACGGTGAGTTTGTTTAATTCCATTGGCTCTTTTGGAGACAGTCCTGAAAAGCGAAGATTTCCTGAACCGAGTTTAAGATTTATGCTCCCAGTATAATCGTCGGGAATGTAAATCTTTAGATCACCCTTTTTATAGAAGGGGAACGATTCATACCATCTGCGCTCTACCGTTACTTCAATGCGCTCGCCTTTTTCTTTTACAACAGCCTTGCCCTTGCCATTTAACTCTGCGCTTACATCCGTTCTATCTTCAGGAATGATGACGGTGCTTCCCCCTGCAATGTGAATATCAATGGTTCCAATATCCTCTCCAGCCTCAGCAGTTGAACTGTTCGAGAATGGCAGCCAGCTGATATTCAAACCATTTACCACAAAATAAAGCAGAAGGATTCCCAGGAAAATCGGGATGATCTTTTTCATTTAGAATCACGACCTCTTCGTTTTTTATAAGTTGATGGTATATGTTTTTAGGCATCGTTAATATAAGCTGTAGCTATATTTTGAGTTAAGACTTAAGGCTTAGGTGTGTTTGTAACAAGGGGTTGTTCGAATGGGCGGAGTGTGCAGATGAAATATTTCGAACGCCTGAGCATTTATATATTTGTAGTAACTAATTTGGATTCAAGTATGACCAGCAAGCGGTTCGCTCATAAATTGTGTAGTTCGAGCATAAAATATGGAATTCGAGCATAAAGTTGTGGATTTCGCGCGTAAAACTGGAATTTCCGGCTTGGCCCCCTAATTTAGGACACGATCTACTAATTTCTCCGTTTAGCTATCTTTTTCATTTTCCTATCCTCCTGCTTCACCTTTGCCGATTGTAAATGATGTCTCTGCAGTGTCAAGCCCACTTCGCTTGACACTTTCGCTCCATCACTTTCCTGGTTGGTAGGTGAAGAAGGAGTCAATCTGCACATCAGAGGCTTACTGCTCTCTCCTCAACAGGCCCTTCCTCCATGAAAAGCTGGTGGTAACCCGAAGGGGAGAGGTATTTCAGGCTGCCATGATACCTCCTGTTGTTATAGAAATCCATAAAGTCATCGATCCAGTAGTAGGCTTCTTCGAAGCACTCAAAAACATGTCGCTGGTAACACTCCCGTTCAATAATACTGTGAAAGGATTCGATATAGGCATTCAGGTTGGGCGATTTTTGGTGGGATCCGTTCATGGTACACCTTCTGTTCCATACAGAATTCACCAAAATGCTTACTCAGGAATTGTGGTCCATTATCGCTTCGGATGATGATGGAATACTCATCCTCTTTCTTTGGAATCGCCACTTTACGGCTCTTGAGTGCTTCCTTAAGCATCTCCGTAATGTCCTCTGCCCTGCAGCTTGACCCTCGGTAATGGCCGACAATGCTCCGGTCATAGACATCAATGGCACTGGCTAGGAAAAAGAACCTGCCACTCTCCTCGATGGAGCCATACTTGATATCCACCTGCCACAGCTCATTTGGCCCGTTGATCACGTGCTGCCTGGCCAGCCTTCTTGGATAAGGGGAGGGCGCATGCCGTACAGGCAAGAGGATCCCAAGTTTCCTGCATAGCCGCATGACCTTCTTTTTGTTGATCTTCAGACCATACCTTACCTTAAGGTGGTGGGTCAGCTTTTTATATCCGTAAATGCCTTCTTCCCCCTCGACTGCCTCCATCAGGAACTCCTCGATCTCTTCATCCGATATCCTATGACCCGACAGGGTTTCAGAGAAGCTCGGGAAGGGCCTTCCACGCCTGGCCGTTCCTTCTTCGTCTCTTTTTTCTTCTTTATAGTGATGGTAGTACAAGGATCGATTCACTCCCAGTGCGGTGGCTGCACGCTTTATTGGAAAACCTTCGCTGGCCCAGAGGTATATTTCCTCCAGACGATTACTTAGGGGAATTGTTTTTTTTTAACAGGTTCTTTAACATCGCAACCTCCAGTTCTTTTTCCCCAAGCAGTTTCATCGCCTGTTCATACTTCTCCATCAGTTCATCTTTCGTAGGGTTCTCTGAAAGGACGGCAGTCCCTTCAGCCTCCATGCCATCACGGACTTCATCCTCGTATTCATTGATCCATTTTCTTATTGTGTTCGTCGAAATTCCTGCCTTTCTGGCAATGGAGGCCATTCTTCCACTTTCCAGCGCCATCCGGACATATTGCTTTTTTACATCCTCAATGACATCAATTTTCCTTTTGGGCATTTATGCACCCCCTTATTTTTACTTGTACCTAGTGTAAGGGTTAGGCATTTTCGGTGTCCAATGGATTAAGGGGTCCTAAAAGTTTCGATCATAAACTCCGGGATATCGAGCATATCCAGCTTGGCAGGTTAGTAAAATATCTTCTTGATAAAGGCTTTTTCCGAAATTCATGAATAATCCTCTTAATTTATCCGTTTTCTGCTGAAACTTTACATAAATAGCATTTTAAATGTTGGATTTTAAAAAAGCCGGAATAATTCATTGTTTGTTGTGTGGAATAAGGCTTCTTGTGAAATCTTACTCTAAAGCATCATGCCTTACATAAAACTAATAAAAAGGGTGCCGCTATAGCACCCTAGTATACTTTCAGTTTTCCTGCTTTTTTTGTATTTTGGTTTGTATAGTGAAGATAGCTGCCGTTTACGTAAAGACCATATGCAGGTGCATTAGTCAACTTTTTCAGGCCAGTGCCGTTCAATTTCATTTTGTAAAGGCGGTTATAATCCGATAGATTGCTGAAATAAAGGGCACCGCGCAGCAGCTCCAATGAGTACATTCGTGTGTTGGAGATTTTTTTGTTCCCTGAACCTGTCAATGTCATCCGATACAATTTCCGTTGGTCTTTTTCATTAGAATAATAAATGTAGGACCCACTTCGGATAAAATCCTTCGCTGAATAAAGGGCCTTATATTTCATGCTGGTGGCCTTTTTTAAGCCACTTTTATTCCAAGCATGGTCCCTGGAAAGCTGGCTCTCTGGCACAAGGAAATAATTATAACTAAGGATTGGCCTCATATCATTATAGACCGGATCATTCCATGTAATATCCATATAATAGTAGTTTCCATCAACTCTAACCTGGTTCCAGGCATGAAGGTCTTTATTTGCATATCCGGTTACTTTGACTGCCCAAATTCCGCTTTTATTTAGAAGCAGCTTTGCCGCCTTCGCATAACCATCACAAACCGCTTTTTTTCCAATGAGCGCACCATATACTGAATATGAACTTTGTGGAATGGTCCCTGATAAATAATTACCATAATCGTATGTCGTGTTATTCACAATGTAATCGTGTATGTATAAAACCCGGTCGAGCTCGGATTTCAGTTTCTTAGCGTTATTGGAGACTGATGCGACCTTCTTGTCGAGCTCTGTCTTCATGGTAGCAATTTGTGCTTTAGGAAAACTATAGCTGGGGTAAAAATAGCCGCTGCTATATTCGGATGAAACGTTGTATCTATATGTATTATTTAAAAAAAATATTTCAGGATGGTCATCCAGAACCTTTTGGTATGTTGTATAAATCTTCTCTCTGCTGGTACCATATTTTCCGAGTGAAATAGAATCTTTGTAGGAAACAATGCCCTGATAGATTAAATTGTAAAGCGGGTCCGTTGCTGCCTTTGCATTTGTTTCGCTAAAAGGGAAGAGAGGGGCAATAAGCAAAGATAACACAATAATAAAAGTTATTTTTTTCACATTACACACCCTATTTTGTTTTTTTGTCCGTGTCTTCTGTGGCTCGAATGAAACCAGGAAACAGGGGACAGAAGCCTGCTGTTTACGATCCATGTTTTGTACCATTAATGCGTTATGATTTCTATTACTACTTTTATCGACAATCTTTTTCAAATTGTTAGAGCTAAGTTTGTCTGTATTATGGACATTAAAAGCCTTCCAGTGTAACGTGGGAAGGTTTAGTTTTTTAATAGGCATGCCAAAGCTATAAAGAATTAGCGGAGCAGGGTGTAGCAAAATGCGATTACGTGACGTATAAGGAGGGTGAAACCTCAAACCGGAAGAGCAGTAGAAGAAAGATGAAAGGATAAATTAGATCAGTTAGGGGAGGAAAGGTCCTTAGTAGAAAAAAATATAAAACGTATCGATGTTGGAAGCGCAAGTAACAATATTGAAAGTTGCTAGCTATTCAATTTCATTGCGACGACACCAATTCCTTTGTTTGTACGATAGATTTTAAGTGTTTTTCATGCAAAAAGCTGTTATAACCATTATAAATTTATTGAGAATACTATTTTACTACTAACCTGCCAGCGGGTTATGCTCGATATTCAGGGATTTGTGCGCGAAATGTATAACTTTACTTTATGCTCACAAATCTCGCATTTATATGCGAAATTTATAACTTTATGCTCGAAATTGCAATTTTATGCGCGAACGCCGAATTTATGAGTCAACAGCTTGCTTGTATGTTTGACTGTAATAAATTCTCTCAAAAATAAGAAGATTACCATTCTGACCTCATAAAAAAAAGCCCTTCCAGCACAAACTGGAAAGGCTTTTTCCCCGAATTGACTCCGGCCCTTAATATTGTCGGTTATGCTGCCACATCTGCCTGTTCGATTCTCCTATTTGAACGGAACATGACTACTGCTGCAGTCAATCCAGCTGCGATAGCAAGGAATATCAGCAGAGTGCCTGTATTTGTCCAGAAAGAGCTATAGTTATCAAGGGTGATGACAGCTTTGTATGCCCCGATCGAATAAGTAAGCGGCAAGAAGTTGCTTAATGCCTGGAGGTTGTCGGGAAGCATGTGGATCGGCAATGCCGAGCCTGTTGTAGAAAGCTGCAATACCAAAAATGCAAAAGCAATAAATCGGCCGATATTGCCTGCTAGGACAGTCAGGAAGAAAATGATCGTCATAAATGTGACGCTTGCCAGGACAGATAAACCAATCATATACAGTCCATTTGTAAAACCTGACTTGACCAGGAAAGCAGCGATTAAGGATACAAGCAATCCCTGAGCTGCAGCCAGGCCTGCCATTGTACCGTATTTGCCTGCATACCATCTAATCGGTGTAACAGCAGTAACTGCCGGACGATTTAAGTCAAATAATAGCGACATGACGAGTGCGCCTACGAATAATGCGAGAGACAGAATATATGGCGCATTTGCGTAGCGGTACATCGGAAATTTGTGCTGAACTTCCGCAGCTGTTTGGACAGGTGCTGCGAACATTTTAACATTTGAATCAGCTGTATTCAGTGCACTTGTCTTTTCGGCGCCGCCTGCCAATCCGGCAGCTAACTGCTTGCTGCCGTCTTCAATTTGTCCGACTCCGCCATCAACCTTCTTCACTCCATCGGTTAGAGTGCCCCAGCCGGTTTTGACCGTTTGGTTCCCGGCACTGACCTGTTTCATGCCATCATTGAGCCTTGCCGTTCCCGCTGTTAAAGTACCCCAGCCTTCTTTAACGGCTTGGTTTCCGTCACTTACTTGTGACAAACCGCCATTAATGGTAGAAACGGCAGCTGTTACCTTGCCCCATGAGGAGTTGACGGTATCATTACCGGCAGCCAGCGTCTTGGAACCTGCTGCCAATTGCTTGGCACCCTGGTTCAGTTTAGCCTGGCCGTCCACGAGCTGCTTAAGTCCGCCATCGAGTTTGGCTGCTCCCGGAGCTGCCTGTGCAAGGCCATCAGCGACACGGCCAGCACCATTTTTAAGATCCTCAGCTCCTGCGGATAACCGCTGCATATTTTGTGCCAGCGATTTACTGCCTTCCTTAAGCTTGACGAAATCCGGACTCAGCATTAACTGAGGCTGGGCTTGAGCCATTCGTTCCAGGCCGGCTGCTATTTGTGCAGCTCCTGCAGCAAGCAGTAATGAATTGTCACTGATTGCTGTTGCGCCGTCAGCTACTTGTTTGCTTCCTGGCGCCAATTGGGCAAGTCCGCCATTTAAGGAAGCGCTTCCACTTTTAGCCGTCTGTAAACCAGCTAATAGTTGGCCTGAGCCTTTTTCAAGCTCGGCAGCACCTGCTGAAACCTGCTTGGCTCCATCGGCAAGCTGCCCAATCTTTCCGGATCCGTCCTGGAGAGATTTTAATAGCTCACTAGATCCAGCTTCCAGCTTTTTTGAACCATCCGCAAGCTTGGATATATCTCCCGACTTTTCCTGAAGGGATTTAAGCATTGTGCCAGTTCCATTTTCAAGTTCCATAGTGCCGGCTGCGAGCTTATCGATATCAGTTGCTTTTTCGGTTAAAGAGTTAAGCATCGTAGTAGTACCGTTATGCAGTTCTGTTGCACCGGCACTCAATTTGGATGAGCCGTCTGCCCCATCCTTGAATCCTTTTGCGATATCACCGAGACTCGCAAAAAGGGTTTTTGTATATGTTTCAGTTACCTGTGTCGAAAGCTGGCTGCGGATTCTTTCAGCTGCATTGCTGGTGACCTGGGCAGCCATAAAGTGCAGGCCTTCGTTCTGAGTATATTTCAACTCGGGCTTTTGAGGATTTTCGTCCAGAACTGTGGTTACTTTTTGAGAAAAATCGCTTGGGATTTCGATGACCATATAGTATTTGAGATCATCTATTCCTTTTGCGGCTGTTTCAGAATCAACAAAATCCCATCCTAAGGTTTTATTGCTCTTCAAGTTCTCCACCAAGTCTTTTCCGACATTGATCGGCGTTTCACCCGACATGCCGCCCTCGTCATTATTGACTACTGCAACAGGCAAACTGGACAGATTGTCGTAGGGACCCCAGCTGGCAGTAAGAATTATGGCCACATATACAAGCGGCACCAATAACACAGCAATGATTGCAATTAAAAATCCTCTGCCACCGCGTCCTTCCGATTGAAAAAGTCCGTTCATAACTTCCCTCCCTAATAGAATATATTAATGAAAAAAATGAATGAATATTCAGTCATTATTTTCATTAAATTAATATATTCTGAGGAATAGTGCTAAAATCCTGCAATATTCTTCCTAAAAATTTTCGACAACAGCACCAAATCGAGACAGAGCTAGATAAAGTATCGATATACCAATAATTAAGTAAAATATAGTACCTGAATAAGAATTGAGCTAGGGGCATATGCTTCACGGAAGGTTTACACTGCTACCCTTCCTGAATATAAGTAAAAATAACCTTTCCTGCTACAATGAGCAGGAACAAAAACCTTTATCAGAGTTCCTGTAAATACGTGAGGATTTACTGTTTTACGACATTGGTAATAAGTACCTTACCAAATTAAAGAATATTATTGCTATACTTTGGAACTGGGAACTATATACCCGGTTCTTTTTATTTATCAATTTATAAGAAAAGGATGAATGGTGTGAACAAAGTTTTAGGATTTGCGAAAAGAAGATGGAGATATATTCTTACTGCATTTATTGCTCTGATTATTGGAGCGAATATGGGTCCTTCAACCGAAGAGTATAATAAGGTTGTAGCCAAAGCAAATGACAACGCTGAAAAGGCAAATGAGCGCGGTGATGAAATAGAAAGACTGCAAGGTGAAAATGGAAAGTTGAATGACAAATTGGTAGAGGCTGAACCATTCTTTAAATTGCAAGAAGAAGAGCGCAAACAGAAGGAAGCTGAAGCGAAAGCCGCCGAAGAAAAACGTCTAGCCGCTGAAAAAGCGAAGGAAGAAGCTGCTAAGAAAGAGGCTGAAAGAAAAGCCGCCGAAGAACAGCGAAAGCAAGAAGAAAAAGAAAAACAAGGTTACAACACAGGTATTACCTACAGCCAGTTGGCGAGGACTCCTGATAAATATATGGGTGAAAAAGTGAAGTTCCGTGGCAAGGTTGTACAGGTAATTGAAGGTGATGGAGAAACTCAAATAAGATTTGCCGTTAATAGTGATTATGATACGATCCTGTTTGCTTCCTTCGACTCTGCTGTTGTTAATTCAAGGGTGTTAGAAGATGATGTGATCACGATCATGGGAACATCCGCTGGGTTAATCACCTATGATTCCACAATGGGTGGTCAAATATCCATACCTGGTGTGTCCATTGATAGGATAGACCAATAATGAATAAGGAAAGGGCCAGGGACTGTGTCTCTGGTCCTTTTTAATACCAAATACATAGAACCGCTAACAACTGGAGAGTTCTTACAGTTCATAGGGGAATCTAGGTATTCACTTAAATAACTACAGAATATTTTAACCCAAAGTAGACTTCCTAACTATATGAATTAGTCTGGCGCAGACAAGTTGGATTAAAGAAAATTACTGCAGTGTGAGAAAAAGTACTGTTATGCAGACACTGGAGATTTCCCTATGCATTACAATAAAACCTCGCGATAAAACATACCAAAGACTTACAAAAACTAGCTGAATATAACTATCGTGAAATATAAGATACCATGCCAATTTCCTATACTTTTAAAAAATTTAATTGATTAAACGCCTGAAACCTAAGCTTTTATATGATAAAAGCCGTAAAACAGTAAATTTTACCATCGGAACATAATATTACTTAATATGATATAATTCGACTAAAGAATATTATTATGGTAATGGGAGAGAAAACCATGATTTCTAGAGTAAAAGAGCTGTTTGACGACAGTTCGAAGGACTTAAAAAGGTTAAATAAATTAGTGGAACAGGTTAATAGATTAGAAGAAAAATATGTAGGTTATTCCGATGAAGAACTAGGGGAAACGACAGAGCAATTTAGAAGCATGCTTGCAAATGGCAGCAGTCTCGAGGATATCCAGGCGGATGCGTTTGCGGTAGTCAGAGAGGCAGCCAAGCGTGTAATCGGTATGAGGCATTATGATGTCCAGCTGATCGGCGGTTTTGTGCTGAATGAGGGAAGCATCGCTCAGATGAACACCGGTGAAGGAAAAACGCTAGTCGCTACCTTGCCAAGCTATCTGCGCGCCCTTGAAGGAAAAGGTGTTCATGTAATCACAGCTAACGAATATCTGGCGCGCCGTGATAAAGAGCAAATGGGACAGATTCATGAGTTCCTTGGTTTAAAGGTTGGGCTTAATATTTCCCAGATGCAGCCTTCGGAAAAAAAGGATGCTTATGAAGCGGATATCACTTATGGAACAGGTACCGAGTTCGGTTTTGATTATCTTCGCGATAACATGGTTTACAAAAGTGAAGATAAGGTGCAGAGAGGCCATCACTATGCCATCGTGGATGAAATCGACAGTATCCTTATCGATGAAGCCAAGACGCCGCTAATCATCGCAAACCAGTCCAGTGAAGGTGCAGAGCTATTCATGATTACGGCAGAAATCATCAAGGGCTTCAAGCAAGATATAGACTACGACCTATATCAGGAAACAAAGCAGACATTCCTGACAGAAGAAGGGTCAGCCAAAATCGAGGGGGCTTTTGGCATTGACAACCTGTATGATGCCGAGCATCAGGAGCTGCTGCATCATGTTATGCAATCACTCCGTGCAAGTGTGCTCATGAAGAAGGACGTCGATTACATCATTAAGGACGGAAAAATCGTTATCATCGACCAATTTACAGGCCGGATCATGGAAGGTCGTACCTTCAGCGAAGGGCTTCATCAAGCGATTGAGGCGAAGGAAGGCGTAGATATTTCTGAGGAGAACGAAACGCATGCGACTGTAACAATCCAGAATTATTTCAGGCTTTACAAAAACTTGGGAGGCATGACAGGGAGCGCTACCCCTTCGAAGAAGGAATTCTGGGAGACGTACCGCCTCCGCGTCGTAACCATTCCAACCAATAAACCAGTGATGCGAATCGATCATGAAGACCTTGTCTATAAAGATTACCAATCAAAGGTAAAGCGGATTATCGAAGAAGTTAAAGAGATGAATAAAGTTGGACGTCCGGTTTTGATTGGAACGACGTCCATCGAGCAATCTGAAAAACTTTCCGATTTGCTTGTTAAGGAGAAGATCAATCACCAGATCCTTAATGCAAAAACGGAAGAAGATGAGGCAGGCATGATTTCGCAGGCCGGACAAAAGGGCAAGGTCATGCTTGCTACCAATATGGCGGGCCGAGGGACCGACATCCTGTTGGGTGAAGGTATAAAAGAGCTCGGCGGACTTCATATCATCGGGACAGAGCGGCATGAAAGCAACCGGATTGATATGCAGCTGCGCGGACGGGCAGGCCGCCAGGGGGATCCAGGTTCTTCGCAGTTCATCATTTCGATTGAGGATGATTTGTTCCGTTATTATGATGAAGACGAAAAAGAAAGATATGAGAAGAAAATCAAAACAGATGAAACGGGTCTCGTAATAGCCCCAGACCCGGTCAAGTATGTGAAAAAGGTACAGGAAACGATAGAAAATATGCATTATTCCGCCAGGAGCCATCTGTTGAAGCTGGAGAATGTGATGGATGAGCAAAGCAAGATCATCTATTCCTCCCGTGACAGGATTCTTGGGCTCTCTTCGGATGAAATGTTTATCGAATTGCTGGAGTATATGGAACGTTATCTAAACCATATTGTATCAAAGCATTATGCGGAAGATGCAGAGGCATGGAATCAGAAAGGGATGCTTGAAGAGCTCTCGCTGATCTTCATTAAGCTTCCATGGACAGAACACGAAATAAATGACCTTGAGCCCCAGGAGGTTCAAGGACTTGTAATGGAAGAGTTCCATGCATTGAAAGAGATGATTATCGCATTAAAAGAGGATGCCGAGCTGGGCCAGCAGTTAAGGCTGTTCATGCTTCAGCAGATTGACATGAACTGGATCCAGCACTTGAACCTAATGAACCAGATTAAAGAGGGCATCCAGCTAAGGAGCTATGGACAGGAAGATCCTTATATCATTTTTGAAAAAGAAGCCCTTTATGAATTCAATCAGCTGATGCTGGATATCGAAGCGGGGATAAGCGTCAGATTTATGGAATTTGTTAAGAGTGAGTTTGACGTCCAAGATGCAGGAGAGGAAGAGGACCAAGATGGGATTATTTAAACGAAAGCCAAAGTATCCCGAAGAACTGGCGGAGATTCAGGCAGAACAAATAGAAATACGCCAGGACGGAAAAGAAACGATCAGGGAGGACGGAACACCTGCCACCAGTTTGTTTTTCCATCCTGATTGGGAGATGTCCACCGCTGAAAGATATGTTTATAGATATCATCATCAAAATTTGGCTCCGCTACTGCCAAACCAGCTGTCAATCACGGGGCTTGAGCTTAAGGAATTAAACGGGGATCTGGTCGTTGTCGCTTTTTTGAGAAATACCTTGGACAGGGGTATCCGGTTCGAGACGGTGGATTTGCTGCTTTTGGACAGTGAAGGAACCCCTTTTGCGAAGAAGCAGTTTGAAGTTGATGATATAGGGGAAATCCCAGCCTTTTCCTGCATGCCGTGGCGGTTCCTATTCTTCGAAGAAGACCGGCTTGGTGAAGCACTTCCTGAAGAATGGACGATTGCTTTTGAGCTGAAATCAAACACTGCAAAGGAGCATGCACTGGATATTGATGAGAGATGGGGCAGCAGCCTGACACCTGCCCAGCGCGAACATTTGGAAACAATGGTCGCAGGACTGCCGAAGCTGGCTGCCGGTGAAGTGAATATCATGGGCATCGAGGCGAGCATGAAGGATGACGGATCTCTTGCTGCCGTAGTGCTGATCCGCAACGGGAGCGAGAAATCAATCAAGCTTGAACAGATTCCTTTGGTCGTAGAGGATGCAGAAGGCGATATTGTAGCTCGAGGAGGCTTTACTCTTCAAGACCTGGAAGTCAAGGCGAATACAAGCAAGCCTTGGACGTTTGTATTCCCGGCAGGGCTTATCACGAAAGAAGCACCTCAATTAGAAAAGTGGAAGGTTTATCCTCCAGGTAACTAATGGTTTTTATAGCAGGGTGCAGGTGAATGGGCAGCAGCGCCTCCAGACACGCAAAAAGAACCCCGGTCTCATGTGAGACCGGGGTTTGGTATTATGAAAAATCAGGCCAGTTTTTTTGCTGCTCATCTCCATCAACCTTTTCGATTGTGCGGTACTTGAATGGAGTGATGTCAGTTTCGGCTTTTCCAACGAAATGCTTGGCTATTTCAAAAGGAAGCAGTTCAAATTGCTCTGCAGCTTCTGAAATTAAGTATGCTCCAGAAATTATGCCCTTTTTAGAAACATCAATGGTTAAGAAAGCCGGATAATAGGTTTGATCATTCGCTTCCAGGATTGTTTTGGCGGTGACTTGGCCATCAGGCTCAACCTCCACCGCATCATTGCTGATTTTGTCCAGAACCTTTAATGCCCAGCCAGGCTTTTTATAGCCGCCAATAATTTTTGGCGGGTTTTTCTTTAATTGTTCTATAAGGCTGTTTAGTTGGTTTTGGTTATCCACGATATCTGCTCCTCCCATAATAAAAGCTGAATTTCTCCAGCTCCAATGGTACTCGATCTGATTGCCTCCCTTTTTGGGGCATCTTTATTTATTGTCCTGATTTTTTTACTGATTTTCCCCTTGTCCAGGATTATTATAGTTGGTCAGGCTTGGTGTTACATAAATGGAATTCACATTATGAAGGATCATAACATGGGTAATTTTATGCTTCTTCGCATATTCCGGGACCGTCATATTATCGAAATGGCGCAAATCCAGCACTCTGGTTTCTTTAAAATGTCTGGAGAAGAATTGTATAGTTGGATTTGCATAGGAATCCTTGATAATCAGCAGCTTTGGTGCTGATTCCGGCTTATTTGGATTCGTTATTACTGTTTCTGGATGGTCACCGCCCATATAAGCTGCATAACGGTTAGCATAAAGCTCATTGTCAGTTAAGAAACTTTCCTTATAAAAAGACTGACCGTCTTTGCCACGATAACGGATTTCAAATGGTTTTTCTTTGGTTTTAGGCGTCGCTACGGTGATTGTATCCGACTGCTTCACATAGGATTTCGTAGTTTTCCTTGAGTCTGAACCATAGAAAGGCTTCCCTTTCTCAGTCCATGTGAACTCATCCAGCTGCAATGCCTTTCCGATTTCTGGAGAAGTCTTAGCCATTTTTCCTATGACATCCTGGTAGGCATAAAACGCAGCCTTTGCTTTCCAGTGATGATCAGAATAGAAATACATATTCTTTTCCGACAAATGCTTATTTACTGCATCAAATGGGTATATAGGGTTGGCAGCTGGGTCGATTAGGCCAAGCAGCTGTTTGGAATCCTTGCGCCCATAGCTTGGAAAATAATCAGGGAACTTATCTTCCATCATCACTGCCTTGTTTGGCATCAATACGAAGAAGGTTTTCGCTCCGAACTTATCCGTATCTTGCGCAAAGGTATTTATGCGCTGCGATATATCTTTTGCCCTATCCAGGCTGAACTCCGGAACCGGGCTAAGCAGGTAGCCGTCTTTATGGACGTATACATTCCTGACGACATCCTGTCTCAATAAAAATTTATTCATTTTTGAGTTGGTTTCCACAAAAGTTTCCCGTGCAGGAAACTGGTCGTTATAAAATGTTTCAAATCTCTTCGGGTAATCCCCTGTGAGGACATTCTTTGCGGTCGCATCCGGCCGTTGTGCCAGGGTCCTGTTCTCCAGGATGGAAGTGGAGTCTGAGCCTTTTACCCAGAACCAGATGGTAAAGGAGAAGATCACTCCAAGGAAAACGAAGAGTAACAGAAAGTCACTTACTTTAGTTTTCATTCTTTGCCAGTCCTCCCATGATTCTTAGAAACGGAAGTAAATGAACGGATTAAATGTGCTGGATACAACTGTTACGATGGCAATCGCCAGCACTAGGATATAGTACGCTGTCTGTGTGCCGTTCCACAGGGAGACAGACAGGGCAGGCTTGGTTTCGTTTGAACGGAGCCTTGACATAACAGCCTTGTTGATGGTTTTGAGCAATGGTGTCGCACCGATTATCGCTAATAGCAGTAGTATGCCATATTGCGAGAAGTAATAGCCGGCGTTTGTATCCCATAAGCCGATCCCATTAAGGCCAAACATGGTCTTGATATAATCAATTGCATAGGTAAAGGTTTCGGCCCTAAAGAAAACCCATCCAATGACGACGATAATTAATGCGTAAGCGTATTGCACAAAATTCGGCAATGCTTTTAAAACCTTACCAAGGAAAGCTCTCTCCATCATTATGAATGCCCCGTAGTAGAGGCCCCAGGCGATAAAGGTCCAGCTTGCGCCATGCCAAATTCCAGTAGCGAGCCAGACAATCAATAGGTTGCGATACACCATCCAGCTATTGCCACGGTTCCCGCCCAGTGGAATATAAAGATAGTCACGGAACCAGCTTCCTAATGAAATATGCCATCTTCTCCAAAACTCGGCTATGGAACGAGAAATATACGGATAGTTAAAGTTCTCAAGGAAATCGAACCCGAACATTTTTCCGAGGCCAATCGCCATATCCGAATATCCTGAAAAGTCAAAATAGATTTGAAGCGAGTACGCAATAATTCCAATCCAGGACAGGCCAACCGACATTTCAGAAGGATCCAAGGCAAATATCTGGTCTGCAATCCAGCCGCAATTATTTGCAAGGAACATTTTTTTGCCCAATCCAATGATAAATCGCTTAATTCCATAAACGAATTTTTCCACGGTCTCTTTTCGAACATTTATTTGGTCGGCAACCGTCTGGTATCGGACGATAGGTCCGGCAATCAACTGCGGGAACAAGGCAATATAAAGCGCCATGTTTAATGGATTCTTTTGTAATGCCCCATCCTTGCGATAAACGTCAATTACATAGCTCATACCCTGAAAGGTGAAAAAAGAAATCCCTAATGGCAGAGGGATATTGGGAACATCAAGTGAAGTGTGTAGGATGGAATTAATATTGGCAACAATAAAACCTGCATACTTAAATATTCCAAGGAGCAGTAGATTTGAAACGATCATTCCGCCCATTATCCATTTTACTGCCGTTTTTTTATTCCGGTTCGATTCAACAATCAAGGCAAAGAAGTAGTTTAATACTATTGAGATAAGCATTATGATTACAAACTTTGGTTCTCCCCATGCATAAAAGAACAGGCTGGCTGCAAGGAGCCAGGTATTTCTAATGGTACGGGGAATAATAAAGTAGCCTATCAAAACAATAGGCAGGAATAAAAATAGAAATACTGTAGAACTAAATAGCATGGTCCCTTACCTTTCTGTCTATAGTAAGCAAATTTCGGATGATTTCCCATTATTAACATAGGAAGATATGGAATTTTCAATCCTACTTATTTTACTAATAAATTAATAGTTATACAAGGTTTAACAAAGATTTACAGTCTTCGACAGTCTTTTATGACAAACCTATAGAATATAACGGGATGCAAGAAGTCCCGGGGAAATGTGAGTATTTGAGTACAAGGGAAAACCCAGCTTCAATGAAGCTGGGCGGAGTTTGTAACAGCCGGCAAACCAAGGTGTTCCTTTATCCGGTTTTGGGTTTTCATGCGTTCCTCTTCGGGAACAATGAGATACCAGAGGCTTCCGATGTACTGGCCATCGCCCTCAATGGTGTATTGCTCCATGTTTTTAACTGCTGTTTTGTAATTGATCTGAATGTCCATCATCTCATCGAAGCTAAGATTCGTTTCCACGTTTTTTCCTAGTGCCTTGAAGATTTCATCATAATTGGTCAGGCTCGACAGGCTGGCTCCTTTATTGATAATCGCAGAAATGACCTGACGCTGGCGCTTCTGGCGTCCAAAGTCTCCACCGGCATTAGGGCCTTTCCGGATTCTTGAATAGATGAGGGCATCCTCGCCGTTCAGTGTGAGCGTACCCTGTGCATATTCCTTGCCGTTATGATAGATGGTCGCTTCATTTTCCACTGTGACACCGCCGACAGCATCCACAATGTCTTTAAAGCCATCCATGTTCATTTTGACATAATAGTCTATTGGAATATCCAAAAAGTTTTCTACCGTCGCTATGGACATTTTGATGCCGCCGCGTGCGTAGGCATGGTTAATCTTTTCCGTGGTGCCATTACCGACTATTTCTGTACGGGTATCCCGGGGAATGCTTAGCATTTCCACTGACTCTTTTTGCGGATTAACAGTCATGACAATCATGGTATCGGAGCGGCCCGAATCATTTGCCCTCTCATCCACTCCAAGAATAAGTACGGAAAATGGATCTTTTTCTTTGAACTCAATCTTACCTTCACGCTTATCGCTGGTATGATCGGTACCTTGCATAGTGCTCACCGCAGTTTTTAAAGAATCATAGACACTGTACGCATATACTCCCCCCGCAGCCAAAAACAGAAGAAAAAATATGCCAACTATTTTAAGCACTTTTCGTTTCTTTTTCTTTTTCCTCTTTTCTGTTCTCATAGTATCCCCCTGAACCGTTTTTGGTTCTATCTATATAGTAAACATTAATCTACAAAAGCAATTGCTGGTCATTACCTAACTATACAATGTTTTTGCCAAAAAAAAAATACTTATTACTTTTGTCATGGTTATCGCTGTGTTCTTTGTAAAAAAATATGAAAAACGAACTATATGCCCATAAACTGCATACAAAAACCAAGGCAGTCTTGCCGCCTTGGTTTTGTGTGTAAAATTAATAATATTGTTTTGATTTGAGTATAAGGGGCGAATCCGGAATTACTCAGCTGCATCCGCTGGTTCGGTCTGTGTTACCGTTTCAGAACCCGTCTGGGTGTTCGGATCAGTTTGTTCCGGCTCAGGCTTGTTCTCTAATGCAGTTTCTATATCGGCCTGCATTTGCATAAGAGTGCTTTCCAGCTTGGTATAGGTTTTATATCTTGATGGATCGCTGGACTTTAGCTTCTTGGACTGCTCATTTATATTATATAACTTTTGAAGGTCAGCCTCTGTTTCGTCATACCTGCCATCATGAATCTTTTTCTGCATACCTGTGAGCATTTGATATCTTTGTATTTCATAGCCAATATTTTTTTGCATATCTTTTGACGGAGAAACGTACTTAGAACGGGCAATATTACGAACCGTTACTCCGTAGGCTGAATTTATTTTAGTTTCGGCAGCCTGGATGGAGTTGGCTAATGAATTGTATAAAGCAATCGTGCTGTTATTTAACAACCCTTGATTTAGGGGAATTTCAAGCTTTGATATATCCGATAGCAATTTGTCACCTGTCTTTACAGTATTCATGAAGGAGAGAGACCTGTCTCTATACGTTTTTGCCGGTTTCAGGGCAGCAAGCGGCTTGGTTCGATATGAAACTGGGAGCTTACCGATGGCTGTTTCATTCTTTTTGATTCCGGCCTGGACTTTAGCATACAGCTGTTCATGCGCTTCTGTGATCCTCAGGTCGGATTCCGATTTCACCCTGCTATAGTAGTAGCTTTCAAGATCGTCAGCACTCTTTAGGAATGATTGAACCGCGGCTTCAAGGCTTTTGCTTGCAGCTATATTTCGTTTATCGAAAAGCTTGAATCCTTCCTGTGAAACATAAAGTCCAATGGTGCTGTTCTTTTGCCATACTCCCGGGAATCTGCTTACTGGTACGTGGGTTTCTCCGGCATATGGTGCTATTTCGATTGTGAAGGCAGGTTTGAGCGTCGTTCTGGAGAACCAGTCGCTAAAGCCCCCGCCGCTCTTAAAAGACTTTGGATAGACAAGGTCATAGCCTGTCATTTTTCCAAGCGTCTTTGCGTATGCATAGTCTCTAGTATACCGGCTTCCTGACTGTTCATAATTCCAAAAAATGATCTGGCCGGAGCTGTGATACGAGATGCTTACTTCTGGATCGATGCTGTTTACGAAGGAAAGGACGGCCTGTACTTCCCTTGCAGTATGCGGCGCTTTCCCGCGGTAATTTTTGTAGCTTGGGGAGTTAGGTCCTTCAATTCCATACCATTTGGCATTGTATTGCCTGTTAAGATCCACACCTTTTGCATTTGCTTTCCAGCGTTTGAAGTTCTTGCTGCCATTATTCATTTTGATGATGGCGCTATGTACACTCTTCGGAAAATACTTTAATCCGCCCTGCTGCAGGGTTACACCGTCCGGATTTACCATTGGAATAAACCAGATTGTTGTGTTTTTCAATAGTTTTTGAACGTCATAGCCTCCGAGCTTCTGCTGCTTTTTATAGGCAAAGGCATATTTATCAATCATATTCATGTTTACTGTTGTAGTCATCCATTCCCTGGCATGGTGGGAGCCATTTATAAAAACCTTGGAAGGCCCGGTTCCGAGGGAGACGGCATAAATATTGCGGCCATACTCAGATTTGCCGATGGATTTATATTGAATAAGGTCCGGGTATGCCCTCTTCAATTCCTTTATGTCAGCAATCATATCGGAATAGGAGTACACCTGGTTAGGGTTTACGTAATAGGATTGGGCGTAGACCGTTCCAGTGGAGGATAGGGGCATCACAAAAAGGGCTATTGCTGCAGTACATAGATAGATTAATTTTTTCATATTCTTCTCCTTATAAGTTATGAACTATTGGATGAATGCTGGGGATAGAGAATATTGGGAAGCCCAAAATATAAACGGACCCACAGAGAGTCCGTTATGGTTTGAATCTACAAGGATTTGAAACCTGCCAGGCGCGTCTGGTAATAAGACAGACCCAAGGTATCGATGCGCACCCCTTTGCTTGAACTTGCATGAATGAATTCACCATTGCCGAGGTATATGCCCATATGGGTGATCATTTTTTTATTGCTGGGAGAGGAAGAAAAGAACACTAAGTCTCCTGCCTTAGGGTTAGCTACCGTCGCACCTTTGGCAAAGTATCCGGAAGCAGAAGTTCTCGATATCTGTTTCCCTGAATTGTTCAACACATAATATATATATCCGCTGCAGTCAAACCCCTTGGGAGTGGTACCTCCCCATGCATATGAGACGCCAATAAGGGATTTCGCTAATTCTATTAGATTATCATTTTGAACAGGTGGCGGAGTGTCCGCTTTTACAGATTCTCCTGGAGAAGGAGAATCTGGTATGCTTGCCGCAGATCTTGGAATGGCCAGCCTCTGGCCCACGTACACGGAATCGGATTTCAGCTGGTTGGCTGATTTTAATTCCTGTATGCTGATGCCAAATTTATTCGCTATCTTCCATAAGCTGTCGCCCGGAAGAGCCGCATACATTTCATCAGAAGCAGGTGCGGGAGGCTGCACTGGAACGGGAGCGGACGGCTGTGAGCCAGCAATTTTTTTAACGGTTAATCTTTGATCCTTATAAATGGTATCTGTGTTTAACTTATTGAGGGATTTAAGCTCGGCTACCGACATATTGAATTTGTTTGCTATTTTGCTTAATGAATCTCCCGCTACAACTGTATACACAGCTGTAGTCTTAGCCTCCTGCTTTGCAGCCTGGGTGATGGAGATGATTAACTTTTGATTGATATGTATCTGATCAGACGATAATCGGTTAAGCTGCTTTATGTTTGCGACAGTCGTCTTATGTTGTTTTGCTATTTTAGAGAGAGTATCACCTGATTTTACCGTATAAGTGTTTGCCATCGCGTTAGAGGCGAATGTGGCAGATAAAGCGACCGCAGCCGATAAAGCAACAACACTTTTTTTCATTTTTTGTCCCCCGTAATCACCTTTTGACATAATTCTACCAAGTTATACAATCTCCAAATATTACAATTGTGTTACAAAATAGGAAGTGTAGGAAAAGTTTGGTGGTAAAGTGAAAAATTGAAACTTTGATTTTAGCCGTTCGAGCATAGATTTTGTGGTTCGAGCATAGAAGTGCCGATTACAAGCATAAATCCTGCATTGCGCGCATATAAGTGCAGACATCGATCATAAAATTTATTAAGCTGCCAAGACGATTATGCCGGGTTTTTATTTAAATAAGGGTAAAACTGCATTTCAATACCTTGATTTCTCCCATATTTCTCATGAAAAAAGGGGATGGCCTTAAAGTGATATTTTCTGTTTAAAGCCAGATAAAAGAAAAACCCAAGAATGCTAATATAAATCAACATTCTTGGGCTTTTTTAATTTTATTCCTGTTGGCTAGTACTTGGACTTGTAGCTATTTCCTTAGATTGATGAGCTTAAATGGGGTGACGTTTATAACCCTTGTGTTGCCTGAAGGATCGGCCAAAGTAATTTGGAAATGATAGCTTCCATCACTTGCATATACGTTCTTTAACGTCTTACCAAACCAGCTGGACGTCACGTTGCCGGAAAAGGTTTTACCCGAGACAAGCTTTTGGACAATCGTCCCTTTTGAATTGACTACGTTGACCGAGAGCTTTGTCTGTTCGAAGAGACGTATATTGGCTGTTATTTTTGTTTTGCCATCCATTTTGAATATGGAGGTTGAATTCGATACAGCGGCCTTAGGTGCGGCTGTATCTATGGTGATTGGGAATACAGCTTCAGGCGCTGTACGGCCGTCCTTGTCTTTCATGGAAAGATGGACAGTATATTTCCCATCCTTTACCCTTGCTCCAGCTGTGTTTTTTCCATCCCATTCCAATAGCCGGTTGCCGCCAAAGAATGGTTTATCTGTGAACAGGGATTTGACTACATTCCCGTTCGTATCTCGAATTTCGGCTAATCCAGCCACATTTTTATTTACATAAAAAGGGATTGTTACCTTTCCTTTAACAGCCGGTGAGAAAGTCACAGGGCTGCCGCTGAAATTGATTTCAGGGACAATTTGATCATCCACCGAAAGATAAGTACCTTTCAATCGAGTATGGCTCTTTTTCACTGCTTTGGCGACGATTTTCAGCCTGCTGTCGGGGGCATACGCGTTGCTGCCAAGCTTGCCATCCCACGCAAAGCTGACCGTTCCGCCGCTCCAGGGCTTGTCTTTTATCAAATGGCGAACGATTTTCCCCTGGGAATTTTGCACATATAGAGATACCTTTGTGTTTTTTGGTGCGTCAAATGAGATGTTAGCCTTGTTTGTGCCATTCTCGATTAATGTTTTATCAGATAAGGTAACAGGGGATAACGGAGCAGGCGTCTTAACCAGAGCGTCGCTGGCATTCACCCTTCCATAGCCGTACTGGCTGTCACGCCCGGCGGTACCCAGATCCACTGCAGATGCCTTTAAAATATTCGTGACCTCGTTTGGAGTCAGGAATGGATTCTTGGATAAAATGAGTGCACTGATTGCAGAAACGACTGGTGAAGCCATGGAAGTCCCGCTCATATAGTGGTAGGAACTTTTGGACACTGTCGAATATATGTTCAATCCTGGAGCCGCAAAATCAATATACGTTCCAAAATTGGAAAAAGCGGTAATCTTGTCAAGCGAGTCCACGGCACTTACCCCGAGCACTGAATTTAAGGCTGCTGGATACTGCAGTTTTTTCACACCCTCATTTCCAGCCGCTGCCACAATCAGGACACCATGATCGGCTGCGTATTTTACCGCGTAATCGACAATGGCGGGATATTCGTCCGTTGTCAGGCTTACGTTCACAATATCCGCTCCAGAATCTACGGCATAAATGATGCCATCGGCTATAAAATAGGCGTCCGCATACTCCCCGTCAAAAACATTCACAGGCATGATTTTGACATTTGGCGCAATTCCGGTTGTGCCTTTGTTATCGGAAGAGGCAGCAATAATCCCTGCTACATGAGTACCGTGGTCATCAGGCGGCACTGTTTTGCCTCCTGTTATCGAATTATATGGGCGATAGACTTTGCCGGATAATTCTGGATGGCTAGTCTGTATGCCGCCGTCGACTACGGCTACCACAACATCAGAAGTACCCCGGCTCGTATCCCAAGCTTTCGGCATTCCGATTTTATTTAAATACCATTGTTTGCTGTAGAACGGATCAGCAGGCGTGTATTGGGCCTGCAGCTGGTAATTCGGCTCGACAAAATCCACTGACTTGGAGTCCATGAGAGCTGCTGCAGCTTGTTTTAAATCGGTTCCTTTAGGGACGGAAACCAGTGAAAAATTCCCCCTGGATTGCTTGTCCAGTTCTTTCCCTTGTACTTTGCTCATGATCTTCAGTTTCTCTTCTTTTGCAATCCCGCTTTTGAACCTTATAACAAGTTCCTGATCCGCGAACTCTGCTGCTTTGTTAAAGACTGGTGAAGCCTTCGGGCTAAAATCAATCTCTTTTGCATTAACGGCTGCATTGCCTGACAGACTGATTGCCAATGCGGCGATCAGCGGCAATAAAGGCTTCTTTTTCATTCTCCAGTCATCTTCTTTCTTTAATAAAATCACTTATATGAAACACATAATCTCCAAATAGTAATTCGCCAGTAATCTAGTATCATATCAACAATAATCTAAATTTTATCAGCAGTGAGATGGAAAAGATACACACATTTAGACCGAAATTTTTTAGTAATTTTACCCATAAAATCCTAAATTTTTCACAGTGAACCCTTAAGAACCCTACAAATCAAGGTAAAAGTAATGGGTCATTAAACTGTAAAAAATGCCGTAATTTGTAATAGGTGTTAACAAATGAAAAAATTTCTAGGATAATAGAGATATAGAAAGATACTAGAAAAAGAAATTTGGGAGTGAGTTAGTTATCAAACCAAACGTACTGATTGTTTCCTTGTTCACCCTGATTATGGTTTTGTGTACAGGCAACCTGGCTGGCGGTATCAAGGCAGAGGCGGCCACAACGCAGTGGTCTGCAGCTTATTATCCAAAGCTGGACTTTAAAGGTACGCCTGTGAAAAAGACGGCCAGCACGCTTAATTTCTCATGGGGTGCTAAATCACCGGATAGCAAAATACCAAAGGATAATTTTTCTGCTATTTTTGAAAAACAGGTAATCCTTTCGAAGGGAGGAAAATATAGACTGTCAGGAAAGTCTGATGATGGAATCCGAATCTATGTCGATGGAAGTCTTAAGGTTGATTATTGGAAAGCGGGCAACCATACCTTCAACAAGGATATTATGCTCGCAAAGGGAACGCATAAAATCCGGGTATTGTATTACGAACGCACCTCTTCAGCAGCGATAAGTGTTGGATTTAAAGAGGTAATCGACCCAGTTCCGACGGATAAGTGGAGTGCGACACTGTTTCCAAAGCTTGATTTTGCCGGTGTACCGGTAAAAACCACTGTCAATTCATTAAATCTCAACTGGAAATCCGGCTCACCAAATAAAGCGATCCCACAGGATGGATTCTCCGCCATATTTGAAAGGCAAATGTCTTTTGCAAAGTCTGCGAAGTACCGATTCTCTGGAAGCTCGGATGATGGTGTGCGCATCTATGTCGACGGTGTCAAACAGGTAGATACTTGGGGCAAACAGGGATTAAGCAATTTTTCAAAGGATGTTTCTCTGGCAAAGGGAACCCATAAGATACGGGTGGAATACTACGAATACAAATATCATGCATCGATCAATGTAAATATAAAAGAGGCATCCGAAGAAATACCGACAGACAAATGGGCTGCTTCTTTCTATCCTACAGTCAATTTAACCGGGACCCCGTACAAGACAACGGTAAAGACGTTGAATTTAAACTGGGGCACAAGGTCGCCGCACACAAGTATCCCGAAGGATCAATTTTCTGCTGTGTTCCAGCGGAAGATTCCAATCACCAAGGCAGGTAAATATGTCCTTATGGGAAAAACTAATGATGGAATCCGAATTTATGTGGATGGAGTCAAGCAGGTGGACCTTTGGAAGGACGGCCAGCGAAACTTTGAAAAGCAGATTTCCCTGACTCCAGGGGAGCATTTGATCAAAGTAGAGTATTACGAAAGGGATGCTTCCGCCGGCTTGACATTCAATCTGGCAGATGCCGAAGCTATTGTTCCTCTTGAAAAGTGGGGAGCTACTTATTACGATACCATTGATTTAAAGGGCAACGCAGTTAAGACTACCTTCAATGATCTAAGGTTTGACTGGCTCGATGCACAGCCTAATCCGTCTGTACCGAAGGATTTTTCTGCAGAATTTGAAAAGAGAACGAATCTGAAAATGACTGGAACCTATGTGCTTTCCGGCGGAGCTGATGATGGGATCCGGGTTTATGTAGATGGAGAAAAGAAAGTAGATTTGTGGAAGAACGGAACTAATCCGTTCAATATTACTTTGGATCTTGAAGCAGGCATCCACATAATCAAAGTGGAATATTTTGATCAATCGGGTGAGGCAAAAATCCAGGTGAATTTGACAGCGTCAGGCCAGAAGAAGTCAGTCACTTATACAAACTATGCCCTGACTTTGGATACAATATTGACCAAGCAAATGAATATATCAGGTACAAAGCCGCAGACCGACCAGAAAAATGGGGTCAGAGCCTATGTTCCGAGCGACGCGATAGCTTTATCTAAAGATCTTAAAACTGGTACTGCAAAAGCGGCGACAATTATATATTCCGATGCCGGAAATATGGTATCCCGCAATTTGGGGACCCTGGCTAAAAATGAATCGGTCAAAATCCTTAATAACATGGTCAGCGGCAAGGATGACAAGCTGTGGTATGAGATTTCGAGGCAATGGGTAAATGCGTTGTCCAACCAGGTGGAGTATTATATCAATCCTGTAAACTTCGAGACTGCAGCACCGCAAAACTATCAATTTCTTAAGCTTTCAGCCTTTGCGGGGTTAAATGAGTCGGAAATTAACTCCAAAATTCTTAATGGAACGAAGGATATCAGGAAAAACAGGGCATCAGCATTCACTAAAGCAGGGTTTAAATATAATGTGAATGAAATTTACCTCATTTCCCATTCTTCGCTTGAGACCGGGAACGGGACTTCCCAGTTAGCGAATGGAGTAAAAGTGAAGAAAAAGCTCGATGCTAATGGATTGCCGGTTGTAAATAAAACGACTGGTGAAAAGGAAATTGTTGTGCTTTCCAAGGATGCGACAGATTATGAAGCAATCGTCTATAACATGTATGGCATTGGAGCATTAGACAGCTGTGCTGTTACATGTGGCGCGAGGAAAGCCTTTAATGAAGGCTGGACAAGTGTGGAGAAGGCAATCATTGAAGGGGCAAAATTCGCAGCCGAGAAATATATCCATGACGGGCAGGATACCCTGTATGAAATGCGCTGGAATCCAGGAGGACTGGAAGCAAAGGGTTATCCGACACACCAGTATGCTACGGATATAGGCTGGGCATCGAAACAAACGAAATATATGGACCAACTATATCAGTTGCTCGACAGTTATACCCTTGAGTATGATGTTCCGAGATATCAATAAAAAATAGAGGCTGCCTGCAGGCAGCCTCTACTTTTTGTAAAAACCTTGGAAAAAGGCTCTGTCCAGAAAGTCCGTTATAGAGTAGAATACTCCCACAATAAAAACCCAAGAATGTGTTGAAATAACAGCATTCTTGGGTTTTTATTTTTCATCATTTTTGCTGTAAAAACTGCTTTTCGGACAGCCCTTCTTTGGAACTGTAAATCTATTTTTTTATGACATCTTCACCTATTTTTAGGTTGGAAGATGCTATATATCGGATTGTATTGGAGCCTACAGTTTTTACCTTATACCAATTGAAGAAGTTAGCTACTTTGTCATCTTCATAAGGGCCGTCTATGATCGTAATTTTCGTTCCCTTAGGTGAATAGCTTTCTTTGCTGCTGGTTGTCGGTGTGCTCCTGAAACGGAGTTGAATTTTTAGCTCGAAAGTTTCGCCCATTTTATAAAGCTGGGTCGATAAGGTTTTCTTTGGTGTCGTATATTGCATTTTATCCTGGAAGCTGAGTATTCCGCTAGTTGCGTTCTTCGTGATCTTTACTTCTTCCTTTTTCAGTAAATAGGGTTTCACTTGTCCATTATTAATAATATAGTTATATACCCTTACCTGATACGGAATTCCCTTAGCCTGGTTAGGGTCATTTGTACTTGAAAGGCCATTATAGGCCATCAATGTGAAATACCAGTTTTCGAGTATTGCAGCTTCCTGGTTATTAATAAGCGGTATTCTTTTAGATGTCCAACCCCATTTTTCTTTGAGGATGCTGATTCCCGTATCTATATTTCCACTTATATCGTACTTCACTGTATCCCAGTCAAACCGGACATCTGTATTGGATAGAGGAGTAACCTGCATGATCCCAAAACCGTTATCAGACGACTTAAACACTTCTCCATTCGCTGTGAACTGTTTTAATGAAGAGTTTTCAGCAAGGGCTATAGCCTTCACAATTTCAGGAGGAATGCCATTCTCCTTTGCCTTCTTGGTTAAAAGAGTTTTTAAGTCCTTTACACTATAGTTTAATTCTGACATAACCGCAGAGATTTTCTTTGCGAAAAGGTTTCTCTCTGAAGCTGTTAATATATTCATTTCAATTTGCAACGAATCATACAGCGCAGGAACCTTCGAATCTGACTTTCCAGGTGAGACAAGGCTGTCAAGCTCTTGGAAACGCTGCTCAAGCAATACTGTTTTTGCAAGGTCAGTGTCAGTGCCATTCGTTTTTGTCACAAGCGAATCATGAATAGGCTGAAATTCTGCTGTTAGCTGCGCTTTATATGTCTTATTGATCACAGAGTCCATATAAAGAATCACTTTTTTGTAGGCAGGTAACAGCTTCGGGTCTGTAAGAGAGTTGCCTGACAGTATATCAGTGTCGTTGATGGCCTGTTTGACAATAGATGGATAAAGCAATTTTGTTTTAAGCGATTCCGCGGGTACTGTATATTTTTTGAACAGATCCCGTGTTTTTGGGCCGTACACAAGGCTTATTTTTGCATTCCCTGATTTCAAAGCACTGCTTAATGCGTTATATGCTTGATGGGCGGTTTGGTCATATTTGTTGGGCAGCAGCGTTTTTTCAAGCTCGGCACGTTTCCTGTCTATTAATTTGCCGGCTGTAACCGCGTCTATGTATCTTTCGCCGCGAACTATAATTGTGTTGACAGAATTTAATCTCGCGATATATTCGGATTTTGTTTTGCCAGCTGGAAGTTTGCTCACTGCCTTATAGGCTGTGGCATACTTTTGCTTTGCTGCCGTAAACTCCTTCACTGGATTATTCTTTCCAGTGGCTTTACCGGGGTAGGTGATCTGTATTTGTAACGTCTTGGCTGCTGAGCTGGCACTGTTGACTAATGTTAGTGTTGAAGTAGCTGCCATAGCTCCACTTCCTGAAGCAAAAAAGAAAATGCCTGCCAAAAATAATAGAGACAATACATATAATGGTTTATAGTTTCTCACATGAATCCTCCAGTCTATTATGCTCGTACACTGTAATTATATCAGGGTAAAAATATACATAGTAGAAAATGGTGGAAAACAATGAATTTTGTTACTTTTGTCCCAGGTGATAAAGTGTGGTTGTTGGGTAGCGTTGTGATGGTTTAGCGCAATGCTTTGGGTACTTGCTATGTAAGGATAAAGGGGGAGTATTTGGATTATTTAAAAGAAGTTTCGTTTTTGTAAAAAATTCAAGCCTTCCAAACTCCAAAATTAAAAAATTCTACATAAAAAATCCCTGCGAAGGTTTAAAAAGTTAAAAGTGATATTTTGGTTGGCAGCCAGCTTTTAATATGCTCGATATCGGAGACTTTATGATTGAAAAGGCGAGGTTTATGCTCGAAATGAAACATTTACGCTCGATATCGGTAATTTTATGCTCGATATTCGGCATTTATACTCGAACTGCTAATCCAGGGAGATTATTTTGCAATCAAAAACCCCCGGCCGCTGCCGGGGGGTTCATTACTGACTTTGTTCACCGAAAAGGAATGAAACAAGCTTTTTGGAGGAATGTCCGTCAGAATAGTGATTCCACTTTTTCCTGAACTGCTCGATTTTTACAACGTCATAGTCATGTTTCTTTAATTCCATAAGCAAATCGGCAGTGGTATAAACCACAGGGCCGGGCATCGAATCCTTATAATCCTCCCAGAATCCGCGTTCCTTGCTGTATTCTTCTAAATCATAGGCGAAGAAAATCATTGGCTTCTGAAGAAGGGAGTATTCAAACGGAATCGAGGAGTAATCTGTAACCAATACATCTGTGATTAACAAAAGCTGATTGACGTCAGGAAATGTTGATAAGTCATATACAAATCCAGGATATTTGCTGCTGAAATCTATATCGGCTGTAACTGCCGGATGAAGCTTAAGCAGCAATACATAATCTTCATGCTCCAATTCCCTGTAGAGGAGGTCCAGGTCCAAGGCAAGCTTGTCCGTTTTCAACTCTTCATTTCTGTAGGTAGGGGCATACAGGATCGTCCGCTTTCCTTCCAGCTCGGGAAAGCTTTTCTTCAAGGCACGGTACGCGGTTTGCTTGGCTTTCTGATCAAAAAAGAAATCCGTTCTCGGCACTCCTGTCTTCAGGATATTACCATCCCCGATTTGGAAGCTTTCCTTAAAGATATCGCCCATTATATCAGAACCTGCCGTTACATAATCGAACTGGCTGTATACTTTTAAAAAACGATTTCTCGCACGCTCACTTCTAAATTTGATAGAAGGGTCCTTACTCGCAAATTTCTTCACTGCACCTGCTGCATGCCAAATCTGTACCACCTTCACCCCCTTTTTGAAGTTTACCGCGGATAAAAAGCCAAAGTAGTTGTCGGCAATAATCCATCTGGAGGTAGCCAGGTGATAAATAGATAATAGCATGTGAATCAGATTCTTTGTCTCAAAGTGAAAGACGATGGTATCCCCATCGCCTTTGATATCGATTTTGCAGCTTTTCTTTTTCAGGACCACTCTTTTAATGGGCAGCTGCTGCTTGTCCATTTCATTCAGGATGAACCAGCTGTTGTCACCAAACGAGGAAACAAAGACAGCCTTGCTCTTTAATGGAAATAAACGAAAGAAAGAGAACACCGCTCTGAATATAAGCAGATAGCCCTCTATCGCAAGGTCTCTAACCATTGTTGACTTTGAGAAGGTCTTTCTTGATTTTGCTGGTTGAGATCCCGATGGTTCTTGGAAGGTATACAACCTCGCATATATCGCTTAGATCATCGAATTTCCCTTTCCAATCATCACCCATTACGAAGACATCGACGCCTTCACGGATAATATCCTCGCGCTTTTGTTCCCACGTATCCTCTGGGATTACTTCGTCCACATAACGGATTGACTCAAGGATTGCCTTGCGGTTTTCGAAGCTGTGATAGGCTTTCTTATCTTTCAATGCATTAAACTCATCCGATGAAATGGCTACAATCAGATAATCTCCAAGAGCCTTTGCACGTTTCAGTAAGTTAATATGTCCCCAGTGAAGCAAATCAAAGGTTCCATATGTGATGACCTTTTTCATGGTTTTTCCTCCTGTTAAACAATTAGAGAATTTAGAGTCAGAATGTTTCTGCATATACAAACCGCGACATTTAGCGACAAATAGAATTTTTCATATATTCATAGGTTTTCATATCTACATAATTATAACCGAAATAATTTACGATTAAACAACAAAGATTTTACAAATCTTTGATATACTTGATACACCAGTAATAATTTTACTGTTTTTTTGTATCCATAACAAGAGAAAATAAATAAGAAATGATTATGGATATCTGTAACAAGAGGGAATCGGACTGGATATAAATGGTTTATACGACAAAATAATGGGTATAAGTACATATTGTTTAGAATGTACTATTTCCTATAAATTATACTTTATGCCATTAATCAAACTTTGTATATAGTCATCCATCACTACATTAAGATAAAAAATTGAAGTGTTACAGACGGCATAAGTACAATTTTAAAAGAGTTGTAATCAAGGAGGAGATTTCGTGATTTCATCCATACTTCAAAGTGCAAAGCGAATCATTAGCGAGAGAAAAATGAACGTCATTAATCATCCCTCAAGCATCAAGAAAAAATGGCAAGGAAACAAAAAGAAGGTTACTGTCATAACGGCTGTATACAATGCTGAAGAATATATCGAAAATACGATTCGATCAGTCATAAACCAGACAATTGGCTTTGACGAAATTGAATATATAATTGTAGATGACTGTTCGACCGATCGGACGAATGAAATTGTAAAATCTTATACACAACAATATCCGAACATATGCCTTGTTACATTGGGAAGTAATACGGGTAGCCCTGGGACACCGAGGAATATTGGAGTCCAGCTGGCTACAGCCAAATATGTCACCTTTCTTGATGCGGACGATTGGTTTGCTGAGGATGGGATAGAAAGGTTGTACAGCATCTTAGAGGAAACAGGCGACGATTATGTCGTGGGTAAGACCGTCAAGTATACAAGTGATACGGATACCGCTGTAGTTGGAGAATTCGCATCGGTAGAAGAAAGAAGAAGTATTACCCCATTCGCTGTTCCTCACTTTTTTTATCACATGGGCCCAACAGCTCGGCTAATAAAGTTATCTCTATTAAAAGAAAATGAAATAGGATTTCCTGATATTAAATTCGGGGAAGATAAGCTGTTTTTCTCTGATGTTTTCTTTCACGCGAATACTGTTTCGACAACTACATGGCCGATTTATTTTGTGAATCGGAAGCCTGAAAATTCTGGATCACTCACAAGGGTTACCGATGTTTTGACCAAAAGAAGAGCTGACTTAGAGGTTATCCGGTACATTATGGAAAAGCAGCTGCCGATTGAAAAAGAAAAAGCAGCACTTACTAGAATTTATGAATATGACATAGTCAAAACCTTTGACAGCCAGCTTTTTGTTAAATCGGACAAAAAGGAAGAATTCATCGACATTCTAAGGCAGGCTATGGAGATGGCAAAGGACCTCAGATATGATATTCTTGCTGAGTTTAAGACTCCTTTTTACAGGCGTGCAGTGGACTTATTCATGGAGGGCAGGATTGATGACCTAATCAATTTATTTGTATGGCTCAAACAAGAGAAGAACAAGCACTTTGCCATTAAGGATGGCCTGCCCTATTATGAAGTGCCTCTATTTACGGATAACTACCGATTCATTCGAGTCCCGATGTTTGCAAGGGCTCTCGATTCCTATGTAATCAATGATGTCTTCCACCAGATGTTTGAGGTGTACGGGGAGGATATAGACAATATCAATTCAATTCTCATTAGGGACAGAAAGCGATTTGATAATGAAATAGTATGTCCGTTTAAGCTAGATGGGAATTTCGGCAGTTTCAAGATACCGCTCGAACAACTAGATGCCCTAGAAGACTCCTTGTTTACGATATTTATCCGCTATAACGAGTACCAGTTATTGAACATAAAAAGAATCTTAAAAAATCACATTAGCCATAATGGCAGGAAAGTCGAGTTCTACACAACGAAAGTGAATAATCTAGGCTTGCTTCTGGCAAGACAAGAATAACGGTACTAGTGCTCTCCAAAAAGGAGGGCTTTTTTTAGATTGAGCAAGTAGGATCTGTTATTTAGTATGCCGGCAAGCTATCGATCGAGTAACGATGCCGCCATGGAGATGACTTCTTAGTGGGCCAACTATCTCTTCCCTGGCTCAAACGAAAAATCAGTCATCTATTTATATTGCCAAAGTAACACTGGTTGTTATGAATCCTAAAAATGTGCAGAAGGCAGGCTCAATGCAAGATGTGTCTTAGCTAGTCTGTTAAACGGGACGCTTGTGCTTTTTCTATTGTCAAAGTAGTTATGCTGAAAATTACCGTCCATATATTCCAATAATGAAGTGTTGAGAAATAAGGGGAAAACGTTTATCATTTTAATGGTTAAATAATATGGTGATAAGTATATAAAATTCATTTGGGTGGTTACTCATGGCGATAAATTTACTTCGAAGATTGAGACGAAAATTAAATAAAGGTAGCGCTAAGAAACTCCGTCATCAACTAGCTGTAAGCCAGGAACGGGGGATGCTGAAAATCAGCGGCGAATTTGCCGATGAAAGTTATTGGGCGAAAGAGGTCTGGCTTAAAGCGCGGGGAGAAGAAGACTTAAGACGAGTGGCGGAAGAAAAGCCAAGTTCGGTGTTCAGTTTTCATGTAAGCCTGGATGAGGGTCTGTCCATGATTATGACTGACGAACCCAGTGTGTATGACTTTTACTTGAAGATAAGAAGACCGATTGAGGCAATAGATTTAGAAAATTTTGATGGGGCAAAGGCTGAATTCGTTGAAGAAGGCGGAAACCGCTTTGCAGAGTATTTCATCAAGCTTGGCCGTTTTCAGTATATGGATATTGAGGATGTTTACCCATATGAATCCGGTGAGAGAAGGGCTGCTGTTTATATTACCAAGAAGGGGAACATAGCCCTTCTGGTCAACCAAACACCGGCTGCTTCCGTGAAAAACCAAATCGATAAACTATATTATAGAGATGGCAAGATGGTCATCGAAGGTCAGCTGTTTACGAAAAGCTCTAAAATTGTATCAGGTCAGCTCTTCGTAAAGGGCAGAAACCGTAAAAGGACTTTCACCGATCCCATATCCTTCATTCATAATCGGGAAGTCAGCCGGATGAAGTTTGGCTTCAATCGTTATAGCTATAAGGCAGAAATCGGCTTGGACAAGCTCCATTCCGGCCATAATGATGATGATATCATGGATTTCTTTATCGACCTGCAGCTCCACGACCAGCAAGAACCGAAATTGGTCCGCATAGGGCGACCAACAGGACGGGTAAAACTTTTCTTGAAAGATACTACATTTGTTGCCGGAGATAAGATGTCCATCCTGAATCCTTACTTTACCTTTAAAGGCTTCAATTTATCTGTTGAGGTATATGGTTTTCCTACAGAAACCTACGAATACATGCAGAAAAGGCTTCGCTTTTCATTCTTCCACAGACTGATGAATAAGGGGAAAAATGTGTGGCTTGTAGGGGAGAGGAGCTATAAGGCTCAGGATACCGGCTATCATTTCTTTAAATATATGAGAGAAAAATTCCCCGAAAAGGAAGTGTACTACGTCATTGAAAAGGAGTCGCCGGAAGCAAGGAATGTCGAACCTCTTGGGAATGTCCTGTATTTCAAATCCAAAGAGCATGTCTGGAACACCCTGATTTCGACCAGGGTCATCTCGTCCCACCATCCTGATTATCTGTATCCTATGCGCACAAAGTATTTCAAGAGGAAAGTAAAGGCCATAAAAATTTTCCTTCAGCATGGCGTCATGGGAACAAAGAACATGATTGCCAATTATGGAAAAAAAGCTTCAGGATTCGATACCGACCTTTTTCTTGTCAGCTCGGATTTTGAGAGAAATATGATTGTAACGGACTTTGGTTATGATGAGGAGCAGGTGTTCGTGACTGGATTGTCGCGGTTTGATTCCTTATTCAAGAAGGATACTGAAACAAAGCGCCAGCTATTGATCATTCCGACGTGGAGGGACTGGATCACAACGGATGAAGTGTTCCTGGAGAGTGAATATTTTGACCGGTACAAAACCCTGGTGAACCATCCGGCACTCCATAAGATGGCAGCTGACTATGGCTTTGAGATCATATTCTGCCTTCACCCAAATATGCAGAAATTCACTTCCTATTTCAAGGACTCACCGGTCCGTGTAATCAGCCAGGGTGAAGTGAACGTCCAGCAGCTCATCAAGGAGAGTGCGATGATGCTGACGGATTATTCAAGTGTGGCCTTTGATTTCAGCTTCCTGCATAAGCCGGTTGTGTACTATCAATTTGACCGTGGCCGCTTTATCGGAAAACGCCCATCCCATTTGAACCTGGACAGGGACCTTCCGGGACGGATTGCTTATGAACTGGAAAGTGTGCTGTCCTTGACCGAGCATTACAGTAAAAACGGTTTTGTGATGGAGGACGAGTTTGCAAGAAGAGCGAACAAGTTCGTAAAGCATCGGGACGAAGGAGCAAATGACCGGATCTACCGGGTAATCAAAGAAGCTAATCTTGATAAGAGCCTTGCTAAAAAAATTGGCGAAAACAGCTATTATCAGGCATTTTTCCGCCGTTTCCGCCGTTCCAAATACTACTTCCCAATCATGAAGATCGCCTATAAGATCATGATGCGGACAGTAAAGGTGGACAAGGAGTTGATCCTTTTTGAAAGCGGCGTTGGAAAGCAATATGCTGACAGTCCACGTGTCATCTTTGAAGAAATCGTGAACAGGAATGTGGACATCAAGAAGGTTTGGGTCTATAACGATCCTCTGCCTGTAAAGGACAGCCGGACCAAGCAAATACAAAGATTGAGCCCGCAATATTACTACTATTTAGCCAAGGCGGGCTACTGGGTGAACAACCAGAACTTCCCTACCTATCTGGATAAAAGGAAAGAGACAACCTACATCCAGACCTGGCATGGAACCCCTCTGAAGAAAATGCTCTTTGATATTGAAAATATCCAGGGCAGGGATGAGGGATATCTGGAACGTGTCCACCAAGCTACAAAAACCTGGGATTACCTGATATCGCCGAGCCCATATGCAACAAATGCATTTCGGAGTGCTTTCCGCTATGACGGTGAAATTCTCGAAGTGGGTTATCCGCGAAACGACCTCTTTTTCAAGGAGGAAGCAAAGGAGATTGCCGAGACGGTCCAGGCGCGTCTTGGAATACCAGCTGGTAAAAAAGTAATTCTATATGCACCTACCTTCCGGGATAACCAGACTTCGAAAAACAATAAATTTGTGTTCGAGCTGAACTTTGACCTGGAGAAGATGAAGGAGGCATTGGGAGATGAGTACATCTTGCTCCTAAGGATGCACGTGGTGGTAAGCAATAAGCTGCGCATTCCGGAAGAATACAGGGATTTTGTCATGAATGTTTCCAGCTATCCGGATATTCAGGAGCTTTATCTGATCAGTGACATTCTTATGACGGACTACTCTTCGGTCATGTTTGACTTTGCGAACACGAACCGCCCGATTCTGTACTTCACCTATGATTTGGAGGATTACCGCGATAATATCCGGGGCTTCTATTTCGACTTTGAAAGGGAAGCACCGGGTCCTTTCTTGATGGATACCGATGATATCATAAACGCTGTCCAGAATATTAATGGAGTACAAAAGCTATATGCACAGAAATACGCGGACTTTAGACAGAAATTCAATGGACTTGAAGATGGAAGAGCCGCCGAGCGAGTCATAGAGCACGTCTTAAAAAAGTAAATGATGAAGGATCTTTGATATATATCAGAGGTCCTTTATTTGCAATATCGCTGTGTTTTGATGAAAATTGCGAAAAAGAGCCTCGTCCCCAGGAGTGTTTGCTGTAATAAACGGGTAGATAGTCTTGGAAGCAGGCAGATGAACAGCGGAGAGGTCCGCCTAACCTGATTGGATGTGGGGACTTTGACGGAAAAGACCTCAGTCTAGCCCGTAAGAATCAAAACAGCCTAGCAGCTCAGTTCATATATTTCCAAATCCGCTTGCGATTGTTTTATGTTACTATAAACGATATATGCGTTCTATTCGACAAACAGATTTAATTCAAGCAGGGCTGAAATCAGAAACTCAACTGAGGGAATTAGCATGAAGCTCTTTTAAAGGATGAGAAATTAATGAAGTATCTTTCAAAGATAAAAAGAATTGGTAAAGGACTCTTTACCAGGATATATCAAAAGGCATTCAGCATTATGGCAAAGCTGCCACAGGACAGAGAATTGATCATATTCGAGAGTTTCCTTGGCAAGCAGTACAGCTGCAATCCGCGGGCCATCTATGAATATTTAAAGGAGCATCATCCAAATTACAAGATGTACTGGAGTGTTGATAAAAGGCATACGGCCATCTTCGAAAAGGAGGGTATTCCCTTCCTTAAGCGGTTCTCCATCCCCTGGTTGTTAAAGATGACTAGGGCAGGGTACTGGGTGACGAACAGCCGGATGCCTCTCTGGATCCCAAAACCGAAGGCTACAGTCTATTTACAGACCTGGCATGGAACTCCCCTCAAGAAGCTTGCGGCTGACATGAAGGAAGTCCATATGCCCGGGACGACAACGGAGAAATATAAGCGGAACTTCCATTCGGAGTCGAGCAAGTGGGATTATCTGATTTCTCCTAATGCGTATTCAACCGAAATATTCACAAGGGCATTTGCGGTAGAACCGGAGCGGATCATCGAAACGGGTTACCCAAGAAATGATTTTCTTTACAATGGAAATAATAGTGGTACAATACATTCGGTGAAGGATAAATTGGAAATTCCTCTGGGGAAAAAGGTGATATTATATGCACCGACTTGGAGGGATGACGAGTTCCATGGTGTGGGCAGATACAAGTTCAACCTAAAGCTCGAGCTGGCAGAAATGCGGGATAAGCTGGGCGATGATTATGTCATTCTTTTAAGGCTCCACTATCTTATTTCGGAAAATCTTGATTTGTCCGTTTATGAAGGATTCGCCTATAATGTTTCCAATTACGCTGATATCAGCCATCTGTATCTTATTTCAGACTTCCTGATCACCGATTATTCATCCGTGTTTTTCGATTATGCCAACTTAAAACGGCCGATGCTGTTTTTCGTCTATGATATTGATAGGTACCGTGATAAACTAAGAGGTTTTTATTTTGATTTCGAACATGTTGCACCTGGACCTCTTGTGAAGACAACAGACGCTGTAATAGCTGAGATTAAAAGGTTTGAGGAGCAGGGTATGGCTGTGCACCCGGCCTTTGAGGAATTTCATCAGAAGTTTTGCGGCCTGGAGGATGGGAATGCCTCCCGTCGCGTAGTAGAAAAAGTGTTTTCAGGAAGGTCTGTGTAATAGTATGAAGTCTGCTTTAACCGTGATAAAAGAACATATAAAAAATTTTTATCTGATCAGGCGTCTCTCGGCTTACGAGATGAAGGCCACCAACAGTAGCAATTATTTAGGCATACTGTGGGAAATCATCAACCCGATGATTCAAATTTCAATCTATTGGCTTGTTTTTGGCTTTCTTATGTTTAACGAAGGAAGGGAAGTGCAGGGCCTTCCATTCTTCCCCTGGCTGCTTGCCGGTATTGTGGTCTGGTTCTTTGTGAACCCGGCAACTACCCAGGCATCCAAATCGATTTATTCGAGGCTTGGCATGGTGTCAAAGATGAGCTTTCCGATGAGCGTCATCCCGACATATGTCATCTTCGCTCGTTTGTACCAGCATTTGATGCTACTGGGAATCGCCATTGTCATTTTGGCCTTCATTGGCTACCTGCCTAGTATGTATATCATCCAGCTGCCATATTTTATCATTGCAGCTGTGGTTCTGCTAATATCTTTTTCACTCATCGTGTCAACCCTCGCAACCATTGTAAGGGATGTGCAGATGCTGGTTACGTCATTTGTAAGGATCCTGTTTTACCTGACTCCAATCCTCTGGTTTCATGAGGACCTGCCACAGTGGATCATGACGATTATGAAGGCCAACCCTTTATTCTATATAGTCCAGGGCTATCGAGCATCGCTAGTGAACGGGTCATGGTATATCATCGAAAATTGGGAGTACACTTTATATTTCTGGGGAGCAGTGATTGTCCTTTTCTTAATCGGCTCTTCCCTACATGTGAAATTCAGGGACCGATTTGCAGATTTCATGTAAATGGAAGTGAATATTTTGGAAAAATCAGTCGTCGTAAAAAACGTTACGAAGCGATATAAACTATATAATAAAACATCTGAGAAATTATTGGACCTCATCCTGCCGAAAAACTACGGAGAGGATTTCTATGCCATTAGAAATGTCAGCTTTGAAGCAGAAAAGGGCGATGTCATCGGCTTTGTTGGTGTCAATGGCTCAGGGAAGTCAACCCTCTCCAACATCATCGCCGGAATTGTCCCTCCGACAGACGGCAATGTGCAGATCGATGGCAAGACTGCCCTGATTGCTGTGGCAGCCGGGCTGAATAACCAGCTTACAGGACGCGAAAACATCGAGCTCAAAATGCTGATGATGGGCTTCGACAAGAATCAGATCAAGGAACTGGAGCCGGAGATCATTGAGTTTTCCGAGCTTGGAAAGTTCATTGACCAGCCTGTCAAATCCTATTCCAGCGGGATGAAATCAAGGCTGGGTTTCTCCATCTCAGTGCATATCGACCCGGACGTTCTGATTATTGATGAAGCGCTGTCCGTTGGCGACAAGGCCTTTGCGGAAAAATGCCTTGATAAAATGAATGAGTTCAAAGCACGTGGAAAGACTATGTTCTTCGTCAGCCATTCCCTTGGCCAAATGAAGCAATTTTGTCAAAAGGCCCTGTGGATCGAGCATGGCGAGGTAAAGGCATATGGCCCCATTGAAGAGGTCATGCCGAAATATGAGAAGTTCTTGAAGGAATACAAGGCGATGTCCAAAGCCGAACAGAAGAAATTTCGCGAGGATGCAACAAAAAGGCGGAGCATGGCAAAGGCATAAACATAGAGAACAAGAGCCCCGGGTGTTATAACCAGGGTTTTTTTCTGTTGTCATTTGGTCCTTTTTTACTATTTTTAGACTGGTTTACCAGAATGTTGTCGAAAGCTGTTGAAAAATTCATACTAAAGTTTTATGATTAAAGCAATTGAAAAGGCAAACCTATTGAAAAATAGGGACGCAAAGCCACGAGTCTAAGGTCTGAGTACTACGATAGTCGGGTTGCCACACAGTACGGAATCGCACCTGGGAAGCATATTTTCATTTGCTCTTTCAGTCCGCCTGCCTTTTTTGGTGGACTTTTCCTTTTGGCGTTTGGTATGGGGAAAATTGGGTAAATGGGTAGACATATGGCGAAAAGTAGGTTGGTTCTTGCCTCTAATCGGTGTTCGGATGACTCAAAAATCATAAAGAAAGGTGGGCCTACAGGAATTGACTGTATTATTTGGAAGTGTGGAATATTTTGAGAGAGAAATTTTAAGCTACCTTGAGAAAAATGGCGAAGAAATAAAGGAAGCGAGCATATCTGAAGCATATTCAACCCTGGAGCACGAGCTGATGTATGACTTTGTATGCGATGAATTCCTTAGGAAAGCATGCCTGCAAAACCTTTCATATGCTTGTGAGAAAATAGCTTCATGATGGAAGAACCCTGTTATCGGAAAACAGGGTTTTTGCTTTTTATAAGGATGAAGCTAATATAGGAAAACATCCTCTTTGTTAGACAACTACTATCTTTGCTTGAAAAAAGCGTGCCCGATGTTTAAGGCACGCTTCGTTATATTAAAGGTAATACGTCGGTAAATCGAACACAAGTGTATAACGCGATAATTGATTATACATGCTGACGATTCGATCGGTCTGTTTTACAGCCCAGCCTACATCCGAAGCATATTGGTGGTTGGCATATCCGTATCGCTCCATGCCATCGGGATTCCATCGCATCTTGTACAATGTGTTTTGACCCTTGCTGATATAGTTGTCGGCCACGAATTTTGCTCCGCCTTCAATCGCTTTTTCAACAGAGGTCCAGCCCTGCTCATAAGCAAATTGGGATCCTCCGCCCAGTGGGTCCGAATCGATTGCACCGATGCCGTAAACGTTATAGACGGTTACGCCATTAACCGCAACTCCATTGGCTAGACGGCTTAATCCGTTTCCAGTCTCGAGAAGAGAGTGACTCACCAAGTAAATTTCATTGACTCCATACTCTTTCGCTGCAGTGATATAAGAGGATCCCTTGCCCTCTAGTACACCTTTTCCTGCGAGAATCTTATTGTTCAGCTCATCCTGGTCTGTGCCTGCATAGGAGGATAGGACAAGGAACTGATAGTAGGCTGTCGATGTCTGTGCAAAATTGGCAGGATTCAGGTAATGTTCCACCTCTGACCTTGGTGCTGTACTCCATGATCCTGAGGAGTCAGTCTGCGGGTTGACCTTCATTTGCATATCTGCTGCCTCTTCAAGTGACAGGCCGTAATCAGTTGATTCCCTGACGAAGTTTATGTCATCTTCCAGCACTTTTATATCACCTGCCTTGATATATCCCCTGGTCGCCTTGCCATTTATATAAATATTCGTTTCATACCAGTCTGACGTTAGCGGCCAAAACTTTAGGATGACGCCTTTTTTATAGTTTCTTAGAATGTTGGAATTTCCTGTTGCCTTACTGTAGATGGAAACAGGCTCCTTCATCGTGAGCCCTTCCAGATTCTGAACCGGTGAAATTGTGTTTTCGACATCGCTTTTCCTGATATAGCAGGTAGTCGCTTTGCCATTGATATACACGGTAGACTGATACCAGCCGGAGGTAAAAGTCTTATAGGATAAAACCGAACCCTGCGCATAAGATTTCAAATCAGTGGAGGAAGCAGACGCACGGGAATACACATACGTTTTGGCATAGCGGGTAACACCTCGTAAGGACTGCTGCTCTGATACAGCATTTTCCACATCACTTTTTCTGAGGTAGCAGGTGGTCGCCTTGCCGTTGATATAGACGGTGGATTGATACCATCCTGAAGTAAAAGTCTTATATGACAAAATGCTACCCTGGACATAGGACTTTAATGCCCTGGATGAGGTGGAAGCTCTGGAATATACATTCAGTTTGCTGTATTTAACGATTCCTTTCACCCATTTCTGAGGAGAAACCGTATTTTCCACACCGCTTTTTTTTATGTAGACGACTGTCGCCTTACCCTTTATATATACGCTTGATTGATACCACGTGGATGAAAAAGTCTTGTATTTTAATAGAGTACCCTGCGGATAGGTTTTTAACACCTTACCGGCAGTGGAAGCCCTGTTATAAACATTCATTGTCGTATTTAAGGAGATTCCGTTTAACCACTGTTGGGGTGTGATCGTGTTTTCGACATCACTCTTCCTTATATAGCATATGGCAGCGACTCCATTGATATAGACGGTAGATTGATACCAGCCAGAAATGAAAGTTTTATATTTCACTACTGTACCCTGTAGATAGCTCTTTAAAGGTTTGGAGGTAATAGAAGCCTTTGAATACACATTCATGATGGCGGGCAGTGTAACACCCGTCATCCATACCTGGGGAGCGACTGTGTTTTCAACATCTGTTTTCTTTATAAATCCTGCTGTTGCTTTGCCGTTGATATAAACTGTACACCTATACCAGCTGGTGGTGAAGGACTGATATTTCAGCAGCGTGCCTTGCGCATAACTTTTTAGGACTCTTGATTCCTCATTCGTCTGTGCATAAATATTTGTCGGGCCTTTCAGGGCAATCCCTGTCATAAGCTCGGTTTCTGCACCTTCTTCAGCAGCAGCTTCGACTTCTGTGCCGGTGGACTGTGTGGATGTAATGCCGGAAGCTTGAATGTCGGCTGATTCTGTTTCTGTGCTATTTGCATCCTCTGTGCTCGCTGCAGTTCCAGTATGATCAGTACCTGCACTGTTTAATGTTTGATCACTGCTGCCTGTCTCTGCAGTACTGCTAATGGAAGCTCTTGAAGCTTTAGGGATAGCAGCAGAACTTTCTGAAGTTTCAGTAGAATTGTCAGCGGGTTCAGCATTTTGCTGAGGTGTAGATCCTTCAGAGACCGCAGTGTCCGAATCTGCTGTCGGAAGCTCGGAATCCGTATTTGCTGTGTCTTCCGCATTCACGATAAACTTGTTCTCTACATAGCCAGTATGCTCTACTGGTTCTGATAACTCCAGGTAGCTTACATATGTAAATGAAGCACCTTTTTCTAATACTGTAATTTCTGACCCGCTAGGAATCGAAGCCACAAGCTCGCTGTCTGTTTTCTCATCTTTCCATAGCGACATGGCTTCCTCTGTTTCAGAAGTGACAATGGTATTTTCAGCAGTACTTCCATTTACAGCAGCAGAGCTATAAATAGGCAGAGCTGAAAAAACTAAAGAAAAACTGAGTAATAGTGAACTGAATTTTTTTGTGACCTTTCTCATGGTTCCTCCTGTCTGGTTATTTGGAAAAAAGTAAAAGAATGTGGAAATAGTAGTTTAATTGTCTACTATTATCCAATGGAGATATAGTAACATAATATTTTATTCGTCTTATTTGTCGAAGAAGGTTTATTTACCTCTATATATGGGTATAGCAACCGTTTCGGGCATTATATTACAGTTAGTTAACAATTGTGTAACAGATGAGATAATTTACATAAGCCATCGGTCCTTAAAGTCAGGTATGTTTGTTGGAAGTGCTGTTATTATGAGGAAGATTTCCTTATGAAATGGTGTGTAGTTCCCATATTTTTTAACTTTTTTGAGATGGCAGGGCAAACTGCTATATGATTCTAGGATTTTCTTAGAATTTAGTTGTCGTAGACCAGAACAGCAAATTATATATTGATGTCTTAAACTGTCGTTTGGGAAACAGTAGATAATGATTTGATACATACTGTTCTATTGGATCGTTCTTTTGTAGTCCATTGGATTTGTTATTTCGTTCTTGGCGGGGTACTTTCTTATTTTTGGGAGGATGTATTGGCTGCTGCAAAAAAATACCGCCGTGAATTCCTTCTATTATTCACGGCGATCCTGCTTGGAATTACTTATGAATTTTATGAAAAATGGAATCTTAACGTCTACCAGACCTGCAAATCTATTTTATATTCCTGCCTTTGTACTTTTTTTGTTATCCCTGTATCCAAAAATTTCACATACGTTTTTCGCCGGGAAGATTCTTACCTCCATTGGGAAATACTCTATGGGAATCTATGTCATTCATCCGACGCCGTTGTATTTTTGAGGGTATGGCTACCAACCGGATGGTGGACGCCGTCAGGACTGCTGTTTGTATTCGCAGCCACAGTGAGTAGCAGCGTTTTACTGCAAGGGTGATTGCATACTTGCCAAATTCCCAATTCATTATTCCTGTGCCGACTGTAAAGCTGAAAAAGCCAGAAAGGACAACACGGAAGTACAGGCAGCATAAAGAAAGGCTGCGAATTTTTCGTCGCTTTTTGTTATTTTTTCTTTCTTTTCATAATGCGTTCATTAATAATTAATACTAATTGCGGAAAACCGCTTGATTGAAAACAGATGGAATTTTGTTGAGGTTTAAAAGGAAGGCTGAGAATATGCAAAAAAAAGTAAAGGTTTTAAATATCCCTTTTATAAATACGACTAGGAAAGATCTGATTCAGAATATCATCAAACCTGCGCTGGAAAACCGCCAGAAGCGCTTCATCGTAACTGCCAATCCGGAAATTGTGGAATATGCAAACAACCATCCGGAGTATAAAGATATCCTTGACCAGGCTGATGTGATTGCGCCTGATGGAATAGGCATCATCATTGCTTCAAAGATGATAAAACAGCCGTTGCAGGAACGCGTTGCAGGATTTGATATCATGCACGACATGTTTGAGATCGCCAACGAAAAGGGACTTAAGGTTTATATGCTTGGTGCGGAAAAGTCCGTCATTGAGAAAGCTGCAGAAAATGTGAAGCGGCAGTATCCGAGCCTCCGGCTGGTCGGTTATCATCACGGTTTTATCGATATTAATGAAAGAGAAATTGCGGAAAGGATCGCGCAGCTGAAGCCTGACATTATACTGACGGCATTAGGCTTCCCGCGCCAGGAGCAATGGATACATAAATACATTTCCATATTCCCAAAGGGGCTGTTCATGGGTGTTGGAGGAAGCTTTGATATTCTTGCAGGAAAGCTGAACAGGGCACCTGTGATCTGGCAGAAGCTGAACCTGGAATGGCTGTACAGACTGATCAAGCAGCCTTCCAGATGGAGGAGGATGCTGGTGCTTCCGCTATTTATCCTCCATGTGGCCAAGGGCAGGAAACAGTAAAAATATAGCGGAATTCATGAAACCTTCGGCATCAGTACTGCGTCTAATGTTTAAAAGGGTATACTGTTGGTTTTATGGAACGTTGAGCTCATATAGGCACTTTTTTTGGTTATCGTAATAGAAGAAGGTGCTGAACTTTTTCATTATGGGAGTGGTAGCTTGGCTTTGTTTGTTGGAAAATAATTTACACAAAATTTACATTTTGATTCCAAAAAGTAAATTTCTATGGTGAAAATTGCCGAAAGCCTTTATAATGTTTAGTTAGGAATAGAGAAAATAGATTGGGCCCAGACCGGTTTTATCGTAACTTGCGAGGGGTATTCAATCTTTAGTATATTATTATGGGGTGGGTCTATGTATATTTTGGCCTTATTGCTATCATTTTCCTTGTCTTTGCTTATTACCCCTCTAGTCATCCGACTTGCAAATAAGGTTGGGGCCACCGACAAGCCTAATGAAAGAAAAGTTCATCAGAAGATTATGCCTCGCATGGGCGGGCTCGCAATATTCATCAGTTTTTTTATAGCAGGATTAATCCTTACTCCCAATCACACTACCATGCTGCCGATTATGGCTGGTGCGACACTGGTGATGCTTATTGGTGTGTTTGATGACATCTATGAACTGAGGGCACGAACCAAGTTTCTTGGCCAGGTAGCTGCTGCTCTCATTGTCATCATGTGGGGCGGCCTGCAGGTTACCTTCATTAACCTTCCTTTTGGCGGGGAATTGCAGTTCGGCATGTTCAGTATACCGATCACGATTCTCTGGATCGTTGGGATAACGAATGCAATCAACCTGATTGACGGCCTCGATGGACTGGCAGCGGGAGTCTCTACTATCGCACTAGTCACCATGTCAGTCATGGCAATCATTATGGGGGATATCTTTGTTGCTACAACCGCCCTTATTCTGACTGGCGGGGCACTTGGATTCCTGAAGTTCAATTTTCACCCGGCAAAAATATTCATGGGGGATACCGGTTCCCTTTTTCTTGGTTATATCATAGCTGTGCTATCGATCCTTGGATTTAAAAATGTAACGATGATTTCTTTGATTGTACCGATTATCATTCTTGGTGTTCCGATTTCCGATACATTCTTCGCTATCATCCGCCGCCTGGTCAATAAACAGCCTCTGGCTGCTCCTGATAAGTCCCACCTCCACCATTGTCTGGTACGTGTAGGCTTTTCCCATAAACAAGCAGTATTGCTTATTTATGCACTTGCTTCCGCGTTTGGACTGGCTGCGATCATCTTCTCTTTTGCCACCATGTGGGGAGCATTGATCATAGTCGGAATTCTTCTTATCACAATCGAACTTATTGTAGAAAAGATTGGGCTGGTAGGCTCCAATTATCAACCATTGCTCAAAATATTCAGTAACAAAAAATGAGTGGACCCGGCTAACGCCGGGTTTTTTTAATACCGTACGATAAGTACTGTGAGATAGACAGATTCGTATAGAAGTGGATGGGCTTAGTACTATGAGCACACCTATGAAAGATGTGGAAAATAAGTAAAATGAACCTTATTTTGGATGATGCGTTATCGTACACTTCATATTGAAAGGCAAAATTATTGAAAAATAATGACGCAAAGCTAGAGGGGCTACTGTTACAGACAATGCCAGCCAGCTGCCATCAAACATGAGGAGTGTATTTGATGTATAAAAACCGATGGAATACAGCCGAAGAAATTTATGGAAAGAAATTAAGAAAAAAGAAAATCATTATAAGCACATACATTGCAATCACAATTGCTATAGTAGCAGTAGTGACGGTTTTGCTTAATCGTGTGTAATTTACAGAATCAGAATCGAGGGTGTCTTATACAGCCAAAATGTAATATAAAAATGTAAATAAGCAAAAAGGACGCCTGTATGGCGTCCTTTCGTTGGAATACTATATCAAAATTCAGAAGAATCTGAGCTGCTATCAGTTTGAGTGTTCTCTGACATCGAATCTGGTGAAGATATATTCAGGTGAGATTTCAATGCTGCCTGTGCTTCCGCTACCGATGCATCATCCAATTGGTAGTAGTAAACACCGTTAATATAACTGTCAGATCCATTTAATTTTACAGATTCAATGTCGAGGCCAGATGAATTGGTCACGTATTGAATGAAGGCCTTCATTTCACTGAACTGGAGGTTGGTTGTCATATTGTCGCCAACTGCCTCGATTACGTCTGTATACTTAGTAATGGCGCCAGCGCTTGCGGCTTTTTTCATGATTGCCTTCAGGATTTCCTGCTGGCGCTGTCCGCGGTAAATGTCACTGTCCTGTTTTCTTGTACGGGCAAGTGCAAGGGCCTCTTCTCCGTTGAGAGTCTGTAGACCCGGCATCAAGTGAACGGCTCTCTTTCTATCTTTTGAATCGATTTCGTTGATTTCGTAAGGTACGTCCACTTCAATTCCCTCGAGTGCATCAACAACATCAATGAATGCATTGAAGTTCATGCGGACATAATAATCAACAGGTACATCAAGAAGCTCCTCAACGGTTTCCACTGTAGCTTTGGGACCGCCAATTGCGTGAGCTGCGTTGATTTTTGTCCTAGAGCCTTTTTCGGGAATATACACATACGAGTCACGCGGGATACTGACCAGCTTGATATTCTTCTGTTTCTTATTAAAGGTCGCCAGCATTAAAGCGTCCGAGCGTGAATGTCCCTGCTGGTTCCGGGTTTTACTGTCATCGACACCAATAAACAGCAGCGACACATTATCTGCCATAGGGTCTACTTTTTCATCCCTCTTGGAGGACATTCCTATAGATTCAAACGAATCTCCCAACATCGATTGGGCTTTTGTAATCAAATAGCCGCCATAGACAGAAGCCCCTAAAGCGAGCAATAGAATCGGAAGCATAAGGAGCAATATTCTTCTTTTTCGTTTCTTTTTCTTCTTTATCTTATATATGCGTCTTGTTGTAGGCATATGGTTTCTCCTTTTTTGCAATATATCAAACGATGAATCCATTAATCTCAAAAAACTGCAAAAATCGACTAAACTTTATTTTACAATGGATTATACCTTTCGTAAAATAAAATTTATCTAGGAGAGTAGCGAATTTTTGGAAATCTTTCTAATACAGTAAGCAATAGAATCCGTTGCACATAAACCTCATTCTGTTAACTGTTGTGGAACATAGATATCTTTGACTCTTTGAGACTCTTGCGCATTGGAAACTATTAGGTTTTATCATTCTATTGCTTTTGATTTTGATTGTTCGCACGACTTGATCAAGCATATTCTCAAATTCCCTGCCGACAACGCAAAAAAGCACCCCGAAGAGTGCTTTGTGAACTACATTTCTGGCAATGTAAGTTTGTTTTAAGATTATTTGGCTCACAGACAAGAAGAAAACACGGGTTTTGCCATTTCAGTAAGGTGATTATCCTTCTTGGTTAAACCCAAAATATCTCAAATACTGTTTTTGTCTTATTTGACTGCTTTAAAAGTTGTTTTATTTAACGACATGGTAACTCCATAAGTATAAGTAACCTTTAATCGCATACCTTTGTGATATGCCTTTTCGACTTCCTTTTTACCAACGGAACTAGCTGAAAGGGCAACGCCGACACTGGCTGCCTGTCCTTTAGCAATCAGTCCTAGAAAAATACTTGCCCAACCTCCAACTTTTTCAGCTTTTTTCATGCTTTTATAAACACTTTTGGCCTGAGATTTGGAAAGATAGTAGGAATAAGATTTTCCAGCAACTGAGGCAGCCTCAGTTTCGTGAACTCCAATATTAGTAATTGCAGGTACTCCAGTAGATATGGCTAACGCCAGGCACGAACCTATAATAAATTTTTTCATTATTCTGTACACTCCTAACATCAGTTTTAGGAGGTTAATATACCATTATTTGTAAATGTGGTAAATAGTTATATTGTTTTCATATAAACCTGCTGGAAGACAGTAAAAAAAGCCTATCTTTCAAAGATAGACCGGTTATGATACTTAATGCGCAAATGAAGGGACGCGCAGCAGTCCAGTCTTTGTATTCCTTATAAATATGACCAAACAGGTTATATTCGAAAGTCAGGTACCTGATATTGCTGAGGACTATTATGACTTTGAGGAGAAGGAATTCGAGATTTGCTATAGTTTCTTTTCAAGATAAAGCATTTCTCCCTCTGTAATGATCGCCTGGCCGTTTGTTAGCTCAATCATCCAATCCGTGAAATTCTGTTTTTGGCCTTCCTCGACATACGTATCTATAATTACATTATCGAGATAGTGGATTTCTTTTATTTCATAGACGGAGGAGCGGAGTTCGTTTTCAAGCTTGCCGAGCCAGGTGTAATCTACTTTTGTCTGCATGATGCGCATCAGTTTGCGCTCAATGATGCCCAAATGATTGATTCCTTCGGACGTAGCTCCGCTATAGGCGCGGATGAGTCCGCCAGCACCAAGTTTAATGCCACCGAAATATCGGGTGACAACTACAGCCGTATCCTTTAATCCTTTTTTCTTGATAACCTCCAGAATCGGTACGCCTGCTGTCCCGCTCGGTTCCCCATCATCATTCGCTTTTTGGATTTGATCCCTGTCCCCGATCATATATGCAGAGCAGTTATGGGTTGCATCCCAGTGCTTCTTCTTGATGGACTGGATAAATTCCTGGGCCTCAGCCTCAGTTTCTACTCTCTTTATATGTGCAATGAACCGGGACTTCTGGATCGCGATTTCATGTTCTCCCGCTTCTGTACTGACTGTTAAATAACGTGGAAGCATGATAAACCTCCTGATAAAAATAATTATAGTTTGTAAAGAAAATGACATTTTAATTTGTATATTTAATTATAGGCTTTGCGACATAGTGTGGCAAATTCCTTGAGTCAAGTATAATAATAAAGGATATAAGTGGCAGAAATGGCTTGAAAAATCGTAAACAAACAGTAAGGTTATGTAAAGGAATCTTAATATAAAGCACCAAACATCATGCTATAATAAATACAGCATATAGTACTATTTTAAGATAGTAACATATGCTTAAAAGAATATTATTCGTGAAAAAGAATGATTTTTTTATCAGATGCTGATGATTTCTGTCTCTTAATATAGAGGTGACAACCGGTTCACTGGCTGGGTGATGCTCAATAAGTTTGCATCCGCCCGGGAATATGCTTTAGGATAATAGTAGAATGTCAACACATTTCATGAAAAACCTGCAGGCAATGTTTTCCCTTTTTATAGTCGTTTGGTTGATGATACGATATAACTGAGTTAAGCTTTTTGTCACATTATGTACATAAGAGGTCAGTGGTCAGTTTCTTTCGACTTTACATTTTGAGTGGCCCTTTCTATGAGAAGCCACGGCATGGAATTTTTATCATAACCAACAAATCTATGAAACATACAAAACGATCAGGACTCTGTTGGGCCAAAGCGGAGGAAGATGTATGGCCATTAATAAGGTAGACAGCCAGGCACTTGACTCAATACTCGAGACGATGGTTCACACTGTTGGGGAGAGCAAGTCGGAAATTTTCGAGATTGAGGAACAATGCCGGAAGGACTTTGAAAGTTTCACTGAAGAACTCACAGAAATCCGGGGAAAAGTATCTTTCATCATCAATGAAGGAGACGCATTGGAAACAAAGGCGCGCCTTGCACGGAAGAGGCTGTCCGAGGTAAGCATGAATTTCAAGCAGTTCTCTGAGGAGCAGGTTCGGGATGCTTACGAGAGGGCGCACAAGCTGCAGATTGACCTGCAGATGAATCGCCAGCTGGAAAAGCAGCTTCGGGACAGGCGTGACGATCTGGAGAGAAGGCTTAAGACCCTCAAACAGACAATCGACCGGGCTGAGCATCTTGCCACCCAGATTTCAGTGGTTCTAAATTATCTTACAAGCGATTTAAGACAGGTTGGGGAAGCGTTGGAGGATGCCCAGCGCAGGCAGGAATTCGGGCTGAAGGTTATCCAGGCGCAGGAAGAGGAAAGGAAAAAGCTTTCCCGTGAAATTCATGATGGACCGGCGCAAATGCTGGCCAATGTCATGATGCGCTCAGATCTCATTGAAAGGGTGTATCGTGAGCGTGGAGCCCAGGAGGCACTTGGGGAAATACGCAATCTTAAGCTCATGGTACGCAATGCCTTATATGAGGTCAGGAGGATTATATACGATCTCCGGCCGATGGCTCTGGATGACCTGGGGCTGATTCCTACACTGAAAAAGTACCTTCTTACTACGGAAGAGTATAACGATGGGATCCAGCTGACCTTTGCCAATCTTGGGGAAGAGAAACGGCTTCCTTCCGAAATGGAGGTTGCGCTGTTCCGGCTGATCCAGGAAGCTGTCCAGAATGGATTAAAACATGCAAGTCCTAAGCTGATACAGGTTAAATTATCAATGACTGAGGACTTTGTTACCGTTGTGGTAAAAGACGACGGAAAAGGGTTTGATTCTACCCAGAAGAAGGAAGGTTCTTTCGGCCTGATGGGCATGAAGGAAAGAGTCGAACTGCTGGATGGGGAAATCACAATCGAATCCAATCCGGGCGCAGGAACTATGGTTTATATCCAGGTTCCATTTAAACAATGATGAAAAAATAAATTTATATAAAATAATTCGAGTACTGGACGAGGGGGCGAAGTCGTTGAAAACAAGTATTATTATTATCGACGACCATCAATTATTCCGTGAGGGAGTAAAGCGGATTTTGGATTTTGAATCATCTTTTGACGTTGTGGCAGAAGGTGACGATGGAAGCGAGGCAATGGCCCTCGTTGAACAATATAATCCGGATGTAGTAATTATGGATATTAACATGCCAAACATCAATGGCGTAGAAGCAACCAAAATGCTGATTGACCGATACCCGGAGACAAAAGTCATCATTCTTTCCATCCATGATGACGAAAATTATGTACAGCATGCATTGAAAACAGGTGCATCAGGCTACCTGCTGAAGGAAATGGATGCCGACGCATTGATCGAAGCGGTAAAGGTAGTAGCTGATGGCGGATCCTACCTTCACCCGAAGGTCACTCACAACCTGGTGAGGGAGTATCGCAGACTGGCGTCTGAGGAAGGCAATGAAGGCGAGCATGGCCATGCTATTGAAATCAGAAGGCCGCTTCACCTGTTGACTCGCCGCGAATGTGAAGTCCTTCAGCTCCTTGCTGACGGAAAGAGCAACCGTGGAATTGGTGAAACACTGTACATCAGTGAAAAAACCGTCAAAAATCACGTAAGCAACATCCTTCAAAAAATGAATGTAAACGACCGTACCCAGGCTGTTGTCCTGGCAATCAAGAATGGCTGGGTTGAAGTTAAATAAGATTTGTTAGGAATCAGATGCCGTTTGGTGTCTGGTTTCTTTTTTTGCCGTAGTTTTATCTGAACTAAGATATGAAGCATCGAATGTTGTCGTGTTCAATTCAGGAAACCAGTCAAACCATCTGCCTATTCTTCTGTTGGTAACTTCCCCACAAACTGCCGGTATCTTTTAGGCTCACAGAATATTAAACTAGTTAAGTTATCGAAGTTACCATCTAGAGGAGACGTTGGTTTCAATGTTTAAATTCTTGCAACTTATCATCATTTTATTTGTTACCATAAGTATTGCACCTATTAAAGGAGAAGCAGCCAGCCAGCTTGCAATAGGGGCTGTTAAGGCGAATGGCATTAAGGCTTATAGCCAGCCTAAACAAGGATCGGCTGTAGTTGCGGTACTACAAAAAGGGGAAGAATACCCGGTGCTTACAACATTAGCAGGAGATTCAGCTGATGTAGTCGTTCATATTGTTACTGCAGGGGAGAGTTTATCTGTTATTTCCAAGCGATATAATGTACCCGTAAATGAGCTGCAGAAGGCTAATTCTCTTACATCCACAAAAATCTTAGTAGGCCAAAAGCTAAAAATACCGCAAGTATACAAAATTCATAGCGTAGTACAAGAGGATACATTATCAGCCCTTGCTAAGAAATATGGCGTGTCGCAGTCCGACATAACTAAGTTGAACCGTTTGAGCTCTTCTATAATTCAAATTGGACGGAAATTGAATATCCCGGATTACTATATTCAGGTACAATTGCTGGGTGGCAAAAACGGCTGGGTCAAAAAATCGCAGCTGTCGCAAAAAACACAGAGTCGTATCGTGATGGGCTGGAAATTTAAAGGTACGGCCGCGAGTTATTCTGCCCAATTGAACCATGAAAACCTGAATGTTGTATCTCCGCGCTGGTATACTTTGGCGGATTCAGGGAATTTCGTTGCGATTTCTGCTGATACAAAATATCTGGAGACGGCGCATAACAATGGCAAGCAGGTGTGGCCGCTGATTGGGAATCTCTTTGATCCTCAATTGACTGATAAGGTGTTGCGTAATGCTGCAAGCCGTCAGAAGCTGGTTTCTGCCTTGAGGGATTCATTGGCCGCTACAAACAGTGACGGGATTAATGTAGATTTTGAAAACATTGATCCGAAGAACAAGCAGGATTATGTCAATTTTATTACCGAACTTAAGAATGCAATCCAGCCGTATGGAATGAAGGTAGCAGTGGATGTCACCAGGGAGAATGGGGATCCGTTCTGGTCAGGAAGCCTTGACCGAAAGAAGCTCGGGAACATCGCAGACTATATTATTATGATGGGGTATGACGAGCATTGGGGCAATAGCCCGGTCGCAGGTTCAGTGGCCTCCATGCCGTGGGTGAAGGAAGGTTTGGAACTTCTTATGAAAGATGTTCCTTCCCATAAAATCGTTCTGGCTGTACCCTTTTATACAAGAGAATGGGTGACGGACCTCGACACGAAGGAAGTAAAGAGCATAGATCGGACCATGCCTGAGGTGGAGAAAATCATTTCTGCCAAAAACCTTAAAAAGATTTGGAAACCGGAAACCGGACAGTATTATGTAGAATACACGGTAAATAAAGAAAAACATCAAATATGGATAGAGGATCAAAAATCGATTACGCTCCGTATGAACCAGGTGAAACAGTATCACCTGGGCGGTGCGGCAGCCTGGTATATCGGGTCCGAGACACCTGATATTTGGGATGTCTATCATTTTAATGAATAAGATTTCATAAATAACTAATCTTTTCCCTGAGTCTGTTTGTAGGCTCAGGATTTTTTATTTTAAAAGTGCATTACTCAAGTTATCCCTAAAGATATGGCTGTTGATTTCCGTTCCAGGCGCTCCGCTTTCCGCGGGGCAGCCAGGGAGCCTCCTCGGCGCGTTTGGCGCCTGCGGGGTCTCCCTATGCCGCTTGTCCCGCAGGAGTCTCGCGCCTTCCGCTCCAATCAACAGGTTCCTAAATATAGATGAAACCAAATGAAAGTCAAAAATCTTTAGTTCAACTTATATAGATTAAAATACTATTTATCATTCCGGGCGGCTTTTAAGATTTTGTACATAATAAACCAGGCAAGCGGGAAGTTTACGAACCAGGTCATGGCGACAAATGCGCCAGCCGCAATGATTGAATTGCTGGATTCATCACCTTCCACATTGGAGACAGAAAGAAAAAACAGGACGTACATTATCAGGGTGATCAGAAAAGACAATAGGCGATTTGATATTTTCATATAGGCCTCATTTAAATTTATTATATTCAGTCTCTAACAGATAGAGCCCTTTATTAACTGAGTCATAATAAACCCTGAATTGGTATTTGCCCCACTTCGCTAAGTAAACTTTCTTATACTTCATCGCCTTATCAATAATACTGAAATAGCTCTTTTGGTCAACCGGCACTCCGATGAGCTGCATGACTCTTTTTGATGCATAGAGTACATCTTTGTCTTGTGGGTTTGCGATAGTAACGTCAGTATAGTAGCCACCTATTTTCTGAGCCCTCAATACTGCCAATCCTGTACCCCCTCCATACGGATTGACATTCTTAAACGCCATAAACCTCACATTTTTTCCATTGGTATCATATTCTACGTGATACCATTTAGAGCCGGTCAAAACCGTCTTTAAAGAACTTAAGGATTTAGTCTTCGAAACTTTCGTTGAAAATGACATGGTCGCAGCGCTTGCATTCTTAGAGTCGAAGGATGCAGCGGATAATAATAACAAAACTACTAATAAAATACTAAAACTCTTTTTCATCTATATCCTCTCCTGGTAAACAAACTAGGAAAATTATACCATTATTAGATTGAGATTTGTTAGATAAAAAATTATTCTCTACATTTGAATAAATTAAAAATCAGGACCGCTTCCACTGCGTAAAATAAAAAGCACCTACCTAGGTGCTTCAAATAATTCTTCCAGCTTATTTTTGTGATAGTTTATTTTATGTATAAGTTTCTTCCTGATGCTTTCGTCAAAACAGCTTTCCAGCATTAGTTGTAAGTAGATAATTCTGAACTTTCTCCAGGTGTAAACTACTTTAAAACCACCAGGCAGCCTCTTAAACATAATAAACACCTCGCAAGTTTAGAACTTGACTTTAGTTTAATTAAAGTAAGTTTAAAAGGCTGTCAAAAGTAGTTGTCGATAGAAAATAGATTATTAACTTTTTAAAATGTACGTTGAGAAGTGTACTTCCTTTACCTTCTCTCTATGAAAATGGATCTTTGATTCCAATTGATCACGAAGCTGTTTATCTAAACACCCTTCTAAAAGGGTGTAGTGGTAATTGATTTGGATTCTGTGCCACCAATAAGATATTCTTTTTGTAATTGACAAGAGTACCCCTCTGATTTCGGATTGATACACTTTACCCGGAGCAGAACTGTGGTAATCGTAGAAATTAATTCAAAGGAGATATTGAAAGGAAATCAATCTATTTTTCACTTCGCTGAATCTTAGATCTTATTATTAAGTACGAACAAAATGTTCCCGCTGAATCAATGATCATGTCGTAAATCCGGCCATCCCGCCAGAAGTATAATTGCAACACCTCTGTCGAAATTGCAAGTAGAAGGCCTAAAAGCACGGTCAGCCCTTTACGTCTAAACGCTGCAAACAACAAAAGTTCAAGTACCGCAAAACCTACAAAGTGACCTGTTTTGATTAGTAAAAAATACTCGTGGATTTGTGTCAGGTCACTTAAGATAAAAAGTTCTCTAAAGTTAGGATTAGGATTCCATCTAAAATCAGCTGCTTCGAAATGAAAGAACGTACCATCAAAATTGGCAACGCATATACAGAAAAAGAGAATTGCACCCCAAATGATGCTGAAGAAGATGTAGACAGGGTTATACTGATTTATGTTATTTTTAAGCATTTATCGTAATCTCCCATACTTCTTTTTATAATATAAATATTAGTGCTTTAGACTTTTTGGTTATTTTCCTTAACGACCATACTAACAAGTTTTTTTAAAACCTTCTAGAATTATTATGTTTTACTTTTGAAATCCTTACATAAAAAACCCCGGATAGAGGATTGTAGTATCCTTTATTCGGGGGGTATTAGTGTTCTATTTAACCTTGTTAATCAAAAAGTCAGTTACCGCTCGGCTCCATACTTCGTAGCCATTGTCGCTTGGCGTGCTGCCATCTGAAGTTAAATATCCTTTCATCTCCTCAGATTTCTGATCTGGCCAGGATGTCCAGTGATCCATGTAAGTAATACCTTTTTCCTTGGCAAACTTTTTCAATTCCGCAACTTGCATAGGGTAATACGTGGCATTATATAACGGATTAGGCGGCTGCAGGATAAAAGCTGTATCTTTTTTATCCTGAGTTACTCGATCCATTATCGTATTGATATTAGCAAAGGAATCCTCTGACCGAACTTCCCCATTATCTTTTAACGTGAAAGGCTCCAATAAAATTAAATCTGCCTTTTCCTGCCGTAGTTCTTCGTATTTACCCAGCTGAATAAATTCCATAGAATTTAGTTCATATTGCTGAACTTCGACCACAATGCCTTTATAAGTTTCTTTTAAACTATTCACGACAGGCTCAGTCCAATGGGTATCTGATCCAACCATTAGAAGTCTAAAGGGTTTGTTTTCCTTTTGTCGCTTCTGGAATAGTTTTTGACTATCCTTTGGCCAATTAGAAATAAGAGAAGTGATATCCGAACTGTTACTGCTGGACCCGGGGTTAACTGAATCTGTTTTCCCCTGAGCTGCACCAACTGTAGTATTGATCTTGTCATTATAATGAATATTGCCAAAAGCCAGCACAGCGGCACAAACAATTGCAGCAATCGACACAAAGAATACTTTCATAAGGACCTCCGAATTTTTGATAAACCCCAAAAAAACTACAGTTAAACATGTAATTACTACCAATAACGACAAACTACTATTCAACCACGTGTCATTAGTATTAATATTAATAGCCGTGGGAGACATTTTTACTACGATTATGACAACAACTTTGACAAATTACAACAGCAAAATCATTATAAATCTACAAAATTATGGTATAATACACTCATTGTTTTTATACGACATGAGCAGGAGGAAATGATGGAAGAAACGATTAGCTTGAAAGAGTTGTTTCAAACACTGCGAAAAAGAATGAGTCTTATTATCGTCATCACTTTACTCGCAGTTACGGTGAGTGGGATCATCAGCTACTTTTTCTTAACCCCGATTTACCAGGCATCTACACAAATACTTGTAAACCAGTCAAAAGATGATAAAGCGTTATACGATATGAATCAAGTTCAGACAAACCTTCAATTGATCAATACATATAACGTGATCATTAAAAGTCCAGCTATTCTAGAAATCGTGAGTGACGACTTGATGTTAAACATGAAACCAAGCGAATTGAATGGGAAGATCACTGTCAGCAGTGAACAAGATTCCCAAGTCATCAATGTTACAGTCCAGGATCAAAATCCAGACAAAGCTGTACAGATTGCCAATAAGACAGCCGAGGTCTTTCAGACACAAATCGTTAATATCATGAAGGTGGATAACGTAAAAATCCTTGCCAAGGCAGATGCTGCAGAATCACAATCACCTGTAAAACCAAAGCCACTGTTAAACATCGCTATTGCGTTAGTGGTTGGGCTGATGGCTGGAGTAGGGCTAGCTTTCCTTCTTGAGTATATGGATAGCACTGTTAAATCAGAGAAGGACATTGAACAATTACTAGAGCTTCCTGTATTGGGTGTAATCACGATAATCGGAGAACAAGACAGCACAAAGGCGAGGAGTGAGACTGTTGGCTCTTAAAAATTCCAAAAAGAAAATGTTCGAACATAAAAGGAAATTAATAACCAGACTGAATCCGAAGTCACCAATCTCTGAGCAGTTCAGGACAATCCGTACGAATATACAATTTTCTTCTATCGACAATGATCTGCAGACACTGCTTGTGACTTCGGCAGGACCTGGAGAGGGGAAATCGACTACCGCCTCTAATCTAGCTGTGGTGTTCGCTCAACAGGGCAAGCATGTTTTGCTGGTTGATACGGATTTAAGGAAACCTACCACCCACTATACCTTCAATATAACCAATACCTTTGGATTAACCAATGTGTTAACTAAGCAAATGGAATTGACGGATGCAGTCAACCAGACAGAGGAAAATAACCTTTATATCCTTACAAGTGGCCCGATTCCACCCAATCCTGCTGAGTTATTGGGGTCTAAGGCAATGGAACAATTTATCGAGAAGGCCAAGATGGAATTCGATCTCATTATATTCGATACACCGCCAGTCATGGCAGTCGCAGACGCACAAATTCTATCAAATAGCTGCGATGGAACAGTTTTGGTAGTGTCAAGTGGGAAAACGGAAAAAGAAAGTATTCTGAAAGCAAAAGAATTACTGAGTACGGCCAATGGGAAACTGTTAGGGGTCGTCTTGAACAATAAAAAGACCCAGGACAATAATTACTACTATTACTACGGTGCAAATTAAAAAAATTTTCCAAATTACTCCCAATAATGTAAGAAACATGTTATATTATAGGACATAGTGCTCATTGATGGAATATTTTGAAAAATATAGGAGGAGAATGTAATGATTGATATACATTGCCATATCTTGCCGGGCGTTGACGATGGCGCACAATCTATCAATGAGAGTATCGAAATGGCAAAGATCGCGATTTCAGAGGGAATCACATCAATCATTGCAACTCCCCATCATAGAAATGGGAAATATGAAAATACTAAACACGCCATTTTATCAAAAGTGGATGAATTAAATGAGGTATTGAAACAGCAATCCCTATCCCTTCAAATCTTGCCAGGGCAGGAACCTAGAATATATGGGGAAATGCTAGAGTGTTATCAAAACGGAGAATTACTAACTTTAAATAATACTTACAAATATTTATTCATTGAATTTCCTTCAAATCATGTACCGCGTTATACAGATCAACTGTTATATGACATTCAGATGGAAGGCCTAATTCCAATTATTGTTCATCCCGAAAGAAATCAGGAAATCATAGAGAATCCAGATATTTTATATCAGCTTGTAAAGAAAGGGGCATTGACCCAAATTACGGCATCCAGTATGGTTGGTTATTTTGGAAAGAAGATTAGCAAATTTACCAACCAATTAATAGGAGCGAATCTTGCTCATTTTATCTCTTCAGATGCTCATAATGTCTCGAATCGGAGATTTATGTTTTCCGAATCTTTAGATCTTGTCGAAAAACAATATGGCACAGATATGGTATATTTCTTTATCGAGAATGCTGAACTATTAGTTAAAGGCAATGCCATTTATAAAGAGATTCCTCAGAAAGTGAAGGTAAAAAAATTCCTTGGGATCTTTTAAATAATTGTAATACTGTCAGTGACATCCTGACCGGCGAGGCTTCCTATCCGTTACCGATGGAGTACTCGATCATACTGTGGGGTGCCTTTTATAGGTATCCTTAGGTGCTTGTCGCCAATAGTATGTTGTGAGGACGGGTTAGATGCCCACTTTATTAATATCAATTTTAACATTATGTAATCTCCATCTTGTTTATTATCGGATTAAGAAGCAATTTGTTTAGCTGGTAATTTAAATATTAAATGATAGAACATAGGTTAAAGCTGTGTTTTACCATTTTGTATTTAACTGCCTGTGACAACTTAATGAGGAGGAGATATATTTGAAGAAAGTAAGAAAGGCTATCATTCCAGCAGCGGGATTAGGGACAAGGTTTTTACCGGCAACTAAGGCTATGCCAAAGGAAATGCTGCCAATTGTGGATAAGCCTACTATTCAATACATAGTAGAAGAAGCAGTAGCTTCCGGTATTGAAGATATCATTATCGTTACAGGAAAAGGGAAGCGTGCGATTGAGGATCACTTTGATAATGCACTTGAGTTAGAGCAGAATCTCTTTGAAAAAGGGAAGTTAGATATATTAGATAAGGTTCGATATTCTACTAATCTGACGGATATCCACTATATTCGCCAAAAAGAACCGAAAGGATTAGGACATGCTATCTGGTGTGCCCGTAATTTCATAGGTGATGAACCGTTTGCTGTTTTATTAGGGGATGACATAGTTCAAAGTGATACTCCCTGTCTTAAGCAGTTAATAAATCAATATGAAGAAACACTATCCTCTGTAATTGGGGTACAAACTGTGCCTGATACAGAAACAAACCGTTATGGGATCATTGATCCGGCTAGTCAAGATGGACGCCGATATCAAGTGCACAGCTTTATAGAAAAACCAAAACAAGGAACGGCTCCTTCCAATCTAGCGATAATGGGACGTTATATTTTAACTCCAGAGATTTTTATGTTTCTTGATCGACAGGAAGCAGGTGCGGGTGGAGAAATTCAATTGACAGATGCCATCCAGAGGTTGAATGACATCCAAAGAGTATTTGCTTATGACTTTGAAGGTATTCGATACGATGTAGGGGAGAAATTCGGATTTATTAAAACAACGATTGAATTTGCCTTGCAGCACAAAGATTTAAGAGAAGACATTTTAGAGTATTTAAAAGAAGTTGTTTCTTCACAAGAAACACTAGTTTAATTTTTCGGATAGAGGTTTAACCGTCTGGGTGAATTACGGTTTTTTGATTTATGGTGAAGATGATGCTTAAAGGGGGGCTATTTGGTTGACGTACCGAAAGCGATTAACATTTCTGCCGCTATTAGATTCATTTATTGTAGTTACTGCTATTTATTTTAGTTATTTAATCTTAAATCCTGACCTTGGTATCTTTAAGATTCCCACTCTTTTAGTGACATCTATTACTTTATTAGTAAGTCACCATATGTTTGCGGCTAAATATAAGTTGTATTATAAGGCGTGGCAATATGCGAGTGTAGGAGAATTAATCTCCATCTCGAAAGCGATAAGTTATTCGATGATTGTAACAGCTTTAGTGCAATATTTGGCATTCCAAAATGTTTATATAAGGGCATTATTAATTACATGGATGCTACATCTTTTATTAATCGGAGGATCACGTTTTTCTTGGCGTATGTTCCGAGATCGTTATATAAAAACAAATCTCAAAAAAAAGCGTACATTAATTATCGGCGCCGGTTCAGCTGGAACAATGGTGGCTCGTCAGCTTTTAAACAATCATGATATAGAGTTAAAACCAGTAGCATTTATAGATGATGATCCGCAAAAATTTAAGTTGGATATTCTGGGTCTACCTGTAGTAGGCAAAACCAGTAGTATCGGGAAGATAGTCCAATTAATGCAAATTGATACAATTATTATCTCCATTCCTTCATTGAACAAAAAAGAGCTAAATCGTATTTTTAAAGAGTGTTCGAAAACAAATGCGAAAACTCAGATTATGCCGATGATAGAAGATATTATGCTTGGTAAAGTGTCTGTTAACCAATTTAGAGATGTACAAGTAGAGGACCTATTAGGCCGTGAACCAATTGACCTGGATATTGACTCCATTTCCCAATATGTAAAAGAAAAGACTGTTCTTGTTACCGGTGCAGGTGGATCGATAGGATCGGAAATCTGCAGGCAAATTTGTTCGTTCGAACCTTCGCGGGTTGTATTAGTTGGACATGGAGAGAATAGTATTTATCAGATAGAAATGGAACTTCGAAACCAATATGGCAGTATAGTTGAAATTATTCCTGTTATAGGCGATATTCAAGATCGAACAAGAATGTTTGAGGTAATGGAAGAATACAAACCTAACGTAGTCTATCACGCCGCAGCCCATAAACATGTTCCATTGATGGAGTATAATCCAAGAGAAGCTGTGAAGAATAATGTCTTTGGTACAAAAAATGTAGCGGAGGCCGCAGATACCTTCGGTGTAGATACATTCGTTCTCATCTCATCAGATAAAGCTGTTAATCCTACTAACGTAATGGGTTCTACCAAGAGAATTGCTGAAATGATTATTCAAAAGTTAGACAAAACTAGTAATACAAAATTCGTTGCCGTTCGTTTTGGTAATGTACTAGGAAGCAGAGGCAGTGTCATTCCTTTGTTCAAGAAACAAATCCAGGCTGGAGGGCCAGTAACTGTTACCCACCCAGAAATGACTAGGTACTTTATGACAATTCCGGAAGCCTCGACGCTTGTTATTCAGGCAGGAACTCTGGCTCGTGGTGGAGAAGTGTTTGTGCTTGATATGGGTGAACCTGTCAAAATTGTTGATCTGGCTAAAAACCTCATCAGACTTTCTGGTTATACAATAGAAGAAATCGGCATAAATTTTTCAGGAATTCGACCCGGCGAGAAAATGTTTGAAGAATTGTTGAATGAAAAAGAAGTTTATCCAGAACCTGTGTTTCCGAAAATCTTCATTGGAAAGGCTGTCTTGGAACAGGAAGCGGAAATCAGTTTTTTACTTGATCAGTTTGACGGCTTTTCAACAAATGAATTAAAAACTTACGTAATAAATCTTGCTAACAGAAAAGAAAACAAAGTGCTTTCATTAGCAACCTAGCAATGCCAGATTCTTATTTATCAAAAGGTAATTAGTATATAGCTCCTTTTCCTTCAGAGATTCTTAGGGAAAGGGGCTTAACTTTTGCCCGAATTGGAAGGAAGTGTAGAAAATGGAATCGACAAAAGTGAAAGAAAGAATATTCCTCTCTTCTCCACACATGAGTGATGAAGGTTATGAAATACAATACGTACAGGAAGCTTTTGATACAAACTGGATTGCGCCCCTTGGTGAAAACGTAAATGGATTTGAAAGAGAGCTTGCTGAGAGGGTTGGTTCTAAAGCTGCTGCAGCACTGTCTTCAGGAACAGCTGCTATTCATTTGGCTCTTAAAGCAGCAGGAGTCGGAGAAGGGGATATTGTTTTCTGCCCGACACTTACTTTCTCTGCTACTGCAAATCCAATCATCTATCAAAATGCTATTCCTGTATTTATCGATAGTGATTATGAAACTTGGAATATGAGCCCAAAAGCATTAGAAGAAGCATTTGAGAAGTATCCAGAAGTAAAGGCAGTCATTGTTGTGCATCTATATGGCTTGTCTGCAGATATGGATAAGATAATGGAGATTTGTAAGAAACATAATGTAGCCGTTATAGAAGATGCTGCCGAGTCATTGGGTACTTACTATAAAGGTAAGCATACTGGGACTTTTGGTGATTATGGAATCTTTTCTTTTAATGGAAACAAGATTATCACAACTTCCGGGGGTGGAATGCTTGTTTCTAATAATGAAGAGAGAATTTCTAAGGCGAGATTTTGGGCCACTCAATCCCGAGATCAAGCAAGACATTATCAACATAGTGAATTAGGTTTTAATTACCGTATGAGTAATGTTGTTGCCGGGATTGGAAGAGGGCAGCTTAAAGTGTTAGATCAGAGAGTTGCGAAAAAGAATTATATTTTTGAATTTTATAAGAGAGAGCTTGGTGAGCTTGAAGGTGTGGAGTTCATGCCTAGCAATGAATGGGAGGAACCAAATTATTGGTTAAGCTCGATAACGTTATCTTGTGAAGTTAGACCTATTGATATATTTAAAGCATTGGAAGCTGAGAATATCGAATCAAGGCCGGTTTGGAAACCTATGCATATGCAGCCATTCTTTGAGAAATTTGATTTTATTGGTGAAGGTGTATCGGAGAAACTTTTTGAGAATGGTGTTTGTTTGCCGTCTGATACAAAGATGACGGATGAAGAATTAGAAAGAGTTGTTAAGATAATTAAAGGATTGTGGAGATAATCAATGAGAGTCTTGAATTTATTTATTAAACGGTTAATAGACTTTTTTGGAAGTCTAATTGGTGTAATTATGATTTCACCAATTCTTATTATCATAGCCATATCTATTAAGTTGACATCAAAAGGTCCTGTGTTTTTTAAACAAGATCGTTTAGGAAAGAATGGTAAGATTTTTAAAATCATTAAATTTAGAACAATGGTTGTTAATGCTGAAAAACTTGGGGATGGATTAACAGTAAAAAGTAAAAATGATAATCGAATAACAAAGGTAGGTAAAATACTCCGTGCAACAAGTGTTGATGAATTACCCCAACTTTTTAATGTTGTAATGGGACAAATGAGCCTTGTAGGCCCTCGCCCACCGGTTACTTATTATCCATACGATGGATTTGAAAACTATCCTGATTGGGCAAAAAAACGTTTTACAGTGCACCCTGGAGTAACAGGGTTAGCACAAGTAAAAGTAAGAAATTCAGTTAGCTGGGATGACAGAATTGTTGTAGATAACAAATATATTGATGAATTTAATGTATGGCTTGATATTAAGATTTTGTTTAAAACAGTGTTTAAGCTTTTTAAATCTGAAAATATCTATATGGAAACTGACAAAAAGTCTACAAAAAAGTCTATATAGGGTCGGCAATTACAAATGAAAGTGGTGAGAATGTGATCAAAGGAGAAAAAGTATATCTTAGGCCTATTCTCAAAGAAGATATTACTTTCTTAAATGAATGGAAAAACGATGAAGAAACTTATCGTTATTTAGGTGGGGGGTTTATGCCAACATCTATAGATCAACAAGAAAAGTGGATGGACTCTATGATAGATACTACAGGTAATAATAAGCGATTTATCATTTGTGATAATGAAAATCTACCTATTGGAATGGTAGGTTTATATAGTATTAATTGGATTCATCGTACAAGTGAAATAGGCCTCTACATTGGAAACAAAAGTACCCAGGGTAGAGGATATGGAAAAGAATCATGTAGATTAATTGAGCGATTTGCGAAAGAGTATTTAAACTTGAGAAAAATAAAGTTAAATGTTGTATTTGATAATGAATCAGCTACACATATGTGGCACTCCCTAGGTTATGAAAAAGTAGGAAAATTTAAAGATGAACGATTTATTAAAGGTGAATATAAGGATTTAGTATTAATGGAAAAGTTTATTTGATTATAGCAATGTAGCTAATTAAATCAGTAGATTTTTAAAAGGCTAGCCTTTGGGAGGATCTGACGAATGGGTAACGAGTTAAATATACTAATATTAAGCTGCGGGACAAGAAATAAAATTGTACAGTACTTTAAAAAAGAACTAGGCAGCAGTGGGCTTGTTATTGCTACTGATTGTAGCGATTTGGCACCTGCTTTATATGAAGCAGATAAACATTTTATTGTTCCAAGAGTGGGAGATGAAGGATACCTAGACGTTATTCTTTCAATTTGCAAGGAAAATAATATTAAAGCTGTCTTATCGCTAATAGATCCTGAACTTAGTTTCCTTGCAGAACATAAACAGGAATTTGTAGATATTGGTACACTCCCTATTATCTCAGAATTGGAAGTAGTTAAAATGTGTTTCGATAAATATACAATGTTTAAATTTTTGGTTCAAAATGGATTCCAAACCGTTAAAAGTTATGTTGACAAAGAGCAATTTTATAAAGATGTGGAAGCAGGAATCATTAATTATCCAGTATTTGTAAAACCTGTGAAAGGTAGCGCAAGTATCAATATAAATAAGGTTACTTCGAAAGAGGAAATTGAACTATTATTTAGTAGATTTGATAATTTAATGATTCAGGAATTTATGGATGGAACAGAATACGGGGCTGATGTTTATATCGACATTTTTTCTGATGAGCCAGTAGCAATATTTACAAAGGAAAAAATAAAAATGAGGGCTGGTGAAACTGATAAATCCGTTTCAATTAAGGATAAACAGCTGTTTGAATTAATTAAGAATTTAGTTCAAATAATTGGGTTTAAAGGTATTATTGATATTGATATTTTTAAAGTGAAAGGTGAATATTACATCTCTGAAGTAAATCCTCGTTTTGGTGGAGGCTACCCGCATGCGTTTGAGAGTGGGGTAAACGTGCCAAGGATGATTATCAATAATGTAAATGGAGATATTAATGTTAGTGAAATGGGAATGTATGATGAAGGAATATATATGATGAAGTTTAATGAACTTAAAATAAAAAAATAAAAAGGTAGTCTCATTCAGTTACTATTATTGGCAGGAGAATTTTTTATGAAAATATTATATGTGTCTACAATTTCAAATACAATAAATGCATTTATGATTCCTCATATTGAAATGCTATTAGATCAGGGACATGAAGTGCATATAGCCTGCAATATTAATAGGGAAATTAGTCCTATATTATTGAATCGTGGTTGTAAAGTTTATAATATAAAGTTTCAACGCTCACCTTTTAAAAAACAGAATATAGTTGCTTATAAAAAGTTAAAACAGCTTATTATCGAGGGAGAATATGATGTTGTACATACTCATACTCCAGTAGCCTCAGTGTGTACTAGGCTTGCGTGTAAAAAAGTTGATAATGTAAAGGTGATATATACTGCGCACGGTTTTCACTTTTATAAAGGTGCTTCATTTAAAGACTGGTTAGTATACTACCCGGTTGAACGCTACCTTGCAAGATATACAGATATTTTAATTACAATTAATAAAGAAGACTATGAAAGAGCTAATAAGTCATTTAAAGCTGGGAGAATTGAATATATTCCAGGAGTGGGGATTGATACTAAAAAATTTAATGAAGTAGTTGTGGACAGGACTAAGAAACGCAGCGAAATAGGGGTGCCTGATGACGCGTTTCTTATACTATCAGTAGGTGAGTTAGGTGAAAGGAAGAATCATGAAGCAATTATTAGAGCTATAGCAATGCTTAATGATGCCAAGATTTATTATATAATTTGTGGACAAGGTCCATTAGAGAAGCATTTAAGGGATTTATCTAAAGAGCTTGGAATTGAACACCAAACAAGGCTATTAGGTGTCCGTAAGGATATTGCTGAAATGTGTAAGGCTTCCGATCTATTTGCCTTTCCATCAAAACGAGAGGGCCTTGGAATTGCTGCTCTTGAGGCTATGGCCTCTGGGCTACCAATTATAACTTCGAATATACAAGGAATAGTAGATTATTCAGTGAATGGTAAAACTGGTTATAGTTACAGCCCGAAAAATATAAATGGCTTTGCAAATGGAATAAAAGAATTAAAAAGTAACAAAGTGTTAAGAGACAAAATGGGATTATATAATGAAGATACTGTTGAAAGGTTTAGTATAGAAAAGTCCAAAAGTAAATTGCAAAATATTTATCAATTAGTCTCTAAATGAAATAGTTTGGATAATAAGAATAAGATAAACAATTTTCTTAAAATATTTAAAAAAATAAAGTCAATAATTGAATTAAGGGGAATTATATGGTAGGTATAGTATTTTTACTAAACACAACTTATGCACCATATATGCAAAAATATATTGATGTTTTAGAATCAGAAAATGAAGATTTTGAAGTGATTTATTGGAATAGATTAGGAGCTCCCGATTGTCCAGAAAAATATAAATCAATTGTTTATAACAAGACTTCTAAGCTAAGTTCATCATATGGTAAAAAGATTAAGGATTTGTTAGGCTTTAGAAATTTTGTTTTACAGACTATTAGCAAACGAAAATATGATAAGTTAATAATTCTTACTACATTAACCGGTATTTTTATGTGTGATTTTTTGGTCAAGAATTATAAAAATAAATATATTTTTGATATCAGGGACTACACATTTGAAAAGTTATATCCATTTAAATTGATAGAAAACATGGTAATAAAGAATTCATTTTTTACCACGATCTCTTCTGATAAATTTAAGACATTTTTACCATCATCAAATAAATATGTAGTATCTCATAACATAATACGAGAAGAAATAGAAGAAGCCAAATCATTTAAAAGGTCAAAAGGGATTGAAGAACCAATAAATATTACTTTTATTGGAGCGGTAAGACATTTTGAAATTGACAAAAAAATAGCTTTGAAATTGGCAAATGATGTTCGATTTAATATTACTTATCATGGTTATGGTGTAACTTCAGATAAATTCAAACAATTTTGTGAGGATAACTCTCTTAATGTAAAAATTACAGGCAAGTATAATAGAAAAGAAAAAATGAATCTATTAGCAAACGCTGATATTATAAATGCATATTATGGAACGGGAAGTTATGCTAATTTATATGCAATGCCAAACAAATACTATGACTCTTTAATATATAAAATTCCTTTTTGGGCTAACCCCAAAGTGCATTCTGGGGAAAGAGCTAGTAAGGCCGGTATAGGAATAAACGTAGATCTGGATAGTAATAGTTTGGCAGATGATCTATATCATGAATATTTGAGAATGGATATCGGTAAATTCAGGTTAGACTGTGACAATGAACTTGCTAAAATCATAGATGAGGATAATCACTTTATTCAAAGAGTTATGGAGTTTATCAAATAGGGGGTTAGTCGTGGAAATATTGTATATTACATCTTCACCAATATCAAATACCAGTTCTGCAAATATAGGTAATATAGCAATTATAAGAGGGCTTTTAGCACTTGGTAATAAAGTTACAATCTTATGCGCTGAATCACCATCATTATATAATAAGGAATTAATTAGCTCCCTTGGATTAGATGAGGCAAAAATAGTTCCAATAAGTTATAGAACAGCTACTATTATAGCAAAGGATGGTGAGAATTCTAAAATTAAATACACTGCAAAAAAGGTATTGCGGGAATTATTTCATAGTTTTTCTTTATTTGACCATTATAAAATCCTAGTAAAAAAGTTATTTACGCTAAATATTTTTAATAACTATTATGATGTAATGATTACTGCTTCAGACCCAAAGTCATCTCACTTAATTGGCAAATGGATTTTTAAAAACCACAGAAATTGTTATGGTAAGTGGATACAATTATATGGTGATCCAATATTAATAGACATCACTAATAAGCTAAAGCTTCCTAACTCCTATATAAAACATAAAGAAGAAAAATTAATCGAAAATGCAGATGAAGTGATATATGTTTCTCCGTTAACTTTAAACAAACAAAGAGAAATTTTCCCGAGATTTGGCAATAAAATGCACTTTATTCCTATTCCTTATATAAAAGAAAAGATATATAAGAAAAAGCCTATTAATTACTCTGAATTAAAAGTGGGATATTTTGGTAATTATTTTACTAACGTAAGAAACTTAGGACCTTTATATTCCTATATTAGTAGCAATCATAATATTCATTTACATTTATATGGAAATACCGACATTCCTCTGAAAACGACGAAAAATATTACTGTTAAGTCAAGAGTTTCATTAAATGAAATTGAAAAAGTTGAATCTGAGGTAGATATATTAATTGGAGTGTGTAATATAAAGGGAACACAAATACCAGCCAAACTTAATTATTATGCCGCTACAAATAAACCGGTTATATTTATTATTGATGGAGATGAACAAACAAAGGAGACTCTTTATTCATATCTATCCAAATTCAATAGGTATATACTTTGTGAGAATAATGTTAACTCAATAAAAAATGTTTTCGATAACCTAAAACAATATGACAACACTAATGTGTTCCCTGCAAATGAATTTCATTATTTGAATATTGCCAAAGAGATGAGTAAATTATTTTAGAATGGGGTTTGCATGGAAATGAGGTAAAGATATTCCTATGGAAAAATATAAAGTTTTACATGTTGCTGTAATTATTTATTCAATGATTATGGCAATAATTATTTCCTTAATAACTTTTAGTTTAAATAAGTATTATATGATTGGTTTTTTGCCGTTATCATTTAGTATTTTACTAATGCTGTTTCCCAGATTTACAATATTAGCAACAAGACATATAGGATTGGGATTTTTGTATTTTGTAATGATGATTAGATACAGTATAATGCCTTTAATCTTAGTTATAGTTGAGAGGATGGAGCATTCATCAATAGGGTATAAAAGTGAATATTTAAATTCGGCTATTATATTAATGATTTATGAACTTACAGCTTGTGTAATAACAATTGTATTACTGGGAAATAAATTGTTACTAAATGGTAAGGTGAAAAATGAACCTAAAGTATTAAATAAAAAAAGTACAAATGTTGTTTATATAATTATTATTGCTATTTCAGCATTACTGATAGCACTCTTTCCGGCCCTATTAGGCAATTTTCAATTTTTCTCTATTGATGATGCTAAGCTGGGTGCGATATCATACTTTCGGGGACTGGATATTAGATTGCTAATCATCTCTAAAATGGTATTATATTTGTTGTTAGTAAAATATTTTGCATCAAAATATGAGAATAACAAAAACATAATATATTATATACTATCTTTACTTGTTTCATTTTTATTTGTAGGTATTTTCCAGGGGGAAAATAGAACTAATATATTGGTGGATATCATTTGTGTAATTCTGGTTTTATGGTACTGTTTTTATTCAAAAAGAAAAATCACTATAGTATTGATTAGTTTTTTTGGTTTAGGAATGCTAACTGCCATATCAATCTTTAGATTATTTGCACCACGATCGTGGAGACCAGATGGGGGAGATACCGATATAAGTTTAAATTTCTTAGCTAATAACTTGCAGCTTTATGTATCCGGACCGGAAAATGTGGCTTTGGGCGTACAAAGTGTGGAATTGTTTAATAGTAATATAAATTTTGAAACCTTGATTAATGACCTCTTTCTATGGACGGGCTACCTAGGAAATATGCTGAGCCTTGATGAGACAAACAGTACGGTGTATTTTTTTAATTACCTTTTTAATGGGGTAGACCCCACAGGCTCAGTCTCCTTAACACAAATAATACCATTAATAATTCAAGGGTACTCCTATTTTGGTTTTGTAGGTGCTCCCATTTTCTCTATATTAATGTGTGTATTTGTAATTCTACTCGATAAACTTATATATAAAACTTCTTCAATAGACTTTGTATTTATTTATACTTTCATGGTCGTAAGGTTAGGTTTATTTCTTGGATTAAATATAACAATATTATTAATGTTTGTATTTGACAAGTATATACAATTATGGTTAGCAGTAAAGATGAATAGAATTATTAGAATAAGCTTTAAAAAAAGATAAATTAGTGTGGGTTGAAAATGAAAATAATTTTTGTGGTTAGTAATTTAAATAATGGTGGTATGGAGAAGGCCCTGGTTAACTTCGTAAATGATTTGTCTAGAATGCATGACATTACAATTTGCATACTTGGGCGTGGAAATCAAATGAATTCTCAACTAAAAGAAAATATAAATATTATTTCCCAACCAAAGTATCTTGATACTTTACTTAAAATTATGTCTACGCATAAGAGTGATTTGAAAAAAAATAGTAAAATACATTATATATTTAAAGGTGCTGTTAGATACCTATCAAAAATAGGATTAGAAAAAGTAATATATAGAATTTTACTGTTTAGAATAAAAAAAATAAAAGGCTTTGATGTCGCAGTTTCTTATACTGGTATGCCTGGGATATGGGATTATTTTGTTTTAAATAAGGTTAAAACTAATAAAAAATTAGCATGGATTCATAATAACCCTGAAGTTCTAGGTATAAATACTAGAAATTGTTTTAAATTGTATAATAAGTTTGATGCAATAATTAGCGTATCAAAGGATTGCAAAAATAGATTTGAAAAATTGGAGCCTAGATTAATAAACAAATCGTATTTGATTTATAACCTAATAAACATAAATGAAATAATAGAAAAATCGTTAGAGTTTAACCCCTTTGGGATAAATAACAAAAAAAATATCGTTACTGTTGCTAGAATAGATAATTCTCAAAAGCGGTTTGATAGAATAATTGAATGTGCTAAGTTACTCGTTCAAGAAAATATACTAGACTTTAAGTGGTACATTGTGGGAAGCGGTAAGGATAAAACGTGGTTACAAAACGAAATTATAAAAAACAAATTAAATCTATTTATTGAATTAGTAGGTTATAAAGAAAATCCCTATCCCTATCTCGCTAATGCAGATATGCTAGTATTAACTTCTGATTATGAAGGCTTGCCTGTAACAATCATGGAGGCTTTAGTACTACATGTTCCAATTATTTGTACTAACTTTAACTGTGCAGGGGAAGCTATCGTTGATAAAAAAGAGGGAATAATAGTTGACAAAAGTGGTAAGGCGGTTTTTGAAGCTGTTAAAGAGCTTTTGGTAGATTATACCCAATACATGAATATAAAAAATAACGTTAATAATTATCAATTTAAAAACAGTAACAGTATTTCAGAATTCAATAATATTATAAAGAAGGAAAAGAATGAGAAGTAAAAATGTTTTATATTCGCTAGCCACATCATTTATTTATCAATTAGTAAATGCGCTAATGAATTTTATCGTTGTAAGACTGTTTCTAATTTCATTTGGGTCTGAAATAAATGGTTTGGCCCTTACAATAACACAGATAATAAACTATTTAAAATTGGTTGAAGCTGGGATAGCTTTAACAGGCATTGTAGCGCTTTACAAGCCTATAGGACAAAGTAATTATCCAAAAATAAACTCCATTTTATCTGCATGTAATCAACTTTATAAAAGGACGGGATACTTATTTTTAATACTAACCCTTATAGTAAGTATTGCATATCCCCTATTAATAGATTCGAATGAGGCCTATTATAAAATTACTATACTAATTATAGTAATGTCAGGCGGAAGTATAGTTGAATATTTCGTTAACGGTAAGATGCAAGTACTGTTAGTAGCCGATCAGAAATCATATATATTAAATACCTTTTTAATACTAACAGTAATTATTACCTCTATACTAAAAATAAAAGCAATAAATCTCGGTTTTGATTATTTAGTAGTTCAAGGTATGTTTATTATAGGGATGTTGATCAGAACGTTTCTAACAGCCAAGTATATAAAACGTAAGTATCCTTATATAAATTATAGAGTTAAACCTGACTATTCATCAATGGGGCAAAGATGGTCGGTTCTTTCCCATCAAATCTCGGGTCTTATAGTATTCAATACCCCTTTAATAATTGTTTCAATTTTTTGTGGCTTAAAGGATGCAAGTATCTATGGAATATATAACTTAATTTTTGGTGCATTAATAACAATACTTCAATTGTTTTCAAAGTCTACTGTTTCAAGTTTTGGTAATTTAATTTATCAAGAAAGTCACACTAGCTTAATTGAGATATTCAAAAATTACGAAACTTTATTTTATACTTTTTCAACCTGGCTATATTGTATAGGGTTTATTATGGTAAATCCTTTTATTGAACTATATACAAAAGGCGTTAATGATGCATCATATACTAATGAATTGTTAACAGTTATGTTTTTAATTGTAGGTCTATTCAATGCATATCGAATACCACTGAATACTTTGATTGAAGCCTCGGGTCATTATACTCAAACCAGGAATAGAGCAGCAATCGAGGCTACAATTAATGTTATTGCATCTCTGATAGCGGTGCAGTTTTTCGCTCTATATGGTGTGCTTTTGGGCAGTATTGTTTCGTATTTATACCGTTCGATAGATATTATTTTATATTCTAGTGGAAAAATATTACTCATAAAGCCCACCAATTCGCTAATAAAAATACTGTTGAATGTTTTATTATTAATAATAACTATAAATTTAATGAATGGTTTGGTAGCAGTCTCCATTCAGTCTTGGATGGATTGGATTACTTATGCTGTCGTATTCTCACTAATATTAGGCATACTATTCTTATTAGTGGCAGAGTTAATGAATAAAGGGTTAATTAAAGATCTATTCGTAAGATTAAGAAGAATAATCAGTTAATGGTTTTGGTGGAGTAGAGTATGCGGTTTTCTCGTTATAAATCCCTTTTTATGTAAGGATTAATCAAAATAGGTAGTATTATTATTGTATAAGGATATGGGGTATCAATTAAAATATAAGAAAGGTTAGGTTAATAACTAATGAGAAAAAAAATAATGATTGTTTTTGGGACACGGCCAGAGGCCATTAAAATGTGTCCCTTGGTTAGGGAGCTAAAAACACGAGATAAATTGGAAACGGTTGTTTGTGTTACCGGTCAGCACAGACAAATGTTAGATCAAGTATTAGATGCGTTTAATGTGGTCCCTGATTTCGATTTATCCATTATGAAATCAAAACAGACGCTATTCGATGTAACTATAAATATCCTGGGAAAAATGAAGGATGTATTGGAGGAAGTAAGGCCAGACGTAGTATTAGTTCACGGTGATACCTCTACCACCTTTGTAACATCTTTAGCGTGTTTCTATTTACAGATTCCAGTCGGTCACGTCGAGGCTGGACTAAGAACATATAACATTTATTCTCCATATCCGGAAGAATTTAATCGGCAAGCTGTCGGAATTTTAGCGAAGTATAATTTTGCACCAACGGAGATGTCAAAGGAAAATCTCATAAAGGAGGGTAAGGAGCCTTCTACTATTTATGTCACTGGCAACACAGCCATTGATGCGCTTAAAACAACGGTAAGAAATGATTATTCTCATGACCAGCTAAGATGGGCAGCTGATAGCACACTTATTATGATAACAGCCCATCGCAGAGAAAATCTTGGTATACCAATGAGAAATATGTTTAAAGCCATTAAAAGGATTGTTAATGAACATCCGGAAATTAAGGCAATTTATCCGATTCATATGAATCCCGTAGTAAGGGAAGCTGCAAATGACATACTAGGAAATAACGATAGGGTAAGAATCATTGAACCATTAGAAGTCTTGGATTTTCATAATTTCCTATCAAGATCATATTTAATATTGACTGATAGTGGCGGCATTCAAGAGGAGGCTCCGAGTTTAGGTAAGCCAGTGTTGGTTATGCGTGATACAACTGAGCGCCCAGAGGGTGTAGAAGCGGGAACATTGAAATTGGTTGGAACTGATGAAGAGAATATTTATCAGACTTTTAAATTACTCCTTGAAGATAAAAAAGAGTATGAAAAAATGAGTCAAGCAAGCAATCCTTACGGTGATGGCTTCGCAAGTAAGAGAATTGCTGATGTGTTAGAAGTATAGGGGGCAAAAATAAAGAAAATGTGTATTTTAGTAACCGGGGGAGCAGGTTATATTGGCTCCCATACAGTTAGATATTTTTTAGATCATAATGAAGAAGTTGTTGTTGTTGATAATTTACAGAGTGGTCATAGAAAATCAATTGATGCAGATTATTTCTATCATATAGACCTTAGAGATAAAGATGCTTTGGACAACGTTTTTAAAACTCATAATATTGAAGCGGTTATTCACTTTGCAGCTAACTCTTTAGTTGGAGAAAGCATGGCCAAGCCATATAAATACTACCATAACAATGTATATGGAATGATGTGTCTATTGGATGTTATGAAGGATAATAATGTTACAAAAATAGTATTCTCCTCAACCGCAGCTACCTATGGAGAACCCATGAACATCCCTATTTTAGAGGAAGATGAAACCAAGCCAACAAATACTTATGGTGAAACAAAACTAGCCATGGAAAAAATGATGAAGTGGTTTGAACAAGGTTATGGTATTAAATATGTTTCTTTAAGATACTTTAATGCTGCTGGAGCCCATGAAAGTGGCAATATTGGGGAAGATCATAATCCTGAAACTCATCTGATTCCTTTGATTTTACAAGTTCCACTTAGTCAAAGAGATAAAATTTATATGTTTGGTGATGATTATTCTACAGAAGATGGTACTTGTATTAGGGATTATATTCATGTAATGGATTTAGCATCTGCACATTATCAAGCGTTAGAATATTTAAGAAAAGATAATCCGAGTGAAATTTTAAATTTAGGTAATGGTAGTGGCTACTCAGTTAAAGAAGTAATTGAGGTAGCTAGAAAGGTGACTAATCATCTGATTCCTGCGGAAGTAAAGTTGAGAAGAGCAGGCGATCCAGCTATTCTCATTGCTTCATCGGAAAAGGCAAGGAAGATATTAGGGTGGAAACCAAAATTTGATTCATTAGAAAAAATTATTTCTGATGCATGGAATTGGCATAAGAGTCATCCCAATGGTTATTTAAGCAAATAAATGTCGGTGAGGATAAAACTTACCGGCTGGGCCTAATGATATAATGAACTACACCCCGTCAAGTAGACAGTGAAAATAATAAACACAATCTAAGCGGCTTTAACTCTGTATTCCTTAGGGCGAAGGCCGTTTATCGTTGGTGGTATCGGTCGTAATTATAAAAGTAAATATACTCTTCTATAAATATAGCAAAGCTTATCAAACGTCTCATATTTCTCCAGATAAAACTTTTCACTTTTCAGCGTTCCCCAAAAGGATTCCATTGGACTATTGTCAATACATCGGCCAACTCGGGACATACTTTGCGTAATCTCTGCTTGATATAATCTTCGCTTAAATCTTGGGTGAGTTTACTGGAACCCCGGTCGCTATAAATGAGGGGACGATCTCCGTCCAATTGAGCTATTGCCAAAACAAGGTGTAACCCTCAAGTAGTTTTGAACAGTTTTTGCTCATTCTATTTTTAATTCCTATAATTCTCTCCATTAAGATGAATAACTTTAACCCTGTGAAGAAGCCTGTCCAAAATAGCAGTGGTAATTGCCACCCATCAGTTCTCCCCATTGTTCTGGTCCCTTTTTTGATGTAAGGATGACTGAACTTCGTTTATACTGATCGTTAATGAGGTGGAACAATAAATGCTTCTTGATCCTTTGCCATATACATCAAATCGTTTATGATTACGAGATCTGCTTCTATAAAGGCCTTCGTTGGAGTTGTGATTTCCGAAGGTACTCCTGGGTTTTGAGGATGCTAATCAATTCTCCCATGGTATTAAAAATACTTTGTAAGCATTATGAACTACTTCCAATCCAAGTCCTATCGCTATATGTGTGTTTTTCCAACACCGGAGGTCCAAGAAGAATCATGTTGTATTGCAAAAATCTTGCCAATTTAGTTCCTTAAGCTGTTCAATTTGCCGGGAGCTAAAATGACTGCTGTTCTACTATCTTAAATTCATCCAGCGTTTTATAGTAAGGGAACTCTGGCCTTTTTCAGCCACTTTTCCCGCTTCTTTTCCTTATGCGCCATTTTAGTTCGAAAGAAAGAAGTGCCTCAATGAATTCAAGATAAGTCCAAGGATACTTTTCTGTACTTTGAAGTAAAGCCCGCAGTTCGTCTGCGATTTCTACCATCAGAAGATGGAGGGAATTGTCCTGAAGATGCTCTACAGTTCCTGCCATTGTTGAATGCCTCCCATTATCTCTACATAAGTCGTTAAATCCCGTGTTTCTGCGAGGGCTTTTGTTACGGAGTTTTTCTTCTTTATTTGGTTAAGTGAGAGGTGGATGGTGTTACCTTTTCTTTGAGCCGTAGAAGGTCCTGCGCAATATCTCGGAGGTCACTAGCCACTCCACAGTTGGTTTCTTATCCAATGTGTCAGTGCTTCATCAATGGCAAGCCTATACTGAAATGATAGTTTGCTTAATGACTTGTAGTTGGTCTCTTAAGTATCTTGGTTATCTATGGGTGAATTCCTGAATAAATTGCTTTGTCTGATCAAGGTCAGAAAATTGGCGTACAACAGTCTCTTATATGCCTCAGTGCCTTTGGAGCTATCTCTCGCGTAATATCGATTCTTGTTAACTCTCCTTTTCACTACTCAATCTATGCCGGGCAAGAATTTCTCCATCCGGAGTTGCTCGGATGATCAACTCGTTTTCTTTTACTTCGATGTAAACCGTATTGTCTCCCTTGGGCCGGAAGATTCCAAGAGGAAGTGAATATCGGTTAGATTTGTATTTAATAACATTGTTCTTATGGACAGTTCTTGTTATACTGTTACTTAGATTGCTTTCGAAAGAGAGCAGGGATGAGACTGGTCTTAAGTGTTCCTTTCCAGGGCGTACACTTCTGCTGGTCTTTTTTTGGTTGTATTATGTACATTATGGTTATCTGTCCTTTCAAGCCAGGAGAGGCATTTTTCATTTCAGCTTTCTATATTTGAGAATACACGGTTCTGGCAAAGTTACCTTAATGTATTTGACCACATTTTCTATTTTGCCTTTACTTTGGGGATCTAATTTTCTACAGAGATAAATTCTAAAACCACGCTCTTTTTTATAGGCGCTGAAAGTCTCCAGTCAGGATGATGTCTCCTGTATGTTCGCTTACAGTGATGAGGTGATCCTGGTCATAAACGATTTCCTCAGGTATTCCTCCAAAGTACTGAAATCATATTCGTAACACCTAATGGTGTCCCTTGTGGTAAATGGGCCTGTCCAGCCATGCTACATACTTAAACCTCGAATACGACAGAACAAAAGATATAAAATGCAGTTTCACTTCTTTGTTATCTGTATTTTTAACCCTTTTTTCTCCCCAATCCACCTGAACCTGCATACCATCAGAAGTTCCTCAACCGCCTCATTATACGAACATGAAGCACTTTCAGAATGTGGTAGACATTCCTTTATTCACTAATACAATTCCTAAATGGTACTACTCACAACCTCAAAAGCAGGATGTTTTTCCTTTAACCAATCGTCTACTTGTGCAGAAGAAAGATTAGGGTGTTCTTTTAACCATTTAAGAATCAGGTCCTGGTAAGAATATATTTTTACTTCTGCAACCCAATGATGCAACCCAATTCGCTGCCTCTTCAAATGACATCTCCAAATACTTGTACACAGTGTTTCGTGGTATACCGAGCTTCTTGGAGATAGCAGCTACCTTAAAACCTTGTTTCTTTAATTGATGAACATGAGTATACAAATGTAATTTTTCCAACTTTCAAATCTTCCAGCTAAACTATGTCGAAAAACTACCATAGCTCAACTAGCTTTAAAAAGGTGAAAAAGTGTTCATTTTTATTTAGAAAAACTGTTCACTTTAGTCTAGCAGTTACACCTTGCCATCTCTATATCCAATCTTAAGTAATGAGAACAATAAAAAGTCTTTTGAAAGAACTTTTTCAACAGCCTGTAATTAATAGTTATATATACCTATTAATATGTAGTGTGATTGTGCGATAATAATACTATATTCATAAATCGTACGATAAAGGCAAACTCATTGAAAGATGGGGACGCAAAACTAGAGGGGCTAAAGTCCTGCGGGCTAAGTCAGCCAGTTCTCGAATACGACTCCTTAGAAGCTCTAACGGTTTATGAAGTTCTTTGGAGGTTAGGTTATGAGGAAAATGTTTTATCGACTTAAGTATTATTGGCATTTTGTAAGAATGTGTGAAATCGAAATACTTATAAGTGACTGCATGTGTAATGACTTAAAAGCAAAGTTAATTAACAAGTTAGAAAAACATAAGTTTAAACTTAATATTTATAGAGTTAATTAACAGAAAGCGCTTAGCCAGAGCGCTTTTTTTAGTATGGGGAACTTTATCTTCTTTTTTTCATTGATAACTTTCCTAACATCAAAAGGCCTCTAATCAGGAGAATGTCGAGAAGTTTGACAGCCAGCTTTCGTGTTGAAAAGCAAGTTGCTTTATCTACTCTCAAATTATTAAAATGCTTAAGTTGTAAGTATATATAGAATTTATACTCCAAATTATAAACTTAAAACAATGCATTTTAGTCTTCGTCTGCGAAAAAAGGCAGGTATTATTTGGGAGGTTTTGTTGAAAGGTGCAGGGAAATGTTACCAATCTTGTCTTTTTTTCTGTAAACAATTGAAAATTACGGTAATAAATGATACCCTTTATACCATAAACGAAAAGAGGTGGCAACATGTTATTAAAACAATCCTTTAAAAAAGGTACGGCAATTATCGCACTATCGACAGGACTTTCTTTATTTGCATTATCTCCTTCGACACCTGCATTTGCTGCACAAACGTCTCCGGCACAACAATTGGTTGATTCCTTAGAAGCTTTAAACTTGGATCATGTGGATTATCTTTACTCTTATTTACAATCTATCGATCTATCCAAGAAGGAACTAACACAGATTAATCAAAACACGCAAAGAGCGAACCAGATTATTAAGAAGACTAATAATGTAGAGGATTTGACTACAGCGCAAAAAGCTGAAATAGTCCGTCTTTTCATGGATAATGTCAAACTAGCTCATTTAGATGTAACATTTGTGGATGACCAAGGACGTGCGTTAAGCATCGCTGATCTTAAGGATTATGAGCCAGGAACAACAGGTCTTCAACTTCAGATTAAGGATTTGAACGGTAACCTACTGGCTACTTTGGACCCTACTCTAGAAGACCTTTCTTCGGTTGCAATTTTAGCTAAAATCAATGCATTTAAAAAGGGTGTAGACGCGAAGGAACAACTTGAAGCAGAAGGGAAATTCGTTCCAATGCCAAGCGCTACTCTTCCAAAAACTGCGACCGACAATCCTACATACATCGCTATTGGCGGTATGTTGATTCTACTAGGAACAGCGGGCCTTATGCCGGCTATCGCTAGATCTAGAAAATCGCTTGAGTCATAATTAAATAATGGAAGAGAAAAGAAAAAGAAAGAAAAAGAAGAAAAGCACTAAGTCGAAATGGAAATGGTTGGCTTTTGGGATTCCAGGCTTGTTTATAGCCATTGGTGTGGGTATTGTCGCCTATTTTGGACTGGACCTTACAAAACAATCCGTTCTACTAGCGCATTCAGCAACTAAAGAATACAAACCAGATTTGGAAAAAAGGAAGTTTGACCAGCCGTGGCCTACTCTTCCGGCTCCTGGTGAGGGTATAGGACAATTGAAGTTTACATCGCTCGATTTAAATGTACCAGTTGTCCAGGGAACGGAAGATCAACAGCTAAAACATGGTGCGGGTCATTTTGCGGGGAGTGCACTGCCAGGGCAGGGCGGTAACGTCATCCTGAGTGGACACCGCGATACCGTATTCACCAAACTGAAGCATTTGAAAAAGGGAGACAAGGTCACCTTTACGACACCATATGGCGACTTTGTTTATAAAACTAAGAGTTTCAAGGTCGTCAAGGCCGATGACAAGACAGTCGCTGTCCCGACTGACTATGAAACTTTAACCCTTACAACGTGCTATCCGTTTGAATTTATCGGGGATGCTCCTGAACGGTTTGTTGTTTATACAGAACTCGTTTCGGCGCCCGAAATCAATAGATACTAACAGAACGAACCAGACCTCGATTATATGGTCTGGTTTTTTCTTTGAAGCAGGAATTGAATCAGTTTCTACTGCTAGACTTGCAGTTTTAGCAATATTTTATAACTGCAAAATACAATTTATGAGGAAGGTGTAACATTAACAAGGTTAGATTTTAGTAATCTATGATAAGCGAGATGATGTGAAGAAAAAGTGGCCATATGAGAAGTGAAATTTGAGCACCCCACAACCACCTTAACAAAAACATCCTTCTTCTTTTTTTGTTAATAAATCACAGTTATACTTTTCCAAAAGATTCCTCCGAACCGTACTTAAAGTGGTTTCTTTTTCGGTAACTAGCTAGCATAGTCCGATTAGTATTTAGTCCCTAAATTTTTGAGTAGCCATCTTTCAATGACGTTGCCCTTCCTACGAGAAATATGTATATATGCTTCAAATATCAGTCAAATAGGCACCTAAATAGGATCTTGATCCCTATTTTGAGGAAGGTTATCGAACTTTCGGAGTATATAGGTATCGAAATGATAGAAAAGTAATCTTTATTTTGCTTGGATTGTTTTTTTATTGCAAAAATCATACATCGGGGTGGCATAAAATAGGCGTCTGTGCACTGATGATTCAGGTGTTGAAGGTAGGATTGTTGCTTCGATGGGTATTCGTATAAAGTGATTGTACCGAGTATCTTTTATAATATCTGCTTTTTTATGAACAAAGACACTGTTAATAATTAAGTGCATTCACGTGCATTTTCATATAAAATGTTACATATGTTTAATATTATTAAATTTCTATAAGGATGGTTTTATTTTATGAAAACGGCAGTTGTTACTGATAGCACTGCATATATACCGAAGGACGTTCGCAATCATCTAAATATACATATGATCCCCTTGAATGTAATCATGGGGAATGAAGAGTACAGGGAAGAAGTGGACCTGACGGCGGATCAGTTTTTTCAAGAAATTAAAAAGCAGGATCAGCTGCCGACAACATCCCAGCCTGCGATCGGAGAGTTTGTTCAGCTATTTGAGCGTCTTGCCAAGGAATACGATGCAGTCGTAAGTATTCATTTATCAAGCGGGATAAGCGGTACCTATCAGGGAGCCATCTCTGCGGGAGATATGGTAGAAGGCATTCAAGTTTACGCTTATGACTCAGAAATAAGCTGTATGGTTCAAGGCTTTTACGCCATTGAAGCAGCCCAAATGGCGGGTGAAGGAAAAGGCCCGGAAGAAATTGTGGCCCGCCTTGACGAAATGAAGAACTCTGTTGATGCCTACTTCATGGTGGATGACCTTTCAAATCTCCAGCGTGGCGGCCGGTTGAGCAGTGCCCAGGCGCTAATAGGAAGTCTATTGCAGGTAAAGCCACTCCTGCGATTTGAGGATAAAGTAATTGTTCCGTATGAAAAAATCCGGACGCGAAAAAGGGCAATGAAACGGATTGTGGACCTGCTTAGTGCCGAAGCTACGAAGGGTGGACAGTATAAAGCAGTCATCATCCATGCACAAAGGGAAGAAGAGGCAAAAGCCTGGAGAGCGGAAATCGAGGCCCAGCTTCCTAATGTGCAATTTGACATCGGCTATTTTGGGCCTGTCATTGGGACGCATCTTGGTGAAGGCGCCATGGGGCTTGGCTGGTATAAAGTAAAATAATCATCGCGTCCTGCCGTTTGGTAGGTCGTTTTTTTTGTTGGAAGGATATTTGAAGATGTATGCAGAATATATAACGGCGAAAGGAGGCTGTTTATTGAAAATATTTGAAAGTAATGTAGGGTTCACCGAATCAATTCTCCCCTTAAAATCCCTTATTCCAAGGAGCTTCAAAACCATTTATCCGGACGTTCCCTCTTGATTGATGAAATTCCCTTTGATCATAAACTACTTCATGAACATCTTGATCATGGAATGGTTTCTATATCTGCAGGATTGATACAGGAAAAACAAGGATTTCACTGCCGGCTAAGTCCTTGGGTCTGCCCCAAAAAGAGAAGGCAGTGAAAGCTGCAGCCCCAGACAAACTTTATCGTGTCCAGGTAGGCGCATTTAAGGATAAAAGTTGCGCTGACGCATTGATGAGGAGCTTAAGTCAATATAAAAAGCCACTCCATTTGGAGGGGCTTATAACTTTTTTAAAGAATCAATCATTCAATGCTTTATCTAGCAAATTTTTTGTTGCTGTATCAAACATACCAGTGTCCTTAACATCGGGGTAGCGACTTTGGAACTTTAAAACTGCAGCTTTAGTTTTTGGACCATATTCACCATCTACTACCAGTTTGAATCCGACATTGTTTAACCCTTTTTGTAAGGATCTAACTGCATCTCCGCGACTTCCTTCTTTCAACACACCGTTCGAAAAGCCAAATGAATTAACCTTTTTTGAAAGCTCTGCATGTGTACTACGGTCGTATATACCTGTATCCTTTAGATTCTTATACTTTTTTTGAAATGTAAGTACTGCAGACTTTGTTTTAGGGCCATATACTCCATCAATAGCTAATCCAGACTTAATCACCTTGTTCAGGGCTCTTTGAAGAATTTTCACATTTGAACCATGAGAACCTACCTTAAGCAAGCCGGCTTTCGGCATAGTAAAGATTGAATAATTGAGATTTTCCTGTGCTCCAATAACTGAAGGAATACTCATCATTATTACGGATGCAGTAATAACTGATGCGGTTACAGATTTCCATCTTTTCATTTGTACCATCTCCCTTAATTTGTTTACAATTCTTTAAACGGAGTATGGTTTGCATTTGTTTCATGAAAAACCATCAATTGGTGAATTATTTTTAAATTAAAAAGCCCTTCCGTTTGGACGGGCTCTATCTTCTGAGCATAATTTTTGGTACATGGGAAAAGGAATTTAATAAGAACATAAATAAATTTAATATAAGTCCAATAACAAAACCAACTAGTCCAGCGGTGATTTGCTCATTAGAAATATAAAAGCCTATTCCCCAAGCTAGCACTAAGATAACTGAAGTCGTCTTGGCACAATACGGGGTCATTTACTAGCAGCTTAGGTACTTTTATTAGATTGTCCGTCAACTAGGGCACAGTTCGGCGTTTTTTGTTTGCAGGATATTTTTAATATTTGCAGAATATATAAAGGCGAAAGGAGGCTGTTTATTGAGAGTCTTAGAAAAAGATTTAGTATCCACCGAATCACCAATCCCCTCTCATCCGTACTCTAAAGAGCTTCAAAAACATTTATCCGGACGTTCCCTTTTAATTGAAGAAATTCCTTTTGAACAAGAATTAGTGAAAGAGCACCTGAATCATGGAATGGTTGCTGCAACTGCCGGTGTTATACAGGAGAAATACGGAGTGCGATGCCTGCGCTGCGGGAATGAGAAACAGGCCATGTTTTATTCATTTCCTTGTGCCAGATGCGGGAAAAGCTGCACCTATTGCCGCTCCTGCATAATGTTGGGCAGGGTCAGCCAATGTTCCAGGCTGTACACCTGGACTGGGCCTGAAGCCGTCTTTGACATTCCTATGAATGTAATGGTCTGGAACGGGAAATTGTCTGCTGGGCAACAGACTGCTTCAGATGCGGTGGTTCAAGCAGTAGTTGCTGATTCCGAGCTGCTGGTCTGGGCCGTATGTGGGTCAGGTAAAACGGAAGTCCTGTTTAAAGGCATTGAAGCAGCCCTGTTTCAGGATAAAAGGATTTGCATCGCTACACCTCGTACTGACGTAGTACTTGAACTTACTCCCCGTTTGAAACAAGCATTCCCGCATATTCCTGTAGCTTCATTATTTGGAGGAAGCGAAGACCGTCATCTTTTTGCACCTCTTACCATCTCCACCACTCACCAGCTCTTCAGATTTCAAAATGCATTTGATGTAATCATCATCGATGAAGTCGATGCTTTCCCCTATTCGATGGACACCTCCCTCCAATACGCCGTTCAGAAAGCGAAAAAGAAAACCTCTACAACCATTTATTTAACCGCTACCCCCTCTAAAAGCATGCAGAACTTATACAAATCAGCAAAGCTTGCAGGTGTCACAATTCCAGCCCGCTTTCACAGGCATTCCATACCCGTTCCGCAATTGAAATGGTGCGGTAATTGGGAAAAGCAGTTTAAAAAGAAAACGATCCCTCCGATGGTAAGAGAGTGGATGAAGAAGCGATTGGAACATGAAATTCCCTTTTTGCTATTTTTTCCGAGTATCAAAATTATGGAGTCGGTCCTCCCTTTATTCCGTCAACTCCAGAGTGAATTACAAGTCGTACATTCGGAGGACCCTGAGAGGAAGGAGAAGGTAATGGTTTTGAGGGAGGGGAAAGTCCCGGGGCTGCTGACGACAACCATTTTGGAAAGAGGTGTAACCATACCCAAGCTGGATGTAGCTGTGATCGGATCAGAGCATTCTATCTTTTCAGAAAGTGCATTGGTACAGATTGCTGGACGCGTGGGGAGGAATGCAGCTAAGCCTACAGGGGATGTCATGTTCTTTCATTACGGAAAAAGTATTGAAATGATTAAGGCTGTTTCCCATATCGAAGGGATGAACAGAGAAGCTCGAAACCGGGGTTTGATTGATGATTAGACGACTAATTTGCTTGTTCTGTAATAATGAGATCAAACATGTATTTACCTGGAAAAGCATTTGGTATGACGAAGTACGGAAAATCTGTGAGGAGTGCCAAGGGAAGTTAGAATTTATCAGCGGAAAACGCTGTACCAGCTGTTCAAGGGAATTGGATGAGAGATACCAAAGTGAAGGAAAGTGTCTTGATTGCGTGAGGTGGGAAAACGATTCAGAGTGGAAGGGATATTTAAAGAAGAATGAGTCGTTTTTTCATTATAATGATTTTTTAAAAGAGATTATCGCAACATTTAAATATCGTGGGGATTATGCGCTTGCTGAAGCTTTTGTACCATTTTTACTGCCGAAATTGACAAAAATGAAAAATGCGCTAATAGTCCCGATTCCGTTAAGTAACGAACGGCTAATTGAAAGAGGGTTTAACCAGGCGGAAGCTCTGATTGCAGCGGCAGGGATTGAAGCCGCCAATGTCCTTTCCAGGTTACATAGTGAAAAGCAGTCGAAAAAGTCCCGTGAAGAGCGAATCTCCATTTCACAGGTCTTTCAAGTAATGGATAAGCAAAAGATAGAAGGCAAGAAAATCATATTAATTGACGATATTTATACCACTGGGTCGACCCTGAGGCATGCTGCAAAGGCTCTTGTTCACGCAGGTGCGCAGGAAATTACATCAATAACTCTGGCAAGGTAAGAAGAAAAGAGCCAATGACCCCTAAATATCTATCCATTATATTCGATATAAAATATATATAACGGGTTAAGTAAAGGGGATATAATGATGGAATTATCGAATTGCCCAAACTGCGACGCGCTGTTTGTCAGGAATCAATTTCGTGATGTATGTGATGCTTGTTATAAAGAAGAAGAAAAGGCATTTGAAACGGTTTATCAGTTTATACGAAAGCGAGAAAACCGGACGGCCACCATTGACCACGTTGTGGAAGGCACTGGGGTTGATGAGGGTTTAATTATTAAATTTGTCAGGAAAGGTCGGCTCCGAACCTCTCAATTCCCGAATCTTGGGGTGCCATGCGAAAAATGTGGAAATATATCGAGGGACGGAAGGCTTTGTAACAGCTGTAGCGGTGACTTGCAAACGGAACTAAAGAAGGTTGAGAATATACAAAAGATTAGACAAGAAGAAAAGGAAAAAAAGGCTACTTATTTCGCTCGTCATTAACTAATCGTGCTGCAAGGATTCCTTGCAGTTTTTTTTGTGATAAAAGTCTCGGTTGGATATACCTAATTCGACAATTGATAGCAAAACTTGTCAATAAAAAAGTTGAAAAAAATATGAAAATTTTTTACTGGTCGCCGATAATAGCTTTAGGGAGAAACAAATCGATCGAAAGAGAGGGTTGCAGTATGAAGATAAATAACTTTGGACCTTCAGGGATTAACCCCTATAATCGTCAGCTTAACAAAGTACACAAATCGAACGCAACCAGCGTAAACAAAGCAGATAAATTAGAAATCTCAACAGCAGCAAAGGAGCTCCAGCAAAGCACACAAATACCTGCTGAGAGACAGGCCAAGGTGGAAGCTTTAAAACTTCAGGTGGAGAACGGAACATATAAGCTGAATTCCAAAGAAACCGCCAAAGGCATTGTAGATTTTTACTTAAAAAAATAGAGAAAATTGCTACAAAAAAATTTACCAAACCAAATTAAAAATAGCTGAGGGGGTAAAGGAATGTCTGCCGAACACATCAAAACAGCGTTGGAAATGCTGATCAAGCTGCATAAAAGCTTAAACAGCCTTGCCGCTAAGAAGACGGATATCATCAAGAAAGGGGACACCGGAGCCCTCAACCAGCTGTTGATAGATGAGCAAAAACATATAAAAGCAATTGAGATGACTGAAAGGGATAGGCAAACAGCGGTTGAAGCCTTCCTGCAAAACAAAGGGCGGGCAATTGGGCCAGCGACCATTACAACTGTTATTGAATTATCGTCGACTTCCCATGCGGAAGATTTAGATAGATTAAAAGAAGAATTGATTGAAGAAGCTGCGCAGCTTAAAGAGCAAAACCAGCTCAACCAGCAGCTTGTCTATCAGTCATTGCAATTCATTAATTTGTCTTTGGACATGCTTCGACCGCAAAGCCAGACATTTAATTATGGTAAACCTGCTGGGCAAAAACGCCAGCCTTCTAACAGCATGTTTGATTCCAGAGCTTAAAAGACACTATTAAAACGGAGGTACCAGCATGCGCTCAACCTTTATGGGATTGGAAACAGCACGGAGGGGGATGGTTACTCAACAGAGTGCTTTATATACTACGGGCCATAATATTGCAAATGCAAACACACCAGGGTTTTCACGCCAGAGAGTGAATTTTAATCAAACATCCCCTTACCCATCGGTTGGGATGAATAACCCAAAAATACCCGGACAAATAGGGACTGGAGTGGAAGCAGGTTCTGTGCAGCGTGTACGTGAAGCGTTCCTGGATGCACAGTATCGAGTCGAAAACAACAAGGTCGGTTATTATGGTACATTGAGTGAATCTCTCACAAAGATGGAAGAAATCATGAATGAACCTACTGACAGCGGATTGCACGCTACTTTAGAAAAGTTCTGGAATTCCTTACAAACTCTTGCCAGTCATACAGAAAATGCCGGGGCACGGGATGTAGTAGTATCTTCAGGACAAATGGTAGCCGATACGTTAAATTACTATTATAATTCATTGACACGTATCAAAGAGGACATCGGTGCCCAGATTGATGTGAAGGTAAACGAAATCAACAATCTTATTTCCAATATCCATAATATTAATCAGCAAATCGCAGCAGTTGAACCGAACGGTTATATCCCTAATGATCTTTATGATCAGCGTGATTTGCTAGTTGATAATCTGTCCTCTATCGTAAATGTAAAGGTCACGAGCGTTATTCCTATAGAATATGGCAACCCAAATGCTATTGCAGAAGGATTGTATAACATCGAGCTCGTTCAAAATGACGCAAGGTCGTACAGCCCGCCGATCAATTTGGTGTCCGTAAGTAAATCATCAGGCATAATCGGAGTGAACACTGTGGCAGTGAATTCAGATAACGGTTTTATTACGGAAATGAAATTTACAAGTGGACAATCCATTTCTGACCTTCGATTCTCTGGTCAATTAGAGGGTTTGATCACCAGTTATGGATATAAGACTGCAGATGGCGACAAAGGGTATTTTCCTGAGATGATTGAAAACCTTAATAAAATGGCAACAGCGTTTGCAAATGAATTTAATCGTATACATTCGGAAGGATACTCTCTGGGTGGTTCGTCTCCTTCGAATCTAGACTTTTTTACCTTTACTGAAGAGGATGCTGCAAAAACGATAGCAGTATCACAAACCATTTTAGATAATCCGGATCTTTTAGCAGTTGGACTGGGCAATGGAGCATCAGGTGATAATGGCAATGCTCACATTCTAGCTGATTTAAAAGGGAAAAGTTTCATTAAGTATGAATCTGAAATACCTGAAGGACTGACTGGGAGTGTTGATACCTTTTACTCCGGCTTAATCGGCAGTCTCGGAGTAAATTCACAAAGTGCAGAAAAGAACAGCAAGAATTCAAAAGTTCTGGCTGATTCCGTAGAACAGAATCGTCAATCCGTCAGTGCTGTGTCTTTGGATGAAGAAATGACCAACATGATTAAATTTCAGCATGCTTATAATGCATCCGCGAGACAAATTACCATGATTGATGAAATGCTGGATAAAATTATTAATGGAATGGGCGTAGTTGGCAGATAGGGGTGGAATAAATGCGTGTAACTCAATCGATGTTATCCAATAATATGCTTCGCAACCTGAGTAATAGCTACGATAGAATGGGGAAATTGCAAGACCAGCTTTCCACTCAGAAAAAATTCACAAAGCCATCCGATGACCCTGTAGCTGCAATTATGGGTATGAATTACAGAACGGATTTAAACCGTATCGAGCAATATACTAACAATATAGCTGAGGTTAGGAATTGGATCGAGAGTACGGATGCGGCAGTCGATGAAGGGGTGACAGCACTCCAGCGAATAAGGGAGCTCACGGTCCAAGCAAGCAGTGACACATTGACTGCAGATCAGAGAGGCCATATTGCAGAAGAAATTAAACAATTACAGCAGCATCTGAAAAATATCGGTGACACACAGGTAGGCGGAAAGTACATTTTTAACGGGGGAAACACGAATGTTCCCCCATCTGAAAGCATGGTCTATGATTCTGGTGCCATTAATATTGAGGTTTTTTCCGGAATTAAGATCCAGGCTAATTTATCGGGAGCGGAACTCTTCCCTGGTTTGATTGATACCGATATACCTGAATTGCTGGATAAACTGCAAAATAATACTGCGGACATAGCAACTATGTTGGCAACCGTCGATGAAAACATAAACAAGTTTCTGTTAGCAAGAGCACATGTAGGAGCGAAACAGAATCGTGTAGAGTTGATGGAAGACAGGCTGTCACAGCAGGAGGTTTTTTCTACACGCATTCTTTCTGACAATGAAGACGTGGATGTAGAGAAAACGATCATGGAACTCACTACACAGGAAAGCGTGCACCGTGCAGCATTGAGTGTTGGATCCAGGATTATACAACCGACATTATTAGATTTTTTAAGATAAGCTATCTATGGATAGCTTTTTTTTGTAAATGAGGTGAAAGGATGCAATTGCCACAAATACGGCTCCAGTCTAATTTCATTAAAACGGGCCTGGATATTCAGCAAGCGACTCAACAGATTGAACAGCCGCAGGCTAAACAATCGATTCAACAGCCACAGGCCTTAATAGAAATCCGGACGTCACCTAGCAAGCTGACCATTGACCAGACCAAAGCCCGTGAAGATATAGACTTGAAAAGTATTGCCAAACGCATTGAAGAATTTGCTCAAAATGGCTATCAAGATTGGCTGAAGGGAATGGAAAGAAGAGCTCTGCAGGGAAGAGAAATGATGGAAATTGAGAACAAAGGAAATCCAATTGCTATTCAGACGAAGGAAAACTCAGAAAAGCCCATGGTACCGTTTAACATTGGGTGGATTCCTTCCTACAATAGCGTAAAACTGGCCTATGAACCAGCAAAGGTAGATATACGGATTACTCCGCAAAAACCAATTATAGAAGTGGAGATTAGAAAGCCTGTACATGAATATACTCCTGGACATACAAAGGTCGAAGTTTTGGAAAAGAACACACTGGACATAGATTTTATTAATTTGTTTCCAGAAAAAAGTGAATAGGAGATAAATAAAAAATGAATGTAAATACAAAGTTTCATGGCGAGCAAGAAATAGATAAAGACAAAATCATTCATTTCAGCTCAGGGATTCCCGGTTTTTTGGATGAAAAGCAATTCTATCTTTTTCCGATTGAGGACACTCCGCTGCTTTCCCTTCAATCTATTAAGAATGAACAGGTGGCGTTTATAATTACAAGCCCATTCGCATTTTTCCCTGACTATGAGATAGTTTTATCAAAGGAAGTTATAGACTTATTAGATATTCAGTCTGAAAAAGATGTTTCGGTTTTTACGATACTGACTGTGGAAGAACCCTTCAGTAAAACAACTGCCAACCTGCAGGCGCCTGTCATATTGAACCTCCAAAATAACCAAGCTAAACAATTTATCATGAGCGGAAGTCCTTACATAACTAAACATCAATTATTTTCTTCTCCTCAAGAACAGGAGGAAAAATAAATGCTAGTGTTAACCAGGAAAGTAAACGAATCTATCATGATTGGTGATGATATTGAAGTGGTAGTGCTGGCTGTTGATGGTGAGCAAATAAAATTGGGGATTAATGCTCCAAAGAACATAGAAATCCACCGTAAAGAAATCTATGTATCGATCCAGGAAGAAAACAATAAGGCTGTAAATACGAAAAGGAATAATTTAGATAACTTTAGTTCCTTTTTTTCTAAAAAAAATAAATAAATTTGTATTAATTACTAAATAAATCCAAGAACATGTCGATATTAGTTATGTAAAGCTGAATAAAGAACACAAGGCGGCCGACTTTGTTATTTTTCAGTCAATAACCACATGGATGTGGGAACCGAACTCAAGGAGGAAAAATTAAAATGAGAATTAATCACAATATCGCAGCGCTTAACACACATCGTCAGTTGAACAGTGCTACTAATGCACAAAGCAAATCAATGGAGAAATTATCTTCAGGTCTTCGTATCAACCGTGCTGGTGATGATGCAGCAGGTCTAGCAATCTCTGAAAAAATGCGTGGGCAAATCCGCGGTTTAGATCAAGCTTCTCGTAACGCTCAAGATGGAATCTCTATGATCCAAACAGGTGAAGGAGCTCTTAACGAAACGCATGACATCCTTCAGCGTATGCGCGAATTAGCTGTTCAATCATCCAATGATACAAATACAGCTGATGACAGAGCGCAGATCCAGAAGGAAAACGCTGACCTTATCGCTGAAATTGACCGCATTGCGACAACAACACAATTCAATACAATGAACCTTTTGGATACAACTGGTGGGAACAGTGGGACTTTCACATTCCAAATCGGTGCTAATACTACTCAAACCATTGATGTGACATTCGCAGATATGCAATCAGCAGCGTTAGGTGTTGATGGTATTGACCTAGGAGCAGATTCAGCTACTTCTACAGAAGCAGTAGCGACTCTTGATGCAGCAATCAAATTAGTATCGGATGAGCGTTCTCAGTTGGGTGCTAAGCAAAACAGACTTGAGCATACAATCAATAACTTGAACACATCTTCTGAAAACTTAACTGCTGCGGAATCTCGTGTCCGTGACGTAGACATGGCGAAAGAAATGATGAACCAAACAAAGAACTCAATCTTAGGCCAAGCAGCACAAGCAATGCTTGCTCAAGCTAACCAACAGCCTCAGGGCGTACTTCAATTATTACGTTAATAATTAGCATTTGAAGAGACTCTTTCATGAGTCTCTTTCAAAGGTAAATACAACAGGAATAATAAATAAAAGTATGAAATGAGGATTAATGATGAAAAATAGATTTCCATATTCAAAGAAATTTATAGCTGCAGCACTTGCTGTAGCAGTTGCTGTTCCAAGTACTGCTGCGCTTGCATCTATTATAGACCCTACTGATGGCAAGGGAGACATTGAATTAAAAGTTCTTGATGATGATAAAAAAAGCGTTGTGAATGCAGCAACTGTTACGATTAAGGACAGTAATGGTGCAACTGTAACTGCACCGTCAAACCAAACAGTGACAGACAACTCTGGTACATTCAAAAGTGGTGCTTTAGCTCCGGGTGTTTATACTTTACAAGTCTCAAAAGGTTCATCAAATACGATCAACACCAAAGTGACAGTTAAAGAAGATAAAACAGGTAAATCACCATCTAAAGCTACTCTGGTACTAGTTGAACCTACAACAGCTAGCCCTGCTACAACCGGTTTATTATCTGATGTAGTCTATGCCGCTGATGGTACAACTCCATTAGCTGGTGTTACAGTTAAAGCCTCTAACGGTACTACTACTTGGGAGACTACAACTGCAGCAACGACAGGCAAGTTTGAATTATTTGTTCCAGCAGGAAAGTATAACTTAACTGTTGAAGGTAAAGATATTCCTGATAATACTGGTACAGTTGGGGTAGACGAATCTGTTGATTACAAAAACATGGTTTATTCAAACCTTGTTGTGACTGCAGGTCAAAAAACATCACCCTTTGCTACATTGAAAGGTGAAGAAGCTTGGGCTCCAGGCGAAGCACAATTAGGATATTCTCTAGACCAAACTCTTACAACTGCTTCATTTGATGTTGCTCTATTGACTGGAAAAGCTAATCCAGATACTAAGGTTTCTGTGTATGAAGCTGGCAATCCAAAAAAGCTAATTGCATCGACCGTTGCTAAGAAAGCTAAGACAGGAGGGACTTTTAACATTAAACTCCCTTATGCGTTAGGTGGAAAAACGATAATAGTTGAGGCGGAAGACAAAGCTGGGAATACATTCTCTTCTACTCCTGCTGGTCAAGCAATCAACCTTGCACCTGCACTTACTTTTACAGCAGATAACACGGCTAACAATTTTGATAAGCCAATCGATATTACTTTTACTGACACTACGAAGTTATTTGCACAAAGTATTACAAAGGTTACTGTAAATAGTGCAGTGCTAAAAAATAAAATTGATTATACTGCATCAAATGGAAAAATTACCATTAAAGCTGGAAAGTTACCACTTGGCAGTAACACTATTGCTGTAGAAGCTAACGGATTTACTAATGCTACTGCTGTAACTCAAGTTATCAATGCAGCTGAGTTGAAAGCTACTCCTGTACTTGGAACTACTGCGGGAGTGAAATTCTATACGGTACCTGCGTCTGGAAACAAATTGATGTATCAAGTTCTAACTGATACTATCGCTGCTCCACAATATTTATCAGCGGCTCCAGCCAGTCCTGCTGCTGAATATATTACTGGTGCTGATATCACTGGAGTTAATACAACGACAAATAAATATGTTGCACTCTACGAGGTAGATAGTAATAATAAGGTAATTAAGTTTAAAGTTGTTACATTAACATCTAAAGTAATCAAGTAATTACTTAATTTAGGAAAGACGGGAGCTTTGATGCTTCTGTCTTTCTTTTTTTGTACTAAACTTGGCTGTTTATAAAATTCCTTGGTTCTCCATTATGCACTCTCTTTGTGTATAATGGGCTCCCTGTAAGGTGTTTTTATTTTTACAATGCTAAATACTAAATTTACCAGCCATCTGAGTTAATGCAAGGGAGTAAAAGGCTTTGTTAAGTTCTCTGGTGCCTAATTTTTAAATTTTTATGTTGCTGAAAAAATTGAGGTGGATCAGCAAGTAAGGCTGCTGTTACAGCAGCTGACTAAGCAACATCAGGGTTGTTGGCAGGTGAATACAACGTATATGGAGTTGATCCAGCTGGTAATGTGTCTCTGTCATCAACTGACATTATAACTCTGGAAGATGCAGTCTTAGCTACTGCAGCAGAAAACTCAGTCGTTAGAGCAGTAATTAATGAAGACCACGAGATAATTGTTGCTAATGGGAAAACAGCAGGTCAAATAAAAGCGAGCCTTTCCGTCGATGATGGAAAAGGTAGCCTTAAAATTTATTCTGATGCTGCTAACGCTCCAGGAGTAACAGAAGTTACTAATGATACAACTATAAGAGCTTCACCAATGGAAGTGAGTGCAATTGCTGAAGATGGAAGTCCTACGACTTACAATCTTGTTATCCAATAATTGTAAATAGAGTAGAAGAGACACTAGGAAATGTACCTAGGGTCTCTTTTGTTATGCACTCTCATTCTCGACAACAAATTGTCTATATGGAGTTTTGATCTTCATAATACGTTCCCGAAAAATGCGCGGACAAATTCGTGGGTTAAATCAAGTAAGTAAAAATGCTCAAGATTTTATTTCATTGCTTCAAACAGCTGAAGGTGCATTAAACGAAAAACATGATATCTTGCAACGTATGCGTGAATTAAAATCGTTTAGAACACACAATCAACAACCTAAACACATCTTCTTAAAACCTAACTGCTGCGGAATCTCGTATCCATGTAGAAACTCAAGTAACAAAAAATCCATAACAAGTAATAAATAGATATTCAGAAATATTATAATTATAGAACGTACGTGTTGTTGTGTGAGCACCTGATGTCCAAGAAACAAACGTTCTAAGCCTCTACTGCAATCATCGAAGTAGGGGCTATTTCTATTTTAGGAGGAGAAAAAATGAATCAATACTCAATGAAACCTGTAAAACAAATGGAACTACTTGAAAGTAAAATGGAAATGGAGAAAAAGCCTGCAAAGCGAGTGGACATTGTTAGTCTAAAGCTAGTAAAGGAATCTAGCATACTGTACAAAGATCGCTGTGTTCGAAGTTCAGAAGATGGCCATCAATTGTTGAAGCAATTCTTAGGTGATGTGGATCGTGAATAATTTGTCGTTGGTTGTTTGGACATAAAGAATCAGCCGACTGCCATTAACATCTGCCACATTGGGAGCTTAAATGCAAGTCTAGTACATCCAAGGGAATGTTTCAAGCCTGCCATTTTGAGAAATGCGGCATCCTTCTCATTTATGCAATACAAGGAACATTTGATGAAGGAGGGCTATGCTATTTCAACCATCAACAAAAAGATTAATAGCGCCTAAAAGTTTATATGAATTTTCTAAGAACCATACGAATCTCGTAAGCGAAGCAATTCTAATCGTCAAAAAAGTGGTAAGTGCTATTTCGGCGATTGCTTTAGAAGAATTGTCTAAGAAAAATTTTAATATTAGCCGCCATTTGAACATAATTGTTTCCCGCATTAAGTGTTTGTTTGGTGGTAAGGTATTACATCCTGTGGATTGCCAAAAGGGAGCTGTCTATTTCCAAAGATGAGCTTTTTTGGATTTAGAGCATCTGATTTATTCTGATTAGTCTGTATGCTTCTTTGTTTCTTAGTATAGGGTGAATTAACTCCTTGCATTATGAAACCCTGATACAGCAGAAATCGTGCAAGACTTCTGTCGGAAATTATTTGAATATTTCTTGGCCCATTGATGACCTCTATACATAATAAGCAGGAAACTCTGGCACTTGCCAGAGTCTCTTTCCCTCTACGCTAATATTAAACGTTTAATTGACCTATTTCAGCTCATTCCGCCTAATTGACCAGCTAACCAGCTACTCTGGCTATTAGCTTGAGATAAAGCCTTTTCCATCGCGCTAAATTGACGATAATATCGATTTTCTATAGCAATCATACGTTTATCAAATTCCGTTATTTTGTTATCTAACTGGTTAATTTGTTTGCCTATTGTACTTGAAGGTCCATTTAACGCCTGTTGTCCTAACTGTTTCATGGTTGCTTCTAATTGATCAAACAAACGGTCAGCAATACCACTTTGTTCGAATTTCTCTGTATTTTGTGTAGTTTTTTTAGCAGCTTCTGTAGACTCAGTTATATTATTAGTAGATTTTGAAAAGACGTCGATTACTTTAGTAATATCAGTTTCTATCATCGATTTTAACTTTGTTTCATCTAGCTTTATTTTCCCGTTGTCCTGCCAACTATCTGCTAAACCAAGACCAATATCAGCAACACTTGCTGATGTTGATCCATAATCATCTATGGTGACTACGGGATTGTTTGTGGCATACCGCATTTTAAACAATAAATTACTGATGACTGAATCTCTACCTAACAATCCTTCCTTTGCTTTAGCTTCCCAACGTTTGATCTCATCTTCACTCATCGCCTCCTTTTGCTCATCTGATAAGGGTTTATAATCACGAGCTTTTCTTTCGCCAACCAGTTTATTCAAGTCGTCAACAATGCCGTTATACGTATTGATAAATTTCTTAACCGACTCAAAAACAGCAGTACTATCCTGCTTTTGAGTCACTGTTATTGGTGTGGTACCAGTTGTGGTTGTCATTTTTAAATCAAATCTAACTCCATCATAGCTTATGGAGTTTGTATCAGATTTGTATATAATTCCATTGATGGTGGCTTGGGCTTGAGCTTTAATTGTGCTCTGTACAGATGAAATATTTGTATCGGGCGTTGTAGTTGCATAAGTGTTGCTGGTATTACTTACTGTTCCAGCTTTGATGTGCAATTTACCCGCAAACCTATTAGCAACATCTGTATTAGAAAATGAGATATTTATTGCTTGTGCCGCTGCGCCTTTACCTAAACTATCAATTGTTATAGATTTTTCTGTCACAGAGTATGAAACCTTGACCTTAGATGAAGTTCCAAACGCATTTATCAAGTCGTTTATTGTTGAATCTGCAGTAACTCTATAAGATTTATCGTTTATGGTGATAGTATCCCCGTCCGTCAAACCTACTGCAGCATCCGTCAATTTTGTTACAGCCGGGTCGGTGATTCCAGATGTAAAGAACTTCACTGTGTTGGTTGTATCTTGCGTTGCCAGTTTTACATCTTTTATTTCATAAGTTGTCAAGGATGGACTTCCTATAACTGTAGCAGCGACCACTCCAGAATTAGTGGATTCGGTAGATGATTTTTTAAACGCGCTTGGCCATCGCATATCCTGCATCATATTTCGCAATTCTGAGATTTTTGTGTTTACTTCTCTATAAGCGTCCATTTTCCAATCCGCAAGTTGTTTTTGTTGGGTTAGTTTTTCACGTGGTTTTCTTTGAGCAGTCATTAATTCCTTTATCATAGATTCGGTATCAAATCCTGAAAAGCCGGTGATTCTCATCTGTGTTCTCCTTTGCGATTAAGGTTTGTAAAAGAATTAGATTTCAAACGGTTTTTATCTGAATACACCCACTGAGTGTTTCAGTAAAAGACAATATTGCTGTTGGGTGTAAATTTATATAGTCATTAAAAGCAAACTGGAAAATGACACTCCCTGAATAGTTGTTAAATGATTTGAAATTTTTGCTGTATATCTATATATCGGATTTAATATATTTTTCTTAAATAAGTGAATATCACTTTCATCTGCATCATTTTCCTAAGTCTGAACTATCTACACTAAAAAAAATAGAATAGACTCCGATATAAAAATAAATAGTATTTGGGGGAACTAGAATGCTAGATCACATTTCACATAAAATTGGCGTCTCCACACCTCAGACAAATTCAACATTAGAAAGTAAACAGAACAGTACGCAGGCCTCGTCATCTCAAAATAAACAACCGTCAGATGAAAATGGAAAATTTCTTAATCCTAAGGAGAAGGAAAAACTTGAGCAGGTTGTGAAGGGGTTGAATCAGTTTCTACAGCCTGCATATACATCCCTAAAATTCGAGTTTCATGAGAAGTTAAATGAATATTATGTAACAGTAGTGGATGATTCAACTCATGAGACGATTCGAGAGATTCCTTCTAAAAAGCTGTTGGATATTTATGCGGCAATGACTGATTTTGTTGGCCTTATGGTTGATAAGAAAATTTAGTAAGCATCTGTGTCTGTTAACAAGCAACAGACGCATCAGAATATAGGAATTAGTTAAACTGTATCCATATTAAAGCAAAAAAAAGGAAGTGTAATACATGGCGCTTGGTAACCCATATCAAACCTATCAGCAGAATTCGGTAAACACAGCATCTCCTGGTGAACTTACTCTTATGTTGTATGATGGTTGTCTCAAATTTTTATCTCAGGCCAAAAAAGCCATTGATTCAGGATCAATCGAGAAAAGAAATATTAATATCCAGAAAGCGCAGAATATCATCCAAGAATTTATGGTTACCTTAAATATGGATGTAACTGTTTCAAAGGATTTAATGTCTATGTACGATTACTTGTATCGCAGATTGGTAGAAGCGAATATACACAACAATAAAGAAATCGTGGAAGAGGTTGAGCAATTTGTCAGGGAGCTCCGTGATACATGGAAGCAGGCTATCCAAATCAACCGGCAAAAACAACATTCTTCAAATGGACGCATCTAATGGGCTTGCTACAAGAATATTACCAGGTAACAACTGAATTGATTGAAATTCTGGAGACAATGCAACCCGACAGTCGTGATGAAAAGATAGTTTTAATAGAGGAGCTACTTGCTAGGCGAGAAACGTTAATCAGCACGATAGTTACACCATTTACTAGTGGGGATAAGGTACTTGGATTTACTTTATTATCCCTGGAACAAAAACTGATGTTACTTTTAACAGAACAAAAAAAAGCTATTCAACATGATATAAAACAAGTGAAGTCGAAAAGGGTATCTAATAATAAGTATGTAAATCCATATGAAAAAATAGTGACTGATGGTATGTTTTACGATCAAAGAAAATGATTATATGGAATGTGTTAAACATTGAGCAATAATCATCTTATTAAATCAAGACCGTCTTTGTCAGGCGGTTTTTTCATTTCCCCAAAGGACATCATTTGGGTGTCAAGCCAGATAATGTTATAATTGTGTAAATACGATATCAGTTCATGTTTCCAATTTACGACTGATCTTTCAAAATTTCGACACATTTAGCTTGTGGTTTGTGAAGGGTTTGTAAAGGGTATCGTAGAATCTAACTATATAGTCTTATTTACAAAGGAGGACTCGCTTTATGAACTACAACGTTCGCGGTGAAAACATTGAGGTAACTCCAGCTATTAGAGAGTATGTAGAAAAGAAGATTGGTAAGTTGGAAAGGTATTTCAACAATGTACCTGATGCGAATGCGATGGTCAATCTGAAGGTGAACAATAATACCTCTAAGGTGGAAGTGACGATTCCGATGACGCATTTAGTGCTTCGGGCTGAAGAGGAAAATGCTGATATGTATGCAGCCATTGACCTGATTACTGACAAGCTTGAGCGCCAAATACGTAAACATAAGACTAAGGTTAACCGTAAGTTCCGGACGAATGGAAGCACGGCTGAGCTATTTGCAGCAACAACTCTCGAGGCGGAGCCAGAGGCAGTGCCTTTTGAGGAAGAGGAAAGCGAGCTCGAGGTTGTGCGTAACAAGCGTTTTGACTTAAAACCGATGGACAGTGAAGAAGCGATTCTCCAAATGAATATGCTGGGCCATAACTTCTTCGTTTATACGAATTCTGATACGAATACAACCAACGTGGTATATCGCCGTAAGGACGGCCGCTACGGGTTGATTGAACCTAACTGATATCGACAAAATTCCACATTAAAATATAACCACAAAGCAACGCAGTTCTGGATTCCAGAACTGCGTTTTTGGGTCAGTTGGAATATGACCTCAGCATTTTCCTGCACGCCTCGCAGGTTACTTCCTCGACCGGTTTAAATACAATGTTTCGTAAATCTCTTCTACTGAGTTCGTAGAAGCTGTTATGCTTGACCCCGCACGAGCACGTATTTTGATCTTCCACGATATGTACGACCTTTGATGTTTTGCTTTGATAGGTTGGAATCATCATACGCGTTTTTCCTTTCTTACTATTATTTAGGATTAATAGTTTTGTGGGAAATATTACAATTATCATAGCATGTGACTTAATGATGAATCTATGAGGATTTAGTATGTAAAACTTCCCAATTAAGGGGGTCATTTGTCCCTTTTGCATCATACAGGACAATGGCAATGTGCATCAATATAAAATATTTCCCAAGAATATTTATTTTTTCTGAAAAAATAGTAATCTTTCGGTATACTAAATATAAAAATACATAAATGAGGTGTGTCTCATGAATTTTGATTATCAATACCATCCATATCCATCCCAGCGGACTACTGTGATGGCAAGGAATGGGATGGTGGCGACATCCCAGCCGCTGGCTGCGCAGGCTGGCCTGGATATCTTGAAGAAGGGCGGAAACGCGATTGATGCAGCGATCGCGACTGCTGCTGCTTTGACAGTGGTGGAGCCGACCTCTAACGGAATTGGTTCGGATGCGTTCGCGCTAGTATGGGTGAAGGATGAGCTGTATGGATTGAATGCAAGCGGGCCTTCTCCGAAATCCATTTCAATCGATGCGCTGAAAGAGAGAGGGATTGAAACGATGCCGGTACACGGGCTGATTCCGGTAACAGTGCCCGGAGCGCCATCTGCATGGGCTGAGCTTTCACGCAGATTCGGGAAATTATCGCTTAAGGAAGTCTTACAGCCTGCAATAGAATATGCAGAAAAAGGCTATCCTTTATCACCGATTCTCGGGAAGTACTGGGATTTTGCTTACCGCAGGTACAAACAAATTCTGACAGATGATGAGTTCCAGCATTGGTTTGAGACCTTCGCTCCGGATGGACGTGCGCCTAGAGTTGGCGAAATTTGGCGTTCAGTGGGCCATGCCAGTACATTGCGTTCGATTGCAGAAACAAACGCAGAAAGCTTCTACCGCGGAGAGATTGCCGACAAAATCGACGAATTCTCGAAAAAGTATAACGGTTTTATTTCCAAGGAGGACCTTGCTGCATATAAGGCAGAATGGGTAAACCCTATCAAGGTGAACTACCGGGGCTATGATGTATGGGAGATTCCACCAAACGGGCAGGGGCTTGTCGCACTCTTGGGACTTAATATCGCAAAGGGCTTTGAATTTGGCGATAAGGATACGGTTGACACATACCATAAGCAAATCGAAGCGATGAAGCTTGCTTTTACGGATGGAAAGGCATTTATTACCGATCCGGCAGATATGAAGGTGACAGTGGAAGAGCTGCTGTCTGAACAGTACGGAGAGTCCCGCCGCAGCGAAATTGGAGACATGGCATTGGATCCGTCTCCGTACCAGCCGCCAAGGGGCGGAACTGTCTACCTGGCAGCAGCCGACGCAGAAGGAAACATGGTTTCCTTTATCCAGAGTAACTACATGGGCTTCGGTTCCGGAATTGTCGTGCCGGGTACCGGGATTTCACTTCAGAACAGGGGCCATGATTTCTCATTAAACCCTGAGCACCCGAATGCGTTAAAACCGGGCAAAAAGACATATCATACGATTATCCCTGGTTTCCTGACAAAGGACGGGAAGGCTGTTGGGCCGTTTGGCGTCATGGGTGGTTATATGCAGCCGCAGGGACATTTGCAGGTTGTGATGAATACTGTCGATTTCCACCTCAATCCGCAGGCTTCGCTTGATGCGCCAAGATGGCAATGGATCAGCGGGAAAAAAGTGCAGGTGGAGCCGCACTTCCCTAACCATATTGCCCAGGCCTTGAGCCGTAAAGGGCATCAAATCGAAGTGGCTCTTGATACCGGCGGTTTTGGACGCGGGCAGATCATCTGGCGTGACCCGGAATCAGGTGTATTGTTGGGCGGAACAGAGCCGCGTACTGACGGAAGCATTGCTGCCTGGTAAAATGTATACGGGCAGAGAGCGTTTAAACCCTCTTCCTAACCAGGCAAAGAAAGGTTGATACAATTGAAGCAGGCAGACATTTTTATGGGGTTTTTCCGGGCGGGGATGCTGGGGTATGGGGGCGGTCCATCCTCCATTCCGCTTATCAAGAAAGAGGTTGTCGAAACATACAAATGGATGGACTCGGATGAGTTCGGTGATGTATTGGCTCTGGCAAATGCATTGCCAGGACCGATTGCGACAAAGCTTGCGGGTTATATTGGTTACCGGGTCGGCGGATTTTGGGGATTGCTTAACGGGCTTATTGCCACCATGGTCCCAACCATCATCCTGATGATTATTTTGATGACCGCATTGAATTCTTATAAGGACGAACCGTGGGTGAAAGGGATGGCGTCAGCTGTCGTGCCGGTTGTGGCCGTGATGCTCCTTACTATGACCTGGGAGTTCTTTAAGAAATCGGGAGAGTCGAGCCTGGGTTGGGTATGGACCCTTGTTTACATCATTGCAGGATTGGTGCTCATGCAGCTATTGCATGTACATCCCGCTATTATCATATTTGTTCTTTTGATTGGAGCACTTGTAAAAAGGAATTCTCCTAAGAGAGATCGGAAGGGGAGTTCAAACGCATGATTTATTGGCAGATTTTCTGGGCATTTTTTGTACCTGGCATATTGGGCTATGGCGGCGGACCGGCTTCCATTCCATTGATCGAAAATGAAGTGGTCGACCGATACGGCTGGCTGACAACGAAAGAATTCAGTGAAGTGCTTGCCCTTGGTAATACGCTGCCTGGACCGATTGCGACAAAAATGGCAGGATACATCGGTTATGAACAGGGAGGCATACTGGGAGCTTTCATGGGGATTCTCGCCACGGTCGGACCTTCCCTCATTTTGCTTTTAGGCTTGCTGGGTCTGTTAATGAAATATAAGGAATCGCCTCAGGTCAAGCGGATGACGGTTGTAGTCAGGCCGGTCATTGCTGTGCTTTTAGGCATCATGACTTATGATTTCTTCTTCTCGGCATATGAAAGCGTAGGCTGGCTGCAGACTCTGGCAATCGGAATCATCAGTTTTATATTGATGGAAAAAGTAAAGGTGCATCCTGCTTACGTGATTGCAGGTGCGCTTGTATATGGAGGCATATTCCTCGGTTAATTCAAATCTCCGATAGTTTTATCGGAGGTTTTTTCTGTCTGACTGAATAAGTGGTTTATTAGATCTTTCTTCAGGGTAAAAGAATGTGAAAAATGATCTATATTTCGAAAAAAAGGATGTAATTTCCCCCTCCTATACTCCTATGCCATTCCGACAAATTAAACCAACGTCTTCGCCTATTCACGACAAAATAACCCCGTTTGCAAAGCTCTTCACATGTAATACAATTCTCCCAAGGGAGATGACGGGATTGAAAGAGTTCGATAATTTGCCTAAAAACGTGAAGAAGACATTAAGGTATATTAGCCAGGATGTTCGCTCCTTAGAAAAATTGGCCGAGGTTCAATTTTTAGTGAATAAACAGATTAATAAGCGAAGAGAGGAATTATATCTGTTAAAAAGTCAAAATAAGGAGTGGTTGTAAGGTCTTTCTTATCTGAATTTTCTACTTAAGAGAACTCGGAAAAGAATTCACCTCTGCCGCAAGATATAATATGCATTCCAAGCATTTTAATTCGATATAACTAAGCCTATAAAAATTAGGGGTGTTTGTATGCTGCAAAAAAACTGTTACAACTGCAATAAGCCATCTTTTGGAAGTTCCGAATTCGGAACCTGGATCTGTCCAACATGCGGACATGACCTGACAAACCAAAAATTTCACCAAGTTGGTCTTGTAGGACGTTTTCAACAAAGGAAGGACACAAGGAAAGCCATTAAGCTGGGAAGAAGGAACCCTATTCGCGTATAGTGCCGGTGATAAAAAAATGTAATAAAATGGGTCAAAGTTTATTTATATTCCTTACATAAATCGGCAACTATTTCATGATGATTTTTATATAATGGCCAGGTGAGCTTTTGCTTACACTGTATACCAGGTGAAATTCCAATCAATCGGAAGGAACCGATCAGATTAAATTGGGGATGTTTTCATTCATACTTTAGGGAGGGTTTAATTTGACTGCTAGGTTGGCTATGGAGGCGGAATTTGACCAAGAATGGATCGAACTCGTAAAGCAAGCAAAAGAAATTGGGTTGATGTTGGATGAAGTTCGAGAATTTATTTATTCCAACCAAAAAACTGATGAAAATCAAAAATCACCAAGAGAAACATTAGGAATGATTTGATTACAGTCTAATAGATTATTCTCTTAGTCGAAATCAATAAAAAAACAAAAGAATGAGAATGAGAGAGTAAAGTGTAGAAAAACGATGATTTTTTTATTTTTAAGGAGATTTTAAACCTTTTTAGTCTCTTGAAAGTAATGGGAAATTATACTAAACTCGAATTAAAAGTTCTTTAATAAGAACATTGTTCATTAAATAAAATATTTATACTTAATTTGATGGTAGTACGTATAACAAATGAGGTTGAACTGGCCGGGCTATGTCAGAGGATGATGTACATCCTGTTTGGCTTTCCCGGAATATAAATATACTTTCAGACCGGTTTGTGCAATAACTAGGAAGCCCGTTCATTGATGAACCCAGACAATGCCTTGTCAAATGACAAATGGATGATTGTAATTGGAGAGGGGCTCGTGCGGCTCGTTTGTTCTTAAAATAGAACAGAGTTGTCTTTTATGAACACAAAAAGGAGGAAGCGCAATTAGGAGGATGCGGGGATGTTGGGGACACGAATAAGAGAGCTCAGAAAGGAAAAAAATTTAACTTTGTCACATTTGGCCAGAAAAACTGGGATATCAAAATCTTATTTAAGCCAAATGGAGAGAAATATACAAACTAACCCATCCGTTGAAGTTGTTTTAAAAATAGCCAAAGTGCTCGAAGTCCCCATTCAAGATCTTGTTGTGTTGCCAGCAAAGGGTATAAAGCAGGAGACCGAACCCAAGAAGGTTATTAAAGATTGGAACGATTTGATATGCAGTGGATTAAAAGCTGGCATTATTGATGAAAAGTTTCTTGAGGAAATTATAAAAGCAAATCAGAAGGAAGATAAGCGTAAAAAATAACGGTCTTTAGCAGAATCTGATGCAACAGGTCATTCCACATTTAGTACATTCATAGGGTTTTTGTTCTTAAATTTGTGAATTGTTAAACATAGAGAGCAGGAACGGTTATGAACATAATGCTCTATCGTTTCTTTGTTCTGTTTTTAAAAGATTCTGTTTCGATATTACTTTTAAAAATAGTATAAAAGAAAGAATAATCTCTATAATATCGACAATAACCTGACTATTTATGGGTATTTCCTTCGGTATTTTTTTGTTTTTGTAGAAATATGGGCCATGTTGTAAATAAAATACAGAAAACTTTTATAATTCTACGACACCAATCTCCAAAGTAAATACTTGTTCTTCGTTATAATTTCCTTATAGTTCGAAAATTTTGGATTATTTTTACAGAAAAGGGCAAACCTATTGAAAATTAGGGACGCAAAGTCACGGGTCTAAGGTAGGTATATACTATGACGGCTGGACTGCCTGAAATACAATGGGTATTTTAGGAGGGTGAATGGTGTTCGTTAGAATTTGTGAACAACTAGATTTGGATCGGGAATGGGTGCAGTTAATTATTGAAGCGAAGGACGCTGGATTAAAGATTGAGGAAATCAGGGACTTTTTAATCAAGTCGCGCGGTCAGGAGATTCTATGAAAAACTGGATAATGTTTATGAACAAGCCCTTCAAAAGCAGTCCTGTATCCTATCTGCTTTGAAGGGTTTCTTTTTGTAATTGTGGTTAATAATGGAAGTTCCTGTATACTAAAGGAAGAGCATCTGAACGATTTTTCTAATATATATTAATCCAATTGAACCTAGCGTTATTATAATCTGGAATTTGTAGGGTTGCTATCCATACATCAAATATTGTACAGAGGGCCAACAGCGGAGAGAATCACAACAAAAGGGAGCACAGATAACCCAGTGCTCCCAAGTTTTTATTCTAATCCTTTTTCAATCTCCATCTGTTAAACTCAATGAATTCACGGAACTGTTCTTTTGAAACGCCGGAATTCATCGCCTCCTGAATAATCTTAAGCCATTCGGCATCGACGTTTTCGGTATTGACTTCATCATATAGCAAGGCATCCAGAGGAACTTTCAATACAGCTGCTATCTTTTCTAAAAACTGGATGCTGGGATTGGTTTGTAAATTGCGCTCCAGTGAACTCACATAAGACTTAGCAACCCCCGCCTTTTCGGCCAGCTCGGAGATGGATATTTTTCTTTCTTCCCTGATTCGTTTAACTCGGTCCCCAATCGTCATATTCTCACATCCCATATGTGGTTTCTCTAATTTTTTAATATTATGTGCAGGCTCTGTTAAATGATAGTATAATCCATTCTTATTTTAGCGGAAATGCCGCGAATTATCTATCTTTTATTTAAGTACATCAAGTTGTCTGCATTTTGCATACATGTTAGAATTAAGGGTGAATGTTTTGAAGTAAAGTCAGATTCTCTATATAAGGAGAATTTTTCATTATACAGAAATGCCCGGGCGAAAGTATGTTACCCGGTTAATAGAGTACTGAGCTGATCAGATTCTTTAATAAGAGGGGCGTTAAAATATGCTTAATATATTAAATAAAGTATTTGATCCAAACAAGAGGGAAGTCAAGCGGCTTGAAAAAAAGGCGGATCAAATAGAAGCGCTTGCTGCTGAGACGGAAAAGCTTTCGGACGAACAGCTAAGGGCAAAAACAGAAGAGTTCAAGCAGCGTTACCAAAACGGAGAAACGGTTGAAGACTTGCTTGTAGAAGCATTTGCGGTTGTCCGAGAGGGTGCAAAGCGCGCTCTTGGCATGTACCCGTTCTACGTACAGTTAATGGGTGGTGTTGCCCTGCACGATGGAAATATTTCTGAGATGAAGACCGGGGAAGGTAAAACATTGACTTCAACACTTCCGGTGTATTTAAATGCGCTTACCGGAAAAGGCGTTCATGTGGTAACGGTCAACGAATACCTGGCAAGCCGTGATGCCAAGGAGATGGGACAGCTCTTTGAATTCCTTGGACTGACAGTAGGATTGAATCTGAACTCCTTGACCAGCGAAGAAAAGCGTGAAGCATACAATGCGGATATCACATACAGCACAAATAATGAACTGGGCTTTGATTACCTACGTGATAATATGGTTCTTTATCAGGAACAGATGGTACAGCGTCCGCTTCACTATGCGGTAATCGATGAAGTCGACTCCATCCTGATCGATGAAGCCCGTACGCCATTGATCATTTCGGGCCAGGCTGAAAAATCGACCACACTGTATATCCAGGCAAATGCCTTTGTACGCACACTTCAAAAAGACCGTGATTATACGTATGATGAAAAAACAAAGAGCGTGCAGCTGACTGAGGAAGGTATCGAAAGAGCCGAGAAGGGCTTCCATATTGATAACCTTTTTGATATCAGCCATGTTTCCCTGAACCATCACATCAATCAGGCATTGAAGGCGCATGTGACGATGCACCGCGATGTCGATTATGTTGTTCAGGATGGAGAAATTGTAATCGTAGACCAGTTCACTGGCCGTTTGATGAAGGGCCGCCGCTACAGTGAGGGTCTGCACCAGGCGATCGAAGCGAAGGAAGGCCTGGAAATCCAGAACGAAAGCATGACTCTGGCAACAATCACATTCCAGAATTATTTCCGTATGTACGAAAAGCTTTCCGGTATGACAGGGACAGCGAAGACGGAAGAAGAAGAATTCCGCAATATTTATAATATGAATGTTGTTGTGATTCCGACTAACAAACCAGTAATCCGTGACGATAGAGCGGATTTGATTTATACAACCATGGACGGAAAATTCCGTGCAGTAGTAGAGGATATTGCCGAACGCAATGCCAAAGGCCAGCCTGTACTGGTAGGTACGGTGGCAATTGAAACTTCCGAACTTATTTCAGATTACCTGAAGAAGAAGGGCGTACGCCACGATGTCCTGAACGCGAAAAACCATGAGCGCGAAGCGGAAATCATTTTGAACGCAGGCCAACAGGGTGCCGTTACGATTGCGACCAACATGGCCGGGCGCGGTACGGATATCAAGCTTGGTGAAGGTGTGAAAGAGCTAGGTGGTCTAGCAGTTATCGGAACGGAACGCCATGAAAGCCGCCGTATCGATAATCAGCTTCGCGGACGTTCAGGCCGTCAGGGAGACCCGGGTGTCACCCAGTTCTATCTTTCTATGGAAGATGAGCTTATGCGCCGTTTCGGTTCTGACAATATGAAGAACATGATGGTGCGCCTTGGAATGGACGATACCCAACCGATCCAAAGCAAGATGGTGACGAGGGCAGTGGAATCCGCGCAAAAACGAGTGGAAGGCAATAACTTTGATGCGCGTAAACAGTTGCTTCAATATGACGATGTACTGCGCCAGCAGCGTGAAATCATTTACAAACAGCGCTTTGAAGTGCTGGCCAGTGAAAATCTTCGTGAAATTGTGGAAAGAATGATAACATCTTCTGTCAATCGTGCGGTTGAAGCATTCGTTCCGTCGTTTGAAGAAGAGGAGAACTACAATCTGACAGGCTTGGCTGACTATATCAACGGCAATCTCTTGAGCGAGGGCGAAGTGACAGAAGCTGACCTTAAAGGCAAGGATTCTCAGCAAATCGTTGATATGCTGCTGGCTAGAATTACTGAGCATTATAATGAGAAAGAACAGCAGCTTTCTGACGAACAAATGCGTGAATTTGAAAAGGTAATCGTTCTGCGTGCCGTTGACAGCAAGTGGATGGACCATATTGATGCGATGGACCAGCTGCGCCAGGGTATCCACTTGAGAGCCTATGGACAGATCAATCCGCTTCAGGAATACCAGCAGGAAGGATTCGCGATGTTTGAGGATATGATTGCCTCGATCGAGGACGAAGTGGCACGGTATATCATGAAGGCTGAAATCCAGAACAACCTGGAGCGCCAGGAGGTTGTTAAGGGCCAGGCTGTCAATCCTAAGGAAGAAGATGGACCTGTGAAAAGAAAGCCGACCCGTAAAGGTGTCTCTATTGGACGTAATGCACTTTGTCCATGCGGCAGCGGCAAGAAGTTCAAGAACTGCCACGGTCAGGTGGAATAATATACGATAAATGAACGATGGATAAGAGGTCCGGTAATGATGTTTACCGCCTCTTTTCATGTATTCGGCCATATATCAAGTAACACTTAGCGATTACAGTAATAACATGATGAATAGAAATTTTATGAGGTGAAGAATGATGGAATTAGCAGATATCAGAAATGAGCTTGAAAAAACAGCTAAACGTTTAGCGGACTTTAGGGGGTCTCTTTGACTTAGAAGAGAAGGAAGCGCGCATTGCCGAGCTCGAAAACGAAATGTCCGATCCAGACTTCTGGAATGACCAGCAAAAAGCACAGACAGTGATCAATGAAGCGAATGCTTTAAAGGACCAGGTTAATCAGTTGACTGAATTGAATGAGACTTTTGAAAATCTGGACTTAACTTATGAGCTGGTAAAGGAAGAAAGTGATGCCGAGCTTCAGGCTGAGCTGGAGGAAGAAATCACTGAGCTCGCGAAGAAAATGAATGATTTCGAATTGCAGCTTCTTTTAAGTGAAGAATATGATAAAAACAATGCCATCCTGGAACTTCATCCGGGAGCGGGTGGTACCGAATCCCAGGACTGGGGATCCATGCTGCTTCGTATGTATACCCGCTGGGGCGAGAAGCAGGGCTTCAAGGTGGAAACACTTGATTATCTTCCTGGTGATGAGGCAGGGATCAAGAGTGTTACACTTCTATTCAAAGGTCATAATGCCTACGGCTACTTGAAGGCCGAAAAAGGGGTACACCGTCTGGTCCGTATTTCTCCTTTCGACTCATCAGGCCGCCGTCATACTTCGTTCGTTTCTTGTGAAGTCATGCCGGAGTTTAATGATGAAATCGAAATCGATATCCGGACTGAGGACTTGAAAATTGATACGTACCGGGCGAGCGGCGCCGGCGGTCAGCATATCAATACGACTGACTCTGCGGTGCGGATCACCCACATTCCTACCGGAGTAGTGGTAACCTGCCAATCAGAACGTTCTCAGATCAAGAACCGTGCCCATGCGATGAACATGCTGAAGGCTAAGCTATATCAAAGAGAGATCGAGCAGCAACAGGCGGAACTGGATGAAATCCGCGGTGAGCAGAAGGAAATCGGCTGGGGAAGCCAGATCCGCTCCTATGTATTCCACCCATATTCCATGGTCAAGGACCACCGCACCGGCACAGAAACCGGGAATGTCCAGGCTGTAATGGATGGGGACATCAGCCAGTTTATCGACTCCTATTTGCGTTCAAGATTAAATTAATTATATGTATGGAAGAAACCCGAAACCGTGAGTGATGCTTATGGTTTTGGGTTTTTTAAGTTTAAGAAATTATGGATTGAAAACCTGGTTAGTGGCTGGCTTTGCTGGTCGTGATGAACTAGTGACGTCGGCAGGCTCACAGGAAGTGGGTCGCAATGTTGCCAGGCGTTACAGGACGTAAGGTAAGTCAGAGTTGTCCCAGGAGACGGCATGTTTAGCTCACCTTCTATATATGGCGTTATTAGCTGCCCTGCCACTTATGTAGTTTTAGCGGACCGCCAACACGTTGCGCATATAGCCGGCCAGCGCTCAGCTCTAACGCACAGGACGTGACGGTTTGTCGGCCACAAGTCATAAGTCATCTATCCAGATGGACGGCGCCGTTACAAGATGCGTCTTATGTGAAAGGCCCGCCAGGATTGTAGTGCTTTTCCCTTCACTAGCTTGGGAAAAAGGTTTTAGTCTACCTGTTCAAAATTGAGGTACAGGCCTATGTTACCAATTTGCAACCACAATTAAATAGCTTTTGAGCTATTTAATGGGAGGGGTTTCTGTTTATTAACTCTGCGTGTGGTAGTTCACTTTTGTCTGCTAACTATCATTTCTGTATGTTACCTGCAAAATAAAATATTCTGTTCTTTTTTCAGTCTTTTAAAAGAAAAATATAATCTTTATCTTATAAAACTGAAAGAATTGGATTGAAACCTGAATCTAGGTTGCTAAAAGTAAGAAATTTTAATTGGGTTTCACCCATTTATGCTCGATATATTGGGTTTTATGCTCTAAGTTTCTTTTTCTATGCTCGAAATCAGGGATTTATGATCGATATCTGTAATCTTATGCTCGAAACCGGGTTTTATGCTCGAAAATCGAGTTGTATGAATTATTGAACCTGGATACGAGCAGCCTGCCTGTTAGTTGTGAAATCTTGTTTTTGCGGCTTGTTCCTCTATTTCTACTCCACATCGTAGGCCTTTAAGTATGTTTCTCCCTGCCCGGTCTATTCTGTATAATAAATCTTTAGTATCAAGTTTCACCTTCATTTAGAAGTCACTCAGGGCGCCTCCCGCTTTTGTATTTGTCCCATACCGCCAATTCTCATTTATTAAAGTTCTTCCATGAGTTCCTCGAAATCCCTTTTCCTTCAGAAACCGGCGAGTACTATAAAAGTAGCCATGCGAAAATATTAGGATCTTGGTATGCGGTCTTGCCTTAATCATGTTTTAAAATTGGTGGGCCCGCAGTTCAGTTTCTTTTTCCTTGGTTTTGAAATGGAAGTAAAAGAAACCAGGATGCCGAAGCCCGATTTGGTCACTCGTATAGCATATCTCCCCATGTCCGTTCTCGACAGCTGTAAAAGCAGCGTTAATATCAGATCTATTATATTTATGGACCCATTCAGCAAATTCTTTCGCAGTCAAAAACATCTTTTTTCGTTGCCCTGACTTCAAAATGTTTGAGAAGTCCAATTTTCATATGTTCTCCCCAGCATCTTTAATCAAAATGGATGTGTATGTTTTACCCAGAAAAACCTATACACCAACACACGGTCCTAAAGGAATTTAATGAAAAACTCTACTAACAAGATTGTATTGCTTTAATGCTTTATCTGGCTGGCATTTACATCTTGTAAAAACGGATGCTATACTACATTCGGCCTTCTACTAAGATTGCTATTTTATGAAATAGTATAGGTAGAGGGATTTTTAACGAAAACCTTGCGAAATTGCTTGAAATAATATGAATTGGGTAAAAACCGGCCAGCATGATTTACAAAATCAGACATCAATCTGTTTAACATAAGGGGGCTTTTTTATATGAATATGAGAAAGAGGAACAGGGAGCCGGAGCATCCTGTTTTATCAAAGCTCAGTGAGTATGGGTGTGTCTTGCTGGGCTCGGCAATCGTGGCCATTGCATTTAATGTATTTTTATTGCCGAACAGAATCGCTTCAGGAGGAGTAAGCGGGATCAGTACAATTGTGGATGCCACGCTTGGATGGGAACCGGCTTATGTACAGTGGGCGCTGAATGTTCCTCTGTTCATTGCCGGCCTGATTTTTCTTGGGATGCAGTTCGGTGTGAAAACTCTGGTAGGTACTATATTTCTTCCATTTGTTGTTTTTCTGACAAAGCACTGGGAGCCATGGACAACTGATGCCTTGTTGGGTGCGATCTGCGGCGGGATTGGTGTAGGTCTTGGGCTCGGGATTGTGTTCCGCGGGAAGGCATCAACAGGGGGCACAGACCTTGCGGCGCAAATTATCCACAAGTTTACGAATTGGTCCCTGGGAACATGTGTGGCGGTGATTGATGGACTGATCGTGCTGACGGCAGCCATCATCTTTGACATTGAAAAAGGGCTATATGCTTTGATTGCCCTTTATGTTACAAGCAAGACCATAGATGTTGTGCAAATTGGACTTGGGCGTTCTAAGATGGTTTTGGTCATCACGAATCAAGAGCCAGAGGTACGCCATGCGATTATCCATGAAATCGATCGGGGAGTGACCAGATTATCAGGTGTGGGCGGCTATACGGAGGACGAGCGGCCGATCTTGATGTGTGTTGTTGACCAATCGGAATTCACGAAATTGAAACAAATCGTGAAAAACGTTGACCCGAGGGCGTTCGTCATCGTTGCCGATGCTTCAGAGGTGCTTGGTGAAGGTTTTAAACGGGCATAAAACTGGTATACTATTCCTTGTATATTATGTTTGGGGGGACTTCTTATGAAAAAGAAGCTACTGACGCTGTTTATGGGAACGGCACTCATTTTAGCCGCATGTGGCGGTGGAAACTATGATAATGAGTCTGCGGAAGGCGGAACTTCTTCAGCAGGAGACGGCGATGCAGCGGAAATTTATAAAAACAAGTGTTCAGGGTGCCATGGTGAAAAACTTGAGGGTGTGGTCGGACCTAAACTTAATGATATTGGGAGCAGGCTTTCAAAAGAAGATATCGAAAAGGTAATTGAAGAAGGCAAGGGCTCTATGCCGTCGAAAATTGTTACCGGAGACGATGCTGCCAAAGTTGCGGAATGGCTTGCCGGAAAAAAATAGGATATATTTTCGTCCTTCCATTTGGGAGGGCGTTTTTATTTGCAGGGTGTTCAGTTGTTCATACATCTAAATGAAATGAAACTGTAATAATATTTAGCTTATAATGACAAAGTTAGATGTTATAATGTGTTTGGGTAACAGGGAAACCTGTTATTTTTTCATGTTTATTGTCATTGTAAAGCTGCAAAAGATATTTCTGATAATTTTTGATAGATGCGCCAGGCTTAATTGCCTCTTGTAAAATGGCGCAAAACGATTCACTGAATGTGATAAGTCTAATACGAATGAAAATATAGGTGGTTTTATTATTATGATAGAAATGTCAGAGGTTAAGAAAACCTACCCGAATGGTGTGGTTGCCCTTAGCGGGGTCAACGTCAAGATTAAGCAGGGTGAATTTGTATATGTCGTGGGTCCCAGCGGTGCAGGGAAATCCACTTTTATAAAAATGATGTACCGGGAAGAGCGTCCGACAGAAGGGAATATTGTCGTGAACGGGATAAGCCTTCCAAAGCTGAGAAATACAAAGGTACCCTTGTTCCGCAGGAATATAGGGGTCATCTTCCAGGACTTCAAGCTGCTTCCGACGCTGACTGTCTATGAAAATGTGGCCTTCGCCATGGAGGTTATTGAAAAGCATCCTGTGGAAATCAGGAAGCGTGTAATGGAGGTGCTTGACCTGGTGGGGCTGAAGCACAAGGTCCGGATGCTGCCATCAGAGTTATCCGGTGGAGAGCAGCAAAGGGTTTCTATCGCAAGGTCGATCGTCAATTCGCCAAAGGTAGTCATTGCTGATGAGCCTACAGGTAACCTGGATCCTGAGACATCATGGGATATCATGAACATTTTTGAAGAAATCAATAAACGGGGTACAACGGTAATCATGGCTACACACAACAGAGACATTGTAAACAATATCAAGCATCGGGTTATCGCTATTGAAGGCGGTAAGATTGTCCGTGATGAGCAGCGAGGTGAGTACGGTTATGAGTTTTAATACACTTCGCAGGCATTTCCGTGAAAGCGGCAAAAATCTCGGGCGAAACGGCTGGATGACTTTCGCATCCATCAGCGCAGTGACGGTGACACTGCTGCTTGTCGGGGTATTCTTTGTCATCATGATGAACCTGAACCATATTGCCGGAAACATCGAAAAAGATGTGGAAATCAGGGTTCATGTAGATTCTGCGGCCACTGAGCAGGACCAGCAGCTGATTGGTACAAAGCTCGAGCAAATCAAAGAAGTCGATTCAGTTACTTTTTCCCCGAAAGAGCAAGAATTAAACAATTTAATTAAAGATATGGGCGAAAACGGACAGGCTTTCGAGCTGTTCGAACAGGATAATCCGCTTCGTGATGTATATGTCGTAAAGACAAAGAGTCCGCAGGATGTTATCAAAGTGGCCAAGGAAGCGGAAGGCTATAATTATGTCCAGTCTGTAAAATATGGACAGGGCTATGTCGAAAAAATGTTTGATGTGGTGAACGTTGCAAGAAATATCGGGATTGTCCTGATTTTGGGCTTGCTGTTCACGGCCATGTTCTTAATCTCCAATACGATCAAAATCACGATCGTTGCAAGAAGAAAAGAAATCGAGATTATGAGATTGGTGGGCGCGACAAATACCTTCATCCGTTGGCCGTTCTTCCTTGAGGGGCTATGGCTCGGAGTATTGGGCGCTTTCGTTCCGATTGCGATTATCGGCGGTGTTTACTACTACCTTTTCGATTTCGTCAATCCGAAGATTAATATTAAATTTGTAGAATTACTTCAGCCATCTCCATTTATCTATCAGATTGCAGCAATCCTGCTGCTGTTGGGCGGATTGATCGGGGTTTGGGGAAGCTTAATGTCCGTTAGAAAGTTCCTGAAAATATAAAGTTAGTAATAGGTTACGAGACTTTTGTAAAAGCAGTTACGAGATTTTTGACAAAACATCATGGGTAGCCCTGGACAGCAGGGCGGAGGGCGTCAGAGGCCGTACAATTACGGCCTGTACCTTCTCTTTTTAAGTTCCACTTGCAGGGAAGAGAAAGAAAGGGGAAAGCGAATTGAAAAAGAAAATCGTAGCATTAAATACAACAATCGTACTTGGATTAACCAGTATCTTTTCCGTTCAGGGAGCAGCTGCAGAAAGCATCTCTGACATGGAACAAAAAGTGAACAGGATTCAGGAAAAAAGACAGGATATCCGTTCGGATATACATAGTGCCAATGAGGAAATCAACCGTCTTCAGGACCAGCAGGTCAGCCTGGAAGAACAAATGCAGCGGATCGAAGCGGCGATTGATGAATCCAATCGAAAGATTACAGAAAAGAATAATGAAATTCTCGACACGAAAAATAAAATTGCCGAGCTGGAAAAAGAGATTGCTATTTTAAAAGAGCGAATTAAGAAGAGAGACGCTTTATTAAAGGAACGGGCAGTATCTTTCCAAGAGTCAGGCGGTAACGTGAATTATTTGGAGGTTCTTCTGGGTTCCTCGAGCTTCAGTGATTTTGTCGGCCGTGTAAACGCGGTTGCGACCATTGTGGAAGCGGACCAGCAAATCCTTGAAGAGCAAGAAAGAGACAAAAAAGATCTGGAAGACAAGCAGAAAGAGGTAGAAGATAAGCTTGCCAATCTGCAAGACATGCTCTCTGAATTGCAAACGATTAAAGCCAATCTTACCAAGCAGATGGCTCAAAAAGAAATCTTAATGAAGAAGTTGAAAATAGAAGAAAAAGAACATGTACATGAAAAAATGGGTCTTCAGGAACAAGCAGAGACGCTTCAGGCTCAAGAGGTAGCATTGCAAAAAGCTATTGGCCTTGAGAAGCAGCGCCAGGCCGAGCTTGCAGAGGCTAGGGAACGTGCGGCGGCAGAAAGAAGGCAAGCAGCTGAGGCTGCAAGGAAACGTGCAGCACAGTCTGCGCCGAAAAGCCATTCAAATTCAAGCAGCTCTGCTAAGTCAGCACCTGAGACCAGAAGTGCTCCGGCACCAGCTCCAGCCCCAGCCCCAGCACCGGCTGTTTCAGCTGGATTGTTCACCAACCCATCCGCTGGAGTAGTCACTTCAACAATGGGTGAAAGATGGAATAAGCAGCACGCCGGTATCGATATCGCTGCTGGGGGCACTGTGCCAATCGTGTCTGCAGCAGACGGCGTAGTCATGCGCGCCTATGTGTCCAGTACCTATGGAAACTGTGTAATGGTCACTCACTCGATCAATGGCCAGGTTTGGACGACTGTTTATGCTCACCTGCGCTCCATGAACGTAAGCACAGGCCAAGTGGTGGCAAAGGGCCAGCAAGTCGGTATCATGGGTAACACTGGCCGCTCATACGGACAGCACCTGCATTTTGAAATCCACAAAGGACCGTGGAATGTTGCAAAATCCAACGCTGTGAATCCTTTAGATTATGTTCATTATTAATAGAAGTATAGATTAATGGATGGGCCCGGCAGGCAATAGTCGGGCTTTTCTTTTTTTACTAAGAAGGGGCAAGTTTATGTAAACTAGTGTGCTATACTTCTGTTCTTGTGGTTAAATTTGGACAGCTGGTTTATTAGACTTTTAAAATCTTCAGTTAGCCGTTTGGTGGGCCATTCATTGTTCTAATTGTAGGTAACAAGATTATAACGACATTTTGAAGAAGTTAATGACAAATTCCCGGTTGTAAGGTTCATCGCTTTTTAATTTGAATTTTTGAAAGAAAAATAGATATAAACCGTTAAAAAGTTCCTCACATTACATAAAAACCTGCTTATCGTTATAATTTATGAGTTTCTAATAGGCTTGCAAGTCCTTTATGCTTGAAATAGGGCCGTGTATGCTCGAAATTCACATTGTTATGCTCGGAATCCGGGATTTATGCTCGATATTGCATTCTTATGCTCGAAACTCAAGTCTTATGAGCGAACCCGCAAGTACCCAGTTGTCATATTTCCAGCAAAGGCACGCACTAAAACTTTAGACTACAATTTCTCCTAATCATCATACCCTTTTGCGTAAAACTCTCCCTGCCCAGTCCATTCAGCATAAAAAATTCTTTCAGGTGAAGACAAATTCAGTTTTCTTAGCTCGGATTGAAGCCATTGCTTGGTCTTGCCGATTTTTGTTAGCTCTTTTTCCAGTATGCGTCCTTCATCAATTAACATAATCGAGGGTTTAGGCTGCCTGGGCGCAGTATTTTCCTCTGCAGCAGAGGGCTCATGCTGTATGATGCTGACGGCTCCATTTGGCTCAAGAATTGCATATTCCACATCCTTAATGGAAAACACACCCTGCTGCCGGAGCATGGAACGAAGCTGCTCCATCTCTATATGGTTTTTCTTTATCGCCCTAAGGTTGATTTTTCCTTCCTCGATCAGCATGTCCGGGACTCCTTTCAAAGGGCGCCTTAGCACATCTACTTTTTGGACGATGACCTCAACTGTATAAATAAGAACACTCCATAGTGTGATTGCGAACAGGATATGGAGGACAGAGATATTTTTGCTATAAAGGGCCTCTTCCAGAATGCCGCCCAGTATGAAGGTGTATATGAAATCAAATGGGGTTATATCAGACATTTCTTTTTTTCCCATAATGCGCATGACAATGAGGAGGGCAATAAACCCGATGATTAGTTTGATCGCAATGCTGCCGTATAGCATGTTGTTCACTCCCTTCTGCATTCCTTTTCCCATCAAGAAATGATGATAATCTAAATAAATTTTCCCGTATTTCCATCATGCCCCTGTCTTGCGTAATATTTTGTACAAGCCATTCATAGGATGTAAAAAAAGAGATGGATTGCTGGAACCATTTCGAATGGCGAAGGAGCAATGATATGGCGAAAAAATGGGCTCTGCCGCTGGCAGTTATTCTCTCCTTATCCACAGGAGCAGCTGGCGGTGTTTATTTTTCGGGAACAGAGAAAAACCCCCTGGGTGATTTTTTGGAGGAGCGGGAAGCAGGGTCTAAAACGGATCAGAGGGAATCGGAGCGTGCTGAAGGACATTTGGTGAAGGCAGAAGAGGCATATAATCTCATAATGAAGAAGTATGTGGAAAAGGTGGACAAAACGAAGCTGGAGGAAGGGGCCATCCAGGGGATGCTGTCCACGCTTAAGGACCCATACTCCGTTTATATGAACAAAGAAACGGCCAAGCAGTTTGGGGAAACGCTCGAATCCACCTTTCAGGGAATTGGTGCTGAAATTGGAATGGAAAATGGTAAAATCATCATCGTCTCTCCCTATAAAGACTCCCCGGCTGAAAAAGCAGGCCTTAAGCCAAAGGATGAATTGCTGAAGATTGATGGGAAAAGCGTTCAGGGGCGAAATTTATTTGAAACGAGATTAATGATCCGCGGAAAAAAAGGTACCAAGGTAAAGATGGAAATAAAGCGGCAGGGAGTTCCTGAGCCTATCACCTTAACTATTGTCAGAGATGAAATCCCGGTTGATACAGTGATATCTTCTATTAAAGAGTCCGCCGGAAGAGATATCGGCTATATGGAAGTTACGAGTTTTTCACAGGGAACGGCAGAAGAGTTTAAAAAGCAATTGAAAGAACTGGAGAACAAGGATATAGAAGGGCTGGTCATTGATGTACGCGGCAATCCTGGCGGGCTATTGGTAAGTGTAAACGAAATATTGGGATTGTTTATAACGAAGGATAAGCCATATATGAAGATTGAAGCGAGAAACGGCGAGTCACAAGCGTTTTTAACAGACTTGAAAAAGCCAAAGGAGTATCCGATAGCGGTGCTGACTGACAAGGGGAGTGCATCTGCCGCAGAAATACTTGCCGCTGCGATGAAGGAGGCTGGAGGCTATCCTACCATTGGTGAAAGGACCTTTGGCAAAGGGACAGTGCAGCAGCCGATTGAAATGGAGGATGGGAGCAGTATTAAACTGACCTTGTTTAAATGGCTCACCCCGGATGGCAATTGGATTCATAAAAAGGGGATAGCGCCGACCGTAGAGGTAAAGCAGCCGGATTATTTCAATTCCCATCCTCTGCAGGTAGATCAAACAATGAAGCGCGATATGGCTAACTCTCAAATCAAATATGCGCAGGGAATGTTAAAGGGTCTTGGCTTTGAGCCTGGACGGGAAGACGGTTATTTAGATTTGAAAACGGAGATTGCAATCAAGGCCTTCCAAAGAATAGAAGGGCTGCCCGTAACAGGGGAATTGAATAACAAAACGGCTGGAAGGCTGGAAGAGGCCATAATCAATAAAGTAAGGGATGAGGAAAATGACGTCCAGCTCCGTACTGCCCTGCTTTATATAACCAAATAACCACGACCCGGTGCATCGCTGGGTTTTTTCTGTTTTTCCGGACAGACCCTGTATGCATAACAGTGCTGTTTTGCTACAATAGGAGATAATTATATTACTAGTTTTGGATAGACAAGGGACGGTGAAGAGTTTTGGCTGAAGAATGGCTATATGCTTGTTTGAAAGGGTTGGGAGCGATATTTCTTCATCCGGTCTTTTATATATCTATTTTGCTTGCCATTGCAATCGGGATTCTGCGGGTGAAGCGGGAACGCCGTGACTTTCATATACGTATATATGATAGTATCCACGAGTTAAGATATTTATTGCCATTGGGAATCCTTTGGGGATTCATCTTGTCATTGATTACATTAGCTTCGGGCGTAGTGCTTCCGATGGCAGGAATGATCCTTATCGGCGCTGCTACATTCCTTCTGGCCCTAACGTTCAGGCTTAGGTTCCTGTCTCCGGCATATACGATTGGTCTAGCTTTCTTCGTGCTGTTTTTTGTGAACGGACGGAATATAGAGCTCCCATATGTTCAGGAGAGCTTTGATGCGCTGAAACAGCCAATCATCCCCGCCATGGCGATTTTATTGGGATTGATGCTGGTTGCGGAAGGCTTCCTGATCATAAGGAATGGCTCTAAGAAAGTTTCCCCTTCCTTGATTGTCTCAAAGCGGGGGCTGACGGTCGGCTCATATATTTCAAAAAGGGTTTGGCTGGTACCCGTGCTGACACTGGTACCTGGCGGGGACCTTCCTTCTCCATTTGCGTGGTGGCCGGTCTTTTCGCTGGGTGAAATTCATGTAACCCCTATACTTTTGCCGTTCTTGATCGGCTTTGCTCAGGAAGTGCGTGGCCGGCTGCCGATTGAAGCGATCAGTGCACATGGCCGCAAGGTGATTGTTTTAGGAATCGTCATCACTGCCATTGCGGCAGGCAGCCACTGGTATAACATTCTGGCCTTGGTGGCTGTAGTATTGGCCGTTCTTGGCAGAGAATTGATCCATTATTTCACAAGGCTTGGTGAAGAAAAAAGGCCATTTTATTTTTCAAGAAGCAAGTTGGGTGTCCGTATTCTTGGAGTCTTGCCCCAGAGCCCGGCGGATAAGATGGGGCTTATGATGGGTGAGGTCATCACAAAGGTAAACGGGATTGTTGTAAGGGATGAACTCGAATTGTATGAGGCGCTCCAGAAAAACAGGGCGCACTGCAAGCTTGAGGTAATCGGAAACAATGAACAGCTGCGCTTCGTGCAGAAGGCCCTTTACGAAGGTGAGCATCACGAACTGGGAATTCTATTTGTGGAAGGCATGAATAGACATAGAAACCGGGTGGGTTAACCTGCGCTTTTCGCCACAGTAATTAATTATGTCCTTTAAAATTTTTTAAAGGGCATTTTTATTTGTCTGCTCTGTAATTGTTTATTTGCTTAATAAATGATTTTTTTCTGTTATTATTTGGAATTTAGGTTTGTCTGAAAAATAAATGACGAATCTTGTTAATTTGTATATAGTAGTTTTGACGAAAGACTGAAATAAATAGATTCCTGACCGATATAATTATTTTGTGAATCGCAGGAACAATCGAGTTTGATTGCGGATTTACAAAAGTTCGAGACTGCAAGAATTTACGACAAGGAGTATGCAAACATGTTTACAGTTCCTCAATCTGATGTGTTTATTCTTCATGGCGAATATTCCATGCCCGTGGTAGTCTTATCGATTATCATCGCCTGCTGTGCATCTTATACCGCACTCTCCCTGAATGAACGGATTCAGCAAAATAGCTTCTTTCCCCGCTCTGTTTGGATTGGGCTCGCATCGCTTGCAATGGGCTTTGGCATCTGGTCGATGCATTTTATCGGTATGGGAGCCTTCATGCTTCCTGTAAGTATGAAATATGACCCGTTGTTGACCATATTTTCAGTAATCCCTGCTTTACTGGCATCCCACATTGCATTTTATATTGCCAATCGTCCAAAACGCTCCCTCACTGCCTATGTGATTGCAGGAACTGTTATGGGTCTGGGGATTGCCTCAATGCACTACATTGGTATGGAGGCAATGGAGATGGCGGTGGAGTATGCATACCGGCCATGGATCTTTATATTCTCTATCCTGATCGCGATAGCAGTGTCCTTTATAGCCCTTTATATTTTTGAAAAATTACAGCTTCATATGAATAATCGTTTCATTAAAATAATCACAGCCGCGTTGATGGGATTGGCTATTTCAAGCATGCATTATACCGGGATGGCTGCTGTGGTATTTTATCAGCAGGACGATGCTTCCGGGTTGAATCATGAGGTACATGAAATGGGAATCACGATTCTAATGGTTGCTGTGACTGTAGGAATTGTCATGCTCCTCGGCCTTTCCGGCTTATCGGGAATACTGGACAGATATGTAGACCATAGGCTGAACTTTTTTGATTCGTTGACCAAGCTTCCGAATAGAAGACAATTTGAAAAATCTATTGATATGTTTACCTCGGCAAAGAATGTGGCTGTCGTACATTTGCACGGATTAGAAAAGTGGAATAGCGGATTTGGATACGAATTCGGCGATCAGATTATACGGACAGTCAGCACTTTGCTGTTACAGCTAAAGCCTCCTTCATCGGAGATTTATCGAATTGAAGGGAATAGGTTTGCGCTTATTGGATATGAGAACCAGCCGGCAGCCGAAATCAAAACAACTCTGGAAAGGCTGTGCGCCATCCTTCGCCAGCCTCTGATCGTTCAAGAACAAAGCGTTCTTATAGACATGGTGGCCGTTGTATCCGCCAGGCACAACGGGGAAAATGCCAGCCAGCTATTTGCGAACGCCATTGCTGTGCTGCATCATCCTCTGACTGCCTACGAACATCAAGTTGTCGAGTACGATCCGAATGTGCATATCTATAATAGAGAGCAGCAATTAGTGAATGACATCGATCAAGCTATGGCAAATGATGAGCTTTACCTCGCTTATCAGCCAAAAGTATGTCCTTTCACACAAGATATCATGGGATTGGAAGCTTTGATACGCTGGAATCACCCAGTCCATGGGCCTTTATCGCCAGCCATGTTCATACCGGTGATGGAGGAAGGCGGCAAATTGTTCGACGTTACAGACTGGGTAATAGACAGGGTTTGTTTGCAAATTTCGGAATGGCAGAAAAAAGGCATGCCAGCGTGGCAAGTAGCGGTGAATATTCCTGGTCCTTATATTACTTCCTCCCGGTTGATTCGGGTTCTTAAGGATAGTGTTGCAAAACACGGCATAAAAGCGGACAATCTGGAGCTTGAAATGACCGAAACCAGTGTTGTGAGCAATATTGAAAACGCGATCCGTTCGGTCGGTGAGATTCGCAGACATGGTTTTTCGGTTGCGCTGGATGATTTCGGGACGGGGGTGTCTTCTCTGTCCTACCTGCAGCGATTGCCGATTTCCACATTAAAGATTGATAAATCCTTCGTGGATCGAGTACCTGACTCAGACAAGGATTCCGCGATTATAAAGGCCATCATCTCCTTGTGCCATACGCTTGGTTTTAAAATCGTGGTAGAAGGAGTCGAGAGTGCCGAGCAATGGGAGTTCTTAACACATATGCCTGAGCGCCCCGTAATCCAGGGCTACTACTTCGCAAAGCCTATGACAGCAGATGAATTAACCACCTGGTTCTCTGATAGTTATAATATGAGAAAACAATACGTGGAATAGCCGGGGGTCAGACCTTCTTCAGTTGGTTAAACAGTTACGAGGGTCAGACTCCCTTCAGTCAGTTAAAGCAGTAACCAAGGGTGATACCCCTTCCACACAGGGTGACCGCTCTTTTACAGATTCATTCAAGAGTGGAGAACATATGGTGCCACAGTTTTTGGTATGAGAAACTATGTCGAATCTTTTTGAATGAAAACAAAGGTTTTTTCTATATTTCTGCGGCCAGTCTCTCAACTGGTCGTTTTTTATGTTTGCTTTGTTCGTAAAAGGAAGGGGTGACCGTTCATATCGCATAACCGACAAAGAGGCGAGTCTGTCACCTCAATCGTGTCATAAAGGACAGGAACCAAACAGCGTGGTTTTGTTCATCAGCGGCTGCCCGCCGGAACATTTCTTTAATGCCTTGGGTTTCTGCACTTTCTGCCATATCTAAATAAAAATCCACGGTTTCCTGCTCATCTCTGAAAGCAAACTCCAGTCCAGGGCGATACGAATTTGGGCATTGCTCTGTTATTTGAGGCTGCGGCTGTCTGCCTGCAAGATTGGTATATAATTGGCTGAATTGCTGAAAGTGCCGTATTTCGTCCTGGCGTATTTCTTGAATCTGATTTCGCTCCGCTTGGTTTGTAGCCATGCGGGCCAATTTTTCATAGCAATTTATAACACTATACTCTCCGTTTATGGCTCTTTCAAGGTTCCTGATGAATTGGTTGCTCTGTCTGTATATATTCGGATAATAATCATAATAAGATGACACTTCAGTCCCTCCCCATATTTTCGCTATATTGTATGGGTGAATGCAGGATATGTGCAGAAATGTCCTCAATAATTTTATCTCTAGGTTTAATTGGTTATTTTATCTAAGAGTAGAGAGAGGTGCAGAGTAAGCGCGACCCGCTGAAGTAGGGCTCCTTTTTTACAGCAACTGAAAACTTCCTATAAATTAATGGATATTTTTCTGGAAGCGCATGAACACTAATAAGCAATAGGGAAAAACTTGTTAAGAGGAGCTGCAGGTCATGCCTGAATATGCTGATGTTGTGTTTCGGTCCTTTCTGTATATCGGTGTGTTATTTTTGTTTACAAAGCTGACAGGAAAAAAGCAGCTTTCTCAATTATCCTTTTTTGATTACGTTTCAGGCATTACGATTGGAAGCGTTGCCGGCGAGGTGATTATGGGATTGGAAAAACATTATTTTCACGGAGCAATAGCTATCGGGATTTTTTCATTGTTTACCCTGGCAGTTGATAGATTATCCTTAAAAAGTAAATGGATTGGAGATTTGGTGGAAGGAAGAGGTACGATTTTTATACAGGATGGGAAAATCCTTGAGGAGAATCTGAAAAAAGAAAATTATTCATTAAAAGAGCTGTCAGCTTTACTTAGAAAAAAGAATGTATTTAATCTGGCCGATGTTGAATTTGCTATTATGGAACCCCCGGGGGATTTGAGCGTATTGTTAAAAAGCGATAAACAACCATTGACCGCCAGTACCCTCGGTTTACAAACCAAGCCTGTCCAACGATATCATACCATCATATCCGATGGGAAATTGCTGCCGAACGCCCTGCCTGAGGCTGGGAAAGATCGGCACTGGCTGGATCAAAAGCTGAAAGAAATGCAGCTTTCCATCGAGGAGGTTTTCTATCTGCATATCAATACCGATGGAGAAATCGAGATTGATTTGTATGATGATAAGAAGAAACATCCGAAGCCTAAAAAGAGCTAAGGCAATCCCCTCGGGTTCAAGCGGACAGATATAATAAAGAGACGTGAATGCCACGTCTTTTTATTTTGCGTCTGTAATCATCAAAGAGCAGGGGGCCATTGCAACGGTTATTCCAGTTAAGGGTTGGATCTCCATCATTACAGGAATCATGATATACAGAAAGCGCGGTTTGTAAAATACAGGTCTCATCCCAATTTAACAAAAACCGTTTTGTAAAGTACAGGTCTCATCCCATTTTAACAATTACCCATATTGATGGGCTTGGCAAAGCCGCTACTAATCAGTATGCTTAGCATGCCGCTAAATGCTTGTTTACATATTTAGCTGGAAGGCTTTTTCTTGGCGTAATTCCCGGAAGATCTGGAAGACGCCCACTAAGTAAAAAAATGATATGGCAAGGGGAACGAGAGTGAATGCCTGATCAATGAAATAGGAACCCAGTATGAATGAAGAAACGCAGACACCCAATGTAACAGTAAGGTATGCCTTGCTTTTGTAAATCCAGAAATAAGGTATAAAGTGTGAGCCCCCCAGCAAGCCAATGGTGAATGGAATATATTCTGGAATATGCATATAAACGATGATGAATACAGGAATAAAAAATGCCTGTGGAGCAGCGACCAGACCGCCCAATGTTCCTAAGGGGTTATCGTTGGCCAATAGATCAATATTCATGATCTTACCTATTAAGAGCCCAAACGGAAATATCGCCATTAACCCGAAAATCCAGATTAAATGCACTGTTTTCATCGGAAAAACCATTGGAAGGAAGGTGAAAATAAAAAACACAATGGCACCGGAGAGCAGTATTGGATATCCTTTTTTTGCGGAAGAAATAATATCCGCATGCATGGCATCGAGTGAACCTTTCATTTTTATTCCCCCTTGAATTAGTTTTTGCTGTTTTGTTCCTCCTGCATTGTGAGCAGCAGGTTATGTACTGGCAGGAAATGAAAGAATGGTCTGCAGGATATGTGAAGACCAGATATTTCCATATTTTTAATATACAATGAATTAAGCGGCGACATCTCTTTTTTTAAAAATATAATAGGCGAAAAATTGAAACACTGCAAAATAAATCAGCAGCATGATGATGGAAAAAGGTAATGTCATTCCTTCGACCATCGGTGTTCCTTCAAAGTATTGAACGAGGTCTATGTTCGCAAAAAGAATGTATTTAGCCCAGGCAAATTTTGTGGCGAGCATACCGGTGAGCTGGGTTCCGGTGAACATAAGGAAAATCATAAGCCCGATTGCAAGAGAACTGTTTCTGAACACAGCCGAAATCATGAAGGCCATTGTTGCCAGCATCACCATGCTGACGGATTTCATGGCATAGAATAAAATCAGGTGGAAGGCCATGCTTTGCTCTGTAATCTTTCCATTAAAATAATTTAAGTAAGGTACGGCCTTCTCTGGAGTTCCGAATAAGATGACTCCTACCAAGGCAGAAAACACAAATACAATCGCAAGGAAGAGAAGGGCCACGATGATCACGGCGCTATATTTAGCCAAGAGGATTTTCCCTCTGCTGATGGGCCTGATCAGCACAAGCTTAATGGTTCCCCATTTGAATTCTGAAGATACAATGCCTGCTGCAATGATGATCGTGAATAGGCCGGCGAACTGTATCATATCAGAGGCATCGTCCACGAAGCCCCACAAGTTGTAATCATCATTAGGGGGTATATCATTTTCGAGCCGGTACTCCCGCAACTCAATTTCCTTCATTAGCTCCTGCTTTACATAGGCCGGTGCTCCATCTACTGCCTTCAATTGTTCATTGTATTCCTTTATTTCTGCTTTCACGGTTTGCTGCCAGTTCTCTTGCTTGGCATCCTGTTTACTTTCCTGATACTTAATGACTCCTCCCGCAATCCCCACTATCATCAGAAGCATGCCAATCATTACATATGTGCCCGGGCGTTTAAATATTTTCATTAACTCATTTCTGATCAGGTTAAGCATGAAGTGGTTCCCCCTTTTGCTCTGTTACTTCCAGGAAGCGGTCCTCCAGCGTTTTTACCGTTTCCTTGACACCATAAATTTGGATATTTGCTTGGACAAGGATCTTAATTACATCCGGAATTTCATCACGGGCAATTGTTATGGATATGCCGTCATGGTGCTTTTCAATAGGAATGTATGCATACTTATCCTGCAGAAGCTTGAGTGACTTCTGCTTCGGGTGGACTTCCAATACATAAGTTTTTTCAGTTTGCTGGACAAAATCGGTTACTAATTGTACATCCACCAGCTTCCCGTTTTGGATGATGCCAATGCGGTCACACATCATTTCCATTTCCGAAAGAAGATGGCTGGATACGATGACAGCCATGTTTTTTTCTCTGGCCAATACCTTTAGATGGTCCCTGATTTCCCTGATTCCAGCAGGGTCAAGTCCATTCGTCGGTTCATCCAGTATTAAAACCTCTGGATCATGCAGCAGGCACTGTGCCAGACCAAGGCGCTGTCTCATACCGAGCGAATATGTTTTCACTTTGTCATGTATCCTGTCTGTCAGTCCGACCAACTGAACAGCTTCATCTATTTTTTCTTTTGTAATGCCTTTTGACATGCGTGCAAAATGCCTTAGATTATCATACCCGCTTAAGAATTTGTACATTTCCGGGTTTTCGACAATTGCGCCTACATGGCTGACTGCTTTTTCAAAGTCCTTTTTAATACTGTAACCAGAAATTTTAATGTCGCCTGAAGTGATGCCGATCAAGCCTACCATCATCCTGATGGTGGTCGTCTTTCCAGCCCCATTGGGACCCAGGAAACCAAATACCTCCCCCTTATTCACCACGAAGCTGATCCCGTCAATGATTGTCTTACCATTAATCACTTTTGTCACATTCTGAATCTCTACTGCTCCAGTCATTTTGTATCTCCCTTCCTTTTACAATCCCATGCTTACTGAAATCTCAACAGCCGTTATGTATCGTCCTTTGTATCTACTAATCTACACACAAAAAGTCAATAAAATATGTGCCATTAGTCACTCGTTTGGTCATATTCTTTGTGACTTTTTGTTCAGGCTAAAATCCGAGGGATCTGACATGGTGCATTGCGTTAGGGAGCAAATCCTGAGTGTTGGATTAAAAAACATAGGGATCATAGCCCTGTACGTTAAGCTTAATTGTTAAAGAGCGGCTAGACCCCATATGTTACGTTAAATCATGAAAGGGAACCAGACCCGTACAGAGAGGCAAAACATTAAAGCGGTCTCTTTAAAAAAATTGAAAGGCAAGATTCCGGATGAAAAGTGGTAAGGGTTTATGTTAAAACAGAGGTAAGGAGCGGTGAGGAATGTATGATGGATTTAGAAGATCATATAATGTGGGAAGCAGTGAATTCATGTGATAGCAAATACGATGGCATTTTTTTTATGGCGTAAAGACAACAGGGATCTTTTGCAGGCCTTCTTGTAAATCTAAGGCCCCTCTCCGAAAAAATACCCTGTACTTTTCTGAATCAGCCATTGCGGTAGAGGAAGGATTCCGTCCTTGTAAACGTTGCAGGCCGGACCTAGTGGAAGCGCCAAATCATGATGCAATAGTTGAACGCATCCGGAAAAAGATCGAGGAAGAATATGGGGCTGCCCTTACGTTGGATATATTGGCGAAGGAAGTGGGAATGAGCAAATATCATTTGCATCGATTATTCAAAAAGAATACAGGCAGTACACCGCAGGAATATATTACGAATATAAGGATGCTGCATGCCGGCAATCTCATTAGAAACTCCAATACAAACATAACTGACATAGCATTCCTATCCGGCTATAGAAGTTCAGCCCACTTCTCAGAAATTTTTTATCAATATTTCGGGTGTACACCTACAGATTATAGAAAAAGAACAAGAGGAGACTATTCATGAAAAAGCAGGATATCGCAGCCCTCTTCGGTTTGGCTGCATTATGGGGAGCTTCCTTTTTATTTATACGGATTGCTTCCCCAGCTATAGGGCCCTTGCTTACGATTCAGGGACGTGTAACCATTGCCGCAATCGCATTATTAATTTACATGCTGATAATTAGGCATAAAACGCAATTCGGGCAGCGCTGGAAACAATATTTCATAATCGGCGCATTAAACGCTGCCATTCCATTTACACTGATTGCTACAGCGTCTCTCCATTTAAACTCATCTATGCTTGCAATCATTAATTCGATGACGCCGCTTTTTACGGCTCTTGTTGTGTGGGGGTGGACGAAGGAAAAATTAAGCTCTAAAAAATGGGCTGGAATTTTCCTTGGTATCACAGGAGTGATTATCCTCGTCGGATGGAGCCCCCTTCCATTTACACCAAAAGTGCTTATTGCTGTTATCTTTTCCATGCTTTCTACTGTTTCTTACGGTTTTGCTGCTGTTTATGCCAAAAAGAATTTTCATGGTACACCGGCATTATCCGTGGCGTTTGGGCAGCAAATGGGAGCAAGCTTATTGCTTATTCCGTTCACCATGTTCAATTTGCCGGATTCGAAAACTGTCTTTACACCTATGGTGATATTGTCTGTCGTCGGCGTAGCCATTCTATGTACCGCGATAGGCTATCTATTATATTTTTACTTAATCACAAGTGTAGGTCCCACAATAACATCCAGCGTCACATTCATGATCCCTTTGTTTGGCATTATATGGGGCGGTTTGTTTCTGAAGGAACAAATTACAATTGGGATGATTGTTGGTCTTTTTGTTATACTGAGCAGCATCTTCTTGATATCTGATCTGCAGACTGAACGCTTACGTAAAACAGCGACGTCAAAAGAATGAACTTTTCAATATTAGACCGTCCTTATTTCCAAAATGAAGTTTAAATGGCACAGAACTTTTATTGGTATGTTTGTCTTTGGATGGCATCCTTGTTTCACCAGGTGCCAGAATGAGAAGTAGTGTCTTTTAAATCATAGTTTAGAATATTGTCCCTATCGATGAACAAGCAAGCCATCAACTATAGTTAAATTTTAGTTTTGTATTTCCCTATTCTTGAAATTGGCAAGGTTTGTTATTATTTTATTACCAAAAAGTTTTTCGGAAAAAATTGCCTTTGCAAGAGAGGGGAGAATAACATGAAAAGTTTACATACTGAAAGGCTTGTTTTGCGGGGGTTGACCCTGGAGGACGCAGCGAGAGTGGAGGAGCTGGCAGGGGATTATCAAGTAGCAAGGACAACCCTTACCATTCCGCATCCCTATCCGGAAGGTTCCGCAAAAGATTTCATAACGAGCATTACCGCTGCGGCAGAACAAGGGAAGCTTGTCATATATGCAATCACAGAAAAAGAAACAGAAAACTTGATAGGCATCATAAATATTAGCCTGAATGAACCGAACCAACGGGGAGAATTAGCGTACTGGATTGGCAAACCTTACTGGGGAAAAGGCTATGGAACGGAAGCAGCCGAGCGTTTAATTCAGCTTGGCTTTGAAAACTTGAACCTGAATAAGATTTTCGCAGCGTCCTTTACCGATAATCCAGGATCCTGGAGGATTATGGAGAAGGTTGGAATGAAGCATGAAGGGACTCTTAGGCAGCATGTTGTAAAGTGGGGCGAGCCTATTGACCTTAGCTATTATTCTATTCTTAAGGAAGAGTATAACGCGTGAGACAGGGCGGGGAGGCGGTCCCCCGCTTTTTTTGCATGATCCGTACAAATTGCCGGTATTCCTCATTTTTGGAACAGTATGGCGTAGCGCCTGGTATGCGATTCGATCATAAATTTCACATATCGATCATGAATTCTGCATTTAGCGCATAAAACCACAAATTCGCTCATAAAATCCGGATTTCGAACATAAATCTCCGAATATCGCTCATAAGCAAATGCTAGTCTGTAAATTTTATATTCTCTTTATAAAAACCATTCATAGAATTGATGTTTTTACCCGGCATTTCAGTTTTTTAAACTTTCTAAGCCGATATTGTGCCAAGGAAACACAAAAAAACGCTTTGATTGTACCTTTCATATTTCCGATGTAACCCTGAATTAAAATCAGTCCATAAACTTTGCCATATAGTATTCATCGACATATTGTCCATCAACAATCAAAGAGTGTTTTTTCGTCCCCTCTATTTCAAATCCTATTTTTTTATACAGGTGGATGGCGGGAGCATTATGGGTCATGACAGTCAGCTCCAGCCTATGGATTTTCTGCAGCCTGGCCCATTCCTCCAGTTCCTTGAACAGTGCCGTTCCAATGCCTTTTCCGGTAAACTCCTGAAGGATTCCAATCACAATATACGCGCTGTGCCTCAGCCTATTGAAGGGTTCTCTTAGAGCCGTAATATACCCAATCAGTTTATCTTCGTGCTCACACACCAAAATGACGAATCGGCCGTTTAAAAGGAGTGTTTCTATGTCCTGTCTTTGTGAATCAGGAGTGGCAGTACGTTCATTGGGCTCAAGCATCATGAATGCGGACTCTTGATCAAGTGTTTTACATAAAGAAAGAAAACTCTCTGCATCGGATATAGTGATTTTTCTGATCAGCATGGAATGCCTCCAATTTATTTGATTTGGCAGCTTTCAAAAGTCACACAAAAAATATATTAAAAACAGGGACCCAGTTTAGCCCCTGTTTGTTATGCAGTCTACTGCGTCTCCGTTTCAATTTTCGCAAATCGATTCCTGTTGGCCATCGCAAACAGTGCTGAGGCACAGAGCAGTCCGGCCGCAATGAGAAAGGAAAATCTTACATTAAAAAGGTCAGTAATATAACCAAACATCAGGGAGGATAGGCCAAATACGACTGATATAAGAGCGCTTTGGGCCGAATATACTTTTGGCAGCTGCTGAACTGTTACGCTCTTTTGCAGGGCGGTTTGCATGGAAATGATCTTCAGCTGTTCCATCACTCCGTAGATGGCGCAAATGGCTAGCGCCAGCCATGGTGTTGAAATAAGCCCGAAGGCCAGAGTCATTGCGCTGATTCCAAAGGATGAGATGATGATCACATTGCTGAGTTTTGTATCGATCCAGCTGCTGTTTTTCATTCCGATAAATCCTCCGGCAATAAGGCCGAGGAAGTAGCTGGAATTGATGTATCCCCACCAGGTCTTATCCATATGAAGTACTTCCTGTACATAAATATAGAGAATGGCGGCAATCCATACTGCATTTGCAATGTATTCAATCGTGAAAATGGTATGCAGGGAGCGGAGTGAAGATCTTGTCCAGATTAGAATCCAGCCTTCTTTCACAGCCTCCCATTTCGGCTGAGAGTCCCCGGTGGAAGTTTCTAATTCCATAGGATCATGGATTAGATACATGCAAACCGTGGCGGCCAAATACAGGAAAAGCGAAATCAACAAAACATTCCCTTCATTTATACTGGCAACCAGGATCCCTCCGACTGCCCATGAACCCAATTGGGTAGTCTGGTCTGCAATGGATACAAGGCTGTTTGCCTTCACCAGTTCCTCACGTTGTACAAGCCGGGGGAGCATCGCGTTCCTTGCCGGAGCAGCCCAGCCGTCTAAAAATGAAATGAAACATACCAGCGTAAATATAAGATAATTGGATAAGTGGGAAGAATTCCAGACGACCATCACAAATAAAATCCCGAGCAGGAAGGTTTTACCCAGCTGGGAATGTGCCAGCAAGGCTTTTAAGCGGTATTTATCAACTAAAATTGGTGCAAGCAGACCGCTGACAAATTTAGCGGCCGTTACTACAAATGGAATCATGGCCACGACCATCGCTGAGCCTGATTGACTGTAAACAATGGACACCAAAGCTACTGTATAGAGAATATCGGCACAGTTGGCTGCTGCCTGGCCTGTCCAGAGAAAGGTAAACGATTTATTTTTCACGGTTTCTACCCCTTTTTGATTATTCAGTTAACGTATGGCGGGCAGAAACTGACATATTTTCGGCTCCCTTATATCAAATCAATGCACATTCATTTTAAGTAAAATTATGCCAACAGTCTATACAAATTTTGATACACAGCTTCATTAAAATGTTATCAGGTTTTGAGACTTTATATCGTAATTATAGAGGAGTATGCAGGAAGGCAGCCTTGTGGCAGGCTCGCCGTAATGGAAACTAAGGCAAACGATAATTATATTGACCGGTTGAAGCAGAAAATAGGATAATAGTGGTAAAAGGGAAATCCGAAGCAGTCCTTAAAAAATCTAATGAACAATAAAGCCGGTGATGAATTATGAAGACTTACGTTGGCAATGGAAGCTGGAATTGGAGGGATACCTTTATTTTTTTCCTCCGGACTATATGGATCATCTTTTTTACGGTAGGGGTTATCATTGAGAATCCTGGAGCTCACACTGCGTTGCTGATTGTTTGGTTTGCAGGTGTGTACGTGGTTCCAAGTCTTTTCTACCGGCCAGGCTACAAGCAAATTCCTTTATATTTGGCTGCAGAAGGCTTGTTAAGCGGCAGTCTTTTTCTATTTTTATTGCTGCAGTCTGATTTGAATGGTTTAGCGAGTTTTCTATACGTACCAGTTATTACAATCGCCTTTGTTTGCCAGCAAAAACCATTCCTATGGATTGGACCTATCATATGTGCTGCCATGTTCATTACAGGTACATTGCCAGGATATGAAATCTTGACTAAAAGGGCTGGCAGTGCCCTTGTCGATACGTATATCTTATATATATTGGGCTTTGCATTTGGCAGATACTCCGTGTTGAATCAAAAAAGCAAGCAGCTAATCAAACAAATTCATCATAAAAACGAAACATTGCAGCAATATGCCAGTAAAATTGAGGAATTGACAATCATCGAGGAGAGGAACCGGGTTTCCCGGGAAATACATGACAAGGTCGGTCATATTTTTACAGCTGTCATTACGAGTCTGGATGCCTTGCCATATCAGATACGGCGAAATGAAGGCGAAGCAGAGAGGACAATAAAGGAAATGTCAGAGCTTGCAAGAAAAGGGCTCGATGATGTGCGGAAAACCATTCATAACATGTCACCAGCCTCTCATTCTGACTGTCTGTCTAAATTGTGCCTTACTATAGTCGGTGATTTTAATGATTACCCCGGCTTGCGTGTCGATTTCGTGATAAAGGGGACGGAAATCGACGTGGCGGAAAGAATCAAGTATACCCTTGTCCGCTGCCTGCAGGAATCATTGACTGCGGCAATTAGATATGGAAAGGCAAGCTTGATTTCAGTGAAGTTGTCTTTTGTGGATTCGGTCGCGCTCCAAATAATTGATGACGGCCAGTACTCTGTGGAACATGAGCTTCTGCCAGCCTATGTGACATTAAAAGAACGGTTATCATCCATTGGAGGGGAATTCAGGGTACAGCCCCATTCAGAAGGAGGAACCCAAGTAATATGCTCTGTCCAAGCAGGGGCAGAGGCGCTTGTAAAATCAAACGAATTCCAAACAATGCAAGCAGAGGTGAGCAGTGGTGTTTGATACATGGGACCTAGTCGATAAAGTGACGTGTGATGAACGGATGTCAGACATGGATGGATTTTTGGAGGAATTGTCAGTTGAAGCAGAAGAGCTCTTATCAAAGATACCTCTTTTAGCCGACAGTCAAAACTACGGAACTAACGACATAGAAGAACTGATATTAATGAGCCAGGAAGTATATGTGAATTGGTATCAAGCCATGGAGGTACTTGTATGCTTCCAGTCGATCAATCATGAAGCGGAGAGCCTATCGCGCTGGTTTGATAAGCTGAACCAGGCAGCGGCGAAATATGAAACCTGTGCTTTAAAAATTGACGAACTCCTGGCCTCTTTAACCGGGGGACAAGAAGAACAGCTATACTCAGGAAGACTGGAACCGATAAAGGATGTTTTAAAATTAAGGTTGAAAGCATTTGCTGCATCTGGAAATGCTGTCGTAGAGAGAGCGTTTAAGCAGGTAGAAGATACCGGCTTGCACGCTTGGGGAGACCTGTATTTAAAGATGGTCAGGAAAATGAAGCTATCTATGCCGGATGGAGAGGATCCGGTCAATATTCCAATCGGACAGGCGAGCAGTATGGTCTATTATGGTGAAGACCGGAGTAAACGTTTGGTGCTTTTTGACACGTGGAAAAAGGCTTGGAGCGAGGAAGCGGAGATCTTCGCTGAATCGATCAATAATATTGCTGCGTTTAGGCTCCGCGTATACGAGAATCGACAAGAACAAACCATCCTTCAAAATAGCCTTTTCCAAAACAGGATGTCCGAAGAGTCACTTGAGGTCATGTGGAGTACCATAAAGGAAAACCGGAAGCCGTTGCTGGATTATTTGAAGAGGAAACAACAGCTATGGAAAGCAGACTCCTTGAGCTGGGCTGACCAATTTGCACCTCTGTCCATAAAAAATAATAGCTCCCAAATTGTGTTTCCTGATGCGATCCATTTTATTTCAAAGCAGCTGAAAGTGTTTGACCAGGAAATCGCTGAGTTTGTTATACAGACAGCTGAGAATCGGTGGATTGATGCGAAGATTTCAAAAGACAAGCCGGCTGGTGCTTTTTGTGCCTCTTTTCCTTTATGGGAGCAGCCTCGAATCATGATGAGCTATAGTAATGATCTGCAAAGTGCCGGCGTTCTCGCACACGAGCTGGGACATGCCTATCATTATCATTTAATGTATGGGCTCCCGATTTTTTTACAGGATGTACCTCCGTCGATTGCTGAAATTTCTTCCACCCTGTTCGAAACCATCTTCATGGAAGGAGCAATCCGGCACAGTGGTTCTGTCGGGGAAAAAATTAGGTTATTGGATAACCAGCTGATCAGGGATATCGGATTGCTGCTAAATAGCTTTGTCCGTTTTTCCTTCGAGATGAAGTTTTATGAAAAAAGAAAAAAGGGAGCATTAAGTGTTCAACAGCTGAACGACCTGATGGAAGCGGAACAAAAGGATATTTTCAATGATCTTTTTGATACATATGAGCCGGCTTTTTGGGCTTCGCTGCGCCATTTCTATATGACAAGGAAACCGTTTGTTCATTATCCCTATACTGTCGCGCACTTAGTAAGTACGGGCATTTATGCACAAATTAAGCAGCAAGCAAATCGAGGGGATATACTGAGAGAAATATTAACGGATTCTTCACGGTTAACCATCGAGGAAATAGGGAAAAAGCATCTGCAGCTAGACCTGCAGGAGCCAAAATTTTGGCAGGCATCCGTTGCAAACCTTCATGGAAATGTACACGAATTTCTAAGACTAACGGCGGATTTAGTGTGATTTGAACGAAAATCATCCCATCCGGCTATAACGGACCAGATGGGATTTCTGTAGATTAGTATAAAAAATCAGTTACTCTACAGGTACTGGTTTATTTCTTAAAGGAATTGCAAAGGTAAGTTCGGTACCATATGTGACTGAAGAATGGATGTCCAATGAACCGCCGATTACGGTTATTCTGTCCATCATGGTACGAAGGCCAAAACCAGTGACAAGATGATCGGTACCTGTACCATTATCCTTAATCCTCATCAAGAGGTTATGCCTGCCAAAAGTAAGAGCAACTTTTATTGCGCTGGCTTGCCCATGCCTTTTTGCATTTGTGAGCGATTCCTGCATGCACCTCATTAAAGTTTCTTTCAGCTCTTCGGAAACCGTGTGTTCAACACCGTCAATTTCGACCTCTACCTGTGTTCCTGTGTGCTTCATAAAATCATTGGAGATATCCTGCAGACAATCTGCCAGGGAATTTTCCTCCTTGTCCGGAGACAGCTGATGGATTGTGTTCCTTACATCATCAAGCCCCTGCCTGGCCAGAAGGGAAATTTCTTTCACGTACCGTTCAGCTTCCTGTTTGTCCGCTTTCATGACATATGGCAGGGCATCCAGGCTGGTAATGACCGAGGTGAATACATGGCCCACAGTATCATGCAAATCCTGGGAAACACGATGCCTTTCCTCGTTAATGGTAAGCTCCTCTATTCTTTTCGAATATTGCTCCAGTGTCCTATTTTTTTCTTCGATGGATTGGATCAGCAGTTTTTTTCGGTGATTCATCAAAGTTACCTTACCTAATGAAAAACCAAATATATAAAAGAGGGCAACATTGATCAAACGTTCTATAATCGAAGCCATGCCCATAGAAGCATCCCCTGCAAGGGCACCAGATATAAAGATCAAAGTCCAGGCGACTGGTCCTATCCAAATAAAGGGGGCGGTCTGGCATACATATGCTATGGTCATTAGCGGAAAGAAAAGCAGGTCATAGACGGCAGTGTCCTGAAAATGATGGTTTAGAAAGACGAACAGACTTCCGGTGAGTACAGTTTCAGCGGCGAGATAGCCATGGATTCTCATATATCCAGGCCGGTTAAATATATAAGGCACTAAGTATACGGATAAGAAAAAGATCACTAACCAGACGTTTGGTTTTTCTGAATAACTCTTTAGAACCCAACTGGAATGATATAAAATCCACAAGGTCCTTACAAAAAATAAAAAGGTATCCAGCCAATTCCAGCTTCGTTGTTGTGAGAGTCCTCCCATAATTACCGCCTTCTTCCAAACTATTCTACTTCTATTATCTTATTCTTAAATTCATATGGTCAATAAGGTTTTAATCAAACTTTTGCATGACATGTTTTTTTATTTTCACGCAGAATCATCAAAATTTTAATTTTAGGCTGTATCAAGGTTGTTCAATGCTGATTTTTATAAATAAGTTGGTTGGAGCAGGAGGCGCAAAGACTCCAGTGGGAGTACGGCACAGGGAAGACCCCACAGGCGCATTTAGCGCCGAGGAGGCTCCCCGTACCGCCCGCGGAAAGCGAAGCGCTTGGAGCAGAAATCAACAACCAAGTTTAACACAGGCTAATTTTAAAAAAGATGTGACCCGGAAGTGGCTATAAGTCACTTATGCTTATTACTTTCCATCTGTAAATTTAAGCTATAAACAATCAAACATATAAGCAGTTATGAGGCGGTCGGCGCTTGCCTCACGACGGGAAAAGGAAGGGATTAATAATGAAGAAGATTTTAAGTTTGTTCTTTACAGGTCTTGTTGTTGTGCTTGCTGGTTGTTCTGTGGAATTAGATACCTCTTCTGCCGATTCAAAGGGAGAAAAACTCGCAGGCCGGGCTGAGGTGATGGAAACCAAAATCAATCACACCACCGACATCTTGGAAAAATGGATGGATGAAGAAAAGCTCACAAAACGGCACCAGGAGCGGCTTGTCTCGGAGCTGGATGATACACTGGCCGCAATGAATGTTTTCTTAGATTCCGAAACACCGGTCTTATTGAAAAAAGTCCAGGACTTTGCCAACGAAGAATTGGAAGAGAGGAAAAACATTATAAAGGATGTACAAAATAAAGCGGAAAAAGGGCTCGCCACAAAGGCCGATTTACAAACTGTCATAGACACATTGGATGACGACGTTAACATTAACCTGCTTGATTAGTATGGTCATATTTAAGGATAGCCGATTAGGGCTATTCTTTTTTCTTTGCTAAGTAAAACCTGCATTTCTTTTGCAGCATAGAGGTAAACGGTCTTTATGTCTAAATCCTTTTGTGAACACCAAATATTTTATTGACCGTCCTGATTGAACGGTAGGATAATAGTAATGGAATATTATAGAAGAAGTACAGCATGCGTGTATCTGCTTTTTAGAACAAGGGGGCAAAAAAATGATCCGGACGATTATTGTGGAAGACCAGGAGTTAATCCGCAAGAGCTTGATGATTGTATTGGAGAGTAAAGCAGAGATCAAGGTAATAGGGCTTGCTGAAAATGGACAGGAAGCAATCAGGCTTTGCGAAAATGAGGTTCCCGATGTGATCCTGATGGATATTCAAATGCCAGTAATGGATGGGGTTCAGGCAACAAAAATAATCAAGGAAAGATGGCCGGAGACTAAGGTGATCATCCTTACCACCTTCCAGGATATCACGCATGTGAAGAATGCATTAAATGCCGGTGCTGAGGGATATATTTTAAAAGCTGTCGATCCGCAGTTTTTAATAAGGGGCATTGAACTGGTCCATCATGGTGGTTCCCTGGTGCCGCAGGAGTTTGCAAGGGAGGTCTTCCAAAACATATCTGCCGATCCTAAATACCCTGGAACGAAGGAAAACCAGGAATCGCCTGACAATCCCTATAACCTGAACCAGCAGGAGCTGAGGGTGCTCAAGTATCTGGCTCAGGGCCTGCAAAATAAAGCGATAGCAGAAATTATGTTCCTATCTTTGGGAACTGTCAAAAACTATATTTCTGTTATCTATTCAAAACTGGATGTTAAAAACAGATCCTCTGCGATTACGAAGGCTATGGAAGAGAGTCTTGTACCAAAAAAGTAAAAACAATAACGGTTCGATAAAAGGCTGGTTTCTGTCAGCCTTTTTTATGTATGCCTCTGTAAACGTTACTTCATTTTTCAAGGTTGCTTATGGAGGATTAGGCCGCATTCGGGAGAATTGGCCAATGCGTTTTCCCCGGGGCTATTCATGACTTATTTTTATCCGTTTGTCACTAAGGCATATGACTTTTTCATCCTAAACTGAATGTAAAGGAGTATATGGCCGCCTGCATTAGGCTTTTCGTTTGATATGGCGGCATAAGCCATAAGAGGGGGTAAAGGGTTCCCGGAACATTCGGCGCCCTATAGGACGGGGAGGATGTCATGGTGCATGCAGGGATTTTGATTGTTGAAGATCAAGAGCTTATGAGAAAAGGGTTGAAAATTGTCCTGGAAAGCAATCCGGCGTTTCAAATAGTTGGAATGGCCAGGAATGGGCTGGAGGGAATCATGCTGTGTGAGAAGCTAAAGCCTGATTTAATTTTAATGGACATACACATGCCCATTATGAATGGCATAGATGCGACAAAGAGCATCAAGCAGCTTTATCCCGATCGCAAAATTCTTATCCTCTCTACCTTTAAAAACGAAATGACAATGACTGAAGCTATGGCCGCAGGAGCAGATGGGTATGTTCTAAAAGCGACGGATCCAGCTCTTTTATTGAAAGGAGTTGATTGTGTCTTGCAGGAAGGATCCGTTCTGTCTGTCTGTTTAGCAAGAATAATCATCGAAAAATTCCCAAGACGGGTATTGGGTGATAGGGAGTATGAGATTGCATGGAATGCTTCAAAAGGAGTGTCTATTGAGGAAACTTCTAAGATAATGAATCTTCATCCTTATCAGGTAAAGTTCTATCAATCTTGTTTGTTCTCAAGATTTAAGCAGGAGTATGTAAGGTGAGAATACGGAAAGCATGGTGGAATTGATGTTAAAACGGAGAACGCCTTTAATAAATAAAAAGAATTCCGTTTCAGAACTTAAACATCTGGAACTTGGAGGTGTGAAACAGTGGATTTCCATACGGGGGCAAGATAGGAGTTTGCCGGTTTTACTGTTTCTGCATGGCGGGCCTGGAACTGCCGCATGATCTAACTGTGCCTGCACAAATAACCAATGCTTTTTACGATTCTCTGAAAATGAAGGACAAAAAATGGATCTGGTTTGAAAAATCAGCCCACTCTCTGCTTTTTGAAGAAAATGAAAAATTCACAGAGCTTGTAATCCAGACACAAAATGAATTGGGATCTAACCAATAATAAGGTTTCAAATGAATATCTTCCTGAGTGACCAAGGTCCCTACATGGGCCTTTTTGTTATGGACTAGTTTTTTTACAATTCATCGAATATACGATAAAGCGTATAAGAAAGATATATTACGGTAACATTTACCTATGATATATACCGAGGGCCAGCTAGAAACCAGGATAATATTGTGGAGAAAATGTAAGCGATTATCATAAAAGTTTGTCGAATTTTGAATCTTTAGAAGAAAAAATGTATTGAAAAAGAGGGTACCTTACATTAAAATAAACTTACTGGTCATTTTATTATAAAATTCTAATAATTTTTCAAAATAATAAAGTCAGATAGAGATACATAAAAACTTACTGGTCAGTTTCTAAGGAGAAAGGCCTGGTTATAAGTAAGGGGGGCACTATGTAATGGCAAAAAAGGTTCTTGAAATTCAGAATCTTACAACAAAGTTTCGAATACAGGATGAATACCATGCAGCAGTTGATAATGTCTCATTCACAGTGAATGAGAACGAAATCGTTGCCGTAGTGGGGGAGTCGGGATGCGGTAAAAGTGCACTGGCCCTATCTATTATGCAATTACACAATAATCAGAGGACGAAATTCGAGGGTGCCATCAATTATAAAGGGAACAACCTGGTTGCCATGAACGAGTCACAAATGAACAAGGTAAGGGGCAAGGAGCTGGGCATGATCTTCCAGGAGCCACTAACCGCCCTGAATCCTTTGATGACTGTAGGGAAACAAATTGAGGAAAACCTCGATTACCATACCGAGTTAAACAGAAATCAGAAAAAGGCCCGGACACTTGAACTGCTTGCACAGGTGGGTATTCCTTACCCTGAGCGCACCTATAAGCAATATCCGCATGAGCTGTCCGGTGGGATGAGGCAAAGGGTCATGATCTCGATTGCCATAGCATGCAATCCATCTGTCGTTATTGCCGATGAACCAACAACGGCTTTGGACGTGACCATTCAGGCCCAAATTTTGGACCTGCTGAAGGAAATCCAGAAGAAAACCCAGATGGGTATCATTTTAATCACACATGACCTCAGTGTCGTCGCTGAAGTGGCGGACCGAATAGTCGTCATGTACGCCGGCCAGGTAGTGGAAATGGGTACTGTTCGTGAGATTTTCAATAATCCTCAACATCCTTATACCCGTTCCCTGCTGAATTCAATCCCGTCTGCGACAAGTGAGCAGGAACGCCTCCATGTCATCCAGGGTGTGGTGCCATCGATTGCGAAGATGCCGCGCCAGGGCTGTCGCTTTAAAGACAGAATCTCTTGGATTCCTGAACATGCGCACGAAGAGTCTCCAGAACTGCATGAGGTTGCCGCAGATCACTGGGTACGCTGCACCTGCTATCAGCACTTTTATTTTGAAGGTGAAAAAGGAGAAGAGATGAAACATGAGCTTGCTCACAGTTAATGATTTAAAAGTATACTTCCCCATCAAGGGCGGTTTATTTAGAAGAGTAGTAGACAATGTCCGCGCGGTGGACGGCGTATCGTTTGAGCTTCGCGAAGGCGAGACCTACGGACTGGTGGGTGAGTCCGGAAGCGGGAAGTCCACGACCGGGAAAGCGATCATGAGGCTGAATAAAATTACGTCCGGGCAAGTGCTTTTTGGCGGACAGGATATCGCCAGGCTTAGCAGAAGCCAGGTCAAGCCTCTCCGCAAGGATATCCAGATGATCTTCCAGGATCCCTATTCCTCCTTGAACCCAAAGAAAAGGGTGCTCGACATCATCGCAGAGCCCCTGCGCAATTTTGAGCGGATGTCAGCGGGCGAAGAGAAAAAGGTCGTTCAGAATTTTCTTGACAAGGTAGGCCTGAATCCTGAATCGATCTACAAATACCCGCACGAGTTTTCCGGCGGGCAGAGGCAGCGGATCGGGATTGCACGCGCCCTCACGCTGAAGCCCAAGCTGATCATCGCCGATGAGCCGGTTTCCGCGCTCGATGTGTCGGTACAGGCACAGGTGCTGAACTTCCTTCAAGACCTTCAGCAGGAATTCAACCTGACCTATCTGTTCGTCGGCCATGACCTGGGCGTCATCCGGCATATGTGCGACCGCATGGGCGTCATGTACCGCGGCCGCCTGGTGGAGGAAGGAACGAGCGATGAGATTTACGAAAATCCGCAGCATATCTATACGAAGCGGCTGATCGCTGCAATTCCTGATATCAAGCCTGAGGTCCGTGAGGAAAAGGCCCTTATGAGGCGGGGAGTAAAAGAAGAGTATGAACGTTCCTTCTCCCAATACTTCGATGAAACCGGAAGGGCTTTTGATTTAAGGCCGATTTCCGAAACACATAGAGTGGCATTGCCATAGGAGGGGAAGTATAATGTGGAAATTTATTGTAAGACGCTTTTTGGTCATGATTCCCCAGTTGTTCATCTTAAGTATCCTTGTGTTCCTGCTTGCGAAGGCCATGCCGGGCGATGCCCTGACTGGAGCTGCGATGGATCCCAATGCGAGTCCTGAGCGGATAGCTGAGCTAAGAGAACAAATGGGTCTTAATGATCCTGTACATGAGCAATATATCCGATGGATTTCCAATGTCCTGAAGGGTGACTGGGGAGACTCATATGTACAAAAGATTGCCGTGTCGGACGTGATCGGCGAAAAGATCTGGAACACGGTGTTCCTGGCGCTTGGAATTTTGATCGTCAGTTACCTGATTGCGATTCCGCTCGGGATTGTCAGCGGCCGCTGGAACGATTCACTCGCGGATAAGGCAATCACCGGCTATAACTATCTGGGCTTTGCCACACCGCTGTTCATCTTCGCGCTGATCGTACTGTTCATCTTCGGGTTTAAGCTTGATCTGTTCCCGGTGGGGGGAAGCGTCGATCCAAAGGTGGACAATGGCACGTTTGCATATGTACTGAGCAAGATCAATCACCTGGTGCTGCCGGTGATGAGCGGTGCATTGATCCAGACCGTGTTCACGGTGCAGTATTTGCGAAGCGAGATCATCGATACCAAGATCAAGGACTTCGTCCGCACGGCCAGGTCAAAGGGGATACCTGAATCAAAGGTTTACAGCAGGCACGTCCTGAGGAACTCCTTCCTGCCGATTGCAGCATTCCTTGGATACGAAATTACCGGGTTGATCGGCGGATCGATCTTTCTTGAGACGATTTACAGCTATCCGGGAATCGGGCAGCTCTTCCTGTCTTCGATCCAGCTGCGGGACTTCAGTGTGGTCAATGCGCTGATCATGATGACCAGCTTTGCCACCCTGGTTGGGACTCTTCTTTCGGACATTATATTGAGTGCGGTTGATCCGCGCATACGGATTGAATAGGAAGAGGGTGAGGAAAAAATGGAATTAAAAGCAGAACAGCAACAGACGAGTCCGGTTAACACACAGGAAGTGGGTCCATCTCCATCCGGCCTCAAAACGATTTGGAGAGAGTTTAAAAAAGACAAACTTGCGCTCGGCTCATTGATATTTCTTGCCCTGATTCTCGTAGGAGTATATGGCTCCGCTTTATTCATGGACCAGGCTGCCATTACGAAGGTTGACTTTCTATCCATTTACCTGCCGCCTTCAGCCGATTACTGGCTGGGTACAGATTACGGCGGCCGCGATGTCTTTGGACAATTGATCATCGGAACACGAAATTCCTTTACCATCAGCCTAGCAATCACTGCACTTACTGCACTTATTGGATTAACCGTGGGTCTTGTAGCTGGTTATTTTGGCGGAGCGGTGGATAACATCCTGATGAGGATTATCGATTTCATCATCATTCTACCATCCTTGATGCTGATCATCGTGTTCGTAACGATTGTTCCTAAATTCAATGTTTTAGCTTTTATTTTGATTATGTCGGCGTTCCTTTGGACAGGTAAAGCAAGGCTGATCCGTTCCAAGGTGCTGGCAGAGAGGGAATTGGACTATGTCCATGCCTCGCAGACGCTTGGCACCCCGCATTGGAAGATCATTCTGTACCAGGTCCTGCCTAATGTAAGTTCACTCATTATCGTGAACTTTACATTGAACCTGGCAGGGAATTTGGGGATTGAATCCGGGCTGACATTCCTGGGCTTCGGCCTTCCGGAAAGCACGCCGAGTCTTGGTACGCTTGTCAGCTATGCGACAAACCCGGATGTTCTTCAAAACAAATGGTGGATTTGGTTACCTGCATCGGTCATGATTCTCATGCTGATGCTTAGTATAAATTTTATCGGTGAAGCGCTAAAACGTTCGGCCGATGCTAGACAAAGAAGAGGATAATAAAAGGGAGTGTAATTTCATGAAGGTAAAAAAGTACAGTAAAGTCCTTAGTGCTTTAGCAGTATCTGCGCTGCTTCTATCAGCTTGCAGCGGCCAAGAGTCGGGCTCATCCAGCAAATCAAAGGGGAAAGCCCCGGAGCAAGTTGATACTTCAGCGTTTCCAGCTAAAGTTTCAAACGATAAAAAAGAAATTGATGGTACATTAAATTATGGTCTTATTTCAGATACACCTTTTGAAGGAGTATTGAATCTTGCATTTTACCAAGGCCAGCCTGATTTTGAAGTATTGCAATTCTTCGAAGAAAGCCTGTTGAGCACAGATGAGAACTGGGTATATGACCAGGACGGTGCAGCGACTTATGAGCTATCAAATGACAATAAAACAATCACCATCAAGATTAAAGACAATGTAAAGTGGCATGATGGAAACCCAGTAACTGCAGTGGATCTTGAGTACGCATACCTTGTAATTGGAAGCCCTAAATACAAGGGAGTACGCTATGATGCGCAAATGCAGCTTGTAGAAGGTATGGAAGCCTACCATGCAGGTAAAGCAGACAAGATTTCAGGTGTTAAAGTAATTGATGATAAGACAATTTCTATTACGCAGACACAGGCAAATCCATCTATGCTGACTGGGCTTTGGACAACACCTTTAAATAAGAAATATCTGGGCGATGTGCCAATCGAGAAATTGGAGTCATCAGAAAAAATTCGCAAAAACCCAATCGGTTTTGGTCCGTTCAAAGTGAAGAAAATCGTTCCTGGGGAAGCTGTGGAATTTGAAAGATACGACGATTACTGGAAAGGCAAGCCGAAGCTTTCTGGCGTATCACTTAAGGTGGTAAATCCTCAGGTAGCAACAGCTTCCCTTCAAAAGGGAGATATCGATTTTGCCGCAGTATCTGCTGACCAGTATGATCAGGCAAAATCCCTTAAAAATATTGAACTAGTTGGAACTGTCGATCTAGCTTATTCTTACATTGGTTTTAAATTAGGACATTACGATGCAGAAAAAGGTGTGTCTGTAATGGACAACCCTAAATTTGCAGACAAGAGAGTCCGCCAGGCATTTGGATATGCCATCAATAACAAAGAAGTTGGCGAAAGAATGTACAAGGGGCTTCGCTTCCCGGCGACTACAGTAATCCCGCCTTCATTCCCTAAGTATCATGATACATCCATCAAAGGATTTACGTATGATCCGGAAAAGGCTAAGAAATTGCTTGATGAAGCAGGCTACAAGGATAAAAACGGCGACGGCCTTCGTGAAGATACAAACGGCAAGGCATTCAAGATTAACTTCGCTTCTATGAGCGGAGATGACATCGCAGAGCCTCTTGCAAAGTACTATATCCAGCAATGGAGAGAAGTAGGATTGGATGTAGAATTGCTTGAAGGACGCCTGCACGAATTCAACTCCTTCTATGACAGAGTACAAAAAGACGATCCTAAAATCGATATCTTCCAGGGAGCTTGGGGTACTGGTTCTGATCCAGATCCATCTGGAATCTGGGCAAAAACGCAGCCATTTAACTTCCCACGCTGGGTAAATGATAAGAATGATGAATTGTTGAAGAAGGGTATCGCTCCTGAAGCATTCGACGAGAATGTACGTAAGGGTGTATACAAGGAATGGCAGGAGCTTGTAAATGAAGAAGCGCCTATGATTCCTACATTGTTCCGTTACTCATTATCAGGAGCTAACAAGCGTGTTAAAGGCCTTACAATTAAGGGTGGACAGGTTGAAGACTGGTACCAAGTAGCCGTTACTGATGAAAACCCGGTAAAATAATATAAAAGAGGCAGCTGATCGTTATATCAGCTGTCTTTTTTGTCTGATTTCCTTGCTATGAGAAGTGGTTGGATCATCCGTACCGGGCTCTATATTGCCTGCAAAGAACAAAGAATCATAAGGTCCTCCACAGTGGCGGCTCTTATAGCTATCTTACTGTCACTGCCGGTAATGCCCCCCTCAGGTTTAAAAATCGTGGGTTTTTGGGAAAGAATCATTTGCTTCGATTTACAATACAGGTATTTACATGCCCAAAAATAAAAAATACCTTCCAATATAGAAGGTACTAGATTTTCAACTCATTAAATATGAAACAACGGGATTGATTGATGATCTCTTTAAAAGGATAGTTATTCGGGGTCAGCATGGCATAATGCAGGGAAACCCCATCAATGATGCCCCATAGAATATGCGAAATTTCTTCAGGGTCTGCCGTAGGCGAACATTGTCCGTTAGTAATTCCTTCTATGATCAAATCTTTAAAAAAGTCCAGATATAAGTGATAACGGTCAATCATTAAATTACGCAGTGCTGATTTTCTGGAGGAGTATAACCAAAACTCTATGTATACGAGCACGGAGTTTAGATACTGGTCGTTGTTCTCAAGGTTGCTATATACAGAGAAAAAGTATTCCAGCTTATCTTTTGTGGAATTATACTGTTGCATATTGTTTTTGAGAAGGTTAATATTTTCCTTTGTGGTCGCATTCATTAACTCAATATAAATGTCATCTTTGCTGTCAAAGTAATTATAAATCGACCCTTTGCTTATACCTGATTGTTTTACAATATCGTCTATTGTAGCAATCTGAAATCCTTTTTCTGCGAAGCATTCAAAGGCGCTTTGAAGGATGATCTGTTTTCTCTCTTCTTTATATTCGTTTGATACAATCGGCGGCATTTTCTTACCTCATTCATGTAATTTTGTTCGTAGTGCGGCTTGCTGTTCGGATTGCTTATGCAAGCTCCACAAGCGTTTATCTAAGCTGTCTTGCGGGGTTTTTGCAAAAATAAGTCTTCGGTAGGGTTTCAATCAAAATGAAATATTATATTATTATTATAAACTTTTTAGAAGATTTTAAAAAGTATAAAAATTTTGTTTTTAATAATTTGTTATATCCATAAATTTATTTAGCTATTAACTGCCTTGGGATAGAAAGAAAAATCGTTATACAAGCCAAATAATAAAGGTCTGCAGATATATTAGATGCAGAACAGAAATGAAGGAAAATCATAGTGGGAATATATGAGTAAAAGCTTTGTAAAAATATATTGATATATATTGAGAGAGTATAAAAAATATACTATAATGAAATAAACTAAACAGTCAGTTTATTTTGATTTTTACGAAACAATGAAGGGTTGTTATTATGGGAAATGCAGCATTGCTCGACAAAAAAGTGGCCACTGGCATATATATTGATAAATGGATGCTAGAAACCATTGATGGAATCGGCAAGAAGCGATCAAATATGTTTAGGTGGCTATTGATCGAAGTATTAAAAGAAGAAAAACTCTACATTGGGGAAAAATTAAAAGAACTAGATGAGTCCGACGTGGTGAGACTCAGGCACAATATCATGGAAACCTGGTCCAAGGATGTTTTACATTATCAGCATAAAAAAACTCCCTGGAAAACTTCTGACCACTACACTAAAAAAGGTGTATCGCTAAGCCTGGATCAATGGATTATTGATTTGGCCTATCTTGTTGAGCCTAATCGTACAATATTTTTTTCAGCGCTATTATTGCGCAAAATAAAAAAAGAGCTTTTAAGGCTCGAACTGATAGAAGAAGACACAGTCATCAAAAAGTGTCACGGAGATTTGTTCCTATTAAATAAGAAGAGAATTAATTTGAAAGCTGGCGAAGAGTAATCCGCACGTACCTAGTTTATTGCTAAGAAGTAAACGCAGGCTGTCTGTATGGAAAAAATTGTCTGATTCAATATCTTTGATGCCGGGTATAAAAAAGGCATTAAGATATTTGGAGGGCAAATCATATGCCGACTTGGATTAAGCTGCAATTAGCCAAGGCTTTTTCAGAAAAGAATATTTATGAAATCAAAAGTCTAAATCAATCCTGGATGCATTACCAGCGAACAATAAATAATAAAAGAGCCAATTAATGAGGATTCGGATGAATCCTTTTTATTTTTTCCTTACATACAGAAAGCACCCGAATGAACGGGTGCTGGAATACAATAAGTATCAAGAAGGATTTTTTATCATCAGTCTCTTTGCTCTTTCCCCTGCAAAGAGGCAGTTGCACCCCTGTGTCCTTCCTCTTTTCTGAACTTGTCCAGCTGTCCTGCATTCTCAATATCTCCTGTGGCTTCGTAGCCTGCAATCTCAACATTTGAAGTCGTACCAAAAAGGCCCATGCCGCCCAGCTCTACGTTTGCCTCTTGCTGGATATCATCCATTTTTTTATCCAAATTGTTCACCGTCCTTTCCAATAATGTAACCATTATTGCCCCAATTATAAGGTTCGATTTAGATTCATCATGCCTCCTTAAACCGATAAATGAACTAAAGAAAACCCAGGGATTTTGAGTAGCGGAACATAAACATAATTAACATCAGGAAGGCAATAATGAGCAGTGCCCCTGATTTCCCTATGCATATGAAAGAGGTAGTCGACAAAAGATTCTATCCTTCTGTTCAGCAAATACCTATTAAGCGGAACAAAAGGTAAACTGTATTCTGTCATCTGTAAGTAAGCCAAAAATATGTAACAAAGAATAAATTCATTCCTGGCCGTGCAACTGATATAAAAAATATGGACAGGTAAGAATTCTATTTCATACACCCCAAAGGAGTTAGTTTCTAGAATATCGTATTACAAATTGAGGAGGTAAAATACACCGATTTCAGATGAACTTTCTCTCAAATTGTTACCAAAGAATGTACTTGTGAATGCACATTAATATGAGCGGAGACTGGGACGTATGGAAGACTGCTCTTGTCATCGTTGCAGGCAAGATAATAAAGGATTCTCAGTAAATATGGTAAATTGTAAGTAGACATTATTGCATGAATTGTGTGATAATTATTCGGCACAAGTCCAGCTTCATCTGATCATGTATATGTAAATTAAATTGTGTGATAATTGTACGGGGGCCTCACCTGGTCTAATGGTGAAAACTTGGCCTTCCTGCCTATCCTTTGCAAGGGATGACTGGCGCGCGCCAAAACTTGACGGTTTTAAGTTGCCTATTTACACTTACTTACATAAAGTAAGTTATAGATTCCGTTCTGGATAATATAAATGATTAGCATACGGCTTGATTGTATTAACATTTTTCAAAAAAAGCCGATTAAGTAAATGTGTTTAGTGGCAAAAACTTCTTTGTCATAATGGTCTAAGCATTGTCATAGCATAGAGTTTGTACTAAAGATGCAAAATAAAATAAAAAGGTGATTTAACATGAATAATACAAAGATTCCAAATAAAATTATTTCAATTCTTGAAGATAAAATCCAGCTGATCAAGAGGGATTCCGGGGCTATTTATTTAGTCGGACCGATACGTCTGCCAGTTAATCTAGATGGTGAAACTGTTACATTTAAATGGTACTGCTGGCTAAATTGCAACGAGGTCACCGAGGATTACGAGAGAATCATTGAAAAACTGTCATCCGAAAACCTGGCGGAATATCAGCAGTCAAGCGTCCTGGTGTACGGCGATTTTGAATTTAATGAAGATGCGCTAATTCGTATGCACTCTATTTGCCACACAGGCGATATCTTTGGAAGCAAGAGATGTGACTGCGGATTCCAGCTGAAGCAATCGATGAGAATGATCGTGGAGCATGGTACAGGTGCGTTATTTTATCTGGCTAACCACGAGGGCCGTGGAATTGGCCTTTTCAGCAAGGCAATGGCTTATGTATTGCAGGAAAACGGATATGATACAGTGGATGCGAATATCAGTCTTGGTTTTGTGGATGATTCCCGTAATTATACGGATGCCATCCATGTTTTAAAGGCACTTCGCTCGAAGCCTGTAACCCTTATTACAAATAATCCCAAAAAGCTGGCTGCCCTGCAGGAATCAGGGATGGAGGTGTCTGACAGGACGCCGTTGTGGGGAGATATTTCGGAATTTAATGAGAAGTATTTAAAGACCAAGATTAATCGCTCTGGCCATATTGGAGATGGAGGGGCGCTATAAATTATGACGAGCCATGAGTTTTATATGGACTTGGCCCTTCAAAATGCCCGGGCAATGAAGGGCCAGACAGATCCAAACCCGCTAGTAGGTTCTGTGATTGTAAATGATAACCGGATTGTTGGAGTGGGCGCTCACCTTAAAGCAGGGGAGCCGCATGCTGAAATACATGCCCTCCGAATGGCAGGAGAGAAGGCTACGGGCGGAACGATTTATGTTACACTTGAGCCGTGTTCACACCACGGAAGGACAGGTCCGTGCGCGGAAGCGATTGTGAAAGCCGGGCTCAGCAGGGTTGTCATTGCAACGCTTGACCCTAATCCTATTGTGGCCGGGAATGGTGTCAAAATTCTTGAGGAAGCTGGAATTGATGTCATCATAGGTGTCCGTGAGGAAGAATCGCGTAAGATGAATGAGGTTTTCAATAAATTTATTGTACGCCAGCTGCCATTTGTCACGCTTAAATCAGCATCCACACTGGATGGGAAAATTGCTTCGTCATCTTTGGACAGCAAATGGATTACATCAGAAGAGGCAAGGTACGATGTCCATAAGCTGAGAAATGAAAATATGGCCATTTTAGTGGGTGTCAATACCGTGATTGAAGATGATCCTGAATTGACGACACGAATTCCAAATGGCAGGAATCCAATCCGGGTTGTGATGGATTCGACTTTGAAGATCCCTTTGAATGCCAAGCTTGTGACAGACGAACTAGCGGAGACATGGGTTTTTACAAGTGAAGCATATCACAGGGAGAGGAAGAAAAGTCTGGAAGAGCGGGGCGTAAAGGTTTTTGTTACCAATCATCCTGACCGCGTTAATCCGCTTGAAGTATTGGAAATACTCGGAAAGCAGCTTATTTCTTCCTTGTTGATCGAAGGTGGAGGAGGAATCAATGCTTCCTTCCTTGAAAATAAATTGATAGATAAAGTAGTCATCTATTACGCGCCTAAGCTGATTGGGGGTAAGACTGCCCCAACATTTATAGAAGGTACAGGAATAGATAAAATGCGCGATGCCGTAGAGCTTACGGATGTGTCTGTGACACAGCTGGGCAAGGATTTTAAATTTGTGGGTTATCCTCAAAATGCAGCGGCGGACTCATAATTTTTTGGCGCTGGAAGGGATTTTGCTATGAAATTTGGCTTCGATATTGATGATACGCTGATTAACTTAAGGGAGCATGCCTTCCATATATACAATAGAACATTGAATAAAAATATCCCGCTGGATGTGTTCCAAGCGCTGCAGACGGTGGAAATTCATGAGCCCTTCGGATTATCTGCTGAAGAAGGCAAACGTATGTGGGAAAGTTCACTGGAAGAGGTGTACTACACAGACTGCCCGCCTTATTCCAATGCAGTAGAAACTCTGCAGGCCCTGGATCAGCAGGGACATGAAATCTATTATATTACCGCTCGGCCAAGCGAGCACGGAGAGCGGACGAAGAACTGGCTTATTGAACACGGGTTTCCGGTCCGTGAGGGGAGGTTTTTCTGCGGGATGAAGGATGAGGACAAAGTAAAAATCATTACAGAGCTGGATTTGGATTACTATTTTGATGACAAGCCTGCTGTCCTTGACACCCTTTCAGACGGAAAGCTAAAGGCGTATGCAGTCAATCAATCCTATAACCAGCATCTAACCATCCCTCGGATCACCGACTGGGCTGAGCTGCAGGCAATTATCGAGAATCATGGCAGGACGAATGAATAAAATAATTAATTGAGCCGGCAGCTATGCCGGTTTTTTTTGGCCATGCTGTTTAAGTTGTTATTAAATCATCCATCTTGAAAATCAGGATTCCCTCTTTATATTGCATTGTAATCAATTTTTCTGCTTCGATTATCTTTTATATAATTGGGTTATGATTTTCCTATTTTCCTCTTTTTTATTCCATCTGTCCTTTGTTAGACATAAACTTCCAAAAAGGAAAAAAAGCCAGTACCGCAGATATAGGGTTTGGACCAATTCCTGTGACAATCCGATTTTAAAAGCCTTCGAACTTATTTGTTCATTCCCAGGGTATTTCAAAAGGAGGAAAAAGGAACGCAGGGCACGAATTGAAATAAAATCCAACCCTTTGATGGCTATGTCACTTTTGTAGTTTTTTAACAATTTTTACGTATATATATATAGAATGGATTGGTACATAGAAAGTGAAAAAGAAAGGGGGAGAGTGTATGTCTGTAAACGCACTAGAAGTGAGATCGTTAACGAAGAAGATTGGGAATAAGACAATCGTAGATGATGTAAGTTTTAACGTGGCAAAGGGAGAAATATTTGGGCTGCTTGGTCCTAACGGAGCCGGGAAGACCACCATTATCCGCATGATCGTAAGCTTAATTAAACGTACTGGCGGAAGTGTCATCGTGAATGGACATAATCTGGATCAAGAATTTAAAGAAACCATGAGCGAAATTGGGGCGATAGTGGAAAATCCCGAATTCTACAAATATATGAGCGGTTATAAAAATCTGAAACATTATGCAAACATGGCTGCTGTAGAAATTTCAGAGGAAAGGATCCAGGAAGTTGTAAAGCTCGTTGAACTGGATCAGGCTATCAAACAAAAGGTCAAAACTTATTCACTGGGAATGCGCCAACGGCTGGGAGTGGCCCAGGCATTGCTGCACAATCCATCCCTCTTGATTCTGGATGAACCTACGAACGGTTTAGACCCGAAAGGAATAAGGGAGTTCAGAGTTTACTTACGCTCGCTTGCAAAGCAGGGCATTTCGGTGCTTGTCTCTTCACATTTATTATCAGAAATGGAGCTCATGTGTGACCGCTTTGCCATTATTGAAAAGGGGAAATTGATCCATATTTCCTCTATGAACGAATCTTTGGAGGATGATCAGCAGGTTCCACAGGAGGTCGTATTTGAAGTAAGCGATGCCGAAAAGGCCATTCGGCTGCTTACGGGCAAGGGGCTGACTCCTTCTGCTAGACATTTTGCCCCGCAGCAGTTTTCGCTGAACCTGGACAGGGAAACAGTTGCAATGGCAAATAAATTACTGGTGGAAAACGGAATAGAGGTATATGGTATTGGCCGTGTGGCTGCAACACTTGAAGACCGGTTCCTTGAAATAACCAATAAGGATTCAAAGGGGGCTCGGGCACATGGTCTCGCTAATTAAAAATGAACTCATGAAGACATTCACCAAAAAGGCCAGCTGGATTTATATAATCATCATTGCATTAGCCGCAATCGTGATAGGTGTAATTTTTCATAATTTCAGCGGCGAGCCTGATAAAAATTGGCGCAAGGACCTCGAATCCCAGATAGCACAAGCGGAGAAGGACCTCCAGAATGAAGAAATTCCGGCCACAGAAAAGAAGTTTATTAAAGAACAAATGGAAATTAACCAGAATTATCTGGATGAAAATGTAAATCCTAATGCGGTATCCAACTGGCATTTTATGAATTCGGTGGTAACAGGTCTTACAGTCCTGGTAACATTGTTTACGGTTATTGTGTCAAGTGCAAGTGTTTCCGCGGAGTTTGCTGATGGCACCATCAAACAGCTGCTGATCCGCCCTCACCAAAGATGGTCCATTCTTTTGTCCAAATATATATCGTTGCTGATTTATTCACTAATATTGGTAGTGACTCTTATCGCAGCAGGGTATATCACCGGTCTAGTCCTTTTTGGAGCTGGCGATTATTCAGCAAAGATCTTTGAACTTGCCATAGATGGCCAAAAGGAAACCATTGTCGGTGCGCAATTTTTCTTGAAGGTGTTGTACTATTTGCCAAGCTTATTGGTGATCATGACTATATCCTTCATGTTATCCACCTTATTCAAGAGCCAGGCGCTGGCGGTGGGAATCGGAATCTTTGTGCTTTTTGTCTCATCAGCCCTGGGTTCCCTGATCGTCGTACTTGCCAAGAAATTTACCTGGGCAAAATTTCTGATCTTCCCGCATCTGGATTTAACAGTTTATGCCCTGCAGGATAAAATATTGGAAAATGTCACGCTTCCAATGTCACTGGGAATCCTGGGAGTATATTATATTATTTTTATCGTGTTGACTTTCGTCTTTTTCCAGAAGAGGGATATTAGTATATAGTAACCATCTGTTAACCGGCGGCTCTTTTGCAAAGAGCTGCTTTTTTGGTTGGAGGAATTTGTAATTTTGGAAATATATTGTAATATTATTGTAATGATAAACGGCATGGAGTCTTGTATAGGGTACAGATTGTAAGGAGGAAAGCGATACGCGAGCCACAAGGAATTATTTTGATATTTATTTATTGTTTATCATCATCATTTTCATGCTGATCAGCTGTCTTTCCATATATAGCTCGCAAAAATACCTTCCATATGATGAGCCTTTTGCTCTGAAACAATTGGTGTGGTATGGATTAGGGTTTACAATGTCGGCATTTATTTACTTCCTCGATTTGGAGCAGATCAGGAAGATTTCTTTAATCCCTTATCTATTCGGTGTACTTATTTTATTTGTCCTTATTATCTCGCCAGAATCCATTGCTCCGGAAATCAAGGGGATCAGGGCATGGTTTGTTATACCAGGGATTAATTTTTCTTTGCAGCCGGCTGAGTTTATGAAGATCTTCTTAATTATTTATTTAGCAAATCTGATAGTCTGGCACAATGACAAGCATCCCAACAGAACGATAAGTAGTGACCTGGTTTTAATAGGAAAAGCCGGTTTTGTGACATTCCTTCCAATTTTGCTTATTCTTCAGCAGCCAGACGCTGGGACTGCGATGGTGATATGTGCAATCATGCTTGGAATGCTGTTTTTATCAGGCGTGCACTGGAAGCTCATTTCCTGTCTTGCTGTGCTCGGAATCTTGCTGTTATGCTCGCTCATTGTCATCTACTTGAAGTTCCCTGAGTTGCTTTTGCTTGTCCTTGATCAATATCAGCTGGATCGGATCCATTCGTGGCTTGATCCGTTTGGTTATCGAAACGGGATAGGATATCAATTGACTCAGTCCATCCTGGCGATTGGCTCTGGGGTAACCGGAGGAAAGGGGTTTAATAACGGGGATGTGATTGTCCCTGAGTCACATTCCGATTTTATTTTTACAGTCATTGGGGAGGAATATGGCTTTATTGGGAGCAGTCTTGTCATAATATTATATTTTTTCCTGATTTATAGAATCATCATCATTGCGCTGAGGCATAAAGGGGATTATGAGATTTTAATAGCCGCGGGTGTGACGTCCATGCTTACATTCCACATTGTTGAAAACATTGGAATGGTCATAGGCCTGGTGCCCATCACTGGTATCCCGCTGCCTCTGTTAAGCTATGGCGGGAGCTCCATACTGGCAACCTTGCTGGCATTAAACCTTATTTTAAATATCTCTGCCAAAACAAAAAGATATATGTTTTCCGAAAATGATTAAGGTTGTTTTATTAAGAAGACTGAACCAAAGTTTTTTATAGAAACAAGGTTTTTATCGTATCTTTTTACCGGTCGCGATCTTAATAATATTTATGCCAGAATCACTCGCTTTCCGCAAATTGGCCATCAAGCCTCCTCACTCGTACCTCGCTGCGGGGGCTGTTAGGCGTTCTTCCACAGGACACTGAAGTATATCCCCGGATTGGCATCGCATAGACATTAGAGGAGTCTCGCAATTCTGACACCAATCCATGGATATAAATAAAACAGTTACCTTTCATGTTGTACATGCGAATTGCTTTAGATACTGATATACATCGATCAATAAAATAACCGTTACATGTGATGTAAAGATGACAAAATTGTAAGCTTCCTCAAAAATAATGTAAGGAAAAGTTATGGCTGCGATTTTCCGTATGTTCTAAAGTGGACATATAGAAATGAAGCAAAGGAGCAACGACAATGGAAATGGTATTACAGGCTGAAGGAATTGCAAAGATGTATGGAACCAAGGGCAATGTATATCGTGCGCTGAACGGGGTGGATATACAGGTTGAAAGAGGGGAGTTCATGGGGATTATGGGGCCGTCCGGGGCTGGGAAATCCACGCTGTTGAATGTCCTTTCCACGATCGATTCACCCAGTCAGGGGACGGTTAAAATAAACCAGGAAAATATTCATGCACTTAAGGACTCGGAACTGGCTAAGTTCAGGAGAGCACAGCTGGGCTTTATATTCCAGGACTTCCATCTGCTCGACACATTGACAGTAAAGGAAAATATCTTGCTGCCCCTTTCTTTGGCCAATTTGCCGGTCAGGGAAATGGAGCAGCGGATTGAACAGATTGCAAAGATATTTAATTTAGGGGAAATCCTGGAAAAGTATCCATATGAGATTTCGGGAGGCCAGCAGCAAAGGACTGCAACAGCCAGGGCGGTGATCTCAAACCCCAATCTGATATTTGCAGACGAACCGACAGGAGCGCTTGATTCCAAATCTGCTCTCACTCTGCTTCAGACCCTCTCCCAGCTCAATAAGGAAGAGAAGTCCACCATCCTGATGGTGACGCATGATGCATATGCGGCTAGCTTTTGCACGCGCGTCTTGTTTATAAAGGATGGAGTGATCTTTACAGAGCTGCGAAAAGGACAGCATACGAGAAAACAATTCTTTGAACAGATCATACATATATTGACAGCTCTCGGAGGAGGCAGGCAATATGACAGTATTTAACCTCGCCCGAAGGAATATACAGAAAGATGTCCAGCAGTATCTGTTATATTTTTATCCAATGGTATGTAGCATCATCATTTATTTTACGTTTGTGTCTCTTCAATACAATCGGCAGATTATTGGTGCAGCCGGCATGTTGGATAAGATAGAGCCTGCATTTGCTGCTTCCTCTATTTTTCTGCTGATCTTTGCAGCATTTTTTATCTGGTATTCCAACGCCTTTTTTATGCGGAAGAGAAAGAAGGAGATTGCCTTATACACTCTGTTCGGCTTTCCAAAGAAGAAGGTGGCACAGCTCCTGTTCTGCGAAAATATCTTGCTGGGAATCGCTGCCATTATTATTGGGATTCTCGCGGGGGCATTTTTATCAAAATTGTTCGCCATGCTTCTGGTCAAATTAATGGGGTTTTTTTTGTCGCTGAATTCTCGTTATCTTTCAAAGCTGCAGTTCAGACAATCATTGTGTTTTCCGTCATCATTTTGCTCGCCTCCATTAATAACTATAGGATCATCTACCGGTTTACCCTGCTTCAGCTTCTAAATGCAGAAAAGAAAGGCGATATACAGCGAAAGAGTTCAGTGATAATTGGGTTTAGTTCCTTGCTGCTATTAGGTGCAGCTTATTGGACCCTTTTGCAGAATGCTGAATCCGCTATTTGGAAAGACTGGGGCGGTCGCGCCATCTTATTCTCGGCGGGCTGCCTCGTGACAGGTACGTACTTATTTTTAAGGACTTTTACAGTATCTGTTATTAAAAGTCTGTCCCTGATAAAGAGAATCTACTTTAAGAGCACAAATTTGATCAGCTTGTCGCATCTTTTATTTCGAATGAGAGGGAATGTGCTTATTTTATGGGTCATTTCCCTATTTGCCACCTTAACCATATTTACTGCTGGCACAACAGCAGGGCTTTATAATAATTTGAATAAAATATCAACCGAGAATCATCCCGTCAGTTTAATGTATACTGTCCCAGGTTCAGAATCAGGGGATAAGGTTAACAGGCTGATGAAGGATGCCGATACAGTCTATACCGATCAAATCCGGTACACGGAAATCGAAGGCGATTTATCTCCGACGAGGAGATGGCCTAGCGATTATCCTATTATCCTGATTCCGGAAGCCGATTTTCACCGGCTTGCAGGTAGGATGGACAAGGAACATGATCTGGAGCTGGGAATAAATGAAGCAATCGTCTTTTACGATGGCAATATCAATCAAGCTACGGATCCTTATACAGGAAAACAAATAAGACTGAATTCATCAGAGAAAGTAAGGATCGTGAAGTATCAAAATTATGGGCTGTTGAATCAAAGCTTAGGGGCCTTTCCGATGGTAATCGATGATGGATTATATGCAAAAATCGCAGAAGGCAAAACTGCACAAATGAGAATTTATAAATTAAATCATGAAAAATCAAGCGGGAGCCTTGTCCAGGCTGTTGAAAAAATTGTTGCTCAGAATCCTTCTTCCGGACAGCCGCCGATTTTTTCCTCCTTCTATCAAGAATATCAGAAGGGTATGCAAACGTACGGCATCCTGATATTTATAAGTTCATTCCTGGGACTGGTGTCTTTGCTCGCAACCGGCAGCATGCTCCATTACAAACAGCTGACAGAAGCAGCTGATGACCGGCCGCGTTATGAAATATTAGACAAAATCGGCATGGGGCGTCCCGAAGTGCGAAAGGCCATTGCAAAACAGCTGTTGCCCATTTTCATGCTTCCGCTGGTGATAGCGATTGGCCACAGTTCTATATTGATTACTGCTCTCTCCCGGTATTTGCACATAAATATGCTGCTGCCATTTGTCTGCTCTGTTGGTTTATACATCGTAATATACTCTTTATATTATTTTATCACTCTTACTAAATATGAAAATGTCGTTACTGATTAAAAGGAGTGCAGAGCGCACTCCTTTTCTATGCAAGAACAATATAACATCGCCATCAAAAGTAGTACGAGCGATGCAGTTCAGGAAAAGAAATCACTGCTTCTGTGCAGTTTCCTTCCTCAGACCTGATGGTGATATCATGCCCCAGTTTTCCCGCCATTCTTTTTGCCAGATAAAGGCCCATTCCGGTAGAGGAATGCTGCTTCCTGCCATTTTTTCCAGTGAACCCTTTTTGAAACACACGCGGCAGGTCCTCTGCTGCAATCCCGATTCCATTGTCGCAGATAGACATTGTCCTGTTTTCAGCATTGATGATTATCAGGATTTTGCCGTTCATACCTGTATACTTGAGCGCATTGGACAAAAGCTGGTTTATTATAAATATCAAGGCTTTTTTATCCGTCAGCACTTCAAAGGAAGCAAGATGTAAATCAAGCTTGATCCGCTTCGACAGAAAGGTTTTCCTATTTGCTTTGATGGCATCCTTTAAAGCCATTTCTATATCGATTTCCTGTATGATGTAGTCATTGCTAAAATCATTCAGTCTTGAAAAATAAAGGGCCTGTTCGATAAAATGCTCGATTTTATCCATTTCTTCTTCCAGGCTTGTGATGCTGCCGCGTGTCTCGTACAGCATCCTGCTTACAGCGATAGGGGTTTTAATTTCGTGAAACCAGGCGGTTATGTATTCAAGCCACTCCTGTTTTTCTTTATTGAGATGGGTTATGTCTGATGTATGTTTTTGATTCAATTTCGTGATTGCGCCGACGTATATTCCCTCTTCAAATGAAGTCGTTTTTGGAAGCGCGGCTGTACCGCCAAAATTGCTGTATTGCGTCCATTGTTCCAGGAATTTTTGTTTCCGGAAATAGGTGCAGCATAGATGGATGCCAAGGAGAAATACAGATGCCATGTCCATGTACAGCAGGCTGCCTGGGTGGATATTCGATTCTGGATCCAGAAGGATGACTGCATTAATGAATATAAGAATAAATGCAAACGTCCAAAGTGTTCGCCTTTCGTCCCTCAAATAGTGAAGTATGGTCATTGCAGCACGCGTACCCTTGCCGTTTTCTGGTGACGATCGCATTTTCAATCCCTATCGATTCAAGTTTTTTTCGCAATCGTGTGACATTCACAGTTAAAGTGTTATCGTCGACAAACTCTTCGTTTTCCCACAGGGCCCTCATTATTTCATCTCTGGAAATAATATGGCCTGCTTTATTCATTAACAAATATAAAATATGAAATTCATTCTTCGTAAGGGTGGCTTCCTTTTCCCGGAAATGGACCTTGCCGTTTTCTATGTGCAGATGAATCTCACCGACTGCCAGCACCTGTCTTTCAGGGGCTTGGCTTTGAAGGGATCTGCGGAGGACTGCGTTAATCTTTGCGACGAGCACCTCCAATGAAAATGGCTTTTGAATGAAATCGTCCCCGCCCATATTCATGGCCATGATGATATCCATGGTCTGTGTCCTTGATGATATAAACATAATCGGTACATCGGAATGCTGCCGTATCTTGCTGCACCAATAAAAGCCATCAAAATTCGGAAGGTTAATATCAAGGAGAACCATATGGGGTTTTACTGTCAGCACCTGCTGATCCACATCCTCGAAGCTTTCTATGATCAGGGGCTGGAAATTCCATTTTTTTATATATTCGGCAATCAAGCTTCGAATCTTGCAATCGTCTTCTACTATTAGAATTTTATACATTTTTTGCACCTGTTTTTACATCAAGTATACAAAATCAACCTAAATATTTACAGGGGGTCTGAGGTACAGAAATATATTTTGCTAACTGAGAACAAAACTTTGTTACAATCATATTCAGATAACAAGGAGGATGGAAACATGAAGGATAAAGCGATTGAGCTTGCGCAGAGGCAATTGGATGCGTACAACGCAAAAGATATTGATGCATTTTTAGAAGTTTATAGCGAGGATGTCCAAATCTTGGATTTTCCGTCAAATAATCTTGTATACACCGGACTGGAAAAAATGAGAGAGAGATATGCAGCATTGTTTGAGCAGAATCCGAACCAGAATGCAGCACTTAAGGCCCGCATCGCACATGGCAGCATTGTCATTGACCACGAATACATAACAGGAAGAGCAAATGGTATCGAGCTGGAAGCCGTGGCAATGTATGAAGTGATTGGTGATAGGATTGCGAAAGTGTGGTTTATAAAATAGGAGGCGGATGAGTATGGCTCCTGGCTTGCTCCATCATATAGAATTGAATGTTTCCGATTTAGGAAAAACCACCGAATTTTGGGGCTGGTTTCTGGAGGAGCTGGGGTATCGTCCATTTCAGGAGTGGGAAAAGGGGAGGAGCTGGAAGCTGGAAGATACGTATATTGTGTTTGTCCAGGCTGAAGACCGATTCCTGGACCCTCCCTACCATCGCTCCCGGGTAGGCCTTAACCACCTGGCCTTCCAGGCTGAATCGCAGTCCCATGTTGATGAATTGACTGCGAAATTAAGAGAAAGGGGCATTCCCCTGCTGTACTCCGACAGATACCCCTTTGCTGGCGGGAAAACCCATTACGCAGTTTTTTTCGAGGATCCAGACCGCATCAAGGTGGAGCTGGTTGCCCCATGATCAATCATTTCTTGAGAGAGCTGAAAGAAAGCTCTCTTTTTTAATGCATGAAAATACAGGGGATGCCGGCTGGCTGTCAATATGTTCTAAATCGGTTATCGCAGGTATGTTTTTTGTGAAGGAAGGGTAAAGAACGATAGCTTCTATCTATCAAATTTAATTAAAAAGAGGTGTTTCATTGCCAAATTCAAAATACTTTCGGTTAGGTTACACGATTATCATCATGTTGATTATCATTCTGCTTGCAACCAAAGTGGACTTTGTGTTTAGGCCCCTTGTAGTTTTCTTTCAGACCTTATTCCTCCCATTTTTGATTTCAGGGGTCATTTATTATCTGTTGAGGCCGGTCGTTATATTTCTCCATGATAAAAAGGTGCCGAAGTCTCTTGCTATCCTTTTAATATATATGCTTTTCTTGGGGATCGGCACTTTAGCTGTCTTTCTTCTGGGACCGGAATTACAGAAGCAGTTTAAGAGCCTGATTGAAAATTTCCCGGGTATCATTGATACATTGCGCGATCAGGTAGTGGATTTAAGGGAAAATAAGTGGTTCGCACGATTCCAGGAAAATGAATATTTTACATTGGATGAAGTGAGTACAGCCGTAAGTGATTACCTTAAGACCAATGTATCCGGCTTCGGAAACAAAGTCGGCAATTTTATAGGGATAATAACGAGCGTCATTACATTGATTGTAACAGTCCCGTTTATTGTGTTTTACATGCTGAAGGACGGGGAGGGTGCTTCCGATGGAGTTCTGAAATATCTCCCATATTTTCAGGCTACAGAGGCGAAGCTGATTATTAAGGACATGGACGAGGCATTAAGCTCATATATACAGGGCCAGGCAATTGTTTCGTTCATCGTTGGCTTCATGATGTACATCGGTTATTTAATCATCGGGATCGATTATTCGCTCATTCTTGCAGTGATTGCCATGCTGACAAACGTCATTCCTTTCATTGGTCCATTTATCGCAATTATTCCGGCCATCATTATTGCACTGATCACGTCTCCTTTTATGGCTGTAAAAGTCATTATTGTTGCGGTAATTGTCCAGCAAATCGATGGGAACCTGACATCTCCTTATATTATGGGGCGCAAGCTGGATATCCATCCGCTAACGATCATTTTGGTGCTCCTTGTGGCAGGCAGTATGGGAGGCCTGCTGGGAATGATCATAGGGGTTCCATTCTATGCAGTATTGAAGGTTATAATAAGTCATGCATACCGATTGTATCGGCTGCATAAAGAAAAGGATAAAATTATCGAAATAGAATAGGGACGGGTTCATACACCAGAAGGAAGGGCAGTTCGCCTTCCTTCTTTTTATATTATCTTTTTGCCATAAAATTAAGGGTTTTCTTCTATAAATTATAAAGGAGTGAACCGATATAAAAATAGATAATCACTGGGTTATTCTTCATTGGCCTATGAAGAATATAATTTTCAGCCTCAGTCCATTGGTTGTTACTTCTATGCAGGGGGCGTTAAATTGGGTTATTTCACGGAAATTTATTTCTTTGATTATAAATTCATCATACTTACTGTCTTTTTTGCCGTAGCCAGCTGTGTCATTGGAATTGAATTCAGCAAAAAGGTTCGAATAGTTCATGGCAAAGGAAAATCGTTGCTGCAGGGCTCTGCTTTACTGGCTGTTTCATTTTGGCTCACTCATGCCAGTGTAGCCTTTTCGGTCGACGTGCCATTCTCTATGATGGCCTTCGGGATTTACTCTATAGTCAGTTTGTTCTTCTGCTTCTGGGGTTCCTTTATAGCTTTAAAGATATCCAATTTAGGGAGCGTGACAGGGAAGCAATACATATCCGGGAGCATATTGATTGCAATCAGCATTCTTGGCACAGATGCCTTAGGTTACTCTTTCTTATTCCATGACGATATGGATTGGAAGGTTAGTCTCCTTATAGTAACAGGGCTTTTAACTTTAGGGTGTTCTTTCTCCCTGTTTCGGTTTCTGATACAGATTACCAATGATGATCATGTTGGCATCGGCAAGTGGAAACATATAGGCTCTGTCGCAGCAGGTGCTGCTTTGGCAGGAATCCCATTTATCACACTGATATCCATTATCAGATTGGATGGCGGCAATGCCATTACACCAGGGATGCTTACCCCGTTTATCTTTGTGATCCTGGCCCATTTATTGCTTATGCTGGTACCTGATTTATTTGGTGATCGCCTTCTTTTAAAACATAGTCACGCTTATAAATCCCTGTTTAACCACAATCCAGGGGGAGTATTCTCCGTGGACCTGAAGGGCAATGTTGTCAATGCGAACGAAGCAGCATCCAGAATTACTGGTTATCCGAACGAGGAATTAATCGGACTGTCGATTGACTCGTTTTTTGATGAGAGGAATAAACAGGCTATCAACGTCGCTTTACATAATGTACTGGACGGCAGGATCATTAATATTGAAACACAGATTCTTCAAAAGCAGGGAACGTCTGTAAATGTAAGAATCACTCCGATCAGGAGCATGATCAATAATCAGATGATGGGGACATTTGCCATTGTAGAGGATATTACCGAAAAAAAGGAATCGGAGCAAAAAATTAAATTCCTTGCGTACCATGACGAACTGACAAAGCTTCCGAATCGCAGTATGGTAAAAAACGAAATAGCCGTGCTAGCCAAGGAAAACACACATTTCAGCATGATGCTGATAGACTTTGACAGATTTAAACGAATAAATGATACATTCGGGCACTCCTTCGGTGACAAAATTCTGATTCATATCGGAGATCAGCTGTCCCGGTTAATCGGAAGCCAGGGAATCGTATCCAGAATCGGCGGGGATGAGTTCCTGATTCTTGTGCCGTCTGCAAAAAATAAGCCACTGGCAGAAAGCATCATCTCTGAATTCAATACGCCGATGCTGATCAATGGAATCGAGGTACTGTTAACCGCCAGTATGGGTATAGCAAACTATCCTGCGCATACCACAAATATTGATGATTTGTTTAAGTACGCCGATATTGCCATGTACCATTCAAAAGAAAATGGGGCTAACGGATACTCCTTTTACAATAGCGCAATGGCAGACACAGCTCTTAACAAGCTTGATATGGAAAATGATTTAAGGGCGGCTATCGAAAATAAAGAATTAATGCTGTATTTTCAACCGAAATTTAACACAGTACATAAGAAAATCATTGGATCAGAGGTTCTGATCCGCTGGAAGCGCGATTTACAGGGATTCATCCCGCCAAATGTTTTTATTCCCGTGGCGGAGGAAAGCGGACTGATTGTGCCTTTGGAAAGGTTCGTAATTGAAGAAACATGCCGGGTCATTTCAGATTGGCTGGAAAAGGGCAAGGAAGTCAAGCGGGTTTCTATAAATATATCATTGATAACCCTGCTGCAGGAGGGATTTGCAGCTTACGTCCTTGAGAAAATTTCAGAGTTTCATATTGCTGGGAATCTCTTGGAACTGGAAATTACAGAGAGAGTTGTAATGAAAAATGAGGATGATGTAAACAGTACACTTCACAAACTTCGGGAGCAGGGCATTAAGATTAGCATCGATGATTTTGGAACTGGATACAGCTCCTTAAGTTATCTGGATAAGTTAAATGTGGATATTTTAAAAATCGATCAATCCTTCATCCGCAATATCCAGCAGAAAAAGGAAGTAATATCGGCCATCATATCGTTGGCAAAAAGCTTAAATCTCAGGGTGATCGCTGAAGGGGTGGAAACCCTCAACCAGGTAGAGTTATTAAGATACCTAGGATGTGAGGAAGTACAGGGTTACTATTATTCTCCGCCGGTGCCCATCGAGGAATTCGAGCGGCAGCTGGAACATAAATATAGATTTCAAAATGCATGAAGAGTATTTAGTAAGCCTACACGATTTTTTAGCTATATTGTAAAGACAGTTTACTTTTCAGATATGGACTTGGATTAATGTAGACCAAATCTTGAATAATAGAGGCCGTTTTTGGAAGATTACACTATGATATTTTTAGTAAAAGGTAAAAGGGACTGAGCACCGTTAATGTCTATTAAAATGCGTACTTATTTTTCTATCTTATGTGCAGTTCTGGTTATATTGCTTACTGCTGTACTGACTGTAAGCATTGGCCGGAAATCGAGCGAGACACTTGAAGCTGAAATTGGAAACTCCCTTGCCGCTACAGCCTATCAGATGGCGGACAAGCTTGATCACTATATGTGGTCACGATCAGCAGAAATCAAGGTGCTTAGCAGCCTGGAAACGTTTAGACAGGGCGAGACGGAGAGTATTCAGGCTTTGCTGAATCAACTGAAAAGAGATGTACCATCCTTCTCCTGGGTAGGTTTTACAGATTCACAGGGAACTGTTCAAGCCGCTACACACGGGATACTGGTTGGCAAGAGCATTGCAAATCGTCCCGTATATAAGAATGCCCTGGAAAAAACTTTTGCCGGTGATGTCCATGATGCTGTTTTATTGGCAAAGCTTCTTCCCAATCCCGGCGGAGAACCCCTTCAGTTTGTTGATATCAGCACACCGGTTAAGACCGGGGACGGAAGATTTGTAGGTGTATTAGCAGCCCATTTGAGCTGGGAATGGTCGAAAACAATAGAAAATGCATTACGTGCATCCCTGCAAAGAAGCAAAAAAGATGTAGATATTCTCATTGTGAGCTCTATGAACAATACGGTGCTCCTTGGCCCAAAATCAGTTGTGGGTAAGCCGCTCAACCTGGATAGCCTCGACAAAGCAATGGACAAGAAAAACAACTGGACAGTTGAAAAATGGCCAGATGGGAAATCTTATTTAACAGGATATGCATTTGGTGATGGGTATGAAAACTATCCCGGACTTGGGTGGTCAGTGCTTGTACGGCAGGATGCCTCGACAGCTTACTTGTCAGTAAAGGAACTTCAACAATTTATCGTTTGGCTTGGAGCAATTTCTGCTATAGTGTTTGCTATAATAGGATGGTTTGTGGCCGATAAGATTGTTAGCCCATTAAACAAAATATCATCAGCTGCAAATGAAGCACGATGCGGAGGAAAAGTAAAGATTCCCGGGTACAAAGGAATCAAAGAAATAGAGATTCTATCGGATTCTCTAAAGGAACTGCTTGATAATCTGCAGAAAACCGAGTCCCGGCTCGGCCGTATGGAGGATTTAGCCCATCAGGACAAACTAACTGGCATGGCAAACCGGCTGGCATTGGATGAGTTATTAAAAAGCATTCAAAAAAATAAAGATAAGCAACTGCAGCCATACATTTTTCTTTATTTGGACCTGGATGGATTTAAAACGGTGAATGATAGATTTGGACACCATTCAGGAGATCTGATACTGCAGGAAACAGCTGCCCGTTTCGCCTCTAAAATGTTTGCCGGCACATTTATTGCGCGGTTGGGCGGAGATGAATTCCTGGTTGTAATCCCTGCAGCAGACAAGGACTATTACACCAAAGGAGAGTTCGTTGCTAACGAAATCATTAAAGCCATTAATTGGCCATTTAGGATTGAAAATAAACAGGTGAAAATCGGCTGCAGCATTGGCGGAGCGATATGGCCTCTAGACCATGAGGACCCCCAAATGGTGATTCAGCTTGCCGACCATGCCTTATATGAATCCAAGAAAAATGGCAAAAATCAAATAACGTTTATACAAAGCAATCGCATTATTGAGAATATATAGTCGCATTTTTTAATCAAGGAAAAACCGTTCGGACTATCGAACGGTTTTTTGTATGCTTGGGGTAAAACGTATTGTTTCAGTATCTGCCATATCCGCCTCCGGTACTGCCATATCCACCGCCGTAAAGGTCAGGAGTACCGTATCCAGTGGTTCCGCCGTATCCGCCAGGGCTTCCACTGTATCCAGCAGGACTGCCGTATCCGCCAGGGCTTCCACTGTATCCAGCGGGACTGCCGTATCCAGCGGGACTGGCACCATAGCCATCGTAGCCGCCATATCCGTCATGGCCGCCATAGCCGCCATGGCTACCGTATCCACCGGGCAAGCCATATCCTCCGTATCCTCCACCATAGCCATAATAAGGATATGGACGAGGGCGAGGGCGAGGGTAGGAGTACGGATAATACGGCGGCCTTGGCCTTGGATAATAGTAAGGGCTGAAGTAGCCTTGCTGTCTATCGTCAAAATAGTCATTATGAGTAAGGTCATTCTCTAAAGGAATTTGTTGAAACAGTTGATTTTCCAAATAATCGGCCTCCTCTTTTCTTACAAGATACCGTATGATTCGGACATGCATAAAGAGTAGGTCCATTTCAAAAGAAATGAAGAAGCATGGATTATAAAAAGAGCGGAGAAATTCGTATGACAGGGAACGGCAGGAAACGGAAGCGGCTTCTAGAATTATTTTATATGGCTGACCAAGGAGGATATGCAATGGCAAAGAACGAGATGATTGAAACCCATGAGGATTTATTGAAGATGTTAGACCAACTATTACAGGAGCAGCGGCGGTTTGATTGGGATTCTTTTTATCAGGATCGAGAAAGGAAAGTACCTTTCTTCATAAATTCGCCGGATGAAAATCTAGTTACATATTTTAAAAAAGGCTTATTTAACCCGGGACAAGTTCTGGAACTGGGCTGCGGACCTGGACGAAATGCAATATACTTTGCTGAGCAAGGATGCACGGTAGACGCAGTCGATATATCCCGGGAAGCGATAGAATGGGCAAAGGATCGAGCCCTGGAAAGCGGCATAGAAGTCTGCTTTATACAGGAAAATATTTTTAGTTTGTCTATTAAAGAAAGCAACTATGACATTATCTATGATTCAGGATGTTTTCATCATATTCCGCCGCATAGGCGAATGAGCTATTTGGAGCTGCTGCGGAAGGCGCTCAAGCCAGGCGGTATGTTTGCACTGACATGTTTTGTAGAGGGTGGTGAATTGGGAGGATCAGCTATCTCCGATTATGAAGTATACCGTCTTCGAAGCCTGCAGGGAGGATTAGGTTTTACCGAGGAAAAGTTAACAAGAATATTTAAAGAGTTTGAGGTGTTGGAGCTTAGAAAAATGGAGGAACATGATCCTGATACAGAGTTTGGATCGTCCAGTCTCTGGGCCGCGCTGTTTAGAAAGAAGTAATTTATAGCGAAGCAGCTGCTCCCCTTGGAATCATTTATGGCACGTCCTTTGCAGAAAAGTTTGGATTACCCGGATTGTTTTTGTCCATCGGGATGCTGATTTGCTTCACTGCCGGAATGGGCATTACCGTAATGTATGTTCTTTTGAGGTATAAGGGTTCTGGCCACACATACGAATGACCATAATGGTTTCCATTCAAACACCTGGAAGGTGGCTTGATATGGATGCAAATACAGTTCAAGAATTTTAAAGCAAAAATCTGCTCGTTTGTAAAAATCTATGCTATAGTTAGATTTAAAGAATTTTCAGATTTTTGAATGTGCGGAAAAGAGGAGACCAGAATGCTTCGCGTTATAAGATGGTGTATGTTTTTCACTGGATTGGTTTTACTTGGCCTGGGAAATGCGATGGCTGTAAAGGTCCAATTTCTTGGACTGAATTCATGGGATGTTCTAAATGTTGCGTTATTCAACAGATTAGGGCTGACAATCGGGACCTGGGGTGTGCTATGCGGAATCTTCTTGATTTTTATCTCCCTGATAATAGACAGGAAGTATATTAATTTCGGAACAATCCTTAATGCGATGCTTGTCGGTCCGATTATGGACTTTTTTCTTTGGACGGATATACTTCCCGATGCGACACACAGCTGGGTAGATTTTTTGATCATCGGGGCCAGTATTGTCCTTGCCGGTATAGGGGGAGGTATGTACGTTGCATCAGGAATGGGGGCAGGTCCAAGAGATGGCTTTATGCTCACTGTTTCTGATTTAACGGGGGTATCGGTGAGCAATGCCCGGATTATTGTTGAGAGCATTATAGTGATAATTGGCTTTTTACTGGGCGGTCCCGTTTTTATCTTTACGTTCATTTATACCTTTATCCAGAGTCCCATTTTCCAGAGGTCATTTCACTACTTTAAAGGTTTTGTAGAAAGATTTCCTATTAAAACTGCCTCGTCCCGAGCTGCCGTTGGCAGGGAATGCTAGGGATGAAATCCTAATTAAAATTTTTGGACACAAAAACTCGGCTGCATTGAATGCAGCCGAGTTCTTTTGGATAGATAAGAATATACTTTTTTCACTAAATTTCTAACTCCAGCACTTTTATAATTATAAGCTGAAGAATTTTTCCAAACCGTTAAATATGCCAAGAGCGGCTCTTTTTTGATATTCGCTGGTTTCAACAATCTTTTCTTCGTTTGGATTCGATAAAAACCCAAGCTCAATCAATATTGCAGCTTGTTTGTTCTCGCGGATTACCTGGAAATTTCCTTGCTTTACACCTCGATTAAGCAATTTGGCCTGCTTGATGACTTCCTCCTGGATACATTGTGCAAGCTGCTTTTCGTTAGTGTTGCTAGCGTAGTAGAACGTATCGATTCCGCTTACCGATTTATCTCCATTTGCATTGAAATGAATGGAGATGAAGGCATCGGCCTTATACTGATTTGAAACATTTACCCTTTCAGTCAGTGTAGGGTAGGTATCGTTTGAGCGGGTCATGATTACAGTAGCACCCTTTGATTTCAGAAGTGCCTGCAGTTCCAATGCTACCTTTAAATTTAACGCTTTTTCTGTGTTGTTAATGCCGCTGGTGCCTGGGTCCTTTCCTCCATGCCCGGCATCCACGACAATCACTTTCCCCTTAAGGCCTTTCTCCTTTGTGCCGGTTAGCCATGCGGCAACCCATCCGGTTTTGCCGGAAGCCGTAACCACTTGGACCCAACCATCCTTTTCGCCGATTTTCGTAACGGCTGAGCCCTTTTTCTCCAATGTAATAACATTGTAGGATGTGCCAGGGCCAGTGCGTATATTGCTGTCATCTCTTAAATATACTGTCTCACTTGGAGCCGGTGTTAATTCTGTATCTTCCGGTGTGTTATTACCCGGGTTTTCGGTTACAGGCTCATCTGTCTTTGGAGGGGCAGGGACCGGTGCAGCAACAGGTTGTTGGGACGACAGATATGAAAGGGATGCCCATCCGCTTTTTCCGGTGGAAGTTGTAACTTTCCCCCATGACCCGTCTTTCTGGTAAAGGGTTACTGAATCGCCCTTTTTCAAAATTGTTACAATACCAGCAGACGTGCTGGGCTTGGAACGGATATTCAGCTTCGACGCCGTAATGAAATTTTTTACAGTCTTTACTGCTGGTGCTGGTGCTGGTTTGACAGTTGGAGCTGAAGCAACGGCTGGCGCCTTTGTCGTTAGGAACTTAAGTGAAGCCCAGCCAGTCTTTCCTTCTGCTGTTTTTACCCGGCCCCAATCTCCTTTTTTCTCATAAAGAGTTAAAGCGGTGCCTTTTTTTACACTTGTGGTCACTTTGCCGCTTGTGTTCGGCTGTGTCCTTATATTTAATTCATTGCCGGTGACATAGTATTTGGATCCTGTTACGGCCGTTTTTGCAGATGAAGTGGCCGCTGCTGTTTTCTTGTCAGATATGTAGGAGTTTAAAACCCATCCTGTCAGCTTCTTTGATGATAGATATACTTTGAGCCACGAACCTTTTTGAGATTGGATGGTAACCTGTGTATCTTTTGTAAGCAGTGCCAGGGATTTGCTGCTGGTCGAATAGCTTTGGCGCAGATTCAATTGTGATGTGTTGACATAACCAATTTTGACTGCGGTACCAGCTGACGGTTTACTTAAATATTTAGACATTACCCATCCGGTTTTGCTGCCAACATTGACTTTGGTCCACCCACCCAGATCCTGAAGGCCGGAAATGCTCTGGCCCTTAGCAAAGGTGCCGATGATTTTGGCTGTTGTGTTTGGGTTTTCCCGGACATTTAGAGCAGAAGCGTTTACTTTGAACTGGACTGCTGCAAATGCTTGATTAGTAGAATTGGTGACTGAGAACACTGATAGAAACAGCATCATGGATGCTATCAGTATCCCGATTCTACTTTTCATGTTGATCGCCGCCTTTCTATAATTGTATATATTTACAAATAAATACACCTACCATAACTATAACTTAAATACTGACAAAGTCATTAAAAAAACTGAATATTTCGTAAAAAAAATGTCTAATGAAAAGGACATATGACATGTCAATATTTATATGTTACTCATCGGTTTTTATTGAGAATTCTTAAGTGCCAAAAGGTATTTAGTAAAATAAGACTATATAAAAATCGATTCATGTGTTTCTTTTTGCCTATTTTAAGCCGATTCCTCAAAACAAGACTTTGTACTACCATTCTAGAGAATGAATATATCGCAGGTTTATATAGGGGAGGAATGGTCTGTGGATAATCGTGACTCTTTCAAAGACAGGAAATCGGAGATTGACCAAGATGATACACTCGCCAATCGCCAGGGCCATTCTGTCAGAAATAACGAGAATATAAGGACGGTAGGAAATAGAGGGTCAGCAATCCTTGAAAACTACAATTTTTTGGAAAAGATCAGCCACTTTGACAGAGAGCGGATTCCTGAACGCGTAGTCCATGGCCGGGGGCAGGGGCATATGGATACTTAGAAGCCTATGGAACTGTGGGTGATGTACCGGTTCTGCATACACTCGGGCTAAACTATTCCAGGAAAAAGGGAAAAGGACGCCTGTGTTTGTGCATTTTTCCGCAGTGACCCATGGTATACATTCCCCAGAGAACCTGCGGGAGCTGCGCAGATTTGCAGTCAAGTTTTATACGGAAGATGGACACTGGGATATAGAAGGAAACAATCTGAAAGTTCAAAGTTTCCTTTATCCGTGATGCCGTGAAATTTCCTGATTTGATTCATATCTTTAAGCTTAATCCGGTGACAAATCTTCAGGATGCTCAAAGGATCTTCGATTTTATCGCCTCCACACCTGAAGCTATGCATATGATTACATCCCTGTTTTCCCCATAGGGCATTCCAGCCAATTACCGCCAAATGCAGGGATCCGGTGTGAATACTTACAGATGGATTAATGAAGAAGGCAAGGCTGTGCTGATAAAATATCATTGGGAGCCTAAGCAGGGAATTAAAAATTTAACCCAGGAAAGTGCAGAACAAATCCAGGACAAATACTTCAACCATGCCACTCAGGATTTATATGGGGCGATCGAACGGGGAAATTATCCTGAATGGGAGCTTCTTGTCCAAATTATGAGAACACCCGCAACTGGATTTCGATCCCTTAGATGATACCAAGCTTTGGCCTGATGATAAATTCCCATGGATGCCAGTCGGAAGAATGGTACTGGACCGCCATCCTGAGGACTATTTTAACGAAGCAGAACAGGCTGCATTCGGGACAGGCATTCTTATCGACGGAATGGACATTCCGGATGGTAACTATGAGCCGTCTCCAATCGGCGGACTAAAAGACTGAGATGAGCGGCAAGCCGCATACACCTACAGTGAAAGCAATTTAGTGCGAGAATCTATAGAACGCGAAAATAATTTCGGGCAGGCCGGTGAAACCTATCGCAAGTTTGAACAATGGGAAAAGGATGAGCTGATCACGAACCTTGTAAATACGCTTACTCCGTGTGGTAAAACGAAGATGTTCCAGATGTTTAAGCAATGTGATGCGGAATAGGGAAGAAGAGTGGAGGAAGGATTAAAGAACGCGGAATCCACTTCAAACAGGGAGCCGATCGTTGCCAAAAATGCGGCTTCAGCACCGCAAGAAGCAGAGGAGAAAGGGAGCTCAGCAGATCCATATTGAATAAAACATAATCGGGTATTCCAACTGGAGTACCCGGTTTGTCACGTAACGGTGCATCGCTAAAACGTAGGTCTAATTTACCAGATCCCCTTATTGGCAATTTTGTTACAAATGCTATAAAATAAATTTATTGTGTCAGCAATAATATGGGATTTGAGGATTTTCTGCCTAAAGGAGATGGAACGATGATTAAGGTATTATCAGCACTGTTTTTTCCCGGCTTACTGGTAATGCTGTTTTCCCGTGTCACTTATAATCATGTGGTCGGACTTGTGCTGACAGTTGCATTAATCACTGCGTCCTCTTATAAAGGCTATACACATGCATGGTGGTTAATCATGATAGATGCCTTTTCCCTGACAGCGGGCTTCTGGCTGTCGTCCAAAATGAGAAAAGCTACAAGAAGTGCCTGATGGGTGCTTTTTTTATTGGCGGGGATCTTTATTGATGAGAGCGGACCTTGCTATGGGCAATCCTGAAACGGTTTTGTCGAAAATTATGTCGAATGAATGTTCGCTTTTTTCTGGTTAACAAAATGCTCTTTGTGCTAAACTGTGAATATAACTAAACATACATTTATGGATATATTGTAACTTTTCAAGAAGGCAGACGCCTTCTTATTTAAATAGAGGGAATAAAAACAGTAGAGATAGGAGGACTGACTAGTGAAGAATACGTTTGAACTAGTATCAAAATACTCGCCGCAGGGTGACCAGCCGGCAGCGATCAAAGAGCTCGTCGCTGGCATTAACAGCGGGAAAAAACATCAAACACTGCTCGGTGCAACTGGGACGGGAAAGACGTTCACTGTTTCCAATTTGATCAAGGAAGTGAATAAGCCCACGCTTGTTATCGCGCATAACAAGACACTTGCAGGGCAGTTATACAGCGAATTTAAAGATTTCTTCCCAAACAATGCCGTTGAGTATTTCGTCAGTTATTATGATTACTTCCAGCCGGAGGCATATGTTCCGTCAACAGACACATTTATTGAAAAAGACTCAAGCATAAATGACGAGATCGATAAACTTCGCCATTCAGCTACATCATCATTATTCGAGCGTAAGGATGTCATCATTATCGCCAGTGTATCCTGCATTTACGGTTTGGGTTCGCCTGAAGAATACCGGGAAATGGTTGTATCCCTCCGAACTGGCATGGAGCTTGAGCGCAATGCTTTACTGCATAGATTGGTGGATATCCAATATGAGAGAAATGATATTGATTTCCAGCGCGGTACATTCCGCGTACGCGGTGATGTAGTGGAAATCTTCCCGGCCTCCCGGGATGAGCACTGTGTCCGGGTAGAATTCTTCGGGGATGAAATTGACCGGATTCGCGAAGTGGATGCGCTCACCGGAGAGATTATCGGAGAACGTGACCATATAGCGATCTTCCCTGCTTCCCACTTCGTAACCAGGGAAGAAAAGATGAGGGTTGCCATAAATAATATCGAGAAAGAGCTTGAAGAACGATTAACGGAGCTGCGTGATAACGGGAAGCTGCTGGAAGCGCAGCGATTAGAACAGCGTACAAGATATGACCTTGAGATGATGCGTGAAATGGGCTTTTGTTCAGGCATCGAGAACTATTCCCGCCATCTGACGCTGAGGGCACCCGGATCCACGCCATATACTTTGCTTGATTACTTCCCGGAGGATTTCCTTATCGTTGTCGATGAGTCGCATGTCACCCTGCCGCAAATACGCGGCATGTTCAATGGTGACCAGGCGCGCAAGCAGGTGCTGGTAGATCACGGTTTCCGTCTTCCATCTGCACTTGATAACCGCCCATTGCGCTTTGAAGAATTTGAATCGAAGGTACATCAGGCCGTATTTGTTTCTGCGACGCCGGGTCCTTACGAATTGGAGCATACCCCTGAAATGATTGAGCAGATCATCCGGCCAACCGGGCTTCTTGATCCTAACATTGATGTGCGTCCAATTGAAGGCCAGATCGACGATCTAATCAGTGAGATACAGGACAGAACATCGAAAGATGAACGTGTTCTTGTTACCACTCTTACAAAGAAAATGTCCGAAGACCTTACCGATTATTTAAAAGAAATCGGCATCAAGGTTCAATACCTTCATTCTGAGGTAAAGACATTAGAAAGGATTGAAATAATCCGGGAATTGAGGATGGGCAAATACGACGTACTGGTCGGGATCAACCTTTTAAGGGAAGGGCTTGATATTCCTGAGGTTTCACTGGTTGCGATTCTTGATGCGGATAAAGAGGGCTTCCTCCGTTCAGAACGCTCCCTGATCCAGACCATTGGGCGTGCTGCACGTAATGCCAATGGGCATGTCATTATGTATGCTGACCGCATGACCAATTCCATGGAACTGGCAATCAGTGAGACAAAACGACGCCGTGCTGTGCAAGAGAAATATAATGAACAGCATGGCATCATTCCGCAGACGATACAAAAAAGTATTCGCGACTCTATACGTGCGACTCACGCGGCTGAGGAAGAGGCGCAATACGAGGCAGCACCAGTCCGTGGCAAGTTAACCAAGAAGGAACGCGACGAAATGATGGCACGGATGGAAAAAGAAATGAAGGAAGCAGCGAAGGCACTGAACTTCGAACGTGCCGCAGAACTAAGGGATTTGCTTCTTGAGCTAAAAGCGGAAGGGTGAATTGAATCATGGCAAAGGATAAAATTATCGTAAAGGGCGCCAGGGCACATAACCTGAAAAATATAGATGTTACTATTCCCAGGGATCAGCTTGTTGTACTTACTGGACTTTCTGGTTCGGGTAAATCTTCCCTGGCCTTTGATACGATTTATGCAGAGGGCCAGCGGCGCTATGTGGAGTCCCTGTCTGCATATGCCCGGCAGTTTCTCGGGCAGATGGATAAGCCGGACGTGGATGCTATCGAGGGGCTATCCCCGGCCATTTCGATCGACCAAAAAACAACAAGCCGAAATCCGCGGTCGACTGTGGGGACTGTAACCGAGATTTACGACTATTTACGTTTATTATATGCTCGGGTTGGACGGCCTACCTGTCCCATTCACGGGATTGAGATTTCCTCCCAGACCGTTGAACAGATGGTAGACAGGATTCTGCAATACCCTGAGAAGACCAAGCTGCAAGTATTGGCACCCCTGGTTTCGGGGCGAAAAGGGACACATGCGAAAATTCTTGAGGATACTAAAAAGCAAGGGTATGTTCGTATACGGGTCGATGGAGAACTAATGGATTTGAGCGAAGAGATTAATCTTGAAAAAAATAAGAAGCACTCCATTGAGGTCGTAGTGGATCGGATTGTAGTCAAGGAAGGGGTGGCTGCCCGTTTGGCTGACTCCCTGGAAAGTGCACTCAAACTTGGCGAAGGAAGGGTTATCATCGACATCATCGGTCAAGAAGAGCTGCTCTTCAGTGAGCATCATGCCTGCCCATATTGCGGCTTTTCAATCGGAGAACTGGAGCCAAGAATGTTTTCGTTTAACAGTCCTTTTGGTGCCTGCCCGGATTGTGACGGTCTTGGTGCCAGGCTGGAGGTGGATAAGGACCTCGTGATTCCGAATAAAGACCTGACACTCAGGAATCACGCGGTAGCACCGTGGGAGCCGACAAGCTCGCAATATTATCCACAATTGCTGGAAGCCGTGGCAAATCATCATGGCATTAACATGGATGTGCCTCTGAAGGATCTTTCGGAGTCCGATATAGAGAAGATTTTATATGGTTCAAAGGACAAAATTTATTTCCGCTATGAAAATGATTTCGGCCAGGTACGCGAAAACTATATCCAGTTTGAAGGAGTCATCAAGAACGTAGAAAGGCGCTACAAGGAAACAAGTTCTGACTATATTCGAGAACAAATGGAAAAATATATGGCGGAGCATCACTGTCCGACATGTAAAGGCCATAGGCTAAAGAAGGAAAGCCTTGCCGTATTGATCAATGGGCAGCATATCAGCCATACAACCTCCCGATCTATAGATGAAGCACTCCAATTTATTAACGAATTGGAGCTTACAGAAAAAGAACGAAAGATTGCTCATTTAATACTTAGGGAAATTGAAGAACGGCTTGGCTTCCTCTCTAATGTAGGCTTGGAGTATTTGACCTTAAGCCGGGCAGCCGGCACCCTATCCGGAGGAGAGGCGCAGCGGATTCGTCTGGCTACCCAAATTGGTTCAAGGCTTACAGGAGTTCTTTATATTCTCGATGAACCTTCCATTGGGCTTCATCAAAGGGATAATGACCGGCTCATTGATACCCTCAAGAACATGAGGGATATAGGAAATACCCTGATCGTCGTCGAGCACGATGAAGATACCATGCTAGCTGCCGATTACCTGATTGATGTAGGGCCCGGCGCAGGGGTTCACGGTGGAAGCATCGTATCGGCGGGTACTCCGGAACAGGTTATGGATGATCCGAATTCGTTGACAGGGAAATATTTATCAGGGAAAAAGTTTATCCCGCTTCCGCTAGAGCGACGAAAAAGTGACGGCAGGTTTGTGGAAATTAAGGGAGCAAAGGAGAACAACCTGAAAAACGTCAATGCAAAGTTTCCGCTTGGAACCTTTATTGCCGTGACAGGTGTATCCGGTTCCGGCAAAAGTACGCTGATCAATGAAATTCTTCATAAGTCCCTTGCCCAGAAGCTGCATAAAGCCAAGATTAAACCGGGACAGCATCGGGAGATCAAAGGGACGGAACATCTTGATAAGGTCATAGACATAGACCAGTCACCAATCGGACGTACACCCAGATCCAATCCTGCCACTTATACCGGTGTATTTGATGATATCCGTGATGTGTTCGCAGCAACTAATGAAGCAAAAATCCGCGGGTACAAAAAAGGACGGTTCAGCTTTAACGTAAAAGGCGGACGCTGTGAAGCATGCCGGGGGGACGGAATTATAAAAATCGAGATGCATTTCTTGCCGGATGTTTATGTTCCTTGCGAGGTGTGCCATGGAAAGCGGTATAACCGTGAAACATTGGAAGTAAAGTACAAGGGTAAGAATATTTCTGATATCCTCGATATGACTGTAGAGAATGCTCTTTCTTTCTTCGAAAACATTCCAAGGATTAAGAGAAAGCTGCAAACCATTTATGATGTTGGGCTTGGCTATATTACTCTCGGGCAGCCAGCGACCACATTGTCCGGAGGGGAAGCACAACGGGTCAAGCTCGCTTCAGAACTTCACAGAAGGTCTAACGGGAAATCCTTTTACATCCTGGATGAGCCTACCACCGGACTGCATGTAGATGATATCTCCCGCCTGCTCGATGTGCTTCAGCGATTGGTGGAAAATGGGGATACTGTTCTTGTCATTGAGCATAACTTGGATATGATCAAGGCAGCCGACCATATTATCGACCTTGGACCGGAAGGCGGGGACAATGGAGGAACCATCCTTGCCTGCGGAACACCCGAGGACATTGTCAAAGTGGAGGAATCTTATACAGGAAGGTACTTAAAACCAATTCTGGAACGCGATCGCATTCGCATGGATAAGCTGATAAAAGAAAAAGAACATGAACATGTATAGAGCAGGGCATTGCTCCTGCCCAAACTGGGCAAAAGGGGTCCGGAATGTTATCATTCCGGACCCCTTTTCTCTTTTCGATCGCTATTTCAGCAAAAAAGAGCCAAACGCATTTTCGTATATTTCCGGGGAAATTCGAGTGAATCTGACGTAATTGTCATTCACACTTGTCAAAACAATTATGCAACTTTTATGGGGCTGATACGTACATATCATAAAGTGATATTAAGGGTAGAGGCAGGGGAAATGTATGAAAAGTGAAAGAGAAAGAATTCTGCAGATGGTACAGGATGGAAAGCTGTCTGTTGATGAAGCTTTAACTCTCCTATCGGCTCTGGATAAACAGCATGCCGGCAAGAATGTGGAAGACAATGCCTATTCGGAAAATGAGGACGGTTTTTTTGGGAATTCTATCGGTAAAAAAGTCACGGGTACAAAAAGTAGACTGCTTGATTTTGTCGATGCTGCGTTTAAAAAAGTAAAGGAAGCGGACCTGGATTTCAATTTCGGCCCATACGTAGAAATGGAACATGTTTTTCAGCGTGATGATGCATTAATTAATAGAATTCAAGTCGATATCAACAACGGTAAAACATCAATTATTCCTTGGGAGCAGAATGGTATTCGTATAGAATGCGCTGCGAAAATTTATCGTGTGGAAAACAAGGATGAAGCAAAAGAATTATTTTTACAGCAGACGCATTTTGATATTCAAGATGGCGAACTTCGATTTAACTCCAAGGAAAAGACAATGAAGATCGACGCCACGATTTTCGTACCACAATCCCAGTACGACATGCTCGATGTCCGCATGTTCAACGGGGGCATCCATTCGGAAAATATACATGCAGCCAAAATGAAGGCGAAAACGGCGAATGGGCACATTACCATTTTAAATCATACTGGATCTCATGCAGACTATGAAACCGGAAACGGAAACATCAAGGTGGAACAAGGTACATTGGAAAAATTAAATGCAGAAACATTAAATGGCGCCATTAAAATTGATGGAAGCTTTGATAAGGTGGATGCGCAGAGCTTTACAGGGGATATATCCTGTGAACTTACCGGCACTGAAAGTAAGTATATCCATGGAAAAACAGTTACAGGAAGGATTTGCATTCACTTAGAAGAAGGACGGGAGGCCAAGGGGGAACTAAAGAGTAATATGGGGAGTCTCCAAGTGAATCTTAAAGAAGTCATCGTGGTTGAAGAGAAGAACGAAGTTGTCAACAAGCTGTTAAGATTCGAGACTAAGGACGCAAGTATGCGGCCTATGCATATTTTTGCGGAAACAAAGTCTGGCAGTATAACCATCGAGTAATAACATGAAAGGGTCCGACAAAAAATGCCGGGCCCCTTGTTATCTTAGCGTAAAGTGTTCTCTGATTCCTTGAGCAATTGCAGTGGCACAGTCCTTGCGGTAGGATTCTGTTTTCAGCAGATGTGCTTCTTTTTCATTTGTCATAAAACCCAGTTCTAATAAAATAGCTGGACATTTCGTTGCACGCAATACTTGAAAATTCGCTGCTTTGACACCTCGGTTTGCTAATCCGGTTTTTGCTATTAATCGTTCTTGGAGTTTTGCTGCGAGGGACAAGGCAGTCTTTGGTTTTGAAGAATGCACATATGTTTCTATTCCCCCGGGCGTACTCCAGCTTCCATCGCCAAAAGCATTTGCGTGAATGGATACAAACAAATTTGCACCCAAAGAGTTAGCAAGATACACTCTTTCAGAAAGCGGAACATCCCTTTCATCTGAATGTGTGAAATAGACCTCGCATTGTTCATCCTTCGTCAGGATTTGTTTTACATAACCGGCCACAGCCCGATTAAATTCATATTCCTGCATCCCGTTTGGTGACCTTTTTCCTTTTGTCTGATAGCCATGTCCGGCATCCAAAACGATTTTCATCTCTTCCAGCACTTCCTTTCCCAATGGATTAAGGGCTTCTATAAATATCCCCTTAAGATTTATATATAAAAGGAGCCGGAAAGACTAATAAAATAATAAAAAAACTAAACCAAATGCAACCTTCTTGACATTGCCTGAAAGTGTGGCTGGGTCAAATTGCTAAAGTGGTGTTATTCCAGCTGAGACTGGAACCTATGCGCAGCTTGGTTCATTTAGTCGTATGTGTGATTCTTGGATGTACATATAGAGACAGACAGTATGAGAATGCGCTGGCACATCCGCCATGATAAGACAGCGAAGCACGAGCGGGCGATTTACTTGATCTGGGTAAGCTGAAGAGCTTGCTGATCAGCGATGATTGTGGCATTTTTATGGAGTTTTAATGCAGAAGCAGGAAATATCTCGGAAATATCTCCTTCCATGAGCCGTTTTATAGAATCTGCTTTACTGGCTCCCGAAGCAAGCAGCAAAATGTGCCTGCTTTCCAGTATATTCGCGATTCCCATCGTGATGGCATGTTCAGGAACCTGTTCGAATTTATCGAAAAAGCGGGCGTTCGCCCTTCGGGTACTATCCGCTAAATTGACAATATGCGTCCTTATAGAAAAGGGAGTGCCGGGTTCATTGAACCCGATATGTCCATTTTGTCCGATGCCCAATACTTGAAGATCAATCCCGCCCAGCTGTTGAACCAGGTGATCATAGCGTTCAGCTTCGGCGTGCGGGTCGACAGCGGTACCGTTCGGAATGTGCCGCTTTTCCTCCGCTATATTGATGAACTTAAATAGATTTTCTTGCATGAAGCGGAAATAGCTATTCGGATCTGTTTTTTCTAATCCAATATATTCATCTAAATTAACCGTTTGAACCTGCGAATAGTCTGTACCATTCGAACGGTGGTCCTGAATCAGCTGCTTGTACATTCCAACCGGTGTACTGCCTGTTGCTAAACCAAGCACGATAGAAGGATTCGCTTTGACTTCATTGATCAAAATTTCTGCTGCCATGCGGCTCATTTCATCGTAATTATCAGCGATTAACAGATTAATATTCAAGTTAAGCACTCCATTCCAATTCTTTCACTTGGCACGATATGCTTCTTTTCCTCTGCAATACGTCAGGACAACGTTATTTTGTTGATTCAGAATCGCGATATCAGCATCTTTCCCAGGAGAAATGCTGCCTTTACGATTATAGATACCCAACTGTTTTGCGGGATTAACAGAAGCCATCATAATGGCATCTTCAAGCTCCAATCCTGTGAATTCTATAATATTGGATACCGAATCGATCATTTTTAGAATACTTCCGGCCAGGGTTCCGTCCGAAAGCAGTGCCTTCCCGTCAGCTACCGTGACATCCTGCCCTCCTAAATCATAATGTCCATTCTTGAGGCACTTCGCCCGCATGGAATCTGTAATCAGTATCACTCCGTCTGTGCCTTTGGCCTTGACTGCCAGCTTCACCATTTCTGGAGAGACATGGACACCGTCAGCGATGATTTCAGCCTTCAGTTTCTCCATTAAGATGGCTGCGCCGGCAAGTCCCGGCTCCCGGTGATGCAATCCGCGCATGCCATTAAATAGGTGGGTGACATGGGTTGAACCTGCTGCAACCGCGTCTTTTACCTGCTCGAAGGTAGCATCGCTGTGGCCAATTGAAGAAATGATGCCTTTTTCTGTAAGATGCTTGATGAAGGAAATTCCATTTTGCTGTTCGGGGGCGCTTGTAACAAGTCTGATAGAATCGCCCGACTCTTTTTGCCATTCGTCAAAAAGCTTGAGATCGGGGTTGATGATATGGTTTTCTGGCTGTGCTCCCTTTTTAGAGGGATTGATAAAGGGACCCTCCAAATGCACACCCAGTATTTCGGCTTTACCGGGGAGATTATCAGTTTGGAGGTATTTCGCCACATTTTTCAAAGCCTGATTGATTCGGTCTTTTCCCTGAGTGATGGTTGTAGCGAGGAAACTGGTAGTGCCTTCGGCAGGAAGCTGGGTGGCTATCGTCTCCAGCGCATCCTTCGTTCCGTCCATGGTATCCGCTCCTGCTGCACCATGAATATGGACATCGATAAAGCCTGGTATAATTTTTGAACCTTGCTCCAATTCGGTTTTTTTGATAGCGTCATCCTTCGGCATCAGCGCAATGGGGCCCGCCGAAACAATAGCTCCATCTTGTATGTAAACAAACCCATCATCGATTACCTGTTCCTCGAGATATACTTGAGCGTTATAAAGCAGCAAACTGTCAGTTTTCATAGCTTGTACCTTCCTTTTTCATTTTGACTGAAAAGATGAATCTCATATACATAGTTTATTAACTAAAACAAGGGTTGTCCATGCAAGCACCTAACCATAAAAAATAATTCGCATTTGGTTCTTACACAAAAAATGTTAAAATAAAGGAGTATTTCTGCGACGCTTCTGTTTGAGTGCGTTTTGCAGTTTATAAAGGTAATCACAAAGTGTGTTTCGTAATATGTTATGTGCTGTCAGGGCTGTTTTACACAGAAAAGGTACAGGCAGGCTTTACATATCAAAACCTCTGAAAGGGTGGTATGACTTTATGGCAAAGGTCCGTATTAAAGACGTAATCGATACATTTAATTTGGAGCTAATCAGTGGGGAAGAGGGAATTAACCGTCCTATTACAACAAGCGACCTGTCGCGTCCGGGTCTGGAGCTGGCTGGATTTTTTGATTATTATCCTGCTGAGCGGCTTCAGCTCATCGGAATGTCGGAGCTGACATTTTTTGATAAGCTCAGCGAGGCTGAACAAAAGGTGAGGATGGAAGGGCTGTGCCGGGATATTACCCCGGGCATTATTGTCACGAGAGGCCAGGAGGTACCAGCTGAATTGATTGCTGCTTCCGAGCGCGAGTCCGTGCCTGTTATGAGGTCTAATATGAAAACGACCAGGCTGGTAAGCCACCTTACAAACTTTCTTGAATCAAAGCTTGCTCCGACAACCGCGGTTCATGGAGTCTTGATTGATATATATGGGGTTGGTGTTTTAATTACCGGCAAGAGCGGAGTCGGAAAAAGTGAGACTGCACTGGAACTGGTGAAAAGAGGGCACCGGCTGGTTGCGGATGACTGCGTTGAAATTCGTCAGGAGGACCAGGATACGCTTGTGGGAAATGCTCCAGAGCTGATCGAACATCTTCTGGAGATACGCGGACTGGGAATTATCAATGTAATGACATTGTTCGGGGCAGGTGCAGTCAGAAGCAATAAAAAAATCTCGCTCATCATCAATCTGGAGCTTTGGGAAAAGAACAAACAGTATGATCGGGTAGGGCTGGATGAGGAGACAATGAAAATCATCGATACAGACATTACCAAGCTGACGGTACCGGTACGCCCCGGGCGGAACCTCGCTGTTATCATTGAAGTCGCTGCGATGAATTTCCGTCTGAAGCGAATGGGTGTAAATGCAGCCGAACAATTTTCGAACCGGCTCAATAATGCGATTTCGCAGGGAGAGCATGAGGAGCTCTAACCGGCTGCCATGCAGAGTTAAATAGATCCTGGAAAGAGGGGAAGATTTTATGGAAGAAGGAATTAGAGCGCTGGATCCAGTTGCTATACACCTGGGTCCGCTTGAAGTGCGCTGGTATGGCTTGATTATCGGTACCGGTGTACTTTTGGCACTCTGGCTGGTGGTTAGGGAAGCAGACCGGAGAGGGCTTGCGAAAGACACGTTTATCGACTTGATTTTATTTGCAGTTCCTATAGCAATCCTTTGTGCCCGAATATATTACGTGATTTTCCAATGGGACTATTATTCTAAGCATCCATCGGAAATCTTGCAAGTTTGGGAAGGCGGCATTGCCATTCATGGCGCACTGATCGGATCGGTCGCTACGGCCTATGTTTTTTCAAGGGTAAAGAATTTGTCATTCTGGAAGCTCGCGGATATAGCCGCACCTGGAATCCTGTTAGGGCAGGCAATCGGGCGCTGGGGCAATTTCATGAACCAGGAGGCTCATGGCGGCGAAGTAAGCAGAGGGTTTCTTGAAAATCTGCATTTACCGGATTTCATCATTAACCAAATGTATATAGATGGCACTTATTATCATCCTACTTTTCTATATGAATCCTTGTGGAATTTCGCAGGCGTGGTCATCCTGTTGCTGCTGAGAAGAGTAAATTTACGCCGTGGCGAATTGTTTCTGACCTATGTGATCTGGTATTCCATCGGGCGTTTCTTCATTGAAGGTTTACGGACCGATAGCCTTATGCTTACGGAGTATCTTCGTATCGCCCAGGTCATATCCATTGTGCTTATTGTAGTGTCACTTGCCATCATAGTATTTAGAAGAATACGCGGTTATTCCGATAAAAGATACTTAGAGGAATAGCATGTTGCAGGGGGAAGGGCGATTTGATTAATTCAGTAAAAACAGGATTTTTTTCCGGACTAAGAACGACTTGGACACTGGGGAAGGTTATTTTTCCAGTCACACTGATCGTTACGATACTACAGTACACACCTTTACTTGGCATGCTAACAAAACTAATCTCACCATTCATGAAACTTCTTGGCTTGCCAGGAGAGGCTGCAATCCCCCTCGTTCTGGGGAATTTCTTAAACCTTTACGCTGGGATAGCAGGGATTCTCACTCTGGATCTTTCTGTAAAAGAAGTATTTATTCTGGCAGTTATGCTGTCTTTTAGCCACAATATGCTAATTGAGTCAGGAGTCGCGTTAAAGACGGGAGTTAAATTGTGGGTTATTTTGACCGTAAGGATTGGGCTTGCCGTGTCGTCAGCTGTCATAATCAATCTTGTATGGCATGGAGGACAAGAGATGGCGCAGTATGGATTCATAAGTCCGGCTGCTGAAGTGAGCGGGGCTGCACAAGTTATGCTGCACGCTCTTACTAAGGCGGCCGCCGGTATTCTCCAGCTTTCTATTATAGTCATTCCTCTGATGGTGGTCATTCAGATTATGAAGGACCTTCATTGGCTCGACCAATTCTCAAAGTGGTTAGCGCCGTTTACCAAGCTTCTTGGCATGAAACCAAACGCAAGCATGACGCTTGTTGCCGGTCTTACTATAGGACTCGCATATGGCGCAGGCGTGATGATACAGGCTGTGAAGGAAGATAATGTGAGCAAAAAAGATATTACACTGGCTTTTATATTCCTGGTTGCCTGTCACGCGGTTGTTGAGGATACTCTTATTTTTGTACCGTTAGGCATTCCGGTACTGCCGCTCTTGATCATAAGGGTAAGTGTGGCGCTCCTGCTGACTATGGCAGTGGGATTTATTTGGAATCGTTCATACCAGACACGGAGGAAGGAAGCAGCATATGAACAGTGAGATAACGACCCTACTTTTTGACCTTGATGGAACACTTATCAATACAAATGATTTAATTATCGCGTCTTTTACTGAGACGCTGAATCATTATTATCCTGACCAGTATACGAGAAATGATATTTTACCTTTCATCGGGCCTACCCTGCATGATACTTTTTATTCCATTGATGCAGAGCGCGTAGACGAAATGATTACCCGTTATAGGGAGCATAACATCAAAAATCATGATGACATGGTAACGGAGTATGAAGGCGTCTTTGAGACGATTCAATACTTGTACGATGCTGGATATAAGCTTGGCATTGTTACTACGAAAAAAAGGGACGTTGTATTGAAGGGATTGAGCCTCACTAAGCTGGATCAGTTTTTTGAAGTAATTGTATCACTGGACGAGGTGGAAAAGGCAAAGCCCGATCCAGAGCCAATTTTAAAAGCCCTGCAGCAGTTAGGCTCTAACCCTGAGGAATCGATAATGGTCGGTGACAACTATCATGATGTCCTCGCGGGCAAAAACGCAGGGACAAAGACGGCAGGTGTGGCCTGGACCATTAAAGGCCGCGAATATCTCCAAGAATTTAATCCGGATTATATGCTTGATGATATGGGGGATTTGCTTACAATCCTTGGTGTGAAAAAGCATGAGGCGTACTGAGAGATTCCCGGTTGAAGGCCCCAATTCGCTATGGCATGTGTACAAGACAGTCCCTTTTTGGAAGGTAGTCAAGAATTTCGCAGTGATCCAGATTGCCAGATACACTCCTTTTCTGGGCATTAAAAATTGGCTGTATCGGGTTTTTCTGCGCATGGATGTTGGCGAACAGACTTCATTCGCTTTGATGGTCATGCTGGATGTTATGTTCCCCGAACGCATATCGGTTGGAAGGAATACGGTAATAGGCTACAACACTACTATACTGGCACATGAATATTTGATAAAAGAGTATAGGCTGGGCGACGTGGTAATTGGGGATGAAGTGATGATCGGTGCAAATTCTACGATACTTCCAGGTGTAATCATCGGGGACGGAGCAATTGTATCAGCGGGGACCCTCGTCCATAAAGATGTCCCAGCCGGTTCCTTTGTTGGAGGGAACCCGATGCAGGTTATATACACAAAAGAAGAAATGTTAAAGAGGTCCCTGCAAGTAGCAATTGATAGTGACGATCGATGAAGGCTTCCTTGTATACATTCCTTAAGGTTTAGCTCCTGGTAAAGCTTGAATCAAGATAGAGCATTAATAAAAGACCCGGTATAAGGATCCATCAATCCTTATACCGGGTCTTTTTTTTGGAAGCGGCACGGTATAGGGTTTCGTAACAACATGCCGTGGGCTTCGGACGATGCATGCGTGTTAGTCAACTCCCAGGGTTTCTTTAAAAACTGGCGCCAGATACCGAGTGTGCTTAGCATAGATAATAACCGATCAGAAGGCAGGCGATTTTTCCGGAGAAACAAAATGAAGATATGCGGTGTTATTTTCCAGGCATCCCGGCTGGGAAATTCATTAGCTGGCACTTTGGCATTTATTGGAGAAGAAGGAGTAACAACAAGAAAAACATAGCGCATTTTTCTATCAAATCACTTAGAATTTTTGAAAATGGATAAAATGTAAAAAGAAGGATAATAATTTGCTAGGCAGAACTCCAATTATGACCGACACTCGGGCTTTTTGCTCGAAATCCTGTATTTATGGGCGGTGTAAGCAGTTTTATTCTCGAAATTCGTGATTTATGCTCGAAATTCAAAATTTATGCTAGAACTTTTTTCCCTGGACATAGACGATTCCAATCTTGCCATCCGGCAACATACAAAAAGCACTAATAAGTAACAAGAATGACTAACGCCGGATAAACCCGGCGATATGAAAACAATTGCATACTATTAGCCAGTCATTTAACAAATATAAAAAGGTGCACTCATCAAAGTGCACCCCTGCCATTGACAAAAAAGCCGTGTGAAAATGGCCTATACTTATAATATTCTGTCTATGCTATTTTAACGGCAGGCAGCGGATGTGCTAACACGCTTGGCTACTCCATTTTCGTTTAGGGATTGCATTCCGCCTGTTAGCTTTGTTTTGGATTGACTATATTCGTTAGCTCCATTTTTATGCGGGTCATAATTTCATCCATGGACATGTCTTCTCTTTCAATAGCTGTTTCGTAAATCTGCTTAATAAATCTATTGAAGCTCTCCTGTTTATCATTAATCATGTTACCCTCCGATTAAATCAATAGTAAGGTTTTCATTACCCATGTTTGTCATATTCTTAAACAAGAAAGAAAATTAGGCAGCCGCACAACTATCTCACAGATTATGCAGGAGACCAGGACCTTGTGCTTTCCCTCTTTTGGATGAAGATCCATGTAGTCTTTTTAGCGACCGCGCCAAGACAAAGTGATAGATTTAATCGGCGGTAATTGGGGAAAATGGAAATGGTAAAAACTCCCGACTTTACTATCAAAGGGTTTGCCATCATTTTATTTCAATGCGGTATGCAGCATTGAATGTCATAACTACAATTGTTCAGCTGCATGGTAGTTATTTATAAATCAAACATCGAGCTTGTTTTTACTAAAGAACACGATCGGCAGGATTTTATGAATTATAGTATAAAAATTACAATTGTCTGTTTATTTCTTGACTGTGTCGAAAAGGAAGAGTAAACTACAAGTATACTTCAATTTATTAGCATATTAGCGAACTAAAGCATTACGATAATGGTTACATACAAGGGCGTGATTAGATTGGCAAAACCGTTTATGTTTGAAAAACCGCTGGGAATGCGGGATACTCTCCCGCTTTTATATGAAACGAAGGCAGCCATCAGAAAGGGTATGAGTGAGGAGATTACAAGCTGGGGCTATCAATTTATTGAGACCCCTGCTTTGGAATATTATGAAACGGTCGGTGAGGCCTCCGCCATACTCGACCAGCAGTTGTTCAAGCTGCTAGACCAGCAGGGCCATACGCTCGTACTTCGTCCTGATATGACGGCTCCGATTGCGAGAGTGGCAGCTTCAAAGCTTTTAAAGGAACAGATTCCCCTGAGACTTGCTTACTCGGAGAATGTTTACCGGGCCCAGCAAAGAGAGGGAGGACGGCCGGCAGAATTCGAACAGACCGGGATTGAGTGTATTGGCTATGATTCGATCAGTGCAGATGCAGAAGTAATATCACTTCTTGTATCGGTGTTGAAGAAAGCTGGATTGGATGACTTTAAGGTTACGATTGGACATATTGGATTTCTTCAGGAATTTTTCATCAGCATTCTAGGCAATGAGCATCGTGCTTCTGTTTTGCGGAAGTTTTTATATGAGAAGAACTATGTCGGCTATAGGGAGCATGTGAAATCACTTTCTTTATCTTCGATAGACAAACAAAGACTGCTGCAGTTCATTACATTAAGAGGCGGCAGGGATACAATCCGCCAGGCACTCGGACTTCTGGAGAACGGAAGCGGCAAAGCGCAGCTGCGGGAGCTTGAAGAGCTGTATGTTCAATTATGTGATTACGGCATAGAGGATTATATATCGTTTGACCTGACACTTGTCAGCCATATGAGCTACTACACAGGCACCCTTTTTGAGGTATATGCAAGCGGGGCTGGCTACACGGTGGGGAATGGCGGGCGCTATGACCATTTGCTTGAAAAGTTTGACTTTAAGGCGCCGGCCACGGGATTTGCCATCCGTTTGGACCGGGTTGCTGAAGCCTTGGGGGAGCCGGTACAAGCGCAGGCAATCGAGTGCGTCCTATTCAGTCCGGAGCGGCGCAAAGAAGCGCTTGAACTGGCAAGAACCAGGCGGACACAGGGAGTAAGGGTCGCCATGCAGGATATCAATGCGGTCCAGAATGTGGATGCGTTCATTCGTACATTTACGGATGTCCACTATGTTATTGGCAAGGGAGGTGGCAAAAGGGATGAGTAGATTCTTAACCATTGCCATGCCAAAAGGCAGAATATTTGAAGAAGCGGCAGATTTATTGAGGAAGGCAGATTTTCAACTTCCCCCTGAATTTGATGATTCACGTAAATTGGTGCTTGAAATCGAAGAGGAAGATTTGCGCTTTATTCTTGCAAAGCCAATGGACGTTGTTACATATGTGGAACACGGCGTGGCGGATATCGGGATTGCAGGAAAAGACGTCATGCTCGAAGAAGAGCGGGATGTATATGAGCTGCTGGATCTGAAAATAAGTGCATGCCATTTGGCAGTGGCAGGCCTTCCAGGGAAAAAAATCAGTGATGTAGCTCCAAAGGTTGCGAGCAAGTACCCAAATATTGCGTCCAGCTATTTCCGCGAGCAGGGTGAACAGGTGGAAATCATTAAACTGAATGGCTCCATTGAACTCGCACCAATGATTGGCCTGGCTGAACGAATAGTGGATATCGTCTCAACAGGACAAACCTTGAAGGAAAACGGACTAATCGAGTATGCGAGGATTGCCGATGTTACTTCCAGACTGATTGCCAATCCTGTAAGCTACCGGATAAAAGAAAAGCGGATCACTGAAATCGTGGAACGATTGGCGGTTGTCATTAACAATCAAACTTTAGAAGGATAGTTTCCAGTAATGAGGTGGCATATGAAAATTGAATACTATACTGAGGGCCTTTCGCTAAAGAGGTCGGTAGATTCAGGAACCCGGGAACAACGGGATACTGTCCGGAACATTATTTCCGATGTTGTATCAAACGGAGATCGCGCATTATTTACATACACGGAACGTTTCGATGGGGCCGAGCTGGACAGCCTCAAAGTAACTGCCGAGGAGCTGGAAGAGGGAGTTAGGACGATTGACCCGCAAAGCTATAAAATTATAGAGGAAGCTGCTAAAAACATCTGGTCTTTCCATGAGAAACAGAAACGCAACTCATGGATGACAACGGATGAAACAGGCACCATGCTGGGACAGAAAATAACCCCGCTTGATGCGGTAGGTGTCTATGTTCCAGGAGGCACTGCAGCCTATCCGTCATCCGTCCTGATGAATGTTCTTCCTGCCAGGGTTGCCGGGGTAGAACGAATTGTCATGGTGTCTCCTCCAGGAAAGGACGGAAAGCTTTCCGGGGCAGTACTTGCAGCAGCCAGGATTGCCGGCGTAACCGAGATATACAAGGTGGGCGGTGCCCAGGCTATCGCTGCGTTGGCATACGGTACAGAAACAATTAAACGTGTCGACAAGATTACGGGTCCGGGCAACATCTATGTTGCTTTGGCGAAACGCGAGGTATTTGGGGATGTCGCAATTGATATGATTGCAGGTCCAAGTGAAATCGCAATTCTTGCCGATGAAACAGCAAACCCTGCTGAAGCGGCAGCTGACTTGCTGTCACAGGCCGAGCATGATGCAAGAGCCTGTGCTGTACTTGTGACTACATCAGAAAAGCTGGCGGCAGGAGTTAAAACAGAAGTGGACAAGCAGCTTTCTGTTCTGCCGCGTAAAGAGATAGCGGGCAAATCCATTGAGGAATTTGGACGGATCATTGTCTGTAAATCGATGGGTGAGGCAATTGCTGCGATCAATGAACTGGCGCCTGAGCATCTGGAAATACTGACAGCCAATCCTATTGAAGATATGGCTAAGATACGCCATGCCGGGGCAATCTTTCTTGGCCGATATAGTTCAGAACCTGTCGGTGACTATTACGCAGGCCCAAATCACGTCCTGCCGACAAATGGGACAGCCCGATTCTCCAGTCCATTAAATGTGGATGATTTCCAGAAAAAATCCAGCATTATTATGTACAGTGAGCAAGCCTTTACTGATAATGCCGAAAAAATTGCAGCTTTTGCACGGATGGAAGGCCTGGAAGCCCACGCGAGAGCTATTGAATCGAGAAAGAATCAATCATAATTATTTTCACCGGGTTACCGGGCGAACGGGAGTGAAAAAACATGAGCCGCTCAGCGAATATTGAACGGAACACAAATGAAACGCAAATAAAATTGCAATTAAACATAGATGGAGAAGGTAAATCAAAGATCGAAACAGGGGTGCCGTTCATGACCCACATGCTTGATTTGTTTACAAAGCATGGGCATTTTGACCTTACCGTAGATGCAAGGGGTGACATTGAGGTAGATGACCACCATACGACAGAAGACATCGGCATTTGCCTTGGTCAGGCGCTTGTAGCTGCATTGGGAGATAAAAAGGGAATCAAGCGATATGGGAATTCATTTGTACCTATGGATGAAGCCCTTGCACAGGTCGTTGTGGACTTAAGCAACAGACCGCATCTGGAATTTCGGGCCGCATTCCCGTCACAGAAAGTCGGAACGTTTGATACCGAATTAGTGCATGAGTTCCTATGGAAGCTTGCCTTAGAAGCAAGGATGAATCTGCATGTGATCGTCCATTATGGCCAAAATACCCACCATATGATCGAGGCAGTATTTAAAGCACTGGCAAGGGCTCTTGATGAGGCTACTACGATAGACCCGAGAGTAAAGGGTGTGCCTTCTACGAAAGGAATGTTGTAAATGATTGGCATCGTCGATTATGGGATGGGAAACCTTTTTAGCGTCAGTAAGGCTCTTGAACGGCTTGAGGTCCCTTCCGTTATTTCGGACAAACCGGAAGAACTGGAAAAGGCTGCTGGGCTGCTTCTGCCCGGGGTTGGTTCGTTTAAGGATGCAATGACTTTGCTTGACAGGCTGGAGCTCGCAGGGTTCCTGAAAGAGTGGGCAGCAGCGGGGAAGCCGCTGCTGGGCATATGTCTGGGCATGCAGCTATTGTTCGAGGAAAGTGAGGAGAATGGCCCTGCCAAAGGGCTGTCCCTGCTTCCCGGGAAGGTCGTCCGTTTTGCGGGTGAAACCGAAGCAGGTGTGAGCTATAAGGTTCCTCATATGGGATGGAATAAACTTCAGTTCAAGAATGAGTCGCCGCTGTTGAAAGGGCTGAAGGAGGATTATGTGTATTTTGTCCACTCCTACTATGTCAATACTGACAGCCAAGATGTCGTTACTGCATCTGCCGATTATTATGGGGACGTTCCTGCCGTGGTCGGAAGAGGTTCGGTATTTGGAATGCAATTTCACCCGGAAAAAAGCAGTGGCCTGGGTATGGCGCTTTTGAAAAACTTTACAGACCTAACAGAGGGGAAATCAGTAAAATGAGCATTTTTGACATATATCCGGCAATAGATATGCGGGGAGGCAAATGCGTTCGGCTGATACAGGGAGACTATAATCAGGAAACGATTTATGGAGACTCTCCTTTTGACATGGCTGAAGGCTTTACACGGCAGGGAGCCTCCTGGATTCATATGGTGGATCTGGATGGAGCAAAGCTTGGCGAAAGAGTCAACCATCACTTTGTGGTGAAAGCCGCCAAAGAACTTTCGGCAAAGATCCAAATCGGTGGTGGAATCCGTTCGGAAGAGGATATCGTATACTATCTGGAAAACGGTATCCAGAGGGTCATACTGGGAAGTTCGGCTGTATCCAATCCGCAATTCACGAAAGACATGATCAGGAAATACGGGAGCCAGATTGCCATTGGAATTGATGCAAAAGATGGAAAGGTGGCAACACACGGATGGCTTAAGACTTCTGAAACAGATGCTTACGAACTGGGGAAAGCTTTGGCTGACGCCGGTGCTGATTTGTTTATCGTAACGGATATCTCCACAGACGGCATGCTTTCAGGACCGAATATTGAAGGTGTGGTCAGGATGGCCGAACAGACTGGCAGAGGAGTGATCGCTTCCGGAGGAGTCAGTTCCTTAGATGATATTGAGGCTCTGAAAAAGGAAGCAAGCCGAGGTGTTGTAGGAGCGATTGCAGGCAAGGCGATCTACACAAACCGGTTTACAGTCGAAGAAGCTTTAAAGAGGGTGCGTAGTTGAGATGCTGACAAAGCGGATTATCCCATGTTTGGATGTAAAGGACGGGCGGGTCGTTAAGGGAATTCAATTCGTCTCTCTGCGTGATGCAGGGGATCCGGTCGAGCTTGCGGCGTTTTATGATCGGGAAGGTGCGGACGAGCTGGTTTTCCTGGATATATCGGCTTCCCATGAGGGCAGGGAAACCATGGTGGACGTTGTAAGAGCTGTCGCCGGGAGCCTTGCCATCCCATTCACGGTAGGTGGCGGAATTAATTCACTGGAGGATATGAAACGGATCCTGCGCGCTGGAGCAGACAAGGTTTCATTAAATACAGCGGCACTGCTGCGTCCCGAATTAATAAATGAAGGTGCAAGCTACTTTGGATCACAGTGTATCGTTGTGGCTATTGATGCGAAATATGATCATGAGCGGAAGACCTGGAGAGTATACACTCACGGCGGCAGAAAGCCGGCCGAACGTGATGCCGTTGCCTGGGCGAAGGAAGCAGTAGAGCGTGGAGCCGGTGAAATCTTATTGACAAGTATGGATGCAGACGGTGAGAAAACTGGATTCAATATTGCACTGACTAAAGCTGTAAGTGAAGCTGTAACCGTACCGGTCATTGCCTCAGGTGGCGCAGGCAATGCAAAACACTTCCAGCAGGCCTTCGAGGAGGGAAAAGCAGATGCTGCCCTGGCTGCTTCCATTTTTCACTATAAGGAAACATCCGTCAGGGAAGTAAAGACGTTTCTCAAACAAAAAGGAGTGGTGGTACGGTGACTATAGAAAATATTGCATTCGATGAGAGAGGGTTAGTTCCTGCAATCGTACAGGATGTTAATACAAAAGAGGTTCTTACCCTGGCATACATGAATAAAGAATCTCTGAAACTGTCTGTTGAAACAGGAGAGACATGGTTTTTTAGCCGCTCGCGAAATGAATTGTGGCACAAAGGGGCTACGAGCGGAAACACCCAAAAACTGGTTGAAATCAAATATGATTGTGACCAGGATGCATTGGTGGTATTGGTAAAGCCGAATGGGCCTGCCTGCCATAATGGTACGGTAAGCTGTTTTGCCGACAGTTTATATAGGAATTCAGAGAGTCATGGAGAAAGTACCGGAAATGCCTCCTTGCTTTTGGAATTGGAAAAGCTGATAGGTGAAAGAAAACAAGCCATGCCTGAAGGATCTTACACCACCTACCTCTTTGATAAAGGCGTCGATAAAATCCTGAAGAAAGTGGGCGAAGAGTCGGCTGAAGTCATCATTGCAGCAAAAAACCGGAATAAACAAGAGCTTTCAATGGAGTCGGCGGATTTGATTTACCACCTGTTTGTCCTTCTCCAGGAACAGGAGCTTCCTTTCCAAAGGGTACTGGATGTTCTAAAGGAAAGACATACAAAAAACGAGAAGGACTGATTCCTTCTCGTTTTTTATTTGATGAGACGTACAACTTTTTAAATGAGACTGATGTCTAGCTTCGACTTACATGTGCCGATGCCGCCAGGCTCACTGGACCGTGGTCGTCAGCGTTTCCGCACGACTGGCGTTCTTAGCTGACCTTCCACTGGTGTCGATATTAGCTCTGACCTTCCACATGCGGCGGTCTTAGACGACTTGAGGTTATAAGTCACCCTTCTTTCGGAAGGAGGCTCCCTGAGAGTGTTAAAAAGTCTGGTACTCTTCGCGCTTTTTTCTCTCTGGCCGTCTTTCGAGCTGCCATGCAGGAGCTTTGAAAAGGAAGAAACAACCGTACAGGGTTATAGACAGTAAAAGAGAAGCTGCTACATCATAGAGCACATGCTGTTTTACAAATAATGTGGAAAGGATAATCAATATGCCTACAATATGCGTGAGATACTTGTGGATGGCATGGTAGCCCTTGATTTGAAGAGAAAAAAACATGACTACGCTTGTAGTGAGAACGTGAATGCTTGGAAAACAGTTAACGGGCTGATCATTCATATAAATTACGGATACCAAATCTATCAGAATGCCGTCCCCTTCTAGCTGCGGTCTTGGAACTGTTGTCTGGAACACATAATAAATAAAGAAACAGATCGCCTCACCAACCAAAATGGCAGCCAGGGATTTCCAGTATACTGCTGAATCCTTCCACCAAAAGTACAGTAAATATCCGAAAACATAAGCATACCAAACGATGTAAGGAATGATGAAAATCGGCAAAAAGGGAATATAGGAATCCAGTTTTGTCGATATGATTTGTGCATCTTGGTGGTTCATATTCAACCAGCCGTATATGAATCCCAGAACGGGGAATATTAATAGTCCCGTTAACTCTAGTAATTTTTTGATAATTTTTCTATTCATATTTTCTCCTTTTGAATGTTGTCGGCTGTAATCAAAAGTTGTTATCAAAAAGGTATATGATGAAATGCATTGATTAATGACTCCTTATTATTACATAACCTTTTTCTCCCTCGATTAATCATATCCTTTTAAAAGAAAGATAGAAAGACTCTATTGAAAATTATGTTACAAGAATGTAACAAAGGAGTGTTTCGGAGAAAGATACCTGTTTTATTGATATTCTAAATGGTAATCCATAGTTCAAAAGAGGCAGTTCTCCTCAAAAGGCTCTTCTTATGGTATACTACTAAGGCTAATCAACTTTAACATGGAGGATTTCATGGGCAATGATGCGAAATTTGGCCAACAGGCTAAGATCTTATCCTTTCACCCAACAGGAGAGTATTACTTCTCAAAGGGTTTAAAATTATATCACAGACGTGATTTATATAAAGCAAAGAAATATCTGGAGCGGGCACTTGAATTGGAACCTACAGAACCAATGATAGCCTGCCAGCTTGCTATTACTTGTACGGAAATCGGAGAATATGATTATTCAAATCTATTATTGGAAAATATTCTCGATGTCCTTGATCCATATATGACGGAATGTCACTATTTCCTGGCTAACAATTATGCCCATCTGGGAATGTTCAAAGAGGCTTTCAGGCATGCCAATCAATATCTTGATAAAGAGGAAGATGGAGAGTTCAGCGAGGATGCAGAGGATTTGCTGGATCTTATTACGTTTGAGGCAGATGAAACAGAAGAAAGCCTTGAACAGCAGGATGGACTGATTTTTAAACAGGAGAAAGCCCGTGAATACTTGGAAGCAGGAGATTTTCATAAGGCAATTGAAGTATTGAAAGAAACCATTGAAGAACACCCGGATTTCTGGTCTGCATATAATAATTTGGCGTTAGCCTATTTTTATCTTGGCAAAACTGAGGAAGCATTTTCGACCCTCGACGTGGTTCTCGAGAAAAACCTGGGGAATCTCCATGCTTTGTGCAACCGGCTCGTATTTCATCACTATCTTAATAATGAGGATCAGGTTGAGGATTTGGTAAAGCTCCTTGATAAAATACGCCCGATGCTTCAGGAACACAGGTTTAAACTAGGTGCCACATTTGGGTTGACCGGCAGACATGAACTGGCATACAAGTGGCTAAAGCAGCTTCAAAAGCAGGGGTTTCAAGGGGATGGATCATTTTATTATTGGCTTGCTAATTCAGCATTCCATCTGGGGTACAAACGCACTGCGGAACAGGCGTGGAAGAAAGTCATTGAATTCAGTCCCGAAAAAGAAGGGAGGGAGCCTTGGGGACATGCTGAGGCCGATGGATTGGAGCATCATCCCTCTTCAATTTTAAAGCGTCTGGAAAGTCAATTCACGGAAGAGAGACTGCTTGCCATCTTCCTGACTAAGCATTCCATGCAAAAGGATGTAATAATCAAGGAAAAGCTTTATAAAGACAATCTGTTATTTACCCCAATTGAAAAAGCCTATGCAGACATGATCATGGAGAAAAATGTAAAGCATGCAGCGATTGAATTTGCAGACAGGACGGCAGAGCACTTATATCAATATTACAAGCCTGTAAGCATGACGGATGCCGGTCTCTACCTAATGTGGTTTTCTGTGTTTTCAGAAGCTGTCAAGACAGGCATAAGGCTAAACAATCCGTCAGCCTGGGCCGCGGCTGTAGAATACGTATGGTATAAAATGCGCAATGAAAAAAAGAGCCAGCACGAAGTATCCGATAAGCACTTCATTTCGGTCTCTACACTATCGAAATATATAAAAAATGTAAACAATCTGCTGCAGCTGAGCAAATGCTTGGACTGATAATTATTTGTTATATAGGATAATACTAGATATAGTTTAAAGTGTTTTTTAGCTACTGGAGCGATTGAAGGAGTGATTCATTGTGACTGAAGAGAAAATCTATGATGTCATTATCATTGGTGCCGGGCCTGCTGGAATGACAGCTGCAGTATATACATCAAGGGCAAACTTGTCTACATTAATGTTGGAACGCGGAATGCCAGGCGGACAAATGGCGAATACAGAGGAAGTTGAAAACTATCCCGGGTTTGAGAGTATTCTTGGGCCAGAGCTTTCTACCAAAATGTTCGAGCATGCCAAAAGATTCGGTGCAGAATATGGATATGGCGATGTAAAGGAAATCATTGACGGTGAGGACTACAAAACAGTCATCGCCGGATCAAAGGAATATAAGGCAAGGGCCATTATCATAAGTGCCGGTGCTGAGTATAAAAAGATTGGCGTGCCTGGCGAAAAGGAGCTCGGTGGACGAGGCGTCTCTTATTGTGCAGTTTGTGATGGTGCATTCTTCAAACAAAAGGAACTTGTTGTCGTAGGAGGCGGAGATTCTGCGGTTGAAGAAGGTGTATACCTTACACGATTTGCTTCTAAGGTAACGATCGTTCATCGCCGTGACGAGCTAAGGGCACAGAAAATCCTTCAGGACCGCGCCTTTGCAAACGAAAAAGTCGACTTTATCTGGAATCATACAGTAAAAGAAATAAACGGGACAGACGGCAAGGTGAGCAGTGTAACCCTTGTAAACACGGTAAATGGAGAGGAAAGCAATTTCCCTGCTGATGGCATATTCATTTATATTGGCATGCTGCCGTTAACCAAACCGTTTGAAAATCTTGGAATCACTAATGAAAATGGATATATTGAGACGAATGAGCAAATGGAGACAAAGGTGCCAGGGATTTTCGCTGCTGGAGATATTCGCGAAAAGACATTGCGCCAAATCGTAACAGCAACAGGAGATGGAAGCATCGCTGCCCAGGCAGCCCAGCATTATGTGGAAGAGTTGAAGGAACGGCTGAAATTAAAAGCATAATGATTTCTGCGTGAGGGCTGCATAAAATGGCGCATTCCCAATCTTAACATTTCGTAATTGGGTTTTAATTATGCTGTAACATGGGTGAAACAATGATTGGGTATATTTAGAATAGAAATTGACCCCCTTTTATAAATATAAACCCTGGCTGGCGCAGATTTGATTCTGCGCCTCTTTTTTGCGCATTTTCCTGTAAATTGACAATCCTTGTTCATTGTGGAGGATTATTAAAGATAGTATAATAATAAGAATACATCCTGTAACATATTTTAATTCTTAACAATAACATAGAGCTTTGCATGCGTGAAGCAGTTTCGAATGTTTTGCCAGGTTCAATATAGATTCACAGTTGTAGTAGTCGATTGAGGTGAAGGAAGTGCAGCGTGTAACTAATTGCGTTTTAGTCAGAGACAATCAGGCATTATTATTGAAAAAGCCTAGGCGGGGATGGTGGGTAGCTCCCGGAGGGAAGATGGAACCAGGAGAATCAGTCCGGGATGCATGTATACGGGAATACCGGGAAGAAACGGGTATTTATTTGAAAAATCCTTCCATAAAAGGAATTTTCACTTTTATTATAAAAGAAGGAGACAAAGTCCTATCTGAATGGATGATGTTTACCTTTTATGCAACTGAATTCGACGGAGTAAATGTAGATGTATCTGAAGAAGGAGAGCTGTATTGGCAGCCGTTGGATGAAATAAAGAAACTGCCGATGGCCGAGGGCGATTATCATATCCTGGATTATATGGTCCATGGAACGGGTATCATCTATGGCACCTTTACCTACACACCCGACTTTGAAATGATCTCCTACAGGCTGGATCCGGGTTGATTTTCTAGTATGGGATTCGCACACTTAACACAGCAACTCTCACCTAAGGTCCTTAGTTCGTGCCAGAATCGGGGGCTTTTATCATGTTTTCTGAAGTAATAGATTTTTACGTATTCTTTTTGGAAGAAGGCTTTTATTTTTTACGACAGCTGTGCAGGTAAAATGCCTTACCTGCTATTCAAAAAACATATACGCGAAGCAATATAAAAAAGTACTGGTGATAAGGACTGGGTAAGCTGCTCTGTTTCGTTAACATGAATCTTGTGCAGAGCTCTGCTGTTTTTCATGTTTATCCGGATTACTGTACTATATCAGCGCTCTGCCGCATTTTTAAAGCATGGCATATGCGCTTCTAGGGGGAGATAAAATGAGCACAGGAGCTGTAAATGATACTCAGCTTGTCATCATAACAGGAATGTCCGGGGCAGGGAAGACAGTCGCAATCCAAAGTTTTGAAGACCTTGGATTTTTCTGTGTGGATAACCTGCCTCCTACGCTGCTGCCTAAATTCCTGGAATTAATGAAGGAATCGGGCAATAAGATGAATAAGGTTGCACTGGTTATGGACTTAAGGGGCCGAGAATTCTTTGATCACTTATTTAAAGCGCTGGACGATCTGGCCGAAACATCCTGGGTAAGTCCAAGAATTTTATTTCTGGATGCAGATGACTCTGTGCTGGTGCGCAGATATAAAGAAACCAGGCGTACACACCCTCTGGCACCATCTGGATTGCCGCTTGAGGGAATAAAGCTGGAGCGAAGTCTGCTGGAAGAATTAAAAGGCAGGGCTCAAACTATATATAATACCTCTACTTTCAAGCCAAGAGAATTGAGGGAAAAAATTCTTACAGAATTCTCCAATAATAAGGCGCCGATGTTCGCCGTAAATGTCATGTCCTTTGGTTTTAAGCATGGGCTGCCGATTGATGCCGATTTGGTGTTTGATGTCCGTTTTCTTCCGAATCCCCACTATGTCGAACATATGCGCCCGAAAACCGGACTGGATGAAGAGGTTTCAGGCTATGTCCTGAAATGGAACGAAACCAATAAGTTTCTTGAGAAGGTAACCGATTTGCTTAGTTTCATGTTGCCTCAGTACAAGCGGGAAGGAAAGGCTCAGGTAGTGATTGCTATCGGATGCACAGGGGGGCAGCACCGTTCCGTTGCGCTGGCTGAGTACCTGGCGAATTACTTTAAAAAGGATTTCATCACCCACGTGACTCATCGTGATATTGAGAAGAGGAAGGGACAGCATGATGCCAAATAAGGGCCAGAGCCCAAAAGTAGTAGTGATTGGGGGAGGAACCGGGCTCCCTGTCCTGCTCCGTGGGTTGAAGAAATATCCAATTGATATTACGGCAATTGTAACAGTGGCAGATGATGGAGGAAGCTCCGGGCGATTAAGAGATGAACTGGATATTCCTCCGCCAGGTGATGTCCGGAATGTCCTTGCTGCACTTTCGGATGTCGAGCCGCTAGTTGAACAAATGTTCCAGCATCGTTTTAGAAGCGCGAATGAACTTTCGGGCCATTCACTCGGGAATCTTATAATCGCAGCGATGACGTCCATCACCGGAGATTTTGTTCACGCCATCCAGGAGATGAGCAAGGTCCTTAATGTCAGGGGGAAAGTGCTTCCTTCTGCGAATCAGAGCGTCATTCTTCATGCGGAAATGGAGGATGGCTCCATCGTTTCCGGAGAATCGAAAATTCCTTATTCCGGAAAGAAGATCAAGCAGGTTTTCCTGACGCCGGATAAAATAAAACCTCTAAGTGAAACCATTCAGGAAATCAGGCAGGCAGACCTTATTGTTATAGGCCCGGGAAGCTTATATACAAGTATTCTGCCTAATTTGCTTGTTCCTGGGCTGGGCGAAGAGGTCGCCCGCTCCAAGGCGAAAAAGGTATATATATGCAATCTTATGACACAGGCTGGCGAAACCTTGGATTATACTGCGAGTGACCATGTGAAAGCCATCAATGACCATATGAATGGCTCTTTTATTACAAGTATACTAGTGAATAATCAGAGGATTCCTGAAGCAATCTCAAACCGGTATAAAGAGGAATACGCTCAGCCTGTTCATTTCGATGTCGATAGTCTGAAAGAATTAGGATTAAATATAATCGAAGGCCAAATTTTTAAATTTGAAGGAAATGTCATTAGACATGACACCAAAAAGGTGGCAAAAATCCTTTACAATATGCTTTTGCATGAAACCAAATAGGTTTTTCTGCGTAGATAAAGAGAATAGCCAGCAGCTTCAAGGGAGCTGAGGGGCTGTTCTGTGATCGGGGTGAAATATCAATATCATGTCGTTTGCTTCAGAAACCAAAAAAGAGCTGACAACGCTGGAAGAAAAGGAATGCTGCGGTAGGGCAGAGCTCTGTGCTCTTATCAGGATGAATGGTTCCCTTTCATTTTCGAACCGAAAGCTCGTTGTGGATATTCAGACAGAAAATGCGGCCATTGCCAGGCGGATTTATACGCTGATAAAAAGCAGCTATGAAGTGCAGGTGGAGTTGCTGGTCCGCAAGAAAATGAAATTAAAGAAGAATAATGTTTACATCGTCAGGATGTCGGGAGGCGGCCAGGAAGTTTTAAACGACCTTAAGATCCTTGATGGAGGGTTTGTCATCCAGCATACAATTTCTCAAGACCTGGTTGCTAAAAAGTGCTGCAAACGGGCCTATTTAAGAGGTGCTTTCCTAGCGGGCGGCTCTGTCAATAACCCGGAAACATCCTCATACCACTTAGAAATTTTCTCGCTATATAAAGAACATAACGATGCCCTCTGCAAACTCATGAATGATGGGTTTAATCTCAAGGCAAAAACCTTGGAGCGAAAAAAAGGACATATTACGTACTTAAAGGAAGCGGAAAAAATTGCGGATTTTCTAAGTATCATTGGCGCCCATTCAGCGCTCCTGCGTTTTGAAGATGTGAGGATTGTACGGGATATGAGAAATTCTGTTAACCGTCTTGTCAATTGTGAAACTGCCAACTTAAATAAGACGATCGGTGCATCACTCAGGCAGGTGGAGAATATCCAGTATATCGAAAAAACGGTAGGACTAAGTATATTGCCGGAGAAGCTGAGGGAAATTGCCGAACTTCGGGTTGCTTTTCAGGATGTCACTTTAAAAGAACTCGGAGAGATGGTATCTGGGGGGAATATAAGCAAGTCAGGTATCAATCACCGATTAAGAAAACTGGACGAAATAGCAGAGAGATTAAGGGCTGGCGAATCCTTTTCTGCTCAAAAAATATAATTTCCGGGGAGGTAAGGGAATGGTAGAAAAACAAGTTGAGGTCAGGTTGAAAAATGGCTTGCAGGCGCGTCCGGCTGCTCTTTTTGTACAAGAGGCCAGCAGATTCAGCTCTGATGTCTTCCTTGAAAAGGAAGGAAAAAAAGTCAATGCGAAGAGCATTATGGGGTTGATGAGCCTGGCGGTGAGTTCAGGAACGGTGATCAGCCTGATAGTCGATGGAAACGATGAAGAAGAGGCCATGGTTGCTCTTAAAGCGTTCATCGAAAATGATCATATGTAGAATAAAACCTGGAAACATGGATTTTAATAGGACACGTTTGGTGTTTGATAAATTCGCTGCTAATGTGTGAAAAAAGGATGCCGTCCTGAAATGGGACCGGCATCCTTTTTTGATAGATAAGAAAGTATGACTTTGTTTTACTTAGGCTGATGGCAGATAAGGCCGCTTGAGCCTTTCTTATGTCTAACATTATTTATCTTCTTTTTTCTCAACCGTGTTACGGGAGATTACATTATCAATCAATCCGTATTCTTTCGCTTTATCAGCAGTCATAAAGTTATCGCGCTCAGTATCGCGCTCGATTACTTCTAATGGCTGACCAGTACGTTCTGATAGAACCTTGTTCAACTTGTCACGCAAGAACAGGATACGTCTTGCAGCGATTTCGATTTCTGTAGCCTGTCCTTGGGCTCCTCCAAGAGGCTGGTGAATCATGACTTCACTATTTGGAAGTGCAAAGCGCTTGCCTTTTTCCCCGGCAGCAAGCAAGAATGCACCCATTGATGCAGCCATTCCGATACATACTGTTGATACCTTTGGCTTAATGTACTGCATTGTATCGTAGATGGCCATACCTGCAGTGATGCTGCCTCCAGGGCTGTTAATATACAAAGTAATGTCTTTTTCCGGATTTTCGGCTTCCAGGAAAAGCAGCTGTGCAACAATGGAATTTGCCACATTATCATCAATACCGCTGCCCAGCATGATGATGCGGTCTTTTAATAGACGTGAATAAATATCGTAGGCGCGTTCTCCACGATTTGTCTGTTCAATTACTGTAGGAATTAAATTCATGAATTTGTTCCTCCTTATTAAAGAGAGATGTTTTAGGGATGATTTCTCAGTGAAAACCCTTTATGTAAGTAATGATACACTTTTTGGTCAATTAAGGTCAAACAAAACAAACTCGTGTCTTATATTATTTGTTCGACAATTTCTCCAAAAACAGCGACTTTAACCATGATACCCATTCTTTTTTGTTTTAAACCAGGAGCTTTAGTTTACTACCGGGTCTTGTACGGTCATTATGCTGAGGTTCTTTGCCGCTGAAGTATAACAGAATTGTGTGAGATCCGTTTCCGTCAAGATTTAGAATCGAAGAGCGTTCGGAAGGGTAATGAAGGACTTAAACTAGTGAAAAGATTCTTTGTAAAGGTGACGAGTGACGAACCTGGTAACAAATTCAGCAAAAAGGTTCTCTATAAGTGAGAGTGAAGGACACTAACCTGAGTAAAGAGTGAAAGAAGGGTCTTATATGATTGATGAGTAGCCAACTGGAGACAAACCGCAAAAACGGGCGTTCATAAGAGGCTGAAGACATAGACCTTTTAGGGGGCGAGTCCCCTGTGAATCCTTATTTTAAAAAGCAGACGATACATGCAGCAAGATATATCCTTTATTTGGCGTTGACATGTAAGAGCAATTTGGTTATTATATAAAAGTGTCTTGGGGTCGTGTTGTAATAAATCACCCTCGATCGCTTCAGCAATACAACATTTTATTATGCCCTCGTGGTGCAACGGATAGCACGTAAGATTCCGGTTCTTGAGATGTGGGTTCGATTCCTGCCGAGGGCGTACCAAAAGCCTCCTGCTTACATAAAAGCAGGAGGCTTTTATGTCTGGATGCAGTTATGTGGGAAAACTGAGGCATCACTGGGGATTTTCTGTCATATCTATAATTGTAATAAACTGTATTGATTTTCGAAGCTTTTTATACAAGAATGTACGCAATTCATGTAAAATGGGCATGAGGGGGAGATAGGATGATGAAGGCGGGACTATTTCAGTATCAAACATTAAAGTTGACGATGACCCAGGATTTAAGCCAGGCGATTGCGCTCTTGCAGTATTCTTCCCAGGAGCTATCCGCTTTTTTGGAGAATAAATCTATGGAAAACCCGCTATTATCGCTGAATCAATCCCATACACAGGCACTGCGCTCCGATTATGGCTCAAAAAAAAGAAAGAGTAACAAAGTGCTTAAAAGCGATTCGAACTCAAAGAATTGGATCGAACAAATTGGCCAGGAGACTTCAAGCCTGGAGGAACACTTACTGTCCCAATTAGATTTGAAGGCGATTTCAGAGCCTGGTGTGAGGCTCTTTAGGCAAATGATTCGTAACCTTGATGAAAATGGTTACTTGCGAATCAATGTGGATGAGGCTGCAGCAATCACTGGATTTCCGGAAACGGATATCGAGGAATGTATTGCTCTGCTTCATGAACTGGAGCCGCCAGGCATTGGAGCACGACATCTGAAGGAATGCCTGCTTATACAGATACGCAGGGACGGTAATAGGCTTGCTGAAAGAATCATTTCTGAGGATTTTTTTCTGTTTGCCGATAAGAAATGGAAACAGCTCTCCAAGAAATTGTCTGTGCCAGTCGGTGAAATCCAAAAGGCGTACGATTACATAAAGACTTTAAATCCTAGGCCGGGTGCCGTTTTTTATAATGAAAAGGCTGCTTATATAACTCCTGATGTTACAGTGGAATATAAGAACAACGAATACTCCATTTCTCTTTATGAGGCACATTCATCAGGGGTAAGCCTTAACGAAGGTTATTTTAATCAGATGAAGAGCCACGGAGACTCAAAGGTCGATCAATTCCTGCAGGAAAAGTGGCAGGAATATCAGTGGATTTCGCGAGCGATAACCCAAAGGCGGGAAACCATCCTGAATGTGATGAAAATCATAGTCAAGAGACAGGGAAAATACTTTAGTAGCGGCCCTTCCTTTTTATTGCCCATGACGATGAAGGATGTTGCAGATGAACTGGGCGTCCATGAATCAACGGTAAGCAGGGCCGTGAAAGACAAGTATGTTCAGACCTCCTTTGGGACAGTTGAAATGAGGTGTTTCTTCACCTCGACACTGCAGGCGGCCGACCATGATATTTCGTCTGAAACAGCCAAGCATGCTATCCAGGCCATCATAAAATCAGAAAATAAACTAAAACCGGTTTCCGACCAGGATGTCTGCAATATACTCAAAGATAGCCAGGGAATCATCCTTTCAAGGAGAACAGTTGCAAAGTACCGTGAACAGCTTGGGATTCCATCATCCTCAAAGCGGAGACGGTACGAAAATTGATAGAAAGAATGAGCTTAAAAAAGGAAGGCTGAACATTGAATAGATCATCATTCATTTTATACAGCAGGGGAAACTGTCCTCTGTGTGATAAGGCTAAACTTATACTGGAGGAGATCCGCGAAGAGTCGGGGCTAACTTATGAAGAGATAGACATATACTCAGATGATGAACTGATTGAAAAGTACGCTCTGATGATTCCTGTTTTGGAACTGAACGGACAGCTTATACAATATGGAAATATCGATAAATCAATGGTTTACGCCCATTTTCAAAAATAAAGGACTAATTTGTTGCAATAAGGAGGATATTCCTGCTAAAATAAGAAATGTAAGCAGGAATATTTTTTTTCACCAAGTGGGACAATAAATGTCTATGCGGGACGAAATGCGTCCCTGCTGATTAATTTGCAAGGAGATTTGATACATGCGCTCATTGCTTGATGTTCAAAGGAAATTATTACCCGATTTCCTCGCAGTTATGCAAAAACGATATGATATCCTGCGTTATATCAAAACTATGCAGCCTGTGGGGCGCAGAAGCCTGGCTACCAGTTTGAACCTGACGGAAAGGACGCTTCGCAGTGAAGTGGATTTTCTAAAGAACCAGCATTTGATCGAGGTGTATAGCACCGGAATGCAGCTTTCGGCCGATGGAGCAGAAATCCTTTTTCAATTAGAGGGGATAATGCGTGAAGTAATGGGTATAGATTTAATTGAACAGGAATTAAAGAGAAAACTTGGTGTCAAGGAAGTAATTGTTGTTTCAGGAGACAGTGATCAGTCCCCATGGATGAAAAGCGAGCTAGGAAAAGCGTGTGCCAATCGTATGAAACAAGAATGGGTTGGGGAAAATATCATAGCTGTGACTGGCGGGTCGACGATGGCCGAGGTAGCAGATATGATTACGCCTGCTCTTCCGGGAAGTGAGCTGACTTTTGTTCCTGCCCGCGGAGGCATTGGTGAAGACATGAAAAACCAGGCTAACGTGATTGTTTCGAAGATGGCGGAAAAGGCAAAAGCTACATACAAAGTTTTGTATGTTCCTGATCAGGTAAGCCAGGAAGCCTATCAATCCTTCATGAAAGAACCATCTATCAGGGAAGTAATTCGCTTGATCAAATCTGCGAACATGGTAGTGCATGGAATTGGTGATGCAATGGCGATGGCTGAACGCAGGAAAACGTCTCCGGATACCATGCGTACTTTACTAGATGAACATGCCGTCGGGGAAGCGTTTGGCTATTATTTTAATGAGAACGGCGATGTCATTCACAAAGTACAAACCGTTGGAATCCAGCTTGATGATCTGAAACATGCAAAAAGTGTCTTTGCAGTCGCTGGAGGCAAGTCAAAAGCGAAGGCAATAGGCGCATATATGAGGAGGGCTCCTTCTTCCACTGTGTTAATTACAGATGAAGCAGCCGCACAAGAGTTACTAAAGGGTTAATAACCTTTTATATAAAATTTTATTTTCCTAATTTAAAGGAGGAACTTAAGCATGGTAAAAGTTGGTATTAATGGATTTGGTCGTATTGGACGAAATGTATTTCGTGCTGCATTAAAGAACCCTAATGTAGAAATCGTGGCAATTAACGACTTAACAGATGCAAATATGCTGGCACACCTATTACAATATGATACAGTTCATGGAACATTGCCTGAAAAGGTAACTGTCGATGGCGATTCTCTTGTAGTTGATGGACATAAAGTAAAAGTGCTTGCTGAGCGTGACCCAGCTCAACTTGGATGGGGCGACCTTGGTGTTGAAGTGGTTGTTGAATCTACAGGCCGTTTCACGAAGCGTGCCGACGCAGCTAAACACTTAGAAGCTGGCGCTAAAAAGGTTATTATTTCTGCTCCTGCTAATGACGAAGATATCACGATCGTTATGGGTGTTAACCATGACAAGTATGAGGCAGCCAACCACCATGTTCTTTCTAATGCTTCTTGTACTACAAACTGCCTGGCTCCGTTTGCTAAAGTGCTTCATGAAAAATTCGGAATTAAGCGCGGTATGATGACTACTGTTCACTCATACACAAACGACCAGCAAATTCTTGACCTTCCGCATAGCGACTACCGCCGTGCGCGTGCTGCAGCGGAAAATATCATTCCAACAACAACAGGTGCTGCAAAAGCGGTTTCTCTTGTACTGCCTGAATTAAAAGGAAAACTAAACGGTATGGCTATGCGCGTACCTACACCAAACGTATCTGTAGTTGACCTTGTAGCTGAACTTGAAAAGGATGTAACTGCAGAAGAAGTAAATGAAGCTTTAAAAGCAGCTGCTGAAGGCGAACTAAAAGGTATTCTTGAATACAATGAACTTCCATTAGTTTCTAGAGACTACAACGGCAGCACATATTCTTCTTCCATCGATGCTCTATCTACAATGGTAATGGATGGAAACATGGTTAAGGTTCTTTCTTGGTACGATAACGAAACTGGCTACTCTAACCGAGTGGTTGACCTCGTCGATTACATTGCATCTAAAGGACTTTAATAAATATTCCAAGGTAAATTTTGGATAATATATAACAAAAGATTTATAATGAAAACTGTGGAAAAGGGGAGATGGGAACACTGTGTGCCCTCTCCCTTTTTAACTAGAATAGACATTACTCATAATTGCCGACTGATGCATAGCCTAATGCGCGTCAGCTCGGAGAAAAAGGTGAAAGGTCTGTTTCCAGGCGCGGAGGCAGTCTAAATAGCCGTAGATTCAATCTAAAGCCACCCATGTATCCAGCCCATCCCGGGAGTGGGCATCATGTGCAGCGTTTCTTCGAACTGCAGCTTAGGCAGGCTGCTCGACGCCTGCACAGGCAATTCCCTGTACCTGTAAATAATCAAGGAGGTCCTTTGCGATGAACAAGAAATCAATCAAGGATATTGATGTGAAAGGCAAACGTGTTTTTTGCCGTGTGGACTTTAATGTTCCTATGGAAAATGGAAATGTCACAGACGATACAAGAATCCGCGCAGCTCTTCCAACCATTCAGTATCTTTCCGACCAGGGAGCAAAAGTTATTTTAGCAAGCCACCTGGGACGCCCAAAAGGTCAAGTTGTGGAGGAATTGAGACTTACTCCAGTCGCAAAGCGTCTTAGCGAATTGCTTGGCAAAAATGTCGCAAAAGCAAACGAGGCTTATGGAGATGCTGCGAAGGCGGAAGTGGAAAAGCTAAATGGCGGAGATGTCGTATTGCTGGAAAACGTGCGTTTCTTTCCTGGAGAAGAAAAAAATGATCCGGAATTGGCCAAAGCTTTTGCGGAGCTTGCTGACGTGTATGTAAACGATGCCTTTGGAGCTGCTCACCGTGCTCATGCCTCAACGGAAGGCATTGCTAACCATTTGCCAGCTGTAGCAGGTCTGCTTATGGAAAAAGAATTGGATGTGCTGGGCAGAGCATTGTCTAACCCTGAACGACCGTTTACGGCCATTATTGGCGGAGCGAAGGTAAAAGATAAGATCGGTGTTATCGAGAACCTGCTTGATAAGGTGGATAATTTGATTATCGGCGGAGGACTTGCGTACACATTCATCAAATCACAGGGACATGAAATCGGGAAATCCCTTCTGGAAGAGGACAAGTTGGACCTGGCTAAATCATTTATCGCGAAGGCTGAGGAAAAGGGCGTAAAAATGTATATGCCGATCGATGTTGTAGTGGCAGATGATTTCTCCGCTGATGCCAATATAAAAGAGGTAGATATCAATTCTATTCCATCAGATTGGGAGGCACTGGATATCGGCCCTAAAACAAGGGAGCTATATGCCGACGTGATTAAGAGTTCCAAACTTGTCATTTGGAATGGGCCTATGGGTGTGTTCGAAATCGACACATTTGCTAACGGAACGAAGCGGGTAGCTGAGGCACTTGCGGATTCTGAAGGGACATATAGTGTCATCGGGGGGGGCGATTCAGCGGCTGCTGTTGAAAAGTTTAACCTTGCGGATAAAATGTCACACATTTCCACTGGCGGCGGTGCCTCATTGGAATTCATGGAAGGCAAGGAACTGCCGGGGGTAGTGGCTTTAAACGATAAATAAACGGCATTCATAATGCTATAGAGAACCGTCTTAACAACAGAAAGGATGGTAGAACATGCGAAAACCAATCATTGCTGGTAACTGGAAAATGAACAAAACACTTTCTGAGGCAAAGGTATTCCTTGAAGAAGTGAGCAGCCTTGTACCAGATAAGGATAAAGTTGAATCTGTAGTATGTGCACCTGCGCTGTTTTTAGCGGACTTAGTGCGAAGCGCGGAAGGTACGGATGTGAAAATAGGGGCACAAAATATGTATTTTGAAGAAAATGGCGCATTCACTGGAGAAATCAGCCCGGTAGCCCTAAAAGACATCGGTGTTGATTATGTCATTTTAGGTCATTCTGAGCGCCGTGAGCTTTTTAATGAAACAGACGAGTCCGTGAATAAAAAAGTTCATGCTGCATTCAAGCATGGCATTACTCCGATTGTTTGCTGCGGCGAGACTCTTGAAGAGCGTGAGGCCGGAAAGACAAATGAACTCGTAGGAAACCAGGTTCAGAAGGCTCTTGAGGGCTTAACAGAAGATCAAGTTAAACGAACGGTTATTGCTTATGAGCCGATCTGGGCAATTGGAACGGGCAAGTCCTCGACTTCACAGGATGCCAATGAGGTATGCAGTCATATTCGTTCTGTTGTAGCGAAACAATTTTCACAGGAAAGTGCCGATTCGGTTCGAATCCAGTACGGTGGAAGCGTAAAGCCTGAAAATATTAAAGAGTATATGTCACAGACAGATATTGATGGTGCGTTAGTCGGCGGAGCAAGCCTTGAAGTTGGCTCCTTCCTGAAGCTTCTGGAGGCTGGACAAAATGAGTAAAGCTCCTGTTGCATTAATTATCCTGGACGGCTTTGGCTGCCGCCAGGAAACAATGGGAAATGCGGTTTCCCAGGCGAATAAGCCTAATTTCGACAGATACTGGCAGCAGTATCCGCATGCCCAGCTGACTGCAAGCGGTGAAGCAGTTGGCCTTCCAGAGGGACAAATGGGAAACTCAGAGGTAGGGCATCTTAATATCGGTGCCGGCCGGATTGTTTACCAGAGTCTGACGCGGGTCAATGTAGCAATCCGTGAAGGAGAGTTTCAACGGAATGAAACCTTTCTAAATGCAATGAAGCATGTCAAGGAAAAGGGGACGGACCTTCATTTGTTTGGCCTTTTGTCTGACGGAGGCGTACATAGTCATATTCATCATTTGTATGCCCTGTTAAAGCTTGCAGCTGATGAAGGCATAAAAAACGTGTATGTACATGGATTCCTTGATGGACGTGATGTCGGTCCGCAAACAGCAGAAGGGTTCATCAGAGAAGCAGAATCCGAAATGAAAGAGCTCGGAGTTGGAAAATTTGCAACCATTTCAGGACGCTATTATGCGATGGATCGTGACCAGCGTTGGGAACGGGTTGAAAAATCGTATCGTGCTATGGTGTATGGTGACGGGCCTGCGTATTCATCCGCATTGGAATGTGTGCAGGATTCCTATGACCACGGGATTTTCGATGAATTCGTGATTCCTTCGGTCTTAACAGCTGAAGATGGGAAGCCGGTTGCGACCCTAAAAGATAATGATGCGGTTATTTTCTATAATTTCCGTCCTGATCGGGCCATCCAGATATCGAATACTTTTACGAATAAAGATTTTCGTTCCTTCGATCGAGGGCCTGGCCATCCAAAAAACCTGCACTTTGTATGTTTGACTCATTTTTCGGAAACAGTAGATGGGTATGTAGCATTTAATCCTGCTAATCTGGATAATACTTTAGGTGAAGTTCTATCACAGAATAATCTGGCTCAGCTGCGTATTGCCGAAACTGAAAAATACCCGCATGTCACATTTTTCATGAGCGGCGGCCGGGAAGCCAAGTTTCCAGGTGAAGAGAGAATCCTGATCAATTCTCCTAAAGTTGCCACTTATGACTTAAAGCCAGAAATGAGTGCCTATGAAGTAAAGGATGCCTTAATTGAGAAAATCAACAGCGATACGGTTGATGCCATTATCCTGAATTTTGCAAACCCTGATATGGTGGGCCATTCCGGGATGCTTGAGCCAACAATCAAGGCTATTGAAACAGTGGACGAGTGCCTTGGTGAAATCGTTGACTTAATTATATCCAAAGGAGGAACGGCGATCATTACCGCTGACCATGGGAATGCGGATGAAGTTGTAACTCTGGAAGGGTCGCCGATGACTGCACATACCACAAACCCTGTGCCAGTCATTGTCACCAAAGAAGGGATCAGCTTAAGAAATGACGGTATTCTTGGTGACCTTGCACCGACCATGCTGGACCTATTAAATGTAGAGAAGCCTGTTGAAATGACCGGAAAATCGCTTATTAAGTAACATATTCAATCAAATAAAATTTCTTATTAAAAAGGAGAGTTTTTCATGCCATTTATCCAATATGTATACGCTCGTGAAGTACTTGATTCCCGCGGGAACCCAACAGTAGAAGTAGAAGTAATGACAGAATCCGGATACTTTGGCCGTGCAATTGTGCCATCCGGCGCATCCACTGGCGAGTATGAAGCAGTTGAACTTCGCGATGGAGATAAGTCCCGTTATCTTGGGAAGGGAGTTCAGACAGCAGTAAGTAATGTTAACGACATCATTGCTGAAGCGATCATCGGAATGGATGTAACAGATCAGGTCGGCATTGACCGCACATTGATCGAACTGGACGGTACTGAAAACAAAGGAAAATTGGGAGCTAATGCAATCCTTGGTGTATCTATGGCTGTAGCGCATGCTGCTGCAGAATCCGTAAGCCTTCCATTGTATCGTTATTTGGGCGGAATGAATGCGAAGCAGCTTCCGACTCCAATGATGAACATTATTAATGGCGGTTCCCACGCAGATAACAACGTAGACTTCCAGGAATTCATGATCCTTCCAGTAGGGGCTCCAACATTTAAGGAAGCAATCCGTATGGGTGCAGAAGTGTTCCATGCATTAAAATCTGTTCTTTCTTCTAAAGGATTGAACACAGCTGTTGGGGACGAAGGCGGTTTTGCTCCAAACCTTGGTTCTAACCGTGAAGCACTTGAAGTAATCATCGAGGCTATCAAAAAAGCCGGCTATGAGCCAGGACAAGACGTATACCTTGGAATGGACGTTGCATCCTCTGAATTCTATAACAAAGAAACAGGAAAATATGACCTTTCAGGCGAAGGCCGCACGGGTTTAACATCAGAAGAAATGGTTGGCTTCTATGAGGAATTGGTTAATGAGTTCCCAATCATCTCAATTGAGGATGGATTGGATGAAAACGACTGGGAAGGCCACAAGCTGCTGACAGACCGTCTTGGCGGAAAAGTCCAGCTGGTCGGCGACGATCTATTTGTAACCAATACAAAGAAATTGGCTGAAGGAATTGAAAAGGGTGTAGGCAACTCCATCCTAATTAAAGTTAACCAAATCGGTACACTTACAGAAACATTTGATGCAATCGAAATGGCTAAGCGCGCAGGATACACAGCAGTTGTTTCCCACCGTTCCGGTGAAACTGAGGATGTTACAATTGCGGACATCGCTGTCGCTACTAACGCTGGACAAATCAAGACTGGTTCCATGTCTCGTACGGACCGCGTTGCAAAATACAACCAGCTTCTTCGCATCGAAGACGAGCTTGGCGATTTAGCAGTTTATGCCGGCTTAAAGAGCTTCTACAACCTTAAAAAGTAATAATATCAGCAAAAAACAAGCATGAATTCAGTGTACACGACAGTTTGGAGACGTCTGATCTGTGTAGTACATCATACTGAATTTAGGCGTACAATTGTTTACTAAAAACCTCTTGTTTATGTGTAATTACTACACTGAACAGGGGGTTTTTTATTTGCTGATACCACTCATTTATTCAAGGAATTTACTTATACGGTCAAAGATTGAGACTAATGCTTCCATCACGTGATAAAGGCACAGAGAAAACACTGTAACCCATTCAATATCCACCACAATGCCATCAATTTATCTAATGTTCCTATCAAGGAATACATTTAATATCAGCTGGGATAGGGGAACCATGTGACATTCGCATGCACTTTGTTCAATGCTGTTTGCAATCATCTAGTTATGTGATTTTGCTACGCAAGCAATCTTTCAAGTTGTATGATTTTTCTATGCAAGCAATCTTTCAAGTTCTAATGCTGCTTTACGATTATGTATTCTTAAAGGCTCAATTAAGAATTGGGCGTCTTTTTCATATATAACTTCAGCTAATAATGGAATATCTCCTAATAGGTTTACTTCCTCATCGTAAATAAGATAATCCAAAGCTCTCATAAAGAAAACTTCTCTGCATTCTTTGGAACTGTAGTTATCCACTAACATTTCTACTGCACTTTCAATTAAAAACGTTCTCATGTAAACAGCTCCTTAAATCAATTATAGTTCAATTGTAGTACAGCCTACCCCGTTTTTAAACCATGCACCCCTTTGTTTTGAAAAAAATGTACCCGAAAAGGAACAGTTCAGCCCTCTTGTTTATATAGCAAGAGGGGAGTACATAAGCAAAAGTTTTGGGGTTCTTATGTCTAGGATCTGTAAAATAATGGGGTTTGAATGTGCAGGAAATTCAGCATTATGTTAAGTGGTTTTTGTTGACAGAAGTAAAGTAACAATCAACGTTATTATCTAGTTGATCTAACGGCCATGGAATTAGCTTATATCGACGGAATATCATCTGTTTCAATCGGAAAGGACATGATGAGCAATCCATTCTGAAGGACTGTCTGAATTTTATGTTTTTCTATTGCGTCAGGCATTTCAATTTGGCGGGAAAAAGTTTGGTGGCGCCTTTCTTTAACGTAATAGTGAATCCCTTCGGAAAATGTTTTGAAAGAGCCGTTTATTGTGAGCGTTTTTTCATGAACTGATATTTGAATATCCTCTTTGGCGATTCCGGGAACTTCAACGGTTATATAAATCCTGTCCCCATTTACGTACATATCGTAAATCGGCCATTCGGCAGTACGCTGAATGTATTGAGAGGAAGTGTGGGTACCTGTCTGGCTGCCCGGGCCATGGTTCTGCGAAAAGACCTGTTGCCAGAACTGTGAAGCTTGATGCGATTGAGATAATTCAATCCACTCTCGGAGCTTGTTCATATCCATAATGGTTTTTCCTTCCATGCTTTATTATGTGGGAGAAGATCTTTAAACGGTTATTCCTCTGTGACATCAATTTCTGAAAGCTGATCATCTGAATTTTTGATTAATCTGATTTCTAGAGTTCCATTCTTATATTTCGCAGTGGAGCCTTTTTTTCGAATTAATGCAGGCAAAGTAATAACGTGTTTTTTTCCTTTTTCCGGAAGTCCTTCAATAATGCATTGATTCGTGGTATGAAACACTCTTATATCATCCATTAAGTCTGTATTGGTAACAGGAATTCGTACATATACCAGTGAATGGGTTTCAAATACTTCGGCGTTCGTATTATTCTGAAGTGAATTTGGTTGAGGGGGATTGTTTGGACTAGCCTGAGCCTGTGGGGTTGTCATGTTATTCAGATTTTGGTCCATTAATTGCTGCATGGTTTCCGGTATAACCTGGGAGAATATTTGATTAATAAAGGATTGAACTTCATTAGGTTTCATGTTCATAAAGGAATCCTTATTATCTTTTTGAAAGGGAAAAAGCATATTCCATGGAAACATTTCGATTCCTCACTTTAGTAAACCATATTTTTACAGAGACATAGGATAAAGGATATTCGATTGAGCACAGTGAAATTGCGCTCCTCTTCTCTGCATTATTGCCATCCTGGTCACTTGCGGCTGGCGGCCCAGCAGTTTTGGTTGAAGCGTGAGGCAGGTAAGATCATAATCAGCAACTATGGAGTTACCTTTCAATATTTGATAGGTGCATTATGTACACCCGATATTATGGTTTCATATTTTATATCCTCATGCATTAGTGATATTATCCTATGCAGTGCCAATTTTAACGGTTAATGAAACCATCTCTATTGCCTTGAATATTTATGAATTCACTAAAAACAGCAGATTAGGATGAAACATTAGAAGACATATATCTTATAGATTGTAGAAAATCTCGTGCCATACCGAGAAGAAGTAAAATAAGGGGTCTGTTGATTGCAGTGACAGGCGGCGTTGTGCGTTCTGCGGGGCGAACGGTGAGCTCAGTGTCTGCTGCCTCTCCTTGAGGGGTCTCCTGTCCTGCTGCTGCCGCAGGAATCTTCACGCCTACAAAAAAAATCAACATACTATTCTTCATGCCAGACTGTATTCCTTTTTATACGCGAAGGAGGCTTTAATTTCTTTTTTTGTGATCCTTCTCATTTCGAATCTGATTTTGTTATGACAGGTTCGGCCTTCAAGTATTCTTCCAGAGCAATATTTCTTTCTTTTATTTCTGCTGCGATTCGGGGGCCAACATATCGAAGGTGCCAAGGTTCATACTTATATCCGGTAATATCCTCTTTTCCTTTGGGATAACGAATAATAAATCCATATGTATGTGCATGTTTCTCCAGCCATCCAGCCTCTGTGGTTTGCCCGAAACAATCTACTGCAGGGCATTTGCCGTCTTTATCACTGATATCTACTGCTAACCCCGTTTCATGCTCACTTGTTCCGGGTGACGCACTGAAGGTTTTTGCCTTTTCTATGCCCTGCGCTTGAACATAACTATTGAAAATTGCCTGCTGCGCTTCATATGACCGGTATGCAGAGACGCCTGCCAAAAATATTCCATCTTTCTCGGCTTCCTGAAAAAGCAATTCCAGTGCTGAAGCCGCCTCTTTCCGAAGCATCCTTTTCTCAATTTTTTCAGTAAAAAGAAAAGGGACATTTGGGAATACAAGATCGTCAGGCTTGTAACCCGGCGGCAACGAAGAATATTTATTGACCAGAACCGGAATGCTGCCGGAATGCGGCCTTAAGCTTGTAACTCCATTCATTTCTCTTTCTTGTTTATGAAGGTTTGTACAACTGGACAAAAATATAAATGCAGCTGTTAAAATAAGCAGAATGGATGCAGGTTTAATCATCTGGTGTTCCTCCATAACGCTGTTGCTTGGTGAAATTTAAGGGATAAACTGGTTTTTTTACGGAATAATGGATGCCTTTTTAGTATGCCCAATTTCTGTTAACTAGCATTCCAGGGCTGTTTGAGTAGAAAGTTGCATATATTGGCGCTGAGTATGATAACAATTTTCTTTGCTGCATTGTGGAGGAACGGTAAATATGTTACAGTAGAAGTAATGTTTATTGGTAAATCGGGAGGGTATTTCGATATGCATGCTTTTCTAGTAACTATTTTAGTGATCGTTTGTATTGGTCTAATAGCGACTGTGCTGCTTCAATCCGGTAAAAGTGCAGGATTGTCAGGAGCTATTTCCGGTGGAGCTGAACAGCTATTTGGAAAACAAAAAGCTCGCGGTATGGATCTGGTTTTACAGCGTATAACAATCGTTTTAGCTGTTTTGTTCTTTGTGTTAACTTTGCTGGTGACATACTTTAAATTATAATATTGAAATTGAACCCGGCTTAAATGGCCGGGTTTTTATATTCTTTAGTACGAGATGTTCCGGCTCGGGGCCATGACTAATGTAATCAATATCCGTGCTTTTGGGAACGAGCTTTTTTACCATAAAAATTCTTTGAAGATTGGTTACGGAGAAAGCGAGTCTGCGGCAGGGTTTGTAAAAAACTTATTGGGATAAAATATGCTTATCCTTTGAAAGTATTGTTGTGTTTTCCTACACTAAAGTAGTATCTACATAAATTACTGAGAGTGCCATTAAAAGGAGTAATAATTGATGAAAATTAAAATGCCAACACCATTCACATTTGAGGGAGGGAAAAGAGCGGTTTTGCTGCTTCACGGTTTCACTGGAAATTCGGCCGATGTCAGGATGCTTGGACGCTACTTGGAAAAACGCGGTTATACCTGCCATGCACCTCAGTACAAAGGACATGGCGTGCCGCCCGAGGAGTTGGTCACAACAGGCCCAAAGGATTGGTGGAAGGACGTTATGATGGCATATGATTACCTGAAAAGCAGGGGGTATGATGAGATAGCTGTCGCGGGTCTTTCGCTGGGAGGCGTATTTTCTTTAAAATTAGGTTACACTGTACCAATAAAGGGTATCGTACCCATGTGTGCGCCTATGTATGTAAAGAGCGAAGAAGTCATGTATAGAGGAGTTTTAGAATATGCTCGAGAATTCAAAAAGCGGGAAGGGAAAACCTCAGAGCAGATCGAAATAGAAATGTCCCGCTTTGCGCCGATGAATACTTTGGAGGCGCTCCAGGAGTTAATATCAGACGTCCGTAACCATGTTGATCACGTGTATGCACCTGTATTCGTGGTTCAGGCAAGGAATGACCAGATGATCAATACGGAGAGTGCCAATATTATCTATGATAAAGTGGAATCGGTCCAAAAAGAGATAAAGTGGTATGAAGAATCGGGCCATGTAATAACACTTGATAAAGAACGCGACCAGCTCCATGAAGATGTGTTTCAATTTTTAGAAAAGCTGGACTGGTCAGTGTAATCATATAAACAAACACCAAGAAGATTAGCAAAGGAGGGTTTTATTTGGAAGATAGTATTCGAAATCATATGGATAGGCTCCTTTCTTATATGAAAGAAGAAGCATATAAGCCATTAACCGTCCAGGAGCTCGAGGAGGCTCTTGGAGTAGAAGATTCGATAGATTTTAAAGATTTCGTCAAAGCTCTGGTGAAACTGGAAGAAAAAGGGCTGGTTGTAAGGACTAGAAGCAATCGTTATGGTCTGCCGCAAAAGATGAATCTAATTCGCGGCAAGCTGTCCGGGCATGCTAAGGGATTTGCATTTGTCACTCCGGATGAAGGAGGAATGGATGATATCTTCATCCCGCCGACTGAAACAAAGAATGCCATGCACGGCGATACAGTGCTGGTACGCGTTTCTTCACAAACGAGCGGCTCACGCAGAGAAGGGTCAGTCGAAAAAATTCTGGAGCGCGGGGTTACAGAGATTGTTGGTACATATTCGGAAAGCAAACATTTTGGCTTTGTTGTACCGGATGATAAAAAGATTGCAAATGATATTTTTATTCCAAAGAGTGCTGCTATGGGCGCAGTAGAAGGGCATAAAGTAGTCGTCAGGCTAACCGCTTATCCTGAGGGACGGGTTAGCGCAGAAGGAGAAGTAATCCAAATTCTAGGGCATAAAAATGACCCTGGGGTCGACATACTGTCCGTCATTCATAAGCACGGTCTTCCGATGGAATTTCCAGAGGATGTCATGCAGCAGGCTAACGATGTCCCTGAGACTATTGAAGAAAGCCACATTAAGGATAGAAGGGACCTGCGCGGCGAAACCATTGTAACGATCGATGGAGCGGATGCGAAGGATTTGGATGATGCCGTTACGGTTACAAGGATGGAGAATGGCAACTATAAGCTTGGTGTCCATATCGCGGACGTAAGCCATTATGTTACAGAAAATTCCCCGATTGACCGGGAAGCATATGAGAGAGGAACAAGTGTTTATTTGGTCGACCGCGTTATCCCGATGATCCCGCATCGCCTTTCTAATGGAATCTGTTCCTTGAACCCGAGGGTGGATCGGTTTACACTCTCATGTGAAATGGAAATCACACCGAAAGGCGAGGTTGTCGAGCATGAGATTTTCCAGAGTGTGATCAAGACAACCGAGCGCATGACTTATGGAGATGTAAACAAGATTCTTGTTGATAAAGACGAGGAACTGATAAAAAGATATGAACCGCTTGTGCCGATGTTCCAGGAAATGGAGAAGCTCGCAGAGATTCTTCGCAACAAGAGGATGAACCGCGGGGCAATCGATTTCGATTTTAAGGAAGCCAAAGTGCTTGTAAGTGAGGAAGGAGATCCAACTGATGTTGTCATAAGAGAACGGTCGGTTGCGGAAAGGCTGATCGAAGAATTCATGCTAGCGGCAAATGAAACGGTTGCCGAGCATTTCCACTGGATGGAACTGCCCTTCTTATATCGGATCCATGAGGACCCTAAAGAGGAAAAGCTGCAGAGGTTCTTTGAATTCATAACCAATTTTGGATATATCGTTCGCGGTACTGCAAATTCGGTCCATCCGCGAGCACTTCAGGAAATCGTCGAGGCGGTGCAAGGCAAACCGGAAGAGATGGTTATCTCTACTGTGATGCTCCGTTCAATGCAACAGGCGAAGTATGACCCGGAAAGCCTGGGACACTTTGGGCTCTCCGCGGACTATTATACACATTTTACTTCACCGATCCGCCGTTATCCGGATTTGATTGTCCATAGGCTGATCAGGACATATCTGATTGAGGGCAAGGTAGATGAGGCAACCCGCGAGAAATGGGATGCGAGGCTGCGGGATATAGCGGACCATACTTCAAAAATGGAGCGGCGTGCAGTTGATGCCGAGAGGGAAACCGATGAACTGAAGAAAGCGGAGTACATGCTCGATAAGGTAGGCGAGGAGTTTGACGGGATTATCGGTTCGGTTACCAATTTTGGTATGTTCGTCGAGCTTCCGAATACAATTGAAGGGCTGGTCCATGTAACAGCCATGTCAGACGATTACTATCGTTTTGATGAGCGGCAGCTTGCCATGATTGGGGAACGGACAGCAAAGGTTTTCCGTATCGGAGATGAAATTACCATCAGGGTTGCCAATGTCAACAAGGATGAGCGGGCAATAGACTTTGAAATAGTTGGCATGAAAAGTACCCGTCCACGCCAGACAGGGGAGAAACGCATTTTCAAAGCTACGCCGGGAAATCGGAAACGGAGAAAAGGGTCCGAAGATTTCCAGGGTGGACGGAGCAATAATGAAGGTAAAGGGTCTTCTGAGCGAAAACCGAGGAAAAAGAAAAAGTTTTATGAAAATGCACCATCAGCAAAACGGAAGAGCAGAAGGCGAAAAAAGTAATATAAGCGGAGAGCCCCATGGAGAGGCTCTCCCTTGCTGTTTGAAGTAAAGCTGTAAATCTGCTACAATTTTTCGGTAAGGGGGAATAGCAATGCCAAAGGGTGAAGGCAAGCAAGTAGCGCAAAATAAAAAAGCATATCATGATTATTTTATAGAGGAAACGTTTGAATCAGGAATAGTCCTTCAAGGAACAGAAATCAAATCAATCCGGGCGGGAAAGATTAATCTAAGGGATTCGTTTGCCAAAATCGAACGGGGAGAAGTATATCTTCATAATGCACATATCAGTCCCTATGAACAAGGCAACAGGTATAACCATGACCCTTTGCGTACGAGGAAGCTGCTGCTCCATAGAAAACAGATTAACAAACTGATTGGGGAGACAAAAGAAGCAGGCTACACAATCGTGCCGTTAAGAGTATATTTAAAAAATGGCTTCGCAAAGGTTTTAATTGGGCTGGGAAGAGGTAAAAAGCAATACGATAAGCGAGAAGACTTGAAGAAGAAAGAAGCTAAGCGAGATATTGAGCGTGCTTTCCGCGACAGGCAGAAAATGTAATGCCTCTTTCAAGGTCTGGCAATTGAATTTTTTTGTTTTTCTGTTATAATAAGAAAAGTAAGGATGACAATTGAATATCAGCAAAGAAGCTGGCTATTCATTCTCGTAAGTTCCATTTCTATCAAGGGGACGTTACGGATTCGACAGGGATAGTTCGAGCTTGAGTTGCGAGTCGAGGGGATCGGCCTCGTTAAAACGTCAACGCCTATAACTGGCAAACAAAACAACAACCTCGCTTTCGCTGCTTAATAACAGTTGATTGCGGTTCCTCCCTCCATTGCCCATGTGGTAGGGTAAGGGACTCACTCTAAGTGGGCTACGCCGGATTCCACCGTCTGAGGATGAAGGAAGAGAACAACCAGGCTAGCTGCTCTGACGCCCGTCGATAGGCAAACGAGTCAGCGAAACACGAATATATCGACTACACTCGTAGAAGCTTAAGTGCCGTTATGTCTGGACGTGGGTTCGACTCCCACCGTCTCCACCATACATAGTGGAGTAAACTTTTTTTAAGTCAACGAAATTAAAAAAGCATAAGATTGCCGTTTAGGCATTCTTATGCTTTATTTGTTTTTTAACAGCTGTTTTTTTGGTGCTTTAAAAACTTAGCTGGACAACGGATTTATTATTATTATTATATATGCAATGTAAAAGAGATATGCTGATTCATATCTCTATTTATTTGTCATACTGATTCCCGGCAAAGTAGTGCTGAGACAAAAAAAGAGGTACGCCTTGTAGCATGTACCTCTTTGTAAATCTGAGAGTTATTTGTCTTTTAATGATTTATTTAATTAACGACTAAAAAATAGCCGCCATAATAAACCAAACAATCATTAAGATCTGTATGAGTATTTTGGCGATGCTGCTTCCCAGAAATCCTAAGATAGTAGCGAAACCAATCTTTGAAGCCTTTGCCAAGTCCTTATGGATAATGATTTCTGTAACTAAAACCGCTGCAAACGGAACAATGAGTATCCCGAAAGGAGGGAAGATAAAAGATCCTGCAATTGTAGCGATTGCCGCAACTGTCTCCGATTTCTTGGAACCCCCGTATTTTTTCACAAAATAGCTATTCGCAATAATGTCTGCTGCTATTAATACAACGCTTAACAGCACCATGCTGATCCAGAACCATAAGGATAATTCATTCGAATCAATTAAGAATTGATAAACGGCAAATCCGCCCCAAATTGCCACAATAGAAGGAATTAGGGGATAAATAATCCCTACAAAGCTTAGGACAAATAAGAGGATGGTTAAACCCCACCATAAGTAAACCATTTACACACTCCACCTTTTTCATTCAAAATTTACTCAACAATAAGATTGAATCAGATGCCATTCCCTTTGCGGTATACCCGGTTTTTATCGTTATAATACGAGAAGCGGCGTTAGAATCTTATCGTAAGGCTCCATAAAACTAATGAACAAGAGATTACCTTATTTACGAATGGAAAGCAGTATTGGTTTCAGTCCGCTTTTTGCATTTTTTGAACGCTGTATGAAATAGTTTCAGTGGCTGTGAATGATGCAGCTTGTTCCACACAGCCAAATAAAAAGCATAAAATGCCAAAATCACTTTATGCTTTGCTTAAAAATATAGCAGCTCATAAAGAACCATTTACATCATATTCTTCAAATGAATCTTCCGGCAACGGAATGGCAGAGGAAGAAGCAGACGATAAATGCCTAATCCTGCAGCAAGAGAATAATTTCATGAATAGCGCTGCGTTGACAGCAAAGAATTTTCTTAACCAATCTGCGGATTCACCCTCCTGAAAATACCACAAGCCGCCCGGTCCATAGGCTTGGCCGGCATGATGTGCGACTAGGAGCATGATTAAACTATTTTTAAATGAAAATAAGTACCTGGTTCCCTGCTTCAACAAAATTAACCCTTTTCTAATTACTTTTTCCCTCACGAATGATATCGCAAATTTTTCCTTCATGGGTAAATATCACCCATTTTATGCAAAAAAGCCAACAGAACGCAGCTGTTGGCGTAACACTTATACTATTTAGAGACCTGGCAATTTGGCGTTTTTCCCTTATACCTAACTAATATTTCCGGATGCCAAAATGTGCGTTAATCTGTCCCTGAAGCATCTGCTTGCGGATGTCCGATTTGGTATCCTTCTCTTGTTTATACTTTATTTCTTCCCTTATTTCGTTGGTTTGTACACCATCTTCTATTTTGTTTGCGATTTCGATTAACAGTTCTACATCCGAGAACGAATATTTACGGCTCCCGCCTTGCGTTCTCTCCGGGAAGATGAGCTTTCTTTCTTCATAGTAACGGATTTGCCTGTCTGTAAGACCGGTGAGTTCCCGGACAATGCCGATTGTAATCACTTTTTTTTCCTTATATGAATCCAAACTATCTCCACCACCAGCCCGATCGATTTAATTATCAGGAATGTTATTTAGTTCTAATTTTTTTGGTCATGCTATGCAATTCGGTTAAGGTAAGATGATAAAGCTGCCGGTCTGCTTCTTTATATATACCTGCCTTTACAAGTTTATTAATATAGCATTCTTTTACCTGTTTAATTGCGTTACGAAAATGAAGGGACATATGGATGCACTCCTTTTCTTTTCTTGTTATTTATTTTGCATGAACCGTAATAACTCATGTGTACGGTTGCCAGCCATCATGATTAGCTCTTCATATAGCTGGTCCCTTAAAATATCCAACTGGATGATTTTCTCAGCCAGCAATACCTCATTATCTTTTTCAGAAACACCTTGTAAAAAAACCGGAGCACTGGATTCAGTCATATTCATGTTTATCCTTCTTTCTTTATTATTTTTATAAGAAAATCAGAAAAAGAGGCAGAGATGCTGATAGCAGGATAGCAGATGCAGCCATTGCTATACATCCCAGGGCTCCTTCTTCCTCCCCCCATATTAAAGAACGATTGGCACCCAGCATTTGTGCGGAGGTACCCATGGCAAGCCCCCTGGCAGCCTTGCTAGTAATGCCGGCCTTATTTAACAATGCCGGGCCTACAATTACTGAAAATAAGCCTGAAAACAAGACAAAGAATACGGTAACAGATGTTATGCCCCCCAGGTCGCTTGATACGGCTATAGCAATAGGGAGTGTTACGGAACGGGGAATAAGCGATGCAATGACTTCATGATTAAAGTGGAAGATCTGAGATGAGAAAAATACAGCAAGAACTCCTGCGGCTGTGCCGGACAGCACTCCGTAGCATATTTTAGGATAATTGCGTTGTAAAAGAGGCCATTGCTTATACAAAGGGAAAGCAAACGCTACTATGGAGAGCTGAAGCAGCATCCCAAAGACTTTGTTTTCTTTTTGGTAGACATCAACCGGTATATTAAAAAACAACAGAAACATTATAATGATCAGGCTGGAGGTATATAAAGGATTCAACCAGGCTTTATTGAACCGACGGAAAAGTTTAAGACATACCGTATAGCTGGCCAGTGTCAAGGAAAGTAAAACTGCATGGCTGATAAAGTGTAAGCTCATCCTTTTTTCCTCCTTTTCAGTTTTTCAAAGCCCTCAACCGAAATCGCTGTACCAAGCAAGCAGCACAAGCTGCTTAATATAAGTACGAGGATTACATTCCATGTAAATATCCCTTTAAGAGCCGGGGACATAAATACTCCGATAACCAGGGGAATAAACATTAACGTTAAATGCTTCAATAAGAAAGAAGCAGCTTTGTCAATCCATTCCACTTTTACAACACCGGTAATCAAAAGGATAACAAGAATTATTAAACCCGTCACACTTCCTGGCAGGGGAAGATGGAGAAGTATTACCGCGTAATTGCCACATAGTAGCGCCATAGCGATTATGGAAAATTGAATCAGCAAGCTTGCTATTTTGAGTACCTCCCATCGCTTTTTTTACATCATACATTGTTTTATATAACTTTTCACTATGTATGTAAGGAATTCTCACATGGTTTTTGAAAATATCTTGTTTTATGTTAGTTATTCTTACATATTTCTTTCGTACTCACATCTATCCCTTTTAAAAAAGTGCAACCTTATATAAGTAACTACGCTAGTGCACAGAAGCCAAGTGTTGCTCACATAAAGCTAACTTTGCCATTGAAGGTTTCATTAAATAACAGAAATAAAACGGAGTACCCAGCTTTTAGGCAATAGCATTATGTCGCACATGAAGGCGCAAAGTTGATGAGAGAGCAGGGGAAAGGTCGTTCATAGAGGCGATGAAGACCCAAAGTTGGTGAGAGAGCAGAGGAAAGGTCGTTCATAGAGTCGATGAAGACCCAAAGTGGGTGAGAGAGCAGAGGAAAGGTCGTTCATAGAGTCGATGAAGACCCAAAGTGGGTGAGAGAGCAGGGGAAAGGTCGTTCATAGAGGCGATGAAGACCCTAAGTTGATGAGAGAGCAGGGGAAAGGTCGTTCATAGGGGTGATGAAGACCTAAAGTTGATGAGAGTGCTAGAGCAAGATCGTTCATACGGATGGCTGTGAAATGTTTTGAAGAAATATAAATCAAAAAAGGAGCCATCTCCCGGCTCCTCTTATGTCAAAAACATAATATGCAGACTTACTTTACTTTTGTTTATCCTTTGTCTCCTCATTATCTGTAAACGCATCTCCCACAGCATTGACAAATGCATTGGATGCCTGGTCTACTGTTTTCATAATTCCGCCATGCTCTTGGCCATCAGCGGAATCATTCCGGTCATTGTGTCGGTTTTCGTTATCCTTCTGCATAAAAACACCTCCGTTTCTTTTATGCCTTACAGTTCAATGTTTATCTTTTTCCACAGCCGCTGAATATTAAACAAGTGGATAAAGTATATGCTGATCATAATGATAACTTTGCGGTCAAAATGTCGTTTCTTCTGTACAAGGTCCTTCCGTGTCCTTTTCTTTCTGACCCAGAGCAAATTTACCGATAAAATTTCCTCAACATCAAAAAATGAATTTTAAAAATATGTGATGAATAGTAGGAAGAAAAAGGGAGATATTACTCTTTGTTAGAAAAAATTCTAAGGAGTGATTCCCTATGCCATTTGGCGCTCATGAAACAATGGAAGTACATGAGATTTTATTACAAAAAGTTAATATGATTTCGCACTTTAATTTTTACGCAACTGAGGCAAAAAATCCACAGCTGCTGGATATGATCGTTAGACATCAGCAAGAGGAAATTAGAACTTATAATGACATGGTCTCATACACTCATGATTATAAGGGTTTTACGCCAGTTCCCCCAAATACGGTTATCAGAAGTATAAAACCTCAGGATATAAAGTATGGATTAAACAACCCGCCGCAATTCAGGCCAGAAGCAGATGCCGTTCTCAGTGATGCAGAGGTGGCAGCTGCCGTGCTGCTTTGCCATAAAAATGGAGCAAGGAACGGGATTTGGGCTGCACTCGAATGCGCTGATCCCAACCTTCGCCAGATGCTGATTAACAGTGCTGTCAACTGTGTTAACCAGGCATATGAAGTGTTTGTTTTCATGAATCAGCAAGGATTGTACCAGGTGCCGACACTTCAGGATCATACTGCAAAAACATTTATTCATAGTTATCAGCCGGCTGGACGAGACTTGGAAAATCAATATTTTGGCCAAGATGTGCAGAATGCTGGATACGGTAGCATGAACCCAGGTTTCGCCGCACGCAACACCGGAACAACCGGTGGACAGACTGGAGGTGGTGCAGGCTACATGGGCAACGCATCTGGTGCTGACTTCAATGTTTCTGCTCCAAACAGCATGCTTTATGGCGGTGCAGGAGAATCCGGTCGCCAGGGATACACTGGAACGACAGGGCAGTCCGGAAATTTCGGAGCACCCGGAGTGGCCGGATATAACCAGACCAGACGAAATCAAAATAACGATGGGTTTAGACCGATATAGAGGATCATCGGCTAGAGTCGTCACGTCCTGTGGCAACGCTGACCGACCCCACGTCCTGTGGGGCCTGGAAACGCTGACTGACCCCGCATCTTGTGGAGCCAACGCCGATGTCACACTCATATGCTTCAAAAACCACCTGGTATGCAGCCAGGTGGTTTTTGGGATGAATCAGCAAAGAATGGCAGACTTGCATATGAACGATAAGTTCTATTATTCACGATACAAAGCGCGTACATGTTCAATGTCGTTAATGAACTGTTTGATTTCGCCCTGGGATAATCGTACTGGCATTTGGTCGTATAAGGTTATAATTTGCCAATCGTCCTCATTTTCGTGTTTCTTCAAATATTGATAGATGTTATTTAATTGCTGTTCCTTTAGCGTTGATTCCGTATAGAAGTTTTTTACTTTCTGCAAAGAGAATTCTTTGTTTAATGGATCAAGTTCTCCTGAGATAATCTCGCCTTCTACAATCATTCTATCCCTCCTTTAATATAGGTTTCCTTATTTCGTAAAGGCCTAATCCTGCCAAAGAAGATTAAGTACTGGTTTTCACCAGTTAAGTGATAGGGAATGCATACTATAATTTCGTTTATAGAATGATCGAAAACGATTCGAAGATGCGTAGTAGATTATAGGCGCTATAGGGGGAGGGAAAATATGAATATCCGGACCGAAACACCAGCTGATCATGAGAAAGTGTATCAAATCCATTACTTAGCTTTTCAAAATAGGGAAGATGAATCGAGATTAGTCGAAAGGATTCGATTATCTGAACAGTTTATCCCGGAGCTGTCGATTGTAGCTGAAAATGAAACTGAAATTATAGGCCATATCCTATTAAGTAAAGCTAAGATCATAAATGACGATACAGAGCATGAGGTTATAGTGCTTGCACCGGTTGCTGTAAAACCGGGATATCAGAAAAGCGGGGCAGGAAGCAGCTTAATTAAAGAGGGATTAAGCAGGTGCAGGGCTATGGGGTATGACCTCGTTTTATTAATTGGCCATCCTGGCTATTATCCAAGGTTTCATTTTATGCCGGCGAGGAAGTATGGGTTAGAGCTGACCCAGTTCTCAGTTCCTGATGAGGTATTCAGGGTGCATGAACTGCGTCCAGGAGCATTACATAGTGTAAAAGGGGAGTTGATTTACCCACAGGCATTTTTCAGCTAGGATGCAATAACTCTTTGACTAAAAGAATATGTAAAGGCTCTTCGTAACTGAAGTATATCTACCTTTTAAAAGCTCTTGCCTTATGGTTAAGGGTTTTTTTTGATGCCCGCCGGTCTGACAATTCTTTACGACTAAAGTTGTAGCCAGACATCAAACCAAATGGCGAAGAAAACAATTGGATCAAGAAATAAGATAGGTATATAAGTCACGAAAGATTACAGGAGGATTTCTTATGAGTAAAGAAAGCCAAGTAATAATGATAACAGGAGCATCAAAAGGTTTGGGAAAAGCATTGGCATTAACATTTGCGAGTCAGGGTGCAAGGCTTGCCATCTGTGCGCGCGGTGAACATGAATTATTAAAGGTGAAAAAACAAGCACAGGAGCTGGGAGCAGAAGTGCTGGCTGTTATAGCAGATGTTTCACAATCAAGGGACGTGGAGAAGTTTGTAGCAATTGCTGAAGATACTTACGGAAGAGTGGATGTGCTTATTAACAATGCTTCAACCTTAGGGCCGAGCCCGATGCCGTTTCTTTTGGATTATCCAGAGCAGGATTTTGAAGAAGTGGTTCGGATCAACACATTAAGTGCCTTTATGGTCACAAGAAGAGTCATTGCTGGAATGCTACAAAGAAATTCAGGTTCCATTATTAATGTAACTTCGGAAGCCGGGCACACCGGATATGCTGGCTGGGGGGCATATGGGATTTCAAAATTCGCGATAGAAGGGTTGACCCAGACCTGGGCCGATGAGGTCAAAGATACACGTATAAAGATAAACATGGTAGACCCGGGAGAAATGAATACAGAAATGCATGCTCTGGCAGTGCCAGAATGTGACTACGAGCTTACTGATCCGAATGATGTAGTGGAAGTATTTCTATACCTGGCATCTGACCAATCAGCAGGAATTAGCGGAAAACGTTTTGAAGCACAGGAATTTTCTTTGGAGGTGACCGGCAATGGCGGCAATTAAGCTTAACTTTGCCCTTCCTTCCAGCTTGAATGCGACAACGCCGCCAGAGCGGAGGGGAGTCCGCAGGGACCATGTAAGAATGATGGAAATAAACCGGTTTACTGGTGCAATATCGCATGATGACTTTTATAATCTGGCGAATTATTTAAAGCCAGGGGATCTTATAGTATTGAATAACAGCCGAACCATCCCGGCTATCCTTTACGCACAACTGGAACGTGAAAGTGCTGCTGCCGGGCCCAAAGTTCAAATCAGGCTTGCCCACCGAAAGAGTAAGGAAATCTGGGAGGTCCAAATTGTTTCAGATGACGTAAGAATAGGGGATGTATTTTCCTTTTCTTCCGGTCTAACTGCTGAAGTGATCGAAAGGAAAATGGATTCTCCCTTTTCCATCCTGTGCTTCTCTAAAGGTGGTCAGGAGCTGTTAAATGAAATATATAGAATTGGGGAGCCTGTACGATATGAGTATATTAGCACTCCTTGGAATCTGGATTATTATCAGACCGTGTTTGCCTCTGTACCTGGTTCTGTTGAAATGCCTTCGGCAGGAAGGGCATTCAGCTGGGAGCTCCTTTTTAAGCTGCAAAAGAAGGGGATCAATATTGCATATCTTCAGCTGCATACGGGGTTAAGTTATTTGCTTGATGATAAATGGCATATAGGTCCGGATGAAAATCTTGAGGAATATAAGATACCTCAGCAAACAATGGATTCAGTGCTTCGGACAAAAGGAGATGGAGGAAGGATTATTGCCGCAGGTACAACAGTTGTGCGTGCACTGGAGACGGCTGTTGCCAGCCAAAAGCTCCAAGGCTGGACTAACCTGTATATTGATTCCTCTTATGAGTTAAAGCTGGTTGATGGAATCATAACAGGATTCCATGAACCGGAAGCCAGCCATTTGGATATGCTTTCTGCCTTCATCCAAAAGGAACAATTATTCAAGGCCTATCAACAGGCAGTTGAAGAAAAATATCTGTGGCATGAGTTTGGAGATGTAAACTTAATCTTATAGGGGGTGGGCAAATAATGCAGCTCCATCATATAGCTTTGGAAGTAAATAACCTGGAACGATCGATAGAGTTTTATCAAATGCTTTTCGGACAATTGGAAGAAATAAGATTAAGGATAATAGATGAGGAGATTGTGTTTCTCAGCAAGGGGAATATTAGGATCGAGTTAATTAAAAAAGATGGAACCCATTCTTTCACGGAAAATATCCACATATGCTTTGAAGTCGATCATTTGGCTTCATTTCGTACAGTATTATCACGAGCGGGCATAACCGTACTAGAGGGACCCTTCCGGTTAGAGAACGGCTGGGAAACTTTGTTTATAAAAGGTCCAGATGGAGAAGTCTTGGAGTTTCTTGAACTTTAATTTCTCGGACTAGGCTAAATAGCAGACAAATCCGGTCTGCTCGACATCAAGTACGTATATACAGGTTCCTCGGTTTTCAAAACATGTTGGGGTTTCTGCAAAATGGCGATATACAAGACACATCTTTATGAAATAGAGGTGTGTCTTCTTTTATAGATGGTGCCAATTAAATTAAAGGATCAGATAGATCCCCACACCTAGTGTGTGTACCCTTCAGTTGGAACATTACTATTAGCCGGACATTCACAAGGGGTAAGCTCTCATTTATATGAATCGTATTGATAATTGGCATCATACTAACGGAATATTTTTGTAATACTATGAATTAAAAGAATGATAAGTGCGCCAGGTAATGAGAGATGCAATAAGAATGAAGGGATATCTGCCTTTAACCAGTTTTGAAAGTCAGTGACAAATAAAACTATGTTGCAGAATATAAAAAGAACAGATATCCGCATATGCAGATACCTGTTAATTGAGAAAACGAGAATAAAATTGAGAATAAGAATAACATATTCTAATTTAAATTACTAGAGTATTTAAACTCCTACTGGCACAGACAAACCAAGGCCTTCAGCAATGCGAGTTCCGTATTCAGGATCAGCCTTATAGAAGTGCTGGATTTGGCGAAGTTTGATTTCTTCAAAAGTGACAGGCTTCATTGCAGCCACGATGTTTTCAACCAAACGTGCTCTTTCTTCTTCGCTTAGCAAGCGGTATAGATCTCCGGCTTGTGTATAGTGATCATTGTGATCATACGCAACGCTATCAGCATATCCATGAATTTCAAGTGCAGCTGGCTTGTTTTCAGGAGTTTCCTTCGGTCCGCCAAAGCTGTTTGGTTCATAGTAAACAGAGCCTCCGCCATTGCTGTCGAAACGCATCTGGCCATCGCGTTGATAGTTGCTTACTTCAGATTTTGGACGGTTGATCGGAAGAGCATTATGATTAGCCCCTACACGGTAACGGTGTGCATCTGAGTAAGCAAACAGGCGGCCTTGAAGCATTTTGTCCGGAGAAGCTTCAATTCCAGGTACGAATGCACCAGGGGAGAATGTTGCCTGCTCTACTTCAGCAAAATAGTTTTCAGGGTTTTTATTAAGAACCATACGGCCCACTTCAATTAGCGGATAATCTTTTTGAGACCATACCTTTGTAACATCAAATGGATCGAAGCGGTATGTGTTTGCATCTTCCATCGGCATGATTTGAACATATAGCTTCCATGCAGGGAAGTCTCCGTTTTCAATTGCATTGAATAGGTCTTCAGTATGGTAGTCAGGATTTTCCCCGGCAATCTTGGCAGCAAGGTTTACATCCAGATTCTTTACACCTTGCTCTGTCTTGAAGTGATATTTTACCCATACGCCTTCACCTTGTTCATTAACCCATTTGAAGGTATGGCTTCCGAATCCGTGCATATGGCGAAGTGTTGCCGGAATGCCCCGATCAGACATAAGGATTGTTACCTGGTGAAGCGATTCTGGTGAAAGGGACCAGAAATCCCAAACAGCAGTAGGATTTTTTAAATGAGTTTTTGGATCTCTTTTTTGAGTATGGATGAAATCAGGGAATTTGATTGCATCGCGGATGAAGAATACAGGTGTATTGTTCCCGACTAAATCATAGTTTCCATCTTCTGTATAAAATTTAACTGCAAAACCGCGAGGATCGCGTACAGTATCAGCAGAACCAAGCTCACCTGCAACAGTTGAGAAACGGATGAACATAGGTGTGCGCTTGCCTACTTCGGACAAGAAGTTCGCTTTTGTAAATTTAGATACATCGTTGGTTACTTCAAAATAGCCATGAGCCCCTGCACCTTTAGCGTGAACGACACGCTCAGGAACACGTTCTCTATTAAAGTGGGCCAATTTTTCAAGAAGATGTACATCCTGAATCAATGTTGGGCCGCGCTGGCCAGCAGTTTGAGAGTTCTGGTTATCTCCGACAGGAGCACCCCAGCTTGTAGTAAGCCTGTTATTACTCATAAAAAGAATCACCTCATATGTAAATTATATTCATAGACTTATGATAGCATGTACTAATAAAAAATCAATGTTTTTTTATAATAATTATAATTAAGGAAATCAAAGGAAATTTAAAATCAGTGTATGGAAGTACATTATTTCGCAGAAAGATTTAGGGAAACCACGATTTATTGGCATATCAAAAATTTATAACCGATTATATGTTAACTAAAATGAGTAATAAGTTGACAAATATCGTTTTTTGCCTATATGTTTAAATTATTACGAAGAAAGATTTGGAGGAAAAAGCATGAAGAAAAAGCTGAGCACATTAGACCTGACACTTGCCAGTATGTTTGTAGCATTGATGGCTATCGGTGCAAATATTACATCCTGGGTTCCATTTATGACAATTGGAACAGTCCCGATCACCCTTCAGACATTTTTCGCCTTACTAGCAGGGATGATTTTGGGCAGCCGCCTGGGTGCTATATCTATGACCGTATATGCCCTTGTTGGTTTAGCGGGTGTACCAGTTTTTGCAAAAGCGGGCGGAGGAGTGGCTACAATATTCAGCTCCACGTTCGGCTTCATCATTTCATTTATTTTTACCGCATATGTTGTAGGCAAAATTGCAGAAAAAAGCAAATCTTTACCTGTTTTAATCGCAGCAAGTCTCGCCGGCTTGGTCGTTAACTATGTATTTGGTACAAACTGGATGTATTTCGCCCTGAAATTCTGGGCAGCTGCACCGCCAGAATTCTCATATAAAATAGCCTGGTTATGGATGGTTTTGCCTGCTATCAAGGACACCATACTTGCAGTGCTCGCTGCATTCATGGGATACAGGCTCCAAAGAACGGTATCATCCCGGAGCCAGGTCAACAATCTAAAACGGGCCATCTAATTCGAGCCAGGAGGGTGTAATATGATTAATTGGAAAGAGCTTGCCTTGCAAGTCATTTGAGGGATATGAGATTACCAATTCTGAGGCGATGCAAATCTTAACTTGTCCAGATGAGGATTTGCTCGAGCTATTGCATGGTGCCTACCTGATCCGCCATCATTATCCATCTTAAGAGGGGCTGCAAATGTAAGAGGGGCTGCAAATGCTTATAATCTGAATGTAGGGACATATTGCAATGTAGCCAGCGGCAGAGGCCCAAGCAACAAAGAAATACACCATGTGGCATCAGCGGTCCAAGAAATTAAGGATAAATATAAGCTGACCGTTTGTGCCTGCCTGGGCCTCCTTAAACCAGAACAGGCAAAGAAACTGAAAGAGGCTGGAGTTGACAGGTACAACCATAACATTAATACTTCGGAGAATCATCATGACAGCATAACCACTTCACATACATACCAGGACAGAGTAAATACGGTGCAAATCGTTAAACATCAGGGGATATCTCCATGTTCAGGCGTAATAGTGGGTATGCGGGAGACTCTTCAGGATGTTATAGACATGGCGAGGTCATTACAGGGTTCTGGATGCCGATTCCATCCCGGTGAATTTTCTTCATGCCATTGACGGCACTCCCCTAGAAGGAACGGATGAATTAAATCCAAGATATTGCCTGAAGGTTCTGTGCCTCATGCGATATGTGAAACCTTGCAAGGAAATCAGAATTTCTGGAGGCAGGGAAGTAAACCTTCGCAGCCTTCAGCCGCTCGGCCTGTATGCGGCCAACTCCATTTTTTTTTGGCGACTATCTAACTACAGAAGGGCAAGAAAGCACCGCAGATCATCGAATGCTGGAAGACCTTGGTTTTGAAATAGATTTTTCCGAAATGCAGTAAGGACAGTCTGACCAGTATATAAAGACAGAGCACGGTACATTATTGGTACTGAGTTTTTTATTGCCTTCCAAAAAGAAGGCAGCTTTCATTAAAATTTGTCACGATTAATTAATCGTTCAAAATCAAATTTAAAGGCCGCCAGCTGCTGCAGGCGGCCTTATGCCAGTTGTATAAAATTGTTTATGATATGAAATAAATTGTTCTAGCTTTTGGGATCGAATTATCTTGCAGAACCAAATCCAGCTTGGCCAGCTAATTGAGATTGAGCTGTTGCTACTAGGCGTTTAGTGATTTCTCCACCTACAGATCCATTAGCACGGGATATTGTTTCTGCACCAAGTTGTACACCAAACTCAGCAGCGATTTCATACTTCATTTGTTCCACTGCTAGTTCGGCTCCTTGAACTAAAAGGCTTCTGTTGCTTCCGCTTTGACGGCGTCTTCCTGACATATGTCTCACCTCCTCGCTCTGTTGTACTATTAATTTGTGTTTTCTCCGAAAATTGATACTTTGTAAATATTGGATTTATAGGGGTTTTTTTTATAGACTTTCTGTTTGATAAACAAGCTGGAAAGGTAAAAGCTAAGACCGGGCAAGTACAAAAATAAAAATCTAATGATTAGATTCCACTGAGTTTTCAAATTTTATTCATTTATTTTACCGAATCACTACATACAAACAAGAAAGAGTGAGCGGAAATGAGGATACCTGAATGGTTGGCAGAATGGGGAAAGAAAAGAATAAAGGAGTTTCAGGTGGAGGGATTTGTTTATGGACAGGGCCCCACGGCTGCGAAGATGATGCTCGTCGGGGAAGCGCCTGGAGAAACAGAGATTCTAAATGGGGTACCGTTCAGCGGCCGTGCAGGAAATGAATTAATGAAGTTCCTGCACATGGCGGGAGTTACACGTGAACAGGTTTATATTACCAGTGTTGTCAGAAGCCGACCTTATAAGTGGGGAGAGAAAAAGGACCGGAGCGGGCAGATTGTCAAAAGAAAATACAACCGGCCGCCAACCGGGGGAGAAATTACAGCCCATGCCCCCATTTTGGACTACGAAATTTCACATGTAAATGCGCCTATTATTGTGACATTAGGAAATGTAAGCCTTAAGAGGCTGGCTGGAGCGGATAAAAGCATATCACGGGTGCATGGAAGCTTTCTTAGACAGCCTGTACAGAGGCTTAGCGACGATGGGGACAGGTATGAATGGACGGCGAAAATATATACGATCTATCCTCTTTTCCATCCAGCTTCTATCTTTTATAATCCTGGTTTACGGCCATTGATCGAACAGGATATAGAAAGATTGAAAAACTGGCTGGAAGGGGAACACCGATAACTTCATTATGCCAAGACTGCTCCTTATATGAGTCATGTTAAACTACTTGAAATGAAAAGAAGCCGTGCCCTAATTACGGCGATATAAGAAAAACGAGGGCCTTACTAATGCAGCTGAATAAAGAAGCAAAACGAGAGACGTATTACATAAGCAACAATTTTACATACTTCCTAATACGATGATCAAATGGCGGGAAACACAATCTCAAATGTAGTCCCGCCGCATGCATTGCTCTTTACATTTATTTGGCCTCTGTGATTTTGAATAATCTTATAGCTCACCATTAATCCAAGGCCATTTCCAGAGTCTTTCGTGGTATAGAAGGGTTCTCCCAGCCTTTCCATTTGCTCGGGAGTCATGCCTACCCCGTTGTCCACAAAGGATATCTGTATATTCCCGTCAACTTCAGTTATTGAAATACTGATTGAGCCGCCGTAAGGCATAGCTTCTATTCCGTTTTTTATCATATTTAAAAAAACCTGCTTCAGTTGATGCATTTCACCATAAATGAACATGGGAGGGGTACTTTTCATTTCGGGCATAATCGTAACATTCTTCAGCAGTGCCTCAGCGCTGACCAGGTGGATCACACTCATAAGAATTTCTGATACATCGCATTTGCTGAAATATACGGCGTGTGGCTTGGCAAACACCATGAATTCACTGACAATGAAGTTAATCCTGTCGATTTCGCTAAGTATGGTTTCTGAAAAAGGCTGATCCTTTTCAGGCAGGGATTTACTCAACAACTGTACAAATCCCTTAATAGTAGTAAGCGGATTTCTTATTTCATGAGCAATCCCGGCAGCCAGTTCTCCAACTAATGAAAGCTTTTCGGTTTTATGGAGAAGTTCTTCTGCTTTCTTTTGCTGGGTCAAGTCTTTTTGGATGGAGATATGCTTATACGTTTTTCCATCCTTGTCCTGGTAAGGGATGATTGTTGTATCTACCCAATAGCAGCTGCCATCTTTTGCTTTATTCATGATTTCTCCGTTCCAGACTTCTCCCTTCTGGATCGTCTTCCAAATTTCATCAAAGAATTCTTTTGGGTGGTTTCCGGAATTTAATATATGATGATTGCTTCCAATCAGCTCCTCCGATGAATATTTTGATATCTCGCAAAATTTGTCATTTGCATATAAAATATTGTCCTTTTGATCGGTGATGGCGAAAATGGTAGATTCATTTAATGCATCTTTTAATTCATTTAGTTCCTTTAATGTAATATTTAAATCTTTGCTGGATTCCGCCAATGCTGATTTGGTTGTGGTCAGTATATTGTTGTAGTGGTTTATTAAACAAATGGAGGCTTGATCAATAAGATTATCTATGATTCTAATCGCCCTCAAAACTGCCAAAGCGGAAGCGAAACCGTTCTTTACTAAACTATAGAGATAATCATGAAACACATTACGAACTTCTATAAAGGCTTCAACCGCTATTTCCGGGGGAAGGCTTGAATCAAAGGCGAGCTGTCCGCACTCGGAGCCATATATATGGTTATTTTTTATGGCCGTTTCCTCGCAAGAAACAAGAGTGTCATTCAAATGATTAAAAAGCAGGCCCAAGCATTCCTTCGTGTAAACCCGCACTCGATCAGATTTGAGAATAGTATCGCGGTCATTTTGAAAGGTCAGCACTTTGTCTGTTAAAAATTGCTGTTTGTCTTTTATCAATTCTGCGATATGGCTTAACTGCTCACCCATATTTTTTCGTCCCTCTTTCAGAAGTAAACAATTTTGTCATATGTTAAACTTTGACATCTTTCGCAGAAAAACCTCTAAATTTGTGGCAAAAATCCTCATCTCAAGAAAAATTGTCAAAATGCAGACAAAATACTTGAAAGTCAAAAAAGGTCAAACTATAATATGGTTACAAAGTCAAATAAGGTCAAAGAACTGATGGGGTTAAAAACTTATCTTTAAACCCATTAAATTATTGGGCAAAAGACTTGAAAGTCAAAGAAGGTCAGAGTATAATAAAAATATAAGGTCAAAGAAAGTCAAAGTCAAACCGGATTGAAAACTCTATTCTACTAAGAAATTCACAATAAATTGATATAAATAAACCTAAAATTATAAGGAGGAGTCACATATGATTTGTGAGAAATGTCAAAAAAACCACGCCAATGTAACACTTCATGTTAATGTTAATGGCCATCAACAAAATCTAAATTTGTGCTCCACTTGCTTTAGAGAAGAGCGTAATAAAATGGGAGCGGCTATGGGAGGAATGAACATGGGACACAATGGATTCGAAGATTTCTTCAAAGCATTCGGAAACCCATCCAATTTCAACGGAAACGGACAAAGCCAGCAGGAGAAGGTTCCGAACACCCAGGCTGGAAGAGGCGGGGGACTGCTTGATCAATATGGTCGCAACCTCACTCAGAGTGCAAAGGCTGGGTTGATTGATCCAGTGATCGGCCGTGATAAAGAAGTAAGCAGAGTTATCGAAATACTAAATAGAAGAAATAAAAATAATCCTGTGCTGATTGGTGAACCAGGTGTTGGTAAGACTGCAATTGCAGAAGGACTTGCCTTAAAGATTACGGCAGGGACCGTTCCTGTAAAGCTTCGTTCTAAGGAAGTCTACATGCTTGATGTGGCTTCACTTGTTTCAAATACAGGTATCAGAGGCCAATTTGAAGAGCGTATGAAACAGCTGATCTCTGAATTGCAAGAGAGAAAAAATGTCATCCTTTTCATTGATGAAATCCATCAAATAGTAGGTGCAGGTTCTGCAGAAGGCTCTATGGATGCCGGAAATATTCTTAAGCCTGCGCTTGCGCGTGGTGAACTTCAGCTGGTAGGGGCTACAACTCTTGCTGAATATAGGAAAATTGAAAAAGACGCTGCCTTGGAACGACGCTTCCAGCCGGTAACCGTGAACGAACCGTCAACAAAAGAAGCGCTGGAAATTTTGCATGGATTAAAAGAAAGATATGAATCCTTCCATGAAGTCCATTACAGCGATGAAGCTCTGGAGGCGGCTGTGGAACTGTCACATCGTTATATCCAGGACCGTTTCTTACCGGATAAAGCGATCGACCTTATGGATGAAGCGGGCTCTAAACTCAACCTTACTATTGAAGGCGGACAGGAAGAGAGCATCAATGAGAGATTAGCTCAAATCCATAAGGAAAAGGAGGAAGCCCTGAAACAGGAAGCATACGAAACAGCTGCCAAGCTCCGAGATGAAGAAGAAAAATTGGAAAAAATGCTTAAATCTGATTCTGTATCCGGAAAACCGACCGTTTCAGTGGAACACATCCAGGAAATCATTGAACAAAAGACTGGCATTCCTGTAGGTAAACTTCAGGAGGATGAGCAAGCAAGAATGCTTCACCTTCAAGAGGAGCTTTCCAAAAAGGTAATAGGCCAAGAGGAAGCCGTACGTAAGGTTGCCAAAGCAATCCGCAGAAGCCGCGCAGGCCTTAAATCCAAAACACGTCCAATCGGTTCATTCTTGTTTGTTGGACCGACTGGTGTAGGGAAAACTGAGCTTTCCAAGACATTGGCCGAAGAATTATTCGGTTCCAAAGATTCCATGATCCGACTCGATATGAGTGAATACATGGAAAAACACAGTGTATCCAAATTGATTGGTTCACCTCCTGGATATGTGGGGCACGAAGAGGCTGGACAATTGACAGAAAAAGTCCGCCGCAAGCCATACAGCATTATCCTTCTGGACGAGATTGAAAAAGCGCATCCGGATGTCATGCATATGTTCCTTCAGATTCTTGAAGATGGGCGTCTGACCGACAGCCAGGGACGTACGGTAAACTTTAAGGATACAGTAATAATCATGACAAGTAACGCAGGTGTAGGAGAAAAGAGAAAAGTGATGGGCTTTGGTACTGATTCCTCAGCCGTTGAAGAAGCAACGATTTTACAATCACTTGGTAACTACTTTAAGCCTGAATTCTTAAACAGATTTGACAGTATTATTGAATTCTCTGCATTGAAAAAAGCAGACCTTCTTCAGATTGTTGATATTATGCTTGCGGAGCTACATGAAACAATTGCAGCACAAGGACTCGAATTGGAGGTTACAAGTGAAGCAAAAGAAAAACTGGCCGAGCTTGGCTATCACCCTTCATTCGGCGCTAGACCGCTCCGCAGGGTGATCCAGGAACAACTTGAAGATGGCATCGCCGATTTTATCTTTGAAATGCCGGAAGTGAAAAGCTTTAAAGCAGTTGTTGAAGAAAATAAGGTGAAAATTGCAGAAAACTAATATGTTGTAAAAGACCGATACGAGGGTGATGGATACCCTCTATCGGTCTTTTTTATTTTGGGAGATGCAGTGAGATTCTTTTATTTCCCTTAGAAAGCTCGTCATGGATCTTGTTTTGCATCGGTGGCCCTTGTTTGTGAACAAGGAAAAATGTTGTTTGTATGTTTGATATTCCAAACTTTGGGTATTTCTTTAGGGGAATATAACGATTTCTGGTAATTCGAGGTGAAAGATGAAAAAAGTCATAGCAATATTGTTACTTTTGAGCGGCATTGGTACCATAGGGTTTCCCTGGATCGAGCAAATGTATATTGACCACAAAGCTAATCAATTAATTATGGAATGGGAGAAAAATAAAGATAAATATGAGCCTGCCAAGGGGTCTGCCGTTGAAAGTCTCAAAGAACTGGATATTGCATTTAGAAACGCCGCAAATATCAGCGAAACAGCAGAAGCAGCTGGAAATAATGTGGTGAAAGACGCTACCTCCAGTAAAAATCAGAAAAAAAGTCCGCTCCTTGTTGGAACTATTAAAATTAAAAAGATTGGTTTGTATCTTCCCGTTGTAGAAGGCGCTGGACCATCAGAACTGAAAAATGCCGCTGGACATGTGAGAGGCACATCGATGCCGGGTGAGCCGGGAAATATAGCCATTGCAGCACATAGGAGCCTTACATATGGAAGGTTTTTTAACAGGCTTGATGAAGTAGAAAAGGGAGACACGATTATCCTGGAAGGCAGCAAAGGAGTATACACATATAAGGTCATTGATAAATTTGTGGTTAAACCTACTGACTTATCTGTAATCGCTGAGACCAAAAAACGTTCCCTGTTAACATTAATCACCTGCCATCCGATCGAGGTTGCGTCACACAGGCTAATTATTAGAGCAGAACTTAAGTAAAAGACTCACGGTCCGGCTACCTCTGCAGCAGGAAACATAGGGGAAATTGCCTTGTTTCAATAAACACAGCCGCTTCATTCCGAGGAGGGGGGCCCATACTGTAGACTAACAAGATGAAAATCCAGATTACCTGCAGTTTTTTGGTTGGGCTTGCCAATGGGGTACGTTGATTGTAGAGATGGTAGCTTAAGACCAGCTTGTCTGCAGGACCGTTTAATCCGTAAAATGGAAGAAACCCTTTATTTCTCCTTTACCTATAACTTGGTGGAGGGAGGGACCTGGAATGTCGGTCGTCCAGGCATTGTCCTGTTACCTTGACTTAACTCACCTTATTTGAAAATACTTTTAGCATCTGTTTCATGCTAGAGACCAGCAAAGACCGGCCTCTTTGTACTTAAATAGCGACCGAAATGACAAAAGGGGTACAAAATGAGTACATTCCGACCCCTTTGTCGACAATCTGAGCCGCTTTTATTCCATTGAGGCGCCTTTTTTAGCTAGTTCATAATAGCTTTATCTTTTAACTTTTTAAGTAATTCTGCTGGTGTTTCAGCCGTTACGAGGTCACCATCTGCCTTCGCATAAGGTGATTTTTTACATAGTTTGCATTCGCTCATGCATGTATATTCTTTATATTGGAGCGTTGTATCCCCTAAAAACGATTGAAATTCCTGGAATGAGGATGGATCCAAAAAACGATCCAGATTATTCTGGCAAAACTCGATACTAATCTTCTTCTTCTTTGAGAATATTTGCAGAAGTGATTTCATATTTATCAGCTTCCTTTAAGTAATAGCTGCATTCAATTTGCCGTTTTTGAAGAAGCAGCTAAACTGGTTAAGTTACAGTCTTCAGCCGCAAATGATTGAAGAAGAGCGAATGGGCTGAGGAACGGGTAAATTGGTATGCCAAGCTATCCTCTTCTATCCCATTTTACTGCGTAATACTTTTTCCGTAAACCTTTCCATAAAACTTAATCTAATATGGTGCATTTGGTTTTTAAAAATGATAATCTTTTTTATAGCAAGATAATTAATCTTCGACGATCACGAATTTACATCAACGATTGCTTCCTAGTCGGTAAATTAAACGGGATACTTCCCGTTGTTAAGGAGGATAAGGCAGTGAAATTAGTAGGTATTTCCGGTGCGATTATCGGCTCAAAGACAGCCAAGATAGTCGATGAGGTGTTAACCCGGGCCAAGGCTTATGGACCGGAGATCGATATAGAACTTATTGATTTGAAGGATTATCTGGTAGAAATGGTCGATGGACGCCCTTTAGAATCATATAATGATGATACAAAAAATGTTATTGGGAAAATTATAGATGCAGATTTCTTCGTAATAGGGACTCCCGTATATCAAGCATCGATCCCGGGGGTTTTGAAAAACCTGCTCGATCATCTCCCGGTTACCGTGTTTGAATCCAAGGTAGTAGGATATGTATCCACTGCCGGATCCAGCCATCACTCCCTGGTTGCCGAAAATCAGCTGCGGCCAATCCTATCATTCTTCAAGGCCATTGTTGCCACAAAAAGTGTATTTGTGCCTAATGACAGCTTTAACAAGGAAAGCCAGATCATTGATGAAGATATAGATAGAAGGCTAACAGAGCTTTCGCAGGAATTGGTCTATTTGCAAACCAAATTGGCAAATACATAAATTAACGGCAAGAAGCACAAAAAAAACAGGAAGACTGGCAGTCTTCCTGTTTTTTTGCATTGCAGCTATCAAAGATTAGGATGCTTGTGCAGATGCTTCGATTTCTAGAGTAATATTGATTTTATCACCAATCAGGACCCCGCCAGTTTCAAGAGCGGCATTGTATGTTAAACCATAATCACTGCGGTTGATAGCTCCTTTTCCGCTGAACCCGACTACTTCTGCCCCCCAAGGGTTTTTGCCTTGGCCTTCAAACGTTACAGTAAATGTTTCTTGGCGTGTAATCTTGCCAATTGTTAAGTCTCCAGTGACTTGATATTCATCTTCATCTGCTTTTACAATATTTGTAGCCTTGAAGTTTAGAGTTGAAGAGTTCTCCACATCGAAAAAGTCAGCTGAACGAAGGTGATTGTCGCGGTCAGCGTTTCGTGTATCAATGCTTGAAATATCAATGTTGAACTCGATATCAGCTGTTGTTAAGTCAGTGGGATCGGCTTCGATTTGAGCGTCGAATTTATGAAATGTTCCTTTTACTTTTGCAACCATCATGTGTTTTACTGAGAAATCAATGCTGCTATGAGTTGGATCTACTGCCCATTTTGTTTTTGTCATGTTAAATTCCTCCCATATTTACATAAAATCATATTTTTAAGTCTTATATCTTGAATTTGAGATATATTACCTTGAGATGAATTATACGGAATGGATTACTGTATGTCAATGCACATCTTTAAATATATTTCCTATATATAGAAAATATTTCTTCCTTGCTTGTTAAAAATTAAGGACGATAACCTTTATTTTCTGATTATTGGTGAAAATGAATTGACACATATACATATAAGATTTTACAATAGTAATGGTAATTGATAATGAATCTCATTAAAGTTTTGTCAGTTTGACATTATTTTTTTGCGTTTCATTGATAATTAATCTCATTAATATAATACCAGCTTAACAGTTGCTGAAATGATGCACATCATGTCAACAGAAAGAGAAGGAAAACAATGAAAAAGAGATACTTAATTATCGCATTCGTAGTACTTTCTCTGGCCTCATTGTTCATAGGTGTAAAGGATATTACTCCACTCGATTTACTACATATGACTAAAGACCAGAGGGATATTCTTTTTATCAGCAGATTCCCCCGGTTAATCAGCCTGATTATTGCCGGAGTCAGCATGAGCATCTGTGGACTTATCATGCAGCAGCTAAGCAGGAATAAGTTCGTATCTCCAAGCACGGCTGGGACCATGGACTCCGCAAGACTGGGGATTCTTGTTTCATTAATTCTCTTCTCATCGGCCAGCATGATGGAGAAGATGCTGATTGCTTCTGTGTTTGCGCTTGCCGGTACGTTTCTGTTCATGAGGCTTCTTGATAGAATCAAGTTCAAAGATGCGATATTCATTCCTCTTGTAGGGTTGATGTTTGGAAATATCATTAGTTCCATTACAACATTCTTCGCATACAAACACGATTTGATTCAAAGTATATCTGCTTGGCTGCATGGCGATTTTTCCATGATTATGGCCGGAAGATATGAAATGATCTATATAAGCATCCCGCTGGTAATTGTGGCTTATTTATTTGCCAACAAATTCACTATTGCAGGAATGGGAGAAGAATTTGCTGTCAATTTAGGCTTGAATTATAGGGTTGTAGTCAATACAGGCCTGATCATTGTCGCTTTATCCACTACGGCTGTCTTGCTTACTGTAGGGATGATTCCATTTTTAGGGCTGGTTGTCCCCAATATAGTCTCTATTTATAATGGCGACAATTTAAAGAAAAATCTGACTCATACAGCTCTCCTGGGAGCAGTGTTCCTGCTGTTTTGTGATATTTTGGGAAGAGTCATTATTTTCCCATATGAAATGCCGATCGGGTTAACAGTAGGGGTAATTGGAAGCGGGATCTTTCTTTATCTGCTGATGAGGAGAAAAGCATATGCATAACAAAGGTAGACTCAGTATTCTCGCTTTACTAACCGCTGTTTTAATTATCATCTACCTATTCACAGATATAGGGAGCTACTGGGATTATGTGCTGCCGAAGCGGGGCATAAAGATAGCAGCCGTTGTACTGACCGCAGCGGCGATCGGGTTTTCGACGATTGTGTTTCAAACGATCACCAATAACCGGATTTTAACGCCCAGCATAATAGGGCTCGATTCCTTATATATGCTAATCCAGACTGCACTTATTTTTGTGTTTGGTTCAGGCAGCCAATCGGTTATGAATAATAATCTTAATTTCGTAATTTCAGTTGGCTTGATGGTGTTATTTGCAGCCTTATTATATAAATTTCTGTTTAAAAGAGAGTCACAAAACATCTACTTTCTCCTATTAATAGGTCTGATAATGGGTACGATGTTCCAGAGCTTCTCATCGTTTATGCAGGTAATCATTGATCCTAATGAGTTTCAAATTATCCAGGACCGTATGTTTGCAAGCTTCAATAATATCAATACTGATTTATTGGGTATTTCTGTATTTATTATTGCAGCCGTGTTCATATATTTTTTCAGGGAAATTAAATATCTCGATGTCCTTTCTCTTGGCAGGGAACAGGCCATCAATCTAGGCGTTGACTATGATCATGTAGTAAAAAGGCTGTTAATACTTGTAGCTATTTTGGTATCTGTTGCAACTGCTTTGGTAGGTCCCATAACATTTCTAGGTCTTCTGGTTGTCAATGTTTCTTATCAATTCTTTAAGACGTATCGCCATGCATACTTGGCTGCGGGGTCCGTTTTGATCAGTATCATTGCCTTAATCGGCGGTTTGCTTATTGTGGAGAGGGTGTTTACTTTTTCTACAACTCTCAGTGTGATTGTCAACTTCATCGGTGGAGTGTATTTCATATATCTTTTACTAAAGGAGAATAAAGCATGGTAGAGGTAAAGAATGTATCCAAACAGTACGGCGACAAAAATGTTATCGAAAATGTTTCCTTGAAGATCGAGAAGGGCAAGATCACTTCGTTCATTGGTCCTAACGGTGCTGGGAAAAGTACACTTTTATCCATTATCAGCAGAATCCTCAGCAAGGATACAGGCGATATATTGATAGATGGAATGGATATTGCACGATGCAAAAGTAACGAACTGGCTAAAAAGATAGCAATCTTAAAACAATCAAATTATATAAATGTGCGCCTGACGATAAGGGAATTAGTATCTTTTGGCCGTTTTCCATACTCACAAGGCAGGCTTACCAAAGAAGACTGGAAGCATGTCGATGCAGCTATAAAGTATATGGAGCTTGCTGACATCCAGGATAAATATCTGGACCAATTGAGCGGCGGCCAGCAGCAGCGCGCCTTTATCGCGATGGTGATCGCCCAGGATACCGAGTATATCCTGCTGGATGAGCCGTTGAATAATTTGGATATGAAACATTCCGTACAAATTATGAAAGTCTTGAGGAAGCTCGCTGATGAGCTTGGAAAGACGGTGGTCATCGTCATCCACGATATTAATTTTGCTTCCTGTTATTCAGATTATATTGTTGCTTTGAAGGACGGCAAAATTATTCAGCAGGGGGCTACAGAAAATATTATCAGGCCGGACCTGTTAAAGACTTTATACGATATGGACATCAATATTCAAACGATAGATGAAAACAAGATTGCAGTATACTACGCCTAATGATTTAAAAAAACGGCAGAAGGAGGGTGCAGACAAAATGAAACGGAAAATTTCATTATTGATGATACTTGCGGTTTTCGCTGTGCTCACAGCAGCCTGCGCCTCGAAGGACAGTTCGGGAACAGGTGCAAATAATGACTCTGATACAATTACAGTAAAGCATCAATTTGGAGAGACTCCTGTAAAGAAAAATCCAAAGAAAGTGGTCGTGTTTGACTTTGGGATTTTGGAGACTATGGATCGATTAGGGGTAGAGGCAGCGGGTGTGCCCAAGGATAATTTACCTTCTTACCTTGATAAATATAAAGGAAGCAAGTATGAAAATGTTGGAGGGCTGATGGAGCCTAACTTTGAAAAAATTAATGAGATGAAGCCAGACCTTATTATTATTTCTGGCAGGCAGCAAGATTCCTACGATAAATTTGCAGAAATTGCGCCGACCGTATTTATGGGATTCGACTATAAGGATTATATGGGATCCTTCAAGAAGAACATGACTACAGTTGGAGAAATATTCGATAAAGAGGAAGAAGTCAAAGCGGAAGTTGCGAAGATTGAGGATAATATTGAATCTGTGAAAGAGCATGTCGCTTCCGGGAATGGGAAGGCCCTTATCACCCTGACTTCCGGCGGAAAGGTAACAGCATTTGGTCCCGGTTCTCGTTTCGGCATCATACATGATGTTCTTGGAATTAAGCCAGCCGCCGACGATTTGGATGCTGATCCTAGGCACGGCCAGAATATATCCTTTGAATACCTGGTGGAGCGGAACCCTGATATCCTGTTTGTGGTGGACAGAGATGCTGCGGTAGGAGAAGGACAAAGTGCCAAGAAAGTAATTGAAAACAGTCTGGTAAAGAAGACCAATGCATATAAGAATGGAAACATTATATATCTCAATCCTGAGTACTGGTATCTTGCCGGTGGAGGATTGGTTTCTGTAGGTGAAATGGTACAAGAGGTGGATAAAGGTTTGAAATAATACAAAAATGGAGCTGTCCCTGCCGAAGGGACAGTTTTTTTATCCCACTAGTTTTAAGCCTATTGCGCAACCTAGAATCATAATGATAAAAAGGATTCTTCTCCAATCCTTCGGTTCTCCATATATCAATATCCCCAAGATAGCACCCCCTGAAGCTCCAATTCCTGTCCAAATGGCATATGCGGTACCCATTGGCAGTGTCTCCATGGCCATTGCCAGAAAGCAGAAGCTCCCGCCAAAAGCCAAAATCAGGTATAGGACTGCCTTCCAGTTTCTATCCTTATGAAACTTATTGATCATCAAAACACCAAGCATTTCGCACATTCCTGCCAGTAAAAGAGAAACCCATGCCATTATATATCACTGCCTTTCCCGTAATGATCACCGGTAACCAATTTTAGCCCCATCACTCCAGTTAACAGGAGCAAAATTAAAACGATTTTACTTAATTTTAATTCTTCATTAAATAAGAGAATATCCGCTAACACAGTTCCTCCTGTCCCCAGGCCAACAAAGACCGCATAGACGGTACCTACAGGAAGCCATTTACCTGCAATGATCAACACATAAAAACTGACAATTATAGCAAAGACGGTTGCACACCATGAAAGAACACTGTCGGCGTGTTTGAGCCCGATGACCCAAAATACCTCGAAAAAAGCCGCGATAAAAATATAAAGCCAATACTTATTCATCTTATTCACCCCTAAATGTGTTACATCGCTTAAGAGCAATGCAGAGAGTCAAGCATGATCAAGCCGGGTATTGGATGTACATTAGTTTATCCAAAATAAAAAAAGCCTGGGTGAACTGTATAACAGATCTCCCAGGCTTTTGTCCCTCCGTGGCACGGCTGGCGCCGTGAGTTTTCTCTCGGACCAGACCGATGAATCATCGCGGAACCCTAGAAAACATTTTACGATTATTATTATGTATTATTATATCCCAGGTTATCAAAATTTCAAGGTTTTCAGAACATTATAGGCGTTTTATACTTGCCTGGGTGTTATCTTTGGGTTCATTCGCTAAATTGCCAGGACATATGAATGGTGCTTTTATGAAGTATGAGCGGGTTAATTTATAAAGTCAGAATATTCCAGCTTATGTCATTTAGTGGAAATCTGAAAAGCGAAACTATATAATAAACATGTGATTTAAAGTAAAATGACCTGGTTAGCGGATTGCCATAACGTGGTATCTAATGAAAGGTAATCTTTTTTTGATTGTTGTTTGAAACTGATATATGATTAATAATCATAAAAATTAAAAAGACTTGTACTTAATTGATAATCAGCAACATAAAATACAAAAGGCCTGATAGACATGCTGAGTCACTGAGCGGGACGTTTTTGAAATGCCGCCAAACTGAGTATTTTGGATCTTATCTTACCTTGAAAAAGCTGTATAATTTGTAAATGGATTTAGTTAGTGAATATGAGGGAATAGGCTCCATTGCCTTGACTTCTTTGGCTGAGATGGTATTATGGATTGTATGCCTACTCTCTCTTTGTTTTCGTGTAAGAGAGTTTTTTACTTTCCTGAAACATTTACAAAAGGGACCACTAGATTAATAGAGGTGAAAAAACATGGCTAAATTTCTGAAACTAAACCAGAACATCACTAAAAAACTGCTGGGCTTCTTTGCTATCGCAGTAGTTCTTTTCTGGCTAAAAACCTATATCGCATATCGAACGGAGTTCAACCTTGGCGTGGAGAATGGAATCCAAGAATTCCTCCTTTTCCTTAACCCGCTAAGTTCAGCCCTGTTAATTTTTGGATTAGCTCTTTTTGCCAAAGGAAAAAAAGCTTATAGATGGATTATCGCACTGAACTTTATGCTTTCTTTCCTTCTTTACGCAAATATTATGTACTACCGATTTTTCAGTGATTTTATTACGCTGCCAACGCTCACCCAAGTGAACAATGCGGGAGATTTGGGACAGAGCATTACAGCGTTGACCAGTCCATATGACTTCTTTTATTTTCTGGATACCATCACTTTGCTTGTGCTTTATTTTGGAAAGGTTGTTAAGCCGGAAGATGAAAGGCTAAAGAGACGCACGGTTACTTCGGTATTTTTGACAGCCGTTATGGTTTTTACTATCAATCTTGGGCTTGCTGAAAAGGATCGTCCGCAGTTGTTATCAAGAACTTTTGACCGTAATTATATTGTCAAATATCTTGGTATGTACAATTATACCGTTTATGACATGATCCAAAACACAAAGACCTATGCTCAGCGAGCAACGGCAAACAGTTCAGATATTGCTGAAGTTGTGAACTATACGAAAGCTACAAAAGCAGAGCCAAATCCAAAGTATTTTGGAAAAGCAAAAGGCAAAAACGTAATCTATCTGCATCTTGAGTCCATGCAAAACTTTATCATCAACTATAAATTGAATGGGGAAGAAGTTACTCCTTTCTTAAATTCACTTGCAGGCAGCAAGGATTTTATGTACTTTGATAACTTTTTCCACCAGACAGGGCAGGGTAAAACCGCAGATGCAGAGTTTATGCTTGAAAATTCCTTGTTCGGGCTGCCGCAGGGTGCTGCATTTACTACTCAGGCTCAAAACACGTATCAGGCCGCACCGGCCATATTAGGTCAGCGGGGATATACATCTGCTGTGTTCCACGGCAATTACAAGTCATTCTGGAATCGTGACAAGATTTATAAATCACTTGGCTTCGATAAATTCTTTGACGCAAGCTATTATGACATGAACGATGAAGATGTGATGAACTATGGATTGAAGGATAAGCCATTCTTCAGAGAATCCATACCGTTGATCAATACTCTTCCTCAACCGTTTTATGCGAAGTTCATCTCGCTTTCCAATCACTTCCCGTATCCTCTGGATCAAGAGGAAGCAACCATTGCGAAGCATTCCACAGGGGACTCATCGGTGGATAACTATTTCCAGACTGCCAGATATGCAGATGAAGCCCTTCGAGAATTCTTTGATTATCTGAAACAATCAGGACTATATGATAATTCCGTTATTATCATGTATGGCGACCATTATGGTATTTCGGAAAACCATAATAGTGCAATGTCAAAAGTTCTTGGCAAGGAAGTTGGCAAGTTTGAAAATGCCCAGCTGCAGCGGGTGCCTCTATTGATTCATGTACCCGGGGTGGAAGGCGGCGTGAAGCATCAATATGGAGGCCAGGTGGATTTAATGCCAACCATGCTCCATTTATTGGGTGTTGATACGAAAGACTACGTACAATTCGGTACTGACCTGCTTTCCAAAGAGCATCATCAAGTTGTTCCATTCAGGAATGGCGACTTTATAACACCAAAGGTCACGGTTCTTAAAGGAAAATACTATGATACTAACACGGGCGAACCGCTAGAAAAAACAAAGGAAATCGAGCAGGATCAAGAAATGGTTGAAACGATGCTAAGACTTTCTGATGAAGTCGTAAATGGCGATCTCCTGCGTTTCTATACTCCAAAAGGTTTTGAACCAATTGACCCATCAGATTATGATTATACGCATGATGAAGATGAACCAAAGGTTAAAACTGCTGTCGGTCAATAACCGCAGGAAAGCTGTTAAGGATAAATGATTCCTTAACAGCTTTTTTATTTTGGAGAAATAACTTATCTGCTTTTTGTATTGATTCGATTGTTTCCGTTCTTCTTGTACATCCTAAAGATGAGGTGATGGAAAATGCCAAACGGCAAGGAATTAAAGCAGCTGCCTATGTCTAATATCGCACCGGGCGCAGGACCCGACCATGACAGCAAATGGAGCAGGAATGATCTTGGCTATGGACCTATTCCAGATAGTAAAGACGGTACGGTTCCAAAACCAAAAACTTCAGAGTAAGGACTTCTTTCATTTTCCCACGCTAACTGATCAGAAGCAGTCTTTAGGAAATCAGTTTCGGGAGTGCGGCAGCGGGTAAAGATACGTAACGAAGCGTGGAGGAGGAACAAATATGATCATTGTGTATATAAGTATAGCACTTGTTGTCGGCTCCCTTATTTACCTGGCTTTCAGTGCCGTGAAAACATTCAAGGAAACAAAGCCAACCCTCAACAGGATCTCAGCGACGACTGCAAGAATGCAGGCAAAAACAGAACAAATTACCTCAGAAACAGATAAATTGTCCGTAACCCAGAAAGAAATCCAATCAGATGTACAATTTAAAAAACAATCTGTGCAGGAAACAATACAAGCAGTAAAGCAGACGCCGAAACCAATAAAACAGCTTTGGGACGCTACAAAAGGCAAGAGGCACACGCGCGTCTTTCGATAAAAAACAGGGGATCAACAGCACTTAAACGGGTGCTGTTTTTTTATGTTTTTTATGCTTCCATAGACTTAATGTTTTCGTAAGCCTTTAACCAAGGAGGATTTTAGGCAGGATATGGCCAATTAAACAAAGTGTCGAATAAGACGGGAGGAGATCAACAATGAAAAAGGCGCTAATCTTTGGAGGCACCCAGTTTGTTGGAAAGAGGCTTGTAAAAATGCTTTTAGATGAAGGGATTGAGGTCACGATTGGGACAAGGGGGATCAGATCTGATGATTTTGGGGATCGAGTCCAGAGAATAATCCTAGACCGCGAGGATAGAAGAAGTGTCCAATCAGCTTTAGGAGATATGGAATGGGATGTTGTTTTTGATAATACCTGCTACTCTGCACAGGAGGCTGAAGATGCCGCTGAATTGTTAAAAAATAGAGTAAAGAAATACATACTTATATCATCTTCTGCCGTTTATGATTTTGGCGAACATTTGGCAGAAGATGATTTTGATCCATATAGCTTTCCTATTGTACTTAAAACAAGAAGAGAATATCCGGGATTCACTGGATATCAGGAAGCCAAGCGGACAGCTGAGGCAATTTTATATCAAAAGAATTACTTTCCTGTAGTGGCTGCCCGTTTCCCTTATATTGTCGGTGAAGATGATTATACAGAACGCTTTGCTTTCCATGTGGAGCATGTGAAAAATGGAAAGCCGATCGCGGTAAGAAATCCTGATGCCAGACTGGGATTTGTATACTCCGGAGATGCAGCACGCTTCCTCCTCGATGCAGCAAAAGGGGAGTATAATGGTCCTTTAAATCCATTATCCAGCGGTGATATTTCTCTGGGTGAACTGATATCCAGAATAGGGAATAGGGTCGGAAGGGAGCCTGTAGTTGTCCCTGATGCAAAAAGCGGGGCAGACCGCTCACCATATGATTTGGGAAAATCATTGGCACTTTCAGCCCAAAAAGCACAGTCCCTGGGATTTACATTCATGGAATTTTCCTCACTGGTAGACCAATTAATCACGGATCATAAACCAACTTGATGGAATACAAATAAAAAAGAAAACCGCAACCCGATGCGGTTTTCTTTTTCCCTACCAGTGATACTTATTTCTCCGTTTTTTTGCTCTTCGCTTCTGAACGAACATCCCAGAACATAATAGAAGAAAAAGAACTAATAGAGACGGGTAAAAGAGGCGTTTGCCCTGAGTATCTTTAAGCTCTTTTTGATCTGGTTTTGGTTTGGGCATTTCCTCGGCGTTAGCCACGAGCTCCAAATCGAAGGACTGCATAACTTCGCCTATTTGGTTTTTTACTTCCAAAATTCCATTTTTCTCAGTTTTGAAGACAGGGGTATCATCCTTTAATTGAGTATAATACAAATCTTGTTTTAGGGAGAATGTCTTTCCCTTTACGGAAAATCTTTTACTTTTATCAATCTTGGATGTAGTGAAATGAGAAAAGCCATAGTTAAGCATGCTCTTTGTGTCGTTGTATGCCTGCCTGGCCGATGTGGACTTTAGTGTTACTGCAATAAGCTCCATGTTCCCTCTTTTGGCACTGGTTATCAGTGTGTGGCCGGACTTGCTCACGAATCCGGTTTTGCCTCCTGTAATCCCTTTGTATGGTTGCTCACCCTTTAAAAGCCGATGATGTGTAATGAGTGTAGTATCCCAAGTTTTTACATGCCACGGCAGTTCTTTCTTGCTGAAGGCATCCCTGAAGATTGGGTTTTTCATGGCGAACTGAGTAATTTTGGCCAGGTCGTCAGCAGTCGTATAATGGTTTTTATCAAACAGTCCATGAGGGTTCGTGAAATTAGTGCCGGTAGTTTTAACCTTTGTTTGAAGAAATGTATTCAGGTCCGTTGCAAAATTCTCCTGGCTGCCGGATAAATGCTCTGCTATAGCCACTCCCGCATCGTTGCCAGAATTAATTAAAAACCCCTGTACAAGGTTTAACAGAGGGATGGTTTCTCCTGCAGTTACATATACTGATGAACCAACCGCTGCTGCAGCTGCCGGGCTGATCTTTACTTGATCATGTAAATTGCCTTTTTCAATTGCGTAGATTGCCGTGGCGACCTTCGTCAGGCTTGCTGGGTACATTTGGGCGTTTTCATGCTTACCCAACAAAGTCCTTCCGGTTTTTGCATCGATCATTATGGCAGATTCGCTCTTTATGGCAGGTGTGCTGCTGTCTTTGGCATAAGCATTTGTTTTTCCAAATACAAGTACAATAATAATTACCACTATAAACCCAGTTAATTTAGTTCTCATCATAAAGCTCCTGAAAAATGTCATTTACATATCCTTTTTCATTTTAGAAATAAAAAAAATAAAAATCTATAATAAATCGTAATTATTCTTAAAATGTAATCTTGGAGTAATCTATCGTTAAAAAAGCAGGATATGCTCTACAATTCATGAACCATTTACCAAGGATTAATTTTCACTTCCTGCCAAAGTTTTCGTTTGGGTTATTTTTGGGGGACAGAGTCTGAACGTTTGAGGGACTTGGAGAGGTCTGACGCTGGTATAGTGTATGCAAAATCGACGTTGAACAAACTAAAAAAACCTGTATTTTGCATCTGGCAAAATACAGGCTCGATCCTTAAAATTTATCTTGCTTTTCTAGATCAACTTCTGTTAATGGAACAAGTTTTGTTTTATATTTTACTTTAAAAATAAACCAGATGATCAAGAATAAAGGCAAGCCAATATAGGATACAAGAGCACCTTTCCAGTCAATTGACTCTCCGGTAAATGCTCCATAATTTTGTCCAAGTGTTACAATCAGACAAATGACGAAAGCTAGAATTGGGCCCAGAGGGAACCATTTTGCACGGTAAGGAAGATCATTCAGATCTCGGCCCTGTGCAACATAAGCTTTTCGGAAGCGATAGTGGCTGACTGCAATCCCAATCCATGCGATAAATCCTGACATTCCGGATGCATTCAGCAGCCAAACATATACCTGGCCGTCCCCGAAGAATGTTGTAAGAAAAGCCAAAGTCCCAACAAGAGACGTAGCGATCAAGGCATTGACCGGTACTCCGCGCTTATCTAGTTTGCCGAGGAATTTAGGAGCCTTTCCTTCACGCGCCAAATCCCATAGCATACGTGTTGAGGCGTACATACCGGAATTTCCTGCAGATAATATCGCGCTCAGAATGACTGCATTCATTACCGAAGCAGCGAACGCCAGGCCAGCCTTCTCGAATACCAGTGTAAATGGGCTGACTGCGATATCAGAGCTTAATAAACTCTCCGTATTGTAAGGAATAATCAATCCGATGACAAAGATGGCCAAAATATAGAAAAGCAAAATACGCCAGAAGACCGAACGTATGGCCTTAGGAATACTTTGTCTTGGATTTTCGCTTTCTCCTGCTGCCACACCAAGCAATTCAGTTCCCTGGAATGAGAACCCTGCTGCCATAAAGATGCCAAGTATAGTCATGAACCCTCCGTTAAAGGGAGCATCGTCAACGGTGAAATTTTTGAATCCGATCGCTTCTCCGCCCATAATCCCAAGTATCATTAAAACACCGGTAATAAGGAAAACGATAACAGTCACCACTTTAATTAATGAGAACCAATATTCTGTTTCTCCAAATCCTTTGACGGACATATAGTTAATGCCGAACATAATCACCAGGCATATTGCACTCCATAAAAGGGAAGGGCTGTCAGGGAACCAGAATTTCATAATCAGCACAACAGCTGCTAGCTCGGCGGCAACAGTGATTGCCCAGTTGTACCAGTAATTCCAGCCCAGTGCAAAGCCAAACGATGGATCGACGAATTTAGTCGCATAGACACGGAATGAGCCTGATACAGGCATATATGCTGCCATCTCAGCAAGCCCGGTCATTAAGAAGTAAACCATAAGGCCAATCACGGCATAAGCGAGAAGTGCTCCGCCAGGCCCCGCATTATGAATAGCACCGCCGCTTGCCAGGAACAGTCCTGTCCCGATTGTTCCACCGAGGGAAATCATCGTCAGGTGCCTGGTCTTTAACCCTCTCTGTAATTGAGAAGGATTATGTGTTGCCTTTTTTTCCATTATTAACACTCCTTTTGTTCTGAAAGGATGAACAAATAAAAAACGGCCATCGAAAAAGATCGAAGGCCGTGTAATGTACCCGTGTAATCCTTCCGAAAGTAGCTCCCCACGCTGTAAAAACAACGTGACAGTATCGTCCCTGTTCGGCAACAATACCAGCCAGGATATTCAGTGAATATATCCGGACTTCGGCAGCTTATCCTTTCTATGCGGAGTCATGAATATTCCCTGTATCTCGTCCGCCATACTGATATAAGCTGCAGCCTCTACCTCATCGGTTAATGAGGAAGTATTCTTTTATATTATTGAAGTATAGTTTATGACGGAGATATGTGCAATAACTTTTTTTGGTAGGTATTATAAATAAAAAGAGATTAATAATTTTCCTAAAAAAGATATACTTTTCTGAAAAAATGACATCTTTTTACGAAACACTTTGCAGTTACATCGGGGAATACTGAAAATAATTGCTGCAAAGAAGGCGAAAAATATTGAAAATAAACCCAATACATCTATATTGTTGTGATTTTAGCCGTATCAAGTATAATGTAAAAGTATCTAAAATTAGCTTTCTTTCATTAAAAAAAGCCATAGTGTTTTATGAGGCTAAAATCAAATGGATTTCGGTGAAAATGCCGAAAAATTAAATGTTTTTTTGCGAGCCGCGCGGTTCCATCGCTTCTGGTGCCGATGAGTGTTTTCAGTATGCGCCCTGCGCTTTTTTAAAGGGGAGAGTTCAACATGCAGTCAGATAAAAATATCTCATCCCGGATAGATTACGGGTTGGCATTTATATTGTTTCTATTATTTCTCGCTAGTCTGTCTGCTATATTCAGTGCACAATCTACCGGGCAGTATGGGGAAAACTTCCTGCTCAAGCAGCTGCTCTGGTATGTTGTCGGAGTTGGAATTATCGTTGGGACAATAACATTGGATTCTGATCAATTAAAAAAAATATCATGGTATTCATATGGTTTCGGATGTTTGCTTCTGGCTTTCCTGATTGTTGCTCCTGAGAGCATTGCGCGGCCGGTCAATGGTGCGAAGAGCTGGTATCAAGTACCGTTCATGGGTTCAATGCAGCCATCAGAATTTATGAAGGTTTTTCTTATTCTTTCATTGGCAAATGTGATTTCCAGTCACCACATTAAAACGCCGATCAAGACTATCCAGACGGATTTATGGTTATTAGTCAAGCTTGGAATGGTGACAGCATTGCCGCTTGCGCTGGTTATGAAGCAGCCCGACCTGGGAACTTCGCTTGTATTTTTGGCGATTCTGCTCGGAACTATCTTTATCTCTGGGATATCCTGGAGGATATTGGTACCCATATTTTCAGCAGGAGCCGTCCTGGCTTCGACCATTCTGTTCTTTGTCATCTGGCACCCCGATATATTGGAGAAATATTTGGGAGTAAAACAATACCAGTTCGGCCGCATTTATTCCTGGATTGACCCATATAATTACCAAAAGGCGGAAGGATACCATCTGACCAGATCCTTGCTTGCCATTGGCTCTGGCCAAACAACAGGGAAAGGGCTGGGTTCCCGCGAAGTCTATATGCCGGAAAGCCAGACGGATTTCATCTTCAGCATTATTGGAGAAGAAACGGGTTTTATTGGCTCAAGCATTGTGATCAGTTTATTCTTCCTGCTAATTTATCACATTACGAAGATTGGGATGGAAACGAAAAACAATTTCTATACGTATGTATGTGTTGGGGTTATTAGCATGGTCACATTCCATGTGTTCCAAAACGTAGGAATGACAATAGGTGTACTGCCTATTACAGGAATCCCTCTGCCTTTCATCAGTTATGGAGGAAGTTCTCTGCTTGGCAACATGCTGGCAATGGGAATCATTTTCAGTATAAGATATCATTATAAAAAGTATATGTTCTCCACTGATACGTAAAATGGATGTCAGCTTAAGGATGATCGGCTAAGATTGTTAAACATGTGGAAGGTCAGCTAATAGTGCCACACGAAGAAGGTCAGTTAAACCCTTCACGAGTGGAAGGTCAGCTAAACCTGCCGCGTCATATGGCAGCGCAGACAGCCCGCATCCTGTAGGCCTGGCAAGACTGACTGACCCCACATCCTGTGGAGCCAAGCATTCAGGAGGGAGTTTTTTATAATGAATGAGGAATTTAAGGGGCAGTTTGAAGCTCTGCTGTCCAAATATACAGAATTGATGACTGGCACCAATGGAGAAGAGCTGGAGGAGAAGGTACGATACTGGGTTTTATACACCTATATTGCAAAAACAATGCCTGCTCTTGCTAAACATTGGAATGCTTTATATCCTAAAGGAAAAGAGCAGATGATGGAAATTATATCTGAAATTAAAGTGCTAAACGAAAATCATCGGAATAAAAGAGATTGACCAATTTTTAATTGGGCAGTCTCTTTTTTTTTTGGACAAAACCAGTGAAGTAAACTCCCGTAGTCCCGGCAATTTTTTTCGTATCAAATCCAAAAGCAAAATGTTAAAATGGAATTGTCGAATTTTAATATATTTTCTGTATAGTAGAACAGATCATTTTTCACGGACATCGGGTTTTAGGGGGATATTTAATGGAACAACTTATGAGAGATTTTTTTCTTTTTCTATCAAAGAATAAAAGCCTGACTAAACTGGCAAAAAAATATGGACTTCGTTTTGGTGCGTCCCGATTTGTGGCAGGTGAGACTATTGACCTTGCAGTTGCAAAAATCAGGGAATTAAATAAAAATGGGCTGTCTGTGACGATCGATTATCTAGGTGAATTTGTAGATAATGAAAAAGAAGCCAATGAAATGGCGGATAATTCGATTGTAGCGATCGAGGCTATTGGTAAGCATAAATTGAACTCACAGCTGTCGCTGAAAATGACCTCTATGGGAATGGATATTTCTGATGCTGTGGTTATGAGAAATATGACAAGAATACTGGATGCTGCGAAGCAACACAATGTTTTTGTGACTATTGATATGGAAGACTATTCCCGTTGCCAGAAGACGATCGATATTTTTAAAAAACTGCGAGAAGATTATGATAATGTGGGCACCGTAATCCAGGCTTACCTATACCGTACTGAAAAGGATATAGACGATTTAAACAGTCTGCATCCGAATCTCCGTCTGGTGAAGGGAGCTTATAAAGAATCTCCTGAAGTTGCGTTTCCGGAGAAGAAGGATGTGGATGACAATTACAAAAAAATTATCAAAACGCATTTATTGAATGGAAATTATACGGCAATCGCATCCCATGATGAAGCGATTATTGAATATACGAAACAAATTGTGAAGGAGCATAACATACCGAATGACCAGTTTGAATTCCAGATGCTTTACGGAATCCGGAATGAAAGACAGTTAGAACTGGTGAAGGAAGGATATAAAATGAGGGTGTATGTCCCCTATGGAACGGACTGGTACGGCTATTTCATGCGCAGGCTTGCCGAAAGGCCTGCTAATGTTGCCTTTGTGTTAAAAGGCATGTTTAAAAAATAGGATATTTATGAACAACCATTAGGATGAGGTGATTTTACCCATCCTTTTTGTTTGCCGAAAAACTTTCGATGAAAATATGTGTTTTTTTAAGTATTTGCAATTGCGCAATTTTCTAAAATATCTTATATTATAAGTAATCACAAACTGAATGAGCATTCATTCAATACAATCAGGTAAGGGGGATAAGAACTTGGTTCGACAAATACGAAAGGCTGCTGTTCTGGGGTCAGGAGTTATGGGATCAGGGATTGCTGCACACCTTGCAAACATCGGCATTCCAACTTTATTATTAGATATTGTGCCTCGCGAGCTATCCGAGGATGAGAAGAAAAAGGGACTAACACTTGAAGATAAAATTGTGAGAAACCGAATCAGCCAAACGGCGATCCATAAGCTTTTAAAACAAAAGCCGGCTCCGCTGACAGCCAAAAAGAATCTGGCTCTTATCGAAGCGGGAAACCTGGAGGACGACCTTAAAAGACTCGGAGAAGTAGATTGGGTGATTGAGGTTGTCGTAGAAAATCTTGCAGTGAAAAAACAGGTATTTGAAAAGGTAGACCAGTATCGTAAACCGGGCAGCATCATCAGCTCCAATACATCGGGTATTTCCATTGAAGCCATGGCTGAAGGGCGTTCAGAGGATTTCCAAAGAAATTTCCTTGGAACTCACTTTTTCAACCCGCCCCGCTATTTAAAGCTGTTAGAAATAATCCCGACGAAACATACAGCTCCTGAAGTCCTTTCGTTCATGAAAGTATTTGGCGAGGATGTGCTTGGTAAAGGAGTCGTCGAAGCAAAGGATACTCCAAACTTCATTGCAAACCGGATTGGTACTTACGGTCTTCTTGTGACTGTACGGGAAATGCTTACAGCAGAATATAGTGTCGGTGAAGTAGATTCAGTCACAGGCCCGTTAATTGGAAGAGCCAAAAGTGCCACTTTCCGGACCTTGGATGTGGTGGGGCTCGATACTTTCGCTCACGTTGCAAGAAACGTGTATGAACAAGTAGAAGGTGAAGAGAAGGAAGTATTTGAGATTCCGGAATTCCTTAACAAAATGATTCAGAACGGGTGGCTTGGAAGCAAATCTGGTCAGGGATTCTTCCTTAAAAAGGGTAAAGAGATACTGGAGCTGAATCCGGTTACTCTTGAATACCAGGAACGTAAAAAGCTAAAAACTCCTTCAATGGAAGCTGCCAAGCAGCAAAAGGGTTTAGCGAACAAAATGAAAGCGCTTGTATACAGCGATGACCGTGCGGGTCAGCTGCTATGGAGCATCCTTAGTCCTGTGCTTGTATATTCTGCTGATCTTGTAGGAGAAATTGCTGATGACATAGTAGCGATTGACCAGGCTATGAAGTGGGGATTCGGCTGGTCATCGGGCCCGTTTGAAACATGGGATGCGATTGGGTTGGAAAAATCGGTATCCCGTATGGAAGCTGAAGGCCTGAAGGTGCCAGACTGGATCAAGAATATGATAGCCAACGGATTTACATCTTTCTACCAGGCATCAGAAGAAGGCAGTGTCTCCTACTTTGTGAATGGGGAGTATCGTGAGCTTGTAGAAAATCCCAAGGTGATCAATCTGGCAAGATTGAAAAAACAAGGAAAAGTAATCAAGAAAAACAGCGGTGCGTCATTGATTGACATTGGGGATGGCGTAGCATTGCTGGAGTTTACATCTCAAAACAATGCAATTGGCCTTGATATTGTCCAGATGATCAATTTTGCGGTTGAGGAAGTGGAAGCTAATTATAAGGGACTTGTAATCGGAAACCAGGGCAAAAATTTCTGTGTCGGTGCAAATCTGGCAATGATGCTTATGGAAGCCCAGGATGACAATTTCTTTGAATTGGATATGGTGGTGCGCCACTTCCAGCAGGCTATGCTGAAAATTAAATACAGCAATAAGCCGGTTGTAGCCGCTCCATTTAACATGGCCCTTGGAGGGGGAGCTGAAGTTTGTCTTCCTGCAGCCCGTATCCAGGCGTCCAGTGAGACTTATATGGGGCTGGTAGAGGTCGGAGTCGGTCTGATTCCAGGAGGAGGCGGAAACAAAGAGCTTTATATCAAAAATTTAAAGAGCATGCCGCAAGGAATTGATTTTGACCTCCAAAAGGTTGCGAATAAGGTGTTTGAATCCATAGCTACAGCCAAGGTTTCTACCTCGGCGGAAGAAGCACGAGAAAACAATTTCTTGAACTTTGCAGACGGAATATCCGTTAATTCTGACCATTTATTATATGATGCGAAACAAGCCGTTCTTTCACTATTTGAGCAAGGATATACAGCGCCTGTGCGGGCTAAGATCCCGGTAGTGGGTGAACCTGGTTATGCAGCCCTATTATTGGGTGCAGAATCTATGAGGCTGACAGGCTATATTTCAGACCATGATATGTATATTGCGAGAAAACTAGCTTATGTCATTGCCGGAGGAAAGGTTCCTTATGGTACCGAAGTAGACGAACAGTATTTGCTGGATTTGGAAAGAGAAGCATTCCTGGACCTTGTGGCAAAGCCGAAAACCCAACAAAGAATGCAGCATATGCTGGTAAAAGGTAAACCGCTTCGCAACTAACAGGAAAAGTAGTTTCATTGTAACTCCAGATGTCAGGCCTTGCATCTATCCTGGCAAGGCCTGCCTTGGAACAAAGGTAACTATTTTAAGTGAAACTTACAGCAGTGTATTAGACGCTGAAACAGTTGCAGGGAAAGAGGATTTGTATGATCCAGTGCAATTGATCCGAAAAATTTTGTAAGGGGGATCTCCATGAGAGAAGCGGTTATCGTTGCCGGAGCGAGGACTCCGGTTGGCAAAGCAAAAAAGGGCTCTCTTGCTACTGTGCGCCCAGACGATTTAGGTGCCCTGGCTGTTAAAGAGACTTTAAAGCGTGCCGGCAATTATGAAGGAAATATTGACGATTTGATAATAGGGTGTGCTATGCCGGAAGCAGAGCAAGGGCTTAACATGGCCAGAAACATCGGAGCACTCGCCGGGCTGCCGTATAACGTCCCTGCTATTACTATCAATCGTTACTGCTCCAGCGGATTACAAAGCATTGCCTACGGGGCAGAACGAATCATGCTGGGCCAAAGCGATACGATCATCGCTGGCGGGGCTGAGTCCATGAGCATGGTGCCGATGATGGGACATGTAACCCGTCCGAACTCAAAGCTTGCTGAAACGGCTCCTGAATATTATATGGGGATGGGGCATACCGCCGAGGAAGTGGCAAAGAAATATGGCATAACCCGGGAAGATCAGGATGCTTTTGCTGTACGAAGCCATCAAAAAGCAGCCAAGGCTATCGCGGAAGGCAAGTTTACAGATGAAATCGTACCTGTGGATGTAACAGTTCGCTCAGTAGGGGCTGACCATAAATTAAAAGAGAAGACATTCCAGTTCACACAGGATGAAGGAGTGAGGGAAGGGACCACAGCCGAAGTGCTGGCAAAGCTAAGGCCTGCATTCTCTGTTACGGGCTCTGTCACCGCAGGAAATGCATCACAAACAAGCGACGGAGCAGCCGCTGTCATGATCATGGACAGCGAAAAAGCTTCCTCCCTCGGCTTGCAGCCAATGGGTAGATTCCGTTCGTTCGCAGTTGCCGGAGTGCCGCCAGAAATCATGGGAATTGGGCCGGTGGCTGCCATTCCAAAAGCGCTTAAATTGGCAGGCCTTGAGCTATCCGATATTGGCTTATTCGAACTCAATGAAGCATTTGCTTCCCAATCAATCCAGATTATCCGTGAGCTTGGATTAAACGAGGATATTGTGAATGTAAACGGGGGAGCTATTGCACTGGGGCATCCGCTTGGATGTACAGGAGCCAAATTGACGCTTAGCCTGCTTCATGAAATGAAACGCCGAAATACTCAGTTCGGAGTAGTGACCATGTGTATTGGAGGCGGCATGGGTGCTGCTGGAGTGTTTGAACTGCTTGCATAAATGAAGGGTTCACCTTCTCCAAAAGGGAAATCATTACCTGAGCCATCTTGCCCCGCCTAAACGGGAGGGGCCCACTTTGAAAAAATCAGGAGGTACATTGACTATGACAAACCAAACTGAAAAATTAGTAAAGGGCGGAAGCTTTTTAATTGATGATATTTCTTATGAAAATGTGTTTACACCAGAGGACTATTCTGATGAACAAAAAATGATTGCCAAGACATCTGAGGATTTTGTTGTCAACGAGGTCCTTCCACAGGTAGAGCACTTGGAGAATCATGAATTTGAGCGGTCAGTAAAGCTTTTAAAGCAAGCTGGAGAACTTGGCCTTCTTGGTGCCGATGTACCTGAAGAGTATGGAGGTTTGGGCCTTGATAAAATCAGTTCTGCTTTAATTTCAGAAAAATTTGCACGTGCAGGCGGCTTTTCCATCACTCACGGGGCACATGTCGGTATCGGTTCACTGCCGATTGTTTTGTTCGGGAACGAGCAGCAAAAGCAAAAGTATCTTCCTTTGCTTGCAACTGGTGAGAAAATTGCTGCCTACGCACTTACAGAGCCAAGCTCCGGTTCAGATGCTCTTGGCGCCAAAACAACTGCCAAACTGAATGCAGAAGGCACACATTACCTACTGAACGGAGAAAAGCAATGGATCACTAATGCAGGCTTTGCTGATGTATTCGTTGTATATGCCAAGATTGACGGCGAAAAATTCTCCGCTTTTATCGTAGAACGTGAATACCCTGGAGTATCTACAGGTGCAGAAGAAAAGAAGATGGGAATCAAAAGTTCATCCACACGTACCTTAATCCTGGAAGATGCTCAAGTTCCTGTAGAAAACCTTCTTGGCGAAGCCGGAAAAGGGCATGTCATTGCATTTAACATATTGAATATCGGACGTTACAAGCTTGGGGTTGGGGCTGTCGGCGGAGCCAAACGTGCTTTTGAATTAGCCGCTGCCTATACAAATCAACGCCAGCAATTCAAAACACCGCTATCTTCCTTTAACCTTACAAAAGAAAAGCTGGCGACAATGGCTTCCAAAATTTATGCAGCTGAAAGCTCTGTTTACCGTACCGTAGGGCTTTTTGAAGAACGTATGGGCACATTATCAGAAGAAGAAGTGAAGGATGGAAAAGAAGTGGCAAAGGCGATCGCAGAATATGCGATTGAATGCTCACTAAACAAGTTCTTTGCTTCTGAAGTACTTGATTATGTAGTCGATGAAGGCGTACAGCTTCACGGCGGTTATGGATTTATGCAGGAATATGAAATCGAAAGGGCATACCGCGACTCCCGCATCAATCGAATCTTTGAAGGAACCAACGAAATCAACCGTCTGCTAGTTCCAGGCACATTCTTAAAGAAGGCGCTAAAGGGCGAGCTTCCATTGCTTCAAAAGGCACAGAGCCTTCAAGAGGAATTGATGATGATGATGCCTGAAGAGCCAGGTGATGAGCCGTTGGCACAAGAAAAGCAATTAGTTTCCAACGCCAAGAAAATCGGGCTTTTGGCAGCTGGCCTAGCCGCACAGAAATATGGCACAAAGCTTGAGCAGGAACAGGAGATTCTGGTAAACATTGCTGATATTGTTTCTTTTGCCTACGCAATGGAATCTGTAGTACTTCGTACAGAAAAGGCGATTGCTGCAACTGGACTTGAAAAGAATCAGCAAAAGGTTCTTTATACTGAAATTTTCTGCCAGGAAGCATTCAATGCAATCGAGCAGCATGCAAAGGAAACATTGATTGCTACGGAGACTGGCGATACACTTCGCATTATGCTGTCTGCGCTTCGTAAACTGACAAGACATAATCCGATCAATGTCATCGCTAAAAAGCGTGAAGCGTCTGTTAAACTGATTGAAGCTGAAAGACTAGTATTATAATTCAATTCCGGCTTTGCTGACGGGAATATCCTGCTGTTAGGTATTCCCGTTTTTATTTTTTTCTGACTTTTCTTTATTACAATGCTATACTTTCCATATAGTTTCATCTTTTTCTCTTTATTTATGTACCATTTTTATGCCATAATATCCCGGAGAGCGCTTGCTCGAACTTTGTATTGTAAATCCAAAACGGGTATTCTAACAATAGGTGGTGACGAATTTGGCCATAACATTTTACTGGTATCCAAAATGCGGTACTTGCCGGAATGCCAAGAAGTGGCTGGATAACCAGAATCTATCATACAATGAGATAAACATTGCCGAAAATCCTCCGTCAAAAGCTGAGCTTCTTGAGCTTTATCGCAATAGCGGGCTGGAGCTGAAAAAGTTTTTCAACACAAGTGGAATGAAGTACCGGGAACTCGGATTAAAGGAAAAGCTAAAGTCCGCTGCTGAGGACGAGATGCTTGATATCCTTGCGTCAGATGGAATGCTGATTAAAAGACCGATTGCAACCGACGGAAATAACGTAACAGTGGGCTTCAAGGAAGATGAGTACCTGAAAACCTGGCTTTAATTTCATAATGTAGATATGTATTTTTTCAATAGATGCTTTTTAATTACATACAATGGAGGGATTTGTTATGGCAGTACCAAAGGAGCTTTTGTATTCAAAAGAACATGAATGGGTAAAAACCGAAGGAGACACGTTCCGCGTAGGGATTACGCATTTTGCACAATCTGAGCTTGGGGACATCGTATTTGTTGAGCTTCCGGAAGTCGGCGATGAATTAACGGTCGACCAGCCTTTTGGCAGTGTGGAATCCGTTAAAACTGTGTCTGAGCTTTATGCACCCATAAGCGGAAAAGTTGTGGAAGTAAATCAAGACCTGAATGATAATCCTGAATTTGTGAATGAGTCTCCATATGAAAAAGCGTGGATGATTGTCATACAGCCATCCGATAAGGATCAATTGGACAAATTAATGAACGCAGAACAATATCAGCAAATGATCAACGAAGAATGATCTGGTAGGGAAGGCAGCTGCCTTCTCTATTTTTTCTTTCAACAAAATGGCATTCCGGTTTCTTGAATCACTATAACGGGAAAGTAGAAAACTAAAACACAGGTTTTTTTAAGTTGAACATCTGTGGCCGAAAGTAAGAATTCGAAATGACAGGTGATGACAATGGAAGATTATTCGTTGGATAAAGTTATCATTGTTGAGGGGACTTCTGATAAACGGAAAGTAAACAGTGTATTGAGAGAGCCTATACAGGTTATTTGTACAAACGGCACCATTTCCCTTTCCAGGCTGGATGAGCTTGTCGATGAACTGTTCAATAAGGAAGTCTACATCCTGGTTGACGCAGATGATTCAGGAGAAAAGCTTCGAAAACAATTTAAAAGGGAGCTGCCAGAGGCTATCCATCTCTACATTGATAGGATGTATCGTGAGGTAGCGACAGCTCCCGCTAATCACATCGCAACCGTGCTTCTAGGTGCGAATATAGATGTAAACATGGAATTTGTTGAACAAAGGATGATTTAGTCACTATGCAGGAATGGCAGGAACATGAATTAAACGCAGCCATACAATCAAAAGGTAATTTTTGCGTATTTTTATATACGCCGATGTGCGGAACATGCCAGCTAGCATCCCGTATTTTATCCATATCCCTTGAATTATATCCAGTTGTTACATGCGGGAAAATGAATCTGAATTTTTTAAGGCACTTCCCCCGGCAATATGAAATCGAAAGCGTACCATGTCTGTTGGTTTTTAAAAATGGAAATCTGCAAAATAAAATATATGCGTTTCATTCTGTTCCGTATATTTGCGACATACTTAAGCATGTAAGCAGATGATGTTCTCATCGAAGATGGCCTGTGCCCTGCATATGCCATCTTTTTAATTGTGACGAAAGGATATATTTATTTAACTAGCCTTCTTTTAGGGAATGATCTCGTCCATTGCGTGAAGCTGTGGAGTTATATGCATAGGTGTTTTTTATAGTGAACGATATTTAAAATAACCAACGAGGTCGTTCCACCTCAACCCCCGCCGAAATTTCCTTACTGCAAAGACCTTCGGGCATCCAGCCCATATAAGCAAAAGTGGATTGAATGTTCACTATATTAAAAATTTTATAGTGAAAGCCACGGATTTCCCTTATAATGTTTAGGGTAACGAAATATCAGAGGGGCGACATATGAATATGCTTCAAGATTCTATTACCCGTTTTACATCCTATAACAGAAATATCAAATTGTTGATACTAGGCAATATATTTATTCAAATCGGACTGGGAATCACGTCCATCATTTACAACTTCTATATCCGCACGCTGGGATTTGAGGAAGCTGTTAACGGTCATGTCATTTCATTAGCATCCCTGGCCACAGCTCTATTTCTAATTCCGGCAGGATTGATGGGTGACCATAAAGGAAGGAAAAAAGTATTGTTGGCAGGCTTGATTGCATCGGGGATTTTTATGCTCTTCCGGTCTGTGTTTGAATCAGAATCTTTACTGTTGACGCTTGCCTTCCTAATGGGAGCTTCCACCGCGTTTTTTCAGGTGTCCGTGATTCCGCTTCTGGCTGAAAACTCCAGTGTTGAAGAGAGGGTGCATTTATTTAGTTTTCATTTCGCCGTAACCACTGCCGCAAATGTAGTCGGGAATTTAATTGGAGGCTCTTTGACAGACGGCCTTTCACTTTTTCTGTCAGACTTGCACGCAATACGTATTTCGTTAATCATCGGTGTTATTATATTTGTTGCAGGATCTATCCCGCTTTTCAAAATTACCGAACAGAAGAGGCAGGTTCACCAGAAAAATAGCGGCCGGATGACCAAAGCAACAATAGATAGGGACAGCATCCGTATCATCGTTATTTTCTTTATCTCCCAATTATTTATTGGAACGGGATCAGGATTGGTTATCCCTTACCTGAATTTGTATTTTGCAGATCGCTTCTTAGCATCCAATTCGGTAATTGGAGTGATCTTAGCGATCGGGCAGGCTGCCACTGCCGTTGCGATGTTCGTTGGGCCTGCTTTTGTTAAGAGATTCGGTGAAGTGAAGGCTGTTATGATCCTCCAGCTCCTTTCCCTTCCGTTTTTATTGCTCACTGCCTATACGGAAAGCTTATGGATTGCTGGTATCGCTTTTCTATTCAGGCAGGCACTCATGAACGCTGGAAACCCGATTCAGATGTCCCTGATGATGTCGCTTGTAGAAGACCGTTATAAAGGCTTGGCGAATTCGATCAATCAAATGGCTTTTAATTTTGGCTGGGCATTCATGGGACCTGTATCTGCATCGTTGGTGATGAATTTTGGGGATTATTGGGGGTATGCTGCTGTCTTTACAATCACTGCATTCATCTATTTATTAGGAACCCTGTACTTTTATTTTATTTTAAAATCCTTTAAAAGAAGCGGTCAAACAGGGGAGGCGCCCGCAGCAGCATGATGCGGAAACAGCAAGGCTAGTTTAGTCAGCTGAAATTTTCTATCACAAAGTATACATTTGAATAAAAGTTTGAATTTTTCGAACAATTTGTTGACGTTATATTTTCTTCATGTTATATTTCCTTGTAAGCGAATTAATCGAATAAAGCATTCTTATCAAGAGAGGCGGAGGGACTGGCCCGAAGATGCCCGGCAACCGGTATGTAAATACACGGTGCTAATTCCAGCGGAGTATTTTGCTCTGAAAGATAAGGAGAGATACAGCCTCTTCTTAGGAAGGGGTTTTTTTGTTTCTATCTCAAGTCATTCTTCCTAGTTGAGACCGGAAAATCTTATGAAAAGGAGTGTTTTTGATGGCAGAAGAACAAAAAGGTTACAGATTTGAAACATTAAGCGTACATGGCGGACTGCAGGCGGATCCAGTTACAGGTGCACGTGCACTTCCGATTTATCCAAGTAATGCATTTTTGTTTAAAGATACTGAGCATGCCGCCAATCTATTCGGTTTAAAGGAAGAGGGATACATATATACAAGGATTCACAATCCAACAGTAACTGTTTTTGAAGAAAGAGTGGCACTATTGGAGGGCGGAATTGGGGCACTCGCAGTTTCCAGCGGTATGGCTGCGATTACGCTTGCCATCTTGAACCTTGCCTCAGCAGGCGATGAAATTGTCTCGGCATCCACGTTATACGGAGGAACCTATAATTTATTTGCGAATACATTGCCCAGATACGGAATAAAGGTCCATTTTGTGGACGCAGCCGATCCGGAAAACTTCCGCAGGGCCATTACACCTAAGACGAAAGCGATTTTCGGGGAAACTATCGGAAATCCGAGCCTGCAGGTACTGGATATAGAAACAGTAGCCTCCATTGCCCACGACGCAGGAATTCCATTAATAGTAGATAATACATTTGCAACGCCATATCTTTGCAGGCCGATAGACTTCGGTGCGGATATCATCGTTCACTCCGCCACTAAATGGCTGCTGGGGAACGGCACGACACTAGGAGGAATTATAGTAGATGCCGGAAAGTTCGATTGGAATTCTCCCAAGTTTCCTTCGTTTATAGAGCCTGATCCTAGCTATGATAATCTTGTATACAGTGAGGCTCTTGGATCGGCAGCTTATATCGCAAAAGCCCGTGTGCAGCTTTTGAGAGATTTGGGTCCGTCATTAAGCCCGCATAGCGCGTTCCAGTTTACACTGGGTTTGGAGACATTGCATGTAAGAATGAAAGAGCATATTGCCAATACCAAAAAAGTGGTCGAGTACTTGGAAGCTCACCCGGCTGTGAATTGGATTTCTTATCCGGGAAATGCAGATCATCCTGATAAGGGATTAGCAGACAAATACTTGCCGAAGGGTGCAGGAGCGGTGGTCACATTTGGAATATCAGGCGGCAGGGAAGCGGGTGCCAAATTGATAAATGCAGTCAAGCTGTGGTCACATGTTGCGAACGTCGGAGATGCTAAAAGCCTGATTATTCATCCTGCAAGCACCACTCACCAGCAGCTAGGGGCAGAAGATTTAGCAAAGTCAGGGGTTACTGAAGAATTAGTGCGTCTGTCAGTTGGAATAGAGAATGTGGAGGATTTGATCGATGATTTGGAGCAGGCAATTGAAAATGCGTCCGGAAAGGTATCGATAGCAGGAGTAAAAGTACGCTAAAGCCGAAAAGTCGGGAATAATTGGACATTAATTTTATTCATTGACACTCCTTCTTTTCCCATGATACAATCACTTTCGTGATAGAAAATGAGCTTTTTGAACTAAACATTAATTAATTATTTTTAAATATAAATATTTGCTCTTATCGAGAGAGGTGGAGGGATGTGCCCTATGAAGCCCGGCAACCGGCAAGGTAAACCTTGAAAAGGTGCCAATTCACACAAAGCGCAGCTTTGGAAGATGAGAGAAAGGCCTGCTGAATCAACATATAATGCCTTTCTGCTCTCGCAGAAAGGCATTTTTATTTAGTAGATTAGGAAGTCCGGTACATAGAGATCTTCCTGGAGAATAAAGTGATACCCTGCTCGTGTGTATCATTTTATTCCGAAAAATGGTTAGTTAAAAACAAGGCAAGGGTACAGATTTAATTATAAAACTCAGTGAAAACATTAATAAACTAACTTGGTTTTATAAATATTAAAAAGAGAAATCCTCCTTGCTGGAATGCTAAGTTCATAGGTCTCATTGGGAAAAGAGAGGTGAGTGACAATGATAACTCTTTCAAAGATCAGCAAAATATTCCGGTCGGGAGCTGCCCGCGGTGAAGAAATCACTGCAGTAAAAGATGTCAATCTGGAAATCAATCAGGGCGAGATTTTCGGTATCATCGGATACAGCGGCGCGGGAAAAAGTACGCTGATCCGTATGCTGAATGGCCTGGAGACACCGACAGAGGGGACAGTGATGGTTGCCGGGAAAGAGATTTCTAAAATTAAGGGTCCCAGCCTCAGAAAGGCCCGCCAGGAAATCAGCATGATTTTTCAACATTTTAATATCCTCTGGTCCAGGACAGTGCATGAAAATATTGCCTTTCCATTGGAAATAGCCGGTGTTCCAAAGAAAGAGCGAGATGCGAGAGTGAAAGAACTTATATCCCTTGTCGGGCTCGAAGGACGGAGCAATGCATACCCATCCCAGCTCAGCGGGGGGCAAAAACAAAGAGTAGGGATTGCCAGGGCTCTGGCCAATAATCCTAAGGTTCTTCTTTGTGATGAAGCAACATCAGCTTTGGACCCGCAGACAACGGACTCAATATTGGAACTGCTTGTTGATATAAATAAGCGTCTAGGTTTGACCATTGTTTTGATCACTCACGAAATGCATGTTATTCGTAAAATATGCCATCGTGTTGCCGTTATGGAAAACGGAAGGATTGTTGAACTTGGGCCTGTCCTGGATGTATTCCGCAATCCGAAGGCGCCGATCACAAAACGATTCGTTCAGCAGGTCACAGAACCGGAAGAAACAAAGGAAACAATTGAGCACCTGCTGCATCAATATCCGGAAGGCAAGGTAGTTCAACTGACCTTTGTCGGGGATAGTGCGGAAAATCCGCTGATTACCAAGTTGGTCCGCAACTATAACCTGGAAGTGAACATTGTCCAGGGGAAAATTTCTAAAACCCAAAATGGTTCTTATGGTACTTTATTTGTGCACATAAACGGCAGTGAGGAAGAAATAGTCCGCGCGATTGAATTCATCAAGCAGCAAGAGGTAGGCGTGGAGGTGATGTCACATGATTAGTGAACTATTTCCCAATGTCGTCTGGCCGGATCTTTGGGAGGCTACACGCCAAACTTTATATATGAGCGGGGTTTCGCTCATTGCCACCTTCTTTCTTGGCATCTTATTAGGCTTATTGCTTTTCCTGACTTCCAAAGGGCAGTTGTGGGAAAATAGAATGATCAATGTCGTGATTTCGGCGTTTGTAAATATCTTTAGATCAATTCCCTTCATTATCCTAATCATCCTGCTCATACCGTTCACTAAGGCGATTGTGGGAACAATGCTTGGACCAAGCGCTGCATTGCCGGCATTGATTATCGGGGCTGCCCCGTTCTATGCAAGATTGGTTGAAATTGGGCTGCGTGAGGTTGATAAAGGAGTAATAGAGGCGGCAAAGTCCATGGGGGCAAAAACCAGCACGCTTATTTTTAAGGTTCTGCTGCCGGAGTCAATGCCTGCCCTGGTCTCAGGTATTACCGTTACGGCGATAGCATTGGTAGGCTTTACCGCGATGGCGGGTGCCATCAGTGCCGGGGGATTGGGCAACCTGGCGTACCTGCAGGGGTTCCAGAGAAGCAATAATGATGTAACCTTACTGGCTACAGTATTGATTTTGGTCATTGTATTCATTATTCAGTTCATAGGTGATATTATCACTTCAAAAATAGATAAACGATAATATGAATTTTATAATAGTGGGAGGAAAAGAAATGAAAAAGTGGTTATCAGCAATTGCAGCTTCTGCAGCGTTAGTGTTATCTTTGACAGCATGTGGAGCAGACGGCGACAAAGGGTCTTCCGGATCCGATTCAGAGGATAAGAAAATTGTAGTGGGAGCTTCAAATATTCCGCACGCAAAGATTCTGGAAAAGGCAAAGCCTATTCTTAAAGAAAAGGGCGTAGATCTTGAAATCAAAGTTTTCCAAGATTATATTTTACCGAACAAAGCGCTTAATGATAAAGAAATCGATGCAAACTACTTCCAGCACATCCCTTACATGGAGTTGCAGATGAAGGAAGAAGGCTACAAATTTGTTAACGCTGGCGGCGTGCATATCGAGCCAATCGGAATCTATTCCAAGAAGTACAAGAGCCTTGAGGAGCTTCCAAAGGGTGCTACCATCATCATGAGGGATTCCGTTGCCGACCATGGCCGTATTCTGGCTATGCTTCAGGAAAAAGGGCTGCTTAAACTGAAAGATGGTGTGGATAAAACTAAAGCGACAATCAATGACATTATTGAAAACCCTAAAAACCTGAAATTCAAGGCTGATGTAGAAGCTGGCCTATTGCCGCAGGTGTTCAAAAACAATGAAGGCGATGCAGTTGTTATTAATGCAAACTACGCTTTAGATGCTGGGTTAGATCCGGTTAAAGATCCAATTGCTGTAGAATCTCCAAAGAATAATCCATATGTAAACATCATCACTGTAAACAAAGGTGACGAGGACCGCAAGGAAATCAAGACTTTGGTCGAAGTACTCCAATCTAAAGAAATTCAAGACTTCATTAAAAATGAGTACAAAGGTGCTGTAATTCCTGCAGCTGAATAATAACGACAAGGGCGGCTCGATGAAGAGCTGCCTCTTTTTTATGAACAATCACTTGCTTTCTGAGGGCGATCCCCAAGAAAATCGGACGGCACTTTCAGTCGCATACCAGCATAGACAGACTGCGAGGAGGCAGTTCCTAAAGCAATACAGAGATATGGCCCTAGCGGCTAGCACCAGTAAAGAACGGAACACGCTATTATTTCAAAGCAAGAATACTGAAAAACAATTGCCGGGCCTGCATGTTCCCGTACTTTGCTTTGGGACTCACCGAGCTTTCTCATTTCTGTATAGTAGTATGTGCAATGTCCATACTATAGACGACAAAGAAAGAGGAGTGATAACCATGATTGAAGATCCGATGAATCCATCAGAAGCGGTAATTATGGATTATAAAGAAGGCCTTGGTGTTTTCATGGAAAAAATGCCGAGTCTGGCCCAGCATTATAATGCATTTACCGAAGCTTGCTTTGAAGAAGGCGTACTGTCCCAAAAAGAGAAGCAGTTGATTGCCCTTGGAATAAGTATGAACTTACAGGATGAGTATTGTATCGTATACCATGTGAAGGGCTGCCTGGACCATGGAGCCGCGCCAGAAGAAATTTATGATGCAATCGGAGTGGCAGCCGCATTCGGAGGCGGTCCTGTTATGAGCATGGCTGTTACACTCGTTCAGGATGCAATCGAGGACCTTCGGCAGAAACATTGATGGAATAGCCCTGTCCCCTGCGACAGGGCTATTCCATTTACCAAGAATGCTGCACCTTTCTTTTGGTGTATATTTCCTGTTTACAATGAATGGCAGAGGGAAAAGGTCAAAGGTATTGATTCTTAATACCAGAAAGGATTGGTTCATTATTAACCCTCTAGATTTAAACGTTACTAGTGAAATGGAAAAGGCGATGCAGCAAGCACACGGTGTAGGCTACAGTGAATATAGCAGGCGTCTGGACATACGCCTCCAGGTAGAGAAACGCCGCGAGAGAGAATATGAAAAATGTCATGCAATGGTGGATAATCTGAATAGAAGACTACATTTCTAAACATATATAGAAACGATATAAAAGGACAGACTTAAAGCATAACTATTGATTCAACAGCCAGATTGGCCCCTGTTAGAATTGCTTTGAGACTGGCCTTTTTTATATGTGCCTCGCAGATTTTAATGGAATTAAGATTCGGAAAATCGAGCAACATAAAAGATAGCGTATAAAAAATCATCGGCTGACAAGGAAGTCAGCTCAGAACGCGTCGTGAATACTGCCAGCTAAGTCCGCCACGTGGGGTAGATCAGCTACATCCTGTGGGCTTGGCAATGCTGAAGACTTACATCCTGTGGGCCTGGCAACGCTGGCAGACCTGACTTCCTGTATGGCCTGGGAATATAAATTCCCCCCGCATCTTACGGGCCTGCCAAATGCATATTATGTGTCTATAGATAACTCTGCGTTAATTAGTTGATTCCACTTTTCATTTGTTATAATATTGTAATGAGAATAAAATGAGAATGGTTGTAAAAATAATCATAGAGGAAAGAAGCTCTTTTTTTTTCCAACTATCAAAACAGGACTAGATCCACGGAGGTAAAAACAATGGCATCAACATTAACTATTAAAGATCTTCATGTTTCAATCGACGGAAAAGAAATTTTAAAGGGTGTAAATCTTGAAGTTAAGGGCGGAGAAATCCATGCAATCATGGGTCCGAATGGTACAGGTAAATCAACCCTTTCCTCTGCTATCATGGGACACCCTAAATATGAAGTAACGAGCGGCAGCATCACATTCGATGGTGAAGACGTTCTTGAGATGGAAGTTGACGAGCGTGCTAAAGTAGGACTTTTCCTTGCTATGCAATATCCAAGTGAAATAAACGGTGTAACAAACGCTGACTTCCTGCGTTCAGCTATTAACAGCCGACGTGAAGAAGGCGATGAAATTTCTCTTATGAAATTCATTCGTAAGATGGATGAGAAAATGGAATTCCTTGAAATGAACGAAGATATGGCTCAGCGCTACTTAAACGAAGGCTTCTCCGGTGGCGAGAAGAAGCGCAATGAAATCCTTCAGTTGATGATGATTGAGCCAAAGATTGCGATTCTTGATGAAATTGACTCCGGTCTTGATATAGATGCATTGAAGGTCGTTTCTAAAGGTATCAATCAAATGCGCGGAGAGGACTTCGGCTGCCTGATCATAACTCACTATCAGCGTTTGCTTAACTACATTACGCCTGACTTCGTGCACGTTATGATGCAAGGCCGCGTTGTCAAATCTGGCGGACCTGAGCTTGCGCAGCGCCTAGAAGCAGAGGGATATGATTGGATCAAGCAAGAATTGGGCATTGAAGACGAAACAGTTGGCCAAGAAGCGTAAGTAGGAGGATTTGCAATGACTACGGAAACGAAACTACCTTTTGATAAGGAATATATTAGCAACTTATCTGCTAAAAATAATGAACCGGAATGGCTAGCAAATCTTAGGGTTCAAGCTCTTGCGGAATCCGAAAACCTGCCTATGCCCAAGCCGGACAAAACCAAAATAGATAATTGGAACTTCACTTCTTTTGCTGCCCACACTGTGGAAAGCAGTGCTTTCACTACATTGGATGAGCTTCCTGAAGAAGTGAAATCATTAATCCAGCTGGATGATGCGGGTGCAAATGTGTATATCCAGCGCAATAATAATGCTGCTTACAGCAATCTATCAGATGACCTTAAGAACAAAGGTGTCATCTTCACTGATATACTGACTGCAGCCCGGGAACATGCTGACCTGGTAGAGAAGTATTTTATGAAAGACGGCGTGAAGGTTAATGAACACCGATTGGCAGCTCTGCACGCAGCTTTACTAAATGGCGGATCATTTTTATATGTACCTAAAAATGTAGAAATCAGTGAACCTTTCCAGGCGGTATTCTTGGTTGATGACCCAAACACTACCTTATTCAACCATGTGCTTGTGGTGGCGGATACAAATAGTTCTGTAACTTATGTAGAAAACTACATTTCCACTGTTGAAGCCGATAACGGCGTTGCAAACATCATCACTGAAGTGATTGCCGGCGACAATGCGAGAGTGGAATATGGTGCTGTCGATACATTATCAAAAGGTTTCACCACTTATGTAAACCGCCGCGGTGTAGCTGGCCGCGACGCTCGTATTGAATGGGCGCTTGGCTTAATGAACGATGGAAATACCATTTCCGATAATACTACTTACCTAATGGGTGATGGTTCTTTTGGTGATACTAAAACTGTGGTAGTCGGCCGTGGAGAGCAAAGACAAAATTTCACCACCTCGGTTATCCATTATGGAAAACGATCTGAAGGCTATATCCTGAAGCATGGTGTTATGAAGGATAATGCATCTTCTATCTTCAACGGAATCGGTAAAATCGAACACGGAGCAACCAAGGCAAATGCTGAACAAGAATCACGTGTCCTGATGCTTAGCGAAAAAGCACGTGGAGATGCAAACCCAATTCTGTTAATTGACGAAGATGACGTTACTGCAGGCCATGCAGCCTCTGTCGGGCGTGTTGACCCGATTCAGCTCTATTACCTAATGAGCCGAGGTATCTCAAGACAGGAAGCTGAAAGACTTGTTATCCACGGTTTCCTTGCCCCGGTAGTTAACCAGCTTCCAATTGAAGGAGTTAAGAAACAGCTCACTGAGGTAATCGAAAGGAAAGTTAGATAATGAACCCTAACGAACTGCGTAAGCATTTTCCAATCCTTCATCAGGAAGTCAACGGCCAGCCATTAGTTTATCTGGACAGTGCAGCGACTTCACAGAAGCCTGTAGAGGTCATTGAGGCACTAGATAAATATTATCGCGGCTATAATTCAAATGTTCACCGCGGGGTTCATACACTCGGGACGAGGGCTACCGATGCGTATGAAGGTGCACGTGAGAAAGTACGTAAGTTCATTAATGCCTCTTCAACTGAAGAAGTAATTTTCACAAGAGGTACAACAACAGCCCTTAACACTGTCGCAAGAAGCTATGGCAGCGCTAATTTGTCGGAGGGTGATGAAATTGTGATTTCTCATATGGAGCATCACAGCAACATCATCCCATGGCAGCAGATCGCTAAAGAAACCGGCGCTTCCTTGAAATATGTGGATCTTCAGGAGGATGGAACGATCTCCCTTGAAGCCATGAGAAATACCGTAACGCCAAATACCAAGATTGTTTCAATCATGCATGTGTCCAATGTGCTTGGCGTGATCAATCCGATTAAGGAAATTGCGAAAATTGCTCATGAAAATGGCGCCATCATGGTTGTTGATGGAGCGCAGAGCACTCCGCATCTTAAGGTTGATGTACAAGACCTGGACTGTGATTTCTTTGCTTTCTCAGGTCACAAAATGGTAGGTCCTACCGGAATCGGTGTGTTATATGGTAAAAAAGAACACCTCGAGAAGATGGAGCCAATCGAATTTGGCGGCGAGATGATCGACTTTGTTGGCTTGTACGAATCAACCTGGAAAGAGCTGCCTTGGAAGTTTGAAGGCGGAACTCCTATCATTGCTGGGGCGATAGGCCTCGGGGCTGCGATCGATTTCCTCGAGAATGTAGGAATGGAGAATATTGAAGCTCATGAACATAAGCTTGCTGCCTATGCATTGGAGAGAATGTCAACTGTAGAAGGCATTAGGATATTCGGTCCGAAAAATGCTAACCAGCGCGCTGGTGTCATCACTTTTAATATCGATGACGTCCATCCGCATGATGTAGCAACGGTTCTCGATGCGGATGGAATTGCGGTGCGTGCTGGCCACCATTGTGCACAGCCGCTTATGAAATGGCTTAATGTCTCTGCAACGGCAAGAGCCAGCTTTTACCTATATAACACGGAAGAAGAGATTGATAAGCTTGTAGCAGGGCTGGTCAAAACAAAGGAGTATTTCAGCAATGTCTTCTAATAATCTGGATGCATTATACCGTCAGGTCATCATGGACCATTACAAGAATCCACGCAATAAAGGGATATTGGAAAATGGCAGTCTGACTGTTGATATGAACAATCCTACTTGCGGGGACCGTATCCGTCTAACAATGAAGGTTGAAGACGGAAAGGTGGCAGACACAAAGTTCGAGGGGGAAGGCTGTTCCATTTCAATGAGCTCTGCTTCCATGATGACACAAGCCGTAAAAGGTAAAGATGTTGAAACAGCATTGAAGCTTTCTAGAACTTTTTCTGATATGATACAGGGTAAAGAATATGATGATCATGGCATGGACCTTGGTGATATAGAAGCCCTGCAGGGAGTTTCTAAATTCCCCGCCCGCATTAAATGTGCCACACTTGCCTGGAAGGCACTCGAGAAGGGTCTGCAGGAATAACAAAAAAGGAGCAGTCAGAATGTATATGACTCTGCTCACATACATTCTCTGCTTCCTGAAAGGGAGGAAAACGAGCAATGGCAAAAAAAATGCCTGAAATCGGAGATTATAAATATGGCTTTGCAGATAGAGACGTCTCTATCTTCCGTTCAAAGCGTGGTTTAACACGTGAAATCGTCGAAGAAATTTCACGTATGAAGGAAGAGCCGCAATGGATGCTGGATTTTCGTCTGAAGTCATTGGAACATTTCTATAACATGCCAATGCCTCAGTGGGGCGGGGATTTAAACAGCCTTAACTTTGATGAGATTACGTATTATGTGAAGCCTTCTGAGAAATCTGAAAAATCCTGGGATGAAGTACCGGAAGAAATCAAGCAGACTTTCGATAAGCTGGGAATTCCTGAAGCGGAGCAAAAGTATCTTGCAGGTGTTTCCGCACAGTATGAATCAGAGGTTGTTTATCACAACATGAAAGAGGATCTTGAACAATTGGGAATTGTGTTCAAGGACACGGATTCGGCCCTTAAAGAAAATGAGGACATTTTCCGTGAACATTTCGGAAAGACTATTCCTCCGACTGATAACAAGTTCGCTGCCTTGAATTCAGCAGTATGGTCTGGCGGTTCTTTTATCTATGTACCTAAAGGTGTAAAAGTAGATACTCCGCTTCAGGCTTACTTCCGCATCAATTCAGAAAATATGGGACAATTTGAACGCACACTTATTATCGTGGATGAAGATGCTCACGTTCACTATGTTGAAGGCTGTACAGCTCCGGTATATACAACTAACTCACTTCACAGTGCGGTAGTTGAAATTATTGTAAAGAAAGGCGGCTACTGCCGTTATACTACAATTCAGAACTGGGCTAACAATGTTTATAACCTTGTTACCAAGCGTGCTGTCTGTGACGCAAACGCAACTATGGAATGGATTGACGGAAACATCGGTTCGAAGCTGACAATGAAATATCCAGCTGTTATCCTTAGAGGCGAGGGAGCAAGGGGAATGACTCTATCCATCGCAATCGCTGGTAAGGGACAACACCAGGATGCCGGGGCAAAAATGACTCACCTTGCACCTAACACTTCTTCAACTATCGTGTCTAAATCAATTTCCAAGCAAGGCGGAAAGGTAACATACCGCGGTATCGTTCATTTTGGACGCAAAGCGGATGGGGCACGTGCGAATATCGAGTGTGATACACTAATTATGGATAATCAGTCTACTTCTGATACCATCCCATACAACGAAATCCTTAATGACAACATTTCTCTAGAGCACGAAGCGAAGGTTTCCAAGGTTTCAGAAGAACAGTTATTCTATTTGATGAGCCGCGGTATTTCCGAACAGGAAGCGACAGAAATGATTGTTATGGGATTCATTGAGCCGTTTACAAAAGAACTTCCAATGGAATACGCAGTTGAGATGAACCGTTTGATCAAGTTTGAAATGGAAGGTTCCATTGGTTAATCACCACAATAGAAAGGCCGCTGTTATTGGCGGTCTTTTTTTGTTATAAAATAAGAAAATATAGCTTTTTTCACCTAAGCTGATGTCTAGAATCGTCGTACACGATCTATACAAGTGCAGACGTCGGCATGCCCCACATGTGACGGGTTTAGCTGACCTTCCACAAGTGACGGTTATACCTAAACGTACCATATTTGGCGTTTTTGCCCGCCTCAAGGTCATAAGTCACCCCTGTTTCGGAAGGCAGGTCTCCCTGCGAGTTGCTTCTTATGCTGGTCGCACTTCCACAGGATTTGCTAACCTCGGTTTGCCATATGACGTGGCAGCAGTAAGCTCAGGTTCATTCGCAGGGCGCTTCCGTTTTTCTGACCTGATCTGCTTTTAATCCTAATCCAATGGTTAAGAAGGAGACGGCGTGGGGTATAGGCTACATATGTACGATTTGTTTATGAAATTATGATATGATGAGTAATATTATATGATGAGACGGTGTGATTAGTATGATTTATATTGGGGTAACAGGGTGGGGAGACCATGATTCTTTATACCCTGACAAAATAGCACCCCGCGACAAACTGAAAGAATATGGCGCTAATTTCCCTATAGTGGAAGTGGACTCAGCTTTCTATGCCATCCAGCCCAAAAGAAATGTTGAGAAATGGGTACGGGATACTCCTGAAGGATTTAAGTTCATAGTTAAGGCTTACCAGGGTATGACCGGCCACCAGCGCGGACAGATTCCGTTTGAGAATAGGCAGGAAATGTTCGATGCCTTTAAGGATTCGTTACTTCCTTATCAGGAGGCGGGAAAGCTGGCAATGGTCCTTTTTCAATTTCCTCCGTGGTTCGATTGTACAAAGGAAAATGTAGAATATTTACGTATGTGCAAGCAGGAAATGGACATTTTTCCTTCGGCACTCGAATTTAGAAATAATACCTGGTTCAATTCCCAATACTACGAGAAAACACTTCGTTTCATGGAGGATGAGGGATGGATTCATTCCATATGCGATGAACCTCAGGCAGGCGAAGGGTCTGTTCCAATAATTCTTCATGCAACAAATAAAGATGCCACTGTGGTGCGTTTTCATGGACGGAATGTACATGGCTGGAAGAAGCCTTCTAGCGGCAATTGGAGAGAAGTCCGTTATTTATACCGCTATAACAGCAGGGAGATGGAGGAATGGGCAGAGCGTTTACTTGCTCTAGAGCAGCAAAGTAAAGATATTTTTGTCCTGTTTAATAATAATTCTGGCGGAGACGCTGCTGACAACGCAAAGGAAATGCTGGATATATTGGGAATAGAGTATGAAGGGCTAGCCCCAAGGCAGATGGATCTGTTTTAAAGCGAAACTCTTTTAATTTACGCAGAGGTGTAGGCTCTAATTGTTCAAATACACAGCAACAACCTGATACTATTAATTAAAAACCTGTTGATTTCACTTAAGCCGAACACTCCTGCAGGAGCACGGGGACTGATGAGACCCGCCGGGCGGCTCACTGACCGCCCAAAAGAAAAGCGAAGCGCCTGGAACTGGATATCAGTACTCTCTTTCTGCCATAAAAAAGCCCGCAAATAGAATATGATGGCACAAGGTGGATGGCCGCGGCATGCAGCCCGGTCCATCCAATGTTTGATAGAAGGCGGTGGATTATATCTCCCCGCCTATTGATTTTTAAACGGTGTAAACTCTTTTGGGCTATAAATCCAATAGTAACGGTTAAAAATAATATCTTACTTTCATGAGTGACTTTAAAAATACATAGAAGACAAACCACAATTCATGCCTTTTTCCTAGTCAGTGGCAAGATTGAAATCAGAAACGAAGAATCATAGAACTATGGAACGTACATATTGAAAATGCCATTTTGGCAAAGTTATGATATTGTTAACGTTTATTGTTCTTTTTCCGAATACGGTCAAAGTCTGGTGAAATCTTTAACGATACCGTCCGAGAGAACCATCATCATCCCGGCGTGCGTTAGCTTGTGGCCGATTATAGGGTTATAACAGAATAAGAGGGATTTAGATGCCGGAAACCATTCATTTTTACCATACAAACGATGTACATAGCCATTTTGATAAATGGCCAAGAATTGTTGATTTTGTTAACGAACGAAAAAATCTGCATAGTGAGACCGGAGAAGAAACATTGATCCTGGATATTGGAGACCATATGGATCGCTGGCATCCTTTCACCGAGGGAACTCATGGTAAAGGAAATGTAATGCTTCTCAATGATGCTGGTTATGATTATGTGACTATTGGAAATAATGAGGGCATTACCCTTCCGCATGAATCATTGGATGAATTATATGAAGGGGCCCAGTTTAAAGTGCTGGTGGCGAATCTTTTCAATTTGGACGGAAAAAGACCGGGATGGGCACTGCCTTATGCCATTCATACTACCAGAAAGGGTACAAGGATAGGGATGGTTGGAGTTACAGCCTTCTTTGAAGCATTTTACTCAAAGCTGGATTGGCAGATTAGTGATCCTTTCCAAGAACTGGCTATACAATTGGAAAAGATAAAAAGCCAGACAGATGTGATTGTGATCCTGTCGCATCTAGGGATTCATGACGATGAAAGAATGGCAAAAGACTTTCCAGAAATCGATGTAATTCTTGGATCACATACCCATCATATTTTACATCATGGGAAACTAGTCAATAACGGCCTGCTTTGCTGTGCAGGAAAATTTGGGATGTTTCTGGGCCATGTAGAGCTCACAATTGACGACAACCGTTCTGTAATCGCTAAAACAGCAAGCTTGTATGACACAAATGAAATCGACGAGAATGCCAGTGATCCTGAGTGGCTAGAGAAAATAATCCAAAATGGCAAGGAGGCTCTCAATGAAATTTGTGTCGACCTGCCTAGGCCAATTTCTAGTGATTGGTTTGAACGTTCGGAACTCCCGGAAATCATGTGTAAAGCTGTCAGGGAATGGTGTGATGCAGACTGTGCTTTATTAAATGCAGGCCTCGCACTGGATTCATTGCCTAAAGGTCTGGTGACTAAAGGAGATATCCATAGAATACTTCCTCATCCGATCAATCCTTGTACCGTTCTTTTGAGCGGCAGTGAATTAAAGGAAACGTTGCTGGAGTCACGTAATCCCGAATGGCCTCACCTGCAGTTGAATGGGTTTGGATTTAGAGGCAAGGTATTAGGGACGATGGTATATGACGGGATTGAATTTGTATGTAATGAAAATGATCAAGTCATAAGCATATTAATAAATGGATTGCCGCTTCAGCGGGAACAAATCTATAAGCTTGCACTGCCTGATATGTTCACATTCGGCCATTTTTTTCCGAACATCCATCGCTCGAAGACTAAGGAATACCACATGCCTGAATTTTTAAGAGATGTTATGGCTTGGAAACTGAAAAATATGTTTCAGTAAAACCAGCAGTACACACGTTTCTTTCCTTTATTTCATAAAATATGGGGAAAGGGGCGATATACATGATGAATATAACACCTATAATAATTGATGGCAAAACTTTTCTGGGAATCTCTGTTGCGCTCCCCAAGACAAATCTTCTTGTCATTACATCTGAGAAAGGATACATTATGTGCGGAGCTTTGGATGTAGCCCTTCTTAATGAGAAGCTGAGTGAGCGCAAAATTATTGCCGGAAGAGCTGTTGGAGTTAAGACGTTGGACGAGTTGCTGAATGCTCCATTGGAATCGGTAACCTATGAAGCTGAAAAATCAGGGATCAAAACAGGGATGACCGGAAGGGAAGCTTTATTATATATGTACTGAGTGTAATGCTGCATCATTTGGTGTAGCATTTTCTATGGTAAATTACATAACAAGATCCAGATGGCGACAATGATGGTTTGAGGAAAATCCGGCCTTCATGAAAAAATTTCCTCTATAATTCAATAGGATATGGTACTATACATAATAGATTGTACCTGAATGTGAACGGGAGAATAAACATGAGATTATTAAAACTGGATTCTATCAGCCATGGTCAAAAATTGGGGAAAAGCATACGAAACAGCAGCGGGCACATTTTGATTAATGAAGGTGTTGAACTTACGAGCCGCATGATACAGCGCCTGACCGAGCTTAATATTCCCTATGTTTATGTTCAGGATCCCCGAACGGAGAATATCCGAATTGAGAGCGCCATTTCGGAACCTCTTAGACAGGAAGCCATGGAGGCGATAGAAACTACCTTTTATGAGATGCAAAAAAGGGATGCCCTTAAAAATACCTTATCTTTGCAAAAAGCATCTCGCCGATTTCTGGGCATAATCAGGAATATCATGGAGGAAGTTAAATCCAGGACCGAACTTATCACATTGCTGGCCGATGTTTATACCTATGATAATTATATTTTCACTCACTCATTGAATGTTACGTTATATACTCTCGCCATAGGACTTGAACTGAAGCTGCCACAAAAGCAGCTTGAAACGCTCGGACTGGGCGCAATCCTGCATGATGTCGGCAAGATGCAGGTTCCTTTAGAGATCCTAATGAAACCAGGAAAATTGACCGAAGATGAATTCGGTGCCATGAAGAAGCATTCCGAATGGGGGTTTGATTTAATCCGAAATGTGGATACATTGCCGCTCCTTGTTGCACACTGTGCGTTTCAGCATCATGAAAGATTAGATGGCTCTGGATATCCCCGTGGATTGATTGGAGATGAAATACATGATTTTGGCAAAATCATAGCAGTTGCCGATGTGTTTGATGCTGTTACTTCCCACAGGGTATATAGGACGGCGATGCTTCCGCATGAGGGATTAGAGATATTGTATGCCGGAGCGGGCCGCCAGTTTGATGTAAAAATCATCGATGCATTCAGAAAATCGGTGGCGATTTATCCCAACGGCTTGGGAGTTATTTTAAATGATGGGCGAAAGGGCGTTGTATCCAGTCAAAACAAGGGCATGAGCGACCGCCCTGTCGTTCGTATTCTAGAGGAGCAAGGCATGCCTGTCAGTATTCCCTATGAAATAGATTTAAGCGGAAAAATAGATGTGGTGATTACAGGATGTGATACCGCCATTAAAGAAACGATCAAAATGTAAACCTATATCCCTCCATACGAGCATACACTTAGCTTGTAAGGGGGGATTTTTGTTTGGGGTTCAAACGTAAAGTGATACCAAAGGGCCCTCTGCCCGTGAGATATGTATTTTTGCTTACTTTTGTATTCTTTGTTTTTTCGACAGCGGGAGGTTTATTTATTATTAATAAGGGAATTGAGCCTACACTGTCCAGTTATGCTGAAGCCCAGACGAAAAAAATTGCTACGCTTGTCATCAATAATGCCATAACGAAGAAGGTAATCGAGGAAAACGATTTGAATGATATCATAACCATTGTCCCAAATCCAAATGGTACGGGAAATCCGATCAAGGATTATGACCCCGCCAAAGTAATCCGCGTCCAGGGAGAAACGGAAAACTTGATTCTGAAAAACTTAAAAGAAGCAGAAAAAGGAAATCTGGCGGATTTGGAATCACTGACAGACGTAGACATCAAGATGACGGGAAGAAAGTCAGATGGCCTTGTATTTTATGTACCCTTGGGCCAGGCAACTAACATATCACTACTGGGCAATCTAGGTCCGAAAGTTCCTGTTAAATTCCAGCCCGTCAGCAGCGTATCGACCACCGTTGACCATAAAATTGAAGAATGGGGCATTAATAACGCCTTTATTCACCTTTATGTCCATATTGAAGTCAACGTGCAGATGATTTTGCCTTTTGCTTCTAAGAAGGTCACTGTGAAAAGGGATATACCGCTTGGCATGGAAAATATCGAGGGAGAAGTTCCCGAGTATTTTAACAATGGAGGATCAACAGCCCCAGCCATTGAACTGCCGAAAAAAAATAAGAAGTAAGAGACCTCCTGACCGAGGTCTCTACTTTCGTTTTTTCCTCAAATCCGCTCGTTCCCAAATACGTAAATATGGATAAGGATCGAAGCTCCACTCAATTTTGCCATTATCCTTATACATTCCATAATGCAGATGAGGCGGAAATTTTCCGGACGTTCCCGGCGGTCCGTATCCCGAACTTCCCACACCTCCAATGAGCATGCCAGGCTCGACGATCTGGCCGGCTTTTATACCTTTGGCAAAACCGCTTAGATGTGCAAAATAGTGATAGGTATTATTGATGTCCCTGATACCGATGCGCCATCCTCCATATTTATTCCAGCCCTTCATTTCGATAATGCCATAACAAGTAGAACGCACTGGCAAACCATAGTCTGCAAAGATATCGGTTCCTTCATGGCTGCGGCGCCCTCCCCAGCCTCGAGCTACACCCCATGTACTTCGATAGCTGTAATGAGTCCGAACAGGAACGGGGAACACTTTTTCCTGAAGATCAATACGGCCAGTGTATTTAAACAGGCGTGCATTTCCCATAATGATGCCCACTGCTTTATCTCTTTTATAATAGTTCCACAAGGCAATTCTAATATTATCTTCGTCTGTACCGTAATACAGAAGCTGGTTGGCCATAGTAACAATCAAATCCTCATCGTTATTGCGGTCTGCTTTGCCATCTCCGTTTCCATCAAGTCCAATACCATCGAAAAAACTGATAGACATTGGATCATTGTCATTAGGGTCAGGATTCAGGAATCCGCTCCATCTTTCAGGTTCAATATAGATGCCGATGGCCCCCCTGGCCTGTTCGCGGTCTTTTCTAGCCTTGCGAACAGCATGTTCATATTGGTCGACAGCCGCCAGGTAATACCACGGTAAAAATGATGCAGCCTCTACCGTTTTATAAAGGTCCATCCTGCGCTTAATCAGGTCTCTTTCTGCCTGCTGACCGGGTGTTGCCGCTGAGCCATTCACATGGAGGCTGTTCCCTAACATGAATACTAAGAGGATTGAAAGGAATTTAATAACAAGCACATTCTCACTCCTTTCCGGTTTGTAACCGATTGAAACATTCCGCACAATTCAATCTGTTCATTCTCCTTTTTATTTCGTGATTAGTTTGCTGATTTATTGAGAAAATAATGAAATCAAAATTATGGTAATAAGCCATGGGACTTGTCGGAAAGCGTTTTATTATGATAAAGTGACAAAAGAAGGATTCTTTTTACGCCTACAAATTTGAATTGGAGTGACATCTTCATGAGTACAAAAGAAGAGCACCTTCGGAAGCCGGAGTGGCTAAAGATAAAGTTAAACACCAATGAAAACTATACTGACCTTAAAAAAATGATGCGAGAAAAAAATTTACATACAGTCTGTGAAGAAGCTAAATGCCCAAACATACATGAGTGCTGGGCGGTGCGCCGTACGGCGACCTTTATGATCCTGGGGGACATTTGTACGAGGGCGTGCCGTTTTTGTGCTGTGAAAACAGGCCTGCCTACCGAGCTGGACTTAGCCGAACCGGAGCGTGTGGCTGATTCTGTATTCGCGATGAACTTAAAGCATGCCGTCATCACTGCAGTGGCCCGTGATGACCTTAAGGACGGAGGATCTGCAGTTTTTGCAGAAACAGTTCGTGCCATCCGCAGAAAGAATCCTTTCACTACAATTGAAGTACTCCCTTCGGATATGGGCGGAGTGCATGAAAATCTGAAAACATTGATGGACGCTAAACCTGATATATTGAACCATAATATAGAAACTGTCAGACGACTATCTGACAGGGTTCGAGCTAGAGCTAAATACACCCGCTCTCTTGAGCTTCTATTGAGAGCAAAGGAAATGTATCCTGAAATTCCTACAAAATCCAGTTTGATGATCGGTCTGGGCGAGACAAAAGAGGAAATTATAGAAACTATGGATGACCTTCGTGCCCATAAAGTAGATATAATGACAATCGGACAATATCTGCAGCCTACGAAAAAGCATTTGAAGGTTCAGAAGTACTATACTCCTCAAGAATTCGCAGAATTAAAAGAAATCGCACTGACCAAGGGATTTAGCCATTGTGAAGCAGGTCCGTTAGTTCGCTCGTCCTATCATGCTGATGAGCAGGTAAATGCTGCTGCTAAGCAAATTCAATTACAGGGTGAACAGGCTGTAGAGGCTTAATACATTCTATCCGTATGAAAATAGTGCCGTGAATCGTTCACGGCACTTTTTGTTTTTAACGCTAGTCTTGGTTTGTCTTATTCTTGCCCTGTGGAGATTTAAGCATATGGGATATGGTAACATCCAGGGACTCGTCAATGTCCCTACTATTAGTACCAAGGTTTGCGTAATTTTCTATGTCCTGCATAAGGGCTTCATTGTCACTTACATATATATGAAAATAACTTGGCACAACGGAAGCTGCTGTCCTTTTTACCTGATCTGCGATCAAATTTCTGTCCTTAGCATCGTTGTCATACACAATCAATACCTCTTCATCCGTTACCAGAGCAGCGGCATCATCGACATTGGGCAGCTGTAAAGTAAGCCTGGCAATAATATCGGCAAGCTGTTCCCGGTCAAGTGATGGTGAATCAGCCATCATGTGCTCGTTCCCGGTTGTTTGGGTCAACCGGACAAATCCGAACTGTTCACTGCGTGTATCGTTATTTCGGTCATCTTCATTGTAATAACGGTCTGGCGAGTTAATACGCGCAGTATGAACTTTGTCCTCACCCGTGGTTTCATTTCCACACGCTTGAACGAAAAACAAGCAGACCAGACAAATCGGATAAATCATATTTCTCAAAAAAGACACCCCCTATGCTTATGATGGGCTGGTAACTGAAAATTAGCTTAGAAATTAGTGGTGAATGAGTTATAATTTAATTAAAGGATATCTATTGAGAGGTGATATCATGCTAACCATAAATAATATGGAATTTGAAGTAGTCGAGAATTACAGGGAAGGCTTCAATGAAGAGGCTTTTCGTGCCAGATATAGTGAAATACTTACGAAATATGACTACATTGTGGGTGATTGGGGATATGGGCAATTGAGGTTGAAAGGCTTTTTTGATGACCAAAACCAAAAGGCAACATTTGATACCAAAATAAGCACTCTAACCGAATATTTATATGAATACTGTAATTTTGGCTGCCCTTATTTCGTTTTAAAGAAAATAAAAAAATAAAAAAAAGCCGGACCACAATCCGGCTTTTTTGCTGGAGTTTACTGTACACTTTCGTTTTGTAAATCACATTAACACATGGGAAATCAGCAATTAGGAAGTAGCTAGGCATTCAGAGCTGCTTATGGCATTAGCAACCGATGCAGCAATAAATTTAAATCACTTCGTATAAGAAGGATTTTAGCTCAGAGGCTTCTTCTTCAGAAATGTGAAAGGCGTGTTCAATGTAGCCCTCTTCTTCCAGGTCATCGTGGCCAATGATGGCAAATCGGCTGCTTTGCATATCAAGTACAAGCTTCTTGCCATAGAATCTGTCTGTCATGATAATTGCCAGATCATATCGTGAATTGTCTCCCATGAAACTTACAAAACGCGTTTTTGTATCAATAAGGTCATTATATAAGAAAAAACGTTCTGACAAATGAAGCCCCCCTGTTTATCCGGAATATAATCGATGTCTAAATCATAACAAATTTATGTGTGTAAAGTATGTAAAAAATACATAATAGTGGGGATGAATATCTTACGGGATGCACCTGCACACCGGATACCACAAGATGCGGTATAAATATACAGCCAGAATCCTTAAACCTGTCACATGGAATTGAGAGAGCTAAGGAGGCTGTGGTATTATGTTAGAATAAGGTTGATCTTGCAGGGATACAAAACTCACTTATTTCGAAGAGATTTCCGCCCCTCGCAACAGATAAACAGGCTTTAGCAGTTGGGGCTATTAAGGTGCAAAATCCTGTGCACTGGCTTGCTGCGTGCAGCCATCTGTTCAGCCTGCATACATAAATACCGGAAAGGATCTGTGACAGATGTACTTTGTAGACCGGCAAAAAATTGAACAGCTTTTAATATATTTGGAAAAGCAGTTAACCCTATTTGAAGGCAATAAAAATTGGGACGATCAACTGCTTGCTTTATCGCTGGAAAGGATTATCCAAACATCCATAGATTCTGTACTTGATGTCGGAAATGCCATGATAGACGGCTTTATTATGCGTGACCCCGGCAGTTTCGAAGATATTATAGATATATTGCTTGATGAAAACGTGATTACAGAATCGGATAGTGTCCAGTTTAAAAATACACTGCCATTACGGAAAAATCTGGTTCAGGAATATACGGATCCAGCGCTTTCTGATCACCTGGCTGTTTTTGGGGAGAACTTAGATGCATTCAAAAAATACCCCGATGCCATTCGGCAGTACTTGAACAGTCAACTCGGCCCGGTTTCAGCGTTTAAGAACTAGGCATAATAAACTCTGCAGAGTTAGGGATCATCGGCTGCAAGCACAACAAGCGGAAGGCAGCTCGACCCGTCCACGATTACAGTGACACTGTGGAATGTCAATCAGTTCAACCCGTTACATGTTGATAGTCAGTTAAGAACGCCACAAGTTGAGAGTCAACTACAAGCGCCACAAGATGAAAGTCAACTAAGAACGCCACATCGTGTGGGGCCGGAAACGCTGACTGACCTCAAGTCCTGTGATTCCTGACAACATTGACATGCGTCTTGCGGGGCCTGAAAACCCCGATGTTAGCAAATCCGTCTGCGTCAAACAGCTGGTTTCTTGGCGAACCTGTCAAAGGGTGCCTGCAAGATTCCGGCCTTTTTTATTTTAATGGCGGGAATATATGATTATAATTGAATTTGTGAGTATCGATTTCATACCTATTTTGATTTTGGGTATTGTAAAAAATACAGGAGTGAAGATGGATGAGACAATATAAAGGATATTTAATTGATTTAGATGGCACGATGTATCGAGGAACAGAGAAAATTGAGGAAGCTGGCTTATTTATTAAAGAACTGAATAAAAGAAATATTCCATATTTGTTTGTTACGAATAATTCCTCTAGGACACCCGCGCAGGTTGCCGAAAAGCTCAGAGGTTTTGATATCCCGACAGAGGACGAGCAAGTCTTCACGACTAGTATGGCTACAGCCAACTATATTGTGGAACAAAAGAGTGATGCCAGCGCTTATGTGATTGGAGAGGAAGGGATCATCACTGCGCTTGAAGAAAATGGGGTCAAGCTTGTTGAAGACAGTCCTGATTTCGTGGTAGTAGGCATTGACCGGAACATTAACTATGAGAAGCTTGCGCTCGCCTGTATAGCCGTCCGTAACGGGGCAACCTTTATCTCAACGAATGGCGATATCGCAATTCCGACTGAAAGAGGCTTGCTGCCTGGAAACGGATCTCTGACTTCTGTAATTTCCGTTTCAACCCAGGTTCAGCCAATTTTCATCGGGAAACCGGAATCGGTAATTGTAGAGCAGGCTTTGAAAGTACTGGGCTTGCCAAAAGAGGAGACCATCATGGTTGGTGATAACTATGATACAGATATTATGGCAGGTATCAATGCAGGAATGGATACTTTGCTGGTCCATACTGGCGTGACAACCAGGGAACTGCTCGAACATTATAAAGAAAGACCTACTTACGCTATTGATTCTTTAAAGGACTGGAAATTTGAATAGAAACTGCTGCTTTTTTATCCGGTAATACATAACCGGATCAGACTGTAGACAGGTGCGATGAAAAATCGAGCTTGCCTATAGTCTTTTTTATTTGGCTCGTTAATAGGATTTCTAGATTGCAGTGAAAGACGATTCGCTTTCCGCGGGACGGGCGGTGAGCCTCCTCGTCAGTGCCGTACCTCGAGGGTCTCACCTGTCCGCTGCTCCCGCAGAAGTCTTCGCCCCTGTAATGAAGATTAACAGGTTTTCAAATGTTATGTTGGAGGTTGCCAAACACCATCCTGAGTGGATAAGTAAAATGACGTAGGCATCGAATATCAAAAATGTAAAATCAATAAAAGATGAATTGCCTTAAATCGCTTGTCCATGAAAAATTGATTTTACGGTGGCAAACCAGAGATTTAAAAAAGGCCCTAAGACTTCATTCGATACCCTTATATACGGTCATCTGACCTTGTGATGCACAGCCCAGTTTTTATTTGTGCTCACAAAATTTACAAAACGGTGGAACTGCCTTTTTGACACATAATAAGGTCAATCGACGGTGAAAAAGGGGTAATTAGATGAATCCGCAAACACTTATTTTTGACCTTGATGATACCTTAATTGAATGTAATAAATATTTCAGAGATGCTACAAATCAATTTGCCGAACAGATGCAAATATGGTTTCCGGATGTATCCGAAAATGATATAAAAGCAAAACAGCTTGAAATCGACATCAAAAGCATAGAAATCCATGGCCTTAACTCATCCCGGTTTCCGGAATCATTTGTTTCGGCTTACCAGCATTATTGCAAGCAATTTAAGAGGGAAACAAAGGAAAGTGAAATGGAACGCGTGCGGTCGATTGGTCTGCAGGTTTTTCAAATAGAGGTGGAGGCTTTTCCTTATATGTATGAAGTGCTGAATGAGCTTCAGGAAGATGGACACGAGCTGTATTTGTTTACAGGCGGGGATGAAGCCAATCAAAGCAGGAAAATCATTCAGCTTGAATTAGAAACATATTTTGGAGATAGAGTATTCATTGTTACGCATAAGAATACCGAGGCATTAAGAAAGGTGTTAAAAACGATTAAGTGCGACCTCCGTTCCACTTGGATGATTGGAAATTCATTGAGGACAGATATTTCTCCAGCGCTCGAGCTGGGGTTGAACACCATTCACATTCCCTCAGAAATCGAATGGAGCTACAACAACAGTCTGGAAGCAAATCAGCCTGCTCTTGGTAAAGCGATGACTATACCTTCACTTAGGGAGCTTCCTCAGTTTATTAGGGACAATTCATATGAATCATGTGACTTTGCCGGGAATCTGCATGGCAGCGAAACTCAAAATACACTGAATTCTCATAATCAGGCTGATCTATAACCGGTAATGTAAAAATTAGGTAACTGCATACATGATATGGCTGCATGAATGGAAAAACAGAAAAGACCCTTATAAACAGGGTCTTTATTTACCCATATTCGACAGAGACTCCCCGGACATGCGAATTTTCGGGGTCTAATACTGGATAAGCCGGAACTTGTCTTATAGAACCGATCGTATGGACCGACCAGAAATGTTTTAAATCGCAGCTTCATCTCTATAATTCATGGTCCCATACTTTCTGAAAATTTCAGGGAGCTGATCCAAGGAATTGACTGTAAGCAGTTCTCCTTTAGGATCTATATCAATTTTAACATTGTTATAGCTCCATTCTAACTCTGAGGGAATATGGATGGCATGAATTCCATTTTCGATAGCTGGCTTAATATCGGTTTTTAAGGAATTTCCTATCATCCATGTAGTTCTAGGATCTGCTTCAATAATCTGAAGCACTTCTTTTAGAGCGGATGAATTTTTGTGTTCATAAATAAACACCCTTCGCCCGAAATAAGCCTCCAACTCCAGCTGCATGATTTTTCGAGTCTGATTTTCTTTATCTCCGCCTGTATACATATAGAGATCGTGGCCATCTTGTTTAAGGGCATTCAATACTTCATACATATTAGGGAAAGGTTGTACCTCAATTTGAAAGACACTTTGCCCGATTTGCCTCACCTTATCAGCCCTATCAGGTTCGACTTTTTGGCTGAATTTTTCGCAGAAATATATATAGGTAGACACTAATGATTCAGGGAAACGAGAGGAATGAAGTCCGTGTTCCGCGATGCTTTTTAGATCAATTTCAAGCTGTATCTGCCTGATCTCTTGTGTGTCCAGGGCAGGAAACCATTCTTGAATCTGATTAACAAATTTATTAATCGTATCCCTAAAGTATTTATTACAATGAATGAGAGTATCATCTAGGTCAAATATCAATGTTTGTTTCTCCATATGTTCAAGTCTCCTTTTCTACGGTGTATAAATATTATATGTAGAAGTGCCGCCGCGATGTTCATAAAATAGTCACAATTGAGTGTATTTCAGCACTCCATATACATAATTCCACATATATCTATTACCCTTTTTGAGATAAATAGTGCACGCCGAAATAAAATTATTACTAAGCATATGCCGGCCTGCCAGCAGCGCCTTTGTTGAAGCAAAACCTAGCTCCACACGGATTCGGAAAAAATGATTTCAATACAAATCTACATGACAGCTATTTTTCGTTCAAACATTGCCATTTTCCACATATACATAAAGATAAAATGTCCAATTTCTGTAATTGGGTTCAGTGGAGGGCGGTGCGGCAAATGTTAGAGGATGTAATTAAACAGAATTATGGCATAGAGGTCGAACGGGAGGAGCGCGTAGGCCGTTTCCCTTCTTTTCGCTCGGGGAACTTATTATACAGCATCGTTCCACTTGAGAAGCTGGATCAGGACGAACTGATGGAAAGGCTGAAATTGTCTGAGCACTTGATCGGGTCAGGCGACCGTTATATATCTGCTTTTGTCATGTCAAATAAGCAAAGCTATATTTCGGAAATAGATAACCGCATGTTCATGCTTCTTGCCAACAATCCAATTGGGCTTCCAAAGGGAACCAGGCTGGGAAGAAAGCTTGCAAAATTTCATCACCGGGCGCGATCTATAAATTACCCGATAAAAAAGTGCTCAAGGATTGGACAGTGGAAGCAGCTATGGGAAGTCAGGATCGACCAGCTGGAAAAAGTATGGATGGAGAAGCTGCAAGCACACCCGAATAATCAGTTTGAAAGAATTTTTGTGGAGTCCTTTCCTTATTTCATGGCTCTGGCCGAAAACGCTATACAATATTTGGTGGATACGGAAATTGATGAAAATCCGGAGGAATGTGACGCAGGGACTGCGGGATACGAACGTTTCTCAAATACGAGCTGGAGTGGAGTATATTGTATCAAGAATCCCTTTGATTGGGTATTTGACCATGGAGCCAGGGATCTTAGCGAATGGATAAGAGAGCACTACTTATCAAATCAGCAAACATACCAGCCAGGAATGCGCCAATTTTTATACGATTATCAAAGTGCAAACAGGCTGTCAAACTTTTCCTTCAGGCTTTTATACGCACGCTTGATATTGCCCATCCATTATTTCGAAACGGTGGAAAATTATTATCAGCAGCAATCAGAAACAAGACTCAACCAGCTGGAAGAAAAGATAGTCGAATACACTGAAAAATCCAGCCGCTATGAAGATTTTCTCAGGAGTTTCTTTGACGCTGCCGGAATTCCTGCAAAAAGCCTCCAAATACCGCTTCTTAGCTGGCTCTAATGAGAAAGAAAGAACTGGGCTAATGATTTTGAATCTTCATTTTTCTGTATGTTATGATAATTATATACAGTAAAAAACTGGAGAGACAGGAGAAAAATCATGGATAATCCTTACGTTTTTATCACTAGAAAATTGCCAGCCCAAATCGTCAAGAAGCTTGAAACGAACTTCAGGGTAAAGATGTGGGAGTCGGAGGATGAGCCTATCCCGCGAGAAGTATTGATGCAAGAGGCAAAGGAAGCAGCAGGTTTGCTGACTATGCTGTCAGAAAAAATAGATGCAGCTGTAATGGATGAGGCAAAGAATTTACGGGTGATAGCCAATCTTGCGGTGGGGTTTGACAATATAGATATTGATGCAGCCACGAATAGGGACATTTTTGTATGCAATACGCCTGATGTACTGACAGAAACAACTGCTGATTTAACATTTGCATTAATGATGGCTGCAGCAAGAAGAATAGTAGAAGCTGCAGATATCGTTAAAAACGGTGAATGGAAAAGCTGGAGTCCTCTTTTACTGGCAGGTCATGATATTCATCATAAAAAAATAGGAATTGTAGGAATGGGGAAAATCGGAACTTCGGTCGCAAAACGCGCCAAGGGGTTTGATATGGAAATCCTATACCATAACCGCAGCAGGAACCCTATGGCAGAGGAGCTGTATGGCGCGCGCTACTGTTCATTCGAAGAGCTGATCTCCACATCCGATTTTATTGTTTGTCTTGCTCCATTAACCCCGGAAACAACAAAAATGTTCAACAAGCAGTCCTTTATGAAAATGAAAACCACCGCAGTATTTGTCAATGCATCCAGAGGCCCTGTTGTAGATGAGGCTGCATTGCACAATGCTCTCATTTCAGGAGAAATAGCAGCCGCCGGCCTAGATGTATTCGAGCAAGAACCCATAGATGCCGGCCATCCATTACTTTCCTTGAAAAATGTAGTGGCGTTGCCTCATATTGCAAGTTCGAGCATTGATACCAGGACTGCCATGATGAACCTATGTATCGAAAATATCGAGCTGGTACTACATAACAATGCTCCAAAAACGCTGGTTAACAAACAGCTTGCAAAATGAACGAGGATAAATGTACAGGGATAAATTAACCTAATAACAGCATTATTCTCGATTTTTTCCTTTCTTGTTTTTGTGCCATCGGCGCGAGAGCTGCTGGAACTGTAGCTAGCTGTCGAAAGGGAGGCTTCCGGAGTATGAAACAAGATTATTTCCTTCCAGATCAGCCAACCCATGGTACGAAGCAACCAAGAAAAAAGCCGTGTCCCCTTGTAATATGAATGGATCCACAGATGCGGCCCTCATACATGAGTTCGATGTATTCTAACTATGCTAAGGCAGCCAGGTTGTAATACCTAAAGAATGCCTTTCCATATATGGGAGGGTTTTTCTTTGGCCAGGAATAGGGAGTTTATGAAGGTGTATGAAATATCCCCGTAAGAAACATTTGGGAAAAGTACGCTTGAGGCAAGCGGACCATTTATTGATTCACTTTTCAAAAAATTTTCTTGTGTGAAAATACCTTCATACCAGTCTGTGAAACGCTTACACACTTTTGGTATAACTTTTTTCTATTGAAAATCCCGGATTTTACCCATATAATGTCTATTATATGAAAACAAATGTACTTTTCAGATGAACAGAAAAGAGGGAAGAGGATGCGGGCGATCTCGATAGGTTTATTAGGATTAGGCACTGTTGGTTCTGGAGTGGTCAAGATTGTGGAAAGTCATCAGGATAAATTGATGCATCAGGTTGGCTGTCCAGTCATTATAAGAAAAGTCTCGGTTAAGGATTTACAAAAAGAACGGCAGGTTAAGATAGATTCCCATCTATTGACGGATAATCCGAACGAGGTCCTGGAAGATCCTGAAATCGATGTAGTTATAGAGGTAATGGGCGGAATTGAGGAGACCAAATCATATCTTCTAAAAGCGCTGAGAAATAGAAAGCATGTGGTAACGGCAAACAAGGACCTTATGGCCGTTCATGGCCCGGAATTGCTTAAGGAAGCGGCTGCAAACGAATGCGATTTGTTCTATGAAGCAAGCGTGGCCGGGGGCATCCCAATATTAAGGAGCCTGGTGGACGGGCTGGCGTCTGACCGAATTACCAAAATGATGGGCATTGTCAATGGAACAACAAATTTCATTCTTACAAAAATGAGCAAAAACGGAAGTGAGTATGAATCCGCACTGAAGCAGGCACAGGATCTTGGGTTCGCTGAGGCAGATCCAACTGCAGATGTTAGCGGGATGGATTCTGCTCGGAAGATGGCGATTCTTTCAACACTTGGATTTTCAATGACGATAGATCTTGATGACGTCCAGATAAGAGGTATCACCGAAATATCGAAGGATGACCTATCATATAGCCAAAAATTGGGATACACTATGAAATTGATAGGATTGGCAGCAAGAGACGGTGAAAAGGTTGAGGTGAGTGTACAGCCTGCCTTACTGCCTGAATCACATCCTCTTGCTTCTGTAAATGATGAATACAACGCTGTGTATGTATATGGCGAAGCCGTGGGTGAAACGATGTTTTATGGTCCTGGTGCCGGCAGCCTTCCAACCGCGACCGCTGTGGTCTCGGATCTGGTTGGAGTCTTGAAGAATATGAGATTGGGAGTAAATGGACGGAGTGCTGTAGTTCCTCAATACCCTAAAGCGTTGAAGGGACCTGAAGATATTTTTGCCAAATTTTTTGTGCGTCTGCATGTAAAGGATGAAGTGGGTGTACTTGCGAGCATAACATCGATGTTCTCTGAGTACGGCGTTAGTTTTGATAAAATACTTCAGCTTCCGCTTCAGCCAAGAGAAGCGTCTGAAATAGTCCTGGTGACACATAGGGCATCCATGGATAATTTCGACCAAATAGTGGAAAGATTAAATGATTACGAAATGGTAAAAGAAATAAAAAGCATATACCGTGTTGAAGGGGAGGAAGTTATATGAGCTGGAAGGGGCTGATTCAGGAATACAGGGAGTTTTTACCGGTTACTGACGATACGCCTAGTTTGTCATTATTGGAGGGAAACACTCCGCTGCTGTCCTGCAGCAGGCTATCTTATGAACTGGGAGTAGACCTGTATGTTAAATATGAGGGTGCAAATCCAACGGGATCCTTTAAGGATCGGGGCATGGTAATGGCGGTGGCAAAAGCGATTGAGGCAGGCAGCAATGCCATTATTTGCGCTTCTACAGGCAATACCTCCGCTGCTGCCGCCGCCTATGCTGCAAGGGCAGGAATCAGGTGTATCGTTGTCATTCCAGAAGGCAAAATTGCGATGGGAAAACTTGCACAGGCGGTCATGTACGGAGCTGAAATCGTATCGATTGAAGGCAATTTTGATAACGCATTAGAAATTGTACGAAACATCAGCAAATCTGAGCCTATCACACTTGTGAACTCTGTAAATCCATACCGGATTGAGGGGCAGAAAACGGCAGCTTTTGAAATATGCGATGTTCTTGGTTCTGCGCCAGACGTTCTCGCACTTCCGGTAGGGAATGCCGGCAATATTACGGCATACTGGAAAGGATTTAAGGAATATCATGAGCAAAAACAAACTGGACTCCCGCAAATGAGGGGATTTGAAGCCGAAGGTTCAGCGGCGATTGTGCACGGCAGAGTGTTTGAAAAACCAGAGACCATTGCCTCGGCCATCCGAATTGGAAATCCAGCAAGCTGGCAATTCGCAGAAGCAGCAGCGGAGGAGTCCCATGGAAAGATTGATGAAGTATCGGACGAACAGATATTGAAAGCCTACCATCTGTTAGCATCCAAAGAGGGTATATTTGCTGAACCGGCGTCCTGTGCTTCGATCGCAGGAATCATAAAGCAAATTGAAACAGGCGAAATTAAGAAAGGAAGCCGCGTGGTAGCGGTTCTTACTGGAAATGGATTGAAAGATCCTAATGTGGCGGTAGAAAGCAGTAAGATTCAGCCTGTTTTGCTCCCAATGGATGAGAGGATAATCATTGAGCACCTTCAGGGTGTGAAACAGCCATGATTGCCAGGGGAGAAACATATTCAATTAGAGTGCCGGCCAGTACTGCTAACCTGGGTCCAGGATTCGACTCAATCGGTATGGCACTCGGCCTGTACCTTGAATTACAGGTATCACTGTCCCAGAATTGGGAAGTAGTGGCATTGTCTAAGGAATTGAAGCAATTTCCTTCAGATGAAACAAATTATATGATAACAGTTGCTCGAAAAGTGGCGTCTGCTTATGGAACCAAGCTTGCTCCTTGCAGGGTAGAGGTCTCAAGCGAAATTCCTTTGACAAGGGGGCTGGGGAGCAGTGCTTCAGCGATAGTTGCAGGGATTGAATTGGCAGATCTAGTCGGCGGCCTAAATTTGACTAAAGAGGAAAAGAATCGCCATGCCTCTCTCTTCGAAGGGCATCCTGACAATGCTGGTGCTTCCGTATACGGAGGACTGGTCATTGGACGCCATTCACCAGCAAGTACGGAATTGCTGTCGTTCCCTTTAGAGGGCCTCAAGGCGGTCGCAATTATTCCTGATTATGAGCTGTTGACAGAGCAGGCCCGCAATGTGCTGCCGTTAGAAATAAAATATGACCAAGCTGTTCAAGCGAGTGCAGTAGCTAATGTACTGGTCGCAGCGTTGCTGACAAAGAACTGGGAGCTTGCCGGAAAAATGATGCAGGAGGATCAATTGCACGAGCCTTACCGTTCTAGTCTAGTGCCCCATTTGGACTCAGTTGTCAAAATTGCAGCTGAATCTGGTGCATTCGGAACAGCTTTAAGCGGTGCTGGCCCAACCGTCTTATGCCTGGTATCAGAGGAGCTCGCACAAAATGTGGTTAGCGCTCTCTGTGATGCTTTCCCAAAATTCCAGGTCATCGAGCTAGCCATCGATAATATTGGAAGTAATGTCGCATTAAAGGATTTCTCAATAAAATAAGTTTCTCCAGATTTGTTACAAACGAATATCATGCAAAAAAGCTGTCTCAGTGTTTTGGATGGATCCAAATCGACCAGACAGCTTTATTTATTGGTGAAAATATTAAAATACTTGTTCTACTTCAGCTACACCGGGAACTTCCTCAAGAAGAGCGCGTTCAATACCGGCTTTTAATGTGATAGTGGAACTAGGGCAGCTTCCGCATGCTCCAAGAAGACGCAATTTAACAATTCCATCCTCCACATCTACAAGTTCACAGTCACCGCCGTCGCGAAGCAAAAATGGGCGAAGTTTATCCAAAACCTCTTGAACTTGTTCGAACATAGCCTGTTCAGACATTGCAATCGACTCCTTTCATACATTATATTATAATGGCATTTCTAAAAAAAATCCAACTGAAACTTTTACTTTCATAATGTTCTCCTATATGCTTTTCGAAGAAATCAGTTACAATAAAAATAAAAGCTTCAGGAGGGGAAACAGTGGATAGAAAACATATTGAGCTGCAGGTATACGGTGCCGAACAAATTTGCGCAAGCTGCGTGAATCTTCCCTCATCCCGGGAAACTTATGAATGGCTTCAGGCAGCCTTAGAGAGGAAGTTTCCGGACCAGCCTTTTAGCATTACTTATATAGATATATTTAACCCGCCTGCGGATCCGAAAAAGCTACGGTTTTCACAAAGAGTTATAGATGAAGATTTATTTTATCCAGTGGTCGTCATTGATGATGAAGTCATTGGGGAAGGCAGCCCTCAATTGAAAATCATCGTGAAGGAAATGGAGAAGTACGGATATCATATAACTGCCTGACAAAAAGGTTTTGGAGAGTTCTCTTCAAAACCTTTTTTCATTGTTGGCAATCTGTTATTAAAAGGAAAGAAGTCTATTATAAATGCGAAGAGGGACGGAATGACGTGCCAGTTCCCGTTCTGTAAACAATCATTTATGTGATCGGTGAAAAGTAAAAATTAGAACCATAGCTGATCAAGTCCAGAGAAGGGATGATGAACAAAAATCCATGGCAGGGCTGGGGAATTTATCTTTAAGAGGATGAAGATCAAAAATCATGCCAGAGGGGAAGACGAGTCCTTTATGAAGGAACAAGTCTAGAACGAAAACAAAAAAAGTTTTGAAGATTTTTCTTCAAAACTTTTTTATAACTTTATAATATTTCAAAACAGGTATTTATTTTACCGGTGACCTGAAACGGCTGTTATTCATCCATCAGAGAAGTCATACATAAAAATGTATTCAATCAACCTTTGTGATGCTTATACATCCAGAGGATCCCTGATTTTAACAGTCTTGCAACTCTCCCCGTGATAGCCCGGTCAGCAACAAGTCCAAAGCCATGCTTCTTTCCAAGGGAGCCAAGGATCCCTTTTAGTTTAATTGGTGGAAAGCTTTCAGGAAGCGGTTCATTGGCCCATTTCTTCCATAGGACTTGGACGATTTGCTCCGCTTGTCCCTCCGCCAGCTGTGCACTTGGGGCATGAGGCAGGCTTGCGCAATCGCCAACCACAAATACGCTGTCATCAGTTGGCAGAAAATGCTGCGGTGTCAGGATCGCTCTTCCCTGCTTATCCTTTTCGATTTCCAAATCCCTGACAATTTTATTTGGCTGAATGCCTGCAGTCCAAACAATTACGTCGCATTTAATTGATTCGTCATGATTATAGAGCAGATTCTCTTCTACTCTAGTAATATTTGATCTCCTGACGATTTCAACATTATGTTCCTTAAACCATGATTCTACATATTTGCTGAGTCTTGTTGGGAAAGCTGATAAAATATGGTCGCCACGGTCGAAGAGCTTAACTTTTAAATCAGGACGGCTCTCAATCAATTCGCTTGCGAGTTCTACTCCGCTCAGTCCCGCTCCGACGATCGAAACAGTGGCACCCTCACACAAATTATTCAGAGCTTGGTATGCCCTGCGTGATTTATCTATGGTTTGGATGCTGTACGTGTAGATATCAGCGCCAGGAACGTTATGGTATTTATCTTCACAGCCCAGCCCAATGACAAGGTCATCATATGGAATGGGTTCTCTATCCTTCATGATAACCTGTTTATTGGTCATATCTATACTTACTATTTCACCATATACAGGCTTCAAGCGAGGATGTTCTGGAAAGGGAACTCTAATGTGCTGGTCGGAAATGGTTCCTGCAGCCAACGCGTAGTATTCAGTTTTTAAACTATGGTATGGATTGCGATCGACCAAAGTAATCATCAAATCTTCCGGAAGTTTTTCCGCAATTAATCTTTGAATAATCCTAAGTCCGCCGTATCCGCCGCCAAGTATCACTAAGTTTCTCATTATGAATTACCCCTTTGTTTGATCAAGGTTGTCAAATAAAAACCTCCCATCCGTTACAATGGTTTGTTTATATTTCACTACCCATTATTTACAACTTTGAAAACGAATTCACAAACACGTGTATATCTACACATCCCCATATGCTTTTCACGTTTTTCATTCTCACATAAAATTTTATTCTAATATAAAATTTTCATCAGGCAATTTACTTGAATTTTTAATATTTCCATAAAAAAGTATAACTAAATAGCGACAAAACTACAACACCATAATAGTAAGTATAATGTATTCTTTCAATCGTAGACCGTGCGGGAGAATAATGTTAGAGAATGGGTTGCGGCCATGCCGCAAAAATTTGTATAATTTCTTTTCATGTGGGAATAGGTTTATTTAATCTCTTGCAAGCGAATCCTGAATCGAGGAAAAGTGTCCACTCAACGGACTCTAGCTTTATATGGATAAAATAGAAGGTATGCTTAATTAAATAGGATTGGCAGATTGGCTTTATATATTGAATGAAATAACATTCATATTACAAACTTCTTCTGAATATGCCCGGCAGGTTCGGGATTTCCACTGACTGGATGTGAAAATGTATAGCAATTGACGGTTTATAAGAAAAAAGGTAGGATATTTTATTAGTGAATGGGGTGAGTTGATGAATCCAATCATAGAATTTTGTATCAGCAACCTGGCAAGCGGATCCCAGAAGGCATTAGAAATATTAGAGCGAGATCCAAATCTCGATATTGTAGAATATGGCTGCCTAAGCTACTGCGGAATGTGTGCAAGAAGCATGTTTGCATTAGTGAATGGAGAATCGGTAACAGGTGAGACACCTGAAGAGCTTGTGGAAAATATATATAAATATCTTGAAGAAAATCCAATGTTCTAATAAAAGACCGCAATTTGCCTGAGCAATTGCGGTTTTATTAATGAGAATAAGTATGTATGATTTATTCCCTTAGACTGATGTCAAGGTTTGAGTACTCCATGTACAATTGCCGACGTCGCCTAGTCCCCACACGATGTGGCGTTCTTAGCAGGCCTTCCATATGTGAAAGAAATAGCCGAGGGTCGTTCGAGCAGGGCACTTCAGCTCTTCTGCTTATCCGGCCTGGTGGGATTCGTCTTTCTTTGCCTGACGAATTAATTGCCACTGCTCTTTCGCCATCTGCACTAGTTTTGTTTCTACTGTCTGCTTTTGCTTCTCAATTACCTTAGAAAAATATTTTGCGGCAGCAGAATGATCTGCAACTCTGCGCGAAATCTCTCCCGCCAAATATAGCAAACGCACATCGGACATCTGTGTTCCTTTAAAGTCATCCGTGGAGTAAGAATTCTCATACTGATGGAGAGCGAGTTTCAAGAAGCGAATTTCCTGACTGTCATCTCCCAGCTCCCTGTACAGCCACGCTATTCGCAAATAAATTCCTGCAATAGTCACATGTTTTTCTTTTTTTAGAGTGGCACTATAGCTGGCAAGCTTATACGCTTTTATAGCGTCATAAATGGTTCGGGTGCCTCCAAAATTATGAGAGCCCCATTTAGCTGTTATATTTTCTTCAATTAATTCCCTGGTACCCGGAGCAAAATATTTATTAAATTCATCTGTAAATGAAAAGCCGCAGGAAGGGCAAACAAGAATGTTGTAGAATAAAGAGTTTATTTCCGGATTCGCATAACGAGGATAAAAATCAGTATCGTATTCCAACACTTTTATAAATCTGGAACGAATCTTTTTTGAGGTGAATTTATGTTTGCAATGAATGCATTCAACATTTCTGTCGAAAAGAGGCTCAACTTGTTCCATTTTTTTCACCTTCTCTAAAGGACGTTACTATATACCTGGTTATTTTTAGATAAAATTACCTATATAAACATTATATATGAAAAAAGACGGAAGGCTAGTATAAATCAATTTTCTTTATATATTGTGTGAGTTGGAAAGTTGAGCATAGTGAAATTTTTAGTATATACTATAAATAGAAACAGCTCACATTAATGAGAATGGGAGGGGTATCTGTGAGTGAAGTAGTAAATATAACAGAAGCAGCAGCTTTTCAAATAAAAGAAATGATGAAGCACAATGATGAAGAAGGTTCTTTCCTAAGAGTTGCGGTTAAGGGAGGAGGCTGCAGCGGCTTGTCATATGGAATGGGTTTTGAGCAAGAAGCGGGTGATGACGATAGAATTTTGGAGCAATTTGGCATCCGCGTTCTGGTTGCCAAAGGTGATGCTCCGATTTTGAACGGTACAACTGTCGATTATAAACAGTCCATGATGGGCGGAGGTTTTACCATCGATAATCCAAATGCTATTGCTGCTTGTGGCTGTGGATCTTCTTTCCGTACGGCTGCAAATGCCGGGAATCCGGAAAATTGTTAATGATTTGATGTTAGTCCGATAATATATACGGAAGCGGCAGCTGTGTCCAATCAGTGAGAAAATGTTGCCTCGGCAGTATAAAACAGTCGGCGGTCAGAAGAACATAGATTCAGAAAAACGGCCTCTTTTAACGATTTGCATTGTTTAAAAGAGGCCGTTTATTTTTGTAATTTCATTGAGGGGTGTTTGCACCACTTCGAGCTGCCACGTCGTACGATATATTTTACGGTTGCGATGCTCCACTCAAGTCTGGACATTTTTACACCGAACAAAAACATGACTTCCGACTGGACCACTTATCGTAATTTTATTAATTCATAATCCAAGCAGCCCTTTGTATATTCTCTTGCAATCAGCCTTATGTTTGGGGAATAGTACTCGGCAGAGCTGCCGTATAGGTCAATTAATTCCTTACTTCAACTATATTTCGAAACATTCCTGCCGCAGTTTTTACTGTTTGGAATTTTTGTATTCTCTGATAGGGGATGCAATAAAGGTAATGGCGATGACTTTTTCTCATTCATATTAATCCACAAAAAAAGTCCACACATCTGTGTTTACAAATGTATGGACCTTTCTTGCTTATTTTCCTTCGAAAAGCGATGTACTATGAAGTGGCTGGACCCTTGCTTTTGGATCCATATATTGCTTGGCATTGTTTACCGCAGTTGGCGCTTCGCCAAACCCGCTGGCAATCAATTTCACCTTGCCGTCATAGGTTGCGATATCTCCTGCAGCGTAGATTCCCGGGATATTTGTTTCCATCTTGGAATTGACTAGGATGGAATTCTTCTGTATATCCAGTCCCCATTCCTTGATAGGGCCAAGTGAGGAAACGAAGCCATAGTTTACAATCACTGCATCTACATCAAATGTTTCTTTTCCTTCGCCATTGGCATGATCCACGATAACCTGCTTGACCTGATTCCCTTCACCGACTAATTCAGATGGCAGGAATGGCGTTTTTATTTCTACCTTAGAATTCTTCAGATTTTCCACGCTATGTTCATGGGCGCGGAATTTATCGCGTCTGTGTACGATGGTTACCTTTTCTGCAATTGGCTCTAGCATTAATGCCCAGTCAACAGCAGAATCTCCGCCGCCGAATACTACGACTTTCTTCCCTGCAAATTGATTCAAATCATTGATGAAGTAATGTAAATTATGTCCTTCATACTTGGCTGCATCCTCTATTTCAATCCTGCGAGGCTGGAATGCCCCATTTCCGGCAGTGATAATAATGGTTTTTGAGTAGTGTGTTTCTTTATCTGTGGTGATTTTAAAAACACCGTCATCCTGTTTTTCCACTTTTTCAACAGCTTGTTCAAGAGCGATTGCCGGGTCGAATTTCGCCATTTGTTCTTTTAAATTGTCCACCAGCTCCTGTGCTCGAACCTTTGGAAACCCTGCTACATCGTATATGTATTTTTCCGGATACAAGGCTGTTAGTTGTCCTCCTAATTGAGGAAGGCTCTCTATAATTTTGACTGATGCCTGTCTCATCCCGCCATAAAAAGCAGTAAATAATCCAACAGGACCTCCGCCAATAATTGTTATGTCATAAATCTTTTGATCTTCCTGCAATATAAGTCCCCCCATATAGTGATTTCCTCTGTATATTTTACCATAAATATTTGAAAGGAAACCGTTAAAAAACTTGATGGCAAAAATTCGCTCGCCATAAGTGTATCTTACGGGAGGGAAAACAATACTTCACCAATAAAGTAAGCGCTTCAGCATATTTTTTGGAATATTTCACAAAATAAGAAATCCAGGGTGGTATTCTAGCATTATTTGTCATGTATGAGATTCACTTGTATTATGGTTAAATTTGTAACATGATAGTATCAACGCACTATTTATCCAAAGAAATGTAAGAAAATAATCAGTTTCTCACTTGAAAAAGGAAATGAAAAGGAATAATATTTAAGTAGGACTTATTGTTAATATTTTGTGACACTTTTTAAACATTTTTTTGAACTACTTCGTGAAGTAGTTCACAAAGTTTAGTGCTGCTTTTTATAATTACATTCATTAGCTAGTGAAATACTAGCATTATAAAAGCACTTCTCAAGAATAATTTGTAAAGGTGGAAATAACGTGAGAAAGCCGAAAATTGTTATATTGGGAGCAGGCTATGGCGGTCTTATGACTGCAACACGTCTTCAAAAATCTTTAGGCGTGAATGAAGCTGAGATCGTTCTTGTAAATAAAAATGATTATCACTACGAAACAACATGGCTGCATGAAGCATCAGCAGGCACACTTCATCACGACCGTGTCCGCTATGATATCAGCAATGTTATCGATAAAAATAAAGTGGCCTTTGTGAAGGGAACAGTAACTGATATCAAAACGGATGAAAAAGTGGTACTGCTTGAAGATGGGCAAATCAGCTACGATTATTTGGTGTTTGCACTTGGAGGAGAATCCGAGACATTCGGTATCCAGGGCTTAAAAGAACATGCCTTCACCATTACAAATGTCAATACCGCACGTAAACTGCGTGACCACATCGAATATCAATTCGCCACATATAACGAAATTGGAAATAGTGAGCCTTTGACTATTGTAGTTGGCGGTGCCGGTTTCACAGGGATCGAATTCCTTGGAGAATTAGCGAACCGTGTTCCGGAACTTTGTAAAGAATATGATGTCGATTTCCATAAGGTCCGCATTATCTGTGTAGAAGCAGCTCCGACTGCATTGCCAGGATTCGACCCTGAGTTAGTAAATTATGCGGTATCAACTCTTGAGAAGAAGGGTGTCGAGTTCAGAATTGGCACAGCTATCAAAGGCTGCAATCCGGACGGAATTATAGTAGCTAAAGGAGAAGACGAGGTCGAAGAGATCAAGGCTAAAACCGTCGTTTGGGCTGCCGGTGTTCGAGGCAGTTCTGTCATTGAACAATCCGGAATCGAAGCAATGCGCGGACGTGTTAAAGTGAATCCAGACCTTCGCGCTCCAGGGCATGATAACATCTTTGTAATTGGTGACTCAAGCTTGGTTATCAATGAAGAAATCAATCGTCCATATCCGCCGACAGCTCAAATAGCTATGCAGCAGGGTGAGGTCGTGGCAAAAAATCTGACTGCTTTGATTCGTAATGAAACGAATCTCCAAAGCTTTACTCCTGATATTAAAGGAACAGTTTGTTCACTTGGCCATGACGACGCCATTGGCGTTGTGTTCGGAAAGAAATTGGTTGGCAAGAAAGCATCCTTTATGAAGAAAATGGTAGACAACCGTGCATTGTTCATGATTGGCGGTACTTCTACAGTATTGAAAAAGGGAAAATTTAATATCCTTTAATAAAGCAGGCTGCCGGTTATCTGGCAGCTTTTTTTTGTACCATTACCATGGCTTTCAATGTTAATTCCAGATTTTTTTCAATTGTGTTGTTATGATAAAAATGAAGGGAAATTGTAAACCGGGGTGGTTAGATGACGGAGCGATGCAAAGACGTATGGCTGGCTGTTGCCGGGCTGGTCGTCACAGCAAATGGGGAATGGCTGGTTGTCAAGAAGAAATATGGGGGACTAAAGGGCATGTGGTCACTTCCGGCCGGCTTCGTTCAGGCAAATGAGACCGTTGACCAAGCGGTAGTGCGGGAAGTCCTTGAAGAAACGGGAATACAGGCTCAGGTTAAAGGATTGGTTGGGATACGGAGCGGAGTGATCAGGGGAGAGATCAGCGACAATATGCTTGTCTTCTTGTTAGAACCATTAAGTCTTGAGGTAACGGTGCAGAATAAGGAGCTTTATGAAGCGAAGTTCGATGATCCCGTACAACTCATGAAGGAAAAGAACCATTCTGTATTGCTAGAGCAATTGCTTGAATATAAGAAAGAAACGATGCAGACAGTTTTAGATGGGATTAATCCGGGCGAACAATTTGGATATACTGCATACAAAATATTTTTATAATCTTCGTTATCTTTATAAAAATAAAAGTAAAATAGAGAAAATAGCCTATGTATCCGTTTACATAGGCTTATTTTGCTTTTCAGCGCGTTTTTCAAATTATAGAGGATTTGTTATAAGTATATTATCAGAAAATTCAAATAAATAGAAAATGGGGTGCTCTTAATGGCAAATAAACTAAAAGAGTGTGCGTATTGTTCAGGAATTGGTTATTTCCAGCTCCTTTTGGGCGGATCGGAAACTTGTACTTGCTGCGGGGGAAGCGGGAAAGCCGAAGAAAACAAATAGATAGTTTACAGATTCTATTGTTTGACTATTCAATAATTATTGACGGAATATTCCTCATTAAGTACACTAAACATGATGCTTAGCTGAGGAGGGCTATTACTATGATGCTTCCGTCATTACCAATTCTCATTATTTCAGTGGTCCTATTTTTTGTCTTATTTTTTGGGATTGGATTCCTATTAAATATGCTTTTCAGATCTTCCTGGATTATGGTTGTTTTATTTCCTTTTATTGCAATATACTTTGTCAATAAAGCCAAACTAGTCCAGTATTTCCAAAGACCTGGTGAAACCTTTGGGAGGCTTGGAGAAAATATAACCAGCCTGGGTTCTTTTGATGTTATCATCCTGTCTGGAGGTTTGGCAGGAGCGATTGGCGCAGGGATTGTAATTAAAATGCTGCGTAACCGGGGATATAGAATGTTTTAGAAGAGTATGCACAAGCTTAAGTGCATGCTCTTTTTTATGTACTAATTTCAATGGCGGCTTTTGCTATGAATGCACAGCTTACGCCTTCAACTTTTGGTCGGCTTTACTATTGGGCTGCTGAATTAATCTCATAAATATAAATATGCGCATACTTAGCGGGATTACATGAAATATAGGGTCCAATGACCACTCGGTTGCAAGATAAGTTTTTTAAGGAAGATAAACTTTGTTGTTATTTTACTCATTTTGGCATACATTCCTCTTTTTTGGGAAAGAAATATGTTTGTGAGAGGAGTGAAATAACCGTTTGAAAAATAAAAGAGAAATCTTCAAAAGGTTTGCTATCATTTTGCTGTTTATATTGGCGCTCCATGCAACTATAGTACATATTACCGGGATAAATTCATCTATAATTTTCAAGGGGCGGGATAACGGTCTGCCAAGCAAAATGATAGAAGAAGGCGGAAGAGCTATTTTGCTGGATTATAAATCCTTGAAGACTAAAAACCATCCCACTATGATTTCCTCAGATCATACTGGTGCTTCGAAGATGAGAGCGCTTGAAGATCAAATTGATTTTAGCAAGTATCCAAAAGCAACAATCGTGGCTACAGGATATACTGCAGGATACGAGTCTACCGGAAAGAATCCAGGCAGCCCATCCTATGGGATAACATATTCAGGGGTTAGAGTAAAGCGGGACTTGTACTCCACAGTAGCGGCTGACTTGAATGTATTTCCTGTTGGTACGATACTTTTCATCCCTGGCTATGGCTATGGTGTCGTTGCAGATAAAGGCAGTGCAATAAAAGGAAATGAGCTGGATTTGTTTTATGATACCGTTGCAGATGTTTATGACCATTGGGGCAAGAAGACACTGGATGTATACATAGTCGAAAAGGGCGATGGGGAATTAACAGAAAGTCAGCTGACGGCTTTAAATGAAAATAAATCGATGCAAATATTCCGCCAGCAATATACAGCCAAAGAAAAAGATTAATACTACATAACATAAACAATCCTTGCTTGATGCAAGGATTGCTTTTTTGGGTTCAGACATTAATGCTAGAGGATGTGGGCAAATTCATTTGGATGAAGCAGCTTTGCGAGCTTTTCAACGCCCTCCAGCAGCCTGGGCGATGGCCTGCAATAAAGCGGTTCTTCCATGATAAGAATTTTGTCCTCTGCTACAGCGGACAGATGTGACCAGCCATGCCGTTTTTTTACCACGGCTGGATTGATCCGTTTTAAGGGTACACCTACCCAGGCAAGGCAAATGTAATCAGGATTCCTCCTGATGACATCTTCCGAAGGAATCTGTATACTGGCTAGCTCGATGTCTTCAAAAATGTTGTATCCCCCGGCCAGCCTGCTGATTTCTGTGAGCCAATTGATGCCGCCGGGGCTGAACAGCGGATTCGGCCACCACTCCCAGTAAAGGGAGGGCCTGTATTCTATCGTTTCGGAAATATCCTTGAATTTTTGAATGGCATCAAGAAAATAGGCAGCCCTTTCTTCTGCTCGTTCTCTTATTCCAACTGCCTCGCCGAGTGTGACTAAATCGGCAGCGATATCCTGCAGCGATTGGGGATTAAGGGTAATATGGGGAATTCCCCGTTTTTTCAGCTCTTCCACATTTTTTTCCATTCCCGGAACACTTAATGAGGCTAATACAATATCAGGCTTCAGTTCTTCCACTAAATCCATGTTGATCGAAAGGTCAGGGCCCAGTCTCGGCAGCGAAGTAACGGTGTCGGGATAATCGGAATAATCATCAATGGCTATCAAATCAGATTCTATCCCCAAATAAGCGCATAATTCCGTGTTGCTAGGGCAAATTGAAATAACCTTCAAAGCGATCCCCCTAATCTTAAAAAACTAATAAATCGAGGATCAAGGCAACAAGTATCCCGGTTAATCCTCCGAAAAAAACTTCTACAGGCTTATGGCCAAGCAGTTCTTTAAGCTTGCGCTGCTTCTGTTTCTCTTCTTTATTTTGCCAGTTTTTTGCTTCGGAGACAAATGTATTAAAATCTGCCACAAGCTTATTCAGAACAGCTGCCTGCTCTCCCGCCTGCCTTCTTACACCTGTTGCGTCAAACATGGTAATAATCGCAAAAATCAAGGCAACTGCAAACACGGGTGAGTCCATTCCGGTTTCGAGCCCCACTCCGGTAGTCAAAGCTGTAACCGCTGCTGAATGAGAGCTTGGCATTCCTCCGGTAGAAGTCAGCAGGGACCAATCCAATTTCTTAAGTGCGATATATTGAATAGGAACTTTAATGAATTGTGCAAAAAAGATTGCGATCAATGAAGCAATTAGCGGAAAATTAAACAGTAATTCCAATGGGTATCACTCTCTTCCTCGTAAAGGACTGAACTGTCATTATTGTTCCGTCCTCCTTATTTTTAGTGTTGCCGCCTCTGCTGTTCTTTAAGCGGTGATAGGCGTGAGTGGAAATTATATTTGTCTTTTAAACCTTTTGGGACTTCGGTAAACCCGAATTCACATTTTTCGGCGCTAATATCGATTGTATGTCACGAATTTAGACAAAAGAAAATCCGTACGTATCGTATAGGATTACCCGTAAATATTTGATGCCTTCGATACAAATCAGACCGAAATAGCAAAGCATCGGTTTTCAAGATATCGGCCTTTTATATTAATAAATTCGAAAAATAAGGAAAGATTCTATATAATAAGAACAAATAACAGGGGAGGGAAAACATGTTTACGATCCGTAAAGATATAAACTGGAATGAACCACATCAATGTTTGATAATTGGCGTTTTTGATAAGCCGGCCAAACTTGTGGGCCTGGCAAAGGAGGCTGATGAAAAACTTGATGGACAATTGACTGCGCTTGTAAAGGATGGAGATATATCATCGAAGAAAAAGGCAGTTTCCCGCATACATACTCTAGGCCGTTTAGGTACTAAAAAATTGCTTTTTGTCGGGCTTGGCAAAGAAAAGGAGCTAACGTTTGAATCCTTAAGGGAAGCATTCGGCAAAGCGCTCAAATCTTTAAAGGATGCCAGGCTGACTTCGGTTTCCGTTCTCATTGACAGCTTCATCACTGATGAATTAGATGTGCTCGATACCGGCCACGCATTTGGAGAGGCTTTTGCTTTGGCGAACTATGAATTTGCCGGATATAAACAGAAGTCAAATGAAGTACAGAAGGAAATTAGTGAAATCATTGTATACAGTGACTCCGAACCGGAAGAGGTATCATCAGCCATGCAGGTTGGATTGATATTTGGGAAAGCAACTAACTCTGCCAGGAACCTGGTGAACATCCCGGGGAATTTGCTTACAGCGACAGATTTGGCTAATTATTCCAAAGAGCTTGCAAGCAAGTATGGGTTCGAGTTGGAAGTCCTGGAGAAGGAGGATATGATTGAGCTTGGCATGGGGGCTTTACTTGCCGTCAATCAAGGATCCGAGCAGCCGCCAAAATTGATTGTCCTAAAGCATCAGGGCAAGGAAGAGTGGAAGGATGCAATCGCATTGGTAGGAAAAGGGATCACCTTTGATACTGGCGGTTATTCGTTAAAGACAAAAACCGGTATCGTGGGGATGAAAACGGATATGGGCGGTGCAGCCGCCGTTCTTGGAGCGATGGAAATTATCGGTGAATTGCGTCCTGAACAAAATGTAGTTGCCGTGATTCCTTCTACTGATAATATGATCAGCGGCAATGCGTTCAAACCGGATGATGTCATAACATCAATGAGCGGAAAGACGATTGAAGTATTAAATACAGATGCGGAAGGGCGCCTGGTTCTGGCGGATGCCGTTACATATGCCAAGCAGCATGGTGCAGGCTATATCATAGATATTGCAACTTTGACAGGCGGTGTCATTACTGCACTGGGATATGATATGACAGGTGCGATGACGAATGATGAAGCGCTGTTTGAACAGGTTTTGGAGGCTTCCTATGAAGCCGGGGAACCAATCTGGCGTCTTCCAATCACTGAAAAGGACAAAGAGCGTGTAAGAGGAAGCAAAATTGCAGATTTAAACAACTCACCTGGCAGTGCAGGGCACGCGATCATGGGCGGTGCCTTCATCGGAGAATTTGCAGAAGACACCCCATGGGTACATTTAGATATTGCCGGGACATCTGTTTCAGAAAAAGCAACCGACCTCGGTACAGCCGGAGGGACTGGAGTTATGGCAAGGACTCTTGCAATACTAGTTGAAAGATTCGATATGGATGAGTGACAAAAACGTAAACTGACAAAATCCCGAACTATACAACCAGAACCGAAGCATAGAAGAAAGAATAAAGCTTCGGTTTTTTATATATACTGCGCAAACAGACGATTAAAAGATGGGAGATGGAAAAGATGAATTTAGAAAAAACGTTAATGAATTCATTGGGAATCGAAATAAAGGAATTAGGAAAAGGGAAAGTTATTGCAACGATGCCTGTTGATGAAAGGACCTGGCAGCCATTCGGCCTGCTGCATGGGGGGGCATCTGTGGCACTTGCGGAAACAGTGGCGAGTGTAGGGGGCTTTGAATTGGTTAATCAGAGTGATGAAGCAGTCGTGGGACTGGAAATCAATGCGAACCACATCCGCGGCAAAAGAAATGGATATGTGACAGCAGAAGGGAATATATTGCATAGAGGGAAGTCAACTATGGTCTGGGATATCAAAATACGCGATGAAGAAGAAAACTTGATTTGCGTATCCCGCTGTACTCTTGCAGTCATAAAAAGAAAAAAAGAACAAGCCGATCAATAACTTAAATATTTAGTATGAGGATACTCTTTAATTCAAGGCCCCTTCCAAAGGAAGAGGCCTTAGCTGGTCTTTGGATTCCGATGGTTTATAATACTATTCTACCGCATGGCGCCTTTTAACAGCTGGAATGAAAGTAAAAGCATAGAGTGCACAAATTCCAACTATGACATAAATGATACGTGCAATAATGCCATCCTGGCCTCCGAAAAGTGCGGCTACCAAATCGAATTGGAACAGTCCGACCAGCAGCCAATTGATTCCACCTATTATAAGGAGTACGAGTGCCGTTGTATTTAATCCATTCAAGGTTTGTCACCTCCTCTTCACTCACGAGTCACATTCAATGATCTAGTACCTGTTTTATAAACCGAATAAACGAAATCCAGCACATCGCAGAGAGTATCCAAAAATGGTTGTTTAATAGGCATACTTCTTGCATAATGATAAAGGACTATTTCGCAAATGGGGCTTCAGAATGAAAAATACATATTTAATTGGCTATTTCCCATTAATCGCAATCATGTTATTTAGCCTTTCTTTTGCTATTTACGGAGAAATGCAGGCACTTATATTATTTAAGAGTATTGGTATATATAATGGCATGCTGGAATTCTTTTCTGAAACAGGAATCAAGATGGCTTTGCTGATTGTGATGTTTTTGATTTTCTTTATGATTCTTGCAGCGCTTAAGCTGATGTCGGACACCATCATTGAACTATCATTATTATTTTTTTCAAAGGATTCTGAAGGGGAAGTATTGAAACAGATTAGGATGGGAGCGGTCATTTACTTCGTTGGCGGGGCAATATCACTGTTTTTCATCTTTTCCATAATTGGGATCCTCTTCGTCTTTGCTGGAACATCGTTGGCCGCATTCATTTATTTTGTTTATAAAATTAGCCCGAGTCTTAGTAATCCAGGGCTTGTTGGCCTAATTTTCTTTCATACATTTGTATGGTCCTGCCTGTTTTTGACAGTCGGATATTCCTTGATCAAGCTTTATAACAGCATAGTTGCAAGCTTGCCAATATAATAGGGAAAAATCGGCAAATGAACATGTTCTAAATCGAACTAATTCATTCGTCGATTTTTTTAAGGGTTTCACACTCCTGGCGGCTCCCTATATAGTGCAAATCAATTCATAAACCATCATTTACTGCCAACCTGATCTATACCCTGGTTAATTTGTTTCCAAATCTGAAGGGCAGGGGATTTTGCTTGCAAATACTCAATGCTCCCAGGCTGGTCCTTCCCCACCCACACACCGGTTGTATACCGGTCCGTCAGCCCCACAAACCACATGTCCTTATAATCATTTGTCGTACCAGTCTTCCCTCCAATGTATTTGGATGGAAAGTACGCCTTTCTCGCCGTTCCGGACGTCACTACCCCATTTAATAAAATCTTCATTTTATAGACGGTCGATCCGTCCCATACCATCTTCGGTTTGTCATTCCATCTGTATAGTATTTTCCCGTCTTTTCCGGTCACTTTACGGATGGCGCGCGCTTTCTCATATGTACCATCGTTAAAAGAAGTGAAGGCATTTGTCAGCTCGATTGGACTGACTCCTACATTGAATCCCCCAATTGCTGCAGGCAGATGGTGATCCTTCTGGTTAACCATTTCAAATTGAAAGGGCTTAAGGTAACCAAAGCTTTTTTTAATCCCCGTCTCTTCCAGAAGCCTAACGGCAGGAGTGTTATAGGATTTGGCCAAAGCCTCCTGAAGAGTGACCATTCCATAATTATTGCCGCTGTAATTTTTTGGACAATAGCCATTCCGGCAATATGCTGCTCCGCTTACCAGTTGTGAAATCGCTGCGTCATTTTCTTCAATATAGGGAGCATATACCAATAAAGGTTTAATCGCGGAACCAGGCTGGCGGAAGCTTTGATAGGCTCGATTAAAAGAATTCTTTTTATAATGTTTTCCCCCAACCACCGAGACAAGCTCGTGCATATTATGCTGTATAACCACCACTGCACCTTCAATGGAAGCCCCGCCCAATTGGCCGTTTACAGACTGAACGGCCTGGCGCTGAATGTTTTTGTCAAGCGCAGTGTGGATGGTAATGCCCGATTCGAGCAGGCGGCCGACCCTGGTATTCAATTCTTTCAAAGCGGCCTCCCGAACCTTTTCATTCGGATTTTCAAGCTTTTTCTCATATCCCTCAGAGCTGGCTATCAATGCCTTAAGTTCCGCCAGTGCATAATCGGAATAATCCGGGTAGTGATCCTCGAAATCAGGATGCTTTAAGATAATTTGTTCTTTGACAAAGTTATTATATTCACTTTTCGACAGCTTGCCTGTCTGTACCATTTGATCAAGTATTCTTTCCTGCCTTTTTTTGGTGGAATCAAAATGCTTAAGCGGATTATATAAATTGGGGTTATTTGGTATCGCAGCAAGAAAGGCAAGCTGCGCCTTAGATAGATCCGTTGTATGAGAGTCAAAATAAAATCTTGCCGCACTCTCTATCCCATACACCCCATTCTGGTAATAGATTGCGTTAATATATAATTCAAGAATCTTAGCCTTTGAGAGAGTCCTTTCCAGCTGATATGAATATAGGAGCTCTGTCAGTTTTCGGTTATATGACTTTTCCGGGCTCAGGAATAAATTCCGTGCCAGCTGCTGGGTGATTGTGCTCCCGCCCTGTTCGATGGAATTGCTCCTGGTATTCGCGACAAGTGCGCGGCTAATAGCCGCAGCGTCTATACCGGAATGATGGTAGAATTGTCTATCCTCAATAGTGACAAATAAATCTTTCAAAAATGTCGGGATATTGTTCCCGGGAAGATATACTCTTTTTTCAGGTCCGGAAATTTCGGAAATGACAGTTCCATCTGCAGCAGCAATATAGCTTGTCTGGGGCAGTTCAATGGAGTCCACTGGTATCTTTTCCTGAAGAACTGTATGGATTCCTTCGGCTTTGTCCAGTTCACCGTACAGCAAGATAAACAGAATGGACAACAAGGGGATGAGAAAGGCAATCATGACATAGCCGAGAAATGTTCGCATAAGCCAACTTCCTATCTAATATATTTTGGTAAGGCAGTTTACCTCGAAGGCTGTCCGCCACTATATGATTCTTTCGATTTACTCCACCATAATAGACCAAAAGCTGATAGGAATAAAGAACTTGTTAAGAAAAATACGGAAGAAATTCCGCCAAATGCAGCTATCCAGCCGCCTGCAGCTGGACCCAGCACATTTCCCAGAAACCTGAAGCTTACATTATAACCAAGAATCTCACCTTGGATGGATATAGGAGCTGCCTGTCTTATATAGGCGGTGATACATGGCAAAAGCCCGCCGAATGCAATTCCCTGTAAGAGCCGCAATGCCATGAGCTGCCATAGTTCTGTAACGAATGATTGCGGTATCACAATCAATGAAGCCGATAACAATAAACCCTTCATTACTTTTTCATAGCCGACTGTATCTCCAAGCTTTCCCCAATGCCTTGCAGACAAAAGGCTTCCGATACCTGCACAAGAAAAAACAAGACCTGATAGAAAGGCAATGGAATGGGATCCCAATAATTCATTCACGTATAATGCAAGCAGTGGCTGTATGCTAAAATTGGCCGCCTGTATGCAGAGTGAAATGAGCATGATTGACAGTAATACAGGTTTTCTTGTGATATGTCTCAAGACCTGTATCCTGCTTGGTGCAGAGCTGCCTGCCTTCTTTTGCTTGTTTCTGTCCTCGCGTATAAACAAGGCTACAGCGGTTGCTGCAATCGATATGCCTGCAGCCGTAATGATAAAGGTATATGTAAATCCAAAAGTATCTGCAAGTCCGCCGCCGATAAGCGGTCCCAGCAAACCGCCGGTTACCGTGCCGGTTTGGAGGGTTCCCAAAGTCCGACCTGCCGTCTCCTTGGGGGACTGTGAAGCAATAAGGGCCATGGAGGTAGGGATAAAGCCCGTTACAACGCCCATTAGCAGGCGCAGCAAGAAGAGGGAATATACAGAACGGCAGAATCCCATTAAAAAGATACTGACAGCAATGCCAAAGCCGGTAATAAGAAGGATTGGCTTATATCCGTATTTATCACCGAATCTGCCCCAAATGGGAGAGAAAAGGAAAGCGGTTAAAAAAGTGATTGAGAAAACATATCCTGCCCATCGCTGAATGAATTCTGGGCTGTAGTGATCAAGTGTGCCGATGTACAAAGACAAAAATGGGATGATCATGGTTGCACTTCCGGAAACGAGGAAATTTGCAATCCACATAACCGTAAGGTTGCGTTTCTCGGATTTAATCGTAAACACCCTCTTTATATGTGATTTTTCTGGCCGGGCTATAAAAACAGTTATTTCGATGCCCTAAATATTATACCCATTTTTCATAATTGAAAAGTAAACGATTCAGAAAAATGCAAAAAAAGTCAGTATATCATATATGTTTCTGCTATAATGTGTGATAAAGATTCAAAACCTGTGGTATATAACGTGCTTTAAAAGTTATACAATGTTTACCGGCAGGCAGTCAGACACGGCCTTCTTCCATACAAAATGACGCTATTTTGTTATTCTTCAAAGCTTGGATCACTGTCTGCGCGTTTTATGATAACGGCCATATATTTTGAGCTTTAAAGCTATGGTGCGGTCATCGGCGCATGAAGGAGTTGGGAAAAGCACTTTTTATAAAAGGAGGATTGAAAATGGACGATGAACAGCAATATTTATTTATAGATTTTGAATTTACGATGCCTGAAGGAAAATCTAGGCCGGATGGCTTTTATCCAGAAATCATTGAAGTGGGATTCGTGACAGTAATAAAAGACGAAATAAAAGAGCAATTCTCTTCATTTGTAAGACCCTCTCATTTTTTAGAATTGACAGCCAGATGTAAAAGTTTTTTAAATATCACCCAGGAACAGGTGGACCAAGGCATGATATTTGGAGAGCTGGTTGCACATCTAAAAGGTATAGATGAAAGAATGGCCACGACGGTTGTAACCTGGGGGAATATGGACATGAAGGTATTGCGGCATAATTGCCAGAAAGCGGGCGTGGAATTTCCGTTCAAAGGAAAGCAAACAGATCTTTCGATGGAATACAAGCGGTTCTTTGGAGACCAGAATCAAACAGGATTATGGAAGGCTGTACAGGCTTATGGCAAGGAAGGTACCGGAAAGCACCATCGTGCATTAGATGATGCCCTAACGACTTTTAACATATTTAAGCTGGTTGAAAAAGACAAGAGCTATATGAAAAATCATCAGCCGACAACCATCGGTGATCGGATCGATTTATCAAAGGTATTGAATAATCTAGCATTATAAAAGCCAAATCATTTTAAATTGATTTGGCTTTTACGATTTGATCTGGAATGTTATTTGAAATAATCTGCCTCAAGCTCTTCCACCATTTTAAGGCTCATCTTATTCCACTCTTTATCTTCCTCTTGAAGCGGCTTCTTCATATGCTCCACCGCTTGCTTTAACGACGTTTGATAATCAGGGATTTCCCCTTCATAAGGCCGGACCATATTTTTGGGTACATTCGTTTGTTCCCTGTATGCGAGGGACCGTCTTTGATGGAACATCTCTACATCCGTCTGTTTGGGATTATGCAAGTCTCCCTGCATCGGGTGCTTCGCTACGGCAAGCACTCTTACAACATATGCATTTGGCCGTATATCTGTGACTTCCCCGATATACTTTCCTGTTTTATAAATCGCTGTCACTTTGTCGCCTACACTGAACTGTTCTTCGGTCATTTATGATGCCTCCCCAATTATTCTTATCCATAATGATACATTATCATAAGAGATTATTTAAAGCAGAAGATAGAAGATGCTTTTTTTATAGAAATTGTGTAAAGTTTACAAAGGTAGGCAATGAATAGACAGTATGCGTCATGCTGCATAGCTATTTCCAAATCTATAACAGTGAAAGAAGGGCATAAAATGGCTAATTATCCACAGCTCACAAATGAAGTGCTGGAATATGAAAAATCGGTAGTAATGGAAACCAGCCAGGGTGATATCACAATAAAGCTGTTTCCGGATTTAACTCCAAAGACGGTTGAAAACTTTCTTACTCATGCGCAAAATGGTTACTACGATGGTGTAATCTTTCATAGAGTCATTAAAGACTTCATGATCCAAGGCGGCGACCCTCAGGGAACCGGTATGGGCGGGGAGAGCATATGGGGATCAACCTTTGAAGATGAGTTTTCCATGCAGCTTTTTAATTTGCGCGGAGCATTGTCCATGGCTAATGCGGGTCCTGGCACAAATGGCAGCCAATTCTTTATCGTTCAGGCTCAGAATCTGGACAGCCGAATGGGTGACCAAATGAAGCAGGCTGGCTATCCGGAGGAAATTATTGATGCCTATAAGGAGAGGGGAGGTACTCCTTGGCTGGACCACAAGCATACTGTATTTGGTCAGGTCACCCAGGGAATGGACATTGTAGACAAGATTGCCAACGTTGAAACGGGCAATGGCGACAAGCCGGTAGAAGATGTAGTGATTAAGTCAATCAAGATTCAATCATGACACTCATGGCAGAATTGCAACGGCAATGTTCTAGAAAGTGCCGGTAAGGGGTTTTTTAACATAAGAGGGAATACGGATTGCTTTGCAAGAATAAGGTAGATGAAAGTTTTCATGCTTGTTATAATAAGGTATTGTTTAAGATATTTTTTGGTATTTCAAGTATAGCTTCATAGCCGGATTTTAACAGAAAGGATGTAACGCATGAGCATGCCTTTTGAAATCATTTTTGCATTGTTTCTATATTTCCCGGAAGATAAATCCGAGTACATACCGGCCGCGATTACCTGTTTAATCTTCCTGATTGCAGCCATTTTTACCATGCGGTTTATTATCCGTTATTCCCGCAAAGAGGCAATGAAGGCGAAAGATTTAGAAGAAAAGATTTTACAGAAAAACCAAAACACAAACAGTCCAGTCGAATAAATAAGAAGCTGTGAACCTTGCAATCCGCCAGATTCACAGCTTTTTTTTTATTTATTTTCGTGAAAAATTCTACCCTTTCTTGTTCCAAGGATGGTAAATTTAAGGTGTGATTCCGTTTGTTTATTTGAAAGGGGAATCCATTTTCAAAGAAAATGTGAGTTTATATTCTTTTTGAAGCCTATAGAAAACACATTAGACACTAAAGTGAATCTACAATAATTATATGTTTTTTAGAAATAGGACAGCAAATCTTTGTTTACAAAATAAGGAGAATGAATTAAATTAATTACCATAATATGTTAAAATTAGTATATCCAATATAGCGAGGTGAAAGTATGTTTAAAAAGGTTGCAGCCGATATGCTTGGATTGAGTGATGTGGGAAGTGTCATCAAGCCTGCTGATTATGATAAGGTGGATGCCGACGATTATGTGATGCATGAAGACCAAGAAAAGATTTACTTTTTAATAAAATCGAAAACCGACGAATATTGTTTTACGAACGAGGCATTGATTCATTTAGATGGAACAAGTGCGGTCAGCAAAAAACGCACGCTTCGACGCTACAATTATCGTGAACATGCGATTACCCATGTATCCCTCGAAACCGCGGGAACGGTCGATCTTGACGTTGAGATTAAATTTGTTTTGGGAGGCACACCATTCTCCATTGATGTACATAAGAAATTTATCGAAGAGCTTAAAGACTTATATAAGGCCTTAGTCAAAATCGCCGAAATAAGCCATGAAAATGAGCAGGCATTAAATTTTGCCCGGTCCAGCCTTGATCTTGCCTCCAATACACTAAGCAGAGTATCTTCTCCTGAAGAACAGCTTGTAGCAAACTTTAAGGAGCTCAATGAAAGCGCATTTGAATGGCTTATGGAAAGCCGCAAAAAGTATCAATTAAAAGATTTCGGTTTTGTTTTTGAGAAATATATCAACAATTAATTGCATTAATCCTTTCTGTAAATAAGCGAAATGGGTCAGACTGCAGGCAAACCCTGGTAACACAGGGTTTGCCTGCAGTCTTATTTATTTTTAGTCTTTAAAAATCGGTTGATGATTTCCGTGGCTCCTGATGCTGGTTTCCGTGAAAGGTCCGGTACCATCGCTTGTGTGTCTGTGGGGGGATCCATACTGAAGCCGCTTTTTTTCTCAGGAGAGAAGTATTTGAGATTAAATGGAATATTTTTGAGTAATTGGAAGAAGATATAAACAGTAAATATAAAATTGGAGGTAATTTACATGCCATTACGAATCCAACAATTAGCGGGCCAGGCTCAACAGGCTTTGCAGGAAATCCAGCAAATTGCCCAAGTGCTCGCACAAAATGAAAGGAATAATGCTATCCAGCTCCAACGAAGCACCGAGCAGCAGATGGCTGCTTATGCCCCAACGCTTGCACAGCGTGAACAGATGGCCGCTAACCAGCTTGAGCAAATCCAGCAGTTGGCCCAGGCTCTGCAAGATCAATTGAGGAACGGCATGCAAGTACAGTCAATGCCTCAGTTCCTGTCAAACAGCCAGCTTCCGTTAGGCGCGTCAATGCAGCAGTTTCAAGCAGGGAACGAAATTCCTGAATCCCCCTTTGGCCAGCAATACCTGGCTGGAAACGAGCTGCCTTCAGCTGCTTCTGCCGGGCAATACCAAACAGGAAAGGAGCTGCCATCAGCTGCCTCCGCCCAGCAATTTCAAGGAGCAAATCAATATCCGTCCACTGCACCGGTACACCAATATCAGTCAGGCAATCAGTTTCCATCATTCCAGAATGAATTTGCTTCTGAAGGAAACGCTGATGAATTGCAGGAGCAAAGCAAGCCGTCAGAATTGGGACAAAACCAGCAATGAAGATTACAGGTACTCCTGTAATCTTTTTTAATTAAATAAGAAAGTATAACTTTTAAGTGTCGGCTTCGCCAGGGCACACCATGTGGGTCGGTAAGCATTGCCTGGCCTGCAGGAAGGGTTGTCAGCATTGACAGACCCGCAGGAAGAGGTCGTCAGCGTTGCCAAGCCCACAGGAAGAGGTCGTCAGCGTTGCCAGGCCCACAGGAAGAGGTCGTCAGCGTTGCCAGGCCCGCAGGAAGAGGTCGTCAGCATTGCCAGGCCACAGGAAGAGGTCGTCAGCATTGCCAGGCCCACAGGAAGAGATCGTCAGCATTGCCATGCCCGCAGGAAGAGGTCGTCAGCATTGTCAGGCGCACAGGAAAAGGGTCGTCAGCGTTGCCAGGCCCACAGGAAGTGGGTCGTCAGCGTTGCCAGGCCCACAGGAAGTGGGTCGTCAGCGTTGCCACACGACGTGGCGTTCTTAGCTGACCTTCCAGTCGTGGCGTTCTTAGCTGACCTTCAACATGTTTCGTTCTTAGCTGACCTTCCAGTCGTGGCGTTCTTAGCTGACCTTCAACATGTTTCGTTCTTAGCTGACCTTCCAGTCGTGGCGTTCTTAGCTGAGCCTCGAACACATGGCAGTAATTTGCCGAGGGTCATTCATTTAGGGCGCTTCCGTTTTTTTAATTTTCGGGCTGTAACCTGAAAAATGCAGGACCTCAATTTTTCTGATTAAGATAGTATGAAAGTGAGATACTACCAAAGAACAGATGAGGATTTATCGAGAAGGTTATGAAAGGACGATATGCATGATTTCAAACCAAGACCTGGCGAAGTTCAGGGATACATTAAATGATACGAAAGAGGATTTGCTGAACCGGCTGTCAGACAATCAGGATTTGTGGCTGAAGCACAGTTATCATGAAGCTACTGGGAATTTGTCCAGCTATGATAATCATCCCGGAGATGAAGCTACATCCTTATATGAACGCGAAAAAGACATAGGACTATATGAACATTATAGAAATGAAATAAGCGAGATAGATAAAGCTCTTAAAGCGATGCAGGAAGGTACCTATGGAAAGTGCCATGTTTGTTCGGAGGATATCCCGTTTGAAAGGCTTGAGGCTCTCCCGACAACTCTCTTTTGTATCAAACATTCCGGTACCCAGGATACTTCACATAATCGTCCTGTCGAGGAAGGAGTATTGATGCCTCCGTTTGGCAAGTTTGAAAAAGATACCGGAGAGGACGAAAATGTTGCTTATGATGCGGAAGATACATGGCAGGCCGTGGCTGCCTACGGCACTTCGGAATCTCCGTCAGATTTGACTTGGCCAAAGGATGATTACAACGATATGTATGAAGAAGCAGAAGATAAAATGGGGTATGTAGAGGCGTATGAGAATTTCGTCGCCACAGACATAACAGGAAAGCATATTACAATTTATCCAAATATCCAGCACGAACGGTATGAGGATGAACTGGATGCTGAAGGCATCATGGCCGTGTTCGGCGACCTGCCGGCAGCCGAGCATGACCCATATACTGAAGAAGAGGCTAAGGAGAGCGAAAGGGATTAAAAAAGCACAAGAGCAATTGCTCTTGTACTCTTGAGAGCTGGCTATTAGCCCAGTGCCAGCTTTAGTCTGTTGAGCCCGTCCATCAATATTGGCCTTGGGCAACCTATATTCAATCTTATGAAGCCTTCGCCGCCAGGCCCATATTTATTCCCGGGTTCCACGGCTATTTTCCCTTTCTTTATCAGAGCCCGTCGAAGCTCTGCATCAGTAAGCCCGAGATTCCTGCAGTCAAGCCATAGCAAATAGGAAGCTTCCGGCTCGATACATTTGATTTGTGGCAGATTTTCTTCAATGAACTGCAAGGAGATTTTAATATTTTCCTCTAAATAGAGTATAACCTGAGACAGCCACTCTTCACCATGGGAGTAAGCTGCTTCCATGGCAGTCAAAGCGAGGAGGTTTAATCCATGAAAAGCATTACGGTTTTGGACTTCCTCCAGCTTTTTCCTAATCTCGCCATTAGCGGCAATGATGAAGGAGGATTGCAAGCCAGCCAGATTAAAGGTCTTGCTTGGGGCGGCAAGGGTTACGGTAATTTCTGAAAACCTTTCGTCCAGGGACGCGATGGGAGTATGTTTATGCGAATGCAGGTATAAATCAGCGTGAATTTCGTCTGAGACGATCTTAACGCCATAATGAAGGCAAAGCTCGCCAAGTGTGTTTAATTCTTTTTTTGTCCAAATTCTTCCGCTTGGGTTTTGCGGATTACACAACAGGAATAATTTAACCCCGCCTTGCAGCTTTTTTTCAATATCCTCAAAATCCATCATATAACGGTTGTTTTGCAGGAGCAGTTCGCTGTTTACAACTAATCTTTCATTGCTCTTAATCATATCAAAAAAAGGAGTATAAACCGGCGACTGAAGCAAAATCTGATCTCCGGGCGATGTCAACGCCTGTATCGCGGTTGCTAACGATGCGACTACTCCGTGGCTGAACAGGATCCACTGTTTATCAATTTCCCAACTATGGTGTTTGTTCATCCAATTAATGATGCTTTCATATAGAGATTGCGGTGCACCAGTGTATCCGAACAAAGGATGCTTGATTCTTTCCGTTAATGCCCGCTGGACAGGTTCAGGGGACGGGAAATCCATATCGGCTACCCACATGGGCAATAAGTCCTTGTCTGAAAAGAATTTATCCGTATAATCCCATTTTACTGATCCTGTATTCCTTCTCTCGAAGATTTCCTCGATATATCTACTGTCCAAAACGGTCACCACCTAATTATACTTTTCATATTAAGCATACTATTATATGATGAGTATGCCTAACTTAACGAACTAAAGATATAGATCAGCTTCTTTTGCAAATGACTACACGAAAAGGGAGGGTGATCATATATGGAAAGACAAGAAATGAATTTGCAATTAGTTGCTGTCCTCCAGGAATGGGACCCATTCGGCTGGGGACGGGATGCATACGAAACAGAAATTGTTGATTGCATCATAGCACTTGATGAAATAGATGATCCAGATAATCTGGCAAGAAAGATACAGGGCATTTACGAATTCTCTTTTGAAGAAATTATCGATATCAGCCGGTGCAGGCAGATCGCCGAGAAGCTTCTTTTGATCAAGAATAATGCCAGCTGTTCTTTCTAAATTCAAATGAGGGTTGTTCCACCGGTAAGGAGTATGGTGGTTCAATCCTTTTTTTGTTTGGAGGTTTCTTCCCTCAAAAAGCCCTTTATCAGTTGCGCTACCTCTTTCGGTTTCTCTTCCGGAAGCAGGTGGCCTGCATCCTCCATGATCACCAATTCGGCGTTTGGCAAATCTCTCTTCAGTCTGTGTGCAACTTGGACGGGTACCACATGGTCATGCCTTCCCCAGATGAGAAGGCATGGCTGAGAGATATGTCCCAGTTCCAAAGCAGATAGGTCCTGTTCACGGTCCCGTATCATTTTCGAGAGTGCCCGAAAGATTTCATCGTTGTGGAAAGGGCGAAGATATCCTTCTCTCATTTCATCATTAATTAGACCCTGGTCATACACTACATATTCGAGATTCTTGTCTACTCCCTGTTTTTCGAGCCGGCGTTTTACCACATTTGAGAAATATGGAACATATGAAGCAGTTCGAAGCAGTTTGCTCGACTTTGACATATAACCCGAGCTGCATAGCAAGACTGCATTGTTTACAAGGCTTGGGTGGTTTTTCATGATATGCAGGCCAAGCTGGCCACCCATTGAATGCCCTACAATCGTACAAGTGCTGATGCCCAGTTTTTGGACAACTATTGATATTGAGGAAGCCAAATTTTTATAGGAATAGGAAAACCTGTGAGATTTGCCGCTTTGTCCAAAGGGCGGTGTATCTATTGACACGATATTGTATTCCTGCCGTAAATAGGGGATCAGGCTCCGATAACTGAATCCCGAAGATAAGAAACCATGAAGCAGAACCAATGTGGGAGCAGCAGGAGAGGCTATGTATTGTTCAAAATAGACCGCATTTCCGGAAATATCGATTTTCCCTGATAGGTGTTTAAGCATGGAGCGCTCCTCCGATTTTTATGTTATATATACCCCGTTTTATCAATAAATAGATAAAACCTCTCCGGCCATATACAAAAGAAAACAAAAAAACAGAATCAGGAAAGATTCTGTTCAAAAAAAGGGGGAATACTCGAAAAACAATCAAACTGCTTAGATTGTTTCAGGATATCAGTTTATTGATAATCCTTTGAAAGACTTATGACCATTATGGTCATTATTGATCTTTTTTATACATGCAGTCAGAAATACTTAAAATTTATGGCTTGCAGAAAATTTTTTTGTGCCTTTTGCCGATATGCTGTTCTTATGACTATTTTTACTGATGATTGACAATTTATGACTCGCTGCATGAAGAGATCTGCTAATTATGAAGTACCATAGTCCGGTTCGAGCATAAATCAAGGATTTCGATCATAGAACGGTACATTCCGAGCATAAATTCTGTAGTTCGAGCAAATAACCTTGCTAGTCGAGCATAAAAGCGGAAATTTCGATCATATATAGATAAAAAGTCTTTGAAATCTCATACCGCAATGAAAATTCAGGACTATCAGATAAATAATTGTATTTAATTTGCCAATATGCTGTTCTCCTAAAGTATTTTTACTGAAGGATTTATATACTTTTAATGATGCATAAATCGGTATGCTGCTTAAAAAGGGGTCGGTGACCGACTCGAGCATAAGATTAGGATTTCGAGCATCGAGCCTTGTTAGTCGAGAAAGAAAGCGGAAGTTTCGGCAATATGAAGATAAAAAGCCTTTGAAATATCATAGGGCTGATTCCTTATATGCTCTCCCTTTTCCTTAGGAGGATGGTTTATTATGGATTATATGTGGCAGCTAAAGTTTTCCAGAAGCTTATATAATTGAAACATTATGTTGCAATCGTGAGTTTAACAAATAAATGGAACGCTTTAAGGGTTAGGGGGGCAGCAGTTTGAACGAGGAAGAGCTTATTAAGAGCGCTCAAACGGGGGATATGCAGGCTTTCAGCCAGCTGGTTAAGCAATATTCGCCGGTTGTGGAGAGGTTCGCTATTCAGATGGGTAACAGGGTGGATGATATAGATGATATTACCCAGGAGGTCTTCATCCGTGTATACCGATTTATCCATCAATTTTCCCAAGCGAAATTTACTACCTGGCTTTATAAAATCACTTTGAATGTAACGCGCGATTTTGCTAGAAAAAAGACGGGTCATTTAAAACGGATCCTGTCCCTTCAGAAAGAACCGCAGGAACAGCCAGCTTACACTGAGCATTTTATCTTGAGGAACGAGCAGGACAGGAAGCTGCATGAGTGTATTCAAAGGCTGGACGAAAAGTACCGTGTACCTATTATTCTTTATTATTTTCATGACCGAAAATATGACGAAATTGCCGAAATATTGAACCAAAATTTATCAACTGTAAAAACCAGGCTGCTGAGAGGAAAGGAAATGCTGAAAAAACAACTGGAACGAATGGAAGGCAAGGAGGGTGAAAGTATTGGATGATATTAAGCTGCAGGAAAGACTGGATTCTCTGAAGCAGGCATACAACAACACACCAGTTCAATCGGACCCGCATAAAATCCTCCAGGCGATCAAAAAGGATTCCCGGACAAAGAAACGCCCGATCTTCTCCTTTCCTTATGTAGCCAGTTTCCTGCTGGTCGGAGTCATATCGGGAATGTTAATTATGTTTGCTTTCAACAAATATGAAACTGAAAAAAATAGGCCGGCAGACAAGCCTGAAATGGAAGAAACGCAGAAGCAGCCTGAACAAGAAAAGAATTATCAAATTAAAAATGTTGAAGAACTTAGGCAGTATCTCCAACAAAGAATTCAGAGGTCCGGTGAAATGCTGGGTTTAAAGGAATTCGAAAAAACCTCTCTGGCAAGGGATGCGGAAGGGATTGCAGCAGAGCAGCAAAAAAAGACTGAAAAGGAAGGCTTGAAAGGCGATGCCCTCTTGAAGGATCTGGAACTTGCAAGAATAGAGATTGATAAGAAATTGATCACACCACAGGAGCTGCGTGATGGCCTCGCTGAAGCTTTTAAGAAAGGGGAAGGAGCTTACAATCTTCAATTTTCCAGATATATCGATCAGCTGATTGCCTTCTTGCCTGAGCTTCAGGATAAAAGTAGTGCAATGACCATGTTCGCTGGCCAAAATGGGTTGTTAAGTGCAAGGACCGTAGAAATATTAAATAAAGGCCAGAAAACAGGGAATGCCGAGTTCGATACATTGGCACAGGGAGTCGTTCAGTCCGGCTACCATTTCTATTTTCATCCAGAGGGAGCAATTGAAATACAAATCAGTTATCAAGGTTTAGCGGAGCAGGAGAAAGAGCGCATGAGCAGGGATGCGGAAATCTTCTTGAATCTGAAAAAAGATGTCCGTTTCATGGCAGACGGTTCGTTAATCATCAGCCCAGAATTGCTTGGACAGTCTCTGATCAAGTATGAAATGGCAATCAAATCTATACGTGATGGTAATATCAAAAAGGAGCTGCTTGAAGATTATCGTCAAAGATATACGGTATTTTTAAGGGGGATTGACAATAACTCTGCAAGGGATGATGCCGGCAATCTGGCACAGGACTTGAAGCAGAGGTGGAAAAGGCTGATGGATGCCTACCCCAAAACTGAAACAGCGCAGCAGGTAAGGGAAGAATATGAACGGCTGCAATCCATGAATTTTGTAATTGGAGATGACTTTCAGCATAACAAGGTTATATTTCCGGTATTTGCACAAGATGGGGAAGAGGAATAGATAATATTTTTATTTAGAACAAACGAACATCTTTAAATGATTAACCCATTTATGGCAAAACATCAGCGATGGACGAACAGGTTTGAACAAATAGGAAAAGAGGAAACTGTAGGAATAAGGCAGTTTCCTTTTTGTGTGAAAAAACAAGGATGAGGACGAGGCATCAGAGGAAAGATAAAAATGGATTGAGTGCAGATAGAGATATATTTTGCGTTTTTGATTATTGTCCGGTTGTATGGTATAATGTTTTATTGTGTGAAAAAGACGAAAAAAATTAATTAATTTAGGAGTGTTACCATGTCGGAAAAATTTGAAGTTGGAGCAGTAGTTGCTGGTAAAGTAACTGGCATTCAGCCGTACGGTGCGTTTGTGGCTCTTGATGAGTCTACTCAAGGTTTGGTTCATATTTCTGAGATTACTCACGGGTATGTGAAAGACATCAACGAACATTTAAAGGTCGGAGATGAAGTCCAGGTTAAAATTCTTTCTGTTGACGAAGCAGCAGGAAAAATTGGATTATCTATCAGAGCGACAGAGGAAGCGCCAGAACGTCCTGCAGCGCCTGCTAAAAAGGCCCCTGCGAAGAAGCGCCAGGCAGCTGTAAAAACTACTGCTACCACTGATTCAGCTGAAGGCTTTAATACGCTAAAAGATAAACTTCAAGAATGGATTGAACAATCTGAGCGTCAAGACCTGATCAAAAAATAATAGGAAACAAGATCGAAAGTTCCGCGGTTTGCGGAGCTTTCTTTTTTTATGCATAAAAAAGAAAAACGCCTATGAAGTCAATTTTCCGATTTTTAATGTTAATCAACACTAAAACCTGTAGAATAGAAGTGTACCTACAAGGGAGGACAGGAGGATTTAAAGATGTCAGTAAAAACAAAAACAAATGAATTGATTGAACAAACAAAAAAATACGGTGCCAATAACTATCATCCGCTGCCAATTGTCATTTCGCAAGCGGAGGGAGTGTGGGTCACGGACCCTGAAGGCACAAAATATATGGATATGTTAAGCGCCTATTCCGCTGTAAACCAGGGGCACCGCCATCCGAAAATCATACAGGCGCTAAAAGACCAGGCGGATCGGGTAACATTAACTTCGCGCGCTTTTCATAATGACCAGCTTGGGCCTTGGTATGAGAAAATTTGCGAGCTGTCAGGAAAAGAGATGGCTTTGCCAATGAATACAGGGGCAGAAGCGGTAGAAACAGCTGTCAAGGCTGCGAGACGCTGGGCCTACGATGTCAAGGGAGTGGCCGAAGACCAGGCTGAAATCATTGCGTGCGTCGGGAATTTCCATGGACGGACAATGACGGCTGTATCGCTATCATCAGATCCTGAATATAAGCGAGGATTCGGTCCTATGCTTCCAGGCATTAAACTGATCCCGTATGGTGATTTGGATGCTTTAAAAGCTGCAATTACACCGAACACTGCTGCCTTTTTAATTGAACCAATCCAGGGTGAAGCAGGAATTCTTATCCCAAGTGACGGATTTTTAAAAGCAGCTTCTGAGGTATGTAAAGAAAATGAAGTCCTTTTCATTGCTGACGAAATTCAAGCGGGTCTGGGCCGCTCTGGAAAGATGTTTGCTTGTGAATGGGACGAAGTAATTCCTGATATATATATTCTCGGGAAAGCGCTGGGCGGAGGAGTATTCCCAATTTCATGCATTGTCGGTAACAGAGATATACTGGGAGTATTCAATCCAGGCTCCCATGGATCTACATTTGGAGGAAATCCAATGGCTTGTGCCGTATCCATAGCTTCTTTGGATGTATTGGTTGATGAGAAGCTTGCCGACCGATCCCTCGCGCTTGGTGCATATTTCATGGAGAAACTAAAGGAAATTAAGAATCCGGCCATAAAGGAAGTGCGCGGACGGGGATTATTTATAGGCGTTGAATTGCATGAGCCAGCCCGCAAATATTGCGAGCAGCTGAAAGAAGAAGGATTGTTATGCAAAGAAACCCACGACACCGTCATACGCTTTGCGCCTCCTTTAGTAATTACGAAAGAAGAAATCGATTGGGCTCTGGAACGAATTCATAAGGTTCTGGGTTAATGGAGTATATGAGTAAGGGAGTCCCCTTGAGGGCTCCCTTTGTCAGTTTGTCTTACAAATATAAGAGCGGATAAGTAACGGGCCTATTGACCTGTTGTATGAGATGTCAGGTTCTGTCTGGATTCTTTTTTAAACCAGATGAATCCTCCAGCAAAGTATATAATTGAAGCCAGATAAAAAATACTCCCAATCGTCAAAAAATCCACCAGATATCCTGTTAATATGACAGCTGCTCCACCGGCACAGGCAGTCCAGAAATGGTAGTCCCCTATTTCTTTTCCGGCATTTTCTTTTAGAATATGTCTTGTAAGCGAGGTTTTTTCTGTGTTTTTCTGTACTGCACCAAGAATGCCCATGAGCATTTGAAGGATATAGAATTGCCAGACTTCAGTTACGATTGGAAAAAACAATAAAATAATAGACATGCCCCAGGAGTGCAAAATCAATAATGTTCTGTCCCCGATTTTATCCGATAATTTCCCAATTACCGGAAATGCGATGGAAGAAGTCAAGGCATATAATCCGTACGCCCAGCCAAATTGGGCATAGCTATTGCCTGCATTTTTTAGCATCAATATATAAAAAGGGAATATCATGCTGGATGCTACGGTCATAATGCTTTGATAATATATGAAGCTTCTAATTTTCATCTCCCATACTCCTTATAAAATAAATTTACAAATCGTTCTTCAGGATCATATTTTCGTTTCAGCTTGAAAAATTCTTCTGCCCGGGGATAAGCCTGATTTAATTGGGTCTTGGAGGCATACGGATAGTAAGGCAAATAATAGCTGCCCTTATTCTGCAGTGTCACTTTAATCATCTTTCTGATCGTTTCCTTTGTTTTTTCTGTATCCTCCATTGTCCGCTTCTGATTGATCAATAGCACGAGGGAAAACATGTCATCTTTTGCATAAGACATAAATGCATGGTCATTCGTCTCCACATATCGGACAGTTATATTCAGTATGTTGAATTGCGGATCCGCTTCTAAAATATCCCGCAAGCCATCAATATAGTCTGAAAATCTATCGACAGGGATAAAGAACTCCTGCAGGACCTCTGTCTTGCCGCTATTTTCATATTCCATAAAGGCTGTATTGGATCTCATAACATTATTGCGTGTTTCATAGCTGCCTTCTAGCTGTTTCATATACATTTGTTGGCTCTTCCAAAATAAATCCTTGCCCCAGTCACTATAGCGTGCAAGGCCCATAAAAAATTTAGGGACCGCAATGGCGCTGTCTTCTTTAAGAACCAGGTGATCGTCCATCAAACTCTCGTCATCAGCAAGGATGTAATCTGAAGTATACATATCAGTAAGGAACGTTTCGGGAGCAACGGATATCCTGGCAAGATGCATTTTAACCTCAGCGTCTCCTTTTACATGCTTCTTGAAATAAGCTGAATAATCTTTGTAATTCAAGGATGAACTCCTGATTCTGTACAGCTCATTTTCGGTAAGATAAAGGGAAACATCCAAGATGATTCCAAATAATCCATAGCCGCCGATCACCAAAGGGAATAGGTCCTTATTTTCTGTCCGGCTGACATTAAGGATTTCTCCATTTGCATCGAGCAGCCGAAAAGAATGAATCGTATCGATTAAAGCATCGTTCCGTATATCACGGCCGTGGACATTAACGCTCATCGAACCTCCGATGGTAAAGATATTTTGGGACTGCATTACCTTAACGGCTAATCCATATGGGTTGATATATCGCTGTATATCATCCCACGTCGCTCCGCTTTGGACAGTAATCTTCTTGCCTGCAGGATCGAAGGCCAATATTTTATTGTACTTTTTCATATCTATCATGATGCCGTTCGGATAATACGTGTGTCCTCCCTGGCTGTGCTGCATTCCTGCTATCGTCAGCTTATCGCCATTCCGACTAGCTTTATTTACGATGTCCACGAGCTGCGATTCTCCAGTTGCGCTCTCTATGCTTTTCACTTTTACCGGCAGAAGATGACCCCGATCATCGGCAATAGGGCTTGATAGCAGCGACGCATATCCGTAAATGGAGCAAGAAGCAGCCAGCAGGTACGAAATGACAATCAATACTATGCATTTATTTTTCAACTCTATCCCTCCTTTAGAAGATCGGATACACGTTCATGTGAAATTATAGTGTAATTTTACCCTTTTTGTATAATTTTATAAAGATTTTTTTATTGATCGGCTGTGTTTGAGGCAATGTTCATTTTTGTAATCCAGTTGATTGGAGCGGAAGGCGAACCATCTGGAGCGAAAACCAACAACCAAGTTTAACAAAGCCTTTTAATTAGGACATAAAAAGAAAAACAGCCGGCTTACGCCAAGCTGCTTCGCATGTTAACTATTAGGGTATAAGAAGTGTACAGGCTGCCCGATACTACCTTGTTGGTCTTGCTTCTGGCTGGTCAGCGCGCTGCTCGGAAGGCTTGAATAACAGTCCTAAATTAATCAATCCGGCAATCCCAACCAAACCGTAGATAATTCTAGATAGTGCAGAATCCTGACCGCCAAATATTGCTGCTACCAGGTCAAATTGAAAAAAACCAACCAGGCCCCAATTGATTGCTCCGATAATAGTAAGAATCAATGCAGTCCGTTGTATTCCACTCATTGTATTTGCCTCCTTTTTTGTTGCTCATTCATATTTTTCTAAAAGAGTGAAAAGTTATGCAGTGTATTAATAAAAAAAATTCCATTTTCCAATCACAAATTTTGAAATTTACGTCCACAATAAGCCATAATGAAATAAAGGAGGTTTCTGCTATGCAAAATTTTACATATGTAAATCCGACGAAGCTTATCTTTGGAAAAGACCAGGTGGAACAGTTAAAAACTGAAGTCCCCCACTATGGAAAAAAAGTCCTTCTAGTTTATGGAGGCGGAAGCATTAAGAGAAGTGGATTATATGACCAGGTTCTTGGGCAGCTTAATGAAATCAACGTAGAAGTATTTGAACTGGCTGGAGTGGAACCTAATCCGCGTATCTCGACCGTGCGCAAGGGTGTTGACATCTGCAAATCTGAAAATATTGACTTTATATTGGCAGTCGGGGGAGGAAGTGTCATCGACTGTACCAAGGCTATTGCTGCCGGAGCGAAATACGACGGCGATGCGTGGGATTTGGTAATCAGGAAAGCACAGGTGGAGGATGCACTACCTTTTGGCACAGTGCTTACACTGGCAGCAACTGGTTCAGAAATGAATTCCGGGTCTGTTATCACAAATTGGGAGACTAAGGAAAAGTATGGCTGGGGAAGCCCGCTTACATTCCCGAAGTTTTCCATCCTTGACCCAACCAACACATTTACGGTTCCAAAAGATCATACGATTTATGGAATGGTCGATATGATGAGCCATGTCTTCGAACAATATTTTCATCAGCCGACGAATGCTCCTCTGCAGGATCGTTTCTGTGAATCGCTGCTAACGACTGTAATTGAGACAGCGCCGAAGATGATTGAGGACCTGGAGAATTATGAACTTAGGGAAACCATCTTATATGCGGGCACCATTGCACTGAACGGCAGCTTACAAATGGGGTACCGCGGCGACTGGGCTACTCACAATATCGAGCATGCTGTTTCCGCAGTATATGATATACCTCATGCAGGAGGACTTGCGATCCTGTTCCCTAACTGGATGAAACATGTTCTTTCTGAAAATGTAGAACGGTTCAAGCAATTGGCAATCCGTGTTTTCGATGTTGATCCTGAGGGTAAATCCGATGAAGAAGCAGCTCTTGAGGGGATCAGCCGCCTTCGCGATTTCTGGAGCAGCCTTGGAGCCCCATCCCGATTGGCGGACTATGATATTGATGATTCCCAAATCGAAACAATGGCCGATAAAGCAATGGTCAATGGAGAGTTTGGAAACTTTAAGAAACTAAACCGCGAAGATGTGCTTGCTATATTACGAGCATCGCTGTAATGATAAGGTAAACTAGAGGAAGCTGGATTTTAAGCTTCCTCTTTTTTTAACGTACTTCTGAAGTCTGCTGTTTACCATATGCGAACGCGGGAAAAATATAATGGTGAGTCCAAACCCAGGTGCTGTTTCGGTTCGGTTTTTAATGACTGAATTGAGTGTTTGTTTGATTTAGCCTGCTTCTTGTCGAATGGCTTTATCTTAGCTATGGCACAGCATACTTATCAACAATTTGTTTAGACCTTTCACCCTTTCAATTACAGAGATTAATTGTGCTGCAAGCTCCCATTTTATTACTGAATTTTATAATTTTGATTATGGGTGCGCTTACAACCCGGGACTTCCTTGATTATCATGGCGGCATTCGTTAAAGTGGTAATGAATCTAATACATGGAGGAAATTACATGACACATATTCGTTTCGATTATTCAAAAGCATTGTCTTTTTTTGGAGAACACGAAATTACATATCTGCAGGATGCAGTTCGAGCGGCACATAATTCCTTGCATGAAAAAACTGGCGCCGGAAATGACTTCTTAGGGTGGATAGACCTTCCGGTGGATTATGATAAGGATGAGTTTTCAAGAATTCAGAAAGCTGCGGAGAAAATCAAAAATGACTCCGATATCCTCCTTGTAATTGGCATTGGCGGTTCATATCTCGGCGCCCGTGCTGCCATGGAAATGCTTCAGCACAGCTTCTATAATGCGCTTCCAAAGGAAAAACGGACGACGCCGCAGGTTGTATTTGCCGGCAATAATATTAGCTCAACCTATATGAAGGACTTGATGGACTTGCTGGATGGAAAAGATTTTTCCATCAATGTGATTTCCAAATCCGGAACAACGACTGAACCGGCGCTTGCATTCCGTATATTCAGAAAGCTGCTGGAAGAAAAGTATGGCACAGAAGAAGCCCGCAAGCGTATTTATGCCACTACAGATAAGGAAAGAGGAGCATTAAAGACTCTTGCAAATGAAGAGGGCTATGAAACTTTTGTGATTCCTGATGATGTCGGAGGGCGCTATTCCGTTCTTACAGCAGTAGGCTTGCTGCCGATTGCTGTCGGAGGGGCAAACATTGAGCAAATGATGCAGGGTGCTGCCAAGGCGCGTGAAGACTTCAGTTCAGCGGATCTTTCCGAGAATGCGGCCTACCAGTATGCCGCAGTCCGCAATGTATTGTATAACAAAGGAAAAACGATTGAAATGCTGGTCAATTATGAGCCAGGTTTACAATACTTTTCAGAATGGTGGAAGCAATTGTTCGGGGAAAGTGAAGGGAAAGATCAAAAAGGTATCTATCCATCCTCAGCCAACTTTTCTACTGACCTGCATTCTTTAGGCCAATATGTACAGGAGGGGCGCAGGGATTTATTTGAAACAGTAATCAAGGTAGGTAAAGCACGCCACGAACTGACAATCGAAGAAGAAGCTAACGATCTTGATGGTTTAAATTACCTTGCTGGCCAAACTGTAGATTTTGTAAATAACAAGGCCTTTGAAGGTACTTTACTTGCCCATACGGACGGCGGTGTTCCAAACCTGGTTGTCTCGATACCAGCGATGGATGCATATACTTTCGGCTACCTGGTATACTTCTTTGAAAAAGCATGTGCGGTGAGCGGGTATCTTTTAGGCGTAAACCCGTTTGACCAGCCTGGTGTTGAGGCATATAAGGTAAATATGTTTGCTTTGCTTGGAAAGCCAGGCTTTGAAGAGAAAAAAGCAGAGCTTGAAAAGCGTCTGGAAAAATAGACATGTGTTACACCCGGTAATCCTGCTTGAAGGATACCGGGTTTTTTTGTGCTGAAATAGCCGGGTCTGGATAAATGGCAAAAAATTGAGTTAAGCTAAGCAAGACATTTGGAAAGGGGGGCGCGGAATGATTGAAATTCCATCTAAACTGGAAGGAACCATTTTTTCAATGCGAGACGCAGAATCAAGGCTTAAGACTAAGGGCTTTGTGGTGGGCGGGAACTGGGAGTACACCCACGGATATTTCGATTATAAGATCGATGACCAGCAGGGCTATCAATTTGTAAGAATCCCCTTTGCAGCAAAAAAGGGAGAACTTGATTCAGGAGATGTGGATATTCAGTTTGGAACACCATTTCTCTTATCTCATGAATATAAAATCGGCCTGGATGAACATGCTAAAGCGGGAAATATGTCTGCTCCATTCAATCAGTTTCAAGAGCCGGATCATCCGGATGCTGATTTTCCTGAACAATATGTGTCGCTTGGTATCGCCCTTGTCCATGAGGCAGAAAAAGTACTCCTGGATTAATTATCATTTATTTGACAAAAACTAACTTATCCATGGATTTTATTACGGAATCTGCGGGTGGTTTTACTTGCAGGCTGCCGTCCCTCATTATGCCCACCAATATTTTATCCGCAGTAAGGAACAATCTGCATAAGTCTCCAAAAGTCTGATTTTCCAAATGAGCTGCCAATTCTGAAGAGTATATTTGTACATATTGCGCTTGCAGGTCAAACATTCTCTTTTCGCATAAACTTCTGACCATCATTTGGCTCGCTATTGTATTCGTTTGGATAATTCCATCGGCCCCCGCCCTATATGCATTTGATGTTTGATCGTTTGTCAATATCTCTACCAGGCAAAATACAGATGAATTCAGTCCTTTGACAGCAAGAAGTGTCAGAATGCTGAACATGTCAGTCTGATGTTCATCCTGGCGGTGGTCAGCGGTAATCATTACTTTATCTGCATCCTTTACATTTGCCTTCAACAGGATACTGTCAGTATGTGCTTTGCCCTTAATGAAATGAACATTGAATATAGGAAGGGGATGGCCTTCAAGCGATTCATCGATCAAAACAATATGCTGTTCAGGGTATAATTGAAGCAGTTCGACAATAATTTTCCTGGACCTTTCATTCCAGCCTATGACAATAACATGGCCTTTATGGTGATATGCTTTCTTGCCCTGCATATAGGCCAGTTCGGAAGAAACGGCAACAGAAGATACAGTTGCAAAATAAGCTGTAACAATACCTGCTCCGGAAAAAATTAATAGCACACCTATGATTCTTCCAGCAGTGGTTTGAGGGGCAAAATCACCGTAGCCGACAGTAGAAATTGTAACGATAGCCCACCAAATTCCTTCCAATGGGGAGTGGAACGTATCAGGTTCAACCAGATGGATCAGCAAGCCAAAGCCAGTAAGGAAAACAATAATAACCAGTAGAAGCCGAACGATACGGAGCCAGCTTGGGAACCGCGACGTCATAGGATTAATTCTTAACATCTAGCATCCCCTCTTTCGTTAATCCATTATTGACAAAAAAGGGGTGAACCATAATCCAAAGCTGGTCAATAAGATTGTTTAAGAAGAAAAAACCCTGTATAGAAGCGATTGCCGCTTCTGTCCAGGGAGTATTTATACATCAGCCTCTTTTTCTGACATTGAAGTTGTCAGTAATTAACTGCCAGTTTTGTGGGAAAGGCAATCCAAGCTTCCAATAGCTTATTCCCCGCAGCCTCAGTTCCCTAATCAAATCAAATTTAGCCTGAATGGAACGTGCATCCTCAAACCAGACCTCATGGCGCCGGCCTTGGTCATCGGTGTAATTATAATGTGGAGCCTGTGCTCTCATATCATATTGAATATCGACATTTCGCTCGGCAGCAATTTGGATGGCCCGCTGGGGACTGACAGCCCTTGCAACACTTCCCTGCACAAACGGGAGGGTCCAGTCATACCCATACAAATTTTGTCCCATCATAATCTTGGTGGAGGGCATCTCGGTGATGGCATACTCCAATACCCTCCTTACGGGACCGATAGGCGACACGGCCATAGCTGGGCCGCCGCTATATCCCCATTCATAAGTCATGATCACAACAAAGTCTACAATCTCCCCATGTGCATGATAGTCATGTGCTTCATACCATCGCCCTGGCTGGTCCGCCCTTGTTTTGGGAGCCAATGCAGTCGATATAAGCCATCCTTCCTGCCGGAATCGATCTCTGGCCCTTCGAAGGAATCGATTATAGGCCTCTCTATCGGCCGGCCTGAGGTATTCAAAATCAAAATGTATATCCCTGAAATTATATCTGCGTGCCGTAGTCACAATGTTTTCGAGAAATCGAGTCTGGATGGTCATATCATTTAATAAGATCCTGCCAAGCTCATCGCTGAACTGGTCTTCTTCCTGATTGGTTATGACCATCATTAATACATTGCGATTTGCCCTTGCAATGGCGGGAAAGTCGTCCAAAAGGGGTGCCCTAAGGGATCCATTCCGCCGGGCCTGAAAGCTGAATGGAGCCAGATAAGTAAGGTACGGCGCTGCTTCACGCGCGCTCTCTATTAATGCAGGGGCTACCCTTCTGCCTCTTGGTTCTACATAGGCATTGACTTCTGCCGGTATTTTCGGTCTTGGCGGGATATATAACCTAAATCCTACAGCAAGGGGCTGATCAGCTGAAATACCATTGATCCTGGCCAGTTCTTCATAGGAAACTCCTACCCTTCTTGCGATGGCATAAAGGCTATCTCCTTCCTGCACGAAGTAATATCGCCCTGTGATAGGTATGACCAGTGCTTGGCCTATAACGAGATCATTAGGATTAGGCGGATCATTGACGCGGATAATTTCAGCTACACTTACATCGTAAGTTCTTGCAATGCTTTCCAGTGTCTGGTTTCGGGCAACAACATGTATTTGCAATTCCTTTCCTCCTTTAATAAGTATACAGGCGACGATTCGGCGATTCATGAATGGGAAAGCGAGACAGATAAGGCTCAGCTGCAGGAAAACATCAACTGTTTGAAAGAAATCCGATATATTGCATCGTGAAAATGGTGCACTACAACATTTGTATGTTAGAGTCTCGGTATAAATGATAAATAGGCAATATAACGATGTATAACCTGGATAACCTCTTTCTCTGTGTTAAGCGGTTATCACACCTTTAAGGTTCAGATGGCAATTGAACTATGAGTCTTGTGGAAAGAGGCATATCATAAATAATGAACATGCATTCTATGGCCTGCCAAGTTAAAAAAGAAGGAAGAGCAATTTACATGCAGTCTCAATGGATGGAGATAGTGAATAAAGGGATAGGTTAATCAAAATCAGAGGGAGCCGGTTGTCCCGGCTCCCCTTGATATAATAATTGATTATTATTGTCTTAGTGTCGCTACTGCCAGGGCAGGAAAGTCAGTCATAATGACATCTACACCGTATTCGGCCAGCCGCTTCATATCTTCGGGCTTATTCGCGATCCATGGCCGTACTTTATAACCTTGTTTCTTGGCAGCAGATACTATTTCAGCTGTTAGTCCCTTGGCTTTGGGATGAAATCCTGCTTCTTTAGCTTCAGTCAGCAATCGTTCATAGTCATCTGGAAGATTCTCGAATAGAAGGGCCCTCTCGATATCGGGGGCCAGCGCTTTTAATTTCCTGATAGACTCGTGATTGAAGGAGGAAAGAATGGTTCTTTGTTCCAGGTTATATTCTCGTATCAGTCGGATTACTTTTTCCTCTAGCTCTTTATACGCAACGACATCATTCTTCAGTTCAACATTAATGAGCAGATTTTTATTATAAATCCAATCAAAGAATTCCTTTAATGTAGGAATACGTTCGCCGGAATATTCGCCGGAAAATTTTACGCCGGCATCGACCTCTTTTATATCAGCGAGGGTAAGTTTCTCAACCCTCCCTGTACTTGTAGTGGTACGGTCAAGGGTTTCATCATGAATAATAACGGGGACTCCGTCACTGGTGAGGTGTACATCCAGTTCTATCCCGTCAGCCCCGCTTTTTTCTGCTTCCATAAAAGCTGCCATTGTATTTTCGGGTCTCGTGCCTTTAGAGCCTCTGTGGGCGAAGATCATTACGTCTTTCATTGGTTTCACATCCTCAGCTTCATTAGTAAGAAAGAATACCTGTAATAATGTTACTCTATTTTTTCACTAATATATATTAGACAAACCTATCGATGCAGAGTAAAATCATCAATGTAATTGAAAAGGATTAAATGAGGTGGCATTATTAATATCTGGGAAATCTTTGTAGCAATTGTTCTTGGACTAGTGGAAGGGCTGACTGAGTTTGCCCCTGTTTCCTCAACCGGTCATATGATTATAGCGGATGATCTGCTATTCAAGTCAAATGAACTTTTTGGGGACGAGGTGGCAAATGCCTTTAAGGTCATTATACAGCTCGGCTCGATATTGGCTGTGGTGGTTTTGTTCTGGGGCAGGTTCATGGACTTGCTAGGGCTCAGGAAAATGAACAGAATCCATGGTGAAAAGACCGGCAAGTTAAATCTTCTTCAGGTAATAGTCGGTTTATTGCCTGCGGGAATCATTGGGGTGCTATTTGAGGATTTCATTGACGAGTATCTATTTTCCCCGCTTACGGTTGCGGCAGGGCTGCTTGTTGGAGCTTTCCTGATGATAGCTGCTGATAAGTTCCAGCCAAAGGTAAAAGCGGAGACTGTCGATCAAATCACATACAAGCAAGCACTGGGCGTAGGGTTAATACAATGTATATCTTTATGGCCGGGATTCTCCCGATCAGGCTCGACTATTTCAGGCGGTGTATTGCTTGGAATGAGTTACCGCGCTGCTGCTGACTTCACGTTTATCATGGCAGTGCCGATTATGGCTGGTGCATCATTGATTAAAGCGGTCAAATACTGGGAATACTTTACGCCGGAGGTTCTGCCATTCTTTCTTGCAGGATTTATCAGTGCATTTATTTTCGCATTAATCTGTATCCGTTTCTTTTTGAAACTTATTGAAAAAATTAAGCTTACACCATTTGCAGTTTACCGAATTGTGCTGGCAGTTATTCTTCTTTTTATTTATCTATAACATTAGAACAAAATGGTTCGGCCTTATGGAAAAAGATCAGGGAAGCTTGTCCGGTATAAAAATCAGTCGCCAGTTCATATGGTTCAGTTTTTAAAGACTTCGCATAAGGGATGTGCGCTCTCAATGGGGGCGCACTTTTTTTGTTCTTTGGCACGATATTTTTACGGTACTGCCAAATAAGGACGAGACATTTCTAATGCTAGACTGGATTTATGTATACCCAACAGCTTTAAACAACAAGAGCTAACCTTGCACAACTATATCCGGATTGCCTGGCACAGACCCTTCTCAATTAGGAAAAAAAGGGTAAACTGATGGTAATTTACAATATTTGCAGGGTGATATGTTGATGAAACTGGTAATGTTAAGCGACCAGCATAATAATAGTGAAATGCTGGATAGGAGAATAAGAGAATTGTTTAAGAGCCATAATACTTTTCTAGGGTATATTCCCTCACAGCCGGATTATGACAAGAGGTATTTTAACGCGGCTAAACCATATTTTGATCAATTGGGTTTTAAGAATTTTGTTTATTATGATATAGACAAGCAATATAATGAGTCGTTAACGGAGGATATATTTCAATGTGATGCCATTCATCTATCCGGAGGCAACACCTTTTATTTCTTAAACTGTCTAAAAGGAACAGGAATGCTATCTGAATTACGAAGATATGCAATAAATGGAGGAGTCTTGATTGGAATAAGCGCTGGCAGCATCATGATGGCCAAGGATATTGCGATGGCAAGCTATATTGACGAAAACGAAATAGCACTGCAAGATCTCGATTCAATGAATCTGGTAGATTTTCATTTTATGCCGCACTGGAAAAACGAAGCCCCCTTAACGGAGAAATTAAAATCCCATTCCCAAACAGGAGATCATGTTATTTATGCTTGTCCGGATGGGGGTGGGATTGTCCTGGATGGAGGGGAAATGGACTTTTTTGGCGATATATATGAATTTAGGGATGGGTTCAAGGCCAAGCGATAAATTTTCTTCTGCTTTGCCGTATGATGTTCTGAAAGATGATTGAATGTTCCGGCACAATGGCGGCTGATTTTTGGGCAAAAAAGTTCTAAATCGGAGGACGGTGAAAATGAATGAAGAAGGACAATATCTTTCCCGATAATCTTGAGGAGTATGAGGATGCCGATTTATATGATATGGAAAATACTCATACCAAGGAGTTAGAATTCTTATTGGATTACGCTTCCGAAACAGGGGGGACAATAATCGACCTGGCGTGTGGAACGGGCAGGCTGGCCATTCCTCTGGCGAAGAATGGTTACCGGCTTATAGGAGTGGACATCAGTGAAGAGATGCTCGAACAGGCAAAGCAAAAGAGTGAGGGGTTGGAAATTGACTGGGTGCTCCAGGATATCACGAAGATGGACATACTTGAGCAAAGCGAATTAATCTTTATGGCCGGGAATTCATTTCAGCATTTTCTGACAAACGAATCGCAGGATATGCTGTTGAATGCTGTTCACAGGCATCTGACGCATAAAGGGAGGTTTGTCTTTAACACCCGCTTCCCTGCTGCTGATGAATTATTGCAGCCTGCCGGCGAGGAGTATTGGCGGAGCTATATGTATGGAGGAAAAAAGATTGATGTATATACAATCAGCCAGTATGACCCGTTATCCCAAATCCAGGATTATACGACAATAAGAAAATTCCACACAGACAGCGGAAGCCAATCCGAAATAAGGACTCATATTGCACTCCGTTATGTATTCCCAAAAGAAATGGAGAGAGTTCTTGAGTCAAAGAATTTTCACATTGAAGCTGTTTTTGGAGACTGGGATAAATCCTTGATCCATGACAAAAGCCAGGAAATGATTTATGTCGTCCGTAAAAATCATAAAATGCCCCCGCCCTTGCTCGAACAATGAATGCTTGCGAGGTTCCTTGCCAATATGCCGCCCGGAAAATAAAAGAAAAATCTTTGCGAATCCTCATGACTGGGTGTAATCCACTGCGTAAGCCTGATGGAGTAATACACAGCAGCGCCTGATTCTCTATTCTCTTTCGGTATAGCGAGAATGGGACCAAGGGTACTGAAAAACGAAGCTGTTTAAAGTGGGATGAAGCCTGTCCTAATGGCCATAGGCCAATGATCTTTGCTACCTGTTTTATGGACAGGCTGTCTAATATATCAAACAGAATAATAGACTTGCACACAACATCGTACTAACATAAAAATATATTTTGCAACTATGAAAGGTCTGAACAATATGAATTACATAGAGCCGCATGACCAGAGATTCCGGAAAACGTTGATTACCCTGTTTCTTGGCAGTTTTGTCACATTTGCAGATTTGTACAGTACCCAGCCAGTCATTCCATTGATCGCCAGACAATTTGATGTGACTCCTGCTGTTGCGAGCCTCACTCTTTCCTTTTCCACAGGAGCTCTGGCGTTTTTTTTGCTGGTGGCCTCCTTCATGTCCGGAGCCATTGAAAGAAAAAGGTTGATGGGTACAGCATTGTCCTTATCTGCTTTGTTGTCCGTCCTTGTAGGGATGACAGACAATCTGGGAGTCCTGATGGTTCTGCGCGCATTTCAAGGAGCTGTGCTTGCAGGTTTCCCTTCTATTGCGATGGCTTATATAAATGAAGAGTTCACTCCGAAAAGCCTGGGATATGTCATCGGCATTTATGTGAGTGGTTCAAGTATAGGAGGGCTTGCAGGCCGGTTAATCGTTGGAACTATATCTGACTTTGCTTCCTGGCATACAGCTATTATTTGCCTTGGCCTGATTAGCCTGTTGATAAGCCTGCTATTTTGGTTTATGCTGCCTGCTCCGCAAAATCAAAAGCAGCAAACCATTTCCGCTAAGAGTATCATCGCATCCCTGCTGAAAAATATTCGGAGCCATGACTTGCTTTTACTGTACGGGCTGGGCTTTCTTTTTATGGGATCATTCGTGACGGTCTATAATTATGTCAGTATCCCTTTGATGGAGGAGCCATATAATCTATCACAAACAATATTGAGCTTCATATTCCTCATTTATCTTGTTGGGACCTTTAGTTCAGCATGGATGGGAAGGCTGGCAGACCGGATTCCTCGCAAGAAGGTTATGCTGTCAGGAATCCTTTTAATGATAGGTGGGGCTGGTTTGACCTTATTAAACCCTCTTGCAGTAAAAATTACAGGACTCGCGCTGTTCACATTTGGTTTTTTTGGTTCCCATTCCATTGCAAGCAGCTGGGTGGGGCTGCTGGCTGAGCGTTCCGAAAAGGCCCAGGCATCCTCCATGTATCTGTTGTTCTATTATTCAGGTTCAAGTCTTGTTGGAGCAGGAGGAGGACTCTTTCTTCATCAGTTTGGATGGACTGGTGTAATTGGATTAATATCTGTACTTCTTGTCATATCCATTTTTATATCAGGCAGGATTGAAAAGGAAGGAACAATCCATCAGATTAGGCTGTAATAATTTATAGTGACGGAAATCCTCAGTTCTCAGGTTACTTTGTAAGTTCTCTTAAGTACGCTTGAAGCTTGGTATGCAGTTCCGGCCTTTTCATTGCAAAATCGATGGACGCCCTTAGAAAGCCGAATTTGTCACCAACGTCATATCGTTTTCCCTCCAATATATAAGAATAGACAGGTTCTTTTTTTGCCAAACTGTCAATAGCTTCAGTCAGTTGTATTTCCCCGTTATGATCAGGACCCATTGTTTCAAGGATGGAAAAAATGGCAGGAGTCAGGATATACCTTCCGATAATGGCCTGGTTGGAGGGGGATTTTGTGACATGTGGTTTTTCTACAAGGTTCTCAACCGTAAATAGATCACCGATGCAATGCGTGAAATTTACGATTCCATACTTATGGACTTCTGACGGCGGTACATACTTGCATCCGATGATGCTCGCCTTTGCGTTGTTGTATTGATCGAGCATCTGCCTTAGTCCAGGTCTTTCACTGTCGATGATATCGTCTCCCAAAAGGACAGCGAATGGTTCGTCCCCAATGAATTTCTTTGCGCATAATATGGCATGCCCCAGCCCAAGCGGCTCTTTTTGTCTTACATAATGTATATCCACCATATTCGATATATCCTCTACCATGGTAAGCAGCTCTGCTTTGCCATTTTTACGAAGCAAAAACTCCAGTTCGAGCGACTTGTCAAAATGATCCTCGATGGCACGTTTGTTTTTCCCCGTAACGATGATAATATCTTCGATTCCAGATTCAACTGCTTCTTCGATTATATATTGGATTGTCGGCTTATCCACGATAGGCAGCATTTCTTTTGGCTGTGCCTTTGTTGCCGGCAGGAATCGGGTCCCTAATCCGGCAGCAGGAATGACCGCTTTCTTAATCATATACTCACCCCATTTAGGAAATAGTAAGACACAATCTGATGAATATGGTTCTCCTTATACAATGTATGCATGCCAGGGTTTGGCCTATTTCCGCTGGCTGGATGAGACTCCGTGCATTCAAGAACATAATTCAGCAGGTTCGATGCGGATGCCGCAAAAGATAGGGTTCCTTCATAATTGCTAAAAATGGGTGACAAAAGAATATAATCATCCATTCAGTAAAGATTAATATATGCAGGCTGGCAAGGCACTGGAGCTCGACACATTTGGAACCAAGCAAAACGGAATTTAGGAATCCACAGGGCAATGCTGAAATGAAAAAAGGGTTCACTAATGATTAAATCTATGAGGTGTAACAATTGCTGCTATTCAAAAACGGTGAGCAAAGATTGCTATTTCTTGCATTTATTGTTATAGCTATATACCTTTCTCCCTTGGCAATTTTAGGGGAGAATGCGCATATACGTGTCCACGACAATCTGGATTCTAATATAGCCTGGTATAAGGTGCTTGCAGAAAGCGGTGAAATGAACGGCAGGCTGGATGCGAGAATCGAACAAATTATAAATGGAGTGCCAAGGAATGCATTTGGAACTGAATACAGTCTGATCGTATGGCTTTATACTTTGTTCCCTCCAATGGCGGCATATGCCTTGAGCCAGGCCATTACTCGTGTATTTGCATTTATTGGAATGTATTTGCTCCTTAAAACACACTTCCTTCCAGAAGAACGGTATGGATTTATCCGTGTTGGAGCTGCACTGGCATTTTCGCTTACTCCCTTTTGGCCGTCCGGGATGCTGAGCACCCTGGGCATGCCGTTGGCGTTATGGGCGTTTTTGAATATTAGAAAGGGAAACAGATCATGGAAAAACTACCTGGTCCTGACGATGTTACCCTTTTACTCAAGTATTGTATTGGGCTTTTTCTTTTTTTTATTTGCGATTGGCATCCTTTGGCTCGCCGATCTAATCGGCAAAAGGAGATGGAATCTGCCATTTTTATTTTCCGTCATATATATGTCTTTAATTTATGCGCTGGTTGAATATCGTCTGATATCTTCCTTCTTTCTAAAAGCCGAACCCAATAGCAGGGATGAATACTTTCATGCCAGTCTGCCTTTATGGAGGGTAGTCCGATTAACCTTCAAAAATTTCATCCTCGGCCATACGCACGTGATGTCGCTTCACTCACTGGTTATTCTGCCCATCACTATTTTTGCAGTCTATATTATTACAAGCAAGCGGCTATGGCATAAGGAAAGGATTTTCCTCTTTTTGTTCGTATTTAATTTTGCGCTCTCAGCCTGGTATGCCTTCTGGTTTTTTAAAGGCTGGCTGCCATTGACCCAGCGGTTTCATTTTCTGGATACCTTTAATTTTGCCAGGTTTCATTTCCTGCGGCCCATGGTGATATACATAGGCTTTGCGCTTGCTTTAAAAATCATCATTGTCCACTGTGATTTCAGCAAAAAATCTGTGACCACTTTTCTGATTGCCCAAATAGTAATCTTGCTCTGTTATAATGACGAAATTATCTACCGAAATAAACCTAACTTTAAGCAGTTTTATGCTGTTGAGCAGTTTAACGAAATTAAACAGTATATAGGGCGTCCCCAGGCTGAATACCGTGTCGGCAGCATCGGGCTTCATCCGGCGATAGCCCAGTATAACGGGTTCTACACGCTAGATACATATAATAATTTCTATCCGCTAACATATAAGCATGAATTTAGAAAAATAATAGACAAGGAATTAGCCAAAAATAAAACCATCAGGCGCTATTTCGATCACTGGGGCGGCAGGTGCTATCTATTCGCAGCAGAATTAGGCAAGCATTATATGTTCAAAAAGGATTCAAACAAACGCGTGAAAAACCTGCAGCTGGACATTCAAGCCTTTAAAAAGATGGACGGTGCCTATATTTTTTCAGCAGTTCCCATTGAAAATGCCTCAGATAATGGTCTTATTCTGGAAAAAGTATTTGTTGGCCAGGAATCAGCCTGGAAAATTCATTTATATAAAATTAAATGAAAGGAAGGTAACCATTTTGTCGAAACCGCCACTGTTAACCATTGTTGTGCCCTGTTACAACGAGGAAGAAATACTCCCCTGGACGATGAAGGAACTTGGGATACTCTTGAAAAATCTGATATCCAAAAAGATAGTTTCAGAATACAGCAAGCTGTTATTCGTAGATGACGGAAGCCGCGATGCTACCTGGCAAATCATATATAAAGAAAGCCTGCAAAACGAATATGTAAGAGGGTTAAAACTGTCCCGCAATGTCGGGCATCAAAATGCATTGCTGGCTGGAATGGATGCCGCCAGAAAAGTCGCCGACTGTGTTATTTCAATCGATGCGGATTTACAGGATGATATCGCTGTTATCCCGGATTTTCTCGACAAATATTCCGATGGGAATGAAATAGTCTTTGGAGTACGAAATAAACGGGTAACAGACACAGTATTTAAAAGAACGACCGCACAGGGTTTTTATAAGCTCATGAACAAGATGGGAGTAGAGCTGGTCTATAATCATGCGGACTTTCGTCTGATGAGCAGGAGAGCGGTTGATGAACTGTTGAGGTTTGGGGAAACTAACCTGTTTTTACGCGGAATAGTTACTTTAATTGGCTTTAAAACGGCGTCTGTGTTTTATGACCGCAAAGAGAGGGCTGCGGGGGAGACGAAATATCCCCTGAAGAAGATGCTTGCTTTTGCAGCTGATGCCATTACTTCATTTTCCATTACGCCCATTCGGCTTGTTTTGCTTTTGGGCTTCATATCTTTTTTTGTAAGCCTGATATTCGGCGGTTATTTTCTGACCCTAAAGTTTTTTGGCAGCACGGAGGCCGGCTGGACTTCCTTGATCACCTCGATTTGGCTCATTGGCGGGCTGCAGCTGATTGCAATCGGGTTGATTGGGGAGTATATCGGAAAGGTTTATAAAGAATCTAAAAGAAGGCCAAAATATATTATTGACGTTGACCTGTTCGACCCTCTCAAAATAAATGGGAAGGAAAGAAACCCATATGAATCGTATAGTATGCCTGTTAACAAGTTGCCTGAGACCAACTAACTCATTTGTTAGTTTTTTACTGGTCGGGTTAGTGAATACTTTAGCCGGGCTTACTCTCATGTTTTTTATGGCAAATATCTTAGGGGTTTCTTATTGGGTTTCGACACTTACAGGAAATGTATGTGGTGCAGTTTTAAGCTTTTTCTTGAATAAAACATTTACTTTTGATAACCATTCAACACTAAGAGCAAGCATGCCGCGATTTATCATGGTCATAAGCATTTGCTATGTTTGTTCGTATAAGACAAGCTCCCTGATTATTGAGGCAATGATAGGGCGGCATCAATTACCCTTGATGCTTGACAATGATAATCTCTCTATTTTGCTTGGAACTGGAATATACGCAGTTTCCAATTATATGGGCCAAAAGCATTTTGTATTCCATAAATCCAAATCCAATCTTCAATATGAATAATGAACAGGGGCCGGCATTTGTAATAATCCGGCCCCTCTTTATTTTAGAGACCCCTCGGCACCTCAATGCAAAAAAATAAAGGATTTCTTATAATTTCAACAGGAGAGGCTTATATATTTGATAAAGCAGCCGATATAAAAGGCAAAAAGCTGGTACCAAAAATATCCAGACTAGACATTCTGGCATGTTCCGGTACTGAAAAAGGAGATACATATGAGTTTATTAAGCTATATTATCAGGACAAGTATAGTGGTCATTCCCTGTACAGCCTTGATTGGTGTTCTTGTCGGCATAGTGAACGATTTTGAAGCCATGCAGTTTTGGGGAAATATTGGGATGACGACAGTGCTTGGCTGCATAGTTGGAGTCCTATCCTCTGTGCTTAATCACAAGAGGTTCATCAAGCCGATTGGCACTATTAATAAATTTTTATTAAAGCTTTCTGAGGGTGACATGACAAAAAGGCTCAGGGAAGATAACCTTGGCCAATTGAAGTCTGTGGCAGCCAGCTTAAACGGCATGATCGATACCTGGGGCAGGGTGCTAGTGAATGTTCAAAAGGCGTCAAAAGAAATCAATGATTATTCGGTACAGCTTTCCCAGAGCGCAGAACAAACTACTAAAGCCACAGATCATATTTCCAATACGATTGAAGATGTTGCTGGGGGCGCCGAAAGCCAGGTGAGTGGGGTAAGTCAAACCTCAGATGTTATTTACCAGATGTCATCAAGCCTGTCAGAGGTGGCAGCCAGTGCAACCGATGTAACAGAAAGCATTAATGAATCGATGGAAAAAGCCAATGCCGGGACTGGTTCCATACAGCAGGCTGGAAATCAAATGCAATCCATCCATGACAATGTACATGAGTTAGCAAGGGTTGTACGGGGACTTGGGGAGCGTTCAAGCGAAATCGGCAAAATTGTTGAAGTAATTACCGGCATTTCTGCCCAGACAAACTTGCTCGCTTTGAACGCAGCCATAGAAGCAGCTAGAGCAGGGGAGCAGGGAAAGGGATTTGCGGTAGTTGCAAATGAAGTCAGAAAGCTGGCGGAACAGTCCGGGAATGCGACTCAGCAAATCAGTGGGATCATTTCTCAAATACAAAAGGAAACCCATCAAGTAGTCGATACGATGGGTGCAGTAAACCATGAAGTAAGCGAAGGAATTGAAATTATGACTGAGGCTGGTGACTCATTCAGCCAAATCCAGCTTTCGGTAAATTCTGTCTCCCGCCAGATTGAACAGGTTTCCGCTGCTATACAGCAAATGACCGCTGGAACGAAGACAGCAGTCGCGTCGATGGACCATATTTCAAGTATCGCGGCTGAATCGGCAGCTGCTACTCAAAGTGTACTGGCAGCAACAGAACAGCAGGTAGCATCCATGCAAGAAATTAGTGCATTTGCCAGCTCCCTGACGAAGCTTGCTGCAGAAATGGAAGAGTCCATCCATACGTTCAAAATTTAATAGAAGATAGAAGCTCTGCTTTATGCGGAGCTTTTTTTGACAGGCGATGAAGCTTGAAGCTTTGTCCATCTAATGGTTTTTATCATTTTGGTGTGAGAGTAAAGGGGTTCAACAGCGGGAATTCTGCCAGATATGCTTGCCGGATGCTTCGATGAATGGCCCCGGCCGTCATCCAGGGAAAAGCATTTGAAATTGCTCCCTGACAGTTATCGGGTAATTTCGGCGATAGAGCAAAAGGCGAACCAGGTGGCAGGTTTCATTGCTGCTGTAAGTGATGGAGTATTTTCAGCATATATTCCTCTTCCCAGAGGTACTGTCAGACTACAGACAACAGGGAATCGGGTCGGAATTGCAGCCTGAATGCTAGATGAACTGAAGGGATTTTTATATGATAGACCTTGCGATAAAGATGGGCAGAATTATTACGAACGGCTTAGTAGGAGCCGTGCAACTGGTATGATGGTTAGCGATTACCATAACCAGCCAGGGAAATAAAAAATACGGCTGCCGCCGCACTTTTTATTTCTCTTTTCGTTTTTGTTCTTTAGCCTTTTTGTGTTCGTCAATAATCTTTTTCATTTTCCCGCTATTGTTATTAGTATTAATAAGCTGTACAAGATCTGTCATATTCTCTGCTTGATAATCCGTATTCTTTTCGCTCAATTTCATTTCCTCCTTATTTAAGATCATGAAGTGTACATATACCCCTTATGCATGTAATAAAACAAACAAAATAAAAAGCCGGCAAGAGCCGGCTGTATTTCTATAAAACATCATCCAGCAGCTCTTCCACTTCTGCGGCGAGCCGTTCTGTTTCATTGTCAATAATGGTAATCATGGTGCCGTCAATTTCAATCAGGTCTCCCGGTTTGGATTCTGCAGGGAATAGATTGATAGGTATACCCTCATGTTCTCCTTTTATATTAACAATGCCATATTCACCTTCAAAACGGTCGATGATTCCTTTCTGTATTTCTCCCATAGTTTAGCCACTCCTAATTGGAAAATTTTCTAAAGGCTTAAGTTCATTGGCGTCCTTTCGATGCCAGCTTCCTGGTCTGCAGAATATGACTCAAAAAAAGAGTTGTTTGGAGTTTATATGGCAGAATGCTGACTCATATAGGCTCCCAAAAATATGGTTCTCTCCTGCTTTTCGGCAGGACACAATGTCTTTTTGTTTGGAGTTGATATTCCCGTCACTATGAGATTGTTAAACCATGTTCCATATATTGTTAACCAGAAAAGGATTTATTTTGCACGGCTCATTCTTTTCTTTCTGAAATCAAGAACTTCATCCGCTGTTTGAGAGCGCTTACCATAAATGCTCTCAGCTTTATAGGCATGTACTTCTTCATAGATATGCCTCATTTTTTCATAGATTTCTTCTTCAGTTATTCTTGTTGGAGACCAGTAATAGATATCCATTTCGTTGTATTCTCCAGTAACCATATGTTCTCTGACATAGGAAATGGAATCCGCTTTTTGGAATCCGTTTCTTTCGTAGAACTTAACCCGCTTCTTTGAATCCGGGTCTTTATCAGTAATCGGCTCTACCTCCAGGATGATAGGTTTGTTTTTTCTTTTTAGTCGATTGATCAAGGCACTTCCTATGCCTGACCCTCTGTTATTTCCGCTGATCAGTATATAGTCTACGAAAATGCTGTGATCATTTTCAAAATAAACGACAATGAATTCTGGACCCTCGTCCCGTTTATAGGTATCTTCTTTTTCAGAAAAGAGTACTTGCATATGTTCCTTCGATTTCATTTCTCTAGGTGGAAAGTAAGAAGTAAGCTTACTGTACCATTCAGTCATGTTTTGGCAGCTCCTTTTAATAGATAGATGAGATGGTTATCTTATCTGACATATTAATACCAATAAATAATGAATCTTAAACTACCAATTTTCCGGAAAATGTTTGAATTGTTGAAAAATAGGAAATATATATCTCGTTAAAGCTGATTTATTTAAATCAGTCTTTATGAAACTTTTAAACTATTAAAAGGCGGGGAAAGAAAAAATGGTCAATGAAACGAATGGACAGAAATTAACTGCATTACTCGGCTGGAGCTTGCAAGCGATTGAAGCAATAGATAAATTAGACCGGCCTTATGTGGTTGTAGGACCACCAGAATTCCAGGAATTTGCAGATAAAAATGACATAAATTTTGTGGCTTGGCAGTTTGAACGCCTAAATGAGGTTTCTGATGAGCTGTATGAGAAGCTTGCCAAGCTTAATGTAAAGGTAGCTGTACCGATTTATGAAGAAACTGTAGAGTGGGCAGGCGTGCTGAATGCCAAATTCAATGATGATCCCCGCATTTTCAACCGCTCTCTTTTGCTGCGCGATAAAGGACTGATGAAAAGGAAGGCCCAAATGGCGGGAATCAAAGTCGGGGTCTTCGAGGAAGCGTACTCAAAGGAGGATGTTTCCCGATTTTTAAAGAGAGTTAATGAAGCTTTGATCAAATTAGATGGGGACTTGAATGATCCTATCCATGTGAAGCCTTTGAACAAGGCTGGAACAGTAGGCCACAGGCTGATTCGTGATGCAAGAGATATTGACCTGATGAGTGACCAGGAATTCCCTTGCCTGATGGAAAGCCATCTTGATGGCCAGGAATTTTCTTGTGAAGCTTTTATCCATAACGGTCAGGTTAAATTCCTTAACATTACGGAGTATGTACAGCTAGGGCATTCCAATTTCATCCCGGCCTCTCCATCCCTGGAAGAGTGGAGACCGCAAATCAGGAAGGAAATCCAAAAGTTGGTCGATGCATTTGAAATAAAGTACGGTGTAATCCATCCCGAATACTTCATTTCACCTGATGGGTCATTGAATTTTGGGGAAGTCGCTGCAAGGGTCCCGGGAGGACACATTTTCGAGCTTATTGAGAGGGCATATGGCTTCAGTGCATTCCAGGCACAAATTCTTTGCAGTGACCCTGATACTACCGAGGAGGAATTGGATCAATTTTTCCCTGAAGAGGTTACATCGGCAAAGGGCTATGCAGGCAGCCTAATGGTTTATCCGCGAGTTAAATTGATTGAAAAGCTGAACTTTCCAGATGAATTGAAAAACGACCCTTACTTCGAAAAGCATGACATGTTTATTCCGGTTACGTCAAAGGTAGCTGAGCGTGTTGGCTTTGGAAATCACTATGGAACCATCTTTTTCTTTGGAGAAGACAGTGAAAGAATGCGCGAGTTGCTGAAAGAATATGAAGACTTTGATTTTTATCAATGATAGGTGGGGAAAATAATGGTTGTAGAAACAGCTTCTTTGAAGGATAAATTTGAACAGGCACTCGAATCGCTAAACAGTGCCAAGCCATTTGCGAAAAGCATGTATCAGACAAATGTGTTCCAGCTGGCAATTGAACTGGCTAACAGTGAAGAGGGGATGCAGGTTCTATATGAAAACGCCCCAAGATTCGATGAAATTGGCGTATTCCACGGCGGCCCATGGGAAGATGCCTCTAAACTCCAACCCCCGTTTGTGGGAGGATCGCTGCGGCTAAAGGGCGTCAATTCCATTATCGAGATATTGAGTGAAATGAGAATGCTCGCCATTGCAAAGGGGGATTATCAGCACAGCGACCTTTCCCAGGAAGATGCGCGTTCCTTTTTGAATGAAGTGCTGGCACTTAATCTTGACCTGTTGTTTCCTCCTGAAACAGAGGAAGCCAGGGTTGAAGCGGGCCCGCATCTTAAGCGAGCCGAGCTTCTGTTTCAATACTTAGGCAATGAGCTCTCCTACAACGCAATCTCTGATAAAATTGTCGGGGAAATCGAACGTTTGACCGTACAGAGGCCAATCATGGTGGATCGCATCAAAAAGATGATTGAAATGGCTAAGAATATGGTCGAGTCTGATATCGAAAACGACACAAAAGAAACTCTAAGGGCTTTTGAACGGGCCATGACGGCTCCCACAAAATTAAGTAATGAATTTAAAGACTTCAGGAAGTACCAGGGCTTTCTTAAACAAGTGGAGGAGAGCGATTTAAGGGAAGAGGCTGAATCGTTTGCCAGGTCCATGAAAGAAACAGGCCTTGTTTCTCCATTCCACGCTACTTTTATCCGGTACCTGAATCGTGCTAATACTGATTTGATCCCGGTTGCCTTGAATCTATCCGAGACCGGCACAGCCAGCTTTAATGCAAACACAGATCTGATTCATGACATTATACAATTATCAATCCATCCACAGACATGCCAGTCTGTCTATGGACTTGCCAATATGCTGGACCGGGGAGTTTTAACACAGGAGCCGTTGCTTCCTGCCATCCGCAGGCTTCTGGATCTGGATATTCATCCGGCGGTTAAAAAGGCACTCCTTAAGCCTGAGCATAAGAGGAACGGAATAACAGCAAACGGTGTTCTGGTTGCTGGAACAGTAAGTGTTCTAGGCCAGCCTCTTGGAGTCGGGCAGGGATTAAACCCTACATGCCAATCCGCTAGAGCCATCAGCCTTTGGGCACAGCATGGAATCGGCCAGCTCCTTGAATATATCGCACGGGCCGCACGCGACCAAGATGTAGATATGACGTTTGAAGGAGAAGTCATTCATTCCATTGAACTGGAGGGCGGAGTTGCCGGAGGGGAAATCCATCAAGAGCTGGATCCTGTTTCAATTGTACTTGTCCCGCATCTGGATAAAATTTATAACGAAATGATGAAAAGGACTCTCCTGCGCGGAGAGGACGGCCATAAATGGGTGAATCCCGAGTTTTACGGAGAATGGATTCCTCGCGGCTTTCTCAATGCGATTGATTCCGTTACTGGATATGTTACCGATTATCCAGCCTTTGTCCGTTTATTCTATGCGACCCATCATCCAGAATATAACGAAGGATATGAACTCATCTATCCAAATCCGGTAGGCATCTTCATTACAAATGTACACGGAAAGCTGCTGGGACTGCACGCTGTATCTATTCAGCGAATTGATCTGGATTCAGATGGAGAATATCGCATTTACTTTTATAATCCTAATAATGATAGCGGACAGAATTGGGGTCAGGAAATTGAACCAAGCGTTTCCGGCCATGGCGAATTAGAGGGTGAGGCATCCCTGCCATTCCATCAATTCGTCGCAAGGATGTACGCCTTCCACTATAATCCTTATGAACAGGGAGATACGTATATGGTGGACGATGAACTGGTGCAGAGGGTAGAAGCATTATCCAGAGAAAGCTGGGGAGAAGCTTACACCTGGATATAACAGGAAGAAGGGCTGTGTTCTTAAAATGGACACAGCCCTTCTTGATACATGGGGCTTTACTTTACCGGAAGTCGGAGAGAAACTGCCTGATGTAGAATCGAGGAACCAATTCTGCGCTTCCGAAAAGAAACGGTTCCAGACGACTGTAAACAAACGAGATAAAAAATGAGTTTGCCTACGTTTTTTGGATCTGTTAAACGATTATGTTGGTTGCAGTGAATGAACCCTCGGAGCGGGCGGTGAGCCTCTTTTCCGCTGCTGTTCATGGAGGTCTCACCTGACTGCCCTACTGATCCCGCGGTTCTGACGTTATGATGGAGCGTTGCCAAACTGTTGCCAGCTTAGGAATCAAATGTATCAAATTAAAAAAGGGGTTCGGAATGCTTCCATTCCGAGCCCCTTTTTGCCGGCCATCTGTGTGTTCCGAGAAGAACACAGATTTTTTGATATCATGAATAAAAAGGTTGCATATGATATACAAGCGAATGTATATTTATTTATATTGTTCGTATAAATATACTGTTTACTTCCTTAAATTTTCTTGGTCTTTAAGGCGGTGCTGCTGATCGGGATGACGCCCTTCCTTTGTTAAGTCCTTAACCGGGTTCTTGTTTGATTGAAATTTTTGTTCAACTTCTCTTAGGTTGTCTTCTTTCATTACAAAATCCCTCCTTTGTCCCCTTTTTCCCGAAATGGCTCAATTAAAACAAGAACGGCCGATTAATTATTGGATAAATAATCGAATTTATAAGGCGTGAGCCTATTTTTTCAGCAGCTTATAGAATATTTTTTGTTTTTGTCTATAATATAGTAAATCCATATGGAAGGACTTGTTTTGATGGGCTTATTAAGGAATTCAGAAAATCTATATTTCGCAGCTCTCGTAAGCGCCTTTGGACAGTCCGGAGAATTTCAAAAAGACTTTTGCCGAAAGAGTCTGTATGCTGAGGCTTTACGCTTGATTGGCGATGAAGCTGGCCTGCAAATTTTGTTCCAGCATGCCCCGCAATTGGATCAGCTTGGTTTTTTTGAAGGTCCATGGAAACGGACAGATAAATTGCAGCCGCCCCTGGTCCGTGGGACGATACAGGCTGGAGGAGCAACAGCAGCTGCTGAAGTGTTGAGCAATTTAAGATTTTTGGCGATAGCCCTTGAACAGTATCAACATGGCAGTATAAGCAGCCGTGATGCACAAAATTATTTGGATCAGGTCATTGCGGAAAATTTGGATATTCTTTATCCTGCAGAAACCGAAGAAACAAGAATCGAGGCTAAGCAAAGGCCCCATAATACCATTACATTGTTAAGGTTTATTATAAATAGGTACTCAAGCTCAAATGTGCTGGATCATATAAATGGTAAAATTCAAACCCTGGCCGTGCAGCGTCCCATAGTCACAGACACCATAGAGGACCTAATTGTGACCGGCAAGCATTCAAGGATGCTGGAAGAAACGAATCCCGATTTTGAAAGATTTGAGCAGGCTCTGCTATACCCCACTAACATTGCCAGGCAGCATGCAGATAACTGGCATGGGAATTTTAGCTTAATGGCTGAGGAATTGCTGTGCAGGGAAGCTGAGCGCTGTTGCGAATTAATGAATGAAACAGGCTTAGTATCAGAATATCATGCAAGCCTGCTCCGATATTGCAATGCCAACAAGCCTGCGTGGATTGGCAAGGTGCTGGGAATTAATGCACTTGGTTTAAAGCAGCTAGAGTCTCACCTGCCGTTGATGATGGAATTGATTGAATGGTCCATCACAAGGAAAACAAAGCAATCACTATATGGATTAGCTAGGCTGCTCGAACGCGATATTTTTACGGATCGTTTTACAGAAGCCATAAAACGGATCATGCTTAGTAAGCCGTGTGCAGAAGCTGAGCGAAGGCTTTCAGCTTTGAGCCGCTTTCAAGATCAATTACCATCCAGGACTTTAATTGTGTCTGGGATGGTTCAAGTATTGGGCCTTCCCTTGGGAATCGGCCAAGGCAATAATCCTACGTGTCAGTCAACAAGGGCTCTCAGCTATTGGTCCCAAATTAATCCGGAGTATCTGCTGGACCTCTACCATAGTGCCATAGTGAATGATTCAATTGCCATACCATATGAAAATAGCATGATCCAATCAGATACTCTCATAAAAAACGATATGGATGAAAGCATACGAATGGATCCCGTTTCACTGGTCCTGCTTCCGCACCTTGACGCTGTTTATGCAGAAATGATAAAGAGGACGGGATTCAGGGGAGAGGATATTCATAAATGGATCAACCCGGCTTTTTATGGGCCTAAGGTGATGAGGGGATTTACTGATATATATCATGATACCAAATTTCGCGATAAATTTAAGAAATATTATAATCCCCTAGAGCCGACATACATTACTGAACTGCCTCAGCCAGCCGGAATATTGATTTACAGCACGAGCGGGCAGCCTCTTGGTGCCCATGCGGTTTTGATCCAAAGAGTGGCAAAAGACCATGCCGGACAGATAAGAGTCTATTTTTACAATCCGAATAACGACAGTGCCCAGCAATGGGGTGAGGATATTTGCACCAGTGTCGCAGGGAACGGAGAATTGCCTGGCGAGTCTTCTTTGTTATTTAGCGAGTTTCTCTATTGTGTCTATGCATTTCATTATCCTGATGGACAGAATGATTGAAGATATAAAATACAAAATATATTCAGTTTTTTAATTTACAGTGAAAATTACCGGTACTACAATGAGAAGGAAGGATATCTGCCTTCTCTTTTTTGCGGCAAGAAAATAAATAACCATCATGCTTCCAAGCTAGTGCATAACATACATATCCTGCGGGCTGGAAGAATGTCCGGCCAAAAAAATAAACATAAGGAGAAGATGTAAAATGAGTCCTTTAGTTTTTGCCTGCATTGCTCCCCATGGTGGAGAAATCATTCCTGAACTTAGTGGAGAGTTACCGGAGCGAATGGGTGTTACAAGAGATAATATGAAGAAAATGGGACAAAAGATGGAAGAAGCCAAGCCTGACTGTATCATTTTGCTTACTCCACATGGTACCAGGATTAATGGCCAATTCTCTATTGCTGATTCAGAGAGATTGACAGGGGTGCTTGAAGAGAATGGTTCGGTTTACAGGATGGAGAGACCCACGGACCGTACCCTAGCCAGGTTGATAGTAGAACAATCCAGAAAGCAAGATATCCCGGCAGCTTCAATTAATTATGCGACAAGTGAGGGACCGTATTCTTGTCTGCCTCTTGATTGGGGAGCAATGGTACCGCTTCGCTTTATGCCCGAGGTGCCTGTCGTCATTATTACTCCAAGCAGAGAAGTGAGCTTTGAACTGCATATTAGATTTGGGACAGCGATTAGAGAGGCAGTACAGAAATCAGGAAAGAGAGTAGGACTGATTGCAAGCTGTGATTGGTCACATGCTCATGATGAGAATGGACCTTACGGCTTTGATCCTGCTGCGCAGCAATTGGATGAAGAGGCCGTGCAGCTTATTAAAGCAAATGAACTGGAAAAAATGATGGATTGGGACTTGTCATTCATTGATGCAGCAAAACCTGACGGTATCTGGCAGACACTGATTCTCGCAGGCGCGATACCTGCCGAAGACAGAATTGTCGATTTGCATTCCTATGAGTGCCCCACATACTTTGGCTTGATATGTGCTTCTTATCAATAAACCAATTTCTAAGAATTTTAAGGTAGCGGAGATATTCCGCTGCTTTTTTGTTATTTCCACGTGAGTATTAGTAGGAAAAACGACTTTCCCCCTTGAATATATGTTGAAGAAAAACAAATAGAGACGTGCAGTGATCAGGGGGTTGGTGTATGGAAGTTGTGATAGAAAAGAAAAAGAGAAAAGTGAAGTGGAAAAAGTTATTTCTATGGCTGGGGGGAGCCCTTGTATTTTTAGTGATTGCAGCTGTGATTGGGGCTAATATCTACATATCCAGGTCTCTGCCAAAGACAGATGGAGAAATCGTACTCAAAGCGCTGTCAGCCCCTGTAAATGTGATACGCGACTCATCTGGAGTGCCTCATTTGAAAGCGGAGAATGAACGGGATTTATATATGGCGCAAGGATATATCCAGGCTCAGGATCGCTTATTCCAAATGGATTTAAGCAGGCGCCAGGCATCTGGCAGGCTTAGTGAGGTTGTTGGAGATGCAACATTGCAAAATGATAAGTATTTTCGCACCCTTGGGCTCAGACGGGCAGCACAGGATTCCTACGAACAGTACTCAGCCGAGGGGAAAAATGTATTAAACTGGTTCGCTGACGGGGTAAATCTATACATAAATGAACTTAACAAGACAGGCAAATGGCCAGTGGAATTCTCAATTTTTGGATATACGCCCGAACCGTGGTCTGTTGTGGATTCATTGACCATAGGAAAGTACATGGCCTTTGATTTGGGAGGCAACTGGGAGGACCAGGCATTCAGACAATATTTAATTGAGAATTTCCAAAAGGACAAGGCGTATGATCTATTTCCTGCGTATCCGAAACATGCACCTTACATAATTGGCGAAGAGAGCCTGGATATTGAGAAAAGCTTTGCCGATGCAATCATTCCCCCTGAGTTCAATGGGAGCAACAATTGGGTTGTCAGCGGAAAAAAGACAGCATCAGGAAAGCCATTATTGGCAGACGACCCCCATCTTGCCCTTGCTACCCCATCCATCTGGTATCAGATGCACTTGGAAGCGCCTACAGTCAATGTGAGCGGGGTTATTTTTGCAGGAATTCCGGGAATCATTCTCGGCCATAACCAACAGGTTGCCTGGGGGGTGACAAATACAGGTCCAGATGTACAGGATCTTTATATTGAAAAAAGAAATCCATCCAACAAGAACGAATTCAGCTATATGGGGAACTGGGAAAAGGCAAAAGTGATCGAGGAACCCATCAAAGTAAAAGACGGAAAGACCGTGGACTATAACGTAACCATTACCCGTCATGGACCCGTGATTTCGGAGTTTGCCGGAGAAACTGGAAAAAATACAGTCCTTTCGCTAAAATGGACCGCCCTGGAAGCCTCAGCTGAGCTGGAAGCAGTTTTGGATATGAATAAAGCCGGCACCTGGAATGAATTTGAAAAAGCTTTAAAAAAATTTCATACACCTGCGCAGAATTTCGTTTTTGCAGCACAAGATGGAACTATTGCTTATAAAGCCAATGGAAAAATACCCATCCGAAAAGGTGACAGCCTGTTACCTGTACCGGGCTGGACTGATGAATATGAATGGTCAGGCTATATCCCTTTTGACAAACTCCCAAAAGCAGTAAATCCGGCGGACGGGTTTCTGTCAACAGCCAATAATAAAGTTATATCTGATGATTATCCATACCATATCAGCAATAACTGGGCCCAGCCATACAGACAAATGCGAATCCAGGAGTTCCTGCGTTCCAAAAATGATTTAACTGTGAAGGATATGCAGGAACTGCAAATGGATGAAATGAATTTGCAGGCCAGGGAATTTGTTCCTCGGTTTATAGAGGTGCTGGAGAGTAACCGAAACTCCAAAATCCGGGAGGCCGTTTCAGCACTAAAAGAATGGGACTATATCGACTCAGACAAGCAAGCAGCTCCATTGATTTTTAATGTGTGGATGACAAAGATTCCTGAAGTAATCTTTAATAAACAGGTTTCAGACGAAATGCTTGAGCTTTTCCGTGGCAAAAAACAAGCGGTTGATGAGCTTTTACGCCGTGGATTGGACGGAGAGCCGGGGCCCTGGCTAAAAGAAAACGGAGGGATATCCAAGGTATTGGCTGATTCCCTGAGGCTTTCGCTTGACGTAATTAGTGAAACACAAGGGGAGGATATAGCCGATTGGAAATGGGGAGAGTTCCATCAGGTCAAGTTCACCCATCCATTATCCAGTGTTACGCCGCTCCAGTATTTATTTAACCCCGAAGGAGGGACTCCTACAGGAGGCAGCAGTGTTACGGTTAAAGCCGCAGCTTTTACTGAGGATGGAATCGTCAACCATGGCGGCTCCTGGAGATTTGTCATCGACATAAATAATCTGGCTAAGAGCTACCATTTGGTAGGTCCGGGACAGTCCGGTCATGTTAAGAGTAAATGGTACCATGATCAATTGGATGACTGGGTGCAGGGCAGGTATCACACGACCAAAATAAAAGAACCATCTGGAGATCTTCTTGTATTAAAGCCGCAATAAATGGGCTGTAACTTCTCCCCCTATGCAGCGTCAAATTAGTAAAAGCGACTGGAGGAAACAGTGTGCCCATAAAAAAAGTAGTGTTAATATTGGCAGCATTGCTGCTTTTGGTGAATGGATGCAGCAATTCTTCAATTGATGGAGGAAGCTCCAAGTCAGATAGTAAGTCGACTGAACAATCAGCGTCTGATTCTGCGTCAGTCGGCAGCGATAGCCAGGAAAATAGCAAGGAAGATGCAAAACAGGAGCATGCTGCTACAGAAAGAAGGGTTATCCACACAGCAACCGTCAATATAGAAGTTAAGAAATTTGAGGTAACTCAGCAAAAAATCGAAGATAAAGTTAAGGAATACGGAGGCTATATCGTTGAGTCCACCTCTTTTGACGAAGGGGAAGGGCGACTAAGCGGAGTGATGACAGCAAGAATCCCGGAACAAAACTTTCAGCAGTTTCTACATGATACCGAAGAGGCGGCTGTAAAGGTGCTTGAAAGAAATATGAAAGGTGAAGATGTTACCGAGGAATATGTAGATCTTCAGTCCAGGCTCAAGTCCAAACGGGCAGTCGAGGCGAGGCTCCTGGATTTTATGAAGAAAGCAGCAAAAACTGAGGACCTGCTAAAGATTTCCGCTGATTTGGCTTCCGTTCAGGAAGAAATGGAAACCATCCTGGGCAGGATGAAATTCCTCGATAATCAGGTGGCATATTCCACTGTGCAGATATCCATGCATGAGGATCTTGTGGTAGTTCCCGATCTTGAGAGCAGTGATCTTAATACATGGGAAAAAACAAAAAGACAGTTCGCTGCAAGCCTGAACTTCCTGCTTGGTGCGGCTTCGGCCCTATTCGTGTTCATCATTGGAAATTTGCCGGTACTGGTACTATTATCGATTATTTGTTTTATTTGCTACAGGTTTATAGGGAAAAGGAAGAAGAAGTAACCATAATCGAAAACCTCCCAGCCGTCGGGGAGGTTTTCGATTATGATGCAGGATGTGCCTGATCCTTTAATTTTGCCTTTTATGCATGCCACGCCCATAATAAGCGGCAATCAGCAATAAAATCCAAATGGGGCCTACGATGAGCGCTATGAAAGTGTTTTCTGAAAAACCCAGTAAAACGATGACTAATAGCAAGAACCCTAATGAAAAATAGCTGCTGATGGGATGTAAGGGCATTTTATATTCCAGTTTTTTATATTCACTTGAATGCATTCTTTTTCTGAATCGAAGCTGTGAAATAAGGATGGTGCCCCACGTCCAGATAGCGCCGAATGTGGCTATGCTCGTAACCCAGCTGAACACTTTCTCAGAAACGATATAATTTAAATATACACCTATAAGAAGAGCTGCTGCGGATACGATAACGGCAATGCCAGGCACGCCGTTTTTATTTGTGCGTTCAAAGCCTCTTGGCGCTTCGTTTTGTTGTGCCAGGTTAAATAGCATCCTTGCCGTACTGAAGATTCCGCTGTTGCATGAAGATAATGCTGCAGTCAGTACGACAAAGTTAATAATACCGGCTGCTCCCGGTATGCCGATCTTATCAAAGGTAAGAACGAATGGACTGTTTTTGTGATTAATTTCATTCCATGGATAAATGGACATTATAACTGTCAAGGACAGGACATAAAACACCAAAATTCTCCAAAACACAGAATCAATGGCACGTGATAAGGATTTCTTCGGGTCTTTTACTTCACCTGCTGTAACTCCGATCATTTCAACGCCAAGATATGCGAACATCACCATTTGAAGGCTCAATAGAACTCCTTTAAGTCCGTTAGGAAAGAAACCGCCATTCTCATAAAGGTTGCTGATTCCTACAGCAGCACCTCCATTCCCAAAGCCGAAAAAGATGACTCCTGCTCCAACAATGATCATCCCGATAATCGTAACGATTTTTATCAAAGCAAACCAGAATTCCAATTCACCATATGCTTTAACAGCCAGGAAATTAATGCAGGTCATGATCAATAAGGCAGCCAGGGCCCAAGCCCATTGGGGAGTCCCGGGAAACCAGAACTGCATGTAAATACCAACCGCTGTTATTTCTGCCATACAAGTGACAATCCATAAAAACCAATAATTCCATCCAGTGATAAAGCCTGCAAGCGGACTGATAAAATCCCTGGCATAACGGCTGAAGGAACCGGCGACAGGGTTTTTTATTGCCATTTCACCAAGCGCTCTCATTATGAAAAATATAACCAGCCCTCCTATTGCATAAGACAATAAAATTCCTGGGCCGGCAAGCTGGATTGCGTCTGCAGAGCCTAAAAAAAGGCCTACGCCAATCGCCGCTCCAAGCGACATCAGGGTAACATGCCGCTGTTCCAATCCTCTATGCAGTTGTGATTCTTCTCTTTTGTTTGCCATCGTGAGCTCCTTTGCTGTAGATTAACCATATTTCCATGTCGGGTAAGCGCTTTCTGAAATATTGGATAGTAAAGAAATCCATATGTATCCGAAGGTTAGTGTTAGTCTATACTCTTTTCAAATCGCATAGTACCATAATAAGATTCAAACATTTCTAACCATTCTCTTAAAAATAATAGTAATAAACTAATTGTTTGTAAAGTGACGTTGCATTAATTAGGTACATAGTATAGATAAAATGGCGCAAAGGAAATATAACACTTTCTCTCACTCTCCTGTTCTCTAGAACATAATGCTTATAATTTATCGTAAATTATTATAATGAAATTATTTAATATTGATAAAAAGGGAAGATGCTGGCTTGAGGATTTGCAGTTTTGCATGAAAACCCTTCAACATGTACAGGAGATATCAATATGATAAAGAGATACACCAATCGGGGGTGACGATATGGCAGTTGTAAAAGCTAGACAGCAAGATATTGACTTGATGGCGAGATTACTGAGAGCGGAAGCTGAGGGTGAAGGTAAACAGGGAATGCTCATGGTCGGAAATGTAGGGATCAATAGAATAAGAGCAAACTGTTCTGATTTTAGAGGGATTAGGACCATTTCGCAAATGGTCTATCAACCGCATGCTTTTGAGGCAGTTCAGAAGGGGTATTTTTACCAGAGGCCCCGTGAGTCTGAAAGAGCCTTGGCACGCAGGGTCATTAACGGGGAGAGATTATGGCCCGCCAGATTCAGCTTATGGTATTTCAGGCCACAAGGGAATTGTCCTTCTACCTGGTATGACCAGCCGATAGTTGGACGCTATAAACTTCATTGTTTTTATGAGCCAACCGGGGAAGAATGCGAAAATGTTTACAATGCATTATAAATATTTTGATAGGATTAAGCATGATAAAAAAGCGTAAAGCCTGGCAGCAGAGGCTTTACGCTTTTTTAAAAGAAATCAAGACTTTAAACGGGCTTCATTTATCACTCGCCCCATCTTAAACCGACGGAAAGAGAACAGCAATTCTCCTCATGGAGCGGATTGATTCGCAGATTAAAAAATACACCGGTAGGCGTGAAACGAGTGGTGACAGGCACCCTGACTCCAATGGATCGTACCAATCTTTGTACAGCTGGGTCATCGCCTTTTTGAGCACTCGCCATAATCTGCTGGGCAAATTGTCTATTCTCAAGGGAGTTTAAAAGTATATTTGCCTGTGCAATGAGTTCACGAAATCTTTTAACGGAAATTTGCAATGTTGAAACATCTAGGGAAGGAAACTGCTGTCGGAAAGGATAGACTGGTTGGGCTGCATGACTCATGTAGCGAAAGGGGAAGCTCGGATAATGTGTTTCAGGAAAGTACATAGGGGAATCTCCTCTCAGTTTACAATGGGCACTATACAATATATGAGACTGAGAATGAAGGGTGCCACCAGTGATAATTGCAGGTGGTAAACTATTGTATGTAAAGAAACTGGAAGGCTAATTATTGCAGACTATTAATGGTATATTTAATTATAGAGAAAATTCTACCAATATGACAAAAGGGAGAACAAATATGGGCGACCAGGACCATTTATCGGAGCTGACGATTCTTAAGGAAATTGCCGAAAAACTAAATGAGGGAACGGATATTAATCAGACATTATATCAAGTCTTAAGCCAGCTTCTTGATGTAAGCGGTTTTGAAACCGGATGGATTTTCCTGTTTGATGAGAATGGAAATTCAACCCTGACTGCCGCCAAAAATCTCCCCCCGGCTCTTTTGAATACCAAGCATAAGCCGATGTGCGGGAATAATTGCTGGTGTGTCGACCATTACAAAACTGGAAAATTATTAAAGGCCACAAATATTTTAGAGTGTAAGAGGCTGGAGGATGCATCCGAACAAAATTGGGGGGATACGCTGGGGCTTACCCATCATGCCACTGTTCCATTACGTTCCGGCGAAGAAAAATTTGGCATAATGAATATTGCGTCCGCTGGCAAAGGCAGATTTAAAAAGGAGGAGCTCGCGCTTCTTGAATCAATTGCATTTCAAATAGGCAACGCTATCAAAAGGATCCGTTTAACTGAGCAAGCCAGGGAGGTGGCTCTTATAGAGGAACGCAACAGACTTGCCCAGGATTTGCATGATTCGGTAAATCAGCTGTTATACTCCATCACGCTTATGGCAAAAGCGGGTTCGTCCAAAGGGGGCCAAGATAAGGACGTCTTTGAACAAATCCAGAGTATATCCCAGCATGCACAGGCGGAGATGAAAGCCTTGATTTGGCAGCTGCGCCCCAAGGGTCTTGAAATGGGAATCATATATGCTCTGAATGGATACGGGGACATGCTTGGTGTTCACGTCGATACCGCTTCCCAGGGAGTAGTGGGACTTCCTGCTCAAATCGAGGAGTCATTATGGCGCATTGGCCAGGAGGCAATTAATAATTGCCAAAAACATGCAGGAAAGAACGAAATATTTTTTGATTTCTCATTTAAACCGAATCTTGTTATTATGACCATTCGAGATGAAGGCTGTGGTTTCTCGCATAATCCGGATCTGGAGCTGCCTTCTAACGGCCTAAGGAATATGAAGAACCGGGCTGAATCCTTACACGGGAGCTTCACTTTGGAAACAGAACCAGGGAAGGGAACTGCCATAATCGTGTCTATTCCATTTTAGGAGGAAGGTTCAATGTCCATAAAGATTTTAATTGCGGATGACCATCACATTGTCCGGAAAGGCCTTGTGCTGTTTTTCCAGACACAGGAAGGCCTTGAAGTGGTAGGGGAAGCTGAAAACGGACAGATTGCCATTGAAAAAGCGAAGGAGCTTAAACCTGATATCGTCCTGATGGATCTGTCCATGCCTGTTTTGGACGGAGTTAAAGCTACAAAGATCATATGTTCAGAAAACCCTTCCGCCAAGGTGATGATCCTCACCAGTTTTTCAGATAAAAATCATGTACTGCCTGCTCTGGAGGCTGGGGCCAGCGGGTATCAGCTCAAGGACAGCGACCCGGAGAAGCTGGTAGAAGGCATACATAAAATTGTGAAGGGTGAAAATGAGCTCGATCCCAAAATAACCTCCCAATTATTATCACATTTACAGGAAAAAGATAAACTGAAGGAGGAACTTACGGCACGTGAAAAGGAAGTATTAAAGGAGATTTCAAAAGGTAAGAGCAATAAAGAAATTGCAGCCGATTTGTTCATTACTGAAAAAACAGTGAAAACTCACGTCTCGAACATCCTAGCCAAATTAAACTTACAGGACCGGACCCAGGCAGCCCTTTATGCCGTCCGTCATGGTCTGGATAAATAAGATCTTGCGCTCCCATTCAAATCTCTGTTGATAATATCTTGATACTTGCTGGATATTTTTCATTCAATTCTTTGCATTAGGACACATTGTTCATATATATTTCAGTTATCAATCAAAGGGAAGGTGTCTTAATTGCAGCTCAGTGTGCTTGATCAGTCTCCCATTTCCAGGGGAGCAACCTCCAGAATAGCGCTGAAGCAGACAGTGCGTTTAGCAAAGATAACTGAAGAGCTTGGGTATACCCGTTTCTGGGTCGCAGAGCATCATAATACGAATGGTTTAGCGAGCTCTTCGCCGGAAGTCCTTCTTTCCCATATAGCCTCTCATACAAAATCAATAAGGGTGGGCTCTGGAGGAATCCTGCTGCCTCAATACAGCCCTTATAAGGTGGCTGAAAACTTTCAGACTCTGGAAGCTTTGTTTCCGGGAAGAGTTGATCTTGGAGTCGGCCGTTCTCCGGGAGGCTCACCTGTTACCAGGCTCGCCTTGACGGATGGAAATATCAGAAGCTTGAATGAATTTCCCCGCCAATTAAGGGATTTGCAAGGATTTGTTAATGGGTCGCTGCCAAAGGACCATCCGTATTATCAAGTAAGGCCCACGCCGATTACGGAAGAAAAACCAGAGATGTGGCTGCTGGGAATATCACATAGGGGAGCCAGATTAGCTGCAGAAATCGGTACTGCCTTTACATATGGACATTTCATTTCTCCTGCAGACGGACAGAGAGCATCCGAACTATATTTTAGCAGTTTTCGCCCCTCCGTTTCGTTGAAAGAGCCAAAAATGAACGTTTGTATCTTTGTGATATGTGCCGATAGCCAGGAGGAGGCTGAGAGATTGGCGATGAGCCAGGATAGATGGCTTTTGAATGTAGAAAAAGGGCTGGATACCAAAATCCCTTCCATTGAAGAAGCAGAGAATGCCACTATGAATGAAAGCGATCGGGAAAAAATACTGCATAACAGAAAACGAGCCATTGTGGGAACGCCTGAAAAAGTAAAACAGGAATTAGAGCTTCTGCAGGAAATTTATCAAACCGATGAATTCATGATTATAACCAATGTCCATGACTTCGATGCCAAGGTCCATTCCTACGAGCTTTTGGCAGAGACCTTGTTGAAGTAGCATACCAATGCCCTGCGCCTAATTGGGTGCAGGGCATTGGTATTGTGGCAGTAACATTTTGATGCCGTTCGTATCAAGAATAAGACTAAGGCTTCAACACTACCTTTATTACCTCATCCTGGTGGTCATTAAAGACTTTATAGGCGTCACTTGCCTGGTCTAAAGGCACTTTATGTGTAATGATTTCAGTAGGGTCGAATTCACCATTGGTAATTTTATCGAATAACATTGGCATATAATGAATGACAGGGGCCTGTCCCATTTTCAAAGTAACGTTCCGTTCAAAGATATTTCCGAGCGGGAACATATTATATTTGGAACCATATACACCGGTTAGCTGGATGGTGCCAAATTTTCTGACTGAATTCAAGCCCAGTTCAATTGCACTAAGGGTGCCGCCTTGAAGCTTCAGTTTTTGTTCCACTGCTTCGACGACTGATTTTTTTCCATCCATCCCTACGCAATCAATTACAACATCAGCTCCGCCTTCGGTTATTTCTTTTAAATAGGAACCTGCGTTATCGTAGTCCTCAAAATTAATCGTTTCTACATTATTCATTCTTTTTGCATGATTCAGCCGATATGGCAGGTTATCCACTGCTATGACACGTTTTGCACCTTTCATCCAGGCGAATTTCTGCGTCATTAATCCTACAGGGCCGCACCCGAGGACAATGACAGTGTCTCCATCTTTTACGCCGGAGTTTTCCACACTCCAATAAGCAGTGGGCAATACATCCGACATAAACAGAAGCGCTTCATCCTCCAGTTCGCATGATTCGGGAATCACGAATGGCATGAAATTTCCGTAAGGTACCCGTAATAGTTCTGCTTGTCCGCCGGGATAGTTTCCATACCTTTCCGTAAAACCAAAATAACCGCCGGTATCTGCAATCTCTTTGTTTGGATTAGAGTTGTCACATTGGCTTTCCATATCGTGCTGGCAATAGAAGCAATGGCCGCACGAAATATTGAAAGGAAGCACTACACGATCTCCCTTCTTTACTCTCGTAACTTCAGGGCCAACTTCCTCGACTATTCCCATAGGTTCATGGCCTATGACATATCCGGGGTGTGTCGGCAAAGCCCCCTGGTAAATGTGGAGATCTGACCCGCAGATGGCTGTCGATGTGATTCTGACAATGATATCATCGTTCTTTTGCAGAGACGGATCTTCTACCTGTTTTACTTGTATATCCTTTGCCCCTTGGAATGTTACTGCCTTCATTGATCACCCTCCTAAAGTATGGATTACATATGACATATACCCACAAATCTTCTTCCCTAAAATTTTGGGGCTAAACTAAATGATCCAATTTAAAATCCGCCATGCAGTTTAGAACACGCCGGATTTCTGAACATGATTTTAAAATAAATTAAGAGGCGCTGCTGTTTCGCTCGGCCAGCACCTTATTGTAGATAGCTGCAAGATTGGCAGCAACATGCTTAAATTGATGCTTTTCCTCGACTATTTGTCTGCCCGTTTGTGCCATGGCCCCTGCCTTAACGGGATTGGAAAGAAGTTGGTTGATGGCCTCTGCATAGGCACCGGATCGATCGTATTCCTGGATTATAAGTCCGTTTATGCCGTGTTTGATGATTTCGGGATTTCCACCCCTGTTGGAAGTAATGATCGGAATTCCTGCAGCCATGGCCTCAAAGTGGATTCGAGCGAGCGGCTCATGCCATTGCGAGCTGCAGACGAAAAGATCTCCCATCGCCATAATCTCAGGGATCTTATCTTGAGGAATATACCCTGTGAATGTCACATGTTTCCCATAATTTTGTGCTTTTTCATGTAAGGATCTTACATATTCATTGACCGTATTATCACTGAACCACTTGCCTCCGACAATGGTCAATACAGAATCGGGGTGCTCGGACAATACATCTGGCAGGGAATCTATTAGAATGTCGGGTCCCTTTGTTTTACTTAATCTGCCAATAAAGAGTATAACTTTGCTTTCCCTCAGACCGTATGCTTTACGGGCTTCTTCCCGCAACATACGGCCGTACCCGGACCAGGGGGGAGAAAATAAGGACAAATCTACTCCGGAATATAGAACATGCACCTTTGCTTCCGCGTGAGGATATCTTCCAATAACACAACGCTTTATATATTCGCTTACAGCAGTAATGGCATCTGCGTGTTTGATAGCCTCCAGGCTGTCCTCACGGCATATTTTCAATTCAGAAAACATATCGTTGTGGAGGCTTAAAACAAATGCACTGCCTGGCGCAGCATGTTTATACATCGCTATATTTTTGGGACGGTTACATACATGTACCAAATCAAATTCTCTTTTTCTCAGTTCACCGCAAACCAGCTGCTCGTACTGATCCCTGGGAAAACGAACATATTCAAGCGAAGGCTTGGTCTCTCTGTCAGGCAGGTTTGGATCGGTTATCGAAAATACGGTTACATCATGATGTTGGATTAAGAATGGTAAAATGCCATCTATCATGATCTGGATGGCCCCGCCTCTCACAGCAGGAGAGGGCAGTTTCTCGGTGCATATAAGAGCTATTTTCATACCTTATCAGCCTTATTGATATAATCTACTTGTATTGATAATCCTTCTTCAAGCGAGACCTTAGGACCATATCCAAGCAGCCTGTTCGCTTTGGGAATATCCGCCCATGTGTTCAAGGGTTTGCCATAGAGCTTAAAAAATCTCAATAATGTTAAACAAAGATGGGAGCCTGCTATGGATCCGGTTAGCCCTGTTACCAGGATTCTCATGGCCGGGCTATCCCGATATAAGATAATCCTGTACTTCTTACACTTTGCGCGTCAATGCAATTTCGGGCATCCATTATATAGGTTCCTTTCATCCATTCCTTAACCTGACGCCAGTCGAGCTGCACAAACTCATCCCATTCGGTAGCAATAATGACACAATCAGCATTGAGAATGGAATGCTCACAAGTTTCCTGCTGCGTCACGTTTTTCAATTCTGGATGGGGGAATTTAGCTCTGGGGTCATAGACCTGGATCCTGCAGCTATGCTCACTTAATCTTTTAATCAAAGAAACGGCCGGTGAATCCCTTGTGTCATCGGTATTTGGCTTGAAGGCAATGCCCAAAACAGCCAGGTTTTTATCTGTTAAATCTTCAAAATACTCCAATAACTTATCTATATAAATGTCAATTTGTGTAGCGTTGACGTTTTGTATTGCCTGGAGAATATGTGGAATAACGTCCCTGGATTGTGCAGAGTGTTCCAATGAACGAACATCCTTGGGGAAGCACGAGCCGCCATAGCCCAAGCCTGAGGAAAGAAAGAGAGGCCCAATTCTTGGGTCGGTACCGATGCCATCTTTGACATCTTCAATATTCACTTCGTATTTATCACATATCCTTGAAATTTCGTTTATGAAAGATACTTTGGTAGCCAGAAAAGCGTTGGATGCATATTTAATCATTTCTGCTCCATTCAGCGAGGTAAGTATGATTGGTGCATCAATGCCCTTATACACTTGCTGCAAAACGGAGAAGGAAGTAGTATCCGTGTCTTGTTTCCCTATTACAATTTTATCGGGATGAATCATGTCATTGATGGCACTGCCTTCTTTAAGGAATTCAGGGTTGGACACTACATCGAAAAGTTCGGGAGCTAATCCTTTCCGAAGCAAAGCTAGATAAACTTGTTCATTTGTACCGGGAGGAACCGTACTCTTAATAATGATCGTTTTATATGTTGAGGTCGCCTCAGCAATCGTATCAACAGCTGATAAAATATAGCGTAAATCAGTACTGCCGTCCGGGCGTGAAGGAGTTCCTACTGCTACAAAAATTACAGAGGCGGCCCTCACACTTTCAGCTGGAGAAGCGCTAAAGCTTAAGTTTTCCTGATTCTTAGCTATTAGTTCTTCTAGCCCCGGTTCATAGATTGGAACCTCTCCGCGTCTCAGAAGATTAATTTTGTCCAGGTCAGTGTCCACACAACAAACAGTATGCCCGCGATCGCTTAGGACAGCCGCTGTTGTTAATCCTACATATCCCGCTCCTATAACACAGATTTCCATGGCGTGTGTTCCCCTCTCTTAAGCTCTAAGATTTTATATCTTATTAGCAGGAAAACCCAATTGCTATGGCATTAGCCCATATCCGGGAAAAAGAATATAAACAAATGCCTGTAAGTGAGAGAGAAATAAAAAAGAACTGCCTCATAGGAATTCTATGGACAGTCTTGTATATTTGCGGATTCATTTTTATTCATCTTCATCGTCTTCGTTAATAAGAGCAGTAGCCTCCAGCGACACCGGCAGATCTAGGGAAGTGATCCTGTTGATGGATATAGGCACCAGCAAGTTCCCAAACTGGTAAAACTGGTCAATATGAAAATAGGCAATTCCTTTTGTTCGATTGAACTTTCGGAATTTGGCATTGTACAATGTTTTATGATTCATATGGACATTTACTTCCGAACCTGGGTCCAGCCTTTGCAATAATTCGGAAAAATCGTGCTCTTGGGCCATTGTAGTTGTAACCTCCTAACAGATAGATTCACCATTCTTTAATATAGTTTATGCGGCTTATGCCTTAAGGGCATGAGCTATCACCCATATCCTTTGAATGTTTAGGTGTTCTCTGCATTTCGCACCCCATTCAAAAAGTCAGCTAAATTTGTCCTTATGGATTCTCTTAAATGGGATTTTATTGTGTCCCTTTTAGTCTTTTGCGTGGAGGATATTTCGAATTGATTCACTGGCAGGGGAGGGGCGGCAAATGCGGCGGAGATGTTTTTCCTGGTTTTTTGTTCGCGCTTTTTCTTTAGAGCAGATAGCATTTTTCGGTTCCATATAGTTTTGCCGGATCCCTGGGTTATGCTTGTATCAGGTGTTGGCAGCTCCATCTCCTCTGGTGAATGGGAGGAATGATCAGCAGCAGCCTCAATGGCAATGGAATCGGGTACGGTGTCTTCGCCGTCCTTAGCTATGTTACTTGATATGTTGGGGACTGTTTCATATCCTTCGAGCAATTCCGTTACTTCTGCCTCATTCCAGACCTGCAAAACATCTGAGGCGACTCTGTCCCATTGATATTCGGAAAGGGCAAGCTGCCGGCCATTTTCTCCCATCCGTTTCATAAGCAGCCTGTTTGATAGGATTTCAGAAATTTTTTCAGCGAAATCCGCAGGAGCTTCTGGATTGTCTACAACCAATCCATTTTCCCCTGGTATGATAACCTCGGGGTTGCCTCCCCTCGCCGTAGTGACGATAGGAAGCCCGGCTGCCATAGCTTCATAGTGAACCCTTGCCAGCGGCTCCTGCCATAATGAGGTGCACACAAATAAATCCGCAGCGGCAAACCAATTTTGGATTTCATTTGGTGCTACAAATCCTGTAGAAACGACTGGTATATCAAGTTTTTCTGCAAGGGCTCTAACATAAGCTATATAGTCTGTCATATCATCCTTGGAGAACCATTTACTGCCGACTATGACGAGGGCTAAATCACGGAATTTCTCACTGAGTTCCGGCAGAGCACGGATTAACCTGTCAACCCCCTTGTTATGGGACAGCCGGCCAGCGAATAATATGACAGTCTTATTGTCCAGGCCATTTGCCCTGCGGAGCTCATTTCTGATGTCTTGCATTTTAGGTGAATGCCCTGGCAAGAACCTTTCCGTGTCTACCCCTGAATAAATCGTCCTCAATTTTGGATCTGCCTGGGGATAAAGAGTTCTGATGACATTTCCTACATAATTGCTCACGGTTACAATCCGTGTTACTTCGTGCAAAACTAAGTTCGCTTCTTCAAAGGAGATTTTGTTATGGTTGAACATGTCGTTATGCATGCTGAGAGTGATTTTGGATTTTGGCGCTGCTTGCCGGACAGGCAAAACCAAGCGAGGGCGATTGAAAATGTGTATCAGGTCAAATTCATTTTGTTCGATATATTTGCAAACTTCTGTATGGTACAGTTCAAATATTTTTCCCGGAACACGCACATAATGTACATGATCAAGCGTTTCCTTATCTGGAAGGGATGGATCGCTGATTCCTAATACTGTTATATCATGAGCCTTTTTTAAAAAGGGAAGGATTCCGGATATATAAGTTTGGATGGCGCCGCCCAACACTGGAGGAACCGGAAGCTTCTCTGTGCTGATCATCAGTATTTTCATATTCCTATAGCTCCCTTCCAATCATTTTTTAAAGCTTCCAGTGCAGGCCATTTCGTTTTGTCCGTATCCATGATGGACTGTATTAATTGGACGGTCGAGGGTTCTTTTAGAAATACTTCAGGTTGATAGACCATTTCCTTGATGTTTTTATAAAACTCATTTGGCAGGGATAAATCAATCATCAGCAAATCGTATAATTCTTCGGTAAGCGGGTTTGCTTCATGGTACGCTTTTATCATTTCCGTGATCCAATGGACATCCCAATTGCCAAGGTCAGCCATTGTCCCGCTAATGAGCTTTCTTAAATCCCGAATGGGAAGGTCGTAAGCTACCCCATCCAAATCAATGATCCACATGCCGTTTTTTCCCATTTGCCCATTTGACCAGCCATAGTCCTGATGAACCAGCCCCCAATATTCATTTCCGTTCTTGGCCAATTCCCAATAGCTTGACTGAACCAGCATTTCATGGCTCGTTTTGGCCTGTGTTTCGAATTTGTCGATGACGGCTAGCAAAGGCGCGCTTGCCGGGCAATGAGGAAAGGCAGCTGCAATGTTCCTGAACCAATTCATTTTTTCTATTACCTTTTTATACGTTTTCGGCCATTTATGAATCCTGGTCGCTATTTCAGCTTTAGGTGGAGGGCTGTAGCCTTTGCTTAAGTGGTGAAATTCTCCAACCGCGCGGCAAAGATGCTTAGCTCCCTCCAAATCTTTGCTGACAGGCTCAAGCGGTTCAATCCACTCCGCTACAAACCATAGTTTATCGCCCGCCTCAATGAAATTTTCCCCTTCCTTTGTTTTCACAATGGGAGGGACCCTTGCATGTTTAACACTCACTAAATACTCTTGGGCTGCAAGGCTAAAGAGGCTTCTTCCTGGTCTGCGATGCAGGAGCTTCAAACTTTTTGGCCCATGGTCCGTATTGAGCTTCCAGATTGCGCCGCCCTTATCGGATTTTGTAGTGACCACTTCCATGGAATTGACTGAAAAATCATAATGTAACAGGACGTTTTGAGCCATTTGTTCAATATATTCAGGTACATAAAATTCATGGGTAAACTCGTGGGTTTCCCACGGCTCTATATATTGAGTCACTGTCTCCCTCCTTTTAAATATTGGATGAACCGGATGGCAGTCCTTGCTGAAGTTACAGCTTTTTTCTTTCTTACAGGGACTTGATTTTCTTTGTTTTTTACCAACCTATGCTCCGGATTACTAATTGTATAGGACAGCAACACAAACACGGCGATAATTTTGTTATATTTGTCCAATAGAGACACACGGGAGGCGGACTTGAAATAAAAGGACTGGAAATAAAGGGGAGGGATAGGAGAACTGTTAGGCGGCTTCTCTAACAATAGAAAAACCTTCCTGCTATGTACAGGAAGGTTTTCTAAATCTATTACTTGGCAAGTTTTAATACATTTTCGGATACGTAGAAATCTTTGCCGTTGTACACATGGACCCCGTTAACTGAAATGGTTTTTTGTACATTTTTGTAGCTTACTTTGACATGATTTTTGTTTGCTGGAATCTCAAGCTTGTACCCTTCTTTTTCTGCTATGAACACCGGATTGCTGGCATTTGTTACATCAATACGCATTGTATAGCCCTTTTTCTTGAAGGATTCCGATGCGCCAATATAAAGTTTTTTAGTTAGAATTCCTAAATCAAAACCCATGAACTTCGCAATTTTCTTGGCGATATCGGTATTCTCGATGATTCCTGTCGGCCTGGAAGGACCATAGGAGAATAGGAAAACGTCTTCACCTGTATGACCGCCTGTTGTAAACCCGAGATGCGCCCGATTTGACAGCATTTTAGACATATCTGAAGTGATGTTGGCCGAATTTTTCAGCGTTTCCAGTTCTTGTGCAGTCAGATTGTCGAGTCCATAAAGATCTGCCACTTCTTTTAGATTTGATTTATCTTCTTTTAAGAGGTTTTTTGCGCCTTCAACCGTTAGTTTTGCCTTCTTTAAAGGATCGATATATGTGGAAACGGGAGTTTCAGAATAGGTTGTGTCAGTCAGCTTGCTTCCGATTGATATACCGCTGTTTCCATGGTCCGCCAATGCGATAACCATTGTATTTCCATCTTTTTTGGCGAAATCCAGTGCTTTTTTTACGGCTGCATCAAAGGCCAATACATCGCTGATTATCCCAATCGGGTCATTGGCATGTGCTGCCCAGTCGACTTTGCTGCCTTCCACAAATAAGAAGAAGCCATCTTTATCCTTATTTAAGGTCTTAATTGCCTTATCTGTCATGTCCGCAAGAGTAGGCTGGTTCGGTTTAGCCGACGCGCGGTCAAAGTCATATGCAAGTTCATTTGGCGCGAAGCTGCCCCAAATCTTGCTGGATTTAGTGCTCAAGAGGCCATTCTTGTCTTCTACGAAATCATATCCCTTGGCCTTTAATACCTTTAATAGGTCTTCACCGTCTTTCCGCGAGTTCTTTCCGGTTCCGGCGGAAAGGGCCTCTCTACCGCCTCCGAGGACTACGTCTATATTCTGATAAACTTGCTGTTCTGCTATATTATCGTACTGTGATCGATGTGTAGCGTGGGCGGAATATGCTGCTGGTGTAGCATGCTGGATTTCCGACGTTGCTACTATGCCGGTAGCTTTGCCTAATTGTTTCGCGCCCTCCAGCACATTTGCTACGGGCCTGTGTACATCTTTTTCACTTACGGCGCTCACGCCAGGGGAGTTTACAATGGATGGAAGAATACCGATTAATTTGTCATTTGATTTATTTCCCGTAGCAAGTGCTGTTCCTGCAGGAGCCGAATCTGTGATTGCTGACTCGGCGGAGTATGTCCTGACACCGCCGGAAGCCATTTCATCCATAGCTAGCGGCTTGCCGCCTTGGTACCATCTTGCCAGGGTCGTAGCAGTTGAGCTTGTCCCATCCATAACGATCATAATTACGTTTGTTGGTTGTTTGCGCCTGTTGTCTGCTTGCACATCTTCTTTCTTTGCAGCCAATCCTAAAGAGGAAATTGCGACTGCGCCGGCTAGGGTGACCCCTACAATTTTTCTGCCGAAAAATGTACTCAAATAAACCCCTCCATTTTAAAAAGTGGCGACTGACCGTTGAAATTGATAAAAAATTGGTTTACTTGACACATTATGAATCGCGAAAATCAAAGGCGGCCACATAAAATCAATACCAAATCGTTGCACGAACAATGCAGCTGGCAGTAGTTGTACTACTCTATTTATAAATTGGTACAATGGTAGTATTATCGTTTCAGGATGAATCCTGTCGGCCAAAGAAAAGTTTGTTCCCTGGCTTTATAATAGGGCAGGGAACGGTTTGCTCGAGCAATATGGCCATGAATCCTATACAAAATTGAACCTAATCCATAAACCAGCCACATTTTTCAATTCCATGATATGCTAATATTTGTCATTTTCAAATAAAAATTCATTGTAGACCCAGCAAAAAAACTGTAGAATTCACCATAAGGTGATATCATTTGGACGGTGATTATGGTGGAAATAACAAAACATTTTTTCTTTAATCTCTGCTTACTGCTGATATTGATGTTTGCTTGTCTGGCATGGTCGGAAGGATTCCAAAAAAGGCCATTTACCAGAAAATCAGCCATCTTCTTCTTTATTGCTTCCATTTTGCTTTGCTTTCTATTCTCCTTCAATTCTTCATCGGGTCTTCGTATTGATTTGCGGACAATACCTATACTTATCGGTGGACTGTACTTAGGAATCGGTCCTTTATTATCCTTAATCGCCATAGTTGTGCGCGGGTTATATGGAATAGACCCGGGCTTCTATATAAATTTCTTCTTTTATGGAACATTAACTGTTTTTATGTGGCGCATCCATCCGTGGTTTTGGAACCAAACCCCGAGGCGCCGGATCACTGCCTCAGTATACATTGCTATAATTATCAGCTTTTTGAATGTGGTGTGTATTGAAATCGTAAGTCCGCCGAGCGGGGTATTCGACCTCTGGGTTGCTTATTTGATAGTGCCTCCCCTTGGTGTTTATCTCATTACCTATGCCATTGAATTTGTCGTCCAGAATCTGAATATGTATAAACAATTGATCAAAACTGAGAAGCTTCAGGCAGTCGAGCAGATGGGAGCAGCAATCTCCCACGAAATACGAAATCCGCTTACTGCAGCGATGGGCTTTGTCCAGCTTCTTCAGGAAACCTCCATAGAGCCCCATAAACGAAAACAATACTTATCAATCGTTAAGGAAGAATTAGAGTCGGCCGAGAGGGTCATCCAGGATTATTTGACCTTTTCCAAGCCTTCGTTAGAATATATTGAAGAAGTAAATATTAAAAAAGAACTAAGGCATGTTCTAAATATTTTACAGCCGCTGGCAAACCAAAATTCGGTACAGATTTCCACCAGCTTTGCTGTATTGGGAACCATCAGAGGCGACAGGCAAAAGTTCCACCAATGCTTTTTGAATATAATTAAGAATGCCATTGAATCTATGCCTGGCGGCGGACATTTAACAGTAGAGACTGATTTTAACCAAACCAGTGTATCAGTCGAGATTAAAGATACTGGAACAGGCATGTCAAATGAACAGGTTAAACGGTTGGGGGAACCATACTATTCCACCAAAGGGGCTAAGGGAACGGGACTTGGCATGATGGTTACATATGGCATTGTGCGCGCCATGGACGGTACGATTGATGTAAAAAGCGAGATTGGGAAGGGAACGGCGTTTCGTGTGTCATTTCCTGCACAACGCCATGTGAATAAACTGGATAACTAGTGGTTTGATGTCTGGTAATAGCGGAGGTGAGGGCCATGGAAAAGGAAGATATATTAAACAGACTCCGTAATCACAGACCTAAGATACTTGGGAGTGAAGGGTTTTCCAAATATGCTGTGCTTCTCCCATTAATTGAAAAGGATGGCGAGACCCATATATTGTTTGAAGTGAGGTCATTGGAATTAAGAAGGCAGCCCGGAGAAATTTGCTTTCCTGGAGGACGAATCGACCCTCAGGATGCAGATGAAGAAAGTGCCGCAATTAGGGAAACAATTGAGGAATTGGGAATTAGAAAAGAAGATATTTCTGAAGCTTTCCCGCTTGATTATTTTATATCCGCATTTGGCATGATCATTTATCCGTATGCAGCGTTTATTAAGAGGCCGGAGCACATTAGTCCAAATCCTGAGGAGGTTGGAGAAATTTTTACGGTTCCAATCCACTTTTTTATAAATAATCCACCGGAAGTGTACCGTGTAAATTTTAAAGCCGAGCCAGAAGAAAACTTCCCTCTTGAACGGATTGCGGGCGGGGGAAATTATAACTGGCAAACACGCAGTATGGATGAGCATTTTTACACGTATGGCAATAAAGTTATTTGGGGCCTGACGGCAAGAATCCTCAGCCATTATATTCAAATTATGCGACAATAAACACCGGACCTCCAACTTGCCCTGTATACCTTCGCTGAAAATAGCGAAACATAAACATTCAGGCAGCCTTATCTGCAAAATATCGTTTAAGAGAGGGTCGGAAATTATGGTCAATGTTGATAAAACCAAATTCAATAAAATCCAGCAGGAACACAAATCAGAATACATCGGGACGAGAGAACAATACCCGCGGAGGGGCAAAAACGACCCTGGCTACAACAATCAAATGAACACGGATAAACATCCAGGAGCGACAGGGAGAGACTTTCCCTCAGAAAACGAATTCTAAATCTTATATATTACAGACCTTCTGACGGAGGTCTTTTATTTGTCTGTAATTCCCCTAAATCTGTAGGTTCCAGAGCAGATTTAGGGATTTTTTTGATAATTTTTGTAAAATGTTATTGAATAACACAGAATTAATGGTTTTAATGTTAACCATACAAGCAATAAAAATTTTAAAAAAGCGGCTATTTTTGAGTAATAAAGAATCAATCCAAATATAAAGGGAGAAATCAAATGACATTATTAGGGATTATTCGCCATGGAAGTACTGCGTGGAACAAAGAAGGCAGGGCACAGGGAAGTTCGGATATACCACTGGACCGGGAAGGATTATTTCAAGCGGAAAAATTAGCAGACAGGCTTAGTAAAGAAAACTGGGATTTTATTTATTCCAGTGATTTGCTTCGTGCTCAAAAGACAGCAGAAATAATAGGTGAGAAGCTAGATATTCCGGTAGTAGTTGACCAGAGGATCCGTGAAGCAGGCGGAGGGCAAATTGAGGGTACAACCGTAGAGGAAAGAATCCAGAAATGGGGCGATAATTGGAGGGATCTCGATTTAGGGATGGAGACAAACCAGAGTGTAGTCTCCAGGGGCCTTTCTTTCATTAACGAGCTTATACAAAGACATCCCGATTCGAATGTCCTGATTATCAGCCATGGTTCCTTCATAAGACAGCTGCTGGAGCAATTGGTACCGAAGTTAACAAAAACAGAACGGCTGATGAACACCTCGCTCACTAAAATAAGATTAACAAATGATGTTTGGGAAAATGAATTATATAACTGTACGAAGCATTTAACGGATCACTGACTGGCACACTCTGGTCTCGGGAACATCCACAGTTTTACAGATGTATCGAATTAGAATGACATTTAGTCAGCATGGATAATCGAGGCGTCGATACAGTACATCAGAAAAACCGTTAATGCAGCATTGCAAAAGTGATAGGAATCATGCAGCAAACATATTGAAAGAAGATTACTGATGGGCCACTGGTTAACACGGCACATAATAGGGAGCGTAATGCATGGAAAACTATAGCTGGCTGGTTAAAAAGCAGAGAGAATTCTTTAATCAAGGAGCAACGAGAACTGTGAGCTTCCGCATGAATGCTCTTGCCGCGCTGCGTACCTGCATCGAAAAAAACGAGAGGGAATTGATGGAGGCATTAAAGCTGGACCTGAATAAAAGTGAATTTGATTCTTATTTGACTGAAATAGGGATCGTCCTTTCAGAAATCAGCTTTACGATGAAGCATCTAAAAAAATGGGTCAAGCCAAGAAAAGTGAAATCGACTTTAACTCTTATCGGATCCAAGGGCTATATATATCCTGAGCCTTATGGAGTGTCGCTTATCATCGCTCCTTGGAATTACCCTTTTCAGCTTGCTGTTGCACCGCTGATAGGAGCGATCGGTGCCGGAAATTGTGCGATATTGAAACCTTCTGAACTAACGCCCCGAACCTCCGCATTATTATCGAGATTGATCAGCGAGAGTTTTCCGGAGGAGTACATATGCGTAGTCGAGGGAACTGCGGAAACAAGCACGGCATTATTACAGGAAAAGACCGATTATATCTTTTTTACGGGAAGTGTCCCTGTCGGCAGGATCATCATGGAGGCAGCGGCAAAAAATCTGACTCCTGTGACACTTGAGCTTGGAGGCAAGAGTCCATGTATTGTTCATGAGGATGCCAATTTAAAGCTTGCTGCTAAACGAATAGCGTGGGGAAAGTATATGAATGCAGGCCAAACCTGTGTAGCACCTGATTATCTGTTTGTACACAGCCGAATAAAGAATGATTTTCTGAAGCTTTTAAGGGATGCGATTATTGAATTGTACGGAACGGAAGCATTATCCAGCAAAGAGTATACCAGGATTGTCAGTGAGCGTCATTTCAACAGGCTTATCACTTTTCTTGACGATGGCCAAACGTTCCATGGCGGACGCCATGACAGAAACAGGCTAGCTATAGAGCCGACAATCCTTACGAATATAACGTGGGATCACAAGGTTATGCAGGATGAAATTTTTGGACCAATACTGCCAGTAATGGAATACAACGATGTATCAAGCATCATTACCCAGGTCACCAACAGGCCAAAGCCTCTGGCTTTATATATTTTCTCTGAGAGTGAACGAATCCAACAGCAGATTTTAGACAATATTTCATTTGGGGGCGGCTGTATCAATGATACAGTTTATCATCTAAGCTCTCCCTATCTTCCATTTGGCGGTGTAGGTGAGAGCGGTATTGGTGCTTATCATGGACGAGGAAGCTTTGATGTTTTTACGCACGAAAAAAGTATATTAAAACAGACCACAAGATTCGACATTCCTTTTCGTTATCCGACAACCAAGAATGCCTTGAATAAAATTAAGCTATTCATGAAGTAGAACCAGAAGAAGCCTTTAAATCCCATGCTTAAAAGTTCAGCTGGAAATTTATTTTTAGTCAATCTTTAATGAAGCAGTTATTAAAAAACATTCCCTCTAAACGATATTAGTTATGTAGCTACTAGGAGGGGAACTTTGTGAAGAAATTTCTTTTAACTTTTATGATTGGTGGTTTATTAATTCTGACTGGATGCGGACAAAGCAGTGCTGATCCTGTTCAAAGCTTTGTATCGAATATTGGCACGGCTCACGTTGAAGGAGATGACGTTTTCTTTGAGTATAATGGCGAATACCATGTGGCTAAAGGGCAGCGCAGTGTGTTTGAAAAGACTCAAGGCGAATCCATGATCATCATTTCGATGTCTGATGGCTCTTATATAATACAATCAAACAATAAAAACGTTGCCAATCAAAATGGGTATGATCGTGCTGCAAATAAACAAAAAGAAGATGACAGGCTACAAAAAGAGGAGCAGGATAGACAAGCTCAGATGCAAAGACAACAGCAATTGCAAGATGAGAAAACAGCCTACTTACGAAATAAAGAGATAAGCCAACAAAAGCTGGACCAGGCTAAATTAGATCTCCAGGCTGAAAAACAGACAACCAATCTGCAAATGGCACAAGACCTTTTAAAAGCTCAAATAGCCAAAATCAATGCTGAAGTGGAAAAAATCAGATCCGAAATCGGGCAATAAAATCCGGGAGCTCTTTGGGGCTCTTTTTTTAACCCTGTGATATATAAAATGTTGTGAAATTCTTAAGGCGGCTGGATCTGAATATGAATGATCAAATAATATTACTAGTTCCTAACAAGGCGGGTTGTTGATTTAGGAGCAACAAATTACAGCCCTGACTGAAAGCGAAGGGAATTGAGCGATCTTTACCCCAACGACATGCTCAGTTGTGCGAGCTTTCAAAAAGAGTGTAGCCAAGGCATATTCTAAGATATATCTAACAAATAGTGCGTAATTCAAAACATAAAATAAATGGTGCCCTTTTTGGGCTGCGTCCATCCTGTATTACTTAGCACTTGTTTTCTGAGCAATGGAATAGAACATGATTTCTCAAGGTTTTCTTTAATCATTTGTATGGAGCATAGGAACTTGAACCCCTGACCTCTACAGTGCAGAGAACAAAAGAATAGGTCTTCAACAGGTAAATACTTATCCACTGAGAGATAAAATTTAAGATGATTTAAGATAATTTTATTAACGGGAGGATTTCCGTATAATAAAGAAGAGAAATCTGTAGCAGAAATGAGAGATACAAGATGATAGAAATCGAAAATGATTGGTTAAAGGTAGAAATAGAAAGTGACGGAGCAGAAGTCCGTAAAGTGAAGCATAAGAAAAATGGGATAGACTATATGTGGACAGGAGATGACGCTTACTGGGGACGGGTCTCCCCGGTTTTATTTCCGATAGTTGGACGTTTGAAGGGAGATCAATATCAACTCAATGCTCAGACCTATAAGATGTCACAACATGGCTTTTTGCGTGATGTTATATTTGATCTGGTCAATCAGACGAAAACAAACGTTTCTTTTTCGTTTGACTCTGCTGGACGTTTCGCCAATATTTATCCCTATGAATTTAAAGCTTTCATTCACTATACACTGATAGAGGATTCACTTAACATTCGATGGGAAATAGTGAATGAAAACAAGGAAGAAATGTACTTTTCCATTGGGGCTCATCCTGCTTTTAGGGTTCCGCTTTTAGAAAATGAAACAATTGAGGACTACAGTTTACACTTTACTGCTGCTGCGAATAAGAATGTGATGGAGTACGAGCTAAAGGATTCTCTTATTCATAAAAAAGGACCTGCAGATGATATTTCCACCGTTAAACTCACTGATTCTCTATTCATAAATGATGCACTTATTTACAGTAATATTGATTTAATTACACTGTTATCAAATAAATCGAGTCATGGTGTAGAAGTAATGTTTGAAAAATTTCCGTTTGTTGGCATATGGTCAAGATATATGGATGCTGATAATACGATGGCGCCGTTTGTTTGCATTGAGCCCTGGTACGGCATTGCCGATACATATAATGCATCCGGGAAACTTAAGGAGAAATTTGGAATCAATAAACTTGAAATAGGTGAAACGTTCCAAGCCGAGTATAAAATGAAGTTTATATGATTGTTTTAGCAGCATTTTTTATTACAGCCTTACCATGAAAACAAAACTTGAAAAAGGCAAGACAAAACAGTCCCAAAAAACAAATTTGTAAAACAATAATCTGGTGGGAGTTTGGCGTAGGGTTGTGGATAAAACCGAATTGCAATCCCCTCTCCCTTAAAAAATGAGGTAAAACTGTTAAAAGCCCTTATGCCTGGCATAACACCAAGAATGCTGGTGAATCAGCTGCGCGAGCTAGAGCATGATCATATCGTAAAAAGGCAAGTATCCGCCAAAAGTGGAGTATTCACTCACTGAACAAGGACAGCCTTTAAATGCCATTCCTGGATTCTATGTACGAGTGGTGCTATATAGAAAATGTAATTGATCTACATTAAATATAAGTGCATATACTACATAGCATCCTTTCAACTAAAGATCACAAGTATACGTCAATACGTCTGGACTTGTGGTCTTTTTTTTGTACCTGCAGTGATTCAGTTTATAAACAAACGAAGCAGTACAATCCGAAAACATGTAAATAATATCTGTAAGTCGTAAAAATTGTTGTTATATATTTCGGGTAAGATTATGAATACATTTGTTGAAATTTTGTCTGGTATGTTATACAGAAAAAAACCTTGATTGCTCAAGGTTTTTTTAGAAAACATATATATGGAGCATAGCGGGCTCGAACCGCTGACCTCTACGCTGCCAGAGAAGAATAGTGAATTCGATTGTAACAGATGTGTTGATATAGTGGGCTACATTGGCATTCGATTAATGATGATGTTGTTTCGGTGGGTTTATTTGGGCACAATTTGTTTTGGTTGGTCCCCGAATTGTCCCCAGTCCCCGGAGAATAGCATCTGGCTGTCGATCTGCAACTTTGAAGTTTTTCTTGATCAGATGTGCTCTTTTACTCTTCCGTCAAAACGTTAATAGGGGAAAAAGCCTCACTTAACTTCATACCTCGAAATCGATTTTAAGGGAGCTAGCTGCCGTTTTAAGCCATTTAGTTATCGGTTAGATATCAGAGTTCAAAATAATCAAATATCGTTTGTATCTAACTCTACGAGTGCTATACAAATTTCAGCAGCCCTGCTTTTGTAAAATTCTGTGGTTAATAGTCTGCATATTGCAGGCTTTTTTTGTGAAACGAATATATGTTTACTGTACGGGTATTTATTTACCAAAATGTAGTTGATTATACACCACGGTAGAATATTTACGCTATCGATAAGCAAGTGACGTATATGTTAATATATCCGGTATTTCTTATGAGGAATGAGTGGTTAACTTCACGGCTATAACCTTAATCTTGCAATCAATTCATCAAAACAATATTTCATTCAATATACACGGTCAGCTTTATCTTTGCCTTCAACAAACACCAGTATTCGCTGAGTCACTAATTGGTCCAGAACCTTACATACTTTATGATAGTATTTTGGTTTAGCCAAGAATAACGTTTTGAAGATATCATTTTTTTTCTATCAGCTGTTCGCATATTTGCCTAGCACTGCCGGTGTCTTTGGAAATAGGCGTGACAATGGTGCCTTCCAAAGGGCTAGAAGGTGCTGGTACCCCATATTTTCAGGAATATAAAGGACACTCTCTTATTTGTAAAAATATTCAAACGATTATGATAATTTAGCAGAAACTATTTTGTAACAAAAATTTTAAAAACATTAAAAACTATTATAGGAGTGCCTGTTCCAGGAGTATTAACAAATGGTACGGAGGCTATCGTTAATTTTTTATTTACACAAAAAAAGAAATCTTAAGGCGAATATAGAATATTTAGTAAACATAACTGAATATTGGGGAAAAATACAATTTTTGTCGGCTGGTCGTCGTCCCGTACAGACATTTCAACCATTATCCGCGACGCCTGGCATTGGCATGAGCATCATCCACATGGCTACAAAAGGAGCGGCTCGTTTATGATTTTTGCTTATGTGGAGGAGCTTATCCGAAAAGCCTGGCAGGCCGGGCTGATTGAAAAGCGATACCAGGTGTATGCTAAGGGCATGCAAACCATCCAGCCCGCGCCAATCACCGGATTTACCGGTAACGCTTGGAAGCGAGGAATGGTTCCTTCAATTGCGGAGCAGCCGAATAGCGTTCCCAAAAAGAATGAGCGATTTGAGATGGCTTGGATACAAAAATATTCATAAGATCCGCTGCAAATATTTCCTTATCTTCTAGAAACGGCGGCATGATCCCTTTCGCTTCAGCTTCTTCGGTCAGCCGTTCTACAAGCTCTGGAATGGTGAGTGCCGATACGTTTTCCTCCGGCTTGATAAAATCGTTTTGCTTGAGCAGCGCGAGCAGCCGGTTTTTGAAGTCATGGGGCTTGCTGTACTGCCGGCACGCTTAAAAGAGGATTTAGCCCAAGTCGCCGCATTTGTGGCCGGCGGATCAGAACAGCTTAAAAGCGAACACCGTGACTGGGCGGAGGAGCTCCGGCTAACGTATGACAGCCGGGGCGACGCTGAAGAATTTGTTCGTCAGGCTATTGCGGCTAAATTTTTACGAGGGCAGGAAGACTGCGGGGTATTTAAGCAGACAAAAGAAGGGAACGACGGGTTCAGACGTTTCCTAAACCGACTTTAACCGATTGGAATGAAGAAATGCTACCATTAAGTTACAGAAATCCCAAAATGCCTATTTTTTGGGACATTCTTTATATATGTCAACTAACCCTACCTCTAATTTATCGACAATACATCGATTCCTGCTCTCTTTCGCAGTATCATTCTTTCATCTACCAGAATGAAACTGTAACTACGAAGAATCCCCCTAACTCTTGTGCAGTCTAGACAATGTTGGCTGTTTATCATCCACAGTCAGCAGCACCCTTTATTCTTCTTTCTCTCGCTACAGTGCAAAACTTTTAATTCTATAATCACTCCCCTCTCTCAATTTTTTTATTATAGATATTTTAGATATGCCTATTAAGCATTTCTTGATATGAGATATAAGCAATAGAATATATATATATAACACTTTAGAATAAAGAAAAAAGGAGTTATACCCCAGAAGAAAATCTTTAATTATCCAAATTTGAAAGGGTGTTATTTTAAAATGAAAAAAAAATCTATTATCACGCGTGTACTTACAGTGATAGCACTGGGATTGCTTTTATTTACGACCACCAGTGCATCTGGGGCAGGCAGCCCAGCACGGAACAAGACTGTTGCATCTGAACCAAATAACCTAGAATGGGACAAGACCTTTCCTCAAAGCAACAAGGTAACTGTTGAAAAAGTTTCATACACTAACAGACTTGGTATTAAAATAGTCGCGGATATGTATCTCCCTAAGAATATTAATAAATCAAAGAAATCCCGAGCTATCATTGTCGGACCCCCGTTCTCTGGCGTGAAGGAACAGACGGCCGGCTTGTATGCCCAGGAGATGGCAGAACGGGGCTTTGTAACTCTCGCCTTTGATCCCTCCTATACTGGAGAAAGCGGAGGGCAACCACGTAATATTGCTTTACCGGACACGTTAGTCGAAGATTTCAGCGCCGCCGTGGATTTTTTGGGCACACGCCCATTTGTGGATCGTAACCGTATTGGCGTTATCGGCGTTTGTGCCAGTGGCGGGTTTGCGGTCAGCGCTGCGCAGATTGACCCTAGGCTAAAAGCCATCGCGACAGTTAGTATGTATGACATGGGCCGCGCTAACCGTGAGGGATTGGGGTTTGCACCAGTACCGAGCGAAATAATGACCGAGGAAGAACGGACAAAAGCTCTTGAAGAAGCCGCAGAACAGCGCTGGATCGATTTTGAGAGTGGACAGATAAAATATGGTCCAGGATCTGCCGTGGAACTAAAACCCTCACAACAAGCAGCAGCCCAAGAATTCTCTGAGTACTATGGTACGCCTAGGGGATATCACCCCCGCTCAATGCCCTATAGCATGACTAGTACCGGAGCGCTCATGAACTTCTTCCCGTTCGCGAAGATTGAGACGATTTCGCAGCGTCCAATTCTGTTCATCGCAGGTGAGAATGCCCACTCCAGATACTACAGTGAAGACGCCTACAAGCTGGCGGCCGAACCAAAGGAACTCTATATTGTTCCAGGCGCAGGTCATGTGGACTTGTATGACAGAATGGAGTACATCCCGTTCAAAAAGCTCGAGTCCTTTTTCAAAAAAAATCTAGAAAAAAAATAAGGCTTGTGTTGAAGATCGTAAAGAACTTTGAGTGAAATTACTGTGTGAATCCTGCTTATCTTGTCGGGATTCACACTTTTTTATCTGAATGTAACATGTAACAAATAACAATTAACAATGGGGAATTTAGCTATATATTATTAGGATTTAGAATATTCAAACACGATTATTAAACTAGGGGAAATTGAATCCGGCATAGAAGAGCTGTCAGATAGGCTCGAAAGTATGAATGATGATTTTACAGTGACCATTGAAAAAGTCGATTAAAAGTTGGGGTTAGGAGTTGTTTTTTTGGCTAAACAAAACAATTTGCTCATTTTTATATTAACCATCGGGGTTTTCGGCATCTTAAATACCGAAATGGGTATTATCGGGATATTGCCTAATATTGCTGAATACTTTCATATTAGTGTTTCAAAAGCAGGATGGCTGGTGAGTTTTTTTGCCCTAGTTGTTGCCATATCTGGTCCAACGATGCCGTTATTATTTTCAGGAATAAATCGAAAGAAGGTCATGTTACTTGTACTAGGTGTTTTCGTTTTGGGGAACGTCGTATCTATATTAACAACAAACTTTCTTATTCTATTAATTGCTCGTGTTATTCCAGCCTTTTTTCATCCGATATATTGTTCAATGGCCTTTTCAGTAGCAGCTGCCTCAGTTAGTAAAGAAGAATCTCCAAAGGCTGTTGCTAAAGTATTTATAGGAGTATCTGCTGGTATGGTAATCGGTGTTCCAATCGCAAGTTTTATTGCTAGTGTAGTTTCTTTACAAATGGCTATGGTATTCTTTGCTGTCGTAAATATTATTACATTCATTGCTACATTACTATTTATACCATCTATGCAGGTTGAGAAAAGACTTTCTTACGGAGCTCAATTATCGGTATTAAAAAAATCAATTACTTGGCTTTCTATTGTGACTGTCATTTTATTAAATTCTGCAGTATTTGGAGTTTATAGTTATCTTGCTGATTATCTGAAAACAGTTACGAATATGTCTTCGCATACTGTTAGTATAATGTTATTCATTTACGGTGGATCCAATGTTATTGGAAATATTTTGGCAGGGAAACTACTTAGTAAAAATGCGAACAAATCTGTTTTATCTTATCCTTTTGTATTGGGAGCAGTTTATATCCTATTATTTTTCACAGGGCATTTTACCGTACCTATGACGGTCATTACTCTTATTTGGGGAATATTGGCTGGTATTGGGGGGAATATCACTCAGTATTGGATTTTGTCTGCAGCTGCCGAAGCCCCGGATTTCGCTAATGGATTATTTTTAACATCCGCTAACTTAGGTACAACAATTGGTGCAGCTGTAGGCGGGTTATTTATTTCAACAATCGGAACTCCATACGTTGTATTAGTAGGATTATTATCGTTGCTGTTAAGTGTTATATTTATTTTCCTAAGAAACTACATGTATAGTCCTATAAAACAACTAACCACATAAGTTGTGTCCATATTTATTTTTAATTACTTTCTATAAAAATAAAGAAAGGATGATATAAGTGTTACAAGACAAACAAGTTGCACTTATAACCGGTGGGAATCGAGGAATTGGATATGAGCTGGTAAAACAATTGGCGTCGAAGGGTTTTAAGGTGATCTTAAGCGGTCGGGATTCAGAGAAGTGTTATGAAGTTGTTCAAAAACTTAAGGAATCAAATATGGATGTTTCATTTGTGGTTATGAATGTAGATAATCAAGAAAGCATCAGTCAGGCTGCGCTTACAGTAAATGAGCAGTATGGAAGATTAGACATATTAATTAATAATGCAGGTGTATATTTAGATAAGAATGAAAAGTTAACGGCGATGGATCCTTCCATTCTGGAGAAAACAATGACAACCAATTTCTTTGGCACTTACAATGTCATCCGTTCCTTTATACATTTTATGGAAAAACAAGGTTATGGAAGAATCATTAATGTTTCCTCAGAATATGGGGCGATGAGCGAAATGTCATACCCAGGAGGAGGAGCTTACAAGTTGTCTAAATTTGTACTAAATGGATTGACACGATTGATTGCAGCAGAAATCACTGATGATATCAAAATAAATGCTGTCGATCCGGGATGGGTAAGTACAGATATGGGTGGACCATCTGCTCCAATAACAGCAGAGCAAGCCGCTAGGTCTATCCTTTGGCTAGCGACGATTGGACCAGAAGGACCTAACGGAGGATTCTTCAGAGATGGAAAACAAATAAGATGGTAGCTAACGGATGAGCAATTATGTTTTAAGTATCGAAACATGATTTGTTATTGTTTAAAATTGGATTAAAGAAAAAACCGAACTTCCTTTTCATGACTAGGATAATCGGTTTTTTCTTTAACTATGTGAAGGAATATACTTAAACTAAACTGCCCCTTTAGCACAATAAGAAAAAGCTGTAGAACACAGCTTTGGACCTTTTCTCTAACACCCGTTCTTTTTTGCCTGACAAAAGATAAAATGATCATCAGGATTCCAACCGTGCAGATGATCAGCACGGTATCCTCGTAGCCACAACACTCCGTTAATTCGTCTAAGATAAAAGCCCTTCGGAAAATCATCGTCTTCAGCTAGTATCTCCGACGCTATTGTAATGGAGCCAGATGGAGCCTGATGTCGTTGTATAAGATTCGCCGAACCTTCAGGCTGATCCAGATACTCCAATCTTAGGTGAGGTCCCAGCTCAAGCGGACATAATTCCAAACCAAGTTCGCTTGCTCTTTTAAAGATCTGAGCCGTAGTAGCTCCGTCAGGAAATCCAAGGTCGCCAACGGTTAGTTCCACGGTCTGAAGGCTGTACTTTGTATCAGAAGTTGTAAATTTATCATCAGCTAATAGCCTATCTCCATACTCATTGATCAAGATAGAGTATTGCTGCAATTTCTGAATGAGCTGTGATTTCGTAAGTCCGCCAACCTCTACTGTTCTGGTAATAACTTGACAATTGGGATATATGTTATCATTTTCGATACGCAAATGTAATCACTCCTAACATATTGACTCCATAGGCTGAAAAACCGATATTATGGACTGCATGTAATATTCAAAATTCTCGATAAATTCCCTTGTTCAACTAACCTGCCCCGTCAGCTCAATAAGAGGTATTCAATAAAAAAGGCCGTTAATCGTTCCTGCATCAACGCCCCTTTAGTTTAAGTGAAAAACTTCACAAACTGGACCATTACTACAATGCTCCATTAGCTTCGAATCTACGCAATAACTATAGATTCCTATCTAACAAAATCCCCATTTGTTCTGCCACGACTTTAGTTGGTTCAGTTATTCCCATAGTAATCCACGCTTCTACTATCTCTACAATGGCAGCTCCAAAAAATTTAAGTATTAAATCTTTACTTAATCCTTTATTTATTCCTTCGTTTACATCTACTTCATCCTCCAACTCCTCGATTACAAATTCAAGAAAATGAATACGAAAAGCAGGTGCTCCTTTACTAGTTAACATGGTTGAAAAGAATGAATAATTACGTTCAAAGTATTCAAACCAAATCAGATTTCCCTCAGCAAAACTTAATTCAGCTGCTGATTCACACAGTTTCCTTAGTTCATTAATATGTTCTTCGATGAGCTTATCCAATAAATCAAATTTATCCGTGTAATGATCATAAATGGTTCTTCGACCTACATTTGCCCTATCTGAAATATCTTGTATCGTAATATGATCAAAACTTTTTTCTGACATCAGTTCAACAAAAGCATTTTTTATTGCTTCTTGAGATTTTTTCACTCTTCTATCCACATTAGACATTTTTAATAATCACCATGCTTTCTTAATTATCGCACGTTTTTATTCACGTTGTGCAGTAACGCACAAATCGTAGCATTTTGTTTGTTGTAGTTGTCCTGCTTACATTTTATATTATATACAGGTGTGCAATAACGTATCAATGCGCAAATTATTTGAGCATCAAATTTTACAACCTTCGGAATAATAGAAGAGTTTATAAATTTAAAGAGGGGGTGTTAATCATGGATCGTGTTGAAAAGAGTAAGAAAAAGTTAAAACAGCTAATTGGTGAAGGAGTACCTGCCACAAACGAAACCGATCCTGATTTTCAGGATATTCTGAACCATTTTATTTTTGGGGAAGTTTTTTTTCAAGGCAACCTTGATGATAAGATGCGTGAGCTGATTACGCTGGCCGTTCTTACGACTAACCAGACGTTGCCTCAGCTAAAGGCACATATTCACGTAGCACTAAACGTTGGGCTAACACCTTTAGAAATCAAAGAGACTGTTTACCAGTGTGCTCCGTATATTGGATTCCCCAAAACTTTGAATGCGATCAATGAAGTCAATGAGGTTTTCAAAGCAAAGAATATTGCTGTACTGATTGAAAGTCAAAAGACTGTCGATGAAGGCACTCGTTTTGACAAAGGTCTTGCAGTTCAAGTAGAGATTTTTGGTGATGTTATTGCAAAAATGCGGGAAAGTGCACCATTAAATCAGAAGCACATACAAGATTTTCTTTCTGCTTTTTGCTTTGGCGATTTCTACACTCGTGATGGACTTGATTTGAAAACACGAGAGTTGTTGACGTTTTGTATCATTAGTGCGTTGGGCGGTGCGGAAGGTCAAGTTAAAGCACATGTTCAGGGTAACAAAAATGTAGGCAATGACAAGGAAACATTAATAACAGCCCTAACCCACTGCCTCCCATATATGGGCTTTCCGAGAACACTTAACGCATTAGCCTGCGTCAATGAAATTATTCCTGAAAATTAAGAAATTAGATTGTTCAAGCTGTAAAGGATCCAGTGAACGCTGGAGAGTGAAGCGTCTCTGTTCCATTTGAAGAAATTCTTAATGAGAAATGAAAAAACTAAGTATATAAGGCAAGGTACAACAAAAATTAACAATGCAAAGGAGGCAAAAGTATGTTTAACGAAACTTACAAATTATCAAATGGTGTAGAAATTCCAAAATTGGGTCTTGGTACCTGGCTACTGGACGATGCACAGACAGCCCAGGCAGTTCGTGATGCGGTATCTATCGGATATCGTCATATTGATACTGCTCAGGCTTATATGAATGAAGTTGGTGTTGGCGATGGAATACGTTCCTGTGGTCTCTCAAGAGAAGAACTTTTCATTACAACAAAGGTTGCTGCGGAAGCAAAGAGCTTTGATGCAGTTACGCATTCCATTGATGAGTCTTTAGCAAAGATGGGACTAGATTACATTGACTTACTGATTATCCATAGCCCACAGCCTTGGAAGGAGTACCGTGAGGATAACCGTTACTTCGAGGAAAACAAAGAAGTATGGAAGGCAATGGAGGATGCTTATAAAACAGGCAAAGTAAAGGCAATAGGTCTCTCTAACTTCCTTCAGGATGATGTAGAGAATATTCTTGCAAACTGTGAGATTAAGCCTATGGTAAATCAGGTATTGGTACATGTGAGCAATACTCCTTCTGAACTAATTGAATTCTGCCAGAAGAATGACATCCTGGTAGAGGCATATTCACCTATTGCACACGGTGCAGTTCTCGATAATGCAGAGATTAAAGTAATAGCTGATAAGTATGGAGTATCTGTTGCTCAGCTTTGCCTACGTTATGATATCCAGCTTGGTCTTGTAGTTATTCCTAAGACTGCAAATCCGGATCACATGAGAAACAATGCAGAGCTAGATTTTGTTATCAGCGACGCAGATATGGAGACTTTGAAGCATGTAGAGCACATCCAGAATTATGGTGAGCATAGCTTCTTCCCGGTATTTGGCGGGAAATTAAAGTAAACGTGTAATAATGAGGACTTTTTATAGCAGTTGATTAGCCATAAAAAATATTAATGATATTATTGGAGGCATCAAAATGGCGAAACATGAAGAAGTTAAAAATGGTGTTATTTTCCCAGTGGGCGAAAAAAATCCATTTTCGCAATTTTTTGTGGGACAAAGTTACCTTAAAGGATTAGTTTCTGATCCTAACGTAAGTGTTGGTGTCGGGAATGTAACTTTTGAACCGGGATGCCGGAATAACTGGCATATCCATCGTGATGGATACCAAATTTTATTAGTAACCGGTGGAGAAGGTTGGTACCAAGAGGAAGGAAAACCTGCACAATTCTTAAAAGCCGGTGATGTTATTGTCACCCATGATGGTGTAAAACACTGGCATGGAGCTACAAAAGACAGCTGGTTTGAACATATCGCAATTACTGCAGGCAGACCGGAATGGTTGGAGCCGGTTACAGAAGAAGAATATAACAAGATAAAATAATTTACATTACACAATTTATTGTTAATACAACATAAAAAGTAGCCTTATATCGGCTACTTTTTTGCTTTTCTAACTAGTGCTTATTCTATGAGTATAAGTGCTGAAAACTCCTATTTGCCTGATAAAGAATTAAAGAATTTTTTTTGCATTGCTTTTAAAAACAAATCAGCAGCAGCGGAAAAAACCTGATGCTTTTTCCAAACAATATTTAATCCAGATTCAAGTCTTGGCTCTAGTGGTCTAAAACAAAGATTACTATCACTAGACGTATTCACAATTTTATCTAGGACGAGTCCATACCCGATGCCTTCTTCAACCATAATGGAAGCATTGTATGCAAGATTGTATGTAGTTACAACGTTTAGTTTATCGAAATCTTCACCAAACCAATTCGAAAATTCATTTTTGGATAATGTCTGTTTTATTGCTTGTCGTGAACAAATTATTGGAACATTTAATAAATCTTCCGCTTGGATGGCATCTTTCATTGCAAGAGGACTGTCTTTTCTCATAACAACACCCCAAACATCTTTGGCTGGGATATCGATATAATTGTATTTTGATAAATCCGCCGGCTGAATTAAAATACCAAAATCAAGCAGTCCCTTATCAAGCCGTTCAGTCACATCTTCTGAGTTTCCGCTGTAGAGGTGATACCGGATATTGGGGTAACTTACCTGTAACTCTTTTATTATACTTGCAATCTGTTTCATAGCATCTGTTTCCCCGCCACCTATGTAAACATCACCGCTTATTGTTTCTTCCATCGAACTAAATTCTGATTCTACTTTATCAACCATATCTATGATTTCTTCTGCTCTCCTTCTTAAGAGCAATCCTTCTTCTGTGAGAATGATACTATGGCTACTGCGAATAAATAGCTTTTTTCCTAATTCCTCTTCGAGGTCCTTTAATTGTCTTGATAAGGTTGGCTGTGTAACATGCAGTACATCAGCAGCAGCTGTAATGCTCCCTTCTCTTGCCACAGTAAGAAAATAGCGTAAAACTCTAAGTTCCATCTATCACTCCCCCTTTATAATGTTTTTAAGTATATATATTCAAGATATACCTATCAAGCATATCTTGATATAAGTTATAAGTAATAGGATATACACAGGAAACACGCTAAAATAATTAACAAGGAAATCTATATGACTCTCCGGGGAAACTCATATAGTCTCACAACGTTATACATAATAGGAGGTTTAATAATGATAACTGCTAAAGCGAGAGCTGTTGACGGTCCAGACAAACCGTTTCGAGTGGCTGAAATAAAAAGAAGAGACCTTGATTCACATGATGTTCTGATTGAAATAAAATATGCAGGCATATGCCATTCAGACATTCATACTGCTCATGGAGAATGGGGTCCCGTAAACTATCCACTCGTACCTGGACACGAGATTGCGGGAATTGTTACCGGTATAGGAACCAACGTAACAAAGTATGAGATTGGTGATCGAGTAGGTGTTGGATGTATGGTTGATTCCTGTGGTGAATGTGAGAACTGCCTAAAAGGAGAAGAGCAATATTGCCTCAAAGGAAATATTCCTACCTATGCCGGTGTTGACAAATACGGTGAACCTACTCAAGGTGGGTATTCTACTCACATCGTTGTTACTGAAGACTTCGTAGTAAGAATTCCAGACAGCATCGAACTTGCTGCAGCAGCACCACTGCTGTGCGCAGGAATAACGACATATTCGCCATTAAACCATTGGGGTGCAGGTCCGGATAAGCAAGTAGCGGTTATAGGTATGGGCGGCCTTGGTCATATGGCTGTTAAAATTGCACACGCTATGGGTGCCGAAGTCACCGTTCTTTCACAAACATTAAACAAAAAGGACGATGGGTTACAATTTGGTGCAGACCACTACTATGCTACAAATGATCCTAAGACATTCGAGAAACTAGCCGGAACTTTTGATTTAATTATTAACACGGTAAGTGCAAAAGTTGACATTAATGCTTATTTCGCACTGTTAACTTTGGATGGTACACTAGTCAACGTCGGTGCGCCGGCGGAGCCATTATCAGTCAACGTATTCTCACTTATCGGTCATCGCCGTTCATTTGCGGGTTCAATGATTGGAGGCATTCGTGAGACTCAGGAAATGTTAGATTTCTGTGCTAAACATAACATAACTCCTAAGATTGAGATAATTTCTGCCGACCAAATTGACGAAGCCTACAAACGAGTATTAGCATCGGATGTAAAGTATCGATTCGTGATTGATAATAGCACAATGTAAATTTTACCTAAATGATAAATTCTAATTGTGATCTTACAGATGTCCCAAAATGCCTAAATTTTTGGGACAGTCTTTATATATGTCAACTAAACCCTACCTCTAATTTATCGACAATACATCGATTCCTGCTCTATTTCGCAGTATCATTCTTTCATCTACCAGAATGAAACTGTAACTGCGAAGAATCCTCCCTAACTCTTGTGCAGTCTGGACAATGTTGGCTGCTTATCATCCACAGTCAGTAGCACCCTTTATTCTTTTTTCTCTCGCGACAGTAAGTATTGCAAAATTTTAAATTCTATAATCAATCCCCTATATCAATTATTTTAAAATAGATTTTTTAGATATGCCTACAAAACATATCTTGATATGAGATATAGGTATTTGTTATACGAGATATCCACAGCTAAAATTAATAACAAGGATCTGGGGCAGTAGAACATGAACGTAAGTGTGATGAAGCGCACAGAACGAATAGGAGGTTTTTATAAATGAAAAACATGATATTGCATACTTGGGGTATTCACAGTTTACGACTGCCTAGCATCTTTAGAATCGTCGCTGTGGTAATCCTAGGAAGCATTCTGCTTCCAGCGTCACCCACTTTGGCGCATCACGGATGGGATGGCTTTGATACAAATAACCTTGTCTATGTTGCGGGCACAGTTTCTTCAGATGGTACCTGGGGCAATCCGCACTCGCACTTTGATATCACCGTAGACAGTAACCTACCTGCTAGTACACCAGATCTGGAGATTCCTGAGCAGTTGCAAGACCCGGAGGACAGCACCCGAGTCAAAGCTGCCCACGCATACAACGGCTCTCACAATGAGATAGAGGTCATTATCGCACCGCCAACTTGGTCGGGTATGTGGGGGCTAGATCGTGCACTGGAGGTCGGCGAGCGCTTCCAAGGTGTCGGCTACATCAATCGAGAGGACAATGGATTGTTCCGCCCGGTCGTGTTCTGGTATGGAGACGATAGCACTCCAGTCAACCAAGTACTAGACAATACGCTCCCAGTACGTGCCCCGCTGCCAGGCTCGTCGACGGATTCTGGAGATACACCTATTATGGGTAAAGATGTTCTGGAGCTATCTGAGAATGAGAAGTCCGGGGACTGGGTAGTATGGGCAGTATTCGGCATTATTGCTCTCGCAATAGGTGTCGGAGGTTTCTTCTACTTACGTCGCAGCATCCGGGGGAAATAACGCATGTATGATTTCCTTAACTCAATACTAGTGCTACTACAAGACTCTGCTCTCGGCGAGGCGGCACGCAGCACACCGTATCTGTACCCAGTGCTTGAAAGTCTCCATATTCTCGGCATCGTCGTCCTTGTTGGTCCAGCGTTCGCTTTTGACCTGCGGCTTCTAGGAATTGGACACCGCCTCATATCGGTTACAAAAGCCGCTCGCTATCTACTGCCTATCGCCCATATTGGTCTGACAATCGTCATCCTTACTGGGATTCCACTGCTAAGTGCGCAGGCAACCATTATTGCCGGCTCTGGTGCTGCGCCGTGGAAGCTTGGGCTACTCATCTTGGCAGCAATCAACATCGCAGTATTTCATAATGGCGTTTACCGTCGGGTTAATGCGTGGAACGATGCCGCCGTAGCCCCGATCGCCGCCTGCGTTGCAGCGGCAGTTTCACTGATTGTATGGACAGGTGTCATCTTCGCCGGTCGTTTGCTCGCCTATACCTAAAGCCTAGCTAGTACCCCGTATCGCCAGAAATTAATGATATTCGTCTAATCAGCCAATATATCCAAGATAAGGAGAATGTCAATGGAAATTCATGATTTTTTAGCACATTTGAACCGTGGTGAGACTGTTGAAGGGGGGTCGGAAATACACCAAATGATGCATAAAGTATCTCAGGAGGCTCTGAAACTGATTGCTCAGATTAACGGAAGCTATCATTCCCCGGAAAAAATTCGTAAATTGTTTTCTGATTTAATCGACAGTCCCGTGGATGAGACATTTGCGATGTTTCCTCCTTTTTATACAGACTGTGGTAAAAATATCAAAATCGGAAAGAATGTTTTTATCAATTCGGGATGTCGTTTTCAAGATCAGGGCGGCATTACAATTGGCGATGGCGCGCTCATTGGACACAATGTTGTTCTGGCTACCCTTAACCACGATATTAATCCCAACAAACGGAGTACGTTGCATCCTGCACCCGTAGTGATAGGTAATAATGTATGGATTGGAGCAAACGCGACAGTTGTTCCTGGTGTAAACATTGGTGACGGTGCTATTGTCGCCGCAGGTGCTGTTGTTACCAGGGATGTACCGCCTAAAGTTATTGTTGGCGGTGTACCTGCAAAAATTATTAAAAAAATCGAAAACAGTATGGAGTAATCCTGCTGTTTTCGTGTTATTTACATATTACAAGGTGATAAGTATTGAACGTACTTAAATAATTTTATAAAGAAAGGAGTATCCATAATGAAAAAAATGCTTTTAATTCTATTTATGTTTACGATCAGCTTTGGTCTGATTGCTTGTTCTACTAGTGAAACAAATGAAAGAGAAGAGATGAAGGCAGAGGAAATGCCAAATAGTGAAAATAAACAGGAAAGTGAAGAAATGAATGTAGAAGGAGGGCCAAGCAGTGAAAATAACCAAGAAAGGGATGAGGCTGAAATGTCATCCCCACAAACTATAGGGCTAAACATAACTATTGGCGACGAGGTATTCTCAGCAAGGCTTTATGATAACCAAACAACACGAGCACTCATTGAAAAACTTCCCTTAAGCATAGATATGGAGGATCTTCATAGAAATGAAAAGTTCTATTACTTTTCAGAAAAACTTCCGACAGAATCTGAGATGCCCGGAAATATTAATGCGGGAGATATTATGCTTTATGGGGACAATTGCTTGGTACTCTTCTATGAAAGCATCTCAAGTTCCTTTAGTTACACTCGACTCGGTTATATCGAGGACGTAGACAAATTTGCTCAAGCAGTGGGTGACGGTGATATACGCGTTAGTTTTGATTTAGTTGAAGATTGATATGTAGTTCTTGTATGAAGATAAAACTGATTATATTTCTCCATAATTTAATTTGGGATGCGTTAGTCATTGAAGGATTAACGCCTTATATAAATGGAGGCATTCCTGCACAAGTTTGTGAAAAAATGCACTTAAACTAACGGGGGCTTTAGTTGAAGAAAGACAGAATTTGTCTTGAGGGGAAAGCGATAGGAGGCGTATTTTCTCACTTTTTGATGTACCATGGAGGTATCAAACAGGCAAGGAGTGTAGGAAATGACAGAAAAAAGCTTCACTTTTCCCACCGACATACCGGCAGAACGACTGGTTAAGACCATCGAAGACTTCACGAATGTAGCAGACAGAATGGCAGGCAGGCTGAATTCGCATTTTACAAGGGCGGAACTTCTCTATAATCGGATAGGGAAGGCAGCAACGATGAACGCAAAGATGAGGGACACGCTTTCTTCCACGCAGGCACACATGGTGAAAAACTATGGAGAAACTGTCGGTAAACTATACACCCTTCCGGCAGCGTCACTGATTACAAACGCCGAAAAGATAGATTTGTTCTCATCACGCATATCTGCCACCTATGACACATTGAATGCCTTATCCTCTTCCATCAACACCCTCATCAAGGGACCCTTTTCGGATTTTATTGCATCGGCAAGTCTTCCTGCGGAGAAGCTCCGGTGGGATTACGGACTCATGGATTCGGTTGTGCGCCGTTCCCTTGACCAGCTGGACGGAGTGCAGTCAAAGCAACTCCTAGACGAAGTTGTGGAATATATGGAAGAGAACGACCTGGCAGATGACATACCAGAAGCAGCCATTACCCTTCCGATTGGTGCCTCAACAGGCGCACTGAAGATGACCGTCTACCGTGTCCTCATGGTACTTCTCGTTGTCACTATGGGCACCACGTTGGAACCAAAGGAAATCCAACAAGTATATGAATTCATCTTTGATACATTAGGGAATCTAATGAACGCCATCGACTTCAGTGTTATGGTGGGAGGCAGGACTGAACAGAAAGAAAAAGAGTAACGCGTACAATCTGCGTACAATTCGCGGACATTTCCTGAACAATTTCCGTACAATAAACGGACAATTTTTCAATTTGGCCATGTTATATTGGCTATATGGAAGATAAGCTTCTAAGTATTAATAACCGTGCATCCTTTGACGGATCTAGACTAGTCGTCTCATTTCAGACGGCTTATTTTTTTGAAGATAGATTTCCTGTGGCGCATATCCAAGCTTCAGTAATAAGACCTGGAGTATTGTCCTAGTCGAATAGGGGGTGAAAGATGTGAAGGTAAAAATAGGTAAGTGGTTCAATTTTGAGATGGACCCGAATCTAATTGCGACCATCTGTGCCATAGCTGCTGGCCTGTTTTTTTCATAAGGACATAGTGGAGAACTTTTTAGAATTTCAAGCGAGTTAGGCCCGAACGCATACATATCACCAGTATGTGTATTTCGAGCACACAGCAGAACACCAACCCATCGTTAAAGTGCGTTTAAGTTGGAAGAAACACGGAATCGCATCCGCAGCAATGCCATGCTATATTTTGTTGTCTTAGGTACAAATATTTTTAGTGTAGCTGAAAAATGATTTAGAAAAAGAAGGAATAATCAAATTTTCTGTCGAATTATGAAGTCAAACTTGTAACGAGGCGGGATTCTTTTTATGACTGAACATGATCGAATATTGGAACGAATAGATGAAGAAATATTAACAGAAGAGGAAGATGATCTCGCTGACCATTCGGAGGAAGAAAAGGAGGCTAAAAGAAGGAAGAAGGCCGCCGCTTTATGGACTGAAGTGCAGGCGGGAAATACGAAACATCTTATTACTAAAGTCGCGTCCATACTAAACCGGTTCCCTGATACTAGAAATTCTGATGTGGCATTAATGGTTAAATACTGGGAAGTATATGAGGGACATAAAGCGAATTTTGTTAGTGTTAGTAAGTTGTTTAGATTAGAGCGGCTTACGTCCATTTCAAGAACACGCGCAAAAATTCAAAATGAATATGGGCTATTTAAGGCTGACGAGAAGATACGGAGATTTAGACAAAATCGAGAAGAAACGCAAAAGGAATATCAGATAGCCACAAAACCTTCGATGGATTTTATTTCCATATATGCTGATGAAAGCGGTAAGAACGATGATTTCGCTATTGTCGGCAGTATGTGGATTCTTGCAGAAGTGGGATCTTTGCAGAGTGAAGTTACTTCATGGGTCCAGGCAAGAAAACAAGATGATGATACTTGCCCGGATGAATTTCATTTCAACAAAATAAATAATGGTGGAAGGAACCTCACTGTATATAAAGACTTTATCGATTTTGTTGTTTCTCATGGTCATATGATTAGCTTTAAAGCAATCGCTGTTAATAAAACTAAAATAGCCCAACCTATAGATGAAATTATAACAGAATTGTTTTATCAGTTGGTGCGGACGGGGGTTGAACACGAACAAAGAACTGGGCGTGTAAGTCTTCCTCGACAAATTGCATATTTTAAAGATGCTGAGGACGGAGAAAGCGCAATGAGGCTTAATAGAATAGAACAGTCCTTAAGGGATAATTTTACATTGCATTATCAAGGCAATCTTCGGTTGAATGCATTTACCTCAATCGATTCTAAGTACAGTAGATTTATCCAGATTTCTGATTTGTTTACCGGCGCTATCAATAGAAGAATCAATCACCAAAGGAATAACCCGGAATCTTCCAACGCTAAAGATGAATTCGCCAACTATATTTACCAATTGTTAAACATTCAGGACTTAGTGTACCCAGCTTCTCGGTTTAGCGCGGAGCATGAAAACAACGATTCAGATCACGCGACCTTACGCATCTTCGACTAAATAGCTATTGATGATAAAATTTCCTTAACAGTTTTTAGCATACATTCAATTCGGTATTGTCATGTTAAATGCCGGTTTTGTATGTATGTATACTGCATCGATTTGACTTACTATGCAGTGGTATATCTATACTTAATGGAACATTACTGTATTATATTGCTTTTAAAAAAAGTCTTGTCTATTATGCTCCAGGATACTTATTCGTAAAAGTATGCTAAACATTTCCTTCTATTTGATGCCATATTCACTGTTTCTATTTGATATCTGCTATATTTTATATATAGAAATGTAAAGGAAGTGATGCACTTGGGAATGACATTATTAAACGACAATGATCATAAATATAATGATAAGGAGCTACTTTTTTGCCAGTTCTACGTCAAGACGCAAAATGGAACTCTTTCCGCCATTCAAGCGGGTTATTCAGAAAACAGTGCTCATGTGACAGCTAGTCGGATGTTAAAAACGGAAAAGATACAGGCCCTCATATCTTCCATTAGAAATGAGACCACAGAAGCTCTCCGTGCACAGTTTTTATCGGATGCATTTGTAGCTAGACAAATTATGTACGACATTATGAATGATTCGGAGGTCACTCCTACGATTCGTTTACAAGCTGCGAAAGACTTTCTGGATAGAGCAGGGTTTAAAGCAGTGGAAAAGAAGGAACTCACCGAAAACCGGACAATTAATGTGGAGTTTAATATTCCGAGGCCTACACATAAAAATTGATAGAAGCCAAATGTTTAGAGTCCCCAACCGTCGGGACTCTTTTATTATAGCTTCTTTTTTGCTTTACGCAGTTCCTATTCATACTGAAGTGACGAAGGGCAATGTCGAACAACCGAACAGTCGAACATGAAAAAAACACTAAAGGGGCATGCTGTCATGCCCCTTAGTGTAATGTCGATCGTTCGATTGTTCGATTCATGGAGGCTTTCATCGGACTGCAGAGAGTAATTGCTACTCAAAAAGTTCTATACATTCGATACTGATCCATCATATAAGGCGAAATAATCAATGAGTTTACCATGAATCATTTCTGAATAGAGTTCGCCGATTCCCTCTTGCTGCATCTGCATTAAGATCTGGAGTATTTTTTCTTTGGTGGTCTTTCTTCCTAAGATTTTTGCCTTATTTAAAACATTTACTCGGATGTTTATACGACCGTTATCATCTTTTTCACCAACATCTTTCATGCGCTGAATAATTTTAAGGATGTGCATCTCCGTTTCCGAAAAGCCTAAGTATTGAAACACTTTGGAGATATGGTGCTTAAAATAGCCATTCACCAAATATACCGCATATGTGGCAGTATCCCTATCGACACTCAATTCATGTTCTGACTCGCCACTAAACCAGCGGAGGGTATGCAGAATTAGCATTATGCGAGCACATTGACCCTTTAATTTTTCATATACTCCCTTTAGATTCACGGGAAGGGCTGGATCTGAAATTTGCTTGCTGATGTCATCGTACCAGTTTGTAAATATTGTTTTCGCTTCTGCAGACAATTCTATTACCCAAGGTTGTTCATTGTTGAGTGGAGCTTTATAGATTGCCTTAATGATGTTAGCATAGCCATCATTCACTTGTTCAGTTACATCATCGTCCGTCCATAAGGCTGATTGAGACATGGGATATGCAAACAGGAATCTATCAAGAAATCCGTCATTTTTATTTCCCTGAACCATACTTTCCAATACATCAGGCTGGATTCCTCCTATAACAGTGCAAAAGGGCATCAATAATTCAAGCGGCTCGGAACCCTTTCGGTTAACAATTAAAGATTCATTTGACCACATTGAGAGCCAATACTGACGATCCGCTCCGGCCCTGTATTGATTCATACTTTTTACAAATGACACAAGCTCATCACGATATTGGATAACACCGTGTGCGTTCACCGACAATAGTTCCAGCAATGACTCCATGGTGGCATCTACTGTTATAATCTGTTGGAATTGCGGTTTTTTCGGCGCTTTAGGAAGCTCTGGAAGCTCCAGACTGGAATCATTATGACCCAGTTTTGGTGAAAACTTTTTATGAAGTTCCTTTTGCGCTTGAATCCATTCCAGTTGAGAGGAATATTTGCTGCTCTGTATATCATATATTCGTTTATTGTCCTCTTGAATATCTTTTAACGGTTGGAGTGCTTTGCTAATAGCGGATGTTTTTTTACTACCTGGTTCTGCCACTATCCCGCAATAAAGTGCTGCACCCTCTCTCCAATTCTTTTTCAGCTGTATTTTTCTACTATTGCCTATTGCTGTGCTGGCTGTCGCTAATACTGCTATACCTAAGAAATCGGAGGGACAGCCTAACGCCTTCGATTGCTCTACAATGAATTCTCGAATAGGAGCCGGAAAAAGTGATACTGGAAAAGTCTTTTCTCGTGCTACTTTGGAGTGTGTTTCCGGCTGTGGCTTTGACTTTGCAACATCTACTTCCTGAAAAGATGGTTGCATTTCTGCAACCATCCCCCCTTCTAGAGTTATTCTGTTCGGGACTCTTTGATTAATCATCAATTATCTCCCAATCACTAGCAAATATGTCTTTCGAAAGTGGCCTAGCTGTGTCGGTTATGTTTTTTCCAAATCCATCTGTGGACACTAATACAAGCTGACCAAAGACGGTCAATTTCCAATGGCCATCCCAGTTGACCCGTTTTATTTTCTTACCAGATTTCAATGCAACTAAAACTTCTTCAAAATTATATACTGTTACTTTTCTCATTGAATGGATTCCTCCTAATGTGTTTGTTATATAAATTTTGATTCAGGCAAAACGCAGTTGATGTTCCACCTGAATCATAAATGGAACTACCTAGGCCTATTCAGGCAGGCAATCAAACGCACTCAAGCCATTTGGGAACATGCTGCTTCCTGTTCAACTATCCAGGTATCAACTGAAGCCTTCCTGAATAATATCCTCTGCCCTACGCGAAAATGGGGTATTTTTTTCTTTCTTACAAGCTCATAGATTAAATCAGTGGATACGCCAATATAAAGCGCTGCCTCATTCACACTTAATGTTACGTTTGTAATGTCTTGTTTCATCATTCATTACCACCTGCTTCTTTTATTTTTGTGATTGCGTTAAAAATAATTTCCTTTGTTTCTGGATCAAGCTCTGTTCGCATCCATCTAATGAAGGTGATTTCATGGACACCAACAGCCTGGGCCAGTACCCAATTTGGAATCTTGCCTTTAGCAAGCCGGATATCACAATTCGCTTTTTTCAAAATATTCTACCCCCTCTTGCAGTCCCTTCTTGCTACTGCTAATATTAGTATAAAGATTCTATCACGTTTAATAAAAAACTTATTAAAACGTGAAATCCTGAATCTATACTTTTCACAAGGAGCTTCTCTACTTGAAAAAATTTTATTTATATACTAATGAAAACGTGACACCCACTTTACTTGCATTTGGACAAGATATAGAAATTTTTCAACATGCTAAATCCGCCAAGGATGAACAATTATCAGAACCCAAAACACTCTTAAAAGACGGATATTTTACACAAACCATCCTTTCTAAAGGCAAAAGCGAGCAGACAAATCCCTTGCCTATAGTTACTGCTCTTAGTAAGCGTTTACTTGAGAAACTAAGATCAGACCCAAGTGTTTTATCGCCTGAAAACCATGAAGCAGACCAAGTGATGGTAACAATAGTGAAAGATGCCTTCAAATCACTTGGTGTTGATTACGCAACTGCTTTTATAGGAATAGAACATTACGGCTTGTTAGATGGCAGAGTAACGATAAATAAGGTGAAAGTCAGTCTAATTTACGAATTATTATGTTTGATTCAGTACGTATGGGAGCGTACTCCAGCAACTCCGACTATAAATTTTGAATTTCAAGCCCTAAAGCAACAGTACGATTGGTTTTATGAAAGAGAGTTTGGGTCGCTTGCTTTAGCCGATGAAATACGGTCAAAAAGAATTAAACAGGTCACGCTAATTGATGGAGATGTGATAAAGGAATTTAAAAGTCCCAAGGACCTGACAAAGCCAAAATCGGCTATTCAAACTGGGGCATCAACTAATCCTTTATCTTTTGCCTGGCTGGAGGTTCGTTTTTCTGAAGTGCTCTCAGCGAAATTTGGTATTTGTACATTCTGTGGTCAGACATACGCCTTGGAAGGATTAAAAGGACGTGGAGGTAAGAAATCCACTTGTGGAGAAGCTATGTGCCAAAAAATATTAAGAAAACAGAATGACAAGTGGAATAGGGAAAGTAATCCCGAAAAAATACGTAAAAATGAACGTATTCGCAAGCATAAATCGATAGCTTATAAGGAAATTATTATTGAAAAAAAAACTACTGTTCAAGAGTTTGCGGAAAAATGGGGGTACAAAACGGAACTGGTGGAGCAATGGATTGCAAAACGGAAACGAAAAAATATGCGGTTAAGATAATTAAAGGAGGTGATTATTCTACGTACTTGTTGGTGTTAGGGAGGATAGAAATCATTTTAATGGAGGGTTGTTAGCAATGGCAGGAAGTATTGAAAAAAGAGGTAATAACTCCTATCGCCTCATTGTAAGTCTTGGATATGGTCCTGATGGTAAGCGAATTAAAAAAACTAAAACCGTAAAAGCAAATGGTAAAAGAGAAGCAGAAAAATTGCTTGCCCAGTTCGTGACAGAGGTAGAAGCTGGCGAGTATATTGCCCCTGAAAAAATGCTATTCAGTCGCTTTGTGGAAGAATGGGAAAGCAAATATGCTAAGAAAAACCTTAGTCCTTCGACCCTGACGACTTACAAACATCATTTGAAAAACCATATTCTTCCCTATTTTGGACACAAGAATTTAGACAAGATTTCACCGATGTCAGTAATTACTTTTCTGAATGATTTAAGTGAACCAGGTAGAAGGAAAGACGGAAAGGAAGCAAGTCTATCAACAGCTACGGTGGAGTATAATCATCGAATCTTGAAGAATATTTTTCAGAGAGCCACAGAATGGAAAGTGATAAAAGTCAGTCCTTTACAGGATATTAAAAAACCAAAGGTTCATCAGAGGGAAACGGGAGTGTATAACCAAGAAGAAGCAAAACTACTTCTAGCCCGTTTAAAATCAGAAAGTTTAATGTGGCAAGTATTTATTCATCTTGCGATAACCACCGGAATGAGGAGAGGAGAACTCATCGGTTTAGAATGGGACCACGTGGACTTTATCGGTAATACTATACACATCAAGCAGTCACTGACCTATGTTAACGGGGAGTATATTATCAAAGAGCCAAAAACCAAAAATTCAAAGCGGACCGTGGCGATTCCCGAAAATGTTATGGATATGTTAAAGATTTATTATGAAAAATGGAGGGCAAATAAAGAAGGATGTGCTAATGTATGGGCCGAGGGAAATCACTGCTTCTTATTCACTGCTTTTAATGGCAAGCCGTTACACCCCTCCAGTGTGAAAAATTGGTGGAATAGGTTTATCCGAAAAAATGAATTAAAATATATTCGATTCCATGATTTACGGCATACATCGGCTAGCCTTTTGATCAATAAGGGTGTCCACATGAAAGTTATAAGCAATCGGTTAGGTCATGCTGATATCCGCACAACAATGAATATATACGGCCATGTTTTACAGGATGCGGAAAAAGCTGCTGCCAACCAATTTGACGATATATTTGATAGTGAAACGAAATAAATCAAAAAAAAAACGGTCCCCAATTCGTCCCCAATCTCCCTGTACTACTCAACACTAATTGTCTGTTACATAGAAAAAAACCTTGATTTCTCAAGGTTTTTCTTCAATCATATAAATGGAGCATAGCGGGATCGAACCGCTGACCTCTACGCTGCCAGCGTAGCGCTCTCCCAGCTGAGCTAATGCCCCGAATCAGTTACAAGATTTATTTTATCCGTTTTACGGAAAAAGTCAATAATATTTTTAAAAAAACTTTTTGTTTCAATTTCTTTGAAAGAGGTTAAAACCTATTAAGTCATTATATTAGCCAAAAGCATAGCAACACCAAACTGTGCGATAGTATTTTCACAAAAAAACAACTGGGGAATATTATATTACAAAAAAGATGTTTACGCGAACTGAATTACACATATATATCTAAGTAACTAATTTATTTGTTCAAGAACATGCCAGCGTACAGGCTGAGTAAAGCTGAAGGAGCCACTGATGGAAGAACTATTTGAGGGGTTTGAAGAGATCGTTGAAATAATACATTTTCATGTGCTTTTTAAACTTAGTTTTGCAGCTCTTGCTGGAGTTGTCATTGGTTTGGAAAGAGAGTTAAAAGGGAAGCCTCTTGGTTTAAAAACATGTATGATCGTTTCGGTAACAGCGTGTCTACTGACCGTTGTATCTTATGAATCTGCATTCTTGTATGCAAAAGAATATGCACGCCCAATGGACCCGGGAAGGATTCCATCATATGTAATAAGCGGAATAGGTTTCCTGGGAGCGGGAGTGATATTGAGAAGAGGGAATGAAGCTATTTCAGGACTAACTACTGCCGCTCTAGTCTTGGCTTCTGCAGGAATAGGCATTACTATCGGGGCAGGATTCTACGGAGAAGCAATTTTGGGTATCCTTTTTCTGATAGTGGGCATAAAAGTTATTCCATATTTCTTTGAACACCTTGGGCCGAAAGGATTAAACACAAAGGATACTAAAGTCAAATTGTTTATTCAGAAGAACACTGATTTAACCAATTTACTAAAAGAAATGAAAAGTAAGCATTTTACGATTAAACGAGTAAAGGTAATCGAGGAAGTGGATGACATTGTGATTAGCTGTATAGTTACTACCAACAAGAATATCTATACTACTGACGTGTTCTATGATATGAAATCTATACACGGAGTTATTCAAGCTGAAGTCGAAAGTCTTGATTAATGTTTAAAAGAAGCGATCCATTAAGGGCGCTTCTTTTTTGTTACATTGTTTGTGCACCAGCTAGGAACTTTGAATAACAGTTTTTAAAAGAAGTGGCGGAATTGTAAAATTTATTTGGTAGAATTATTCGTATCATAGTTGATCCACAAGTGAGGTTTCTAAGTTGCTACAGCCCGAAATAAGCCTTAACAGAAGTAAGATCCTGGGCCTATAAAAGTATCCCCTGTATCTAAAACTACTTAAAGCTTGCCCTTTGGGAGAAATGCTTCGAGCAAAAAATATATGCATATAATAAAAAGGTTGCAAAGTTAATCGGGAAGATAATTACCCTAGTCATTTACCTTTAAAAATTACAAACCTAAAAAAGACGAAAAAAATATATTGCAAAAATATTGGAGGGGTGGTATATTAATTCTTGTCGCCGAACGGTGGCTAGCTTATCAAGTAACTCGAAAAAATAATTTAAACAAAGTGTTGACTTAAATTATAACAGATGTTATGATAACCAAGTCGCTTCCGAAAGAAACGACAAAGGGAAATTGTTCTCTGAAAACTGAACAAAACAAGCGCCAGATTCTTGTTTCTTCTATAAGAAATAAGACGTCTAAATAATAGTGAGTACACACTTTAAAAGTACAAGAGTTAAGGATCATCGGCTAAGATCGTCACGTCCTGTGACAACGCCGATGTTAGCACATCCATGTGCGTCACAAATTCTATCGGAGAGTTTGATCCTGGCTCAGGACGAACGCTGGCGGCGTGCCTAATACATGCAAGTCGAGCGGACAGAAGGGAGCTTGCTCCCGGAAGTCAGCGGCGGACGGGTGAGTAACACGTGGGCAACCTGCCTGTAAGACTGGGATAACTTCGGGAAACCGGAGCTAATACCGGATAGGTTCTTCCCCCGCATGGGGGAGGATGGAAAGACGGTTTCGGCTGTCACTTACAGATGGGCCCGCGGCGCATTAGCTAGTTGGTGGGGTAATGGCCCACCAAGGCGACGATGCGTAGCCGACCTGAGAGGGTGATCGGCCACACTGGGACTGAGACACGGCCCAGACTCCTACGGGAGGCAGCAGTAGGGAATCTTCCGCAATGGACGAAAGTCTGACGGAGCAACGCCGCGTGAGCGAAGAAGGCCTTCGGGTCGTAAAGCTCTGTTGTCAGGGAAGAACAAGTGCCAGAGTAACTGCTGGCACCTTGACGGTACCTGACCAGAAAGCCACGGCTAACTACGTGCCAGCAGCCGCGGTAATACGTAGGTGGCAAGCGTTGTCCGGAATTATTGGGCGTAAAGCGCGCGCAGGCGGTCCTTTAAGTCTGATGTGAAAGCCCACGGCTCAACCGTGGAGGGTCATTGGAAACTGGGGGACTTGAGTGCAGAAGAGGAGAGTGGAATTCCACGTGTAGCGGTGAAATGCGTAGAGATGTGGAGGAACACCAGTGGCGAAGGCGACTCTCTGGTCTGTAACTGACGCTGAGGCGCGAAAGCGTGGGGAGCGAACAGGATTAGATACCCTGGTAGTCCACGCCGTAAACGATGAGTGCTAAGTGTTAGAGGGTTTCCGCCCTTTAGTGCTGCAGCAAACGCATTAAGCACTCCGCCTGGGGAGTACGGCCGCAAGGCTGAAACTCAAAGGAATTGACGGGGGCCCGCACAAGCGGTGGAGCATGTGGTTTAATTCGAAGCAACGCGAAGAACCTTACCAGGTCTTGACATCCTCTGACTTCCCTAGAGATAGGGCGTTCCCCTTCGGGGGACAGAGTGACAGGTGGTGCATGGTTGTCGTCAGCTCGTGTCGTGAGATGTTGGGTTAAGTCCCGCAACGAGCGCAACCCTTGATCTTAGTTGCCAGCATTCAGTTGGGCACTCTAAGGTGACTGCCGGTGACAAACCGGAGGAAGGTGGGGATGACGTCAAATCATCATGCCCCTTATGACCTGGGCTACACACGTGCTACAATGGATGGTACAAAGGGCAGCGAAGCCGCGAGGCCGAGCCAATCCCATAAAGCCATTCTCAGTTCGGATTGCAGGCTGCAACTCGCCTGCATGAAGCCGGAATCGCTAGTAATCGCGGATCAGCATGCCGCGGTGAATACGTTCCCGGGCCTTGTACACACCGCCCGTCACACCACGAGAGTTTGTAACACCCGAAGTCGGTGAGGTAACCTTTTGGAGCCAGCCGCCTAAGGTGGGACAGATGATTGGGGTGAAGTCGTAACAAGGTAGCCGTATCGGAAGGTGCGGCTGGATCACCTCCTTTCTAAGGATATACAGACGTCAGGCGCTTATGTTTTGTTCAGTTTTGAAAGAAGCAATTCTTTCAAACCAATAATTACCTTACAGTTCTCATGACGAATGTGTTATGATGGGCAAGTCGCTTTCGCGACATTAGGTAATGAACATTGTTCTTTGAAAACTAGATAACAGTAATAAGGCAAATTTTTTGCGTCAATTTTCAAAACACCGAGATGTAAAACTGATAATTTGTCAGGACCGAGGGATTCGAGGAAGCAATCGAGCGAGCACCGGAGCGTATTGCACATACGTGAGGAGTGAGCGAGTGAAGCTGACGAAGAAGGCCGACGGTCATCACAAATTAGCAATGGTTAAGTTAGAAAGGGCGCACGGTGGATGCCTTGGCACTAGGAGCCGATGAAGGACGGGACTAACACCGATATGCTTCGGGGAGCTGTAAGTAAGCTTTGATCCGGAGATTTCCGAATGGGGAAACCCACTGCCCGTAATGGGGCAGTATCCTTACCTGAATAAATAGGGTATGGAAGGCAGACCCGGGGAACTGAAACATCTAAG
>NZ_CP143547.1:4175000-4280000 GCF_046237635.1 Peribacillus sedimenti | reverse complement strand
GAGGACCGGGATGGACGCACCGCTGGTGTACCAGTTGTCTTGCCAAAGGCATCGCTGGGTAGCTATGTGCGGACGGGATAAGTGCTGAAAGCATCTAAGCATGAAGCCCCCCTCAAGATGAGATTTCCCATGGCGCAAGCTGGTAAGATCCCTGAAAGATGATCAGGTTGATAGGTCAGGGGTGGAAGCGTGGTGACACGTGGAGCTGACTGATACTAATAGATCGAGGACTTAACCAAATTGAAAAGCGGAGGAAGCCCGCTTAAACCGATAGGATGTTGGAGCTTCTGGCGGAAAAGACCTAAAGTCTTGCCCAGAAGAAGCGAAACAGCCGTACGGTTTGGCTTTCGCAGCTAGACACCAACCATGTTTTGAAGACACGCAAAAACCTTACCTGTTATCTAGTTTTGAAGGAATAATAAATTTCTTCTTGCAAAATTTCAAAAAGGCATTATAATAAAATAGTGTCTAATTGATAAATAGTTTGGTGACGATGGCGAAGAGGTCACACCCGTTCCCATTCCGAACACGGAAGTTAAGCTCTTCAGCGCCGATGGTAGTTGGGGGCTCTCCCCCTGCGAGAGTAGGGCGTCGCCAAGCATACCATTTGGAGGATTAGCTCAGCTGGGAGAGCACCTGCCTTACAAGCAGGGGGTCGGCGGTTCGATCCCGTCATCCTCCACCATTACCATGCCGGTGTAGCTCAATTGGTAGAGCAACTGACTTGTAATCAGTAGGTTGGGGGTTCAAGTCCTCTTGCCGGCACCATAAATGGTACAAGCTCTTAGGCGGCATATTAATCAATAGTTTGATGAGCCATTAGCTCAGTCGGTAGAGCATCTGACTTTTAATCAGAGGGTCGAAGGTTCGAGTCCTTCATGGCTCACCATTATATGCGGGTGTGGCGGAATTGGCAGACGCACCAGACTTAGGATCTGGCGCCGCAAGGCGTGGGGGTTCGACTCCCTTCACCCGCACCATTTATGCGGAAGTAGTTCAGTGGTAGAATACAACCTTGCCAAGGTTGGGGTCGCGGGTTCGAATCCCGTCTTCCGCTCCAAACTTATTTAGCCGGGGTGGCGGAACTGGCAGACGCACAGGACTTAAAATCCTGCGGTAGGTGACTACCGTACCGGTTCGATTCCGGTCCTCGGCACCATTTATAACATATGCGCCCGTAGCTCAATTGGATAGAGCGTCTGACTACGGATCAGAAGGTTATGGGTTCGACTCCTTTCGGGCGCGCCATATTACGGGAAGTAGCTCAGCTTGGTAGAGCACTTGGTTTGGGACCAAGGGGTCGCAGGTTCGAATCCTGTCTTCCCGACCATTATTTTTAACGATTGGGGCCTTAGCTCAGCTGGGAGAGCGCCTGCCTTGCACGCAGGAGGTCAGCGGTTCGATCCCGCTAGGCTCCACCAATTTTGATAATCATATATTTGTGATGGCGGTGTAGCTCAGCTGGCTAGAGCGTACGGTTCATACCCGTGAGGTCGGGGGTTCGATCCCCTCCGCCGCTACCATCTTTTAAAATTATGTGGACCTTTAGCTCAGCTGGTTAGAGCAACGAGCAAAGCTCCAAAGAAATTGCTTCGAGTTGTACCCATCGAATTGCTGCTTGATTTTGCTTTCTGAGATGGGGACAGACAATCTTTAACTTATCACTTTTATAACACTTAACATGGACCTTTAGCTCAGCTGGTTAGAGCAGACGGCTCATAACCGTCCGGTCGTAGGTTCGAGTCCTACAAGGTCCACCATTCATTTGGAGGTATACCCAAGTCCGGCTGAAGGGATCGGTCTTGAAAACCGACAGGGGTGTAAAAGCCCGCGGGGGTTCGAATCCCTCTACCTCCTCCATTTTAATTAAAATTGTATTATTCTTATTATCGCGGGGTGGAGCAACGAGCGTTCCTTCATTGAATAACTGCGAGTTGTACTGGTTGAGCTGCTGCTTGGTTTAGCTTACTGAAATCCGGACAGTCTACAGTGCACTTAGTGCATAAGTTAAAATTGCATCATTTATATTATCGCGGGGTGGAGCAGTCTGGTAGCTCGTCGGGCTCATAACCCGAAGGTCGCAGGTTCAAATCCTGTCCCCGCAATTTGGTCCCGTGGTGTAGCGGTTAACATGCCTGCCTGTCACGCAGGAGATCGCGGGTTCGATTCCCGTCGGGACCGCCATTACTTTGTGGCTCAGTAGCTCAGTCGGTAGAGCAAAGGACTGAAAATCCTTGTGTCGGCGGTTCGATTCCGTCCTGAGCCACCATTATATTAATCACTTTTGTGGCGGCTGTGGCGAAGTGGTTAACGCATCGGATTGTGGTTCCGACATTCGTGGGTTCGATTCCCATCAGCCGCCCCACTTATTCACGCGGGTGTAGTTTAATGGTAAAACCTCAGCCTTCCAAGCTGATGTCGTGAGTTCGATTCTCATCACCCGCTCCACTTATAATGGGCCTATAGCTCAGCTGGTTAGAGCGCACGCCTGATAAGCGTGAGGTCGATGGTTCGAGTCCATTTAGGCCCACCATTCCGCAGTAGCTCAGTGGTAGAGCATTCGGCTGTTAACCGAACGGTCGTAGGTTCGAGTCCTACCTGCGGAGCCATATGGGGAAGTACTCAAGAGGCTGAAGAGGCGCCCCTGCTAAGGGTGTAGGTCGGGTAACCGGCGCGAGGGTTCAAATCCCTCCTTCTCCGCCATATGGCCCCTTGGTCAAGCGGTTAAGACACCGCCCTTTCACGGCGGTAACACGGGTTCGAATCCCGTAGGGGTCATACTTAAAAAGGCTGTATACTCAAGGTATACAGCCTTTTTTTATTTTTCTTTCTTTGTTTTATCTTCCAGATAGCTGTCTCTTTGTCGGTAAGGTATATCTCCCAGCTTAGATTCCATTCCTTCATTATTCAAGGTTTCTTCATATTGCCGTTCTTGTTTAGTAGAAAATGCTCTACTGTTTTTACCGTTTATGTCCGTCCCGATGAAGCCTTCATAATCCTCAGTGAAACCGTTGGATTCGTCTTCTGTTTTATACAGGTTATCGTAATTTTCGTGGTCTCCAGTATAATCTGCTGGGGTTTCTGATGTACCGAAACGTGCCACCTCTCCGAAGCTGTCTTCTTTGTCATTAATGTCACCGCTTCTTCTATTTTCAAAATCATCTCCAAACGAAGGTATTAAAAGATCTTCTTCAACAGGACGATCTGAGGCTGGAGTCCTTTCCGGCGTATGATCGATACAATACAGGGTTGATGGGACAGCCTCCAATCGTTCATAAGGAATCTCTTCACCACAGACTTTACATTTGCCATAGCTTCCTTCTGCCATTGCGTGTAATGCCGTATCAATTTTTTCAATCTCTGCTTGAGCATGGTCGTCGAGGGCCATATTCCGCTCTTTTTCGTATAGTTCAGTACCAAGATCGGCTGGATGGTTGTCATATGCGGAAAGTTCATCCACGGCCTCCCTTTCACTTACTCTTACTACAGTTTGCTTATCATGTTCCACTCTGCTGCTCAGCTGTTCTCTAAGATTCATCAATTCCTGTTTAAGAGTCGTAATATTTTCCTGGGTTAGCATAAGAACACTCCTTCTATATAATTTAAGGTTCTTAACAATAATGGGAACCTCGTATGCATGTCCGTAGTGTTTAAATACCCGTTATGGCAGCGGAGAAACAAAGCAATTTTTAACTTATTCTCCCATATTAAAGAAAACCCCGGGCAATATGCCCGGGGAAGATCACTTACATTATATAGCTAATAAATAACCCTGCTGATAATAGCAAACCAAAAATCGTATTTGTCTGTGCGGTTGCGACCATGGCAGGCATCATTTGAACAGGTACAGTTTTCCCTATAAACCCTTTTGTCGCTTTAACTGCTTTTGGTACACTCAGGAATACTAACAAGATCCATGGCGACATTGTACCAGCAATGATTAGTCCTAAAATCCACAGGTAGGATACAGAAAACATAACACCAAGAATGTATATCGCATATTTTCGTCCCACTAGAATGGCTAAAGTCTTCCTTCCGTTCTCCTTATCTCCATCCAGATCTCGAATGTTATTGGATAAAAGGATTAATCCAACAAGGATTAGACTTGGGATGGAAACGAGAATAGCAGTATTGGTCACTGTACCAGTCTGGATATAAAATGATATCAATATTATAGAAAATCCCATAAAAAAGCCGGCCATTAATTCTCCAAATGGAGTATAAGCAATCGGTACGGGACCGCCGGTATACAGATAGCCGATTACCATGCAGATTGCTCCAATCAGAGCGAGCCACCACGACGACTCCATACAAATATACACACCGATCAGGGTTGCAGCTGCGTATAGGGAAAGGGCGATAGTCATAACCGTTCTCGGAGCTATTCCTTCCCGGACAATTGCACCACCAATTCCGACTGATTCCTTATTATCCAGGCCACGCTTAAAATCGTAATATTCATTGAACATATTAGTGGCAGCCTGAATTAATAAACTGGCAACCAGCATTGCAACGAACAATAGCACATTTATATGGAAATCTTGCATCGCCAAGGCTGTTCCTATCAATACGGGAACAAATCCTGCGGTCAGAGTATGAGGCCGTGTTAATTCCCACCAGACTCTCCAATTCTTTTTGCTTTGGAGAGCAGAAGTATTATCTGAATCATGAAAGGCTTGCATTGTTTCTCTCCTTAATAATTTGGTATTTGTCCATAGAACTAAAAATGGACAAAGTGTTACAGACTAAGTTTAGGAAAACAAGGCGTAAGTGTCAATCTCTTTTTTATCTATTATGCTTTATCTACAACAATAAAAACCACTTAAACAAAGGCGGTTTTCTATCGGATCATGGAAGATGAACAGCGGTGCCACAGGGCTTGAATGATTGACATAGCCCTGAATCGAGGTGTATCTTTAAATAGGTTTGAATAGGTTTGTATATGTAAAAGTGGAGGGATTATCTTGGCAATTTCACATGATACTGAGCTGATGGATGGCCTAAAGGAAGCTTTAAATAAAGCTGTGAAAAATCAAAAAAAGGTCTTATTCAGTGAAATCATCAAGATTGACGATGTATGCCCCCTTTCATTTTATCAAGCAGGAAGAGAACATTATCTAGGAGAACGCTTTTTTTGGCAGGACCCTAACCAGGAAGTAATCCTTTCTGGTTTAGGAAAAGCGGAAAAAATTCAGGCGCCCGCGGACTCATCGCGGTATGAATATATAAAACAGGAATGGAACGAATTGGTCAGTGAATCAGTGAGGCGTGGGGTTTCTCAAGTGGCAGGCACAGGACCTTTAATCTTTGGAGGTTTTTCCTTTGATCACCATAAAAGCAATTCAGAACTATGGGATCAATTCGGGGATAACCTATTTTATATTCCCAGATTCATGTTATCGAAAGTGAAAGGACAAGCTTACCTCACTACCAATTTTATTTGTTCCCCTGGAGATGAGATCCAGGCATTCATTAAAATGGTAAATGAAAGGGATACGTATATAAATAGTAAATTTGTGCCGGCATATAGTAATCCATTATTGATAGAACAAGCGGAAATAAAACCGGCAGAATGGATAGAATCTGTTTCGGGAGCAATCGACCATATTAAACAATCTGATGTAGATAAATTAGTATTGGCCAGAGAAATGAGACTAAAATTCGAGGCTCAGCTGCAATCCGAGATGGTATTGGATAGGTTAATGAAAGAACAGGAGAAAAGCTTTATTTTCAGCCTGGAAGTAGGCAGTGAATTCTTTGTGGGAGCTTCACCTGAAAGGCTTATTAAGAAAACCGCGAATGTATTATTTTCTGCTTGCCTGGCAGGTTCCATTGCAAGAGGAAAAAATGAACAAGAAGATGACGCTTTGGGTGAAGCGCTTCTCCATGACGAGAAAAATCTGAAGGAACATCAATATGTGGTTTCAATGATCCAGGATGCAATGATCAACACTTGTGAAGTTGTAGAAGTACCTAGATCACCTATATTATTAAAAAACCGGCATATTCAACATCTCTACACACCCGTTGAAGGAAGAGCCAAACAGGATGTTTCTATTTTCGATATTTTATATAAGCTGCATCCTACACCGGCCTTAGGTGGACTGCCTCAGGAGAAAGCCCTTATATGGATCAGAGAAAATGAAGACTTAGAACGAGGCTTCTATGCAGCACCTCTTGGCTGGATAGACGCTGGAGGGAATGGAGAATTTGCAGTAGCAATTCGTTCGGGATTGGTACAAGGCAATGAAGCGTCGTTATTCGCGGGGTGCGGCATAGTGGCTGATTCGAAGCCCGAGAGTGAATATCAAGAAACATCAATTAAATTTAAGCCGATGTTAAGTGCATTAGGAGGAAAACTGGATGACTGACAGAGAAGCTACAACCGGATATATTTCATCTTTTGTGGATGAACTGGCTAGGCAAGATATAAGGCATGTCGTAGTGAGTCCTGGATCCCGTTCCACCCCTATTGCACTGCTCCTCTCGGAACACCCGGATATTAATGTGCATATCAATGTTGACGAACGTTCTGCTGCCTTTTTTGCCCTTGGGATGGCCAAGGCTTTAAGAAGCCCCGTCGCCATTTTATGTACTTCCGGAACTGCCACGGCCAATTATCTCCCAGCTATTGTGGAAGCATTCTATTCTCGCGTTCCTTTAATTGTCCTGACAGCAGACCGACCTCATGAACTCAGAGATGTAGGGGCTCCCCAGGCCATTGATCAAATCAGTTTGTATGGCAAGCATACAAAATGGTTTGTAGAGATGGCTTTGCCGGAAAACACAAATGATATGCTGCGTTATGCAAGGACAGTGTGTGCCCGTGCAGTCGCCACTTCTAAAAAAGAGCCTGCAGGTCCTGTGCACCTCAATTTTCCGCTGAGGGAGCCTTTAGTCCCTAATATGGAGGAAGCCAGGAATTACCGGAATATACCGAATGAAAGAAAGTCCACGACGGCTATAGAGCTTGGCATGATGTCAATTGATGAAGAGCAATTATCTGAAATTGCTGATGAAATAAATGAGTCGAAAAAAGGAATTATTGTATGCGGAGATCTAAGAAATGAAGACGCGAGAAAAGCTATAGTTTCATTATCTGATAAGTTAGCCTTTCCTATTTTGGCAGACCCTCTGTCACAACTAAGAAGCGGAGATAATAGCCAGGAAACAATAATCGACACATACGATACCTTCCTTAGAGACCAGCAGGTCACACAGACATTGCAGCCAGATCTTGTAATTCGATTTGGAAGTATGCCTGTCTCAAAGGCGCTAATGCAGTATTTGAAAAAACAAGTTTCCACTACCCATATTGTTGTAGATGGAGGAGCCGGCTGGCGAGATCCTATCGGAATTGCATCTCATATGGTCTATTGTGAGGAAGCTGCTTTCTGCAAGAGTATTGAAGACAGTTTAAAAAAGGAAGAGGCTAAACGGGATTGGCTGGAGTACTGGAAAAAAATTAACGATGGCACTAAGGAAGCACTTAAATCAATTCAGGATGAAGACAATCTCGATGAAGGAAAGCTGTTTGTTTTGCTTAATGACCTAATGCCAGTGGGAGCCAGCCTATTTGTAAGCAACAGCATGCCAATTCGGGACCTGGATACTTTCTTCTTTAACAATGATAAAGGTATCAAGATATTTGCCAATCGGGGAGCTAATGGAATAGACGGAGTCGTCTCGACAGCATTGGGTGTAAGTACAATTCAAGAAAATACTGTACTTGTTATTGGGGATTTAAGTTTCTTCCATGATATGAACGGCTTGCTTGCCGCTAAACTACAGAAGCAAAATATCACCATACTGCTTGTTAATAATGACGGCGGAGGCATATTCTCCTTTTTGCCACAATCGTCTGAACAAGAACATTTTGAAACGTTGTTTGGTACGCCCCATGGCCTTGATTTTGAACATGCAGTCGCTCTCTATGAAGGCAAATATAAAAGGGTGGCATCATGGGAGGACTTTGCGGCTTCATTCAAGCAGTCCTTTAATATCACTGGGCTAAAGGTGATTGAAATCCAGACAAATAGAGAGATTAATGTAAAAAAGCATCGAGAATTGTGGGATTCTGTTTCCCGGGAAATAAAGACTGTAGTATCTAAGGAAAATTGATATGGAGCTTCTCATTGATGGGGTCAGATACAATATAGAGGTAACTGGAGAAGGTGAACCTCTACTTCTATTACATGGCTTTACAGGCAGCTTAAAAAATTGGGAATTCCTTATACCAATAATGGGGAATCAATATAAGCTGATAAGGGTTGATATCATTGGACATGGAGATACGGATAAGCCTCTGGATCACACTAGATATTCAGTGCAACAGGTTTCCAAGGATTTAAAGAGCATCCTTGATCACCTTAATATAGAGAAGGCAAATATATTAGGTTATTCAATGGGGGGCAGGCTTGCTTTGAGTTTTGCCTGTCTTTACCCTGAATATGTAACCAAGCTGATTCTAGAGAGCGCATCTCCAGGACTTGAATCGTCAGAGCAACGACAATTGCGGATACAGCAGGATGAAAATCTGGCCGGGAGGATCATGAATGAGGGTGTCGCTTCCTTCGTTGATTACTGGGAAAGTATCCTGTTATTTGCATCACAAAAAAAATTATCAATAGAAGAAAAACAGTTTATCAAACAGCAAAGATTAGCGAATTCGAAAATTGGCCTTGCGAATAGTCTTCGCGGTATGGGGACTGGAATACAGCCATCCTGGTGGCAGGAACTTAGCAAACTGAGTTTTCCTGTGTTATTATTAACTGGGGAACTCGATGAGAAATTTTGCGTGATCGCAGGGAGAATGCAAAAGCTGATCAAGCAGTGCGAGTGGCAAGTAATAACCAATGCAGGTCATGCGGTTCACGTGGAAGATCGTCGAATGTTTGGTAAAATAGTAAGTGAGTTTTTAAACAGTTAAAGGAGGAGATTTTTTTGGCAATCGAATGGACTACCCTTCGAGAATATGAAGATATACTTTATCAGGCGTATAATGGCATAGCAAGAATATCCATTAATCGTCCGGAAGTACATAATGCGTTCCGTCCTAAGACGGTAATGGAACTGATTGATGCATTTACAAGAGCGAGGGATAATGCCGATATCGGTGTTATTATTTTAACTGGTGAGGGAGGAAGAGCATTCTGTTCTGGCGGTGACCAGAAAGTGCGCGGTCACGGAGGATATGTTGGTGAAGATGACATTCCTCGTCTAAATGTTTTGGACCTTCAGCGTTTAATCCGCGTGATCCCTAAGCCGGTTGTTGCAATGGTAGCTGGTTACGCAATTGGCGGAGGACATGTTCTCCATGTCGTTTGCGATTTGACGATTGCTGCGGATAATGCTGTGTTCGGGCAAACCGGCCCTAAAGTTGGGAGCTTTGATGCTGGTTACGGCTCAGGGTACCTTGCTCGTATCGTAGGCCATAAAAAAGCAAGGGAAATCTGGTACCTATGCCGCCAGTACAACGCCCAGGAGGCTTTGGACATGGGGCTGGTAAACACGGTTGTGCCTTTAGACCAGCTAGAGGAAGAAACGGTCAAGTGGTGTGAAGAAATGCTGGAGAAAAGCCCGACTGCCCTTCGTTTCTTAAAGGCTGCATTTAACGCCGATACTGATGGACTAGCAGGTATCCAGCAATTTGCAGGGGACGCTACGTTATTGTACTATACAACAGATGAAGCCAAAGAGGGCCGTGATGCCTTCAAGGAAAAGCGGAAGCCAGACTTCGGACAGTTCCCGCGTTTCCCTTGATAGATGATCTTTGATATCGCAGAAGCGAATAACCATAAGGTTAACGCTCCTGAAAAAGAGATGGGCTGACATAACCCGATATATATTGAGAGGAACAGCTTGGCGAGAAATTCGCCGAGCTGTTTTTCTATCCAATCTGGAGTAATCCTAAAGGAGCAAAAGTAAATGAAATTAGGTGAGACCATTCCGAATTGGCTAAGAAAAAGGGCCGATATTTCTCCTGAAAGAGTCGCCGTTGAGTTTGAAAACAAAACCTATACGTTTAAACAACTGGATAGCATGGCTGAGCGCTATGCAAAGAAGCTGGATGGACGCGGGATCGAAAAGGGAGATACTTGCGGAGTGCTTGTTAGAAACCATATCGACAGCATTGCCATCCTCCATGGCCTTTTCTATCTTGGCGTAAGGGTCGTTTTTCTGAATAATAGGCTTACAGCGCATGAAATGGCCTGGCAGCTTGAAGACAGTAATGCCAAGTGGCTGGTGACAGAAGAATTCTTTAAAGAAAAGTTGGAGTCGATCAATTCAGATAACAGAAACCTTGGCTCGATGACCAAGGAAAGTATCGAAACGTACCCAGAAGCTGAAAAAACGGCTATCTTGAAGGAATTCAACCTGTCTGACCCTGCAACAATCATGTATACTTCCGGAACGAGCGGGACACCAAAGGGAGTTATCCAAACGTTTGGCAACCATTGGTGGAGTGCAATGGGGTCATCCCTTAATCTGGGACTCCATGACAATGATTGCTGGTATTGCGCGGTGCCCATTTTTCATATAAGCGGATTATCGATCTTGATGCGAAGCGTAATATATGGGATGAAAGTGATCCTTGCCGAAAGATTTGAAGAGGAAGAGGCTAACAGGGCAATTAAGGAGAAGGGTGTCACCATCATTTCCGTGGTCTCTGCCATGCTAAATAGAATGCTGCTTCAGCTGGAAGATTCAGCGTATCCTGACACATTTCGATGTATGCTGCTGGGGGGAGGGCCTGCACCAATTCATCTATTGGAAGAGTGTAAACGGCTCGGAATTCCTATTTTCCAGACGTATGGAATGACCGAAACATCCTCGCAAATTGTAACGCTTCCTCCCGAAGATAGCCTGAGGAAAATTGGCTCTGCAGGAAAGCCTTTATTCCCTTCACAATTGCGAATAGAGATCGATGGACGAGAAGCAATGCCTAATGAAGCAGGAGAGATTGCTGTTTCAGGTCCGAATGTGACTGGAGGCTATTTAAACAGGCCTGAGGCTACGATTAAAAGCATTCGGGAAGGCTGGCTTTACACCGGAGATATTGGATACCTGGATGACGAAGGTTTTTTATTCGTGCTTGACCGCCGTTCAGATTTAATCATTTCAGGCGGAGAAAATGTATATCCTGCGGAAATTGAATCCGTTATCAGCCATCATCCAGCCATCTTTGAGGCTGGAATTACTTCTCAAAAGGATGAAAGATGGGGGGAGGTTCCTGTGGCGTTTGTGGTGCTGCACGAAGGAGAAAAGCTGACAGAACAAGAGCTCATTGCATATTGTAAAGAAAGACTGGCTCCGTATAAGATTCCCAAGCGAGTTATTTTTAGTGAAGCGCTCCCCAGGAATTCGTCTAATAAGCTATTGCGCAGAGAGTTAAAAAATAGGTTGGAGAATGTCTGATGAAAATTCAATCTATCTCAATGCAGATTATATGCTCCGACTTGAAAATTCCGTTTCAAACCCACTTGGAGACCGTGAAGAAGAGAGAGGCTATCGTCATTAAAGTAACCGATACTGACGGCCTTATTGGATATGGGGAGGCAGTTCCCTTTAGCAGCCCTTGGTACACTGAGGAAACGATCAAGAGCTGCTACCACATTCTTAAAGACTTCATTATTCCTAAAATACTGCAAAACCGATTGCAGCACCCGAAGGACCTGGCCGAAATTTGGAAGGGTATAAGGCGGAATGCGATGGCTAAATCGGGGATGGAGCAGGCGGTCTGGGATTTATATGCGAAACAGCAGGGGATTTATATCGGCAAACTGTTTGGGGGAGAGCGTTCGAAAGTGGCAGCAGGGGTGGTTATCGCAACTCCTGTAATATCGGATGCAATCCGGCAAATAGAAGAGTATAAAAAAGATGGATATAAACGTTTTAAAATAAAGATCAGCCCACGCCACGATTTGGAGATGCTGGATGAGATTCGGAAGGCTCATCCGGATATCGCCCTTCTTGCCGATGCGAATTCTGCCTATTCTCTGCATGATGCTGACCATATTAAAAGGCTCGATCAGTATGGACTTGCCATGATAGAACAGCCGCTCGGCCACGATGATATTGTCGAGCATTCCTTCCTCCAAAAACAAATTAAAACACCGATTTGCCTGGATGAAAGCATCAGTTCTTTTCATGATGCAAAGAGCGCTTTGCTGATTGGCAGCTGCCAAATAATTAATATTAAGATGGCCCGGGTTGGAGGCTGGAAGGAGGCCGTTGAAATACATGATCTTTGTCTGGAAAACGGTGTTCCTGTATGGGTTGGGGGAATGATTGAATTTGGAATATCAAGAGCTCATAATATTGCTCTCGCTTCCTTGGCTGGCTTTACAATTCCTGGAGATTTATCCTCCTCCTCAAAATATTGGGAACAGGATATTATTGAACCTGAAGTTATTGTGTCAGACGGATTAGTTGATGTTCCTGAAAGATCGGGCATTGGATTCTCCGTTCATGAGAAAAACCTCGATAAACTTACAATATATAGCGAGATATTTACTCTTTGATCCGATTATATCGGGTCATTTTTTTTATGGGATAAGACAAGCGAAAAACTAAAGAAATACGCAGAAAGAATTTTATTATGAGGCCGCTATTCATATGAAAATAGGTTTTTGCCGATTTTTTTCTTCAGCAAAGATTTTATATAATAGTAATATGCTTAAGAGAAATTGTATGTAGGGCAAGCCAATGGAGATTTAATTATCATAATATATGGACAGGGAGCTGAGATTACATTTTATGAGTAAACCATACCTCATTGCACAGATTTTACTTGAAAGAGGAATGCCTGAGTTTGTGATAAAGGAAATAACAGCCCTTGATGAACGGGAATTAGATATTTTAAAAAGTATTGAATTGGCCAAAAATCATACAAGCAGCCCGTAAACTATTTGTATGGTGCGAGTTAAATATAATTTTATACTAATAAAGGATGGCCGGACAGCAGGCCATCCTTGTAAATTTGATATATTGATTGTTATTGATTGCTGAGCGCAGTCTTCAGTGTATTCGCATTGGACTCCATTAGGCTGAAATAATCTTCCTTTTTATCAATGTCCTTGTCCGTCAATATGGATAGATTATGGAGTTTCAATGGTTTTGCGCCAATCTCTTTTTGAATAATTTTTGTTAGTTTGGAGCTTGTGTTCTGTTCAAAAATTACATAGCGAAGCTTATTTTCCTCAGCAGTTTTAATGATGTTCTCAAGCTGTTTTTGTGTAGGTTCACTTGAAGAAGACAGTCCTGCAACGCTAATCTGTTCAATTCCATAGCGCTCCTCCCAGTAGCCATATGCTGCATGGGATACAATGATTTTATGCGTTGTCCCAAATGAAGCAGCTTCTTTGAAGGTGTTATCCAAGTCTGTTAACTTACCCTCAAGCTCCTGATAATTCTTTTCAAAATACTCTTTTTGCTCAGGCATTTTATTTATTAACTCTTCTTTGATGCTTGCAGCCATTTCATTCGCATAGATTGGATCCAGCCATAGATGAGGATTTATGCTGCCATGATTATGGCCATCGTCTTCGCCTTGCTCGTGGGCATGATCTTCGGTTTCTTCATGTCCTCCATCGTGCTCATCGATTGCAACTGTTTCGCCGATTGCTTTTACTGTAACATCTTCTTGCTCCAATATGGGCTTGGCTTTCGTAACGAACCCTTCGAGGTTGTAGCCTATATAGAAAAACAAGTCGGAATCGGCCATTTTGATGATATCCTTTTGGGTAGGTTCGAAGGAATGCTCATCGGTACCTGCAGGATAAACAGTTTCCACATTAACATATTTCCCTCCTATTTTCTTAGTGAAATCAAGCAGAGGATAGACTGTTGTATAAACCTTTAACACATCTCCATCTTTAGCAGTTTTGCCCGTTTCAGAGTTGCAGCCAGCGATAAATGTAATAGTCATGAGTGAAAAAATAAATAATGCTAGTTTTTTCAAGCAGTATTCATCTCCTTAATTCGTATTGATTACGATTTAATATTCAAAAAAATAAACGAAATGATTACGATTTGACCTTTGTATATTACCTGATTGCCACAAGGAAAGCAAGTGGAAAAATTCTCAATGCTTGCTGGACTTTTCAGGAACTGGATCAATTCCACCCGGATGGAAGGGATGGCACTTTAGGATCCGTTTTATTGTTAACCAAGTCCCCTTGAACGGTCCAAAGCGTTTGATAGCCTCCAGCCCATAATGGGAACAGGTAGGGTAAAAGCGGCAGGTTGGAGGTTTTAGGGGCGATATTGCGATTTGGTAAAAACGTATGACGCCTATTAGCATATTCTTTAACATTATTTTTCCGTTCCTTTTTAGCGAGTGGATTCGTTAGATTAACTATAACATATAATTAGCTAGCTGTGCGGCAGTGATGGTTTTGAGAATGACACCATGTATGAATTGTACGTGAAATAGATGAAAAAAATATCATTTAGGGTTAGAATAAATAAAGATAATGAAAAGGAGTGATTTTGACATGCCTTCAGTGGAAAGTTTTGAACTGGACCATAACGCAGTTAAAGCACCTTATGTAAGACACTGTGGAGTGCACAAGGTGGGTACGGACGGCGTTGTTAATAAATTTGATATTCGTTTTATACAGCCAAATAAAGGAGCCATGAAACCTGATGCTATTCATACTCTGGAGCATCTATTGGCATTTAATATACGAAAGCACTCTGAGCAATATGATCATTTCGACATCATCGACATCTCTCCGATGGGATGCCAAACAGGGTTTTATCTTGTTGTTAGCGGGGAGCCTACTGTCACTGAAATTATCGACGTATTAGAGGAAACGATGAAAGACGCAGTTGAGATCACCGAAATTCCAGCTGCTAACGAAACACAATGCGGCCAAGCGAAACTTCATGACTTGGAGGGCGCGAAGAAATTGATGCGTTACTGGCTGGAGCAAAGCAAGGAAAATCTGCATCAGGTTTTTGCTTAAGGATAGACCGTTTAAATAATCCCCGTCTTATAATAGGACGGGGATTTTTATATGACTAGAGATTGCCTTTATGATCATCTTCCTGCTTGTTGTCATCTGGAAGGGGATCAATCGGATCAATGGTGTGTTTATAGCTATATCCTTTATTTATTGTAAGCACGGACAATAATAAAACAACTAGTACAATGATAACCCCTATAATGATAATAGCCTTCATCGGATCTCCTTCTAAATTATCAGATTATATCTAATATTAACATAATCAATGCGCCTTCACCTCATATGTTTTAACTAATGAGAATCGGGAAAATATAAAACATAATACGGGAGGTAGATATAATGGCTAACAATCAATTGACGGCAGTGATTAATAAAGAAATAGCAAACTTCACCATACTTTACACGAAGCTACATAATTATCATTGGTTCGTGTCTGGTCCGCATTTTTTCTCGCTCCATGAAAAACTGGAGCAGCTATATAACGAAGCAGCGACAAACATTGATGAATTGGCAGAGAGATTGCTGGCGATGCAGGAAAAGCCGGCTGCTACGATTAGGGAATACTTGGAGTTGACTACCGTTGAAGAGGCTACAGGAAGTGAGAACACTGAGGACATGGTACAAAGTGTAATCAGCGATTTCCAAAAGATTTCAAAAGAATTGGACGAAGGCATTGATTTGGCTGGTCAAGCGGATGATGATGTCACCAGCGATATGCTTACTGGGATGAAGAAGAGTCTTGATAAGAATGCATGGATGCTCCGTGCTTATCTGGGCCGATAAATTTCTTAATAATTCCGCCATAGAGGCGGAATTATTTTTTTGCAAAAAAATAACCTTGAGAAGACTCAAGGCGTCATGAATTCATTAATGAATATTTCGATGGTGGAAGTGAGCGGGTTTTGTGTCTTCAAGTTCATCTTGAGCAAATTTACCTTTAAGGGATTCAATAATATAAAGGCCAAGTAAATTATTCAATTCCTGATCGTCCATATCATCCAGGAGATTCATGATCTCTTTTCGATCTAGCTGCTCCAGCACTGCAAAGGCAAGCATGTCGATATCTTCCTCATCTCCGGTAAGCTTATTTCGATACAAATTATACAAATCCTCAATAAGTTTCACCATTGTTCACCTCTTTGCTGAATTATTTGCCATATGTAATAACAGTCAAAATAATTGTCTTTGTCTAACTGCAGGCGCTAGCCGCTCGGGACATAAGCCATCCTGCTGTGGTGGCTGAAGAACCGCCTCCTCACATCCCGTCTTCTGCCTGTCGATGCTGAACGAGCGGCCTTCCGTTTTTCATTTGTCTATCTTCACGCACTAGACGCTTGGGTCATAAACCATCCTGCTGTGGTGACTGAAGAACTGCTTCCTTGCATCCCGTCTTCTGCCTGTCGCGGCTGAACGAGGTTTTTCGTTTGTGCTGCGTATATTTAACTTAAGGTAAAAAACGTAATGATAATATAGTATTGTTTTACCCTGCAGATGTCATTTTAATCTATATTTTTACAATTACGATTAAAAAAAGGCGTTATATCAAACAGAGGTTTGACAAAAATATTTCCAAACAGGTATTTGGAAATGCCTCAGAATGAAGAATTCGATTAAGGGAAAAATGATACAAAAAGGCGGGGTTACATGCATAAAGAAAGCTATTACATTTATGTGCCTAATGGACAGATATCGAGGGATAGCGAATACTCACAGTGGAATTTTAAAATCGATGCCACAGATAATGAGATTATTCGTCTGAGGGAGCTTTTTGACGAAATACTCAATGATGATTCTCGAAGTTTTTTTCGTGCCCATGTCCCTTATGTGCAATATCATTACGACAGGGAAAATGATGAGTATGACGAAAAGTTGAAACAGATATATGGGATCATATATGAATTAGGGAATCCAGAAGCAAAGGAACATATTCAACAAATGGGAATATTAGAATCAAATGTTAAGGATGGCCTCTCGGATTGAGAAGCCATCTTTTGCTGGGAAATAAACTTCATGTTTTGATTTGGCAATTGGACTTTTACAACGTCAGCTCACAGGTTATGCATGCCCTTTGAGTTTTTTAATTCAGTAAATTTATTTATGCGCATCACGGGAAAAAAGATAAAAACTTTCTTGTTTTTAAAAACTGTAAAATTATCCTCTTAAAAGATATAGGTATAAGTTATAATTAGACCGGCTTGTTGTAATTTTTGATTCCAAATCCCGGAGCAGTAGAAAATGTAAGAAAACAGGAACAAATACCCATCAGAGAAGGTGATAGTTTTGGAGCGGTTTTTGGACAGGAATGGTATTTACATAGATTACTCTGATAATCCAAAGGATTTCGGGGAAGCGGACCATGTATTTGTATTGTGCAGATATCAAGACTGTTGGCTTCTTACCAACCATAAAATAAGAGGTTTTGAATTTCCTGGAGGGAAGCTGGAGGAGGGTGAAACACCACGGGAGGCAGGTATTAGGGAGGTAATGGAAGAAACAGGGGGGATTATCCGCGACCTCATCTTTATTGGCAAGTACAGGGTCAATGACCTAAAGAGAAGCTTTATCAAAGATATATTTTATGCAGAAGCAGAGGATATGTTGAGACGTGAACATTATATGGAAACGTATGGGCCAGTATTAGTAGAAGACCTATCTCCGCAGCAAATCCACATGGACGAACGTTTCAGTTTTATCATGAAAGATAGAGTATTGACGCTAAGTATGAAAGGATTACGGGAAAAAAGACCAGATATGTCGATTTAATTATTCTCTGCACCTTTCTTAAAAAGGTGTTAGTGTGATGAATTCATAAGCGTCCGATATCTTATCACCAAGAGCCAATAACGGGCTCTCTCTGTTTTTTTTCAGATGATTCTGTATGGAAACTCAATCTGTCTTTCAAAGAAAGAATCCGATTGAAATATTAATCGGATTCGCAGCTAGTGCCTTTATCACTTTCTAATGATTTTGCGCTCAAGGAATTCCACGAGCTGATACATAACAGTCGCAAATACGGCAATGATTAATAAAGCAAGGAGAACTAAATTAAAATTAAATACTTGGAAACCATAAATAATCAAATACCCCAATCCTCTTTCAGAAACAAGGAATTCACCCACAATGACGCCAACCCATGATAGTCCCACATTCACCTTTAATGTGGAAATGATGGTCGGGAAGGATGCGGGCAAAATGGCTTCCTTAAACATTTGTACTCTGCTTGCACCGAAGGTTTGCAGCACCTTTAGATAATTGGGATCCACTGCCCTGAAAGAGGTATATACAACGATGGTCGTGATGATGATGGAAATGATGGTCCCCATGGCCACGATGGATGTCATGGTTGGACCTAAAGCGACGATAAGGATAGGGCCAAGGGCTACCTTTGGCATGGCATTTAAAATAACGAGGTACGGATCCAGGACCTTCGAAAGGAACGGAGACCACCAAAGCAATGCTGCCAGGATGGTTCCCAGCAGGGTTCCTAGTATGAAACCAAGTACTGTTTCGTAAACGGTTATTCCGAGGTGGGGAAACAGTGAGCCGTCCATTATCTTTGTGGTGAACAGATGCCAAATTCTGGAGGGTGAACTGAAGATGAGCGGATCAATCCATTCCAATCTTGATAGGGTTTCCCATAGGGAAAAGAAGACAATGAAAATAAGCAGCTGGTAAAATCGTACCCAGCGCTTTTCTTTATTTAGGGAGGATCTATACTGTTCATGTAATTGATCTATGTTCATTTCCACCTTCAAGATTCTCCAGCTCCTTCCATATAATTTGGAATAAATCAGAGTATAAGGGGTGATTCCTTGCTTCAAAAGGACACAGACTTTGCAGTAGCGCCGGAACTTTAAACCATTTGTGGATCTTTCCCGGCTTTGGAGATAAAAGATAAATTCGGTCGCTCATGGCTATGGCTTCCCCAATATCATGAGTAACCAGGACTGCAGTTTTTCCATAGGATTTTAAAGTTTCCGAAACCAGGTCCTCCAGCTTTAGCTTAGTCTGATAATCCAGTGCAGAGAAAGGTTCATCCAAAAGCAGGAGTTTTGGATTCACAGCGAGGGTCCGTGCCAGTGCTGCTCTCTGCCTCATCCCCCCTGAAAGCTGTCTTGGAAATTGGTTTTCTACTCCTGCAAGACCTACCTGTTCTAAAAGTCCAAGAGCTTTGCCAATCTCTGTTTCTTCTTTTTTCTTTAAAAGCTTCAAGCCTATCGTAATGTTCTGTTCTATTGTCTTCCAAGGAAAGAGATAATCTTGCTGCAGCATGTAACCAATAGATAGACCCTTACGATCAAGCGGTTTGCCTTCCAGGAGAATGGTTCCAGCGGCAGGGGCAATCAGCCCGGCAATTATGGATAGGAGTGTCGTTTTTCCGCATCCGCTGGGGCCGAGGAAGGAGATAAATTCTCCTTCCTGGATGTCCAGATTAATATCTTCCAAGGCAGTAACTGCAAAATACCGTGTGAAATAAGTATGATGTATTCCTTTTACGGTTAAGAAGCTCATTGAAAAGCCCCCTTATTTAGACACCTTTTTAGCAAATTCTATATTTACCAGTTTTTCGTATTCCATTCGTTTTGGAAGCTCGCCAGCTTCATCCATAATATTTTGAAGATTATCCCATTCTTGTTCATCCAAAATAGGGTCGGCTGCAAAAGAGCCCTGTGTTTTGTATCTGTCTATTACTGTTTCAATTAATTCAAGGTCGGTGTCCTCGAAATAGGGCTGAATCACCTTTGCTGTTTCTTTGGCGCTTTTCTGCTGAACCCAATCCTGTGCTTTTTTCAAAGCACGGGTAAACTTTTCGATCACAGCCTTGTTGTTTTTAATATAGCTTTGTTTTGACATGAAGGTCGTGTATGGGACATGGCCGGATTCTGTCCCGAAGGAAGCTACTATATGCCCTTTTCCCTCTTTTTCAAACACGCTCGCGGTCGGTTCGAATAGTTGGACGAAGTCGCCAGTGCCTGATGCAAAGGCGGTAGAGATGTTTGCAAAGTCAATGTTTTGGATCAGCTTAAGGTCTTTGTGAGGGTTGATTCCATGCTTCTTTAAAACAAATTCACCGACCATCTGAGGCATTCCTCCCTTTCTTTGTCCAAGGAAGGTGGTCCCTTTTAACATAGTCCAATCAAATTGTTCAATTTTCTTTCTGGAAACAAGAAACGTACCATCTGTCTGAGTCAGCTGGGCAAAGTTTATTACGGGATCTTTAGTTTCCTGTGCCGATACATAGATGGAAGTCTCTGAACCCACCAGTGCAATGTCGGCTCCATTGGACAGCAAGGCAGTCATTGTTTTATCTCCACCCGGCGTAGTTTTCAGGCTGATATCCAATCCTTCTTCTTTAAAGAAGCCTTGTTCTATGGCGACGTATTGCGGGGCATAAAAGATGGACCGGGTAACTTCCGCTATGCGGACCTTTTTTAGCTCCTCCTTTTTTGAGCAAGCGCTCAATGGAATCGCTAAGAGACATACGAGCAGAAACAATACACCTATTCTGATCTTTTTTTTCATGGTAACCCTCCTTTAACTACTTTCACTTTCAATCATCTTATGAAATGATAAAAAATGTGTGTTTGCCCAGTTACCATCGTGTTGTAATTTATTCAAATGTGTAACTTATTTACATAGTTTGAATTCCTTTAATGCTAGGGAAAGTTAGAAAGAGATATACAATATGGATAACGAATTTACTGATTGGAGAGGTTGTATGCAGGACGGTACTATTATAGATAAACGACGATTTCCGTCTCCACATCCAGGCATTTATCTTTACCTGGTTACATATATGTCAGGGGGCTTAAAGGTAAAAGGGTTATTGGCTGAGCCGAATGATGGAAAGCATTATGACGGATTTTTATATCTGAGGGGTGGAATTAAGAATGTGGGGAAAGTCAGGCCCTCAAGAATCACACAGTTTGCAGCCCAGGGATTTATCGTTTTTGCCCCTTTTTATCGCGGGAACCAAGGAGGAGAGGGTGATGAGGATTTCGGCGGAGAAGACAGATATGATGCCATTTCTGGTTTTAAGCTTCTTGAATACCATGACAGGGTGAAAAGGGATTGCATTCATATTTTCGGTTTCTCCCGGGGAGGTGTCATGGCATTATGGACAGCTATCCACTGTAAAACAGCCGCATCTCTAGTAACATGGGGAGGAGTATCTGATATGTTCCTGACCTATGTAGAACGAAGTGACTTAAGAAGGATGATGAAACGTGTGATTGGCGGCAGCCCGAACAAGTATCCGAATGAATATGAAATCCGGACACCTTTATTTCGGGCTGACGAGATTGATGTTCCGGTGTTGATCATCCATGGAGAAAAGGATACAAATGTATCTGTTGAACATGCATTCCGATTGGAAAAAACGCTTAAAATGAAGAGGAAATACGTAGAAAGCTGGTATTTCACACAGTTCACCCATTACTTTCCTCCGGCAATAAATCGGCAGGTGGTCAGGGATCTGACAAGATGGATGAAACAAGCCGGAGAAAAATGATATAATTCAAGTACAAATGCGTTTTTTTAGGAGGAAACTATTATGGGGATGCCTTTAGAGCTGAACACCATGATTGTTACGAAAGGAAGAGAGAAGCGCAGGGAAGAAAATATATTTACTCTGCAGAAAGAGGGGTACCGGCTATATCCAATAGATATTCCTATTGATGTAAGAAAGACGGTACAGGGGGAATCCAGCGGGACAGGTGAGATTATAAAAGTGGAATGGGAAAACAATCACACCCTTTTGACTTATCGATTAATCTCCTTAAACTCAACAAACTAAAACTTTATGTGATAAAGCTGCCCCTTGGTTTTTGCAGCTTTAGAGTGGAAGACTGTTTGATTGTATAACCATGTGAAAAACTGTAGACAAACTAAGAAAATTGAGGTTGCCTACAGTTTTTTGTTTGGCTTGCTAATTGAGTCCATTGATTTCCGTTCCAGGCGCTTCGCTTTCCTGGGCTCTATTTGTTCAAATAGCGATGGAGTTTACAAGAAGGGTCCGGAATGAGAACATTCCAGACCCCTTTTGTGGACAATCTGAGTCGAACTCCTTAAAGGAATTCGGCTTTTTACATGTTATGCAGAGCGAAAAATGTGTAAGAAACGGGCGATTTAGGAAATTGGTCCGCCAAACTTTTCAATTTCAGGAGCTACATCGGCAAATTTTTTGAAGTTGAAGCGGAATTTGGACGCAAGCTCATTAGCCTTTGCCTCGTAAGCATCTTTATCCACCCATGTTTTTCTTGGTTGAAGGACCTCGTCAGGGACGCCTGGTACATGAACAGGGATATCAAGGCCAAAGATTTCATCCTTGATTGTTTCGACATTGTTCAATTCGCCTTCCAATGCAGCCTGTACCATCGCACGAGTGTATGCAAGCTTCATTCTGCTGCCCACTCCATACTCTCCCCCAGTCCAGCCTGTATTTACCAGATATACCTTGGAGCCATGCTGATCGATTTTCTCACCAAGCATTTCGGCATAGCGGGTAGCCGGAAGCGGCAGGAACGGCGAACCGAAGCAGGTGGAGAAGGTAGCTTCAGGTGAAGTCACACCACGCTCAGTTCCAGCCAATTTGCTGGTATATCCGCTTAAGAAATGGAACATTGCTTGTTCCTTCGATAGCTTGCTGATTGGAGGAAGCACGCCGAAGGCATCCGCAGTCAGAAAGATAATGGTATTTGGATGTCCTGCAATGCTGGGATCTACAATGTTGCCAATAGATTGAATCTGATAGGCTGCCCGGGTATTTTCTGTCAATGAATTGTCATCATAATCTGCTACCCTTGTATCATGGTCCACAACCACATTTTCCAATACGGCACCGAAACGGATGGCATCAAAGATTTGTGGTTCTTTTTCCCTTGTGAGGTTGATGCATTTCGCATAACAGCCACCCTCGATGTTGAATACTCCGTTTGGAGACCAGCCATGTTCATCATCACCGATTAATTTGCGGCTGGTGTCAGCAGACAAAGTTGTTTTCCCTGTACCTGACAAACCGAAGAACAGTGCAACGTCTCCTTCTCTGCCGACGTTTGCGGAGCAGTGCATTGGGAGAATTCCCTGCTCTGGGAGTAAATAATTCATGACTGAAAAAATCGATTTTTTCATTTCACCTGCATATTCTGTACCGCCGATAAGAACAGTTCGCCGCTCAAAAGAAATAATTATGAACGTCTCGGACTTTGTACCATCCAAAACTGGGTCAGCTTTGAAATCAGGAGCTGAAATCACAGTGAACTGGGCGTCATGACCCTGGAGTTCTTCCTCAATGGGACGGATAAAAAGCTGATGGGCGAAAAGATTATGCCAGGCATATTCATTAATTACCTGAATAGGAAGTCTATATTTATGATCTGCGCCAGCATAGCCTTTAAAAACGAAAAACTCTTCTTTTTCTTTTAAATGAAGGATCACCTTGTCATATAGCTTAGCAAAGGCTTCCTTTGAAATCGGCTGATTTACAGGGCCCCAGTCCACTTTCTTTATAACGGATTCATCTTCAACGATATATTTGTCTTTTGGAGACCGGCCCGTATATTTCCCCGTTTCGGCTCTTACTGCCCCAGTAGATGTCAGTACTCCTTCCTTTCGGCTCAAAACCTTCTCAACTAATTGAGGGACTGAAAGTTGTACACGCGCGTTGCTCCCGGCCAATAACTCATGCAACCCATTTGAAGTGCTGACATAATTCATATATGAGATACCATCCTTTTATTTTTGAATTTAACGTAATAATACGATTAGTATAACACATTTATTCAATTAGTCTATACTATTCAAAACTTTTCGGTGATGGTTTTTCAGAATCTTGTCACCGTTTTTTTGTTTTGTCCATTTTGAGCTGAAATGTGTTTTGTCGGTTTTCATATGTGCGATAATATAATATAGATTTTATGGGAGAGGTGAAGAAGGATGAAAGATATAGCATTGTACGATGCCGAATGTACTCTTTGCCAAAAGACAAAAAAATATATTTCTTCATTTGATTGGTTTCAGACCATACAATGGATCCCGCTTCAGGATTATGCGACAACACAACATTATAAATTATCTATAGATCAGAAACAATTAAGAAAAGAACTTCACTTAATTACACATAAACGGCAACTATTAAGGGGATTCTATGCTGTAAGGAGAATCATGCTGCGCTGCCCACTTTTGATTCCATTCGGCATTTTAGCGTACCTTCCGTTTGCCGGGATTATTGGCCGGCCCCTTTATCGTTATATTGCCGACCGCCGTAGATTGTTTTTTAGAACGGAATGTGAAGACGGCAAATGTTCGATTCATTGACAACAAAATATTTGACATTTTTCGTTATTTTGTTATGATTTTACCTTGTACGGATTCTCTTATCCCGAGCTGGTGGAGGGGACAGGCCCTATGAAACCCGGCAACCTGCCGATATACCGGAATGAACCTGCTGTAAATGAGCACGGATTATTACCGGAATATTTGGCGATGGTGCTAACCTGATGCAAGGTTTTTAAACCCTTGAACGATAAGAGTGAAAGGATAGCTGTTCTGACAACAACCTTTCCTCTCAAGTGGATAGGTTTTTTTCATGTAGTCAGGAAAGCGATGTCACCTTGAGTTAAAATATTCGGGAAATTGACTATAAAACAATCTATGATAGAAACCTAAAGGGAATGAACTCCGTCGATTAGCCAGGCTGAAGAAAAAGTGAGTCGTTTATGTACCTTTCAATGGGGTAACCTCACTATTGTACTCCCTCATTCAGATGCCTGCACATACTTTTTTGTTAGGAGGAAATAAGATGTCCAAGAAACGCCGTCTTTTTACTTCTGAATCTGTTACTGAAGGTCATCCTGATAAGATTTGTGACCAGATTTCAGATTCAATCTTGGATGCCATTCTATCCAAGGATGCGAATGCGCGTGTTGCGTGTGAAACTTCAGTTACAACCGGACTTGTCCTGGTTGCAGGAGAAATCACAACATCTACATACGTAGATATCCCTAAAATTGTTCGAGAAACGATAGCCGATATTGGATATACACGGGCAAAATATGGTTTCGATTCTCAAACCTGTGCTGTCTTGACATCGATCGATGAACAGTCACCCGACATTGCGATGGGTGTGGACCAAGCGTTGGAAGCGCGTGAAGGCCAAATGACCGATGAAGAAATTGAGGCCATTGGTGCTGGTGACCAGGGATTAATGTTCGGCTATGCCACAAATGAAACAAAAGAGCTTATGCCGCTTCCTATCTCATTGGCACACAAGCTTGCCAGGCGCCTGACCGAAGTGCGCAAAGAGGATATTCTTCCATATCTGCGGCCTGATGGCAAAACCCAGGTTACAGTAGAGTATGATGAGAATGACAAGCCAGTGCGCATTGATACCATCGTTATTTCTACTCAGCACCATCCTGAAATCAGCCTGGACCAGATCCAGCGCAATATTAAAGAGCATGTGATTAACCCTGTCGTTCCTGCTGAATTAATAGATGAAAATACAAAATATTTCATTAACCCTACAGGACGGTTCGTTATTGGAGGGCCACAAGGTGATGCGGGGCTGACTGGACGCAAAATCATTGTGGATACTTACGGAGGGTATGCTCGCCATGGAGGCGGCGCCTTCTCTGGAAAGGATCCTACAAAGGTGGACCGCTCTGGGGCGTATGCAGCACGTTATGTTGCAAAGAACCTTGTAGCAGCAGGCCTTGCTGACAAGGTTGAGGTACAGCTGGCTTATGCGATCGGTGTCGCACAGCCCGTTTCGATTTCTGTGGATACATTCGGCACAGGAACTGTAAGTGAAGATGTACTGGTAGAGCTAGTACGGAAAAACTTTGATCTTCGCCCTGCCGGCATCATTAATATGCTTGATCTTCGCCGCCCTATCTACAAGCAGACAGCAGCTTACGGACACTTTGGCCGTACTGATGTTGAACTGCCTTGGGAACGCACGGATAAAGCTGAAGCACTTAGATCCCAGGCCTAATAAATATATTAATAAAAGGACCCATACCAAGTAAGTAAATCTTCAGACTTGGTATGGGTCCTTTTTGCATTGCTATGGTGATTAAATTGCTTGATGGAAAACAATAATAAAACCAATGAAGGGAGTACGATCGGCTTTTTTTTCCTTCGTATTCGGGCACTCACTTAATTTTTTTCGCGTGTTTATAATATTGGGCTTTCTCCGCATATTCTCGGGAAATTCGCTGCATGTCTTTTCTATCTTCATCTGTCAGCTCGCGAATTACACGTGCCGGTCTTCCGAAGGCCAGCACATTTGGCGGAATCTCTTTCCCTTGTGGAACCAGGCTGCCTGCACCTATAAAGGCGCCTTCTCCAATTACAGCATTATCAAGGATAATTGAACCCATTCCAATCAGGGCTCCTTTCCTGATTTTGCAGCTGTGGAGGATTACCTGATGTCCAATCGTGACTTCGTCTTCAAGGATCAGAGGATTATTCGGGCTTTGATGCAATACGCTATTATCCTGGATATTCACCTTTTTCCCTATGATGGTGGGTGCAACATCTCCGCGGATCACGGAATTAAACCATAGGCTCGACTCAGCACCAATAGAAACATTGCCTGTGACTATGGCATTTTCAGCGATATATGCACTATCCGCTATGTCAGGGCTATATTCTTTGTATGGGTAGATACTCATTTCAGAATCAAATCCTTTCCGTCGTATGGAACTTTTCGGTATTATCTTATATAAAGATAATATATCGCAATCCGGAAAAGATTGCAGAGTAAATCTCTTCACATTATTACCATCTATATATTGTCTGGAGGAGGAGTTCTATCTATGTGGAGCTTACAAGCAGAGGGCTCTGCTAAAGCCGTGATCGTCATCGTACATGGTGCTTTAGAACATCATGGCCGTTATAAATGGCTTTCCCAAATGTGGAAATCAGCAGGATATCATGTTATTTTGGGCGACCTTCCCGGACAGGGAATGACCACCCGTGCATTTCGCGGGCATATAGATTCTTTCGATGAATACTTAACTGCAGTCAGAAGCTGGATTGCCGAGGCCTATAAGTACTCCCTTCCTGTTTTCGTACTGGGCCATAGTATGGGAGGACTTATTGCAATCAGGCTCCTTCAGCAAGAAGAGCATGACTTGGCAGGGGTCATTCTTTCATCACCCTGCCTCGGATTGGCATCATACCCATCACGGATGAAAAATACGGCTTCAAAAATACTGAATCTAGTTCATCCGAAATATAGGGTTGACCCAGAGCTGACACCGGAAATGGCAACGAGAAATCCTGATATTAAGGATGAAGACATGAATGACAGCCTGTTCGTTACCAAAGTATCTGTCAGATGGTACCGGGAACTGGTCAGCTCAATTAAGGATGCTTTTGACGAAATCCCTGAATTACAGGACATTCCCGTTCTCTTAATGCAAGGGGGAGATGATAAAATAGTAGATAAAAGGCCGGTGCGGGAATGGTTTAATTACATTCTCTGCAGTGAAAAGCATTATAAAGAGTGGCCTGGGCTTTATCATGAAATATTTAACGAACCAGAAAGAGAAAATGTATTTCTATATGCATTAGGGTTTGTTGAAAATAGGTTGAAGACACTGGGATATATTATTTAGGCGAGGTGTGCTATGGCAGTACCGACAAACCCCTTAACATTAATGAAAAATGTATACCGGGACATCTTTCCCGTTGTACATGAGGAGCTCAATTATTGGAAGAAGCGGGCAGAAGAAATACCCAATCAGGAACTGAAAAGACAAGCGTTGGCAAGCATCCATTCAAAAACATTTCATTGTGAAGGAGGATCGATTCTTGCGCTCGCTGCCGAGAGTCAAGCAAGGGCTGCGATCCGTTTTATCGTGGCCTATCAGACAATCAGTGACTACCTGGATAATTTATGCGATCGGAGCACATCTCTTGATCCCGAGGATTTCAGGGCTCTGCATGAATCCATGCACCACTCGATCGATATTGATGCCGAGCCGTCGGATTACTACAGATATCGGTCCGATAAGGATGATGGGGGTTATTTGCATGAACTGGTCTCTGCTTGTCAATCTGTTCTACGGGGGATTTCCAGCTATCTGGATATTTTCCCATATCTAAGGGATTTATGCTCTGTTTATTGTGATTTGCAGGTGCATAAGCATGTAAGAGTTGAAGAAAGGGTACCTCGGCTTCAATCATGGTTTGACCATCATAAAGCACAGCTACCAACTATGTCGTGGTATGAGTTTTCCGCTTGCTCGGGATCCACTCTCGGTATTTTTTGCCTTGTTTCCTACAGCATGAGACCGGATTTTACTCAAGAATATGCGGAAAAGATCTGGCAGGGGTACTTTCCATACATACAGGGACTCCATATCCTATTGGATTATTTTATCGATCAGGAAGAGGATAGAGACGGAGGAGATTTGAATTTCTGTTTCTATTATAAGGACGATCAAGAGCTTTATAACCGATTTGCTTATTTTGTTGAAAAATCGGAGCAGCATTCGAGATTACTTCCACATAAACGATTCCACCTGCTTATTCATCGGGGCTTGTTAGGTCTTTATTTATCTGATGATAAAGTACAATCCCAGAAAAAGATTAAAGCTGTTTCCAAGAGACTGATTCGATGCGGCGGCTTCGTGTCCATGTTCTTCTATTTGAATGGCAGGGCGTATCGTTCGCTGCAAAAAAGAAGGCATGCAGCTGCGACAGCAGCCAGCCTAAATTGACAGAAAGGGGAGCGTCAATGAAATTAAGTATTCTGGACCAATCACCAATTTCGCAGGGAATGTCAGCAGAAGAAGCTCTCCAAAATACTGTTAAATTAGCGCAGCACGCTGAAAGATTGGGTTTCCACAGATTTTGGGTATCTGAGCATCATGATGCAATGACTCTTGCCGGCACCTCTCCGGAAGTGCTGATTCCCTATCTTGCAGCAAAGACAGACAGAATTAGAGTAGGATCCGGCGGGGTTATGCTTACTCATTACAGCGCTTTTAAGGTCGCCGAAAATTTTCGGGTCATGGAGGGATTGGCACCGGGCAGGATTGATTTGGGAATAGGAAAGGCCCCTGGCGGAATGCCCATTGCCTCCCTTGCATTAGCAGACGGAAGAAAGAGGGATAAAACACGCTACCCGGAACAAATTGATGACCTTTTGGCTTACTTGCACGATGCCTTGCCCGAAGGCCATAGATTCACAGGCCTTACTGCAGCCCCCGTTACAAAAACTGCACCAGAGGTCTGGCTGCTTGGTTCAACAGAATCAAGTGCGCTGCTCGCTGCAGAAAAAGGCCTTCCCTACACATTTGCCCAGTTTATAAATGGGGAAGATGGGTTTGAATATATGGAAAGATACCGGCAGAATTTTAAGCCATCAAAATTTTTAAGCGTACCGAAGAGTCTAGCTGCCGTGTTCTTTATTTGCGCGGAAACAGACCATAAAGCAGAAGAAATTGCATCAATATTGGATTACACCATGCTTATGCAGCAGCAGGGCGCTCGCCTGGAGGGAACGCCAAATCTTGAGCAGGTTCAGGCTTATCAGTATTCATCTTTTGAACTAGATTGGATCAGGGAAAATCGCAAAAGAATGGTAGTAGGGAGTCCTGTTTCTGCAGCTAAGCAATTAAAGGAATTGAGTGAAGGCTACATGGTCGATGAAATGATGCTCGTAAGCATTACGTTTAATTTTGAAGATAAAGTAAAGGCTTTAAGGTTAATTGTTGAGCATTTTGGGAATTAGCGGAAAAAGAGAATATTAAAAAGAAGAGTCTGCCAGCTAATGGATGGCAGACTTTTTCTATCTTTTTTCAATGGCAATGATAAATGGAGGCTGGTTAACTTGATTGATAAACCCATACTGTAGAACGTGCGCTCTGTCCTGTGGAAGGGAAGAAACATATCGCAATAGTTCATCCTTTTCAACAGCGCCCTCAGGATGTCCATGATAGATAACAAGGATGATCAACCCTTCAGCAGCCATGATTTCCAGCAGTTGTTCGATTGCTGAAATGGTCGTGTCAGCCCTCGTAACAATTTGTTTATCCCCTCCCGGGAGATAGCCGAGATTAAAAATTGCGGCAGTGATCCTGTGATGAACCGATTCAGGGATATGGTTCTTTATGTTTTCATGACCTGAGTGAATTAAAGTGCAGCAGTTTGCGAGGCCCTGCTCGTTCAGCCGTGCAGCGGTGGCCTCAAGTGCTTCCTGCTGAATATCAAAACCATAGATGTGGCCTGTGTTTCCGGCAAGTTGTGCTAAAAAAACAGTATCGAACCCGTTCCCGGTAGTCGCATCTACAGCTATATCTCCTTCTCTAATTGCTTTCTCGAGCAGAACCCTTGCAAACGGCAAAATCCTATCCAATTTCATCAAATACTCACCGCTTGTTTATAAAATTTGCCTTGCCAGCTGTTTCGTCTTTTTAATTCTGAGTCAATTGCGTTTAAAACACTCCATTTATCAACACTCCACATAGGCCCAATCATCAGTTCTATTGGCCCGTCACCTGTAATTCTATGGATCACCATTTCTGGAGGAAGAATTTCAAGCTGGTCGCAGACGAGTGAGATATACCGATCGAACGAGAGGAATTCCAGCATACCCTTTTCATATTGTTTGACCATCGGGGTACCTTTCAATAGATGCAGGAGATGTATTTTAATTCCCTGTACATCAAGCTCGGCAACTTGTCTTGCAGTTTCCAGCATCATTTCGTCCGTCTCAAGCGGAAGACCGTTAATAATATGTGAGCACACCCGTATACCGTGTTTCCTCAGCTTTTCGACTCCCTCTGCATAACACTGATAATCATGGGCGCGATTAATCAATAATGCGGTCCTTTCATGAACTGTCTGAAGCCCTAGTTCCACCCATAAGTACGTTCGTTTATTTAGTTCGGCAAGATACTCCACAACATCATCGGGAAGACAATCGGGCCTTGTGGCGATCGATAAGCCAACGACTCCTTCCTCCTTGAGGACGGTCTCATATTTTTCCTGTAAGACCTCGACAGGGGCGTGAGTATTCGTAAAAGCCTGAAAATACGCCATGTACTTGGCATCTTTCCACTTTTTGTGCATTTTTTGGCTTACCTGCCGGAATTGAGTTTTAAGGTCATCTGCCCGATTGCCGGCAAAATCTCCGGAACCCGCTGCGCTGCAAAAGGTACATCCTCCATGCGCTACAGTCCCATCTCGATTAGGGCAATCAAAGCCGGCATCAAGTGCCACTTTAAATACTTTATGTCCAAAAACCCGACGCAAATGGTAATTCCATGTGTGATATCGTTTATCTTGGTCAGCATATATAAACGGGTTTGACTCATCCATGGCAGAAACCTCCTTCATTGCGAATAACATCCAAATTGTCTTTTGCTGTGTGCATTTACTGATGAACATGCAACATTCATGCCCTCCGATTGCGGTAGGTTTTACAATCATAAAAGGTATTTTACCATGTATCAAAGTCTGTTTTCAAAAGTATTTCGAATTCAGGTCACAGGAAGGGAAATGTCTATACTTGCCTTTTATAAAGCAAATCTAAAGTGAGAAAACTAAAATTGCGGATGAGATTTTTCTCTTCTATCTTGTGTAGCTAGGGAGTGAAGGAATGTGGCAACAAGACATTCTATAGATATGTGCCTTTTTAATTGCGAGGATGCGCTGCAATATGCGGACGAGCAGTATATGGAAGGGGCCAGGCAGGAGCACGGCAACGACTTGGAATATACCCAGGCCCAGAACATGCTAGAACAGGCTATACATGAAATTGATGTTCTTTGGAACAGTGCGGATAATCAGCAGAGAGAAAGGCTTTACAGGATGCGATTGCTGGTGGATCAAATGCAGAACCAGATGATCTTGCGCAGCAATACACGAACGATGTGACTTAAAATCAACGTCTCCATACTGTGAATAGGACTGACGCGGACATGTGAGTGTCAGCGGACCAGTTCTTTTTGTTCTTGTATACTGCTTTTTCAATGAAATTCATGCCAGTATTTGTTTCATGAGAAACATAATACGGGACTTTCTGATTATTTGTACCACGCCAGTTATTACATATACTGCATATTTGATAATAAGCACAAGTTTTCACATGTTTTCTGAATCTTAATCCCTGAGGCAGTGAATCTGCATTGGCCGCAACCGAATCATTTTGCTGACAAAACTATTGCCGGGCAGGAGGAAAAGCAATAGAATGGTTTAGTGCACAAAACGATTCTAATGTAAGGGAGCAAAGTTATGCCTCGTTCCTTATGGATGTTAATTATCGGTATGGCTATAAATGTAACTGCATCATCCTTTTTATGGCCTCTCAATACCATTTATATTCATGACCAGTTAGGGAAGTCTCTTTCAGTCGCCGGCCTCGTTCTTATGGCCAATTCTCTAGTAAGCGTAGTTGGAAATCTTGCCGGGGGAATCATGTTTGACAAGATAGGCGGCTATAAAACAATTGTTGTCGGAATTTTATTGACTGTCCTTTCTTCCGTAGGGCTGACAATTGACCATTCATGGACGCCGTACGTAATCTTATTAACCATTTCCGGTTTTGGAGCAGGTATTATATTTCCGGCTATTTTTGCAATGGCCGGTTCTTGCTGGAAAGAGGGCGGAAGAAAGGCCTTTAATGCTATTTATGTGGCACAGAACCTTGGGGTGGCTGTTGGTTCCGCGCTGGGAGGACTAGTCGCTTCATTCTCGTTCGAATACATCTTTGCTGCGAATACAGCCTTGTATTTAGTTTTTCTTGCTCTTGCAGTGTTTGGATTTAGAGGTATCCAGACTGATGATTCCATACAGGCAGCACCTGCGGCTGGAGGCAAGACAGCTCAAATCAGCGTTAAAATGCATGCCCTGATCATTTTAAGCATTGGATATTTCCTATGCTGGATCGGATATGTGCAATGGCAATCTACTATCGCTGCTTATACTCAGGAAATAGGAATTACATTGAAGCAATACAGCTTATTTTGGACTATAAATGGGGCGTTGATTGTAGTTGCACAGCCAGTTGTCTCTGGATTAGTCAAATGGTTTGCAAAAACACTGAAGGTGCAGCTTATTGCGGGGATGCTTATTTTTATTATTTCATTTGCGGTGGCTGCCAACGCAGCGGGTTTTGCAGGTTTCATGACAGCTATGGTCATTCTGACAATCGGGGAAATGTTTGTTTGGCCCGCCGTGCCAGCGGCTGCTAATGAACTGGCTGTTAAAGGGAAAGAAGGGTTTTACCAGGGGGTCGTGAACAGCACCGCCACTGCGGGAAGGATGGTTGGCCCGCTGCTAGGGGGATTTCTGGTGGATTCTTTTGGAATGAATATGATGTTCGGTGTATTTTCAATTCTCTTCGTCATGGCTATTGTTACAACACTCTTTTACGATAAAGGGCTTAAGAAAGCTAACAGCAGTGAAAATATAATTTCACCTGTAAAATAGTTTCCTTGATGAGCGCGAAACAGGTTGGAAATGAAAACATATTTCCCATAATATGAATATATAAAACAAAAGATGTTTATAATGAATGAAAAACGGCTATTGCATTTATGAATAAAATTTACTAGAATACGTATATAATCCTATATCTAACGATGATGATAAGGAGTATTAGCGATTTGAACCTGCGTAGAGAGCTGGCGGACGGTGAAAGCCAGCCAGGAATGATCGTGAACTCGCCTTTGAATTTCGGACATGAATGAACAGTAGTGTCCGGCGTTTTCCACGTTACGGAATCGAAGAGCGGGGCGATTGTTTTCTGTCGCCAATTTGGGTGGTACCGCGGGAAGATATACATAATCCTCTCGTCCCTTTTGGGATGAGGGGATTTTTTTATTCCTTTATCGAAGATAGGAATGCATAGTTTTTTACTTTGACTGCGGCCCGCTTCGACGTTTTCGATATGCTTGGGATGTCGTCGGGTACATGTAATGGTTCTAAGTGACCAACTATATGTGGCAAATGGCAAGTTTTTTGAACACGCTTTAGGCTGCAGTTGCCTTACTATTTTAACTCTAGGAGGAAAGATGATGAGTTTCAACCATTATGAGATCGAAAAAAAATGGCAAAAATACTGGGAAGAACACAAGACGTTCAAAACAAATGAAGAGGGCGGTAAAAGGAAGTTCTATGCGCTCGATATGTTTCCATATCCATCTGGTGCAGGACTTCATGTCGGCCATCCGGAAGGTTACACCGCAAGTGACATATTATCGCGAATGAAAAGAATGCAGGGCTATAAAGTCCTTCATCCAATGGGATGGGATGCATTTGGATTGCCGGCTGAGCAATATGCATTAGATACTGGAAATGACCCGGCTGAATTTACAGAGAAAAATATCAATACGTTTAGAAGGCAAATTAAGGAGCTTGGTTTTTCCTATGATTGGGAGCGGGAAATCAACACGACAGATCCAAGTTATTATAAATGGACACAGTGGATTTTCACAAAGCTGTATGAAAAAGGCTTAGCCTACATTGATGAAGTAGCAGTCAACTGGTGTCCGGCATTGGGAACGGTGCTTGCTAACGAAGAAGTCATTGACGGAAAGAGTGAGCGCGGCGGGCACCCTGTTGAGCGCCGTCCAATGAAGCAATGGGTTCTTAAGATCACTGCTTATGCGGATCGCTTGCTTGATGATTTGGAAGAGGTTGATTGGCCAGAGAATATCAAGGATATGCAGAGAAACTGGATTGGCCGTTCTGAAGGTGCAGAGGTGACGTTTGCGATTGAAGGACATGACGATTCATTTACTGTATTTACGACTCGTCCCGATACATTGTTTGGAGCCACATACGCTGTACTGTCACCTGAGCATCCTTTCATCGAAAAGATTACTGCAGAAGGGCAAAAAAGTGCAGTTGAGGAATATATCCAAACAGTTAAAAACAAAACGGATCTTGAAAGAACAGACTTGGCAAAGGAAAAAACGGGCGTATTTACAGGTGCCTATGCTATTAATCCTGTAAATGGAGAAAAGATGCCAATCTGGATTGCGGATTATGTATTGATGAGCTATGGAACCGGAGCTATAATGGCTGTTCCCGCACATGATGAACGCGATCATGAGTTTGCAGTGAAGTTTGACCTTCCAATCAAGGAGGTCGTTACTGGAGGCAATGTGCAAGAAGAGGCCTTTACAGGTGATGGAGAGCATGTCAATTCCGGATTCTTGGACGGCATGAAGAAAGATGAAGCCATCAAGGCTGCCATCTCATGGCTTACCGAAAAAGGGATTGGAGAGAAAAAAATTACTTATCGCTTGCGTGACTGGCTGTTTAGCCGCCAGCGTTACTGGGGTGAACCGATTCCAATTATCCACTGGGAAGATGGCAGCGTAGAACCTGTAAAAGAGAAAGATCTTCCGGTATTGCTGCCAAAAACGAAGGAGATTCGTCCTTCCGGGACTGGGGAGTCGCCGCTTGCGAATATTTCAGAATGGGTAAATGTGACAGATGAAAATGGCCGTAAAGGCAGACGCGAGACAAACACCATGCCGCAGTGGGCAGGAAGCAGCTGGTACTTCTTGCGATATATCGACCCAACGAATGAAAAGGCGATTGCTGATCCTGAAAAATTAAAGGAATGGCTCCCGGTCGATATGTATATTGGCGGTGCGGAACATGCAGTGCTTCACTTGCTATATGCTCGTTTCTGGCATAAGTTCCTTTATGATTTAGGGGTTGTGCCAACAAAAGAGCCTTTCCAAAAGCTGTTCAACCAGGGAATGATTCTTGGTGAGAATAATGAAAAGATGAGTAAGTCAAAAGGAAATGTGGTCAATCCTGACGATATCATCAAAAGCCACGGGGCCGACACCCTTCGTCTATATGAAATGTTTATGGGACCTTTAGAAGCGTCCATCGCATGGTCAGCGAATGGCCTTGATGGTGCTCGACGCTTCCTTGACAGAGTATGGAGACTATTGGTGGAAGACGATGGTACTCTTTCTGAAAAAGTGGTTGAGAATGATAACAGCGGCAAGCTGGAAAAGGTGTACCACCAAACCGTCAAGAAGGTTACAGAAAACTACGAGGAACTTAAACTCAACACGGCTATTTCACAGCTGATGGTGTTTATCAATGACGCATATAAGGCACAAAATCTGCCTAAGGCTTATATCGAAGGATTTACGAAAATGCTCTCTCCAGTAGCACCGCACATAGCTGAAGAGCTGTGGGAAAAGCTTGGCCACATCGAAAGCATTACGTATGAAACATGGCCTGCATACGATGAAGCCAAACTTGTTGAAGATGAAGTGGAAATAGTCATCCAAATCAATGGAAAAGTGAAGACAAAGCTAATGGTTCCAACCGGTTCATCCAAAGAAAAATTGGAAGAATTGGCAATGCATGATGCAGCCATCAAAGAGCAGATTGATGGCAAAACGATCCGTAAGGTGATTGCGGTACCTGGCAAACTGGTTAATATTGTTGCCAACTAAATAAAAAAGCTGCTGACAAGGCCTCCGAGCCAATCTTGGGGGCCTTGATCCCTGGGGATAGCATATGCTTAAGAATTTTAGGGTCAGACCCCTATTTAATTGTGTAAATTCTACAAGGAGATCAGAATCTCTTTAACTGAGTACAGCGGCAGCAGAATGAGCCTCTTATTTGGATGAGGCACGGGTAATTGTTATAATGAGTCATACATAAATTTAAATTGATGAGGTGTCTAAATGGAAGATATTAAGACTATAACTCCCCAGGAGCTAGAGGAAAAGATTGAGGCGGGTGAGAAGCTGGAAATAGTGGATGTCCGTGAAGATGAAGAGGTTCAGCACGGGATGATTGAAGGGGCAAAGCATATCCGGATGGGCGATATTCCTGAGAAACTGGACCATTTTGATAAGGACAAGGAGTATATTTTCGTTTGCCGATCCGGCAATCGCAGCAATAATGTCTGCCACTACATGCAGGACCAGGGCTATAAAGTACGCAATATGGTGGGCGGCATGCTGAACTGGACCGGCGAAGTTATTGTTAAGTAGGATCCTTCTACAAAAAGAAGAATTCATAAACATCATAGTAGAAAAGCGTGCAAATTTTGACGGAAACGGTATATTTTCTTGAATCTTGGGCAATCCTGTTTCTAAAAAGGGCAGGGGATGTCCATGATTCAAGTAAAGCTGTTTGATTATGAACATGAACAGGATTTAGAGGACGAAATGAATTATTTCCTTGAGAGCATTCGGGATAATCAAATTGTGGATATAAAGTATAATGTGGCCGCATCGGGTGAAGAGGAAGAAGAACAGATTTACTGTTTTAGCGCCATGGTTATATATAAAGTAAGATAAATAAAAGTATATGATTAATAAGGCTTTGGGAATTGCACCTCGTCTGGTTGAACAGACGGGGTGCTTTTTATATATGCTGGTTGGGACCATAGCTGTATGCCATGGAATAATTTAGATAGCTTTTTTGATAGTCAAACTGCAAAAGAAATTGCGCAGCCTATCAGTTGCATGCATAGAGTGCTGCATTTTGGCCGGCGAGCCTGCCTGTTACCAGTGCGGAAGTTATGTTATAGCCGCCTGTGTACCCATGGATGTCTAAAATCTCGCCGCAAAAATATAATCCTCCCATCAATTTAGAAGACATTTCTTTTGGATGGATTTCTTTAACGCTGACGCCGCCTCCGGTAACAAACGCTTTCTCGATTGGCTGGGTTCCGTTCACTTTAAATTGAAAGTCTTTGCAAAGCTCGGCAAAGCGGCGCAATTTTTCATTAGGTATGTTTGCCCCCTGTTCCTGTAAGTCTATGTCGCTCTCCTCAAGCAGGAAATACAGATAGCGTTCTGGCAGCCATCCTTTAAGTATATTTTTGATCGCTTTTTTCGGATCTGCTTTGACCTCCATGACAACCTCCTGGAATAATTCCTCCTTATTTCTGTCGGGAAGGGCATCCAGCTTTATCGTGACATGCGTAAGATTCCATTTCTTCATCGCTTTCACGACAAATTGGCTGCAACGAAGCACTGCTGGCCCGGAAATTCCAAAATGGGTAAAAATCATGTCCATTTGATGAGTGACCAATGGCTTTCCTTTTGGATTTAATACACTTAAGGCAACATCTCGCAGTGAAAGACCCTGCAATGTTTTACTTTGTATGAATGGTTCATCGCTAAGTACAGGTACCTCTGTTGGAAACAGCTCCGTAATTGTATGACCCGCTTTCTTGGCCCATGCATAGCCATCGCCTGTGGAACCTGTATGAGGGACAGATTTGCCTCCTACAGCAACAACAACCGCGTCGGTTTCAAAGGTTTGTCCGTTTTTTAGAAGAACAGCAGCCGTTTTTCCATCCCTATAAATGAGATCAGCAACCGGTGAATTCGTATAAACCTTGACATTCAGCTCTTTCATCCGGTTGATTAGCGCATCCACTACACTCTGGGCTTTGTTATTTACGGGAAACATTCTTCCGTGATCCTCTTCCTTTAAAGCTACACCCAGATTTTCGAAGAATGTAATAATGTCCTCATTATTGAATTCTGAAAAAGCACTGTACAGGAATCTGCCATTTCCCGGAATATGCTTGATGATTTCATCAATGGAGAGGCGGTTTGTCACATTACATCTCCCGCCGCCTGAAATCGCAAGTTTCCTTCCCAGCTTTTCGCCTTTATCGATCAATAGCACACTGGCCCCTCTTTCGCCTGCTGCTATTGAAGCCATCAAGCCTGAGGGTCCCCCGCCTATTACAACTACATCAAATTTCATATCATCCACCATCTTTTATGCTAAGTTTAAATATCCCTTTATATTACTTTGGGACTTTACAATAATGCTAGGCTATATCGTCCTTTTCTCCGGCAGCGTTGTCGACATACACCTGCAGATAAAGCAGTTTTGCAAAAAATGATAAGCCTTCTGATTCGTTCATTAGTCTGATTTCTTTTCCCTTTATGCAAGCCATTCTATCAGTATACATGGATTTGAATAAACGTAGACAACATATACAATTTAATTTTTCCCTAATTACAGCAGTATGCTACATAATTATTGGTTTGGAGGAATGAATCTGTTAAAATAGTTTAGCTTGGCTGAATAAAGGCTTGTCCTTTTCCTGCAAGCTAAAAGATCCGTTTCAGGAAATAATATCATAATTGTAATTGATCCGTGAAAAGAGTAAACTTTTCTTTAGTTTATCAAAGATATTCGAATTCATATAACTCGAGTGCCGTTCTTATAAAGAGATAAGGCGAGGCAGTCAGTTTTAAGATTAGGTTTGATAGCGTGCGAAAACACGTAACTGAATAAAGGTAGGATGGGATTGAATGTCATCAAAGCTATTGAAGGGCACGTTTATCTTAACTTTTGGAATGGTACTGTCCAAGGTGCTCGGATTATTCTATGTAATACCTTTTGAGGAATGGGTTGGCAATGAGGGGACAGAATTATACCAATATGCCTATATTCCTTATACATTATTTATTAGCTTTGCCACAGGCGGGATGCCGCTGGCGGTTTCAAAATTTGTCTCAAAGTATAATGCAATGGAAGAATATGCCGTGGGGCAGAAGCTCTTTAAATCAAGCTTGAAAATTATGCTGCTGACCGGCATTGGGGCATTTATACTATTATATTTATTATCTCCGGCTATCGCAGGATTTGTCACAGTCGATGACAAGCAGAATTTTACTGTAGAAGACATCACAACCGTTATAAGAGCGGTCAGTTTTGCTTTGATTCTAGTTCCATTCATGAGTATGATCCGCGGCTATTTCCAGGGGCATCAATCGATGGGGCCGACTGCGATATCACAGGTAATAGAGCAGTTTATACGCGTTCTCTTTTTGCTGGGCGGAGTATATATCGTTCTGAAGGTAATGGATGGCGACCTGGTGACAGCAATTAGCGTGGCTACATTGGCAGCAACAGCAGGTGCGGTGGCAAGCCTCATTGTATTGCTCATTTATTGGAAAAAGAGAAAACCGCACCTTGATAAATTGCTGGAACAAGATAAGGGTACCATCCATATATCTTTACCTCAAATATATAAAGAGATTTTAGTATCTTCCATCCCGTTTATTTTTGTGGGGATAGCTCTCCCTCTCTTTCAATTGGTAGATACTTTGACATTCACCCGCGCGATGGTTGCATCAGGGATAAATGCAAAGGTTGCCGGTGAGGCTCTAGGCATTGTCAACTTCTCGACGCAGAAGCTAGTAATTATCCCTATGACATTGGCAACTGCTTTTTCGATGAGCATCCTGCCGAGTGTAACAAAAGCGTTCGTGGAGGACAAGTTTCAAACATTTAGCAACCAGCTGAATATGGCTTTTCAAATTCTGCTTTTCCTGACGATTCCTGCGGTAGTAGGGATGTCGCTGCTTGCGGAACCAGTGTACTCAGCGTTTTATGGATACGATCGATTGGGTGTCGAAATCCTTCAGATTTATGCACCTGCTGCAATCTTTTTTGCTTTGTTCTCAGTAACGGCAGCTGTTCTTCAAGGGATCAATCAGCAAAAATTCACCGTATTAAGCCTGTTGACCGGGATCTTAATAAAGCTGAGTTTGAATATTCCGTTGATCAAAATGTTTGAAACAGCAGGTTCCATTTATGCCACAACACTTGGCTACCTGGTGGCATGTCTGATCAATATGTATATCATTACGTATTTTACTGGCTATAAGTATAAACTAGTTGTAAGAAGAACAATGCTTATTTTCATTTTTACCATATTCATGTCCATCTCCGTATTTGTATTCCAATGGATTTTCTCACATTTCCTGAACCCGCAGGAACGGTTTCAGGCTATCCTGGTCACAGCGGGATGTGCATTGACGGGAGCGGCAGCATACTTCATTCTGGCTTTAAAGACGAAGCTGGCACATCGCTTATTTGGAAACCGAATTGATGCTTTGCAAAGGAAATTGAAGCTAAAAGCCTAATTGCATTTTCATCAGATGAATGCCTGGTCTTATGTATGGATGTTGAATCCTTAAGGGCCCTGTATCTGGTGAGAAGACCATAGTAGATACAGCGCAGGTGTGAGGGTACTATCAGGAGGTTAATATGAGAATTGACAAAATGTTATCCAATATAGGGTATGGAAGCAGGACAGAAGTAAAAAAACTACTTAAATCTGGTGCCGTCGCAGTGAATGAAAAGGTGGTCAAGGATCCAAAAGAGCATGTGGATACCAAAGCTGACCGTGTAACAGTTCAGGGTGAAGACGTAGAGTATAGAGAGTTCATTTATCTCATGATGAATAAACCTCCTGGTGTCTTATCAGCAACAGAGGATCACTATCAGGAAACAGTCATTGACATTCTTGAACCTGAGGATGCTGTGTTCCAGCCCTTTCCTGTAGGGCGCCTGGATAAGGATACGGAAGGCCTGCTGCTTTTGACAAATGATGGGCAGCTATCCCATCAGCTCCTTTCTCCTAAAAAGCACGTCCCGAAAACCTATTTCGCCGCAATTGAAGGCGAAGTGACAGAGGATGACATTGAAGCATTTAAGGCTGGTGTGACCCTTGATGATGGATACGTGACAAAACCTGGTGAATTGGCGATTCTCAAGCAGGGGTTAACTTCTGACATTGAATTAACGATTACGGAAGGAAAATTTCATCAGGTAAAGAGAATGTTCGAGGCGGTAGGAAAGCGGGTCATTTATTTGAAACGTATCTCCATGGGAAGTCTGGTATTGGATGAAGAATTGGGGCTAGGCCAATACAGGGAACTCACAGATGAGGAACTGCGATTGTTAAAAGGTAAAGAATAATAGATATAAGAGACGGCGGCCTAAATTGGCCGCCGCTTTTTTTGCCTGGATCGAGCGCGCTGGTTATTTCTTTATGACATGCCCCGCTGATCTTGACTGGCTGCTCTATAATCACGATGACATTTTTACACGCTTTTTTGTCGTTGTCCAAAGGCCTCGGCTTGGACTTTTTACTAAATTATTATATGCCAGTACATTCAGGTCTCGCTGTATCGTGCGAGGAGTGATGCCAAATTCTTCTACAAGCTCTTGAGTAGAAACCGTACCGTTATCACTTATAAACATATAAACGGATTTAATACGGGTTAACATTCGATTTGTTGAAGGTTTCACAATACCACTCCTATTCCTTTTACCTTATTGGCCATAAGGAAATGCCTGTAAGGCCAAACAAAATAGAAAAACTCTGCGATAGGACTAATGGATACGTTGTTCTCCAAGATCAGCTGCTGTACATACAGCTCCCGGTAAAATTTCGACATGCCTAATTCTTTTATACCACCGTGATACAGCTATGAAGCATTGTAAACCGTGCAGTTACTTAATATTTTACGCCTTTAGTATGTGAAATTCCAGATAAATAACTTAATTAACAAAATATTAGGAAAAAAATTACTGTTATTATATATTCAAAAAGGGATTTCTTTATTCAGGAAACTGTTGTCTTAAGACATGTTCCTCTTCGATGCATGATATGCAGCAAATGGTTATTTTCAGAATTTTATTTTGAATGATGCGGTATAAGTCAAAGTGGATTGCTTTCTTTGCAAGCCAACTTTTGTTTTAGCGCTTTAAAGCTCTTGCAGACGCATGGTAAAGAAGTGATAATAGATGGAAGAGCAATTTTTGTCACACAAATGATTGGAGTGATTATTGTGGCCCAAATACATTGGAGGCAGGAGATCGAACAACGAAAAGAAAGCTTGCTTCAGGACACACAGGAGCTTTTAAGAATAAGAAGTGTGCTGGATGAAGAACAAGCGACAGAAGAAGCTCCATTGGGGAAGGGCGTCAAGGCAGCCCTGGATTACATGCTTTCATTAGGTGCAAAGGATGGATTTGTCACCAAAAATGTCGATAATCTTGCCGGGCATCTGGAAATGGGGGAAGGAGACGAACTTATAGGGATTCTATGTCATGTCGATGTCGTACCTGAGGGAGATGGTTGGAGTTCTGATCCCTTTTCAGCTGATATAAGGGATGGCAAAATATACGCCCGTGGTGCAATAGACGATAAGGGCCCGACTATGGCTGCTTATTATGGGATGAAGATTATTAAGGAACTTGGACTGCCGCTTGGTAAACGAGTCCGAATGATTATAGGTACAGACGAGGAATCTGATTGGCGATGTGTGGATCGGTATTTCGAGAAAGAAGAAATGCCAGCCATGGGGTTCGCTCCTGATGCGGATTTTCCAATCATTAATGCTGAAAAGGGGATATGGGATTTCACCGTCCAGCAAAATACTGTAACCACTGCTTCTAATACAGGAATCACAGTAAAGGAATTCTCCTCAGGCAGAAGGCCGAATATGGTACCCGACTATGCCATAGTTAGCATTAAGGCAGCGTCTGACAGCAGTGAAATAGCTGACCGGTTCAACACATTCATTCAAAAGCATTCTCTTGCCGGAACTGCGACTCTTAAGGAAGGCGGAATAATAATTGAACTGGAGGGAGTGTCCGCTCACGGCATGGAACCAAACAACGGCGTGAATGCCGGTTTATTCTTATCCGCTTTCTTATCTGGACTGAATCTTGATGATCAGGCTAAAGAATATTTTACTTTTGTGCACGACAAGTTATTCGGGGATTCGAGGGGCCATAAGCTCGGTCTTGCATTTTCGGATCAGATTACCGGTGAACTTACCATCAATGCAGGCGTATTGCGCTATACACAGGATGGTGGGGGCTCAATTGGCTTCACAACTCGATATCCTGTTACATACAATTGGAAAGAAAGTAAGGAAAAGCTCGTTGTTCAGTTGGCACAGCACAATTTCGGAATTTCGGCAGAATCCAATTCAAAGCCGCACCATGTCACTAGTGACAGTTTTTTAATTAAAACGCTTCAACAGGTATATAAGGAACAAACAGGGCAGGAAGCTAAGTTACTTTCCATTGGAGGAGGGACTTATGCAAGATCACTGGAACAAGGTGTGGCATTTGGCCCGTTATTCCCGGGAAGTGAGGATGTGGCACACCAAAAGGATGAATATATTGCAATTGATGATATGTTGAGCGCCGCAGCTATTTATGCCCATGCGATCTATGAGTTAGCGAAATGAGAAATAAATAGAATTGGAAATCGGAGGGGAAACCAAATGGAAAAGATGATACTGAACGGAAAGTTAGTCGCCCAAACGGAGATAAAGGTAGACTTTGAGGACAGAGGATATCAGTTTGGTGATGGAATCTATGAGGTAATTCGCGTATACAATGGCCAATTGTTTACGGCTGAAGAGCACTTGAAAAGGCTTATGGACAGCGCTAAGCATATTTTTCTTTCTGTGCCCTATTCTGCGTCAGAGATCAATGAACAGCTGCAAGAGCTAGTTAAAGCCAACAGTCTGGAGTCTGGCATAATCTATTTGCAGATTACAAGAGGGGTTTCACCTAGAAACCATGCATTTCCTAATCCATCGGTAGATTGTATGTACATTGCAAAAACAAAAGCAGTGCCGAGAAGCACAGCAAATGCGGACACAGGTGTGAACGCAATTACAACAGAGGACATTCGCTGGCTTCGCTGCGACATCAAAAGTCTTAACCTGCTTGGGAATATTCTCGCCAAACAAAAAGCGGCTGAAGCCGGATGTTTTGAGGCCATCCAGCATCGTGATGGGACAGTGACCGAAGGAAGCTCCTCTAATGTTTCCATAGTTTCAGGAGGCAAGATTATCACCCATCCAGCAAATAACCTGATTCTAAATGGAATATCCAGACAGGTTATGCTGCATCTGTGTGCAAGTAATGACATTCCTGTGGAAGAAAGGGAATTTACGGTCGATGAACTAATGAATGCAGAAGAGGTCTTTCTGACAGGAACCACGATCGAAGTCCTGCCAATTATTAAAATTGATGGGACAGTTATTGGCGACGGACAGCCAGGCCAGATTACACAGAAGCTTCAGGAGCTTTTCAGTAATGAAGTAGAAAGGCAATGCGGCGTCCGCAACTAAAGATGTACACTGAGAAAAATCCCTGTTGGCAGGGATTTTTTTATATCATTTTTTAAAGCGTATTTACAATGAATCCATTCAACAGCCATCCCGCGCTTATATACCAAATAGCTCAATAAATTTGCCTATAAGATATAATAGATATAAGGGCAGGCACTTAAGTTAAATAAAGAATAAGAGAACTGGGCATGATTATGATAAAATTAGATGGAAAAAGGTGAAACACTGATGACAAATTTCTTTTTTGCCTTGACTTTGCCTGATGAAACTAAAACATACATTGATAACATTATAACGAACCTTAAAAAGCAGCTTCCCTTTAAAAAGTGGCTGCATCCGCAGGATTACCATATTACATTAGCGTTTCTTGGGAATACAGAGGAAGGAATGAGAAGGAAAGCTGAAAAGCTGGTTGAGGAGGCTATAGAGCCCCTAGGGGAATTCTCTTTAACAGTAACCGACATTGGTACATTTGGCCCGGTACATGCGCCAAGGATTTTATGGCTGGGTGTAGAGCATAGCAATAGCCTCCTTGAATTGCAGAAAAAAACCTATGCTGCCAGTGAACAGGCAGGCTTTATTCTCGATAAAAAACCTTTTAAACCGCATATAACAGTGGCCAGGAAATACATAGGGGATATCCCATATCAGATTGAAAAGAGCCAGGACTTAACCATGCTGCAAAGAGGAGAACACGTCTTTCGGGCGTCACAGGTTACTCTGTACAAAACCCACATGGGTGCTTCACCCTCCTATGAACCCATTTTTACAGTACCCTTAAAAAAATCATAAAATGGCCGATAAGCCAATTAAGGATTCACTGAGTTCGATTTAATAAAAAGTTTGATAAAAGAGGGACTTCTTTTTTTTAGATCGCCCTAAGTGACAGAAGAGGATTCCATTATTTCCGACGATTGTAGTTAATATATCGTTATTTTAAATTAAATGAGACTGGTAGTGATTATAGTGGGACAGCTTATAAAATTGCAGGATTACATCTCCAGATATGAGCAGGATGTTTACCGTTATCCTTCACAATTTGTCCGGCTAAAACATCAGCAGTGGGAAAAGCTTAAAGCAGCTTATCTTGCCGGTGAATTGCAAAATCTATTTGCCGGCAAGGAAGAGTCTGACATTGAAGATGATTGGATATATCAGCCCAAGCAGGCTTTGTTTACAAAGGTTAAAGGCTTGTTTAAAAAGGACCGGGAGCTAGAAAATCAGTATGAAATAGAAGGGTCCAGCCATCAAGATGATAATATTTTTTCCCTGCATATTCCGAACAGTCCCGATAGCATGGAAGATTTGAAACAGACTTATTTAAATCAATTGCTAAGATTTCAGATGAAATGGGCAAGCTCGACACTTCATGAAAAATCGGTTATAGATCCAGCATTTTACCTCGATGAAAGGCTAAGGTTTTTCCTGCAGAGATTTCCTGATACGTTTCTTGTACTCTATAAACCTGTGTTTCTATTGAAAAACGCTCCCGTGGAAGTGGAGGTAATCCTCTTGAGCCCTACGGATGCATGGTGCATAACCTTTCTCGAGGCGGAAGAGGATGCGGCATTCGTCGGCACGAATGAGAGATTCTGGCTTAAACGGCATCATCGGTATGGAGATAAAAAAGTGCTAAACCCTATGCTGGCTTTAAATCGTATGGAGAAGATTGTAACCCAGGTTTTTACCCTGTATGAAGTAAATCTTCCAATCAAAAAAGTTATTCTGTCCAGGAATGGGTATATCGATTATCCGCTAGTCCCATTCGATACTTTATTGCTGGATAAGCGTTCCTTTCCCGAGTGGTTCCAAAGGATGCGGAATTTATCATCGCCGTTAAAGCATCTGCAGCTAAAGGCCGCCCAGGCTTTATTGGATTATTGTGATACGGCGTCTAACAGAAGATTGGAATGGGATGTGGATGCGGATGGCGGCGAAGACCTTATCGATCGTTGAAGCCGAGCTTGTTTTTATCATCAATCCAGCAGCGCGGAACGCTGGAAGTCTGAAAGTGTGGCAAGCTGTTGAAAAGGAGCTCCTATTGAGAAACAGGCCGTATCAAGTGTTTTATACAGCATATCAGGGTCATGCCGCAGTGATAGCAAAACAAGTTCTTGAAAAAACGAACACAAGGGTGATCCTGGCTGTAGTCGGAGGAGACGGCACAATGCACGAAGTGATCAATGGAGCAGCAGGATTTCCGCATGCAGCAGTCATCAGCATTCCAGCAGGGTCGGGAAATGACTATGCCAGAGGCATTCAGGGAACTGCGCAATATAAAAAGGCAATGGCGATTCTAATGGACCTGCACCCTGACAGCAGCCGTTCAATCGATCTGGGAGAATATGATTCCAATGGGAATAAAGGCATGTTTGTAAATAGTATTGGCATGGGAATAGATGCGGAGATTACCGCTGAAGTAAACCGATCATCAGCCAAAAAGTGGTTTAACCTCTTAAAGCTCGGCAAACTTGTCTATATTTATTTCTTTGTCAAAAAGCTGATTACCTACCAAAGGACAGATATGAAAGTGATCATTGATGGACAAGAAATCAATCTTAAAAAGGTATGGTTTATCGTGGTATCCAACCAGCCGTATTTTGGAGGGGGTATTAATATTTCACCTCGCTCTGTACCTGATGACGGTAAATTTAATGTGATAGCAGTCCATGATATTTCCCGAGCGAAGCTTCTATCTGTTTTCATTACAGTATTTTGGGGAGGGCACTTACGGATAAGGAATGTAGATTCATACCTTTGCAATGAAGTGGTGATCGATTCATCCAAGCCTGTCTTTGTCCAGGCAGATGGGGAAGTAGTCGGACAGCAGCATGTAGCTGTCCGACTGGCGCCAACAAAAATAAGAATTCTATACAGTGTTAGGGATTTTTAAGAAATGTTATTTCATGAGAAAATAAAGCAAGGCTGTGGCTGATAAATGGGCTGTAAGACTGCGGCACAAATTTCTCCCGATGCTCTGAAACCATCGATTCAATGCTAAAAATATGTAATTTTAAAAGAGGTATTGGGTGTTATGTTTTATTTTGGTATCATAATATATACTTGACTGTAAAACCTCTTTTAACTAAAATTTAATAGATGGCTATTGTCAAATAGCTGTCTTTTTTATTTCAATAAATACCATAAATTTACGAAAACGGCTTCGGGCTGTTGTCCGAAAAATGAGAGCCATCCCAAGACTTATTAATCAATTGATTACTATGATGTTTAAATAGATGCTTATGCTTGTTTATTTAGCTAAGAAATTGAAGGTGAACCATTTTGGAACATATATTAGGCCGGGAGTGGGAAATCTTACCCGCAGGAGGAGCAACAGGTGAAGCCTTTATAGCTCTCAACCAGGAGCAGAAACTCTTTCTGAAACGCAATTCTTCGCCGTTTCTAGCCGTTTTGTCAGCAGAGGGCATCGTTCCTAAACTAATTTGGACAAAACGTCTTGAGAATGGTGATGTTGTAACTGCGCAGCATTGGCTGAATGGCAGAGAACTGTCCCACCAAGAGATGAATGATGAAAAGGTGGCAAAGCTTTTGCGGAAGATTCACCAATCCGAGCCATTATTATCTATGCTGAAACGATTGGGGAAATCTCCTTTAAGGCCTGAAAGCATACTTTCAAAAATCGAAGACAGCATGGATGAAGACTTAATTGAAATTCCTGTGGTTAGCCAAGCCATTTCATTTCTTCAGCAAAATCTGCTGCTTGTCGATACGGAAGAAAAAGTAGTCTGCCATTCAGATGTGAACCATAACAATTGGATGATAAACGATGAAGAAGAGTTATTCCTGATCGACTGGGATGGCGCGATGATCGCTGACCCGGCGATTGATCTTGGAGTGCTCTTGTATTCATATGTGCCTCGAAATAATTGGCGAGACTGGCTCGCTAAATATGGAAAGGTCCTTGATGCACACTTCGAGCTCCGGATGAAGTGGCATGTGATTGCCCAATCGTTGAATTCGATTCAATGGCATAAGGACAAAGGGCGCATTGAAGAGATGAATCATCTAATTGGTAAACTTACAGCTATACTGGCTTAGGTCATTAGGAAAAACGTTCGATATCATCGACCCAATTGGACAAGTCATGCTGCCGTGAATGGATGTAATCATCGAGACTGGACGAATTAATGCCATTTTGGCTATAGCGATATATTTCTTCCAGCACAGTTTTAACATCGTTATTGATGTTGCTGTTGACCATTAATGATTTTACCAGTCGCTCGACCTGCTCACATTCAGCAATTGAACCGCAGCAGTCCGTTTCGTGATTTTGTAGAATATCTTTGAGTAATGAAAATTGATCGGAATGAGAAAGCGGCATTATTAAATCCAATCCTTCCTGATAACTGATTTTACTTTTAATATAGTGTGGAGTACCCGTAATTTTATACTTGTTTGATATGACGTTGGGCAATTAAATTGCGTTTGGGCTATCCTCTTCGTCCTTATGGACAACCAGTTATTGCCGTGGTTTAACGGCCAAATATCCCCCCAATTCCTCACGGCCGCGCCAGAGGGGATATCTATATTGCTGGGTTAAGGAAATACTAATACAGATTGAAATGCTAACAAGAAAATAAAAAATCAGAGGTGTGTTAATGCGTTTAAGAAACAAACCCTGGGCTGAAGACAAGCTGGCGCAATATCCTCAATATGTAGTAGCGCAGCCGGAGCTTCATAAGGGAAAATGGCACGAGGTTTTCGGAAACAACAATCCGCTTTATATCGAGGTAGGTACAGGAAAAGGGAGATTTATCACTGAAATGGCAAAAGCACATCCGGATATCAATTTCATTGGGATAGAGCTTGCAAAAAGTGTGATCATATCTGCGCTGGATTTACTTATAGAGGCTGAACTGCCGAATTTAAAGCTGATGAATGTGAATGCCAATGATTTGCGGGATTATTTCGGAAAAGGCGATGTGAACCGTGTGTACTTGAATTTTTCGGACCCATGGCCGAAAACGCGGCATGCCAAACGAAGGCTGACATATGAAACATTCCTGCGAGTATATGAGGATATTCTTCCAGAAAAAGGCGAAATACACTTTAAGACAGATAATCAGGGACTGTTTGAATCATCCCTTATGAGTATATCGCGCTATGGAATGTTATTGACTTATGTAAGTCTAGATTTGCATAATAGCGATTTTCAAGGAAATATCATGACCGAGTATGAGGAGAAGTTTTCTCAAAAAGGGAATAGAATTTACCGTCTGGAAGCTCAATACCGATAATGATAGCCCTGGCCGAGAAATTGGCCGGGTTTTTTGCTATTTGGGGAAGTACATCAACAAACAATCTTGATCTGCGTTCCAGGCGCCGCTTCTGCGGGAGCGGCGGGACAGGTAAGACATCACAGGATCGTCAGCAACTAGGGATGTTCACCGCCCGCCCCGAGGTAAGCAGAATGCATTTCACTGCTATCAACAGGCCGTTGATTGATCAGCATAATAAACACTATTCCTCACCGGGTGTTTACCAGCAAAGTTTCACAAATGTTTTAAATAAAAAGAAATCTTTGTTACACTAAATGGGACAGGAGGGGAATAAATGGAGACATTGCAATTAGGGAGCATAAAGCTTACCTGGCTAAATGGAGGGGTGACTCATCTCGATGGAGGAGCGATGTTTGGTGTGGTGCCCAAACCGCTTTGGTCTAAAAAATATCCTCATAATGAAAATAATCAAATTGAATTAAGAACCGATCCGATCCTTGTTCAGACAATGGGTATCAATATTTTAATTGAATCCGGGATTGGAAACGGAAAGCTGGATGCCAAAAAGAAAAGAAACTACGGCGTCACAGAAGAGTCAAACATTGAAGATGATTTAAAAGAGCTGGGCTTATCCTGTAATGATATTGACTATATTTTAATGACGCATCTTCATTTTGACCATGCTTGCGGGCTCTCGAAGCATTCCGACAAAGGATGGGAACCGGTTTTTCCAAACGCAAAAATTATTACTTCCAAAATAGAATGGGATGAAATGAAGAGTCCGAATATACGCTCACGTAATACATATTGGAAGGAAAATTGGGAGGCGGTTTCCCATTTAGTTGAGGCATATGAAGATGAGTATCAAGTTGCCCCAGGAATAAAGATGATTCATACTGGCGGCCACAGTGAGGGGCATTCCATAATTGTAATGGAAGAAGGGGAAGAGCGCCTGATTCACATGGCGGATCTTATGCCAACTCATGCCCACTTAAATCCTCTCTGGGTACTTGCATTTGATGATTACCCAATGACGTCGATTTACCAAAAGGAAAAGTGGATAAAACAGGGCTTGGCCGAGAGGGCATGGTATAGTTTTTATCATGATGCGTTTTATCGGGCGATTAAATGGGATAGGGAAGGAAAAGAAATCATAGAGTCGGTAAAAAGAAACAGTTAAATCCATTTACCGAGGATCAAACAATAAAAAGGGCTGTGCAGAATGCCAGCCTAGTTTTTGAATATCATTCTGTTTTTAAATTTAGTTCTAGTATGGTTCCAGTAGTAGAATCCGCAATGAATTCAAATTGCTCCTGATTGCCGTCAATATGCCTGGTTACTCCGCCTTTGTAAACCTGGTATTCCAAATCGTTTTTGCGATAGGTTTCAGGCTTCATTAAAATCCAGGATCCATAAATCTTGCCATCTTTCTGAACCTGACTTTTCACCTGTGATAACACCTTCTCGGGAGAAGGATTACCAGACTGATCCAATACTTGTTTTGTTGCAAATCCTGCAGCAAATCCGGCCGCAGCCCCTATAAGCAAAGTGCGCAATTTCAAAAGCTTCCCCTCCAGATTAAATGATGCATAATATTCTTATAGTATACCGAACAATAGGGTAGAAGAACAAATAAAGGAATTCTAAAAAGTGAAAAAATAAACAAATTATAGGCCACTTTATTTCAGGAACCGAAATAATTATAGAAAATGTTGTTGAATTTCTGTAAAATGTTTCTGTACATATTACAGCTTTCGATGAGTGCTGGAAAGCCTAACTATCTATGGCTTTATCAAAATAAGAGGGAATATCTTTCGATTTAGGGGGAGAGCAATTGAATCAAGAAACTTTATCATTGTTTAAAACTCTTACAGAACTGCCGGGAACTGCGGGAAATGAGCATGCTGTAAGGAAATTCATGCGTTCCGAGCTTGAAAAATATTCTGATGAAATAGTTCAGGATGGGCTTGGAAGCATTTTTGGAGTAAAAAGGGGAGACGAGTCTGGTCCGAGAGTAATGGTAGCGGGCCATATGGATGAGGTAGGGTTTATGATTACCTCCATAACCGACAATGGCATGATCCGTTTTCAGCCGCTGGGCGGATGGTGGAGCCAGGTATTGCTTGCCCAGAGAGTAGAAATTATTACCGATAATGGGCCAGTAACAGGAGTCATTGGGTCGATCCCTCCTCATCTACTTGAAGAATCACAGCGCTCAAAACCTATGGATATCAAAAATATGATGATCGATATCGGGGCGGACGATCGAGTAGATGTAAACAGAATCGGTGTAAAGCCAGGTCAGCAGGTCGTTCCTATTTGCCCATTTACACCCATGGCGAATGAGAAAAAGATCCTTGCGAAGGCATGGGATAATAGATATGGCTGCGGGCTTGCCATTGAGCTGCTAAAAGACCTCCAAAATGAAACACTTCCAAATACTTTATATTCTGGAGCGACAGTCCAGGAAGAGGTAGGACTGCGGGGTGCCCGCACTGCTTCCTTCATGATTAAGCCAGATGTCTTTTTCGCATTGGATGCAAGTCCTGCAAACGATATGTCGGGCAAAAAAAGTGAATTCGGACAGCTAGGCAAAGGGACGTTGTTGAGAATCCTTGACAAAAGCATGGTAACTCACAAGGGCATGAGGGAATTCATCCTGGAAACGGCAGAGTCGAATCGTATCCCATACCAATATTTCGTATCACAGGGGGGGACAGATGCAGGCCAGGTCCATATTGCCAATGAAGGAGTTCCAAGCGCTGTGGTCGGAATATGCTCCCGGTACATTCATACGCATGCAGCCATGATCCATATCGATGACTATGCTGCGGCCAGGGAATTGCTTGGAAAGCTTGTCAGAAGCTGTGACAGGACGACGGTTGAATCTATCAGGAACAACGGATAGATAGCCATAACTGATGTGCTGGCTACCTTAATAAACTTTAGCGATGGTGCCGGCCTGCGAAAAGGCAGCAGGACTTTCGTATTGTCAATAAATCTGTATAATGCGCATTGAAGGGTCAGTGGACAAAGAATGACACGTATTGCAATAGGAAGTACAAATCCAGCCAAGGTCCAGGCAGTCACAGAATCCTACGGCAAGGATGCGGAAATTATCACACTGGATGTTGAGTCTGGGGTTTCCAGCCAGCCTTTCTCAGATGAAGAGACCATTGAAGGTGCTTTAAACAGGGCAAAAATCTGCCTTATGCAAAGTGATGCCGAAATAGGTCTTGGACTGGAAGGTGGAGTGGTACAAACCCAATTTGGCTTGTTTTTATGCAACTGGGGAGCGCTTGTCGCCAGGGATGGCACCAGCTTTATTGCCGGGGGAGCAAGGATACGGCTGCCGGATGAGATTGCAGAAAAATTATCCCAGGGGACAGAACTGGGGCCAATAATGGATGAGTATACGAATAAAAGAAATATCAGGCAAAAAGAAGGAGCCATAGGTATTTTCACGAATCAGCAGGTTACCAGGAGCGAAATGTTCAAGCATATCATGCAGATGCTGATCGGCCAGTATGAATACCATAAATCTAATGGCGCTTCGTCCTAAATTGCTGCATATAAAAAGAACCTGCTTTCGGGCAAGGTTCTTTTATTCGGTTTCAAAAATATATGAAATTACTTTTAGGGCCTGATTTACAGAATCAACAGTTACACTGGCTTTCTGGGAAAGTTCTTTTAAAGGATGATGCAAATCCTCCGGACGGATCAATATCAATGGTTTGCCCAATGCAATGGCTGAACTTGCATCCATCGCAGTATGCCACTGTCTGTATTTTTGTCCAAAGAAGGCCACAACAAGATCGGCTTTGTTCAAAAGCAGCTGGGTTCGAAGATTATTGATCCTGGAAGCTGCTTCGTCCTTTAGGATGGCTGAGGGCTGAGGGCCCAGAATCTCCTCGCCTATCTCATCTGATCTGGAATGATTCTCCATTGGGCCGACAAATTCCAACGGAAGCTTAAGAGCAGCAGCTTTATCCTTTAGCTCGGCTCTCCATTCGCTGTGGATTTCCCCTGCTAAATATACGATCAAATTCATAGGCGCACCTCCATCAGTGTTGTATAGAAAAATAAGATAATACTGTCATCTTACATTTTTATCCTGAAAACATCAATTTAAAAGAACAAGGCCTGCGTATCAATTTTTATCAGAATCCTTAATACACCGTATTGCATATCATTGGTGGCGGCATCCTTTGTTTGTTATTATCATTATAGAATCTGAATGAAAAACAAGAGAATGGACCAATATAAAAGCTAATAACAGGAGGAACTCTATTGAAACAATTAGATACTATAAATCAATTTGAAGAGCTTAAAAATCAAGGGAAACATATATTTTTGTTTTCCGCAGACTGGTGTCCGGATTGCAGGGTAATAGAACCGATCCTTCCGGAGATCGAGGAAAAATATCCAGAGTACCGGTTTGTTTATGTTGACCGGGATCAATTTATTGATTTGTGCGCAGAAAACGATATATTTGGCATTCCGAGCTTTTTAGCTTATGGTGATGGGAAAGAGTTGGGACGCTTTGTGAGCAAAGACCGTAAAACGAAGGAAGAAATCGAATCTTTTATTGAATCTTTATAAAACTTGATCCCCCGTCTTGCGATGGGGGCGATTTATTGTCAGAGAGGGGGCTTTTTATGAAAATGGACGGCAGAAAAATGGCAGGGATCATCAAAGAGCGGTTGAAGGGAGAAAATCGTTCTTTTCATTTTGATAGCAAAAATGATGTTCTGAGAATTGATAATACAGTTACAGGAAAAGGGCTGTCTATAGAAATGGGTCGAGTCATCGCAAACTGGGAAACTGCCAAGGAAAAGGCTGTTGACGAAGTGGTGTATTATGCGGAACAAGCGTTGCATGTTATGGGTACGGAGCATTCACTTACAGGCCGGGAAAAATCCATCTTCCCTGTTATCCGTTCAACCTCTTTTCCCGAAGAAGAAAGTGAGGGAAACCAATTTTTATTTGACGAGCATACCGCGGAAACCCGGATTTACTATGCACTCGACCTGGGTAATACTTATCGTTTAATTGACAAGCGTCTGCTTGATAAAGAAGGATGGGATCCTGAAAGGGTCAGGCAGGTGGCGCGTTTTAACGTTCGTTCCCTTCCTACCACTCTGAAAAAAGATACGGTGGCGGGCAATATCTTTTATTTTCTAAATACAAATGATGGATATGATGCGAGCAGGATCCTAAACGAGTCTTGGCTTAGAGAAATGAAGCAGTCCGTGAAAGGAACAATGGCCGTCGCACTGCCTCACCAGGATGTGATCATTATTGCCGATGTCGAAAATGATACAGGCTATGATATCCTTGCCCAAATGGCCATGAGCTTTTTTGCAAGCGGCCATGTACCGATAACCGCACTGTCTTTCCTGTACGAAGACGGAGAACTGGAACCTATTTTCATTTTGGGAAAAAACAGAAAACGAACAGAATGATGATTTTCTTTTGATTAGTTTTACATTTAAATTAAGAGTTAGTAACAGAACCCTTATTTTGATATCAATACAGTAAAATGACTGTACTGATATCCGATAAGGGTTTTTTATTTCCTGGGCTGGTCAATTCAAGAGTTTTCAGTGCTTAATATATAATTATTTTGGCCGAAATAAGATAGGAGTTTAACGCGTCGGTTTGTTGGATAAATGAGGATAGGACTTGAATGTGAAAAGGTAAACAGACTGCAAATGTTCTATATTTTTGTACGTTATTCTCTAAAATACTGATAAAATGAATTATTGACTAAGAGTTATAGGAAGTGTGATAAAGTGAAATGGTTCAAAAAAATTAAGAAATGGTTTCAGGCTGAAGAGGAAATCATTGAGATAGAAGAAATCATTGTCGATGAGCCTGTCGACATAGAAGAACTTAAGACAGTCGATTTTACAAAGTTAAAAGATTTTAAGCCTAAAGAACACGATTCCAGGCAGATACATAGCTCCCACACAGCCAGGGGAATCGAACCGGAGGCCAGAGTATTATATCAATATCCGAAGGGGCAGTTTAAATTCCCGGTGGAATCAGACAAGGAGTTAGAGCGCAACAAACGGAGAAAAGCCGAGAAACAGCAAGTTCACAGGAAGAATGAAAAGGCTGATTCCGCTGTCAAACAGCAGGGAAAACCAAAGGAATCAAGCAAGGGCCGTGAAGAAGGATATAAGCAAACGAAAATTCAACCATCCAATATACCTTTCAGACCAACCGAAATACCATCGCCCATTTATGGGTTTAACCGCCCAGAAATAAAGAAGCCGGTGGTTGAGGAATCAATAGAATTTGAGCTCGAACCCAAGGACAGGGACAATAAAGTAGATTTTTCCGATATACCTGCAGTCTATCGTAAGGATACCCAAAAAAACGTAGAAAAGCCTGAAAGTAAAGGAATTTTGAACGAGTCGCTAGCAGTTGCAAACAAAGAAGCTGAACAGGAAATAGAGTATATTCTGGGTAAGACGGGCATTTCCATACAGAATGAGCAATCAAAGTCAGATGAGAAAATGTCTGTAAGCAATGAATTTCCGCTCTTTGCGGAAGGTGATTCCGATAATGGCAGCGATTTTGCACAGCTTGCCAATGAAGGACCGGCTGCCGAAATTGACACCGTTATGCCAGAAGGCAAACCTGCGGCAAACGAAAGCGAAATCATATCTTCAGCTGGGACATACTTTCAGCCGGAGAAGGAAAGCAATGAAAATGACACGTCTGAACAGCTTGGAAGCGTTGATAGATTTATGGGTGCGGAAGAGACAGCAGACGTGGAGGAAAAAGAGTCAGAAATACAATCTCAATCCATGAATCAACATGATACAGACCAATCGGAGGAACGGTCTGCCATATTAGGAAGCTCGGGCATCGAAGAGGAAGGGAAAGCCGCACCTAAAGAAGAACCGTCTTTCGGCTTGAAGGAGTCTGGAGAACAGGATCACGCAGATCGAGAGGAACTAAAACCAAAGAAGAAGCATCTTCCTTTCAATGTTTTGATGCTTAAACAAGACAGGGACCGTGTAAATTTACATCAAGGGCAAATGGATAGAAGGATTCCTGCGAAGAGTAACATGGAAGAAGAAGCCCTTCATTCTAACCAAAATAATACGGAAGAAGATGCCGGCATAGCAGCAGACCATGTAGCTTCTGAACCAATGGAGTCAAAACAGGAGGAAACTGTTGTTGAACCCGATGCAATGGCTAAAACAGCTGAAAAAATTGCTGTAACTACTGAAGATAGGGAGATTACTGAAACTATTGAAGCCACTGAAATTTCGGAAACGACTGAAACTGTTGAAAGTGTTCAAGATAGAGGAGCTAAGGATTCCCTAGTAGAGGAAATGCCTTATTACGTTTATCCTTTCATAGATTTATTAACACCTCCGGCGCACGCAGAGAATGATCGGGAATGGCTGAATGAACAGGCATTTCTGTTAAATGAAACACTAAAGAATTTCAACGTCCGGGCCAGTGTTGTGAATGTAACCCAGGGACCTTCTGTTACCAGATTTGAAGTACAGCCTGAGCCAGGAGTGAAAGTTAATAAGATTACTAATCTTACCGATGATATCAAACTTAGTCTTGCTGCCCAGGATATCCGGATGGAGGCGCCTATTCCAGGGAAGCATACGATCGGCATTGAAATCCCAAACCGTAAAAGCAAGCCGGTATTTTTGCGTGAAGTCCTTGAAAGTGATGCATTTAGACAAGACCAATCTCCATTGACGGTGGCTCTTGGGCTGGATATATCCGGACAGCCAATTGTTACGGATTTAAGGAAAATGCCGCACGGGCTAATAGCCGGCGCAACGGGTTCAGGGAAAAGCGTCTGCATAAATACCATGCTTGTCAGCCTGCTTTATAAAGCAACGCCGCAGGAGCTTAAGCTTTTGTTAATTGATCCTAAAATGGTGGAGCTGGCGCCATACAACAGAATTCCGCACTTGGTAAGCCCTGTCATCACCGACGTAAAGGCAGCCACGGCTGCACTGAAATGGGCAGTGGAAGAAATGGAGCGCCGCTACGAATTATTTGCCCATACAGGGGTAAGGGATATCAGCCGCTTTAACGAGCTGGCAGAGAGGGCAGGACAGCATTCGGACAAGCTGCCATATATGGTTGTCATTATTGATGAACTTGCTGATTTGATGATGATGTCGCCTGCAGACGTCGAGGAGGCTATATGCAGGATTGCCCAAAAAGCAAGGGCATGCGGGATTCATTTGATTGTCGCTACCCAGCGTCCTTCCGTAGACGTTATTACAGGTTTAATTAAGGCTAACATTCCTACCAGGATTGCTTTTTCGGTCTCGTCCCAGGTTGATTCTCGTACGATCATTGATTCAAGCGGTGCTGAAAAATTGCTGGGGCGGGGAGATATGCTATTTGCTGAAAATGGTTCTTCCAAAACGGTTCGCCTTCAGGGCACATTTGTTTCTGACGATGAAATCGATCAGGTAGTAAATCATGTAAGAAGAGAACAAGAACCCGTTTATCTCTTTGAGCAGGAGGAATTGCTGTCAAAAGCACAAGTCCTTGATGAAACCGATGAATTGTTTTATGAAGCCTGCGAGTTTGCGGTAAATCAAAAAGGCGCATCTGCTTCCAGTCTGCAAAGGCGCTTTCATGTTGGTTACAATAGAGCTTCAAGATTGATAGAAATGATGGAAAAACAGGGGATCCTGTCAGAATCTAGAGGCAGTAAACCGCGGGATGTGTTAATATCTGAAGAGGAACTAGAATACATCCTTGAAGCCAACAACATGAATTGATCTTACTGGTTACTTTTACGTTAAGTCATTGGATAGTGCTTCGAGGTCTAAAGGGAGCATGGAAGATGAAAGAAATTGAATTGAAAATGCAGGGGGAAATAAAAAGGTTAACCAATAAAACCTTTAAATTTGATGAAAGAATCAGAGAAGGATGGTTTTCAGCCGTCTACTTTCTTAAAACAAAGGAAATTGTCCAGGAATTTTTTCCGGATAATATAGTGACAATGCAATTTTTCCAAAAGCAAAATGCCGTACTTTGCGGGACTGATGAAGTGATTGCCTTGATAAAAACCTTTGCGGCCAATCCGGATGAGCTGGAAATTTCTTCACTGAAAGATGGGGACAAGATCAGTCCGTTTGAAACCGTAATGACCATAACCGGCCGTTATCAGGATTTTGGTTTTTTAGAAGGTGTCATTGATGGAATTTTGTCCCGCAGAACTTCAGTTGCTACGAATGTATATAATGTAGTTAAAGCGGCAGCTCTTACCGGCGTCCAAAAACCAGTGATTTTCATGGGTGACCGCGATGACCATTTTACGCAGCAAGCCGGAGACGGATATGCGGCATATATCGGCGGTGCTACAGCACAGGCAACTCATGCAATGAATGAATGGTGGGGCAAGGAAGGGATCGGCACCATGCCCCATGCTCTGATACAGCTATTCAATGGGGATATAGTTGCTGCGTGCGAGGCTTATATTCAAAAATATCCCGAAGACGATTTAATTGCGCTGGTCGATTATAACAACGATGCAATCACGGATGCACTTAAAGCCGCAAGGGCCTTTGGAGATACATTGAGAGGCGTCAGAGTGGATACGTCCAGAACGATGATTGATAAATATTTCGTGCGAAATCAACATCTACTTGGAACCTTTGATCCACGAGGCGTGAATGCAGAATTAATTTATGCTCTTAGGAAGGCTCTGGATGACGAAGGTTTTAACCATGTCCAGATTGTAGTAAGCGGCGGATTTACCGAGGAACGGATTACAAGGTTTGAACAGGGCAACGTACCGGTTGACATGTACGGGGTTGGCAGCAGCCTGTTGAAAATCTCAGTAAGCTTTACGGGGGATAATGTTCTCTTAAACGGAAATCATCAGGCAAAAGAGGGCAGGAGATACCGTCCAAACCCAAGGCTTGAGAAAGTGGAATAATGTAAGTTATTTCAAAATGAGGAAACTGTGGTTGACTATTCATGCTTGATGGTTGATTTCATAAAAAAGTGTTATAATAGGTTTTCGTGAAAACTCATTTAGCTTTTATTTAGTAATGCTTCAATGAATTAAATTAAGCCAGTATGAACATTATGGTTAATGAAATGTTCATCGATAGGCAAATAACAGATACCGTCATATACTGTCATACAGATAGACGATTGGTGGAGGTTCTCTATATGACTGTTTACCATTTTGTTGGAATCAAAGGTTCAGGCATGAGCGCACTTGCTCAGGTACTGCATGATATGGACTATGTTGTCCAGGGTTCAGACATTGAAAAACGATTTTTTACTCAAATTGCTCTTGAAAAGTCCGGAATTACCATTCTTCCATTCAATGAAGAAAACGTACAGCCGGGAATGACGATCATTGCAGGGAATGCATTTCCAGATACACATCCGGAAATTGCACGTGCCATAGAGCTTGGATTGCCTATTGTTCGTTATCATAAGTTCCTGGGTGATTTCCTAAAGAATTTTATTAGCGTTGGGGTAACCGGGGCACATGGAAAAACATCGACAACCGGTTTGCTTTCGCATGTAATGGGGGGCGCAAAGCCAACATCCTTCCTGATTGGGGATGGAACGGGAAAAGGTGTGCAGGGTGCTGAATACTTTGTATTCGAAGCCTGTGAATACCGCCGTCACTTTCTTTCCTATTATCCCGACTATGCTATTATGACAAATATTGATTTTGACCATCCAGATTATTACGCAAATATTGAAGATGTGTTTCAGGCCTTTCAGCAGATGGCACTTCAGGTGAATAAGGGAATTATTGCGTGTGGCGATGATGAGTACCTCCAAAGAATCCAGGCTAAGGTTCCTGTAATTTTTTATGGTTTTGCTGAGGAGAATGACTTCCAGGCCAGAAATATTGCTACTAATGAACAGGGGACATCGTTTGATGTATTTGTGAGAAATACTTTTTATGAAACTTTCACAATCCCTTCTTATGGCAAACATAATGTGCTCAATGCACTAGCGGTGATTGCATTGTGTAAGTATGAAAATCTTGATACAGACATTGTGAAGGAGCAGCTTTTAAGTTTCGGAGGCGTAAAGCGCCGCTTCTCTGAAAAGCATAGTGGAAGCCAGATCCTCATTGATGATTATGCACATCACCCTACGGAAATAACGGCTACGGTCGATTCTGCAAAACAAAAATATCCTGATAAGGAAGTTGTAGCAGTTTTCCAGCCACATACTTATACTAGAACCCAGGCTTTTCTGGATGAATTTGCAGACGCCCTTAACTTGGCAGACAAAGTATATCTTTGTGAAATTTTTGGTTCTGCTCGTGAACATCAAGGCAAACTTTCTATCGAAGACCTCCAAGCCAAGATTCCTGGAGCAGAGTTGTTAACGGAAGATGATACGGCACCTCTTCTGAAGCATGAGGATAGTGTGCTGTTATTCATGGGAGCAGGCGATATTCAGAAATTCCAGGATGCCTATGAAAAATTAGCCGAAGTTAGATAATATCAAAGGCAAATATAAAAAAACGGAAATTCACGACCGGAATTTCCGTTTTTTTTATGCCTGCGTATTTATTTTAAGTTTTCAGGATTCAATTTTTCCAGTTCAGGAAGGACAAATCTTCCATCTTTACGGATTAGGACATCATCAAAATAAATTTCTCCGCCGCCATAATCAGGACGCTGGATGTTCACCATATCCCAGTGGATATTGGAGTGGTTTCCGTTAAAGGCATCATCATAGCACTGTCCGGGAGTGAAGTGAAAACTGCCGTCGATCTTCTCGTCAAACAGAATATCCTGCATAGGGTGCAGAATATATGGATTGACCCCAATCGCAAATTCCCCTATATACCTTGCTCCTTCATCCGTATCAAAGATTTTATTGATTCGTTCTGAGTCATTCGATTCAGCCTCCACAATTTTTCCATCCTTGAATGTCAATTTTACATTTTCGAAAGTGAAGCCCTGATATGGGGAAGGAGTATTATACGTTATCACTCCATTCACAGAATCTTTTACAGGGGCAGTATAAACCTCTCCATCCGGAATATTCAGTTCCCCAGCGCATTTAATTGCCTTAATCCCTTTGATTGAAAAACTAAGATCGGTGCCTGGCCCTGTAATCCTTACCTTGTCTGTTTTATCCATTAATTCGACAAGGCTGTTCATTGCATCGTTCATTTTTCCATAATCCAAATTGCACACATCGAAATAAAAATCCTCAAACGCTTCAGTACTCATCTTGGCCAGCTGCGCCATTGAAGCATTTGGATATCGAAGTACAACCCATTTAGTTTTCGGCACGCGTATATCACGATGTACCTTTTTGCCAATCGTTCTTCCATGGATGGCCATTTTTTCGGATGGCACGTCAGCGTGTTCATTTATATTATCGCCTGAACGAAGTCCAATATAAGCATCCATTTTAGACATGACTTCCGCTTCAAAATCTGCAATCATATTAAATTGATCTTCATGTGCGCCCATTAACAGAGAACGATCTACCTGATGGTCCTTCAGAGAAACAAATGGATATCCTCCGGCAGCATAAGCCTCATTAACTAATGCGGTAACCAATTCCCGCTGCAGGCCAAAGTTTTCAATCAATACTTTTTCTCCTTTTTGCAGCTTGACTGAGTAATTGATTAAATTTTTGGCCAAATATTCTATTCTAGGATCCCTCATCTTGCATTCCTCCGTATGTATGTATATAACTCCTAGTCTATTGTACCTTATTGCTGGGGCAGATTTCACTAATATGTTTCGGAGTTTGAAATAGTTCGCGGCAGCCAGCCATTAATAAAAAACTTAGAAATAGAAGATAATACATACAAAGTGCAGGTCATTTATGTTATATGTTAAAAGAAGGAGTTTTTGCGGTTTATATGGAAAAATATAATTACGTTTATATTAAAAGTGAGCGGGTATTTATAGTAACAAGTTAAAGGTACAAAGTACTTGAAATAACATCGGAGGTGTACTATGGAAATTATTTTATATCTAAGTGCTGCAGTTGCAGCCGTCGCGTTTTTAGTTTTGGTGATTTTCTTGTCCAGGACCTTGAAGTCACTTCAGACGACACTTGATAGCGTTGCACATACCTTAGATGGACTGGAGCAGCAGATGCAGGGAGTCACGGTTGAAACAGCGTCCCTTCTTCATAAAACAAATGCATTGGCAGAGGACATTCAAAAGAAATCTGAAAGTCTTAACACGGTTGTAAGTGCTGTAAAAGGTGTTGGATCATCGATCAACAATTTCAACTCATCTATCCAGAAGGTATCTAACAAGGTACAAGCTGGAATTGACAACAACAAGGAAAAAATTTCCCAAATTGTCCAATGGAGCAATGTAGCATTGGAAATCCGCGACAAGTGGAAGGCAAGAAAAGCCCAGGCGGTCCAAGAAACAAATTTGCCAGCAGTTCAGACATCGTTTGATGTGCAGAATGAAACGGAAGCTACAGACACTGAACCAAAAAGAAGGTTCTTAAGATCCAGATAAGCAGCAACAAAAAATTTAAAAAATAAAAGGAGAATGAATGAATGACTCAAAAAGAATATCCGAAAGACTACACAAGGGATTATCAAAAGCCGTATGTTACTGAAAAAGAAACTATGAATTCAAGAGATTTCATCATTGGTGCCTTAATTGGGGGAGTAGTTGGAGCGGCAACAGCTCTGTTCATGGCTCCTAAATCCGGCAAAGAGTTAATGAGCGACATAAACGGGCAAGCAAGAAACATCTCTGAAAGGACCGGAAAAATCACACGCGTCGCTATGGAAAAAGGCGGCTCCATTGCGGGGACAGCTAAGGAGAAGACAAGTTCTGTCGGAGAAATGGTCTCCAATACTTCCTCCGGCTTGATCAATAAGGTTAAAAGCATGACTTCTTCAGGAAAAAATGGGACGCAGAATGAACAGCCGGAAGCGCAAGCAGAAAATGAAGCTGCATTTATAGAAACAGGTACAGTTGATGTGGATCAAGTTCCTCAGGAAACAATACCAACTACTACAACTGCAGATGCATCATCTTCTTCAAGCACGACACCCGGCGCAAATGCAGCGCAAATGAAGTTAGATGAAACAAAAAAGGCGTTTGAGGAAACGGAAAATAAATTAAAAGAATAGCGGCTGACAAAGGCCGGATAATTTATTTGCACAGGGGACGGTGAAGTGGTAATATTGCTTCACCGTCCTTTATCATGCACGGTATCAGTTTGTAAGGAGGTTAGTAAATTGGCGACGACTAAAATTGAATCTCAGGCAGAATTTGAGGAGTTAATTAGTAAGGAAAGCTTTCTGCTGATCAAGCATAGCCTTACTTGTCCAGTAAGCGGTGCCGCATTTGAGGAATATGAAAGCTTCCTTGAGGACCATCAAGGGGAGAATACAGCCTACTTGGCTGTGCAGGAAGCCCGGCCGTTATCGAACTATATTGCTGAGGCATATGGTATTAAACATGAATCCCCTCAAGCCATATTATTCAGAAATGGAAAGCCGGTTTGGAACGCGTCGCACTGGAAGATTACATATGATACGCTGTCGAAAGCTATTAAGTCGGAGCAATAACGACTTGCGCATGAAAAAATTGGAGTGTACAATGCCAGATTCCTGCTGGAGCAGCGGGACAGGTGTCACCGCTTCAGTGCTGCAGCGACGAGGGGCTCACCCCACACCTGGGAAATCAAATGCGCCTGGGACGGAAATCAAGTACATGTGAAAGCCCTGTTTCAGCAATTGCTGGTTACAGGGCTTTGTTTTTATAAAGAGTAGCTTTATTTATGGCCATTGCTCATATTTTGCTGCGCCATCTTAATCAGCTGCTGCACCATATTCCCGCCAAGCCGGCCGCCAACCGTTCCGGCTTGTTCCGAGGTCAGCCTGCCGTTATAACCTCTTTGCAAAGGTACACCGACCTCTCTCGCAGCCTCGAACTTTGCATCCTCCGGACTGGCGGTGCCTGCAACATGAGCTTTCAGTTGATCCATTGCGCTGCGTGCTTCTGGTACGAGAATGTTTCTTCTCCGTCTTGCCAAATTTGACACCCCCTTGATTATATCTTTTCCTGAAAAATCCAAGCTATTTCAGATATAAGATAGTCAGTCTTTTTTATTTACTGGCAAAAAGGAGGCAAGCATATTTTTTAGCAAGATGGAACACAAAAACAGCGGCTGCCGCCGCTGTTCGCAATTGAGGTTACAGCTTGGATTGTGGGGTTTAGCCACCAGGCCAGATTAATTTTAATTGATCTCCTGAAGTAATAATCTCGTTAAAGGAAGTCTCTTTATCATTTTTGAATAAAATAAAACGGCCATTTGAATCTGTTGGCTTATCTATTTCTACATATTTAAAAATATCCTGGAAAATAAATGGATCTATCCTATGCTTGATTAAGGATAATTCATCTCCATTATGCAGCTCGTCAGTTTCTATTAATCGCTTGTTTTCTCTGTAGAATTCACCCACATTTTTTGTTAAAATCGTTCTATTTCCGTTAAATGTTACCTGAATGGAATAGGTTAATGGTACTTGAATCAGAGTAGCCAAATCACTTACTTTTGGATTGGCAGGACCATAAATGCGGATTTTGTCACCATTTTCAAATCCATGACTCTTCGTAACTGGAATTTCATTTTTTCGAATTCCTGCTGAGAAGTTTTCCAGGATTATTGTTTTTCCATTGACATTTACCATAAAAGGGGAAAGCGTGGCCGGGAATCCATTTAGCTGCAGACTGATTAGAAGCTCTTCTATGTTTTCAGGGAAATGACAGGATATTTGGTCCTTGTCACGCACCAGGTCACTGCCGCTTGCAGGCTTTCCGTTTTTAAGCAAGTTGGCCGAGACGAAATACTCCACGTCGTTTATATATACTTTTTTTTGTGGTAAGGAATCCAGCAGGTCCTCGATCTTAACTACAGAAGGTTCGCCATCAACACCCTTTTCCACTGAGATTTGATCATCTTTTTTTACATCATCATCCAGGGCTGCCGGTATGCCGTTGAGCAGTAAGGTTGGTTTCTGTCCATGACTGCCGGGCACTGTAATTTTTTGCCCATTCACATTGACGATCATCGCTAGTCCTGGTCTTCCATACAATTTGCCAATCTTTATGCCGGCAGTAAGTAAGCAGTCCCCCACGGTCATCTTTTTCATTTCAAACAGTCGAACCAATTGCCCATTCACATAGACGCTCATATATTGGATAGGACTGTTGTGGGCAGCAATGGCGATGCCGACTGGCGTAACAAGCTCCGGCCCTTTGGGCAGATGGTCAGACATAGAAAGATTTGTGATCGCTTCAATCCCCCTAATTGCAACCCTGTTTTGCGGCAGGTCCAGTTTTTCTGCAAGTAGTGCCGGCAATTTGGGCGTCAGGCTGCCGCCGCCGACAAGCATAACCGCCTTTGGTGATTTGTGGTTATTCAGAGCCCTGATTTCTTTGCTTATGGCTTCAGCTAGACCGGCTAAAGCGGGAAAAATCTGCTCCACAATCTCATCTCTGGCTATCGAGTTTTCAAAGCCCAAAATATCGGTGACGGTTATTTCCTGCTCATTCATCAAGCTCCTTTTTGCTTGCTCTGCCATTGGGAAGTCCAATAATAAATGGTCACTGATTGCTTCAGTTATTTCATCACCGGCGACTGGGACCATTCCGTAGGCAATGACCGTCCCAGTATCGGTAATAGCTATATCGGATGTTCCGGCACCAATATCCACAAGAGCGACATTAAGACGCCTCATCGATGGCGGTATCAGTACATTTATGGCTGCAATAGGTTCAAGTGTTAAGGCACTCATAGTCAGGTTGGAACGCTTCAATGCAGCAAGCAATGATTCCACTACTACCTTTGGAAGAAAAGTCGCGATGATTTCCACAGAGGCTTCATTTCCGCTCTGGTCAATAAGGTTTCCAATTTCTTCCCCATCCAATCTGTAATAGAGCACGGAATATCCTACACAATAATAATGATAGGATGCATCTCCGCTAATTTTTTCTGCAACAAGGCTTTGGGCTTGCTGAACAGCTGAGAGCTCCAAATGAAGAATATCATCACGCTGCATGATTGGCTTTCCTCTTACATCCACTGTAACAGCCGCTCTTTCAGTCTTTAATGCTCTTCCTGCAGCTGCGACACAAACTTCTGTCAAAGGCCCGTGTATCTGCTCAAGCCCATCTTTGATTTCTGAGATAACCTTCGAAACCGAGATTACATCATGTATCTGGCCATCCATCATGGCACGTTCTGTATGTTCTTTCGCTAATATGTCTTTAACAAAATAAGTATCATCGCGTTTTTCGAGAACCAATCCGACTACGGACCTGGTACCTATGTCCAAAGCAAAAATTTTTTCCTGCAACGGAAAACACCTTCTTTATGAGAAATATACTTTAGTGCTTAAAAGCGTTTAATCATTGAAGAAAAAATTGGTGACATTCTCTTTGCAATGATTTATAATAGTTCCTAATTATATGAAATTATAATTCTATTATTTCATAAAAGCAGCCGGTGTAGAAATGGTGTTTGTTAAATATCACTAATTTTTAAGAAACAGCCCCAAATCGAATGGTGACCGGTCAAAAATAGTAGCCGAAGGGATGGATTTATAATGAGCAACAAGGAACTGGATGCTTTACGTGACAAACTGGATGGCGTTAACCTAGAGTTATTGCAGCTTATCAATAAGCGTGCTGAACTCGTACAAGAAATAGGACACGTTAAAGAAAAGCAAGGTGTAAATCGTTATGATCCCGTCCGAGAAAGAAAAATGCTTGATTTAATTGAGTCACATAATCAGGGGCCGCTTGATCATGCTTCGCTTAAGCATATTTTTAAGGAAATATTCAAATTAGGACTAGGTCTCCAGGAAGAAAATCAGAAAAAGGCTCTGCTGGTTTCCAGAAAGAAAAAATCCGAAGACACCATTATTAATCTAAAGGGTGAGCTGATCGGAAATGGAGTACCAAGCTTCGTATTCGGACCGTGTGCCGTAGAGTCTTATGAGCAGGTGGCACAAGTAGCGGAGGCTGTTAAAAATAAGGGCCTCAAGCTGCTTCGTGGAGGTGCTTATAAACCTCGTACATCACCATACGATTTCCAAGGATTAGGGATAGAAGGCTTAAAGATACTGAAAGAAGTCGCTGACAAATATGACCTCGCAGTTATAAGTGAAATTGTAAATCCAGGTGATATAGAGACAGCTGTGGAATACCTTGATGTCATTCAAATTGGTGCACGAAATATGCAAAACTTTGAATTGCTTAAAGCTGCTGGTGCTGTTGACAAACCGGTATTGTTAAAACGCGGACTTGCTGCAACAATTGATGAATTCATCCATGCAGCTGAATATATCATGTCACAGGGAAATGGAAATATCATTCTTTGTGAGCGCGGTATTAGGACATACGAACGTGCGACCCGAAACACTCTTGATATCTCTGCAGTTCCGATCCTAAAACAGGAGACCCATCTGCCAGTCATGGTCGATGTTACCCATTCAACCGGACGAAGAGACTTGCTTCTACCTACTGCTAAAGCAGCGCTTGCAATTGGTGCGGATGGTGTTATGGCAGAAGTGCATCCGGACCCATCCGTTGCACTTTCCGATTCTGCACAGCAGATGGACTTGAAGCAATTCGATGAATTTTTCCATGAGATACAAAGGCAAAGCTGGGTTACAGTTTAACATACAAACTTCAGACTGCGTCCTGACACTCTAAGTCAGGGCGCTTTTCCTATTTTTCGATATTTGTGAAAATAAATTGAAAAAACAAGCTTCTGCATTGCAGGATAGGTAAGGACTGTCGTATGATATAAAGCATAAATATGTAACCAGCACTACAATCTCCTCAGGTAAACAACTCTGTATTTCATTGCTCAAACTTGAACAATCAAAAAGGAGCAGTACTACATGCTTCGTTCATGGCGAAGCTGTTTAATTAATAGTGATTATTACGTTATCAAAATGCTTTGGCTTAAGCCTTTTCACCTGGAGAGGAGGGATTTGGACCCTCTCAGGAATAGTTACTTATTTCATTTGAAGCTGCAAGTACATAAGGAGCTCATGTGCTTTTTACAAAACCTTTTTAACGATATAAAAATTTGAGAACCACAGAATGAGAAATAATACAGTATTTTCAGGGGAAAATAAAAAGAAGAAGGAGTGGTATAATGAACGTAACAATCTATGATGTGGCACGTGAGGCGAACGTGTCCATGGCAACGGTTTCCCGTGTTGTTAATGGGAATCCAAATGTAAAGCCGGCTACCAGAAAAAAGGTGCTTGAGGTCATTGAACGCCTTGGATACCGCCCGAATGCGGTTGCACGGGGACTTGCCAGCAAGAAGACAACAACCGTAGGTGTGATCATCCCTGATATCTCAAGTATTTTCTATGCAGAGCTTGCCAGAGGAATTGAGGATATTGCTACGATGTATAAATACAACATTATCCTTAGCAATTCCGATGAAAATAAAGACAAAGAGTTTCATTTGCTTAACACAATGCTGGGCAAGCAAGTTGACGGCATCGTGTTTATGGGTTCGAATATTACAGATGAGCATGTTGCTGAATTTAAGAAATCTCCCGTACCGATTGTATTGGCAGGATCTTTAGAGGAGTCCGGTCAAATTCCTTCAGTAAATATAGATTACGAAGCAGCGGCTTACGATGCTGTAACCCAATTTGTGCAGGGTGGGCACAAGAATGTTGCATTTCTGGCAGGGAACTCGGAAGAACCTATCAATCAGAAGAAATTACAGGGGTATAAGCGTGCTTTAAGTGATGCGGGCATCTCGTTTAATGAAGCAAATGTCGTTGAGGGAGATTATACTTACGATTCAGGAATTGAATCATTTGATAAAATTTTAGAATCAGAAGACAATCCAAGAGCTGTTTTGGTAGGTGCTGATGAAATGGCACTGGGGATTGTCCATGCCGCTCAGGATAAAGGCTATAATGTTCCTGAAGACTATGAGGTTATAAGCTTTGATAATACACGGCTGACTTTGATGGTCCGCCCGCAAATAACCACGATTGTACAGCCGCTATATGACATCGGAGCTGTAGCTATGAGGCTGCTGACAAAATTAATGAACAATGAGAAGGTAGACGGCCAGGAAACTGTCATACTTCCTCATCGCGTTGAAAATCGACAATCGACCAAATAAATCGCTTGAAAGAAAAGGATAGACACAGTAGCAAATTAATGCGGTGTCTATCCTTTTTTATGCAGTTTGCGCAAGATTCGTGCAGCGGCACAATACTTGTAACATTTATGCAGTCCCATTTGAAGTCGGAGCTGGTCTGGCTGACCTTATTGGAAATAATGCTTTGTCAACCGTATTCTCGTTTTTTTCGGTTATTTCACCTTTTCGCGGGATTGGCTTGTAAATTCCTTCAGGATCATCCCACTCGGCGGGAAGGGGCACTGGCGATTCTTTCTGCCATCTGTCGATCCATTCCCTCGGGAGCCTTCCGGATATATTCGGGTTATCTGTCATTGCCATCCAGATAAAAGACCATGCTCTGGGAACTACACGCCAAATATCATAGCCACCGCCGCCTACAGCGATCCATCGGCCTTCGCAATATTTATGTGCCATTTCATGGGCTAGTCTAGGAATCTCTTTATATATTTTCATTGTAGAAGATAAATGTGTCAGTGGATCATAATAATGCGCATCTGCCCCATTTTGGGTTAAAATTACATCCGGCCTGAAATATTCAATAACTTCCCGGAAAGCAGTAGTATAGGAGTGGAGCCAGGATTCATCCTCTGTAAATGCATCTACAGGTATGTTAAAAGAATATCCATATCCCTTTCCCTGTCCGCGTTCATTGATATTGCCTGTCCCAGGAAAGAGATAGCGGCCTGTCTCGTGTATGGAAAGGGTACATACTTCAGGGTCATCGTAGAAAGTCCACTGTACTCCGTCACCATGATGTGCATCCGTATCTACATAGAGCACTCTGGCCTTATACTTTTCCTGAATGTACTTTATCGCGACTGAGCTGTCATTATAAATACAAAAACCGCTGGCCTTCCCCCTGAATCCGTGATGCAGTCCTCCTCCCAGGTTTATTGCATGCAAGGCGTGTCCGCCCATTACCTGGTCTACAGCTTCCAGCGTTCCCCCTACAAGAAGGGCGCTGGCTTCGTGCATATTGGTGAATATTGGTGTATCCTCGGTGCCGAGCCCAAAGCCTTCTGCCTTTTCAGCAGAAAGCAGCCCCTGGCCGGCCATCTTGACAGCGTTTACAAAGTTAGGGTCGTGGACCAGCTGCAACTCCTCATCAGTCGCTATACGCGGCTGAATGATATCTTCTTCATGTATCGCGTGATGTTTTTTTAATAAATCAAGTGTAATCTGGAGCCTTTTTTGATTGAAAGGATGGCTGTCATTGAACTTATATGATAATAGTTGGTCAGAATATACAAAAACTGCATGTCGTTTCATAGATTATTCTCCGGCAAACCTGGCCATAAAACAGTATACCCATGACTTACTAAATCCTCTACTAATAATGAGGGATTCATTGTCTGTACCCTCAATACCACAACCTTGTACGCTGCATTTCCCTTATAAGGATATACCAGGACACTTTGAATGTTTGAATTTCTATCTTTAAAGATGGCTGTAATATCATGGAGTATGCCTGTTTTATTTGGAACCTTGACTTCAATCTGTGAACCTGGCTGGTTAGCGCCAGTCAATTCGACGTAGGAATGGAGGAGGTCCCTTCCTGTAATGATTCCTACCAGCTTTTTGTCTGAAATAATAGGGAGACAGCTTATGCGATTCTCGTAAAATACTGCACCCACTTCTTCCACAAAATCCAGGGGATGGCCAGTGATAATGTTTGTAATCATGATGGAACGAAGCGGTTTGCCTAAATCCTGCTTAAATTCCTCAGTACGGAAAACGGATGGGGTTGCATCCCGAAGGTCGCGGTCGCTGACCAAGCCCACCAGCTCGCGTCTTTCATTCACGATGGGAATATGCCGAAATCTCTTTTCTTTAATCAATTCTATAGCCGTTTGTATAGTATCGGATTCTGATAGAGTAACAACATCTTTATTCATGATTTCTTCTATAATCACTTCTGCTCCTCCTCGTATATCCCGTTAATACATAAAGCGATTCATAAATCGCAAACGGTCGAATTGCTGAACAGATTCAGGAGGGACCCTTTTTCCAATTCGAGCCATCAGACAGTTTGCGGGATGGGAACAAATTTCTGGATCGTCTGTAGCATAATATACCAGCCCGCCCGCATTCATCATTTTTTCCATGACTTTACGGTAATCCCATACATTAAGGCCTGTCCCTTTCAAATCCCAGTGCCAATAATATTCCGTTGTAATAATGATGAAATCTTCCATGGCATCGTCCATCATGGACACAGTCAATAAATTTTTACCAACCTTGGCACCGCGGAATTGTGGAATTACTTCAATTGCCCCGAGTTCAATGAGGTCGTCCATTTCAATTTCCGACCATCTTTCCAGTGGATCCGGGTAAAGGTAGGTCACATATCCTACAATCGTTTCCTTGTGTCGTGCAATGATGATCCTGCCCTCTGGAAGGCTGGCAATCTCCATTAGAGCTTTATGCTGCTGCATGGGGGGCCGAAAAGCGACTAAGTCCTCATGGAACTCATATGTGCCAATCTGTTCCGATGAAATCGGCCCTTCAATGATCAAAGTGCCCTGAGCTGTTTTAAGTTCCCTGGCATTATATGTTTTTTTATGCTCCATTGCATCACCACCAAACCATTTTAATCAACTATTTTCATTATACATAAAAAGAAAAAGCAGGAATATACAACTCTTGAATATTTTCTGGCAACTATGAAAATTAACTAAATTGTAGATTGTCAAGTTTACATATTATTGTTCAAAGGTATTAATAAGCAGAAGAAAAAACAGAAGGCTGGTGGGATAATATTTAAAAAATTGTGAATACATAATGTTTATAATATAATATTAACTGTATAGTTCAGATAACGTAAAAACCTGGGCTGCTAATTAAGCTTGATAATTGAACTGGCTGATGGACTTTGCAGCAATGTACGTCTCACTTTGGTAAACAAGAGCTCGAGTTCAACGGCCAACGGGTAATGCGGGTATTTACGTTAAAAACTTATATTTTTCTATCTATGGACAAAGGGGGAGTATTTGCGATGAAAGTGGAAGCGCTGCCAGTTATTAAAGGGGATTATAATTTGCAGAATTACGAGGAAACGTACAAACAGTTTGACTGGAGAGAGGCTGAAAAGGCATTTTCCTGGTCAGAAACTGGAAAGGTGAACGCTGCCTATGAAGCCATCGACCGCCATGCAGAGTCTCACAGAAAGAATAAAGTTGCACTATACTACAAAGATGCAAACAGGGATGAAAAATACACCTTCAGGGAAATGAAGGAACTTACGAACAGAGCTGCCAATGTATTGAAAGCATACGGCGATGTAGAAAAAGGAGACCGAGTTTTCATATTTATGCCCCGTTCTCCTGAATTATATTTTGCCTTGCTTGGGGCAATCAAGCTTGGCGCAATTGTGGGCCCGCTGTTTGAAGCATTTATGGAGGGAGCGGTACGCGATCGCCTGGAGGATAGCGAAGCGAAAGTGTTAGTGACTACCCCCGATCTGCTTTCACGTGTTCCTGTAAATGAACTGCCTGCATTAAAACATATATTCTTGGTTGGACAAGATGTCGAAGAGAAAGAAAACCTTTATGATTTTAATAATAAATGTAAAGAGGCAAGCCCAGAACTAGAAGTAGAGTGGGTAGACCGTAAGGACGGATTAATCCTTCATTATACCTCTGGGTCTACCGGCAAGCCTAAGGGAGTCTTGCATGTACATAATGCGATGATCCAACACTATCAGACTGCCAAATGGGTACTTGACCTTCGTGAGGATGATGTGTACTGGTGTACAGCAGACCCTGGATGGGTAACTGGAACCTCCTACGGTATCTTTGGCCCTTGGCTAACTGGGACCTCCAATGTAGTGGTAGGCGGCCGCTTTAGCCCGGAAGCCTGGTACAAGACCATTGAAGATTATCGGGTTACTGTGTGGTACAGTGCTCCTACTGCATTCCGAATGCTGATGGGCGCCGGTGATGATATTGTCAACCATTTTGATTTACGGTCACTCCGCCATATTCTCAGTGTAGGAGAGCCTCTAAATCCTGAAGTTGTACGCTGGGGAATGAAAGTATTCCAGCATCGTATCCATGATACATGGTGGATGACTGAAACAGGAGCCCAGCTGATTTGCAATTATCCGTGCATGGAAATCAAGCCTGGTTCCATGGGTAAACCGATTCCGGGAGTCCAGGCTGCGATCGTGGATGACCAGGGTAATGAATTACCGCCTTATCGAATGGGGAACCTTGCAATCAAAAAAGGCTGGCCATCGATGATGTTCCAGATTTGGAATAATCCTCAAAAATATGAATCGTATTTCATGCCTGGAGATTGGTATGTATCGGGCGATTCAGCTTATATGGATGAAGATGGGTATTTCTGGTTCCAAGGCCGCGTTGACGATGTCATTATGACTGCAGGAGAAAGGGTAGGGCCATTCGAGGTAGAAAGCAAGCTGGTGGAACATCCTGCGATTGCCGAAGCGGGTGTCATTGGCAAGCCGGATCCGGTGCGCGGTGAAATAATCAAAGCGTTCATAGCTCTTCGGGATGGACATGAACCAAGCGAGGAACTCATTGAGGAAATTCGCCAATTCGTCAAGAAAGGGCTTGCCGCCCATGCTGCTCCACGTGAAATAGAATTCCGCGATAAGCTGCCAAAAACAAGAAGCGGTAAAATCATGCGCCGTGTGTTAAAAGCCTGGGAATTGGATTTGCCAACAGGCGATTTATCTACAATGGAAGACTGATCAACAAATACTTGAAAAGAGCATCCTTCCACTAGGATGCTCTTTTTTTATTTATTAATCCTCGGAATTATCTTTAGGTTCTCCTGGTTCCTCCGGTTTCTCGGGATCAGCAGGAACATTCGGCTTATCGCCTTCTGCTTCTGAATCATTCGGATCATTCGGTTTTTCATTCTTCGGCTTTTCATTCTTTGGTTTTTCTGGCTTTGTATTTTCGGGATTTTTTGTTTCTGGTGGTGTACTGTCCTCAGAATCAGGAGTATCTTCTTTTTCTTCCGGTTTTTTGCTGAAGCCAGCATTAATTACATTTGATGGTGGAGATTCTTTCCCTGCCACATCAACCGCCGATACATAAAGGCTTCCAGCTCCACTGAATGATAGGGAGGAGCCAGCCCTGACGCTGCCTATTCTTCGTCCATTACTATAAATCCTATATCCAATAACGTCATTTTCCGGATGCGTATTCCATGCGATGCCTCTTCCGCTTGCTGTGGCAGAAGGCGCAGCTGGCACTTTTCCATTATCCCTCAGAACGGCATTTGGAACCATGATGTTGCCCCAGCGCATATCCTTCGGAATCAATAGCCCGGGATCAGTAACATATTTACCCCCAATCCTTTCAAAATATACTGGATTAAGCATGAAGCCTACGCTTGCGAACTCTGAAGGGGTTTCAGGAAGGGCTGCGTACCGTTTGTTTCCAACCTGAACATATTTCCCGTTTATAAAGCTGTCATCAACCTTCGTAGGTACATACTTTGCGTTAAACAGGTCAGTTTCCACCATTCCTGCCCTTGAGCATGCATCAGAAGGTAAGAGTCCGGATACGCCGCAAAATGATCTTCTTACTATTCCTCCAGGCATCTCGAACCGCTTTTTTGGATCCATAAGCTTGGGATTCACTTTATAAGCAGCATTTGCAAGTCCTGCCCACAAACGCAGATTACGCTGGTTATATTCAAGCCCTTTATACGTTCCCTTTAACGATTTCGGATTATCATAGCCCATCCATGTGCCCAGTGTCACATTCGGATTGGTTGCGACAAACCATGCATCCTTATATTCATTACCTGTACCGGTCTTTCCAGCCCAGTCAGATGAAAAGGCAAGCTGGCTGTTTACATAGACTGCTGTGCCTTTATTGATGACATCCCTCATCATGTCGATGGTCAGGTAAGCTGTCTGGGGAGAGAATACCTTCACAGGTTTCGGCTTATGCTGGTAAATGACCTTTCCATCCTTTGTTTCGATTCTATCAATCATATAAGCGTCAATAAATTTCCCGCCATTTGCAAACGTTGTATAGGAGTTGACGTTTTCTTCCACAGTTGTTTCCATTGTTCCGATTGCCATGGACATATTCGTGTAATGGTCCTTTTTGATGCTGGTAAAACCCATTTTTTCCAAGTATTTAACCGGATTCTGATTTAAGATATCCAGATAAAATTTTATTGCAGGCATGTTATATGACTTTGCCAGCGCGTTCCTTGCAGTAGTAAGACCGCTGTACGATTCGCCATAGTTGCTAGGTTTCCACCCTCCAGGAAACGTCATCGGCACATCAGCTGTAATGGTGCCGGGAGATAATTTACCAAGTTCCATACCGGGTGCGTACACAAGAATAGGCTTCATGGTAGAGCCATTGGGCCGGAGTGAAGCAGTAGCATGATTGGTCTGTTCGCGTTTATGGTCCCTTCCTCCGACGAAACTGATAATCTTCCCGGTTTTATTTTCTATCAGTATGGCCCCTGTCTCTACAGGCTCGCTGATCACCGAAGTTTTCTTGGTTTCCGGGTCCTTTACCTCCTGAGGCTTATCCGGTCCATAGTAGGCATAATTATCTTTTACCTTCTGCATTTTATCGTATATTTTTTTGTCTATCGTTGAATAGATTTTATATCCATTCTGGTGAAGGTTCCTATCGGCTAGGGTCATGTATTGCTCCCTTAAATCTTTATCCTTCGTCAGGTCGCTTTCCTCGTAGCCATCCTGTTTGGCAAGAATTTTCATAAGGATTTCAATAGAACGCTTTTCTATTTCGTAGGTAACCCATGGGTATTTTTCCTGTGGAGAAGGCTTCTTTTCTATAAAATCGCCGACAATGTCATATTTGAGAGCATCGCTATAATCTTTATCAGTTATATATCCTCCATCATGCATCCGCTTTAAAACTGTCTTCATCCTGGACAGTCCAGGCTCCAAATTCTTTTTTAACTCGCCTTTTTGGGTATATGGAGTGTAACCAAAGGGGCTTTGCGGCAATCCGGCAATAAAGGCTGATTGCGGTAGATTTAGATCCTTGGCAGGTTTTCCGAAAATACCCTCAGCCGCAGATTCTACACCTGCAATGTTCCTGCCTGAGGAGTTTCTTCCAAAGGTAGAGACATTCAAATAGGTTTCTAATATTTCTTCTTTTTCAAAAAACTTTTCTACACGGAGAGCAAGGAGAATCTCCTTGGCCTTTCTCTCGAAGGACACTTCGTTTGTCAGGACTTGATTTTTGATTAATTGCTGTGTAAGGGTACTGCCCCCTGATTGAACGGAGGAATTGGTCAGTTCCTGAAATATGGCCCTCATGATCGCTTTCGGCACCACGCCATCATGCTGGTAAAAATATTCATCTTCAGTTGCGATAACTGCATTAGCTAGGTTCTTGGACACCTGTTCCAGGGTAACCTCTTCCCGCTCCAGGTCGCTTTTTAGCTTGCCGAGATATACATTATTGGCAAAGTAAATTTCCGAGGTTTCTTCATAATTGTAAATATCCCGTGATAAATCCTCTTTCGTTCTTACTGGCTCATCCTTTACCATCGCGGCGAAATAACCGGCTCCGACGCCTCCTGCGAAGGAAAAAGCGAGAACTCCTATAATCAATAGCAAAAGAGTGAGGTTCCATATAACCCCGTATGTAATCCGTATGTATCGTCTGGCAGCTTTGCTCTGAAGCATATTCAGTAATTCTCTTATTCTAGATGGCGATTGATTTTCGTTATTATTCATATCTCATACCCCCTGAAATCATTTACATTATACCATAATTTCACTGTTGGGGATTTTTGGCTTTCCATGCTGGCTTGTTTTGGTATACATTTCAGTAAGGCAGTTTAACATAGGAAATTTCGATTTATTTCGTGAAAAATAGAAATGAAAAAAAATATCTTTAAAGGAATATGAAGAGCGAGTTGACAAGGGATCAGATTTTATGATAAAAATTCATTAATATTAAAAATTTCAATTCCAGATTGCTTTGATAGGAATAAGTAGTCATGCCATCCCTGTTTCAGAGAGCCGGTGTTTGGTGCGAACCGGCACAAATGGCATGATGAATTACCTCCTTGAGCATTTGCCGTGAACAAGACCTGTACAAGGGATAAGTAGCGGCAAACGGCCGGCGACCGTTATCGTTAAGAGCGGAGGATTGCATTTCACAGATCCTCAAGTTGGGTGGTACCGCGAATATTTTCGCCCCTTCATTTATGAAGGGGCGTTTTTATTTTGGCTGTTCAAGGCAGGGTGAATGTAGTTTTACAAACCAAAGGAGGAACTATAATGGATTTATTGAAAGATCTCGAGTGGAGAGGAATCATTTATCAACAAACCGATGAAGAAAATTTAAAAACTATATTGGACACAGAAAAAATCTCTTTATACTGCGGTATCGACCCTACCGCTGACAGCATGCATATAGGCCATTTACTCCCATTTTTGACCTTAAGGCGTTTTCAGCAGCATGGACACCGGCCCATTGTACTTGTTGGGGGAGCAACGGGTTTAATAGGTGATCCAAGCGGGAAGAGCGAGGAACGAAAGCTTCAGACGCTTGAAGCAGTGGAACACAATGTCCGCGGCATTCAAAAACAACTTCAGAGCATATTTGATTTTGAAGGAGAGAATGGGGCGGCCATGGTCAATAACTATGACTGGATTGGCTCTATCGATATGGTTACTTTCCTAAGAGATTATGGGAAGCATATTGGCATCAACTACATGCTTGCGAAGGATACCATTTCATCCCGGCTTGATACAGGTATTTCTTTTACGGAGTTCACGTATACCATTCTTCAGGCTATGGACTTTAATCATTTATATCAGAATTTTGGCTGCAGGGTCCAGATCGGCGGGAGCGATCAGTGGGGAAATATTACAACAGGACTTGAACTGATCAGAAAAATGAATGGAGAGGGGGCAAAGGCATTTGGCCTGACCATTCCTCTCGTTACAAAAGCAGATGGTACGAAGTTTGGGAAAACAGAAGGGGGTTCGGTATGGCTGGACGGAGAAAAAACTACCCCATACGAATTTTACCAATTCTGGCTTAACACTGCTGATGCGGATGTCGTTAAATACCTGAAATTCTTTACCTTCCTGCCGCATGAGGAAATTGAAGCTTTAGAACGGGCTGTAGAGTCGGAACCGCACTTGCGTCAGGCACAGAAAACTCTTGCAGAAGAAATGACACGCTTAATCCATGGGGAAGAGGCGTTACAGCAGGCTATCAAAATTTCCGCCGCACTTTTCAGCGGCCATGTCAAAGACCTGAGCGCAGATGAAATCAAGGTTGGATTCAAGGATGTACCAAGCTTTGAACGCACCTCTAACGACGATGTTGCGCTGGTAGAGCTTTTGGTGGAAGCAAAGATTTCTCCATCAAAACGCCAGGCGCGTGAGGATATTCAAAACGGGGCAATTTCAATTAATGGAGAAAAGAACACTGATGTGGAATATATAATTACTGAAAACGATCGGATTGAAGGGCAGTTTACTCTAATCCGCCGAGGGAAAAAGAAGTATACCCTTATTAAATAGCAAAAAAAGCTGGACCTTATTATGCTTGGTCCAGCTTTTTTCTGTTTTTTTTATCTATCAGCGAACTACAGAAAAATAAAGATTGGGGAACAACCAAATCCTTCAGTATCAAACAAAAACCCCTATCCAGCGACAGGGGTTTTGCCAAGTGCCCAGCATATGCCAGGAACACTTATGAGTATGATTAACGAGAGTAGAATTCAACGATAAGAGCTTCGTTGATTTCAGCAGGCAATTCAGAACGTTCTGGTAAACGTGTGAAAGTACCTTCTAATTTATCAGCATCGAAAGTCAAGTAATCTGGAACGAAGTTATTTACTTCAACAGCTTCTTTAACTACGTCTAGGTTACGTGATTTTTCACGAAGGCTGATTGTTTGGCCAGGAGCTACGCGGTATGACGGAATGTCAACGCGGCTTCCATCAACAAGGATGTGGCCATGGTTTACAAGCTGGCGAGCTGCACGGCGTGTGCGAGCTAGACCAAGACGATAAACAACGTTATCAAGGCGAGATTCAAGAAGAACCATGAAGTTTTCACCGTGCTTACCTTGAAGCTTTCCTGCTTTATCAAATAAAGTACGGAATTGGCGTTCGTTTACACCATACATATGACGAAGCTTTTGCTTCTCTTGTAATTGCATTCCGTATTCGGAAATCTTTTTACGTTGGTTTGGACCATGTTGTCCAGGAGCGTAAGGACGCTTTTCTAATTCTTTACCAGTTCCAGTTAAGGAAATCCCTAAACGGCGGGATAACTTCCAGCTTGGGCCAGTATAACGAGCCATGAATGACTCCTCCTTCAAATGTTTTTATTTTGGTAAAATAAAAACCGTTGCGAAATAACAATCGTGGGCATTTTATTTTCATGTACCTTCGCCCTAGCAGCAGAGGGTTACGTGATACACCTCATAAATAACGCTGGAAACGCTAATCACTAATAGTAAGTTCAGGACATACAGGCCTGAATGAGAAGAGGAACAAAATGCATCACACAAAAGCCTTCACATAGGCTGCAATATTTTACACAAAGAGTATTATATAATTTATATGGAAGTCAGTCAAGCGCGGCTTTGTTTTGTTTTATTTTTGAAAACAAGGAGAGAAGATATTTGTTTTCTTGTTTCTCATAATTTATAAAAATTAGGAAGAAATTTTTTCCTTTTACGTTTATAATAATATTGTATTTATATCTTTTTTATTTTGGGAGAATCGAGTTCAAGAGAGTATGTATGTTTAACAGGATTTTTTTTTCGGCTTTGAATGAGACTTTTTAACTAAAGGCAATTTATATAGGGATGATTGTAATGGTACACCTGACTACTAATACTCTGTACGATTTAAAAACTCTTTTTTTAAATCATATGGATTTTAAAAGCGGACAGATAAAATACGATAGTTTCATTAATAATCTGCTGGCGGGGATTAAGGAGATATTATCCGTTAAGGAAGTGGCCTTATTCAGATCCGATTTTTGGAAGCGGACATTCTATTTGGAGGCGTCCACTTGTCCAAAATCATGCCAGAATACGATTCCTTTTGAGGATATATACACAGGTATTGATAATGCCGGTGTGAAAGCTTTTTATTATAACAGTTTCCCTTTAGGCGGCCTTGAACAATATAATCTTATCCTTCCTCTTCGTTATAATAATGAACTGGCAGGGATCCTGGCGATTCAGGAACAGGTGGAAGGCTCCCTTTCCGCATTTGCACCGACGGAAGGAGAACGGCTGGCAAGAGAATGTGCGGACCTGTTAGAGGCTGCTTCCAGCATTGCCAATATAGTAAATCAAGAGAGAAGATACAAGCAGTTATTCAGGGTAACGGAAAAATTCCATTCCTCTATGAGCATGAATGCAGTGCTTGGAGAAATAATTGAGACCTTAGAGGAGGTCTATCCTACTTTTACGTATTATTTATTAATATCTCATGACAATAAATACAATGATGGCCTCCCTATAAAGGATATGGAGTATGATTCTGATAACGCTGCAGCCATGCAGGCATATGTGACAGGAAATGTTCAATTCGAGGATTTAACATTCGAAAAGAAGTCAATATTATATGCACCCTTAAAAGGAAAACAGGGTGTGTACGGGGTGCTCCAGGTTATTGCCGGTGATGCAGTTATCTTTCCGAAGGGTGAGGTAGAATTTATCACCCTGCTTGCCAATACTGCAGGTAGTGCTTTGGAAAACGCACAGCTCTATGAACAGTCAAGAAGGCTTATTTCGGATCTGCAAATGATCAATGAGACGTCGAATCGCTTGAATTCCAGTTTGCCTTTAAGTGAAACGATGGCCTATATGCAAAATCAGATAACCGATTCATTCGGGGCCCAGGAAACCGGTTTCATTATGTTTCTTCCAAATGGCGGGACAGAGACACTCCCAGGCAGTACGCCATTTTTTCATACGGACGAAGCCTATAAGTATATTGATTGGATAAAAGATAAAATAAGCAGGGAGAAGGACTCGCTGTTTATCGGCGATCTTAATATGCCCTGCCAACAGAAATCTGCGTATAGTTCATTAATGGCAGTTCCCATGATTCAAAGCAATTCTATCAAAGGATTTGCAGTAGTGCTGCATGAGGAAAAATATTTTTTCTCATTTGATATGTTTAAGCTTCTTCAATCTCTTATTCATCATTCGAGCCTGGCTCTGTCAAATTCCATGCTGAGGGAGGAACTGGAGAAAATGGTTATCACCGACCATTTGACCCGGCTATATTCCCGCAATTATTTGGATGAAAAGATTTTCCAATCCATGCAAGAGGATGCGGAAGGCACATTTATCCTTATTGATATTGATGATTTTAAGAAGGTAAATGATACATACGGCCATCAGGTCGGGGATGAAATTCTCGTTCAGGTTGCAAGCTTAATTACGAAAAATATACGGGATGCCGATATTGGAGCCAGGTGGGGCGGAGAGGAGCTTGCCATTTACCTTCCCCGTGTCTCGCTGCAGGTTGGTGTATCCATCGCGGAGAGGCTTATTCAGAAGGTAGCTGAGCTGCCTGATCCAAAGGTGACGATCTCCTGCGGTGTATCTTACTGGAAGAAAGACCAGGCGGATAATGCCAAGGCGCTTTTTAAACGGGCAGACCAAGCGCTTTATCAAGCGAAAAATTCAGGAAAGAACAAGGTCCTGGTTCAAAATTAATACGGAAGAAAAAACAACCGTGGATGGGTGGTTCTCTTCCTCCACGGTTGTTTTTTATGTTTTCAGTTACACACTACAAATATTTCACCAGCTCAGAAACGAATTGTTCCAGCATTCTTTGATCTGTTTCATCAAATCTATCCTTGATTGGGCTGTCGATGTCCAATACCCCAATAACCTGGCCTTCTATTATCATTGGGACGACGATTTCCGATTGAGAAGCAGCATCACATGCAATATGCCCTGGAAAATCATGCACATCCTTGACTCTCAAAGTCCTTTTTTCTGACGCTGCTGTTCCGCAAACCCCTTTGCCAAAAGGGATGCGTACACACGCAGGAAGCCCTTGGAATGGCCCCAGAACAAGGCTTTCTCCTTCTGTCAAATAAAAACCTACCCAGTTTATTTCATCAAGGAACTGATTTAAAAGAGCTGAGGCGTTACTGAGGTTAGCGATTTTATTTGTTTCATCTTCAATTAGAGCAGTCAGCTGTTTCAGAAGCAATGTATAATTATCTTCCTTTGTGCCTTTATATAATTCGACGTTAAACATATGCTATCACCTTAGTTCCACTAATTTTTACAGGATAATCCATATTATGGCTATCCATTAAGAAGTTGTCGAGAACTCCTACAAGGAAATCCCGTTCGCGCAAAGAATAAAACAATTAAAGAGACCTTGTCTCATAAAAGCGAGGGGTGCCGGATGAACCAGAAAAACGAAACAAAACAAGCCATAGTCGATGCTGCGTTATATTTATTTCACCTCAAGGGTTTTCACGCCACTTCGATCAGGGACATCGCGGGCAAAGCCCAAGTAAACACTGCTAATATTGCTTATTATTTCAAAAATAAACACGGATTGCTAGAATATTGTTTCATCTGCTATTTAGAAGAATATATCCAATTGGTAGAATCGCATGTTATCTCGTTAAAGGATGTCGGCCCCATCCCATGCTTGTTGGAAATGGTTTCAGATATTCTCGATTTCCAAAGGCAGCACTTCCTCGCTGCCAGTTTCATCCACGGAGAATTTTCCCTCGATTCAAGCTTGAACAGAGAGCTCCTGTCCACCTATCTCACCAAGGAAAAATATTATTTTCAACTGCTCCTTGAGGAAGGAATCAAGAAAGGAGCATTCGTCAGAGTCCCGATTCCAGTCTTTATTCTGCAATTGAAAGGTCTTTTGACCGCACCTGTACTGCACTCACTATATTCCATGGAAGTCCTGCATTTCTTTCCGCAGGAAATGTATTATACACAAAGGTACAAGGATCAGGTAGACAAGTTTCTTCGTTCCATGCTTTTTGTCCAGGCCAGCAAGGCTAATGAAGGGAACAGCAAAGCATTGGTAGGGCTTTAGCGAATCACCCTGTTAAGTGAAGGCTCTACGGCTGCAGCAATGCCTTCAAACCCTTGTGCCAGCCCCTTTGCTGTATGGGCATCAGACCCATATATAAGGGGAATTCCAAGCTTTGCCGCATAGCTTGCAAACTTTTCAGACGGATATGTTTCCCCGCAAAGTGGCTTAACCTTTCCTGCCCCATTATAATCAAGTGAGTAGTTCTTCGAATGAATTAAATGCAATAGGTTGAATACCTCGCTATCAAAGCTTCTGCTTGCGGGGTATTTTTTTTGGAATTTCGTTGCTAATGTGATATGTCCGATTCTGGTAGGTTTATATTTGCCAAGGTCAGCATGAATGGATTGTTTGACAGTAGAGTAGTATTGTTGGTGAACCTCGTCTACTCCTCCAAGCATCCTGGAAATTTCGTAAAACAGGTCCTCACTGAAATCGATGCAGAGCCAGGAATCTTCGTGCTTTATAAAATGAACGGAAAGGATGCTATCATCCAATGAGCCTCCAATTTCATCCAGCAACTCCTTTGTTTCCTGTTCGAATCCTTCTATGAAGTCCACTTCCAGCCCAATATTTATTTTAATTCTTTTCTTATTGTATTCCTTTAGAACTTTCAAGTCCTTTATGTATGGCAGCAGCTGCTCCCAATCCATTCCACTGTCCTGGTCCGGAGTCGGATCGGAAAAACCCTTCGGCAGCGGAGCGTGTTCTGTGAACGATATTTCATTCATGCCTAACTGTACTGCCCGCTCAATGTATTCTTCGAATTGATCCGAAGAACCATGGGGGCAATAAGGACTATGAATATGCCCGTCGAACTTCAATAAAACCAACTCCATATAATCTGTGATTTAATTACATTTTTCAACAAAAAAATTCAACTTTTTAGTCAAAAATGATTTCTAACATGTTATCATAAAAGCATTGAACCTGCACATTTAATTTTTCCTATATATATAGAATACGTTTTGGTTGAGAACAGGGGGCAAACCATGGAATACATACTGGGTATTATCGTAGTTATTTTAGCGTTTATAATATGGGGCTATTTTAGCAAGAAGAAATATTTTAAGGAAATTGACAGGCTGGAAGCCTGGAAAATCGATATTATGAACCGCCCTGTCCTCGATGAATTGTCTAAGGTGAAACAGCTGAATATGACCGGGGAGACAGAAGAGATGTTTGAACGCTGGAGGAAAGAGTGGGACGCCATTATCACCGTCCATATGCCGGATGTGGAAGAGCTTCTGTTTGACGCCGAAGAATATGTAGACAAATACAGATTCAAAAAATCGAGGGATGTACAAAGAAAAATTTCCGATGAACTTCAAGCTATAGAGGAATCTATCGAAAGAATCCTTTCAGAACTCCATGACCTGGTCGGAAGTGAAGAGAAAAACCGTGTGGAAATTGAAGAGCTGAAAGATGCATACCGCTTTTTGAGAAAATCCCTCCTTGCACACGGCCATTCATACGGGAAAGCGTCTGGCAAACTGGAAGGGATGCTTGAGGAGGTTCTTGGGATCATCCAGCAATATGAGGTTGCGACAGAGAACGGAAATTACTTAAACGCGAGGGAACTGGTTTTAACAATCAAGTCTAAAATTACGAGTATATCAGACAGGATGGAATTGATCCCTCAGCTTTTGGCAGAAACGCAGTCAACCCTGCCAGCACAGCTGCAGGAATTAAAGGAAGGCTACAGGGATATGCTGGCGCAGGAGTATTCTTTAGACCATATCCAGTTTGACAAGGAAACGGAACGGATTGAAAAGGAATTGGGGTTATACGAGCAGTTCCTGGAAAATGCTGAGACGAATGAGGTGGAGCAAGGCCTCAAGGAAATAAACGAAAGCATTAATGTGCTGTATGATCTGCTGGAAAAAGAAGTTTATTCCAAACAGTACATAAAGAAGAATGATGAAATATTATCTGATGCAATCAGCTCGCTTGAGTTCGAAAATGATAAACTGAAAGCTGAAATGTCGATTGTCCAGCATAGCTACCATATAACACAAAGTGAAATAGAAGCGGTAAGGAGACTGGAAAAACAGATTGCTCAAATATCCAAGAGATATGCCCTTTTAGTTGCGAAAATGGAAGAAAACGATGAAGCCTATTCGGCCTTGAGCGAGGATATGCAGTCGGTAGGAAACCAGATTAAAGAAGTAAAAGATGAACAGGAGACTTTTTTTGGGAAGCTTCAGGCGCTGCGAAAGGATGAACTTGAAGCGAGGGACACACTAAGAGAGCTGCGCAAAATAATGGCAGAGACAAGCAGGCTGTTAACAAAAAGCAATTTACCAGGTCTCCCCGAGGAATATAAGGCAGTTGTAATGGAAGCTAAGGAAAGCCTTGAGGATGTGCAAGCCAAGCTGGAAGAAAAGCCGCTGGACATGGCTTCAGTCCGCATTTTTCTAGAGAAAGCCGATTCAAGTGTACATAATCTGAATGATCTCACAAGAGAGCTGATAGAGCATATGTTTCTTGCGGAGAAGGTTATTCAGTATGGCAACAGATATAGGAGTAAGTTTCCGTCTGTGGCAGAGGGGTTGCGGAAAGCAGAAGAACAATTTCGTAATTACCAATATCAAGCAGCGTTAGAGGCTGCTGCCGATGTGATTGAAAAGGTGGAACCAGGGAGCCTTAAAAAATTAGATGCGAATCTGGACGAGATCCTCTCATAGTGATGCCGGTTGAACCCCCTTTTCCTTAGGGTGTGGTTTAGCCGGTTTTTTCGTGATCTGCAGGGTAAGGATAACAGAATTATGAACAGATAGAGTGTGTTTCTGCAAAAATGGCAGACACTAGAAAAACGAACGAGTAGGCATAAAGTTCTCAAAAGCGACATTTATATGTTAATATTAATAGTTGCTAATTGGAAACATATATGGAAGGTGAAAGAGATGATTTACTTTGATAACAGCGCTACAACGAAGCCGTATGATGAAGTGCTGGATTCTTTTATAAAGGTTTCGACGGAATTTTTCGGGAATCCATCTTCACTTCATGGTATTGGTGCCAAAGCAGAAAATTTGCTTTCTCAAGCTAGGAAACAAGTTGCAGGCCTTCTGAATGTTAAGAATCATGAGATCTATTTCACTTCAGGAGGGACGGAAGGAAATAACCTTGCAATAAAAGGAGCTGCTCTTGCCAATCAAGGAAAAGGAAAGCATATCATCACCACTTCCATCGAACATGCCTCTGTGCATGATGCCTGCAGCAATCTGAAGGACCTTGGCTTCGAGGTTAGTTATTTGCCAGTAAACGAGCTTGGTCAAATTCATATAGATGACTTAAAAGCAGCTATCAGAAAAGACACGATACTAGTTAGTACCATATATGTAAACAACGAAACAGGAGCAATTCAGCCTGTCGAGCAAATTGGGCAATTACTTCGAAAATATCCTCATATCCTTTTTCATGTGGACCATGTTCAGGGAATCGGGAAGGTTCCTTTAGATATAAAAGGCTCGGGAATAGACCTATGCACAATGTCGGGCCATAAGTTTCACGGATTAAAAGGCACTGGTATTTTATATATCCGGGAAGGTGTGCATATAAATGCGCTGTTTTCCGGGGGCAGCCAGGAGTCAAAAATCAGGAGCGGAACAGAAAATGTAGCCGGAATCGTGGCTCTCGCAAAGGCACTTCGCATCACCATGGAAAAACAACAAAACCAAATAAATTCCCTTCTGGAAATCAGAGGGATTTTGTGGGATGGACTTAGCAAAATTCCAGGAATTAAAATTAACAGTCCTAAACAGGGAGCGCCGCACATTTTGAATTTCTCTGTGCCTGGGCTTAAGTCAGAAGTCTTTGTCCACGCTCTGGAGGAGGAAGGGATTTACGTTTCCACAACCAGTGCATGCTCTTCCAAACGCAGGTCCCCAAGCAAAACGGTATTTGCGATGTTCCATGACCAAGATCGGGCAGAAAGCATCGTGCGAATAAGCTTATCGTACCAAAATACGAATGTTGAGGCAGTTTATGCATTGGATGTTATAGAAAAAACGGTCGAGAAATTAAAGAAGGTAATGAGGTAATCAAATGGAATTTGACCATATCATCATACGCTATGGAGAGATATCGACTAAGAAGAGAAACCGGAAACGGTTTGTTGATAAAATGAAAAACAATATAAAATGGGTATTAAGGGATTTCCCTAATGCAGCTCTATCGGCAAGCAGGGAGCGCATGTATGTAATCTTGAATGGAGAAAACCACAACGAAATTATAGAAAGGCTGAGGGGAATCTTCGGCATTCAATCTTTAAGCCCTGCATTGAAGGTGAACAAAGATCTAGATGAAATGAAAAAGGCTGCGTTGTATTATTATAGGCAGCTTTCTGAAACTCCAGGTACATTTAAAATTTCCGCAAAGCGATCTGATAAGGATTTTCCATACAGCACGGATGAAATCAATCATGAATTGGGAGGCCACATCTTGAGGAACTCCGAAGGCTTGAAGGTGGATGTCAAAAATCCTGATTTTAATTTGAGAGTAGAAGCTCGTAAGGAAGCCGTGTATTTGACTGGAGAAATTATACGGGGAGCAGGCGGTCTTCCGCTTGGTTCAAGCGGGAAAGCTATGCTTATGTTATCCGGAGGCATTGATAGTCCTGTTGCCGGATATTTTTCCATGAAGCGCGGACTTGAAATTGAGTGCATTCATTTTTACAGCCCTCCTTTTACAAGTGAACGTTCACGGCAGAAAGTAATAGATTTAACGGAAAAACTGTCTGAACTGAGCGGCGGTATGAAGCTTCATATCGTCCCTTTTACCGATATCCAGCTGCTCATTCAAAAACAGATCCCTGAAAATTATACCATGACATCGACTCGACGGCTGATGCTAAGAATTGCTGATAAAATCAGGGAAAAGAACGACGCAATGGCCATCGTCACAGGGGAGAGTCTCGGGCAGGTTGCAAGCCAAACATTAAACAGCATGTTTGCAATTAATGAAGTGACAAATACACCGATCTTAAGGCCGTTAATTACTATGGATAAAACGGACATCATCGATATCGCAAGGGAACTTGATACTCTTGAAATATCGAACAGGCCATATGAGGATTGCTGTACGGTATTTACACCGGCGGCCCCAAAGACAAAGCCACAGCGTGAAAAGGTCAATTTTTACGAAAGCTTTGTTGATTTTGATTCTCTGATTGAAAAGGCTGTGGAAAACACAGAAACACTAACAATCAGCAGACAAAGCAAGAAAGCGGAAGACCCAGTAGATGACCTTTTCTAAATCATGTTTATCATTTCCATAGAGGCAACTGTATCAACAGTACCGTTTTGTCCCACCCTATAACTACAAGGAGGTGGTGACACATGGCAAATAACAGAAATAAATTGTTAGTTCCCGGTGCACAACAAGCCCTTGACCAGATGAAAACCGAAATCGCTAATGAATTTGGAGTTCAACTGGGTGCCGATACAACAGCCCGTGCCAACGGGTCCGTTGGAGGCGAAATGGTAAAACGAATGATCCAGATGGCTGAACAACAGCTAGGACGAAACCAGCAATAGAGAAATGAGAGAGGAGCGGGGGAAGCTTTCCCCGCTCTTTTTATATGCACCTTCCTCTATTCTGGATAATATTTTTTAAATATTCCGATTGTTTTGTATAATGTATATGTAACTTTATTCGAAAGGGGAAACAATATGAAGCGTGAAGATTTGCTGGCTCCGGAGAAATATAACCTGGTTAGCGAGATCGAACAGTTTTCAGACGATCCGGACCGAGTGGCGTTGAAGTGGGAAGATGAATCGGGGAACAAAAAGAGGATTACATACGCGAAATTGACCAAGAATTCCAATAAGATAGCTAATGCATTTATGAAAGCCGGACTAAAGAGGGGCGATACTGTACTTGTCATCATTCCGCGGATCATTGAAGCCTACGAGGTATATATAGCCGCCCTAAAAACGGGCCTCGTAGTGATTCCGAGCTCTGAAATGCTCAGATCCAAAGATATTAAATACCGACTTACACATGGTGAAGCGAAAGGTGTGGTTAGCTACTATCCTTTTGTCAAACAGGTAGAAGAGGTCAAGGAATCATCAGCCATTGTGAGGTTTTCTGTCGGACAATATAAACAGGGATGGATATTTCTAGATGAAGAAATGGACAAGCAGCCAGGCGAGTTTACGATAGCTGACACTAACAGTTCCGATATGGCTTTCTTATCATATACGTCCGGGACTACTGGCAATCCAAAAGGAGTGGTGCATACTCATGCCTGGGCCTATGCACACTTAAGGACTGCAGCGCCAAAATGGCTTGGAATAAAGGATAATGATACAGTATGGGCCACCGCCGGGCCAGGGTGGCAGAAATGGATCTGGAGTCCTTTCTTATCCGTGCTGGGATCGGGTGCGACCGGTTTTGTCTACAACGGAAAATTTGAACCGAAAAAGTATTTGCAGCTTCTGTCTGACTATGACATTAATGTGCTTTGCTGCACGCCTACAGAATATAGGCTAATGGCCAAGGTTGATAATTTAGCCGAATATTCCGTTCCTGTTCTGCACAGTGCGGTTTCAGCTGGCGAGCCCTTGAATAGAGAGGTTATAACAGCATTTAGAAGGCACTTCAATCTTGATGTCAGAGATGGATATGGGCAAACAGAAAATACCCTGCTTGTCGGTGTGACAAAGGGTATGGAAATCAGGCCGGGCTCCATGGGAAAGCCTACTCCAGGAAATCGGGTGGAAATCATAAATGGGGATGGACAGCCTTGCAGAGTGGGAGAGGTTGGTGATATCGCTGTGCATGTGGAAACACCGGCACTCTTCAAGCATTATTTTAAAGATCCGGAAAGGACGGAATGCAATTCCGAGGAGAATATTATGTTACAGGAGATAAGGCGAAAAAAGATGAAGACGGATATTTCTGGTTTGAAGGCAGAAGCGATGATATTATTATCAGCTCTGGTTATACGATAGGTCCGTTCGAGGTGGAGGACGCTCTAGTAAAACATCCTTCGGTTAAAGAATGCGCGGTTGTGGCAAGCCCGGATGAGATACGCGGGAATATAGTCAAAGCGTTTGTTGTGCTTCAGGAAGCTGTTAATCCTGATGATCCAGAATTAGTTCCAGCCCTTCAAGAGCATGTTAAACAACTAACCGCTCCATACAAATACCCAAGAAAAATAGAATTTTTGGATGAGCTTCCAAAGACGACTTCTGGCAAGATTCGCAGGGTCGAATTAAGAAATCAGGAGGCATTAATCAACCAGAACCCATAACTTTTGCATAATCTATTCCTAATATTAGTGACCGTTTTCTTATAGTTGGGCGAAAGGTTGTTATTCTTATAATGAAAAGCAAGACTCGCAATAGGGTAAGCATCCTGCATTTGGCGACTGGCTCTTCGCCGGTTGCTTTTTCCCCATTCATTTGCCAGAGCCCTCAGTTTCCTTGTATGCGAAAAGAGGACGGTAGGACAATGTACTTCAATGGATTGTTTAAATAGCAGGGTATCGTTTGCCAGGTACTAAAGCCTGCTAAATACATTCCTTGTTGGCAGAATATTTATACAATGCTACACTCATTCCTGTAGAGCATAAAACAAGGGGGAAGACAGCGTGGGGACATTGTGGCATAACGGACGAATTTACACGATGAGCAATGAAAATGAAACAGTAGAAGCGGTTTATACCGATTGTGGAAAGATCATGGATACCGGCACACTGGCGTACATAAAAGAAACATATGGTGAGAAAATAGATCAAACAGCGGATCTGAAGGGTAACACGATGCTTCCAGGACTGGTTGACAGCCATATGCACCTGGTTGGCCATGGAGAGCGCCTTTTGAGGCTGGATTTATCCGGTATGAAAAGCAGGGAGGAAGTCCTTGCTGCCGTTAAGGAGAAATGCACCCTAACACCAATCGGAGAGTGGATTGTTGCCGAAGGCTGGAATGAAAATGAATGGAGCCATTCGGAATTGATTCTCCTGCGGGAATTAGATGAAATTTCCCCTTATAACCCGGTCATTTTGAAACGGATCTGCAGGCATGCTTTGGTTGCAAACACGCAGGCATTAGCAGAGTCGGGAATTTCCGAAGATGTGATACAACCGAGCGGCGGAGTGATCGGCCGGTATGAGGACGGAGATTTAAATGGAGTGTTTAAAGAAGACCCGGCGATGGAACTAGTAACAGCAAACCTGCCAGGCATCACTCAGGGTTATGTGGAACGAGCATTGCGTACTGCAATTAAGGACAGCTGGAGCCTCGGCTTAACAGGATGCCATACAGAGGATTTACATTATTACAACGGATTTACCCCTGTCTACAATGCTTTCCGAAAAGTGATTGAAGAGGAAGGCATGACGCTCAGGGCCAATTTGCTGGTGCACCATGAAGTGATTGATGATATGCAATCCGAAGGGTTCAGTTACGGTTCTGGTTCGGAATTTATTCGCTTCGATGCCATGAAAGTTTTTGCGGATGGATCCCTTGGCGGAAACACAGCCCTGTTAAGCCAGCCATACAAGGATAAACCACAGACGCAAGGAGTCGCCATATTCAGCCAGGAAGAGTTAGACGCCCTCGTGGAAAAAGCGCGCAGGTTTGATATGCCGGTAGCTGTACATGCCATCGGGGATTTAGCCTTTGAATATGTGCTTAACTCCATTGAGAAATTCCCTCCTAAAAAGGGATTAACGGATCGCTTAATTCATGCTCAGATAGTCCGGAAAGACTTACTGGATCGTGCAAAGGTTTTACCTGTGATTTTTGACATACAGCCTGGTTTTGTCCCATCCGATTTTCCTTGGGTAACAAGCAAAGTAGATAAGCAGCTTTTAATAAATTCCTATGCGTGGAAAACATACTTGGAAATGGGCATTGTATGTGCGGGCGGCTCAGATGCACCTATTGAGCAGTTGAATCCCCTTTTAGGAATACATGCTGCAGTTACAAGGATGAAACCTGAGGGCGAGGATAACACTGTTTATGGGGAATCAGAGCGCTTGTCCATGTTCGAGGCCGTATCGCTCTATACTACAGGCAGTGCTGGAGCAATACTTGAACAGAAAACACGGGGTCAAATCGCTAAGGGGTTTGATGCCGATTTTACTATCCTGGATACAGATATATTCAGAAACAGTGCAGAGAAATTGCTTGAAGCCAATGTAGCTATGACAGTCATAGCGGGGAAAAGCGTCTTTCAATCAGTAAAATATACAACCAAAAATGATTAAAAAAGAATAGATATTTAAGCCATCCTTCTATATAATGAAATTATTTCGAGTACGGAAATATTTCAAGGAGGATAAGCAAATTGAAGCTGTCAAATGAAAAGGAGGGTGCCTTTTACGCTGCACTCTCCTATCTGATATGGGGCATTATCCCGATTTACTGGAAATGGCTGCAGGACGTTTCTGCCGGTGAAATATTGGCTCATAGGGTTTTGTGGTCATTTGTATTTATGGTCATTCTTCTTCTTGTAACGAAAAAATGGTCTGGATTTGTTATATTTCTAAAGGATATTGCTAAAAACCGCAAGAAATTCAGTGCACTACTTTTAGCATCGCTATTGGTCAGTGCCAACTGGGGGATATTTATTTGGGCTGTCAATAGCGGACATATTTTGCAAACAAGCCTTGGTTATTATATTAATCCTCTTATTAGCGTCCTTTTAGGTGTCATAGTATTGAAGGAAAAGCTGAGTAAAGCACAAATCTTTGCTTTCTCCCTGGCAGGCGTAGGGGTCTTGATTCTTGGGGTCCACTATGGTGCCATACCGTGGGTATCGCTATTGCTCGCAATCACTTTTGGACTGTATGGGTTGGTTAAGAAGATGGTCAATGCCGATTCGGCAATTGGCTTAACGCTGGAAACCATGATGGTTACCCCAATTGCCATAGGGTATTGGATTTACCTGATGTTCACTGCCGATTCACAGTTCTTTTCAGGAGCGAATACGAGCTTGCTCTTGATGGGGGCGGGAATTGCAACGGCTCTCCCTTTGTTATACTTTGCAAAAGGAGCTCAAAAGGTTCCTCTTTCCATGCTGGGGATCCTTCAGTATATAGCTCCGACTATCACTTTGATATTAGGAGTATTCGTTTACCATGAAAGTTTTACTAGGGTTCATTTGCTGGCGTTCATGTTTATTTGGAGTGCGCTGGTGATTTATACACTTTCAGTGACAAAATGGGGAACAATAAGAACGAAAAAAGTGAAGGGCAAAGTGAAGCTTGGTGCATAGAAAATATGAAAAGGAATCAGCGGCCAGCAGATTCCTTTTTCATTTGGGAAGAACGGCCTTAACAAGGTTTTTTGACGATAAGTAAAGAGAAACTATATATAATATAAGAAGGACAATATAAGAACAAAAGAGTTTCCTCTCATAACGAATGCTTAAGTATTGATTGCACGATTACAGAAATGTTCTTCTTACTTTCTCCCAAAAAGAGTTATCTTTTAGTTTTACTGTTTTTATGGCTTTTCCGCTTAAAGACACCTCTATATTTTTGATATTTCGAATACTCATAGCTTCATTATCCATACCAATTGTAGGGTAATCTTTGCTTTCCTGCATAAGCTTTAGTGTAAGCTTGCGGTCGGGACCAAGAATGAATGATGAACCTAGTGTCCTGTATGTATTATTATTTAAAGAAGCCAGTTCACTTACCTGGAAGCATGGCAACGTAGGGTCGACTATAGATCCATTTACGGATTTATTATAGGCGGTACTGCCTGTTGGAGTTGCGACCACAATTCCATCGCCCCGGAAGGTCTCAAAATGAAGCTCGTCAATAAAGACCTCGACAACGAATGTCTTGATTACGGATGATCTTAGGCTAAGTTCATTCAGTGCATAGAAGGATGGCTGATCATCCAGCTTAATCTCTATAGTCGGATAGCGGCGAACCTCGATGTTCTCTGAAGTCATTGCCTCAATCATCTTACTTGTGCTATCCAGATAAAAATCACAATACATGTTCAGATTGCCGGTGGTTGAAATGCCTGCGTATAAACAGTCGTCTCTAAAACCGGTTTTCCTGACTGCCTGCAGGAAGGTCCCATCTCCCCCGATACTGACAATAATGTTGGCGATACTATAGTCGTTAACAATATTGAAAGAATATCTCTCAGCAAGGTCGTATAAATGCTGGATTTTCTCCACTATGTCGTCTGAACGCTTATGAAAGAAATAAATATTTCGGCGATTGGCCATGTGAATCTTCCTCCATTTTATGACTAATGAGTCGGCTTCTATTTTTGACACGGTCATTCTTACACAAATCCGCAATATTTTGGTAAACTATTTTAATGTGCTATAAGTTTATCATGATTTGAAATATTTGAAAAACGGAAGCATACATAAAGAGGCAGGGTGCATTATTTTGACCTGGAATAAGACTCAGGACTTTCGATTACAGGTTCATTTAAATACTAAAAAGGGGGAATAAGTATGAACGGCAAACGTTGGGCTGCGCTTGGGATTGCAGCTGTATTATTTGTGGTATCAATCTTTTTCAGCATGGCTGTCAGTTTCTTTACGGCTGATACTGAAGAAGCGATCACGAATCTCTTTGGTTCTGAAGACAAGTTTACGGAAGAAGTGGTGGAGGGAGATGATGAATCCAATAAAATAGCGATATTTGAAGTGGATGGCGTAATTCAGGATTCAGGGGATGTTTCTTCCTTCATGAGCAGCGGAGGATACAACCATAAAGATTTTATGGACAAACTGCAAATGGCTAAAGAGGATTCTGATATTAAAGGAATAGTACTGGATGTAAACTCTCCAGGCGGAGGGGTTGTAGAGAGCGCGGAAATCTATGATAAAATACAGGAGATAAAGAATGAAACAAAAAAACCTGTATATGTTTCGATGGGATCAATGGCTGCATCGGGAGGCTATTATATATCAGCCCCTGCGGATAAGATCTTCGCCAGCCCGGAAACGCTGACCGGATCCCTTGGTGTAATCATGCAGGGTATGAACTATGAAAAGCTGGCAAAAAAGTATGGAGTGGAGTTCGTAACGATTAAAAGCGGTCCGTATAAGGACATCATGAGCCCAAATCGCCAAATGACAAAAGAAGAACATGAGATCTTACAAACAATGATTAATAATTCGTATAATCAGTTCGTAAAAATCATTGCAGAGGGAAGGCATATGCCAGAAGCCGATGTACGCAAGATTGCAGACGGACGCATTTATGATGGACGCCAGGCAAAGAAGCTTCATTTGATTGATGAATTCGGGCATTTGGAAGATGTGACAGAGGCGATGAAAAAAGATCTTAAAATTAATAATGCACAAGTTGTCCGTTACACGGATGAGGCTGGACTAGAGTCACTCTTTAATATGGGTGCGCAAAAATTAATGGGGAAAGAAACAAATACACTGTTGAAACTGCTGTCTAACCGAAATTCTCCCCGCCTTATGTATTTATATTCTGAGTAGGGAGGGGGAAGAAAATGAGTGATATAAATGATAATCACAAAGCTGTACAGCATGGGGATGATACGAGAAATGAAGAAGTGACATCTGCAGAAAGTCCAGCGACTATTGAAAAAGCTGATTCAAGTAAAAATGCTCTGTACGCTGGGTCCGGAAAACTGCCGTATGCCGGGTTCTGGATGAGGTTTTGGGCGTACCTTGCCGATTTGATTGTGATTGGCAGTATAAACCGAATTTTGATCCATCCTATATTCAAAACAATGGATATCGGCTCACCGTTTGAATGGTTCACGCTTGAAGCCATCCTTACTTCTATGGTATTTTACCTGTATTTCGTATTGATGACCAAGTATACCCGCCAGACGCTGGGGAAAATGATTTTTGGACTGAAGGTAATGAGTCTGAAGGAAGAAAAGCTAACCTGGGGCACCGTCATCTTTAGGGAGTTTATTGGAAGATTTATTGCAAAGTTCGCTTTTATCGGTTATATCATTGCAGGATTCCTTCCAAAGAAACAAGGCCTTCACGATATCTTTGCTGATACTGCTGTACTTATTGATAGAAGATAGAAATAAGAAATTGCCTCACGGCTATGGCTGTGAGGTTTATTTTTTTAGCCCGTCGCCCATATTAGTGATAAGAGGGAGGCGGCATTTTGGTTACGATCCTGGTGATTCTTGCAGTATCCATCATTTTACTCCTTTTCATTGCTTTTTCAAGCATACATATATCTATCTATTTTCAGCACCACGATGGATGCATCAATCTGACATTTGCCTGGCTGCAAATCTTTCGGTACAAAAAGAGCATTTCACTTCATCACACTGGCAGCAATCCGGAACGACATACTTCATTCACCAACGATACTGGAAAGCCACATTATACCCTTTTGCAAAAAATTGATGTGATAACCGGAAATGCAAAAAAATATCAGGATCAACTGCGGTCGATTCTGAGAATTTCCAAAGGGTTCATTGCTACCGTTAAGGTGCCGAAACTGGTATGGCACAGTGTGATAGGTACAGGGGACGCTATGTTAACAGGAATGGCAGCAAGCGGGTATTTATCGATAAAAAGCTATATCTTTTCAGTTTTAAGTTATCTAATTAAATTTAGAACACCTCCGGTTTATTCAGTTACTCCAAACTATCAAGAAACAACTGTTGATAGCCATCTGTCTTGTATATTCCACTTTCCAATCGGAAAAGCTATTTGGGCAGGATTTAGGCTATTACTGTATTGGAAACGAATAAAAAGAGATTTTTCTAGTGATCTGGCAGTAATATCCGCAGCTGAAACGAATGAACAATCTGTCTAAAAGGGGTGAATGAGCATGCCAGAACATCCAATTGAAGGCTTAATGAAAACAGCCATGGAAAATCTTAAAGATATGGTTGATGTGAATACAATTATAGGTGACCCAGTGGAAGCCCCTGATGGCAGTGTGATTTTGACTGTATCAAAGGTCGGATTTGGGTTTGCTACTGGTGGAAGCGAGTTTGTCATTGAAGGGCAGCAGCAAGATTCCTCCAAACAACCTTTCGGTGGAGGCAGCGGAGGAGGAGTTTCAATAACTCCGATTGCTTTCCTGATCGTAGGCACAAAAGGGGTCCAGCTTCTTCATTTGAATCAGGGCACACACCTTCTGGAAAAAATGCTGGATGTTGCCCCTGCCGTTTTCGAAAAGGTCCAGAGTCTGCTTGATAAGTCCTCTGGTGGAAATAATAATATCAAGAAGAAAGCAAATGGGGCATTTAATCAAAAACAGGACAAGAAGTCACAGCAATCAGAGGGATCGTCCGGCCAGAAGCAAAATCAGGATGGTCAGCAAAATAAGAGCCAAGAATCCTCCGGAAATGCACATGGGGGTGAGGACCAGAAATCTGGTTCGAAACAGCCCAAACAGGATGGCGCTGGTGAAAATTCATCTGAACAAAATGAGAGACCATCCAGCGAAGAACAGGATTATGAATGGTGACAGGTACTATTATCAAAAGCCGGCAGCAGTTGTATTTTTCATTACAACTAACAGATTGGAGAACTATTCTTTAAAGCTAAAATATTGCAAAATACATAGTCAGCCCATATGATTAAAATGTACATAATTTACAGTTTAGGAGGGGATTGCTATGGCATCTGTAACATTTAAAGACAGCCCGGTGACTCTGCTGGGGAACGAAGTTAAGGTTGGTGACCAGGCACCAGATTTCAAGGTGCTTGCCAATGATTTATCCGAGGTCACGCTAGCTGATTCAAAGGGAACGGTGAGGATCATAAGCGTAGTACCTTCAATCGATACGGGTTTATGTGATACTCAAACCAGAAAGTTCAATGAAGATGCATCAAACCTTGATAATGTAAAGGTTCTAACTATCAGCGTTGATCTTCCATTCGCTCAAAAGCGCTGGTGTGCTTCAAGCGGCTTAGACAATGTGCAGGTCCTTTCAGACCACCGCGACTTATCCTTCGGGGAAGCATATGGAGTTGTGATGAAGGAGCTTCGTTTGCTTGCACGCTCTGTATTCGTCGTTGATAGCAATGACAAAGTAGTATACGTTGAATATGTAAGTGAAGGAACAACACCTCCGAACTACGAAGCTGCTCTAGAGGCAGCTAAAAACGCAAAATAACAACAGATGCGATAGCTCTGGCTCCTTTGTCCTTGTGTTACTTCGGTAGCATCTAGAAGGAGCCAGAGCTTTTTTGGTGTCATCATACATAATAATGCCTGTTTTGCGGACGTAATACTTGTTTTCAGCAGCATTACACCTATACAATGGAGAAACAAAAAAAATCAGGAGGATTTCGCAGTGAACTTTGCGCCAATAGAACAACTATTTCATATTTTTGACGAGACCGCGTCCTTGCTCCAGGAAGAGCTATCTTGTACTTTTCTGGATGCTCTTGGAGAAACCGGTGAAAATATATTTCATGGGAATGTAATCCAGGATGAGGTAAGTGAGCTGTCAAGAAAGCGGCTATTAAATAAATATAGAGAGATTTCGCTCGAAAAGTTTTCGAAGGAAGATATTAGGAAGGCATTCCAGCTTGCGATTTTGAAGGGTATGAAGGAAAATACCCAGGCAAATCATCAAATGACCCCTGATGCGGTGGGAATGTTTGTAAGTTATTTAATCGGGAAATTTACAAATAATATACATGCTTTTTCTATATTGGACCCGGCAGTCGGTACTGGCAACCTTTTATTCACAATTCTTAATCACTTATCAGAGAAGCAAAATACATCCTTTGGTGTGGATGTCGATGAAACACTGATAAGGCTCGCATACGCAGGAGCAAATTTACAGGAGCATTCTGTACAGTTCTTCAACCAGGATAGCCTGGAACCATTATTCATTGATCCGGTGGATATAGTAGTGAGTGATTTACCGGTTGGTTACTACCCCAATGATGTAAGGGCGGCCGATTATGAGCTGGCTGCGGATCAGGGACATTCGTATGCTCACCATTTATTTATTGAACAAAGCGTGAAGCATGTAAAAGGTGGAGGATATTTATTATTCATCATCCCGAATAACATTTTTACAACAGCAGAAGCGGACAAACTGAACAATTATCTTAAACAATACACCCATATTCAGGGTATGATACAGCTCCCATTATCCATGTTTAAGAATGAAGCCGCAGCTAAAAGCATTCTATTGCTGCAAAAGAAAAAAGAAGGGTTAAATCCCCCTAAAAATGCATTGCTGGTCGAGCTCCCGAAGCTTTCTAATGTAAATGCGACAAAATCAGTCATGAGTAAAATTGATGAATGGTTTAAACAAGAAAAATACTGACTATCTTACAGAAGCTAATGGCATAATGTTTGTCATTAGCTTTTGTTAAATTTATTGTAATTTATATGAAAAATATGAATTATTTTATTTTAGATTGTAAGCGTGTCCAATGGATATCCTATCTTGAAATGGGGTTTATTCAATGATTAAATGGGGAAATAAAGACGCCATGCCTATAGGCATGGGGTAAGAGTTACAGATTAAACGTAATACGTTTAAGAAAAGGAGCGCGACGGATGTCTAAAATCATTGCAATCAATGCAGGGAGTTCCTCGTTGAAGTTTCAGCTTTTTGAAATGCCCTCAGAAGAAGTAATCACAAAAGGGCTTGTGGAAAGAATAGGTTTAAATGATGCAATTTTTACGATTTCAGTAAATGGAGAAAAAATTACTGAAACTACTGATATTCCGAATCATGATATAGCAGTAAGGCTGTTATTAGAAAAATTGACAAAACATAATATTATAAAATCGTATGATGAGATTGATGGTATTGGCCACCGCGTCGTGCATGGCGGAGAAGTATTCAGTGATTCCGCACTCATAAATGATGAAGTAATCTCACAAATTGAAGCGTTGTCAGATTTGGCACCCCTTCACAATCCAGCAAACTTGACAGGGATCATGGCCTTCAGACAAATCCTTCCTGAAGTTCCATCAGTGGCTGTCTTTGATACAGCATTCCATCAAACGATGCCAGGCAGCTCATACTTATACAGTCTGCCATATGAGTACTATGAGAAATACGGTATTAGAAAATATGGTTTCCATGGTACTTCCCATAAATATGTATCTCAAAGAGCTGCAGAAATGCTTGGCAGACCTTTGGAACAGCTTCGCCTGCTATCATGCCATCTGGGCAATGGTGCCAGCATTGCAGCGATTGAAGGTGGAAAATCAATTGATACTTCGATGGGCTTTACTCCGCTTGCTGGTGTGACAATGGGAACACGTTCTGGTAACATCGACCCTGCTCTTATTCCATATATCATGGAGAAGACAGGCAAGACGGCAGATGAAGTTCTTGATGTATTGAATAAGGAAAGCGGTATGCTTGCAATTTCAGGTTTTTCAAGTGATCTTCGCGATATACAGGTTGAGGCGAATAATGGAAATAAGCGTGCCGAATTGGCATTAGAGGTGTTTGCAGGCCGCATCCATAAGTATATCGGTTCATACGCAGCCAGAATGAGCGGTGTAGATGCCATTATCTTTACAGCTGGAATCGGGGAAAATAGCGAATCAATTCGTGCCCGAGTATTACACGGGCTGGAATTTATGGGTGTATATTGGGACCCGGCATTGAACAGGACACGCGGCGAAGAAGCTTTTATCAGTTATCCTCATTCTCCTGTCAAAGTTATGGTGATTCCAACAAATGAAGAAGTTATGATTGCCAGGGATGTAATTAGATTAGCAAATACTTGATCAAAGCCCCTCTGCTGAGGGGCTTTTCTATTAAAGTGGGAAATATCTACACCTTGACGATTAAGAGGAACCGGAGTAATATAAGGAGGTTCTTAAAAGATTAAGGACGCTGGCACTACAGGTTTCCAGTGTGCGCGATCTAGAAAAGTGTTGACAGTGTATGGCGATGCTGTTAAGATGATAAATGTTGCTGATGCAGCGACTTTAAAATTAAAAAAGTTTTTTTCGCAGAAGTTGACAACTGATTGATATGGTGTTATATTGATAAAGTCGCTTCTGAGAGAAACGGCATTGAGATTGCTCTTTGAAAACTGAACAAAACAAGCGCCAGATTCTTGTTTCTTTTATGGAAATAAGACGTCTAAATAATAGTGAGTAAACACTTTAAAAGTACAAGAGTTAAGGATCATCGGCTAAGATCGTCACGTCCTGTGACAACGCCGATGTTAGCACATCCATGTGCATCACAAATTCTATCGGAGAGTTTGATCCTGGCTCAGGACGAACGCTGGCGGCGTGCCTAATACATGCAAGTCGAGCGGACAGAAGGGAGCTTGCTCCCGGAAGTCAGCGGCGGACGGGTGAGTAACACGTGGGCAACCTGCCTGTAAGACTGGGATAACTTCGGGAAACCGGAGCTAATACCGGATAGGTTCTTCCCCCGCATGGGGGAGGATGGAAAGACGGTTTCGGCTGTCACTTACAGATGGGCCCGCGGCGCATTAGCTAGTTGGTGGGGTAATGGCTCACCAAGGCAACGATGCGTAGCCGACCTGAGAGGGTGATCGGCCACACTGGGACTGAGACACGGCCCAGACTCCTACGGGAGGCAGCAGTAGGGAATCTTCCGCAATGGACGAAAGTCTGACGGAGCAACGCCGCGTGAGCGAAGAAGGCCTTCGGGTCGTAAAGCTCTGTTGTCAGGGAAGAACAAGTGCCAGAGTAACTGCTGGCACCTTGACGGTACCTGACCAGAAAGCCACGGCTAACTACGTGCCAGCAGCCGCGGTAATACGTAGGTGGCAAGCGTTGTCCGGAATTATTGGGCGTAAAGCGCGCGCAGGCGGTCCTTTAAGTCTGATGTGAAAGCCCACGGCTCAACCGTGGAGGGTCATTGGAAACTGGGGGACTTGAGTGCAGAAGAGGAGAGTGGAATTCCACGTGTAGCGGTGAAATGCGTAGAGATGTGGAGGAACACCAGTGGCGAAGGCGACTCTCTGGTCTGTAACTGACGCTGAGGCGCGAAAGCGTGGGGAGCGAACAGGATTAGATACCCTGGTAGTCCACGCCGTAAACGATGAGTGCTAAGTGTTAGAGGGTTTCCGCCCTTTAGTGCTGCAGCAAACGCATTAAGCACTCCGCCTGGGGAGTACGGCCGCAAGGCTGAAACTCAAAGGAATTGACGGGGGCCCGCACAAGCGGTGGAGCATGTGGTTTAATTCGAAGCAACGCGAAGAACCTTACCAGGTCTTGACATCCTCTGACTTCCCTAGAGATAGGGCGTTCCCCTTCGGGGGACAGAGTGACAGGTGGTGCATGGTTGTCGTCAGCTCGTGTCGTGAGATGTTGGGTTAAGTCCCGCAACGAGCGCAACCCTTGATCTTAGTTGCCAGCATTCAGTTGGGCACTCTAAGGTGACTGCCGGTGACAAACCGGAGGAAGGTGGGGATGACGTCAAATCATCATGCCCCTTATGACCTGGGCTACACACGTGCTACAATGGATGGTACAAAGGGCAGCGAAGCCGCGAGGCCGAGCCAATCCCATAAAGCCATTCTCAGTTCGGATTGCAGGCTGCAACTCGCCTGCATGAAGCCGGAATCGCTAGTAATCGCGGATCAGCATGCCGCGGTGAATACGTTCCCGGGCCTTGTACACACCGCCCGTCACACCACGAGAGTTTGTAACACCCGAAGTCGGTGAGGTAACCTTTTGGAGCCAGCCGCCTAAGGTGGGACAGATGATTGGGGTGAAGTCGTAACAAGGTAGCCGTATCGGAAGGTGCGGCTGGATCACCTCCTTTCTAAGGATATACAGACGTCAGGCGCTTATGTTTTGTTCAGTTTTGAAAGAAGCAATTCTTTCAAGCTTTAAATATTGTGAGTCTTAAATGAGTCTTCTTTTAAGACGATTGCTCCTGCGCCACAGCTTATTCGAAGAGGCATCTCTTTTTGCTCTTCGCATGGCAGCACGCAGTATCGCTACCGGTGATGAATCACGATGTGATTGAAATCCGTAGCCATGTTCCTTGAAAACTAGATAACAGTAATAAGGCAAATTTTTGCGTCAATTTTCAAAACACCGAGATGTAAAACTGATGATTTGTCAGGACCGAGGGATTCGAGGAAGCAATCGAGCGAGCACCGGAACGTATTACACATACGTGAGGAGTGAGCGAGTGAAGCTGACGAAGAAGGCCGACGGTCATCACAAATTAGCAATGGTTAAGTTAGAAAGGGCGCACGGTGGATGCCTTGGCACTAGGAGCCGATGAAGGACGGGACTAACACCGATATGCTTCGGGGAGCTGTAAGTAAGCTTTGATCCGGAGATTTCCGAATGGGGAAACCCGCTGCCCGTAATGGGGCAGTATCCTTACCTGAATAAATAGGGTATGGAAGGCAGACCCGGGGAACTGAAACATCTAAGTACCCGGAGGAAGAGAAAGCAAACGCGATTTCCTGAGTAGCGGCGAGCGAAACGGAATTAGCCCAAACCAGAAGGCTTGCCTTCTGGGGTTGTAGGACACTCTATATGGAGTTACAAAGGAACGGGGTAGATGAAGAGGCCTGGAAAGGCCCGTCAGAGAAGGTAAAAACCCTGTAGTCGAAACTTCGTTCCCTCCTGAGTGGATCCTGAGTACGGCGGGACACGTGAAATCCCGTCGGAAGCAGGGAGGACCATCTCCCAAGGCTAAATACTCCCTAGTGACCGATAGTGAACCAGTACCGTGAGGGAAAGGT
>NZ_CP143547.1:3310000-4172500 GCF_046237635.1 Peribacillus sedimenti | reverse complement strand
CAGAAGAAGCGAAACAGCCGTACGGTTTGGCTTTCGCAGCTAGACACAATCATGTTTTGATACGCAAAAACCTTACCTGTTATCTAGTTTTGAAGGAACAACGTTCCTTTATATGTTTGGTGACGATGGCGAAGAGGTCACACCCGTTCCCATTCCGAACACGGAAGTTAAGCTCTTCAGCGCCGATGGTAGTTGGGGGATCTCCCCCTGTGAGAGTAGGACGTCGCCAAGCAATGATAAGCCAGCCGAAAGGCTGGTTTTTTGCATTTTAAAATACTGTAACAACGGGACATACCCTATAGTGAGACTCTGTTCACAGACAGCGAGGAGGAAAAGTCATTACTCATTTAAAAATAATATGCATGATTTTTAGATTGTGACTGAATATGAAAGTTAAGAGAATGGATGTATAATCCCTCTAAAAATCCTTCCTATTTCCTTCGACCACTTCGTCTGCCCCTAAAAAGTCTGTATGCCCAATAAAGAGCAGTGGTTGTATCACTATGGTATACTACCTATAAACTATTATTCTGTGGCTGTACGGGAGGAAGAATAAATGGTCTTAACAGAGCGAGAATCACAGGTGTTAGGTGAAATAAAAAAGTGGGAAGCAAAATTAAATTCGTACGAGTCTACGGATTTTACGGCGTTATATGATAAATGGCTGGAACAAGCATTTTCATTGATTCCTGAGGAAAACCAAAGATTATTTTTTTCAAAATTAGATAATTCCTTATTCCATATGCAGGCATTGATACAAGGTTCGCAATACCAGGTGGATGCCCGTACCGGAATCATAAACACTGCTCGTGTATTTCATTCCGATATTAGTTCCATAGCCGATTTGAGAATATTAACGATTGACCAGTTGAATTATCTAACAGACCAGCATATAGCAAAGCATAGGCTGTATTCCTTAATTCAGGGGGGAGCCAGTGGTTTTGGCGGAATATTTCTAACAGGTCTTGATCTATCCGCAATCGCGGTTATTAACGTTCGAGTGGTTCAACTGATTGCCATGTGTTATGGATTTGAAGTAAACACACCTTTTGAAATGATGATGGCTTTAAAAGTATTTCACATCGGCATGATGCCAAAGAGGATGCAAGGGGCTGCATGGAATGAGTTGATAAATGAAACTGAGAAATCAAGCAACGAGTATTTTTACGAAGGGAAAGAGGAACTGACCAATCTTTCCTGGCTCGAACAGCCGTTTAAACAAATCCTGAAGGCGGCAGCCATATCCTCATTTCGTAAAAAAACCATCCAAGGAATGCCTGTAATCAGTATGGCAATTGGAGCAGCGGCTAACTACAATCTGACCAGAAGTGTGAGTGAAGTTGCAAAAAGATATTATCAATACCGTTACTTATTGAATAAAAGTGAGGAACTGGAATGAGCCATGTAGAGCATAAGAAAGCGGCACCATTACAAGTCAGGTGTAAAATCATCACAGTGAGCGATTCGAGAAATAAAGAAACAGATAAAAGCGGAAAGCTGATGCATGACCTGCTGAAGCAGCAGGGGCATGTTATCTCAGATTATGCCATTGTTAAAGATGACAGGGAAGAAATCCAAAATGAAATCATCCTTGGGTGTGAAAATCCTGATATTGATATCATTCTTACAAATGGAGGAACTGGTATAGCGAAACGCGATACTACGATTGAAGCTGTAAAAGCAATGCTCGACAAAGAAATTCCAGGATTTGGAGAGCTGTTTCGAATGCTGAGTTATCAGGATGACATAGGTCCAGCTGCGATGCTCTCCCGGGCAATTGCCGGCGTGGTGAAGAATAAAGCAATTTTTTCGACACCAGGATCAACTGCTGCGGTGCGGCTGGCTATGGAAAAACTTATATTGCCTGAAATGGGGCATGTTGTTCGAGAAATGACAAAAGATTTATGATATTGAACCAGTAAATGGCAAACATATTAGGTCCGGACATGACATGTCTGGGCCTTTGTTCATATATGCAGTTTGTAGCTGATATTCTGGTTTATTCGATACCAAAGCCATAATTCATTTATAATTGAAGCCAATTCTGCTATTTCGGTATTTATTGTGCACGAAACAGAAAAATCTTCTTCATCATTTAACCTTTCCTGCTTTTCATTAATATTCCGCTCCAGCTCCTTGATTCTGTCTGGTATTGTCCCGCGTATTTTTTCCCATCGGACGAGTATTTCCTGCTGTGAATCAGCATCTAGATTCTCCCAATCCAGGTCTGCCTTCGGTATATCGATTCCAATACGCCCATTAAAGATAAATAATTCTTTCATACTATCTCCTTATTTACATAATGAATTATAGCCTTTGTTAACAAGAATAATATCAGAATTTTTTCATTATAGTGTAAAATAAACACTTGCAAATTATTAAAAATACTGATAAAGTGTAGTACAGATGATGAATAAAAATAATACAAGTTGTATATTTATACATGTTCGAGAGGAGTAAACAGTGTGGATAAACAGAAAATTGTTTTAGCTTACTCAGGCGGTCTTGATACTTCAGTAGCGATTAAATGGCTTCAAGAACAGGGACTGGATGTAGTAGCCTGCTGCCTTGATGTGGGGGAAGGCAAGGATTTAGATTTTGTTAAGAATAAAGCACTCAAAGTTGGGGCTGTTAAATCTTATGTGATAGATGCTAAAGAAGAATTTGCCAATGAATTTGCTCTCGCAGCTCTTCAGGCACACACTTTGTATGAAGGAAAGTATCCGCTGGTTTCGGCGTTATCACGCCCGCTAATTGCAAAGAAGTTGGTTGAGATTGCTGAAATGGAAAATGCGGTGGCGGTAGCACATGGATGTACAGGGAAAGGGAATGACCAGGTAAGATTTGAGGTTTCTATACAGGCATTAAACCCAAATCTGAAGGTTATTGCACCAGTCCGTGAATGGAAATGGTCCAGGGAAGAGGAAATCAAGTATGCCCAGGACAACGGGATTCCTATTCCAGTAGACCTAGATAGTCCGTTTTCGATAGATCAGAATTTATGGGGACGTTCAAACGAGTGCGGAATCTTGGAGGATCCATGGGCTGCTCCGCCAGAAGAAGCCTATGAGCTTACCAGCAGCCTGGAGAACACACCCGATGTTGCGGATGTTATCGAAATCGGGTTTGAAAATGGAGTGCCGGTAACCTTAAATAATGTATCCTACAGCCTCGCTAATCTTATTCTTGAGTTAAATCAATTGGCTGGCAAACATGGAATTGGACGCATAGACCATGTCGAGAACAGATTGGTAGGGATTAAGTCACGTGAAGTGTATGAATGCCCGGGAGCAATCACATTAATTAAGGCTCATAAGGAGCTGGAGGATATTACCTTAGTAAAAGAGGTTGCACACTTCAAGCCAGTTATTGAAAAAAAGTTGACCGAATTGATTTATGAAGGCCTATGGTTTTCTCCGCTAAAGGATGCATTGATGGCATTTCTTAAACAGACCCAGCAAACAGTGACTGGTACTGTTCGTGTAAAACTGTTCAAGGGGCATGCAATCATAGAAGGAAGAAAATCCGAGTATTCTTTATACGATGAGAAATTGGCTACTTATACATCGGATGACGAATTCGATCATAGTGCTGCTGTAGGTTTCATTTCTTTATGGGGACTTCCGACAAAGGTAAGCAGCATTGTCAATCAAAAGAAGGTGACCGTGTGAGCAAATTATGGGGAGGGAGATTCACCAAAACTGCCGAAGAATGGGTAGATGAATTTGGTGCTTCGATCTCCTTTGACAAGGAACTTGTCATGGAGGATATAGAAGGAAGCCTGGCACATGTGAAAATGCTCGAACATTGCGGGATTTTAAGAAAAGAAGAGACAGATCAGATAGTCGGCGGCCTTCAGGCACTTAAGGAAAAAGCGAAAAAAGAACAACTTCTTTTTTCTGTGGAGATGGAAGATATCCACCTGAATCTGGAAAGCTTGCTTATCCAGGAAATTGGTCCAGTTGGAGGAAAGCTCCATACCGGCCGCAGCCGGAACGATCAGGTTGCAACCGACATGCATCTTTATTTAAGATCGCAAATCAAGGAAGTGCAGAATCAAATCATCAATCTTCAAAAGGCTATCCTGAGCCAGGCTGAAGATAATATCACTACTTTGATTCCCGGCTATACCCATTTACAACGGGCCCAGCCGATTTCTTTTGCCCATCATATGATGGCTTACTTCTGGATGCTGGAAAGAGACCGTCAAAGATTTTCAGAAAGCATGAAAAGAGTCAATGTCTCTCCACTAGGCGCAGGAGCGCTTGCCGGAACAACTTTCCCTATTGACAGGGAATATAGCGCCGGGCTTCTCGGGTTTGAAGCTATTTATGAAAACAGTCTTGACGCTGTAAGTGACCGCGATTTTATTATCGAATTCTTAAGCAATAGTTCTACTCTTATGATGCATCTGTCCCGTTTAGCAGAGGAAATCATCCTTTGGTCCAGCCACGAGTTTCACTATATAGAATTGGACGATGCCTTCTCCACAGGAAGCAGCATCATGCCTCAAAAGAAGAATCCTGATATGGCCGAACTTATTCGTGGCAAAACCGGTCGTGTATACGGAAACCTAATGGGATTGCTCACCGTCCTGAAAGGGTTGCCCCTGGCTTATAACAAGGATATGCAAGAGGATAAAGAAGGAATGTTTGATACAGTGAGAACCGTGTCAGGTTCCTTGAAAATCTTTGAAGGCATGATTAAGACCATGACTGTAAAGAAGGATGTCATGGAGAAAACAGTTCAGTCGGATTTCTCGAATGCTACGGAACTTGCAGACTATCTTGCAGCAAAGGGAATGCCATTCAGAGAGGCGCATGAAGTTGTTGGGAAGCTTGTCCTATCCTGTGTTAAGCAGCAATGTTACCTTGCTGATTTAAGCATGGACCAGTTTAAGGCAGCGTCTGAGCTGTTTGAAGAGGATATATTTAATGCACTCAGCCCTTATGAAGCTGTAAGACGAAGGAACAGTGCAGGAGGAACTGGATTTGACGCTGTCCAGCTTGCGATCCAGAAGGCAAAGAGAATTGTTGAGGAATATCAACAAGAGCCCGCTCACCTATAAGGGAGCGGGTTATTTATGTTACATCTATTTTTCTGAACGAACGACTAACACATCACAAGGCGCATGCCGGGTAATATGTTCAGTTACACTTCCCATTAAAAACCTTTCAACCGCATTTAATCCGGTTGCTCCACATACGATCAAATCCACCTCATGTTTTTTGGCCAGTTGTCTTGGTATTCTAACCTTTGGTGATCCCTTGTCGACATCGGTAATAAGATTTTCGATTCCGGCAGCAGCCGCTTCCTCTTTAAATTTGTCCATTAATTCGTAGGCATAGCTGTCATTGAGACCGGCAGCTGTTAACTCATAGGCTTCCATTGCAACAAAATGGCCTGTGTCTATTACATGGGCGACAACGATTTCTGCATTATTCCTTTTTGCGATTTCAAGGGCCTTCCTGAACGCTCTGTCTGCTTCTTCGGAACCGTCGACTGCAACTAAAATTTTCTTGTATGTCAGTGTCATTTTAACCGCCTCCCTTTGCCATAATTATACAACGTCGTTTAATGCTTTTTCCGTCATACTTGTAGCAAATTAGTGAAAACTAGAGTAAGCCAATAAGGGAGGGACTAAAAATGAACGAGCCAAATAAGCCAAGGAAATTTACTTTTGATGAGAATGGCCTGCATGAAACTGTAAACCAGATATCTGATTCGTACATCAGCGGTTATATGCAGGATGCGGATACAGGAGCCTCAGACCCAGGCTCGATGGAAACATTAGAAGGATAAAATTCTGCTCGGGGTTAAGAAGATTTTGTTCAGATGATAAAGCAACAGGAGCCTTTTTCAATAGTAAAAAGCCCTGTTGCTTTATATCCTTTATTTAATAATCTGCAAGGTTTTCGGATACTTGGTCAGAAGTTCATACCCATGTTGTGTAATTAATACATCGTCTTCTATACGAACACCGGCTACATCAGGCATATAAATTCCAGGTTCAATGGTATAAACCATTCCAGGCTGCAAAGCGAGTGCGGTATTTTCCGTCAGTGAAGGATACTCATGAATGCTTATGCCAAGTCCATGCCCGAGCCTGTGGGGGAAATAATCCCCATAGCCGCGTTCTGTTATAACATTCCTGGCGATCAAATCCAGTTCAGAACATAACGCACCAGGTTTACTTGCTTCCACTGCGGCTAATTGGGCATTTAACACCGTTTCGTATATTTCTTTTTGTTTATCGTTTATGTCACCGAACGCAACGGTTCTAGTTATATCGGAACAATATCCCTGATAAACGACACCCAAATCAAAAAGCACTAGATCTCCCTTTTGTATCCTAGTCTGTCCTGGCGTACCATGTGGAGAGGCGCCGTTTTTTCCCGTAAGCACCATAGTAGAGAAGGACATTTGGTTAATTCCGGATTTTTTCATCTCATACTCTATCGCAGCAAGAATTTCCAACTCTGTTTTGCCTTCGCGTATTTCGCTGACTCCCGCCTCGATTGCAAGGTCGGCTAGGCGGCAGGCTTCTCTCAGTTTAGCGATTTCATCCTCCGATTTAAGCATTCTCATTTGGCGCAGCTTTTGTTCAGCCGCCACAAATGTAGGATCCTGAAAGATATCATTTACCTTTTCATATCTTTCTACATTCATATGTTCCTTTTCAATCGCCAGCTTATTTACGGTGACCGAGCGGCGGGAAACGGCCGCTTTTATAAGGGTCCAGGGATCCTGTACATCTGTATATCCGATAATTTCAGCGTTCCATCCTGCATTTCTTGCGTCTTCCGCATCCAATTGAGGACAAAACAAGAATGGTTCCGCATGAGGGAAAACCATTAGAGCTAGGACCCTTTCATGGGGGTTACTGTGAAATCCAGTGAAATAAAACACATTCTCAGGAGCTGTCACCATGGCTGCATCAATGTTATTTTCGTCCAGCCAGTCAGTTAAAGCAATTATTCTTTCATTCATTCTCTTCACTCCTCAAGAAGATATGTACATATAATCTGAACATACCAGTAACAAAATCGGTTGTAAACTCTTTGTTAGGAAAAACAGGTTCAAGTATTTGCTTTTTTGGAAAAGATGCTGGCATGATATAGAAGACAAGGAAAGTTTTCGAAAGGAGATAACAAATGAAAGTATCTTATCATGGACATTCAGTTATAATCATCGAAACTGGAGGCAAGACCATCTTGTTTGACCCGTTCATAACTGGGAACGGCCTTACAGATTTAAAAGTGGAAGATGTGAAACCGGATGTAATAATCCTGACTCATGGACACGGAGATCACCTTGGTGACACAGTTGAGCTTGCTAAGCAGCATGGATCCCTTGTAATAGGTACTGCGGAGCTTGCTGCATATTTGGGCTTCCAGGGTGTGGATAATGTGCACGCAATGCATATCGGAGGCTCGTATGAGTTTGATTTCGGGAAAGTAAAATTGACACCGGCTTTCCATGGTAGCGGGTTTGTTACGAATGACCAACAGATTATTTATTTGGGTATGCCTGCAGGTGTGTTATTCACTGCGGAGGGCAAGACTGTCTACCATGCAGGAGACACCGCGCTATTTTCTGACATGAAATTGATTGGCGAAAGGCACCCGATCGATTTGGCATTCCTGCCTATTGGCGACAATTTCACGATGGGACCGGAAGATGCAGCAACAGCCGCAGAGTTTTTACAGGCAAAGCAGGTTGTTCCAATGCATTATAATACGTTCCCGCCGATCAAACAGGATCCTGAACAATTTGTACGAATGCTAAAAGACGGCATTGGAAAAATACTTCAACCTGGGCAATCCGTGGAACTATAAGAAAAGATGCGTGATGTGCAAAAGCCAGAAGCAAACCTGCTTCTGGCTTTTATATTTTGGGCTTACCTATATTGGCACAATATCCTTTTATCTGGCACACTGCATGATTGTTCTGACGTGAAAAAAAGCGGGACAACCTGGCACTGCGAATCGGAAGTCTTTTTATCATTAGCATTGCATACAATATAGCGAGAAAATCAAGACCAAATTCACCAGGGGGTTAGGAGAGAGATCATGAAACAAAGATTGCTGCTATGTCTGCTTTTAATAGGGGTTATGCTTTATTATGCCATACCCAGGCTGACCCTGGAGAGCGGAGATATTCAAAGTGTGTTTGCAGGCATGTGGCTGTTCTTGGCGATATTTGCCGCAGCAGGCAACCTTAGTGGAATTTTATATTCTCCGTGGAAGCAAAAGGCGAAAAAAACTGGGGGAAGCAAACAAGTTCGCAAAAGAATGCATTATTATCACTAGGTTCGTTGTATAGACGATTCATTCACCTTATAATGAAGGAAAAGGACACGTGAAGGGTGAAGAGAGTTTGGCGACTAAACACGAACAAATACTAAAATATATAGATGACCTGCCCGTAGGAGAAAAAATTTCGGTCCGTCAAATCGCGAAGGCATTGACAGTTAGCGAAGGTACAGCATATCGTGCAATCAAGGATGCAGAGAATAAAGGCTATGTTTCTACCATTGAACGGGTAGGGACAATAAGAATCGAACGAAAGAAGAAAGAGAACATAGAGAAGCTTACCTTTGCTGAAGTGGTGAATATTGTTGAAGGACAAGTTCTAGGCGGAAGAACAGGCCTACATAAAACATTAAATAAATTCGTGATTGGCGCCATGCAACTTGATGCCATGATGCGCTATACCGGCCCCGGGAATTTACTGATTGTTGGAAACCGAATACAGGCGCATGAACTGGCCCTAAGAGCGGGTGCTGCAGTTCTGATAACAGGCGGTTTTGACACCGGCGACAATGTAAAAAAGCTGGCCGATGAGCTGCAGATGCCTGTCATATCAACCAGCTATGACACTTTTACAGTTGCAACCATGATAAACCGTGCTATATATGATCAACTGATAAAAAAGGAAATCCTTTTAGTTGAGGATATTTTGACACCGATTCAGAATACAACCTTTTTAAGTACTGGAGACACTGTGTCTGAATGGATGGATTATAACAGAGAAACGAAACACAGCCGCTTTCCGGTGGTAGACCATAAAATGAAAATCCAGGGGATTGTCACCTCGAAGGATGTTTTGGGGCAGTCTGGAGACACTTCAATCGAAAAAATCATGACGAAAAACCCGATGACAGTCGGAATAAAAACTAGTGTGGCTTCATCAGCGCATATGATGGTCTGGGAAGGGATCGAGCTTCTTCCAGTGGTGAATGATGCCCATATTCTCCAGGGAATTATAAGCAGGCAGGATGTCTTAAAGGCGATGCAAATGAGCCAGAGACAGCCGCAGGTTGGTGAAACAATCGATGATATAATTGCCGGACAGCTAAGTTTGAGCGGGAACCGTTCGAAAGGGGAAGAAGTCTATCAATGTGAAGTGTCCCCGCAAATGACGAACTATCTTGGTACCATATCCGCCGGGGTATTCACCACACTCGTTATCGAATCGGCAAACAGGGCCCTGAGGAGCTATAAACGGGGAGACCTGGTAGTGGAGAATACGACCATTTATTTTATTAAACCTGTACAGATTGACAGTACTCTCGAAATTGTCCCGCGGGTGCTTGAAGTTGGCCGAAAATTTGGGAAGGTAGATGTGGAAGTGTACAATCAGGGGAAATTGGCCGGTAAAGCAATGCTGACATGCCAGCTGCTTGATCGAAGTTAAGAAAGCTTCCGTTCAATAATAAAAGATGGCCGTCTGTTGGCCATCCTTAAGCTTGAGTCTCAGCGTGTTCAGCTTCCTTAATCGCATGCGGCAAATAGAATTTATACATCTTAAAGCCATTCCAAATGCTTAGCCCGCCAAATACAATAAAGATAGCGGATACTAAATAGGTAGTAGTTGTTTGATATAGGAAAAGCTGGTTGATTCCAAATAGGGCGACGAAGAGTCCCAGGGCTATCGAGGATTTGCCGGATAGCCATTTTCTCTCCATTGGCATCCTTGTGCGGTAATAGCGGACTTTGTAGAAAATATAAAACATTAACGAAATGATAATGAGTGTAGCGAATAGTAACATAATGTTTCCTCCATTTGCGCCGTCTACATTTTATTGTAACGGGTGAGGCAGAAACGTCAACCCCTCTGCTTTCCATTCTTTTCTTTTTCTGTTTTAATTAACATATATGTCCACGCTCTGAAGGAGGCAATTATGAAGGAACAGATCTTAAGGGAAATCGAGGACCATGAAAAGATCATCATTCACAGGCATGTAAGGCCGGATCCGGATGCTTATGGTTCTCAAGGCGGGCTTGCCGAAATTTTGAGGGCATCCTATCCCGAAAAGCAGATTTATACTGTAGGGAATGAAGAAAAATCCCTTCATTACTTAAAGAGGCTTGATGTTATACCAGATGATACATATGAAGATGCCCTGGTTATTATTTGTGATACCGCAAATGAAGCACGTATCGATGATGGCCGATATAGATTAGGAGCAAAGCTGATTAAAATCGACCATCATCCGAATGAAGATGCCTATGGAGACCTGATTTGGGTCGATACGCAGGCGAGTTCAACAAGCGAGATGATCTATGAATTCTATCAATCTGGGAAAGAGAAAGGTCTGAGGCTGAATGACGCAGCCGCCCGGCTTCTTTTTGCAGGGATTGTCGGTGATACGGGCCGTTTCCTGTATGCCAGTTCGACCGAAAAAACTTTCAAGATTGCCGGCGAACTGATTCATTACAATTTTTCCCGGACAGACTTATTCAACGACATGTATGACGTAAACGAGAATGTGGTCCGCCTGAATGGATATGTTCTCGAACATTTTGAAATACTGGACCACGGTGTTGCCAAAATGGTGATAACCAAGGAGATCATAGAAAAATTCAATACAACTCCAGCCGAAGCTTCGCTTCTTGTAAGTGCTCTCGGAGCGGTAAAGGGAGTCAAAGCGTGGGTATTCTTCATCGAGGAAGATAGAGAAATAAGAGTCCGCCTGCGTTCCAAGGGGCCAGTCATCAACGGGGTGGCAAAGAAGTATAATGGCGGGGGACATCCTCTGGCAGCAGGGGCATCCATTTATTCCTGGGCAGATGCGGAAAATGTATTAGCAGACCTGCAAGAGGTATGCAGACAATAACAAAGAGCGCGAGCTGCCGGAAGGCACTTGCGCTTTTTTATAAACGGACCAGTCTTACCTGGATCGATAAATCAGTGTAAAATAAAATTTCTGTAACTTTTAATTGGTACCGTTTTTTGTTAATTTCAAGAATCTTATTTTCAATCGACTTTTTCAGGAGTGACTTTCCTTTATAAACCGTTTCTACGTCTTTTGTAATCAATACAGCCAAATCGTCTCGAATGGCATCTTCTGCCTGGGCAATACTCAAGTGGTCCAGGTTATTTATCTTATCGTTAATGATGGAAATATGGATGTCCTGAATGGTTAATTGCTCTTTGTTTTCCTCGTTTAACTTTTCATTATCCTCCTCCCAGATACTGATTTCCTTTTTTAGCTGGTCAATTACGTCCTGCTGCTCATCAATTTTCTCAAAATGCCTGTCCTGCTGCTCCCCAAACATGTATAGGAACATCAGCCAGCTCACGAGGGCCCCAATCGCTGCACCAGCAAAAAAACGCTGCCATCCGGGGTCGCGGTAATACGGAGGAACCCTCATTGCGATAAATGCTCCTGGGTGAGCCAGCTTATCAGCATAGCCCCTGTTTGTGCCCCTCCGAGTGCCGATAAAATAAATAGTACCTGTTTTAAAACAACCTTGGTTTCACCGTGAAAGATTCCCCGTTCAAAAGTGTATACGGCATCAAAGGTGCCGCCAATTGCAGCAACGATTGCCCAGATCCTTAGACTGTCAGAAAGCCGGAAAATGGTCGTCAACGGCGCCTGTCCAGTTAGAAATGACCCAAGACCGCCAATCAATGACCCACCCAGCAATACTCCCAGTGCGATGAAGTAACTGTTCAAAAATGCAGGAAAGAATGCTTCCTTCAATATCATCATCCCTTAAGTTGCAATTAGTATCTCTATTATCATGTGTATGGATAATTCATTCCGGTTATGATTACCATCTGAAAAACACAGAAGTCAATGGGAACATATTTTCTTTTTTTTTGATAAAGTTCTATAATAAAGCAAAGAAGCTAGTAAAAAAGTGTGGTGAGATATTTGTTTGTAAATCTTCACGTTCATAGTGCATACAGTCTGCTAACCAGTACAGTCAAGATAGATGAGCTCGTATCTGAAGCAAAGGACAGGGGCTATTCAGCTATTGCTTTAACAGACAGAAATGTGGTGTATGGCATCCTTTACTTTTATAAGGAATGTATGAAACATGGAATAAAACCGATCATAGGGGTCACAGCCGATATCCTGGATGAAAATGATACACCTTATCCTCTCATTCTTTTGGCAAGAGATAATATTGGCTACAGAAATTTAATGAAAATAAGTTCCGCGATCAAGACTAAATCTCCTTCCGGCCTTCCCATGAAATGGCTCAAACCATATTCGGAAGGCCTCATTGCCATTTCTCCTGGTTATGAGGGGAAAATTGAAAAACAGCTCTTGGAGGGAGATTCAGTCGGGGCAAAAAAAACGGCAGAACTATTTAGCCGTTTATTCGGGGAAGGGCATTTTTATCTTTCTATCCAGCAGCTATCCATGCCTAAAGAGGAAGAATTGCTCGCCCAAACACTCAGACTGGCGCAAGAAAGCAGCATTAAAGTGATCGCGACAAATCCTGTTTATTACATTAATAAAGAGGACAGTCTTGCTCAGGAGGTGCTTCTTGCCGTCAAAAATGGAGAAAAGCTTTCGGATGAAGAAAGAACGCGACTTCCATCGCATGAATTCTACTTAAAATCAACCAAAGAAATGGTCCAGCTGTTCCGGAATTATCCGGATGCATTGGAAAACACATTGGATTTAGCCAATAAATGCACTGTAGAAATAGAATTTAACCGAAAGCTGCTTCCGAAATTCCCTGTTCCAGACGGTATAACTGCAGATGAGATGCTGGAGAAAATCTGCCAGGATGGCTTAAAACGGCGAGCGCCGGAAGATATGCCGGCATATATGGAAAGACTGCATTATGAGCTTGAAATCATAAAGAGAATGAAGTTCAGTCATTACTTCCTGATAGTCTGGGACTTTATGAGGTTTGCCAGGAAAAAACATATTCTGACGGGACCGGGGAGAGGATCTTCCGCAGGATCGATGGTTGCCTATGTGCTGGAGATTACAAATGTAGATCCGCTGGAGCATAATTTGCTGTTTGAGAGATTTTTGAATCCAGAGCGAATCTCAATGCCGGATATAGACATAGATTTCCCAGATAACCGAAGAGAAGAAGTCATTTCCTACGTTGCCTCCAAATACGGAGAATTTCACGTTGCTCAGATCATTACCTTCGGAACCCTTGCTGCAAAAGCGGCAATTCGGGATACAGGCAGGGTTTTTGGGCTGAATCCAAAGGAACAGGAAAGCTTATCGAAAATGATTCCATCAAGGCTGGGAATCACGCTTAAGACAGCTCTGGACGAATCAAGGTCTTTACGGGCTTATATAGAGGAAAGCGAGTGGAATAAAAGACTTTTTGAAACTGCATTAAAGATTGAGGGGCTGCCCCGGCACACTTCCACCCATGCTGCCGGTGTTGTAATCAGCGATATGCAGCTTACTGATATCATCGCAATCCAGGAGGGGCACGAAGGGGTGCATCTAACCCAGTTCCCAATGGACCTTCTCGAGGAATTGGGATTGTTAAAGATGGATTTCCTGGGTCTGAGAAACCTGACTCTCCTTGAAAACATTGTGTCCAATATCAGGAGAGGAGCAAATGAAAATATTAATATAGCATCCATTCCCCTGGACGATGAAGAAACCTATCTTCTGCTCAGTAAAGGAGATACCACAGGAGTATTCCAATTTGAGTCGGACGGCATCAGAAAGGTGTTGACAAGGCTTCAGCCCTCTACTTTTGAAGATATAGTCGCTGTAAATGCTCTGTATAGGCCGGGTCCTATGGACAATATACCTCTCTTCATCGAACGGAAACATGGGTTAAGGCAGGTGGAGTACCCCCATCCGGTTCTTCAAGACATATTGGGCAACACTCAGGGAGTCATTGTCTATCAAGAGCAGATAATGCAGATTGCCTCCAAGATGGCGGGGTTTACCTTGGGAGAGGCTGACCTGCTTCGCCGGGCAGTTTCCAAAAAGAAGAGAGAAATACTTAACCAGGAACGCGAACATTTTGTGAACGGCTGTTTGGAACAAGGCTACGAAGCATCAACTGCAAATGAAATTTATGACTTGATTGTAAGATTCGCCAATTACGGATTCCCAAGGAGCCATGCAGTTGCATACAGCATGATCGCCTACCAGCTGGCCTACCTGAAAGAACATTACCCTCAATACTTCATGGCGGCACTATTGACTTCCGTGATAGGGAACGACGATAAGATCGCCCAATATGTTACAGAAGCAAAGAATAAAGGAATTACTGTTCTGCAGCCATCTATTAACACAAGCCATTACGCTTTTACAGCAGGAAACGATGGAATCCGTTACAGCCTGGGAGCAATTAAGGGAATTGGAGCCGCTGTGCTCAAAGAGATTTTTCAAGCCAGGAGGAACAAGAAGTTCGAGGACTTATTCGATTTTTGCATGCGTGTCTCAGGGAAGGTTGTCAATCGTAAAATCCTTGAATCCCTCGTACATGCTGGTGCTTTTGATGAATTCGGGCAGGACAGGGCAGTATTGCTTGCAAGTCTGGATGTTGCGATGAACCATGCAGAATTTGTCAATCCGGAAGATGATCAATTTGAATTGTTCAGTAATGAGGAATTTTCCCTGAAGCCGAAGTACGTGGAAGTGGAAAAAATCAGGATGGAAGATAAACTCTATTTCGAAAAAAGTGTGTTAGGTCTTTATCTATCCAATCATCCTGTTAAAGCTTATCGCGATATCTTTAAGCATTATGGAGCAGCAACCATGGATCTTTCAAGCACTGCAGAATCCAAAGTTCTGGCAGGTGTCTATATTGTGTCCTTAAAAACGATCCGGACAAAGAAAGGGGAAGTCATGGCATTCCTCACGATTTCAGATGAGGGCGGCGACTTAGAAGCCATTGCCTTTCCAAATGTATACAAAATGTATTCCCCATTATTCAATAATGGCAATATCCTTATGATAATCGGCAGCATTGAGGAACGGGATGGGAAAAAACAAATAATCATCCAGGAAGCCTATTCGCTCGAGGAACTAAAAAAAGGGATGGATAGCGACACTTCCTGCGTGTTTATAAGGATTAAGGCAGAAATGCAGACGAACCAGGTGCTAAACAGTGTAAAAAAGGTGTTGTTGCAGCATAGAGGCAGGACCAAGGTAATGCTCTATTATGAAAGAGAAGCCAGGTACGTCCAGCTATCTTTCCTGGATTGGGTATCTCCATCGGAAGCTTTATTCCATAAGCTTAAAAAAATTGCAGGGGACCAAAACGTCGTTTTTAAAAAGAATTAAATTGTTTACAACATTGACATATATGTTATATTGGTAGAAGACTGTCGTGGTCTGACCACTTCCATTTGATATAAATCTCTTGTACCGAACCGGTTCAAGAAGTGAAAAAATGACATTATGAGAAGAAGATATGCATATGCCTCGACCGAATAAGGGTATTTTGAAACTGAAGCTAGAGTAGATGTATGCAACCCAGATCAATCTCAGCCTTGAATACTTACGGGGAGCAGCTGAGCCATGTCAGGAAATAAAAGATAAGCCCGAAACAGTGTATGACCATACAATGAAGGGCAATACTGTAAAAAACCGCGGCCCTGCTGTTACCGGAAAGAGTGAGCGAAATATATGGTTAATCAAACCCAGACAGTAAAGGTATATATTGCGATTGTGGAGCAGCTGCGCTCCATGATTGAACAGGATCGGCTAATGCCAGGGGATAAAATCCCTTCTGAACGGGAGTTATCGGAACGCCTGGATGTTGGGCGTTCTTCAGTGCGGGAAGCGCTGCGGGCTATGGAATTATTAGGGTTGATTGAGACCCGCCGTGGAGAAGGTACTTTTATCAAGGATTTCCAGGACCACAGGCTGGTAGAACTGCTGGGCACGTTTTTCTTGCAGGATGCACGGGTACAGGAGGATTTACTCGAGACAAAATACCTTATCGAAATGGATTGCATCCGAATAATAGCAGCTTCTGCAGGAAGCTTAGATCTTGAAGAGCTGCTTGCATGGACTGAATGCCAGTCATTTGATGCAGCATCCTTTTTCGAAAGACTTGCACGGCTGAACAGAAACCGCCTAATGGAAAGAATCTGGACAATTGTTAATAGTTATACAACAATTAAGCTGGGTAATCAGAGTCCGTCTTTGAGAGAGCCTTATATCGATCTGGCAAAGGCTCTGGTCGAACGGAATGAAACGAAAGCATTAGATATCTATACGAATCGAATCAGAAAATTGTCGAGCAGTCTATGACATGGTTTTACACGATTTTCATTGATTCTCTGGTAAAGTATTGCAAATGTAAAAACGGGAATGAGAATGCGCGGCAAAGGGAGGATTCATCTTGCTTAAAGAATTATTTACAAAGTCTAAAAAGAAGAAGTATGCAACAATTCCTACCGAGCGGGATAAGCAGGATGTACCCGAAGGGATTTTGACGAAATGCCCTAACTGTAAAAAAATTATGTATACAAAAGAATTGTTGAAAAATAACAAGGTTTGTTTTCACTGTGGACACCATCATTCCATGACAGCATATGAAAGGATCGATAGCCTGTTTGAGCCGGATTCTTTTACAGAGATTGATAAGGACATGCTCTCGGTGAATCCTTTGGACTTTCCAGAATATATGGAAAAAATCGATAAGGACAGAGAGAAAACAAACCTCAATGAAGCAGTGGTTACTGGTGTCGGAAATATTGGTGAACACCAGGTTGCTGTAGCCATTATGGATTCCTCCTTCCGCATGGGAAGCATGGGTTCTGTAGTGGGGGAAAAGATTACAAGAGCGATTGAAAAAGCGGCGGAATTAAAAATTCCACTCATTATTTTTACCGCTTCGGGAGGAGCACGCATGCAGGAGGGTGTCCTCAGCCTTATGCAAATGGCGAAGACCAGTGTTGCGTTAAAAATGTTCAGTGATGAAGGCGGTTTGATCATATCCATTATGACTCATCCTACTACCGGAGGAGTGTCCGCAAGCTTTGCATCACTTGGAGATATCAATTTGGCGGAACCAGGTGCCCTGATTGGATTTGCAGGCAGACGTATTATTGAGCAAACCATAAGGGAAGAGCTTCCTGAGGATTTTCAAACTGCTGAATTTCTTCTTAAACATGGGCAGCTGGATGCAGTAATATCCCGCCTTAATCTGAAGGACAAATTGCTGACTATTTTAGATATACATGCCCCGGGTGGTGAATGGATATGATTGGTGAATTGGAATTTGAACGGCCGGTAATCGACCTAAGAAAAAAGATTACAGAATTGAAAGCAATAACAGAAGAGGCGGACGTAGATTTGTCTGCGGAAATTGAAAAGCTTGAAAAACGGCTTGCAAAATTGGAAACGGAAATCTATGAAAACATGAAGCCGTGGGATAGGGTACAGATTGCAAGGCATCCAGCCCGGCCAACTACACTGGATTATATTGGCCTGCTGTTTACGGACTTTATGGAGCTCCACGGGGACCGTTATTATGGCGATGATGAAGCAATTGTCGCAGGAATTGCAAAATTTGAAGGCCGACCGGTAACAGTCATCGGCCATCAGCGCGGAAAAGATACAAAAGAGAATCTTCGTCGCAACTTTGGCATGCCGCATCCAGAGGGCTACCGGAAGGCACTCAGATTAATGAAGCAAGCAGAAAAATTCCATCGTCCAATTGTCTGCTTCATCGATACGAAAGGGGCATATCCGGGAAAGTCTGCGGAAGAGCGAGGCCAAAGTGAAGCAATTGCACGGAATTTATTTGAAATGGCAGGCTTGAAGGTACCCGTTGTAAGCATTGTAATTGGTGAAGGAGGCAGCGGGGGGGCACTTGCATTAGGTGTTGCTGACAGGATCCATATGCTTGAGAATTCCACATACTCGGTCATTTCCCCTGAAGGGGCTGCGGCACTTCTATGGAAGGATTCCAACCAAGCCAAGCACGCTGCTGAAACTATGAAAATAACTGCACCCGATTTGAAAGAACTCGGAGTCATTGATGAGATTATACCGGAAATAAAAGGCGGGGCCCATCGTGACGTTGAGGGCCAGGCTAATCATATAAGGACGGCTCTTAAGGGCTCCTTGGCTGAACTTATTCGACTCGATCCGAAAAACCTGGTAAATCAGAGATATGCCAAGTTTAAAAAAATTGGGGAATATTCGTTAGAAAAAGAGTTTACACGGGTAAAATAGACGTGTTGCCTAAAAGGGCAGCGCGTCTTTTCTTCTAAGACTAATTTTTCATTTATTTAGAAAAAATAGTTTCTTTACAATTTATCCGTGAAAGCGCTTATCCTTCGAATTTCATGATAATCCACATATAAATTGGTTTACGAAACTGGCCATCTATTCTAGAATGAAAGCGCGGTAAAAAAAATCGACTTTAAAATGGTACCAACAAACGGTGTGGCCAGCCGAAAAAACTTTTATATTACCTGAAAGTGCAAGTTGCATTCCGTTGCCGATTTCCGGCTTTGTTTGGTGTTGTGTTACAAGCGCAGGTCAAAGTAGAATAACGCATGCGAACATTAACAAATAAACAATGCTCTAGTAGACAATATTAAAGAGAGCGGAATTAAATTAGAGAGCCATTCTATAAACATAAGTGTGCTCAGGTGATGATTTTTTAATATATCAAAAGGGTGATTGTATGAAACGTATAGGTGTACTTACAAGCGGAGGGGATTCGCCCGGCATGAATGCTGCTGTGCGTGCTGTGGTGCGTAAAGCGATTTATCATAATATTGAGGTCTATGGCATTTATCATGGTTACCAAGGGTTAATTGAAGGAGAGATTAAAAAACTGGAGCTAGGCTCGGTCGGTGATATTATACATAGAGGCGGTACAATGCTTTATTCAGCTAGATGCCTGGAATTTAAAACAGAGGAAGGGCAGCTTAAAGGCATTGAGCAAATGAAGAAATTTGGAATTGAAGGGCTGGTTGTCATTGGTGGAGACGGCTCTTACAGGGGTGCTGAAGCACTGACGAAGAGAGGTTTCCCTTGTGTAGGCGTACCAGGAACAATTGACAACGACATACCTGGAACCGACTTTACTATAGGGTTTGATACTGCTCTAAATACTGTAATTGATGCAATTGACAAGATCCGAGATACAGCAACCTCACACGAACGTACCTATTTGATTGAGGTCATGGGCCGGAACGCTGGCGATATAGCCCTATGGGCAGGCCTTGCTGGTGGAGCTGAGACAATTGTTGTTCCTGAATATGATTATAATATGGAAGACATCACTTCCAAGCTTAAGCGGGGACATGAGCGCGGCAAGAAACACAGCATAATCATTGTAGCGGAAGGCGTTGGGAGTGCTGTTGATTTTTCCAGAAAGATCGAAGAAATGACTGGTTTCGAAACAAGAGTAACAGTATTGGGGCATGTTCAGCGCGGAGGGTCGCCAACAGCGGCTGACAGGGTGCTGGCAAGCCGTCTTGGGGCTTACGCGGTAGAATTATTGCTGAAAGGCAAGGGAGGACGCGCTGTCGGTATTGAACAAAACCAGCTGGTTGATTACGACATCATTGAAGCACTTGCAAAGCCTCACAATATTGATAAGAAAATGTACACATTATCCTCAGAACTATCAATTTAATTATTTATTCTTATTGACACAACGAACATAGGGGGTTTTTTAGATGCGTAAAACAAAAATCGTATGTACAATTGGTCCTGCAAGTGAAAGTCCTGAAAAACTGGTTCAGCTGATTGACGCTGGAATGAACGTATCCCGCCTGAATTTCTCTCACGGCAGCCATGAAGAACATGGTGCAAGAATCACTAATATCCGGGAAGCCGTACAAAAAACCGGAAAACAGGTAGCAATCTTATTGGATACAAAAGGGCCTGAAATACGTACGCATAACATGGAGAATGATGCGATCGAATTAACAAGCGGCAACAATGTTGTGGTTTCGATGAGGGAAGTGCTTGGTACACCGGAAAAATTCTCCATCACATATGAAGGGCTAATCGATGACGTCCATCCTGGGTCAAGAATTCTTCTTGATGACGGATTGATTGGGCTGGAAGTACTTGATTTAAATAAATCTGAGGGTGAAATCCACACGAGAATCCTGAACAGCGGTACCCTAAAGAACAAAAAAGGTGTCAATGTTCCAGGTGTGTCGGTAAAACTCCCTGGAATCACGAAAAAGGACGAACAGGATATTATTTTCGGAATCGAACAGGATGTGGACTTTATCGCTGCTTCTTTTGTTCGCCGTGCATCTGATGTCCTTGAGATCAGGGAGCTTTTGCAGCAGCACGAGGCATCTCATATTCAAATCATTCCAAAGATAGAAAATCAGGAGGGTGTCGATAACATCGACGAAATTCTAGAGGTTTCTGACGGATTAATGGTGGCCCGCGGTGATCTGGGCGTGGAAATTCCTGCAGAAGAAGTTCCTTTAGTACAGAAAATGCTCATCAAAAAATGCAATACACTTGGAAAACCTGTCATTACAGCTACGCAAATGCTTGATTCCATGCAGCGCAACCCTCGTCCAACAAGAGCGGAGGCCAGTGACGTAGCCAACGCTATATTCGACGGAACAGATGCAATTATGCTTTCCGGAGAAACAGCTGCAGGAAGTTATCCAATCGAAGCTGTTCAAACGATGCATAATATTGCCAAGAGAGCAGAAAGTGCACTGAACCATAAGGAGCTTCTATCAGCCCGCAGCAAGGATACTAGACATAATGTAACGGATGCTATTGGACAATCTGTGGCGCACACAGCTTTGAACCTGGAAGTAGGCGCAATCATTACGCCGACAGAAAGTGGACATACAGCCCGCATGATTTCCAAGTACAGACCGAAAGCCGCTATCATTGCAGTGACATCCAGAGGGCGTGTCTCCAGGGGGATGGCGCTTGTATGGGGTGTTTACCCTCAGCTCGGAACGGAAGCAAAAACAACTGATGAGATGCTTGAAGTTGCCATTGATGCCAGCCTTAATTCCAATCTCGTGAAGCATGGGGACCTGGTAGTCATAACAGCGGGTGTACCAGTTGGTGAAGCAGGAACAACAAATCTAATGAAGATTCATATGCTAGGCGAACAACTCATTAAAGCGCAGGGGATTGGCAGAAAATCTGCAAAAGGCCAGGTCGTAGTGGCAAGAAACGCAGATGAAGCCAACGCCAAGGTCAAGGAAGGGTCAGTCCTTGTCACAATTGGGTCTGACAAAGACATGATGCCTGCTATTGAAAGATGCTCGGCATTAATTACAGAAGAGGGCGGGTTAACAAGCCATGCTGCAGTCATTGGAATCAATCTTGGAATTCCTGTTATAGTTGGTGCCGAAAATGCGACCAACATATTGAAAGATGGACAAAGTGTAACAGTTGATGCAAACAGAGGCATCATTTATAACGGCTACGCAAGTGTTCTTTAAAAATTTTAAATAAATCTGTTAATGTGCAGGAACAAAAATGTTCCTGCACATTTTTATAGCCGCTGCCATACTTTGCCGTATACAAGCGGATATCAAAACCATTCTTTGCTATAATGGTTAGTACAGACCTAAAAAAGGAATGTATGCTGGAGGTGAGGATATGAGATACATGCTGCTTTTTTTGATTGTGATTCCAGCAATTGAAATAGCTGTACTTATACAATCGGGAAGAATAATAGGAGCGTTTCCCACAGTGCTTATGATCATTGCAACAGGCATAATTGGAGCCTATTTGGCTAAGCAGCAAGGACTAGAGGTTATCAGGAAGGCTCAGGAGCAGATGAGATATGGCCAGCTGCCCGGAGATGCCCTTCTCGATGGGGTGTGCATACTTATTGGAGGAACACTTCTTTTATCTCCCGGTTTCGTTACAGATTTAATTGGGCTTGTGTTGTTGCTCCCGCCAACCAGAAGATTTATCAAACCTTTGTTATTGAAGTTGATTAGAAATATGATGAATAAAGGCAGATTTACAATAATCAGATAGTTTGAAAGCTCAACAATTATGTTGGGCTTTTTTATTTATTAAAATTTTTAGCTGTAATAAGGTTCGATGATTGATTAATGTTAACCAGCTGATTGGAGCGGAAGGCGCGAAGACTCCAGCGGGAATACGGACTGGGGAAACCCCGCATGTGCATTTAGCGCTGAAGAGGCTCCCGGCACCGCCCGGGGAAAACTATGTGCCTGGAGCGGAAATGCAACACCAAAGTTTAACACAGCCAAATTTTTTAAAAAAATGTCAGAAAATAAGTGACAATTAAAATCTCCTTGTTATATAATACATTCAAGAAATGAGTTATCTGTAATATAACAAAAATAATTTAACAAAGGATGTGAAATGAACTAAGTTGTGTTCCTGTGTTAAGGCATTTTCTGTACTAATCGCACCTGGGAATTTCGATTCATCCAATGGGACAGCCGCGATGCAGAACAACGCTGGCCTGATAATAATAAGTTCGTAATCGATAGCGGTACTTAGCATTCCGTAAAAATACTTACTAAAATTAGGAGGAATACAAATGAGACAGGAAATGGCAGAAAGATTAGAAGAAAATTGGAAGAAAGACCAGCGCTGGAATGGCATTACGAGACCCTATAATGCAGGAGATGTGGTAAGGCTTCGGGGATCAATTGAAATTGAATATACGCTTGCAAGGCGGGGATCAGAAAAGCTTTGGAATCTTCTTCATACAGAGGATTTCATTAATGCACTTGGGGCATTGACAGGCAACCAGGCAATGCAGCAGGTAAAGGCAGGCTTAAAGGCCATTTATCTAAGCGGATGGCAGGTAGCGGCAGATGCCAACCTATCCGGGCATATGTACCCCGACCAGAGCCTATATCCAGCGAATAGTGTACCGCAGGTTGTTAAACGGATAAATCAGGCGCTGCAGCGGGCTGATCAAATCCACTACATGGAAGGAAACGAAGAAACCGATTGGTTTGCACCGATTGTAGCGGATGCTGAAGCTGGGTTCGGCGGGCAGCTGAATGTATTTGAATTAATGAAAGGCATGATTGAAGCTGGTGCAGCAGGTGTCCATTTTGAAGACCAGCTTTCATCGGAGAAGAAATGCGGCCACTTAGGCGGAAAGGTACTTCTTCCTACACAAACAGCTGTGAAAAATTTGATAGCGGCCCGTTTTGCTGCGGATGTAATGGGGGTTCCAACTGTCCTGGTGGCAAGAACGGATGCAAATGCGGCTGATTTAATCACCAGTGATATCGATCCGCTGGATGCTGAATTCATTACAGGTGAACGAACACCTGAGGGCTTTTTCAGGACAAATGCGGGCCTTGACCAGGCGATTGCCAGGGGATTGGCCTACGCTCCATATGCAGATTTAATCTGGTGTGAAACATCTGAACCAAATATTGATGAAGCCCGCCGTTTTGCAGAAGCGATTCACAAGAAATTCCCTGGCAAGCTGCTGGCGTATAACTGCTCCCCATCATTCAATTGGAAGAAAAAACTTGATGATGAAACCATCGCCAATTTCCAGAAGGAACTCGGCAAAATGGGATACAAATTCCAGTTTGTTACACTTGCAGGTTTCCATGCATTAAATCATGGCATGTTTGAATTGGCGAGACAATATAAGGATCGCGGCATGGCAGCTTATTCAGAGCTGCAGGAAGCGGAGTTTGCCAGTGAAAAATTTGGTTATACCGCTACAAGGCATCAGCGCGAAGTTGGCACAGGATATTTCGATGAAGTATCACAGGTAATTTCGGGGGGGACTTCATCTACCACAGCGTTAACTGGCTCTACTGAGGCTGATCAGTTCTACAGTGAAGAAAAAGAGGGAGTAGGAGCATAACTCTATAGCACAAAAAGCCGTCTGTCGATACGTAAAATGACAGACGGCTTTTATATTATCCGTTTATAGGGCATGCGGTCCATCCTTCGAACGGTTGTTTATACCCTGCCGCCAGGTTCTTTTCCCAGAATGAAATTCCAAATCGCCATTAAAAAGTTTGCTTTATATAGAGTATTGATGATAACAAGAATGACTGGTCCAGTAATCAGTCCGAGAAATCCAAATAATTTAAAGCCCGCAAATAAAGCAATAAGGGTTGCAAGTGGGTTCAAGCCAATGCTGGAGGATAATACTTTCGGCTCCATCAGCTGGCGCTGGACAATAACCACAACATACAAGACTCCGAGGCCGGCTGCAAGGCTTGTATGGCCTGTAATGCTTTCATAAATAATCCACGGTATAAAGACCGTCCCTGTTCCCAGGTATGGAAGAATGTCCACAATGCCGCAGACCAGGGCAATGGTTATGGCATATTTTATATTGAGTATAAGTAAACCGGCCAGGACAATAATGATTGTAAGTGAGACCAGAGTAAACTGGGCCCGGATAAACCCAAATAGTGCTTTCTTTAAATCTTCAAACACCCGCTTAATGCCGGAAAACACATTGGAGGGCAGTATGGTGTGGCTTAACCGTGAAAGCCGGTACCAATCCTTGCTAATAAAAAATGTACCAAGAAGTGAAAATATTAATGCTGTTGCCGTACTTGGAATCCAGGCGATAATGGAAGGGATATTGAGAAAAAAGGCCTGTACAAAATTACCTGCTGAGGAACCAATTTGTTCTCCTATGGACTGGATATTTTTCAGGATGGCCTGCTGCTGGTTGCTATCTAAATCATTGAAGAATAGGGCGATGCTGTTATAAAAAGGAAGCAGCTTATCTGCAATGAAATCCTCCATGAAATGAATGATCGTCTGAAGGTGATGAGGCACTGCCGTCCCAAGATAGGTCGCCCCCGAAACAATTTCGGTAACCAGGAGCGTTATACAGCCGGCAACTATAAAGAAAATGAATAACATGGTACACAATACCGAGAGAGCTCGAGGAAGCCTAAGTTTTATCTGAAGGAAGTTAACCGTCGGGTTCATTAAAAAGGCGAGGATGATGGCGATGATAAATGGATATGTATATTGGGATAAATAAAAAATGAATAAGGATCCAATTAAAAAGGCTAGTACAACAAAAATGAAACGGATGATTCGGTGGCCTATCACTGTATTCAATGTTTTCTCCTCCTTTATAATCATCCTATTATGTTTGAACTGAATGGAGAACATAAAAGGGAGATTAGTCTCGTGAAGGAAAATTAATGTAAAATTCCTTGGATAATGTTATGCTACCATAGTAAGAACGAATAAGGCGGGACAGATATGAATGGAGCATTCCTATTTTTAATTATGCTTGCCATAATAGGCTTTATTGCGAAAAACAACTCTTTAATAGCAGCGTCAGTCACACTTGTTCTGCTGCGCATCACTGGCTTGGATGTAAAGGTTTTTCCGTACCTGGAAGCCAAAGGCATCAATCTTGGTGTAACCATCATCACAATTGCTGTCTTAGTTCCTATTGCCAATGGCTCCATTGGGTTTAAAGAACTCGCGGATGCACTGAAATCCCCATATGCCTGGATTGCGCTTATTTCAGGGATCACAGTTGCTTTGATCGCTAAAAGCGGCCTTGTTTTGCTTGCTAACGATCCCCATATAACTGTGGCCCTGGTATTTGGAACTATCATGGCGGTTGCGTTATTCAGGGGTGTGGCAGTGGGACCTTTAATTGGTGCAGGCATTGCATACTTATGCATGCAGCTTTACAGCTTGATCAAGTAGTAATGAGCAGGAGAAATTCCTGCTTTCCGCTTGTTCATGGACGGCGGAACATGTCTATTACTCAAAGGAGTTAGAGTTGGAACCATGAGAGAAAAATCGGCGGATAAAAGTTGAAAACACATTTTCCCTACTAGCCTGGAATGGCAATTGTATTTTTCTAATAAAATAATAATTTTTTCACATTTTAAGCGCTTACCATTTCCAAAAGTCAGATAATTGATTATAATAGATATGTAGCCGCCGTTCAGGAAGTCAGATTAGTATTCCAGCAAATTGTGAAAATTATAGGTTCAATTCGCTTGGGCTGCTTCCGAGCAAGCGCTCGACAAGAAGTTTTACTTATTTGCTTTCAGGGTAAAAATGAAAGAGTTCAATTGATATATTTATATATTTATAAGTATAGTCTTATTGGTAACGCTTTCAGTTATGAGTAAACACTTCTCACTATACATAATGACTGTGCGAAAGCCAGCCATCTTGGAAGCGCTCTATATTTACAAAGCAAGAGCATAGGGGAAAATTCAAGAAAAGGAGAGGTTTTTATGACAGTAACAAAAGGTCTTGAAGGAATTGTCGCAACAACTTCATCTATCAGTTCCATCATTGATGACACTCTTACTTATGTAGGATTTGACATCGATGACCTTGCAGAAAATGCAACGTTCGAGGAAGTCATCTATTTATTATGGCACCGCAAACTTCCAAATCAGGCTCAGCTAGAGCAATTGACAAGGCAATTGGCCGAAAACGCCAGCCTGCCTGACGAGGTCCTGCAGCATTTTAAACAATATCCGATTGATAAAGTGCATCCTATGGCTGCTCTTCGTACAGCGGTATCTTTACTGGGCTTATATGATGAGGAAGCCGACGAGATGACCGACGAAGTGAACTATCTGAAAGCAATCCGCCTGCAGGCAAAAATCCCTACTATAGTTACAGCGTTTGCCCGTGTAAGAAAAGGGCTTGAACCTGTAGCCCCAAGGACTGATTTAAGCTTTGCAGCCAATTTCTTATATATGCTCAGCGGAAACGAACCATCTCCGGTTGAAGAAGAAGCTTTCAACAAAGCACTTGTACTCCATGCCGACCATGAGTTAAATGCTTCTACATTTACAGCCCGTGTTTGTGTGGCTACGCTTTCTGATGTTTATTCTGGTGTGACTGCCGCCATTGGGGCCCTTAAGGGACCACTTCATGGGGGAGCCAACGAAGCAGTGATGAAAATGCTTACAGAAATTGGCGGATTGGATAATGTAGAAACCTACATTAATAGCAAATTGGAAAATAAAGAAAAAATCATGGGCTTTGGCCACAGAGTGTACCGCAAGGGTGATCCCCGTGCGAAGCATTTAAAAGATATGTCAAAAAAACTAACAGAGCTTACTGGACAGCCTGAATATTACCAAATGTCCACAAAAATCGAAGAGCTGGTAACATCACAGAAAAATCTTCCGCCAAATGTGGATTTCTATTCAGCATCTGTATACCACAGCCTTGGAATCGACCATGATCTGTTTACGCCAATATTTGCTGTTAGCCGTACCTCTGGCTGGCTGGCTCATATTTTGGAACAGTATCAAAATAATAGATTAATCCGTCCGCGTGCAGAGTATACTGGTCCAGGACTGCAAAAATATGTACCAGTAGAGCAAAGATAATTTTAAAAATTAGTAATTATGTAGTAAATTAATATATGTGATTGATAACTGAAGGGTTAGCTGGCAGAGTATAGCCACTAACCTTTGATATTGAAGCGGAGGTAATGTAAATGACACAAGGTGAAAAGATTACAGTTGTAAACGGTACTTTAAACGTGCCAAATAATCCAGTTATTCCTTTTATTGAAGGAGATGGAATTGGCCCTGATATCTGGGCTGCCGCTTCCCGAGTTTTAGAAGCTGCCGTAGAGAAGGCTTATAACGGGGAAAAGAAGATTGTATGGAAGGAAGTACTTGCAGGAGAAAAGGCATTCAACCAAACAGGAGAATGGCTTCCTGAGGAAACATTAGATGTGATCCGTGAGTATTTCATCGCAATTAAAGGACCCCTTACTACACCAATCGGCGGCGGAATTCGTTCTTTGAATGTTGCTTTGCGCCAGGAACTTGATTTGTTCGTATGCTTGCGCCCGGTTCGTTATTTTGACGGAGTGCCTTCTCCAGTAAAGCGCCCTGAAGATACAGATATGGTAATTTTCCGTGAGAACACTGAAGATATCTACGCAGGGATTGAATATGCTAAGGGATCCGATGAAGTTAAGAAATTGATTGACTTCTTGCAAAATGAAATGGGTGTTTCCAAGATTCGCTTCCCTGAAACTTCTGGAATCGGGATTAAGCCAGTGTCTGAAGAAGGAACAAAGCGCCTGGTTCGTGCAGCGATCAATTATGCGATTAAAGAAGGACGCAAGTCTGTTACTTTAGTACATAAAGGAAACATCATGAAGTTTACTGAAGGTGCCTTCAAGAACTGGGGATATGAACTAGCTGAACAGGAATTCGGCGATAAAGTATTCACATGGGGGCAATACGACCGCATTAAAGAAGAACAGGGTACAGAGGCTGCCAATAAGGCTCAGTCGGAAGCCGAAGCGGCTGGCAAAATCATTATCAAGGATTCTATTGCCGATATCTTCTTACAGCAGATCCTTACCCGTCCTAAGGAATTCGATGTAGTTGCTACCATGAACTTGAATGGTGACTATATCTCCGATGCTTTGGCTGCACAAGTGGGCGGAATCGGTATTGCCCCAGGAGCAAATATTAACTATGAATCCGGACACGCCATTTTCGAAGCTACACATGGTACTGCTCCTAAATATGCAGGCCAGGATAAGGTAAATCCTTCATCTGTATTGCTTTCAGGCGTACTTATGCTGGAGCACCTCGGCTGGAATGAAGCAGCTAAGCTAATCGAGAAATCTGTTGAACAAACAATCTCTTCCAAGGTTGTAACCTATGATTTTGCCCGTTTGATGGACGGTGCAACCGAAGTTAAGTGTTCTGAATTTGCTGATGAGCTGATCAAGAACCTTTAATTTCAAAGCTGTCTATGTAATTATGTTGTAAGGGCGAGCATTTATGCTATGGTACCACACAGCAGCCTAGAGTATGGCTTCATAAAAAATATATGAAAATGGGGAGCGTTGTTTCGCTCCCTATTTTTAAAGATTGTCTGTTTGTTTTGAGATTTTTATATTTTCAAGGAGGGACTTACTATGTCCATGAAACGCAAAAAAATCTCTGTTATTGGCAGCGGATTCACCGGTGCTACCACTGCATTCCTATTGGCGCAGAAAGAACTTGGCGATGTTGTGCTGGTCGATATTCCACAAATGGAAAACCCAACAAAGGGTAAAGCCCTCGATATGCTGGAGGCAAGCCCTATACAAGGATTCGATGCAAACATTACAGGTACATCCAACTACGAAGATACTGCTGATTCTGACTTAGTGATCATTACTGCAGGTATCGCGCGCAAGCCTGGAATGAGCCGCGACGATTTGGTGCAGACAAACCAAAAAATCATGAAATCCGTTACTCAGGAAGTTGTGAAATATGCTCCAAATACTTACATTATCGTTCTGACAAACCCAGTAGATGCCATGACATATACAGTGTTTAAGGAATCAGGATTTCCTAAGAACCGTGTGATCGGCCAATCAGGCGTACTGGATACAGCACGCTTCCGCACTTTTGTAGCACGGGAATTGAATCTTTCCGTAAAAGATATAACGGGATTCGTATTGGGCGGACATGGTGATGATATGGTGCCTTTGGTCCGTTATTCATACGCTGGAGGAATTCCACTAGAAACGCTGATCCCGCAAGACCGCTTAGAGGCGATTGTAGAACGTACAAGAAAGGGCGGCGGGGAAATCGTTAACCTGCTAGGCAATGGAAGTGCCTATTATGCCCCGGCTGCATCACTTGTGGAAATGGCAGAAGCTATACTGAAGGACCAGCGCCGTGTCATTCCTTCTGTCGCATATTTAGAAGGAGAATACGGATTTGACGGAATTTATTTAGGAGTCCCAACCATTCTAGGTGCTGGCGGAATCGAACAAATTATCGAGCTAGAGTTAACCGAAACAGAAAAAGCGGCCTTATCTAAGTCTGCTGATTCTGTGCGCAGTGTTATGAAGGTATTGAACTAATGATGATGTTTTTTGAATAGGCAGGAAATGAAAAGGGGATGTCCACCAGGAATATAATGTTTCAGGAGGGCACCCTCTTTTCGCCAATAACCCCAATATCTTTCATTTTTTACCCAAATTGGAGGTGCTGGTATGTTGTTAAAGAAACGAAAGCCTGGCAGAAAAATTGAGGAGATGGCCACAGGTGAAAAATTGACCCTGACAGAACAAATTGAGGATCGTGATCTTCTGTTATATCTGGGGCTTACCAATGATGCCAACCCTTTATATATTCAACATGACTATGCTTCTCAGACCCTCTACAAAAAACCAATTGTACCAAGCATAATGCTTCTGGGCATTATCACATCTGCGATTTCCAAGTACTTGCCAGGGCCGGGCAGCCATATTCTTGCACAGGAAATCGAATTCCTAAAACCGGTATATCATTACGGAACAGTCAAATTTTTATTTGAAGTCATCCGCATCGATCTAGTTGAGCATGAAGTAACAATAGAAGTGCAAGGTGAAAATGAAGAAGGGGAAAATGTTTTGACTGGTAAAGTCAGAGTTAGTCCGCCAAATCCAAATGCCTTTGCGGAAAAATTTTGATTAAAAACCTTGCCGATTGGCAAGGTTTTTTTTGGGAGGGCATCGAGTTCAGGCCGGTAGCCAGACCTCAAAATAATTCTGCGATAATTTATTCATGGGCAGATTCCTAATCCATTATGATAAAAATGTATATACAATTAGGGGAATTGTAAAAATGTGCTTGGCCATGAATCTTATACATGGCATATTTTAAGTTCTTGCCATAACTGTTTTCTCATTGGCATAATTTCATTATAATGAAAGTGGATGAAGGAGAGATAATGTTTTAAGGGGTAATCTTATGTTGGAGGATGTCATGTCTAAAAAAATTCTCGTAGTGGATGATGAAATTTCTATTCTTACCTTACTTCAGTACAATCTTGAGCAAGCAGGTTACTCAGTGATCACAGCCATGGATGGTGAGGAAGGGAAGACACTTGCCGAACAGGAATCCCCAGATTTAATTGTCCTTGATTTAATGCTGCCTAAACTTGATGGAATTGAAGTTTGCAAACAATTGCGACAGCAGAAAATCATGGTTCCTATCCTGATGTTGACAGCAAAAGATGATGAATTTGATAAGGTGCTCGGCCTGGAGCTAGGTGCTGATGATTACATGACCAAGCCGTTTAGCCCTCGTGAAGTTGTCGCACGGGTGAAGGCGATCCTTCGCCGTTCCCAAATACAGGCGGAATCCGGTGACACAGAGTTGGAACAGGATGAGACGTTGCGGTTCGGGGAACTAAAGGTATATCCTGAACGTTATGAAGCCTACTTTGAGGATAACCAGCTGGAATTGACACCGAAGGAATTTGAACTGCTTTTATATTTGGCCAAGCATAAGGGCAGAGTTCTGACAAGGGACCAGCTTCTAAGTGCTGTCTGGAAATATGACTTTGCCGGGGACACTAGAATTGTGGATGTACACATAAGCCATTTAAGGGAGAAGATAGAGGCTGATACTAAGAAACCGGTCTATATAAAAACAATTCGAGGCCTCGGGTACAAACTGGAGGAGCCCAAAACTGAATGACCAGGTTTAAAACAAAGCTGCTATTTGCATTAATATCTTTAATTATGATTGTATTGGTAGCAGTTGGTCTGCTTCTTGGACAGCTGTTTAAAAACTATTATGTGCAGTCCTTTAATGAAAGAATAAAAAAGGAAACTGTATTTATCTCACATTATATAGAAGAGCATGGCGGGATTGAGCCATTTTTAAGGGATGGAAACAAAAAAGAGCTGGCTTCATTATTGGAATCGAATTTCACGATACTTTCCGCGAAAGGAGAAATCCTCCTCGACTGGAATAACAACAGAAAAAATAACCCGGATACGCATGCTAAAGTATTGGAGAAAATTATTGAAAATCATAGCTTAGATAATACTGAGGGGTTTGAAGTGGCTGAAGGCACATCTGATCTCCACTATTATTGGAAGGACATCCGAAAGAATGATCAAATAGAAGGTTATGTAGTACTAAGCTATGAGATTGATGCCATTAAGAAAGTCAATCGCCAAATGTGGTGGATTCTCGCTGTCAGCCTTGGCTCATGCCTGATTGTGATCATCATGCTGGGAAGCCAGATTGCATCGCGGTATACCCGGCCGATTGAAGCTGCAGCCCATACAGCGATGCAGCTTGCAAAAGGAAATTATCGTGCCAGGACCTATGAAAAGGGTTCGGGTGAAACAGGTATGTTAAGCACTTCACTTAATATTCTCGCCAGGAATCTTCAGGAGATGGAAATAGCCACAGAGATGCAGCAGGACCGGCTGGTGACACTTATTGAAAACATCGGAAGCGGAGTACTGTTGATTGACAATAAAGGATATATCACCCTTATAAATAAAGCCTATAAGGATATATTTAAAGTGGACGCATCAGACTTCCTTTATAGAGTATATTACGAAGTGATCGAGCATAAAAAAATCATTGCTTTTATTGAAGAGATTTTTATTACTGAACAGAGCTTTAAACGCCAGATGAACATTCCTTTGTCGTTTGAAAGAAGGAATTTTGAGGTGTATGGCGCCCCGATCATCGGCAATAATGATGAATGGAAGGGCATCCTGGTAGTTTTTCATGATATTACTGAATTAAAGAGGCTGGAGCAAATGAGGAAGGATTTTGTCGCCAATGTTTCTCATGAGCTAAAGACCCCTATAACTTCCATTAAAGGATTTTCAGAAACCCTGCTGGATGGTGCTCTGCATGATGAAAAAACCCTGCAACATTTTTTGACGATTATTTTAAAAGAGAGCGATAGGCTGCAGCAATTAATACAGGAGCTACTGGAGCTTTCCAAGCTTGAGCAGCAGGACTTCATATTAAACCTGACTTCTCTTAATGTAACAAGCCTATTGAAGGAGTCTTGTGACATCCTCCAGGGAAGGGCAGCGGAAAAAGGAATAAAGGTGATTCAAGAGATTCCAACTGCACCGGTTACGATTGAAGGAGATTCTTATAGGGTTAAACAAGTATTCCTTAATCTTATTTCCAATGCGCTGAATTATACGCCAAATGGAGGCCAGGTCAAAGCCGAAATCATCGAGCAAAAAAGGGATGTACGCATCATCATCAGCGATACAGGCATTGGAATCGAAAAGGGCGAGCTGCCGAGAATATTTGAAAGGTTCTACAGAGTGGATAAGGCTCGCAGCAGGAATTCCGGGGGAACCGGTCTTGGTCTTGCCATTGTCAAACACATAGTAGAAGCACACAAGGGCAGGATACATGTGGAAAGTGAACCTGGAAAGGGCACTTCGTTTACACTGGTTTTAAACAAAAGACTTACATAGGCTATTTACCGGGGATCCCACTATAAAAACATTGTAAAAATCTCATTCTATATTACAAATGAACAAATTGGAATGGAAGAAGGGGGGCAGGGGAATTTACATGAATTTTACAATTTATTCAATCTGCCTTAATATCATGGCGTTACAATTACCTTTGAAAACCCCTTCATCCAAGGTTTGGAAAGGTGAGGACAGACCCCGTCCTCGCCTTTTCTATTTGTAAAACAACTATCAAGCTTTTATAGCCGTTGTTTTTCTTTCGTATTATTCTCGTGGTAGAATATAGAGGGAAAAGAACGGCTGTTTGTCTAGCGCTATTATAAACTCATAAATAAATGGTTCGAACAAAGTGATTGCCCGCCAGACCCTGTTGTTTAGCCTGGGGCAGCAGCATTCGAAGGATATATACCTCAAAATGAATGGGAGGATACGTATTAATGGAGAAAAAATTAGTGCTGATAGACGGAAATAGTATTGCGTATCGAGCTTTTTTCGCTCTTCCGCTGCTAAATAATGAAAAAGGGGTACATACAAATTCGGTGTACGGATTTGCCATGATGCTTAACAGGATATTGGAGGATGAAAAACCCAGCCATCTCTTGGTAGCTTTTGATGCAGGGAAAACTACCTTCAGGCATGCGACATTTAAGGAATATAAAGGCGGGAGGCAAAAGACGCCCCCAGAGTTATCGGAACAATTTCCGTTCATTCGGGAATTGCTTAATGCGCATCGTATTCCGCAATATGAACTTGAAAATTATGAAGCTGACGATATCATCGGCACGCTCAGCCTGCATGCTGAAAAAGAGGGGTTTGAAGTTAAAGTCATTTCCGGAGATAAGGATTTAACGCAGCTATCCTCCCCGGCGACGACAGTAGCCATTACGAAAAAAGGGATTACGGATATTGAGGAATATACTCCTCAGCATATTCAGGAAAAATACGGGATAAAACCTGAACAAATTATAGATATGAAAGGCCTGATGGGGGATGCCTCCGATAACATCCCCGGTATTCCGGGTGTAGGGGAAAAAACGGCCCTCAAGCTAATCCAGCAATTTGGCACGGTGGAAAATCTAATCGAATCGACGGGCGATATAAGCGGGAACAAACTCAGGGAAAAAGTAGAAGAACATAAGGATTTAGCTGCTCTAAGCAAGAAACTCGCTACGATTACCAGGGAAGCTCCGGTAGAAATCACGGTTGAGGATACAAAATACCTTGGTATGGATCCAGGCAAGGTTGTGTCTATATATAAAGAACTTGGTTTTAAAACTCTTTTGGAAAAACTGGATGAAGAAATTCCTGGGGAAGAAGCAGCAGTACAAGAAGACATTGACTTCAGGATTGTCACCGAAGTAACCTCAGATATATTTGCCGGTGAAAATGGACTCTACATTGAAATATTAGAGGACAATTACTTTCATGGTGAAATCCTTGGTGTCTCCGTTTCGAACGAAAAGGGCAATTTCTTTATTCCTGCACAGCTGGCTTTATCCTCAGCTTCTTTTAAGGAATGGGCAGAGGATGAGATGAAGAAAAAGACTGTCTATGATGCTAAGCGTGCCATTGTCGCACTGAAACGGCGGGATATTCAATTAGCGGGAATCGAGTTCGATGTCTTTTTGGCTTCGTATATCCTAAACCCATCTGAGCAGGCGGTTGATGTGGCTGCGGTGGCCAAAGCGCAGCTGGAAATTTCTCTTCAGCCGGATGAAGTCTTTTATGGAAAGGGAGCAAAACGGAAAGTCCCTTCGGAAGATCTGCTGAGCGAGCATTTGGTTCGTAAAGCAGATGCCGTCTTCAAATTGAAGGAGCCAATGATAACGGCCCTGGAGGAAAACGAACAATATCATTTGCTCACAGAGCTTGAGATGCCGCTTGCCATCATCCTTGCCGGAATGGAGATACAGGGTATTAAAGTAGATGTTGACAGACTAAAGGAGATGGGCGTCGAGCTCACAAGCAGGATCCGATCTATCGAGGAAAAAATTCATACGCTGGCCGGAGAAGAGTTTAATATTAATTCACCGAAGCAGCTCGGAGTCATTCTGTTTGAAAAGCTGAAGCTGCCTGCAGCAAAGAAGACTAAGACTGGATACTCTACATCAGCGGATGTTTTAGAGAAGCTGGAGCATCAACATGAAATAGTTAGGGAAATTTTGCATTACCGGCAGCTGGGAAAACTGCAGTCGACATATATAGAGGGCTTGTTGAAAGTCGTCCATTCGGATACCTGCAAGGTCCATACCAGATTTAATCAGGCATTAACGCAAACTGGCCGGTTAAGTTCTACAGACCCCAACCTGCAAAATATTCCAATTCGCCTGGAAGAAGGACGCAAAATCAGGCAAGCCTTCATTCCATCAGAAAAGGACTGGATCATTTTTGCCGCAGACTATTCACAGATTGAGTTGCGTGTGCTCGCGCATATTGCAAATGATGCCGGTTTAATCGAAGCATTCCGTGACGATATGGATATTCATACGAAGACGGCCATGGATGTCTTTCATGTTTCACAGGAAGAAGTAACTTCCAATATGCGCCGCCATGCAAAGGCAGTAAACTTTGGAATTGTTTACGGAATCAGCGATTATGGCTTGTCGCAAAGTCTGGGGATTACCCGAAAAGAAGCCGGAAATTTTATTGACCAATATTTAAAGAGCTTCCCGGGCGTTAAGGAATACATGAGCGAGAGCATCCAGGAAGCAAAGCAAAAAGGTTATTCCACTACCTTGCTTCAAAGAAGGCGTTATATTCCTGAAATAACCAGCAGAAACTTTAATGTAAGAAGCTTTGCAGAACGTACTGCGATGAATACTCCGATCCAGGGGAGTGCCGCTGACATCATCAAACTTGCGATGATCAACATGAGCGAGAGGCTTAAAGAAGAAAAGATGCAGGCTCGACTTTTATTGCAGGTACATGATGAACTTATCCTGGAAGCGCCAAAGGATGAGTTGGAGATCCTTATGAAGATCGTACCTGAGGAGATGGAACGAGCCATTGAATTGACGGTTCCGTTAAAGGTCGATTATGCATATGGCCCTACGTGGTTCGATGCAAAATAATCTAGAATTTGTTCTAAATCATGGTTTATATATTGTTTGCGAGTGAGCTATAAAATATAAAGCATTTTAAAAGATGGCCCGGCTCCTTCAACAACAGAAAAGGGATCTATCTTGAAAGGAGGGCGCCATATGCCTGAACTACCTGAAGTTGAAACAGTACGGAGGACACTTGAACAGCTTGTGGTGGGGAAAACCATTGATCATGTTTCGGTTTTCTGGCCAAAAATAATTAAAGCACCGCTCGATGTTGAACAGTTCCGCGACGCCCTCAAGGGGCAGACTATTCATTCGATAGGGCGAAGGGGGAAATTTTTAATTTTCCAGCTGGATGACTATGCTATGGTTTCCCACTTGAGGATGGAAGGAAAATATGGGCTCTATCCTGAAGAGGAGCCTTATGATAAGCACACACATGTAATCTTTAACTTTACCGACGGATCCCAGTTGAGATATCGCGATGTCCGGAAATTCGGCACGATGCATCTGTTCGCAAAGGGCAGGGAATTAAATGAGCTGCCTCTTCTCCACCTTGGTCCTGAACCTTTGTCCGAAGGATTTACTATAGAATATTTGGCTGAAAGGCTGGCAAGAACGAACAGAAAAATAAAACCCGTTCTCCTCGACCAAACCATAGTAGTGGGTATTGGCAATATATATGTTGATGAATCCTTATTCAGGTCAGGAATACATCCTGAAAGAATCGCATCGACATTAACTGATGAGGAAATCGAACGCTTGCACAATGAAATTGTCCAAACATTATCGGAAGCCGTTGAGAAAGGCGGCAGTACTATCCGGTCGTATGTCAACTCTCAGGGACAAATCGGGATGTTCCAGCTTGAGCTTTTCGTTTACGGACGAAAGGGCGAGGAGTGCAAGCGCTGCGGCAAACCGCTTGAAAAGCTGACAGTAGGCGGAAGAGGGACTCATATATGTCCATCCTGCCAGCCACTGTAATTAAGAAAAACGAAAGGCTCCAAAAATCGCGACAGACTTAAGACATCGAGGTGGCCGTTCCCCTGCAGCCACAACGGCTAGCGCCAACTAGTTGTATAATGAGAAAAATCAGACCGTTCATCCAGCCGCAGCAGGCATAAGACTTAACGCAAGGAGGATGTTCCCAAGGCACTTCAACGCATATCTAATGATTCCGAATGGGCTGAACGCCTGCAGCAAGAAAAGAATGTCACATAATTTCAATTGCCGATTTTGTTTGTAATAATGACACACACCCAATTTGCTCCTTCCATATACTATCCTAGCACTAGGGAGGGAGGGAGCGTCCATTATATGTGGCTGCAGCTATTATTTCTTGCTTTTGCCGTAAGTATTGACAGTTTTGGCGTAGGACTGACATATGGGCTGAAAAAAATGAAGATTTCAGTGGCATCTATAGCAGTGATTGCATGTTGTTCTGCTATCAGTCTAGGTGTTTCCATGACGATTGGGGAAATGATTAGCCGTTTTTTCTCAGCAGTAACTGCAGAAAAGATTGGCGGCTCGATACTTATCTTCATTGGATGCTGGGTGGTATATCAATATTTCAGGCCCGAAAAACAAATGGAAGAAAAGCATGAGAAAACTTTGATTAATCTGGAAATCAAGTCTCTTGGATTAGTTATCAACATTCTGCGCAAACCTTTAACAGCTGATTTTGATAAATCAGGTGCAATCAATGGGATTGAAGCCTTCATGCTTGGATTGGCTCTTTCTTTGGATGCCTTTGGTGCTGGGATAGCGGCGGCTATGATTGGCATATCACCTATCATTCTGTCTATAATCTCAGCGTCCATGAGCGGTTTATTCATATGGGGAGGCGTACAGAGCGGAAAGCTGCTGGCAGAGAACCATCTAATTAGAAAAATTACTTTTCTTCCCGGAGTTTTACTTATCATAATCGGAGTTATAAAATTTTGAACGATTAAGGAGCTTTGTATGGGACAGGTGATAGGCATTACCGGGGGAATTGCAAGCGGCAAGAGTACAGTCAGCAGTTATATCAGAGAGGAATTAGGCTATATAATTATCGATGCAGATATAGCAGCACGAGTGGTGGCCGAACCGGGGGAGAAGGCATTCAATCAAATCGTGGAAGCATTTGGGCAAGAAATCATTGGTGCTGACGGATCGATCAACCGCCCCAGATTGGGAGCAATAATATTTCATAATGAAGAAAAGAGGCTGTTGCTGAATAGTATTGTCCATCCAGCTGTTAGGGCATGGATGAATGAACAAAAGGAGCTGGCTTTCTTGCGTGGAGAAAACACGGTTTTTATGGATATTCCTCTTCTGTTTGAAAGCAATCTAACCCATATGGTGGATAAAACGATTCTTGTTTATGTTGACCCTGATATTCAATTGGGACGTTTAATGAACAGAAACCAGCTGGATGAAAAGGAAGCTAAGGCCAGAATTTCCTCTCAAATGCCGCTTACTCAAAAAAAAGAACTGGCTGACGTAGTCATTGATAATAATGGAGATATCTCTGAAACGAAGCGTCAGGTTAAAGCCGCCTTGCATAATATGGGTATTCTATAAATCTTGGTTTCTAACTCCAGGACGGGATTAACCTGGCATGGTGATTCTTGGGCATAACCGTAGCATGATACCAAAATGTATTTTTCCAAAAACCCGTATATAACATCAGGAAAGCCGACTTGGGCTTTCCTTTTTTGTATGAATTTGATGAAAATAGATATTTTACAAGATAAATTACAAACAGGTTGGAAAATTAAAAAAATTATACATTTAGTCCTCACATTTTTTCGTTAATATGTTATACTAATTCCAAGAATAATCCGAAAAAGTATAACATTAATTCTGGAGGGCCGAATAAATGAAGGCGAGAATAGCAATCAACGGGTTTGGTAGAATTGGAAGAATGGTTTTCCGTCAGGCAATATTGGAAGGTAATCTCGATATTATAGCAATTAATGCAAGCTATCCTGCAGAAACATTAGCTCATTTAATACAATACGATACAAATCATGGAAAATTTGAAGGAGAGGTGGCTGCCGAGGAAGGTGCTCTCATAGTAAATGGCCACCGTGTTCAGTTAATAAACAACCGGGATCCAAAACAGCTTCCGTGGAAAGAGATGAACATAGATATCGTCATAGAAGCAACTGGTAAATTCAATGATAGGGAGAAAGCAGCACAGCATCTGGAGGCTGGCGCCAAAAAAGTGATTCTGACTGCTCCAGGTAAAAATGAAGATGTTACCATTGTAATGGGTGTAAATGAGGGCGCGCTTAAAATCGATAAGCACCATGTCATTTCTAACGCATCTTGTACAACCAATTGTCTGGCACCTGTGGTGAAGATACTGGATGAGCAATTTGGGATAGAGAATGGTTTAATGACAACAGTACATGCCTATACAAACGATCAGAAAAATATAGATAACCCGCATAAGGACCTAAGGCGTGCACGTGCTTGCGGACAAAGTATCATTCCGACTACTACCGGAGCTGCCAAGGCTCTTTCGCTTGTACTGCCCCATTTGAAGGGCAAGCTTCATGGTATGGCACTCCGTGTCCCTACACCTAATGTGTCCCTGGTAGACCTGGTCGTGGATTTAAAGCAGGAGGTAACCGTTGAGCAGATTAACGATGCTTTCTTAGCTGCTTCATTAGGATCTTTAAGCGGCATTTTGGATTTTACGACAAAGCCATTGGTTTCCGTTGACTTTAACAGCAATCCACACTCTGCTATCATTGATGGGCTTTCTACCATGGTGATTGGAGAAACTAAGGTAAAAGTGCTTGCCTGGTACGATAATGAGTGGGGATATTCAACAAGAGTAGTGGATCTTGCGAAATATGTAGCCCATGAATTGCTTAGCATGCAACACGTCAAGGTTGGATAAATAGGATACCTGCCTGCTAAACCTGCTGTTCTCATCAGCAGGTTTTTTTTGACATAAAACATTTCATAGCTGCAAAGTCGGCTTTTAATAATTAAGAATGCTTCTATATTGCGGTCAACCTGGGGAGGAATATAGAACCTAAAAAAATAAATAGATTTATTGCAAATCAAAAATAAACAAAGTATACTATGACTCGTGAACTTGTTATAGTTCATAAATAGCTACTTAAAGGGTTAGGACCTCTTTGGACTAACTTTCCCCCGTGGTAGTTGTTTGTTAGATTATTGGGTTAGATTCCAAATCATGTTTAAAGGGGGAACTTGAACATGGAAACAATGGGAAGGCATGTCATTTCAGAGCTTTGGGGTTGTGACGTTGGAAAATTAAACGATGTTCAGTTAATTGAACAAATCTTTGTTGATGCTGCATTGAAATCTGGTGCAGAGGTACGTGAAGTAACTTTCCATAAGTTTGCGCCACAGGGAGTAAGCGGTGTGGTCATCATTTCTGAATCACATTTGACCATTCACAGTTTTCCCGAACATGGTTACGCAAGCATTGATGTCTACACATGCGGAGATCTAGATCCTAACATTGCTGCAGACTATATTGCAGAAGCATTACATGCACAGACTCGCGAAATTATTGAACTTCCTCGTGGCATGGGTCCTGTTCAAGTTAAACAAAACAAGGCAAATGCCCTATAAGAAGAAGCCGCAAGAGATGTAGAATTGACTGCATCTCTTTTTTGATGCAAAACTATGTGTATTCCGGTAGAAGCGTGAAGTGACAAGTTTTACATAAGCATTTGTTATTTGATTCGCTATTTAAATTTCACATAAACATGTATAATAGGGGTATCATCATGCAGGGAGCCGGTGTCTTTGGCTCGGAGAAATGTGTGCGGGAGTTCAAATTTTTATAAAATAAACCTGAAATTAAGTCTAAGGATGATGTATAAGTGGGATTGTTTCAGACATTGTTCCAAAGATATTCACAGCAGTGCGAAACAAGTGAAAAGCATTCGGATGAACAGCTTTTGACCAGATACTATAAAGCTACGGCAGACCAGGCCCTATCTTCGCTGCAAGAAGTGTTTTCCAATCAACGCAATTATAAAATACGGTCTGTCTCCAAGGAGCATGGAGAAATGTTTATAGAAACGCTTACTTCTCCAAAAATATTTCTGGTAGCGACATGCATAACTGTTAAACCATTTGAAACAGCTGTTGACTTTACTGCTTCTTCGGATAAAAAGTCTATTGCTGGAATTTACCCTGCGTTAAGAAAGCAAATTAGCGAGGCATACGGCGGCCTTGATCAAAAACTTACAACCATAGGTGCAGGAAAGCGGGGAAGGGGCATCCGTCCGTAAGTTCTCTCCTGTACTGTACACCTGTTTTTCATTACAAAGTATAATCATTTGATTCCGGAGCTGATTGTTATGAAGTGCCCATCCTGTCAATATAATGGAACAAGAGTGTTGGATTCCCGCCCGGTAGATGAGAGTAAATCGATACGAAGGCGAAGGGAATGCGAGGCATGCGGATTCCGATTTACTACATTTGAAAAGGTGGAAGAAATACCGCTTATTGTAGTTAAAAAAGAAGGAACCCGTGAAGAGTTCAGCAGGGATAAAATATTGCGTGGGCTGATTAAGGCCTGTGAAAAAAGGCCGGTTCCCTTAAAAGAACTTGAGGATATTACCAATCACGTCGAAAAGGAGCTACGGAACCAGGGGGTCTCGGAAGTGAAAAGCGACGATATTGGTGAAATGGTAATGGACAAGCTTGCCAAGGTGGATGAGGTGGCATACGTGCGCTTTGCCTCGGTTTACAGGCAATTTAAAGATATCAATGTCTTCATAGATGAACTTAAGGAACTAATAAATAAAGAACGAAATCAGAGCTGAAGAAATCATCCTTTGGCTCTTTTTTAGCTTGCCACCTAGAGAGTGTTTCGATGAAAGAGTGAAAGGAAAGGTTTTGAAGCTATGACAAAGCATTGGCAAGAACTGCTTCCGGTAGACAGATATATGGTATCGGCTGCTGGGCTTCTTCATGAATACGACCGTAAAATAATTACTCTGCTATACCAGCCTTTAATCGGACCGGTTTGCGTCAGTTTGTATATGACTCTATGGAGTGAATTGGAAGAAAACCGCCTCTGGTCACAATCCTCGCTTCATTATAATTTAATGAATGCAATGGGACTTAACCTGGCAGACATTTATTCGGCAAGGATTAAACTGGAAGGCATAGGGCTGCTCAATGTTTATAAAAACAAAGGAGAAGAGGAAACCAATTTTGTTTATGAATTGAATGCTCCTCTTTCACCGGAGCAATTTTTTACGGACGGCATGCTAAATATTTATTTGTATAAAAAAGTGGGTAAGGTCCAATTTGGCAGGCTCAAAAAGCTTTTTTCCGACCAAGTGATAGCTACAGACCAATATGATAATGTGACAAAGTCGTTTACAGAGGTATTTGCCTCAGACCAGTTGGATTCTCTATATGTCACTGACGAAGCGAGAGAGGAGCTGCTTCCTGAAAAAGGAACCAATTTCTTTAGTAAGGCGCAGGCTGGAGACACAAAGGGATTTGATGAATTGTTTGATTTTGACCTTTTGCTCGCCGGCATTAAGTCTTCCTTAATACCCTCAAAGGCTTTCACTCCAAAGGTGAAGGATACCATTGCCAAGCTTTCTTTCCTATATGGTATTGACGTTCTGCAAATGCAGAAGCTTGTGATTGGTTCCTTGGATGTGCAGAATGAAATTGATATTGAAGCCCTCCGAAAAGCGGCAAGAGACTGGTATCAGATAGAGTATAGCAATGAGATGCCCTCCTTGATTGACAGAGTGCAGCCTGCGATATTGCAGTCACAAAAAAATGAGCCTGTTACCAAGGAGGAACAGCTGATTCGCCATTTGGAAACTGTGTCTCCCAGAGAAAGATTAATGCAGCTCTCTGGCGGTGCGGAGCCATCTAATTCAGATTTGCAGATTATCGAAGGAATTATGATGAACCAAAACTTGAATCCGGGCGTCGTGAATGTCCTCATTGAGTATGTAATGCTAAAGACGGATATGAAGCTAACTAAGAGCTATATTGAGAAAATTGCCAGTCATTGGGCACGGAAAAAGGTTGAGACTGTTAAACAAGCGATGGATCTGGCAAAACGGGAGGAAAACCAGTATCAATTATGGGCTCAAGGCAAAAAGGATGGCAGGAATATACAAAAAAGAGCTACCAGGAGTGAAATAGTTCCGGAGTGGCTGAAAGAAGAGAATGCTCCAGCAATGGCGGATAGAAAGCAAAACAAAGCGGATAAAGAAACCGAGGAACGTAAACGCCAGCTGGAGGAAAGACTGAAGAAGCTAAAAAGCAGGGGGTGAATGAATAATGGAAAAAATCGGCGATTCTTTAAGCAAACTCACAAACAGTACAGATTTTCTTAAACGCTATGAACATCTAAAAAATGAGGTTCTTAACGACAAAAGCGTCAGGCTTTTTCTGAATGAAAACAGCTCCCGTATCACAAAGGAAATGGTTGACAAAAGTTTAAGCAAACTCTATGAATTTTCAGCCCAAAGCAAGATGTGCGATAAATGCCCAAGCCTGGACGGCTGTATTAACATGATGCAGGGGTATCACCCAAAGCTTGTCATACGTGGCAACTTGATAGACCTGCAATATGAAGCTTGTCCACGCAAGCTTATTCATGATGAAAAGAGCAAGCAGCAAAAACTCATCCAAAGCCTCTACGTTCCTAAGGAAATCCTGTCGGCGACACTTGAAGATTTTTATCAGAGCGACAGAGGTGATTATCGAATGGAGGCAGTCGACAAGGCAACCAGCTTTGTCGAAGAGTATGCTGAAGGCAAGAAGCAAAAAGGGCTGTACTTATATGGGAGTTTTGGCGTAGGCAAGACCTATTTGCTGGGGGCAATAGCCAATGAATTGGCAGCAAAGAATATACCTTCCATGATTGTGTATGTTCCAGACTTTTTACGCGAAATCAAGGCAGCTATAGGAGATAACACAGTTAACGAAAAAATTGAAATGATAAAGAAAGCTCCGGTGCTCATGTTTGATGATTTCGGTGCAGAAACGATGAGCAGCTGGGCAAGGGATGAAGTTCTAGGTCCGATTTTACAATTCAGGATGCTTGAAAATATGCCCACCTTCTTTACATCCAATTTTGATTACGCTGGCCTTCAAAATCACTTTACCTTTTCTCAGAGAGGAGAGAAAGAGGAGGTCAAGGCAGCAAGAATCATGGAACGAATCAAATATCTTGCCGAACCTCTTCTGCTTCAGGGAGAGAACAGAAGGGCATGAATACCATGCAAGCCAGTGCCGCTGACACTGGCTTGCTTTTTTTTGTAGTCTAGCAGTCATATTTGTCCCAAACTGGTACCCATTCTACTTCTAAACAAACCGGCCCTTCCATATACATATATCAGGAAAGGGTTTAGGGGGGGTTTTATTGTTATACATTCATTTTGAAAAACCATCAGAAGCCATGAAAATGCTACAGTATGTTTCTGCCCATCCATTTGGGCGGGAATTAAATGAATATATAGTATTTGAAGATGAAAAGGGATTGTTTGTTAATATGAAGGCAAACTATACGGGCAAGCTCGTCAATTTGCTGAGCGATGTGTTTTACAGGTTTCTACTTGAACATAAACTCCTTAGCCTGATGGAAAACATCCTAAGGCAAAAGTTCTTTTATCGGGAACAGGAAGAGATTGATACAATCGTAGAAATTGCGTACTCCCTTATCGAAACAAAAATGATTGAAACACGCGATGCCATTTTTTCAAAAGAAAGACAGATTCTCCATGAAGGACTATGCAGTTTTTTGCTCGGGCACATTTCGTTCTCATTTGATTCGTTTGCTACATTTCGATTGAAATCCTTCCATGAATCGCTGCTCGTATTCGTTGAGAATGCAATTGATGAATATAAATTGGAGCAGGACTACCAAAACTTCATCGCAACCCTTCGCGATTTTTTAAATAATACCGAATCGAAAATGGATGTAATCCACCTTTTGCACCATAACGGCTTCCACTTTTATGACTCGCAATTTAGGGAAATGGGGAAACAGGTGATACATAAATTGATCGACAGAAAGCTATTGTCGGAGAATCCGGTGTATATTGATTCGACGACCATTGCACCGCTAATCTCCATAGCGCCCCAAACCTTGCAAATATATACGGATGAAAGGGAGGACGGGCTGATTCAAACTGTCATCCGCATATTTGAGGAGCGTACTGTCGTCCGTTCTGTTAAAGGCTTTTACAGCGCGGTACAGACACCGATTGGTGAGTAATTATAGAAAGAGCACTTCATCCATACCTTAAAATTCTTCTTAATTTGACTTGATTTTCTGTACATAACAAATTATAATTTCCTACATACTATGAAACATAATATTTCCATAAGTTATGATGAGGATATGGGTATTCTAAAAACGGTTTGCAGAGAGGGAAGACATGGCTGAAAGCTTCCTAATACGGTTAGGGCACCTACCACCTCTAAACTTCAGCTATGAAAGCATTCGTGTAAGTATTGGCTGACGGGATGCTGCCGTTATCAGTTATAAGTGTCGATCTGCTTAGCCGGATTGAAACGAGGGTGGAACCGCGGGTTTATATAAAACAATTAATAAGCTCGTCCCTGTATTTATATACAGGGGCGGGCTTTTTTGCGTTTATCCCGGAAATAGCCAGGCCCCTGGCAAAACGAATTAATTAAAACGAAGGAGTGAGACTGTATGTCTGAAATGATTAAAGTTAGTTTTCCAGATGGAGCGGTGAAGGAGTTTCAAAGGGGAACGACTACAGAAGACATTGCAGCTTCGATTAGCCCGGGGTTAAAAAAGAAGTCAATCGCCGGTAAATTCAACGGACAACTGTACGACTTAAGACGCCCCCTAGAAGCTGATGGGCCGATTGAAATTGTAACCCAGGACAGCAAGGAAGCCCTTGAAGTACTTCGCCATAGCACTGCCCACTTAATGGCACAGGCGATTAAACGCCTGTATAAGAATGCCAAATTTGGTGTTGGGCCAGTCATTGAAGGCGGTTTTTACTACGATATGGATCTGGAAGAGTCCTTAACACCTGAAGACCTTCCGAAGATTGAGAAGGAAATGAAAAAAATCGTCAATGAGAATCTTGATATCCACCGTGTGGAAGTGAGCCGCGATGAAGCGGTAAGACGCTTTGAAGAGATTGGCGATGAGTATAAGCTTGAATTAATTGAAGCGATTCCTGCAGAAGATCAGGTAACTATATATGAGCAGGGAGAATTTTTTGATCTTTGCCGCGGGATTCATGTTCCATCCACAGGCAAGATAAAGGAATTCAAATTAATGAGCATCGCCGGTGCTTATTGGAGAGGCGACAGCGACAATAAGATGCTCCAGCGTATATACGGAACTGCGTTCTTCAAGAAAGAAGACCTGGAAGAACACCTTCGCTTGCTGGAAGAAGCGAAAGAGCGTGACCATAGAAAGCTGGGGAAAGAGCTTAGCCTCTTTACAAGCTCTCAATTGGTAGGCCAGGGACTTCCTCTATGGCTCCCAAAGGGTGCAACAATCCGCAGGGTAATTGAGCGTTACATCGTTGATAAAGAACAGCGTCTTGGATACGAACATGTATACACTCCGATCATGGGAAGTGTTGATTTGTATAAGACTTCCGGACACTGGGAGCATTACCAGGAGGATATGTTCCCGGTTATGGATATGGATAATGAACAGCTTGTTCTGCGTCCGATGAACTGTCCTCATCACATGATGGTATACAAAAACAGCATCCACAGCTACCGGGAACTTCCAATCCGTATCGCAGAGCTTGGGACAATGCACCGCTATGAGATGTCTGGTGCACTTTCCGGACTTCAGCGTGTGCGGGGGATGACTTTGAATGATGCCCATATTTTTGTCCGCCCAGATCAGATCAAGGATGAATTCAAACGCGTTGTAAACCTGATATTAGCTGTTTATAAAGACTTTAATATCAAGGATTATACTTTCCGTCTTTCTTACCGTGATCCACAGGACACTGAAAAATATTACAACGATGATGCAATGTGGGAAAAGGCGCAGGGCATGCTGAAGGATGCCATGGATGACCTGGGACTTGAATATTTCGAGGCAGAAGGAGAAGCGGCTTTTTATGGGCCAAAGCTGGATGTCCAGGTAAGAACTGCATTAGGAAAGGATGAGACTCTGTCTACTGTACAGCTGGATTTCCTATTGCCTGAGCGTTTTGACCTTAGCTATGTAGGCGAGGATGGCAAGCCGCATCGCCCTGTTGTTATCCACCGCGGAGTCGTATCTACAATGGAACGTTTTGTTGCTTTCTTAATTGAAGAATACAAAGGAGCATTCCCGACATGGCTGGCACCGGTACAGGTACAAGTCATCCCTGTTTCTCCCGATGTTCATCTTGATTATGCAAAGGAAGTAAGGGAGAAGCTGCAGGCTGAAGGCTTCCGTGTAGAATTGGACCAGCGCGATGAGAAAATCGGCTACAAGATCCGTGAGTCTCAAATGCAGAAAATTCCATATATGCTCGTTGTGGGTGACAACGAAATTAAAGAAGGCAGTGTGAATGTGCGTAAGTATGGACAGCAGGCATCAAATACTGTAGCATTTGAAGACTTCATGCGTTCATTAAAAGAAGAAGTCAGCCATTGATGGCTTGGCTGCTGACTGTATATTTTAAGATTCTACAACCGGGAAGCACTTTTGGTGCTTCCCTTTTTTGATTCAGGTAGGGTGTAACGTGGGTCTGTATTTGTACTGGGTAGGCATATGGGTTGTTTAATAAAGTCAATACAGAAGCTAGCAAGCTGTTTTAAATTTTTACTTCGATTTATGTCCGGAAATTCAATCAAAATTTCAGACTGGAGTATAAACTGTGAATTTCAATGATACCTGTTCCTTTCCCTCGAAAACTGAAAAGCCAAATCGATCATAAATTGCAGTTCGAGCATAAAATACAGATTTCGAGCATAAATAACGAATTACGATCATGGCTCACGGATAGCGATCATAAACTTTAGCATTTCGCCCATAAAGCGTGGAATTTCTATCATAAACCCCATTGTGGATATCAAAAACATCATGCTCTCACAACATTCTTTAGTAAATTCAGAGAATTTTTGGCTATTTCATACTAAATCCTTTTTGTTTTAAAGAAGTTAATAAAATGTTTAATATAGATTACCTTATGAAAAATGTTCCTCTATTCAGAGTATATTATCTTTAAAAATCATGGTTCGACTACCATAACATCACAAATAAACAATTAATATTGTACTCTAGTGTATTATCTGTCAACTGATTTAAAAATCAAACTTACGTGATGATGGGGGATTAGCAATGATTATTAGAAAAGCTGTTCCAGAAGATGCGGCAAAATTGGCAGATTTGATTCATTCGGTGGAAGAATCCAATACTATGTTATTTGGTCCGGGAGAAAGAAAACTTACAGAGGAAGCACAGCTGAAAACAATTGTAAGATTAAATGATGACCCGCAGTCAGAACTGCTGGTCGCCGAATTATCCGGAGAGCTTGCGGGATATTTGATCATCATTGGAAACACGCCTATAAGGGTCAGGCATAGAATCTACCTGGTTGTAGGAGTTGCCGAACACGCAAGAGGAAAAGGAGTTGGAACGCTCCTGTTTGAATTCATGGAAGACTGGGCCAGTAGAAAGGGCATCCGCCGAATAGAACTTACCGTCCTGGCAAATAACACAGCGGCACTGGCCTTGTATAAAAAAAGAGGCTTTCGAATAGAAGGTACTAAGCGGGATTCGCTCTATATTGATGGGCATTATGTGGATGAATATTATTTATCTAAGCTTATATGAAAAAACTGAGTTTGGTTTACTTGAAATTAACGAAAATAGGTTGCAAATCATATAAGACTCTGGTAATATAATTTTTGTTGTTGTAAAAAACAAGTTATGAATTGACTATCATCATGATTTATGATATATTTTCTAAGGTGAATTGAATACGTGTTATAGGAAAAGAAGAGGCACCCGCTTCTCACCTGAGTGACGCAGATAATGCAGTTGGCAGGTTCATGATTTGATTATTTGGATTTATTCTACTTAGTCTATCTGTGTGGGTGTTTATAGCATCCACACTTTTTTAATGCTTACAAGTGAGTATTGCGCTGCAGATCATGGTGAGTAGTTTAGGATTGGTACTACGAATATTTTCTAAAACTCAGTATTCGCTAAATAACCTTGGAGGTGGCTAACTATTAGTAAAGACATGATGGTAAACGAGGGTATTCGTGCCCGTGAACTTCGTCTAATTGACCAAAACGGCGAGCAGTTGGGAATTAAAACGAAATTCGAGGCATTGGAAATCGCCGCTCGTGTTAACCTTGATTTAGTTGTAGTTGCTGCAAACGCAAAGCCTCCGGTAGCCCGTATCATGGACTACGGAAAATTCCGTTTCGAGCAGCAAAAGAAAGATAAAGAATCACGCAAGAACCAAAAAATCATTAACTTGAAAGAGGTTCGTCTGAGCCCAACAATTGAAGAACATGATTTCAATACAAAGCTCCGCAATGCAATCAAGTTCCTGGAAAAAGGGGATAAAGTTAAAGCTTCTATCCGATTCAAGGGACGTGCCATTACACATAAAGAAATTGGTCAGCGTGTTCTGGACCGTTTCTCAGCGGCATGCAAAGAGGTGGCTACTATTGAGACTCACCCTAAAATGGATGGGCGCAGCATGTTCTTGGTTTTAGCACCGAAAAACGACAAGTAATTGTAATGAGGAGGAATACCTTATGCCTAAAATGAAAACTCACCGCGGATCTGCAAAGCGTTTCAAGAAAACTGGATCCGGCAAGCTGAAACGTTCACACGCTTACACAAGCCACTTATTCGCTAACAAATCTACTAAAGCTAAGCGTAAGCTTCGCAAAGCTAGCCTTGTAAGCAAAGGTGACTTCAAACGCATTCGCCACATGTTAGACAATATTAAGTAATCGTGCTATCGATTTAAATAGGAGGGAAATAACATGCCACGTGTAAAAGGCGGTACTGTTACTCGCAAACGTCGTAAAAAAGTTCTTAAATTAGCTAAAGGTTATTATGGTTCAAAACATACATTATATAAAGTTGCTAACCAGCAAGTAATGAAATCTCTAATGTATGCTTTCCGTGACCGTCGCCAGAAAAAGCGCGACTTCCGTAAGCTTTGGATCGCTCGTATCAATGCAGCAGCTCGTATCAATGGTCTTTCTTACAGCCGTTTAATGCATGGTCTTAAGCTGGCTGGTATCGAAGTTAACCGCAAAATGCTAGCTGAACTTGCAATAGCTGACGAGCAGGCATTTGCACAATTAGCAACTGCAGCTAAGCAGCAATTAGATAAGTAATCTTTTCTTATAAGCCATTCTCCATGAGAGGATGGCTTTTTAATATAGAAACGGAGTGTTTTATATTGGATAATTTTAGCTTGCTGGCGGTTTATTGTATCGTCATCAATGCGGCTGCTTTTATCGCCATGGGCACAGATAAGCGGAAAGCGCAGCAGGGCCGATTCCGCATCAGTGAAAGGACGCTTTGGCTGCTTGCCATATTTGGAGGAGCAGCTGGAGGTACCGCCGGGATGAAGGTCTTCCGGCATAAAACAAAACATTTGAACTTTAAAATAGGGCTCCCTTTCCTTGCGGTTTGCCATATTATACTGCTTGTGTATGGAATGATCCGCCAACAATAAAGGGCTGATTCTTCAAGGGCGAACTCCTGTTTGATCACTGATTACATAAGCTGTCGGCAGTTTGTAGGCATATGGACAGTGCCACATGTATATGCTTGTAGTGAGTTCGAGACAGACACCGCAGGGAGGCTAATCATGAATGGAAGAACTTACTCTCATTACAGCCGTCGTAAGCTCAGGAAGTGTTTTTGCTCCGTTCTTCTTTATCTTATTCCATATCTTTAGGCAGTTTCTGTTTGTTCCTGTAGCTGTTGTATGTATATCGGGAGGAATACTGTTCGGTTCGTTATTGGGCTCTATATACTCGGTTATTGGGCTGACATTATCCAGTATTGTTTTTTACATGGCGATAAATAAACTCCCAAAAACATTGAAGCGATTGATGAAACTGAAAAGTAAGCTATTTGGGAACCGGACGTTGAACGTCAGGCAAATAACAGTTCTGCGGCTATTGCCATTCGTCCATTTTCATTTGTTATCACTTTGTTTGATGGAAAAAAGCAGCGGCATTAAACATTATGTGAACCAATCCTTTCTGTCCAATTTACCCCTGGCGTTCGGTTATACTGTCTTCGGAAGTTATATCTCCGCCTTCAGCCCCACAATGGTGGCAGTGATCTTAGCAACCGTTATGATCCTCCTTTATGTGTTGAGGGAAAAAAATACGATCATCAAATGGCAGGAATTTTTTCAAACGAATGAGTAGAAAACCTGTTAGCTGAAATAGCCTTGTATGTTATCGTACAGGGTTTTTTTGCGTACCGGGGCTCTCAAAGGCTCTCAGCGAAAGAAACGGTACGCAGACGGTATAAACTTTCCCTCGGAATGGAAGGTTATTTTTACTGATCAGCTCCCGGAGTGAAGCCTGATTACAGCAACGTCAGGATACGCGGCCTGCATGTTTTCCTTTTCCTCGAAGTTATGGAAGCAAGATCCGATTATATGTAGAATTAGCGATGCATCAGGCTTAACAGAAAAGAAGCAGCAGATGCATATTACAAAAAAAATAAGGTAAATTATACGAGACAAAAGGAAGGATATTAATCGTTTTGAGAATATTCATTAGTTTTGTATAATTAAATAAGCGTGTACATCTAACCAGTTTTGTTATGCACAATTTGAATGGAACAGAATATCTTTAGACGGACACCACTTAAAGAGGGGGCGCATTTTCATGGCACAATTAGATGAAACTTTAACCATGCTTAAAGACCTTACCGATGCCAACGGGATTCCCGGCAATGAAGGCCAGGTAAGAAAAGTAATGAAGGAATACATAACTCCGTACGCAGATGAAATTGAAACGGACGGTTTAGGGAGTTTGATTGCAAAAAAAACCGGACTAGAAAATGGGCCTAAAATTGTAGTTACCGGGCATATGGACGAAGTAGGCTTTATGATCACACAGATTGACGACAAAGGTTTCCTTCGCTTCCAGCCGGTTGGCGGATGGTGGTCACAGGTCATGCTTGCGCAGAGGGTGACCATCGTAACCAGAAAAGGCGATGTTACAGGAGTCATTGGTTCAAAGCCGCCGCACATTCTCTCTGCTGAAGCTAGAAAAAAACCGATCGAGATTAAGGATATGTTCATTGATATTGGTGCATCTTCAAGAGAAGAAGCACAGGAATGGGGAGTTCGGCCAGGGGATATGGTTGTTCCTTACTTTGAATTCACAGTAATGAACAATGAAAAGATGCTGCTGGCTAAAGCATGGGATAACCGGATTGGCTGTGCAATTGCCATCGATGTGCTAAAGCAGCTAAAGGGCCAAGACCATCCAAACATAGTATATGGGGTTGGGGCTGTCCAGGAAGAGGTTGGACTCCGCGGTGCAAAAACTTCAACGTTCAAGATCCAGCCGGATATAGGGTTTGCTGTTGATGTTGGTATTGCTGGAGACACTCCTGGCGTCACAGAAAAGGAAGCACTCAGCAAAATGGGACATGGGCCGCAAATTGTCATTTATGATGCTTCCATGGTCTCTCATAAAGGCCTTAGAGACCTGGTAACCGATACGGCTGATGAATTGAACATACCATATCAGTATGAGTCTATTCCGGGCGGCGGAACAGATGCAGGGTCCATTCACGTGACGGCGAATGGTGTTCCCGCACTGGCAATCACCATTGCAACAAGATATATTCATTCACATGCTGCCATGCTCCATAGGGATGACTATGAAAACGCGGTTAAGCTGATTGTCGAAGTTATTAAGAAATTGGACCGTGAAACAGTAGACAAAATTACATTTGAATGAGAATGCGAACAGGTCTTTATAAGGCCTGTTTTTTATATCCTTGATTTGAGCAATACATTTGACTCCTAATACTTACTTTTAGTAAGTTACATATATCGTTATTATAAGTGAGTCGATAACAGGGAGGAACTTACAATGTCTACACTATCAGAGAAAACTCTGCAGGAAGTTATTCAGGAAAGAAAATCTGTACGGGTATATGACGACACAGTCACAATACCTCGTGAAGAACTCGAGGATATGCTTAGGGAAGCTATGCTGGCGCCATCTTCCAGCAATCTTCAGCCATGGCGGTTCATTGTCATTGATGATAAGGAAACACAAAAAGAGCTTAGGGAAATCGCCAATAACCAGGCACAGGTTGAAACCAGTTCAGCTGTGATCGCCGTACTTGGCGATACAGAAGCATATAAAAACGTAGAAAAGATCTATAGCCAAAGCTTCGAAGCAGGCTTAGTGGATGAAGCTAATATGAAGCGATTGGTAGAAGGTACAAATCAGCTGTATCCAAAACTTCCAGATTCAGTAAGGCAGAATATCGCCAATTTTGATGCTGGGCTTGTTTCCATGCAGCTGATGCTCATTGCTAAAGCAAGAGGTTATGATACCGTCCCGATGGGGGGTTTTGATAAGGCTAAATTTAGCCAGAAATTCAACCTTGCAAATAATGAATTTCCGATTGTATTGATTGCGATCGGGAAAGCAGCGGCACCGGCATTCCAGACAACACGCTTGCCATTGGACGCAACTGTTCGTTTTGCGTAATGAGTTTAAACATCCTTCACTGCCTGTAGTGAAGGATGTTTTTTGCGTGGTAGATTTCTAGGGGTAATTCATATCTTTCATATGTAATATGAAAAACCTTTCTTCATATAAAACAAATGAGTCGCTCATCACCCCTATGTACTCTGGTATTTCAGATATAGTCCTTAGGTATTTCTCTTCTTCATTATCCATAGGATGGCCCTTATTTCAGCTATAAAACAAGTGTGGCCCTTCATTTTGAATATGAAGGCTCCTTTTTTCAGTAATGTAAAAAATAGCCCAATATCCCTCATTGCAGTTACGTTTCTTTAATACTTCTGCCAGATGTATTCCTTGACGGCTTCGGCTGCTTTCTTCTGCTTTCCTTACGAATTTGACCAAAAATTTAAATGAAGCATGAAATTCGCCGTAAGGCAAAATTTACTAGTTGACTGTCTTGCCGCTAACTGTTTTTTTCTGTTTACGAACTGCTCCCGCGGGTAAATATTGAACATGGCACAAAGCAATAAATTTCAAGGAGGAGTTATAATGGATAAAACAGTATATGGAGTCTATAATTCCAGCCCGGAGGTTATTCAGGCTATTAACTCATTAAAGGCAAAAGGTTTCGATAGTGATGATATTACGGTTATTGCGGATAATGAGGAAACGCTGAATCTGAGAGGCGCAGCAAGAGACGTAAATACAGTAACAAATAATACTGATCACGATGATTCATTTATGGACAAGGTCATGCGATTCTTTATGAACGATGGAACATATGGCCTGCAGGACAGATTGACCGCAGCTGGATTGAGCGATGCCGAGGCTGCTGAATATGTTAATGATGTCGAAGCAGGAAGAATAGTGGTTCTGGTTGATCAGTCTGCAGCCGGCATCGATACACAGGATACCCTATATACGGATACAAATGACACCTTAAACAGGGGAACAGCCGGACTAACTAATAATCCGGATCCGAATGTGTTCCCTGATACCCTGGCGACTACTGGCAGCCCAGAATTTTCAGATTCACTAGGTACCGCACGAAGGGACCGGGATCGCGATTTAACCGCCGAAGAACGCACCATGCGCGGCAATTGGAATAGCGAACTAACCGAGGAAGACCGCACTATTCGAGGGAATCTAAATCGTGATCTAGATGATGAAGAACGCACCATCAGGCTAAGGGAGGAACAGCTTGAGGTAAACAAAGAAGAAGTAAGTGCTGGTGAAGTGGTGTTAAATAAGGAAGTAACGGAAGAAGTCAAAACAGTGAATGTGCCTGTCGAACGCGAAGAACTATATGTAGAGCGCCGCCCGGTGACTGAGGGAACGGACGATTTGAATGCAGGACCGATTACGGATGGAGAATCAATCAGGATTCCTCTTACGGAAGAGCGAGTGGAAGTGACGAAGAGGCCGGTTGTAACGGAAGAAGTCATCATTGGCAAACGCACTGTTCAGGAAACACAGCAGGTACAGGATACGGTAAAGAAAGAGGATGTTGAGATTTCCGAAGATGGCAGAGCTCTCCTGGATGGTGACAGAAGGACCAGAATGGATTTAAATGATGCAGATAACAGCATTCGAGCAGATAAGCGATATATCGATAATAAAATAGATACAGATAAACTGTAACAAATAGGCCCGGCTATTGCCGGGCTTCCTTTTTGTTGGTTACGATCATCGTAAAACAGCAATAGCCGTTACGGCTATCGCTGTTTTAATCCACTTTCTAGAGCCTGGAGCATATCATTTCTTTCTTTTTCGGAGGAATTTTGCCAAATTACCTCAAACAATACCCCTAATCCGGGCAGCATCTTTTCTTCACCAGCCTGAATGGCGTCCACAATTGTGTCTTCAAGCTGTTCCTGCGTGTTGCCTGAAATATTTTGATAAATGGCATTCCGAAGGTTAAAGTTCATTTGACAAGCCTCCCATTCAGTCATGATATCTCACATCCATATCTTTTCACGTTATGGCATGCATTATGTATCAGGATTACGATATAATAGGAAAATCAGGAACATGTAAAAGGAGAGTTACTTTTGAAATACATTGAAAGTGCCAAAAATCCGAAGGTGAAACAATGGAAGAAATTGTTGGCCAAGAAGGAAAGAGATAAGACTGGGACATACATAATAGAAGGCTTTCATCTGGTAGAGGAGGCACTTAAAGAGAAGGACCTCGTGCAAGAGGTCATCATCAGCCGTGATGCTGTACTGCCTGCATCCCTGGATATATCTGGCGTAGAAGTTACCTATGCGGCAAATGAGGTTTTAAAAGCAATTTCCGATACGGAAACACCACAAGGAATTGCGGCGGTTTGTGAGCAAAAGCAGATTGCAAAAGAAGAGCTTGATATAAGGAGAGCCGTTCTGCTCGATCATATTCAGGACCCGGGAAATCTGGGCACGATCATCCGTACTGCAGATGCCGCAGGGATGGATGCCATTTTTTTAGGAGAAGGATGTGCCGACCCATATAATCCAAAGGTGATCAGGGCAACTCAAGGGAGTCTGTTTCATATTGCCTTGATAAAAGAAAAACTGGATTATGTGGTTGCCGACTTAAAGGAAAAGGGAATTCCAGTTTACGGCACTGCACTTGAAAACGGTGTTCATTACGAAGAAGCAGAGAAGGGTGAATCCTTTGCTCTTCTGGTTGGTAATGAAGGCCAGGGAGTCAGTAAAGAGCTGCTGTCACAGACAACCCAAAACCTTTATATCCCGATATATGGAAGAAGTGAGTCGCTTAATGTCGGTATTGCAGCAGGCATTTTAATGTATTCACTCCGGAAACAGTAGCACATCTGACAGCCTCTAAAAAAATAATAATCAATTTGAAAACGGACGAAAAATATACTATAATTAAACACAAATTTTATAATATTTAAAGACGAAGACAGAGAATAGTAACTAAGGAAAACCGTTTAGGGAGAAAATGCCGCAGACTGAAAGCATTTTTACGGCCCTGCCCTAGTGAATTCACCTCTCGAGTCGGCATCGGGAAGGTGAGCATTCCAGTTTCTTTTATGAAACCTGGCGCGTATCCGAAAGATGCATCGGCATAAGCCGTTATCCTATTTGAGTGAGTGCTATTGGAAATTGGCACTAATAAGGGTGGTACCGCGATACATAAACCTCGTCCCTTTTGGGAGGAGGTTTTTTTGTGCTTGAAAGAGCGCAGTGAAAATGCCGAAAGACCATAATTAACATTCAAATCATTGAAGGAGGACTAAAACATGCAGGAACGCTTACAGGAATTGCAGTCAGAAGCACTGCACAAGGTTTCAAATGCATCGGATTTAAAGCAGCTGAATGAAATCCGAGTAGCTTATTTAGGAAAGAAGGGGCCGATTACTGAGGTGCTTCGCGGAATGGGAAAGCTCTCCGCCGAAGAAAGACCAAGGATTGGAGCATTGGCCAATGAAGTAAGAGAAGAAATTGCATCAAGAATTGAGGAAAAGCAAAAGGCCCTTGAAGATGCTGCCGTAAATGAAAAACTTGCAGCAGAAAAAATTGACGTTACTTTGCCAGGCCGTCCTGTAAAGAAAGGCGGTCACCATCCGCTAACGAAAATCATTGAAGAAATTGAAGATTTATTTATTGGAATGGGGTATGAGGTAGCGGAAGGTCCTGAGGTGGAAACAGATTATTATAATTTTGAAGCGCTGAATCTGCCGAAGGGGCATCCGGCACGTGATATGCAGGATTCTTTCTATATCACAGAAGAAATCTTGATGCGCACACACACTTCTCCAGTACAGGCAAGAACGATGGAAAAGCATAAAGGAAAAGGGCCGGTTAAGATTATTTGTCCGGGAAAAGTATATCGGAGAGATAACGATGATGCCACTCATTCCCATCAGTTTATGCAGATCGAAGGCCTGGTAATCGATGAACATATCCGTATGAGTGACCTAAAAGGAACGCTTGAGGTCTTTGCCAAAAAGATGTTCGGGCAAGAACGCGAAATTCGCCTTCGTCCAAGCTTCTTCCCATTCACTGAACCATCAGTAGAAATGGATATTTCATGTAAATTCTGTGGAGGGACCGGCTGCAGTGTATGCAAGGGAACGGGCTGGATTGAAATATTGGGTGCTGGCATGGTCCATCCTAACGTCCTTGAAATGGCAGGATTCGATTCAAGCAAGTATTCCGGTTTCGCTTTCGGAATGGGACCTGAGCGTATTGCCATGCTGAAATATGGGGTCGATGATATTCGTCATTTCTATACAAACGATGTGCGTTTCTTAAGACAATTCCATCGCCAGGAATAGAATTCGATAGATTTTTTACGATTGAGGAATGCATTTCAACAAAGCGTCTTATCGTGTGACAAATACGATTTTTTAATAGGAGGATTTTTAATGTTTGTTTCTTATAAATGGCTGCAGGATTACGTGGATCTTTCAGGCATCACGGCAGATGAACTGGCAGAGAGAATCACGAAAAGCGGTATCGAAGTAGAAGGAGTAGAGCAAAAGAGCAAAGGGTTAAAAGGAGTGGTAGTAGGCCATGTCCTTGAAAGGGAACAGCACCCTAATGCGGATAAATTAAATAAGTGTCTTGTGGATATTGGCCAGGAACATCCTGTACAAATCATTTGCGGAGCGCCCAATGTCGATAAAGGGCAGAAGGTTGCTGTCGCCACTGTAGGTGCGGTACTTCCAGGAAATTTTAAAATTAAAAAGGCTAAGCTGCGCGGCGAGGAATCTAATGGGATGATTTGCTCCCTACAGGAATTGGGGATTGAAGCAAAACTGGTTGCGAAGGATTTTGCAACAGGGATTTATGTATTTCCAAAAGACGCTGAGGTTGGGGCTGATGCACTTGAGTATCTGGGCCTTCATGATGAAGTACTGGAATTGGGCTTGACTCCGAACCGAGCCGACGCCATGAGCATGTTGGGTGTCGCGTATGAAGTAGGGGCCATTCTTGGGCGAGAAGTGAAATGGCCATCCGGGAATGCTGAAAATTCGGATGAAAAGGCTTCAGATTATATTAAAGTGACTGTTGATGCGAAAGAAGATAATCCACTATATATCGCAAAGGTTATCAAAAATGTAGAGATTGGACCATCTCCGCTATGGATGCAGGCAAGATTGATGGCAAGCGGGATCCGTCCACACAATAATATAGTGGATATTACCAACTATATTCTGTTGGAATACGGCCAGCCGCTCCATGCCTTTGATTACGATCAAATTGGGACCAAAGAAATCCTGGTACGCAGGGCAAATGAAGGCGAGAAAATTGCCACATTGGATGATGTGGAAAGGGTATTGTCTTCAAACCATTTGGTTATTACGAATGGCCAGCAGCCAATCGCCCTGGCAGGAGTAATGGGCGGAGCAAATTCTGAGGTTACCAGTGACACAACCACAGTGGTGCTGGAATCAGCGTATTTCACTGGCGGTGTTATCCGGAAGGCATCCAAGGACCATGGTCTTCGCAGTGAAGCAAGTGCCCGTTATGAAAAAGGAATTGATCCAGAGCGTGTTCGTCCAGCAGCAGAGCGCGCTGCACAGCTAATGGCGGATTACGCAAATGGAACTGTGTTGTCGGGAACAGTTGAAGTAAATAATCTTACATTCGAGCCCGAAGTGGTCAGCATAACGCTTGACCGGATAAATAGATCGCTTGGAACGGATTTGAAGATTCAGGAAGTAGAAGATATTTTTGCAAGGCTCCAATTCAAAACAGTAACTGAGAATGATATGATTACTGTCACTGTTCCGACACGCCGAGGCGATATCACCATTGAAGCAGACCTTATTGAGGAGGTTGCAAGGTTATATGGTTATGATAACCTCCCTACTACCCTTCCGATAGGGGCAGCTACACCAGGGCAACTGACAGAATATCAGAAAAAGCGCCGTCAGGTAAGGCGGGTGCTGGAAGGGGCAGGCCTGTATCAGGCAACAACCTACTCACTCACCAGCCTGGAAAAGGCTGCACAGTTTGCGTTGGAAACTCGTGATTCCATTGGCCTTGCGATGCCGATGAGTGAGGAAAGAAGCCAACTGAGACTCAGCATTGTACCTCAGCTGTTAGAGGCAGTCAAATACAATATCGCACGTCAAATTGATTCAGTGGCCTTGTATGAGATTGGTTCTGTGTTCCTGAAAAATGAAGATGATTCACTTCCGGAAGAAAGGGAACATCTTGCTGGAGCTATTACGGGACTGTGGGAATCCCATCCTTGGCAGGCAGAAAAGAAACAAGCAGACTTCTTTGTAGCCAAAGGAATATTAGAAACGGTATTTGATGCTCTTGGAGTACTGGATCGTATTTCATTCAGGCAGGCTCAGGTGAAGAATTTACATCCGGGCCGTACTGCAGAAATCCTATTGAATGATCTGGTCATTGGATATGTAGGGCAGGTTCACCCAGCTATACAAAGGGAAATGGACTTAAAGGAAACCTATATTTTTGAAGTGTCGTTTAAGGCTCTTGCGCAAGCGGAAGTACAACCAATTCAATATCAGTCAATCCCGCGTTTCCCTTCTGTAACCAGAGATATTGCGCTTGTCGTGGACAGGGAAACTGTAGCCGGACACATTCAGCGTGTGATTGTTGAAGCTGGCGGCCGCCTGCTTAAAGAAGTGAATATCTTTGATTTATATGAAGGAGATAAAATGGAAGAGGGCAAGAAGTCCATCGCTTTCTCTCTGAAGTACTTTGATCCGGAACGTACACTTACTGATGAAGAAGTAACTAAAACCCATGAAAAAGTTTTGCAGGCTGTAAAGGATAAAGCAGGTGCGGAATTAAGGGGTTAATATGTTAACTGCCTGGATAAAAATATCCAGGCAGTTTGCTTTTTAATGTAGCATTAACGTCGGGGTATTGCTGCGCGAAACGCATTCCAATCCCGAGTTACACCAGTTATAAAAATTGCCAAAACCGTTTTTTCGTATTCCATTTGTACGGTCTTGTACCCGCAAAAGAGTTTTTATTCTGCAAGCTGCCTGTAACCGATCCATTAGTTGGTAAAACATCCGCTTATAAGGAGGAGATTACAATCCTAATAATATACTTTTCCTCCATTCGGTTTGCAGAACCTGATTCCATATCGTTAAAATGCGGCCATTCATGGTGCTTCATGGGTCGAAGTCTGGTCAAAAATAGAGAGTGTATTATGTAAGTCTATCGAACTTGCCGTCGTAGTAAGCTGTACTGTATATCGGAAGCCTGTGGTACAGTGTATATTCCGCTTCGGTTTGGATTGGAATTCATTGGAGTACAGCTGCCTTTATTTGAATTTTTTATTATAGATCCTGGTTGCTTTTTCAGTGTTTGCAAAATGAATTTTCGTAAACTCTCGAAGGGCAGTCTGTCCCTTTTGACTGATTAGTCTTGCGGCTGCTTCGTCCACAGCAGGACCTGCCCCCTTTGGTATGGTGAAGCCTGCTTTTTCACTTAATTTTTCAAAATGCTTAACAAAGGCATATCTTGCAAGGATGGAGGCGGCTGCAACTGCAACATGTAGCCCTTCCGCTTTTGTGCTTAAATAAATGGTTTTTGCTTTGAATAGTTCTTGTCCTTTTAAGTAATTAAAAAATACATCGGGCTGAGCGAATTGATCTATCAGGACTGCTTCTGCGGCATCAGGCTCAATTTTTTTGATGACATGTTTTATGGCCTGATTGTGCAATATGGCCTTCATCTTTCCCTGGGACATTCCTCTGGACTGTAATTCATTATATTTAGCATTATCGCAGGTTAGAAGGCTAAAAGGTACAATGTGCTTGATCTGGGTTGCTATTTCAGCAATTTGTTTATCGTTCAGGTTTTTGGAATCCTTGACTCCGAGTTCCTTCAAAAGAGCAATTTGTTCTTTTTTTGCATACACAGCAACTACAGTTATGGGACCGAAATAATCACCAGTCCCAACTTCATCCGAACCTATGATCGACATTTTTCCAATGTCAGCGGGAGGAGAATAGCTATGCGTTTTAACAGAAACTGCTGTGCCTGTTTTCTTGCCTGGTTGCTGTTCTTCGGTATCTTTTGCCCATCTTTTGGCTTCCAACCCGGCTTGTGTTCCCTGGAATAATACTTTTCCGGATTTATATGCAGTAATTGAGCATCCCGGAATTTTGGCGAAAAAAACACTTCCAGGCGGCTGGCTGGGTGAAAGCGAAGACTGATAGAAGCTTTGCATATTTGTGATTTCTGCTGGGGATCGTTTTAAAACTACTTGGCTCATTTAGTACACTCCTTTATCAATGTGTAAATGTCGTTTTTTGGAAAATGTCAGCGGCATTTGTATCCTCTCTCTTTCACCGTGAAAAGGTTCATGATATGATATAGATTAGGATTCTTTAGATTGGAGGCATATCACCTTGTCAGACGTGAAAAAAAATAAAATTACGGTTGATATATATGGGCAGCAATATACCATTGTGGGCACTGAAAGCTCCAGTCATATACGTCTTGTCGCATCTATGGTCGATGACAAAATGCGCGAGATCAGCTCGAAGAACCCGCATTTAGACACTGGCAAACTGGCCGTGCTGACAGCAGTAAATGCTATGCATGATTATTTGAAACTTAAAGATGAAATACACCAGCTGGAACTGGAAATAAAGAACGAAAAGGACTGAGTAAATGCTTGACCTAGCGATTTTAGCCATCCTTATCCTGGGCTTTCTGATCGGCTTAAGGCGAGGCTTCATTCTTCAGCTTATTCACCTGACTGGCTTTATAGCAGCCTTCGTAATTGCGTACTTGTACTACGATGAGCTGGCCCCTAAATTAAAGCTATGGATACCTTACCCTTCTCTCGGAAATTCGTCCGCCATAAAAATGATATTTGATGGCACCGGGTTGGATCATGCTTATTATAATGCGATTTCATTTGCGATCATTTTCTTTGCTGCCAAAATCATTTGGCAAATGATAGGTTCCATGCTGGATTTTATCGCACATTTGCCCATTTTAAAGCAGATCAACAGGTGGGCAGGGGGAATTCTTGGATTTATAGAAGTATATCTTATCATGTTTATTGTATTATACATAGCCGCCCTTCTTCCTGTTGAACAAGTTCAAGGGCCTATTTCCAATTCTGTTCTGGCCAGTGCAATTATAGAGAAGACCCCGTTGCTTTCCGGTATGGTAAAGGACCTTTGGTTTGCGTACATAAAATTGTAAATTCATATGAAAAATTATTTTCGTCTCTCTCTTAATTGGATGCTGGCTGTGTTTGGCCTGTTTATCAGATTGGAGAGGGACCTTTTAATGCCCGATTTCCTGTTGAAACTTTATGTCGGACGGGTACGTATATATAATGCTGAAATCCGTACGGCTTGTGATTTTTCGCGGCGGATTGTATGTTAGAGAGGGATAAAAGCCCAGCATTTTGATGAGCTTATGGTTTACTAATTCATGACAATACAGTACTATATCAGTTTTCTATATTAAAATATTTGATGGCAGGTGAAATAGAATGGCACTCAATAAAAAAGATGTAATTAGATTGCTTGAAACAATAGCTGTATATATGGAGTTAAAAGGTGAGAATCCGTTTAAGGTTTCAGCCTTCAGGAAAGCGGCAGGTGCGCTTGAAACTGACGACCGCACATTGGCAGCCATTGAAGATTTCACTGCTTTAAATGGCATAGGCAAGGGTACAGCTGCCGTTATAGAAGAATATTTGCAGGAGGGAAAGTCCACTGTGCTGGAAGAGCTCCAGGAGGAAGTTCCTAAGGGGCTTATTCCTCTTCTTCAGCTCCAGGGCTTGGGTGGCAAGAAAATAGCCAAGCTGCACAAGGAACTGCATGTTAATGACATAAACGATTTAAAGCGTGTCTGTGAAGAAGGGCGTGTAAGGGATCTTGCGGGCTTTGGGAAAAAGACCGAAGAGAAAATCCTGGCTGCAATAGCAGAAGTGGGGTCGCGTCCGGAAAGGCTTCCGCTCGCCTTTATGCTTCCGATTGCAGAAGAAATTGAAACCTACCTGGCAGAGTTGCCACATGTAATCAGGTACTCAAGAGCTGGCAGTATCCGCCGGATGAGGGAAACTATAAAAGATCTAGATTTTATCATCTCTACCGACAGTCCATCCGAGGTAAAGGAACAATTGCTGGCTTTGCCGGGCGTGAAGCAGGTGATTGCAGCTGGCGATACAAAGGTGTCAGTGACCCTTGGCTATGAATATGATGTCTCTGTTGATTTCAGGCTAGTGGAGGATCAGGAATTCATCACTACCCTGCACCATTTTACTGGTTCAAAGGATGTCAGAATGAGACAGCTTGCCAAGGATAGAGGAGAAAAGATCAGTGAATATGGTGTGGAAGTCATAGAAACAGGCGAGATTATTACATTTGAAAAAGAGTCAGATTTCTTTTCTCATTTTGGCCTTCCTTTTATCCCTCCGGAAGCCCGTGAGGATGGAACTGAGGTGGAACAGTTCCAGGGTGAGAAGGAGTTAATATCTCTGGAAGATATAAATGGAGACCTTCATATGCACTCGACCTGGAGTGATGGGGCCCATTCCATAGAAGAAATGATAGAGGCATGCATCAAAAAAGGGTACAAATATATGGCGATAACCGACCATTCCAAGTATTTAAGAGTGGCTAACGGTCTTTCTGTCGAAAGGTTACGGGAACAAAAAGAATTAATCCGCAGCCTTAATGATAAATATGAGGATATCACCATACTATCCGGTATTGAAATGGATATACTTCCTGACGGTTCATTGGATTATGAGGATGCCCTGCTTTCAGAGCTGGATTTGGTAATTGCATCGATCCACTCCAGTTTTTCACAGCCGAAAGAAAAAATAATGGAACGTTTAAAAACAGCCCTTCAAAATCCGCATGTTGACATTATTGCTCACCCATCGGGCAGAGTAATAGGAAGAAGGACAGGCTATGAGGTAGATTATGAGGTACTCATTCAATTGGCCAAAGAAACCAACACTGCTCTCGAGCTTAATGCGAATCCACACCGGCTCGACCTCGCGGCTCCTTATTTGAAGGCAGCGCAGGACGCTGGAATTACCATTGTGATCAATACCGACGCGCATAGTATAGATATGCTTGAAGACATGCCGATTGGCGTATCTTATGCTAAAAAGGGCTGGCTTAAAAAATCAACTGTGCTTAATGCCAAAGATAAAGATGGCTTACTAGCATTCTTAAAACGTAATGATTAACTGATTACGACACATTGTTATTGACTAGAGGAGGATTTGACTCCATGTATGATAAAGCAATAAGAACATTGGAATTCGATAAAATTAAAGAACAGCTCTTGAATTATACGAGCTCTGCAATAGGTAGGGAAAGGGCTGCCCAGCTGCAGCCTTCCGGCGATTTAGAGGAAGTGGCAAAATGGCAGGAGGAGACCGACGAAGCAGCCAAGGTGTTCAGATTGAGAGGCAACATCCCTCTAGGAGGCATCTTTGATATCCGTCCTCATGCAAAAAGGGCTCAAATCGGAGGGATGCTAAGCCCTCAGGAACTAATGGAAATTGCAAGCACGATCCGTGCCGGAAGGGTTCTTTCTCGCTTTTTTGAGGAAATGACAGAAGATGGCCATGAACTTCCGTTTATCCTTGAATATATAAATAATCTTATACCGCTTCATGACCTTCAGCAGACTATTTCCTATGCCATAGGAGAGCATGGTGAAGTACTGGATTCCGCAAGCGAAAATCTACGGATGTTAAGAAATCAGCTGCGGACGAATGAAGCTCGGGTCAGGGAGAAACTTGAAAGCATGATTCGGTCTTCGAATGCGCAGAAGATGCTTTCAGATGCAATTATAACAATCAGAAACGACCGATTTGTTATTCCGGTAAAGCAGGAATATCGAAGCAACTATGGCGGCATTATTCATGATCAGTCATCTTCAGGGCAGACTCTTTTCATCGAACCTCAGGTCATTGTCCAATTGAACAATGTCCTTCAGGAAACACGGGTGAAGGAGCAGCAGGAGATTCAAAGGATCCTGATCGAATTGTCTGCTGTAGTTGGTGAACACACTCATGAGCTCTTGCAAAATGTAAAGGTACTGGCCCATATTGACTTTTTGTATGCCAAGGCGAGATATGCCAAGGCAATCAAAGGCTCTAAACCTGCACTGAATAATGAGGGCAGGGTGAAGCTTTACAAGGCAAGGCACCCGTTGATCGACGAGAAAGAAGTAGTGCCAAACGATATTTATTTGGGTGAGGAATTTTCAACTATAGTAATAACCGGCCCAAATACCGGTGGAAAAACAGTTACCCTTAAGACAATCGGATTATGCACGCTTATGGCGCAGGCGGGCTTACACATCCCGGCATTGGATGGTTCGGAAACAGCGGTATTTCAGTCGGTTTTTGCGGATATAGGAGACGAGCAGTCCATCGAACAGAGTTTAAGTACCTTTTCTTCCCATATGGTGAACATAGTGGAGATCCTAAAGAATTTCGAAAGTAACAGCCTGGTCTTGTTCGATGAACTCGGTGCAGGCACAGACCCGCAGGAAGGAGCAGCACTTGCAATTTCCATCCTGGACGAGGTGTACAATAGAGGGGCACGGGTAATCGCGACAACGCATTATCCTGAATTAAAAGCGTATGGATATGACCGTGAAGGAGTCATAAATGCAAGCGTGGAATTTGATGTTGAATCCTTGAGGCCAACCTATAAATTATTGATCGGTGTCCCGGGACGAAGCAATGCTTTTGAAATATCCAAACGCCTTGGACTTAATGATTGGGTGATTGAACACGCACGCGGCCATGTCGGCACTGACACAAATAAAGTGGAAAACATGATTGCTTCACTTGAAGACAGCAGGAGACAGGCTGAAAAGGACAGGGAGGAAGCAGAGGATTACCTAAAACAAGCAGAGAAGCTTCATAAAGACCTGCAGCAGCAAATCGTCGAATACTATGCACAAAAGGATTCCATGATTGAAAAGGCAGCCGAAAAAGCAGCAGAGCTTGTAGATAAGGCAAAAGAGGAAGCGGAACAGATCATTTCTGACCTAAGGCGCCTGCGCTTCGAAAAGAATGCGGAAGTAAAGGAACACGAATTGATTGAAGCTAAGCGGCGACTTGAAGAATCGGCACCTTTCATTGGCAGGGCAAAGAAGCAAAAGCCACAGCTGCAAAAACAGGCCCATGCCTTCACTCAGGGAGATGAGGTAAAGGTCATCAGTTTCGACCAGAAAGGCCATCTGATTGAGAAAATTTCAGATACGGAGTGGCAGGTCCAGATTGGTATAATGAAGATGAAAGTAAAGGAATCGGATTTAGAATACATTAAAGCTGCTAAACAAAAAGAAACAAAGCCGCTTACAAATATAAAAGGCAAGGACTATCATGTCAGCCTCGAGCTTGATCTCCGCGGAGAACGCTTTGAAAATGCCCTTTCACGAGTTGAGAAATATATAGATGATGCACTTCTTGCAGGATATCCGCGTGTATCGATTATACATGGGAAAGGCACAGGTGCATTACGGCAAGGTGTGCAGGAATACTTGAAAAACCATCGTTCCGTAAAACGGATCCGGTTTGGGGAAGCCGGAGAAGGAGGAACCGGGGTCACAGTGGTAGAATTTAAATAACCCACCATTAGTCGGGGGAATTCTATATGGAAAAATTTTGGGAAAATGAGTATGTGAACATAGCTGCTTATTACAGTGTGGTCATTCTTTGTATCGTCGTATTTTTAGCTGTGTTTGAATTGGTGACAAAATATAAGAATTGGGAAGAAATCAAAAAAGGAAATCTTTCTGTGGCCATGGCGACAGGAGGAAAAATTTTAGGTATTTCCAATATTTTCAGAAGTTCCATTATACAGCATGATTCCTTGCTGACCATGATTGGCTGGGGTATTTTTGGATTTATTCTTTTGCTGGCTGGTTATTTTATATTTGAATTTTTGACTCCGGGCTACAAAATCGACGAGGAAATTGAGAAGGATAACCGGGCAGTGGGACTGGTTTCGCTGATAATCTCGGCCGGCCTCTCCCTGGTCATAGGAGCCGGCATTTCATGAAATTGCCAGAAAAAGAGGAGAGGGACGGGTTGGAGAGACTAGCCAAGATTTTAATGGTCATAAGCGGGGTTTTCTTAATTTTGGGTTTTATTTATATAATGTATGCACTTTGATTGTTCAGCCAAAAAGTATGTTCGATGTACAGACTGTAGACAAACGCGATAAAAAATCGTGCTTGCCTACAGTTTTTTATTTCGCCTCATAACGGAGGAGTTGATTAGCATTCCAGGCGCTTCGCTTTCCGCGGTGCGGGCGGTGAGCTTCCGTCACTATCAATCCCCGAGGGGCCTCAACTGTCCCGCTGGCAGGAGTCTTCGCGCTGGAACGCAAACAATAGCTGCCTAAATGCCAGATCCATTTGGCCATCTTATTCAAATGCACAGTAGGACATAAACAGCCAACGCTAAGTTTTCTATTTTCTATTATTCTGTATGTTCCGTATTCCGAAGAATCCACATTTTTAGGGGAGACAATTGTCACTATAAGTACCTTATAATATAATGGGAAATAGTAAGAATTTTTCTACAAAACCCAAGGGAGGAGTATTATGACGAATAAATCGTGGCTCGATTATTATCCGCCGCAAATACCGCGGGAACTGACCTATGGAGACAAACCTTTGCAATCTTATTTAAAGGAGTCCGCAGGAGATTTTCCGAACAAGGTATCCGTCAATTTTATGGGAAAGAAATTAACTTTCCAGGAAGTATATCAATCTTCTTTAAAATTTGCAGCTTATTTAAATAATCTGGGGATTGAAAAAGGGGACAGGGTAGCAATCATGCTGCCGAATACTCCGCAGGCCGTCATCAGCTACTTCGGTATATTAATGGCTGGAGGAGTAGTAGTGCCGACTAATCCGACTTATACTGAGCGTGAAATCGAATATCAAATGAATGACTCGGGAGCATCAATGATTGTCACTATGGATATATTGTTTCCCAGGGTCTCACGCACTGCTCCACGAACCAACATAAAACATATTATTGTAACCGCTATCAAGGATTATCTTCCATTTCCAAAAAATTTAATTTATCCTTTCATCCAAAAGAAAGAATACGGCATTGTAGTGAAGGTCGAGCATGAAGGCAACCACCATCTGTTTACCGAAATAATGAAGGGACCAGTACCGACATTGACAGAAGAGCCAGTCGATATAGAAAATGACCTGGCGCTCCTTCAATATACAGGGGGAACTACAGGTTTTCCAAAGGGTGTCATGCTGACACATAAAAATCTGCTTGCCAATACAAAGATGAGTTCAGCATGGCTGTACAAGTGCAAGCGAGGAGAAGAAAAGGTTCTGGGTATACTCCCATTTTTCCATGTTTATGGAATGACAGCGGTTATGGTTTTGTCTGTAATGGAAGCGAATGAGATGATATTGCTGCCTAAATTTGATGCCACCACTACGCTAAAAACAATTCAGAAAGAGCGTCCTACCATGTTCCCAGGTGCCCCAACTATCTATATCGGGCTATTAAACCACCCTGATATTTCTAAATATGATCTCTCGTCTATCGATTGTTGCATCAGCGGCTCTGCACCGCTGCCCGTAGAAATTCAGGAACGCTTTGAAAAAGTAACCGGCGGAAAACTGGTGGAAGGATATGGCCTATCTGAGACATCTCCAGTTACACACTCAAATTTCCTGTGGGATGAGCCTCGTGTAAAGGGAAGTATAGGGGTTCCATGGCCAGATACCGATGCAGCTATTTTATCCTTGGAAACCGGAGAACCGTTACCGCCGAAGGAAATAGGAGAAATTGCCATAAAAGGGCCGCAAGTTATGAAAGGATATTGGAACAGGCCTGAAGAAACGGCACAGACTTTTAGAAATGGATGGCTCCTGACAGGTGACCTCGGATATATGGATGAAAAGGGATTTTTCTATGTTGTAGACCGCAAAAAGGATACAATAATTGCCGGAGGCTTCAATATTTATCCTCGTGAAATAGAAGAAATATTATATGAGCATGAGGCAATTCAGGAACTGGTTGTTGCAGGTGTGCCGGATCCATACAGAGGAGAAACGGTAAAAGCCTATATTGTCCTGAAGGAAGGGACTTCCGTAACCGAAGAGGAGCTAAATGCTTTTGCACGAAAACATCTTGCGTCATATAAAGTTCCGCGTATATATGAATTTAGAAAAGAGCTGCCAAAAACGACTGTAGGAAAGATCCTGAGGAGAGCGTTAGTTGAAGAAGAAACAAGAAAGCTTGAAGATCGCCAAAAAGAAGCGTAACAATCATAATCTTGTTTTTTTAAAGAAACACTGGACAAACTTTAAGAAAAGACAGACGTCGATATTGGGAGATAAATCTTGACAGAAGCGAAGTGTCGTTCTATTATAGAAATATGAATGATTATTCATTCATTTTCTCTGAAAGGGGAAGTCCAGTGAAGAAAAACAGGCCCAAGTATAAACAGATTATTGATGCCGCTGTCATTGTGATAGCGGAGAACGGGTACCATCAAGCCCAGGTTTCAAAAATCGCCAAGCAAGCAGGCGTTGCTGATGGGACCATTTATCTTTATTTCAAAAATAAAGAGGATATCCTTATCTCATTATTTCACGAGAAGATGGGCCAGTTCGTCGAACAGATCCAGGAAGATATTATCGGGATAGAAAATACTTCGGACAAATTGCTAGCCCTGGTTAAAAGACATTTTCAAAACCTTGCTGATGATCATGATTGGGCGGTCGTGACCCAGCTAGAGTTAAGACAATCCAATAAAGAGCTTCGACTTAGAATCAATGATGTTCTGAGGGGTTACCTAAATGTTATTGATCAGCTGATTCGGGAGGGGATGGAAAAAGGTGAGTTCCATCCGGACTTAAATGTAAGGCTGGCCAGGCAAATGATCTTCGGGACCATTGATGAAACGGCCACCACCTGGGTAATGAATGAACAAAAATATTCATTGACCGACCTGGCTGAAGAGGTTCACAGGTTACTGATCGGCGGCTGTGCTGGAAAAATGTAAAGCCGGACGCCGACTGTAATCCGTCGTTTAAGAAGCTGCAGCTTACTGTATCAAGAAAAACACAAATACATATTATTTTGCTCATGGAGAGCTGGAGGGGGATGGGCTATGGATTTTTTACAATATACAGTTGAGAACCAGGTTGCATTTCTTACAATTAACAGGCCACCAGCAAACGCTCTGTCATCTGGTTTAATTAAAGAAATTTCGGCCTTTTTAGATGAAGTCGAAGCAAATAACGAAATAAGGGTCATAGTCATCCATGGAGAAGGCAAGTTTTTCTCAGCAGGAGCTGATATTAAAGAATTCACTACCGTGACAAGCGGAGAAGAATTTTCACGGGTGGCTGCTGCAGGCCAGAAGGTTTTTGAAAAGCTTGAAAATTTCCCTAAACCGGTTATTGCCGCCATTCATGGTGCTGCCTTAGGAGGCGGTCTTGAGCTTGCAATGAGCTGCCATATTCGTCTTGTAACGGAAAATGCCAAGCTGGGACTGCCTGAACTCCAGCTAGGGTTAGTACCTGGATTTGCCGGAACGCAAAGGCTTCCAAGGTTCGTTGGCCCGGCCAAAGCAGCGGAAATGCTGTTTACGAGTGAGCCTATTACCGGCAACGAAGCAGCTCAATTGGGATTGGCAAACAAGGCATATTCCGAAGGGGAGCTGTTGCCAAAAGCAAAGGAAATGGCTTTCAAGATTGCCAAGAAAAGCCCTATAGCCCTCAAAACCGCTATTGAACTATTAAGGTATACGAAACATGATGGCTTCTATAAAGGTGTTGAAGAGGAAGCAGCAGCTTTTGGTTCAGTTTTTGTTACAGAGGATGCCAAGGAAGGAATTGGTGCTTTCATTGAAAAAAGGGAGCCTGTCTTCAAAGGCAAGTAAAAAAAGCCGATTGTAACCAGGATAAATGGTAATGGTTAATCTGGCTAAACCTTAAAATTTCAGAATTTGGCCAGTCGGAAGTTGAATAGACATTCAGTCTTTCATAAAATGAAATAAACAGGCTGTGGTACCTGCAAGCTTGCAGTTGCCACACACTTTTATTACGAGTTTTCCAAATATTCGAAAGCTAAAGAATTCAGGAGGGATAATCGTGAATATTTATGTATTATTAAAAAGAACCTTTGATACTGAAGAGAAAATAACTCTTTCAAACGGCAAGATCAATGAGGATGGAGCAGAATTTATTATAAATCCGTATGATGAGTATGCAGTGGAAGAAGCGATCCAGGTCCGCGATGCCCAAGGTGGAGAAGTAACCGTTGTATCTGTCGGTAATGAAGAAACAGAAAAACAGCTCCGTACAGCTTTGGCTATGGGTGCCGATAAAGCGGTTCTTATTAATATAGAAGATGATGTGGAAAACGGCGACCAGTTTACGACTGCGAAGATTCTTGGAGAGTATTTGAAGGATAAAGAGGCTGACCTTATCCTGGCGGGGAACGTAGCGATCGATGGAGGTTCAGGACAGGTGGGGCCTAGGGTAGCTGAAATTTTGGATATTCCTTACATCACTACTATCACCAAGCTTGAAATCAACGGCACGAATGTAAGCGTTACCCGTGATGTAGAGGGTGATTCTGAAGTGATTGAAACAACACTTCCGTTGCTTGTAACTGCACAGCAAGGGTTAAATGAGCCTCGCTACCCTTCTTTACCGGGAATCATGAAGGCAAAGAAAAAACCGCTTGACGAATTGGAACTGGATGATCTTGATTTAGAAGAAGATGATGTGGAAGCAAAAACTAAAACCATTGAAATCTATCTTCCTCCTAAGAAGGAAGCAGGAAAGGTCCTCAGCGGTGAAATCAGCGATCAGGTAACAGAATTGGTTCAGCTTCTTCGCTCTGAAGCGAAAGTAGTCTAAGCATGGTACCTTGACAAACTCATTTGTCAGGCGGATTCTAATTCTCATTACGTTATTGAAATAACAAGAGCACAGGAGGTTTTTATAATGTCTAGAAAGGTTCTCGTATTAGGGGAAGTTCGTGATGGTTCATTAAGGAATGTATCATTTGAAGCAATAGGAGCTGCAAAGCTTGCGGCTGATGGCGGAGAAATTGTCGGTGTATTGATCGGCGAAAGTGTAAGCGGACTTGCGAATGAACTGGTGCAATATGGTGCTGACCGTGTCGTTACAGTAGAGGATGCAAAGTTAAAACAGTATACCTCTGATGGGTTTTCCCAAGCTCTGCTGGCTGTTATAGATTCTGAAAAGCCGGAAGGACTGTTCTTTGGGCATACGGCTCTAGGAAAAGACCTTGCGCCACGCATCGCAGGGAAATTGAATTCCGGCCTTATCTCCGATGTCACTTCCATTGACGCGGCAGGCGGCAATCTGGTGTTTACTCGCCCGATCTACTCCGGTAAGGCATTTGAGAAAAAGATTATCACCGATGGCCTTGTGTTTGCTACAATCCGCCCTAATAATATTGAGCCCTTGCAGAAGGATGGGTCCCGCTCTGGCGATGTATCCTCTCTTTCGGTGGAAATCAAGGATCTTCGTACTATTATCAAGGATGTAGTCCGCAAGGCAACGGAAGGTGTGGACCTTTCCGAAGCGAAGGTTATTGTTGCCGGAGGCCGTGGAGTTAAAAGTGTGGAAGGCTTTGAACCATTAAAAGAATTAGCACAGGTCCTCGGAGGCGCCGTCGGTGCATCTCGTGGAGCATGTGATGCAGACTACTGCGACTATTCATTACAAATCGGCCAGACTGGTAAAGTGGTAACACCTGATTTGTACATTGCTTGCGGAATTTCCGGGGCCATTCAGCACCTGGCAGGCATGTCCAACTCTAAGGTAATCGTTGCCATCAACAAGGATCCTGAAGCAAGCATCTTTAAGGTAGCAGATTACGGAATTGTCGGCGATTTATTTGAAGTCGTACCTCTATTAACAGAAGAATTCAAAAAGCTTAAGGTAAATGCTTGATTCACAGCCCTTGTCCTTAGAAGAGAAAAGGAAGCTGTACGATGAATACACGTAAAAATCACTGGGAAAAGGCATTTGCTCATGTGGCAAATGCCTTTTTCCATACATAAAACTAATTCTTGTGGGAATCTTAGCAATGAGCAAAATAATAGCAAGGGTTCCAATCACGATGATATACTGTGTGTAGGTTCAAGAAAGTACTATTTAGGAGGCTTTTAATATGGCTATTGTAAATGCTACAGACCAAACTTTTACAAATGAAACAAGTGAAGGTCTTGTTCTTGCAGATTTTTGGGCTCCATGGTGTGGCCCTTGTAAAATGATCGCACCTGTACTTCAGGAATTAGATTCTGAAATGGGTGAAACTGTTAAAATCGTAAAAGTCGATGTTGATGAAAACCAGGAAACCGCTGGGAAATTCGGTGTAATGAGCATCCCAACATTGCTTCTATTCAAAAATGGTGAAGTTGTTGATAAAGTGGTCGGTTTCCAGCCTAAAGAAGCATTAGCTGAATTAGTTTCAAGACACGCTTAATCATCCGCAATCATTCAAACTCCAAGTCGATGGCTTGGGGTTTTTTTATGGGAACCAAAGTTTAGCGCCCCTTAAAACTTTTATCGGATGACGGAGCCTGATGCCGTTTGACGATTTAATGCAGGCCGACCCCTATTCGGATTTAACGCACCAATTTTGAGAACCAGACTCCTTTTCATAGTTTAACCCAATTCACAGGGTCAGCTCCCTTTAAAAGTTTAACGCATTCCAGAGAATCAGACCTCTTCTATGATTTAATTAAATTCAGAGGGCCGGATTCCAGTTATACCCCTGTTCCTTCCCTAGTTTCTATAAATTGATTCTTGGTAAATCAGAGATGTTTTTTATATAATAAGAAAGTATGTTCTTTTATTTTTTGATAATGACATTTTATATAGAGGATTGTTTGGGAAAGGAGGTTAACGATTGAATCAGATGATTAAAGATAAGCTTGCATTGCTTCCTGACCAGCCAGGATGTTATTTGATGAAGGATAGGCAGGGCACTATCATTTATGTTGGTAAAGCGAAAGTGCTGAAAAACAGGGTGCGATCCTATTTTACGGGCTCCCATGACGGGAAAACCCTCAGGCTTGTCAATGAAATCGAGGATTTTGAATATATCGTAACTTCTTCGAATATAGAGGCCTTGATCCTGGAGCTGAACTTGATTAAGAAGCATGACCCAAAATATAATGTCATGCTTAAGGATGACAAGACCTATCCTTTCATTAAGCTTACTGCAGAAAGACACCCGCGGCTGATCACTACACGGAAGGTAAAAAAAGATAAGGGGAAATATTTCGGTCCGTATCCAAATGTCATGGCAGCCAATGAAACCAAAAAGCTGCTTGACCGAATTTACCCTCTTCGAAAATGTAACACGCTTCCTGACCGTGTCTGCTTGTACTACCATCTAGGACAATGTCTTGCTCCGTGTGTAAATGAGGTCAAGGAAGATCAATATAAAACAATGGTCGATGAAATCACAAGGTTTCTGAATGGCGGATTTAAGGATGTTAAAAAGGAACTCACTGAAAAAATGCATGCGGCTGCAGAGGAGCTTGATTTCGAGCGGGCAAAAGAACTTCGCGACAAAATTACACATATTGAAGTAACCATGGAAAAACAGAAAATGACCACCAACGATTTTACGGACAGGGATGTTTTCGGGTATTCCTTTGATAAAGGCTGGATGTGCGTACAGGTATTCTTTATTCGCCAAGGAAAGCTGATTGAGCGCGATGTTTCCATGTTTCCGATCTTCGATGAACCGGAAGAGGAATTATTGACTTTTTTAGGCCAATTTTACTCGCAGGTGAATCATTTTAAGCCTAAGGAAATTCTTCTGCCTGAATCAATTGATGTAAGTCTTGCAGAGGGGCTTTTGGAAGTCAAGGTTCTGCATCCGAAGCGTGGCCCTAAGAAGGATTTACTGAACCTTGCTAATAAGAATGCGAAGATCGCACTCGAAGAAAAGTTCGCACTCATTGAACGTGATGAGGACCGGACAATCAATGCAGTAGAGAATCTGGGCAAGCAGCTGGGCATCTATACTCCGCATCGGATTGAAGCGTTTGATAACTCAAATATACAAGGGACCAACCCGGTTTCTGCCATGGTCGTATTTATAGATGGGAAGCCGGAGAAAAAGGAATATCGCAAATATAAAATCAAAACTGTGCAAGGGCCTGATGATTACGAATCCATGAGAGAGGTCGTCCGCCGCAGATACTCAAGGGTGTTGAAAGAGGCACTGCCCCTGCCTGACCTGATTATTATCGACGGTGGAAAAGGCCATGTGGAAGGTGTCAGGGATGTTCTGGAAAATGAACTTGGCCTTGATATTCCTCTGTCAGGGCTGGTGAAAGATGAAAAGCACAGGACTTCACAGCTCATGATTGGGAATCCGCTGGAACTGGTGCCGTTGGACAGAACCAGCCAGGAATTTTACCTTCTGCAGCGTATTCAGGATGAGGTCCATCGTTTCGCCATTACCTTCCATCGCCAACTAAGAGGAAAGAATGCCATTCAGTCGATCCTGGATGATATTGAGGGAATAGGCGAGAAAAGAAGAAAACAGCTCATGAAGCATTTTGGCTCGATTAAAAAAATGAAGGAAGCATCGATTCAGGAGTTCATCGAAGCCGGCATGCCAAAGGGAGTTGCCGAGCAATTGTATACGAAATTGCAAGAATAGGTTGATGCCTCCAATCCGGTGTGCTATAATCAAAACAAATTTGATAACATTAAAACATTATTGTTTTAAAGTGCTGATAGAGGTGCGAGATTCAATAGTAGAAATCTGGAGAAGTGTGAGCTTCATTGAAGGATTTTGAAAGGGGAAATCGCCGAAGCAGGGCAGGGCTCATAGCTTGTTCATGCTGGTCTTACGCTGAATAAGCGGCAGATTGTCAAGATTCTTATCTTGGAGAGCTATCTCACTGCGTTGGGCGTTCTTCTTTACGTTATTACAACAGCAATGAGATATATCTCATTGCTTTTTTTATGGCCAAAAACATGGAGAGGGTGCAGCAAGAATATGGGACTAATTGTTCAAAAATTTGGAGGAACATCAGTAGGGGACGTTGACAGGATACATAATGTTGCCGACAGGGTGATTGAAGAAGCGAACCGGGGAAACAAGGTAGTGGTCGTTGTGTCCGCCATGGGGAAAACCACCGACCATCTGGTTGGTATGGCAAAGCAAATTTCGGCCAATCCAAGTAAAAGGGAAATGGATATGCTGCTTACTACAGGCGAACAGATTACGATAGGGCTGCTGGCGATGACCCTGCAGAAAAAAGGCTACGAAGCTATATCCTATACAGGCTGGCAGGCAGGTATAAAAACGGAATCCGTCCATGGAAATGCAAGAATACTGGATATCAATATTACTAGAATCAATGAACAGCTTGAATCAGGAAGAATTGTTGTAGTTGCAGGTTTTCAGGGCATGGATGAATCAGGCCAGATCACTACGCTCGGCCGGGGTGGCTCTGATACCACAGCAGTTGCTTTGGCAGCGGCCTTAAAAGCAGACCGGTGTGATATCTATACGGATGTAACGGGTGTTTTTACGACGGACCCACGTTATGTGAAAAGTGCAAGGAAGCTTCAATCCGTTTCTTATGACGAAATGCTTGAGCTTGCCAATCTTGGAGCAGGGGTACTGCATCCGCGGGCGGTTGAGTTTGCAAAGAACTACCAAATGCCGCTTGAAGTAAGATCTAGTCTGGAAAAAGTAGAAGGAACGTTAATTGAGGAGGAAGTATCTATGGAACAAAATTTAGTTGTCAGGGGCATTGCTTTTGAGGATGGCATTACACGGGTTACAATCTTTGGGCTTCCTGTTAAGCGGGGGACTTTGTCATCTATTTTCAGCGCGTTGGCAGAAAATCATATTAATGTCGATATCATCATCCAAAGTATTTCTGAGGAGCAAACCGCCAATCTTTCGTTCTCCATAAAAACAGAGGATATGGAGGCTGCTTTAAAGGTGCTTGATGAAATTAAGGAAAGTGTGCAATTTGAAAGAGTTGAAACAGAAAAAGGGCTCGCAAAGGTTTCCATTGTAGGTTCAGGCATGGTGTCTAATCCAGGTGTGGCAGCTGAAATGTTCTCGGTACTTGCGGATTCGGAAATTCAAATTAAAATGGTCAGCACTTCTGAAATCAAGGTATCTACGGTTATTTCCGCAGAGCAAATGGTTCAGGCAGTTGAAGCTCTCCACGTAGCCTTCCGCCTGGATGAAATACCTGCCGTCAGATCGTAAGTGTAAACGAAAGACAAACACAGGTGGTTGCACCAGCTATGTGACCACCTGAATGGTTTGGTAGCCAGCGGCAACAGAATCAAGAAATAATATAAAAAAAGACCTGCAGCAGTGCAAGCCTTTATCCAATAGGATCTTTTGTATCCCATTTAACCGTGAGTATCACTTTTTTGGTGCGGCGTTTTATTTCTTCTAATGTTTCCGCTGTGAATTTCCTTTGTAATGTGAATTGTTCAGCAAGGAAACCGGCCTCCAGTTGAAAGTGGCAGTCTTCATTGAGCTCAAAACGACGCTCAACAGGCTGGCCGGAAAGCGTGAGTTCAAGGTCATCTCTGGTTTCTTTGATAAATTGCAGATTTCCCCAGCCGGCATTGTAGAAGAAAGCAATTATTTCATCTTTTCCAGTCAGAGGAAACTTTCGTGCGAGTTGCTTTCCAGCCCAATAAAGGATTTGCGGCGACTCTTTACCGAGGATGTCAGCCAATACAAATTCTCTTATAATTTCGTAACCGAATGCGGGGATTTGCTGCTTGTTCATTTGTTCATCGTCTAATAGATTTATATTGTTTTTATCCATTCTGATCCCCTCTTTCCATTGCCTATATTCATTATATACATTTTTGTGTTTGAATCATTATTTTTTCTGAAATCTATTAAATATAATTATATATGTACGTTATTTCACAATAATTATTTAACGCGACAATAATACTATATCGTAATGTATCCAGCTTCGCAGAAGCTTAGTTGGAATAGTAAAAATATTTATATTTTAATAAAATTTTTCTGTATCCGTTTTCTTGACGCTTCTGTCTGTCAGGAGTAAAATGTACATGTCACATAATTGTTATATTTGTAGAATCATATTTTTGTAGTTATATTAACTTTTATAAAATAATATGATTCTGCAAGAAACTATATTTCTTACTTATTTAAGGGGGGCACTTCGTGGCAGGTAATCGTGAGTTCGCCAATCGCAGACTTCATTCTTTATTGGGAGTCATTCCAGTGGGTGTGTTTTTGATCCAGCACTTGGTGGTCAATAGTTTTGCGTTAAGAGGGGCAGAGTCATTCAATGGTGCAGCTGACTTTATGGGAGGCTTGCCATTCCGTATCTTGCTCGAAACATTCATTATTTTCCTTCCATTACTGTACCACGCAGTATATGGGGTCTATATTGCTTTTACAGCAAAAAATAATGTAGGCAGGTATGGCTATTTCCGTAACTGGATGTTTATGCTTCAGCGTGTGACAGGCATCATAACATTTGTCTTCGTAATTTGGCATGTATGGGAGACAAGAGTCCAGGCAGCGCTTGGAACGCATGTGGATTACAATATGATGGCAGATATTCTTTCCAATCCTTTTATGGTTGCATTCTACATAATAGGAATCGTTTCTACCACTTTCCACTTTGCTAACGGTCTATGGTCTTTTGCCGTAAGCTGGGGCCTAACAATTTCACCAAGGTCACAAAGGATTTCTACTTATGTCACCCTTGTTCTTTTTGCTGCATTGTCAGTGCTGGGTGTAAGTACAATTTTTGCTTTTGTTTAAATTCGAAATATTTAAATCGTAGATCGAAATATACGTTTACATTTGTGTTAGGTAAATAAGGGAGTGAGCAAGGTTGGGTAAAGGTAAAATAATCGTTGTTGGTGGCGGCCTGGCAGGTCTCATGGCTACCATCAAAGCAGCAGAGGCAGGGCAGCAGGTTGAATTGTTCTCATTGGTTCCTGTAAAACGTTCTCACTCTGTTTGTGCTCAGGGTGGAATAAATGGTGCAGTTAATACAAAAGGTGAAGGAGATTCTCCATACATTCACTTCGATGATACAGTTTATGGCGGCGACTTCCTAGCAAACCAGCCTCCAGTAAAAGCTATGTGTGAAGCAGCGCCATCCATCATACACATGTTTGACCGTATGGGTGTTATGTTTAACCGTACTCCGGAAGGCCTTCTTGATTTCCGGCGTTTTGGCGGAACCCAGCATCACCGTACTGCATTTGCTGGAGCCACTACAGGACAGCAGCTATTGTATGCATTGGACGAGCAGGTACGCCGCTATGAGGTAGATGGATTGGTTACCAAGTTTGAAGGTTGGGAATTCCTTGGTGCGGTAGTTGACGAAGAGCAAATCTGCCGTGGTGTGGTGGCCCAAAACCTTCAGTCAATGGAGATCAAATCTTTTGCCGGAGATGCTGTCATCATGGCTTCAGGCGGTCCTGGCATTATTTTCGGAAAATCTACTAACTCCATTATTAATACCGGTTCTGCTGCTTCCATTGTTTATCAGCAGGGAGCCACTTATGCAAATGGAGAATTTATCCAGATTCACCCTACAGCATTGCCGGGCGATGATAAGCTTCGTTTGATGAGTGAATCAGCCCGCGGTGAAGGCGGCCGTGTATGGACATATAAGGACGGAAAGCCTTGGTACTTCCTGGAAGAGAAATATCCGGCGTATGGAAATCTTGTGCCGCGTGATATCGCTACGCGTGAAATATTTGATGTTTGTGTCAGTCAAAAGCTTGGCATTAATGGAGAAAACATGGTTTATCTGGACCTTTCCCACAAGGATCCAAAGGAGCTTGATATCAAGCTGGGCGGTATCATTGAAATCTATGAGAAATTCATGGGCGAAGACCCTCGCAAGGTCCCTATGAAAATTTTCCCGGCCGTTCACTATTCCATGGGCGGTTTATGGGTTGACTATGATCAGATGACAAACATCAAAGGCCTTTTTGCTGCAGGTGAATGTGATTATTCACAGCACGGTGCAAACCGCCTGGGCGCTAACTCTCTTCTGTCTGCCATCTATGGCGGAATGGTAGCCGGACCAAATGCTGTGAAATATATCAACGGTTTGGAAAAGAGTTCTGATTCCGTTTCTTCTTCAGTATTTGACAATGCTGTTAAAGAGCAAGAAGAAAAGTGGAACCATATTATGTCACTGAACGGTACAGAAAATGCGTACATCCTTCATAAAGAACTAGGTGAATGGATGACAGATAACGTAACGGTTGTACGTTACAATGATAAACTTCTTCAGACTGACCAAAAGATCCAGGAGCTTCTGGAACGCTATGAAAATATCAATATCAACGATACAGCCAGATGGAGCAACCAGGGTGCTGCCTTTACGAGACAGCTTCAAAATATGCTTCAGCTTGCTCGTGTTATCACACTTGGTGCATATAACCGTAATGAAAGCCGCGGTGCTCATTATAAGCCTGAATTCCCTGATCGCAATGATGAAGAATTCATGAAGACGACAATGGCTAATTTCACAGGCAGAACTTCGGCACCGGCTTTCCACTATGAAGATATCGATGTTTCGCTGATCCAGCCGCGTAAACGCGATTATTCAAAGAACAAGGGGGAGTAACGAATGACTGAGACATTAACAAGAACAGTACGTTTTGTAATCACTCGACAGGATACACCTGAATCGGCCCCTTATACAGAGGAATTTGAATTACCATACCGCCCTAATATGAACGTCATTTCCGCGCTTATGGAAATTCGCCGAAACCCTGTAAATGTAAAGGGAGAGAAAACTATTCCAATCGCCTGGGACATGAACTGTCTTGAAGAGGTATGTGGAGCTTGTTCCATGATCATAAACGGGAAGCCAAGGCAATCATGTACTGCATTGATTGACAAATTGGAACAGCCAATCCACCTTGAGCCAATGCGTACATTCCCGGTGGTCCGCGATCTTCAGGTAGACCGCAGCCGTATGTTTGATTCCTTGAAGAAGGTAAAAGCATGGATACCGATTGATGGTACCTATAATCTTGGACCAGGGCCTCGTATGCCGGAAAAGAAGCGCCAATGGGCATATGAGCTTTCCAAGTGTATGACTTGTGGTGTGTGCCTTGAAGCCTGCCCGAACGTTAACAGCAATTCAGACTTCATTGGGCCGGCACCGCTTTCTCAGGTTCGTTTGTTCAATGCACATCCAACAGGGGCAATGAACCAAGGCGAGCGCTTGAACGCAATCATGGGTGACGGAGGGCTTGCAAACTGCGGTAATTCTCAAAACTGTGTGCAATCATGCCCTAAAGGCATACCGTTGACTACTTCAATCGCTGCTCTAAACCGAGCGACAACACTGCAGTCCTTCCGCAATTTCTTTGGCAGTGACGAAGTATAATTATAAAACATAATCGGTTTCGATAAATAGAATATGATAGAGAATATAATGATAGCTGCCTTAAGAGATCACTTTTTAGGCAGCTTTTTTGTATGCCCCAAAATAGGGAACTTGTCAGATATAACCAGCAGGCATCATTTATCATTTTTCCATATTTACTATTTGTATAGCAAATATTCGTACAATACTTACAAATTCGTATTATATCAGACATGTCTGTTTTATCTGAGACTCAGCCGTTTGGGGATAATATTTGAAGAGGAAAAAGATCATGCAGGCTGTACGGGTTGTTCCCCCTCGCAGGATTGCCATTCGTATGCATGGCGGTCAAATCCGGATTCTCTGAATCTGTCTCATCCCCTATATACGACGGCTTTGTCCATTTTGGTATGGCTATGCAAAGAATCGGCTATCTAAGCTAAGTGCCCCTTTCTGTGGAAACGGCTGCCGTCCAATATATGCAGGTGGCAGGAATACGTTTAGATATGATCCTTCATATCCAGCCGGTGAGAGAGTATAAGGTGGAAGTAAGGGAGGATGCTGGATTATCTGCTCTCGTACCCACAAAAACGGATACTGTCGACACGAACGCATTTGCAGCTGACGGCGGAGGACGGGTTATACCATGTTCATAAAGGCCAAGTAAGGGCAGAAGCAAAGAACTATATACTGTCGACTATGAAATACTATCCGAATATCTGGCCAAACACAATTCGGTCTCCCTAGAAATTGAGGGAAGAATATTAAGTGGCTCTAAAGCAGATCAGGAAACTCCTGATACGCTGAACGGAAAATGCCCTGAAAAACTTGATAATAAAGGCGGGCACAAAGAGGATAAGAAACAAAAAAAAGAGAAGGAAAATCCTCCAAAAGGTAAACCCTGCGGAAATCCTCATAATCGGTAACGTTGTTTTTAGTATACTGGCATGACAAACACCCTGACCCGACCATGGCAGGGTGTTTTCGTATTAATGCTCCCTAAGTTCCCCTATCTCAACATCGCTTCGTTCCCCTTCACGGCCTCCCCGCAAATGGACAGTAGCAGTTCTTCCGTCTTCATTTAAAGAATCAATCCATACTGATGCGCCATTATACTCTACATGAATATCATCTGGAGATGACAATATCTGTTTTATTCTGTTTGCATCCATTTTAATCACTCCTTGGTGAGATTTACCTCATTTATTTTTCGTTAAAGGCTCTTTTTTATGCAAATTTCAACAAACTTTGCAAAAGAAAATGAGTCTCGGTTCCAAAATACAGTATTTATGTGTAAAATGAATGAATAACCATTCATTTTTTGGAGCAGAAGGAGATTTTCGTATGAGCAGAATATCTTATATTACCAATTTGGAAGAATGGGCATCATCCTTCCTATTTCAGCACCAGATAACCGTACGGTTTTCAGAAACCGACATGTTTGGCCATTTGAATAATACGGTGCCTTTCACGTATTTCGAAGAAGCACGTATAGAGTACTTTAAATCGTTGGGTTTCATGCAGGAATGGGTGGCGGCAGATGTAGATGCCATACCAGTAGTGGCAGATTTACAATGCGATTTTCTAAAACAAATATTTTTTAATGATAAATTGTCCATTCATGTTAAGGCCGAAAAAATAGGAAATTCCTCGGTGGATATTCATTACATGGCAACTAAACAGGATGGCTCTGTTTGCCTTACGGGCAGGGGGACAATTGTCCAGATTTCGAAAAGTACCGGAAAGCCAATCCAGTGGGCAGCGGATGCAAAAAACTTAATGGAAAAAAATAAAATGTTACTGGAAAAAAAGTGAAACAAAGCTGGATAATTACCTGAGTATCTTCAAGGAAATCAGTCACTCCCTGTGCCTTTTAAACATACTATATCTTGACTAAATAGACACCCATTCCGGGTTTATGCTGGTGAAGGCAAGGAGGGTTACAATACTTGAAGGAGAACGAATTCACTCATAAGCCATTACTCACCAAAAGAGAAAGAGAAGTATTTGAGTTATTAGTACAGGACAAAACAACGAAAGAAATCGCAGGTGAATTGTTTATCAGCGAAAAAACGGTTCGAAACCATATTTCGAATGCGATGCAAAAGCTTGGAGTTAAAGGGCGTTCACAAGCAGTAGTAGAACTCCTTCGAATGGGAGAACTGGAGCTTTAATGTTTTGGCCTAAGGCTTTCAGATAGAAAGAGATGAAACTTATGGCTTGCATTCCCCAGGTTATGGCAGTAATTGACAGAGGACAATCAAGAGGTAGCGACTAAAGCCTTTGTAATTGTTTGTCTGGCCGTTACTGCTTTATTTATTTCCCGAATGTGCCTTCCTTTTAGTATAAATTTCGTTGGTCATCTTTCTTTACGGCTGCTATTGATGTTACATGCCGTTATATACATGCCATTATTGTAAAGATGTTGTATCTTGATATTTGCCATGATTTCATAGACAATAGAAATAATAAAGAATACATGTGTGATGTTATTTGGGGAGCTGTTTTGTTATGACGGAAAATAAATCCATGGAACATGTTGCAGAAATAGAGAAAGAGCTGCGGTATGTATCTTCCTTAATAAAGCAAAAAGGCCGGGAAATTTTAAGCGATTATAATATAACCCCGCCTCAATTCGTGGCGCTTCAATGGCTTTTTGAAGTCGGTGACATGACGATCGGCGAGTTGTCTACCAGAATGTTTCTCGCTTTCAGCACAACAACCGACCTGGTGGACCGTATGGAAAAGAATGAACTATTGATGCGTGTAAAGGACAGTAAAGACCGCAGGGTGGTCCGAATACACCTCCTTGATGAAGGAAAAAGAATAATAGACGAGGTAATAAAAAAACGACAGCAGTATCTGACGGATGTTCTTACTAATTTTTCCAGCGAGGAAACAGCTTCCCTCAAACAAAATTTAATTAAATTACATCAAGAAATGAGAGAAGAATGAGGCGAGGTTTTTGAGACGACCGATTGGCATTATAGACTCTGGAGTGGGAGGCTTAACCGTAGCGAAAGAAGTGATGCGGCAGCTGCCCCGCGAAAATATCTTATATGTGGGGGACACGGCCCGGTGCCCCTATGGACCGCGTCCTATGGAAGATGTTAAGAAGTTTACGTGGCAGATGACTAGATACCTGCTTAAACATGACATAAAAATGCTTATTATAGCCTGTAACACGGCAACAGCAGCTGTTTTAGAGGAGATTCGGGACGAGCTGACAATCCCAGTGCTGGGAGTGATCCATCCTGGTGCCAGGGCTGCTCTAAAGGTGACACAGAGTTTACATATCGGTGTAATCGGAACCATCGGTACAGTAAAGAGCAAAGCCTATGATGAAGCCCTTTACTCGATTAATAACGAGGTGGAGGTTGACAGCATTGCATGCCCGAAATTTGTTCCGATCGTTGAAAGCGGAGAATTCGAGGGGCCCATTGTCGAAAAGGTGGTCGCGGAAACGTTAAGTCCGCTGAGGGAAAAGAATATAGACACATTGATTCTGGGCTGCACTCATTATCCCCTGCTTGAATCGGTAATCAGCAGATATATGGGGGACGAAGTAAAGGTTATTTCTTCCGGGGAAGAAACAGCCAGGGAGGCGAGTGTAATCCTGCACCACAGCAAGATGCTGAATACAATTGGAAACCATGCTGAACATATCTTCTTCACTACCGGGTCACGGGATATATTTGGGAAGATTGCGTCATCATGGCTGGGAATTCAGATTGATTCCGTACGAACGGTAAAAATAGACTAAACAAGTCTCCATATTGGAGGCTTTTTTTTCGTGGTGAAACACACAGGGCAAGTCCGTATCAATATCAATCATTTTTGGCACTCAACATATGTAATAGGACTGTTCGGATTCTCTTTTTTAATGCTCTTAAATAATTTCGGTCTATTTTTCCCCGGGGCTCGTATAAATAGTAGTACAAACTGTCCTGGGAGGGATTATTATGTCTAAAGTAACAAAGGCGGCGGCTGCTTCGACAATCCTGATTTCCTCAGTATTATTGTCTGGCTGCGGCCTTTTTGGGGGAGAGGAAAAGAACAAGATCGATCCTCCGAAAACTACATCCTATGACATGAAAAATGAAGCACAGATAGAAAAAAATGATAACGCGGGCGCTAAAGAGGAGGGTGAAGTCAAAGGGGTTAAAACAGAACTCTATCTGATCGATAAAAATGGCTATGTAGTCCCGCAAACCCTGGTACTTCCAAAAGCCGAAGCAGTTGCTAAACAAGCACTTGAATACCTTGTTCAAAATGGTCCGGTCACCGAGGTGCTGCCCAATGGTTTTAGAGCGGTAATCCCAGCTGACACCCAGGTGGATTTGAGTGTGAAAGAAGGTGTGGCTACCGTCGATTTTTCTCCAGAATTTAAAGAGTACAAAAAAGAGGATGAAATGAAAATCCTGCAATCCATTACATGGACTTTAACACAATTTGATTCAATTCAGAAAGTTAAGCTAAAAATGAATGGAAAAGAGCTCAAGGAAATGCCTGTGAATGGAACCCCGATCCAAGAAACGCTGACAAGGGCAGACGGTATTAATCTTGATACCTCCAATGTGTCTGATATTACGAATACAAAACCACTTACGGTATATTACATTGGCGGTGATGAAGGAACCTACTATTATGTCCCTGTTACCCGCCGTGTCAGCGAAAACCAGGATGATAATGTCACAGCGGCTGTCCAGGAGCTGATTAAAGGACCTTCCCATTCTTCTAAGCTGCTTTCCGATTTCATGCCGGATTTACAGCTTCTTAGCACTCCGGTTGTAGCAAAAGGAAAGGTTACCTTAAATTTTAATGAATCGATTCTTGGCAGCTTCAAGGAGAAAAAAGTATCACAGAATGTATTGGACGCATTGGTTCTTTCTTTAACCGAGCAAAAAGGTATAGACAGTGTAGAAGTACAGGTGAATGGCAGCACTAAGCTGCTCAATGAGGATGGCAAGCCGTTGTCTGAGCCGGTCACCCGTCCTGAAAAAGTGAACACTGGTAGTTTTTAAATTACCTTTTTTGTTATACTATAATGTATCTGGTGCGAAGGCATGCGTACAGCTGCCTTCTTTTATTTTCAGGCACATAGAATAGATTTTAGCTTCATCTGGGAGGAATCCGAATGCGCCACGATGGCAGGTTAAATCAGGATATACGCGAGATACATATTGAAACCAATTATTTGAAGCATCCGGAAGGATCCGTTCTGATATCAGTTGGCGATACCAAAGTCATCTGTACAGCCAGCATCGAAGAGCGGGTGCCGCCATTCATGAGAGGCCAGGGGAAGGGCTGGATCACAGCGGAATATTCCATGCTGCCGCGGGCTACAAATCAGAGGACGATCCGTGAATCCTCTAAAGGCAAGGTAACAGGGAGAACCATGGAAATCCAGCGTCTTATTGGGAGGGCACTCCGTGCAGTCGTAAAATTGGAAGCGCTGGGAGAACGCACGCTGTGGATCGATTGCGATGTGATACAGGCAGATGGGGGAACCAGGACTGCATCCATCACAGGTGCGTTTATAGCCATGGTTCTGGCGGTAAATAAGCTGCATGAAGAAAAAAAACTTTCCACATTTCCGATCGTGGATTATTTGGCTGCAACCAGTGTTGGCATAATTGAAGACCATGGGGTGGTTGTTGACTTGAATTATGTCGAGGACTCGGCTGCGCTCGTCGACATGAATGTGGTAATGACAGGTGCAGGTGAATTTGTTGAACTGCAGGGAACAGGAGAAGAAGCCACTTTCTCCCACAACCAGCTTTTAGAGCTTCTGTCTGGTGCACAGCAAGGATTACAGCATCTATTTGAATATCAACGCAGAGCTTTAGGAGAAATAGCTGAAAAACTGCCGCGATCTTGCGAAAAGGGTGAGAAATAATTGAAGTCTGTCATCATAGCAACAAAAAATGCAGGAAAAGCGAAAGAGTTTGAAAGCCTCTTTCACTCGAAGGGTTATAAAGTATTAACTCTGCTTGATTACGACCAAGCACCTGATGTGGAGGAGACAGGGAGTACATTTGAGGAGAATGCTATATTAAAAGCGGAAGCTATTTCACGTGAACTTGGACAGCTTGTCATAGCAGATGACTCCGGCCTGATTGTCGATGTCCTTGACGGGGAGCCGGGAGTGTACTCGGCCCGATACGCAGGGGAAGACAAAAATGATGCTGCAAATACAGAGAAAGTACTGCGGAAGCTTCAAGACGTACCCATGAGCGAGAGAACAGCGAGGTTTTATTGTGCGCTTGCTCTTGCTTCTCCCTATCAAGAGACGATAACCGTATCAGGAACAGTAGAGGGGATGATCGCCAGGAAGCCAACTGGCGAAAATGGGTTTGGGTATGATCCGGTATTCTTTATACCCGAGAAAGGCAAAACAATGGCGGAGCTGGAACCCTCAGAAAAAAATGCAATCAGTCATCGGGCAAAAGCACTAAAGGCGTTGGAATCCCAATTGGATGAATTCATTCGGAGGGAAGAGGGAAATATATGAAAGTATTGATAGTCAGCGACAGCCATGGGCTTACAGAGGAGCTGCTTAATGTAAAGGCAAGGCATAAGGATTGCGACTATTTGATACATTGCGGTGATTCAGAATTGCGAATGGATGATCCTGCTATGGACGGCTTCCTGGCTGTTCAGGGAAACTGTGACATGGAACCTTACCCAACTGAATTAATAAGGGATATTGGGGAAATTACATTGTATGTTACTCACGGCCACTTATATAATGTCAAAATGACATTAATGAATCTCTCATATAAAAGTGAGGAAACAGGAGCGAATATTATTTGTTTTGGTCATTCCCATCTTGCAGGCTCTGAAATGGTTGATGGCAGATTATTCATCAATCCGGGAAGCATGAGGCTGCCGCGCAGAATCAGCTCAAAAACATATATCCTGCTTGAATTAGACGGCAGAGAGGCTAAAGTCGATTTTTATGATGTGGAAGGAAATTTCATTGAACATCTCAGTTCGACTTACACATTAGCGTGATATTTAGTATAATAGACAGGAAGCAAAAAAACTTCCTGTCTCATTAAAAAAGCGTTGACTTTTGAAAACTATAGCACTATAATAGAAAATGTCGTTGAGATAATGATGAAACATTTTTTTGTAACATTATGTCCCAGTAGCTCAGCACGCTCGATAATCTTCTTGAAAAGCGACAGCATACTGATCGAGCCGCATCTTGGATGACCATACTGAGATCAGGATGGGTTCAAGAATGTGAATGCAAAAATTATATTTATTCCTAATTATGTCCCAGTAGCTCAGCACGCTCGATAATCTTCTTGAAAAGCGACAGCATACTGATCGAGCCGCATCTTGGATGATCATTCTGAGATCAGGATGGGTTCAAGAATGTGAATGCACAAATTATAGTTTATTCCTAATTATGTCCCAGTAGCTCAGCAGGATAGAGCAACGGCCTTCTAAGCCGTCGGTCGGGAGTTCGAATCTCTCCTGGGACGCTAAGTTGAAAAAATCGCAGCTTCCAACATATAAAGTGCTGGAAGCTGCGATTTTTTTGCATTTTTGCAGACAGACAAAAGACCCCCCGTACGGGAGCTTCAATCATCCACGTTCTATTTGATTTTTTCGATTTCCTCAATGATCTCATCGATTGTCTCTGATACATCATTTGTTCTTCTGGCGATAGAAATGCTGAACTCCAGTAATTCTCTATATGCGGCTACTGACACCATTGTATTTGTCTTCTCATATTCATTAAGCTGCAGGCCGATATTTTGCAAGTGAATAAGAACTTCTTCCATTGAACCTTTGTCTAATTTATACATTTTTTAATTTCCCCCTAACAATGTATTACTTTATTTATCGGGGAAATCCAGTAATTTTGCAATGGCAATTTTTACATATAAATAGTTGGAATCAAGATGGGAATGCGCGTTCCAAGAAACAGGATAAGTAAAAAAATCACAAAATTCATATTTTGTGCATATGCATTAACGATGCGGATGTAAGCGTATACAAAAATGATTTACTTGTTTGAATTATCTAATAATTCAAAAAAACCTATTGACTACCTTTGGAAATGGGCGTAATATAATCCACAAATAACAAGGACAAATAACGCTGAGCGGTTTTCAATTTTCAAGCAAAAACTCTTGCTTTCCTCAGCTAGATAACATTTACTGATGTCACTCTTTAGCTGTGTAAAGCTTTTTGGCATAAAACAAGAAAAGTAAAGTTGCAGTTGCTTCGGGAAAAGGTAACCAAAAAATTGATAATAAAAAGCATTGATGAGGATAAGTAGTCTTTTTGAAAGGCATTTACAGAGAACCGGGTTGCTGAGAACCGGTATTGCCCCCAAAGATGAACTCACCTCAGAGTTTCAGCTTGAAAGGCAAGCCCAGTAGAGCTGGACGGGTGCATACCAGCACCCGTTACCAAAAGTTTCAAGTGCGTACCGGTTTGGTACGAAAAAGGGTGGTACCGTGGAAAGGTTAAAGACCTCTTCACCCCTTTAGCTTGCTATAAGCGGGCTTATTTGGGTGGAGGGTTTTTTATTTTGATTGAAGGTTTTAATTTCTACAAAGTGGAGGAGATCATAGCATGACGCAAAAAGCAGTAATGGCCGACAGAGTGGGAAAAACCGCAGCTAAAAGCGGTGCCAATTTTCTAATTGATGCCTTGAAGAAACAGGAGGTAGAGGTTATTTTTGGGTACCCAGGCGGGGCGGTTTTGCCGATTTATGACAGCCTGTACGACTCCGGAGTATTTCATATCCTGACCAGGCATGAACAGGGGGCAATCCACGCAGCCGAGGGATATGCCAGAATTACAGGGAAGCCTGGAGTGGTTATTGCTACATCGGGTCCTGGGGCAACAAATATCGTGACTGGGCTGGCAGATGCGATGATTGATTCCCTTCCACTTGTAGTTTTTACAGGGCAGGTGGCAACAGGTGTAATTGGGTCGGATGCTTTCCAGGAAGCTGATGTGTTAGGGATAACCACTCCTATCACCAAGTACAATTATCAAGTAAGGAGACCCGAGGATTTGCCTCGCATCATTAAAGAAGCCTTTTATATTGCTTCCAGCGGGCGTCCTGGCCCTGTGTTGATTGACATTCCAAAGGATGTGGCAGTGAACGAGGCGATCGCCGAAGAAGACCCGGAAATGGATCTTCCTGGCTATCAGCCTAATCTGAAGCCGAACTTCCTGCAAATAAGAAAATTGGTGGAAGCCGTTAGCAATGCAAAAAAACCGGTAATCCTAGCTGGTGCCGGCATCCTCCATTCAAAAGCATCAGAAGAACTGAGGGAATATGCCGAGCAGCAAGGCATCCCGGTTGTCCACACTCTTCTGGGGCTCGGAGGCTTTCCGGCAGATCATCCGTTATTCGCCGGAATGGGAGGAATGCATGGAGTATATGCTGCAAACATGGGCCTTTACGAATGCGATTTACTTATAAACATTGGTGCTCGCTTTGATGACAGGCTTACTGGCAATTTGAAGACCTTTGCACCAAAGGCTACAGTGGCACACATCGATATTGACCCAGCGGAAATCGGAAAAAATGTACCGACTAAAATCCCGGTTGTAGGAAATGCCAAAGATGCACTGCTTCAGCTAATTGCCCAGAATGGAAAGCGTCCGGAATGTTCGGAATGGGTAAACCAAATCGATCAATGGAAAAAGGAATTCCCGCTTGTGTATGCAAAAGGAGAAAATGTGCTGAAACCACAGCGAGTGATGGAAATCCTCCATGAGAAAACAAACGGCAATGCAATCGTAGTAACTGACGTAGGACAACATCAGATGTGGGCAGCCCAATATTATAAATTCAACAGGCCTCATGCCTGGGTTACATCCGGTGGACTTGGGACGATGGGATTCTGCTTGCCGGCCGCGATTGGGGCCCAGCTGGCAGAGCCAGATGCAACAGTAATCGCTCTGGCAGGTGATGGCGGATTCCAGATGACAAGCCAGGAGCTGGGTGTCATAGCGGAATTGAACCTGCCTGTGAAAATTGTAATTATCAATAATCATGCGCTTGGGATGGTAAGGCAATGGCAGGAATTGTTTTATAAGGAACGATATTCGCACAGCCTGCTTCACTCTCAGCCATCCTTCGTGAAACTGGCAGATGCATATGGAATCAAGGGATACCGGATCACAACGGAGGAAGAGGCAGAAGCAAAACTGGAAGAAGCGTTTAAATATGATGGCCCTATTCTTCTGGATATCCATGTGGAGGCCGGGGAGAATGTCTATCCAATGATCTCTCCCGGCAAAGGGATTCATGAAATGGAAGGTGTTACATTGTGAAAGGAATCCTCACACTAACTGTTAATAACAGGCCTGGTGTATTAAATAGAATAACCAACTTGTTTTCAAAAAGAAATTACAACATAGAGAGCATTACTGTCGGAGCTTCCGAACAGGAAGGGATTTCAAGGATGACTGTTGTTGTCCATGTCGAGGATGAAAATGTAATAGAACAAATGTCAAAGCAGCTTAATAAGCAAATTGACGTATTAAAGGTAACTGATATAAGCAACCAGGCTATCGTTGCAAGGGAGCTTGCTCTGATCAAGGTTTCCGCTTCCGCTCAAGGACGGTCGGAAATATACAGTTTAATCGAGCCTTTCAGGGCGTCAGTAATCGATGTCAGCAAAGACACCCTAACCATTCAGATTACGGGCGAATCCGAAAAAATTGAGGCTTTCATCGAATTGTTAAAACCCTATGGGATCAAGGAAATGGCAAGAACAGGCACGACTGCTTTCCCGCGAGGCACTCAGCGCTCTGTTGAAAATAAAAGTTTTTCTATCGTATAACCATCAATTGTATATATAAAAGGAGATGTAAGGACATGACAAAGGTTTATTACAATGCAGAAGCGAATGAAGCGTATTTTCAAAATAAAAGGGTAGCTGTAATCGGCTATGGTTCTCAGGGTCATGCCCATGCCCAAAACCTGCGTGACAGTGGTGTTGATGTAGTAGTAGGGCTCCGCCCAGGGAAATCATGGGATAATGCCGAGCAGGATGGATTTCTGGTAAAGAACGTGTCAGATGCAGCAGATCTTGCTGATGTTATTATGATTCTCTTGCCTGACGAATTGCAGCCAAAGGTGTATAAGGAAGAAATCGATCCTGTATTAAGAGCAGGCCAGGCTTTAATGTTTGCCCATGGATTCAACATCCATTTCAATCAAATTGTTCCTCCTGCTGATGTGGATGTGCTGCTGGTAGCCCCTAAAGGACCGGGACATCTGGTACGCAGAACGTATGAGCAGGGTGCAGGAGTACCAGCACTATTCGCTATCTACCAGGATGTAAGCGGAGAAGCTAAGGAATTGGCACTTGCTTATGCTAAAGGAATTGGTGCGTTAAGAGCTGGAGCACTTGAGACCACGTTCAGAGAAGAGACAGAAACCGATCTTTTTGGAGAGCAGGCTGTATTATGCGGCGGTGTAAGTGCACTCGTTAAAGCTGGTTTTGAGACATTGACAGAAGCTGGCTACAAACCTGAAGTCGCATACTTTGAATGTTTACATGAATTAAAACTGATTGTCGACCTCATGTATGAGGGAGGACTTGAAAATATGAGATATTCCATTTCAGACACTGCGCAATGGGGAGATTTTACTACAGGGCCCCGTATCGTAAACGATGCAGTGAAGGCAGAAATGAAGAATGTGCTCAAGGATATTCAGGAAGGGCAGTTTGCAAAGGGCTGGATCCTGGAAAACCAGGCCAATCGTCCGGTATTCAATGCGATCAATGAAAGAGAGAAGGAGCATCCTATTGAAACAGTTGGACGTGAATTAAGAAAAATGATGCCTTTCGTGCAGCAGAATAAGAAAGAAGTGAAAGCCGTTGCGAAAAATTAATATTTTTGACACTACACTTAGAGATGGAGAGCAATCCGCCGGTGTAAATCTTAACTTTTCTGAAAAGATGGAAATCGCATTGCAGCTCGAGCGGCTAGGAGTAGACATTATCGAGGCAGGTTTTCCGGCTGCCTCGAAAGGTGACTTTAACTCAGTAAAGGAAATAGCACAGAAAATTAAAAATTCCTCGGTGACCGGCTTGGCCCGCTGTATAAAAAGCGATATGGATGCAGCTTGGGAGGCTCTGAAGGAAGGAGAAGAGCCGAGGATCCATATCTTCTTGGCCACCTCTCCGATCCATCGAGAGTACAAATTAAAGCTGTCGAAAGAACAGGTAATCGAGCAGGCGGTACAGTCAGTAAAGTACGCGGCCTCCCGCTTTCCGATCGTCCAATGGTCTGCAGAGGATGCCAGCAGGACGGAGCTTGATTTTCTTGCACAGGTGGTTGAAGAAGTAATTAAAGCCGGTGCACGAATCGTCAATATTCCTGATACGGTCGGATACGGCACCCCGCTGGAATACGGCAATATATTCCGATATCTAATCGAAAACGTGCCTTCCATTGATAAAGTAAACCTGTCCGCCCATTGCCATGATGATTTGGGAATGGCTATTGCGAACTCTCTTGCTGCAGTCGAGGCTGGTGCAAGACAGGTCGAAGGAACGATTAACGGAATCGGTGAAAGGGCAGGAAACGCGGCACTGGAGGAGTTTTCAGTAGCTCTCCATACCAGGGCGGATTACTATAATGCAAATACAAGATTGAAATTGAATGAAATTAAGCGAACAAGTGACATGGTCAGCAAACTGACAGGGATTACGGTACCTGCTAATAAAGCTGTGGTAGGAAGAAATGCGTTTGCCCATGAATCAGGCATTCACCAGGACGGGGTTTTGAAGGAAAAGACAACATATGAGATCATCTCCCCTGATCTTGTCGGCATTGCATCGAATGCAATGGTTCTTGGCAAACACTCAGGAAGGCATGCTTTCAAGAGCAGGCTGGAAGAGTTGAATCTAACTGTTAGTGAAGAAGACATGAATCACTTATTCACCTTATTTAAGGAACTTGCAGATAAGAAAAAAGAAATGACGGACGAGGACCTTGCTGCTCTTGTTCTTGAAGAGAAGCTTTCCAAGGATGATAGATTTTTCGACCTTATTTCGATGCAGATTACTTACGGAACCAACCAGGTTCCTACTGCTACTGTATCACTAAGGGACTGCGATAATGAGATGATCCAGGAAGCGGCTACAGGTGCCGGAAGTATAGAGGCTTTATACAATACTTTGGAAAGATGTATCGGAGGCAAGGTGAATCTACTGGATTACCGAATTCAGTCGGTAGGCGCCGGCCGTGACGCTCTGGCGCAGGTTTATGTGAAGCTTCGCTATCAAGACGTCGAAACCAGCGGGCGCGGTCTGGCGCAGGATGTGCTGGAAGCCTCAGCAAGGGCTTATCTCAATGCAGTGAATCGGGTCATTTTTGTAGGAGGAAAGGATCAAGTCTTACAGCCATCGAGGTGAAACGCTAGTTACTCACAAAAGGAGGGATCTGGAATGAAGAAGAAAATAGCAGTGCTGCCCGGAGACGGGATTGGAAAAGAAGTGACAAGGGGTGCTATAGAGGTTCTTGAAGCAGTTGCAGAAAGGTATGACCATCTATTCCAGTTCCAGTATGGAGAAATTGGCGGCAGTGCAATTGATAAGACAGGCTCTCCACTTCCTGATGAAACAACCGAAATATGCAGGAGCAGCGATGCCGTACTTCTCGGTGCGGTAGGCGGTCCAGCATGGGACGATCAGCCGTCCAATCTGCGGCCTGAAAGGGGGCTGCTCAAGATTCGCAAAGACCTGAACCTGTATGCTAATCTTCGTCCCATCAGTTATTATGCGAGTTTGTCAGAGGCTTCTCCTTTAAGGAAAGAAATTATCGAAGAAGTAGATTTTGTGATTGTAAGAGAGCTCACTGGAGGCTTGTATTTTGGCAAGCCGAGTGAAAGAACGACCTACAAAGGTAAGGAAGCAGTAATCGATACTTTATTTTACCAAAAAGAAGAGATTAGCAGAATAATAGAGCTTGCCTTCCAGCTTGCCCGGTCAAGAAGAAAGAAAGTAACCTCGGTCGATAAGGCCAATGTGCTTGAATCGAGCAGGCTATGGCGTGAAACTGCTGAAGAGATTTCGGCAAAATACCCAGATGTAGAGCTGGAACATATGCTTGTGGACAATGCAGCAATGCAGTTAATACGAAATCCAAAACAATTTGATGTCGTCGTAACGGAAAATATGTTTGGGGATATCTTGAGCGATGAGGCTTCGGTATTGACTGGGTCGCTAGGCATGCTGCCTTCAGCATCACTGTCCATAAATGGCCCTAATCTTTATGAGCCCATTCATGGTTCTGCACCTGATATCGCAGGAACCAATGCTGCTAATCCAATTGCGATGATCCTATCGGCTGCTTCTATGCTGCGCTTGTCCTTTGGTTTAACAGAAGAGGCCGAAGCGATCGAAAGGGCAGTGAAGGATGTTCTGGATTCCGGCTTTAGAACAAGCGATATCTCGAAAACAGGGGCACGAACGCTCACCACAACTGAGATGGTTGCTGAAATTAAGGCTGCCATCCTGGATCAGGCTGCTATCTCGGATATTATGGGAGCTTACGCGTAACATTGGAAATCATTTAGGCATGGCCTTTCAACCGGGCTGTGCTTTTTTATAAACAACGCATCTGGATATTACAGCGCAAATGGACCGGAACTTCAATGCTGGTGGATTTTTTACGGCGGTCATGTCATTAAGGAGGAAGACGATGAAAAAATCAATCATTGAGAAAATATGGGATCGGCATGTTGTCTTTCAGGAAGAAAATAAGCCTGATTTGTTATATATTGATTTGCATTATATCCACGAAGTGACCTCTCCCCAGGCTTTTGAGGGCTTAAGGATGAAGGGCAGGAAGGTGAGGAGGCCTGACAGGACCTTTGCCACGATGGATCATAATGTTCCAACTGTGAACAGGTTCTTGATTCATGATGATATAGCCAAAAAGCAATTGAACGCACTTGAGCAAAACTGCCGGGACTTTTCGATACAGCTTGCCGGTTTGGATAGCCCCGACCAGGGAATTGTCCATGTTATTGGGCCGGAGCTTGGGCTGACACAGCCTGGAATGACCATAGTATGCGGCGACAGCCATACATCGACACACGGAGCTTTTGGAGCCATAGCTTTTGGAATCGGCACGAGTGAAGTGGAGCATGTCCTTGCTACACAAACTCTGTGGCAGGATAAGCCTAAAACATTAAAGCTTGAAATCAATGGGCAGCTTGGAAAAGGTGTCAATGCAAAGGATGTCATCCTTTATATTATTTCCAGGTTTGGAGTAGGGTTTGGAACTGGTCATATCATTGAATATTGCGGCGATGTCATTCGCAATATGTCAATGGAAGAAAGAATGACAGTTTGCAACATGTCGATCGAAGGCGGTGCAAGAGCAGGATTGGTTAGCCCTGATGAAACGACTTTTGCTTACTTGAAGGGCAGGAAGCATGCGCCTTCCGATGAAGTGTTCGATCAATATGTGGAAGAATGGGAAAGTCTTTCCAGTGATATAGGAGCAGAATATGACCGGGTAATTACCATAGATGGAAGTGAGATATCACCAATGGTAAGCTGGGGAACAAATCCTGGGATGACAAGCCCGATTGATGGATATATCCCTAGGGAAGGCGAGACTCATTACGATAGTAAATCCCTGAATCGTGCGATGCAATATATGGGTCTGGAGCAGGGCATGGCCATAAAGGATATACCTGTTCAGCATGTATTTATCGGATCGTGTACAAACTCCAGAATTGAAGATTTGCGCCAGGCTGCTGAAATGGTGAAAGGCCATAAAGTTAAAGAAGGCGTCAGGGCAATGGTGGTTCCTGGTTCACAGAATGTAAAGCGTCAGGCTGAAAGAGAAGGGCTGAATTTAATATTTGAGAATGCGGGCTTTGAGTGGAGAGAATCGGGCTGCAGCATGTGCTTGAGCATGAATCCGGATGTAGTGCCGGCAGGTGAGCATTGTGCATCGACTTCAAACCGCAACTTTGAAGGCAGACAGGGGTCTGGCGCCCGAACCCATCTGGTCAGTCCTGCCATGGCAGCAGCAGCAGCCTTGCACGGAAGATTCGTGGATATCCGAACATTTGAGGAAACAAGGGAAACCGCCGGAACTGCCAGTTTCTAAGGATTGACAAGCCAAATATCAAGTGGGAGATGCAGATGTATGAAACCAATTACCGTTTATACAGGAAAAGTTGCAGGATTAGATAGGGCAAACGTGGATACAGACCAAATCATCCCGAAGCAATTTTTAAAAAGGATTGAGCGCACTGGTTTTGGACAGTTTTTATTCTATGATTGGCGTTACGATTCGGCAGGCAATGAAAATGAAGACTTTGAATTAAATCAACCGCACAACCAAGGGACAAGCATCCTCGTTGCGGGAGAGAATTTCGGATGCGGCTCCTCCAGGGAGCATGCGCCATGGTCACTTCAGGATTATGGCTTTGACATCGTGATTGCTCCTTCGTTTGCTGATATTTTCAAGAGCAATTGCTTTAAAAATGGAATTTTGCCTATCACATTGCAAAATGAGGAAATTGCTTATTTATTGGAAGCCTCTGACCAGGCTGATTATGAATTAACCGTAGACCTGCCAAATCAGACAGTGTCGGATGTCCGAGGGTTCGGTGCGAGCTTTGAAATACTTCCATATTGGAAGCAAATGTTGATCAATGGTTGGGATGAAATTTCTATTACTGAGCAATACGATAGTTTTATTGATGAATTCGAGGCAAAACAAACCGGATTTTCTTCTATTATATAGTGCAAAAAAGAGTTTCGGAAAGAATGATTGACTCCATAAGGCTTAATTGTGTACAACAATTAGCCTAATGGGGTCATTTTTTGATAGCCTGGCAAATGACTGATATATCCAGCTCTGTATATAGGACACTTTCCATCTGCGGATAAAATTTATAGTTACATCATGCAGTGCCAAATGAAAGGATGGCAGGATCGGCAATGGCGGAAAATTTTGTATTTCATACAATTACGTGCTAAACTGTTTTTCATTAAATGATAAGCACAGGGCGGAGTTGCATATGAACGGACAAAACAAAAATGATAACATCATTCCGATTCCGAATTTGGCGGAAAGACTTATAAATAAAGGACTGGAGAGACTTTCACAAAAGGATTTCCGGCAGGCAGCACAATTATTTTCCCAGGCGCGCGAGCTTGAACCTGATAACGCCGATCTGAATGTAGGACTTGTTGTGTCATTGGTAGAACTAGGGTTTTATCCTGAAGCCAGGGACCTTTGCAATGAACTCTTGAAAAAAGGGATAGGAGATTATTTCCAGGTAGTCAATATCTATTTAATGGTGCTCCTTCAGTTAGGTGAGCATGATGAAATGACTTCCGTGATAGAAGCTTTGCTTGATGATAATCTGGTGCCGCCGGATAAGGTCGAACACTTCGAGAAAATGCTGCAATTCAGCAAGAGGGTACGCGAGGAAAAAAAAGCGCAAACAGCGAAGAAGGATGAACCGGAACAGCCGGTAAATTGGGATGAGCTTATCGAAAACAAAAATGATACGGAAATACTTTTGGCTATCACCAAGCTTGCGGAGGTTAACGTCCGCCCATATATTCCCCATATACAAAAGTTCCTGGTCGACGAGCATAGGCATCCATTTTTAAAGACTATCCTATTGAATATCTTAAAGGAACAGGAATATGACAAAAAAATTAAAGTCCATAAGTTTTCAAGGACAATTGATCTCATTCCTGCCGCCCTTGGAGATTTATCGGAGGATTCTTTTCTGGTTCAGACTGGTGATCTGGCAGAAAAGAATCTGGGGCAGGAAAATCCTACCCTGAATGATATTGTCCAAGGTTTGATAGAAAGGCATTATTTCGTTTTTTATCCACTTGACCCATCTGAAGGGGAATTTGCTCTGTGGGCAGCTGCCTACCATGCCTTAGCTGCGGAATATCAGGGGGTCGAACCAAACCTGGATGAGCTCTCCGCACTTTATGATGCAGATATTGAGGATATAGCCGATATCATCGCATATCTTAAGGAAATTGAAGAAATTTCTTACCCCATTATTTAAGCTATAGTTGTTGAAACAGGCCGAACCTGTGTTATAATGTAGTGGTTGTAATGTATATAATACACGAATACTGCGGATGTACATAAGAATTTAGGTATATCCGAAGGATGACTTGTTTAAAAGACCAGCATATTCATCCGTTACTTAATTTATGAAGTATATAGATTTTTGGAGGGAAACACATGTCTGTACAATGGGAAAAGCTAGAAGGAAACCAAGGCGTCCTAACTGTTGAAGTAGATGCTGCAAAAGTTAACGAGGGCCTTGACGCTGCTTTCAAAAAGGTAGTGAAGCAAGTAAACGTGCCTGGATTCCGTAAAGGGAAAATGCCACGCCAAATGTTTGAAAAGAGATTCGGTGTAGAATCATTATACCAGGATGCTCTTGACATCATTCTTCCGGACGCATATGCGCAAGCTGTAGAAGAGGCTGGAATTAATCCGGTTGACCGTCCTGAAATTGACGTAGAGCAAATGGAAAAGGGACAAAACCTAATCTTCAAGGCAACTGTAACTGTAAAGCCTGAAGTGAAACTAGGCGAATATAAAGGTTTGGAAGTTGAAAAATCCGACACAGACGTAACAGATGAAGAAGTTGAAGAAGCAATCAAGTCCCTTCAGGAGCGCCACGCTGAGCTAGTAGTGAAAGAAGAAGGCGGAGCTGAGCTTGGAGATTCAGTTGTAATCGACTTCGAGGGATTTGTTGACGGTGAGGCATTCGAAGGCGGAGCTTCTGATAACTATTCATTAGAGCTTGGTTCTAATTCTTTCATTCCTGGTTTCGAAGATCAATTGGTAGGCCTTGAAACTGGTGCGGAAAAGGACATCGAAGTTACTTTCCCAGAGGAATATCATGCTGCTGAACTAGCTGGCAAGCCTGCAACATTCAAAGTCAAGCTGCATGAAATCAAAACAAAACAGCTTCCCGAACTTGATGATGAGTTTGCGAAGGATGCAGATGATGAAGTAGAAACACTTGCTGAGCTTAAAGAAAAGACAAGAAAAAATCTTGAGCATGATAAAAAGCATCAGCAAGAGCATTTTGTTCAGGATACTTTGGTTGAAAAAGCTTCTGAAAATGCACAAATCGATATTCCGGAAGTCATGGTTGAGAATGAAGTTGAGCGGATGATGCAGGAATTCGAACAGCGTCTTCAAAGCCAGGGCATGAACCTTGAGCTTTACTATCAATTCTCCGGCCAAGATGAGGAAGCTCTAAAAAGCCAAATGAAAGAGGAAGCTGAAGGACGTGTACGTACAAGCTTAACTCTTGAAGCAATCGCTGATGCAGAAAATATTGAAGCTACTGAAGAAGATGTTAATGCAGAAGTGGAAAAAATGGCTGAAATGTATAACATGGATGCTGAAACAATCAAGAAAGCGCTTGGAAGCCTTGACGGAGTTAAATCCGATCTAAGAATCCGCAAAGCCATTGATTTTCTTGTTGAAAACAGCAAAACTGTAGAAGCATCAGCTGAATAATAATGCATATTACGGGACAAGGCGCGAATATTCGTGCCTTGTTTTATACATATCTTGAATGGATGAAAAGTTAGCGGCCCCTTTTTGTACTTTTGCAAATTTTTCCTGATTGATTTTTTGCTATTTTCAGTGTAGATTAATGCTAACGCTGCATATACATATTTGTATGATCCTTGTTTTTTATTTCTAAAGGTTTGGGAAAACTGGTAAAGGGCAAAATACATATTAATGGATTTTTTTTGGACAACTTACATTGTTATAAGCATTTTTCTTACATTACGGGCGGGAACATGCTACAATGCAAATCAACACATAACATTAGGTGCTTACAAAGAAGGAATGTCTAAACATTAACAGAGCCTTCTCTGTGTATAGATTGGAAGAGTTTAAAAGGGGTGAGAGTTCATGTTTAAATTTAATGATGAAAAAGGACAGCTAAAATGTTCTTTTTGCGGCAAAACACAAGAACAGGTGCGCAAGCTCGTAGCGGGTCCTGGTGTATATATTTGTGATGAATGTATTGAGCTCTGCACAGAAATCGTGGAGGAAGAACTTGGTACTGAAGAAGAAGTGGAATTTAAGGACGTACCAAAGCCAAAAGAAATCCGCGAAATTCTTGACGAGTATGTGATCGGGCAGGAGCAGGCGAAGAAATCCCTTGCGGTTGCGGTGTACAATCATTATAAAAGGATTAACTCCAATAGCAAGGTAGACGATGTAGAGCTTTCAAAGAGCAACATTGCGTTAATAGGACCGACAGGAAGCGGTAAAACCCTTCTTGCACAAACATTGGCCCGATTATTGAATGTTCCGTTTGCAATTGCTGATGCTACTTCCTTAACAGAAGCTGGCTATGTGGGGGAGGATGTAGAAAATATCCTGCTAAAACTAATCCAGGCTGCCGATTATGATGTAGAAAAGGCGGAAAAAGGCATAATCTATATCGATGAAATCGATAAAGTGGCCCGTAAATCCGAAAACCCATCCATCACTCGTGACGTTTCAGGTGAAGGTGTTCAGCAGGCATTGCTTAAAATCCTTGAAGGAACGGTTGCAAGCGTGCCGCCTCAAGGAGGACGCAAACACCCTCATCAGGAATTCATCCAAATTGATACAACGAACATCCTTTTCATCTGCGGAGGAGCATTTGACGGAATTGAGCCAATCATCAAACGCCGACTTGGGCAAAAAGTAATAGGCTTTGGTTCAGATAATAAGAAGGATGATGTAAAGGAAAAAGAACTTCTTTCCAAGGTGTTGCCTGAAGACTTGCTGCGTTTCGGACTAATTCCTGAATTTATCGGTCGTTTGCCGGTAATCGCTACCCTTGAACAACTTGATGAGGATGCGCTTATTGAAATACTTACAAAGCCAAAAAATGCTCTAGTCAAGCAATATCAAAAAATGCTTGAGCTCGATAACGTGGACTTGGAATTTGAAAAAGAAGCACTTGTCGAGATCGCTAAAAAGGCAATTGAACGCAAGACTGGTGCACGTGGCTTACGATCAATCATTGAAGGAATCATGCTGGAAGTCATGTTTGATTTGCCTTCCCGTGACGATATCGAGAAATGTATTATCACCGGGGAAACTGTTTCTGAAGGCAAACCTCCAAAGCTGGTGTTAACTGACGGAACGACTGTAAAAGGTGAAGAAAAGAAAACCTCTGCTTAAGCATTAGAATAGAGCTGCCAACATGGCCGCTCTTTTTTATTGCTTTCAAGCATCAATTCACCGCCCTGCTGCACAAACTTTTGATGCAATGTACGAAAACGATCCTCTGAATAATTGGATTAATTAGATTCATCAAGGGGGATACTAGCAGTACTACATACAAGGGTTGCAGGAGGGAATGTGATGAGCTGGACTGGAATTGCGTTGTTAATCCAATTATTTTTTGGAATTGTAATTGGCCTTTACTTTTTAAATTTATTAAAGGGGCAAAGGTCACAAAAGGTTACCATAGACAGGGAATCCAGAAAGGAAATGGACCAATTGAGGAAGATGCGGTCAATCTCGTTGACCGAACCTCTTTCCGAGAGAGTCCGCCCGGCTGCTTTTGCTGACATTGTTGGCCAGGAAGACGGGATCAAAACCTTGAAGGCTGCATTATGCGGCCCCAATCCGCAGCATGTTATCATCTATGGGCCGCCGGGAGTGGGCAAGACAGCAGCCGCCCGACTAGTATTAGAGGAAGCAAAAAGAAACCCGAAATCTCCTTTTAAGTCTTCTGCTGTGTTTGTTGAATTGGATGCAACTACAGCACGTTTTGATGAAAGAGGAATTGCAGACCCGCTCATTGGCTCGGTTCATGACCCGATTTATCAGGGGGCAGGCGCAATGGGGCAGGCAGGAATACCTCAGCCCAAGCAGGGAGCTGTCACCAATGCGCATGGCGGGATTCTTTTTATCGACGAAATAGGTGAATTGCACCCTATCCAGATGAATAAACTGTTAAAGGTACTTGAGGACCGTAAAGTGTTTTTGGAAAGCGCCTATTATCAAGAGGAAAATGCAAATATTCCGACACATATACATGATATTTTCAAAAATGGCTTCCCTGCAGATTTCCGGCTGGTCGGAGCCACCACCAGAACACCAAATGAAATTCCTCCTGCGATTCGTTCAAGATGCCTGGAAGTATTTTTCAGGGAACTTGACAGGAATGAAATTGTTGAGGTCGCAATGAACGCGGTTCGCAAAGTAAACCTGCGTATAAGTGAGAATGGGCTTAAAATGATTTCCGATTACGCCCGGAATGGCCGTGAAGCTGTAAATATGGTTCAAACCCTGGCTGGTTTGGCAATAACGGAGGACAGAACAGAAATTTTGGACGAGGATATCGTATGGATTGCGAATAGCAGCCAGCTGAATCCGCGTCTGGATGCTAAAATTGGAACAAAGCCAAAAGTTGGATTGGTTAATGGCCTGGCGGTAAGCGGACCGAACAGCGGGATGCTTCTGGAAATTGAGGTCACTGTGGTGCCTGCAGCTGAAAAAGGCAGCATAAATATAACCGGAATCGCTGAAGAAGAGAGCATTGGAGGCGGCGGAAAATCCATCCGAAGAAAGAGCATGGCGAAAGGCTCTGTCGAAAATGTTATCACCGTTCTAAGATCCCTTGGTGTTCCTGCAGACCGCTTCGATATCCATGTTAACTTTCCAGGAGGAGTGCCGATCGACGGACCGTCAGCGGGGATTTCAATGGCTACAGGCATCTATTCTGCCATATATAAAATTCCGGTGGACCATACCATTGCCATGACAGGCGAAATAAGCATACATGGGAATGTAAAACCAATCGGTGGTGTAATACCAAAGGTTAAGGCGGCGAAGCAGGCCGGTGTCACTGCTGTGATCATTCCGGCAGATAATGCTCAGTCGATTATTAAGGATATAGAGGGAATAGAAATAATTCCTGTCCGCCATGTAAAAGAAGTATTTGAAAGAACGCTAAAGAAGGAACTTATAGCGGAGGATATCCTTTCAGAGCTGGGAGATTTACCAAAAAGAGAGAGCATCTGATTTTTAATTTTAGGCGCATGCATCGAAGTATCTGTACGGAGCAATCGAAAATAAACCGTTTTTTCTTATCTAATATAGGGAAAAACATCAGTGATACAAACAGATAGACAATTTGTTTGTAAATAAGTTAGAATTGTTTAAAGGTTGGCATGACTGGTAATATTTTTTAACTCTTTGGAAAAATTTCAAAGTGTATCATTAACGCATTGACACAAATAATGTTACACTTTAGCAAAAGAAACCGATAGACCAAATGCATAACCATGCAATTTTAGATTTGGAGGTGTCAGGCAATGGCTGATAACGAAATCATCGTCCCCCTCCTGCCGCTTAGAGGACTGCTTGTATATCCGACTATGGTGCTTCACTTGGATGTTGGAAGGGAAAAATCTGTACAAGCCCTTGAGAAAGCAATGGTGGAAGAGCATCTTATCTTTTTAACGACACAAAAAGATATATCCCTGGATGAGCCAGGCGAAGATGACATATATCAAATGGGAACACTCACAAAAGTAAAGCAGATGCTTAAGCTTCCTAACGGGACAATCCGTGTTTTAGTCGAAGGATTAAACCGTGCGGAAATAGACGCATTTTACGATAATGACATATATTTCAGCGCCCGGCTTAAAGTATATGAGGATAGCACAGAGAAAGAAACCGAGCATGAGGCCCTTATGCGGACCCTGCTCGATTATTTTGAGCAGTACATTAAGATGTCCAAGAAAATTTCAAATGAGACCTTTTCTTCTACTGCTGACATCGAAGAGCCAGGCAGACTGGCCGATATAGTCGCTTCCCATCTGCCGCTGAAACCAAAGGAAAAGCAGGAGATCCTTGAAACAATAGACGTAAAGGAACGCCTTAGCCGTGTAATCGAGATCATCAACAACGAAAAGGAAGTCCTTAATCTCGAAAAGAAAATTGGCCAGCGGGTCAAACGCTCTATGGAAAGAACACAGAAGGAATACTACCTTCGCGAACAGATGAAAGCAATACAGAAGGAGCTGGGAGACAAGGAAGGGAAAACCGGAGAGGTCGCGCAGCTTACCGAGAAAATTGAGGCGGCAGGGATGCCGGACCATGTGAAGGAAACAGCGTTCAAAGAACTGGATCGATATGAAAAAGTGCCTACGACTTCAGCTGAAAGTGCTGTAATTCGCAATTATATAGATTGGCTGGTATCCATTCCGTGGACAAACTCGACCAAGGATGACTTAAATGTCCAAAAGGCAGAAAAAATCCTGAACCGTGATCATCATGGTCTTGAAAAGGTAAAGGAACGTGTATTGGAATACCTGGCAGTGCAGCAGCTGACACGTTCATTGAAAGGTCCCATCCTTTGTCTTGCAGGACCTCCGGGAGTCGGTAAAACGAGCTTGGCTAAGTCTATAGCTACATCGTTAAACCGCAATTTTGTCCGTGTCTCACTGGGAGGTGTACGGGATGAATCAGAAATTCGCGGTCATAGAAGGACATATGTTGGTGCCATGCCGGGCAGGATCATTCAGGGTATGAAGAAAGCGGGAACCGTCAATCCGGTATTCCTGCTTGATGAGATCGACAAAATGTCCAATGATTTCCGGGGAGACCCATCCGCAGCAATGTTAGAAGTATTGGACCCTGAACAAAATCATAATTTTAGCGATCATTACATTGAGGAACCGTATGATCTTTCAAAAGTAATGTTTATTGCAACGGCCAACAATTTGGCCACGATACCGGGCCCTTTGAGAGACCGTATGGAAATCATTTCAATAGCGGGCTATACTGAAATCGAAAAGCTCCACATTGCCAAGGACCATTTGCTTCCACGCCAGCTGGAGGAGCATGGGCTGCAAAAATCCCAGCTTCAAATCCGTGATGATGGTTTCTTTAGAATTATCCGCTACTACACAAGGGAGGCAGGTGTGCGGAGCCTGGAACGTCAGCTTGCAAGCATTTGCCGCAAAACCGCTCGAATTGTGGTATCAGGAGACAAGAAACGCGTAGTGGTCTCTGATAAGAATGTGGAGGAATTTTTAGGGAAGCCAATGTTCCGTTATGGACAGGCGGAGCTTGAGGACCAGGTAGGAGTGGCAACAGGACTTGCATATACAACTGTAGGCGGGGACACTTTGCAGATCGAGGTATCATTGGCTCCGGGAAAAGGAAAACTTGTGTTAACCGGAAAGCTTGGGGATGTTATGAAAGAGTCAGCTCAGGCTGCATTCAGTTATATCCGTTCCAAAACAGAACAGCTGGGCATAGAGCCAAACTTCCATGAGAAATATGATATTCATATCCATGTGCCTGAAGGGGCCGTGCCAAAAGATGGACCGTCTGCAGGTATTACGATTGCTACTGCACTGATATCCGCCCTTACTGGAAGACCGATAAGACGGGAAGTCGGTATGACAGGGGAAATTACATTACGAGGCAGGGTCTTGCCTATTGGCGGACTTAAAGAGAAATCCTTAAGCGCACACCGGGCAGGCCTGACAAAAGTAATATGCCCTAAGGACAACGAAAAGGATATCGAGGATATTCCAGAAACAGTCCGCAACGAACTGGAATTTGTTCTTGTCTCTCATGTCGATGAAGTTCTTGAGCATGCACTGGCAGGTGACAATGAATGAAAGTGACAAGCGCGGATATTGTAATCAGTGCTGTCAAGCCTGAACAATACCCGGCTGAACCATATCCAGAGTTTGCTCTGGCTGGGAGATCGAATGTAGGTAAATCAAGTTTCATCAATAAAATGATAAACAGGAAGAACCTTGCAAGGACTTCATCAAAGCCGGGAAAGACTCAGACATTGAATTTTTATATCATCAATGACTCCATGCATTTTGTGGATGTTCCCGGATATGGCTATGCCAAAGTTTCTAAGTCCGAGCGCGCAGCCTGGGGAAAAATGATCGAGACGTATTTTACCATGCGCGAGCAATTAAGAGCTGCACTGTTGATTGTAGATCTACGCCATCCGCCAACACAGGACGATGTGTTGATGTATGATTTTTTAAAGCATCATGACTTGCCATGTATCGTCATTGCTACCAAGGCAGATAAAATTCCTAAAGGAAAGTGGCAAAAGCATCTAAAGGTAACAAGAGAGACTCTTGATATGGATAAAGAAGATGAGTTGATATTGTTTTCAGGGGAAACAGGCCAGGGGAAGGATCAGGCTTGGGCTGCCCTGCAAAGTTTTATGTAGATAGTTAAAGAGGCAGGGGGATCCCCTTGCCTCTTTTTATCAAAATGCCATTACTTTCTTATATTAACGCTAGCTGCAGTGTTGCTATAGAACGAACAAGGAACTACATACATATCCTACGGAAGGGTTGTTGACCGATGAAAGAGGCAGAGCAGCTTGATAAACTGGAGAGTTGGATAGACAGCAGCATCAGGATAGCTGTTTTGACGGGGGCAGGTGTGAGCACGGAAAGCGGCCTAAAGGATTTCCGCTCAGAGGCGGGATGGTTTAACAAGGATGAGCCGATCGAAGCCTATCTTTCAAGGCCCTATTTCAACCGGAATCCGGAGAAATTCTGGAACAATTATAAACAAATTTTTCATCTCTCATCCCTGGATCAGTATGAACCAAATTCCGCACATTTATTTCTTAAAGCCCTTGAAAGGCAAGGAAAGGATGTCACGATTATTACTCAAAATGTTGATGGCCTGCATCATAAGGCGGGCAGCAGCAAGGTGATTGAAGTCCATGGTTCTGTAATGACCCCAGAATGTCCATTATGCGGATGCTCCTATGAGTTTTCTTATGTGCTGGAATATGATACCCCGGTGTGCAAACAGTGCGGCACAGTCTTGAATCCAGGGATTGTTTTATACGGGGACGCCATACATGGATGGGAAGAAGCAGAAGAAGCAGTCATGAAAGCTGACCTTTTCCTGGTGATGGGCACTTCCCTTTCTGTCTCTCCTGTCAATATGCTGCCGACTCTAGCAAAAACGGCGAATGTAAGGTACAGGGTGTTAATAAATGAAGAAGTGACTCCCATGAATGATTACTTTAATCTTTTTTTACAACAGAGGCTTGGGGCTGTTTTTGAAAGAGAAAGAAATGAGAATCAGGAATAAGCCTGATTCTCATTTCTTTTTGAAGAAAAGCATATAACCTCCTGCAGCAATCAGGACAAATGGCCAGAATTTTAATGCGTTGGAAAAGCTTGATTCTAAAGTCCCCAGCCAGGTAAATACCTTGTCATAAAATAAGGTGAGTATGGAAACAACTAATAAAAGCAGCCCGTGAAACATCCCGCTGTTCGTCTTTCTTGCCTTCAGAATAAACCCCAGGGCGATGATCAATATGAATATCCCTATGTGATCAGGCCAGGCTTTAAATCTTTCAATCATATGGAAATGCAGTCCAAACCCGAAAAGAATCACTCCGGGAAGAATGGATTCATTATCCTTGCCAGCATAGGCCTGGGCCAAAAAAGCAATCCCTACAATACATAAAAGAGTGGGCCATGTATAAAAACCAGGGAAAATATCCACTTGGGACTGTTCCAGAAAAAAATAGAGCCCAAAACCTATAAGTATGACGCCAGGGAAAATTCTTTGTGTCTTCAAATTATAGCCTCCTAAGTCAGTTCGAATACTTGATGTTATGTATCGATTTTGGTATGGTACTTTTGTACGGTATGTCGAATTGGGTAAATATTGAATGTTGGATGAATATTGTTTGTATCATTAATATGGTAGCATATGAATTCATTAACTGTTCATATTTTTTGCGTTTAATTTGTATTATACATGTTATAATGGTTGAGGATTATAAACTTCTTATTTAGCTGGGGGTGTTAAGCATGCATATTCTGACAGTTGGATTAAACTATAAGACCGCCCCAGTAGAAATTCGTGAAAAACTATCTTTTAACGAAGCCGAACTTGCGGATGCAATGAAGGCTCTTTCAAATAAAAAAAGTATCCTGGAAAATATCATTGTTTCCACTTGTAATAGAACGGAAATTTATGCTGTGGCAGACCAGCTCCATACAGCCAGATACTATATAAAAGAATTTCTATCTGAGTGGTTCGAAATAGATCAAAAAGAATTTTCTCCTTTTCTATTTATATATGAAGGCGATGGTGCAGTCGAGCATCTTTTCCATGTAACCTGCGGCTTGAATTCAATGGTTCTTGGAGAGACGCAGATTCTTGGACAGGTCCGTTCCAGCTTCATGCTTGCCCAACAGGAACAAACCATCGGAACTGTCTTCAATCATCTATTCCAGCAGGCGCTGACGCTTGCTAAAAAGGCGCATGCAGAAACAGAAATTAACACAAATGCTGTCTCTGTAAGCTATGCTGCTGTTGAGCTTGCTAAAAAAATCTTTGGCAGTCTCTCAGGTAAGAATGTCCTCATCTTAGGTGCCGGGAAAATGGGAGAGCTTGCTATTCAAAACCTTTACAGCAACGGTGCGGATCATATCACTGTAATTAACCGTACATTTGAAAAGGCTGTGGCACTTGCAGAACGTTTTTCGGGACATGCAAGACAGCTGCAGGAATTGCAGTGTGCATTGATAGAGACTGATATATTAATTACTTCAACTGGGTCAAAGGATTTCGTTGTAACCCATGAAATGATGGATTCGGTAAACAAGCTGAGAAAGGGACGGCCGATCTTTATGGTGGATATCGCTGTTCCGAGGGATTTAGACCCTAAGCTTGCGAAGAATGACAATGTATTCCTTTATGATATTGATGATCTTGAAGGAATCGTGCAGGCCAATCTGCAGGAACGAAAGGTTGCGGCCGAAAAAATCTTGATCATGATTGAAGCTGAGATTGTGCAATTCAACCAGTGGGTTAACCTTCTTGGCGTTGTACCGGTTATTTCAGCTCTACGTGAAAAGGCATTAACCATCCAGAAAGAAACGATGAACAGCCTTGAGAGAAAGCTGCCTCATTTAAGCGAACGAGATTTTAAGGTGCTGAACAAGCATACGAAGAGCATTATTAATCAAATGCTGAAGGATCCTATACTATATGCGAAGGAAATTGCTGATGATCCCGATGCAAGTGATGCATTGAACAGATTTATGAAAATCTTCAATCTTGAGGATTTGGTGATGGAACAGACTCCGGCAGTGCAAGAGCATAAAGAGAATTCAATACCAGCTCTACATTCCATGCCTGCCCAGGCCTAAACGGGGTATCCTATGTTAGAGTTATCATTAACTAGATTGCATGAAGGTACCGTACTGCTGTATGCGTTAAGCGTGCTATTATATTTTATCGATTTTCTTCATAATAACCGGAAGGCAAACCGCATTGCCTTCTGGCTTCTTGCAATTGTTTGGCTTTTACAAACAATTTTTTTATTTCTTTATATGGTAAAGACGGGAAGATTCCCGGTGCTCACCATTTTTGAAGGATTGTATTTCTATGCGTGGGTTTTGATTACCCTGTCACTTGCCATTAATAGATTGCTAAGAGTAGACTTTACGGTTTTCTTTACAAATGTACTTGGTTTTATCGTGATGGCCGTACACACCTTCGCACCGGTACAGATGGAGTCATCCGTACATGCCCAGAGACTGGTTTCGGAACTGCTCCTTATCCATATAACAATGGCTATCCTTTCGTATGGAGCTTTTTCCCTTGCCTTTGTGTTTTCATTGCTCTACTTAATACAATATGATTTACTTAAGAGGAAAAAATGGGGGAAGCGGCTCGTAAGGCTGGGAGATCTGTCGAAACTCGAGCATATGTCGTATGTTCTTTCAGTCATTGGAGTGCCAATGCTTTTATTCTCAGTGATTCTCGGACTGCAATGGGCTTACATTAAAGTTCCTGACCTTTTCTGGTTCGATCCGAAAATCATCGGCTCGTTCACAGTATTGGCCGCCTACAGTGTATATCTATATTTAAAAGTACGGAAGCAGGTTTACGGTAAAACATTGGCTTTAATCAATATAGCTTCATTTTTAGTCGTGATTATTAATTTTTCCCTGTTCGGGACTCTTTCAAAATTCCACTTCTGGTATACATAGGAGGATAAAATGAGAAAAATTATCGTGGGCTCAAGGAGAAGTAAGCTGGCACTAACGCAAACAAATTGGGTCATTGACCAATTTAAGCAGCTTGGCGTGCCTTTTGAGTTTGAGGTTAAGGAAATCGTTACAAAAGGTGACGAAATCCTGGATGTGACTTTATCAAAGGTGGGAGGGAAAGGTCTGTTTGTTAAAGAAATCGAACAGGCCATGCTAAACAAGGAAATAGATATGGCTGTACATAGTATGAAGGATATGCCTGCCATTCTCCCTGAGGGGCTGACCATCGGATGTATCCCGGCAAGAGAAGACCATAGGGATGCATTAATATCGAAAAATGGACTTTCCTTGAATGAGCTTAAGGAAGGGGCTGTAATAGGAACAAGCAGCCTTAGGAGAGGTGCCCAGCTCCTTGCAAAGAGACCTGACTTGAACATTAAGTGGATAAGAGGAAATGTTGATACACGTCTGGATAAATTGAAAAATGAAGACTATGACGCGATTATTCTGGCGGCAGCAGGGCTTTCTCGCCTCGGCTGGAAGCAGGAAGTCGTGACTGAATTTCTTGAGCCGGATATCTGCCTTCCAGCAGTCGGACAAGGAGCACTTTCCATTGAGTGCAGAATAGATGATCATGAGCTTCTTGCTGAACTGGAAAAGCTTAACTCTGTGGAAACAAAAGCAGCAGTGGAAGCAGAAAGAGCTTATCTGTACAAAATGGAGGGAGGCTGCCAGGTTCCAGTTGCCGGGTTTGCGGCCGTGGAAGATGGCTATATTAACCTCAGGGCTTTAGTTGCTTCACCGGATGGAAAAACGGTGTTTGAGGAGCAGGTTAAAGGAATGAATCCGCAAGAGGTTGGCTATGAAGCGGCAAGAAGGCTGACAGAAGCAGGAGGCAAGCAACTGATCGACCAGGTAAAGCAGGAGCTTGACCAGTAATGAGAGAGCAGACCTCCCTCCAGGGCTATAACATTCTTGTTACAAGGGGACGGGAGCAGGCAGCCTCGTTAATCTCCAAGATTGAGGATTCAGGGGGAATTGCTTATTCAATTCCCCTGATAGATTTTATTGACATTGAAAATAACGAGATTACCGATAAATTATTGGCCGATGTGGATCAATATGACTGGGTAATATTCACAAGCCAGAATGGTGTAAAATTTTTCTTCCAACATTATCAGGGATCCAAATTGCCCAAAATAGCTGTAATAGGCAGCAAAACATGCAAAGCGCTCAAGGTGCTGGGGTATATGCCAGATTTTATGCCAACAGAATTTGTAGCTGAAACCTTTGTAAAAGAATTCTTGCCAATTTTGCAGCCCGGAGCCAAGGTACTGCTGGCAAAAGGGAATCTTGCCCGCAATGTGATATCCACTGCTATCAATAAAAGCGGTTCCACATGTGATGAAGTTATTGTGTATCGAACAGTTATACCAACTGATAGTGAACGGCGACTGGCAGATCTGCTGAAGGATCATGTGCTGGATGCAATCACGTTCACAAGTTCCTCGACAGTGCAGCATTTCATGGATATTGTGTTGAGGCACGGGCTGGAACAAGAGGCTAAAAAATGTGTTTTTGCCTGCATCGGTCCAATTGTTAAACAAACTGCCGAAAAGTACGGTCTTAACGTGGCGGCATGTCCGGCTGTGTACACTGTAGAAGAAATGGCCATAAGCTTGGGAAAATATTTTCAAATGGAAAAGGACTAGGAGGAAGTGTTATGAATAATCTTCAATTCAATCGTCACCGCCGTTTGCGGAATACTGCCGGTATGAGGGCATTAGTCCGGGAAACGTATCTTCATAAAGAAGACTTGATTTATCCGATCTTCATTATCGATGGAAATGGTGTAAAAAATGAAGTAACCTCCATGCCTGGAGTATTTCAAATTTCATTGGATTATTTAAAGGCTGAGATGGAAGAGGTCAGCAGCCTTGGCATACCATCTGTTATCTTATTTGGTGTCCCTCATGAGCATGACAAGGATGAGCAAGGAACTGGCGCTTACTGCCATAATGGTTTGGTACAGGAAGCAACACGCCAGATTAAAAAGGACTTTCCAGAGATTGTCGTTATCGCTGATACTTGCTTATGTGAATATACAAGCCATGGACATTGCGGGGTCGTCGAAAATGGCAAAATCCTAAACGATGAGTCACTTGAACTTCTTGTAAAAACAGCTATCAGCCAGGCTGAGGCAGGGGCAGATATTATCGCACCGTCCAACATGATGGATGGTTTCGTCGCAGCAATCCGTGCCGGGCTGGATGAGGCCGGATATCAGGATATCCCGGTCATGTCTTATGCAGTTAAGTATGCATCAGCCTTCTACGGACCATTTAGAGAAGCGGCTAATGGAGCTCCCCAGTTCGGGGACCGCAAAACATACCAGATGGATTATGCAAATAGGCTGGAGGCTTTCCGCGAAGCTGAATCAGATGTTAATGAAGGAGCGGATTTCCTGATTGTTAAGCCTGCACTGTCCTACTTGGATATTGTTCGTGACGTGAAGAATAATTTTACCCTGCCAGTAGTTGCGTATAATGTCAGCGGTGAATATTCCATGATCAAAGCAGCAGCCCAGAACGGATGGATTGATGAAAAATCAATAGTCATGGAGATGCTGACAAGCATGAAGCGCGCAGGAGCAGATTTAATCATCACTTATTTTGCAAAAGATGTGGCGGGCTGGCTAAACGACTGATTAGTGCCAAATGAGCAGGCCAATACACTCGTCACCAGACGAGGTACGGCTGGTCACAATCACCCTTTAGATGACAAGGAGAATGTTTATGCGATCATATGGAAAATCCAAAGAGGCGTTCACTACAGCGCGGAATTTAATGCCTGGAGGGGTAAATAGCCCAGTACGTGCCTTTAAATCTGTTGATATGGATCCAATCTTTATGGAGCGTGGAAAAGGGTCCAAAATTTATGACATTGATGGGAATCAATATATAGATTATGTTTTGTCGTGGGGGCCGCTAATTTTAGGCCATACCAACGACAGGGTAGTCGAAGCTTTAAAAAAAGTAGCGGAGACTGGGACCAGCTTTGGTGCCTCTACACTGAGTGAAAATAAATTAGCCGAGCTTGTTATCGAGCGCGTGCCATCCATCGAAATGATCCGGATGGTTTCTTCAGGGACAGAAGCGACAATGAGTGCACTTCGGTTGGCACGGGGATATACTGGACGCAACAAGATTCTTAAATTTGAAGGAAGCTACCATGGCCACGGTGACTCGTTATTGATTAAAGCTGGTTCTGGCGTTGCTACATTAGGTCTGCCCGACAGCCCTGGAGTACCGGAGGGTGTGGCAAAAAATACGGTTACCGTACCGTACAATGATCTTGATAGCGTAAGATATGCTTTCGAGCAATACGGAGAAGATATGGCCGCTATCATCGTGGAACCGGTAGCAGGCAATATGGGTGTTGTTCCCCCACTGCCGGGCTTCCTTGAAGGATTAAGGGAAATCACGGCAAAGAATGGTTCATTATTGATCTTTGATGAAGTGATGACAGGCTTCCGTGTCGATTACAATTGTGCACAAGGCTATTACAAGGTGGACCCGGATATCACATGTCTAGGAAAAGTGATTGGCGGAGGACTGCCTGTTGGGGCATTCGGCGGAAAAAGAGAAATAATGGAGAATATTGCTCCAAGCGGTACCATTTATCAGGCGGGGACGCTTTCTGGAAATCCGCTTGCCATGACAGCAGGATATGAAACGTTAAAACAATTAACCCCGGCGGTTTATGAAGAATTCAAGCGGAAGGGCGATCTGCTCGAACAAGGAATTGGCGAAGCTGCCCGGAAATATGGCATCCCTTGCACATTTAACCGTGCAGGCTCCATGATCGGCCTATTCTTTACGAATGAGAAAGTCACTAACTATGACATAGCAAAGACTTCCGATTTAGATTTCTTTGCAGCATATTTCCGCGAGATGGCAGAGCAGGGAGTGTACCTGCCTCCATCACAATTCGAGGGCTTGTTCTTATCCACCGCTCATACTGATGAGGATATTGAGAAAACGATCAGTGCTGCAGAAAAAGCATTTGCCAAACTGAAAAAATAATGATCCAAAATTGGACTGTAGACAAACGCGATAATTAATCGAGCTTGCTACAGTCTGTTTTTATTTTGGCCTGTTATTTTGGGTCTGTTGATTTTTGTTTCAGGAGCTTCTCTTTCCGCAAGGCGGGCGGTAAGCCTCCCCGTCACTGCCGCTCCTCAAGAGGGCTCACCTTTCCCGCTGCTCCCACATATGCAACGGCCATTCACTGACTAGAGATGCTCCACAAAGACATAGATAAATGTGAAGAGAGCTGCTTGAATCCCTAGAGCCCAATGATTCTGTGGAAAAGCTGGTCTAGGGGAACTCTAATATAGGATTGTGTTGAAGGAAATGGTCAATTGCACTTAAAGAGGCTCGTAACGGTCTAAAACACGGCGTAATGACTTAATTCCGGGCTTTTATTGCTAAAAAACAAAGGGTAATGATAAATGGGGTGCACAATGTCTACATTCCCCCCTTTTATAGACAATTAGGGACTGTCCTGTTTTTTTCAAGGGCAGTCTTTTTCTGTTTCTATCGTCTTTGAGCTGGCTTAATCATGTCATAAAAAGATTTACTTCTTCATAAGTTGTTAATGGCATATTCATGCTCGCAAGGAAATGGGAGGAGGAATCATCTTGTCTAATGAAAACGAATCGTATCTACGATTTTCTTTAGAGGAATCAATTTGGTTTCAGAAGGGACAGGAAGTCGCAGAGTTATACTCCCTTTCGTTGGATCCGAATGTTACGATTCATGAAAGGGATCAATATGTAGTTATAAAAGGGACTCTGGACTTGAGCGGAGAGTATAAGGAAGAGCCGCGTTCCGGGGAGTCAGAACCCAGGGATTACACACAGAGCTACCTGCCTAAAAATATTCAGCATGTGGAAAGAGGGGCGGATGGAGTCAATGTTTTTATGCATCGATTCCCTGTCGATATCACCATACCCTATAATCGAATAAATTCTCTATATGATGTAGATGTATCAATCCAAACCTTTGATTATGTGCTGCCTGCCAAGAATTGCTTAAAGCTTCAAGCTGACCTGGTGATAACAGGAATTTATAAAGAGCCTCATGCTGCAGCAGAGCTTGGAGAGGAAGAGGAGGAAAAAGGTGAACAAAAGCTTGACTCGGAACAGGTAAGGGACTTTGCGGTTGAGTACCTTGCCGAACAAGAATGGGAAGACGACCCTCCACACCGCTATGAATATAATGAAAGCCTTGGAGAGGAAATCTCCTGGCTGCCTCCTGCATTCGAAGGCTATGACGAAAATGGCGAGCAGGAGGAAGATGAACAGCCTTCGGAGTTGTCATTGGAAGAAGCTATGGAGAACCTACAGCAGAGTGAGCGGCAGAATGGGATAGAGGCAGAAGAAGAGCGTACTGAAGTCATTTTTGATAAACCGATATTTATTCAGAAAAATACCGATGACGATTTGTTTACCTCATTTTATGCTGAAGCAAAAAAACTGCCTGATGAGGAACGCCTTGAAGAGGATGAGCCATTACTGGCTGCAAATACCCAGCCAGATATACCCGTCTTTAACATACCTGTTGCTCCTTTGATGGATCAATTGATGAAAGATAGCAACTATCTTGCATCAGAAACGAGTCCTGCAGCCACCTACCAAGGGAATCAAGAAACAGTACCGGTGTTTGAAAAAGTAAAACAACCAAAATTAGAAGAGGAAGAAGCAGTGGAAGCAGCTCCGGCTCAACCCGCTGAGCCGCCAGTGCAAGAGGTACAGCCGGCAGCCCCTGCTGTACCTGTAGATCAGGCAAAATCCCAGAACCAGCAGCCAGCTCCCGCAGCAGCAGAACAGAAAGAATCAAATGTTCCGGCTAAGGGCGGTGCACAGAAAGGCTTTATTAAGAATAAAATTGCACCAATCCTTGATATGCTTCCTAAGGGAAATCGTCCTCCTTCTGAGGATAAAAAGAGGGAAAATCAGCAACAGCAAGAAAATCAAGAAGGGAAATTATCTATTATGGATTATTTTGGCAATAAGCAGGAAGAACAGTTGACGAAAGTGAAGGTATGTATTGTACAACATGGAGATACATTGGACTCTCTTTCGGACAGATATGAGGTCAGTGCCCAGTCTATTGTGAATTCAAATGAGCTGGATCCAGGCAGCGACGTGTATGAAGGCCAGGTTCTTTATATTCCAAAGGCACCAGTTTTCAAAAAATAGTCAGTACAGGAGAGCAGTGATGACAATCCTGCTCTGCTGTATTTTGAGATATCGCATATTCCGTAGGTCCATATAAGTTACATTAGGTGATGTGACTGACCAAACTGAGGGGGTTCTGCATATGGAGTTTGCCGAGCCGCTCCGTCATTATCCGTTAGCTGTCAATCATATTGAAGACTTTGGCAAGGTAAAAAAGGTTTACAGTGATAGTGGTGTGTATGCGCTGAAAACGATTCCTCCACAAAAGGGTGTCGACTTCTTTCGAAATATCCAGCAATTGTTCCAAAAGGGATACAATAGAATCGTCCCTATTTATCCCGCCACAGATGGCCGCTACGCTGTCCTGCATAATGGAGAGCTAAGTTATTTAATGCCATGGCTTCAAGACGACAATCCAGGAGAGCGGGAAAACCGGCATAAACAGATGTTTCGTGAGCTTGCAAGAATTCATATGATTTCTGCAAAAGAAGTTCCGGTCGATAAAGAAAACAGGGAAGAGCATTTTAATTTGACCATTCAGCAATGGAAGGAGCATCGTGAATTCCTGGATGAGTTCATGGCAGCGTGTGAAAGAAAATGGTATATGTCTCCGTTTGAACTGAATTTTGCCCTGCACTACTCCGAAATCACGCAGGCACTGGAGTATGCCGAACGAAAGTTGAATGACTGGTACAGTAAAACGAAGGATCAAGAAAAGGCGAGAGCAGTCATTACCCATGGAAAGCTTTCGACCAGCCATTTTCTATATGATGAGAGAGGCTATGGTTATTTTATCAACTTTGAAGATTCAAAGACTGCTCCTCCTCATTTCGACCTTCTGCCGTTTCTTGTAAAATCAGCGAGAACTTATCCAACTGCATGCGACGATTGTGTGGATTGGCTTTATAATTATTTGAAGTATTTTCCTTTAAAGGAGCAGGAAATGCTCTTGTTTCAAAGCTATATGGCATATCCGGGATCAATGGTGCTTAGTGTCAGAAATTACTTTGAACGTAAGGGAAGCAGAACTGAGCTGGAGTATTCAACCCATTTCCAGCATCAATATTGGCAGTTAAAAAATGTGGAGTACATGGTGACAAAGATCGAGGAGATTGAACGGAGGAACAAAGAGGCACAGGCCAACCAAACACAGCAGCAAAGCTAAGACCGGCACCATTAATACAGATTGCAGGCAGTGTGTGTCCAACAGCCATTTGTATTAGTGATCAGCCGGTCGTTTTTTATTTCTAACTTATTTTGTTTATAATAGAGCGTCAAAACCATCCCAGGTACAAAGCCAATGCAAGCAGGATAAAGATTGCCAGCAGGAAGACGTCAAACGTGGTTGGCAAAAAAAACGTCCTAACACCTTGAAAGACGCTAAATGGAATAATTAATTGGTGGCACACGCCACGAACTGTTCGTAACCATGGAGGAAGGCTGTACGGATTGTATCGTTTCTTCATCATTGACCACCATCCTTTCATTTCTCATTTTATCGTATGATTGTTTTTCAAATTGGTGAAAACGCCTTTATCAAATTAGGAAGGCACAGTATAAAATAATAAGAAATAGGAAAAGAATATTGACTATATAATATGTTTTTTTGTAGTATATTAGGTATCCAATCATCACTGTACATAATTGAATATTTTAGACTATGATCGGGAGCAGTAAGATGTATTACTTCTTTATAGAGAGGAAGCCATTTGGTGAAAGGCTTCTAAGCAAGTGGCATCTGAAGTCGTCCGTGAGTCGTTTCCAAGAAAGGCTTTTGCCATGAGGCAAACAGGCAGAGTAATGGAGACCGGTTAAAAGCCGTTATTTTATATGAGAGCTGAAGCAAGGATGTAATATATCCAGCTTCGGAAAAAAGGTGGAACCGCGAACAACTTCCTTCGTCCTTTTGTGACGAGGAAGTTTTTTTATTTTTCAAGAGAAACATGTAAAAACGTTTTGCATTCTGAGTTCAGCGGACCTGGCCATGTAGGCCGCATCTTTGGATGCCGCCTGTGCTTGTCAGTTTAAATGAAGCGCCGTGCGCTTTCGAATAAAGGAGGAACAGATTATGGAAGAAAATCAACAAACGATGCCAACGAAATATGATCCCAAAACCATTGAAAATGGCCGCTATCACTGGTGGCTGGATGGAAAGTATTTTGAAGCAAAGAACGATGCGGAGAAACAGCCTTATACGATTGTAATTCCGCCTCCAAACGTAACCGGAAAGCTTCACCTGGGGCATGCCTGGGATACAACATTGCAGGATATCCTTACAAGAATGAAAAGGATGCAAGGCTATGATGTATTATGGCTGCCTGGCATGGACCATGCCGGTATTGCGACACAGGCCAAGGTAGAGGAAAAACTAAGAAATGATGGCAAGAGCCGTTATGATTTGGGCCGCGAAGCCTTCGTCGAAGAAACATGGAAATGGAAAGAAGAATACGCAAGCCATATCCGCGAACAATGGTCTAAACTTGGCCTTGGGCTGGACTACACGAAAGAACGTTTTACTTTGGACGAAGGCCTATCCAAAGCAGTTAGAGAGGTGTTCGTTTCACTCTATAACAAAGGCCTTATCTATCGCGGGGAATATATAATCAACTGGGATCCTTCCACAAAGACAGCATTATCCGATATTGAAGTAATTTATAAGGATATCCAGGGTGCGTTTTATCATATGAAATATCCTTTGACAGATGGATCCGGCCATATTGAAGTTGCTACAACCCGTCCGGAAACGATGCTGGGCGATACGGCGGTAGCTGTACACCCTGAGGATGACAGATACAGACATCTTATTGGAAAAACGGTTATTCTGCCAATTACCGGACGTGAGATTCCTATTGTCGGCGATGATTATGTTGATATGGAATTTGGTTCTGGCGCAGTAAAAATTACGCCGGCACATGACCCTAATGATTTTGAACTGGGAAACAGGCATAATTTGGAACGGATCCTTGTCATGAACGAAGATGGTTCCATGAATGAAAGAGCGGGCAAATATCATGGTATGGACCGCTTTGAGTGCCGCAAGCAAATCGTAAAGGATTTACAGGAACAGGGCGTTTTGTTCAAGATTGAAGAACATGTACACTCTGTAGGGCATTCAGAGCGGAGCGGCGCAGTAGTGGAGCCTTATCTGTCCACTCAATGGTTTGTTAAGATGCAGCCGCTTGCCGAAAAGGCAATCGAATTGCAAGGGAAATCAGAGGAAGAAAAAGTTCATTTTATTCCTGGCAGGTTTGAAAATACGTATCTTCGCTGGATGGAAAACATCCGTGACTGGTGTATTTCCCGACAGCTATGGTGGGGCCACCGCATACCTGCCTGGTATCATAAGACTACCGGTGAAGTATTTGTGGGCCATGAAGCACCGGAGGATATCGAGAATTGGGAACAGGATAAGGATGTATTGGATACCTGGTTCAGTTCAGCGTTATGGCCATTCTCAACAATGGGCTGGCCTGATGCTGAAAGCACCGATTTTAAGAGATATTACCCTACGGATGCATTAGTGACAGGGTATGATATCATTTTCTTCTGGGTATCCAGGATGATTTTCCAGGGACTTGAATTTACCGAGAAGAGACCATTTAAGGATGTATTGATTCACGGGCTTGTACGTGATGAACAGGGCCGCAAGATGAGCAAATCCTTAGGAAACGGTGTAGATCCTATGGAAGTAATCGAAAAATACGGCGCTGATTCCCTGAGATACTTCCTTTCCACTGGAAGCTCACCAGGTCAGGATCTCCGCTTTAGCACTGAAAAGGTTGAGTCGGTTTGGAACTTTGCGAATAAAATTTGGAATGCGTCCCGCTTTGCTTTAATGAATATGGAGGGACTCAAATACGAAGAAATCGATCTTAGCGGTGAGAAATCAGTTGCTGACAAGTGGATTCTAACCCGTCTCAATGAAACGATCGAAACAGTGACAAGGCTTGCAGAAAGATATGAGTTTGGTGAGGTTGGAAGAATTCTTTACAACTTTATCTGGGATGACTTCTGTGACTGGTATATCGAGATGGCAAAGCTTCCTTTATACGGTGAAGATGAAGCTGCAAAGAAGACGACTCGCTCTATCCTTGCTTACGTTCTGGATAACACGATGAAGTTGCTCCATCCATTCATGCCATTTATTACGGAAGAGATTTGGCAGAACCTTCCTCATGAAGGGGAATCCATTACGGTTGCTGCTTGGCCGACAGTAAATCCAGAATTATCGGATGCCGAAGCTTCTGAAGAGATGAAGCTGCTTGTGGAAATCATTCGTTCTGTACGCAACATCCGTGCAGAAGTTAATACACCGATGAGCAAGAAGATTAAGCTGATCTTGAAAGCCAAGGACGAGCGGACTGTTCAGACGCTGGAGAAAAACCGCGCATACCTGGAACGCTTCTGTAATCCTGAGCAGCTTACAATCGGAACAGAGGTAACAGAACCAGGCCAGGCAATGACGGCAGTTGTGACGGGTGTCGAATTAATTCTTCCGTTGCAGGGCTTGATTAACATTGACGAGGAAATTTCCCGCCTGGAAAAAGAACTGGATAAGCTTAACAAAGAGGTTGAACGTGTTCAAAAGAAATTATCGAACGAGGGCTTTGTTAAAAAAGCCCCTGAAAAGGTAATCGAAGAAGAACGTGCGAAAGAAAAAGACTACAGCGAAAAACGTGATGCTGTTCTTCACAGAATTAATGAGCTGAAACAGCTTTAACATTGGCTCTATTCAAATCTTTTAAAAGTGCTTTAAGATGAGGTAATGAATGAATGATTTTATTCATTCATTCATTCCTCATTTTATTGAAAAGACAAAATTGAGTTACGTATTCATCATAACTAAGGACTTACAGTTTTGAAGCTCGCCAAAGGGCGAGTTTTCTTTTTAACTTTATATATTTTCAATCTTTTATCCTGGTAATAGGAAAAGTCGATTGCCGTGCTAAACTGCAGGATCGGCAGCCATATCAATTCAATTACTCGTAACTTTTACTATGATAATTTGATATGATTAAAAGGATGCTTAATTCGTTAACGGACTATGTCTGAATCGATTGGGGAGATGACATTGATTCATCTCTCGTTGCAATTTGATGAAAGGCAGGCAGTAGGATGGATCGAGTGTTCGAACGATCCGAGCCTGACTGAAAACCGATTTGAATAATTGTACATTGATTACCTGTTTATCAGGGATTATAATCGCTGACAATATAACATGCTGCCATTGTACCGACAATAAGGTTGTCGATCGCCTGGAGGCTGGCAGTAAGGTTAGACGGTATTGAGCATGCTTATTTCTTTTGTATCTATGCTTCTAGCAGCAGAAAGATACAGCAATACTTAGAGGATAGCATTTTACATATTTAAGTGGGCAGGTGGCTTCCATGTTTAAAAATATAAATGAAGTAATCGATTATTTATATAACAGAGAATCAAAGTTAGGAATGGATTTTGGCCTGGAAAGAATGGAGAGCATCCTTCGAAAACTCGGCAATCCAGAAAGAAGGATTAGAAATATCCATATCGCTGGTTCCAACGGAAAGGGCTCTACACTGAACGCGATGAAATCCATTTTAATGGAGGAAGGGTTAATTGTAGGCTCTTTCACTTCGCCGCACTTGGTAAAAGTTAATGAAAGAATCATGATTAATGACCGGATGATTCCAGATGGAGAGATTATCGAGCTGGTTAATCAGCTTTATCCTTTTCTAGAGGAAAAAGGGGCGACTTATTTCGAAATCCTAACCATAATGGCATTTATGTATTTCGAGAAAAGTGACGTGGATGTGGCACTCATTGAAACTGGACTGGGAGGAAGGCTGGATTCCACAAATGTGATTGTTCCTTTATTGTCGGTCATTACCTCCATCTCGCTGGAACATACTGATTTTTTAGGGAATACGCTCGGAGAAATTGCAGGCGAGAAAGCTGGCATCATTAAGAAAGGCATCCCTGTTATTTGCGGTCCAGTCCCTGACGAAGCAGCTTCAGTCATTAAACAGAAAGCTATTTCTGAAGACGCGCCGTTTTATCAATTCAATGATCGCTTCCAGCTTGAAAGCATAAACAAGCTCAAAACTAACCAGGAAATTACTTTTCGTATGGATCGAACCGTATTAGAGAGGGTCGAGGTAGCCATGCTGGGCAAGCATCAGGCCTTCAATGCATCACTGGCCATTGCGGCAATGCTTATTCTAAATGAAAACTATGGGTTTCAAATAACAGAGGCAGGCATTCGAAACGGACTGAGAAAAGCAAGATGGGCAGGGAGATTTGAGATCATCTCTGAACAGCCTGTCATTATTCTGGATGCTGCCCATAATCCCGATGGAGTCAACGTGTTACTTGAAACGTTGAAAGATCGTTATCCAGACTTTGCATATAACTTTGTATTCACCGCACTTCGCGACAAAAATTTTAAAAAGATGATCGCATTGTTAGATGAACATGCAAACAAAATGATATTTACTAAAATACAGAACGACAGAGCTGCAGATGCAGAAGAACTCTTTGCGGCAAGCACTGCACGTGACAAGGATTGGGAACAGGATTGGAAGAATGCAATAAGAAAAGGGATTGCAGCAACGGGAGATGATGAATTATTAGTCATAACCGGTTCCTTGTATTTTCTTGCAGATGCCATCCCTTTCTTGAAAAAAGTGGAAGATATTGATAAACCATGGGACAAAAGGATTATTTAATATGTGACATTATTTTGAAAATTTGATAAAATGAACTAAATTATTTATATAAAGCCAAAGCCAAAAAAAGGAGGGGGAACTGTTATGGAGCTGTCGAAAAGCAAGCAATTAGCCATATGGCTCGCTTGGCTGATAATTGTACCAGCTGGAATATGGCTGACAATCCAGCACTCCCCCTCCAGATTCAATGGACAGGAATTGGATCTGCTTGCATTTTTAATCTTGATGTGTGTGCTCTCACTCATACCGATGGTGATTAACAATACCCCCATTTCGACTGTTCAGGGGGTATCCCTGGCAGTATTTCTTGTATTTGGGCTCTCGGCAGAAGTAATATTGACGCAAATTTCCTTTCTATTTATGCTTTTGATGCTAAAGCTGCGACGGGAGGAAATTTATCGCTTGCCGTTGAATTCGATCCTTTTCTTTTTTATCAGTCTGTTAAGCGGCCTGTTTTATTACTGGATTGGAGGGACGCACGAGTTTGCCACGTCTGTGTCTGCGGCAGATTTCGGGAAGATTTTCGCCTATCAGTTAGCCTACTTTGTACTGAATACCATCCTTTTAACCGCTGTCCGTTATATCCTGTTTCAAATAAAGCCGCGGTTATTTGACAAAGATTTACTCTGGGATTGCATTTCCTCTTTAATTGTTGTGCCGGAAGCAATTATTATGTTCATTGTTTATCAGCAAATTGGATATTTGTCTATCCTGTTTGTCGGGATACCATTAATTGCGCTCGCCTTGATTATGAGGATGTATAATTCGTCACAGGAAATAAATGCGCTGCTTACAAAGGCAAGCGAATTCGGCCATAAGCTGACACAGAGGCTGGAGGTACAGGAAGTCACCCAGCTTTTCATTGAAAAGATTTCGGATATTGTCCCTGCTGAGGAAGCATATATCTTTGATATTTCGAATAAACGGCAAGAGATTGAGCTGCTCCGATATGCCAAAGATGGCAAGGAGCAAAATAAAGATATCAAGATGTTTAAATCCTATGAAGGTGTCAGCGGGACAGTTTGGCAAACCGGAAAGGGGATCATCTATAGCTCAAGAAAAGAGTGGCAGCACCTTGATGTGGGAGTAATATCTCCGGGCATGGAGAGCATTCTTGCCGTCCCGATTGTCAGGAATTCACTTGTGGTAGGGATTTTGATACTGGCTTCCCCGAAGAAGCGGATGTATGTGGATTATCAGCTGATGATTATGGACCTCTTGTGTTCCTATTTGGGAGTTGCCATTGAAAATGCCAGGAACCTGCAGCAAACAAAGCTGGAAAGTGAGAAATGTGCGCTCACTAATCTTTACAACTACAGATATTTTGACAGGGTCCTCCGGGAAGAGTTTACTAAAATAGAAAAACAGCAATATAAAAACCTATCGTTGATATTGATAGATATCGACCGTTTTAAGTCAGTAAATGATACATATGGACATGAAAGCGGAAATGAATTATTGGTCCAGCTTGCCGACCGACTGGATAAACTGATTGGAACGAGGGGGATATTGGCCAGGTATGGCGGTGAGGAATTTGTTATTTTGATACCGAATTTCGGGAAGCAGGAAGCCTATGACTTTGCAGAATTCATCAGGCGTTCCATCGCCGGTAAATCATTTTCGGTTCATTCCGACCTTGACCACCACCGCAGCAATCAGCTGGTGCCTCTTACAGCAAGCATTGGCGTAGCTACTGCCCCTGTAGATGCAGAGGATCCACAGGCCCTTGTCCGACATGCAGACCGGGCGATGTACACTGGAGCCAAGCAGGCTGGAAGAAATAAAGTTGCGCAATATGTCGGATGACACTGCTTTTTCACAAAAAGCAGTGTTTTTTTACATGCTTTTACAATTCTCTATGGCTTTCGGGAATTCATTGATATTATAATAGGAGGAAAGACTTATGAATTTTTATAGATAATGGAAAAACTGTCGATTGAGGTGCGGCTATGAAGAAAATAAAACATATTTTTGTAGCTTTTATTATACTATGTTCTGTAATATTCCAGCTTCATCCTGACCCGGCCGATGCAGGATACGGCAATGAACTCCCGGATTTTTCTCCCAAATACAAGATTTTGGAGATTATAGATGTCGGGAACGTATCAAAGCTGAGGGGAATTTTGGACCGGGATGACAGCTATGAAATAACTACAATGACGATGAAAAAGTTTGTTGCGATGCGGGAGGAACTGGATGGCCAATACGACCTCATTGCAATCATGGAAGGCAACTATAATCCGGAGAAGCTGAATACTAAAGACAAGACTCTAAGTGAAAGAAGCACCGCTCACAATACAACAGGAAAAATGAATGATATCACTGTGTTAAAGGCAAATGAAATTATTGATCAATTCATTAATAAAGACCAGCCTGTAATTCTTGATAGGGCTACATTTGAAACAGGTACAATATTATATAATAAATTTCGCCCTTTTTTGAATGATCCAAGAACGAATATTATAGAGTACAACTCGCACGGCGATAATAAAGAGCAGGACTTGATATCTCATTTGAAAGACTATTTCAAAAGCAAAAATTATAAAGAAAGGCCAAGGTTCACTATTAACAGCAAACCTGGAGATCGTCAATATGGGCCGGGTGATACCTTGAATTTTGAAATGAATGTTCTGAAGCCTGGTGATGTTTCATCGAGGGATTTGGAAGCAAGGCTATACATAGATTCGGATTTCAACGACAGATACGATCCAGAGGAAATAGTGATTGAGAGAAGAGTTACATCCAAAACGGTCACATTATCATACCAGCTCCCATCAGGTTATTCTGGAGTAAGGTATTGGAAGCTGGAACTGCTGGATAAAGGCTTGAACCTGAAAGACAGCAGCAAGGGAATGATTTATTTTAAGGACCAGCCCGTTAATATTAATGTGCTACAAGTGACCAAAAATAATAGTGACAATAGCGCTTTAACGAATGAAAATAATATGCAAAAAAGTTTCCTTAACAGATCTGGAGAATATAATATTCATATAGATGTTACGGATATCAATACATTTAACCAAACGATTCATACGAATATTAACGGTAAGTATGATATGGTCATTTTCGGATTCGCTGATGTTTATAATGATGCAAATTTGGGCAACAACGCAGTCAATTCCTTAAAAACATATATAAAATCGGGACAAAGCATTATGTTTACCCATGACACGATATACAAGGAAGCGAGTTACAGTAACAACTGGGTAACTTATTTTAAGGCAGCATCCGGACAGATTGACCCGATGACGAATTTGGGGCTGAACGCTCCTAATATATCCAGGAATACAGTTAAAGTTAATAGTGGATTAATGACGAATTATCCTTTTAATTTGGACACTAATATAATGATAGCTCCTACACACAATCAGTATTATACTTTAGACCTGGAAGATAAGGATGTAATCCCCTGGTATAATATCATTGGCAGTAACCGTGATCAAAATGACAGCTGGAACCACTATTATACATATTCCAAGGGCAATATTACTTATTCAGGGAGCGGGCACACCAGCACTGGATTTCCGCAATCAGAGCAGAAGCTTTTTGTAAATACGATGTATCGCGCCTTCCTTGGCTCTAATCACGCCCCTGCGATCACTGTGCTTTCTCCGAAAGAGGGAGATGTGATTCCGTCGAATCAGAATATTGAATTATCCTATAAAGTGGATGATTTTGATTTGAAGGATAAGAAGTTTTCTACACAGGTGTACTTAAACGGTACACAGGTTATGTCGAAAGAGGGAGTCCCAAACGGTTCCACTATTGTTACATCCATTGATCACAAGCTTCCGGAGGGCGGTAATGCCAAGGTCAAAATTGTGGCTGTTGACAGCCGCGGGGCACGAGCTGAAAAAGAATTGTCTATAGCGGTAGAAAAGCTACAAACGAATCTCGATGTATCACGGGAAGTACTGACAGCATCACCGATAAAAGTAAATGATACAATTTCCATTAAGTATACAATCACGCCTAGAGTTTTGAGCGGCAAGGCAGTTGAAGGCATAATAGGTAATGAAATCCGTCTTTCCAGCTTAGAATTTACAGAAGCATTTCCTCAAGGAATCGAGGTCCTTAATAGCAGAGATCAAACAGGGAGCCTCGTAAACGGCCTATATAAGAAGAACTTGCCTGATATTGTCTATAGAAAAACGGATAATGAATTCAGGGCTGATCCTGTTACTTTCACAGTAAATATAAAAGCAACGGAAAAGAAAAGCTATGTACTTAATAATTCAAAGCTAAGATATAACAATGTATTAGATCAACCTGAATTTGTTGAGTTTAATCCTTTGACAATATTGGCGGAAGTGCCACTAACCGGCATAGAATTCCCAACTGATTTTGTGTTGAACCGTGGAATATCAAAGAATTTCAGTCTGAATTTAACGACTGTCCCGTCTGATGCAAGCATTAAGGAAGTGCGATGGGAAGAGGACAGTGGAGGAGAAATACTTAACCTTAATCCAGAAACTGGATTTGCTGAGGTATTGAAACATGGGACAACAAAAGTAAAGGTCACCGTTACTGATGTATTTGGGCATTCAGTAGAGAAAACGGCAAATGTGACAGTAAGAATACCTGTTGAGAGCTTTACTGTGCACGACTTAACATTGAATGTCGGCGATACTGCAGAACTTCCTATTTCAGATTTAAGGCCTGAGGACTCTAGAAACAGTCTTGAAGTAAGTATATCTGATCCTTTACTTGCGTCCATTAATAAGGGTGAGTTTACGATCACCGGGCTTACACAGGGTACAGCACAGCTTATCGTGGCAGGAATAAATGCCACCGGGGAAAGGATAGAGAAAAGAGCTAACATTACTATTCAAAACGTACCAATCAGCAGGATATCGGTTACTCCTGATAACATAAGAATTGATAAGAATGCTGAATTTAGTAATTTTCATGTTGAAATATTTCCAAGTAATGCAACAAACAAACATGTCAGCTGGGCGTCAGATAACTCTAATATTGTAAGAGTCATAGAAAATGGAAGGATCCAAGGTGTTTCGACTGGGGCTGCGACCATACAGGTTGCTGCCAATGATGGAAGCGGAGCTAAGGCGGAAGTGACTGTTCAAGTTGGGCAGCCTCTGCTAGGCATCTCTGTTAATCCTTCTGCCATCGAAATAGAAAAAGGAAATACAGATTCTATACTGAAATATGTATCAAATGTGCCAGCGGATGCAACCAACAGGACAGAACTGACATTTGCAACAAATAATGACTACTATGTATCTATAGATAAAAATGGAATCATTTCCGCAAACAGGCTTGGTGAGCAGGTTATTGCCATTGTCGCAAAGGATGATATAGGAGCTACATTTACTGCAGCTTTAAAGGTAAAAGTAGTAGAACCCGGTTCTATAGGCAAAAGCGGCTCTTCCAAGTATTAATCATAATGAAGCCATAACATTTGTTATGGCTTCTTTTTCAAAAAAGCATAATTGGAAAGGAAATTTATGAAACGTAAAAACATTTTAACGATCTTAGTCATAGCTATAATAGTCGCTGGTGCTGCAGCATCGTTCTTTCTCATAGATGCAAAATCCTCTTCGTCCAAAGAAGACGAGCAGGGATTGGTCAAAGCCATACAGTCTGGAGACATGGCATACGTTGAAGAGTATATAAGCGACGATCAAGATCTGAATTTTGAAACCGAGGACCACGTGACACCTCTAGACTTTGCATTACAGTATCAGCAATTTAAGATAGCCGGGATGCTAATCAACAAAGGTGCGGTCTTCAGTAAACACGATCCTTCTCCATTCTTGGTGAGATTGGCTTATTCCCTAAATGCTTCCCAGCAACAGGATATAAACATCAATGACTCTAAACAAAAAATGATTGAATCAGCAGTGGAGCGTCACAAAAGCAGCTTGCACAAAACAAACGGGGATGGGAATACAGCCTTGCATATTGCAGCTTTGAAGGGTGACACCAAATTTGTTGATATATTGCTAGATAAAGGACTTTCACCGTCTAAGAAAAATAAGTTTGGAGAGACTTCTGCAAATATTGCTGTCCATGAAGGACATACTGACATAGCGCTTGCATTAATAAAGCAAGATCGCAAGACAGGGGAAATTGCTGATGCGGAGGGAGATACGCTTCTTTTGACAGCCGTACGAAACAATCGTCCTGAATTGATCATCAAGCTTTTTCCCTATGTAAAGGGAACATTGAACCATCAGAATCAAAGAGGGAAAACCGCCTTAATGTATGCAGGTGAGGAGGGGCTCACCGAAATTGTACAATTCCTGCTGCAAAACGGTGCAGATAAAAAGATAAGAAGCAAAGAGAATATGACCGCATATGATTATGCTCTGAAATGGAAGCATGAAGCTGCCATGAAGCTTCTTAAGTAAAAGGAAACTGAAAAATTACAAAGCAGGCTGCATAAAAGTTGCAGCCTGCTTTTTTCATATTATTATTCTTCGTTTATCTCTAAACGCTCAGGTATTACCTCGAGTCCAGATGCTTTTGGAAGTCCCTGGAGCTGGTTTAAAAACAGTCGATTGTCGTTCTTTACCGTCAGCCTGGAGGCGTCAATGTGTTCATCAGCAGTAAATCGTAAATCGGTACTTGCATCAGATGCGTTCCCTCGATAACTATTAATGTTCAAATCCTCATAAGAAAAAATTCCGCCATTTACAGAAAGCAATGACCCGACAGCATACACTTCCGCTTTAGAATCTGTATAAAGATAACCTTGGATATTTGTTTTCTCTGTCTTTGCATCTTTAAATTTGTTTACAATGGCTATATCCAATTGTCCCTGAGTCATCAATATTAAAGTACCGTTAGTGTCGCCGCAATTCCTCTTGTAGCATGTAATGTTTACACTATTGAGGTCGGTATCCCCAAGTGCATATATTACGGAACTGAACCCAAGATCACCTTTTACCGTCAAATCACCGGTAATCAGTATATTTCCTTTCACATCCATATGGCTATTTCCGCTGCTCTCCAGGCGGGCATTTCCGTTAACGATGAGCCATTGATCGTCTCGGAGCTCCAGGTCATGGGTATCTATATTCGCATCTCCCTGGTACAACAAAGCTTTCTCGTCATGCTGACTGATGTTATGGAAGTTTTTAATAACCGCTACATTTATATTACTCGCAGTAATATTTTGTATTTCGGTTATCAAGTGATTCTTTTTTAAACGACTATATTCTTCTTTTCCCAGTCCCGTTCCATCAGGAAAATAAGGAATGTTAAGCCCTAGGCCATTTAACTTTTCCAAAAAAGTCTGCAGGATGTCCACATCAATGAAATTGGGTTTGTCACCAACATGCATGGACGGATTGCCATCACTAAATGCATCATTTAACTGCGAGGAGTTAATTGGTTTCCATGTATAATCCTTTTTGGCAAAGGAATCATCATAGCAGGCGAGCTCGGAACTGCATAAAGAAACCGTTTGGCTGTCCACGAATACTTCAACTTCATTTTTCGCAACCGGGAGCTGTGTTTTTACCAATTTATTGTTTTCGTTATATATGTATTGGGCCTCATTACTGATATTCAAGGATTCACTCGCGTAAATATTTCCATCAATGGATGCAGAGCCATTTAGAGTTAAGGCTGCACGTGAACCCACAGCATATTTTAAGAAGCTGGGCATTGCTGTTACATATACATTTTGCTTATACGGCCCGGCTGTAATTGCAAATACTCGGGTATAATCAAGGACAGGGTTAATAAAGCCGGCAAATTCACTTTCCGTAATATCGCTTATTGTGAACCTCGTGTTGCCAGCATCGGCAACTGCTTGCTGTTTGTCATTCTGATCATTAATAAAAGAAGCTAGAGTAGTCTTGTAAGTTAAAATATCTTTTTTAACCAAATCTGCCCCTTTAGCGGCAATATAGCCTTCGATAATCCCCAAGCCTTCTTTCATCGCCTTAAGATCATCCAGGTTTTCTACGATATTGGTTTCTCTGGATTCCGTTCTTTTTGCCCCATTGATGCTAGCTGCCATTACGGCAAGGCCCAGGGTCATGAAGATCATAAAAACCAGCAGCACAGTTATCAAAGTTGATCCTTTTTCATTATTTTTCAGCATCGCTGTCTCCCCTTAGAAACCAAATGAACTTTCCAGCACCAGAGGCTTTGTCCTGATGAGCGAACCCCTTGTACTTTTATTATCTTCCAATACCAAATTGAGGTGTATGGTTCCTGAAGTACAGTTGTCTGTCCCGTTCTTCTTCGTACATTTGCTGTCTGGATCTATGGATATCTCAGTGAACCTTGCAACTCCGTCTACGTCTGCGGTCGTAAAATTGGAGGATAAGCTGTCCAATACCACCTTGCCATCTTCCTTGTCCGCATGTTCTATGATGAATTGATTATCTTCGAAATAGATTTTGATGATGGCGGGCGGCTGCTCAGAATCAATGATCAAATAACGGTTCACTTCTTTTGTGCCAGCCCGTATAAGCGCGATGCCTTGCTTATCCCCAGACAACGGCTGAACACTTGTGGGGTCATTTGTATATAATTCATTAAGGATCATGGTGGCAATATAGTCGGCATCATCCCTTAATTGCCCTTCAATCTGGATCTTTTGGTATAGATTAAGCCCTGTAATGAACAAGGAATAAATGACACCTGACACAATTGCACCAATCACCAGAGTCAATAGGACCTCTATCAAAGTCATTCCGCGGTTGGAGGACAGGAGCTTTTTCATTCTTTCAATATCCCCCTTACTGTCGTTTCGTTATCATTCCAGGTTACTGTCACTGTAACGGGGATCAGCCTGTTTGATAGTCCATTTTCAGACGTTTCATATTTATGTAAAATCACCGTCGCTTCATAGTCCACATTATTTACCTTTGATTGAAAAATACTTTGACAGCTTCCTGTGAATATTGTCTTATTTGAATGCTTGTCCATGCAATTGCTTCGGGAAATTGCCACAGATTCCAGGGGTGTTGATTCTGGGAAGTAGGCATCTTTTATAGCCAAGAAATCCTGATGTTCTATGTAATTCAACACATTGCGCGCAACATTGATACCGACCGTCTTACTCTCATTTTTCTTGGTAAAATCGTAGGATTGCGCCAAGAAATTCATAACTGAGGCTGCGATAATCCCGAGAATGGATATCGATACCAGGACTTCTATTAAAGTGAAGCCTCTATGATCATTTAAAAAAATAGAACTTTTCACCTATTCCCCTTCTTTCAAAAACTATATATTTATTATACAATACTTTATATCTAAATTTTGTAGAAAATAGGTATATTTTCACGAATCAAATCATATTAACAAGTTTGGTAGAAATGGGGAAAAACGTTGGTAAACTTGATTTTTATGTTTTTATCACTAGCGGTTTTAATTCCAGTGCTTTTTATTTTGCCCCTTGGACTAACGCATAAAGGCAAGCTTATGCTGACTGGATCAGCTTTTTTCATCGCTATTTTAGGATTGCTTGCAAACCTTTCCATGGGAATTTGGCAGGTTTTTCTAGTGTTATTACTTTTGGTGCTTGCTGTAACATATCTTCTTGGAGAGAAGGCATCAAATATTTTGGCCTTATCTGATACTACTGGTAAAAATGTCACGGATTTTGAAATTTATGAGGCTTACGACTCGGATGCTGTCGTATTATCTGAACAAAAAACTTCCTATAGGGGAGAAGGGGATATATTCGAGCATAGCAGCATGCCTATTGCCGACAGCGACGAACTGCGGGCGCAAGAATCTGAAATTGAGCCATTGAAAGACGAAACTGCTGATAATAGTGAATCTGTTATGGAATTACAGGCTATTGACAACCTGCAAGAAAAGGAAGATCTCGGGACGGACACTGCTGATCATCATAAAGAACCCAAAAGCAGTGCTACAGAAGACACTTTATTTCTTGAAGAGATTGAAATCGAGCCATCTAAAGACGAAACTGCTGATGATAGTGAATCTACAATGGAAATAGGGGATGTTGAAATCCTTCAAGAAAAGAATGAGCTTGGGATTGATGAGTCTCCTGATGCACAGCCAGAATCCGAAAGTGATACAGAAGAAATGTCATTCCTTGAAGAGATTGAAATCGACCTGATAGAAGAAACATCAATACTTGAAGAAATCAATCGAAAAGAAGGGACCGTGACTACATCCAGCGATCATGCAAGCAGCGAAAATCACTATTTGTCTGAATTAGAAGAATGGTTGAATAGTGATGCAATTGACTTCCCAGACGTATCAATTTCACATAGATCTTCATCCGAGCTTGACGAAGATATGCTAGAAGATACTGTTTCGGCCGCAGTAGAGGACATACATATGGACAAAACGCAAATTTTGTCTGAATTTACTGCCAAAGAGGATGGTTCGCTGGCAGAAGAGGTAGAGAAAAACAATCAGGATACACAGGAAACGGAAGAAGCTTTCTCCGAAGACGAGTTATTGACCAGTATTTTATTTGATATAGACGCAGTAGAAGGCGAAAGCACCCAGCAAAAAGAGGCTGATGATAAGGAACTACAATCGTTGTCTGAATTAGACGTTCAGGAAGCTGTCGAGCCGGAAGAGCAGCCTTTATCAGTAGATGTATTAGAAAGCGGTATAGCATTAGGAGAAGGACCTGATATCCATAATTTGGATCATGCAAAAATCTCTGACTCATCCGATATATTAGCTGAACAGGAGCTGCCATCTATATCCGAAGAGGAAAAAGCTGAATTATTTGGGGAAGAAAAGATAAATACTTCCGAACAGTTTGCAGCAGCTGCGAACGATGGAGAAACAGAAGACTTCCTGGAAGAAACCATAGCTCATGAAACGCGGCCTTCCTTAAATAAGGAAATTTTAAATACGATGCTTGCACAAATTGAAATGGCTAAAAACAGCCTGGATGATGACCAGTATGAGGCCCTGGTCCAGGAATACCGGAATCCAGATCTATCACCGGAAGACTATTTCATTTTCTCGAATTTGCTAATTAATCATTATGTAAGCACTCATAATATAGATAAGCTGGAATCGCTATTGCAGGAGCTAAAGATCGCCTATTGTGATTACCCTGTCGTTACAGGGCAGCTGCAATATATTTCAGAGCTGTATGCAGCCAGAATCTAATTCTTAAAAACAAAACAGGACAGGTGAAAATTATGAAAAAAAGCATAGAAATACTAGGTTTGCCCATTATCAGTATCTCAGAGGGAGAAGAAATAGGTTCTGTAAAAAGCCTAGTGATCAATCCGGAAAAAGGTTCCATCGATTTTTTGACAATAGAGCATGAGGATTTCCAGGTAAGCGTGAAGGCAATCCCTTTTAAAAAAGTAATTGGGATCGGAGAGTATGCCGTAACCATCGAAAGCAGGAATTCCGTTATTGATTTAAATGAAATTCCGATCGCCAACCAGCTCGTCAACAAAAAAATCAAGATTACAGATTCTAAGGTCATGACGCGTAAAGGCCAGCTTTTAGGTGCTGTTACAGAATTTTTTGCTGACGAGGATAACGGCAATGTCATAGGCATGCAGGTAAAACTAAAGGAAAAAGAAATCATCCTGTCGACCGAAAATGTGCTTACTTATGGAAAAGATATATTGATCGTGAAAGAAGAAGCTTCAGCTAATTTCCTGGAAAGGCCGGAACAGCTGATCATGCAGGATAATGACGAGACTTTAGAGCAACAAAAATTAAGGGAGAAGCAGATAGAACTGCTGGAAGGCAAAACAGTGCTTAAAGATATATATCGCCAAAATGGAGAATTGCTGATTGCGAACGGCACGGTTTTGACTAAAGAAGAGATCGCGAGAGCCCAGGAGGAGGGGCCAAGCGTCCTTGTCGGTCTTTCCATGAATGTTGAAGCGTAAGGAAAGGGGGAACATTTGTGAGAAATCAGCAACTGATAAAAATATTTCTCATATTAATTTTATCGACTGCCTATATATTTAGTTTCTCACAGTTTGGGGCCCTTGCTTACAATAATATATTTGGCAAAGATGATGTCTACGGACCTTCCACTTTGGTCGGCAATGTCGACCTGTCGGGATTGACACCGGAGGATGCGGCCCTTCTTTTTGAAGAAAGTACGGACAAATGGAAAAAGGAAACCAACATCCAATTGGCTTATAAAGAAAAGGTGTACCAGGTGGACCCAAGTGCATTCATATTCCATGCTGATGAAACAATGAATTCAATAATCAACAAACAGAAAAATGCAGCATCTGTTACACTTTCCGAAGATAAACTGACAGAAATGATCCTTGATACATCACTGTCTTTATCTTCGGCAGAAGTGGACAAGGATAATTTATTAGCCGATATGATTGCTCAGGCTGCGACGCTGGATCCGTCTGAATCCGTTTTCCATCTAGAAAATTACATATCAGGAAGCCAGTCAAAAGCTTTGGATTTGTCTAGTGCAGAAGTGGTGCTTGGAAGTGAAGAAAAAGAAATCAAAAATTTCGTAAAGAGTATCAGCAGCCTTGATATTTCTGCAAAATCTCAGTTTTCTTTGCTTGATTCAATCGGAAAGGGCCAAAAATTCAGCTCACCAGCTGCCAGCAAAGTTGCAACTGCCATATATGGGGCAATACTGCCTACTAATTTTTCCATCATAGAAAGGCATATCAGCCGGGAGCTTCCTGAATACAGCAAAATAGGCTTTGAAGCGTATCTTAACCCTGATAAACACATGGACTTTGTTTTCTTCAATGGTAACGATGTGAATTATAAGCTGATTATATCTATCGAAAAAGGTGTATTGAAGGTTACATTGAATGGCCAGCCTTTCTTGAATAAATATGCGATAAATCTGAAAGATCAAAAGGAATTCAAACAAAGAACAATCAAACAATATGACCCTAAGCTGCCAATTGGGATGACAGAGACAGCAAGGGTCGGCAAAGCTGGAATGATTGTAAAGGTATATCGCGATACAAGAGATGAAGCCGGCGAATTATTAAAAAGTACACTGGTTTCGGAGGACTTTTATGCTCCTGTCCATAGGATAGAGAAATATTCACTGACCGTTCCTGCTGCGTCTGAACAGGATTCCGACTCAATAGATGAAATATTGGGTTCGGATGATAGTGAACAAACGGAGGAAGCAGACTCTGACACATCTCTACCGGATGTCGCAGAACAGCCAGAGAATCAGATGCAAGAGGAACAAGGAAGCGAAGAGACGGAATCAGATGCCGAAACTTCCAGCCACACATCACCAGCCCCTGACTCGTCTGATAACCAGGCTTCCGACAGTACAGAAAAATAAGATAGAAGAAGGGATTCATGATGCCGCAAACCCGCAAACGTCTTGGGGATTTACTGGTGGAAGCTGGTCTTTTAGCAGAAGATCAGCTTCGTTCTGCATTAGAAGAGAAAAGCAAGGATCAGCGCCTTGGTGATGTCCTGCTTCAAAAAGGATATATAACGGAACAGCAGCTTATTGAAGTGCTGGAATTCCAATTGGGAATCCCGCATGTGAGCCTTTACCGATATCCTTTTGATCCTACTTTGTTCAATCTTGTATCGAAAGAGACTGCAAAGAGAAATCTGCTCATTCCTCTAAAAAAGGACAATGACAAGTTATTTGTCGCAATGGCTGACCCGATGGATTTCTATGCCATCGATGACCTGCGGCTCGCCACAGGCTTCCAGATCGAGACAGCCATTGCTACAAAGGATGAAATTCTCCGGACCATTTCCAGATACTATGATACGGATGATGGCTTCGAGGAGCTGCTTGGGGATAGCGGCGGCACGGAAAACAACGAGGATGAAAGAATAACCGATATTGATTCCCCGGTTGTGCGTCTGGTAAATCAAATCATCGCAAATGCAGTCACCCAGAAGGCAAGCGATATCCATGTAGATCCGCAGGAAACCAAATTGGTCATTCGCTACAGGATCGATGGAGTGCTGCGAACTGAAAGGGTTCTGCCGAAGAATATGCAAAATGTGCTAACAGCCAGAATCAAAATTATGTCTAACATGGATATTACCGAACACAGGATTCCCCAGGATGGTAGAATCAAAATTAATTTGGATTTTCATCCCGTTGACCTCAGGGTTTCTACACTGCCAACAGTATATGGTGAAAAACTGGTGCTGCGTATCCTGGATTTAGCCAGTTCCCTGAATGACATGAATAATCTTGGCTTCAATAAGCTGAACTACCAGCGGTTCCGGCGTATGATCGAGCAGCCTACAGGAATTGTTTTGATCACAGGGCCTACAGGGTCAGGTAAGTCGTCCACTCTATATGCTGCCTTAAATAAGTTAAATAATGAGGAAGTCAATATCATTACCATTGAGGATCCAGTGGAATATCAGCTGGAAGGGATAAACCAGATCCAGGTGAACTCCAATGTAGGAATGACTTTTGCTGCGGGACTTCGTTCCATTTTGCGTCAGGACCCTAACATCATCATGGTCGGGGAGATACGGGATAAGGAAACGGTAGAGGTTGCGATAAGGGCGTCACTTACAGGACATCTTGTTCTAAGCACCATCCATACCAATGATTCAATAGGGACAGTAACCCGCCTGATTGAAATGGGCGTGGAACCATTCCTCGTTGCCTCCGCTCTCAGCGGCGTAGTTGCACAGCGCCTGGTTAGAAGGGTTTGCAGGGACTGTGCCCGCAAAGAGGCGCCAAGTAAAAGAGAAATTGAGATTTTTGCAAAAAGAGGATTGAAGATTGATAGTATCACGAGAGGGGAAGGATGCTCTTCTTGCAATATGACGGGCTACAAAGGGCGGATTGCCCTTCACGAAATCCTTGTTATCAATGATGAAATGCGGCGCCTTATTATGAATGGGGAATCCATGACAGAAATAAAGGAGCTTGCGATCAAGCATAAAACGATTTTTTTAATAGATGATGGACTTTTAAAAGTAAAGCAAGGATTGACAACGACTGAAGAAGTCCTCCGAGTGTCCATTTTGGAATAGAGGTGCACTAGTGAAGGAAAAAATCGATCATTTATTGAGAGCCGGATTCGAGCTGAAAGCTTCAGACATTCACCTAACCGTGGGTGTGCCTCCGATCATGCGCCTCAATGGGGAAATAAAAAAGTACGGAAGAGATCCGCTTAGGCCTGAGGATACTGAAGCGATGGCGCGGGCCATTATACCGGAAGGAATGTGGGACAAATTCAAGGAAAAGGGCGAACTGGACTTTTCCTATGGGATACCAGGAGTTTCAAGGTTTCGGGTCAATACCTATTTCCAGAGATCATGCATCTCGATGGCGGTGCGTGTTGTGCCAACTGCCATTCCTACGCTGGATGACTTACAGATGCCGGATATTTTAAAAAGGATTGCTGAGAAACCCCAGGGGCTGGTTTTGGTTACCGGTCCTACAGGGAGCGGTAAATCTACAACATTGGCAGCTTTGATTCAATATATGAACCATACGATGAGAAAGCATATCATCACGCTCGAGGATCCGATTGAATACTTGCATAAGCACCAGGGGTGTATTATCGATCAGAGAGAAGTTGGGTTTGACACCAATAATTTCGCTAATGGCTTACGGGCAGCGCTCCGACAGGATCCAGATGTCATCCTCGTAGGCGAGATGCGTGACCTTGAGACAATACATACAGCGATTACGGCTGCTGAAACGGGCCACCTGGTCTTGGGGACATTACACACATCGAGTGCGCCGTCCACAATCGACCGAATTATCGACGTTTTCCCGCCGGCACAGCAGCCGCAGATTAGAATCCAGCTGGCTTCTGTTTTGGTTTCAATCGTATCCCAAAGGCTGTTTCCTACAGCTGATAAAAAGGCACGAAAGGCTGCACTGGAGATCCTGATAAATAATCCGGCAGTCGCAAACCTGATCAGGAACGAAAAAATTCATCAAATCATGAATATTATGCAGACTTCGAGGGCACAGGGAATGCAGACATTTGACAGCAGCATCCGAGAGCTTGTCAACTCAGGAGCCATCTCAAAGGAATCGGCATTTACGTTTTTACAGGATAGGGTGGAGACAAATGGCTAGATTTCAATATGCAGGCCGGGACAGGCTAGGGAAAAAAAGCGGGACTGTGACGGCCCAGACGAAGCGGGAAGCGATGCTGAGGCTGAAGGAGGACGGCATTCGTGTCATCGAAATGAATGAAATACCGGAAACGCTTTTGACAAAAGAAATCGTAATCGGCAACCCTGTAAAGCTGCAGCACTTTGTCATTTTTTTGCGTCAATTCTCGACCTTGCTGAATGCTGGTGTAACGGTTGTGGATGCAACAAGGATATTGGGGCAGCAGACGGAGAGCAAATATCTTCGCAAAGCTCTGGAAGGAATAGAGTTAGATTTGCGGGAGGGGAACCCGTTATCCCAGGCGGCGGCCAAACACAAAAAAATCTTTTCCCCGATGTTTATCAACATGATGAAGGCCGGTGAAGCGGGCGGTAATATGGATGAGACGCTCGACCGCCTGGCAGTGCATTATGAAAAACAGCATAATACAAGGCAAAAGATTACTTCTGCCATGGCATATCCGATCGTCGTTGCGTTTATAGCGGTAGCGGTGGTCATTTTCCTTTTGGTATCCGTGGTCCCGACTTTTGTCGATATGTTTGCGGATTTTGGAGGAGAGCTTCCGGCGATTACGCAATTTGTACTGAAGGCAAGCAATTTCATGCAGGGTTCGTGGTACATGATTGTATTGGTATTTGTACTGGCTGCGCTTGCTATCTCGGCTGTAAAGAATAATCGGAAAACCAAATATTATTATGATTATATTTTACTGAGAATACCGATATTCGGCAGCATGCTGCAGAAAGCAGTCCTGGCAAGAATGACCCGGACCCTTAGCTCCCTGTTTTCAAGCTCGGTCCCGATCCTGACGGCTATGACGATTGTAGAAGAGGTTGTCGAAAACGAAGTGATAGGCAAGGTTATACGAAGTTCCCGAAGTTCCCTCGAGACAGGGCGTTCCATTACAGAGCCAATGAAAAAGCACTGGGCATTCCCTCCTTTGGTCACACAGATGATTTCAATAGGGGAAGAAACAGGTTCCCTGGACTCCATGCTAGGAAAAGTAGCCGATTTCTATGAAAAAGAGGTAGAGAACAGCACAGACAGATTAAAGTCTCTTATCGAACCAATGATGATTGTAGTATTAGCGGCGCTGGTCGGTACGATAGTAATCTCCATCATGGTGCCTATGTTTGAGATCTTTAACCAGGTCGGAGATCATGAATAATGGAGATTATAGTCGAAAAGTTCTACAAAATGTTATATATTAAACCGATAAAATTTAGTATTATATTAAATATGTAGGAAAAAAGGATTATTTATCAAACTAGGAGGAAAGTTTATGAATCTTGTAAAAAAACATTTGAAAAACGAACGCGGTTTGACATTGATCGAACTATTGGCGGTTGTTGTCATTTTAGGTATTATTGCGGCCATAGCTATACCAAGTATTGGCGGGCTGATTGATAATTCTAAGAAGGATGCGCATGTTGCGAATGCTCGACAGATGGTTAGTGCTGGTAAACTGGCTATTACTGGTGATCAATCTTTAGCTAAAGGAACACATTACTTACCACTTGGCTACCTGGAAGCACAAAATTATGTTGAGCATATTAAATCACCGGACAAAGGTAGTAATTACTCTAATGGTGGCACCACAGTAGGAACTGCTGCCCCTTCCGGTTCGTATGTCGTTATAGAAAATGGATCCGTAACAACAGTAAAATTAGTGAATACCACTCGTGGAGTGCAGGCAGCTGGGGGAGCAGCGGTAGATATCAATAATCTAGACCGGGATGATGTTTTAAATAATTAGTAATGGTTAATTTCATTTGTCTCGGTATTCTAGGAGTAATTCTAGGCTCTTTCTACAATGTAGTAGGCCTAAGCGTCCCAGCAAAACTATCATTCACAACCCGGCGCTCAGCCTGTCCAAGCTGTAACAAAACTCTTACAGCAATAGAATTAATTCCAATAGTTTCATATATCTTGCAAGGAGGGAAATGCCGCGGCTGCAAAGCGGCCATTTCCCCTCTTTATCCAATAATCGAATTGATGACAGGGCTGCTGTTCGCGCTCTCCTATCATGTTTTTGGCCTTAGCGGCGAATTTTTCGTGTCGCTTGCACTGGTTTCGTTGTTGATGATCATTTTTGTAACAGACATAAAGTATATGCTCATTCCTGATAAAATACTGCTATTCTTTGCGGTTGTTTTTTTGTTTTTGCGTATTTTTTATCCGCTGGCTCCCTGGTGGGACTCCTTGCTTGGTGCAGCCGTGGGCTTTGGGCTGCTGCTGCTGATCGCCATTGTCAGCCGCGGCGGGATGGGCGGCGGAGATATCAAGTTATTTGCAGTACTTGGGTTGGTCCTGGGGACAAAGCACGTATTGCTGGGATTTATGTTTTCTACATTCTACGGTGCCATATTTGGAGTTGCAGGCATGCTGCTTGGCAAGGTCAAGAAGAAGAATCCTATTCCATTTGGCCCGTTTATCGTGTTTGGGGCGTTAACTGCCTACTTTTACGGAGATGTTCTGCTCGATTTGTATTTTAGCACCTGGGTTTTACCATGAATTGAATGAGAGGTATCGGAGCATGGGTTTATCGTTTTTAACAGGCAAAAATAGAGTGGTTAATCTTGTTTTTAAGGACCATGTCATTCGCTATACAGAATTGAAGCAGGCCAATCCTCCTGTCATCAACGCGCATGGCGAATATTACTTGCCGCCGGGCATCATTAAGGATGGCAGAATCATGGATTTTGATACTCTGCAAAGCATACTTGAGCAATGCCTGGACGAATGGAAAATCAATAAAAGGCAGGTCCGCTTTATAGTGCCTGACCCCTTTGTCGTAATCCGGAAAGTGGCCATCCCTAAAGATATAAAAGATGATGAGATAGATGGGTATTTATATATGGAACTTGGGGCAAGCATTCACCTGCCATTCGAAGATCCCACCTTTGATACGGTTATGGCAGGGGAAACAGCGGATAAGAAGGAAATACTTTTATTTGCCGCCCCTGAGGCCATCGTATCCGACTATACCGCACTGCTCCAATCGACAAAACTGGACCCTGTGGCAGCCGATATCTCTCCGTTAGCGATATACCGATTACATCACATATATGACACAACTATAAAAAATGAACAAGCCCTTGTTCTTCAATTTGACCTGCATGCTATGAATGCAAGCATCTTCCTCGATAATATGCCTTTATTCATGCGGCATGTGCCATATCCTGACCAGCAAGAATGGTGGGAAAAGGCCAATACAAGAAGCGGCGGCATCAGTTTAGAGTACACAGGGGACCGGCAGGAATATTTTAGATTGCTCGAAGATTGCTATGTGGAGATTGAAAGGGTATTAAACTTTTATAAATATTCTATAAGCTCTTCACAGGAATCTGTGACGAAGATTTATGTCAATGGAGACCATCCATTTTTATATGAAATCATCAGCCAGATGAAGACCCGTTTTGAAATGCCGATTAGTTATTTGGACACCGATGGATTGAGTACAGCTAAAGGCGACCAATTGCCGGAAGGCTTTTATTTGGCCGCTGGTTTGGGCCTCAAAGGAGTGAGATGATGTTAGTCGAAATTAACTTGCTTCCAAAAAAGGAGCCCAAATCATTCGGATTTATGCTGGTCATGATCGTTATTGCTGCGCTCTCCGCAGCTCTGGCTACAGTGTTCTATATTCAATATAAAGTCCAGACCGAAAACGTTCAGACTTTAGAAGGACAGATAAACTCTACAAAAGAGATAGCGGCGATTGAGCAGCAAAAGATCACTGATTTTGAAAGCTCTAATTCCGCAGTAGAATTGGAAAATATGGTTACATGGGCCAAGGATTATCCAATCGATACTGTCCTTGTTTTGCGCCAGTTAATTTCTCTTCTTCCGGAGCGCGGATTTTTACAAACCTTTACATATAGTGAGGCAGGGAAAATTGGTCTTACGGTGCAATTCGATACATCGACAGAGGCTGCCAATTACCTGAGCCTGCTCAATAATTCAAAGGCAATTAAAAATGCCTCCCTAAAGACCCTTACGGCGTTGGAGGAGAAGATGCAGGAAACAGAGAACCCAAGTGCGGAAATGCAGTTTGCCATGATGATCCAGGAGAAGTTGAATTTTCTTCCCCGATATGTGGGTACTTATGAAATTACTTTTGATAAAGCAGAAATAAAGGACATGGAAAAGGATAAGGACAAAGCTTCTGCGGAGGAGGATGGCCAATGAGCCTCAGGTTAAACAAGAAACAGATTTGGGCTCTTTTAGCGGCATTCCTTTTACTTGCACTGTCCTTCACCGCTTTATATTTCTGGCTTTTGTCTCCTCTTAAAACAGAAGCAGAGCAAAAGGAAACCGAGCTGAAAACGGAACAGAAACTATTACAGGTGCTGGATTCGAAGATTGGCCAGAAATCTGATGACACTATGGTCACAACCGTGGAACTACAGAAGCAATTGCCGGTAAAGCCGATCGTGGAACAGCTTCTTTTGGATATTCAAAAGGCAGAAACCGTCTCCGGCAGCCAGGTAATGAGCATGAGCTTTGCGGAATCGGAAGCTTCGGGGGATTCATTAGCTGCTGAAACTAGTTCAGGCAATACGCAAACTGACAGCGAAAATGGTTCAACGCCTGCCAGCAGCGCGACTGCTGACAGTACAAATTCCGAGGCAGCAGTAACGGAAGATGAGCAGGATGCAAATGAAGAAAACAAGCTGCCGGCAGGCGTCAGCAAGGTCACTGTGAATATGACAGTACAATCACCTACATATTTTGAATTGGAGAGTTTCATTCAATCTCTGGAAGAACAGAGCAGGATTATGAAGGTGGATTCGCTTCAGTTCTCAGGGAGTCCGGAGGTTACGTCCGTTGAACAAAGCTCTGAAAAAATGAGCTATCAGCTGGCTGTTACTGCTTTTTATGCACCCGGTTTGACCGATTTGGTGAAACAAATGCCAAAGATTGATACACCGGAACCCAGCCATAAGCGTTATCCTTTCGGAGATGTGCCTGATTCAGCAGAAAATGCATCAGAAAGTGATAGATAACCATGTAACTGTCAATCTTCTACTGGGAGATGAGAGATATTAAGACTCAAAGAATATCTTCAGAAAGTGGCCTTACTTTAGTAGAGTTGCTCGCTGTCATCGTGATCCTGGGAATCATTGCTGCGATTGCGGTGGTTGCTGGAGGCAGTGTGATACAAAAGTCCAGGACACAGGCGTTTATATCAAATGCATATGCATTCAAAGAATCAGCGGTATATTTTGTAAAGGATAAGGAGCTCCATGGTAATACAGTCCCTGAAAAGATAACCTATTCAGAGCTGCTTGAAGCGGGCTACCTGGAGGAAGTCAAGGACCCCGATACGGGTGAAAGATGGCCCTCAGATAATGGGTCATATATAAAAGTGGAAAATAATAAACCTGCTGCCATATGTTTGATCGGAAAGAAAAGGCAGCTTTGCACAGATGACGGTCCAGTTCCTTTTGGAGGACTATCAGAAGGCGATATTCTTGAGTGAGTAAGAATAATGCCGAAAGCTATTGATAACAAGACGACAAATGTCTTGTTATTTTTTTTGTGTCCTGTGATAGGATGTGGACAACCAAGCCCGAAAGGAGGGTGATGTATGAACAAGCCGGCAAAGCAAAATCAAATTACCATTAAAATAAATGGGAAAGATAATTCCTTTTACGAAGATTCTGCGGAGAAAGAAATCATAGACATCGAGGCTGGTGAGGAAGCGGAGACAGCTGCCACTATTGAAAATCAATTGGAAAGCTTTGATTGGAATTTGCCCGAGGAACAAAATGAGGGCAATGATGGTCATTTTTCGCTTTCTAAAAAGAATACAAGTCCTGTCATTTTTTCTGCATCCGACAAAAGGAAAAGAAAGGCCACAATCATAAAAGCCCCGCTGATTGCTGTTGTGTGCGCCATCCTGCTTGGAACCTGCTTTGGTTATGCCGTCTTAAAGATGGTTACGTCTACAGACCGAAAGGCCGTCCCGGTTGCCGCTCCAGCAGTCGAATCTCGTCCTGTAGCTGCTGCTCCGGAAGTAGTACTGCCTTCGATCAATTCCTTTATGGTTCAGGGAGGGGTCTTTAGCAGTGAACAGGCTGCCAGAAAAGTACAAGAGAAACTGACAGACAGTTCTGTGCCTGTTGAGGTACTTCGGTTAGACAATCGCTTTTATATATTTTTAGGGATGGCTGACAGCCTGGAGAAGGCAAAAAGTCTTGCTGGATATTATAAGTTAAAAAAAGTGGATGCATTCTGGAAGGAAATCACCGTTTCGGGGAAGGGAACTGGTTCAGAAGATGACAAGAAGGTGCTTGGAGACATGCTTGCCCTGTATCAGGAACTCGCGAAAAATTCCGCGGCTCTCCTTTTAGGAACCGAAGCAAAGGCCGAAGTCAAGACTGCTGCTGCAAAAATAAACAGTTTAAAACCAAAAGCCAATTCAGCTCACGCAAAAGAGCTTAATGACATGAGAGGGAACCTGAAGGCTTCTGCAGACCTTATTGAAAAGTATCAGAGTTCCAGCGAGTCAACAATGCTGGAGCTTTCACAGGAGCAGCTGCTGTTTTTCTTGAAAAATTATCAAGCTTTGCTAAGCAAGGAATAAATGCAACATTACACCGGAATCATTTTCCGGGAAATATATCGTATAAAGTCGTAAAAAAGGACGTCGGGGGCATAGTAAATTATATCATGCAGAAGCTGCTCCAGCGGCAAAGACTCAAGATATAATCGTACATATGCTGCAAGCGGGGTCTTTTCTTTTTGGGGAAATATGTTTAATTGTGAAATATCCTGTCTAAGATTGTTAGTTACTCCACAATCTGTTACGATAATGGAGTATCTCCCTTTATTATGAAAGATATCTTGTAAGGTAAGGTGAAACACATGCATCCAGTCATACTGGCTTCTTCATCGCCGCGTCGAAAAGAACTCCTGCAATTCCTCCAAATCCCTTTTCAAACTGTGAATGCTAACGTAGATGAAACAATTGCAGCCGGCACGACTCCTGAGGAAGCTGTAAAGCAGCTAGCTTATCGAAAAGCTGCTGAGGTAAATCGCAGCCATAAGGGAAGCATCATTATAGGCTCCGATACGGTAGTCGCCATCGAAGGGGACATATTAGGGAAGCCTGCAGGCCGGGATGATGCGAGGGCAACACTTAAGCGGCTTTCAGGGAAGGCCCATTCGGTGTACACCGGAGTCGCTATTATCAAGGATGAATACAGCAAAATCTTTGCTGAAAAGACTGAAGTGACCTTTTGGGAGCTGTCTGATGAAGAGATAGAAAAATACCTTGATAGCGGGGAGCCATATGACAAGGCTGGCAGCTATGGAATACAGGGGCTTGGGTCACTGCTCGTGAAAAGCATTGCCGGGGATTATTATACGGTGGTGGGCTTGCCTGTTTCGAGACTTGCACGTGAAATAAAGGCTTTCATATGACTGCTTCATTTGGACTTTCTACTCTGGACGGACGCTGACCGTTAAAGGGCATTTAGAAAGGAAGGATGTTCAGTTGAGTTCCACAATGTTAATCCGGGACTTTCCAAAGGAAGAGAGGCCGCGGGAGCGCTTCCTCCAGGATGGGCCCCAGAGTTTATCTACACAGGAATTGCTTGCCCTATTGCTTAGAACAGGTACGAAAAACGAATCGGTAATCCAGCTTGCCAATCGCCTGATTACTGAATTTGAAGGCTTGAGGTTGTTAAAAGATGCCTCGATAGAAGAAATCACAGCGATAAAAGGCATAGGGGAGGCAAAGGCGATTCAGATCCTCGCTTCGGTAGAGCTTGGGCGGCGAATCAGCAGCTTGAATTATTCAGATCGGTATGTTATCCGTTCCCCGGAGGATTGTGCGAAGTACTGCATGAACGAAATGCGCTTTCTATCCCAGGAGCATTTTGTATGTGTTTACCTGAACACTAAAAATCAGGTTCTTCATAAGCAGACCGTTTTTATCGGGAGCTTGAATGCCTCCATTGTACATCCCCGAGAGGTTTACAAAGAAGCCTTCCGCCGGTCGGCGGCCTCTATCATATGTATTCATAATCACCCCTCCGGAGATCCCACTCCGAGCCGGGAAGATATAGAAGTAACAAAGCGGCTTGCTGAGTGCGGAAAGATCATCGGCATTGATTTGCTTGACCATGTAATAATCGGTGAACAGAAGTATGTCAGCTTGAAGGAAAAAGGTTATTTATGACACTATCAAAATTTTTGACTATACAGTATAATAATGTTTATGATTTTTGAGGGGAAATCTTTTTACCTTCTGTTGTTGCAACAATAACTGAATCTTAAAATGAATTCTTACCATAAAAGCTATCGTTCATGAAAGGGAGATACCGTAATGTTTGGAATTGGTACAAGAGATATTGGAATCGACTTAGGAACAGCTAATACGCTGGTTTATGTTAAAGGAAAAGGGATTGTTGTCAGAGAGCCGTCGGTAGTTGCTTTGCAGACTGATACAAAGAACATCGTAGCCGTAGGCAATGATGCTAAGAACATGATTGGACGTACTCCCGGAAACGTGGTGGCACTTCGCCCAATGAAGGACGGGGTTATCGCTGATTATGAAACTACAGCTACCATGATGAAATATTACATGGCCCAGGCTCAAAAGAAAGGCGTATTCGCAAGAAAGCCATATGTTATGGTATGTGTGCCATCAGGGATTACTGCAGTTGAGCAGCGTGCCGTGATAGATGCGACTCGACAGGCAGGAGCCAGGGATGCATTTCCTATAGAAGAACCATTTGCAGCTGCCATTGGTGCGGACCTTCCAGTTTGGGAACCGACAGGCAGCATGGTAGTCGATATCGGCGGCGGTACTACAGAGGTTGCCATTATATCACTTGGCGGAATCGTTACAAGCCAATCCATCCGCATTGCCGGAGATGAAATGGACGATGCCATCATCAGCTATATTCGCAAGAATTATAATTTGATGATCGGTGACCGTACGGCTGAAAACATCAAAATGGAAATCGGTTCAGCAGGAGACCCTGAGGGCATCGAGAATATGGAAATCCGTGGACGCGACCTTCTGACAGGGCTTCCAAAAACAATTGAAATCACAGCTGAAGAGATTTCAAAAGCGCTTCATGACACTGTGTATGCAATCGTCGACTCGGTTAAAAATACACTCGAAAAGACTCCGCCAGAACTGGCGGCGGATATTATGGACCGCGGAATCGTCTTAACCGGTGGCGGTGCTTTATTGCGCAACCTTGATAGGGTAATCAGCGAGGAAACAAAAATGCCGGTTCTGATTGCTGAAAATCCGCTTGATTGTGTAGCGATAGGAACGGGTAAAGCCCTAGAGCATATCCACCTTTTCAAAAATAAATCCAGAGCCTAAATATATTATCAGGTGCGGCGGGACCGATTCGGACCGTCCTCCTTTTTTGCCAAAAAAAATGTTGCTGGTTTCTGCGGGACCAGAAACCAGCTATTTCGTATTTAGCATTTCTTATACATGTTTTTAGTCATACGAATTATTGTTATTGAATGGGCCCATTGCATCAATGTTCATGCAGGGGCAAGACTGGGCGACATAGAATAGCAACCGAAAAATAATAGAGGTGAAAACCATGCCACAGTTTTTTTTCAATAAAAGGCTGATCTTATTGCTTGTAAGTATTATTATTCTCGTGGCATTGATTGGGTTTTCGTTAAGAGAGAGAAATCAATTATCCTGGCCAGAACAATTTTTAAAGGATACAGCCGGTTGGTTTGAAAATATTTTTCATAAACCCGTTTCCGCAACCGTAGGTTTTTTTGAAAATCTTAACGATCTTCAGGATACATACGACGAAAACAAGAAGTTAAAGGCCCGCCTGGATGAATATGTGAAGCTTAAAACAGAGGTCCATCATCTGAAGAAGGATAATGAGGACCTGCGAAAAATCCTTGGAAAGGAAAAGGATGATCTGTCAAAGGCTAGCCACATACAGGCTGCTGTAATCGGCCGGAACCCGGACAGATGGCATGAAATGCTCACGATCAATAAAGGCACGCTGCACGGTGTCGAAAAAAATATGGCCGTTGAGACTTCCGAAGGGCTCATAGGCAAGGTAAAGAGCACGAATAAATTTACTTCCTCAGTCCAGCTTTTAACATCAATAGACCCAAAAAATCGCATATCAGCCATCATTCAGGGGAATAAAGATGCATATGGCGTGATTGAAGGTTATGATGATAAAAGACAGGCGCTGCTCCTGAAGAGGATTCCTTATGATAAAAAAGTGAAGAAGAATTCGAATGTTATTACTTCCGGGTATGGCGGGGTGTTTCCGCATGGGCTTGTAATCGGGAAGGTCATAGATGTGGAAATTGATGAACATGGCTTAAACCAGAAAGCGTATATTAAGCCCGCGACCGATTTTTATGACATTCATAATGTAATTGTAGTAAAAAGAGATATTCCATCCGAAGAAGAAATAAATAAGGAGGAGGATGATGGACAGTGAGCCGTTTCATCCTTCCTTTGCTGGCTTTAATTTTCTTCATTTCAGAAAGTATGTATTCAAACCTGTTTGCTGGAGCCTTCTTTGGAAACGATCGAATCCTTGTTCCTCGTTTCCTCATGATTTTTATTTCCTTCGTGACGATCTATGCTTCAAGGAAATGGGGCATCTATTACGGTCTGGTATTAGGGATTGCGTTCGATGTAGTATATACAGAAGTTTTAGGCATTTACACCTTTCTTTTCCCTGTCCTCGCCTTCCTTGTCTCGAAGACGATGAAGATGATGCATGCAAACCTGCTAATAGCCGCTTTGGTTTCCCTGTTTTTCGTGGGCGTCCTGGAAGTCGCTGTTTATGAGATTAATCTGCTGATCCATGTGGCAGACATGAATTTTACCGAATTTGCTTTAAACCGGCTTGTGCCTACACTGCTTCTGAACTTGATCTTTATCCTCATAGTTTCCCTTCCTCTTAGAATGGTTATCGAAAAGTTCAGTACAAGCCGGGATATTGACTGATAAACAAAAAGATCCGAAATAAAAAGATTTCTTTGCTCTTGCAATAACTGAGAAAAAGGAAAATTGTATGACAATGTCGAATTATACTTTCATTGAGGTGAAACAGGCGTCATGAGTAAAAAAATTCAACAAAATGTAATGATCAAAGGCACAAAAGACGGGCTAACATTGCATCTCGATGATTCATGTTCCTTTTCCGAATTATTGAAAGAGCTGGAAATGAAGCTGTCGGAGAAATATCAGTTTCAGGAAAATGACCCGTTAATTGCCGTAAAAGTACATACTGGCAACAGATACCTGACAAAAGAGCAATGCGAACGTGTTAAAGAGCTGATCCGTACCAAGAAAAAGCTCGTAGTTGATGAAATTACATCCAATGTAGTGACGATAGAAGAAGCAACGAAGTGGAAAGAGGAAAATGCCATTACCACTGTTGCAAAAATTGTCCGCTCAGGGCAGATTCTGCAGGTTCCTGGCGACCTATTACTCATTGGGGATGTCAATCCAGGTGGTACAATAGCTGCAGGCGGCAATATTTACGTTATGGGTGTACTTAAGGGGATTGCGCATGCCGGATGCTTCGGGAACAGGGAGGCAATTATAGCCGCCTCCGTCATGAAGCCATCACAGCTTCGCATCAGTGATGCTGTCAACAGGGCACCTGATGAGTATATCGAAGACGGGCATGGAATGGAATGTGCATTCATCAATGATAATAATCAAATAATAGTAGATAAGCTGCAGGTTTTAAAGAATCATAGACCGAATTTAAATAGATTAGAAGGGGGACTCTAATTGTGGGAGAGGCAATTGTAATAACATCCGGCAAGGGTGGAGTTGGGAAAACTACAACTTCTGCCAATTTAGGTACTTCTTTAGCGCTTCTGGGGAAAAAGGTTTGCCTGGTCGACACGGATATCGGCCTTCGTAATTTGGATGTTGTCATGGGTCTGGAAAACCGGATCATTTACGATTTGGTGGATGTAGTGGAAGGCCGCTGCAAAATCCATCAGGCCCTTGTAAAAGATAAGAGGTTTGACGATTTACTGTATCTGCTGCCTGCCGCGCAGACCAGTGATAAGTCAGCAGTCAACCCTGAACAAATGAAGCAGCTTGTCGATGAGCTGAAAAGAGATTATGACTATATTATTATCGACTGTCCTGCGGGAATTGAACAAGGCTATAAAAATGCTGTTGCAGGTGCGGATAAAGCGATTGTAGTCACTACTCCCGAAACATCTGCTGTCAGGGACGCAGACAGAATTATCGGGCTGCTGGAAAAGGAGGAAAACATCGAGCCTCCAAAGCTTGTTATAAACCGAATCCGCAGCCATATGTTAAAAAGCGGAGAAATGCTGGACATTGATGAAATTACTACGCATCTTTCCATTGACCTAATAGGCATCGTTGCCGACGATGACCAGGTCATCAAGGCCTCCAACCAGGGAGAGCCTATCGCACTGGATCCTAATAACAAGGCGTCCATAGCGTACAGGGATATAGCAAGGCGCATCCTCGGCGAATCTGTGCCGTTAAGGCGGCTGGATGAAGAGCCGAAAGGTTTCGTTGCAAAAATTAAAAAGCTGTTTGTTGGCAGATAAAAAAGCAATCAATAGATATTAAACTAAGGGTGCATCCATTCAATTGCACTCTTTTTTTGTGCACACATTGCTGTTATTAAACTGATTTCAAGCAGCAGGCTATCCGGAGATTTAACAGACGGGTTCATCAGAGTGATACCTGCTTGTTTAATAATATTCTGAAGCGAGAGACAGTCATAATTTGGACAAGATGGTCATACCCTTTTACAAAGTTTGTATGTTAGCAGGGGGTAGAAGGCCTAATGAAGGACAGAAGGAAGGAAATTCAGGACCGTATTGCCAAACGCAGAAAGATGGCGGCAAGGAAATCGGATGTTGGCTGGACCCAGCTTCACACCGATGACCATTTTGGGCATGAGTCAAACACGTTTGAAGGACACTACTCAGAAAAAGATCATCCTCTGTTTAAAAAAGAATATTTTTATTTTAAACTCCTGGGCGCTCTATGTTTATTTTTGATCGTTGCAGTCATGTTCAGACATCCATCAGCTAAATTGGATCGTCCCAGGGATTTTGTGGCCGAGACCATGGACAAGGAAATTCAGTTCGCAGCCATTTCAGACTGGTATGAAGACAAATTTGGCAAACCCATCGCTTTTTTGCCTGCTGAACCTAAAACTGGAACTGAGGTGTCCGGTAAAACCAACAACTACTCAGTCCCGGTAACAGGGAAAATCGCTGAAAGCTTTGACGACAATGGAGAAGGAATCATTCTGGAAACGGGGCCAGATGCGTCTGTCGATGCAACAAAGGAAGGCATCGTCATTTTTGCCGGCAATAAAGAGGATCTTGGAAAAACAGTAGTGATTCAGCATGGCGATAAAAGCGAGTCCTGGTATGGACAGCTTCAGACGATCGATGTAAAGCTGTACCAGCGTGTCAGCAAAGGGAAGGCAATTGGGCAGGTTAAGGCAACCGAAGATGGCTCTAAAGGAACCTTCTATCTTGCGATTAAAAAAGAGAACAAATTCATTGATCCTAAAAAGGTGATACCATTTGACTGATTATGCCGGACTTTTACTAAAGATAAGAATCCATCCCACGTTATGGATTGTGTTGGGGATCGCTGTTTTGACGGCCCATTTTGTCCCGGCTATCATGCTTTTGATCACGGTTTTTGTACATGAGCTGGGCCATGCAGCCGCTGCCCATTACTTCAGATGGAGGGTTAAGGCAGTGTCGCTTCTGCCGTTTGGAGGAAGCGTCGAAACGGAGGAATATGGCAACAAATCCATGAAGGAGGATTTCATTGTAATTCTGGCGGGCCCCTTGCAGCATCTTTGGCTGATTGGCGGTGCATTCCTCCTCTATTCCTCCGCAATCCTGCCCCCTGATTGGTATAAGCAATTTGTAACAATGAACCTGATTATCTTGCTTTTTAACTTACTCCCAATCTGGCCTTTGGACGGAGGGAAACTCGTTTTTCTTGCGGTATCCCTTTTTCATTCTTTTCTTGAAGCACACCGGCTTACTCTAATGGCTTCCGCGGTTTCAGCTTTCCTATGTTTAGGAATCCTTACATTAATACATCATTTTAATTTAAATGTCTGGATCATTGCAGGATTCATCGCTTTTTCATTATGGGGTGAATGGCGCCAGCGCTATTATGTGTTTCTGCGTTTCTTGCTGGAGCGCCATTATGGCAGAAACCAGAACCTTTCCAGATTGAAACCGATTGAGGTGGATGAAGGAGTACAGATCCATAAGGTCCTGGAAAAGTTCCAAAGAGGATACAAACATCCTGTAATCATCTTAAAAGAAGGAAAAGAGCGTGGTTCGCTGGATGAAAATGAAATATTGCACGCTTATTTCTCCGAAAAAATGACTAATATAAAAATCGGCGACCTATTATATTCATATTAAATATGTTATCCTTTTTTCAACTAAGGCAAGCTTTGCAAAATCCGGCAAAGGTCTCATCAGCGCCGGAAAAGGTAATCGAGTGACGATTAGCGCTGCACTTGCTTTATTTACGAAGAAGGGATTTTTTTATGAAGAAAATGATCGTCAACATGGCCTCTCGCCAGAAAAGATATGCCATCATTGAAAAAGGGAGACTGAAAAAGCTTGAGGTTTATTCACCAGGACAATCCAGTCTGGTGGGCAACATATACTTGGGTACAGTGACAAAGATATTGCCGGGAATGGATGCGGCGTTCATTGATTATGGTACAGAAAAAAATGGATTCCTGCACCGGGACGATTTGCCCGCCTACCAGCTTCACAAACAGTCCAATTCAGGACTGCAACATCCCATTGGGCATTTTGTCCGGCAGGGTGAAAGGCTGCTTGTGCAGGTCAAACGTGACGAGGCTGGTTCCAAGGGTGCCAAACTGTCTGGCATTATTGAGCTTTCGTCCGATTTAATGGTATATATCAAGGGCATAAATTATGTGGGCATTTCAAAAAAATTTGAAGACGCAGCGTCTCAGCAAAAATGGCGGAAGCTGGCGGTGGCAGAAAAGGAAACAGACGAAGGCCTAATAATCAGGACTGACATGGAACACCGGCAAGAGCATGTGTTTTTGCATGAGTTGTCCGGCTTCCGCAAAAAATATATGGAGCTGACACGAGCTGCTTCAGGCAGGAAAGCGCCAGGATTATTATTTGAACAGGACTCATTTTTTGAACAGCTGCTTAACGACATTTCGTCCCAGGGTCCGGCTGAGATTATCGTTGATGATTTTAGTGCATACCAGCTGATAAAAGATAAGTTTGCCCAGGCCGCTGTTGCATACTACAGAGAAAATCCAAATATATTTACTGAATTTCATATAGAGAGGGAAATTGAAAGGGCAAGAAAGAAAATCGTTTGGCTTGACCATGGAGGATACCTGGTTATTGAGGAAACGGAAGCTTTCACCGTTATCGATGTCAATACAGGAAAGAATACAGGGAAATCCGGCAAGGAACAGACAGTTTTCGAAACGAACATGGAAGCGGCCAGGGAAGCAGTCCACCAACTGAAGATCCGAAATATAAGCGGCATTATTCTAATCGATTTCATTAATATGAAGGAAAAACGCCATCGGGATTCCATACTTGAAACGGTAAAAAAAGAGGCCCGGCAGGATGAAATAAGGAATCAGGTAATAGGTTTCACTGAGCTGGGAATCCTTCAATTGACAAGAAAGAGAACTTCTCCCTCGATTAGTAAGCTTTCCTCAGAGCCTTGTCCGGTATGTCAGGGCTATGGTATAATCGACAATGCTGAAACCGTAGCTTTCAGGCTGGAGCGGGAATTGTTCGAATACCGTGCAAGGGAAGAAGAAGCGGTATGGATCGAAGCCACTCCTGATGTTGCAGCAGTCCTGCTGGGGCAGAGCGAGAATTATAGACCCGTATTGGAGCAGGCGGCAGGCAAAACGATTAGGATTACAAGGCTATCCGGTCCAATGAATCATTACCATATAAAGCGGTTTGGCACTATGGAAGAAATAGAACAAGCGATCCAGGCTGATAAACAGCTTGACTGAATGATTCTGCGAAAACATATTGACACATTGCCCGAATTCATGATAGTATTTTAATGTTATGTTTGTAGCACCCGTGCTACAACCGCACAGATCAGGTATAAAGCTTTTGCTTGGCAAAACACCTGTGATTGGCGAGTCTGAGTCTAATAAGGAGGTGCAGGTATGTACGCAATTATCGAAACTGGCGGTAAGCAAGTGAAAGTAGCAGCAGGAGATGTGGTATACGTTGAGAAGGTGGACGTAGCAGCAGGCGAAACTGTTACATTTGACAAGGTTTTATTCGTAGGTGGCGAAAACGTGAAAGTAGGTGCTCCAGTAGTGGAAGGCGCTACTGTTACTGGTACGGTTCAAGAACAAGGCCGTGGCAAGAAAATCATCGTTTTCAAATACAAAGCGAAGAAAAACAACCGTAAGAAGCAAGGTCATCGTCAACCATTCACTAAAGTTGTCATTGATGCAATCAATGCATAAGGCTTGATAAGATGATCAAAGTAACAATCGATTATGATCCGCAAAAACGAATTTCCTCGTTTACATTAAGCGGACATGCTGATTTTGCTAAAAAAGGTTCGGATATTGTTTGTGCAGGTGTTTCGGCCGTCTCATTCGGGGCAGTCAACTCGATTATGTCACTGGCTGGAATTGAGCCTAAGATTGAGCAGGGCGGCAATGGCGGCTATCTCCGCTGCGTAATTCCTACAGATATATCAGAGGATACGCAAGAGAAGGTTCAGCTGTTATTGAACGGCATGCTCATATCACTTCAAACAATCGAACGTGAATATGGTAAATATATTAAAATTAATCAAAATATATAGGAGGTGGAACATATGTTAAGATTAGATCTTCAGTTCTTCGCTTCCAAAAAGGGAGTAGGTTCTACTAAGAACGGACGTGACTCAATCGCTAAGCGCCTTGGTGCTAAGCGTGCAGACGGTCAATTCGTATCTGGCGGTTCTATCCTTTATCGTCAGCGCGGTACTAAAATCTATGCTGGTGAAAACGTTGGACGCGGCGGAGATGATACTCTATTCGCTAAAGTTGACGGTGTTGTACGTTTCGAGCGTTTCGGACGTGACCGTAAGAAAGTAAGCGTATATCCAGTGGCACAAGAAGCATAATAGCATCTTTCAATAGAGGCTGGCTCACAATAGGGTCGACTCCTTCTATCTTACACAGTATACAGCATGCGTGCTCTATATAGTGGGAAGGCGTCCGGCCCTTTTGCATGAGCCAGCCTTTTTCTTTTTATCCATATACATAAAGGTAAAACGCACCGGCCATCGTCCAAAGGTTTCTTTGCCCGGAGTCTTTTGGACGGCGGCTGCCTATGGATGCAGGCTATACGTCCAATCTTCTTTTTTGATATACTGAAAAGAAAAGGCGGGAAACACATTCCCAAACTGAACAAAAGGTGATAGGAAGCGCCAAAAGGGCTATGCAGGAACCGCTATTGCCTGGCATAGTCCGTCTCATGCATATGTTGGCTCCGGCCTTCCGGTTTATAATGATAGGAGTTTTCCCATGGATAAAGAATGGACGATCATAGAAATTTTACGCCACTCAAGGCATGATTGGCTTAATAAAATCCAACTGATAAAAGGGAACCTTGACCTGGACAAAGTGGATCGGGTAAAAAGGATAATCGATGAAATCGTCATTGAAGCCCAGCATGAGTCCCGGATTACCAGTATGAAAATGCCAGGCTTTGCCGAGCTGCTGCTTACAGCAAATTGGGGGAAGAACCCTTTCCGTCTGGAATTCGAGGTTATCAGTGCAAACCCGGGGGGACAATCAGTTGATCGGCACGTGACGGACTGGACAAGTAATTTGTTCAGGCTGCTTAAGGATGCATTGGATTTTTACGGAGAGAACGTTCTGTCTCTTACGATATTCCAAAGAACTGAAGAGATTCTTTGTTTTTCGTTTGATTTACAGGGTACGATAAAAAATGAAGAATTGCTGAAAAGCTATATAGAAAATAGTGAAAACCAATTTATAAAGACGCAGCTGACGGAAATCACGGATAGGGAAGCCCTGTTCCGTGTTGAAATACGGGATTAATATGACAGAAAAGATGGCATATAAAAGCCATTCCGAATGTAACGGAAAACATCATTGAAAAAATACATACAGAGGAAGTGATCATATGTTTGTCGATCAGGTCAAGGTATATGTAAAAGGCGGAGACGGCGGGAACGGCATCGTAGCCTACCGCAGAGAAAAATATGTTCCGAAGGGCGGCCCTGCAGGAGGGGACGGAGGAAACGGCGCGAATGTCGTATTTGAAGTAGAAGAAGGATTAAGGACTCTGATGGATTTTCGATATCAGCGGCATTTTAAAGCACCACGGGGCGAACATGGCATGTCCAAAAACATGCATGGAAAGAATGCACCGGATATGGTAGTGAAAGTGCCGCCGGGTACAGTGGTCATCGATGATGATACAAAGGAAGTAATCGCGGATTTAGTGGAGCATGGACAGCGTGCCGTTATCGCAAAGGGAGGGCGCGGTGGAAGAGGCAATTCGCGTTTTGCCACTCCTGCCAACCCGGCTCCGGAAATTGCCGAAAACGGAGAGCCAGGACAAGAACGCAATATTGTCATGGAGCTAAAATTATTAGCCGATGTTGGATTGGTAGGATTTCCAAGTGTCGGCAAATCAACGCTGCTTTCGGTTGTCTCCGCTGCCAGGCCTAAAATTGCAGAATACCATTTTACCACAATCGTGCCAAACTTAGGGCTTGTCGAGACAGAGGATGCTCGAAGCTTCGTCATGGCCGATCTCCCCGGTCTGATTGAAGGAGCATCCGAAGGTGTCGGCCTTGGCCATCAATTTCTGAGGCATATAGAGCGTACGAGGGTGATAGTTCATGTCATTGATATGTCCGGGATGGAAGGACGGGATCCGTATGAGGACTTTGTCACCATCAATAAGGAATTGAAGGAATATAATCTGCGATTGACGGAAAGGCCGCAAATCATTGTTGCCAATAAAATGGACATGCCTGAAGCGGAGGAAAATTTACAGGTCTTTAAAACTAAAATGACTGAGGATTTCCCTGTTTTCCCGGTATCAGCTTTAACAAGGGAAGGCGTCCGTGAGCTTTTGTTTGCGGTTGCTGATAAGATTGAACAGACCCCTGAATTCCCGCTTGACCATGAGGAAGAGGAAACAGGAATTCACAGGGTTCTATACAAGCATGAAGTCCAAAGAGATGAATTTACGATAACAAGAGAACCAGATGGAAGCTTTGTGGTTTCCGGCTTTAAAGTGGAACGATTATTCAAAATGACAGATTTTAACCGAGAAGAGTCTATACGCCGATTTGCACGCCAGCTTCGTTCATTTGGAGTGGATGAAGCACTCAGGGAAAAAGGAGCCAAAGACGGCGACATTGTAAGGATCATGGAGTACGAGTTCGAATTTGTAGAATAAAAATAATGGGGTGCAGGCGTAGCAGCAGGTACGCCATGCACATGGGGTATAAGAATGTTAAATGAAAAACCGGACTTTCCACCGGGCAGGTAATGAGGTGCTGGCTGTGAACAAAACCGATAAAAAATTTTATCTAATCAGAGAAGATGTCCTTCCGGAAGCAATGAAGAAAACGCTTGATGCCAAGGAGATGATCGAGCGCGGAAGGGCAGAATCGGTTTGGGAAGCTGTTCAAAAAGTAGACTTGAGCCGGAGTGCCTTCTATAAATACAGGGATACAGTTTTTCCTTTTCATACCGTGGTAAAAGAAAAGCTGATCACATTGTTTTTTTATTTGGAGGACCGGTCCGGAACATTGTCTCAGCTGTTGGGTGTAGTTGCGTCTTCAGGATGCAATGTCATGACTATACACCAGACGATACCTCTCCAGGGAAGAGCAAACGTAACCCTTTCTTTGAACACATCAGGAATGACCATGGAGATTGAGGAACTGTTATCCAAGCTGCGGAAGATGGAATTCGTCGAGAAGGTAGAGGTGCTTGGTTCGGGCGCATGATGTCCGATTGCTGTGCAAAGTTGCACGGCTTTTTTTATTTGTGGCAAACTGACTATTGTAATAAATCAGAAAATAGAATAACATAGACAGTAAATTTTCCGTCAGAAAGGAAGTAACAAATGTCTTATCGTAGCGCTTTTTTAGGACCCAAAGCAACATTCACAGATCTAGCCGTTTCTAAACTATTTCCAGACGGAAACAAAATTCCAATGGCCACTATACCTGAATGCCTTGATGCAGTAAATGAGGGTAAGGTAGAATTAGCGGTTGTTCCTATAGAAAATGCTCTTGAAGGCTCGGTAAATATTACTTTGGATTATTTGGTCCATGAAGTGGACCTTCCGATTCAAGGGGAGATTATTATTCCTATTCAGCAGCATTTTATGGTTCATCCAGACCATGCGGATCGATTGTTCCAGCCGGAGACGATCTTCTCGCATTCTCATGCAATAGCACAGTGCCATAAATTCCTGCATAGGCAATTTAAGGGGGTAAGCTGTGAAACCACCACCTCCACTGCGGCTGCCGCAAAGATGGTCAAGGAGAATCCGGACAGAGCCATTGCAGCAATAGCAAACGAACTGGCTGCAGAAGAATATGGACTAACTATTGTTAAGCGCAGTATTCATGACTATGAACATAATCATACCAGGTTTGTGGTGGTTTCTAAAAATTCTGTTCAATACACATCGAATTTGACGGACTCAGCTGGACATAAAACGACATTGATGATCATGCTGCCGGCCGACCACTCGGGGGCCCTTCACCAGGTTTTATCCGCGTTTGCATGGAGGAAGCTAAACCTGTCTAAAATTGAGTCCAGGCCAATGAAAACGGGCTTAGGCAATTATTTTTTTATTGTAGATATTGAAAAGAAGCTGGATGAAGTCCTGATTCCTGGTGCAATTTCCGAATTGGAGGCATTAGGATGTAAGGTATCACTGCTGGGAAGCTATGAAAGTTTCAGGGTCGGAACCTTGTCTGGGGTTAAAGATAAAAAGATTATCTAAGCCGGCGAATGTTTTGATCCTCAGGATATTTACAATAAGTTCATAGATTAACTTCAGTAATAACCAACAGCGGTTCCCTGCATCGGCGAAAACACAGCGTGGGAATGGATTATTGAAAAAAACCTTCTTACATCAAGAAGGTTTTTATTTTGAGGTACATTATAGTAGGCGTCTACAATGCCGGTATGTTGCAATCATAATTACTTTCCGCCTTGCATAAGTTTTGATGAAAAAAGTTAGCAAAATGCCCAGCGTTTCATAGTATATAAGGACATATGCACAGGAGGGATGTACAGCGTGAAGATTCATATCGTCCAAAAAGGGGATACGCTTTGGAAGCTGTCCAAAAAGTATGGAGTCAGCTTTGAAGAATTAAAACAGCTAAATTCCCAGCTGAGTAATCCGGATATGATAATGCCTGGTATGAAAATCAAGATTCCTGGCCAATCAGGCGGCGTAAAGAAGGAGATGGGGAATCCTAATCCAGGGACAGCGACAAATGTAAAGGAAGCACCGATTATGCAGGCGGAATATGTTCAACCTGCAGAAAATGTACAGCCAGCACAATTTGGCCAGCCGGCGGCAAAAGAACAGCCCGTACAATATGGCCAGCCGGCAGCAAAGGAACAGCCGGCAATGAATATGCCTAAGGTCAAAGAACAGCCGTTTGTAATGGAGCAAATCAAGATGAAACCAAAACCTGCTCCTAAAGAGCAGCCGATTGTTAAGGAAAAACCCGTCGTTAAAGAAAAGGTGAAAGAGCAGCCGATTGTTGTGGAGAAACCAGTTGTACATGAAATAATAAAAGAGAAAATAGTTCCCGTACCACAGCCAGCTCCCAAGCCCATCGTAACAGAAGTGGACATCAATAACTACTATATAACCAATATGCAGAATATGGCTGTTCAGCAGCCTGCAAAAATGCCTCCAGTGCCACCGGTTCCCAATGTTCCGCCTCCTCCTGGAAAAGTCAGCCCAATAAAGGCTCAGGAAAACTTACCTGCGGAGAACATGCCGGCCCAGCCCGTTTCACCGGTACATGTTCAACCATTGGAGGAATGTGTGCCTGTAACTCCACTTATGCCTGTTACAGGCTATTATTCGCCAATGCCTCAGTGGGGTGAGCAAGTTCCATCGCCTTTCACTGGCGGATTCGCTCCGGGCTACGGCCAGCAGCCGGCATACCAGCCGTTTATGGGCCCCCAGCCATCTGTTTTGGGTACCCAAACTGGACCACCGCCTGCTTTCTTACCAGCAAACCAGGGCCTAGCCGAATCCCCTGATTTTATGGAAGAGCCTGTCGTCAAGGGCATACATCAAGAAAATCATCCTTTTTATGGGTCACAGCATCCGTATAGCGGCGCTGGACTGAATCCTGTTCAAGGGATGCAGCAAGCGCCATCTCAGCAAATGTACCCTCCCTATTCAGCGGGAATAAATCCATATCTACAGGCTCCCCAGCAGCAGGTGATGGGCCAATATACACAAGCGCCATATTATCAGCCTGTGGAATCTTCTTCTCATTTTATGCAATCCCTCTATCCCGGGCATGGCCATGAGGAGAGTTCGGATTGCGGATGTGGAGCCGGAGCACCTAAATATAATCCAGGCCACCAGCAGCCGATGCATGGTGCAGCCGGGCAGTATGGAGAGATGCCGCCATATGGAGGAAGCCAAATGGGAATGCAGCCTCAGTATGGAAGCCAATACGGGAGCCAGCCGCAATATGGAGCAGGTCAATATGGAGGCCAGCCGATGCATGGTGCTGGCGGCCAGTATGGTGATGTAACACCACATGAAGGAAGCCAGATGGGAATGCAGCCTCAGTATGGAAGCCAGTACGGGGGCCAGCCGCAATATGGAGCAGGTCAATATGGAGGCCAGCCGATGCATGGTGCTGGCGGCCAGTATGGTGATGTACCACCACATGAAGGAAGCCAGATGGGAATGCAGCCTCAGTATGGAAGCCAGTACGGGGGCCAGCCGCAATATGGGGCAGGTCAATATGGAGGCCAGCCGATGCATGGTGCTGGCGGCCAGTATGGTCATGTACCACCATATGAAGGAAGCCAGATGGAAATGCAGCCGCAATATGGAGCAGGTCAATATGGAGGCCAGCCTATGTATGGCCCAGGAGGCCAGATAGGCGGTCAGCCATTCGGATCAAGGGATCCATATTATGATAACAGTCCATTCGCTCATCATACAGAACAACATTATCAGGCCAACATGTATGAAGAAGGTCAGGCACATGGTCCAGGGCATCCGTATCCACACCACCTGGGATATGGCGCAGAGCATAATTTGCCTTTCGGTGCTGCCCAGGACACACGGCCGCAAGAATATTATGGAGGGTTTGACGGATATGCTCCCCACCCTCAGATGTATATGCCTGAGATGCCCCAGATAATAAATAGCCATGGCTATCCACCGCAGCAGCCATACACTCCTTTTCCTGTTCAGCCAATTGGCGGTCCCCTGCACGGAAGCCCAGTTCAAGAGAGCTATCATATGCCGGACCTTGAAGATGAAAGCAGTGAAATATAATAATAATAATGGAGACAGCGATTTTTTCGGCTGTCTCCTCACTTATTTCAAAGCCAATCGACTGGAACTGAAGGATATAAACAAAATAAGGAATGAAGTCTATCTTCTTAGTCTCCAGGATGGTACAAAGTTCATAATAAAAGGCTTTCCTGATCAGCATAAATGGGCTGTTCAGCGCAAGCTTTCAGCTTTGCTGGAACGCAGCAGATTTTCTAATAGTTATAAATTCATCACGACCCTTGATCCATTTAAATATAATAGAATCCTTTACAGCTTTATCGAGTATATACCTCCGCATGAGAAAAGATTTGATTTCGATACTATGAATAATCGCAGGGAAGGAATGGAACTGCTTTCACGATTCCACGAGCATTCTGCTGTGTTTGTCCCTAATTTTAATGACAAACTCCCTCGCTTCCAGCTTTTAAGAAAGTGGAGCGAGAGATTCTACCTGTTCCTACATAATTTGCCAATAATTAGAAGGTTCGTAGCAATTGATATTCTTGACCAATGGATATGGTGGGCAAATTGGTCATTGAGGGGAGTTTTTGCAAATCTCCAATATGAAACTTTGGAAAGACAAGTAATAATCCATGGGGATGTAGCGCATCATAATTTTCTCAGGAGCAAGGATGGAAATTTGTATTTGATTGACTTTGACTTAATTGCAATCGCTCCACCGATGTTTGATTATTTGCAATATGCCAACCGGCTCCTGCCTGTCATTGCATCGCATGAGGAGATATGGGCATATCCGCAATTGGCTGCCTATCGCTATAATCAGCTATTTCTCTATGGCCTCGCATTCCCTACAGATATTTTCAGGGAATGGAATAGGGTTATCAGCAGTGGCTTAAGCAAGTCAGACGAACAAATTTATTATGTGTGGAAATTGACAGCAAAGCACTTCCCTTTTCGAATGGCTTTAAATCATGCAATCTTAGAGATGGTGCTCTAAACTTTCAGAAAGATTGCTGCTGGTAACAATTCAGGGAAGTACTGCATATCCTGATATTTAGTCTTTCTCGTGCATTATATTAAAATTCATTTGAAATTTTCTGGTTAAGATTCCTTAAAAACGCCAAACTAGTAGTAAAGAAGGCACTTCCAACCGCGAGGTGATTGTAATGAGAAAAGAGCTGGCGTTTTTTGCTGCACTGGCTACTGCCTTAATTACTTCGGTGCTTTGTTGTGAGTCAGTAGTTGCTGACAAGACAAAGGACGGGGATTATAAAGAGGAGCATGTCATTACAGAACCTCTTGAACGCAAGATCATACTGCAACGGATGTATCTGGATGGGGAAGTAAGTGAAGAGATAAAAACTGAAAAAATTCTATCTATGGAGGATTTCTGGGCTGCCTATGAGGACTGGCAGTTAGTCGACCAGAATGAAGAGCGGATGGTATTCAAGAGGTCGGTAAATGACATCTCTCCATTGTTGAAGGCGAACGGTTTCTTTGGGATCACCAAGGACGGAACATTGACGATCTTCAACGGCAGGCCGGAACAAGAAAGGATTATCCATTCATTTTATCAAATCGATGTAGGGAAACTGGAGTCAAGCAAGCAGGCAGAACTTTCTGCAGGTATCCCAATCATCAATAAAATGCGCTACGCAAAGGTTATTGAAGCCTATAAACTATATTCAGTTTCCAGGAGCATTAAATAGAGGGTGCTGTCCGGAACCCTATATTTCCGCAGGAAGCTTGATAAAAGCAAAACCCGCGAATGTTGTTAAATCAACATTTACGGGTTTTTGTTTTTTTGGACTTGTTTAGTAAATGGACTTTTTAGACAGCCCCTTTCTGTGCGGGTACACAGATTGCCTGGAATTTAAGGCTTAATAACAGCTGGGTCCTCTCTGGGTCTCACGCTTCCCGCTGCCATCGTTTAGACTTTTATAGCCGGTGTATTCCATTTAGCTAATGCCAAAAATACCTCCCTAATGTTTTGGTCAACATATGAATATAACTATGATAAAATGTAAGCTACAGCTAAATCAGGGAGAGAAGAAATTTGTACGATTATATTAAAGGCATTGTCGACTTTGTCGGACCGGAATACATAGTGGTAGAGAACGGGGGAATCGGATATCAGGTGTTGACGCCGAATCCTTTTATTTTTTCTGCTAAAATAAAGGAACCGGTCCAGGTTTATATATATCATCATGTGCGCGAAGACATTTTTGCTCTTTATGGGTTTCAGACCAGGGAAGAAAAAGCCCTATTTACTAAATTGCTTAATGTAACCGGTATTGGACCCAAGGGGGCAATGGCGATCCTGGCCTCAGGACAGGTGGATCAGGTAGTCCAGGCGATCGAGAATGAAGATGAGACGTTCCTCGTAAAGTTCCCAGGTGTCGGGAAGAAAACAGCAAGGCAGATGATTCTTGATTTAAAAGGGAAACTTGAGAATGTTGTGCCAGATTATTTTCCTAATTTATTCAATGACCGCCTGGTTCAAACCAAAACAAATCAGCTAAATAATCAATTGGATGAGGCCATACAGGCGCTTAAGGCATTGGGATATTCGGATCGAGAAGTTAATAAGGTTTCCAAGGAATTGCAGAAAGAAGAAATGACCACAGAGCAATATATTAAAAAAGCATTGCAGCTGATGCTAAGATAGGGGTAGCAATATGGAGGAGAGAATATTCAACCAGGAAGCTGATCTGAACGAACTGTCCTTTGAACAAAGCCTTCGGCCGCAAAATTTAAAGCAGTATATTGGGCAGGATAAGGTCAAGGCAAACCTGCAGGTCTTTATTGAAGCAGCCCGGATGCGTGAGGAAACGCTGGACCATGTACTTCTGTACGGACCGCCGGGCCTTGGGAAAACTACTCTTGCCGTAATTATTGCTAATGAAATGGGGGTAAATATCCGGACTACTTCAGGTCCGGCCATTGAAAGGCCTGGCGATCTGGCCGCGATATTAAGCGCGCTTGAGCCGGGGGACGTTCTTTTCATTGATGAAATTCATCGATTGCCCCGCGCAGTTGAGGAAGTATTATACCCTGCGATGGAGGATTTTTGTCTGGATATCGTCATTGGCAAGGGCCCTACTGCCCGATCAGTCCGCATCGACCTGCCGCCTTTTACTCTTGTAGGTGCAACCACCAGGGCTGGCTCGCTCTCTGCCCCGCTACGAGACAGGTTTGGTGTGTTAAGCAGGCTTGAATATTATACGGAGGCCCAGCTTAAGCTCATTGTGACAAGAACAGCGGAAATCATGGACACAGAAATTGAAAGCGGCGCTGCTGCAGAAATTGCCCGAAGATCCAGGGGGACTCCAAGGATTGCAAACAGGCTCCTGCGAAGGGTGCGTGACTTTGCCCAGGTGCGCGGTAATGGCACTATCACTCATGATCTTGCGGATTATGCACTGGAATTGATGCAGGTGGACCGTTTAGGACTAGATCATATTGACCATAAATTACTTAAGGGTATCATTGAAAAATTCCGCGGCGGGCCTGTGGGGCTGGATACTATAGCCGCTACAATCGGAGAAGAGGCACATACAATTGAGGATGTTTATGAGCCCTATTTGCTGCAGATCGGTTTTTTGCAAAGGACCCCCAGGGGCAGGGTAGTTACAGACTCAGTGTTCCGCCATTTTAATATGGAGGTGCCTGCCGAATGACAGGTATGCCTAAATTATTGATGACAATCGGTGTAATTATTTTCATAATTGGGTTTGCCATGAAATTTATTAATCTCGGACGGCTGCCAGGTGATATTTTTATCAAAAAAGGAAATACGACGTTTTACTTTCCGGTCGTGACCTCGATCATCATAAGCGTCGTTTTGTCTGCTGTCCTGTATTTAATAGGGCGTTTTAGGTGAAATTGAATGCCTGCACCGGTTAAAACTCAGTAAAGATACATGCTGCTCAGCAGCTTCGTACGAGCAACAATAGCAGAATAGGAAGTGTGGCATAGAAATGAAAGTGGATTTATTTGATTTCCATTTACCGGAGGAATTGATTGCACAGACGCCTTTGGAAAATCGTGAACAAAGCAGGCTTATGGTACTTGATAAAGCAACAGGAGCCATAGAGCATGAAGTCTTTAAAAATATTACAAAGTATTTAAGGGCTGGGGATTGCCTTGTGCTGAATGACACAAGGGTATTGCCGGCCAGGCTTTATGGAAGCAAGGAAGATACTGGGGCAAATGTTGAAGTGCTGCTTCTGAAACAGGAGGAAGGAGATACCTGGGAAACGCTGGTGAAGCCGGCTAAACGGGTTAAGGAAGGCACGAAGATTGTCTTTGGTGAAGGGCAGCTTACGGCGACCTGTGTGGGGACCCTGGAACATGGAGGCCGAATCCTTGATTTTGATTATGAAGGGATTTTCTACGAGGTACTGGAAGAACTGGGCTCCATGCCGCTTCCTCCGTATATTAAAGAACAGCTGGAGGATAAAGAGCGTTATCAGACTGTTTATGCCAAGGAGCGCGGGTCAGCAGCTGCCCCTACAGCAGGTTTGCATTTCACTGAACATCTTTTGGATGAAATCCGGGAGATGGGAGTACATATTGCATTCATCACCCTTCATGTTGGTCTCGGTACATTCAGGCCAGTCAGTGTCGACGATATAGACAATCATGAAATGCATTCAGAGTTTTATCAGATGACGGAAGGGACCGCAAGACTATTAAATGAGGTAAAAGATCATGGCGGTCGAATCATTACTGTTGGGACTACATCGACGAGGACCCTTGAAACGATTGCTTCCAATAATGGCGGCCGTTTTAAAGAAGATAGCGGGTGGACAAGCATATTTATTTTTCCTGGTTACGAGTTCAAGGGGATCGATGCTATGATCACAAACTTTCATCTTCCAAAATCTACACTGATGATGCTTGTTAGTGCTTTGGCAGGCCGCGAACATGTACTTCATGCCTACAATACTGCAGTAGAAGAGAAGTACCGGTTCTTTAGCTTTGGAGATGCCATGTTTATCAAGTAAAATCAACTTGGACATAAAATTGATAAGTTACAGCCTGAAAGGAGCTACCATAGTTGACCGCTATACGTTATGAACATATTAAAACCTGTAAACAAACAGGTGCGAGGCTGGGGATCGTTCATACACCCCATGGTTCGTTTGAAACACCGGTTTTCATGCCTGTAGGAACTCTTGCGACAGTCAAGACCCAGTCCCCGGAGGAATTGAAGGAAATTGGCGCAGGCATTATCTTAAGCAACACCTACCATTTATGGCTGCGTCCGGGCCATGACATTATCAGGGAAGCGGGAGGCCTTCATAAGTTTATGAATTGGGATCGCGCTATCTTGACAGATTCCGGCGGGTTCCAGGTTTTTAGTTTAAGCGAGTTCAGAAAAATCGAGGAAGAAGGGGTTCATTTCAGGAATCATCTGAATGGGGATAAATTATTCCTTTCTCCTGAAAAAGCAATGGAAATCCAAAATGCTCTTGGCTCGGATATCATGATGGCCTTTGATGAATGTCCGCCTTTTCCTGCTACCTATGAGTATATGAAGAAATCTGTTGAGCGGACGTCACGCTGGGCAGAGAGGTGCCTGCAGGCGCATCAGCGGCCACAGGACCAAGGCCTCTTTGGAATCGTCCAGGGCGGGGAGTTTGAAGAGCTGAGAAAGCAAAGTGCAAGGGATTTAATATCTCTCGATTTCCCTGGCTACGCGGTTGGCGGCCTATCTGTCGGAGAACCAAAGGATGTCATGAACAGGGTGCTTGAATTCACAACTCCGCTTCTGCCGTCAGACAAGCCGCGTTATTTAATGGGAGTGGGCTCTCCTGATTCACTGATTGATGGTGCCATTCGCGGGATCGATATGTTTGACTGCGTTCTTCCTACAAGGATTGCCAGAAATGGTACCCTTATGACCAGCGAAGGCCGTCTGGTTGTTAAAAATGCGAAATATGCAAGGGATTTTGGCCCGCTGGACCCAAATTGCAGCTGCCATGTCTGCCAAAATTACAGCCGTGCGTATATTCGCCATCTCATACGCGCTGAAGAAACTTTTGGAATTCGACTTACCACTTATCATAATCTTCATTTTTTGGTAAACTTAATGGAGCAAGTCAGACAAGCAATTCGAGAAGACAGACTTGGAGACTTCAGGGAAGAGTTTTTCGAACAATACGGCTTTAACAAACCGGATGCGAAAAACTTTTAACATACAATTGTGAAAGGAGAGATATGAATGGGTAATTACGGTGGATTAATTTCATTGGTGTTAATGTTTGTTTTATTTTATTTCCTCCTGATCCGTCCCCAGCAAAAGCGTCAAAGGCAAGTCCAGACCATGCAGGGCGGCCTGAAGAAGGGCGATAAAATCGTTACAATCGGCGGCCTTCACGGTATAATCGATTCTATTGATGATAATAAAGTCGTCATTAGAGCCGGAGACGGAAGCAGGCTTACATATGATCGAGCAGCTGTTCGTGAAGTAACGGAAAGTGCTCCTGAATAAACGGGTCACAAGTGAGTGCCTTGCATATCACTGATCGTGGCTCCGTGATTGTTATCAAGCAATAAAAGAAACGGTTTCCTACAGGAGACCGTTTTTTTTCTCATTGAGTCCGATCCGAACTCAAATTCACGCCGAGGATACCTCCCATCATAGCCGTTATCACAAAACAGCCGTGATAGACCCATTGTTTTGCCGAAAAAAGCATATCGTGGCCTAGATATTGGTATAGAAAAACGGTGAGCAAATATAATAAGCCTGTCGCTCCTCCCAGCATCCAGCCCTGTTTCTTTCCTTTACCTCCGGAGATGAACCCTCCTATAAATAATGCCGCAAAGGAAACGGCCATAATCACATAGGTAAGCGACGATTCTTTCATGCTTGTAAACCGGAGCAGAATGGAGAATAATAGGCTTGCTGCAATACCAATCATAAATATTGCAGCCACTCCGTATAAAATGGCTGTTCCAAGCTTTTTAGGTTCGATGATAATCCTCTCCCTTCCTCTATATGGCGCCCGTAACAACTGGCAACTTTGTACAAACATATTCCTTTATTCATTCATTTAGACCGCTTTTATTCAATAAATTGCCAATCGGGAAAGCCAGCACGACTTGTATTTTCGGGGAACTAAGGAACACTATAAATAAGAGGGAAGGAGGGACTTTGTGTCACATTATTGGTACATCATTCTGCGTTCCTTGTTTTTTTATTTCGTCTTATTAGCTATTTTCAGGATTATGGGAAAACGGGAGATTGGCGAATTAAGCATATTAGATTTAGTGGTTTTTATTATGATTGCAGATATGGCCGTATTGCCCATAGAAGATACCGAAAAGCCTATATTTGATGCACTGCTGCCCATGATTCTCCTTCTTGCTGTCCAAGTGGGGCTGGCCTTTATCTCACTGAAAAGTGTTACATTCAGGCATATGATTGACGGGAAGCCAAGTATCATTATCGATAAAGGAAAAATAGACGAGAAAGAAATGAGGAGGCTGAGATACAATTTTGACGATCTTCTCACTCAGCTCCGCCAAAAGAATATTATCAATGTTTCGGATGTTGAATATGCCATTTTAGAACCGTCGGGCAAGCTTTCCGTAATTGAAAAGAGGATGATTGAAAAGGAAAGTGCACCATACCCGCTGATTGTAGATGGCACGATTATAGAAGAGACCCTGGTACGCATCCATAAAACTGCTGGATGGCTGCAAGAACAGATAAGCAAAAAAGGGTACAGGGATGTTCGGGATATTTCCCTTTGTACATACGATAACGGTCAGCTATACATTGACAAAGAATAGGCGGCATTCCTTGATTAAGGGGAGCCGCTTATTTTTGTGAACGAGTAAAGAAAATAGGTACTTCATTTGAAACCAAACCTTCCAAAAAAGCGGCCGACAAAAGGAATTCGTTTCAGTTCCTTTTGTCCGATCACCCCTGTCAATACGGATAGGATGAAAAATACAATCGCGATTGCCATTATGGACAATAATAACCGGCTCACAGAACCATAGCCGATTAATAGAGTTTTATAAGCATAATTACCGCACCACCCGGATAAAAGTGCTGAACAGACAGGATAAAAATAGGGACGAAATGTGAAACTGAACGGTATCACCTTAAGCAATGTGGAGAAATGCAGGAATGTAACCAAAATGGTACCGGCGGCTATGCCGACGGCTGCACCCATTATTCCAAATTCAGGTTTTGAGGCGAGGAACCAAATGATCGCAATTTTTAAAACAGCGCCTATAAGACTGTTGATCATGGCCGCTTTGGCTAGGTTAAGGGCTTGCAGCATGGATTGAAGCGGCATCTGGCAATAAAAAAGGATGAAGAATGGAGCGAGAAATTTAACGAAAATAGCGGCATGGGATGAGCCGTACATCGCCTGCAATATAGGTTCAGCCAGAACGAACAGAGTGACGATCGCAAGAGAGCCTGTGATAAAAGTAACGCGCAATGTCTGCTGCAGCCGTCTCTCCACGATTTGGAAGTTGCCAAGCGACTTTGCTTCACTGACAGCAGGAACGAGTGCCGTAGCAAGTGAAGCAGTCACGAATGAAGGCAGGAACAGCAATGGCAGTGCATAGCCGGTCAATTCGCCATACTGCCTGGTTGCCATGGCAGTAGATACACCGGCCGCAGCGAGACTTTGTGCTACCACAATCGGTTCGAAAAACCATGCAATCGACCCGATGATCCGGCTGCCAGTGGTAGGAATCGCAATTCCCATAAGCTCGTGAAAGGTGCTTTTCCCGGATTTGGCCATGGAAAAAAAGTTTTTTCGGAATGTAAAATGCTTTTTGATTTTAAAGGTAGTCATCAAGTATGCCAGCGAAACAAGTTCGCCGATAATAGAGGCCAGCATGGCGCCGGCAGCGGCGTATTCCAGCCCATATGGAAGAAAGGTCTTTGTAAGCACTGCGATGAATGTAATCCGTGCCACTTGTTCGATGACCTGTGAATAAGCAAAGGGTTTCATATTCTGTTTGCCTTGGAAATATCCCCTCAAAACCGAAGAAGCTGCAACAATTGGAACGATTGGAGCAATCGCCATTAAGGGCCAAAGAGTACGGGCGTCAGTAAACAGAGTTTCAGAGAGTACAGGAGCAAGAAGGAGCATGGCCGGCGTAAAGATCATGGATAGCGTAATGGTGATTGAAAGCGATACAACCAGGATCTTCTTGATTTTTTTTTCATCACCCCTGGCATCAGCCTCTGCAACATATTTTGAGATGGCAACAGGGAGGCCAAGCTGGGTGATATTGACAACGAGAAACAACGTTGGGAGTGCCATCATAAATAGCCCAACGCCCTCTTCGCCTATAAAACGGGCAATTACAATGCGGTTTATAAATCCTAATATTCTTGTAATCAGACTCGCCATAACAAGAATGAGAGTTCCTTTTAAAAACTTTGACATCCTGTCCTATCCCTGCCTTCTCAAAAAAGCTGATATGATTTACAATTATCTATATGCACCCAGTTGGACAAAGAATGACAGGCTTGGTAAATTTATCATCCGTCATTAAAGGATGACAGGCGCAAGAATAATCTTATCGGGGGCTAATCATGAACGCAGAACATCCATATCAGAAGTACTATGAAACAATGAAACCCGCCTTGGCAAATAAAGCGGAGGAACTGCGGCTTCTTGGAATGGACGCGGTTAATGAAGAGGATATTTGGTCGTATTTGACGTTGAAGAAGTGGAAAAGGCCCGGGGAGGATATCCACATCCATCAGCTCGTCAGTGATATTATGTCTGTCAGCAGCAGCCAATTTATGACATATGCAACTGTAGAAGCTTACAAAGGACCAAATGTATTTGGTGAGTTATCTGAGGAAGAACTGAGGGCATTGCTTCATGGCTGAGCTGTTTTGTCCAGGAGATGCAGATATATGGTGATATAGTATACAAGTAACGCTGTCCTTACAAAAGAAAACATAAATTGACAGTAGTTTTAAATTCTATCATAATAATGTTGTTGTTTTAGCTTTAATATAACGGTTTTATGCAGCCCTTCATTTTGGGCGCCAGCTTATTATATTAGTTTTACGTATCACGCTATTCGATATCGAGAGAGTGCTTTTAAAGGAAAACGTGCGAGCGGATCTGCATTCCATATTGCGCGATCAGGCCAATGGCACCCATCCAAACTCCATGTTAAGGCGTGTAAAGAAAGAAAGGGGCCTAATTCATAATGGTGAAAAGAGGTAGGATCGTTGCGTTTTTCATTATAGTATTCGCTATTTTCGCAACGATGGGAACAACAACGAAAGGCATGCTCGGGAATATAAAACTTGGGCTCGACCTTCAGGGAGGATTCGAGGTTTTATACCAGGTAAAGCCTGAAAAGGGAGTTAAGGTCACGGAAGAAATGATGGCCAGTACAGCAAGCGCCCTTGAGCGCCGTGTAAATGTTCTGGGTGTAAGTGAACCTAATATCCAAATTGAAGGCAAGGACCGGATCCGTGTGCAGCTTGCCGGCGTAAAGGACCAGAATAATGCCCGTAAGATCCTTTCCACTCAGGCCAAGCTGAGTTTCAGGGACTACAATGATAAGGAAATGATGACGGGTGCCGATTTGAAGGAAGGCGGCGCAAAACAGTCGTTTGATAATAATGGCCAGCCTGTTGTCGAAGTCACACTGAAGGATCCAAAGCAGTTCAAAAACATTACGCAGCAGATCTCTTCGATGCCGCAGCCAACCAATGTACTGGCTATCTGGCTTGACTTTGAAGAAGGAAAAGACAGTATGAAAAAGCCTGAAACACAGGATAACATGATTTCCAATCCTAGTGTCAGAGAGGTTTTTGATACAAATACAGTAATGATCACAGGTTCATTCACCATTGAAGAAGCCAAAGAGCTCGCTGACTTGCTGAATGCTGGTGCTTTGCCTGTTGACTTAAAAGAAGAATATTCTACTTCGGTAGGCGCAAAGTTTGGGGAACAGGCTTTGAATGATACCATATTTGCAGGCATCATCGGTATCGCGCTTGTGTTCGCCTTTATGATGATTTATTATCGCTTCCCGGGAGTTATCGCCGTTCTCACTTTGATTATCTATCTGTTCCTTACATTGCTCGTGTTCGACTGGATGAACGCAGTAATGACGCTGCCAGGTGTAGCAGCACTCATTCTCGGAGTCGGTATGGCTGTGGATGCAAATATCATTACCTATGAGCGGATTAAAGACGAGCTCAAGCTGGGCCGATCGGTTCAGGCTGCTTATGCTGCGGGTAATAAGAACTCACTGGCAACAATTACAGATGCCAACCTAACTACACTCCTGGCTGCCTTTGTACTCTTTATATACGGAACCAGCTCGGTAAAAGGGTTTGCGACAACTCTGATCATAAGTATACTAATGAGCTTTATCACTGCCGTGTATGGAACCCGTCTTTTCATGAGCCTTTGGATTAACAGCAGGATCTTCAACAAAAGGCCGTCATGGCTTGGCGTTAATAAAAAGGATATACATGACCTTTCAGAAACAAGGGATGTAACAGATCTGCCTACACGTTTTGATAAGTGGGAATTCGTTAAGCACAGGAAAGTATTTTACGCGATCTCTTCGGTGATTACGTTGATCGGTATTATATTCCTGCTGGTATTTAATCTGAATCTGGGAATCGACTTTACCAGCGGAACACGCATGGAATTTACCTCCAAGGAGCCTTTGACTACAGCCAAGATCCAGCAGCACCTCGATGCGGTGCATCTGGAGTCCGAAGATATTGTAATATCGGGTGACAACAATAATACGGGGGTTGTAAGACTTCAGGGAGTTTTAGACAAGAACGAAATAGCGGATGTGAAGGACTACTTCAGCAAAGAGGTAGGGGACGAGCCGAACATAAGTACGGTTTCGCCTACGATTGGCAGGGAGCTCGCCAAGAACGCATTCATTGCTGTTCTCATTTCATCACTGGGCATCATCCTGTACGCTACAATCCGATTTGAGTGGAGAATGGCCCTTCCAGCGGTCATAGCATTATTCCACGATGCTTTCTTCATCATCACAGTATTTAGTTTATTGAGGCTTGAAGTCGACCTAACTTTCATCGCGGCCGTCTTAACCATTGTCGGTTACTCGATAAACGATACGATTGTTACATTCGACCGCATCAGGGAAAATATGCGCAAGAAGAGAAAGATTAAATCAGTTGATGAACTGGCAGAAATCGTTAATGTAAGTATTAGACAGACATTGACAAGATCAATCAATACAGTGCTAATGGTACTGATCACTGTTGCTGCCCTGTTAATCTTCGGAAGCGGCGCAATTGCCAACTTCTCGATAGCTTTGCTTGTTGGGATGCTTTGCGGTGTGTACTCTTCGCTTTATATTGCTTCCCAATTATGGCTCGATTTGAAGGCAAGGGAATTGAAGAAAAAAGGTGTTTTAATCACCTACAAAGAGAAAAAACCAAGTACAGAAGCCCAGGTATAATCCTAAAAAAAGGCCGGTATGCATCGCATACCGGCTTTTTTCTATTGTCACGGTTCTGATTATACGTTATCCAAACTGCACCTTTAAAGTACTGGTAAATAAAATTTGCCATGGGGCTCTATAAAATTTGAACCAAAACATCAGGACCCCGAGATTTATCCATAATTTTATTGCGTGTTATCATTCGAATATGATAATGAATGTCCAGTGAAAAAACAGTCTGCCCAGAACCCGCTGTAAGGTATGGACGAGGAGACCTATTCTAACTTTAGGAGCTAATCGCTGGAAGTTATAAGCCACCCAGCTGTGGCCGCAGAGGAACTGCCTTCTCGCAGGCTTTCTGATGCCTGTTGCGGCTGAACAAGCGATCTGTCGTTTTTCTGGGTGGTTCCTCCGCCGAAAGCTAGATGTCTTATTTCCAGACATTAAAGTTTAACAGAGTGAAATAGTGAACGGTACTGCATGTTTGATAAAAGTTTAAGAAAGGAATACATAAATAGGATTTCATACTGAGTATGGGAGGAGACTTATGAAGCTACAATGGACATTCCTGCTTGGAATTCTCTTTGCAATTGTGATATCGGTATTTGCTGTATTCAATGTAGCGCCAGTCAGGGTTAACTATTTTTTTGGCACTGCCAATTGGCCATTGATCCTTGTGATATTGGGCTCGGTATTGGTGGGTGGTTTCATTGTTTTCTGCATTAATGCAGTAAAATTCATCACTCTGCAAAGAAAGATTAAACAGCTGGAAAGGATTATTGCGGATTTTGAAGCTAGGCCTCTTTCAACTGAAGAAACAGAGACGTCCATGCAGAAAAACCTGGATACGGAATCTTAAAAGAATAAATTGAAACCCCTCTGCTCCTTTTGTATAATTAGTGAGTTGAGGGGTGAACTAATGCTACAATCAAAAACTCGTTGGCAGGTAGCTGCTGCTGATGAAGATGTTGTCGACCAATTAATCAATGAGCTTCATATTACACCTCTGGTTGCAAAACTATTGGCAAATCGCGGGCTGCGCACTCCTGAAGCAGCACGTTCCTTTTTATTAATAAATGAACAAGACTTCCATGATCCATTCCTATTAAAAGGAATGGATCTGGCAGTCGATAGGATAAAAGAGGCTATTCATAACAAAGAGAAGATCCGTATTTTTGGTGACTATGATGCTGACGGAGTAAGCAGTACAACAGTACTGATGGAAACTCTTCAAATGATGGGGGCGAATGTCGAGTTTTATATCCCTAATCGGTTCACTGAAGGGTATGGCCCTAATGAAGCAGCATTCAGGCTTGCGGCTCAAAATGATGTGAGGCTGCTGATAACCGTTGATACGGGAATTTCTGCCTTGAATGAAGCAAAGCTTGCGAGGGAGCTTGGCATGGATTATATCGTGACAGACCATCACGAGCCAGGGCCAGAGCTGCCGGATGCATTGGCTATCATACATCCAAAGCTGGAAGGCAATACATATCCATTTAAGGATTTGGCGGGTGTGGGAGTTGCTTTTAAACTGGCTCATGCCTTATTGGGTTATGTACCTGAGAAAATGCTGGAGATAGCTGCGATAGGGACGATAGCAGACTTGGTCCCTTTGTATGGGGAAAACAGGCTGATTGCGGCAAAAGGGATCAGCATGCTCAGAAAAACGAGCCGCCCTGGCATATTGGCATTAATTAAAAAGGCCGGGCTGCAACAGCAGGCATTGGATGAAGAATCAGTCGGCTTCAGTATGGCACCAAGAATCAATGCAGCAGGAAGACTGGATACGGCTGACCCGGCTGTTGAGCTTTTAATGGCACAAGATATGCATACAGCGGAAATGCTTGCCGCTGAAATTGACGCATTAAATAAAGAAAGGCAGGAGATTGTTGCTGAAATTTCAGAAGCGGCAATCAAGGAAGTAGAAGCCAATTTCCCTCTTAGTGAAAATAGCGTCATCGTTGTAGGTAAGGAAGGCTGGAATGCCGGTGTGATTGGTATTGTGGCTTCCAGGCTGGTAGAACGTTTTTATAGACCGACCATTGTATTGAGCTATGATCCTGTTAAAGGGCTGGCAAAAGGTTCTGCCAGGAGCATTGCAGGATTTGATTTATACAAGAATTTATCCGAGTGCCGTGACATTTTGCCTCATTTTGGCGGGCATCCGATGGCGGCAGGGATGACTCTGAAAATAGAGGATGTTGGGCAGCTTCGGGAACGATTGCATGCATTGGCAAATGAACAGCTTACCGCCGAGGATTTCATTCCAGTGACAAAGCTGGACGGCGTAACCAGCATTCAGGATATATCAGTGAAAACCATTGAAGAGATGGCCATGCTCGCTCCATTCGGCATGAACAATCCAAAGCCGAAGATTCTTGTGGAAGAAGCAGCAGTTGCCTCAATCCGAAAGATAGGATCAAACCAAAACCACCTCAAACTTCAGCTAGGTGATTCAAATGCTTCACTGGATGGGGTAGGCTTTGGCATCGGACATTTGTATGAACAGATTTCTCCGATTTCCACCATCTCTGTTGTTGGGGAACTTTCCATAAATGAATGGAATAATATGAGGAAACCGCAGATTTTTGTTCAGGATGTAGCCGTCACCCACTGGCAGCTTTTTGACTATCGAGGCATAGACAGGGTACAGCATTGGCTTCCCAATGTTCCGGCGGACAATGCCAGGATTATCGTTTTCTCCAAAGAATCTCTTAATCGTTTCCCATTTCTGAATGAAAACCGCAATGTTACCCATATCAAGAATATTGCCGAAGCTGAAAATATCGAGGTGAACGGCAAGAGTATTGTTCTTTTGGACATGCCGGGCAGTAAAGAAATACTGGAGGCTGTCTTTAAAAATAAGCAGCCAGCAAGAATTTATACCCATTTTTACCAGCAGCAGGAACACTTTTTCAGTACTTTGCCAACCAGGGAGCATTTTAAATGGTTCTATTCATATTTGGCAAAGAAAGGACCGGTCGATATTAAGCGTGATGGGAATGATATAGCTAAATACCGTGGCTGGTCCCGTGATACAATTGATTTTATCTCAAAGGTGTTTTTTGAATTGGATTTTGTTACAATAGACAATGGATTAATGAGGCTAAATAAGAATACCGATAAACGTGATTTAAGCGATGCTCCATCATTTAAGCGCAAACAGCAGCAAATTGAGCTGGACAAAGAATTGCTCTACAGCTCTTATGCTCAGTTATTTGAGTGGTTTGATCATTTAGTACGTGAGGTTCCAAGCCTCGAGGAGGAAACAGCGCAATGGACTTGAAAAAGTATATAACAATTGTCGAGGATTGGCCTAAACCCGGCATTAGATTTAAGGATATCTCTACATTAATGGCTGACGGAGATGCATATCGTTATGCAACCGACCAAATTGTGACATATGCCCGTGAAAAACAAATCGATATTGTGGTAGGCCCTGAAGCACGCGGCTTTATCATAGGCTGCCCTGTCGCCTATTCCCTTGGTGTTGGCTTTGCACCAGTCAGGAAGGAAGGAAAGCTTCCACGCGAAACGATTAAGGTACAGTATGGATTAGAATATGGGAAAGATGTTCTAACCCTTCATAAGGATGCCATCAAGCCTGGACAGCGCGTATTGATTACTGATGACCTGCTTGCGACAGGCGGGACAATAGAAGCGACTATTAAATTAGTTGAACAGCTTGGCGGTGTTGTCGCAGGTATTGCGTTTTTAATTGAACTTTCATATTTGGAAGGCCGAGATAAGCTTGATGGATACGATGTCCTGACACTTATGAACTTCGGTGATGTCGAACAAAACTAATTATTAATTACAGGAGGCCTGTTTTTGAATCAGGCCTCTTTTTTCGTTTTTGAGAATAGAAGGCTACATTTGCTCTGGAGCCTTAATTCCTAAAAGGCGCAGGCCTTCTTTTAATACTATTGCTGTTGCTTGAACAAGTGCGAGCCTTGAAACAAGTGCATTATTTTCTTCAAGTATGCGTACGTTTCCGTAAAAGCTGTTGAAAGCCTTGGCGAGTTCTATAAGGTACTTGGCAATTACAGATGGCTCGAGAAGCGTATAGGCTTTTTCAATAGCATGTGGAAAAACAGCGAGTCTTTTTATGACCGCCCAGCTATGCTGGTCATCCAATCGGTACAACTGCCCGGTTTCCAGAAGGACTCTGGATTTGAAAAGTAAAGAGCATGCCCGTGCGTGCGTGTATTGAAGGTATGGCCCTGTTTCTCCTTCAAATTTCAGCATTTCCTCAAGGGAAAATTCAATGTTGTTCATTCTGTCATTCCTTAAGTCGTGGAAGATGACCGCTCCAACACCAACTTCCCTTGCTATTTGTTCTTTATTGTCCAGGTGCGGATTTTTTTCAGTAATATTTTTGTTTGCCAAGCTGATCGACTGCTCCAGCACTTCTTCCAGTAATACCACTTTGCCTTTTCTTGTCGACATCTTCTTTCCATCTTTTAAGATCATGCCAAAAGGCAGGTGGATCAGATCGTCTGCCCAGCTGTAACCAAGCTTACTCAGAACCATCTTAAGTTGCCTAAAATGAAGCGACTGCTCGTTTCCTACAACATATATAGTCTTATCAAATTTATATGTTCTGTAACGAAATATCGAAGCAGCCAAATCCCTTGTCACATACAATGTAGCTCCATCTGTTTTTCTGATCAGGGAAGGAGGGAGACCGTGCTCATCCAGCTTTACGACCATTGCTCCGCCATCTTCTTCAAGCAGGCCGGCTTTTTCGATTATGTCGACTACTTCTGCCATCTTATCATTGTAGAAAGCTTCCCCCTTATATGAATCAAAAGAAACATCCAGAAGGGCATAAATTTTATTGAATTCCTTCAAAGATTCATCTCTGAACCATTTCCAAAGATAGAGAGCTTCCTCATCTCCTGCTTCAAGTTTCTTAAACCAGGCTCGCCCTTGCTCCTCAAGTGAAGGGTTCAATTCGGCCTGCTGATGGAATTTTATATATAATGCAAACAATTCGCGTATAGGATTTTCCCTGACGCTTGTCTTGCTACCCCATGCTTTGTAGGCTGTGATTAATTTGCCGAATTGAGTGCCCCAGTCTCCCAGGTGGTTAATCCTGATCACGTCAAATCCGCATTTCCTCAATATATTGGCAATAGAATTTCCAATGACGGTGGAACGAAGATGCCCCATGGAAAAAGGCTTTGCAATATTTGGGGAAGACATATCGATGGGAACCTTTTTCCCCAGGCCAAAGCTATGGTCTCCAAAACCGCTTGCCTGTTCCAAAATGGAAGTAAGTACTTCCTGGCTCACTTTTTGCTTATTTAAGAAAAAATTCAGATAGGGCCCGGTTGCTCTCACTTTTTCGAACTGGCTGCCGGCGAGCTGGGGTTCAAGATTTGCGGCAATCAGTACGGGTGAATCCTTCTGCATTTTTGCCAGCGTGAAACAAGGGAAAGCTATGTCTCCATTGCCTGGATGCTTTGGAGTCTCCAGAAGGTCAAACAATTGCTGTTCAGTTAAACCGGTATTCAGTTTAGCCTTCAGATGCTTAGCAACAACCTTTTTAAAATCCATTATTTTTCGCCTCCTAAATAAAAAAATCCCGTCTCTTATGAAAAGAGACGAGATTGTTCCCGCGGTGCCACTCTATTTGTTCAATTGAACCACTTTGTTTGTTAACGAGGACATACCCCGGCCATTCTGCGGCGTTTCAGAAGTGCGCTTCACCAATTTGTCAGCATCGGGCTCACACCTTCCCCGACTCGCTTGTCCCTCCATAAAAGGCTACTTTCTTCATCATCAACATAATATTAAGTTTGAAAATGATTATAGCTATTCATTTTTTATTTATCAATCTGAAAAAATCGAGCTTATTCGACAATTGCTATTTTTTCGCTTTCATTGGGTTTTTATGAATATTGGAAATAAGAAATCCTAGCATAACTCTTTACATCCATTGCTTTTTTCTCGATAATAGAAACAATAATGTTTTTTTTGTAACATTTAGCCTAATAATGTGGAAAAATTCATTGAACCATAGATTCTACTGTTTGAGAGCTGGAGGCGAAGAAAGGCATCCAGCTGTATATAATATAATCGGATATTACCGGCAGTCCCTTCCTCAAATGGGGTTGGACGGGTAAGGTGAATAAAAAGGTGATTTCATGGCAAATGAACAAATCTTATCAGCGGAACAGGTGGTTGAAAAGGCTAAGTCGTATCTCCAACCCCAGGACGCTGAATTTATTTATAAAGCGTATAAATTCGCAGAGCATGCGCACAGGGAGCAATTCCGTAAATCGGGGGAACCGTATATCATCCATCCGATCCAGGTTGCAGGTATTCTTTGCGATCTGGAAATGGATGCGGCTACTGTGGCAGCAGGGTTTCTTCATGATGTAGTAGAAGACACGGATGTTACTCTTAATGACATTGCCCAAGCATTTAATGATGAGGTGGCAATGCTAGTTGACGGAGTAACAAAGCTTGGAAAAATCAAATATAAATCACAGGAAGAGCAGCAGGCAGAAAATCATAGGAAAATGTTTGTAGCCATGGCACAGGATATCCGTGTCATTTTGATTAAACTCGCTGACCGCCTTCATAATATGAGGACACTAAAACACCTGCCCCAGGAAAAGCAAAGAAGGATATCCAACGAAACACTGGAGATTTTTGCACCGCTTGCCCATCGCCTTGGGATCAGCAAGATCAAGTGGGAGCTGGAAGATACAGCACTCCGTTACCTGAACCCGCAGCAATATTACAGAATTGTCAACCTGATGAAGAAAAAGCGGGCAGAACGCGAGCAGTACTTGGTTGAGGTGATAGATGAAGTACGGGAACGGGTGGCCGAAGTTAATATCAAAGCAGACATTTCAGGACGCCCCAAGCATATTTATAGCATCTATCGGAAGATGGCGCTTCAAAATAAGCAATTCAGTGAAATATATGATTTGCTTGCTGTCCGTGTTGTCGTAAACAGTATTAAGGATTGCTATGCAGTGCTGGGAATCATTCATACGGCATGGAAGCCGATGCCTGGACGGTTTAAGGATTACATTGCTATGCCCAAGCCTAATATGTATCAATCGCTCCACACCACGGTCATTGGTCCGAAAGGGGATCCGCTGGAAGTACAGATACGTACTACTGAGATGCACAGGATTGCGGAATTTGGTATCGCAGCTCACTGGGCTTATAAAGAAGGTGCAGATCCCAATGAAACCAACTCCCTTGAAGATAAGCTTACCTGGTTCCGGGAAATACTGGAGTTTCAGGACGATGCAACCAACGCTGAAGAGTTTATGGAAAGTCTTAAGATCGATCTGTTCTCTGATATGGTATTCATTTTTACACCTAAAGGCGATGTCATTGAACTGCCTGCAGGGTCCAATCCCATTGATTTTGCCTACCGCATCCATTCCGAAATCGGCAACAAGACAATCGGAGCCAAAGTGAACGGAAAAATGGTCACTCTTGATTATAAGCTTAAGACAGGCGATATCATTGAGATTTTAACGTCTAAGCACTCTTACGGCCCAAGCCATGACTGGCTGAAGATGACACAGACCTCCCAGGCGAAAAATAAAATCAGGCAGTTTTTCAAAAAACAACGCCGGGATGAAAATGTTATAAAAGGCAAAGAACTGGTTGAAAAAGAAATCAAGAACTTGGATTTTGACCTGAAGGAAATCCTTACTGCGGACAACATTAAGCGTGTACTGGAAAAATTCAACTTTTCAAATGAAGAGGACATGTATGCAGCAGTCGGATACAATGGCATAACAGCAGCGCAGGTAGCAAACAGGCTGACAGACAAGCATCGCAAGAAGAAGGAGCTGGAACAGCAGCCGGATATTTCCGACGCAGTTTCGGAGCTTAAGTCATTCCATACTGTCAAGAAACGGGAGTCCGGTGTTCGGGTACAGGGCATTGACAATCTTCTGATCCGTTTGTCCAGATGCTGTAATCCGGTACCAGGTGACGATATCGTTGGTTTTATAACCAAAGGACGCGGAGTTTCTGTCCATAGAGTAGACTGCCCGAATATTGAAGGGGATGAAAATGAAAACCGTCTGATCCCGGTCGAATGGGAAACCAGCCTCAATGACCGGAAGGAATACAATGTCGATATTGAAATAAGCGGGTACGATCGGAGAGGCCTTTTGAATGAGGTATTACAAGCGGTAAATGAAACGAAAACGAATATATCCGCCGTCTCAGGAAAATCGGACCGCAATAAGGTTGCTACCATCAATATGTCAATCTCAATTAACAATATCAGTCATCTGCAAAAAGTGGTGGAACGAATCAAGCAGATTTCCGATATCTATTCTGTTAGAAGAATCATGAATTAAGGGAGTACTTGCATGAAAGTCGTAGTTCAGCGTTCAGGAGAAGCCTTTGTTACAGTGAATGGCAAAACAGTCGGAGAGATTGACAGAGGACTGGTTTTATTGGTTGGAATCACCCATGGCGATACCCTGGACGATGCCAAATATATAGCTGACAAGATTGTCAACTTGCGGATTTTTGAGGATGAGGACGAAAAGATGAACTATTCCTTGCTGGATGCAGGGGGCTCTATCCTGTCCGTTTCACAATTCACTCTTTACGGCGATACCCGTAAAGGCAGAAGGCCGAATTTTATGGAAGCCGCCAGGCCGGAATTGGCCAACCCATTATATGAAGCCTTAAATGACGAGTTTCGCAAGTTAGGCATAAAGGTGGCAACAGGGATATTTGGTGCCATGATGAAGGTTCATATAACTAATGACGGTCCGGTGACGCTGATCGTGGAAAGTAAAGAGAAAAAATAAACGAAAAAACCTTGTCGTTGCTGGCAAGGTTTTTTCGCGTGTGGCGAAAATGGATGCCCATTTCCACGACTACCTGAAATAGTCAAGCAATCCATCGAAAATCGCGCTTGAAACCGTCTCTTGATATTCACTGGAGGTAACTTTCAGCTCTTCGGCAGGATTGCTTAAGTACCCTAGTTCGATGATTGTCGCTGCCTTTTGATTTTCCCGGATGACATGGAAGTCGCCGAAGCGGGTGCCGCGGTCATTCATCTCAACCTCTCTGTTTAAAGAGCTGTTTATCACTTCGGCCAGCTCCTTTTGATACGAATGGTAATAATAGGATGTTACACCGCTGGCATATTCATTCCCGGAGCTATCATAATGAAGGCTGATAAACGCATCGGCATTATGCATATGTGATGTTCTTACCCTTCCCGGCAAAGATATATAAGTATCTTCACTCCTTGTTAGAATGACCTTTGCCCCTGCAGATTCCAGCTTTTTCTTGACAAGCAAAGCTGATTCGAGAGTAAGCGCCTTTTCGATGGTACCTCCAAATCCGGTCGTGCCTCTGTCCCTTCCGCCATGGCCTGGGTCTAAAACGATTAATTTATCTGACAGCATACCATGCTTTTCAATTTTGGGAGCATTGCCGTCGATTGAGACCACCCATCCTGCCACATAGGCAGCCATTCCGCCTTCCAGTTGTATTTTATACCACTCATCTTCCATTGATAGAATGGGATAACTCTCACCGGGCTGGGTTCTGGCTACAATGGCTGAGTGGACATCAGGCCTGCTTCTTATGTTGGTTTCTTTATACAAAATTATCGCTTTGCTGCTTTTAAACTGCTTCCCTTCATTTTTTTCTATCTCTTTTTTTCCTGTTTCAGATTCGTTTTTATCAAGCTTGTCCAGGCTTAGATACTTTTCTTGAATCCATCCAGTTTGACCTTTGAAATTGATTTTTGCCCATTCATGCTTGAACAGTTGAATCTTTACCGGAGTATTCTTTGCTAATCGGCCCAATACGGCACTGTTTATAGTGGAATCGGCCCTCACATTTGTGATGCCGGGGGTGGTCCAGCCTTCAGCAGTGTTTTCAGTGGAAGGCTTATCTTGCTGAATGAGCCAATCGGCAACCCACCCCTTATTTCCTGATCCCGTCTGAATATATACCCATTGATCTTTTTCTTGGAGAATGGTATATTTTTCGCCTTTTGAAGCTTGAACGGTGATGGGGAATTGCATTCCAGGCCCTTCTCTTACATTTACCATATTCCCATTAATGTAGAAATCTTCCGCTTGGGCTGCCCTTATGTTCCCTCCGTGGCAGAAGGGACAAACGATAAGAATAGAACTTAAAGCCAATGCTTTTTTTAGCTTCTTCAAAAAACATCTCTCCCTATAGGATGTTCCATATACGGGGACCAAAGGTATAAGTTTAGACTGATTCTCACAAATGTTCTGGAAGTAAATGTTAGAAGTGATAAATTCTATCTTTTGAAAAAAACTCCTGTTAAAAATGAAAACTTTCTCCCTGTAAAGGAAAGAATAACTGTGAGGCTCTAAATAACTTGGGCTTCTTTAGAAGTATGTAAGGGGGTAAGAATATGAGATACAGTGAAAAGGGGCATGCCAGCATAACCCCAGTAAATCAACTGATGGGGGTAGACTTTCAAAATCCTATCCAAAGGGAGGAGAACGATCCTTCCGTGGAGCTGGCTTCTGAATTTGGCTTGAATTTAAGGGAAGTTAATAGGCTGAAAAAGCACCTGGGCCGGTCATAGGCTGAAATCCATCTATATAAAAATTGTTAATTGGAGTCTTGACATTTTAGATTTACGTCCGTATGATTATATAAATATAATACATACCTAATTAATGACAACCAATGATGGGGAAGAGTAATTAAGAACACATGGCTAGAGAGGAAATGCCTGAGGCTGAAAGCATTTCTACATGATGCCTTAATGAAAGAACACTCCGTAGGCTTCACCCTGAACAAGGAAAATTCCTTTATTAGGGGATGAACGTATACAGGCGTTAACTGTTTTCTAAAGCGGAAGCATAAAAAATCTGCAACCCATATCCGGGGATTTGCTGATTATGCTTCAAGTAGGGTGGCACCACGGGAATAATAAACTCTCGTCCCTTGTAACTATGGTTACAGGAGACTGGGAGTTTTTTTATTTTAAAAACCACCCCTGACAAATGATTGAAAAGGAGACCTGTCTGACAGGTCCAGAGGAGGAATAGATATGGCGATCCAAATGCCAAGGGGCACTCAGGATATACTTCCAGGCCAATCAGAGCTTTGGCAGTATATTGAAAATACGGCGAGAGATATATGCCGCCGTTATCAATACAAAGAAATACGTACGCCAATTTTTGAACATACAGAGCTTTTTTTGCGGGGTGTCGGTGATACGACAGATATCGTACAAAAAGAGATGTACTCGTTTAAAGACAGGGGAGACCGTGATATTACATTGAGGCCGGAGGGTACTGCTGCTGTCGTCCGATCCTACATCGAACACAAAATGTTCGGCTGGCCAAACCAGCCTGTAAAGCTGTACTATATCGGACCAATGTTCCGTTACGAAAGACCACAGGCCGGTCGCTTCCGCCAATTTGTCCAGTTTGGAATTGAAGCGTTGGGAAGCGCTGATCCTGCTATCGACGCAGAGGTGCTGGCATTGGCAATGGGAATATATAAGGAATTAGGCTTGAAGAAATTAAAACTGGTCATTAATAGTCTCGGTGACAAAGAAAGCCGGACAGCTCACCGCAATGCTTTAATCGGACATTTTGAACCAAGAATCGGAGAATTCTGTGAAGACTGCCAGAAACGTTTGCAAAAAAACCCTTTGAGAATCCTAGACTGCAAAAAAGACAGAGACCATGAACTTATGAAGTCGTCTCCTTCGATCCTAGACTATCTAAACGAAGAATCGAAGGTTTACTTCGATAAAGTCCAGCAGCTTTTAACAGATCTTGGTATCGATTTCGTTGTTGATCCGACTCTCGTAAGAGGCCTGGATTACTACAATCACACTGCATTTGAAATCATGAGTGATGCAGAAGGCTTTGGAGCGATTACGACTCTGTGCGGCGGAGGACGCTATAATGGCCTGGCAGAAGAATTAGGCGGGCCGGAAACACCGGGAATCGGTTTCGCCTTAAGCATAGAGCGGCTGATTGCAGCCCTTGAGGCTGAAAAAGTGGAACTGCCAATTGACCGGGGGATTGATTGTTATCTCGTCTCACTGGGAGATGCTGCAAAGGACTATACGGTAAAGCTGGCCTACGAATTGCGGAATGCCGGATTTACAGTAGAGAAGGATTATAACGACCGCAAGGCAAAAGCACAGTTTAAATCTGCGGATCGGCTGGAAGCGAAATATGTTGCCATTTTAGGGGACGATGAACTCTCAGCAAACAAAATTAATGTGAAAAATATGGAGACAGGTGAACAAAAGGAGCTCGACCTCGCTACATTTGTTGAAGAATTTAAAAAGATCCAGGATTAAGGAGGAAACGGTATGTTTGGCAGAACGTATTTCTGTGGCGAAGTGACAGAAAAGGCTATAGGGGAAAAAGTAACGTTAAAGGGATGGGTCCAAAAGCGACGTGACCTTGGCGGGCTGATATTCATTGATTTAAGAGACAGGACTGGACTGGTACAGGTGGTTTTCAACCCGGAGAACTCGAAGGATGCCTTGGAAACTGCTGAAAAAATACGCAGTGAATACGTCCTGGATATCCAGGGGACGGTCGTAGCCAGGGAAGAATCGAATGTCAACAACAATATCAGCACCGGTAAAATCGAAGTCAGTGCGGATACGGTCCGTATCTTGAACGAAGCTAAAACACCTCCATTCGTTATCGCTGATAAAACTGATGTGTCAGAAGATGTTCGTTTAAAGTACAGATATCTGGATTTGCGCAGGCCAGTCATGTTTGAAACCTTGAAAATGCGGCATCAGACAACAAAGGCAATCCGTGATTTCCTTGATACGGAAGGCTTTATTGACATAGAGACGCCTATACTGACAAAGAGCACGCCTGAGGGTGCCCGTGATTACCTGGTTCCAAGCCGTGTGCATGATGGAGAGTTTTATGCTCTGCCCCAGTCACCTCAAATCTTTAAGCAGCTGCTGATGGTGTCAGGGATTGAACGATACTATCAGATTGCCCGCTGTTTCCGGGATGAGGACCTGCGTGCTGACAGGCAACCTGAATTTACACAAATCGATATTGAAACCAGCTTCATGAGCCAGGAAGATATCATCGCCATGATGGAAAGAATGATGGTTAAAGTAATGAAGGCAGTAAAAGGCGTGGAGGTTTCTGTACCGCTGCCGCGGATCACCTATGATGAAGCGATGTCAAGATATGGTTCGGATAAACCTGATACCCGTTTCGGCATGGAATTGATCAACGTATCAGAGATTGTAAAGAACAGCGGATTTAAAGTCTTTTCCGGTGCGATAGAAAATGGCGGAGACGTAAAAGCTCTAAACGTGAAAAACGGTGCACCGGATTATTCCCGCAAAGATATTGATGGACTGGGAGAGTTTGCAGCAGTATATGGGGCAAAGGGCCTTGCATGGATGAAGGTGGAGGAAGACGGCTTTAAAGGGCCAATATCCAAGTTCTTCAATGAAGAAGACCAGAAGCAGTTGTCTGCAGCCCTTGAAGCATCAGTCGGAGATTTACTTCTATTTGTCGCTGATAAAAAGGGTATTGTCGCTGATTCATTGGGTGCACTTCGCTTAAAGCTTGGGAAAGAACGAAACCTTATTGATCAAGGCAAGTTTAATTTTCTCTGGGTGACGGATTGGCCGCTGCTTGAATATGATGAGGAGGCAGGGCGTTATTTCGCTGCCCATCATCCATTTACAATGCCTGTCCGTGAAGACCTTGCATTGTTTGATACAGATCCTGGCAGCGTAAGGGCACAAGCATATGACCTGGTTCTGAATGGGTATGAACTTGGGGGAGGGTCTCTGCGTATATTCGAGCGCGAAGTCCAGGAAAGAATGTTCCAGATTCTCGGTTTCTCACCGGAAGAAGCAAAGGAACAATTCGGCTTCTTGCTGGAAGCTTTTGAATATGGAACTCCTCCACATGGAGGCATAGCTCTAGGATTAGACCGCCTTGTCATGCTGCTGGCAGGCCGTACAAATTTACGTGATACAATTGCGTTCCCTAAAACTGCAAGTGCAAGCGACCTGTTGGTGGAGGCTCCCGGACAGGTTAGTGATGCCCAATTGCAAGAGCTTCATTTGAAGCTTAATGTCGAAAAATAGGGATATTTTTCCAGTTCCATTTGCTTGAAAACGGCTCAAATCCTGTGTTATGATACTTTCAACCAGTAAGAGTCCTGATGTGTTCGTTCTCTAACCTATAAGTTTTGACCGAACACTTATAGTTACGGGAGCTTACGTTTTCAGACAGCGTACATGCCTTCCTTGAGAGGACTTACAAATGTGTGGAACAAAGCACCCACCTGCGGAGAGCGGGTTCAAAACACAGGGATAAACGGCACGATTGGGACTCTTGCAACTGAATGATAGACATGCCAGCCTATGCGATTGCATAGGCTTTTTTGTGTCTGCGGCGCTCTAATTATACTCGACCCCTTAGATATACTTGTATTTACCGATGTTTATGTTATATTCATGATTGGGAATGGTAATATATATTGAGATTTTTAACTTGGAGTTGAATATGATGCTGCACCAATTTTCTCGGAATGAATTGGCCATTGGAAAACAGGGCCTGGATGCTTTAAGGAATACTACAGTAGCTGTATTGGGCGTGGGAGGAGTAGGGTCGTTCTCAGTGGAAGCCCTGGCAAGGTCGGGAGTCGGCCGCTTGATACTCGTCGATAAGGATGATATAGATATTACAAACATCAACAGGCAGCTTCCCGCCCTCTTATCAACTGTTGGCCAGCATAAGGCAGACCTTATGAAAGAGAGAATTAAAGATATTAATCCAGAATGTGAAGTTATTTCTTTAAAGATGTTTTACACAGAAGAAACCTATGAGGAGTTCTTCAGCTATGGGCTGGATTATGTAGTCGATGCTTCGGATACAATTGTTTATAAAATTCACCTTATGAAAGAATGCCTGAAACGAAATATTCCAATGATTTCAAGTATGGGAGCCGCCAATAAAATGGACCCTACAAGATTCATGATTGCGGATATTTCCAAAACTCATACAGATCCAATCGCAAAGGTAATCCGTACCAAGCTGCGAAAGGAAGGCATCCGTAAGGGGATCCCGGTCATTTTTTCGGATGAAAGCCCGATTGTCATTCGAGAGGATGTTCGCAAGGAAGTAGGGAATGACGAAGCGAAAATCAGGAAGGCAAAAATGCCGCCATCGTCCAATGCGTTTGTACCTTCAGTTGCAGGGCTGATCGCTGCAAGCTGGGTAGTGCGAGAAATCCTGAAAGACATCAAGATTTCACGCGTAAGTGATGAACAATAATTACACGCAAAACCAGGGCCATTAAAAGCTCTGGTTTTTTGAGTTGTAATCAAGTGATAAGGATTATCTGAACCCATAAAAGCACAACTGTATAATCCATATATCACTACCTGTATATATTATCTTAACAAAGTTTTTTGTAAAAATTTACAGACATAGAACTCTTCTGGCAGGTTAAGAACCGCAACGTGGCCTCCCACTTTAATGCTTCACCATGCTAATCTCCAGCACATACGTGCAATAGCAGATTCCCCTAAATAAAACAAATCATGTATATTTAAAAATACTATCTAGACGAAATGGAAGAAATAAGATAAACTATTTTTCAGAATATTATTTTTATTTTTAATGTTTTTATTTTTTGTTTTTATGGCTGCATGACTTATTAGTTTTCGTACATATCTAGGTATGCAGTAAAAAAAGAATTTTAAGGGGGGCTTAAGGTGAGGTTAAAGAAGGTTTCTGGAATTGTCTTGTCGTTATCATTGACTGCCGGCTTGTTGGCTGGATGCGGCGGAGCAAAGAGCGGGGGTTCTGAGGGCGGAGATACAATCAAAATCGGTGCGAACGTAGAACTGTCCGGCGGGGTTGCTTCGTACGGTCAATCCGTTGTTGAAGGGATGGAGCTTGCATTTGAGGAAATAAACAAAGATGGTATCGATGGAAAAAAATTGAAATTGGTGAAGTTTGATAACAAATCAGAAGCAGCCGAGGCAACAAGCGGAGCAGTGAAGCTGGCAAGCCAGGATAAGGTGGCGGCCATAGTAGGTGCTGCGACCAGTACGAATACATTGGCACAGGTGCAGGTAGCCCAGGATAATCAAATCCCTTTGATTACTCCTACTGGGACAAACCCGGCCATCACCAACAAAGATGGCAAGCCTTATGATTATGTATTCAGGACCTGTTTCATCGACCCGTTCCAGGGGACGGTAGCTGCAAACTTTGCCGCACAAGAGAAGAACTCGAAGAACGCGGCAATCTTCATCGATACGGCAAGCGATTATTCCAAGGGGCTTGCTGCAGCATTTAAAGAAGCCTTTACTAAAAACGGGGGCAAAATTGTTGCGGAAGAAGCATATGTAGCGAAGGATACAGACTTCCGCGCCACGCTGACACGCATCAAATCAGCCAATCCTGATTTCATTTTCTTGCCTGGTTACTACGAAGAAGTAGGATTGATTATCAAACAAGCACGTGAAGCCGGAATTGAAGCTCCATTCATGGGCGGAGACGGCTGGGATTCTCCTAAGCTTGTAGAAATCGCTGGTGGAGAAGCTCTAAAGAATACTTTCATTACAAACCACTATTCCGCTGGGGACAAGGATGAAAAGATCCAAAAATTTGTCACAGCATTCAAGAAGAAGTACAAAGATAAAACTCCGGATGCATTTGCGGCTCTTGGCTATGATACAGCCTATTTCGTTGCCGACGCAATCAAGCGCGCTGGAAGCTCTGATCCTAAGAAAATCAGGGATGCTTTAGAAGAGACAAAGGACCTTGCATTAGTTTCCGGAACACTTACTCTGGATGAGAAACACGATCCGATAAAATCTGCTTCTATCCTTGAATATGTTAATGGGGAGCAGCAGTTCAAGACAAAGATCAATCCGTAACACGGCTAGTTCAAAACTTTAATATGACAATTCGAATAGGGGGGATCACCCCCCTTTTCGAGGTTTTATGGACTGGTAGATTTGCTGCCTGTTTTCAAAAATATGGTTTTTCAAGGAGAGTCGAAAATGGAACTGTTGCAACAGCTGGTAAATGGAATTTCTCTAGGCAGTATCTACGCCCTGATCGCTCTCGGATATACCATGGTATATGGTATTGTGAAGCTCATCAATTTTGCACATGGCGATGTATTTATGGTGGGGGCGTTCGTTGGTTTTTATTCTATCACAATTTTGGATTTATCCTTTTTTCCGGCTTTGCTTCTATCGATGGCAGTGTGTGCAGTCTTTGGAGTGGTCATCGAGAGAATTGCGTACAAGCCTTTGCGTAATGCCACAAGGATTGCCGCTCTCATTACGGCGATCGGTGTCTCCCTTTTAATTGAGTATGGCTTCATATATTTCCGCGGTGCACAGCCGGAAGCATATCCAGGGAATGTCCTGCCTTCAGAAAAGATAGAAATATTAGGAGTTTCGTTTAACAGCCAGGCTATTTTCATCCTGTGTGTTTCTGTAGCGTTAATGGTCATCCTGCAATTCATTGTACATAAGACCAAAATTGGGAAAGCAATGCGTGCGGTTTCCTTTGATGCTGAAGCTGCTAAGCTGATGGGAATCAATGTGAACAACACGATTTCAGCCACGTTTGCGCTTGGATCGGCTCTTGCCGGTGCTGCAGGAGTAATTTTTGGGACCTATTACATAAAGATCGAGCCTTTGATGGGAGTAATTCCAGGCTTAAAGGCTTTTGTCGCAGCTGTTTTAGGGGGAATAGGCATCATCCCTGGAGCCATGGTCGGAGGCCTGCTGCTCGGCGTAATTGAGGCTCTTGTTTCCGCAGCAGGCTATTCATTATGGAGAGATGGCGTAGCCTTCGTTGTACTTATCCTTATTCTGATATTTATGCCTTCAGGATTATTCGGAAAAAACAAACGAGAAAAAGTATAGGGGAGACAAAGCGATGAATATTTTCAAGCAAGCAAAAGGTTTTTGGCTCTCGATTATCTTATCATTAATATTTTTTGCTGTAGTCCAGTTATTAATATCTGGCGGATTTTTGAATATCTTCTATGTCAATACTCTTTATTTCATGGGAATTAATATTATGCTTGCAGTCAGCCTGCATTTGATTATCGGTATAACCGGACAGTTTTCGATTGGTCATGCTGGCTTTCTTGCAGTAGGGGCTTACTCATCGGCGATTATGACTATGAAGCTGGAGCTTCCTTTTTTTCTGGCAATAGTAGTCGGGGGCGTTGTAGCTGCGCTTGCAGGGCTTATCATCGGAATCCCGAGCTTGCGTCTTAAAGGAGATTATCTGGCAATCGCTACTCTTGGTTTTGGTGAGATTGTAAGAATCGTATTTTTAAATATTGATTATGTAGGCGGGGCATCCGGCATGCAAGTTTCAAAATTTACAGAATGGCCATGGGTTTTCTTCTGCGCCCTAATTACGATTGTAGTGATTAATAACTTCACAAATTCGACGCATGGACGAGCCTGTATATCGATTCGAGAAGATGAGACAGCAGCGGATGCGATGGGGATCAACACCACATATTACAAAGTAATCGCTTTTGCTATCGGATCCTTTTTCGCAGGAATTGCAGGAGGACTTTATGCTCATAACTTCTATATCATCCAGCCTTCAAATTTTGGCTTCTTGAAGTCTTTCGATATATTGATCTTCGTTGTTCTTGGCGGCCTGGGAAGCATGTCCGGAGCTGTGATTGCGGCAATCCTGCTTACAATTGTTTCAACATATCTCCAAGATTATGCAGAAACCCGTATGGTTATATACAGCCTTGTGCTAATCGCCATGATGCTATACCGTCCACAGGGACTAATGGGCACCAAGGAACTAACATCATTTTTCAAGAAACGCAAAAACATCGGAGGGGGGCCAAAGGATGGAAACCAACACACCGTTGCTTAAGGTTGATAATGCCGGTATTACATTTGGCGGTCTCAAAGCGGTATCAGGCGTTAATGTAGAATTGTATCCAGGGGAGCTGGTAGGTCTTATTGGCCCTAATGGTGCAGGCAAAACGACCTTTTTCAATCTGCTTACCGGTGTCTACGTACCCACTGAGGGCAGTATTTCTTTAAACGGAGAAAAGTTGAATAAACTTGCACCATATAAGATTACCAGAAAAGGAATTAGCCGGACTTTCCAGAATATCAGGCTGTTCAGTGAGCTGTCTGTCATCGATAATGTTAAGGTTGCCTATCATTCGCTTGCCAAGCATACGATATTCAGTTCCATTTTCCGAGTTCCTGTCCACTTTTCCGGTGAACAGGAAATGCATCTAAAGGCTGTGGAATTCCTGAAAATTTTCAATTTGGATAAATATATGCATGAAAAAGCAAAAAATCTGCCATATGGACAGCAGCGGCGTTTAGAAATTGCCCGGGCATTGGCTGCAAATCCTAAATTATTGCTCTTGGATGAACCAGCGGCAGGCATGAATCCCCAGGAAACTAAGGAATTGATGAACTTAATATCCTTGATTAGGGAGAAGTTCAATCTTACTGTTTTGCTGATTGAGCATGATATGCCTCTCGTGATGGGGGTTTGCGAGAGGATTTATGTTCTTGATCATGGCCAGCTGATCGCACAGGGTACGCCTGCAGAAATAAGGAATAATCCAAAAGTAATTGAAGCGTATCTAGGCGAGGAGGTTTCTTAATGCTTAAGGTAGAAGGAATCGATGTATACTATGGGAACATTCAAGCAATAAAAGGTGTTTCTCTTGAGATTAACCAGGGAGAAATTGTTACATTGATTGGTGCCAATGGAGCGGGAAAAAGTACATTGTTAAAAACGATATCCGGCCTTCTTAAGCCCAAGCAAGGAAAGATTTTGTATGAAGGAAAATCCATAGGGGGGAAGGCTGCCCAAACAATCGTTAAGCAGGGGATCTCTCATGTACCGGAAGGGCGGCGAGTATTTGCCAATATGTCCGTGGAAGAAAATCTGCAGTTAGGCGCTTATCTTAGGAAGGATCGGGATGGCATTAAGAAGGATCAGGAGAAAGTCTATGAATTATTTCCACGTTTACAGGAACGACTGAAGCAGCAAGCTGGTACTTTATCTGGGGGAGAACAGCAGATGCTGGCAATGGGGCGCGCGCTAATGGCGCGGCCAAAGCTTCTATTAATGGATGAACCTTCGATGGGCCTTGCTCCCTTGCTGGTGAAAACCATCTTTAAGATTATCCAGGAAATCAATGAGACGGGTACAACAATTTTACTTGTTGAACAGAATGCTAACCTGGCGCTGTCCATCGCTCATCGGGCGTATGTTGTGGAGACAGGCAGGATTGTCCTTTCCGGCGATGCGGAAGAACTAACTTCCAGTGAACAGGTCAAAATGGCGTATCTTGGCGGCCACTAAATCTTATAGTTTATATAGTAAAAAGCAGCGATCAGGGCTACAATCATGCCCTCTCGCTGCTTTTTTCAGTGTATGCCGGTTTCATAGCAAGTCAGCGCCATCAAATTAGCATTCAGCAGTTCCTCCGTCAACTGCGCCATTTGTCTAAAAGTAGTTATTTTCAGACAAAAACAGGCTGTCTTTCGTTATGGATGTAGTATAATTTGTACATGAGAGATCAGAGGTGAATCAGATGGGCTTTTTAGGTGTACTCCTTCCAATATTCGGAATATTTTTACTCGGTTATATCGGTCAAAAAAAATTACAGTTTGACACCAAAACCATTTCAGCCATGGCATTATATTTAATGTCACCTGTGCTGGTTTTCCGAACCTTCTATACGGCAAAATTCGATTCAGATTATCTGTATATGCTAATCTATTGTTTGGGGCTTTGTTTAGCGCTTGTAGCGCTTGTCTATATGATTTCGTATATGAAGAAATATTCAACGGCTGAAACTTGTGGAATGATCCTGGCTTCCTCGTTTATGAATAATGGCAACTATGGAACTCCTGTTGTGTTTCTATTGTTTGGAGCGGTCGGCCTGGATTACGCCATCATTCTTATGGTGATCCAGCAGCTTGTCATGTGTACGGTGGGAGTGTATTACGCAGCAAAGGGAAGCCCAACAGCAAACGGAGTAAAATCCGCATTAAACGCGGTAAAAAAAATGCCTATCATTTATGGAGCGATCGCTGGCTATTTATTTCAATATTTTCATATTCGATTGAGTGCCTCCGTTTTGTCAGCTGTAGATTTGGTGGCTAATGCTGCGATACCAACGGTTATGCTGACTTTAGGAATGCAGCTTGCTAAAATATCCATCAGGAATATTGAACGTGTAAAGGTATCGATTTCTCTTGTATTGAAGCTTGCTATTTCACCTGTAATCGCATATATTTTAACGTTTTTGATGCCTATCGATGATATGGTTAAGCAAATTATGATTGTTATGGCGGCTATGCCCACTGCGGCAAATACAACAATGTACGCGTTGCAGTATGATACAGAGCCGGATTTTGTCTCCGGTGCCACTTTCATTAGTACAACATTAAGTCTGGCAACGCTGCCAATTATCTTTATGATCGTATTAAAATGAGCTAAAAAGGGTTCATTCGCCAGCAGGCGAGCGAACCCTTTTATAGTTGATTAAGAACGAATAAATTTTTTCACTTAGGCTGATGTCTAGCTGGACGTACACGATGTACAAGTGCCGAAGTCATCAGGCCCCATATGATTGGGTAAATAAGATGCAAGGCTCGCTGGTGTCGCTTTAAGCTGACCTTCAACATGTGGCAGTAATTAGCCTAGGGTCTTCAAACAGGGCGCTTCCGCTTTTCTGATGCTCAGGCAGTATGGCTGCGGTCGTTTCTAATTATGATTAGATATATCACAATAGAAATAAGAACGGAAGTGGCTGCTGTCATATAAATGCTGCTGTATCCAAATGCATGCCCGATTTGGCCAAATAAGACTGCACAGAACATCTACGCCTAAATCAAAAAACGAAAAGAATGTTGCGTTTGCCATCCCCCTTCTGTGCTTAGGGGACTTTTCTATCGACCAGGCCATTAAGGCTGGCTGAATCATACCAAATCCGAATCCATATAAAAAGGCCGCAATAAATAAAACAGAAGTATTGGGAAGCCACGTCAACAGCAACATGGAGGTCAATATAAGAATAGCTCCAGGCACAAAGACTGCCCGGTGGCCATGCTTGTCATATAGCCGTCCGGCAAAGGTCCGGGTAATCAGCAATGCAATTGCATAAATCAGAAAATACCATTCAATCCCATAAATGTCCTTTTGGGCGGTGTACAGCGGTAAAAAGGCAGCCATTCCCCCAAATGTAGTAGTAATAAAGAACAAAAGGACCGACGGCGGCAGGGCACTTTTTTCATAAATGTCCCATTTGACTGTCTGTGTATTGGCGTGTGTTTCTACCTTTTTATAACGGATGAGCGATGACATGAATATCGCAGCAACACCCAGTGCTGCACAGATCAGGAATAATTGCGAAAAGTTGATTTTATCAGCAAGCGTTAGTCCTAATGACGGCCCCATGGCAAGTGCCAGATTGCCGGATAGTCCATAATACCCCATTCCTTCTCCGCGTCTGTTGGCAGGAATGATATCAGTGGCAATCGTGCCTGAGGCTGTTGTCGAGAAACCCCAGCCGGCTCCCTGGATAAAGCGAAGTGCAAACAGTACATATATACTGGCAATGAAGCCGAATGATCCGACGGACAGAACAAAAATGGCAAGGCCTGTTATGTATACGATTCTCCTGCCTCTTGACTCCAATGCATGCCCTGCATAGGGACGAATCAATAAAGCCGAAAATGTAAACGCCCCTACAATGTAACCGATCATTTGTTCATTGCCGCCAAGATGTTTAACGAAAAGGGGGATGGTTGGCAATGACATTTGAAATCCTAAAAAGATAAAGAAGTTCGCCAAACATATGAAGATAAAATCCCTCGTCCAAATTTTTTCCTTCATGTTTGGAGCTGCTGCCGTTAAATGATTGCCCATAAAGCCTCTCCTTATTAAGATGGTTGTACCTATTCTAACCACTAACTCATTTGCCGAAACACCGTTTAATGCCTGCTGCATAGTGCAGAGATATTCATAATCTTCTTGAATAGGCAGAGAAAGTATTTGTATATATTTTACAGGATATAATTTCGAGAGGCTAATTATTAACTTGTATAAAGGGGATTTTTAAATGTATGGCATATTGATTTGCAGGCGAGGAGGAATGAATAATGAAAAAAGACAGCAAAATAGCTTAGCTGAGAGCGAGGAACTCCTGGCTAAGCTATGGTTTATAATCAAAAAAAGTAAGGTTTGGCAATATCGGGCATCTAGTTGCCATTTATACGCCCATTTTCATTTTTGAGCTATCACTTACTGCCTTTAAAATAAATAACTTGTCCTGTACGGTCAACATTCTCCAACTTCCCGCTTTGATTTTCATCCATAACACTCCCTTAAAAAATAGTCTGAATAATTTTTATTTACTACCTTTATACCGCCTTTTATTGTAAATGAAACAAAAAGAATATCGCTTTTTCTTGACAAAAAAACACATTATGTATCACAACATTTAAAAGTCTGTTGGAAAAAATGTCCTCACATGTAGAGAGGACGCTAAAACAGGATTCGCTGAAAGAAATTTAGATAAAAAACGATAAAAAAATGCTCCTCAATGGAAGCCAATATATAAATTATTTTATTTCAAGAGGTTTAAACAAAAAAAGACCCGGGCTATTTCCGTCGGGAAACAGCATCCGGGCCTTCAATTTTTTCATAGATACCGGCAAGTGCCTGTTCGAATTTGCCGGTTTTCTTTGGAAGATAATATTTCCTGCCTTTTAGTCTTTCAGGAAGGTATTGCTGCTTTACCCAACCCGACTCATAATCATGCGGGTAAAGATAATCAACACCTCTTCCAAGATCTTTAGCACCCTTATAGTGAGCATCCCTCAAGTGATCCGGGATATCTCCGGACAATCCTGAGCGAATATCAGACAGCGCCATGTCCAATGCTTTATATGCCGAATTGGATTTTGGAGAGAGGCAAAGTTCAATTACGGAATTGGCCAAAGGTATTCGTGCCTCGGGGAAACCAAGACGTTCTGCTGCTTCCACAGCTGCCAAAGCCCTAGGCCCTGCCTGAGGGTTTGCCAATCCGATATCCTCGTAAGCAATGACAACGAGCCTTCGGGCAATGCTGACAAGATCCCCTGCCTCTATTAATCTCCCGAGATAATGGAGGGCTGCATTTACATCGCTTCCGCGAATAGATTTTTGAAACGCGGACAGGACATCATAGTGAGCATCTCCATCTTTATCGTGTGAAAAGCTCTTTTTCTGGATGCATTCTTCGGCTGTTGTCACGTCGACTGCGATTGTCCCACTCTCATCAGGTTCTGTGGAGATTACGGCAAGTTCAAGTGCGTTCAAGGCGCTCCTTACATCTCCGTTGGCTGCCTTTGCAAGATGCTCGATCGCCTGCTGTGAAACAGCTGTGTTATATTTCCCAAGCCCTCTGCTTTCATCATGCAAACCTCTGTTTAGTGCCTCTTTTATCTCTTCTTCATTGAGGGGCTTTAACTCGAAAATCTGACATCGGCTTCTGATGGCGGGATTGATGGCATGATAGGGATTACTGGTTGTCGCACCGATCAATGTGATCATTCCGTTTTCAAGATATGGGAGCAGGAAGTCCTGTTTAGCTTTATCGAGCCTGTGCACTTCATCAAGAAGCAGAATGACCTTTCCTGACATTTTTGCTTCCTGGGCAACGATTTCCATATCCTTTTTATTGTTCGTAACGGCATTCAATGTCCTGAAGGCATATTTGGTACTTCCCGCAATCGCACTGGCGATCGAAGTTTTACCAACTCCGGGAGGACCGTAAAGGATCATGGATGAAAGCTGCTTTGCTTTTACCATTCTATAAATTATTTTTCCTTCACCGACCAAGTGCTGCTGGCCGATGATTTCTTCGATTGATTGTGGGCGCATGCGGAATGCCAGTGGTTTTATATTCATATTTCATCGACTCCATAATGGAATGAACCGTTTGTATTTGGTGATAAAATCAAGAAACCTCTAATGGTGCCTTGGGTTTGCTGGTATAGTATTATTGTACGTACATCCTGCGTTTCAGGAAAACAATCACTGAAACATCAAATTTAAGGCTATAATGAGAATTATACTACTTTTTGCGTTAAACCAAAATGAATTGAAATAAGTGCATTTGCGATATGCATAATGTCCGATACATCCCGCATATCGAGCCAGGCGGCTGAGGCATTCCATTCTATGTTCATGCATCTCCGGCAGGATTATGCTATAATGCACATGCCTAAATATTATTTTTCATTTAATTGATTCATATAAATATGTTCTTTAAACTTCTAAATAGAATATTGAGGTGTAGGAAAATGAAGATTTCGACAAAGGGACGATATGGTTTGACCATCATGATCGAACTTGCTAAAAAACATGGTGAGGGGCCTACTTCCTTAAAAACCATCGCTCAAACTCATGATTTATCAGAGCATTACCTCGAGCAGCTGATTGCCCCGCTAAGGAATGCAGGTTTAGTCAAAAGTATCCGCGGTGCATATGGCGGCTATGTGTTGGCGAGAGACCCGGGGGAAATTACATCCGGGGATATTATACGCGTACTGGAAGGGCCAATTTCACCGGTGGAAGGGATCGAAGACGAAGAGCCGGTTAAACGCCAGTTATGGATCAGAATCAGGGATGCGGTTAAGGATGTTCTTGATAACACAACATTGGAAGACCTGGCCAATTATAACGATATGGAACAACAGGATTCTTATATGTTCTATATTTAAAAAAAGTTCAATGGACATATTATTAGTAACTACCTGAATGCCGGCGTCCTTTAATATAAGGGCGCCCTGCGCTTTTCTTATGAAACAGAGTTACACTATTAACTTGGATTGATGTCTAGCTCCAGCGCCCAGCCCCTCGAGGTCATAAGCCACCCCTCTCCGGAAGGCAGGCCTTTCCTGCGAGTTGTGTCTTATGCTGGTCGGGGCTGAACAGCGCGCTTGCGCTTTTCTTTTAGGAGGTTCGGAATGAAAAGAGTTTACTTAGATCATGCAGCTACGTCGCCTATGCATCCGAAGGTGATTGAGAGAATGATGGATGTCATGACAAATCAATTCGGCAATCCGTCCAGCATTCATGCCTTTGGCAGGGAAGCAAGACATGTGCTGGATGAGTCAAGGGATATTATTGCACGCAGCATCAACGCTTCAAGGAATGAAATCATTTTTACCAGCGGCGGCACTGAGGCTGATAATACTGCGCTTATCGGAATAGCTGAGGCATATAAGCATAATGGAAGGCATATCATTACGTCCGCGATTGAACATCATGCCATTTTACATACATGCCGGTTTCTTGAAAAGTCTGGCTTTGAAGTTACCTATCTTCCAGTAAATGAAGAAGGTTTAGTTTCTGTAGAGGATCTTAACTCTGCGTTGAGAGATGATACAATCCTTGTATCCATCATGTATGGCAATAATGAAATCGGAACCATTCAGCCAATAGCCGAAATTGCAGAAATCTTAAAGGAGCATCAGGCATTTTTCCATACCGACGCTGTACAGGCGTATGGTTTGGTACGGATTGATGTAAAGGAGCTCGCGGTCGATTCGTTATCGGTGTCAGCCCATAAAATAAATGGTCCTAAGGGCATCGGTTTTTTATATATGAAGGAAGGGATTAAGTACCAGCCTCGGATGCATGGCGGGGAACAGGAACGCAAACGGCGGGCGGGAACCGAAAGTGTGCCTGCGATAGCGGGTTTTGCAGAGGCCGTCCGGATTTCTCAGGCAAGCATGGCTGAAAAAATCAGCCAGTACAGCGGCTTTAAAAAACTGTTGACTTCCATTTTAAGCCAGGAAGGCATCAAGTATGAAATAAATGGTTCTGTCGAACATACACTTCCACATGTTTTAAATATAAGCTTTCCAGGAACGAACGTTGAACAAATGCTTGTTAACATGGACTTGGCTGGAATATCCGTTTCAAGCGGTTCAGCTTGTACAGCTGGCTCAATAGACCCGTCCCATGTGCTTGTTGCAATGTTTGGAAAAGGTTCGGAACGGACAAAAAATTCAATCCGGTTTAGTTTCGGTTTTGGTGTATCTGAGCAAGATATAAGACATACTGCGCATGAAACGGTTAAAATCGTAAATAGGCTTGTAAAATAGCCGTCTATAAACACAAATTGAAGCGCATGCTTTAAATATATTGATTGAAGGGATTAAACATGATGAACAAAGCACCTAAGGATACCCGGGTCGTCGTAGGGATGTCCGGTGGAGTGGATTCCTCTGTTGCAGCCTTGTTGTTAAAGAATCAGGGCTACGATGTGGTAGGGATTTTCATGAAAAACTGGGATGACACAGACGAGAACGGTGTTTGCACAGCCACAGAGGACTATAACGATGTGATAGCGGTCTGCAATCAAATTGGAATTCCTTACTATGCTGTGAACTTTGAAAAACAATATTGGGACAAGGTTTTTACTTATTTTCTTGACGAATACAAAGCTGGCCGCACACCTAACCCGGATGTCATGTGCAATAAGGAAATTAAATTCAAAGCCTTCCTAGAGCATGCAGTCAGCCTTGGAGCGGATTATTTAGCTACTGGCCATTATGCTCAGGTTGAATATCGCGATGGAGAGTACAAAATGCTGCGCGGTGCTGATGAGAACAAGGACCAAACCTATTTCCTGAACCAGCTGACACAAAGCCAGCTGGAAAAGGTAATGTTCCCTTTGGGCCACATTGATAAAAAACAGGTTCGCGAGATCGCGAAGGAAGCTGGGCTTGCTACCGCTGCAAAGAAAGACTCTACCGGGATATGTTTCATCGGGGAAAGAAATTTCAAGGAGTTCTTAAGCAATTATTTGCCAGCACAGCCAGGAGATATGCAAACCTTGGACGGCGAAGTTATGGGAAGGCATGATGGTCTAATGTATTACACTATCGGCCAGCGCCATGGACTTGGAATAGGCGGAAGCGGTGATCCGTGGTTTGTGGTCGGAAAGGACTTAAAGGAAAATATTCTTTATGTAGGGCAGGGCTTTGATAATGAAAAGCTATATTCTACCTCCATCAATGCAGTAAATGTCAGCTGGGTATCAGACAAGGCACCTGATACCGATTTATCCTGTACAGCCAAATTCCGTTACCGCCAGGAAGATAATAAGGTAACTGTGAAAGTGACGGAAGGCGGAAATGCGCAAGTAATCTTCGACAAACCGATACGTGCGGTAACCCCGGGACAGGCTGTCGTGTTTTATGATGGAAAGGTCTGCCTCGGCGGCGGTACAATTGATGAGGTTTTTAAAGATGGAGAAAGGCTTACCTATGTAGGTTAATCGTCAGAATCCCAACTATAGTGGTTGGGATTCTTCTCATATAAGCACCATCGTACGCCTGCCATGGGAGTTTTTTTCAAAGGCTGCACGTTATGTTATACTTGAACGTAGTAAAAATGGAGCGTGAAACATACATGACAGATAAGAATCAGTTAGGGATCCAATATATGCAAGAAGGCAAATATGAAGAAGCGGCAAAGGTATTCTCGGAAGAAATTGAAAAAAATCCGAATGAACCGATAGCGTATATAAATTTTGGCAATGTCCTGATGGCTGTGGGTGAAACGGAAAAGGCCGCCAACTTCTTCAAAAAGGCAATTGAGATAGATAAGGACGCTGCTGCAGCTTATTATTCACTTGGCAATCTCTACTATCAAAGCGAGAATTACAAGGAAGCAAAAGATATGTTCGAAAAGGCAACACGTCTAGGCCTTGATAATGGAGATGCCTTTTTTATGCTTGGAATGTCATTGATGGCCCTTGACCAGGCAAAGTTGGCGATGCCATACCTCCAGCGAAGTGTGGAATTGAATCCAGATGATGTGGATGCTCGGTTCCAGTATGCACTATGCCTGGCAAATGCCGAGCTTTACGATGAACTGACAAAACAGCTTACCATCGTGATCGAAAACGACCCAGCACATTCAGACGCACTTTATAATTTGGGAGTTGCCTATGCAGGTTATCATGAGGAACCCGAAAAGGCGCTGGCTTTCTTCAATAAGGCACTTGATGCCCAGCCTGATCATTTCCTGGCTGCGAACGGCAAGCAGTTAATGGAAACCATCCTGAATGAAGGGGAAAAATAATAGACTATTACTGTTAAAAGGGAGGGAAGTGACTTGGCTCAGCAGGATTCATTTGATTTATTTTCCGAAGATAAGTTATTTATGAAGGGCAGGCATCTGGTGACTGTTTTTCACAATGAACAAAATATGTATTCCGTTGTCCGAATCCGCGTGGACGAAACGAATATTAATTATGAAGAAAGTGAAGCTGTTGTCACAGGCTACTTCCCTCGGATTCATGAACATGAAACGTATATTTTCTATGGGCAAATGAAGGACCATCCGCGCTTTGGGCTGCAATTCCACGTAGAACATTTTCGAAAGGACATGCCCCAATCGAAGGACGGAATCATTAATTATTTATCCAGTGAGCTATTCAAAGGGATTGGTAAAAAGACTGCACAGGGGATTGTCGAAGCACTAGGGGAAAATGCGATTTCGAAGATTTTGGAACAGCCATCCCTGCTTGACAGCATACCAAAGCTGACTCCGGAAAAAGCAAAAGGCCTGTATGATACATTAGTTGAACACCAGGGTCTGGAACAGATAATGGTTGCGTTGAATGAATACGGATTTGGACCGCAGCTTGCCATGAAAATTTACCAGACATACAAGCATGAAACACTGAATGTTGTCCAGTCCAATCCATATAAGCTCGTCGAGGATATCGAAGGTATAGGATTTGGAAGGGCTGATGAGCTTGGATATCAATTGGGTATATCAGGAAGCCACCCAGATCGTATCAAGGCTGCCTGTCTTTACTGTCTGGACTCGCAGTGTATGCAAGAGGGGAATGTATATCTGGAAGCAGATCAATTGCTCGAGCTTGTGAAAAAGCTATTGGAAGACAATAAACGGGATAGGATCGAGTTTCAGGAAATTTCTGATGAAGTAATAAAGCTTGGTGAGGAAGGAAAAATCATTGTAGACGAGAGGAGGATTTATCCTCCTTCCCTTTACTTTTCAGAGAAGGGAATCGTCTCTAATATTAAGCGGATCCTTTCCCAGACAGAATACGAAAGCCAGTTTCCTGAATCCGAATTCCTGCTTGCGCTGGGAGAGCTGGAGGAACGGCTCGGTGTGGAGTATGCACCCGCACAAAAAGAAGCAATCCAGACTGCACTTCAGTCTCCCATGCTCATCCTGACGGGCGGGCCGGGAACCGGGAAAACTACAGTTATCAAAGGGATTGTTGAGCTCTATAGTGAACTTCATGGGATATCAATGGATATAAATGATTATAAAAACGAGGACGACCCCTTTCCGTTCGTTCTTGCTGCTCCTACAGGAAGGGCTGCGAAGCGGATGTCCGAATCCACAGGGCTGCCTGCCGTGACCATCCACAGGCTCCTTGGCTGGAATGGCAGTGAAGGCTTTTCATATGATGAGGATAATCCCATCAATGGCCGGCTTGTCATAATTGACGAGGTATCCATGGTTGATACATGGCTTGCGCATCAGCTGCTCAAGGCACTTCCGGAACATGTTCAGGTAATTTTTGTAGGAGATGAGGACCAGCTCCCATCTGTCGGTCCTGGGCAGGTATTAAAGGATTTGATTGAATCAGAATGTATTCCTACGGTTGCACTGGACCAAATCTACCGTCAGGCTGATGGATCCTCGATTATCGAGCTAGCCCATGAAATCAAAAAGGGACGTATTCCCGAAGGTGTGGATAGACAGCAGGCCGACCGTTCTTTCATTCGCTGCAGCACCGCCCAAATCTCGCAGGTAGTGGAAAAGGTTGTGGAAAATGCCCGAAAGAAGGGATTTTCTGCACGGGATATTCAGGTACTTGCACCAATGTACAAGGGCCCTGCCGGCATCGACAGCTTAAATAAGATGCTTCAGGAAGTGCTAAACAGCAACGCTGAAGAAAAAAGGCGCGAGATAAAATTCGGAGAGCTGATTTACAGAACGGGAGATAAGGTTTTGCAGCTGGTGAATCAGCCTGAGAGCGGCGTCTTTAACGGCGATATGGGTGAAATAGTATCCATTATCTTTGCCAAAGAAAATACCGATAATGTTGATAAGGTGATTATCTCGTTTGAGGGAATAGAAGTCACCTATACAAGGCAGGACCTCATGCAAATCACGCATGCTTACTGCTGCAGCATCCATAAATCACAAGGATCCGAATTTCCGATCGTGATTTTGCCGGTCGTCAAGAGCTATTATCGCATGCTTAGAAGAAACCTTATCTACACAGCTATCACGAGGAGCAAAAACTTCCTCATTCTGTGCGGCGAGGAAGAGGCCCTCCGGATGGGGGTTGAAAGAAATAATGAATCGCAGAGAAAAACAACCCTGGTGGCAAAAGTGAAAGAAGCACTGGGAGGGCCGGCAGAATCTAAATCAGTGGTAATGGTTGTAAAAGAGGCAGAACCTAGAGACTACTATTCCTTGTTAATGAATACCGACCCTTTGATCGGGATGGAAAATGTATCACCCTATGATTTTATGGAAAAGAATTCTTAAGAGGCGCGCTGCATGGTTGCAGCGCGTTCTTCTGTTTTAATTCCAGCTTGCCTGCAACAGATGGGGACACTGCGCACTTGCCCATTTTGCGGCCGATTAAGCATCCAAACGTTTCAAAACATGCAATTTTGTATTGCGGCAAATACTATTTACGTGAAGGGCGGGGATATTTTGCGGACATTTTCTTTGTTGAAGGGGCTGCCGGTCTTTACGATAACAGGAGATGAAGTGGGCAGGGTGGCCGATATTTGTATTTCCGAACATGGTGAAATCCGGGGAATCATTGCCCGTCACCCTGGAATATTCAAGCGCAGCTTTTTTCTGCCATTAACCTGCATTTACGCATTTGGAAGCGAAGGAATCGTATTACATCGGTGCTATATGGAGGAAATTGATCAGCCAATACATTCTCACCATCGGATGATGCATTCCCATGCGCTTTTGGGAAGAAAGATTTATTCTCAAACTGGTGATGAACTCGGATTATTACATGATGTATATTTCAGTGAGAAAATGGGCACGATTGTAGCATATGAAACGACGGATGGATTTTTCTCAGAAATAACTGAGGGAAGGCAGGTATACAAATCAAATATGCCGCCTGCCATTGGCCGGGATGCCATTGTCATTTCCGTCAATGATCGAGGTGCCGCAATTGGAAATGATGAAATGCCCGAATTGCAGCAGTAAGGACATTGGGAAGATTGGTGTCAATCAGTTTTACTGCTGGAACTGTTTTATTGAAATGTCATTGTCTGATGGTTTGATAAATACGCATCAAGTGGAAGAGGATGGAACACTGAGCTCCCTGGATGATTTATTTGATGAGCATAAACGCCGCTTTTCCGTATGAAAAGCCTGCCGGAAAGCAGGCTCAGACTGTAGTCAAACGCGATGAAAAATCGAGCTTGCCTGCAGTCTTTTCTATTTGGCATGAACTGGGGGCGATTGCAATGGAGGGCGCGAAGACTAGTGCAGGAGCTGCATAACAGGTGAAACCTCTCGAGGAGAGCTAGCGAAGACGAGGGTCACTCGCAAGCTCTGCGTAGAGCGTACCTCCTGCGACAAAAATCAACAGGTTTTCGAACTGAATGATGGCAGGTTTGCCAAAGAATATAATAAAAATGGAAACAGGCTGACAAAGATTTTTCCGATAACAATCCCTGCATGAAAAGGAACAAGGAACATTCAATTTGGAAGCTGCATGAAAAATCTCTCATATACGAACAATAGTAATGGGAGGCGGGATTATGGAAATCCGGATGAAATGGTTTTACCGGCTTGGTTTCTTGCTGCTTTTATTCATTGTCATATATATTTTTATCAAATTGAAGCTGCTTTGGCTGCCTGTCATTACAATTATACTCACTGCTCTGCTTCCTTTTTTCCTTGCTGCCTTCATCAGTTATTTATTGTATCCGGTAGTGGAAGCCCTTCATGGCCAGGGGCTAAACAGGGGGCTTTCCATTGTAATTATCTATCTGCTTTTTTTTGGCGGAGTGGGGCTTGCTGTTTATAAGGGGGTGCCGGTTGCGATTGGACAGGTGAGGGATTTTTCAGAAAATGCCCCGTATGCTGCCGAGCAGTACCGAAAGTGGGTCATGCTTGTGGAGGATAAGACAAGTTCCTGGCCTTTTGGTATCCATGAAAGGCTTGAGAATGGAATCATTACGCTGGAACAGCGAATGGACCGATTGATGACAATTGTGATGGATTATGTAATGAGAGCGGTGGATTTTTTTCTTTTATTTGCACTTATTCCTTTTATCGCGTTTTACATGCTAAAGGACATAGAATCGATAAAAAAAATGGTTTGGTATCTTACACCCCGCAGATGGCGCAGACAAGGTATTGCTTTTCTGAATGATGTTGATGCGTCCCTGGGAGGATATATACGCGGACAGCTATTGGTTTGTGCTGCTATAGGGCTGGCTTCTACTGCTGTATTCTGGTTTATTGGAATGGACTATCCATTATTGCTTGGCAGTATCATAGGGGCAACAAATATTATTCCTTATTTTGGTCCATTGATAGGAGCGGTGCCGGCTGTCCTGGTTGCAGCAGCGGTTTCGGGGAAAATGGTCCTGACGGTCGTAGCCGTCGTTTTAGCTTTGCAATTCCTGGAAGGAAATGTGCTTTCCCCGCTGATTGTGGGGAAAAGCTTGCATATGCATCCCCTGTTTATCATGTTTGCACTTCTTTTGGGCGGCCAGGCAGATGGAATCCCGGGACTGATGGTGGCCGTTCCGATTCTTGCAATCATTAAAGTCTTTATCCTCCATGCCAGACTTCACTTCATGAAAAAGATAGCAAGGTAAGTAAACTATATGTATTTTTCTTGATTAAATTGGGCATAATATTGCGGGAGTAATTGACAAAAGAGAATGTTGTGAATATAATCCATTACATAACAGTTTATATGATTATAATTCGTTGAAGGAACAAGTATGCTGAAGCCCATTTGAGTGCATCCAGGCAATAGATGTTTAAACAGCCATCGGTGCATGCAAGAGAGGGATTCCCATGGCTGAGAGGAATTCCAGATGAAGAACAGCAGAAAGCTAGTCCAGAGTGCAGTTAATTCCTGCCGTTCGCCGCGTTAAGGCTCGTTTGAGGTGATGAGTGCAGGCATGCATTCATAATCAGGGTGGTACCGCGAGACTAACTCTCGTCCCTGTCAGGGGATGAGGGTTTTTTTGTGTCTAAAAACATTAAAAACCTGCAAGGAGGAAACAATACAATGAAATATTTAACAGGCTCACAAATCCGCCAGATGTATTTGGACTTTTTCAAGGAAAAAGGACATTCTGTGGAACCAAGCGCATCGCTTGTGCCGCACGACGATCCATCTCTTCTCTGGATTAATTCGGGTGTAGCTACGCTAAAGAAATACTTTGATGGGCGTGTCATCCCGGAAAATCCCCGCATTACCAATGCTCAAAAATCCATCCGTACAAATGACATTGAGAATGTGGGCAAGACAGCGCGGCATCATACATTCTTTGAAATGCTTGGCAACTTCTCCATAGGCGATTATTTTAAGGAAGAAGCGATTACCTGGGCATGGGAGTTTCTAACAGATGAAAAATGGATCAATTTTGATAAGGAAAAATTGTCTGTGACGATTCATCCTGAGGATGACGAAGCCTTCGAACTATGGAACAAAAAGATTGGTATTCCGGCTGAGCGAATCATCCGCCTGGAAGAAAACTTCTGGGATATTGGTGAAGGGCCAAGCGGGCCGAATACGGAAATATTCTATGACCGGGGGCCGGGGTATGGGGACGACCCTAATGATCCTGAGCTTTACCCGGGTGGTGAAAACGAGCGTTATTTAGAAGTTTGGAACCTCGTATTTTCACAGTTCAATCACAATCCTGATGGTTCATATACTCCGCTTCCAAAGAAAAATATAGATACGGGTATGGGGCTCGAGCGTATGGCGTCTGTTGTGCAAGAAGTGCCGACAAACTTCGATACGGATTTATTCTTGCCGATCATTAGGGCCACAGAAGAGATTTCCGGCCAGAAGTACGGTCAAGATAAGGAAAAAGATGTCGCGTTCAAGGTCATTGCTGATCATATCAGGACTGTTTCGTTCGCAGTGAGCGATGGCGCTCTCCCTTCAAATGAAGGCCGCGGGTATGTGTTGCGGCGCCTTCTTCGCCGTGCTGTAAGGTATGCAAAGCAAATAGATATCAATCGCCCGTTTATGTTTGAATTGGTCCCTGTGGTTGCAGAAATCATGAATGATTTTTACCCTGAGGTTGAAACAAAAATTGACTTCATCGCAAAAGTGATCAAAAACGAAGAAGAACGCTTCCATGAAACATTGAACGATGGTCTTGCCATCTTGTCAGATGTCATTAAAAAAGAAAAGGGAAAAGGTAGCAGTACCATACAGGGGCCAGATGTGTTCCGCCTGTATGACACCTATGGTTTCCCTGTGGAGTTAACGGAAGAATATGCTGAAGAAGCAGGAATGTCGATTGACCACGAAGGCTTTGAACAAGAAATGGAGGCACAGCGTGAACGCGCACGTGCAGCACGCCAGGATGTCGACTCTATGCAAATCCAGGGCGGAATTCTTGGAGACATTAAAGTGGAAAGCGAATTTGTGGGCTATGATGTTTTGGAAGCAGAAGGCAAGATAGCTGCAATCGTTAAAGACGGGGAATTGGTCACTGACGCTAACGAAGGAGAAGAAGTACAGGTAATTTTGGACAGAACTCCTTTCTATGCAGAGAGTGGCGGCCAAATCGCAGATACTGGCATTATTTCAAACGATGCTGTCACGGCAGAGGTAAAAGATGTCCAGAAAGCACCAAATGGCCAGAACCTTCACAGGATCATCGTAAAAGCGGGAACATTGCGCAGTGATGCAGAGGTACTATCGAAAGTAGACAAAGCTAACAGAAGCATGATCATAAAGAATCATACAGCCACCCACCTGCTTCACCAGGCATTGAAGGATATTCTCGGAACGCATGTAAACCAGGCAGGTTCACTGGTTCAGGCGGACCGCCTCCGTTTTGACTTCTCACACTTTGGACAGGTAAAGCCGGAGGAGCTTGATCAAATTGAACAAATCGTGAATGAAAAGATTTGGGAAAGCCTTCAAGTAAATATAGATTATAAAAATCTTGATGAAGCTAAAGCAATGGGAGCAATGGCGCTGTTTGGCGAAAAGTACGGGAATGTCGTCCGGGTTGTGCAGGTTGGCGATTATAGCCTTGAGCTTTGTGGAGGCTGCCATGTTCCAAATACAGCTGTAATAGGTTTATTTAAAATTGTATCTGAAAGCGGTATAGGAGCGGGAACAAGGCGGATAGAAGCTGTAACCGGTTCAGGTGCATACAAAGCTCTTAGTGACCAGATTACTGTTCTTAAAGAAGCGGCTGCCAAGCTTAAAACCAATCCAAAGGATCTGCCTTCAAGGATTGAGGGAGTATTGGGAGAGCTGAAGGAAGTGCAGAGGGAAAATGAAAGCCTCTCAGCAAAACTCAGCAATATTGAGGCTGCCAGTCTTGTCAATAAGGTAAAACAAATTGACGGTGTCAATGTGCTTGCCGCCAGAGTTGCTGCCACAGATATGAACAATCTTCGGGCAATGGCAGATGATTTGAAACAGAAGGTTGGCTCTGCCGTTATTGTTTTGGGTGCAGTACAGGAAGACAAAGTCAACTTGATTGCTGCGGTAACAAAGGATTATATAGAACAAGGATTCCATGCAGGCAAGCTGGTCAAGGAGATTGCGACTCGCTGCGGCGGTGGTGGCGGAGGCCGTCCTGATATGGCCCAGGCTGGCGGAAAAGACCCGGAAAAATTGGATTCAGCGCTTAATTTTGTAGAAGAATGGGTAAAATCCATTTCATAATCGACAATAATTAGTGTACAATAAAGGAAGCTTCCATTCGTGGCTGTTGCAGCCATAAGTGGAAGTTTCCGCCATAGCGGAGGAAACACGTTCATATGAACGCTGGAAAAGAGGTGCAAAAATATGAGTTCCTTTGATAAAACCATGAAATTCAATTTTCCGGAAGAGCCATTTGAGACAGATGTGAAAGAGGTTCTTTTTCAGGTGCATGAAGCATTAAAGGAAAAAGGATACAACCCCATCAACCAGATTGTGGGCTACCTTTTGTCAGGTGATCCGGCTTATATTCCTAGGCATCAGGATGCGAGGAACATTATACGGAAGCTTGAGAGAGATGAAATTATTGAGGAATTAGTTAAATCGTATTTAAAGCACCATCGAGAGGGATACTAATGCGGACTATGGGCTTGGACCTGGGTACGAAAACAATCGGTGTGGCAATCAGTGATGCTATGGGATGGACGGCCCAGGGTTTGGAAACAATTAAAATAGACGAGGAAAAAAAACAATTCGGTTTGGCTCGTTTGGGTGAAATCATCAAGGATCATGAGGTTTCCAAAATTGTCCTTGGATTCCCTAAAAATATGAACGGGACCGTCGGACCAAGAGGTGAAGCGAGCCAGGCCTTTGCCAAAGTTTTGGAGGAGAAGTTCAGTATTCCGGCTGTACTTTGGGATGAAAGGCTTACTACCATGGCTGCTGAACGTGTTCTTCTTGAAGCGGATGTAAGCCGCAGCAAGAGGAAAAAAGTGATCGACAAAATGGCTGCGGTTTTTATTTTACAGGGATACCTGGATAGCCAGACTAAATCGTAATGAGGTGGAAAAAAATGGAACACGGCGATAACAATATTACTATCGTAGATGAGAATGGAAATGAGCAGCTCTGTGAGGTCTTATTCACATTTGATTCTGATAAATTCAACAAATCATATGTACTATACTATCCAATTTCTTCAGAGGATGAAGAAGAAGAAATCGAAATCCACGCTTCTTCTTTTACACCTAGCGAAGATAATCGCGATGGAGAGCTTCAGCCGATTGAGACTGAAGAAGAGTGGGATATGATCGAGGAAATGCTAAACACTTTCCTTGAGAACGAAGAAGATGAAGAATAAGTGTTAGCCACACACCGCCTCCAGCTTATGCAGCTGGAGGTTTTTTTTTTGGTTGGGCTTCCTGGCAAACCAAAAATATGTGAGTGAATTCGAGTTATAGGTATTGACAAAACACGAGAAACTTTGACATAAATAAAAGAGCAGTTGTTTATTGATACGAAATAAGGAAGCGAAATCGGCCCTGAAGAACCGTGTTTCTTTTTAAATAATCTGCGAAAATAGATACAAAGCATTCATGCAGAAAGCATCCACTTTTTGCGTGAGGGGGTATAAGAATGGATCATAATGAGACAGGAAACCAATCCAAAAAAGAAATAATCAGAAAAACCATGATTGAACGGCAAGGAGAGGCAAAAATCATTCGAAAAGTAATCCTAATAACCTCGTTGATTATCGTACTTATAGCTGCGGCAGTAGGTCTTGTAGGTTATCTTTATGTGAATTCCGCTTTAAAACCGCTGGAACCAGGGAATAAAAATGCAAAAACAGTAGAGATACCAATTGGGTCATCTGTTTCTGATATCTCTTCTATTTTGGAACAGCAAAATATCATTAAAAATGCAAGGGTCTTCAAATATTATGTAAAGTTTCGAAACGAAGCGGGATTCCAGGCCGGAAAGTACCAGCTGACACCTTCCATGACTATGCAGGAAATAGTGGCCAGTCTGAAAAAGGGCAAGGTCATGCAGAATGTGGCCTTTAAAATAACTCTCCCTGAAGGAAAGCAATTGATGCAAATTGCCGGGATCATAGCAGAAAAGACAGGACAGAAACCGGACGAAGTATTCAAAACTCTAAATAGTCCGGACTTTATCAAAAAAATGCAGGCCAAATATCCCGATCTTCTGACAAATGAGATTTTAAACAAAAATATAAAGTATCCTTTGGAAGGCTATCTTTATCCTGCTACATATCCGTTCTATGAAGAGAAACCTTCACTTGAAAGTATAGTATCGGATATGCTGAAACAAACCGAAGTCACACTGGCAAAGTACGAAAATCTGATCAATGAAAAGAAATTCACGCCACACAAGCTATTGACCATGTCTTCCCTGATCGAAGAAGAAGCAACCGAAAAGGTGGACCGGAATAAAATTGCATCCGTATTCTACAACCGCTTAAAAGCAGGAATGCCGCTGCAGACAGATCCAACTGTGTTATACGCAAAAGGACAGCACCAAAAAAGGGTATTTTACAAGGACTTGGCAGTAAAATCTCCATATAACACATATATTAACAAAGGGCTGCCGCCGGGACCAATCGCCAATGCCGGCGTAGATTCAATTGATGCAGCGCTGAAGCCAGAGAAAACGAACTACTTGTATTTCCTTGCTACGGGAAGCGGAGAAGTACTTTATTCAGTCACGCTGGCTGAGCATAACAAGAAGAAAGCAGAACATATTCAAAATAATAATTAAATATCTGGATAAGGGGAAAGATTGATTCACTTTCCCCTTCTTCATATGTTAAAATAGTCGAAGTGTATTTTTAAAGGTGTCCCAGCCTGATTTATACAGCATGGATATTTACGTCACGACAGGCGCATTGATCTACATAATTACCACTGTCAGTATAATCGGTGCTGACCCAGCGCAGGTGGGTTTTATGCCGAAAGCAGGAGGCAATAGCGTGAAAGATAAAATAGAAGAATACTTGCATTCACTCCTTCCTTCAAGGAGCGGGCTGCTTGCGGACATTGAACAGTTTGCAAAAGAGCATAATGTACCCATAATGGAACCGGAAGGAATAGAAGTGCTGTTGCAAGTATTAAGGCTTCAAAACCCAAAATCTATTCTAGAAGTCGGTACTGCCATTGGATATTCGGCACTTAGAATGTCAGAAGCTGTGCCGAATGCGAACATTGTCACCATTGAGCGTGATGAGGATAGAATATCCACCGCAAAACAAAACTTTGAAAGAGCAGCCAAAACGGACAAAATTCGCCTCGTTGAAGGTGATGCTCTGGAACAAGCCGGAACGGTAGCTGCATACGGCCCTTTTGATGCGATTTTTATAGATGCAGCGAAAGGCCAATACAAACGGTTCTTTGAACTTTATGAAGAACATCTGAGCAACAATGGGATTATTATTACTGATAATGTATTGTTTAAAGGCCTGGTAGCAGAAGAGGAAGAAACAATTGAACCAAAACGGATCAGGAGCATGGTTAAAAAAATAAAAGATTACAATGGCTGGCTCATGGAACATCCGCATTATCATACTGTTATCATGCCTATAGGAGATGGAGTCGCCATTAGCAAGAGAAAATAATGCGAATTAAAGAACGTACAAATGGCTCCTTTCCGCCCATATCATCTGGCCTTGGTCGTAAAATTGAAATAGCTTTTATTATGATGAATGCCCTTTGGGTATAACGAAATGTTGTTTGGGAATTATAGCAAACACTAAGTACGGCTTTGCTGGTTTTGTTCTTCAATATCAGGATAGTACAGGATTAACCACAGTTTGTCATCGAGCATTTATAGTTGGGACAGATCTGCTGCTGGCATTCAAAGTAAAAAGGGGATAAGCCTGTATAATGCTACTAACAATGAAAGGAGAACTGACATGCGTAAGAAACCGGTTATTATCGGAGTTGCCGGAGGTTCTGGCTCAGGAAAAACAAGTGTCACAAGAGCTATCATAGAAAGCTTCAAAGGCCACTCCATTTTAATGCTAGAACAGGACTTTTATTATAAGGATCAGGGGCATCTGCCCTTTGAAGAACGGCTGAAAACAAATTATGATCACCCGCTGGCTTTCGATAACGATTTGCTCATCGAACATATCAACAAGCTTATGAGATATGAGGCTATTGAAAAACCAGTATATGATTATTCAGTCCATACACGTTCAGATAAAGTAATACATGTTGAACCACAGGATGTGGTGATTCTTGAAGGGATCCTCATCCTCGAGGATGAAAGGCTCCGGGATGTAATGGATATTAAGTTATTTGTAGATACAGATGCTGACCTGCGGATTATCCGAAGACTTTTCAGAGATATTAAAGAACGAGGAAGAACAATGGATTCTGTAATTGACCAATATGTCAATGTAGTGCGTCCGATGCACAATCAATTTATTGAGCCGACCAAACGGTATGCTGATATTATCATTCCTGAGGGCGGACAAAATCATGTAGCAATAGATTTGATGGTGACAAAAATTCAAACAATCCTTGAACAAAAGTCCATTTTGTAATAACATGGCATAAATATAACAGCGATTTTTCTATGTTAGGGATTGCAGCCATAGTTTTGCGAGTTGCAGAATATGTCTTTTTATGGCATATATTGTCATAGTAGGGTTTTATTGCAAAAAAATGCTAAGAAAGACTGGACAAAAAAGAAAAAAGGACATACTCTATCTAAAGACCAATATATTTTAATTAGGCCTATATTGCATTAAAAATGGCGGTTATGCCGACAGACCTGACTGGGCCCTACTAAATTCCATTGACACCGTGTCACCGGTTTTTTTTATGGAAAAGCCAGTCTGAAATTATTTTCATTTGTTGATTTCCGCCTTTCCGCCTTATGGGCAATTGATGGATGACAGGTAAACAACAGCTGCATATAAAACATACAAACAGCTGTGATTCAGCAGCTTGGAACTATGGACGTATTTCGGGAAAGCGAATACAGTCTCCAGTAATACAGCCTCAGGCTGCAGCAGCGTTAAAGACTAGAAGGAGTGAAGGGTTTTGGCTATAGAAAAAGTATTTCCGATGACTAAAGCAGGAAAAGAGAAATTAGAGCAGGAACTGGAACAATTAAAAACTGTAAAGAGAAAAGAAGTAGTTGAGAGAATTAAGATTGCCCGCAGCTTTGGTGACCTTTCGGAGAATTCGGAATATGATTCAGCAAAAGAAGAGCAGGCTTTTGTAGAAGGCAGGATTACCACACTTGAGAATATGATCCGAAATGCAAAAATTATCGAAGATGATGAAACAAACGGCGATACTGTATCATTAGGAAAGTCAGTGACATTCCTGGAGCTTCCGAATGGTGATGAAGAGACATATACGATTGTGGGTAGCGCTGAAGCTGATCCGTTTGAAGGGAAGATTTCAAACGATTCTCCGATAGCAAAAAGCCTGATTGGCAAAAAAGTAGGAGATTCTGTGGTTGTACAAACTCCTGGTGGAGAAATGAATGTACGGATCATAACAATAAAATAACATCTGATTTTTACGCGGCATGCCAATAGGGTGCCGTTTTTTTGCATGAAAAAATTACCGAGCTTAGGACACTCAGGACAGCAGCGTGTTTTAAAACTGACATACACGTCAAAACTGTTACCGAGGTGGTGCTGATGAACGGATGGAGAATAAAAGGATTCAGGGTGCTTTGTATTGTGTTACTCTCCGTATTGGCTGGAAGATTGATTCAAGTACAGGTAATCAGTACTGAATCGTTTTCCAAGCATAAAATAAATTTATTAGAAGCCAGTGTTAAACAGCGTTCGCAGGTTTTAAAAATTGATGATGGCAGGGGAGAATTCTATGACAGGCACGGAAACCCCCTAGCACATGAAGAAATCCCGACACTTGTTTTATTCCCTTTTTTGAAGCGAATGAATTGGCCGGCAGAAAAAGTGGCCGAGATCATTGGAGTGTCAAAACAGGATATTTTATCAGCAACTGAAAAAGCGAAGGAGCCATTCGTATACGGCGGAAAAAAAAATCCTATTCTTCTGTCTGAATTACAGAGTGATCAAATCAATAAGTTAAAGATTCCTGGAGTTTTTGCTGTAAGGAAAAAATTCACGGACAACAAGACGCCGTCCGCCCAGCTTATAGGCTGGACCACTAAAGACGAAAAGACGAAAGCAAGGCTTTATCCAGATAAAAGCCTACCTCCAGAAGTTCCAATCGGTACGAGCGGCCTTCAAAAAAGCTTTGACGAATTCCTGCTTTCTGAAGGGGAAGCAAAGCTGGTTTATCATGTCGATGGTACCGGCGGCCCTTTGTTCGGTGCAGATGTGAAATATGTAGAACCCGGAAATCCCCTATCTCCGATAAAGATCATTACGACTCTGGATAAGGATATGCAGTCTGCAGCAGAGCGGCTTGTTGCAAAACATGGGATTAAACAGGGAGGGTTGCTGCTTATTGATATTGATACCAGTGAAATCCGGGCTCTAGTGTCCGTGCCTGGTGTTAACAAAAGCAATCCGAATGATATTGGAAACAAGAACCTGATGTTTGAACGGGATACACCAGGTTCCATTTTTAAAACAGTAACCGCTGCGGCAGCGATTGACGAAGGAATTATAAAGCCGTCAAGGACATTTAATTGTGATTTAACCATAGATGGAAAACCTGATGAACAGCATGAATACGGTCCACTAAACTTCGAACAAAGCTTTGCGAGGAGCTGCAATAGGACTTTTGCGGAGCTTGGACAGGAAATGGCAGATAAAAATCCCGATTTTCTAGAGCGATATGCTGACAAGCTCGGCTTAACAGGGCAAAGCGGATGGCAGGGAAGGATTTTCCATATAGATCCATTTGTGCAGCTGGACAAGGAGGATAAGGGAGTCATATGGCATGATGACCAACTGAAACAGGATCGAAGGATGATTGCGAAAACAGCTATCGGCCAACAAGATGTCCAGATCACTCCCCTGGCAATTGCCAACATGATGGCAACGATAGCCAGAGGAGGGCAGGCGAAAATGGTGAAAGCGGTACAAAAGATAGAATTTAATAATGGAACGACGGTTTTTGAGTTTCCTGATAAAAGATTACATAGAGAGAATGCCCTGTCACCGTATACTGCGATGAAACTTCAGCAATTGCTTAGAAAGGTTGTGACACAGCCTAATGGCACAGGAGCAAGTCTTTCAGGCCTTCCTTATGAGGTAGCTGGAAAATCCGGCACAGCTCAGACGAATATGCGAAAAAAACAGCTGAATAAATGGTTTGCAGGTTATTTTCCCTATAAGGAACCCAAATACGCTCTAGTCACAGTCAATCTTAATACTGATGGGCAAAGCCAAGGTATCACTTCATTATTTTCAGATATGGTCCAAGAGTTATATAAAATAGATCAGACAAAATTCGATAATTAGGTAGAAAGAACGGGTTTTTTATCGAATTCTTTAGGCTGGATATCGCTTCAATCGCAACGTATTATTATGTTAAAATGGACCCTGAGCACATGCCGGGAGGGAAACACTAAATGAACAGGGACCATAATTCTGCTTCACGATTTGACATGAAGGTGAAACAGAGAAAGATAAATAAAGTTTATAATGTTTTGATTGTAGTAGTGACATTGTTAATTGTGATCGTTGGCGCAACGATTTTATTAAGCGGAGGCAATGAGCCAGATATGCAAACAAATTCAGCAGCCGAAGCGAATAACAGGGATGACCATTCAAAAGAAGCAGATGCAAACAAGGCCGAGGGGGAAGCTGGCGATCATGATGAAAATGCCAGTACTAGTGCTGCCGACACCGAAGAAGGCAGTTCCGAGGAAGATCAGTCTGGTGAAAGTCAAGATGTGTCTGATACGGAAGCTGAAGAAGACAGTTCAATCCGGGAAACAGAAGACAGTGTAGTAGAAGTAGAAGAGAAGGATGACCCTAATGTAGACAAGTCGTATAAAAATGAAGCGTGGAAACCGGTAGGCACGGAACAAACCGGTGAGCATCAAGCAACCTTTGAAAGGAATTCTCAGGATTGGAAGGAAATGGAGAAAGCCCTTACTTACGCTACAGGAGTTGAATTATCTAATATGACCCTTTGGCGCCTTGAAAATGGAGGCTCACCTGATACCGCAATTGGAACACTTTCGCCAAAAGATAATTCAAAAACCTTCCGGGTCCATCTTCAATGGGTGGATGGAGCAGGGTGGCAGCCTGTGAAAGTACAGGAATTGAAAAAAAGATAAGATAAGATAACATACAATCCCCGCCATAAATCGATGGACGGGGATTTGTTTTTTACTTTTTCTTCGCCTTAAAATGAACCACAGCGCTATAGAATTTCCTGCCCTCCTCTGAAATATACATTTGATGGGAAACCGAATGGACCTCCAGCATAATGGCCCTGTTAACATCTATTTGTGATCGAATTTTCTCTTCGAGGCTCTTAATGGAATCAGCTTCAAAAAATTCAATCTTATCCTCGATCATATCCAACATAAAGTCCATCTTTTAAATCCCTCCGATAATTAGGATAATCATATGATAAAACATCCTGTGTCCTGGTGGAAGGGTTTTTTCTAACGTAATTACTTGAATCATAACAAATGGTGTGGTAAATTTAAAAGTAATTCATAGTATACATATAGGAATTATTAACTTTATGGTAATAGGGTGATGAAATGGGCAGAGAATTTCTTAATCTCTTTGAAGAATGGTCACAATCCTATGATGATACAGTGGAAGGCCATGATATAGAGTATCGCGAGGTTTTCAAACACTATGAAAGCATACTTGGAAGCGTAGCAAAACGTTCAAAAGGACATGTTCTGGAATTCGGTGTAGGTACAGGAAATCTTACACAGAAGCTGGTGGAGTCGGGCTTAAGCGTTACAGGAATTGAGCCTTCCCCATCTATGCGGGAAAAGGCTATTGAAAAATTAAAAGGAAAAACGGAAATAATAGATGGAGACTTTATGGAATTCAAGGCACCCGGCCAGGTTGATACCATTGTCAGCACATATGCATTCCATCATTTAAACGATCAAGAAAAAGCGAAGGCCATTGGTTATTATGGGAATTTATTAAAAACTGGTGGTAAAATAGTTTTTGCTGACACGATGTATCCATCCAAGGAAGCGTATATCAAGGCGATTTCTGAGGCGCAGGATTCCGGATTCTATTCGCTTGCGAAGGATTTGCAGACAGAATATTATACTACAATACCTTTCTTGCGTCAGGTCTTCGAAGAAAATGGATTTGTGGTTCAGTTTGACCAGTGCAATAGCTTTGTTTGGATATTGGAGGCAGAAAAAATATAGGAAGAGGTACAAACATGAAAGTAGCCATAATTGGAGCCATGGAAGAAGAAGTCACAATCCTCAGGGAGCAAATTGCAGGTTTAGAACAGACAACCATCGCCGGCTGTGAGTTCAATACAGGCAGACTGAATGGTATTGAAGTCATTTTATTGAAATCTGGCATTGGAAAGGTGAATGCAGCAATGTCCACAGCGATCCTGCTTGAGAAATTCAATCCCGATGCCATTATTAATACTGGTTCAGCCGGAGGATATCTTTCTTCCCTAAACGTGGGTGATGTTGTCATCTCAACGGAGGCTCGCCATCATGATGTCGATGTGACTATTTTCGGTTATGAATATGGGCAGGTTCCGCAAATGCCTGCAGCATTTGCTGCTGATGAAAAGCTCATAAGTATTGCTAAGGAGGCTGCTGAGCAAATTACAGATATACAGGTAGCCAGCGGGCTGATTGTAACTGGAGATTCCTTCATGAATGACCCAGAACGGGTGGAATTTGTCAGAGGGAAATTCAGCAATTTACACGCTGTGGAAATGGAAGCCGCAGCCATCGCCCAGGTAGCATACCAGTTTAAGATTCCGTTTGTTATTATCCGCTCCCTTTCGGACATTGCGGGGAAGGAATCGAATGTCTCTTTTGAACAGTATCTTGAAAAGGCTGCCGTCAATTCTTCGAATCTAATCTTAAAAATGATTGAAAAAATGAAATGAATGTATGGTTACAATCAAGCATCCAATGAATGCCGAGTATTGGATGTTTCATTTTTTACGGTTGCAGGGGGAAAAGCAGAGAAAGAGCACAGAGGCATGTTTGATATGGCTTCAGGAGGCGAACTCTCTTTGTTGTATTTAACCCATTTGGAAGGTGAAAAAAAGAAATGAAGGTTTATCACAATATTCATGAGTTGATTGGAAATACCCCGATATTAGAATTGACCAGGTTTCCTTTGCCGGAAGGTGTAAGGATATTTGCGAAGCTCGAGTTTTTTAATCCTGGAGGCAGTGTGAAAGACAGACTGGGAAAGGAACTGTTGGATGCAGCAATCAGGGATGGGAATGTCAAGCCTGGAGGAACGATCATTGAACCGACAGCAGGCAATACAGGCATCGGATTGGCCTTGGCAGCAATTAATACTGGAATCGAGGTAATATTCTGTGTACCGGAAAAGTTCAGCATCGAAAAACAGGAATTAATGAAGGCGTTAGGTGCCAGAATCATCCATACTCCAACAAAAGACGGAATGGAAGGTGCGATACAGAAAGCCAAGGAGCTTTTGGAAGAAATACCAAATTCCTATTGTCCACAGCAGTTCGCTAATCCATCCAATCCTGAGGCTTATTATAAAACCATGGGACCAGAAATTTGGGACCAGATGGACGGCAATGTGAATGTATTTGTTGCTGGTGCAGGTACTGGTGGTACATTCGTGGGCACGTCCCGCTACCTGAAGGAAAAAAATCCTGGTCTAAAAAGTGTCATCGTCGAGCCAGTGGGTTCTATTTTAAATGGCGGTGAACCGGGACCTCACAAAACCGAAGGAATAGGTTTGGAATTCCTGCCTGCATATATGGATCGAAGTTATTTCAATGCTATCCACACCATATCTGATGAAGATGCTTTTATCTTTGTTAAAGAGCTTGCATTAAAAGAAGGGCTTTTGGTCGGAAGTTCGTCGGGTGCAGCTTTTGCAGCTGCACTGAGAGAAGCGAAGCAGGCTCCTCCAGGAACCAATATTGTAGTGGTATTTCCAGATTCGAGCGAGCGGTATTTAAGTAAAAAAATTTACCAGGGAGGTATGTAAAATGAAAAAGAAGACTCAATTAATTCACGGCGGGATTTCTGGGGATGAGAAAACTGGTGCAGTTTCCGTGCCAATCTTCCAGGTAAGTACTTACAAGCAGGACGGCCCTGGCAGCCATAGGGGATATGAATATTCACGGACGGGAAATCCAACGAGGTTTGCCCTGGAGGAATTAATAAAAGAATTGGAGGACGGCAAGCGAGGATTTGCATTTGGATCTGGAATGGCGGCCATTACAGCTGTTATGATGCTCTTCAGCCAGGGTGACCATATCCTTCTTACAGATGACATATATGGAGGCTCTTTCCGTGTCATGACAAAGGTACTGAACCGTTTTGGCCTGGAAGCAACATTCATTGATACAAGCGACCTTAGCAACATTCAAAAGGCCATTCAGCCAAATACTAAGGCATTATACATCGAGACGCCAACGAATCCACTATTGAAAATTACAGATATTGAGGCTGCATCTAAAATTGCGAAAGACAATGGTCTTCTTACGATTGTAGATAATACCTTCAGTACCCCATACTGGCAAAATCCGATTTCTTTAGGCGCGGACATCGTTTTGCACAGTGCAACTAAATATATTGGGGGACACAGTGATGTTGTAGCTGGTTTAGTGGTTGTGGGTGATGAAAAGCTTGGTGAAGACCTTCATTTTGTCCAAAATTCAACTGGCGGTATACTGGGACCACAGGATTCATGGTTGCTTATGAGAGGAATCAAAACTCTTGGAATCAGAATGGAAGAGCATGAAGAAAACACTCGTAAAATTGTGGAGTTTCTATCCACTCAAAAAGCAGTAACTAAAATTTATTATCCAGGCATAGAAACGCATCCCAATCATGCAATTGCCAAGAAGCAGTCACGCGGTTTTGGCGGTATGATATCGTTTGATGTGGGAAGTGCTGAAAAAGCCGCTGAAGTCCTAAAAAGGGTTAAATACTTTACTATTGCCGAAAGTCTTGGTGCGGTGGAAAGCTTAATTTCCATTCCTGCACTTATGACACACGCATCCATACCGCAGGAACGCCGTGCAGAGCTCGGCATAACTGACGGGCTGATTCGAGTGTCTGTTGGGCTTGAAGATGCAGAGGATTTAATCGAAGACCTTGAACAGGCTCTACGCGGGTAATCCTCGATAATAGTATTTCTGTGTGCCTTCCCTCTCCCATTAACTTCCCATCATTTACTTGCATGAATTGTGAAAACTGCATGCTACAATGAAGACTGATGATTTAATGTAATAAAGGGAGAAGGGGTTGGCATCTGATGGGTACAAAAAAAACGATGGCTCAAATTCGCTCCAAAATGGTGGATTTTAAACAATATGCAATCACCTTATTATGCGTAGGTATATTCTTTTATCTCGGAAGCGTGATTCCTTCTAAAGGAAAAACGATGTTCGATATGTATGGATTTATGGCAGCTACAATTGTATTTCTTGGTTTGTCCGTTGTATTTTTTATAAAATCTTCAAAATATAATAAGCAGCTGTCTGAAATGGACGACTCCTTATGAATAGACAAAGGCTCAATCTCCGACCCGGGGTTCGAGCCTTTTTATTTTGGAAGGCGTTTTTTTAGACCTGATTTTCTGACACCTGATCACAGAGAAATCAGCTTGTTACCCATCAATACTTCACGCACAGGCTCCGTCTTTAGGAATAGCGATATTGGGAGCCCTTGGATAACCGGTCTTTTCTTTAAATAAAAAAGGAAGTTTATAGAAATAAATTAAATTTAAGGTTTACAATTCCCTTTATATTGGATATACTTACCAATGTAAGATAAAATCTGCTAAAGGAGGTCGAAGGAAAATGACTTATATTGTGGGAATTAAATGCACAACTCAATATTTAAATCATTACATTATCGACCTGAATGGCGCAGATTTCATGTATGTTTAACAATCCATGAAATGATGAATGCATTAATATGCCGCAGGGAAAGTTAATGTACCCTGCGGCTTTATTATGCCTTGGCCGCAGAGGACTGTACTCTTCTGCGGCCTTTTTGTGTCCATTTTATGCGGCTGGTACAGGAAATATAAGGAGGAGGTGATAGAGATGACCTTAAATTTACTTTTTTTCACAGTAACATTCCATACGAACCAATTGTCAGTAGAAGAATGTATCCAAGAACAAGAGGCGAAAAAGCTTCGGGACCAATATATCAACAAAGGATTGATTCATCGTAATCTTTAATTCAAAAAATAACATGCCACAAGATATCGGGAGGTGAAAGGGAATGACACTGAATCTTCTATTTTTTACGATCACAATTAAGAATAAAACAATGACAGCTCATGAAGCCATCCAAGAAGAAAAAATCAATAAGCTCCGCAACGAATATTTAAATAAAGCAATCATGCACCGCAATTTATAATAATAAGATACAGAAGGGATGGAGAATGATGGATATCATGCATAATGGAATTTCGTTTCGTCAGGAAGTAGATACCCCCTGAAAATAAAACAGAGGAGGTGATATATATGACGCTAAATATGTTATTTTTTACTATTACGTTTAAAAGAAATAAAGAAACAGCCGAAGAATACCTTCATCGTGAAAGAATAGAAAAACTTAGAGATGAATACATGAATAAAGCAATCATGTACAGAATGATGTGAATAACCTACAAATATAGAAAAGGTGGAGATGAATATGGGAACAACAATACAATATGGAATGAAGTTTTGCTTATGGAATCAGAAGGATACTGGCTAACGTTGCCTTTTGTTCCAATGTCAGATGTGTCACGGGTTTGTAATTATTTGTTAAAGAAACGTTCAAATTTGTTTGAACGGAGGGCCTGGAAAGCATGTTACCTTTAAAGAAAGATAGGTAAAGGAGTGTTTTCCATGTTCTCAATCGTTATGGCACTTGTTGTAACTTCCGTCATTGGTATTGTTATTGCTGCGGAAATAACAGTAGAGGCAGAATGACATAATGAAATAATAATGATTGCCAGTCCTCCTTGCTCATGCAACTTTGCATGAGTTTTTTACATTGAACAGACATTACCCAACTGGGACTTGTGTCTTAAAATCTTTTAGTACAGACACAGACGCGCCTTGCCCCGCATAGTAATTAACATAGGCAAACGTCCAATAAATCAGCGGGGGTGGCAGGATGCCGGATATTTTGACAGCGATCGGTTACCTAGTCAAGGAGTTTTATCTATTAGTATCGTATGTAAAGAACAATGCGTTTCCACAGCCCTTATCCGCAAAAGAGGAACGAAAATACTTACAGCTGATGGCACAGGGAGACAGTGATGCAAGGAACATATTGATCGAGCACAATCTTCGTTTGGTGGCTCATATTGTGAAAAAGTTTGAGAACACTGGTGAAGATACTGAAGATATGATTTCAATTGGGACAATTGGTTTAATAAAAGCCATTGAAAGCTTTTCAGAAGGAAAAGGTACGAAGCTCGCAACTTATGCGGCGCGCTGTATCGAAAATGAAATCCTGATGCATTTACGGGCAACCAAGAAAACAAAAAAGGATGTTTCCCTGCATGATCCAATCGGGCAAGACAAAGAGGGAAATGAAATTTCATTGATAGATGTTCTAAAGTCGGAATCAGAGGACGTTGTTGACACCATCCAGCTGAATATGGAAATAGAAAAGGTCAAGAAGTATATTGATATTTTAGATGAACGTGAAAAAGAGGTAATTGTAGGAAGATTCGGGCTTGATTTGAAAAAGGAAAAAACACAGCGGGAAATAGCAAAAGAGCTTGGGATTTCCAGAAGCTATGTATCAAGGATAGAAAAGAGGGCACTGATGAAAATGTTCCACGAATTTTATCGTGCTGAAAAGGAGAAAAAGAAAGGCTGACTTAACACGTATCATCAGTGGGGGCGACTTTAATTTACCCATTTTTCGCCATCGGCAACTCGGCTGTTTAATTAGTTCAAAACCACATATGCTGGACCAAAGTAAAAGGCTGCAAAGAAAACATGCAGCCTTTTACTATATTAAAAAAACTAAACTGGAGTTATGCACTGATAAATAGAAAAATTCTGAAAAAGAGTCTATAATGAATGGAAAGGAGGCATATCAATGTCATATTCATTAACTTGGGATTTAGATGTATTTTTCAATGGAGGCAGCTCCTCAGAAGAATTCGAGCAATATTTGCTGGGGCTTAATGACGATATTCATAAGTTTGAAACCATAGTAAACGGTTGGAACGTTAAATCCGAGGAAAAGGATGCACAGCTTTTAGAGAATGTTGTTGAACTGTTCAGCGAAACAAGCAAGAGGATCCGGCAGGCGGGAGCTTTCGTAAGCTGTCTGGAAGCCCAGGATACAACAGACCGTAAGGCAAATGATTTGAGGGCTCGGGTGACCACATACAGTGCAGCATTCCAAAATGCTTTGACAAAATTCGATCAAAAGCTTGTGCAGCTTGACGACGAGTTTTTTCATAAGACAGTTAATACAGGTACTTTTAAACAGCTTACATACATATTGAACGAACGCCGTGAAAGAGCAATTGAAAAATTGTCCGTGGAAGAGGAGTCGCTGATCAATCAACTGGCAATTGACGGCTATCACGGATGGAGCCGGATGTATGACACGATTGTAAGTACAATCACAATCCCGTTCGAAGAAAATGGTGAAGTGAAACAGCTTTCTGTTGGTCAGGCGTCCAATAAGTTCTCAGATCCGGACCCTGAAGTAAGGAAAAGTATATTTACGGCATGGGAAAAAGCATGGGAAGAGAAGAGTGACCTGCTCGCGAACACTCTTAACCATTTGGCTGGATTCCGATTAAATGTCTATAAGAAACGCGGCTGGGAAGATGTGTTGAAGGAGCCGCTGGAAATTAACAGGATGAAAAAAGCAACACTTGACAGCATGTGGAGTGTCATTGCTGAGAATAAAGAGCCACTCGTCAGATTCCTAAACAGGAAAGCAGAGCTGCTGGGACTTGAGAAGCTTAGCTGGAAAGATCTGGACGCCCCGTTGAATCTCACATCGGAACCAAATGTCATGTCATACCAGGAAGGTGCGGAATTCATACTGAAGCACTTTGCCAAGTTTGGAAATCAGCTGGAGGACTTTACAAAAAACGCATTTGAAAAAAGCTGGATCGAGGCAGAGGATCGCCCAAACAAGCGTCCTGGAGGTTTCTGTACTGGTTTCCCTGTCAGCGGAGAATCAAGGATTTTTATGACCTATTCAGGAACACCGTCAAATGTATCCACACTTGCCCATGAGCTTGGACATGCGTTTCACTCTTACGCTCTAAAGGATACTCACCAGCTGAACCGTGGCTACGCCATGAATGTTGCCGAAACAGCTTCTACTTTTGCAGAGATGATTGTGGCGGACGCATCTGTCAAAGAAGCTAAGAATGAACAAGAAAAATTAGCCTTGTTAGAGGACAAGGTTCAAAGATCCGTAGCTCTCTTAATGAACATTCATGCAAGATTCTTATTTGAAACAAGATTCTATGAAGAACGGAAACAAGGAATAGTTAGTGCAAAAAGGCTTAACGACCTTATGCTTGAAGCGCAGAGAGAAGCATACGGTAATGCGCTTGCCGATTACCATCCTGCATTTTGGGGATCCAAACTCCATTTCTATATCACGGGAGTTCCCTTTTACAACTTCCCGTACACTTTTGGATTCTTATTCTCTCTTGGAATTTATGCCAAAGCTCTGGAAGAAGGACATGGATTCGAAGAAAAATATATCGCATTGCTAAAGGATACAGGTTCAATGCCTGTGGAAGAGCTTGCGAAAAAACACCTGAATGCGGATTTGACGACTCGGGAGTTCTGGGAACAAGCTGTAGGCGCATGCCTAAAGGATGTAGAAGAATTCCTGGCTCTTACTGAATCTGTTACACCACGGGCATAATATTATATTTTCCAGATGCGAATGCATCGATGAATAAAAAAACCCCCGGGAATAGGGGCTAAGACTGTAGACAATCACGATGAAAAATCGAGTTTGCCTACAGTCTTTCTTATTTCGTCTGTTAACGGGGCTCGGTGATTTTTTTTGCAGGCGCTTCGCTTCCCGCGGGGCGGGCGGTCAGCATCCTCGTCGCTGCCCTCACCTGTCCCCCAGGAGTCTTTCGAGCCTGGAACGAAAATAAACAGCTGGTTCCAAGGTTATTATAGAACGATCCACCAGTCTATCTTAAAATGAATACCTAACATGATTGAGGTAGTGAAGATGCTTCCGGGACCTATCCCAAAGAGCAATTAGAGACGGTTACTTTATATGAACTTATCCTGCAGCTATTTGACCTGGCGGGGGCGAATCAAAGGGCTAAAACCATGGCTCTATTTGCTGAAAAACAAAGGAGATTGCAAAAAGGGGTTCGGAATGTTTCCATTCCGAACCCCTTTTATCGACAATGTGAACCCCGGCAAAAGGGGGCTTTCTTTGTATACCTATTCTATCATCCTGAAAATAACTATATCTTAAAACTGCCAAAACTGTTAAACTTTTTTTAGTTTGAATGGACTGACCATCAAGAAGGATAATATAATCATTAAAGATAAGAAATACGCAGGATGCCAATGTGGAATTGCCAGAAAGCTAAGGGTGGCAAAGCATCCAGCGGCAGTAATCGGGAGCCCGGTAAAATAACCATTGTTTTCAGAAATATTGAATCGAGCGAGGCGGAAAGCGCCGCAGCCAATAAAGAAAACCGTAAAGAATGTGCCTGGGGCACCAAATTCATCCAGAATACCTTGATAGATTAATAGAGCTGGTGCAACCCCGAAGGAAATAATGTCACACATTGAATCCAGCTGTTTGCCAAGTTCTGATTCACAATTGAACTTCCGCGCAATCATTCCGTCGAACCGGTCGGCAAGGGCTGCAAGGAAGATTAGCAGCAAACCCAGGTTCATGTCGCCTTTAATAATTGCTATTATCGCAAACCCGCCAAGGGATAAGTTTGTCAATGTTATAATGTTTGCCGTCTGTGTCTTTAGTTTTTTGATTGTGTTGTCCAGTACGTTTGATATCATTATCTACTTCACTCCTCTCCCGAACTGGAAATTAAAAAACCAAATCATTATATTATATAATAATATTTTATGACTCATATTATATGCAACATTTATTTTAGTTAATGAGGTGAACGGAGTTTGTTACAGCCTATATACAGATTGCTCATTGAGCTTACAAACGGAAGGATTATATCGGAAGCGTTAAAAAGGTTCAGCCAGTCAAGGTGGAGTAAACCTTTAATTTCTTCATATATATCATTGTTTAACATAAATAAGGGTGAAATAGAGCAAGACATATCGAAATTTACTACATTGCATGATTTATTTACAAGAAGGCTAAAAGCTGGTGCAAGAAAAATTGATGAGGCGGAAAATGCGGTAGTCAGTCCAGTAGATGGAGTTATGGAGGACTATGGGGTGATCAGCAATGAGAGGGTGATCGCTGTAAAAGGCAAAGATTACTCTATAGGTGAAATGCTCGGGGATGATGATGAACTGAAGAAATATTCTGGCGGGAGCTATATGGTACTTTACTTAAGTCCAAGCCACTATCACCGAATACATTCACCAGTATCCGGAAAAGTTGTAAAACGCTGGGTTCTTGGAAAGAAATCTTATCCTGTGAATAATTGGGGTATGAGGTATGGCAGGCAGCCTTTATCCAAGAATTATCGAAATATATCAGAATTGGAGCACAAAGGAACACATATAGCCGTTGTAAAAGTTGGAGCGATGTTTGTTAACTCGATCATCATTACAGACCAGTCCAAGGACCTGCACAGAGGACAGGAATTTGCTTATTTTAGTTTTGGTTCCACGGTTGTTTTGCTGTTTGAAAGAAACGCTTTTCGAATTAAAGAGCCCCTGACACTTCCAAAGGATGTAAGGGTAGGAGAAGTAATCGGATTCATTGAAAGTGCAAAATAAGTTTATATAACATTCGAGTTAAAAATACTATAAAAAAATAAAACATAGTAAAATGGAGACTGACATTCCCTGCCAGTCTCCTAATTAAATTAATTGATGATTTTATGTGCGAGTGAACGCCGATGGATTTCTGTCTCAATAAGGAGGATAAACTCTAAGCTCAGTTTTAATTTTTGTGCTTTGTAATATGATTCGATCAATAAGTCGTCTGATAGTTTATTCATATATCTGCCTAGCGGCTATACACCTCCAGTAAAGTAATGAGAAGAAGATTATATCAGTCATGGAAATGAAGTTCCTCGGTGTATCCTTACTCTATCAAAAAAAAGACCTAGGAACAACCGTTCTGTTATCCACAGGAAACGGTGGATAAATTGTGGTTAACTTGTTTATAAATATGTGGATTCAAAAGTATGACTGTATAAATTTTGTGTATAATTTTATCCACAATATGGAATAAACGAAGATTTTGTCGAAAAATTATTATCGAATTTTGCAAATACTCTTAATAAAGAATCTGCATCTATACAAAATATCTACTTCCTGCTATACTTTCTATTTTCTGCTATACTATTTTTTATGGCTGAAATCAGTGTTATTTTGAAAGAAACAGGGAAATTCGCTATGATGAATTTGTTATAATATGCATTTGGTATATAGGAAACACTATTTCCCGATGATGAACGAGCGTATAAATAATGGATGTCAACTGAATAAATTTAAGTAGAGGTGTGAAGCTTGCTTAATAATTTTTTACCCAGTGAACATGTTAAAAGCATATTCCATATCACTCCAGAAAAACTGAAGGAGAAAGGCATTAAAGGGATCATTACAGATCTTGACAATACACTTGTCGAGTGGGACCGGCCGACAGCCACGCCAAAATTGATAGAGTGGTTCGATAATATGCGGGAACACGGGATTTTAGTGACCATCGTATCTAATAATAATGAAATGAGAGTAAAATCTTTTTCAGATCCTCTTCAGATTCCATTTATATTTCAGGCACGCAAGCCCATGTCCAGAGCGTTCAACCGGGCCATCAAAGAAATGGGATTAAAAAGGGAAGAAACGGTAGTGATCGGTGACCAGCTTTTGACCGATGTTTTGGGTGGAAACCGCAGCGGCTTTCATACCATACTTGTGGTGCCAGTGGCACAGACAGATGGATTTGCTACGCGTTTTAATCGTATGATAGAAAGAAGGCTCCTGTCTTTCTTTAGACGCAGAGGGATGTTACAGTGGGAGGATACTAATGACAAATCATGATGAAGTGGTCTGTATTGGATGCGGTGTCAAAGTCCAAACCGAAAATCCGGCAGTATTAGGATATGCGCCCCAATCAGCTCTTGAAAAGGATACCGTCATATGCCAGCGATGTTTTAGGCTGAAACATTATAATGAGGTGCAGGATGTTTCACTTACCGATGACGATTTCTTAAAAATATTGAATGAAGTTGGGAAGACGGATTCCCTAATTGTAAAAATCGTGGATATATTTGATTTCAATGGGAGCTGGCTTCCGGGACTGCACCGCTTTGTCGGGAACAATGATGTGCTGTTGATAGGAAACAAGGTTGATTTGCTGCCCAAGTCTGTAAAGCATAACAGGCTGATTAACTGGATGAAGGATTCATCAAAAGAGCTGGGCCTCAATCCAATCGATATTCTCCTTGTGAGTGCATCTAAAGGACAGTATATACGTGACGCAGCACAAGCTATTGACAGTTACAGAAAAGGCAAGGATGTATACGTAGTAGGTGCTACAAACGTTGGAAAGTCTACATTCATCAACAGGCTGATCAAAGAAGTGACGGGAGAGGGAGATATTATAACGACCTCTCATTTTCCTGGCACTACTCTTGATACGATTGAAATCCCGCTTGACGATGGCAGGTCGCTTATTGATACTCCGGGGATTATTAATCATCATCAAATGGCTCATTTCGTAGATAAACGGGACTTAAAAGTCATTACTCCGAAAAAAGAAATAAAGCCCAAGGTGTACCAGCTTAATGAACAGCAGACTTTATTTTTTGGAGGCCTGGCCAGGTTTGATTATGTATCAGGCGGCAGGAGGTCATTTACCTGCTATATATCCAACGAGCTTAATATTCACCGTACAAAGCTTGAAAATGCAGATGAGCTATATCAAAACCATGTTGGTGAAATGCTGGTACCGCCACGTGAAGATCAGCTCGATGGTTTTCCAAAGATGGCATCATTTGAATTTACCATAAAAGAAGGAAAAATGGACGTAGTATTTTCAGGGCTTGGCTGGGTAACGGTAAATGAGCCAGGTGCCCATATTATCGCCCATGTTCCCGAAGGGGTAAATGTAATGGTCCGTAAATCATTAATTTAGTTGAAGGTGACGAGGATGATCAAAGTGTATGGCGTTATAGGAGATCCAATCTCTCATTCAGTATCGCCGGATATCCATAATGATGCATTTTCCCGTTATAACCTGAATTCCTTTTACCATCATTTTCATGTGACACCTACGAAATTGGAAGACGCGGTTAAGGGAATGAAAGCCATTGGCGTGAGGGGATTCAACGTTACAATCCCTCATAAAACTGCAATCATTCCGCATCTGGATGAGGTAGATGAAACAGCCCGTGCAATTGGTGCGGTCAACACGGTTGTAAACAGGAATGGGCGTTTTGTAGGGTATAATACGGATGGTTTCGGATACCTTTTAGCATTAAAGGAAGAATATAATCAAAGCTTGGATGATAAAAGGATCTTACTGATCGGAGCAGGCGGAGCCGCAAGAGGCATTTATTGCACACTGGTAAAAGAAGGTATTGCAAATGTGGACATTGCCAATCGCACTGTTGAAAAGGCAAAGGAGCTTGTGAATGACTGTCCGTATGAAAATCATACGAGAGTGTTTTCCATTCATGAAGCTGAAACCAATTTGAATCAATATGATATCTTGATAAACACCACTCCGGAAGGGATGAGTCCGCATACGGAGAGGATGCCATTACAATTGCACAAACTAAAAAATGATGCTTTTGTCAGTGATATTATTTATAACCCTCTTAAAACTAAATTGCTTGAAGCTGCTGAACAAAAACAGGCAATGATTCAAAACGGCCTTGGCATGTTTGCATTCCAGGCTGCTTTGGCATTTGAAATATGGACAGGCATCTTTCCCGAAGTGGAGAGAATGAAACAGATTGTCCTTAACAAACTTGGAGGTACTGAATGTTAACAGGAAAACAAAAAAGATTCTTGCGTTCTAAAGCACACCATCTCAATCCGATTTTCCAGGTGGGCAAGGGCGGAGTGAACGAAAATTTAATTAAACAAATAAGCGATGCGTTGGAAGCGCGTGAACTGCTTAAGATCAGCGTGCTCCAAAACTGCGAGGAAGACCGCGATGTCGTTGCAGATGCACTGGCAGCTGGTTCGAAGGCTGAACTTGTACAGGTAATTGGCAACACAATTGTTTTATACAAGGAATCCAGGGAAAATAAACAAATAATACTACCGTAATGAATGGGTGGGGCCAGTGAAAAAAATCGGGATACTTGGCGGTACATTTGACCCTCCGCATATAGGCCATTTAATTGTAGCAAATGAAGTGTTTCATGCCCTGCAGCTTGATGAAATTAGGTTCATGCCTAACCATACGCCGCCCCATAAACGAAAGACGAATAAAGTTTCGGATTCAGATAGATTAAACATGCTAAAGATTGCAGTGAAAGACCATCCTGGCTTTTTTGTAGAAGAGATTGAATTGCATCGTGACGGGGCTTCATTTACCTACGATACAATGGTCGAGCTGAATAGCCTTGAACCGGAAAGCAGTTTTTATTTTATCATAGGGGCGGATATGATCGAATATCTCCCTAAATGGCATAAAATCGATGAACTGCTTCAATTAGTACAATTCGTAGGAGTGAAAAGGCCAACCTACAACGATGTTACTGAATATCCAGTGAGGATGGTGGATATCCCTGAAATGGTCATTTCCTCTTCAATGATTCGGGACAAAATATGGAATCGGCAAACAATAAAGTACTTACTTCCTGATTCCGTTATAAAATATATTGAGGAGAATCATCTGTATGAATCGTGAGGAAGCGCTTCGGCTGGTAAAAGAGCAAATAACGGAACATCGCTACATCCATACACTTGGCGTAGTGGATACAGCGTTACAATTGGCCAAAAGATTCGGGGGAGATACCCAAAAAGCGGAATTGGCAGCCATTTTTCATGATTATGCAAAATTCAGGCCGAAGGAAGAAATGAAAGAAATCATTATTTCGCAGAATATGCGGGAAGATTTACTCGTATATAATCCAGAATTATGGCATGCGCCTGTCGGTGCTTTTCTTGTTGAAAAGGAAGCAGGGATAACCGATCGAGAGGTTTTGGATGCAATCAACTATCATACATCGGGCAGGGTAAACATGACCCTTCTGGAAAAGATCATTTTTGTGGCTGACTATATTGAACCGGGCCGCAGTTTCCCTGGGGTGGAAGAAGTAAGGAAAACGGCAGAGAGTGATTTGGACGGGGCCTTAATCCAATCGCTCAGGAATACAATCAGCTTCTTGCTGTTAAGAAATCAAGCCGTCTATCCGGATACATTCCATACGTATAATCATTTAATTTTGAATGCTAAGGAGAAGATTTAATGAACGAACGCGAATTATTAATTACAACAGCCAAAGCTGCTGACGATAAGAGAGCGGAAGACATTGTTGTGTTAAATATGAAAGGAATATCACTTGTTGCAGATTATTTCCTTATATGCCATGGTAATTCTGACAAACAGGTGCAGGCGATCGCCCGCGAGATGAAGGAGAAGGCCGAAGAGAATGGATATACAGTAAACCGCATGGAAGGTTTTGATGAGGCGAAATGGGTCCTTGTAGATTTGGGTGATGTTGTGGCCCATGTTTTCCACAAGGATGAAAGAAGCTATTATAAGCTTGAGCGCTTATGGGGGGATGCACCTGTCGAAGATCTTCAAAGTGAATTAAGCCAATGACGTATGAGCAGTTTGCCTATGTATACGACTTTTTAATGAAGGATGCTCCATATGACAAATGGCTGTATTTCTTGACATCCCGCATGGGAAAATACGGTTTAAAGCAAAAGAGTGTCCTTGATCTGGCATGCGGCACGGGAGAATTTACAATTAAGGCTGCACAAAAAGGCTATTCTGTTTCAGGGGTCGATCTGTCTGAGGAAATGCTAACTATAGCAAGCGAAAAGGCAGCCAATGCAGGAATCCATATCCCTTTGTATCATCAAAATATGGCTGAACTGGAAGGGCTTGGACTCTACGAATGCGTCACTATATTTTGTGATTCATTGAACTATTTGAAGCATCCGGAAGATGTAGAAAGAACATTTGAGCGAGTCCATGCCCATTTGGAGCATGGCGGCCTTTTTATGTTCGATGTCCATTCGGAATTTAAAATTCAAAACATCTTTTTGAATCAAACATTCGCACTAAGTGATGAAGAGGTGTCATATATATGGGAGTCTTTTCCGGGAACAGAAGCACTAAGTGTCGAACATGAATTAAGCTTTTTTGTATTGAACCCAGAGAACGGCTCCTACGATCGCATTGATGAACTGCATTATCAGAGAACATATCCGGTAAATCAATATACCGAATGGCTTAAGGATGCCGGCTTTGAAGTGCTGGAGGTTCTTTCTGATTTAGGGGAACAACCCGTTCAGCAAGGAACAGAGAGGGTCCTTTTTATAGCAAGAAAGAAATAAGGAACAGTATTGCCTATCGATCACGCCTCTTTTCCAACTTTTTTAGGTAGGGATATGCATGAGTAGAAAGGGGCTGTTCCTTTTTATGTTTCACTTTTTTTCTGTATTATGATTGTAAAACAGTCGCTTCCATTCTCGCTATGTTCTTTAAAATCAGGGAAACCAGTTTCTAGGGGGGGATTGTTCACCTGAAAAAATGTGCATGTAAAACTATGTTTTGTAGAAGGAGTTTGTCATGTGGAGATAGAATTCAATAAGAAGTTCCAAACTGCCCCTCGATTTTCTCTAAATCTTCTGCAAATTTCTCCTGTGTCGCCAGAAACAGCTGATAAAATACATCCCCAAGCCCAGCTTCCAACACTTTAATGCCTTCTCCGGTAATACCACCCTTTACACAGACCTTCTCCTGCAAAGCAGGCAATGTAAAAATCTCTTTCCTTAATAAATCACCCAAACCAATAAGCATCTTTTCCGTTAGGATGGTAGCTGTTTTCTCGTCAATGACAGTAGCATGGCAGGCTCCGTCAATAAATGCCCTGGCGATGAAGCTAAAAAAAGCCGGACCGCAGCTGACTATATCCGAGGCCACACGAGTTATTTCATTATTTATTTCAACCGGATTTGAAATGGAGGAGGCAAACCCGGTGATATGCTGCTTCCAGTGCGGGGCACAGCCTTCTCCGAAAGTTAACAGGGATATGCCTGAAAGCGCCCGGTTCGTTATACTCGGTATGAACCGGGCACATGAACAAGGGAGAATGTGCTCCAGCTGCTTTACTGAAATTGGACTAGTAATGGAAACCACACATTGTGACGGGATAATATGGTGGACCATGTCTTCCACAACGCTATGAAACTCTGCCGGCTTTACACAAATGAAGAGAATGTCCGAGGCTTTTACCAATTTTTCTGTACAATCAGCAACCTGCATGCCAGGATGCCATTTCTGCAGATTAAATGCTTTTGCGAGTGTTCGATTGGTTACTGTCACATTGGAAGGTGCAAAAGTGCCTGCCTCAATAAGAGCTTCTGTAAGAATAACGCCCATATTGCCAGTACCGATAACACCCATTCTCATGTTTTTCCCTCCTCTATACAACAATGCTTCCTGTAGAATGCTTAACATTAAAACATATGCAATTTAGCAGAAAAAAATCCCGGAGGTGTCTGTAGTTGAACGGAATTTCCAAGACAAAGCAAGCTGTGATATTAGCTATTTTATTGTGTACGTTTGCTGGTTACTTGTATTTTAATCATAACGGGCAGCAGGAAATGGACGGCGGAATCAATGTGAAACAGGATATGGGCCTGGCAATAGCTGAAAAAGAAACTAGTCCTGGGTTGGAAACAGCAGCAAACATCCCAGAAAAGCCCGCCGTATTAAAAGTCGACGTAAAGGGGGCAGTAAAATCGCCTGGAGTATATATAGCAAAACAGGGAGATCGCATCATTGATTTGGTTAAACAGGCTGGGAATTTTAAATCCAATGCAGATACAAATAGAGTCAATCTTGCACAGCTTGTTGAAGACCAAATGGTTATTTATGTGCCGGCAATCGGAGAGGAAGAAACGACAATCGCTGAATTAAATCAAGCTTTGCCTGGAGATGCCCAGCAGAATGAAGGCAGCCGAGGAGCCCTGATCGATTTAAATACAGCGACCCCGGATGACTTAGATGCCTTGCCGGGGATCGGACCTGCCAGAGCAACTACCATTGTGGAATATAGAGAGCAAAATGGGCCATTCAAAGCGGTCGAGGAACTAAAAAATATATCGGGGATCGGTGATAAGACATTTGAAAAATTAAGGGATATGATTACGGTGAAATAATATTGGCAGGCGTTGGTTACTGTCCAAATCCGGTATTTGGGTTTAGAATGGAGAAAACCTCATAAAGGGCAGGAGAAGCAGAATGGAACGAATTAGTTGGAATGAATATTTCATGGCACAAAGCCAGCTTCTGGCTTTAAGGAGCACTTGTACGCGTTTGACAGTGGGGGCTACCATTGTCCGTGACAAAAGAATTATTGCAGGAGGGTACAATGGTTCAATAGCGGGCGGTGATCATTGTACAGACAAAGGGTGCTATGTAATTGATAATCATTGTGTAAGAACTATCCATGCAGAGATGAATGCGTTGCTGCAGTGCGCAAAATTCGGTGTTCAAACAGCAGATGCAGACATATATGTCACACATTTTCCATGCTTGCAATGCTGTAAATCCATCATTCAGGCGGGGCTCAGATCGGTTTATTACGCCGAGGACTATAAAAACCATCCATATGCTGTTGAATTATTTGCACAAGCCGGGATAAGGACGGTGAAGGTTCCTTCCGATCGAACAGATTCTGATAAGAAAAACTTTGTTCAATCGCTATTGACGAATCTTGAACTTTCAGGAGCAGATCAGGATACAGTAGCTCAATTAAGAGAAGAAGCAAGCATGCTTTTTAGATAACAGTAAACAAAAGAAAGCATAGAGAGGAGCCGAATGAAAACTCTATTGTATTCAGCCATGTCAGCGACCATTGGTGTCATGGCTTTTTTTTCTTGGAACTGGTCAATCGCAATATCGTCAATCATATTCCTCTTTTATCTGCTATGGAAGACTAATCTGCGAAATGTAATGCTCCAGCTTGTGGTCATCGCGATTTTTCTCTGCACTTCTTACATTTCAGACACTCTTCATAAAACCGGTTTAACCGGCCGGGAAACCTCCTTTCATACCACCATTTATGATCTGCCTTCATTTGACGGAGACTTATTTCAGTCACTCGTCCAGCTTCCTTCAGGTGAAAAGCTGCAGCTAAGATACAGGATTCAGACGGTACAAGAGAAAGATATACTGATGGAACGTATGTCCATAGGCATGTCCTGCCAATTTAATGGTGAACTGAATCAGCCGGACATGAGCAGGAACGAGAACGGATTTAATTATCATTCGTATCTGAAACAGCAGGATATTCACTGGATTTTGCAAGCAGAATCTTATTCATTGGAGTCATGCACTGTTTCCAGGCCTTCGATCCTATTCAAGATAAAAAATATTAGGCTCGAAGGAATACATTATATCTCCAGCCTACTTCCGGAAGAAACGAGGGGCTATGTAGCGGCATTGGTGTTTGGAGACAGAAAATTGATACCTGAACACGAATTGTCCGCATATCAGCAATTAGGGTTAATACATCTGCTTGCCGTTTCCGGCTTACACATCAGTTTTCTTGCAGGCTTGGTCTTTTATCTAGGTATCAGGGCAGGGCTGGTAAGGGAACATATGAAGATTTTGCTTACTTTGCTGCTGCCCGTTTATGCCCTATTAACCGGTGCCAGTCCTTCTGTATGGAGGGCATGCCTGATGGCGATGAGTTATTTCGTCCTTTCAATCTTAAAAAAGGAAATATCCTTGGCTGCATCCATACTTGCCGTTTATTTATTCTTGCTCTTCATTCAGCCTTACATGTTATACAATATTGGCTTTCAACTATCCTTTGCTGTATCCTTTGCGATGATATTATCAGCAAACATTTTTTCACAATTCCAAAGCAAGTTATTATTAGGGCTTTTGGTAAGTACTATTTGCCAAATTTCTGCACTGCCAATTCTCCTGTTTCATTTTTACGAGATATCGTTCCTTGGGGTGTTTCTGAACATTATTTTCGTTCCCGTTTATAGTCTCCTCCTTCCGCTTAGCATTATGGCAATCCTTACTCCGCTTATCGTTCCGCACCTTGGCGAATTTTTAATTAGCCTGGTACATTCAATTCTGGTTATTTGTAATAAAGCAGCATTACTATGCTCAGGCCTACCCATCGGGAGCATCGTATTTGGAAAACCGTCTCCTTTTATGATGGCGGCTTTATTATTTTGCCTGCTCCTTATTTTCATAAAATGGGATAAAACGGGAAATCTTTTGTATACAAGAAATTATGTTGCTTTATTAATCATCTTATTGATATCGCAATACAATGTTCAGAAGCTTTCGCCAGCTGGGGAAGTTACTTTTATTGATATTGGTCAAGGGGATTCCATCTTGATTAGCCTACCCTTCAATAAAGGTAACTTTTTGATTGATACGGGTGGATTGGCGGTTTTTGGCCAAGAGGAATGGAAGAAAAGAAAAACCAGTTTCAATACAGGGAAAGATATCATTATACCTTTGCTCAAAAGTAAAGGTATACATCGTTTGGACATGCTGATTTTGACACATCCGGATGCCGACCATATCGGCAGTGTCCAACAGGTTCTTGAAGGTATACCAGTGGAAAGGATTTATATTGGCAAAGACAGTGAAAGTAAGTACAACGCCGGTTTCTTTTATAAGGCTGAGAAAGAGAATATTAATTTAGGTTCGCTTCAGCAGGGCAGCAATTGGACTGTGGGCGACGCCCGATTTTATGTTCTGAATCCCTCGGATGAACAGGAAGATTCAAATGAGTCTTCGGTTGTTATATACGCCGAAATTGGAGGGCTAACCTGGTTATTTACGGGGGATATAGGGGTTTTTTCAGAAAACAAAATCCTCCGGCAGTACCCTGGATTAAAAGCAGATGTACTGAAGGTAGGGCATCACGGGAGCAAGAACTCTACTTCCGAAGAATTTCTAACGTCGCTGCAGCCTAAATATGCCATTATCTCTGTCGGGGAGGAAAATAGATACGGACACCCGCACCAATCCGTTTTGCATTCCTTGTCACAAGCAGGAGCAGTGATCTTACGTACTGATTCACATGGGGGGATTTCCTATCGTTTTAAAAAAAATTGGGGAACATTTTCTACGGAACTGCCATAGTATGACAATGAATCAACGGCAGGAATGGCGGCAATAAATAAAAGGGAGACTGCAAAAGCAGTCTCCGGCAGGCCGAACGTATTCCGAGGGGATACAGGCAACGGCCATTTTCGATATGTACTTCTTAATGCTTTGCTTAAATGCGATATTCATCAAACCTAAAATATCTCAGGCCGTAAGCGACATTAAGGAGCCACCTATCCATTAAGATGCAATATAATGAATGACGGTAGCGATGATGAACATTGTTGCAAAGAATCCAAAAGAAACTACAAAACCTACTGCTGAATCTGTAGCGTCATTCCCTTTGTACTGTACGCTCTTTTCAAATTCGTTCAATTTCTACCCCTCCGTTTCATAACTAGTATAAGCGATTACATGGAAAAAATCCATATACGGCTTACAAGAATTGGTTCGGAAGTGTGAACATTCCATCTTTTCAAGAGATTTGGCATCAGTATTGGGTACCTTTGCTATTTCCTTTACTGACAAGAGTTGTCACAAATAGTTTGTAAAGTTAAAGCCGAAAATAAGATTAGAAAGAGGCACAAATGCAAGGTTCCCAAATCGATCTTAATCCGTTTGTAGTGTAACCAAGAATGTCTATACCGCAGGATGGTGAGTATCCCGGGCCTTGCCGTCTATGCGTTTATATAGATCGGGGAATTGGCCTGCATGAGGCTGATTCCCATTAAATAGCTTGTCAAATTGTCCTTACACCTATACCATAAAAGTAACAATACATAAGAATGAGGCGGTACAGTGGTAATAGAAGTGTGGAAAAACATTAAGAGAAAACAACTTGCTCCAGTTTACCTAATATATGGAACTGAAGCTTTCCTGATTAATGAAACAAGACAGCTGTTACTTGAGAATGCATTATCGGATGATGAAATAGATTTTAACTTATCTCAAATTGATCTTGAAGAAACTCCCATAGAAACAGCCTTGGAGGACGCTGAAACCCTGCCATTCATGGGGGAGAGGCGTCTTGTTTTCATGCAGAACCCGTTTTTTCTAACTGCTGAAAAGTCAAAATCCAAGGTAGAACATAATATCAAGAAGCTTGAGGAATATATAGCCAACCCTGCTCCATATTCTATTATTGCTTTAGTTGCGCCTTACGAAAAACTCGACGAGCGGAAAAAAATCACAAAAGAATTAAAGCAGCGGGCGGCAGTAATAGAAGCGAAAAAATTGAACGAACATGAAATAAGGGCATGGATCAAGGAAAGGGCTTCATTATCCAATGTCCAAATTCTAGATGAAGCCATAGATATGATGCTCGAGCTTGCAGGCACAAATTTAATGCTTCTCACAAATGAGCTGGATAAACTGTCCTTATATGTGGACGAAGGAAAAACGATAGACCGCGAAATGGTAGAACAGCTAGTAGCCAAATCGTTAGAACAGAACATTTTTACACTGGTAGATAAATTCCTGCAACGGGATTTGACAGGAGCTGTGCAAATTTATCATGAGCTCCTCCGGCAAAATGAAGAGCCAATCAAAATACTTGGTTTTATGGCCAGTCAGGTACGCTTAATGTATCAAGTGAAGGCATTGGCAAAACAAGGATACAGCCAGCAAAAAATAGCTGGTGCGCTTAAGATTCATCCATACCGGGTGAAATTGGCCCTCGAGAAGACAGGCAGGTTTAATGAGAGGGAATTACTGTCCTTAATACACGATTTTGCTGAAGCGGACTATAAGATGAAGACTGGCCAATTAGATAAGGCGATTGCTCTGGAACTGCTGTTCTTGAAATCAAGGCCATAAAAAGAGTGCCGAAGCAGCCGATAAATTTTGCGTCTGCTGTGAACTTTTATTTATCCTCTTAATAGAGTCTGTCGATTTTTTTGCAGGCGCTTCGCTTTCCGAGGGGCAGGCTGGAGCGTCCTCGCCGCTGCAGCTTCTCGAGGGGGCTCATATGTCCCGTTCTCCCGGAGGAGTGTTCGCGCGCCTGTATCAAAAATCAGCAGGTTGTCGAAAATTATGAAGGAACGTTTCAAAGAATGTTCTACATGTATACATAAAGCGATTGAGGTTACGAAGATATATTCGAAACAATCCTATTAGCGAGCTGAGGTTGCCTTGGACCACAACCTGTCCCACGGTGAATCGAATCTTAAAGAATATGGAAAACCGGGTCTTGCGGGAGCCGGCAATGGTCTAACAACGAGTTTTTTGAAAAAACTAAAGGGGAATGACAAAAGGGGTTCTTACAGGAACGCCTTGTTTTATGACATCAAATTTCCAGAGTGCACTTATAAACATGAAAAAAACGATCCGAAACGGACCGTTTATCATTTTTCATTATGCGTTTAGAGAGTTAAGCCTCTTAGCTAAACGAGATTTTTTACGGGCTGCCGCATTTTTGTGGATTAATCCTTTAGATGCAGCCTTGTCTAGTTTTGTACCAGCTTTTAATAGAGCTTCTTTTGCAGCGTCTTTGTTGTCGCCAGCCAATGCATTTTCAGCAGTTTTCACTGCAGTACGCATAGTTGACTTTACAGTAGCATTATGAGCACGGCGCTCATCGCTTGTTTTAACACGCTTAATAGCAGATTTAATGTTTGGCATTCCGTTCACCTCCTACCCAGAAATCGAGACTATATGAACTCGACAAATCAAATGCATAATCAAATAGCACAAATGATATTTTATCAGACAACTATCGTAATTGCAATACCGAAAACTTTTATCCCGTTACCCGGTATTGTATCAAAAATATGAATAAGAAAAAAGGAATTTCAGCAGAATGTTAAAGAGAAACTATGGAAAAAAGTAGTTTTGAGAATTTGGGTATTGAAAGACCGGCGAAATAAAGGGAGACGTGTTAAGCAAATACGTGTGGGCCATTTTAAGGGTTTTTTACATGTGTTCAATTTTGCAAAAGTATAAGTGAAACTTTTTATAACATCAGGAGGTTTATATGAGTGATTACATTGATCTAAGCATGTATTCCGTACGAACAGATTTAGCAGTTGAAGCAAGAGAAATGGTGCTTGCCCGAAGCGGTGCTGCCGGCAGCAAGAATATCTCGCAAATTGAGGGTGTGATCGTACAGGAGAAGAAAATAGGCAATCTGGGTTTATCTCTGGTACAGGTTACTCCGGCTGCAGAACAGCAGCTGGGAAAAAAGCGCGGTACATATCTAACAATTGAAGTCCAGGGAATCCGGCAGCAGGATACAGACCTTCAAAAGAAGGTAGAGGGTATATTTGCAAATGAACTGGCTGCTTTCCTCACAAGAATGAATATTGGGGTGAACAGCAGCTGTCTGGTTGTTGGCCTTGGAAATTGGAATGTTACCCCAGATGCATTGGGGCCGGCAGTAGTTGAGGACCTTTTGGTGACAAGACATTTATTTGCATTGCAGCCAGAGTCTGTACAAGAAGGATACCGGCCGGTTTCTGCGATAGCTCCTGGTGTAATGGGCATAACCGGTATTGAAACAAGTGACATTATATTAGGAGTAGTTGAGAGGAGCCGTCCTGATTTTGTGATTGTCGTCGATTCACTTGCGGCCCGCTCGTTGGAACGAGTTAATTCTACTATCCAAATCTCTGATGCTGGAATTTCTCCTGGTTCCGGAGTTGGAAATAAAAGAAAAGAACTAAGCTTTGAAACACTGGGAATTCCTGTCATCGCCATTGGCGTGCCAACAGTTGTTGACGCCGTAACCATTGTAAGTGACTCTGTGGATTTTATCCTGAAGCATTTCGGAAGGGAGATGACGGAAGGCAATCGTCCTTCGCGAGCGCTTGCTCCTGCAGGGTTTTCATTTGGGAGAAGGGAGCAGCTGACTGCTGAGCATATGCCTGGAGAACAGGAAAGACAGACGTTCCTTGGAATGATAGGAACCTTGAATGATGAGGAAAAGCGAAGATTGATCCACGAAGTGCTGTCCCCCTTAGGTCATAATTTAATGGTTACTCCGAAGGAAGTGGATGTGTTTATAGAGGATATGGCAAATTTGGTTGCAAATGGAATTAATTCTGCCCTGCACCAAGCCGTCAATCAGCAGAATGCCGGCTTCTATACCAGATAGACTGCCCGGGAAACTGGTCAAAATGGTTCTACTCTTTCTATTAAAGTCATAAGCATTAGTAGACAAGCATTAGGAAGGGTGGAACAAATGAGACGAAACCAGTATTCAGGACTGATAACAGTAATACATCGCTCCACTATTATCAAAGGGTTTCTATCAATTTTCGTTTTACTTTTATTCATTTTTTCTGTCAGCGGGATATTAACTTCATTGCAGCCAAAGTACCGGTTGTCATCAGAATCCATACATTCGGTTACACATCAGGTTTCCGGCAAAATGCTTTTCACTTTGTTGGCAAATGAAAACCACTACTTTTTCAAAGTTTTGCCCAAAGATGAAAGGTCGCTGGGATTCACCAGGCAAATGCTTAAGCTGTCGGCTAATATCTCGCTTGATGATCCGAGAAGCCTTTTGGGGAGAGAGCTTCCCGGTTTTTCTATTTTTGACAGCGAAATTATCATAGCCGGTGAGGGCACCAATTATACTAATATCCCCTACGAATCGGCCCCTCCGGAAAAGGTGCTAAACAATAAAAATGAAGCACCCCTTCAGAATATAGATAAGATAAAAGAACAAACAAAAACGGACGCACAACCCAGTATAACCACAAATGGAAGAAAGGTAGTCCTCATTTACCATACTCATAATCGCGAGTCATTCTTGCCGTATTTAAAGGGAGTCACCGATCCTAACCATGCCAGCCACTCAAAAATCAATATAACGAAACTTGGGGAAAGGATGGCACAAGATTTACTGGATAAAGGTATTGGATCAAGCTTGGATAAAAGTGATGTAGTGGGCCGTTTGGTCAGCAAAGGATTAAAATACCCAAGGGCATATCAGGAATCAAGAAGTGATGTACAAGGAGCGATGGCCCAAAATAAGGACCTGCAATATTTGATTGACATTCACAGAGACTCACGTCGCAAAAATCAAACAACAATAACGATCAATGGACAGAAATATGCGAAGATAGCGTTCGTTATCGGGCGGGATAATGCCAACAAGGATAAAAACATAGCACTGGCAACAAAAATCCATCGCGGTATTGAAAAAAAATATCCGGGACTCTCCAGGGGAGTTATTTTACAGGGGGGAAAAGGACATAATGGGATTTATAATCAAGATATGTCCGGAAACGCTATGCTCCTTGAAGTTGGAGGTGTAGATAATACATTTGAAGAAATGTACCTTACCATTGACGCTTTTGCAGATGTATTCGCCGATATGTATTGGGATGCCAATGAAGTTTCCAAACCCCTGGACGACTCGGAGAAGCAATAGGGTTTACAAAAAGGAGGCCTCAAGATGTTCCGCTTTTCGCTTAAATGCTTTGGCATCATGCTGGTGTTGTTTTTTGGCATTCTTTTAGGTATGCAAAATGCCAACCAGGGCATGAAGAAAATGAAGGGCTATGAGGATCCGGCCTTGCAGAGTGCATTTTCAGTGAAGGAATCGAAAACAGGAGATATGGAGGCCTCCGTACTCGGAGAGAAGGTCACAAGCCATGACATTGAAAAAAAGAAACAGCAGCTTGAACAAATGAAAGCCTTTAACCTGTTTTCTTCGATTGGGAAGACGTTCTCAGGAGTAATTTCCGCTGCAATACGGCATATGGCAGAAGCAGTTAATTCATGGCTATAGGCAGCAGTGCCATCCGACCTATGTGAAATATTCATAAGTATACGGAATCGCCTCAGGTGATTCTTTTTTTATGCTAGCTACGACTTTTGTATCCGTAGGGGCATTTCCCTTTTAATGTCATGTGCAATCAGTTATTGTGTAATGCATACTCTACTGATATAATGAAAAATAGTGTATTTGTGTCGAATAACAGGAGTGAATGTTATGAATAGAGAAGAAAAGCTTAAAAGACAATCGAAAATTCGTAACTTTTCCATAATTGCACATATCGACCATGGGAAATCCACTCTGGCTGACCGTATCTTGGAAAAGACGAACGCTCTGGCCCAACGCGAAATGAAAAGCCAGCTGCTGGATTCTATGGATTTAGAGCGCGAACGTGGAATTACGATTAAATTAAATGCAGTACAGTTAAAATATAATGCAAAAGATGGAGAGGAATATATCTTCCATTTAATTGATACCCCGGGACATGTCGATTTTACTTACGAGGTATCAAGAAGCCTTGCCGCGTGTGAGGGAGCCATTTTGGTCGTTGATGCCGCGCAGGGGATCGAAGCCCAAACACTTGCCAATGTTTATCTTGCGCTTGATAATAATCTGGAAATTCTACCGATTATCAATAAAATCGATCTCCCGAGTGCAGACCCAGAACGGGTACGCAATGAAATCGAAGAAGTAATTGGACTGGATGCATCTGAAGCGGTACTTGCATCGGCAAAAGCGGGGATTGGGATAGAAGAGATCCTTGAACAGGTTGTTGAATTAGTGCCGCCGCCGGAGGGTGATCCGGATGCCCCATTAAAAGCTCTAATTTTCGATTCATTTTATGATGCATACCGTGGAGTTGTTGCCTATATCCGCGTGATGGAAGGCTCTGTAAAGCCAGGTGACAAAATTAGAATGATGGCCACTGGAAAAGAATTTGAGGTAACAGAGGTAGGAGTCCATACACCTAAGGAAAAGAGCGTGGATGAACTTACTGTCGGCGATGTTGGATTCTTGACCGCAGCCATCAAAAATGTCGGCGATACCCGCGTAGGCGATACGATTACTCACGCGAAAAATGGGGCGACACAGGCACTGCCAGGTTACCGCAAGCTGAACCCTATGGTGTATTGCGGCTTGTATCCGATTGATTCAGCCAAGTTTAATGATCTTCGTGATGCTCTAGAAAAACTGGAACTTAATGATTCTGCATTGCAGTTTGAACCTGAGACATCCCAGGCGCTCGGTTTTGGTTTCCGATGCGGTTTCCTTGGCCTTTTGCATATGGAGATTATCCAGGAACGTATTGAACGTGAATTCAAAATTGATTTGATCACGACAGCTCCAAGTGTTATTTATGATGTGATTATGACTGATGGCTCAAAGATCCAAGTGGACAATCCATCAAACATGCCTGATCCGCAGAAAATCGATCGTGTTGAGGAACCGTATGTCAAAGCAACAATGATGGCCCCGAATGATTATGTTGGAGCAATCATGGAGCTTTGCCAGGAGAAGCGCGGGATTTTCATCGATATGCAGTATATGGATGAAACAAGGGTCAGTATCGTATATGAAATCCCGCTTTCGGAAATTGTGTATGATTTCTTTGACCAATTAAAATCCAATACTAAGGGTTATGCTTCATTTGACTATGAATTAATAGGCTATAAGCCTTCGAAGCTTGTGAAAATGGACATCTTGTTGAATGGTGAGACTGTTGATGCTTTAAGCTTTATCGTCCATCGTGATTTTGCATACGAACGAGGTAAGGTCATTGTTGAAAAGTTAAAAACATTGATTCCTAGACAGCAATTTGAAGTGCCAATCCAGGCCGCGATCGGGCAAAAAATCATCGCGCGCTCCACGATAAGTGCTATGCGCAAGAATGTCCTTGCTAAGTGTTATGGCGGCGATATTTCTCGTAAACGGAAGCTGCTTGAGAAACAAAAAGAAGGTAAAAAGAGAATGAAGCAGGTGGGGTCGGTTGAAGTGCCTCAGGAGGCGTTTATGGCTGTCCTGAAAATGGACGACACAACACCTAAAAAATAATATGGGATAACCATGTGATAGATAAGAAGGAGAGGTTGGAGCAGTCGTTCATCGATATCTGGCCTCTTTTTCTGTACTGGGAAAGTATAAAACGGACCGGCGCTTGTCTATTTATATAACGAGTTACAAAATCACATCGAAAGGTTGTGAAAAAATGATCAAAAGTGCATATATCCACATCCCGTTTTGTGAGCATATTTGCCATTACTGTGATTTTAATAAAGTATTTTTAAAAGGGCAGCCTGTCGATGAATATCTTCAAATGCTTGAGAAAGAAATGCAGCTGGCAATGCAGCTGCATCGGCCGATGGTGATGGATACTGTATTCGTTGGAGGGGGAACACCCACTTCCTTAAATGCAGACCAGCTTCAAACCCTGACTGGATCCATCCGTAAAACACTTCCTTTAAGTGAGGACGTTGAATATACCTTTGAAGCCAATCCTGGAGATCTGTCTGAAGAGAAGCTTTCCGTTTTATATAATGCGGGGGTTAACAGGCTAAGCTTCGGAGTTCAGAGCTTTAATGACGAACTTTTAAAAAGAATAGGCAGGACACACAAGGCGGCAGATGTATATGAAACAATCGAAAAAGCCTACAAGATTGGCTTTCAAAACGTAAGCATCGATATCATTTATGGTTTGCCAGGCCAAACGATGGAAGACTTTGAAGACACACTGTCCAAAGCATTGGACCTGCAGCTGCCGCATTATTCCGGATATTCATTGATTGTCGAGCCCAAAACTGTGTTTTATAACCTTATGCAAAAGGGCAAATTAAATTTGCCGCCCCAGGATTTAGAGGCTGCCATGTATGAAAGGCTTATGGAGAGAATGACCCAATCAGGCCATGTACAATATGAAATCAGCAACTTTTCAAAACCTGGCTACGAAAGCAAGCACAATATAACCTATTGGAACAACGAAGAGTACTTCGGTTTTGGAGCAGGGGCCCATGGATATGTGGACGGCAGAAGAGTTTCAAACCATGGACCATTAAAGAAATATATGGCTCCTGTTGCTCAAGGGCTTATGCCGCATATTGAGGAGCATCAAGTTACAAGAGAAGAAAAAATGGAAGAAGAGTTGTTCCTTGGATTACGAAAAACAAAAGGTGTATCCCTTGAAGGGTTTAAAAACAAATTTTTTGTTGAAATGACGGATATTTTTAGACAAGCGATAACAGAACAAATGGAAAAAGGCTTGCTGGTAATGGAAGATGGATATGTACGTCTAACAAGGCGCGGCAGACTCCTTGGGAATGAAGTTTTTCAATCGTTTCTGGAGTAATCTAAACCGTTGACATGAATGCGTCCATTTGTTAATTTATTAGTAGTATTAGCACTCGCTATAACAGAGTGCTAACAGAGGTGAGGGAAGATGTTAACTGATCGTCAATTGTTGATCCTTCAGGTGATTATTGATGAATTCATCAGAAATGCGCAGCCGGTTGGCTCAAGGAGCCTGTCGAAGAAGGACGAAATAACTTTCAGTTCAGCTACAATAAGGAATGAAATGTCAGATCTGGAAGAAATGGGTTTTATCGAGAAAACACACACATCTTCCGGCCGCATTCCTTCAGAGAAAGGCTATCGGTATTACGTTGACCACTTGCTGTCGCCTCAAAAGCTTAAGCAAAATGATATGAATTTGGTTAAATCCGTGTTTGCCGAGCGAATTTATGAGCTGGAAAAGATTGTACAGAAATCAGCTAACATCCTTTCGGAAATCACGAATTACACATCGATTGTCCTTGGTCCCAAAGTTAAGGATAATAAGCTCCGGAAAATCCAGATTGTGCCCCTTAGTCCTGGAACTGCAGTGGCGGTAATCGTTACGGATACCGGGCATGTTGAAAACAAGATGATTACACTGCCGCCATCTTTTGACCTGAACGAGATAGAGAAAATGGCGAATATCCTAAATGAACGTCTTATCGGGGTTCCGCTGACTGAACTGAAAGACAAAATTTATAAAGAAGTTGCAACTATCTTAAGACAGCACATCAAAAATTACGATGCTATTATTGATGCGCTTGCGGGCACCTTGAATATGTCTCAGCCGGAAAAACTGTTTTTTGGCGGAAAGACAAAAATGCTTCATCAGCCAGAATTCCATGATATTGAAAAAGTGCGTTCTCTATTGTCAATAATAGAGCAGGAACAGGGCATTTATGAACTCATCAAGGGCAACCCCGCCGGCATTCATGTTAAGATTGGCAGAGAAAACAAAAATATAGCTCTGGAAGATTGCAGCCTGATATCAGCAACATACTCTATTGGCGAAGAACAGGTAGGGACTATTGCGATCCTTGGCCCTACTAGAATGGAATATTCACGGGTTATCAGCCTGCTTACATTATTCTCAAATGATTTAAGCACATTGCTAACAAGGCTTTATCAAAAGTAATACGTTGTATTTGTGCAAGAAGATGAAATTCGGGCGCTAGTTAAAATGCGAGTGACAGGCCAGCATAATATGCTGTATGCCTCTGGATTAAAGAGGCAGTGTTCGGCTGCAGCCCCTAGCCGCTCGAGGTCATAAGCCAACCCCAGAAAAAGGCAAGAGCAGCCTTTTTACAGGTCTTGTCTTATGCTAGTCGCGGCTGAGCAAGGCGCTTCCGCATTTCTTGATTGTCTAACTCCGGCGGCTAGCTCGGTGTGCAAAAGACCTCTCTTTCCAAAAGGCAAATAGCGCCTTCAGGACGAGAGCCTATTTGCTTCCTGAGCTGCCCAAGCCGCCTACGTCAACTGTGGTATTTTGTTAACTTATAAATGGATAATGTCCAGCTGCAGAGCCTAGCCGCTCGAGGTCATAAGCCAACCCCAGAAAAAGGCAAGAGCAGCGTTTTTACAGGTCTTGTATTATGCTAGTCGCGGCTTAGCAAGGCGCTTCCACATTTCTTTTAGGGAGGTGAAATTTGTGACAGAAGATAAGAAGAATGAATCTACTATTGAGGCTGAAGAAGTTTTCGGAGCTGAAGAAATATTTGCAGAGGATACTCAGCAGGCAGAAGGTACTGAAGCAAATGATGTGGTGGAACCAACCGAACTTCAACAGGCTCAAAATAGAATAGCAGAGCTTGAAGCGAAGATTGAAGAGATGGAAAACCGTAATCTCCGGCTGCAGGCTGACTTTGATAATTCCCGCCGCCGTGCCCGTTTGGATCTTGAAGCGGCTCAAAAATATAGAGCTCAAAGCCTGGCAACTGATATTTTGCAGGCATTGGATAACTTTGAAAGAGCGATAAGCATCGAAGCTGACAATGACCAGACAAAATCATTGCTTCAGGGCATGGATATGGTTTACAAGGGATTGCTTGAGGCTTTAAAGAAAGAAGGAATCGAGCCGATTGAATCTGTTGGCAAACCTTTTGACCCGCATTTGCATCAAGCAGTAATGCAGGTTCAGGATGAAGATTTCGAATCGAATGTAGTTGTTGAGGAATTCCAAAAAGGATATCTACTGAAGGACCGTGTCATTCGCCCGGCAATGGTTAAGGTGAATGAATAGGAACCCTACATATAAAATTTGGAGGTAAGTGATAATATGAGCAAAATTATCGGTATTGACTTAGGTACAACGAACTCCTGTGTAGCCGTTTTGGAAGGCGGGGAGCCGAAAGTTATCCCGAATCCAGAAGGCAACCGTACAACTCCCTCTGTAGTTGCTTTTAAAAATGGTGAAAGACAGGTTGGTGAAGTAGCAAAACGTCAGGCGATTACAAATCCTAACACGATTATTTCTATCAAGCGCCATATGGGGACACAGCATAAAGAAAACGTCGAAGGAAAAGATTATTCCCCTCAGGAAGTGTCTGCGATTATCCTTCAGTATCTAAAATCATATGCAGAAGATTATCTTGGTGAAAAGGTTACTAAGGCGGTAATTACAGTTCCTGCGTATTTCAACGATGCTGAGCGTCAGGCTACTAAAGACGCTGGCCAGATTGCAGGCCTGGAAGTTGAGCGTATCATTAACGAACCTACCGCAGCAGCTCTTGCTTATGGTCTTGATAAGACAGATGAGGACCAGACGATCCTTGTATTTGACCTTGGCGGAGGGACTTTCGACGTATCCATCATGGAACTTGGTGATGGTGTATTCGAAGTTAAAGCAACAGCCGGTGACAACCGTCTAGGCGGTGACGATTTTGACCAGATCATCATCGATTATCTGGTAGCTGAATTTAAGAAAGAAAATGGCGTAGATCTTTCTAAAGACAAAATGGCTCTTCAGCGTTTGAAGGACGCAGCTGAAAAAGCGAAAAAAGACCTTTCAGGTGTAACTTCAACTCAGGTTTCATTGCCATTTATCACAGCTGGTGAAGCAGGTCCGCTGCACCTTGACGTAACACTAACCAGAGCGAAATTCGATGAATTATCTGCTGGATTGGTAGAGCGTACCATGGGACCTACCCGTCAAGCTCTTCGTGATGCAGGACTTTCTCCTTCTGAAATTGATAAAGTAATTCTGGTTGGCGGTTCCACTCGTATCCCTGCTGTTCAAGAAGCCATCCGCAAGGAAATTGGAAAAGAACCGCATAAAGGTGTGAATCCAGACGAAGTTGTAGCGATGGGAGCTGCTATACAGGGCGGTGTCTTAACCGGAGATGTTAAGGATGTAGTATTATTGGACGTTACCCCGCTTTCTCTTGGTATTGAAACAATGGGTGGCGTGTTTACTAAGTTGATAGACCGTAATACAACAATCCCGACAAGCAAGTCACAAGTATTCTCAACAGCTGCTGACAACCAAACAGCTGTAGATATCCATGTACTGCAGGGTGAGCGCCCGATGGCTGCTGACAACAAGACGCTTGGCCGCTTCCAGTTAAGCGATATTCCTCCAGCCCCGCGTGGAATTCCTCAAATAGAGGTAACATTTGATATTGATAAAAACGGTATTGTGAATGTCCGTGCAAAAGATCTTGGTACAAACAAGGAACAAACCATCACTATCAAATCTTCTTCAGGTTTATCTGAGGATGAAATCCAGCGCATGGTCCGTGAAGCGGAAGAAAATGCCGAAGCGGATAAAGCACGTAAAGAGGAAGTAGAAGTCCGCAATGAAGCCGATCAATTGGTCTTTACAACTGAAAAGACATTGAAGGATTTGGAAGGAAAAGTGGATCAAGCGGAAGTTGATAAAGCAAATGAAGCAAAAGATGCATTAAAAGCAGCTATTGAAAGCAATGATATTAATCAAATCCGTGAGAAAAAAGATGCCCTTAACGAAATAGTGCAAAGCCTTACTGTAAAACTCTATGAAGAGGCTGCAAAAGCCCAGGAGGCAGCGCAGGGTGCTGATGCAGGACAGGGAAAAAAGGATGACAATGTTGTGGATGCTGAATACACTGAAGTAGACGATAAATAATTATTTTCATCGCAACCGGAAAAAGTCAAAGTCAGGTAATCTTGACTTTGGCTTTTTTAGTGACCAATAATCCCATTGAACCTTCTTGGTGAATATTGTCATTGGTAGCGAGTAAAGTGCATAAGTTTGGGTTCACAAGGCGCTGTGGACTTAGTGTCATTACTAGTGGAAATGGATTTTCAATTGCACTTTATTCTTCAAAAATGATAAAATAGTCTTTATGTGAAACGAATCGGGAGTGGATATATTAATGAGTAAACGCGACTACTATGAGGTGCTTGGCGTATCCAAAAACGCCTCAAAGGATGAAATAAAGAAGGCGTACCGCAAGCTCTCCAAACAATATCATCCTGATATTAACAAGGAACCGGATGCTGCAGAAAAATTTAAGGAAATAACCGAAGCCAATGAGGTTCTTAGCGATGATCAGAAAAGGGCCCATTATGATCAATTTGGCCACACTGACCCTAACCAGGGCTTTGGCGGCCAGGATTTTGGCGGTTTTGGAGGATTTGAGGATATCTTCAGTACCTTCTTTGGAGGCGGGCGAAGAAGAGATCCTAATGCCCCTCGCCAGGGTGCGGACTTACAATATACAATGACAATCTCTTTTGAGGAAGCTGCCTTTGGCAAGCAAACTGAAATTGAAATACCACGCGAGGAAAATTGCGGGACATGTGATGGAACCGGGGCAAAGCCCGGGACAAAAGTGAATACTTGTTCTCACTGCCATGGCACAGGCCAGATAAGTGTGGAACAAAATACACCGCTGGGCAGAATTGTTAACCGGAGGCCTTGCCATCATTGCCAAGGTACAGGAAAAATTATTCCTGATAAGTGTTCCACATGTGGCGGGACTGGAAAAGTCAAAAAGCGAAAAAAGATTCAGATCAAAGTTCCTGCGGGGATTGACGATGGTCAGCAGCTTCGGGTTACCGGAAATGGCGAACCAGGGATCAATGGAGGACCTCCAGGAGATTTATATGTAGTTTTCCATGTGCGTGACCATGAGTTCTTTGAACGAGATGGGGACGATATTTATTGTGAAATGCCAATCACGTTTGCTCAGGCAGCGCTTGGTGACGAAATTGAGGTACCCACACTGCATGGAAAAGTCAAGTTGAAGATCCCGGCTGGAACACAGACTGGTACAAGATTCCGGTTAAAAGGAAAGGGAGTACCAAATGTAAGAGGCTATGGACAGGGAGACCAGCACGTCGTGATTCTTATTATAACTCCAAAAAAGCTCACTGATAAGCAAAAGCAGCTTTTGAGGGAATTTGCAGAAATAAGCGGCCAAAACGAATTGGATGAAAATGAAGAAGGTTTCTTCTCCAAAGTGAAAAGGGCTTTTAAAGGTGATTAACAGAAACAGGAGTGGTAGATATGAAGTGGTCTGAAATTGCAATCCACACTACAAACGAGGCGATTGAACCCGTTTCCAACATACTGCATGAAGCCGGAGCGAGCGGCGTTGTTATTGAGGACCCCCAGGAGCTTATTAAGGAACGTGAAAATGTTTTTGGTGAAATCTACCACCTTAATCCTGCTGATTATCCTGATGAGGGAGTCATAGTGAAAGCATATCTCCCAGTCAATAGTTTTCTAGGTGAAACTGTGGATGCCATAAAAGAAAGCATCAATAACTTGCTTTTATTCGACATTGATCTTGGCAGGAATGCCATCTCGATCAGCGAAGTCAATGAAGAGGAATGGGCTACTGCCTGGAAAAAATATTATAACCCAGTGAAAATATCAGAGAAATTTACCATTGTACCGACATGGGAGGATTATACACCGGTATCCAGCGATGAATTGATCATTGAACTGGATCCCGGCATGGCTTTCGGGACAGGTACACACCCAACTACTGTGATGTGCATACAGGCTTTAGAGAGGACTGTCGAACCAGGGCAGCATGTGGTTGACGTTGGAACAGGCTCCGGTGTGTTAAGCATTGCAGCTGCCTTATTAAATGCCGAAAAAGTTACGGCGCTCGATCTTGATCAGGTTGCAGTCGCTTCGGCAAAAATAAATGTGAAGCTTAACAAAGTGCAGGATAGGGTCGCCGTGTCTCAGAATAACCTTTTGGATGGTGTGTCCGAAGCTGCAGATGTAGTAGTGGCAAATATACTGGCAGAAGTAATCATCCGGTTCACGGATGATGTGGCCGATGTGGTTAAGCCGGGTGGATACTTTATAGCATCCGGTATTATTCAGCCGAAAAAGCAGGAAGTGAAAAATGCCATTATTGAGTCCGGTTTTACAATAGAGGAAACGATAACAATGGAAGATTGGGTAGCATTGATTTGCAAGAAAAATGATAATTGACGAAAAGGCGCTAATCATCTTTTGATGCTGGCGCCATTATCTATAATATTTAATTAGGATAAGCAGGTGTTGGCATGCAGCGCTATTTTCTGCAGGATGATAATTTTCAGGGGAATAGGGTCACTATATCCGGAGACGATTTTCACCACATTACCCGTGTTATGAGGATGGAAGCCGGGGAACGGATTATTTGTGTGAAAAACGATGGACAGACGGCTGTCGTTCAGATTACAGAATTTACTAATGATACTGTTGCAGGAACAATTATAGAATGGAAGAATGAGCAGAAAGAAATACCTGTCAGAGTAACGATTGTGAGCGGTCTGCCTAAAGGGGATAAATTGGAGTATATAATCCAAAAAGGAACTGAATTGGGAGCTGCATCATTTATCCCTTTCATTGCGGCTCGTTCGGTGGTAAAGTGGGACGAGAAAAAGACAGCAAAAAAAATGGAACGGCTGCAGAAAATTGCTAAGGAAGCAGCAGAACAATCACACAGGACCGTTGTCCCAAAGGTAGGTACACCTATTAATTTGAGCCAGCTCATTGAAAGAGCGGCTACATTTGACCATAAGCTGATCGCATTCGAAGAGGAAGCGAAGCAAGGAGAAAAAAGCAAGTTTGCTGCAAAGCTTGAAGAAATGTCAGCCGGTCAAAAGCTGCTGGTTGTATTTGGACCGGAAGGCGGACTTACTGACACGGAGATTAAGAAGTTGACCGATGCAGGTTTTATTGCTTGTGGGCTCGGACCACGGATATTGCGTACAGAGACTGCACCTCTTTATGTGCTGTCTGCTGTTTCGTACGAATTTGAACTATCGAGGTGAAGAGAATGTCTACTGTAGCTTTTCATACATTAGGGTGCAAAGTTAACCATTATGAAACAGAAGCCATTTGGCAGTTATTTAAGCAAAACGGTTACGAACGAACGGACTTTGAGTCTGCCGCAGATGTTTATGTTATTAATACTTGTACGGTAACGAATACAGGTGACAAAAAAAGCAGACAGGTAATCCGCCGTGCAATCCGGAAGAATCCTGATGCTGTAATTGCTGTAACAGGATGCTATGCCCAGACATCCCCTGCAGAAATCATGGCCATTCCGGGAGTGGACATTGTCGTCGGAACACAGGATCGTGAAAAAATGCTAGGTTATATTGAGCAATATAAGGTGGAACGCCAGCCGATCAACGGAGTACGCAATATTATGAAAACACGCGTTTACGAAGAATTGGATGTTCCCGCTTTTACGGATCGTACCCGTGCGTCATTGAAAATACAGGAAGGCTGTAATAACTTCTGTACCTTCTGTATTATTCCATGGGCTAGAGGACTAATGCGTTCACGCGATCCTGAAGAAGTAATCAGGCAGGCTCAACAGCTTGTTGAAGCTGGCTATAAGGAGATTGTCCTTACTGGGATTCACACAGGCGGCTATGGAGAAGATATGAAGGATTACAACCTTGCCATGCTTCTCCGTGACCTAGAAGAACGGGTTGACGGCCTTCAGAGGATTCGTATTTCCTCTATTGAAGCCAGCCAGATTTCCGATGAAGTGATCGAAGTGCTGACTAAATCGAAAAAAGTGGTGCGCCATCTTCATATTCCGATTCAGTCTGGATCCGACACTGTTTTGAAACGGATGAGACGTAAATATACAATGGATTTCTTTGCAGACCGCCTTGTTAAGCTGAGAAAGGCACTTCCAGGCCTGGCAATTACATCTGATGTAATTGTTGGTTTCCCGGGTGAAACAGAAGAGGAATTTATGGAGACATATAATTTCATCAAAGACCATAAGTTTTCTGAACTGCATGTGTTCCCTTATTCCAAGCGAACAGGTACACCGGCTGCCCGAATGGAAGACCAGGTTGACGAAGAAGTGAAAAACGAGCGGGTACATCGCTTGATTTCCTTGTCAGATCAACTGGCAAAAGAATATGCTTCCAAATATGAAAATGAAGTTTTGGAAGTGATACCTGAAGAGCGTTTTACTGAAGATCCAGAAAGTGGTTTATATGTGGGTTACACAGACAACTATCTGAAAGTTGTTTTTCCTGCCAATGAAGATATGGTTGGTGAAATTGTCAAAGTGAAAATCACAAAAGCAGGCTATCCTTATAATGAAGGACAATTCGTAACAGTTGTAAAAAATTACGCAGCTAAACAGGCAGCAGCCATTATATAACAATATGTGGAAGCGATTGAAGGCAGCGGACATTTCGTTGTTTCAGATTGTCTACAAAATGGGTTCGGAGTGGAAACATTCGGAACCCATTTATCATTCCTCTTTGTTTTTTAGTAAATAGAATCAAGTTGATTTTAACCCATACTCACCGCCCGACCCGGCGGAAAGCGAAGACCCGGGTACGGAAATGGAAGGCCAAATAAAAAAAGACATAGGCATCCTCGATAAATTACTTTCATCATGGTATCATTGAGGATGTACGGACAACCATAAAAGGTTGTGTGAAAGGAGATATCAAATGAATCAGGATATAGCCCGTTTAATCGACCATACCTTACTAAAAGCAGATGCAACAAAGAAAGAAATAAAGACATTATGTGAGGAAGCAAGAGAATATAAATTTGCTTCAGTGTGTGTTAATCCAGTGTGGGTACGCTATGCAGTAGAACTGCTTGCCGGATCTGAAGTAAAGGTGTGCACTGTCATCGGTTTTCCATTGGGAGCAAACACTCCTGAAACAAAGGCCTTTGAAGCAGAAAATGCCATTAATAATGGGGCAGAGGAAGTCGATATGGTTATCAATATCGGTGCACTAAAGGATAAAGATGACGAACTTGTAGAAAAAGATATCCGTGCAGTAGTGGAAGCTTCAAAATCAAAAGCTCTTACAAAAGTAATAATTGAAACTTCCCTTTTGTCTGAAGAAGAGAAAGTGCGTGCATGTAAACTTGCAGTAAATGCAGGCGCGGACTTTGTCAAGACATCAACCGGATTCTCAACAGGCGGTGCTACCGTGGAAGATGTCGCACTGATGAGAAAAACAGTCGGCCCTGACATTGGTGTGAAGGCATCTGGCGGTGTCCGCAGTGCTGCTGATGCAAAAAACGTTGTAGACGCGGGTGCGACAAGAATAGGAGCAAGTGCTGGAGTATCCATTATTAAAGGGTTAACTGCAGCGACGGACTATTAAATAAAAAGACAGAAGCGCACAGCCGGAAGTTTTTTCTGGCTGTCTGTTTGTATGTCAGAAATAAGATATAAAACTGACCGATCGCCGTCAGCCTTTATGCAAAAAAAGGATCATTTTCGCGAATTGCCTGGAAAAGGGAAGTACCAGAACTGAGGTTATTACGTTAAATAGAACGCTTGCATGTGCAAGTTGCAGGGCCTTATCAGTGGTTAAAAGGGCGGTAAGGCTTTCCATACTGCCGATAAATGGAAGGAAAAAAAGAACACCCAAAACATTAAGCCAGATATGAGCATATGCGGTGAACTTTGCTTCAGGACCCGATCCAATGCTAGCCATATAACCTGTTATGCAAGTGCCGATATTAGAACCAAGCATAATGGCAATTCCTGCATATACACTGATTTGCGCTCCTGCTAGAAAGCTCATTGCTATTCCTATCGTTGCCGAACTGGAATGGATTATTGCGGTTACCACAATGCCAGTGATCAAAGCTAACACAAGGTGGTTTTCTATACTAATGAGCAATTTGTCGACTAGAGGAAGCGAGGAAAGCGGTCCTGCAAGCATTTTAAACCCTCCAATAGCCGCAAAAATTGCACTCAGCCCTATAAGCGCTGTTCCAAAACTTTTTGCCATTATATGTGGAATCAGACAAAAACCAACGCCCGCAATAATCCCGGGTATTGCCCATTTATCCAGGGAAAGAGTCATAAATTCCGTTGTAACGGTGGAGCCGATATTGGAGCCGAGTATAATTCCGATGGTTTGGGAAAAGGAAAGCGACCCAACAGATACAAGCCCAACTGTCATTACCATTACCGCCGAACTGCTCTGAAGTACACCGGTAATGATGGTTCCGGTTAAGAATCCCTTCCAAGGGGCATCCGTCACTTTGGACAAAACTTTTTTAAGTGATTCACCGGATAAATTAAATAAGCCGTTTCTCAACGCAGCCATACCAGCCAGAAATATGCATATATATATAATAAATAGTAAAGACTCGTACATATGGTCACCCCCTGTGTTTTCATCATATGGGGGTAAGGCGCTGGACATGCTTATTATTTGTCCCTTTAGCCTGATCAATGAACCATGCAGTGAAAGTTGTAGATTTTCGATTCTTCATGATATTTAACTGAATGGCAGCGGGCCAGTATAACGTTACATTCGCTGTATGGATTGCCGAATAATGAAGGCACCATTAATAGTTGACCTGACTGTACTCATATATTATAATGGATAAGTACATGTTGACAACATGTTGCCAACTATGAGTTAGTGTGTTGTTTTCGGAGGGAGGGAAAGAGATGTCTAAAACCGTCGTTCGTAAAAACGAATCGCTTGAAGATGCTCTTCGTCGTTTCAAACGTACTGTATCTAAAGCAGGATCGCTTCAGGAAGCTAGGAAGCGCGAGTTTTATGAAAAACCAAGCGTAAAGCGCAAGAAAAAGTCTGAAGCAGCTAGAAAACGTAAATTCTAAGAGAGGGTGGAAAGATGAGTCTTCTCGAGCGTTTAAATAATGATATGAAACAAGCGATGAGGAACAAGGAAAAGGACCGACTCTCTGTCATTCGTATGGTCAAAGCATCCCTTCAAAACGAAGCGCTTAAAGTCCGTAAAGAAGAGTTGACAGAAGAGGAAGAATTGACAGTGCTCTCTCGCGAATTAAAACAACGCAAAGACTCCCTCCAAGAGTTTGAAAATGCAGGTAGAATCGATCTCGTGGATAAAATCCGTACCGAAATAGGCTACGTTGAGGCATATATGCCTAAGCAGCTTTCAGAAGAAGAAGTGGCAGCCATTGTTACCCAGACGATTGCTGACGTAAATGCAACATCGAAAGCTGATATGGGGAGAGTTATGGGAGCTTTGATGCCTAAAGTAAAAGGTAAGGCTGATGGTTCCTTGGTAAACAAATTAGTACAACAACATCTATCTTAAACTCTAAACCTCTAAACCGCAGACATATTTGTCTGCGGTTTTATATATGATTAGCAAGGCCCTTCCAGGTCGTCAGTAAAATTAATTCACCCCAAAAACAATGCAAAAAGTGTGCTAGAACCCCCTTTCACCTCATACATTTGAGATGAAAGGGGGTTCTTTTTCTATGGCACCAAAATGGGGGCAAAAGCTTAGAAGGATGCTTGTGAAGACAATGGACCTTCCACAAGATGTCATGATGGACCTGCCGAGAATTACAATGATAGGCCAGTTACATATATACATTGAGAACCACAGGGGCCTTTTGACATTTACTGATAAAGAAGTGAGGCTGATGCTAAAACAGGGTCAGCTTCTGATAAAAGGTGACGGTTTTGTCATTAGAACGATCCTGTCTGAAGAAATTATGCTGCAGGGAAAGGTTAATGGGGTGTATTTTATCAATGAATGAGCATTGGGAGGATAATCATGAAGAATCAGTGGACAAACTTTTATACCGGTTATGTAAAAGTGAAAGCATACGGCAAAGGGACGGAAAGACTGGTTAACGCATTAGTAAGAAATGGCATCCATGTCTGGGACGTAACCCGTTCCGGCCCTGATTCTATCCTCTTTTTCATGGATCTTGACGAAGTTCCCTCATTGCGAAAGGTAGTCCGCAAGAGCGATTGTAAGGTCAGCTTTGTTCACGGGAAGGGTGGCCCATTCATTCTAAAAAGGATAATGAAAAACAGCGGTTTCCTTGCAGGGAGTATAGCATTTCTCATTTCCATATTCATTTTATCCAATATGATATGGAAGATAGATGTTCACAATGCTAATCCGCAAACAGAACATGCCATCCGGAAGGAGCTTAAGAACATTGGAGTAAAGGTGGGGAAACTGCAGTTCCTTGTATATGATGCAGAAAGCATTCAACGAAAACTATCCGAAAGGATAGATTCCGTTACCTGGATCGGAGTGGAGCTAAAGGGGACAACCTATCATTTTCAGGTAGTTGAAAAGAAACAGCCTAAAGTCACACAAAAAACCTCACTACAAAATTTAGTGGCAATAAAAAAGGCCGTTATTACTGATATGTTCATTGAAAAAGGACAACCTAAGGTAAAAGTGAATGACTATGTTAATAAAGGACAATTACTCGTTTCCGGTTTAATTGGAAAAGATGACAATCCCCAGATTGTGGGGGCAAAAGGAGTAATTAAGGGGGAAACGTGGTATAAGTCTAACGTAGAAGTACCATTAAAGACAAAGTTCTCCGTTTTCAACGGAGAGGAAAGAACCAAGCATAGCCTTTTGCTGTGGAAGGCTTCAGTCCCTATTTGGGGATTTAGGGATCCCGGATACAAAAGCTTTGAAACCGAAGTAACCGAAAGGCCGTTTTTCTTCCTGCAATGGAAATTGCCGATTTCTTATAAAACAGCCACAAAAAGGAATAAGGAAGTAATCGTTCGAAATTACACAGCTGAACAGGCTGAGAGGGAAGCGATCAAGATGGCCAAAATTGATCTGAGTAAGCAACTTCACCGCGATGCCAGAATTGTTGGAGAAAAAATTTTACACAGATCAATTGACAATGGTAAAGTTAAAATGACCATTCACTATCAGGTTATAGAAAATATAGCGGCCGGACAACCAATCTTTCAAGGAGACTAACGAATGCCAGAAGACGTTAAGGTTATTAATCTAGAGATTGAATCACCCAATGAAGCACAGGCTTTATTAGGAAATGCTGATGCTAATATAGGAGTCCTGGAACAAGAATTGAATGTATCTGTGATCACTCGCGGACAGGGAATTTCCATAGCGGGCGAGCTTGACCAGGCTAGGGAAGCGGAAAGTATACTCAAAGCGCTTTTAAATGTAATAAGAAAGGGCATTAATATAAGCTCCAGAGATGTTTTGTATGCAATCGAGCTATCGCGGAAGGGCACACTTGAATATTTCCTTGAATTATATGAAGAGGAAATTGCGAAAACGGCGAAAGGGAAATCGATCAGGGTAAAGACACTAGGACAAAGGCAATATATTTCAGCTATCAAAAAGCATGACCTTGTTTTTGGCATCGGGCCAGCAGGTACAGGAAAGACCTATCTCGCTGTCGTAATGGCTGTCAATGCTCTAAAGAACGGACAGGTCAAACGGATTATCCTTACTCGACCGGCAGTCGAGGCTGGAGAAAGTCTTGGGTTCCTGCCGGGGGATTTAAAGGAGAAGGTCGATCCATACCTTCGCCCCCTGTATGACGCCCTGCATGACTTATTGGGGATGGAGCATACCCAAAGGCTTATAGAAAGAGGAACCATTGAAATTGCTCCGCTGGCTTATATGCGAGGGAGAACTCTGGATGACGCATTTGTGATCCTGGATGAAGCCCAGAATACTACTTCAGCGCAAATGAAGATGTTCCTGACAAGACTTGGATTTGATTCGAAAATGGTCATTACAGGTGACCGTTCCCAAATCGACCTCCCGAAAGGGGCTAAATCTGGATTAATCGCAGTGGAAAATATTCTAAGAGGCGTATCAGGAATTTCCATCACTTATCTTGAACAAAGCGACGTTGTACGCCATCCCCTGGTTTCCAAGATTATCAGCGCTTATGAGAAGGCAGAAAAGGCATGACATTGTAAAGAATCCGCCCAAAACAGGCGGATTTTTTCATGTGCCAGCAGGAAAATGCCGCCTAGGAAGAGCTTTTTGAAAAGGGAGGATGAAAATTATGAGGAAAACTGTTATGATTTTACATAATTACAGTCCTTACTATTGAATGCTTTCCTTATATAGGAGGGGAAACCTTGAATTTTATTCATCGCAATATGACCAAGCTCAGGAAGCTACTTGGCAATCGCATTTTCCAGTCGTTACTATTTGTGGTACTGGGTTTATTTTCTTTTCTGATGATGTATTCGAACGTAAAGCCTGAAAAGATAAAGATTGAACTGCTGAAGCCGGCAGAGCAGACAATAAGAGCCACTAAAACAGTGGAAGATATAGAGGAAACTCAGAAAAAAAGGGAAGAAGTCCTAAAACAAGTCAAAGATGTGTATACCTTAAAAAGGGAATATGCTGAGAATAAAGTAGATTTATTGGTATCCATCTTCGATTCCGCCATTGAGGTTAAACAGGAAGCGGATAAACAAGAAACAGAGCAAACCAAAGACGGTGACAAACCGACCATTGTCAGTATGCAGGATCGAGTCGCCATGTTGAAGGGCAAATTAACCGATGAAGTTAACAAGGATATCCCCGAGTTTGTCTTTAACGCTTTGGCGGCAGCGGATGAAAATCAAATCAACATTACGCAAGACTCTACTATTACAGTTGTCAATAAAGTAATGAATGAAACGATTGCTGCTGATGATGTGGAAAACGCTAAAAAAAGGGCAGAGGACGAGCTGAAGCTATCCAGTTTAAACCCTGAAATGCGTAATGCTTCAATCGCTCTGGCAAGGAATTCCATCATCCAAAATTACTTTTTTGACAAGGATAAGACAGAAGAACAGCGTGCAAAGGCAATGGAGTCTGTGGAGCCAGTCAGGATCCTGCAAGGTCAAGTGATTGTGGAGGAAGGAAAATTAATTGATCAGAAGATATATCGTCAATTAGAGCTAGCTGGTTTTTTAAGCAGCGAGAATACATTATTCCCGTATTTAGGGATATTCATGTTCGTATCACTGGTTTTTGGGGGCTTATATTACTACTTCCGTAATATTCCTTCTTCAGTCGAAGCTAAAAAGGCAACTAATCTAATGATATTCAGCCTAGTATTTATCATTGCCGTCACGGTTATGAAAATAGTCAGCATTTTTGCTGACCTGAAGTATCCAGATTTAGGCTTCTTTTTTCCGGCTGCCATGGGGGCAATGCTGATCAAGATTCTGCTGAATGAGCGTTTTGCAGTCGCACTTACGATAGTATGCGGTGTTTTCGGTACAATTATCTTTAATGGAGAAACTCCTGGAAACCTGGATTTTTCAATTGGATTATACATAATGTTCAGCGGTATCGCGAGTATCATAATCCTTTCTGAGAAGAATTTTAAAGCGAAAATCCTTCAGGCGGGGTTCGTACTGTCACTTGTCAACATTATATTGCTGTTATCGATCCTTTGGATTTCGGAAGGCAATTACACAAAGATGGAGTATCTTTTTTACACGGTTGCTGCAGTGGTTTCAGGGGTGGGCTCCTCCATCCTTACACAGGGGCTTCTGCCTTTCTTTGAGGCTGGTTTTGGCATATTATCGACCATGAAGCTAATAGAACTATCCAATCCAAATCATCCTTTGCTCCGAAAGATATTGACCGAAGCGCCGGGAACATATCATCATAGCGTGATGGTCGCCAATCTGGCTGAATCCGCATGTGAATCCATAGGTGCAAATGGACTTTTGGCGAGAGTGGGCTGTTACTACCATGATATTGGGAAAACAAAAAGACCCCAATTTTTTATTGAAAACCAGATGAATATTGAAAATCCTCATGACAGGCTGCCGCCGTCTACGAGCAGGGATATTATCATTGCGCATGCAATCGACGGCGGCGATATGCTGCGGAAGTATAAGCTGCCGCAGGAGATTATTGATATTGCTGAACAGCACCATGGCACCACGCTCCTTAAATATTTTTATCATAAAGCAATTGAGAACGGGGAAGATGTTATGGAGCAGGATTACCGCTATCCCGGTCCCAGGGCGCAGACCAAGGAAATAGCGGTGATCGGAATCGCAGACAGCGTGGAGGCAGCTGTCAGGTCGATGAGCCAGCCTACTGCAGAGAAAATTGGGAGCATTGTTGATAAAATTATTAGTGACCGGCTGGATGACAAGCAATTCAATGAATGTGACATTACAATGAACGAGCTGAGAATTGTGAGGGAGTCCCTGTGCGAAACTCTGCATGGCATTTTCCACTCACGGATAGAATATCCTGAACTGCCTAAATTAGAACAGAAGGTGAACCTATGATTTTAGAAATAGATTTTATTGATGAAACAAATAATGTGACAGATGAAGCGATTAATCTGGTTGATTCATTGCTGCAATTTGCGGCTGAGAAGGAACAAATTGATGCTGGCAGCGAACTGTCTGTAACCTTTGTAACAAATGAACGGATACAGGAGATAAATAAAGAATACCGTGAAAAAGATGCTCCTACCGATGTTATATCGTTCGCCATGGAGGAAATGGGCGAGGAAGAGACTGAAATTATCGGAGCGGACATGCCTCGCGTACTGGGGGATATCATCATATCCATTGAAAGGACTAGAGAGCAGGCTGAAGAATACGGCCACTCTTTTGAAAGGGAGCTAGGCTTTCTTGCACTGCACGGCTTCCTTCATCTCTTGGGGTATGATCATATGAATGAAGAGGATGAACAAGAAATGTTTAAAAAACAGAAGGACATCCTTGAGGAATATGGCCTTTCGAGATCGCAATAAAAAATGGCCGCTCAGTAAAAGTTTTTTGTTTGCGTTCCAAGGAATCGCCACAGCCATCATGGCTGAGAGAAACATGAAAATACATGTTTTTTCAGCTGCCGCAGCTGCCCTTTTAGGCTTGTATTTTCACATCGCCGCTATGGAGTGGCTGTTCCTTTTGTCGGCAGTAGCAGGGATGATCAGCCTGGAAATGGTGAATTCAGCATTGGAAAGGGCAGTTGATTTAGCTACAGAGGATTTACACCCCTTGGCAAAGCAGGCCAAGGATATGGCGGCGGGTGCAGTACTAATATATGCATTTTATTCAGTTGCCGTAGGCCTGATTATATTCCTGCCCAGAGTTTTTTCATAAGCAACATTTTATATTCTTGCCGTTTTTGTATTATTGGAGAAAAATATTTACGAAATCCATATTTTCATCATCCTGTATAAATTCGTATGTTGAGCAATGTTTCAGGATTGGCAATTTATAATTATGCCCCGGCAGCTCACTCTTTGTTGTTACGCTATCATTACATTTCCTGAATATATATGCAAGACAAGCAATGATGCGTTACAATGACAATAACATTAGCTTCGGAGATGTTCATAGTAAAAACGAGTAATACCGGTTATTTCACATGTTCCATGCGAAGTTTTAACCCTGATAAATGGGGAACTAGATTATTAACAATGAGTGCGGCCAGGAGCCTATAGCGGAGGACTTTACATGAATAAATTATTTGACGAACCAACATCGAAGGATTATAAATCAGGTTTTATTTCGATTATAGGCAGGCCTAATGTCGGAAAAAGCACCTTTCTAAACCGGGTCATCGGTCAGAAAATTGCTATCATGAGCGATAAGCCTCAAACGACCCGTAACAAGGTCCAGGGAGTATTGACTTTATCGGATGCTCAAATGATTTTTATAGATACGCCTGGAATTCATAAGCCTAAGCACAAGCTGGGGGACTTTATGATGAAGGTAGCGACAAATACGCTTAAGGAAGTAGATCTGATATTATTTATGATTAATGCTGCCGAGGGAATCGGGCGCGGCGATGAATTTATCATCGAAAAATTAAAGTCCGTCACAACACCTGTTTTCCTGGTGGTGAATAAAATCGACCAAGTGCATCCGGACGAATTGCTGCCTTTGATCGAGACATATAAGGACCTTTATCCTTTTGCGTCCATTGTTCCTATATCAGCGCTTGAAGGTAACAACGTCGAAACCCTTCTTGGGCAAATAAAAGAGCATCTTCCTGAAGGTCCTCAGTTTTACCCTGCCGATCAGGTTACGGACCATCCTGAACGTTTTATTATTTCAGAATTGATAAGGGAAAAGGTATTGCATTTGACTCGTGAAGAGATTCCTCATTCCATTGCCGTGGTGATCGATTCGATTAAAAAGCTGGAAAACAGTGAAACGATAAATGTTATGGCAACCATAGTGGTTGAAAGAGACTCTCAAAAAGGAATCGTTATTGGTAAGCAAGGCAGCTTGTTAAAGGAAGTAGGAAAACGTGCAAGGCTGGATATTGAGAATTTGCTTGGTTCAAAGGTTTTTCTTGAGCTGTGGGTAAAGGTGCAGAAGGATTGGCGCAATAAAATGTCCCAATTGAGGGACTACGGTTTTAATGAAGATGAATATTAATCTATTCCCAGTATTTTATTCTTAGTAATTTTTGTTTCTCATGTTTTTAATAAGAACGGTCAAGATAAACGTAAGGGCGGGACTTTTGGACAGATGCTAGTTAAAATTGAAAGGTGGGCTTAATTTATGTTAGATTTTACCTGGAAGGTTTTCAGTCAAACAGGCAGCATAGATACTTACTTGCTGTTTAAGGAATTACAGGTGGAAGGACAGGAAAGAGCCGAAATCAAGGATGACCAGCTAGCAGAGGTTGATTTTCCTATCTCCTGAAATTTGTCTTGTATGAAATGGAAGGTGACCTGTCTTGCTGCAAAAATGTGAAGGCATTGTCATACGACGGACGGATTATGGAGAAAACAATAAAATCATTACACTATTTACCCGGGAGATGGGTAAAATAGGTGTGATGGCCAGGGGAGCCAGCAAGCCCAACAGCCGGCTCTCGGCCGTCACCCAGCTTTTTTATTACGGATACTATCTTTTCCAGGCCACAAGCGGGCTCGGAAGCCTCCAGCAGGGAGAGACGGTAAACTCCATGCGCTCTATCAGGGAGGATATCTTCGCAACAGCATATGCATCATATATCGTCGAACTGCTTGATAAAAGCGTGGAAGATAAAAAGCCTAACCCCTTCTTGTTTGAATTGTTGTTTCAAACATTAAGTTACATAAATGAAGGATATGACCCCGAGGTGCTTAAATTTATCTTCGAAATGAAAATGCTGCCGGTCATTGGCTTAAATCCAGTTTTGGATCGATGTGCTGTTTGCGGAGAGACAGAAGGGGAATTTTCGTTTTCTATAAAGGAAGGCGGTTTTATTTGCCATAGATGCCTTGAAAAAGATCGTTTTCACATGAAAATTTCACCAGCAACAGTTAAGCTGCTTCGCCTATTTTATTTCTTTGATTTATCGCGGCTTGGAAATATATCCATAAAGACGGAAACAAAAAAAGAAATTCAAAAAGTAATCGATGCTTATTATGAGGAATATTCAGGATTGCATCTGAAATCAAAAAAGTTCCTTAAACAAATGGATCAGATGAAGGATCTGCTATAGTTTGAGCATTATGTTGACAATCTTAGGTGACTTCGCTAAAATCAATTCATAATATTCGTTGCAGTGATGGAAAAGAGTACGTGACTTTACTCCATAAAAGCGATTCCGGGATGGTGCAAGCCGGGAAATGGACAGTCGCAGAAAGGCGTTCCGGAGCAACAAGAACTTAAAGAGGCCGGTTTTTCCGGCAAATAGGGTGGAACCGCGGGTAAACTCTCGTCCCTATGCCAATGGCATAGTGGCGGGAGTTTTTTGTATTGGATGAAAAGTCTGCCTGCCGCTATTAGACAACAAGGTTTTTCGATAAAAAACTGGAAGCAAGCTGAATTAAGTCAAAAATAATATGGAGGTTGCTAAATGAATATCCAAAACATGATTTCTACTTTGCAAAAGCATTGGGCTGACCAGGGCTGCATTCTTATGAACGCATACGATACGGAAAAAGGGGCGGGAACGATGAGCCCATATACATTCTTGCGCGCAATTGGGCCAGAACCGTGGCGTGTGGCCTATGTTGAGCCTTCACGGAGGCCTGCTGACGGACGTTACGGGGAAAACCCCAATCGCCTGTACCAGCATCACCAATTTCAAGTAATCATAAAGCCATCTCCCGATAATATTCAGGAAATCTACCTGGATTCTCTAAAGGCTTTAGGCATTGATCCGCTGGAGCACGATATCCGATTTGTGGAAGACAATTGGGAGAATCCGTCTTTAGGATGTGCCGGACTTGGCTGGGAAGTGTGGCTGGATGGGATGGAAATCACTCAATTCACTTATTTCCAGCAAGTTGGGGGCATTGAGTGTAAGCCGGTATCTGTGGAAATAACATACGGAATTGAACGTTTGGCGTCATATATACAGCAAAAGGAAAATGTATTTGATCTGGAATGGACTGAAGGATTTACATACCGAGACATTTTCCTCCAGCCAGAATACGAGCATTCCAAGTATACGTTCGAGACATCCGACTTAGATATGTTGTTCCAGCTTTTTACTATATATGAAAAGGAAGCACACCGACAAATGGATGAAGGGCTTGTGCATCCTGCCTATGATTATGTTTTAAAATGCTCTCATACTTTTAACCTGTTAGATGCCAAGGGAGCGATTTCTGTAACAGAGAGAACGGGATACATTGCACGATGTCGGAACCTTGCCAGGAAAGTGGCAAAAACCTTCTATGAAGAGAGAGAAAAAATGGGATTCCCAATCCTGGAGAAAGGGGAAAAGGCAAATGAGCAAGCGTGATTTATTGATTGAGATTGGATTGGAAGAGATGCCTGCCCGGGTCATTTCTTCATCTATAGAACAATTTTCTGCAAAACTCGAGAGATGGCTGTCTGAGAAGGCAGTAGCGTTTGGGGATGTTAAGGTCTTTTCAACTCCTAGACGACTGGCTGTTTTAGTTAAGGATGTCGCAGAAGCCCAGGAGGACATTCATGAAGAGGCCAAGGGACCTGCAAGGAAGATCGCGCAGGATGAAAGCGGAGGCTGGACTAAAGCTGCACTTGGTTTTGCACGGGGACAGGGAGTTTCTGTAGAGGATATTTATTTTAAAGAAATAAACGGAGTTGAGTATGTGCATGTAAACAAGTTCATCGAGGGGAAGCCGACATTCGACTTGCTTCCTGAGGTCAAGGAGATCATTATAGGTCTTACTTTTCCTAAAAATATGCGTTGGGGCAATGAGGACCTGAGGTATATCCGCCCGATTAAATGGATTGCAGCATTATTTGGAACAGAGGTTATCGATTTTAGAATTACCCATGTAGCTGCCGGGCGCAGTACGGTGGGTCATCGATTCCTGGGAGAATCTGTAACAATAGACACTCCAGAAGATTATGAGCATATTTTGAAGCAGCAGTTTGTGATAGCAGACAGCGAGGAAAGAAAGAACATGATCCGCAGCCAAATAGCAAACCTTGAATCCGGCCAAAATTGGGTCATTCCGATTGATGAGGATTTGCTGGAAGAGGTAAATAATCTTGTAGAGTACCCGACTGTTTTATTTGGACGCTTTGAAGAGGAGTTTCTCGAAGTTCCTCAGGAAGTATTGATCACGTCCATGAAGGAGCACCAAAGATATTTTCCTGTTAAAAATTCACAAGGAGAACTGCTCCCATTCTTTGTAACGGTCAGAAATGGAGACGAGCGAAATCTTGATATTGTAGCGAAAGGGAACGAAAAGGTTCTTCGGGCACGTTTGTCAGATGCTGCTTTCTTCTACAAAGAAGATCAAAAGCTTGAAATTGACAGTGCTTTAAAAAAGCTTGAGACGATCGTTTACCATGAAGAAATTGGAACGCTTGCTGAAAAAACTGAAAGGGTCCACAGGCTTACAGGATTGCTGGCGGATAAGCTGGATTTAAACGAGCGTGAAAAAGAGCTCGCTTCACGGGCAGCCCAAATTGCCAAGTTTGATTTAGTCAGCCATATGGTATATGAATTTCCGGAGCTTCAGGGTTATATGGGTGAGAAATATGCTTTATTAAAGGGAGAGCCAAAAGAGGTAGCTGCAGCAATAAACGACCATTATATGCCACGGCATGCGGATGATCAGGCTCCTCCTTCCATAACCGGAGCGGTTTTAAGTGTAGCAGAGAAAATTGATACAGTAGCTTCTTTCTTTGCTATCGGCATTATTCCCACTGGCTCGCAGGATCCATATGCATTAAGAAGGCAAGCGAGCGGCATCGTGCAAGTGTTATTGGAAAAAGAATGGCCAATATCACTTGAGGACATTGTCTCCATTGCTCTCGATCAAATGTCGGAAGCAGGTGTCTTAAAGCGCGACCGCCAGGAAGTGGAAAATGACCTTCTTGTCTTCTTGAAGGCAAGGATTAAGCATTTGCTGAATGAAAGACAAGTGTCCTATGATGTTATCGATGCTTTGCTCGACAGCAAGATCGGAAATGTTTCAAGATTGGTAGAGCGCGCTGGCGTCCTTCAACACGCTAAAAACCGGACTGGTTTTAAAGAAGAGATGGAAGCCTTGAGCAGGGTAATGAACATAGCGGCAAAAAATGAAGGGAATGCTGTTTTGAATAGTGTGCTATTTAAAACAGAATATGAGGCGAATCTTTACAATAAATATAAAGAGCTTTATGAACAATACGTAGACACAGAGTCGGAAACGGAACGTTTCGAATTGTTAGTCTCACTTAAACAAGACATAGAGCTATTTTTTGACCATACGATGGTTATGGCTGAAGACATGGAGCTGAGAAACAATAGATTGGCTCTAATGAAGGAAATTAGTGACTTTATTTCCAGCTATGCTGCTGTGAACAAAATCATCGCAGTGTAATGTAAGAGTACAATGGGCTTACAGAGTACCTTTATTGCAGCAGGGAGAAAGCAACTGGCAAACCAGATTTAAAAAAGCATCTCTTTTCAATTTAGTGTTATAGTATATAATATATGACATATAGTATAGCCTATTTATTTTTCTCTGCCAGTGCAGTGGGGTGGTGATTGTAATCGAATTGAATAAGCGGCAGGAACAAATCCTGCAAATTGTTAAAGAAAATGGTCCTATTACAGGTGAACATATTGCTGAACAGCTTAACCTGACAAGGGCTACTTTGCGACCGGATTTAGCCATTCTAACGATGGCTGGATTCCTTGATGCAAGGCCGAGAGTAGGATATTTTTATACAGGGAAATCAGGGACCCAGCTTTTAACAGATAACCTTAAGAATATTTATGTAAAGGATAATTCATCCATTCCTGTAGTAGTGAGTGAAAGTATTTCCGTATATGATGCTATTGTTACAATGTTTCTTGAGGATGTGGGAACGCTTTTCGTTGTGGATAAGCATTCTATACTTGTTGGCGTGCTGTCCCGGAAGGATCTTCTGCGCGCAAGCATTGGAAAGCAGGAATTAAATACGATTCCTGTAAATATTATCATGACTAGAATGCCGAACATCACGATGTGCATGAAAAATGATTTATTGATAGATGTCGCAAAGAAATTGATAGAAAAACAAATAGATGCACTGCCGGTTGTAAAAGAAACGGAAAAAGGCTTTGAAGTGATTGGGAGAATAACGAAGACTAATATTACTAAGGCATTCCTAGCTCTCGCTGGAGAAAGCTAAGAGGAGGCTAGCCGGGGGATGGGCGGAAATATGAGCGGTTCGATAATTTATGTTGTATCAGATTCAGTGGGTGAAACGGCAGAATTGGTAACTAAGGCTGCAGCCAGTCAATTTGCAGGCACTTCTTTTACGATAAAAAGAATTCCTTATGTAGAAGATAAACAAAATGTGGACGAAATCATATCATTGGCAAAATTAAATGGGGCAATGATTGCCTTTACCCTCGTCCGTCCGGAAATCAGGGAGTATATGAAGGCACAGGCTGCAGAGGAAAACATCCCAGCCTTTGATATAATTGGTCCTTTGATGTCAATGCTTCAGGACAGGGCCAAATCTTCTCCGTTAAATGAGCCAGGAATGGTAAGAAAACTCGATGATCAATATTTTAAGCGGATAGAAGCCATTGAGTTTGCTGTGAAATATGATGATGGCCGCGATCCAAGAGGCATACTGCGGGCAGATATTGTCCTGGTGGGAGTTTCTAGAACTTCAAAAACCCCTCTTTCGCAATACCTTGCACTTAAGCGGTTCAAAGTTGCTAATGTTCCGCTTGTCCCGGAAGTGGAACCACCTGAGGAATTATTTCTGGTGCGTCCTGAAAAATGCTTTGGACTTAAGATCAGTCCAGAGAAACTGAATAATATCAGAAAAGAGAGATTAAAATCTCTTGGTTTGAACGACCATGCCATTTACGCGAATATGGAAAGAATCAATGAAGAATTAAAGTATTTTGATAATGTAGTGGCCAGACTTAAATGTCCGATCATAGATGTAACAAATAAGGCAGTTGAAGAAACGGCCAATACAATTATTAATATTATTCAAAACCGCCATTGATAGGGGACCGACTTACGAGCATGCCGGATAGCGAATCAAAGCTATAAAATATTGTAGGAAAAACTATTCTAAATATTTAGCTCTCTACATATTTTACATTGTATTTGATCCGCGCTGGCAACTCCAGTTGTCGGCTCTTTTCTTTTGCTTTTATGAGCCTAGGGCTGACTCTGCAATAGTAGTAAATATACAAAGCTGAGGCTTCTGTCTGGTCCGTAGAGCGGTCTCCGATTTTTCAGGTTGTTTTATTAGCATATTAACTTCGAATGTACTATAATAAAAAATTGTGAGAAAAAATGATTTCTTAAGGTTTAGACTGAGTTATAAAGGAATAAACTAGAACTATTAAGATGTCAAGGGCCAATGGGAAAATATATTTCGACATATCCAAAAGTGTTATGAAAGATTCTTTGCAGAAAAAAGGATAATGAAGAAAGATGTAGAATTAGAACATATGAAAATAAACCGACAATCTATGTAGATGCTGATGCATGTCCTGTGAAAGAAGAAACCCTGGATTGTGCGAAAATGCATGATATGCCAGTTTGTTTCGTCGCGTCATACAAGAGCATGGTAAACAATCCCGAAGGCAAGTGGGTGTATGTGGATGCGGACAGGGAAGCTGCAGATCTCTATATAGTTAACAACGTCAATAAAGGTGATATTGTTATTACAGCAGATATCGGATTTGCTGCCACGCTGGTTGCCAAAGGCGTTTATGTTCTATCTCCTCGGGGAATGGAATACAGGGACGACAATATAGCCAGCCTGCTGGAAATGCGTCACTTTGCCGCAAAGCTAAGAAGACAAGGAAAGCATACAAAAGGGCCAAAACCTTTGCGAAAGAAGAAAAACGGAATTTTTCCAAAATGCTTCTAAAAAAATTGTCGAATCTTGCAGGAACCAGTGATTCGGTATCGAAATAATAATTATCACCAAATATACAGGTGAAGAGATATGACAAATGCCCGAATTCAAGATGAAAAAATAAATCAAATTCGTGAGGCTGTCGACATCGTTGATTTAATCAGCGAGTATGTACAGTTAAAAAAACAAGGGCGAAATTATTTCGGCCTTTGTCCTTTTCATGGCGAAAACTCTCCGTCTTTTTCGGTATCACCTGATAAGCAAATCTTTCACTGTTTCGGTTGCGGCGCTGGCGGCAACGTATTCACCTTTTTAATGGATATTGAAGGTTACAGCTTTATCGAATCAGCTAAGGCACTATCCGAAAAGGCGAACATACCGCTTGATATCGACCTTGATAAGGCTGCTGGAAAGTCCTCGATTCCTGAAACTTCCCGCCAGATGATTGAAGCGCATGATCTTCTCAGGAAATTCTTCCACCATCTTTTAATGAACACAAAAGAAGGCCAGGAAGCACTGGAATATCTATTAACAAGGGGATTTACACAGGAAACAATCGAAAAGTTCCAAGTTGGTTATTCGCTCGACTCCTGGGATTTTGTTACCAAATTTTTGATCAAAAGAGGCTATGCGCCGGAATTGATGGAAAAAGCCGGGTTAATTATTTTCAGGGAAAGGGATGAAAGTTATTTCGACCGCTTTAGAAATAGAATTATGTTTCCAATTATGGACCACCAGGGAAATACAATTGCGTTTTCTGGGAGGTCGATGGGACAGGATGAGCCCAAATATTTAAATAGTCCCGAAACGCCAATTTTTAATAAAAGTAAAGTCTTATACAATTTTCACTTTGCAAGGGCACATATCAGAAAAAGAGAACAGGTTGTTCTTTTTGAAGGTTTTGCAGACTGTATTTCAGCTAATCGCGCAGGCGTCGAAAATGGAGTAGCAACAATGGGTACTTCTCTGACAGAGGAGCATATTCAAATGCTGAAAAGGAATACCAACCAGGTATTAATCTGCTATGACTCTGATTCTGCCGGAATTTCTGCCTCAAACAGAGCTGCAGAGATGCTCCATTCGGCAGGCTTCCATATAAAAGTTGCTCTTATGCCAGAGCAGCAGGACCCCGATGACTACATTAAGAAGTACGGTGAGAAGAGCTTTATTTCAGAAGTAATAGGGGCCAGCTTAACCTATATGGCTTTTAAAATGCAATATCTTCGCAGAGGAAAAAACCTGAACAATGAAGGAGATCGCATACAATATATTGAAGAAGTACTCAAGGAAATTTCCCACCTTCCCAATGCGATAGAAAGAGATCATTACCTTCGGCAGCTATCAACTGAGTTCTCGCTTTCATTGGATGCCCTGGAACAGCAGCAGCGGCAAACCTTTTTTGCAGAGAGAAAAAAAGGTCATATCTCACAGCCGGCTCTGAAACAAAAGATAACACTACAATATGAAAATAAATTGAAGCCTGCATACCATAAAGCGGAACTTATGCTGATTGCACATATGCTAAAAAGCAGGGAAACTGCATATAAAATTCAGCACATGATGGGTCCTACATTGTTTAACCTTGATGACCATCAAGCAATCATAACATACCTATATGCCTTTTACGAAGAAGGGCACGAGCCAAATCCAAGTCTTTTCCTTACTTATTTGCCCGATCAGAAATTACGGAGAATCGTTTCTGAGTTAGAAATGATGTCAGTTAATGAAGAAGTTTCCGACAAAGAACTGACAGATTATATAAATCAAGTGTTGAAATACGAAAAATTGTTAAAGATAAAAGAAAAAGAGGCAGAAGAGAAAGAAGCAGAACGCCGAAGCGACTATATAAAGGCAGCGCAAATCGCTATGGAAATCATTCAATTAAGAAAAACACTTTAGTGTAGCATAGGTTTGTAAGTTTTTGGAAGGAGGGGAACTAATGGCTGAAAAACCAGCACGTTCCAAAGAGGTTGATAATGATTTAAATTTAGATCAGGTGAAAGAGCAGCTTGTTGAGCTAGGGAAAAAGCGGGGTTCGCTTACAATAGAAAAGATTGCTGAACGCATCGGAAGCTTTGAGTTGGATTCAGATCAAATGGATGAGTTTTACGAATATCTGGGTGACCAGGGAGTAGAGGTCCTTACTGATGGTGACGAAGAAGAAGACGATGATCCAAATATTCAGGACCTGGACAAAGAAGAGGAATTCGATCTGAATGACCTAAGTGTTCCTCCCGGTGTAAAGATAAATGATCCTGTCCGTATGTACCTTAAAGAGATTGGCCGGGTAGACCTTCTCTCCGCTGAAGAAGAAATTCAGCTTGCCAAACGTATTGAAGAAGGAGACGAGGAGGCAAAGCGAAGGCTGGCTGAAGCAAACCTCCGTCTTGTTGTCAGTATCGCGAAACGCTATGTGGGCCGCGGCATGCTGTTCCTGGATTTAATACAGGAAGGGAATATGGGCTTGATCAAAGCAGTTGAAAAGTTCGATTACGATAAAGGATTCAAGTTCAGTACGTATGCAACATGGTGGATCAGGCAAGCAATCACACGGGCGATTGCGGACCAGGCGCGGACCATACGTATCCCTGTTCACATGGTTGAAACGATCAATAAATTAATTCGTGTCCAAAGGCAGCTACTTCAGGATTTGGGCCGCGAACCAACTCCGGAAGAAATTGCAGAGGATATGGACTTGACCCCTGATAAAGTCAGGGAGATTCAAAAGATCGCTCAAGAGCCGGTTTCCCTGGAAACGCCCATTGGTGAAGAAGATGATTCTCATCTGGGTGATTTCATTGAGGACCAAGATGCCACCTCTCCATCCGAGCATGCTGCTTATGAGCTGTTAAAAGAACAGCTGGAGGATGTGCTGGATACTTTAACAGACCGGGAAGAGAATGTCCTTAGACTTCGGTTTGGCCTGGATGATGGACGCACACGCACTCTTGAAGAAGTAGGAAAAGTATTCGGAGTAACAAGAGAGCGAATCAGGCAGATCGAAGCGAAAGCTTTGCGAAAGCTGAGACACCCAAGCAGAAGCAAAAGGCTTAAGGATTTCCTTGAATAAAAATTGTGTGAAAGGACGTACTTGTGGGAGAAAGGGCCATGAAGCGTCCTTTTTCAATTTATAACCTTCATTTTTCTTGCTGCCTGCCGATATATATAGAAAACAGCTTTTAGAGGATGTGCGTTTATGAATGATACCCGGAAAAAAATCATCCTTCAGGAAATACAGCATTGGAAACAAAACCGCATGCTGCCCGAACACTATTGTGATTTTTTGTTAGCGCTTTATAGCGAAGGCGAAGGGCCTCAGGCTGCACCGCTTGCAAAGGACAGGCTGCGTTATATTTATACCTGTTCAGCTGTTGCGCTGGTCATTATAATTTCGGTGGTTTTGAATTATTTTACTCAATTACCGGCTTTAATGCAAATGGCCGTTTACTGCTTTTTCATCATTGTGCTGTTCCTCATAGCGAAGGGATTTTCAGTAAAAAAGCTACCTGTCGATATACCCTTGATAGGTGCAGCTTTCCTTCTGCTGCTGACAACCGTTGAAACTGCAGAACAGCTGGCTCCCCAGAAAAACGGCATTCTTTACACGATTTTGTTAATCCATTGTTTACTATGGATCACTATTGGAAAGAGATTTTCCAAGGTTTACTTCACAGTGGCAGGAATAATGGGAATCGCTGTAGGATTTTTCTTCATAGTTAAATTATACAGTATATTCTGAAAATATGACATAGGATAAGTTGGATTCATCTCACTTTCCATATCGGCTAGATATGTCAAAAATAAGAATTTATTGAAAATTGCTAGTTTACCACTTTTCCTGACAACTTTTTTAAAGTAAAATAAGTGTTGTTTGTGTTTCTAATATTTACATAATAGGTTATGCAATAGGGGAGGGAATTCTATGAAGAATCCAATTGTACCGTTCATTGTGATTATGGTTTTTGGAATTGGACTTATGTTTATGCTTTCGTTCAAAGGCATAGGGGATGCCAAGGAACATGCTGAAGAAAAGAATGGTGGCGGGGAGAAAAAGACAGAACAGACTGCATCTAAACCAGAAGATATCTACAAGAGCACATGTATTTCATGCCATGGGGATCAGTATCAAGGCGGAATGGGACCAAAGCTGAAAGGTATCGGTTCCAAGTTATCCGAAGAACAAATTAAAGAAACCATCCAAAATGGTAAGGGCGCCATGCCGCCACAGCCTGTTGAGGGTAAAGCACTTGACGCAATGGCTAAGTTTATCCACGATTTAAAGTAACCCAAATAATAAAAGGCTGGAATTTTCAATCCGAAATTCCAGCCTTTTTTATTGAATAAGGGTCTAACTCTTTAGTTAGACTGATGTCCAGCTTCGGCGTACCCCACTGGTGTTCTTAGTACTGACCTTTGACTTGTGGAAGTAAGTAGCTGAGGGTCATTTAAAACAGGGGCTTCCGATTTAATGCGCAGGGGCTTTGTTGTGAGCACAACAATCATAACGTTAATTTTAACACAAAATAATTGGGGGCATAGCCTTCCAAAAAATATAGATAGCTTCGCATATCTTGTGATTGATTGGCAATAACGGAAGGAAGCGGGTATCATAATAGGATAATAACATGTTATCCTGTAAAATGAATGAGGATAGGACCCTTATTGGGATAATAGTATGAATAATAAGTGAGATGAGAAAATGAACCATGAAAAATTATCAAAGCGTTTAGAAAGAGTGGCAACATATATACCGGCAGGGAGCATCCTGGCAGACATCGGCTCAGACCATGCCTATTTGCCATGCTATGCTATTTTGAATGGACTGGCAGTTTCCTCTATAGCAGGTGAGGTAGCGGAAGGTCCGTATTTATCAGCAAAGAAGCAGGTATCCAAAACCGGACTTAGTGACAAGATTCTAGTAAGGAAAGGTGATGGACTGGATGTATTGAGTGCCGATGAGGCGACATGCATTTCCATTGCGGGCATGGGTGGAACATTAATAGCGGCGATTTTGGAAAGAGGGAAGAACAAACTGGGGGCCGTAAAGCGTTTGATACTCCAGCCAAATGTAGGTGTAAATAATGTCCGCAAGTGGCTGATTGATAATGAATGGCAGCTGACCGCTGAGGAAATCCTTGAGGATGATGGAAAGGTGTACGAAATCCTTATTGCTGAACCGGGAAATCCGATGGCCCCGTATTCAGAACACCCCGAGTCTGAAATCTTCCTCGGCCCGTTTTTGAAAAAAGAAAAAAATGCTATATTCATTAAAAAGTGGACCATGGAGAAACAGCATTGGGAGAGCATTGTAACACAGCTAGAAAAGAATGCGGCCTCTACGGATATCCTTCAAAAGAAACAGCAACTGATGGATCAAATCAAAATGGTGGAGGAGGCAATCCAACATGAAGGTACCTAATGGACTGGAAATCATCAACTTGTTTGAACAGTTCTCACCGAAGAACTACGCGATGGAGGGCGATCCGATCGGCCTTCAAATAGGGCGGCTCAATAAAAAGGTTACGAAAGTTCTGGTAGCGCTGGATGTGGTTGATGAAGTGGTTGAGGAGGCCATCAGGGAAGATGTGCAATTAATCATCGCACATCACCCGTTAATCTACCGCCCGCTTAAAAAGATCATGACTGATACGGCGCCAGGACAGATTGTTGAAAAACTAATCAAGCATGATATAGCAGTATATGCAGCACATACAAACCTTGATGTTGCCAGAATGGGAGTCAACGATATGCTGGCGGATGCCTTGGGATTAAAGGAAACTGAAGTCCTAATTCCTACCTTTCAGTCCAGCTATCACAAATTGGCAGTCTATGTTCCTGAGAATACCGAAACCAGGGTTAGAGAGGCATTGGGGAATGCAGGAGCAGGAGCCATAGGAAACTACAGCCACTGCTCGTTCACATCCGAGGGCACAGGGAGATTCCTTCCAGGCGAAAATACCAATCCTACAATCGGCGCTCCCGGGCAACCAGAAAGTGTTAGGGAAGTAAAAATTGAAACCATCTATCCGGCAGAAATAGAAAAGAAGGTTCTTTCAGCGATGATTAAGGCGCATCCATATGAAGAGCCTGCCTATGATATTTACAAGCTTGAAAATAAGCGGCAAGCGGAGGGCTTAGGAAGAATAGGAATCTTGACTGAGGAAATGACGTTGGAGCAATTCAGCAACCATGTCAAAAAAGTCCTTGATGTAAATGCGGTAAGGGTAGTAGGCTCCTTGGACAGCAAGATAAAGAAAGTTGCCGTCTTAGGTGGAGACGGAAATAAATATTTTTCCCAGGCTAAATTTAAAGGCGCGGACGTATACGTTACTGGTGATATGTATTACCATAATGCTCATGATGCCATGCTCCTTGGGCTTAACATTGTCGACCCTGGGCATAACATAGAGAAGGTAATGAAAAAAGGCGTAGCGAAAATTATGGCGAATTTATGCAAAAAGAATCATTACCAGGTTGAATTTATAGATTCCAAGCCCAATACAGACCCATTTACATTTATATAAGAAAAGCAGACATCCGCTCGATCGGATGTCTGCTCTTTTTATGCCTTTGCTGTCTTTACTTTAGGAAGAATTTTATTAAGCGGTACCTTCTTTTCTGTTTTCCAGGTAGCTTCATCGGCCGGCTCATATTGTTCAAGGAACGAAATAACCTCTTTTGTAATAGGAGTAGGTGTCGAAGCCCCGGACGTGACTGCCACAGTTTCAGCGTTCTTAAGCCATTCAAGATTAAGTTCTGAAATATCGGCTATGCGATAGGCTTTTGTGCCGGAAATCTCTTCAGATACTTGGGCAAGCCTGTTCGAGTTGTTGCTCTTAGGGTCTCCGACTACAATTAAAACATCGGCCTCTCCTGCCTGTCGGGCAACAGCCTCTTGGCGTACTTGTGTGGCAAGGCAAATCTCTTTATGAATTTCCACATGGGGGTATTTTTCCTTAACCTTTTCCATGATACTAGAAACATCCCACTGACTCATCGTAGTCTGGTTTGTTACAATAATCTTGCTGCCTTTGATATCCAGCTGATTGACGTCTTCCACGGTTTCTACGAGATGCACAATATCTGGTGCCACGCCAACTGCACCTTCGGGCTCAGGATGCCCCTTTTTTCCAATATAGATAATCTGATAGCCAAGTGCCTGTTTTTCCCTGATTAAATTGTGCGTGGCAGTAACATCCGGACATGTTGCGTCGATGGATACAAGACCTTTTTGCTCTGCCAGCTTCCTGACTTCAGGGGACACGCCATGGGCAGTAAAGATAACCGTTCCGCCCTCTACTTTTTCCAGAATCTCTTTACGGTCTTTTCCATCAAGGGTAATAATGCCTTCTTCTTCGAATGCATCGGTGACGTGCTTGTTATGGACAATCATACCAAGTATATATATCGGCCTGGGCAAAGTTTTATCTAAAGCCGCATTACGCGCAATTACCATGGCATCCACCACGCCATAGCAATATCCACGCGGGGAAATTTTTATTACTTTCATCGTGCTCCTCCTTAAAAAGGCAACATATCTATCCTGTATATTATATAAGAGGTTGCACAATATTTCAAAATCCATGGCGGCATTCAGAGAACTTAGCAAGACATAATGAGCTTATTGAATCTTTTTGGGAATCGCACGCTTAATATATTCCTTAAAAAAATAGCTTTGGACGTGGTGCATTATTTACCAATTTCGTTTCCGTTTTTGATTCATTGTTTTCATTTTTGTTATTAAACTCATCATCAGGAGTACTTGGTTTGGCTTCAGATTTTCCAATCAAGGGGACAGTTTTTGTTTCTTTGCGTGTTGGCTTTTTACCCGATACTCGTTCTTGGGCTCTTGTATCGCTGTTATCTGCTGAGTCTTTTTTTGAAGAAGAAGATTTCAACCCTCGATAGATTTTCCACATTGCAGGCAGATTTTTAACGACTGGGCCATACTGCTGTACCATTGGTCCGAATTGCTCAGCAGCGTTAAGCACTTTTTGGGTGTTTGCCAGAATCGATGATAAGGAAGCCTTGCTTGTCGGAGCCTGACTCAAAGCCTGAACAGCTCCCGCCGCCCGTTGTGAAGGAGGGGTAAAAAAAGAAGCCGGTGAAACAGGGCTGCTGTTGGACCTGCCAAACAATCTGGATAAAAGTCCTCCTTTTTTTGGCTGTGGAGAATGAAAACCGACATGGCCGTGCATCCCTGTTGGCGTTTGCCTCATCATATTGATGCTGTTTGGGACTGCAGGCTGCGGATAGTGGTACATCACGGGGGCGTGAGGTGCTCTATACTGCTGGGAGTATGGATAAACATGATTTGCCATATTGCCGACAGGGGCTGCTCTCTGTCCTCTATGCGGCATATACATATTGCCTGGGAGCATTTTTGCACTCCTCCCTAAAATTGTGTAATAGATGTCACACAATATGCTATGCACAAATGATAAAAAGGGTTTGAGGGTATAATAGATAAATAAAGATGAGGAACTGGGCTGTTGTACAGTTAATCGAAAAACGATAAGATGGATAGGGTAGTTTAGAAAAGCGCAAGCGCCCTGTATAAATGTTCCTCGGCTAAATACTGTCACATGTTAAAGATCAGCTGAATCCGTCACCTAAAGTAACAACGATGACGAACCCACATCCGGTGGGCCTTAAGAATGCTGACTGCCCCCGCGTTGTGCGGACCTGAGAATGCAAAACTGATTCCACTTCATGTCGGTCCTTAACTTCCTTACTTTGTGGCTCACCGCGGGAGTTTGACAATGCAGGGATAACGCATGCTAATAAAGGAGTATGAAATGACAACGAATAATTTTGAAAGGTTTCAGCTTAAAAGCTATATTATAGACGCTGTAAATACACTGGGCTTCCCAAAACCGACAGAAATCCAGGAAAGGGTCATACCTGCCGTTCTGAAAGGAACCAGTCTTATTGGACAGTCACAGACTGGTACAGGCAAGACCCACTCCTACTTGCTTCCAATCATGAATAAGATCGATCCGGAGAAAGAGGAAGTTCAAGCGATCATCAGTGCTCCGACAAGGGAACTGGCAAACCAAATCTATAAAGAAGCGTTAAAGATTGCGGACCATTTTCCAGAAGAGTCTCCTATCCAAGTAAAATTGTATATAGGAGGGACTGATAAACAGAGGACTATTGAAAAGCTGAAAAACCAGCCGCAATTGGTAATTGGTACTCCTGGGAGAATAAAAGACCTGGTTGTTGAACAGGCGCTGCATGTGTTTTCCGCCACCATGCTTGTCGTGGACGAAGCCGACCTTATGCTTGATATGGGCTTCATTGAAGATGTGGATATAACGGCAGCAAGAATGGCACAGGATATTCAAATGCTTGTATTTTCGGCAACAATTCCAGAAAAGCTTAAGCCGTTTTTGAAAAAATATATGGAAAACCCAAAGCATGTACAGGTAGACCCGATGAAAGCAGCTGCAGAAAATATAGATCATGTTTTGGTTCCATTGCGTCATCGGAGTAAAATCCAGCTGCTGAATGATATGCTTGTGGCATACAATCCATATTTGGCCATAGTTTTTACGAACACGAAGAAGATGGCGGAAGAGGTCGCTGATGCACTGAATGAAAAAGGTTTAAGGGTTGGCAGGCTTCATGGAGATTTGAGCCCTCGTGAAAGAAAGAAAATGATGAAGCAAATTAATGATTTAGAATATCAATTTATTGTGGCTACAGATCTTGCGGCTCGTGGTATTGATATAGAAGGAGTCAGCCATGTGATAAACTTTGAGCTGCCTTCAGACCTTGATTTTTACATTCATAGAACTGGCAGGACTGCACGCGCTGGGTACTCCGGCATTGCTGCGACCATTTATGAGACATCAGATGAGGATGCTCTAAACCGGTTGGAAAAAATGGGAATCACATTCCGCAACACAGATCTCCAAAAAGGAGAATGGGTTGAAGCTGATGAGCGGAATAAACGCCAAAACCGCAAAAAGCAGGAGAATGAAATAGATAAAATGGCTAAGAAGCATGTCAAAAAACCTGGCAAAGTTAAGCCTGGCTATAAAAAGAAGCTGCAGCGGGATATGGAAAGCTATAAAAAGAGACAGCGTCGCCTGCAGAATAAGAAATAGTAATACGGGGGATAATGGTATGGTGAAAATCGGATCTCATGTTTCCATGAGCGGGAAGCATATGCTACTGGCTGCAAGTTCAGAAGCAGTTTCCTATGGAGCTAACACATTTATGATTTACACAGGGGCTCCACAAAACACCCGAAGGAAAAAAATAGAGGACTTGAATATTGAAGAAGGAAGAAGGCATATGGAGCTGAATGGCATTGACGAGATTGTGGTTCATGCCCCATATATCATAAATATCGGGAATACACAAAACCCTTCAACATTTGGCTTTGCAGTGGATTTTTTGCAAACCGAGATTGAACGGACCGAGGCTATAGGAGCTAAACAGCTGGTTCTGCATCCTGGTGCCCATGTGGGAGCCGGCACCGAAGAAGGGATAAAGAAAATCATAGAAGGCTTAAACGAGGTTCTGACAAGCAGCCAGCAGGTGCAAATTGCCCTGGAAACTATGGCAGGCAAAGGATCTGAGTGTGGACGAAGCTTTGAAGAATTAGCTATGATTATTGACGGCGTAACACATAATGATAAGCTGTCCATTTGCTTTGATACATGCCATACACATGATGCCGGCTACGACATCGTTGATGATTTTGATGGAGTACTTAATGAATTTGATAAGATTGTGGGTATGGACCGTCTTAAGGTCCTCCATGTCAATGACAGCAAAAATGTCAAAGGGTCACGAAAGGATCGCCACGAGAATATCGGATTCGGCCAAATTGGATTCGAAGCATTAAGTTATATTGTTCATCATCCGCAGCTGGAAGATATTCCAAAGATTCTTGAAACTCCGTTTGTAGGAGAAGATAAGAAGAATCAAAAACCTCCCTACAAATTTGAGATTGAAATGCTGCGAGGCAAAACGTTTGATAAAGAATTGTTAACCAAGATTATGATGGACTAATAAAAGGGACGTGCCCAAGGAAATACCGCGGAGGTATTCTCAGGGCGGTCCCTCTTGTTTTTAACCGGCTCATTAACCCTAATATAGGTACAGCCCGATAGGAAGAATGCGTCATTCGTGTGATTATAACGTAGCGGTCAGTTGTTTGAATATGCTTTCCAGTTCGGCCGCAGTGCCTACTCCAGTAGCTCGGGCTATCTTTTTAATAAGCGCTTCTCGTTCAGCTTGATTAAATACGTTGATATTTTTGCCATTCACCAGTCGGCTAATAGTTGAAGCTTGTGCGGATGTAAGTGTAACATTATGTTGACTTGCTAATTTTACTAACTCCTCTGGTGTAATATTGTTGAGTTTATGGTTGATCATTATTTCAAATAACTTCATCAACATCCCTCCTTCTGAATTAACATATGAGGCAATACCTTGCGGGTGAACAAAAAACCATTGAAAAACGATTTTGCAGCATAGTAGATCTAACCCCCCTCCTGATATTGGCCAGACAGGTGATTCAAAAAATGAAAAATGGCAAACTTTACTCCTTCTTTACTTTGAGCCAGGATTGCTATATACTACAATTTATTAAATCGTAATGATTCTTAAATGAACGGGTGGTATTCTTGAAAGACACGATTTTTAACCCGATAATAAAGGTTGAACATGTATCATATAAATACGCCAAGGACCTTGTCCTTGAAAATGTATCACTGGACGTCCCACGGGGCTCCTTCCTTGCCATTGTGGGCCCAAACGGCTCCGGTAAGTCTACTCTTCTAAAACTGCTGCTTGGCTTGCACAGGCTGCAATCCGGAAGCATTAAGCTTTTTGGCAAGGATATACGGCAGTTCAAGGATTGGCAAAGGATAGGATTCGTTTCACAAAAAGCAAATTCATTCAATTCAGGATTCCCAGCAACTGTTTTTGAGGTAGTCCTCAGCGGGCTGACAAAAAAGGTCGGTCTTTTTAAATTCCCTGGAAAGCAGCATAAAGAAAGGGTAAATGAGGCTCTGGAAGCGGTAGATATGCTTGCATTTAAAAATAGAAACATAGGCGAGCTTTCTGGAGGACAGCAGCAAAGGGTCTTCATAGCGCGATCCCTTGTAAGTGAGCCGGAACTTCTGATCCTTGATGAGCCTACCGTTGGTGTAGACTCCCAGCATGTTCAGCAGTTTTATGAAATGCTGGAAATGCTGAACAAGAAAATGGGAATAACCCTAATTTTGGTCACACATGATGTGGGCACTGTTACGGATAAGGTGACCCATGTTGCCTGCCTGAATAAACAGCTGCATTTTCATGGGGGTGCTGACGAATATAACCATTTAAGCGAGAAAGAACTGTCAGCCCTTTACGGCCATGGAGTTCAGTTTCTCAGCCATAATCATTAATTATATTTTTTGGAGGAAGTCCGCATGATTTCGGGGATATTTCAGTTTGAATTTCTGCAGAACGCGTTTCTGACGGGAATTATTATAGGGGGTCTTGCTCCGCTTTTGGGTGTATTTGTTGTCGTGCGGCGCATGTCATTAATAGCAGATGCTTTAAGTCACGTAACCTTGGCGGGCATTGCCTTCAGTTTACTGCTGGAAAAGAAATTTGCCATGTTTGCCGGGTTGAATCCTCTATATACGGGCATGACTTTTTCAGTTATCGGCTCGTTGTTTATCGAGCGGCTTAGAAATGTCTATAAACATTACCAGGAGCTGGCCATACCAATCATATTATCCGGAGGCATTGGGTTAGGTGTTATATTTATATCACTGGCTGACGGTTTCAACACTGATCTATATGGGTATCTGTTTGGCAGTGTTAGCGCTGTAAGCCGAACAGATTTGTGGGTGATTATAGGTATAAGCCTATTAGTTGTACTTGTCATCACCGTTTTATACAAAGAGCTGTTTTTATTATCGTTCGATGAGGAACATGCACGTGCGTCAGGCATTCCGGCAAGATTAGTGCATTTTGTTTTCATTATTATTGTAGCCCTGGTCATTGCAGCTTCGATGAGGATTGTAGGAATTTTATTGGTATCTTCTTTAATGACCCTTCCTGTCGCTGCAAGCATCAGGTGGTCTAAAGGGTTTAAACAGACCATTTTATTCTCCATTATATTCGGGGAGATTTCAGTTGTCGGCGGTTTATTCCTCTCTTATTATTTGGACTTGGCGCCGGGTGGAACCATCGTTGTAATTGCAGTGATGATTTTGGTTTTATCCATCATGTTAGAGAAGATTAAAGCAAGAATGGCTTAACTAGAGGTGATGTAAATGAACGTAGATTCCGCAATGCAATTATTGAAGGACAATGGCTTTAAACATACGGGGAAAAGGGAAGAGCTCCTCCAGCTGTTTTCTTCAAGAAATAAATACCTGACCGCACGGGATGTACTTGAAGCGATGAAAGAAAATTATCCAGGCCTAAGCTTTGATACGATATACAGAAATTTATCGTTATTCGTTGATCTTGGTATTTTCGAAATGACCGAACTGGCAGGTGAGAAGCATTTTCGTTTTATGTGCAGCCGTGACCACCATCACCATCATTTTATATGCATGGACTGCGGAAAGACCAAAGAGATCAAGACGTGTCCTATGAGCGGCCTTGAGGACAGCCTTAAGGATTATGATATATCCGGACATAAATTTGAAATTTATGGGCGATGCCCGGAATGTGTCAATTGAACGTGTCAGAAAACAAAAAGAATATGCAGCTTAACAGGCGCATCCCACATCGGATGCGCCTTTTTATAAAATAAAATAAATCAGCCAATCAATCGGTGGTATGATTCAACTAATCCTTCTTTTTCCTAGCTTTGCTGAAACCAATTGTTCACCCATTTTCTTGCTTCCTTCCAGTCGTCGACTCGGATGACGCTGGAAGGAACCGGTTCCTGATTATATGGAGTATTAAATAAAATAACCGGAATCCTGCATTCTTCGGCGATTGCTACCGCATTGTCATGCTTATCCTCAAAAAAGAGATCGACACCATATTTTTTGGCGGTTGCTACTTTGTCGTGTGAACCAATCAGCTCAATGTGATGATACTTTAACTCGTGGCGGCTGAACCATTCTTCAGTTACCTGGACCAGTTTGCTATGCCTGGCGCTTATAAAAAATAGTTCTGTATGTTCCGACCATTCCAACAAGGTTTCCTTTGCGTTGTCAGCAAGCTGCGAATCGCGATAAATAAGCGGTTCGTTTTCCTTGAACCACTCAGCGAATTCCTTTTCCGAAACATTCACAAAGGGATTGAGGCTGTATTGTGTGATATCCTCATATTTTAAATCCAGCTGGAAGGCTTTATTTAAATAAGGCACAAACGTGTCCGGACGGGTGACTGTTCCGTCAATATCAATACCAAAACGATTTTTCATATGTAAAACGCTCCTGTTATGTATTCTTTTCAAGTGTATCATACTTTACTAAATAAGATTCGTCATTCTTTTCGGATCTTTCCCTTATAGTTTCCAGAGTTCGAAAGTATTTTCATTTTAGGTTATTGACATTATACATACACTATAAATGTTCCTACCTTATTTAAAAGTGAGGGATCCATCAAAATGGGAGAACAGAGAAACAAACGTCCCACGCCAGGGGGCACATACAGTTCGCAACATAATCCTTCTTTTGCAAGCAACACGGCTAATGAGAGGGAACAGCGAGATAAAATAAATGAATCTGGATTAGAAAGGAAATCCATCCACGGAATTTCTTTCTCCTCTGGTTCTTCCATTGCCCAGGATAAAAGGAATGATCCGGGAAGCGGCGACAGAGCTTTCAGCCACCAGGTTTATCAGGAAGAAACAGCATCTGAGCTGGCTGTACCTCCGCGCATAACAGGGGGTCTTGCCTCGAGGAGTGAGAGATATAGGGATTCGTCAGAGAGAAGGGCTTCGGGTGCTATTATAGGAATGTCAGCTCTGGCTTTATCGATTTTGTCCCTTTTCTTTATGCCCATTATACTGGGCATTACAGGTATGGTGCTTGGATTCATTGGGAGGGCAAGAGGATCGGCAAGCCTTGGCGGATGGGCGATTGGCCTGGGAGCATTGTCCGTAATTGCTGCGTTCTTCATCCTTCCCTTTTTTTAAATATAACAAAAAGCCTGGATTTCAGGATCCAGGCCTTTTTGGTTTCGCTCTAACTCTTATACAGTTGGCGCTGACTGTTCCGCTCTTTGTTTCTCATAATATTCTTCAGCGATTTTGTCTATCTCTTTTTTCAGTTCCTCCACCATTGTCGCTTCAGGAACCTTTCGGACGATTTTTCCCTTACGGAATAATAGCCCTTCGCCCCTTGCGCCTGCTATCCCTATATCCGCTTCTCTAGCTTCTCCAGGGCCGTTTACGGCACATCCAAGGACGGACACTTTAATCGGGGCTTTAATCGTTTGGATATACTCTTCCACTTCGTTTGCGATACTAATTAAGTCGATTTCAATCCTACCGCATGTAGGGCAGGAAATTAAAGTTGCCATATTAGAAGCCAGCCCGAAGGATTTAAGGAGTTCTCTTGCGACTTTAACTTCCTCAACCGGATCCGCACTTAAAGAAACTCGCAAAGTATTCCCAATCCCTTTGCTCAAGATAGCTCCCAATCCGGCCGCGCTTTTAACTGTACCGGAGAAGAGGGTCCCTGATTCAGTAATGCCAAGGTGAAGAGGATAATCAAAAGCTTGGGCAGCCTTTTCGTAAGCTTCAATGGCCAGTGTGACATCGGATGCCTTCATGGAGACGATGATATCGTGAAAATCAAGGTCCTCCAGTATTTTAATATGATGAAGGGCACTCTCTACCATCCCATCCGCAGTTGGATAGCCGTACTTTTCGATAATACGCTTTTCCAGAGAACCAGCATTGACACCAATCCTGATAGGGATCCCTTTTTCTTTGGCAGCTTTTACAACAGCCTCTACTTTTTCACGGCGACCGATGTTCCCGGGATTGATCCGGATTTTATCGGCACCTCCCTCAATGGCTTTCAATGCAAGCTTATAATCGAAATGGATATCGACAACAAGAGGGATGTTAATTCTTTTCTTAATTTCCGATATGGCGTTTGCCGCTCTCTCGTCTGGACAGGCTACACGCACGATCTGGCATCCTGCTTCCTCCAGCCTCTTGATTTCCGCAACGGTTGCTTCAACATCATGTGTTTTTGTTGTGGTCATACTTTGCACAATGACCTCATTATTTCCGCCAATAGTCAAATTGCCTACCTTAATTGGGCGGGTCTTGGTACGATGTATAATTTCACTCAAGTGGAATTCTCTCCTTTAGGAAAAACCATATTTTTTATGATTTTCACTATAAACTTTTCCAGCATGGTTTTGCCTATTATATTCACTACTGAAATATTGTAACAAGCACTGACATGACTTGACAAGGAAATGAAGTTCAGATAACTATTTTTTATAGTCCGGGATTTTGTACGTTTTTCCGATTTGGATTCGCTCAGGCTGGAGCCCGTTATTCAATGCTATAAAATCAGCCACCGTATCTTCAATTGAAATTTGTCTGCCATCATCTTGCTTTTCTATTATTGAAAGAAGTGTATCCCCCGGTTTTATTTTGACCATTTTGAAAGGGATACCCTCAGCGGATTGAGTCTTTTTTTCCACTTGAAGCGTTGCGGGTTCCGCCGACCGTATTTGCGGTTGTGGCAGACTGCCAGTCGTTAAATCGAAGTAAATGATATAAATAATGAAACATGCAATAAGGAAGAACAGCATACGTTTCATATTCTCAGCCCCAATCACTTGTCTTACTCCATTTATATGTAGGCTGTCTGGCAGTATGCCAAATAATCGGCATTTCTTTTTACAATATGGCACAGAATCTTAGGTATTTAGATATTGGGGATGAACAGAAATACAGTGAAAGACTAGACGACAGCAGCTTGAAATCCAGGCGCACCATAAAATTGGGGAACACTCAACAACCTGTCCCTGAATCTTCATCAGCCAAAAAATTCAGATAGCTTTTATCGAATCATGGTTATAAACAATGGAAGGGTGTGCCTAGCAGCATCACCCTTCCATTTACATTATTATATATTGAAGGTTTTCTTCACTTCTTTTACTGCCAGGAATAAGATAATTAAGGTTACAGCCCAGCCCAAGGGCGAACCAAAAGGAACAGGGGTATGGAACATATCCATAATCATAAAAAATACGGTTGGCAAGGTTATGCTGTACGCTGTCATTCTCCATATATGACGGTATCCAAGCCCTGCCGTCACTGCGAAAACCCTGCCGAAAAAAGCAAGAAAAGAAATTTTTACGAAATTAAGCGCAGCAGTAAAGATAAAATAGAAACCAATAATGAATGGTAGAACAATTGTCAGAATCGAAGTTGAAGAATCGAGCAGTCCTTTAATGTCATCGCTCGTTAGCTCGATTCCATCCATCATGGAATAATCGGTTGCCTGTTCTTGTCCATTTATGATAATTACGAATTGATCCCTCAGAAGGGCCAGGCCATTTACGCTTGTTAAGTCTTCGGCATCCATTGAGCCGGTATCATCAACAATGAACTCGAATCCTCCTTTTGTTATGGAAACAGGGGTGTCGGCCTTCGAATCCAATTTCCCATTATGTATGGTAAAAGCCGGCAGTCCGTCTTCCAGACCATCCTTAAGAATGCTAATTCCATCTTTAATACTAACCACCATATTGTAGCTAGACGGGATGATAAACAGAAGTGTCAGCAGGAAAACATATAAGATGGTTTTGCCTATCCCCTGGTTCCGGAAAGAAGCGATATGCTTCGGGGAATATAAACTGAGAACAAATTGCTTAAATACATTCATCAATCACAGCACCTTTGTACAAGAATCTTCTTATATTCTATCTATCAGTCCGATATTAAACAAGGGATTAAACATGCCTTCGCCGGAAAAGGCCAGCTGTGTCTTCAGAACGGGAGAGGGAATTTTTTTATGATTAGCTATCAGCCATGGTTCAAATTTGGTTTTGGTCGTATAACCGGCATCTGACAGGGGTACACACAACAGCAGTGATTGTTGCTAGATAATGTACGGTCCAAAAGAACTAATAAAAAAGTATATGACCGGATTAAAAAGTGAAGCATAACGTTTGAAACGTTTTCTAATCTTTGTTAATCTATTTTTAAAGAGCTTTGGAATTGGGAGAATTTTCGTGAATTTTCCTGTCCCTTAGCCCGTAAAACTATCTAATTTACATAGGGAGGAAATATTTTATGGCTTTTGAACTTCCACAATTACCTTACGCGTATGATGCTTTGGAACCGCATATCGACAAGGAAACAATGAATATCCATCATACTAAGCACCACAATACTTATGTAACAAACCTGAATGCTGCATTGGAAGGAAACGAAGAACTTCTTAGCAAAAGCGTTGAAGAAGTAATTTCAAATCTTGATGCGGTACCTGAATCTGTTCGCACTACTGTTCGCAACAACGGCGGCGGCCATGCTAACCACACTCTATTTTGGCAAATCCTTTCACCAAATGGCGGCGGACAGCCAACTGGAGAATTAGCAGATGCAATTGCCACTAAATTTGGCAGCTTCGATAGCTTCAAGGAAGAATTCACAAAGGCTGCAACAACACGCTTTGGTTCTGGCTGGGCTTGGCTCGCAGTTAACAACGGTGAATTAGAAGTAACATCTACTGAGTACCAGGATAATCCATTGATGACTGGGAAAACACCTATTCTAGGCTTGGATGTGTGGGAGCACGCGTACTACCTGAAATTCCAAAATCGCCGTCCTGAATATATCAATACTTTCTGGAATGTTGTAAACTGGGACGAAGTTTCCAAGCGTTACAGCGAAGCTAAATAATCATACGGTCGTCAAACAGGGATCTTTCAAGAGATCCCTGTTTTTTTTGTGCAACACGATGCCCGGCTTGTTAAAAAGGAAAATTATTGAACACTTATGCAAACATTACATAAATGCCATTGTTTCTTGACACACTATTCTAGACTTATAAGGAGAGGTAAACAATGGGCATTTTAAAAAAATGGATGGGCGGAATCGATATCAGCCATGACATGCATCTTCTGTTGATGATAGGCGGGCTTTATAGCTTGAGCGTCTCGTTATCCAATACATTTGTTAATGTGTATTTATGGAAACAGTCAGGGAAGTTTCTCGATATCGGCGTTTATAATTTATCAATAGTCATTTTTCAGCCTGTTACATTTATACTGGCAGGAAGACTCGCAAAAAAAGTAGATCGAATCATAGTACTCCGCCTCGGTGTAATATTCTTGACGGCTTTTTATCTTTGTGTCTTGTCCGTTGGAACAAATGCCACACATTTCATTGTGCTGCTGGGGGGGCTGTTGGGTGTCGGCTATGGTTTTTACTGGCTTGCCTTTAATGTATTGACCTTTGAAATCACTGAACCGGACACTCGGGACTTCTTTAATGGATTCATGGGTATCCTGTCATCAACCGGCGGCATGATTGGACCTATGGTGGCTGGCTATATCATATCAAACTATACAAGATACTCAGGCTACACCATTGTTTTTGCAATATCACTCACTCTGTTTGCCACTGCTGTCATTTTTAGCTTTTTCCTGAGGAGGCGGCCGGCGGATGGGAAATATTTCTTTTCCGCAATATTGAAGGAGCGGTCCAATAATCCAAACTGGCGGCTAATCACAAATGCACATTTTTTTCAGGGGTTGCGAGAAGGAACATTTATGTTCATCATATCTGTATTTGTTTTCATCCAGACCGGCAGCGAAATGGCCCTCGGAAACTTTGGACTGATCAATTCAGGGATATCCTTCATTGCCTACTTTATAGCCTCGCGATACATAAAAAAAGACAAGCGTAAACGGTTCATTTTGCTTGGGGGCATTCTATTATATGCAGCAGTTTTTCTTATCGCATTTGATATAAGCTATGGCAAATTGCTTGCTTACGCAGCACTCATTGCGATTGCGTATCCTATCCTGCTCGTTCCCTATGTCTCGCTGACCTATGATATCATTGGGCAGGCATGGAATGCCGCTGACATGAGAATTGAATATATTGTCGTGCGTGAGCTATTTATACATATTGGAAGATTTGTTTCCATCCTGGGGTTTATGGCAGCTGTATTCTTCTTTGACGAATTAAAGAGTTTGCCTATATTTATGCTCATAATCGGAACCGGACATCTAATTATTTATTTCTTTGTAAGGAAAATAAACTTGGCGCACACTGCTGTGTAGGGGACTGGAAACAGTTCCCTTTTATTCGCCAGGAAATTACGATAAACAATTGTAGAAAATATAGGCAACATTTTATAAAATAGATAGGTATAAATCATATAGAAGTTCCTGTGGACTGCGGGAAATATGGCGTACCTAATATTTTATTAAGGATGTGTGGCTTGAACGTGAATAAAGAAAAGAAGAAAAAGACGCATGTTCCTTTTCGACTAAATTTGCTATTCTTCATAGTATTTCTATTATTTTCTGTGTTGATATTTCGGTTAGGTTTTGTCCAGATTGTTTACGGCGAGGATTATAAGCGGGAATTAGAACGTACCGAAGATGTCCCTGTGAACAAGCCAGTACCGCGTGGAAAGATGTATGACAGGAATCTGAAGGTGATGGTGGACAATGTGCCGCTTGATGCGATTACCTATACAAGGTCCCAAACAACTACATCCAAGGAAATGGTGGATACGGCAGAAAAGCTGGCTAAGCTGATAGATAAGGATATTAAAAAAGTCACAGAGCGAGACAAGAAGGATTTTTGGCTTTTGAAGCATCCAAAGCTTGCAGAAAAGAAAATTACCGAGAAGGAAAGAAAGTTAGTCGAGCAAGATAAACTGACCCAAAAGGATTTGTATAAAAGACAAGTAGAGCGGGTAACACAGGAAGAAATTAAGGAATTATCAGACGAAGAACTTGAAGTGCTTGCCATTTTCCGGGAATTTAACAGCGGTTATAGACTTACACCTCAAATTGTCAAGAATAAGGGTGTGACAAAAGAGGAATTCGCCCGTGTAAGTGAAAATCTTGATTCTCTGCCAGGTGTGGATATCACAACAGACTGGGATCGATTCTATACTTATGACAAAACCCTGAAATCGGTATTGGGCAAGGTCTCATCATCGGAAGAAGGCCTTCCGAGTGAGCAGCTTGATTATTTCTTATCACGCGGCTACAGCCGAAATGACCGTGTCGGCAAAAGCTATATAGAAAAGGCATATGAGGATGTTTTGCACGGCCAAAAAGCTAAAGAGAAAGTACGGACTGATAAAGCAGGAAATGTGATAGAGACAATCCCGGTTTCCAAAGGGCAGCGCGGCAAGGACCTGGTACTTACTATAGACATGGATCTTCAGCGTGCGACCGAAAAAGTAATTGAAGATAAATTGAAGGAGTATAAGGCTAAGCCTAATACCCCTTTACTGGATAGAGCTTTCATGGTCATGATGAATCCGAATACTGGAGAGATCCTGACAATGGCCGGGAAACAGGTTAAACGGGATGAGAAAACTGGAAAAAGAGTTATTGATGATTTTGCCCTTGGCAACATAACAACTTCCTATACAGTTGGATCCGCAGTCAAGGGAGCAACGGTCCTGACTGGATATAAAACGGGAGCCATACAGCCGGGAACTTCCTTTTATGATACCAAGTTAAGGATTAAAGGTACGAAAGCGAAAGGATCGTCACATGATTACGGTTGGCTCAATGATTATGGTGCATTAAAGAAATCCTCCAACGTGTATATGTTCCGGACAGCGATCAATATTGGCGGAGGACATTATGTTCCGAACGAGCCATTGAATATTAATCCTAAGGCGTTTAATACCATGCGTGACAGCTATGCTCAATTTGGTCTGGGTGCGCGGACTGGCATCGACCTTCCGAATGAGATGGTTGGATTCAAAGGATCAGAGACCAGCCCGGGTAAACTGCTCGACCTTTCCATCGGACAATATGACACGTACACACCAATGCAGCTGGCTCAGTATGTTTCTTCCATTGCTAATGGCGGCTATCGCATGAAGCCCCATATGGTAAAGGAAATCCGCCAGCCGCTTGATAACAACGAGAAACTTGGTCCGGTAATGGAACAGATTCAGCCTACAGTGCTGAACAGGCTTGATATGAAGCCAGAATGGATCGACAGGGTCCAGGAAGGATTCAGGCAGGTCATGCAGGAGCAAGGCGGGACAGCCTATACTTGGTTTGGGGGAAAGTCATATAAGCCTGCCGGGAAAACAGGAACAGCGGAGGCGTTTTATGATGGCCCGGACCGCAAGAAATACGATGAGCCTCCGGCAACCATCAATCTATCACTTGTTGGCTACGCGCCATATGATAAGCCTGAAGTGGCTTTTGCCGTAGTGGTTCCTTGGGCTTATCAAGGAGCCGGCCATTCAATGAACAAAGAAATCGCGGAAAAGGTAATGGATACCTATTTTAAACTTAAGAAAGAGCGTGCTTCAGAGGAAAAAGCCGAAACTGCCAATGGAGAACAGATTAACAACGGCAGTGATGTGAAAAAAGAGCAAGCTGAAGTAAGAAAAGAACAAGAAAATGAGAATAATTAAACAATAAAGAAGCCTGGCAATTAAAAGCTTAAGATTACCGACAAAAGGGGTCCGGAATGTTTTCATTCCGGACCCCTTTTGTCATTTCCTTGCTTTAAGAAAATTACGCCACTAATTAATTCCATTGAATCTTATTTTTATACCGTACTTACGTGCTATGTCAGGCCATCACATGCTTCCATTTTTAATTATGGTTGCGAAAGTAAGCATCAGGTACAAAACAATTATTTTAGTTCCCATATCATGTTCAACGTATGTCCTGATTTTCTGATTTCAGGCTGTATCTTGGGCTGCCACTTCTAAATAACATCCTTTATAAACTACCATGAAAATTAAATTCTGTAACTTCAGGAAAATGGCCATACTTAAATAGACGCAGCTCAATCAGTTTTTTAAAAAGGAGAGCGTCTGATTCCTGAATCGATTATTGAAAGACTAGGATGCTTCCGAAATGGTCACTGTATATCCTAAGTTCTCCAGTCTCCGAACCGAATGCCGTACGATTGAAACTTGTCTTTGCTTGTCAAAGTAGTCCTCACCCAAATCAACATACATTTCTTTTCGGGTGAGAAGGTAATACGCGATACGCAACATCGCATGTGCGACTACAATGGCTGCACGTTTCTTTCCTTTTCGTCCGGCTGTCCGCCTGTATAGGGCACCGAGATAGTTCTTCGAACCCCTTACTGATTGGGCTGCTTCAGTTAAGGCAGAACGGAGATACTTGTTACCTTTTTTGGCTCTTGCAGATTTCCGCTTTCCAGCACTTTCATTGTGGCCAGGAACCAAGGCTGCCCAGGAACATAAATGTGCAGCACTAGGAAACTGCGAACCCACATTAGTACCAATTTCAGCGAGTATTTGTTCAGCCATCCTTGTGGCTATCCCAGGAATGGAGTCAAGCCGTTCGATATCTTCCTGATATTCGCTTACCCTCTCGGCAATTTCCTTGTCGATTATCTCGATCTGTTCAGTGAGGAAATCAATATGAGTCAAAATTGTTTTAAGCATTAATCGCTGATGTGGGTTTACATAGCCTCGAAGAGCCAGCTCAAGTTCATCTTTCTTCTTTTTCATTGTACGGCGTGCCAAATTTGATAGTTTCTCAGGGTCGTCTTCACCGTTTGCGATAGCATGAAGCATGTCCTTTGCCGAAACACCCATGATGTCCGAAACGACAGAACCAAGTTTGATGTTCGCTCCTTCAAGCACCTTTTGAATCCGATTGTGTTGCCGGGCACGTTCTTCGATAATGCTTCGGCGATAACGGACTAGTTCCCTAAGCTCCCGTTGTGTCCTGTTCGGGATAAAGCTTGCCTTTAACAATCCGTGTCTTAGTAATTGGGCAATCCATTCGGCATCTTTCACGTCGGTCTTACGACCGGGAAGAGATTTCATATGTTGGGCATTGACCACGAGAAATTCAATACCTTCAGCTTCCAACAGATTGACGACTGGTTTCCAGTAAACACTTGTACTCTCCATCGCAACGTGACTGCACTTTTGTTCCTTAATCCAATCGATTAGATCCAAGAGGAAGATTGTTTTAGTAGAAAACGTGCGAACCTCCTTTCCTTCAGATGTCATGATGCAGGCAGTAATATTGTCCTTATGTACATCCAGCCCGCAAGCTCTTTCAATGATTACATCCATTGAACTTTTCCTTTCTTGGCTAGTTAAAATAGAGGCTGGTGCAGCAACCAGAATTAGGATTAATCTACCATAAGTGCTTCCCCGGAAGGGGAGCGACAGTCGGTGGTGCACCGTGGTCGTTGGAGTCAGACTAACGGATGGGCTCTATGGCACCATAGTTCATCGACCTTCCTCATCCAGCCTAAGAACAGTATCGACGGTTTGGAGCCATTTTCATTCTCTGTGGTGAATCGCCGGTTTTGCGATTCATGGAGGGCTAATGGATAAATTGAAGTTTGGACTGCTTCCAGCTTATGAAGGAAACCTAATTTCCACAATCTGAGACGCTTTCTAAGGGAAAGCGTCTTTCGTATGTGATAGATTTACAAATCGTAATGTTTATTTACACAATCTTTACAAACCATTTAAACAGAATTAATGCGTGAGCTTTATTATAAATTTGTAGGACAAAACAACTAATCTCTCAGGGGGAATTAGAAAATGAAAAGCTTTAAGTTTATGGCATTAACAGCAGTAATGAGTGGAGCAATTGCGATCACAGCTGCATGCGGTTCCGATGCATCAAGCAAAAGTGACAGTGAAAATGGAGCTGCGCTAAAAGGGAATGTCGTAATGGATGGGTCTTCTACTGTATATCCGATTATGGAAGCTGTAGCTGAAGAATACATGGCTGAACAGCCAGATGTAAAAGTTTCGGTTGGAGTAAAAGGAACTGGCGGCGGATTTGAAAAATTCTCAGCAGGTGAAACGGATTTCAGTAATGCATCTCGCCCAATTAAAGATGAAGAAAAAGCTGCGCTTGAAAAAGCGAAAATTGATTATACAGAATTAAAAGTTGCGTTCGACGGTTTATCAGTGGTAGTCAATAAAGATAATGATTTTGTTGATTCCTTGACAGTCGAAGAACTGCAAAAATTATGGGTGGATACAGGGAAGCCGAAGAAATGGTCCGATATCCGTCCTGAGTGGCCAAATGAAGAAGTGAAATTCTACTCACCGGGAACTGATTCAGGCACATATGACTACTTCAATGAAGTTATTCTGCAAGAAAAACCTATTGCAGCAGATGCTTCACTTAGCGAAGATGACAACTTCCTTGTTCAAGGCGTAAGCGGAGACAAGAACGCAATCGGGTTTTTTGGATTCGCATACTATGAAGAAAATAAAGATAAATTAAAGGTTGTAAAAATTGATGGAGGCAAAGGCCCAGTCGAGCCAAACCACGATACGATCCAAAGTGGGGAATATGCTCCATTATCCCGTCCGCTGTTCACTTATGTAAAAAATTCAGCAGTGGCAGACAAAGAGCAAGTTGCAGATTATGCACAGTTCCTCCTTGAGAATGCTGCCGACTTAGCCGAGGAAGTAGGTTATGTGAAACTTCCTGAAGAAGAATATAAAAAAGATCTTGATAAACTAGAAGCTTTAACAAAATAAGTTATATTTATCTGTCAGTCCAATTGCAATCAGATGAGGAGCTGCTATCTGCTTCTCATCTTGCCATGTCTGTGAATACGGACCTTTTGGACACGGTATTACACGCATCAAAAGTTTATTGCCTTGGATGGAAAGGGGTCTTCATTATGGCATCGCCACAAACAGCTAAGTATTCGGTTCAGAAAATGATCGAAGAGAAAAAACTGGGACAGAAGAACAAATTAAATACGGAAAAAATGGTACCGTATATTTTGTTGGCAACTGCGATCATCTCAGTCTTAACGACCATTGGTATTGTCTTCACATTAATCTTTGAAACTTTTACATTTTTTGAAAGAGTGTCAATCATAGAGTTTTTTACATCGCAAAAATGGTACCCGTTCTCAAGTACGCATCCTTCCTACGGGATTATGGCTTTGATTTCGGGAACGTTAAAAGTCACGCTAATTGCAGCTATAGTTGCGGTTCCGATAGGTATTGGTTCCGCCATTTATTTGAGTGAATATGCTTCTGACAAAACCAGGAGAATTATCAAACCGATATTGGAAGTACTGGCGGGGATTCCGACGATTGTCTATGGTTTCTTTGCCCTGACTTTTGTAACTCCCGTTCTAAGAGACTTGTTCCCAAGCCTTGAAACTTTCAATGCTGTTAGTCCGGGAATCGTAGTAGGTATTATGATTATTCCAATGATTGCCTCACTTTCTGAGGACGCAATGTCGTCAGTGCCGAATTCCATCAGGGAAGGTGCTTTTGCGCTTGGAGCAACCAAGCTGGAAACGTCCATTAAAATCATCCTTCCTGCAGCTATTTCAGGTATCATGGCATCGATTGTTCTGGCATTATCAAGGGCAATTGGGGAGACAATGATCGTGACCATTGCCGGCGGATCAAGTCCTAACTTCTCATGGGATGTAACATCATCCATTCAAACAATGACTGCGTACATCGTTCAGGTAAGTACAGGCGATGCTGGATTTGGGACAACGATCTACTACAGCATTTATGCAGTGGGAATGACCTTGTTTGTATTCACCCTGGCTATGAACCTGCTTGCGCAGTTTATATCTCGCAGATTTAGGGAGGAATACTAGAAATGAAATTAATAGACAAGGATGCCGTGGGCAAAAGGATGCAGGGAAGGCTTACACTGAACACAGTGTTTAAAGGATTATTCTTTGCTTCCACCCTGTTCGGCTTATTGGTGCTTGCAATATTGCTATATCGGATATTCACTCAAGGAATTGGCTACCTGGATGCAGACTTTTTCCAGAATTTCGCTTCGCGTAGAGCGGAAAACGCAGGGGTAAAGGGCGCATTAATTGGGACAATGTGGCTGATGGTTGTTGTCGCTCCAGTCTCTCTGTTATTAGGTGTAGGAACTGCAATTTATCTTGAGGAGTACGCAGCGAAAAACCGTTTTACATCATTTATTCGGGTGAACATCTCAAACCTTGCGGGTGTTCCGTCCATTGTATTTGGATTATTAGGCTTAACTATTTTTGTTCGGGCACTGGCTTTGGATCGCTCAGTACTTGCAGCCGGTCTAACAATGAGCTTGCTTGTTCTCCCGGTCATCATCGTAGCTGCTCAAGAAGCAATAAGGGCAGTGCCCAAAGAATTACGAGAAGCATCATACGGTATGGGTGCAACAAAATGGCAGACAATTTTAAAGGTCGTACTTCCGGCAGCGATTCCCGGCATTCTGACAGGCGGCATCTTAGCCCTGTCTCGAGCCATTGGTGAAACGGCTCCGCTAATCGTGGTAGGTATCCCATTGTTTATCGCGTTCTTGCCAAGAACCGTTTTCGACACGTTGACAGTCCTGCCGATGCAAATTTATAACTGGACTTCAAGGCCGCAGGAAGAGTTCCACCAGGTTGCTGCCGCTGGAATCATTGTCCTTCTGATACTATTGATTGCGATGAATACAATAGCTGTATTAATTAGAAACAAATTTAGCAAACGATATTAATCATGGGGTTATCGGCTTTATGAAGCCGTATATCATTAATGGTTTACGAACCAGATTCCGGTTGCCCGTTGACCGGTTATAGGATGAAGGAGGATTTTCTGATGACTGCAAGTGTATCTAGCAAGACTAAAAGAGTTGAGATGATTACAAATAATAGCCACATAAAAGATAGCAAAGAGGTTGTTTATGCTACATCTGAATTGAATCTTTGGTATGGCGACAACCATGCCTTGAAAAATATCAATCTGGATATCTATCAAAATGAAGTAACAGCGATCATTGGTCCATCTGGGTGCGGTAAATCGACGTATATTAAGACCCTTAATAGAATGATCGAACTTGTACCGGGGGTTAAAACGTCCGGTGAAATTAAATACCGCGGACGAAATATCCTCGATAGGTCTTATAAAGTTGAAGATTTGCGTACACGAGTAGGGATGGTGTTCCAGAAACCGAATCCATTCCCGAAGTCAATCTATGAAAATGTAGTTTACGGACCCAAAATCCATGGCATTAAAAATAAAAAGATTCTTGATGAAATTGTTGAAAAGAGCCTTCGTGGAGCCGCCATCTGGGATGAGGTAAAGGATCGTCTGCACCAGAATGCGTACGGTCTTTCCGGCGGTCAGCAGCAGCGTCTTTGCATCGCCAGATGTTTGGCAATCGAACCGGACGTTATCCTGATGGATGAACCGACGTCTGCACTCGATCCAATCTCCACGCTTAAGGTGGAAGAACTGGTCCAGGAGCTTAAAAAGGATTTCAGTATTATTATCGTTACCCATAACATGCAGCAGGCAGCAAGGATTTCCGATAAAACGGCATTCTTCCTGAATGGCGAGGTTATCGAGTTTGCTGACACTGATACAATCTTTTCAAATCCGTCTGATAAGAGAACAGAGGATTATATTACAGGACGCTTCGGCTGATCCGGTTCAGAAGGGGAGAATGATTATGGTAGTCCGTGAAAAATTTGAACAGGAACTTGTTCAGTTGAAAGAAAAATTGGTTAGATTAGCTTACCTTGCTTCAGAATCTATCGAAGAGTCCTTTATTGCACTTGAAGAACAGGATCTTGATAAAGCTGTCCAAATTATTGAAAATGATAACAAGGCTGACCTTCTTGAAGAAGAGATCAATGACTTTGCGATTCTGTTAATCGCGAAGCAGCAGCCCGTTGCCATTGATTTAAGAAGAATTGTAGCGGCGATCAAGATTGCTTCAGATATTGAACGCATGGCCGACTTTGGTGTTAATATTGCGAAATCTGCTATTCGGATTGGCCAAAATCCCCTAATCTATTCTTTAACCGAGCTTAAGACTATGCAGACGATTACACTGGAAATGATTGACCTTGCCATTCAGGCATTTGAAACTGAGGATATTGCCCTAGCGAGAAAAATAGCTGAGATGGACGATGAGGTGGACCGTCTATATGGTGAGAGCATTAAAGGCATGCTTCAGCTTTCCAACAGCAATCTTCAGCAAATTACTCAATTATCATTCGTTGCAAGGTATCTGGAAAGAACAGCTGACCATGTTACGAATATTGCCGAAAGTATCTACTATCTTGTACGAGGCAGGCATTTAGACTTAAACGAGTAGAACAAAAGGCAGACACTTGGCCAAAAATCATTGCCCGGTGTCTGCCTTTTTATATGTGTGCAAGGAAAAGGGATGTACTTTTATGTAATCCCTTTATTTAGTAATTGTTTTCGCAATCTGGCTAATAGTCATATCTTTTGTCACTACATATATGCCAATTTGTATTTTTTCATTGAGATTTTGACCATTCATATATTGCTGAAATGCATCCTCATCGTTTATTATTCTCTCTTTATATAACAACTCAGCAATGTCCCCGGTTGTCATGCCAGCTTTAATCTGGAGGCTATATGAGGAGGAGGATGCTCCATCCTTGTCTGAAGACTGCTGCTTTTGTGCTTGTGTGTGTTCTGATATCTTTTTTTCAGGCGTTGTGGAGGTATTGCTCTTGGTCGGCGGATCGGCAGCACCGTCATCGGTATTTGCTTTATTCTGGGAAGCATCCCTGGCTACTTCATACCCTTTGCCTTCCAATAGTTCTTTGGCCTCTGTTATGGTTACATCTGTTGCGGAATTTGAATGTCCCAATGTTTGGACACCAAATATTACAGCAGTTGAGAAGATGATGCCTGCAGCAAAAGCCTGAATGGTCGATTTATTCATATGATTGCCCTCTGTCGTCCATGATGATATTCAAAACTGTCTCTCTTGGCAATGTGGACTGCTTCATGATTTTATCTACTCCCAACCCCTGCTGATGAAGAGAAAGGACTTGGTTTTTTAGTATTTCGTTTACATTTGGCATTTTGGCTTCCGGATATTTCTCTGAAGCAAACATATCCTGGATCATCAATTCTTCCTCAAGTATTTTAATCTTTTTCTTAAGTTGATACATATCCTGCATATGAGTCAAGGTTAGCTGTTCCAAATCCTCTTCCACCTTTTGAACCCTGTCCCTCTTAAAAAATGACAGAGCCAGAAGAAGCACTGCAAACGCCAGCAGGACAATAAATACTAACATGTTTTCACCTCGAAGATCTGTACTTATTACAACGTCTATCATACACAATTTTAAGGCTAATGCGGGTGCATTTTAAAATAAATATCCTTATTTATATAATAATGGAGTATTTTGTAGTATTTTTGACGAAAAATTGTCGAAAAGACAACGCTTACATGATTTTGTAAAAAAATTTAGCTATTGAATGCAGGCCGCATATGACGGGCTTACTCCTCGACAAAATGCGTTCATTGTAAGGCTTGCCCAGAGGTGCTACGATAAAGATAACATAAATCGGAAAATTCAAACAATCCATAAGAGAAGGATAATAAAACCATTTAATGAATGGACCTATTACCTTACTATGTACGTCTATTTAAAGGGGGAAAAACATGATCAGTCTGTCAGCATACCATTCGAAAGATAAACAAGAGGTTTCCCGAAAAAGTTTGAAAGCTGGTCTTTGGCTGGATGGTACCTTTGATTGGGTTTCTGAAGAATCCGCAAGCTATATCAATCGTCAAATGAGGGTATTGTGCCAAAAAATTGATAGAAAAGATGCTACCTTCTATAAAATGACCATCAAGAATTCCTCCAAGGAGCTGCTGTTCCCAAAGCTGATGTTCCAGTATGAGAACCTGCTGGAAAGGCAGACTGTGGCATTTTTCAGTCCAGGGGAAAAAGCAATTTACCATGTAGGACAGACAGGGGTTGCTGTATTAGGCGGCTTACTAAATGGTAAGGGGATTTCTCAATACTGTATTCAGGCAAAGAAAAACCTATATCAATATGGGTGCTTCAAATCGCTAACTGAAGGAGTGCTTACATTTTCCCCGCTAGCAAAAGGAGAGGTCAGCAGCATGTTCTCCCTGGAGCAGAAAATAGAACCAAACGAGTGTGTAGAGGCAATTGCATGGGTGATCCACAGTGAATCCAAGGAGTTCGCGAAGGATCTTAATCATAAACTCCTGGCTGCAGGACAGAATCTCCAAATCTAAATTAACAGCGTAAATCAGGTATTTCCCGAAAAAACAACTAGCTTTTCAAATGAGAAAATGCTATTATAGAAAAGTCCTATGTGAACAAGTTCATTTATGTTTGGAGGGAAATACTGATGCGCGTGAATATTACGTTGGCTTGCACTGAATGTGGAGACCGTAACTATATTTCTAAAAAAAATAAACGTAACAACCCGGATCGTCTTGAGCTTAAAAAATATTGCCCAAGAGAAAAACGCAGTACTTTACACCGTGAAACTAAGTAAGCAACAGGAAGTTTTTCCTGTTGTTTTTTTATTATAATTTTTTCGAGCAATTATGTAAAAAGCTTAGGTGGTGTATGGATTGAAGGATGAAAAAAAGGCTATACGAAATACTGTATTGTCCTGCCTGCATATGATGGACCATGAAGGACACAGGGAATACTCTAATAAAATTGCAAGCACACTGTATCAGCAGGAAGAATGGGTGAATGCAAAAAACGTGGGCATTACCATTTCTAGAGCACCAGAATTAGACACAAAGCCAATTATAGAAAAGGCATGGAAACAAGGAAAAATAGTCACAGTGCCCAAATGCCTTCCTAAAAACAACGAAATGCAGTTTAGACGCCTGCAGTCTTTTGATCAGTTGGAAACCGTATATTACGGGCTTTCCGAACCAATAGTGTCAGAAACACAATACATACCACAGGAGCAGATTGACTTATTAATCGTGCCTGGAGTTGCATACATTCCCCAAGGCTACAGGGTGGGCTTTGGAGGGGGATATTATGATCGATTCCTTGCGAATTATTCAGGCATAGCCATTTCATTGGCGTTTCGTGAACAAATAGTTGAAAATGTTCCCATAGAAGCACATGATATCCCTGTATCAAAGATTATTACACCTGAAAGGATTTTTATTTGTAATGAACTTTAGTGTTTTTATGTATGCCTTATTGATAATTTTGACGGCATGGGGCGGCTACCTTGCAAAATCGCTTTCCAAATCAGGAGCGATAGCAACGGTATTGATTGGCTTCGCTGTGGCAGTCGGTTTCGGACTGAAGGGTTTGCTTCTTTTAGGGATTTTTTTCCTGAGTTCAAGTTTCTGGTCAAAATTTAAATCCTCGCAAAAAAAACATGTCGAGGAAAAACTTGAAAAAGGCGACTCTAGGGACTGGACTCAAGTATTTGCCAACGGAGGAGTTGCGGGGGCTGTTTCCTTCATCTATTATTTTTATCCATCAGATATCTTTTTGATGATGTTCCTTGCTGCAATAGCCTCAGCAAATTCGGATACATGGGCTTCGGAAATCGGGGTTCTCAGCAGGCGGCAGCCAGTGTACATACTCTCCTTAAGGACAGTTGATAAAGGGACATCAGGAGCAGTCTCGCTGTTGGGTTCAATCGCCGCCATTCTTGCAGCGCTCCTGATAGGAATATCATCGATCATCTTTTTTGACCTGACGATATCCTGGCTGATTCTTGTAACCATATTCGGCTTTTTGGGCAATCTATTTGATACAGTGCTAGGAGCTCTGTATCAAGCCAAATATAAATGCAATGCATGTGGAATCGAAACGGAAAAACAACTGCACTGCGGCCGGCCAACCATGCTTATAAAAGGAACCAAATTATTAAACAATGATTTGGTAAATGCATTATCCATATTCCTGGCTTCTCTGCTCGCTGCCGCTGTGTATATGATGCTGAAAAATTACTCCTTTTAATTCCCTCTGACCAGCCAGAATTAGCGACGTTAGCTAACGTCCAATAGAACCTTAAATCCGGTTACTCTGTGTTATACCGGGATAAGGGGAGACTTCCAGCAAAGCCGGTTAGCCGACCCAATCGGGGGATTACAGAGAGTAACGCCTTTAGGCGTGTACTCTGTGTTATACCGGGATAAAACCCCCTCCTTTTCTACAAACTAAGTCCAGGAGGGATAGAAATGTTGAAATCGCTTTTGCGGATTATATTAATTGGTACAAGTGTATATTTTGGGGTTAAGAATCGGTACCGGCTTTTAAACGTTGCCCTTTCCAATGGATTTTTGAGGAAAATGATGGTCTCTAGTTCTCTTAATATGCCCGGAGTCAGGGAAAAAATGATTCAAGGAATGTTTGGCAAACCAACCACCGGCAGAACAGAATAATACAAACGGCCTTATTCTTCGGAATAAGGTTTTTTGGTTTTCATAAGAGGCATTTGCGTAATTTACGGAGGGGTTTTAAGGAAACCTCATTAAAAAATAAAGCAAAATAAGATTGTGCGCCGCAGGCGAGGGATGTTCAAGTATAAGCAAAATTTTTAAGGGCATCGCCAGGATATTTGTTTCCGAAAAAGAAAGCGCTGAAAATCCTGTCCAAGTTCTTTTTCTTTGAACGGCATAAAACGAAATAAATCCAGGAAAGCCCCTATTGTTCCTTTTTCTCTGGAAGTCCCTTAATAATTTTTTACAATAGAACAAATATCGTCTATAGTTTAGTTGTAATAATTATGCATATAAGGTTTTTTTGGAAAGTAGGGTAAGCATGGGATTACGTGAGGATTATATTTTCTGGTCGCTGGTCAATGAACTATCATCCAGGCATGAATATAGAATGTTAACAGTTGCAGAAAACCATAATGAAATATGGCTGGAGAATGATGAAAACAAGGCTTATCCTGTCATTCGCGTGATGAGGCATGATTTGGATTGGGCAAACTGGTTAAAGCGTGATATAGATAGGACTGTCATGAACGCCGAGAATATCCGCAGCCAACTCCTAAGAAGGCCGATGAATGTATTGAATATTTATATTTCGGCATATCTTCCAGTAGATGACTTTGATCATATAATTCGCCCTGTATCCGAGAAGAAATCCACCGTCCATACCATGATATTCGATGCGTCGAGGACGCCGGAAAGCTTTGGATCGCTTGAGCAAATCTTCAATAAACCGCTATCGTTGCACATACCTGATGAGGGCCATGTCGAAGAAAGTCATGTAGCTTATATGAAACAGGGGGCTCTTGCTGCTTCTGTTAAGAAGACAAAAGAAGAACAGGCAATATTCCGAAATGGCAAACCCTTTTTTACCAATGTGTTCATCTTTCTGCAAATAGCCATCTTTATTTTAATGGAACTGAAGGGAAGCAGCCAAAACACCCTAACCCTGATACAATTTGGGGCAAAATATTCTCCGCTGATCCTGCAGGGGGAGTGGTGGAGATTCTTTACGCCGATGGTTGTTCACATCGGGGTGATGCATTTGCTGATGAACACCCTTTCATTGTATTTCATTGGTCCAGAGGTTGAGAGGATGTATGGTAGGGTCAGGTTCCTATTTATCTATATATTTGCTGGCTTTTCAGGAACACTGGCAAGTTTTTTGGCTACGCCGAACATATCTGCAGGCGCAAGCGGTGCTATTTTTGGCCTCTTCGGCGCTCTTCTTTATTTTGGAACGACACATCCAAAACTGTTTTTTAGAACTATGGGAACCAACATAATCATTCTGATCATAATCAATCTTGGCTATGGTTTTTCAGTGGAAGGCGTAGATAATTCGGGCCATATTGGCGGGCTGATTGGAGGCTTTCTCGCCTCCGGCGTGGTTCACCTGCCAAAAAAGCGGAAGCCGTTTCGTCAGGCTGTATTCGCTGCAGCAACTGCGATCCTTACATTCTGCCTGCTAAAATGGGGTTATACAGACCATCCAATCCTTGCTAGTGGAAAGGATCCTACCATAGCACAGCTGACTCAGGAATATATAAAAGAAGGTGACGAGGATAAGGCGTTTCAAGTTGCCCGTGAATATATCGAAAACTTTGAACAGGCGCCCTATGCCTACTTCTCCCTCGGAAATATGGAGATAAAAAAAGGAAATCTACAGCAGGCAAAGGAGTATTATGAAAAGGCGATTGCCCAATATCCTGAGATGCACGAAGCTCATTACAACCTTGCACTTGTCTATAACGATTTAGGCGATAAAGCAAAAGCCATGCAACATATTCGTGAAGCTGTGAACCTGGAGCCGGATCAGGAGCAATATCGTGAAATGCTGCGAAGAATGGAGGAGGAATGAGTGGGAAGCCTTTGTCTGAGCAGTACTGGTGTCCCTGCCTTCGTCAATGTTATTACGAGCACTTCCCGATTATCATGTCTAACTAATAGAAGAGGTTCAGTACTGCCGATGGGACTTTGGGCTGCTGGACCTTTATTTATTGTGATGCCCAATATATAGTTTTTATAAATTCCCTCCCATAGCTTGCTCATCAATTCCTGCTGCAGAGACGGTGAGAAATGCTTAAATATCTCACCCTTTGTCTCATTAAGAGAAGTTAACGGAAATACCCTATACATCGAGGTGTCTATACGATATGCAGCGCTTACGGCTTCCAGTGTTTCAGCCTGCAAAGAAGATGTCACATTATCCAGAGTGAGTTTCCATTCCTTTTGTTCCTTTGTACTGGGCCTTTGAAAGCTCTGAAATTTGGAAAAGGGTGACGCGATTACATAAAGGTGGTCAGCTGTCATTTCATGGGCACTTTTATATATTTCGGATGAAGGATGTAGCTCAGCATAATGAAAGCTGATAGCTTTGAAAATGGAGCTTTGTCTTTCGTGTATGCTCTTTTCCTGATCTACTTGTGTCGAATACTGATGCCAATCTTTTAATAATCCTGCCATTCTCCCATTCTTGTACAATATGGACAAATCCTGCCGCAGATAGGCCTTTCTGTCCAGCAAAGAACGTACCCTCCAATACAGGGAATAACCTGATTGTTCATCCTTAATTACATTTATCTTTGTTGTTGCCTCATTAAATTCCACCTCTGTATCAATAGGGAAAAACATAACAGTTTCCCTTGTTGGTTCGATTGTCTTTAAATAGATCAAATATAAAAAGAAAACGGTAAACGAAACAGCCAAACACAGGATATGCAATTTACTTAGTTTTTGCATGGTTTCCCCCGACATAATAAGTTGTAATAGAATTTATATGTTCCAATTCGGACAAGTATGTAATAATGTCTATTTTTTCAAAGGGATAAAGGTTTCCATTAATTACTGCTGGTGGCCAGAAAGCAGCAAGTAGTGCGAGATATAAGGTCCTACTTGTTTGTTTTTTTTGCTTCCTTTATACTTTTCTTGAGACACAATATGTTAAGAGGGACGTTATGAAAACGATTTATGACATACAGCAGCTACTGAAGAAATTTGGTACGATCATTTATATTGGCGATCGAATTGCAGATCTTGAAATGATGGAGTCTGAAATTAAGGAGCTATATAAATCGCAGCTCATTGAAACACGGGATTTTCAGACAGCGCTCCTGTTACTGCGGCATCAGATACAAGTGGAAAAGGATAAACGTGAAAATTCTTATTAAAAAGGTGGAAAAAAATGGATAAATGGATTATGGGTGTAGATTTAGGCGGTACCACAACTAAGCTGGCATTTATCAATATCTACGGCGAGATACTACACAGGTGGGAAATCCCTACAGACATTTCTGAAAAGGGAAAAAATATCACTGTTAATATTGCAAAGGCGATGGATACGAAGCTTAATGAGTTGGGTGAGCCTAAAAGCAAGGTCATGGGAATTGGAATGGGAGCTCCTGGACCTGTAAATTCATTAAATGGTTCGATCTATGAGGCTGTCAATTTAGGGTGGAAGGATTATCCGCTTAAAGACCTTCTTGAGGTGGAGACCTCCCTGCCTTCATTCATTGATAATGATGCCAACATTGCCGCATTGGGCGAAATGTGGAAAGGGGCAGGAAACGGAGCAAGGGATTTGGTTTGTGTTACCTTAGGCACAGGTGTAGGCGGGGGGATCATTGCAAATGGCGCGCTAGTGCATGGTGTTAGCGGTGCAGCCGGTGAAATCGGGCATTTTACCGTTGTTCCCGAAAATGGTGCTCCCTGTAACTGTGGCAAGACAGGATGCCTGGAAACCGTTGCCTCAGCAACCGGGATTGTCAGACTTGCGAACGAGGCCCTTAATAGTTTCAAAGGTGAAACTTCGCTTCGCGGAATTTTGGATATCCAAGGCAGCCTTTCCTCCAAGGATATTTTTGAAGCTGCCGAGAAAGGTGACCAGCTCGGAAAGGATGTCATTGACCAGGTTAGCTTTTATTTAGGGCTGGCATTGGCCAATATAGCGAATGTATTAAATCCGGAAAAAATTGTTATTGGTGGCGGCGTTTCCAAGGCCGGAGAAAGTTTGCTCGCTCCTGTAAACGACTATTTCAAAAAATTCGCATTCCCAAGGGTCCGCCAGTCTACGGAATTAAGCATTGCTACTCTCGGAAACGATGCAGGAATCATTGGTGCAGCATGGCTTGTAAAAGCGCGCCTTGATGAATAGTAAAGAAAACAAACGATTACACTAAAAAAGCTTTCCTGATGGAAAGCTTTTTTATTTTTAGGCTCCCCGCATGACCAAGGCATTTGGTTTCGATTTTCTCTTGTGACGGGTAATAATTAATAACCGTGAATGTAATCTTTACTGATAAATACATAAATAATTCGATTAACCATATCCGCTGTATCTGGTACAAGGGGCCGATGCAAAGGAGGACATATACGAAATGAGACGAGATGCTTCTTTTCCGCGGATCACGTTGTTTAATATAACTGCTTTAATGCTATGGATGAAAACGTACCTAGCTTACAAATTCAGTTTTGATATTCGGGTGGATAGCTGGCTGCAGGAATTGATCCTCTTCATTAACCCGCTCAGTTTTCTATTATTGGTTCTCGGTGTCAGCCTTTTCTTGACCGAGCAAAAACGTAAACAGTATTTATTTCTAAGCAGTTTTATCATTTCCTTTATATTGTTTGCTAACATCTTGTTCTTTCGGTTTTTCAATGATTTTCTTACGATACCGGTGCTGTTTCAGACAAAGAATATGAGTGATTTAGGCGGCAGTGTGACAGAGCTTATAAACACATCTGACTTATTTTATTTCATTGACCTATTGGTGCTGGGTATAATTATGAAGATAAAGCCTGAAAAACTCAGGAAATCTGAATATTCAAATTACGAAAAAAAAATGTTGATTACGGCGTCGCTTGCAATAGCGACTTTTAATCTTGGTCTATCGGAAATTGTACGCCCGCAGCTTCTTACACGGACATTTGACAGAAAAATGCTTGTTAAAAATATAGGAGCGTACAATTATCATTTATATGATATTTTTCTTCAATCCAAGACATCTGCACAGCGTGCTTTTGCAGACAGCTCTGAGTTGATAGAGATACAAAACTATATTCGATCCAAACAACCAATGCCAGATGAAAAGATGTTTGGCATTGCAAAGGGCAAGAATGTCATAATGGTATCGATGGAATCCATGCAAAGCTTTGTTATTAACCGGCATGTATACGGGCATGAGATAACTCCTTTTTTAAATGACTTCATTCAAGACAGCTTCTACTTTACTGATTTCTACCATCAAACTGGCCAGGGCAAAACATCTGATTCTGAGTTCATTGTAGAGAATTCCCTATACCCTCTTGGGAGGGGCGCGGTTTTTTTCACTCATTCTCAAAATGAGTATCACGCTACACCTGAGATCATGAAGAGCCATGGCTACTATACCGCGTCACTGCACGCCAATAATAAAAGTTTTTGGAATCGAGACATTATGTATCAGTCATTTGGATATGAGCGATTTTTTAATATCAATGACTATGAAGTGAATCCTGAAAATTCAGTGAACTGGGGATTGAAGGACAAACCATTTTTTCATCAATCTATTCAACACCTGCTGAACATGCCCCAGCCTTTTTATGCCAAATTAATTACATTAACAAATCATTTCCCCTTCACCTTATCACCTGAGGACCAAACAATCCCTGCATATCATTCCAGTTCTGATACATTGAACAAATATTTTCCAACTGTCAGATACTTGGATCAAGCATTGGAGCAGTTCATTGGTGAGTTAAAGACCTCAGGTTTATATGAAAAATCCATCATTATTTTGTACGGTGACCATTACGGGATTTCAGAAAATCATAATGATGCAATGAGTGAATATCTTGGAAGGCCGGTTACTCCCTTTGTATCGTTGCAATTACAGCGTGTGCCCCTGATTATCCATATACCAGGCGTAAAAGGCAGGAAAATATCAAATGTATCAGGACAAATTCAGGTAAGACCAACAATCATGGATCTAATAGGAATCAGAGGCAAAGAAACTATTGAATTCGGAAACAGTTTATTTGCAGAGAATAATGACGGACTAACTGTTCTGCGAGATGGAAGCTTCATTGGAAAAGATTACGCTTATACACGTGAATCCTGTTATCAGAGGAAGTCGGGTGAGCTAACTGACCGAAGGAATTGTGAGCCGTTTATAGAAAAAGCAAAACAGGAGCTGGAGTATTCCGATAAGATTATTTACGGTGACCTTCTCCGTTTTTATAAAGAAATTGAGAACAGAAGATAGGGAACCGCCATAGAAGTTGGCAATGCATCTCTAGATTAAATTTATCTCTGGATTAAAATCGATGAAGGAAACCACCTTTTAGTGCGGTAACCCGGGGATTCTTTATATAGAACATCATGTTTCTTTTCCCCAATTCATACAGTATATGAATAAGAAGGGGGGCGTCATATGAGAATATATGGCAGAGAAGGTGATACGCTTGAGTATTATAGCAAGGTTTTTGATCTTCCTGTTGAGTTGATCATAGACTCTAATCCTCATATTGAAAATCCGTGCATGATTTATGGTGAAAAAATCTTGATTCCAGGATATACGATAGAAGAATTCAAATCGGATTATAAGAACTTATATGACAGATTTAGATTGCCGCTTGATGCCATTATTCTAGTAAATAACCATACTGCAGCCGCAAGAAACGAAGTCATGGTGCCACGCCGGGTTACCGAAAGATTAATTAACACTGAAAAGCCATACGATTATGAGAAAATGAAGGCAGACCTGACTCTATTAAATACAGTTTATCCCTTTTTTAATACCGCATGTATCGGTGAAAGTGTGCAGGGCAGGGAAATAGTTGAAATAGCTTTTGGCAGAGGACAAAAAGTGATTCACTATAATGGGGCTTTTCACGCCAACGAATGGATCACGACAGCTGTGCTTATGCGCTGGCTCAATGATTTTTTATTGACAGTAACGAATAAGTGGATTTGGAACGGACTGGATAGTATGGAGTTATACAAATTAAAACAGCTTTCCATTGTTCCGATGGTGAATCCCGATGGCGTTGAACTTGTACATAAAGGAGAGCAGGCTGCAGAGGGGAAATGGGACGTAGTAGCAATGAATGAAGGGATTTGTGAATTTTATCGCTGGAAGGCGAATATCAGAGGAGTGGATTTAAATAACCAATTTCCTGCAAATTGGGAAATCGAGAAGGAACGGAACAAGCCCAAGGCTCCTTCTTTCCGTGACTATCCGGGTGAAAAGTTCCTGACTGAGCCAGAAGCGATAGCCATGCAGCAATTGGCCTACACCCGCGATTTTGAAAAAGTAATTGCACTTCATACACAGGGAGAAGAATTCTATTGGGGGTATAACGGAAAGGAACCTGAAGCCTCGTCGTTTATAGCCAGTGAATTCGCGAAAAGGAGCGGTTATAAATCTGTCCGCTATATCGATAGTTACGCAGGTTATAAAGATTGGTTTATTGACACTTTTAGACGTCCCGGGTTCACAATTGAGATCGGGAAAGGAATCAATCCGCTCCCTCTATCCCAATTTGAAAAAGCATATAATGACTCTTTGGGAATATTGCTGGCGAGTTTATACATGTAATGGTAGGTGTGCTTTGCCGCGTTTAAAAATTTGAATATGAACAATGCATTTTACAGACAGGAAAGTACGTTTTATAATGAATTTTTAAAGGCGGGAGGAGCAAATCCGATGCAGCCCCCATATATGTACTGCATGGGAACAATGATAGAAATTAAAAAGAGAAGCTTCAGCATAGGGGAAACAGAAAGGACGAGAAGATGCCAATAGCAGATGTAACAGTGATTCCGATTGGAACAGAAGGTCCGAGTGTCAGCCGATATGTTGCCGATATTCAAAGAATCTTGGCAAAACATCAGGAGGCAGGAGCTATTCGCTTTCAGCTGACTCCAATGAATACGATTATCGAAGGGGATTTGCCGGTAATTTTCCAGGTCATACAGGAGATACATAATGCGCCCTATAATCATGGAATACAAAGGGTAGCTACCTCGATCCGAATTGATGACCGCAGGGATAAGATATCTACCATGGAAAAAAAGCTTGAAAGTGTACAGGAACAGCTGAAAGAATGATGAAAAAACGAGGCGGATCAATTCCGCCTCGTTGTATTCCATAGAATTTTAGTGTGCAACCGGAAAGCCGTGGTGCCAGATTGTCATAACTGTAAACCAGCCGAATACAGCGGTACTTCCAGCAGCAAACACCAGTCCTAAAAGGTTTTTGTTCTTCAGTGAACTGATTGTAGCGAAAAGAGCCAGAATTGTTACAAGACCGAAAATTACCATTAATAGCATCTTTATGCCTCCTTAGCTGCTCCGAACGATATCGGAGAAAAGTTTATGTATGGATAATTTGTAAAATGATAGCATTCGTAATTATTGTAAAGGTTTTCTTAAAATTTGTCGAGATTCAAAAGTGACACTTGTATGTCTTAGGCTCTGAAAATCTTCTTAACAAGCGGGTCCATACATATAACAATCCAGAAAAAAGTATTCCTCGTTCCCCATTCTCGTTGCTGCAATCAAATATTCATGCATCTGAATCAATGCCATCTTGCGCTCTATGTATTCCAAACAAAGTATTTCGAAACAAGAAAGTCTGCCCGTAAAGAGGAAGTAACCTCGAGCGTTATTAAAACAGCAATCCAGAAATCGGTCATATGGATCAAGGGTGTTGCAGCATAAAATATCATGCAGTTGGCGCTAATGTATCCGCTGCTTCACATACTGCCCTTAAAAAATCTAGAGACTCCTCAGTGTCAGCCACGACCATTCGGCGATGAAAACAAAGGTTGCCATCAAAACCGTCCAGCAGCTCGTAAACGCCTGGGAATTCTTCTCTATCCGACGTAAACTCAGCTGCATAAACTTTTTCATGGCCCCACCCCTGAAGATTATTTATTTCTGTAATCGAAACCTTCTGGTGTAAAATAAGTATAACAATAAAATCCTAATGGAGATGAGTAAACATGAAATGGAAACAAATGCCTCTTGGACCCTTGCAGACGAATTGTTACATAGTAGAGAACAGCCAAAATGAATGCATCATTTTTGATCCAGGGGAAGAATCAGCAAAAATTATTCAACACATACAGACCAAGAAATTAAAACCGCTTGCGATCCTGCTTACACATGCTCATTTTGACCATATTGGAGCCCTGGATGAGGTTCGGGAATTTTACAACATTCCTGCCTATATTCATGAAAGGGAGGCCAAGTGGCTTTTGGACCCGTCCTTAAATGGTTCCGTGCGATTTACAATCGGTCAGCCAATCAAACTAAAGCCTGCTGAACATATTCTCGGTGAAGAAGGTATACTATCAGTTGGAAGCTTTACCTTCAAATTGCTGCATACTCCCGGACATTCACCAGGCAGTGTATCGTATTATATTGAACAAAGCGGGCTGCTTTTCTCGGGAGATGTGCTATTTAAAGATAGCATTGGCAGGACTGACCTGCCGGGCGGAAATCATGACCAGCTTATGAAAAGCATTCATGACAAAGTGCTAACACTGCCTGAAGATACAATTGTCCTTTCGGGGCATGGCCCTGTCACTACCATTATGGATGAGATGGATACAAACCCGTTCTTGAACGGATTTTAAAAGTGATGCACATATGCTGACTGCTGACTGCAGTGTAGACTAAGTTGGTATTTAAAATGATAATGCGAGGAAATAAAATGGACAATTTCTTGCTCAAAGAATTAAGGGACAGGCCGGAGAGTGTGATGAGCTACAGGGATTATTTGGATGCTGCGCTGTATCATCCAGACGAAGGCTATTATATGAAAAGGAAAGCCAAAATCGGAAAAAAAGGTGATTTCTATACTTCAAGCAACGTTTCCGATGTTTTCGGCTGGCAGCTTGCAAGGTGGTTCCGGCACGTGGCAGCAAAGTCGTCCCTTCCTCCGGTCATATGTGAGTTAGGAGGAGGAACGGGAGCACTTGCTAAAGCAATCTTGCATTCCATTGAAAAGGAGGATCCCGCTCTTTTTGACAACCTTAACTATTATATAATCGAAACAAGTCCATATCATCGCAACCTTCAAGAAGAGAACCTCCAAAGGTTTCCGAACAAAAGAATTTTACAGGATATCGATGATTTGGGGGAAATAGAAGGAATAATATTTTCAAATGAATTTTTCGATGCGTTTCCCGTTCATGTCATAGAAAAACATCGTGGCAGCCTGTTAGAAGTGTTCATCGGACAAAAGCTCGGCAGCCTGCATGAAATATTAACACCGCTAAACAATAAGAGGATACATGAATATCTGACATGCCAGCGTATTGAACTTTCCGAAGGCCAGCGTTTCGAGGTACCCCTTGACATGGTTTCTTATCTCAAAAAAATTTCGGACTATCTAACCAGAGGTTTGCTGGTCACGATTGACTACGGATATACGAACGAGGAGTGGGCACTTCCAATGCATAAAAAAGGGAGCCTCAGGGGGTATCGACGGCATTTAATGATCAGTGACATACTATCAGACCCTGGAAACATAGATATAACCAGCCATATTCATTTTGACTCTCTAGGTTTTTATGGGGAGAAATTTGGATTGAACAAAGAATTTTTATATAGCCAAGAACAATTTTTACTTAAGGCAGGAATTTTGGATATGCTTGAACAGCATGATGGAGTTGATCCTTTCTCAGATGCTGCAAAACGGAACAGGGCTATACGGAGCTTGGTATCCCCGGGTGGGATTAGCTCTTATTTTAGAGTCATGCTGCAATCAAAGCATCTTGGTGCTGAGCAGGATTATTTTCCCTGATGTAATGTACAGAAAGGAAAAAACCCATGTAGCTGTGTAACCGTTTACACGGACCTTACATGGGTTTTTATGTATTCTGTATTAATGTCCGCCTGCCCCAGGAACCATCATAAAGGTACTCCAGTAAGTAAATCCGGCAAAGAAAACCGTTAGATACGCTCCGAACACATAAATATACATACGTTCTGATAGTTTCAAATAACTTAATAAAACAAAGAAACCGGTTTGCCCAAAGAATAATAAAGACGTTGCATACATATCGCCAAGGTAAAACATGACTGCCATGATACCTGTCCAGAAACCCATCACTCTGTACATGCGCTCCATTGTGTCCCCTCCTTTTTGTCCCGTCAAGTTTTCACAAAATAATTATAAATTAGTTAATTAGATTATGTAAAGAACTATTACATTACTTTACCAGAACTGCCTCATAATTGCAGGTGGCACAGCCGGATGTCATAATTTCTTTCTCTATGAGGTCCACATTATTGAACAATACTGTGAACATCCCATAAACAAAAGCGTAATGCATCTGGCAAATCGACTTTGGTTCTTGCGTGGCTACTTCTTTGAATGGACAGTTATGGATTTGTAGAATGACTTTCGATTCTTGCTGATTGTAGTTCACTTCGGGGTAGAAGCCTGCTATCCCGGCAGCTTCTTTCAGCAGCTCCAGCTTTTCATCAAGTGTCATTCCGTCATTCTTCTTTCCAGCAACTTGATGGGTTACGAGGTCGCTGCCCCATCGTTTGCCTGTTTCCAACAGAGCTTTCTTTCCAACGAGTCCCAGAGATTGCATTGCCTGGATAGAAAGCTTGGCAAGGAGCTTATAATCCCGGTAAGGGAATTGGAGTTCGATCACATTGTCTGAAAGTCGGTAAAACCTGCTTGGGCGCCCTCCTTTGCCTGTTTTTTTTATTGCGGAAGCAAGCATTTTCACATCTTCAAGCTTAGAAAGATGGAGTCTTGCTACATTTGGATGGATATCGAAATTATCAGCAATTTCTTGTGCTGTTACTTCGCGATGCTCTTTTGTAATAAATTGATAAATGTTAAAGCGTGTTGGATCAGATAACACATTTGTGATTTTTATTGTTTGTTCCATCCTATTCACCCCATACTGTCACATGTGACTACATTATAAAGGATGCCTTTCTTACAAAACAGGCAACCTTCCCATAATTTAGAAAATGTTCACAATTCTTTTTCTGAAAAATCATGCGTTTTGTTATACAAGTATTGTACAAATGTTATACAATGGATATAAATTACGAATGATATTTTGGAATGGAGGATGTGGGAAATGAACAGGCTGACTTTCTATACCTATCCAAGCTGTACTTCCTGCCGAAAAACGAAAAAATGGTTGAAGGCAAATGACATACACTTTCATGAGAGGCATTTGTTTAGGGAAACTCCCACTGCAGAGGAAATTAAACAGCTGCTGCATATGACTACAGAAGGAGTGGACGAGCTTATTGCCACAAGAAGCGTTACCTTTAAAAACCTGGATATTGATTTTGACAACCTTCATCTGTCTGATGTAGTAGAACTCCTGGCAAAAGAACCAAAGCTGCTTAGAAGACCCATACTGACCGATGGAGAAAGGGTTGTGGTCGGGCATAATATTGATGCCTTAAAGAACTTGATTGGATAGAACGCTACTTTGAAGCAGTGGAAAGAAAAAGCCGAAAAAAATTTTCGGTTTTTTGTTTTGGAAGGAGGAATTTGTAGAAAACAATCGAATTATTACATTACAAAATTTATGGAGGTGGAACATGATTGGAATCTATTGAAAAAATAGCAGAAAGGATTTTAACCAGTGCTGTAAGGCTGCAGGCGTCAGATATACATATTCTGCCGCGCAAGGAAGGGCCGCTTGTTCAATTTCGCATTGAAAATAAGATTTACCCTCAGCATATACTCACACTAGAGGAATCCGAACGACTCATCTCGCATTTTAAATTCCTTGCCTCAATGGATATTGGAGAGAAGAGAAGGCCGCAAAGCGGTGCAATAACGATGTCGGTCAAAAGAAAAACACTTGGCCTTCGCCTATCCACACTGCCTGCTTCATACTCAGAAAGCCTCGTCATCCGCTTAATACCACAGCAAAACATCCTTCCTTTAAGACAACTGTCAATTTTCGCAAATACAGCCAATAAGCTTATGGCCTTGTTAAAGCATTCCCACGGGATGATCATTTTTACAGGACCGACCGGCAGCGGCAAAACCACTACCTTATATTCTCTACTCCACCACGCAAAAGAAATTGTTAACCGACATGTAATCACCCTGGAAGATCCCATTGAAAACCAATCAAATGAAGTGTTGCAAGTCCAAATCAATGAGAAGGCGGGGATTTCCTATTCAGTTGGCCTTAAGGCTGCACTGCGGCATGATCCGGACATCATTATGGTAGGAGAAATAAGAGATGCTGAAACGGCCAGAATTGCCGTCAGGGCTGCCTTGACCGGACACTTAATTCTGACAACTATGCATACCCGCGATGCACGGGGAGCGGTGTTTCGCCTCCTTGAATTCGGTGTCAGCCTGCTGGAAATCGAAGAGACCTTGTTGGCTGTTACCGCTCAAAGGCTGCTCGAGCTTACATGCCCTCATTGCATGGGAGAATGTTCCCCAGAGTGCCAGGGCTCAGCCAAGAAAAAACGCGCCAGTGTATATGAATTGCTTTATGGGCCTGCATTGGCCTCTGTCATCGACTCAGCTAGGGGAGGAACCAAGAGGACACGATACCGCCAGCTGAGACAAGAAATTGCGAAAGCGATCGCCATGGGTTTTGTGAAGGAAGAAGAATACGACCGCTGGGTATATGAAGATGAAAAGAAGTAAATGGAGCATGGCAGAACAAGCGGTATTCCTATCTAAATTAGGCGAGCTTCTTGAACACGGTTATCCTTTGTCCCATGCCATCCAATTTATCGGATTGCAGGAATCGGCCAAGAAAACTGAAGCTTTAGACAGTGTGCTTGATTATTTGAAGCAGGGGGAGACGTTATATCATTCGCTTGAGAAAATTTCTTTTGATAAACAAATCATCAGCTATATTTATTATGCTGAAAATTATGGCGGCAATCTGCCTGCTGCTTTAAAGGAAGGAGGGGGTTTTTGGAAGAGCAGGAGCGAGGATTTGATTAAAATCAGAAAGCTGCTCGTTTATCCTTTATTTCTGTTACTATTTACCGGAACAGTCTTTTTCACCCTGCAAAAAGTTCTGCTGCCGAAATTTCAATCTTTATTTTCCTCAATGGATGCAGGGCCAAATATTTTTCTGGAGTTTATTAGGAACATTTCAGTCATTCTTCATTACTCCCCCTTCTGTCTGCTCGCATCGGCGTTCCTGTTGTTTACCTTCAGGTATTTTTGGTATTCCAGGCAAACTCCTCTCCGCCAAAGAAAATTTCTTCAATCCATTCCATTTGCGGGGAGCCTCGTTAAGCTATATGACACCCATTTCTTTGCCACCCAGTTAAGTGGACTGCTTGCGGGCGGGCTATCCATCAATCAGAGCATCAGTTTATTTGCAGAAAATCAAAGCGAGCCATTTTATGAAGAACTGTGTTCGCTTATTAGATACGAGCTGACACAGGGCAAGGCGCTGGAATCTATTTTTCGGGATTTGCCTTATTTCGAACCGGCCATCAGTATGATCATTGCAATTGGGCAAAAGTATGGAACCCTGGATAAAGAGTTATTCCTTTATGGCCGTTATATATTGTCCAAAATCGAAGAAAGGATTAATGCGGCGTTACGGTTTGTACAGCCCGTTCTTTTTTCAGTTGTCGGCTTGCTGGTCGTATCTATTTACCTGGCAGTCTTAATGCCTATGTTTTCACTGTTAGATGGTTTATAGGAGGATATATATGAATCAAAAAGGATTTACCCTAGTAGAAATGCTTGTTGTTTTGTTGGTTATTTCGATATTGCTGATTATTACAATCCCCAATATTACGAAAAATCAATCAACGATTCAGGGGAAGGGATGCCAGGCATTCTTGAAGATGGCTCAGGCGCAAGTCCAGGCATATGAAATCGATGAGAATAAATTGCCTGCTGACGTCGCGGAGCTTAAGACAAAAGGGTATTTAAAGGATACAACTTGCCCCAATGGGAAAGCCATTACCATGAGTGCGTCCGGGGAAATCTCTGTTGCTCCGTGATGTTTTGACGGGAGGTGAACCCGAATCTGGTTTTACATTATCGGAAATGCTGATTGTTTTAGCTGCATTCCTGATTATTGTTTCTGTCTCAGCCAATTTGTTTCCACGGTTCGTTTTGAAACTGGAGATCCGCCACTTTATCCAGCAGCTTGGAGATGATCTTTATTACGCCGAACAGTATGCAATCAGTCATGAACAATACATTTCGATACTCATTAAAAATAATGTCCAGCCTTCGCACAGCTCTTATCAATTAATATCCGCAGATGGCACTCAAATTTCATCCCGCGAAATCCCCGATGGTATCCTCATTGAAAAAGGAACGGCCGCTTTAAGAATATTTATTACGAATACCGGCAGCTTTACTAGCTCAGGAACTTGGTATGTAAGGAAAGGGTCTGATGTATATAAAGTCACTTTTTATTTAGGGAAAGGAAGGTTCAAGATTGAAGAGGTCTGAGGGGTACATTTACTTTGAACTGTTAGCCTCTTTTTTTGTCTGCTGTTTTATTGCTTTTTCGATACTTCCTATTTTTATAAAAATGGAAACTGATAGACAAAATGTCCGGCTTCGTATGGAAGCTAAGCATCTGTTATATCTGGAGCTGGAGGGTTATATGCGACAGGAATTTATTTTTGATCAGAAGACGATCACCAAGAACAGCCGGGAATATCAAATGGTTTGGCGTTCTGCCGACCCTTCAATCAAATTCATGGAAGGGTGCGTCCGCTATAGAAATGCTGTGGATAAAGAAGTGGAAGTATGTGATTATGTTACGAGATATTAAAGGCTTTACTCTGATTGAGATGATGCTGGCCCTGTCTGTCTTCATATTTGTTGCCGCATTTGTTTTGCAATCCTTCGTTTTTCTGAGTGGAAAGATGGGAGGGAAAGGCGGAATTGATAATAAGGAGTGGGAAATTTTTTTATCACAGGCCAAATCAGAGATCTGGCAATCCAGCAGCAGGAAGACTGAGCAGGGGAAGCTCTATTTGGTCATTGGAACAGATGTGGTTTTAATTGAAAAATATCAAAATATGCTTAGAAGGCGGCTGAATAATACCGGACATGAAATAATGCTGCAAAATGTATATGGCTTTGATGTTGAATGGAATGGAAGTCTTGTCAATATGACAGTCAGAGATAAATATGGAAAAGAATTTCAATGCAGTATCCGCCCTATTCTTTTTGCAGGAGCCGGCAATGGAACATAAGCAGGGCGGGTTTACATTTCCTTTTGTGATTATACTGGCAGGTGCCTTTCTTACTGTCGCTCTTTTTTCCATTGAACAATTTACAGCTGATAAAAAGTTTTATAAAGAGGGGGAAGAAAAACTTGCTCTGGATCATTTGATTAAAATGGGTACGAATGATACTCTCGAGGTTTTGGCCGAAGCCGACAGCCAGAAGGCTGGAGAAGGCATTTTTTTCTACCCGGGCGGTGATGTGTATTATTCTTTTTCAGGATTGACAGAAAGCGAAATAGAGGTAGTTTTATATGCCAGTACAAAAAATGAGAGGAAGATGACTGCCAGTTATATCTATGACAGAGTTACACATAAAATGATACAATGGATGTAAAAATGCGGAGTGGGATAATGAAAAGCGTTTATTTGACTGGTTTTATGGGAGCAGGAAAGACAACGGTCGGCCAGGTGCTTAGCCATATTATGAATATTCCGGTCTATGACACAGACCAGGAGATCGAGCGTGCAGAAGGGAAGTCTGTAAAAGAAATCTTTGATGTTTATGGGGAGGCAGCATTCAGGAATATGGAAACTCTCCAGCTAAAGAAGCTGCCGGCTAATAATGCCATTATCACGACCGGCGGGGGAATCATTGTTAGGGAAGCAAACCGGGAGCTCCTGAATAATGGTTACTGGGTATATCTGCATTGCCGCCAGGACGAAATTATTCGGCGCCTGCAAGGGGATCAAACCCGGCCGCTGATTAGCGGAGAGAGAATCCTTCAGCTCCCTGCTTTATTTGAAGATCGGCTGCCCCTTTATCGGCAAGCTCCATTCATCGTGGATACAACTGGCAAAACGATCGATTTCATAGCAGAGGAAATCAAGGAAAGAATAAAACAGGCAGAATTTGTACATACTCCTTAATGGGTGGTATGCACATGAAAACAAACGATTTAATTAAATTTCTCACACAGCAAATTGTAAGGTATCTGGAATTGCCGCGTGAAGATAAAAAAATGAGAAAAGAAAACAGGAAAAAATCGAGAGAAACATTATATAGCCATTGGTTTGGGATGATTCCGTTTTCACTCATGCTGATTCTTAAAAGAAAATGAGAAAAACAGTCCTTTGCTGAAAAGGGCTGTTTTTCCTTTGGTCATCCGCCACTGGAACAGCATGTGTAGATCTGTTTATATCTCTCAGCTATACGGCTCGGTCGGTCAGATAAAATAGACCTCCATTGATTACAGATATTTTAATATTTGGTTCATACTGAGCGCGAAGTGCTTCTTTTTCGGTGAAATAGGTTTCACTCTTTTCTTCCTGCTCTGCATAAAAATGTTCCAACAGCTCCAGGTCCTTATTCCAGCGGTGTATGGCTTCCTCAGCCCAGCTATGGTCGTCTCCCTGAAATGTCCGCCTTATAAAGGAATCAAGACGGGCAAGCCCGCTTTTCGGCATGATGAGCGGGGATAACGTGAAAGAAAAGTCCGGTATTTTTGGCGTTACCGGCAATGAAAGAACCTTATTGTGAAAATCGTCACGAATGTCACCTGTAATAAGGTTCAGCCCGACGGAATTGAAAACGTCCTTTTTTCTGTCACACTGATAAGACACCTTAACATTTATACATAACCATGGAAAAAGTGAATATTTGGCCGGTGGATAATAACGGGTATCCTCATAAAGTCTTATGAAACCTCCAAGCCTTGTAGTCGACTCGAATATTTGATGGAGCCTGGGGGAGCCGAAATGAACTACATCTCCCTTAACATCCTCTGGGGCCAAGGCTGGGTCGGTAATTAACGTCAGCTTCATTGGATTGGGCGTACCTCCTGTAGTCTCAAGGTAATGCCAGTAGAATGGACGGTTCATTAATTCCTTATCCATTTCTATAGTAAGCTGGATGGTAAGGTAGCCAGGCCTGTTTTCTATGAGTTCGCAATTATTTGAAGAAAAGTATTTAACCAGAAAATCATGAATTTCTTGTTGATGCACGCTGTTCGTCCTCCTTCATATCTTGTGCGAATTGAATGAGCGCGGAAAGATTGTCCATTTTGATTTTCATCTCTCCTTGGGTCCTTGAAGCGCCGACCACATCCACTAGGTATTCCTCAATATTCTTAATGTCCAGCCGTGTCAGAATATCATCCAGTTCACCAATAACTTTTTCAAATAAATTGATTTTTTCATATAGCAATCTTAGAATATGTTCCTCCACTGTATTTCTTGTGGCAAAATTATAAATCATGACATCCTTCTCCTGTCCAAGTCTGTGGACACGTCCTATCCGCTGTTCCAGTCTCATGGGATTCCAGGGCAGATCGAAATTGATAAGATGATTGCAGAATTGAAGATTTATTCCTTCCCCTCCAGCTTCCGTAGCAATGAGGACTTGAATATTTTTTTGAAATAAATCCTTCATCCAGTCCTTCTTGCCGCGTTTGAACCCGCCCCGAAAAGGTACGGAGGTGATACCATTCTGCTTTAAAAACCATTGTAGATATAACTGGGTAGCACGATATTCTGTAAAAATAATGACTTTATCATCGATCTTTTTAATCAGTTCCAGTGCTTTCTCTGCTTTTGAGTTTCGCTCAACTGCGTTGACAATCTCTGTAAGCTCTTCAAGCCGATCAAGCAATTCATCCGGACCGTTCTCGAATTTCAGCCACATATTCCGTAATGTATAAAACACCGCTTCACGGCTGCTGCAGGCCTCCCTTTGCAGAGTCATCGCTGAAAACATATTTCCTGCGCCTTCTACAGTCGCAGGTTTAAAAGCCGAAACCGCATCATACAGAGCCTGTTCTGACGGTGAAAAATCGATAATTACAGTCTCCACATACCTCTTGGTCCATTCAATTCCAGTGTCGGCACGTCTGTTGCGGATCATTACAGTATTGACCAGGCTTTTTAAATGCTTATCTTCATATATGTCTCGTCCTCTGCCTTTATATTTTTCCGAAAACAGGCTTGCATTCCCCAGATGCCCCGGCTTTAAGAGGGATACAAGATGAAATATCTCCTCAACCTTATTTTGAATAGGTGTCGCAGTAAGAAGGAGGCAAAACTTCTTTTTCAGATTTTGAACAAATTCATAGTTTTTGGTCTTATTGTTTTTCAGTTTATGTGCCTCGTCTATGATGACAAGGTCGTAGTCCTGTTCATATACAATCTGCCTGTGCGGCTCCCGCTTGGCTGTATCGATAGACGAAACGATCACGTCGCATGAATCCCATACATAGCTTTTTCTTTGTGCTACTGCCGGTATATGGAACTTGGTGTTTAATTCAAATACCCATTGTGTCACAAGGGAGGCAGGTACCAGGATTAATACTTTTTTAACGAGTCCGCGAATCATATACTCTTTTAATATCAAACCAGCTTCAATTGTTTTTCCAAGCCCGACTTCGTCAGCAAGTATTGCCTTTCCGTTCATATTTTCCACTACTTGTCGGGCAGCCTCCAGCTGGTGTGGGAGCGCCTTGAGCTGGGGCAAATGCTTAGGTGCCTGCAGCCCCTCAAATTCTGGGACAATCAAATGCTTTTCAACCTCTACGGCCAGCTTGTATAGTTCCCAGTTCCCCCATGGTCCATCATTTGAGAATTTAGCCAGGAATTCGTTTGCCCAATCATCATCGAAACTCACATTAATTTTCACCGTGGGTCCCCCAATCTTATATAATACTGGTTGCTATCTTTCTTTATTTACACGATTGAAAAACACGAACGATATATTAAAATTTGCGTCTTATTGTTAGTTTTTGTTGAAAAAAGATTGCAGACTTTTCAAATTTAATGGTAGGATGAATTTAGTATTATAAGTTTCAGTGTGCCATAAAATATGTGGACCGGAATAATCAGAGGGCGGTTATAAAATTGCTCCTCGAAAGTCCGTGTGCCCTATAGTATGGCCATTTTAAAAGGTTAATATAAGCGAATGAAGGCACGGGGAGAGACTACCAATGTAGCGCCGAAGGAGCAAGCTGAAAAGTGAATCTCTCAGGCAAAAGAACTCTTGCTGGACGCGGCTCTGGAGAGCACTGTTTCCAATCTGCGGAAACGGACACCAAAGGGGAAAACCTCATATAGGGTTGTTGCTATGGCGGCCCGGGTAAACTTTCAGGTACCAGGACAGAGAACTTCTTATTGATGTAAGGGGTTTCTCTGTCCTTTTTTTTGCAACAGGACGAGACCATTCATCAATCTATCAATCATGTTTTTTAAGCTCTTCCTGCGACACGAATCGCCACTGCAAGTAAATGGTGCCAGCAGCAACGGTAAAAAGGAAAATGAGAAATTATAAAGCTTGAGGAGGGAATACTTTGTCCGAATTAAAGAGAACGCCATTATTCGAGGTTTATAAAGAGTATGGAGGAAAGACAATTGATTTTGGGGGCTGGGAGCTTCCTGTACAATTCTCGGGTATCAAAGATGAGCATGAGGCGGTACGTACCAGTGCTGGACTTTTTGATGTTTCCCATATGGGTGAAATCGAAGTCAAAGGTCCTGAAAGCATAGCTTTCCTTCAAAGAATGCTAACCAACGACTTATTAAAACTTCAGTCAGGAGATGCACAGTATACTGCCATGTGTTATGAAAATGGCGGTACGGTTGACGACCTGATCGTTTATAAGAAAAGTGATGGCGATTATTTGCTTGTGGTGAATGCGGCGAATACGGAGAAGGATTTCAACTGGCTGCAAACAAACCTGATCGAGGATGTCGAACTAACGAACGTATCATCCGATATTGCACAATTAGCTTTGCAAGGCCCGCTTGCTGAAAAGGTGCTTCAAAAATTATCAGAAAATACGGACTTACGTGAAATTAAGTTTTTTAAATTTAAAGAAAATGTTCTTCTAAATGGAAAAAGTGCCCTGATATCCAGAACGGGATATACAGGAGAGGATGGTTTTGAAATATACTGCCAGAGTGGGGATGCGCTTGAACTTTGGAGGGCGATACTGGAAGCGGGAAGGGAAGAGGGGGTTGTACCAGTTGGGTTAGGTGCACGTGACACCCTTCGTTTTGAAGCCAATCTCCCTTTATACGGCCAGGAGCTGACATCGGACATCACTCCTATCGAAGCAGGGATTGGTTTTGCTGTAAAACCAGATAAAACTGCTGATTTCTTTGGAAAGGCAATACTTGCGGAACAGAAACAAAATGGCGCACCAAGGAAGATTGTCGGACTGGAAATGATAGACCGCGGAATCCCGCGCCATGGTTATCAGGTTTATGCTGGTGATCAGCTGATTGGCGAGGTAACCACGGGGACCCAGTCACCTACATTGAAGAAAAATGTAGGGCTGGCCTTGCTAAACAAAGAGTATGCAGGAATTGGCAATGAATTACAGGTAGAGATCCGCGGCAAAAGGCTGAAAGCCGTTGTAACGGAGACTCCATTTTATAAAAGGCCGCGAAAATAAGGGAGGATATCTTATGAAACATCGTTATTTGCCCATGACAGAGCAGGATAAAAGCGAAATGCTGAATGCAATCGGCGTTTCTTCAGTGGAAGAGCTGTTCAGTGACATTCCTGAAAGTGTGAGGTTTAAAGGGGAATATAACATCAAGCAGGCAAAATCAGAACCGGCTCTATTAAAGGAATTATCTCGATTGGCGGCGAAAAATGCAGATTTAAAGAGTTATACATCATTCCTGGGGGCCGGGGTATATGATCATTATATCCCTGTTATAGTGGACCATGTAATCTCCCGTTCGGAATTTTATACTGCCTATACACCATACCAGCCAGAGATTTCGCAGGGTGAACTGCAGGCAATTTTCGAATTCCAGACCATGATCTGTGAATTGACAGGAATGGATGTAGCAAATTCATCCATGTATGATGGAGGAACAGCTTTAGCTGAAGCGGCTATGCTTAGTGCCGGCCAGACACGGAGAAATAAAATATTGTTATCAAAGGCTGTTCACCCGGAATCAAGGGATGTTGTAAAGTCTTATGCCAAAGGCCAGAATGTCGAGATCATTGAAGTTCCATATAAAGATGGAGTTACAGATTTAGATTCATTGAAAGAATTAATCAATGATGAAATTGCAGGCGTTATTGTACAATATCCAAATTTCTTTGGCCGAATTGAACCGCTTAAAGAAATGGAAGAGGTTATACATGCCCAAAATTCCATGTTTGTTGTGTCGAGCAATCCTGTTGCATTAGGGGCATTAACGCCTCCTGGAAAGCTTGGTGCAGACATCGTTGCAGGGGATGCCCAGCCTTTCGGTATTCCTTCTGCTTTTGGAGGACCGCACTGTGGTTATTTTGCGGTGACTAATAAGCTGGTACGTAAAGTGCCAGGCCGTCTTGTCGGGCAGACGGTGGACGAAAATGGGAAACGCGGGTTTGTGTTGACGCTTCAAGCCCGGGAGCAGCATATCCGCAGGGACAAAGCTACCTCCAATATTTGTTCCAATCAGGCGCTGAATGCCCTTGCGGCTTCCGTTGCGATGACGGCTCTTGGGAAACAGGGTGTCAAGGAGATGGCGATACGAAATATTCAAAAATCCCATTACGCTAAGAATGCGTTAAAGGCAAAAGGGATTGAGATTGTTTTTGAAGGTCCTTCATTCAATGAGTTTGTCATAAAACTGCCAGGCTCATACAAGCAATTAAGTGACAGTTTATACCAAAAGGGAATAATCGGAGGGTTCGACTTAGGCCGGGTGTATCCAGAATTAAAGGACCATATGCTGGTTGCTGTAACAGAATTGCGAACCAAAGAGGAAATACATGAATTCGCTGTAGAATTGGGGGATGGCCATGAATAAGCAAGATCAACCTTTAATCTTCGAAATTAGCACACCCGGACGGATAGGCTACAGCCTTCCGGAAATGGATGTAGAGGCGGTACCGCTAGCGGAGCTGATTCCTGCCGATTATATCCGTGCCGAAGAAGCAGCGCTGCCCGAGGTTTCCGAGTTGGATATTATGCGGCATTACACTGCTTTGTCCCACAGGAATCATGGGGTGGATTCAGGATTTTATCCGCTTGGTTCCTGTACCATGAAATATAATCCGAAAATAAATGAAAATGTTGCCCGCATGAATGGGTTCGCGCATATTCATCCTTATCAGGAAGAACATACTGTACAGGGTGCTCTTGAGTTAATGTATGACTTACAGGAGCATTTAACGGAGATAACAGGCATGGACCAGGTTACCCTGCAGCCAGCGGCAGGAGCCCATGGAGAATGGACAGGGCTTATGATGATTCGCGCGTACCATGAAGCAAATGGAGATACAGCGAGATCCAAAGTAATCGTTCCTGATTCAGCCCATGGTACGAATCCAGCTTCTGCAACAGTGGCGGGCTTTGAAACGGTCACCGTTAAGTCGGACAGTAACGGGCTGGTAGACCTTGAGGACTTGAAAAGGGTTGTAGGGCCGGATACCGCAGCATTGATGCTGACAAATCCGAACACGCTTGGCCTCTTTGAAGAAAATATTCTCGAAATGGCCGAAATCGTCCATGATGCCGGCGGAAAGCTATATTATGACGGGGCAAACTTGAATGCCGTCCTTTCAAAAGCACGGCCTGGCGATATGGGCTTTGATGTCGTTCACTTAAATCTCCATAAAACGTTTACTGGTCCGCACGGAGGCGGAGGCCCAGGGTCTGGTCCTGTGGGAGTCAAGAAAGATTTAATCCCATTCCTTCCGAAGCCATTGGTAGTCAAACATGAAGGAGAATACTTCCTTGATTACGACAGGCCGCAATCCATTGGAAGAGTTAAGCCGTACTATGGAAATTTCGGGATCAATGTCAGGGCATATACGTACATTCGTTCAATGGGGCCTGACGGCTTAAAAGCTGTAACGGAAAATGCAGTCATCAATGCCAATTATATGATGAGAAGATTAGCGCCATTTTATGATCTGCCGTATGACAGGCATTGTAAGCATGAATTTGTTTTGAGCGGCAAAAGACAGAAGAAACTCGGCGTCCGTACCCTGGATATTGCCAAGCGCCTGCTTGACTTTGGATATCATCCGCCAACTATCTATTTTCCTCTGAACGTTGAGGAATGCATGATGATTGAACCGACTGAAACGGAGTCAAAGGAAACTCTGGATGCATTTATAGATGCGATGATTCAAATCGCTACAGAGGCGGAAGAAACTCCAGAAGTGGTTCAGGAAGCGCCTCATACAACAGTCATAAAACGATTGGATGAGACTCTGGCTGCTCGTAAGCCAGTTCTAAGGTACCAACCATAATCTCCAGCCGGGCCTTTAGCAAGGCCCGGTTTCTTTATGAGCTGCACAGGCAGGAATAAAAAAAGAATCCATTGCATCATGGATTCTTAATGTTTAGTTTTAATTTTGCCCTGCCATTGCTTAAATCCGCCCTTTAAATGGTACAAATCATTGTATCCTTTGCGTTTTAGCATTTGCGCTGCCCTTCCACTGCGCAATCCGCTTTGGCAATATAAATAAACAGGCTTGTCCTGTCGAAGTTCCTTTAATCTGGTCTTCATCTGCGTGAGCGGAATATTTCTCGCGCCCAAAATATGGCCCGCCTCGTATTCATTTGCTTCTCTCACATCAATAAGCTGGGCTTTTCTATAACCTTGAATGAATTCTTCCTGAGTCAGTGTTTTCACAGCACGGCGCTGACTGATGAAGTTAAATAACGAGTAGGCTATAAGAGCCGAAACCAGAACTATTAAAAAATATAACACAAGCAATCCCCTTTCTCTCTATAAATGGTACAAACATATTTTATTATATAATCGCTGACTTAGAAACACAAAATTAATAACATATCTTATAAAGGCTATTTTTGCCTTAATCGCTTTCTTTTAAATTTGCCGTAATTTTTGTTACACTACTATGTGGATTCATTAAACTGCTGCAATGAAGAGGGTTGAATTACAATGGAAAAACAAGTATGGGGATTTATTGATTCAGGAGACTGTTCTGCTTCGTACAATATGGCACTGGATGAAGCGTTGCTTAACTGGCATAGCAAGGGGGAAATACCGCCGGTCATCAGATTCTATGGCTGGAACCCGGCTACTCTTTCGATCGGATATTTTCAAAAGGCTGAAAAAGAAATTGACCTAGCACAAGTGCATCAACAAGGCCTGGGGTTTGTCAGAAGGCCCACAGGAGGAAGGGCAGTATTACATGAGCATGAACTTACATATAGCGTAATCGTGACGGAAGAATATCCGGAAATGCCGAAAAATGTAACGGAGGCATATCGGGTAATATCTGAAGGTATTCTAATGGGCTTCCGTAATTTAGGTATGGATGCTTACTTTGCAGTCCCAAGAACGGATGAAGAAAAAGCGGCTTTGAAGGAGCCTAGATCTTCCGTTTGTTTTGATGCACCGAGCTGGTATGAGCTGGTAGTGGAAGGAAGAAAGGTAGCAGGGAGTGCACAGACGAGACAGAAAGGTGTCATTTTGCAGCATGGTTCCATACTGCTGGATCTTGATGATGAAAAATTATTCAGCATGTTTAAATTTCCTAACGAAAGAGTCAAAGAGCGAATGATGAAGAGTTTTCACAATAAAGCGGTAGCCATTAACGATATTTCGTCCAGGAAAATCGATATACAGGAAGCAAAAGAAGCCTTCAAGAAAGGATTTGCCGAAGGCCTCGGGATTGATCTGCAGCCGTATGAACTAACTGAGGGACAGGCAGAAGAGGTAATGGCTCTGGCCAGAACTAAATACGAAAGCAATGAATGGAATTTTATGCGGTAATAATCATCGGTAATGAAATAAGCGGTTCACACCGCTTATTTTTTTTAGAAAGATACTGGAGAATTTCAATAAAATTTTTAGTACTTGTAAACTCCCTTGCGCATATATGACAGGCTATACAAGATGTCAATGTAATCCCCAAAAAAGCAACTCTTAAAATATGTTAAAAATAACTGAATTTCCAACAAAAAATGATCTTTATCTCCATATTTCTTATGAATTTATATTTTTTTGTGTTTGACAAAAATAATTCTCATGACCGATAACACAATATGTAGTATGTTAAAAAATAAATTATATACTATATATTGATTTAGGGGGTTTCGTATGATAGATTTAGGGAACATGATACTTACAAAGATGATCTATTGACTACATATAGACGCGCGGCATATAGAGACAGAAGAGATAGAGCTAAAGGAGAGGTTGCAATGTCAGTGGTAATTAAGCAAGATATGAAGGTTAATGTCGAAAGGTTGAACAAAGACATTTCTTTATTCCCCCAGGTATTTGAGATTACACCGGACATGCACAGGACAAATAAAGGTGTATCCAGGCTGGTCATGATTGACCGGTATTCTTTTAAGGATACCGGGAAAATTACTTTGACCAGCGGAGATTTTGTTGTACTGACCATCAAAGAAGATCCAAAATTCCCGGCGAGAGGGCTTGGGTACATCGTGAACATCGACTGGGAAACCAAGAAAGCCCAGGTTCTTGTTGAAGAAGAATTTCGCGGTGTATTAGACAAGCCGGAAGAGATTGAAACTGGAATTGTCAACCGTTCACTGGATGTAATTGAAAAGCCGCTTGAAATTTATTACGAGCAAATTGCAAAGCGCAACGCAGCAGGGCTTTCAGCTGTTGAAAAAACTGATGACAAGCAGAAAGAATGGTTTGAAAAATTCTATAAAGAATTGGCGGACCTAAATTTTGTGCCAGCGGGGCGAGTCCTATACGGAGCTGGTGCCGATACAGACGTAACATATTTCAACTGCTATGTAATGCCTTTCGTCCAGGATTCCCGTGAAGGAATATCTGAACATAGAAAGCAGGTGATGGAAATAATGAGCCGCGGCGGCGGCGTCGGTACGAACGGTTCTACTCTCCGTCCGCGCAATACTTTAGCTAAAGGCGTTAATGGAAAATCCTCAGGTTCGGTTTCCTGGCTTGATGATATTGCGAAGCTGACTCATCTTGTGGAACAGGGAGGCTCCAGAAGAGGAGCCCAAATGATTATGCTTTCTGATTGGCATCCCGATATTGTGGAATTCATCATTTCAAAGATGCAAAATCCTCGCATCCTGCGTTATCTCGTTGAAAATACAAAGGATGAAACAATTAAAAAGCATGCCAGGGAGAAATTGAAATTTACACCGCTGACTGACCAGGAGGCAGCTATGTATCAGGGGATTGTAAACTATAAAACAATCCCGGGTCTTGGAGGTTTCAATGAAAAGATTATTAAAGAAGCAGAATCGAAGCTTCGAGATGGAGGAAATTATTCCGTACACAATTCAGAGTTTCTGACCGGCGCCAACATCTCAGTCTGCTTAACCAAGGAATTTATGGATGCTGTTGAAAATGATTCCGAATACCAGCTCCGCTTCCCCGATGTTGAGAGCTACGACACTGAAAAAATGAAAATTTATAATGAGGAATGGCATAATGTAGGAGATGTGCGTGATTGGGAGAAACAGGGGCATAAAATCCGTGTGTATCGTACCATTCGTGCGAAAGAGCTATGGAACTTGATCAATATCTGTGCCACATATTCTGCAGAACCGGGTATTTTCTTTATTGACAATGCGAACGATATGACGAATGCGAAGGCGTATGGGCAGCAGGTTGTTGCAACAAATCCATGCGGGGAACAGCCTCTGGCTCCATATTCAGTATGTAACCTTGCTGCCGTAAATCTTGCGGAAATGGCTGATAGGGAGAACAAGACGGTAGACCTTGAGAAGCTGAAACGCACAGTCGAAATCGGCGTCAGGATGCAGGATAACGTCATCGATGCAACACCTTATTTCCTCGAAGCCAATAAAAAACAGGCACTTGGCGAGCGCCGTGTAGGACTGGGGGTAATGGGCCTTCACGATCTGCTTATTTATTGTGAGACAGAATACGGCTCCGATGAAGGCAACCAGCTCGTTGACAAGGTGTTTGAGACAATCGCCGTATCAGCTTACCGTGCATCCATCGAGCTTGCTAAAGAGCGAGGAAGTTTCCCATTCCTGCAAGGAGAAAACGAAGAAGAAACAAATCGATTAAGATATGCATTCATTAACACAGGATTTTTGAAAAAGATGCCAGAAGACGTTAGAGAGAGTATCCTCGAACATGGAATGCGCAATTCCCATCTGCTCACTGTAGCCCCGACAGGAAGCACAGGAACGATGGTAGGTGTTTCCACAGGACTGGAGCCTTACTTCTCATTCACATATTACAGAAGCGGCCGTCTCGGCAAATTTATTGAAGTGAAGGCTGACATCGTGCAAGAATACGTGGGTAGGAACCAGGATGCCGATCCGAATAACCTGCCAAAATGGTTTGTGTCGGCCATGGATCTAACGCCGGAAGCCCATGCTGATGTTCAATGCATCATTCAGCGCTGGATTGACAGTTCAATCAGCAAGACGGTAAATGCTCCGAAGGGTTACACTGTAGAACAAGTGGAAAAAGTGTACGAACGTCTTTATCGAGGCGGAGCAAAAGGAGGAACGGTATACGTTGATGGAAGCCGTGACAGCCAGGTTCTTACTTTAAAGGCGGAAGAAAACACATTTTATGAGCAGGAAGCGGCACAGGAAGCAGCAGAAAAGCAGAAGGTTGTTCTTGTTGACACGATTAATGAGCTTCGTTCTACCAATGTAACAATTGGTTCAGAGGTAGGCAACACTTGTCCGGTTTGCCGCCAGGGCGAAGTTAAAGAAATCGGCGGCTGCAATACTTGTATAAACTGCGGAGCACAGCTTCGTTGCGGGTTATAATTTATATACTACTGAAAGCTGTTTCCCCCTTTCCTCACCTGAAGGACAGGGGGTTTTTATTGTTGCCGATATTTTAATTGAAGACCAGGTTTCAGCTATAGGAGATTTCATCTGTTCCGTGAGGGTCGATCATGTAACTAGTCCTTATGACTGCCAAGAATCACCTGGCAAATGTACTGGGTACATCAAGCGAGCTTAGAATTCCAGGGAGCAGGCTAACTGTGTTTTCATTGCAATTATAGGTTTTCATTTTGTTGGCCTATTTCATCTTCAGCCATTATACGGTTTGCGGATTTCTGCTCATTATATTGATCAACGGAATCTCCCGGCATGAACCGCAGGTTTGGAAAAGTATGGTCGGTCACAACTGTCAATTTTTTCTCCTCAGGTGCTGTTGTCACATAGGTTTCATTCTTTTTGTACATAGAACATCCCTCCACTCTTATTACCAAAACTTATACATTATGACTAGCCCGGGATACAGGAAAACTATCCTTAACAGTTAGGGTGTCTCATTACATTAATTACATGAGTGACAAACATACCCTGAGCAAAAGGAGCTGTTTTGTATGAAACCTTTTGTCCCGCAGCTTGTTTATATTGAGCCGAGAGCGCTTGAGTATCCGCTCGGCCAGGAGCTGAAGAAGAAATTCGAGGATATGAATATTGAAATAAGGGAAACGACGTCTCATAACCAGATTCGGGGCCTGCCAGGCGATAATGAATTTCAAAAATACCGTACAGCAAAATCAACACTCGTCGTGGGTGTTAGAAAAACGCTTAAGTTTGATACGTCAAAGCCTTCAGCGGAATATGCCATTCCCCTTGCTACCGGTTGCATGGGCCACTGCCATTACTGCTATTTGCAAACCACGCTGGGCAGCAAGCCATATATCCGCACATATGTGAACCTCGAGGAGATTTTTGATGCTGCAAAGAATTATATGGCCGAAAGGGCACCTGAACCGACCCGTTTTGAGGCAGCATGTACATCAGACATTGTAGGACTGGATCATTTGACACATTCCTTAAAAAAGACAATTGAATTCATGGGGGAATCTGAGCACGGCTTACTTCGTTTTGTGACCAAGTTCCATCATGTGGACCATCTCCTGGATGCCAGGCATAATGGCAAAACACGCTTTCGTTTCAGTATAAATTCACGGTATGTCATAAAGAATTTTGAGCCCGGTACCTCTTCCTTTGAAGAAAGGATCGAGGCGGCCAGAAAAGTGGCGGGAGCTGGGTACCCGCTTGGATTTATCGTTGCGCCAATTTATGTCCATGAGGACTGGAAGGAAGGATATCTCGAATTGTTCAAGCGATTGCATGAATCATTGCAGGGTGTGGACACCAATGGGCTTACATTTGAATTAATCCAGCACCGTTTTACCGCCCCTGCTAAAAAAGTGATACAAAAAAACTATCCAAAAACGAAACTTGAACTTGATGAATCAAAAAGGAAATATAAGTGGGGAAGATATGGAATCGGAAAATATGTTTATCAAAATGAACAAGCAGCGGAGCTGGAATCAACCATCCGTCATTATATAAACGATTATTTCCCGCAATCAGAGGTCCAATATTTCACCTGATTTACGCAGCTTGCATGTCTATAAATAAAAAAGTAATAATTGCCCTCCCGCCGGATTAAAGTTTATCAAGGCCGGTAAAGGGAGGGCTTCTATGATTATCGACGGGGTATTTTCCGGTGGAGGCATTAAAGGATTTGCGTTAATAGGAGCAATTCAGGTATTGGAAGAGAAAGGATTTTCCTTTAATAGGACCGCAGGCACCAGCGCTGGATCGATAATTGCCGCTTTCATCGCAGCGGGCTACAATGGCCAGGAAATAAATCAAATGCTAAATGATATGGATATAGGTGTGCTATTAGATCGCCGGCATGACTGGCTGCCTATCCCATTTGCTAAATGGCTTTTACTTTATTGGAAATTAGGGCTGTACAAAGGGGATGCCCTGGAAAAATGGGTGGGTGATACGCTCGCTGCAAAAGGAGTACGGACATTTATAGACATTCCTTTTCAATCACTAAGAATTATAGCTTCAGACATAACAAATGGACGTTTGGTTGTGCTGCCGGATGATCTGGAAATTTACGGGATTGACCCAGCCGCGTTTCCTATAGCAAAAGCGGTACGGATGAGCTGCAGCATTCCCTATTTTTTCGAGCCGGTCAAGCTCAACGGTACAAAGCGGAAATTTGGCAATTTATTCGTCGATGGGGGTGTACTAAGCAATTTCCCAATGTGGCTGTTCGATTCCGATCACGTGAAAAAGGTACGCCCGGTACTTGGAATAAAATTAAGTGCTGATGATGAAAGAAAAAAGCCGCAGAAAATAGAAAATGCGATAGAAATGTTCAATGCACTGTTTAAAACAATGAAGGATGCCCATGATTCGAGGTATATCTCCCGCAAACATGTAAAGAACATTATCTTTGTTCCCATGAAGGAAATCTCGGCGACGGATTTCCTGTTGAACGAGGAAAGCAAAGCGATACTGATCAACCGTGGAAGGCACTGTGCGCAAGCGTTCTTGAGAAGATGGTCATATTAGCCTCAGGCTGGCTTAAGCATGTATCGTAACAGTAAAGTGTCTTAGAAGTTGATGGCGCTTTTTAGTTTGCTTGCCTAAAAGGCTGTCCATTTTTATCAATCACCCTGCACTTACAATGTTTATCTAAAATTATTACAAACTACGTAAAAACTTGCATTAAAAGATGTTTATTGGACGCAGCTTGTCCCCTTGGACCGAAATTATGAAAAAGCCAGATAAGCTTAGCCTGCATTCTCATGCTGAGGCTGGACGAGCGCTTCCATCTTTCTCGCCCCTCTAATAGCAGGTGAGTATGCCATACCAGTTACGGTTCGTCAGGTAAAATTATAAAACTTTAAAATTGCCTAAATAAAAAAATCGGACGTTTAAAATAACGCCCGATTCTTCTTTTTATTTTTCTTTCCATCAATCACGGTCAAATGTATATCGGACTTCTTCCGCATCTTTATCTTGCTGGCAGAGGAAGATTTGGAAGATTTTGCTTGGGATATACTGGCGACATTATCTCGTTTTGCATGGATGGAAGCATTTTTGTTTTTCTGTCTCTTTTTCGATTGCCGGGCTGCTTTTGAGAATGCTTGCTGCTCTTTCCTTTCAGGTTTCCCCTTTGTTAATTGCCTGTATATAAAATAGACAATTGCCGCACCGATAACAATAATCAGCAGGTTTTTAAATAGTCCGACAGGATTGTAAACCAGCTGTCCAATTAGTCCAATCATACCAAGAGCGATTATACAGTAAATGAAGTATGTTACCGAACGATTCAACAAAGACACCTCCTTAGGAGCATCTTGAGCAAAAATAGATATTTTTAAACTTAAATCTTATAATTTATTTTGGCTCTTTGATATAGTATCAAAACTACCTGCAAGCTGGGTTTGTAGCTTGGGCGGGGTGTCCTGTATAATCAAAGATTCGCGGCTATTATCGAAGCCAGGCTTTAAGCAGGAGCCTGAACCTTCCAATAAGGAGATTTTATCGCAGTGTCAGGGGTTTCATTTCATATTATGTTTATTTTTTACACAATATCCCCAGTCTTTAAACCTTGTTCTGTGTCTTTTTCCATTCTCAAGAGCTCATTGAAGGACGCAAGTGCGACCTGGACTTGGTCATCTGTAGGCTCTTTAGTAGTCAAGAGCTGAAGCCATAATCCTGGATATCCCAGATACCTTAACACAGGGACGTCGCGCAATTTATTCGTCAGCTGCAACACTTCGAAGGATATTCCAAGCACGACCGGAATTAGCAGCAGCCGGATGACTACCCTTAGCCATAATGGATCTGTAGGAAAGAAGACATATACAAAAAAGCCTACAAAAACAGTAAAAAGAATGAAGCTGCTGCCGCAGCGGTAATGCAGTCTGGATGAGCTTTGAACATTGGCCACTGTAAGTTCCTTACCGCTCTCAAAGCAATTGATTACTTTATGCTCTGCCCCATGATATTGAAACACCCGTTTTATGAGCGGCGTGAACGAAATAAAATAAATATAGCAGAAAAGAAGGAAGAGCTTAAAAAGGCTCTCAATAAAGATTTGCGCAAGATCACTCTCAAATACAGGTTTTGTTAATGCTGCAAGAAAGACAGGAATGAGGGTGAATAAAACCTTGCCAAATAAAAATGAAATAATCCCTATTGCCGCTACACCCAGCCACATTGCAATTTTTGAGGTAGATTGTTTCTGTTCCTCAGCTGCCCTCTGGTCATCCTTTGGGTCAATATCATATTTCTCCGTCGAGAAATTTAGATGCTTAGAGCCGTTTGCGCTTGAATCAATTAAAGCTACGATTCCCCGAAGAAAAGGGATTTTCTTAAGTTTGCCAAGCAATGGATTATATCCACGACGTACCCTGAAATACTCAATGGAAGTATCTTTGCGGCGTACCGCTGTCACGGTATGGTGCTTGCCGCCAAACATGACACCTTCCACCACTGCTTGTCCTCCGTAAACCGGTTTTTGAAACTCAGTCATTTCTACACCAACCTATATTGAATTCACTGCATGCGATTATTCCATAGTAGAAACTGCCTGCATGGTTAATCTAATCATACTAAAAACAACAGTATTTTTGTACAATTTGTAACAGCCAATTTTTTTAGTAATGAATGAAATGGAGCAAAGGAAGCAATATTCGGCTGTTTAAGGACATACTAAAAGCCGGAGGTGAACGAGCGATATGAGTCAAAAACTTAAAAACAGTCAAAATGGAGGAGAAATTAACAGGTCTCTGTTCAAGGATTCCATCATCATTGGATTTTTTGGAGGGCTAATTTGGAGTTTCATTGCACAGGTTGCCTATTATTTTAATTTCATGAGTGTAGGGCCCAAATTCATCCTGACCTCGTGGACAAGGGCTGGCTGGGTAGAAGGCTGGCTGGGGCTGGCTATTTCGTTATTGATTTTTGCGGGATTATCCATAATTGCTGCGCTGGTGTATTGCCTGCTTTTTAAAAAAATTAAAACAATCATTGCTGGAATGGTATATGGGCTGGCTTTATGGCTTTTATTATTATTTGTCATCAGGCCTATTTTTTCTGATTTGCCATCTTATGCTCACCTGAATGCTACATCCATTATTACGAGTGTTTGTATCTTTATAATTTATGGTGTGTTTGTCGGCTATACCATTTCATATGAGAATAAGGAAATCGAAGAAAGCAAGAGGAATAAGCAATCTTCTGCACAGGGAAGCACTCCTTAAAAAGGTAGTAAGACAATTGTTAATTATGATAGAATGTTCTTATTGAACATTCTTTTTCTATGTATTTCCAGGTTGTTTTGGCGAATGAAGCCATGCATGCCTTTGAAGATCGGTAAATTAAGCAAGGCAATTAATAAGAACGTATACAGAGGGGAAAGAAAAACAGAAGGTGCTCACCCAGCCTTGTCATGCACAGGCAGAGATGGGGGGACTGTTCCGCAACCGCTCAAGCTGGATGCCTATGACTTCCGGGTGGCTGTGCGGCTGCAGTAAGACAGGAAAGAAGCGTGTGATTATATGAAAAAAATATTGCTTATAAATGGCCCCAATCTGAACAGGTTGGGAAAAAGGGAGCCGGAGGTGTATGGCAGTACTTCCCTTTCAGACTTGGAGGAAATGCTGTTAAAAAAGGCAGGTACATATGATGCGGCTCTTACCGCCTTTCAGTCGAACCATGAAGGGGATATCATCGATAAGCTGCATTGGGCCGAGGATGATGGACAGGATGGAATCATTCTTAACCCTGGAGCCTATACCCATTACAGCTATGCGATCCGCGATGCCATTGCATCGATTACTATCCCGGTAATAGAAGTACATATTTCAAATGTTCATCAAAGGGAATCCTTCCGGCATACATCGGTGACCGCTCCGGTGACCGCCGGGCAAATAGTTGGCTTGGGCTTGATGGGTTATGAGCTCGCTTTGCAGGCTATGATAGAGATAATAAAGGAGAGAAAATAGATGGAGAAACTAGAGAAATTACGTTCTTTAATGGAAAAGGTGAACCTAGACGGATTGTTGGTTACAAGCTCCTTTAATCGGCGGTACATATCCAACTTCACGGGCAGTGCGGGAATCGTACTTGTTTCCCGAAATGCAGCCAAGTTCATCACAGACTTTCGATATGTCGAGCAGGCTGCAAAACAGGCTCCTGATTTTGAAATCATAAAGCATGTAGGCTCCATAGTGGAAGAAGCGGCCCAGCAAGCAAAAGAAATGGGCATCACAAAGCTTGGATTTGAGCAGGACCATCTTACATATGCAGCATTTAAGTCCTATCAGGAAGCTTTTGAAGGTGAACTTGTGCCGGTGTCCGGTTTGCTAGAGAAGTTACGCTTGCTTAAGGCACCATCTGAGATTAAGATATTAAAGGAAGCCGCAAAGATTGCTGACGCGGCCTTTGCGCATATTGTTGAATTTATCCATCCGGGATTAACTGAGCTGGAGGTCTCCAATGAGCTGGAATTCTTTATGAGAAAGCAGGGAGCTGCCTCTTCCTCATTCGATACGATTGTGGCTTCTGGTGTACGGGGGGCTCTTCCGCATGGTGTCGCTTCAGAAAAGGTCATTGAAAAAGGCGACCTGATTACTCTTGACTATGGCGCATACTATCAAGGGTATGTCTCTGATATCACACGTACGGTATCGGTTGGCCAGCCAAGTACAGAAATGAAAAATATATATGATATCGTTCTGGAAGCCCAGCTTCGGGGCATGGCAGGAATCAAACCGGGAATGACAGGTAAAGAAGCTGACGCGCTTACCCGCAATTTCATCAATGAAAAGGGATATGGAGAGTATTTTGGCCATTCGACCGGTCATGGGATCGGGCTGGAGGTCCATGAAGGCCCTGCACTTTCATTCAAATCCGATACTGTATTGGAGCCGGGAATGGTCGTTACTGTTGAGCCGGGCATATATGTACCGGGGCTTGGCGGAGTCCGTATAGAAGATGATACAATTATTACGGTTTCGGGCAACGAGTCTTTGACACATTCAACAAAAGAATTATTAATCTTGTAACATGTAGGAGGAAACAAACATGATTTCTGTAAACGATTTTCGCACAGGCCTTACAATTGAAGTAGACAATGGAATTTGGCAGGTAATAGAATTCCAGCACGTAAAGCCGGGAAAAGGGGCAGCGTTTGTCCGTTCTAAGCTTCGCAACCTTCGTACTGGGGCCATTCAGGAAAAAACATTCCGTGCGGGTGAAAAGGTAAGCAAGGCTCATATTGAAAACCGGAAAATGCAATATCTATACGCAAGCGGTGATAATCACGTATTCATGGATAATGAAACGTATGAGCAAATTGAGCTTCCATCTGCGAGCATTGAGCGGGAATTAAAATTCTTGAAGGAAAACATGGAAGTTCATATTATGATGTTCCAAAGTGAAACACTTGGTGTGGAGCTTCCTAATACAGTTGAGTTAGAAGTAACAGAAACTGAACCAGGAATCAAAGGGGATACAGCATCTGGAGGAACAAAGCCTGCAACCCTTGAAACGGGGCTGACAGTTCAGGTTCCATTCTTTATCAATCAGGGCGATCGCCTAATTATTAATACAACAGAAGGTTCTTACGTATCACGTGCATAAGAGTAAAGGCTGCCGGCATTGCTGGCAGCCTTTTTCTCCTCTCGGCGCAGCAATCATAGCATCCTCATAAGTTAATATATTTCCACATTTCCCGGAGACTTGTTCTCCGGGTTTTTTCGCTTGTTCTAAGCGGAAGCTGTTATATATAGCAAGCTGCCCCCCCAGGTGTCTCTAAGCTGTAATAGAAATAGAATGTATGCATGAAAAGCTATGACCCTATGTCAGTCATAAAGCTGCGAGACAGGCATACATTTTAAATAATGAAACAGGTTCAACGGGAGGAGAACAAAATGGAAACAGTCCTGGCACTGATGCCAAAAAAAATTAAAGAAATTCTTCGTACTTTGCCTGCCGTGCTTGCGGACCACATGGAAGAAATCAGAATCAGGATTGGCCGTCCCCTTGAAATTGCTATTGCCGGAGAGCCCAGATTTTTACCCTGTATTGTGGATTCGGAAGATGCAGCCCAGTTACTGAGTCATTTAAGCCAATTTTCCTTATACACACTCGAGGAGGAACTGAAGCGAGGCTATATAACGATCGCAGGCGGCCACAGGGTAGGACTCGCGGGGAAAGTCATCCTGGAAAATGGTGCTGTGAAAGCCATTCGGGACATTTCTTCTTTTAATATTCGAATAGCCCGCCAAAAAATTGGTGCGGCGGATTCAATCATTCCACATATTTATACAGCAGACTATCATCACACCTTGATCGTTGGCGCGCCGCAGACAGGAAAGACCACTATGCTGAGGGATATTGCCAGATTTATATCATCCGGCAGTAAGGATGGGAAGATAACAGCCAGAAAAGTAGGGGTGGTGGATGAACGATCAGAGATTGCCGGCTGTGTGTATGGGATTCCGCAGCTTACTTTTGGCCCTCGAATAGATGTTCTGGACAGCTGTCCCAAGGCGGAAGGGATGATGATGTTAATCCGTTCGATGTCACCGGAGGTACTTGTTGCGGATGAAATCGGACGGATTGAGGATGCAGCTGCGGTAATGGAAGCGGTCAATGCAGGAATCAAATTGATCATTTCGGTCCATGGTCATTCGGTAGATGATGTCAAAAACAGGCCAAACCTAGCAGCATTGTTCCAGCAAAGAGTATTTGAACGATTTATTGTAATGAAATTGGACAACTCATACGGAAGAAGTTTTCAAATATTGAATCAGAATGGAGACAGAGTGATGGAAGAGGCAGGTGTGACGTAAATGTTCAAACTTTTTGGAGCAGTGATCATTATCCTGGCAACCACATGGCTCGGATTTGAGGCCTCCAGGCATTTAAGCCAGCGGCCGCGTCAGCTTCGGCAGCTAAAAGTGGCCCTGCAATCTTTGGAAGCGGAAATCATGTACGGCCATACTCCTCTTGCTGAAGCAGCGAGAAAGCTGTCCAGACAAATGCCCAAACCAATGTCCCTTTTCTTTGAATCATTTGCGATCAAACTATCAGCAGGTGAGACCACTGTGAAGTCCGCATGGTCTGAAAGTCTCAGTGAAATATGGCGATGGCTGGCGTTGAAACAAGGGGAATTCGAAATATTATCACAATTCGGGGAGACCCTGGGCAGGCATGACAGATACCATCAGCAAAAACAGATTCTGCTTGCGATTACTCATCTGGAACGCGAAGAGAATGATGCGATAGACAAACAGGGGAAATACGAAAAAATGGTAAAAAGCCTTGGATTTTTATCAGGGCTGCTTTTAATTATCCTGCTTATTTAGGCGATAAATGGAGGAATCAAGATGGGTATTGAAGTGGATGTTATTTTTAAAATCGCAGGAGTCGGAATTGTCGTTGCGTTTCTTCATACAATTCTTGACCAGGTAGGCAAGAAGGAATATGCCCAGTGGGTCACCCTGTTTGGCTTCATCTATATATTATTTATGGTTGCTTCCATCGTTGAAAATCTGTTCCAAAAAATTAAATCTGTCTTTTTGTTCCAATAAGGAGGGCTCGGCCATTGAAATCCTAAAGATAGTCGGATTTGCACTTACGGCTACATTCCTTGCACTGATCCTCAAGGAACAAAAGCCCAACCTTGCCTTTCTGTTAGTAGTATTTGTCGGCTGCTCCATCTTTTTATTTTTGGCAGACAAAATATACGAAATTATCATGATGCTTGAAAAGATTGCGGTAAATGCGAAAGTCAATATGGTGTACCTGGAGACTATTCTAAAAATAATCGGCATCGCCTATATAGCTGAGTTTGCCGCACAAATTACCAAGGATGCTGGCCAGGGCTCGATTGCTTCAAAGATCGAGCTCGGAGGGAAAATATTGATTCTGGCAATGGCCATTCCGATTCTTACAGTGATTATCGAAACAATCATTAAGCTTATTCCGAGCTGATGATGCCCATTCAATTAACTATTTACAAACGTTTTATCATTACGGTGGCAGGTGGGTGAAATAGATGATACAGCACACGCGGCTTCTTTTTTTTTCCATTCTCTTTCTGTTTTTACTTCATGCCGATATTGTACAAGCTTCAGAAAAGGCCGGCACAGAACCAATCATGCAGTCTGACCTGGTGCAGTCACAAATAGACAAGCTTGGTGTAGAAGAAATCAAAAAGTTCTGGGATGACATCATTACAGAGTATGGAGGTTTCCTGCCAGAGAGCCAAAAGGGGAGCTTCATGGATTTTATCAGTGGAGAAAAGAAATTTTCCTTCAGCGAGTGGTTCAAAGGACTTGGGAAATTCATTTTTCACGAACTTCTTGTAAACGGAAAACTCTTAGGTTCTTTAATTTTGTTGACCATTTTGAGCATGTTTCTGCAATCCCTTCAAAATGCATTTGAACAAAGCTCAGTAAGCAAAGTAGCGTATGCAATTGTATTTATGGTGCTGATTATATTGGCACTTAACAGTTTTCATATCGCAGTCACATATACAAAAGAAACAGTCGAGCTGATGATCTCCTTTTTGATGGCATTGATTCCGCTGCTGCTTGCCATGATAGCGGCGTCCGGAGGAGTGATTTCCGCCGCATTTTTCCATCCTGTGTTGTTGTTTCTGATGAATACAAGCGGACTTTTAGTCCAATTTGTTGTCCTGCCACTGCTATTCCTGTCAGCAATTCTGAGCATCGTAAGTACTTTGAGTGAGCAGTATAAGGTAACACAGCTTGCAGGGATGTTAAGGAACTGGGCTATTGGGCTTTTGGGTACCTTTATGACCGTATTTTTAGGTGTAATATCTGTCCAGGGAGCCTCCTCTGCAGTTGCTGATGGTATTACGATCAGGACCGCCAAATTCATTACCGGCAACTTTATTCCGGTTATCGGGCGAATGTTTACCGAAGCGACTGATACTGTCATCAATGCATCGGTACTGCTGAAAAATACAGTAGGTATGGCAGGGGTCGGGATTCTTCTATTAATCACAGCATTTCCGGCAATTAAAATACTTACTATTGCATTTATATATAAATTATCCGCAGGCCTGCTCCAGCCATTGGGAGGGGGGCCTGTGATCAAATGCCTGGACATAATCAGCAAAAGCATGGTTTATATTTTTGCAGCTCTTGCAATAGTGTCCTTAATGTTTTTTTTAAGCATTACCGTAATCATAGCCGCCGGGAATATTACGTTAATGGTGCGGTAGAAAGAGGGGCGGGATAGTTGGAGTTTTTAACTGGATGGATCACTAATATCATATTATTCGTTCTATTGGCTACGGTTATTGACATGCTGCTTCCCAGTTCTGCCATGCAGAAATATGCAAAGATGGTGATTGGTCTCCTATTGATTGCGATCATCATATCGCCAATCCTCAACTTGTTCCATACAGATTTTGACCAGTTGCTTGCCAAAGCGACCGTCGACTTTAAACAGGGTCAGCCTAATAATTTGGAAAATCTAACGGAAATGAAGAAAAAAGAAATACAAGCCTCCCAACAAGCATATATTTTAAAACAAATGGCTGCAGATATGGAAGCGGATGTCAAAGAGGAGTTGATGGACAAGTACGAGATGGTGATGCAAATTGAAAAAATCGAACTAAAAAACGGGCAGCAGCCCAAAAAAACAGAAGATGTAGAAAAAATAGTCCTGAGTTTAGAGCAGACAAAAAAGCAGACAGATACGATAGAGGCAGTCGAGAAAATAGAAATTGATACGGGGAATTCCCCACAGCCCCACTCAGACCATACAGACCAAATTAAACAGTTCCTCGCAGCTGCATGGTCCGTAAAACCAGAAATCATTGAGATAGCCGGGGAAAGGGGTGGATTATGATATGGGAAAAGATAAAGGACCGTTCACCTGGCTGAACAAGCTTATTAATATTAATAGGGATGCTGACCCCAAACAGCGAAAACCATCTCTGTATCTGTATGTGTTTATAGTTTTGATTTTTGGAGTCGGGATTATGATGGCAGGCAACTTCCTTACAGCAGGCAAGGATAACACTGCTTCAGACAGTCCTGGTGGAATGGCGGTTTTTAGCGAACAGCAGCAGGAGGACGTACCTGCATTTGGCAGAAAGGAATCAACAGAAATCAAATCGATCAAGGATTATGAAAAGTACCTTCAATCAGAAATGAAGGGGGCTTTAGAACAAATTGCAGGAGTATCTGATGTAAAGGTAGTTGTCAATGTGGATGCTTCAGAGAGAAAAATATTTGAAAAGAATAAGAATACCCAAAAACAAGTAACAGATGAAACAGATCAGGAAGGCGGAAAACGGACAGTGGAGGATACCAACATAGAAGAGCAGCTGGTCATAATTCGCGATGGGGAAAAAGAAGGACCTATTGTTCTGGAAACACAAAAGCCTAAAATCAGGGGAGTCCTTGTTGTAGCGAAAGGGGCGGATAATATACAAGTAAAAAAATGGATAGTGGAAGCCGTTACGAGAACATTGGATGTGCCGAGCCACAGGGTTTCGGTCATGCCAAAAAAATAAGGAGGAAGAACTAGTATGCTATTAAAAAAACAAACAGTGTGGTTATTAACAATGCTTAGCCTTGTTGTTGTATTATCTGTCTACTATTTGACTACACCTGAGCAAAAACCGGGTGATCTGGCTGCTACCGATCAAAAAGAGGATACTCAGGAAGTGAAACAGGAAAGTGGAAAAGCAGAAACTGCAAAAACAAAAAAAGGGGCCTCCGTTGTTACGAAGGCAGCAGGAGATGATGATGCCTTCGAAGCTTTAAGAATGGAAATAACAGACAGCAGGGAAAAGCTGAGGGAAGAGTTAAATATGGCACTTGCGAATACGGAGCTATCTGCCGAGGAAAGAAATAAAGCAATGGATTCCTTGGAGGAGCTAAATAAAGTAGATGAAAAAGAAGGAATCCTGGAAACTTTGATAGGGACGATGGATTATGATGCAGCCTTGGTCAGAATTGACGGTGATAATGTGAACATTATGGTCAAGGCTGACAAGCCGAATCAGAAGGCTGCCGATGATATTATCCAGCTCGTCTCTAAGGAATTCGATCAGCTGCCAAACATTGCAGTGGAATTCCAGCCACAAAAATAATTTTTCAACATACACCCATGCTCTCTGTTGCATGGGTCTTTTTATTTCCTTACTTTGATACAGACGAAAATAGCCAAAGCAATATAGGAATGCAGGTCTATAGAAGTTCCTGCAGGAAGCAAAAAAAAATTCAATTAGGCCAAAAGGCAGTCTTGGCGGTCGATTCATTTCAATAGCAGTGGTTGAGAGGGAAAAGGTATACTAGTAAATGTGGGGAATCAGATACCTTAGTTTGTATATTTATTATCAGGCTACTGAAACTAAAATGGCACCTCTTTTGGAATGCCCGAACCGCAGAAACTGATGCTGTAAGGAAGAATCAAATTCCGATGCCAAAATAGAGAGTTTTGGTAAAGCAGGCATTTAGGCAATGATAGTTAGATAACCAAGCTGGAGCAGATAATGCCATCCTATTCATCGTTGTTAATATTTATACAAAAGTCAATCAACACTTGTATAAAATCATGTCTTTATGCCTAGTATCAATGTTATATTTCTTTTTTTGAAGTACCTGTTAATTTTGTTCGCAATATTTCTAAAAATGAATAATAATAAGTCTAACCATGTTGATATGATTTACCCATCTATTGAATTCTGTTAAGATGTTATCGTATGATATTAGTAGCTAGTCATAAAATATGACTCAGGCTTCGCAATATCTAAATATGTATATAAAAGATAAAAATTGTTGACAAGGGGTGCCGGAATGTTAAAGGTACAGGAAATACGAGAACTTATTAAATTGGTAGACCAATCTAGCATCAATGAATTTGTTTACGAACAAGACGGTACAAAAATTAAAATGAAAAAAACAAACCCGGAGCAGCCAGTATCCGTAGTCTATCAGCAGGCACCTGAGCCTGTTCAGGCTGCAGCGCCGGCAGCTGTACAGGTCCAAGCCGCAGCACCAAATAATGAAGCGCCTGCAGCTCCTGCTGCCCAGGAGACAAAGGAAGAAACTCAAGAAAACTTACATAAAATCACTTCCCCAATGGTTGGTACGTTTTATGCGTCACCATCTCCAGATCAGGGTACATATGTAGAAGTCGGTTCAAAAGTTAAAATTGGCAGCATCGTCTGTATTGTTGAGGCCATGAAGCTTTTCAACGAAATAGAATCAGAAGTAGACGGAGAGATCGTAGAAATTCTGGTTAAGGATGGCCAACTGGTGGAGTATGGCCAGCCGTTGTTTGTAGTGAAGCCAGAATAAGGAGCTGTGTTATAAATGATTAAGAAAATATTGATTGCAAACAGAGGAGAAATAGCTGTCAGGATCATACGTGCATGCAAGGAATTGGGGATTGAAACTGTGGCTGTTTTCTCGGAAGCTGATAGGGAGGCTCTCCACGTCCAGCTGGCTGATGAAGCCTATTGCATAGGGCCGACTTCTTCAAAGGACAGCTATTTAAACTTTGCGAATATTATCAGTGCAGCCAAGCTTACAGGGACAGATGCCATTCATCCTGGATACGGTTTTCTTGCTGAGAATGCGGACTTTGCCGAGCTTTGCCGTGAGTGCAGCATTATCTTTATAGGGCCTTCCCCTGAAGCTATATCTAAAATGGGTACGAAGGATGTTGCAAGGGAGACAATGAAAGCAGCGGGCGTTCCTATCGTTCCTGGTTCACAGGGAATCATCAAAGATACGGATGACGCAAAACAAATAGCCCAAGAGATTGGCTATCCGGTGATTATTAAAGCAACTGCAGGGGGAGGCGGAAAAGGTATTCGTGTTGCAAGGACAGAGGAAGACCTTGTAAACGGAATCCGTATTACCCAGCAGGAGGCCGCGACAGCATTTGGCAATCCTGGTGTCTATATTGAAAAATATATTGAAGACTTCAGGCATGTAGAAATCCAGGTAATGGCGGATTCTTATGGAAATGCCATCCATCTGGGTGAGAGGGATTGCTCCATCCAGCGCAGGCTTCAGAAATTGGTTGAAGAGACTCCATCTCCTGCACTGGACAGCGAGCTTCGCGCTGAAATGGGTGAAGCTGCCGTAAAGGCTGCCCTTGCCGTAGACTACTCAGGAGCAGGTACAGTTGAGTTTATCTATGATTATAATAATCGGAAGTTTTATTTCATGGAAATGAATACCCGTATCCAGGTGGAGCACCCTGTTACGGAAATGGTGACGGGTGTAGACTTGATCAAGGAAATGATTCATGTGGCTTCAGGCAGGAAATTAAGCTTGAAGCAGGAAGATGTCACTTTCAATGGCTGGGCAATTGAATGCAGAATCAACGCGGAAAATCCCGAAAAGAACTTTATGCCGTCTGCAGGAAATATAAAGATGTACCTGCCGCCGGGAGGCTTTGGAGTCAGAGTGGATTCGGCAGCTTATCCGGGATACTCTATTCCGCCTTATTATGATTCCATGATTGCTAAATTGATTGTTTATGGCGATACCCGCGAAGAAGCCATTGAAAAAATGAAACGTGCATTAAGTGAATTTGTCATTGAGGGAATTCATACAACGATTCCTTTCCATTTGAAGCTAATGCAGCATGAACAGTTTGTGTCCGGGGAATTTAATACAAAATTCCTTGAATTATACGATGTGATGGATTCATAATGTTAAGAACAGGAGGTGTTATGTATGAGTGAAATGGAAACACAGATGCTTGAAATGAATGAAAGCTATAATGGACTTGGGAAAGTTGAAATAGCCCCGGAAGTGATTGAGGTCATTGCTGGAATTGCAGCGGGAGAGGTAGAGGGTGTTGCGTATATGCGTGGCGGTTTCGCCTCAGGTGTTGTTGAGCGGCTTGGCAAGAAGAATCATGGCAAGGGAGTCAAGGTTGACCTATCCGGCGAGGGAATTAAAGTTGATTTATATTGCGTCATGAAATTCGGGGTTTCAATTCCAAAGGTAGCACAAGAGGTTCAGGACAATATACGTGAGGCGCTTCTTAACATGACAGCTCTTGAGGCTGACCAGGTCAATGTCCATGTGGTTGGGATTCAATTTGAGAATGCAAAGCAAGAGTTGGAAATCGAACACGAAATGTAAGGTTGAATGACAAAATCCCGGCTGCTGGCCGGGTTTTGTCATTCATAGGGTTCCTTTAAGAATACAGAAATAATTTTCTGTGAAAGTTAGTGACAGATTCAAGCAGAGAAAACCATTTTAATAAATTAATTATGCCCTGACATACTATGGAGCAGCTATTACCTGAGTTTCAAAATTCAAGGGAAACAACCATTCGATTCGGTTTTTGCCTGAATACGGTTGCGGCTGTCCTATAGAGTGCCTATTAAAAGAACACCGTCAATGTTATGAACTACATTAAAAGTGTAAAGGCTATAGATATAAAAAAAGTTTCTCAACAGCAGTTTTTTCTGTTAGAGTGTAACGTATGCGACTTAAGATTCATATATGGAATTTCGCGATCATAATATAGCTCGTCTAACAAAATCCTAATATTATTATTGGTTTATATATTTATTGTTCGTTTTTATTCGATATTTCATATATAATAGACGATGTAAAGGAGTTAAATTAATGAAAAGAAGAACAGCCCGTGAAAAAGCTCTGCAGGCACTTTATCAGATCGAAATTGGTAAAGCAGAAGTCCCGGATGCGCTTGAAAGCGTACTAAATGGAAAAGAATCGAGCGAATATCTGGAAACCTTAATTAATGGAACGATAGAACATAAAGAAGAGATTGATTCGCTTTTGCGGGGTAATCTTGAAAAGTGGAAGCTCGAGCGCCTTGCTCATATTGATCGAAATCTGTTGAGGATTGCTGTGTACGAAATGCTATACAGCGATGATGTTCCGGTAAGTGTCGCACTGGATGAGTCCATTGAAATAGCCAAGAAATTCGGTGATGACCAGTCGAGCCGATTCGTTAATGCTGTTTTATCAAAGGTCAAAGATGATATCATATCATAATAAATAGTTGCCGCAGTTTCTTTTTCGCCATTCAATTTAAGGAGGATGTGCCACATGACAGCTAAAATAATTGATGGTAAAGAAATTTCACAAGCAATAAGGAAGAAAATTGAACAAGAGGTGAAGATGCTTCTTGCAGAAAACATCGTTCCCGGACTGGCAGTGATCCTTGTTGGAGACAATCAAGCCTCCAAGACATATGTGGCAAACAAGCAGAAGGCATGTAAGGATTTGGGGATGCATTCAGTTTTAATCCAACTTGCCGATTCTGTTTCACAATCCGATCTAATTGATAAAATCAACGAACTTAATAATGATGAGAGTATCCACGGTATACTTGTACAATTGCCCCTTCCAAAACATGTCAACGAAAAGGATATCATTGAAGCGATATCCCCGGAAAAGGATGTAGATGGATTTCATCCGATTAATATTGGAAGAATGATGACTGGGCAGGATGCTTTTCTTCCATGTACGCCATATGGAGTTGTGGAAATGCTTAAATATATTGGAATTGACCTGGAAGGAAAGCATGCTGTTGTCGTAGGAAGAAGCAATATAGTCGGCAAGCCTGCCGGACAGCTCTTACTTAATGAAAATGCAACAGTAACCTATTGTCATTCCAAGACAGATGATTTAGCATTACATACAAAGCAGGCCGATATTTTAGTAGCTGCCGTCGGGAAAAGGAATACGATTACAGCCGGCCATGTAAAACAAGGTGCGGTCGTGATTGATGTTGGGATGAACAGAAACGATGAGGGCAAGCTTTGCGGGGACGTTGACTATGATCAGGTAAAGGCAATTGCTTCATACATAACTCCTGTGCCAGGAGGAGTCGGTCCTATGACTATTACTATGCTTATTAAGAATACAGTAAAAGCAGCAGGGAGAAGACGGCAAATTGCACTGGAAGCATTAAATTGATACAAAATATGCGTAAATACTTAAAAGAAGCTGTACACTTGTTTATAATGACAAGTGACAGCTTTTTTAACTTCTTTAATTCTATAAACTTACTTATACAAGATAGGCGCTAACACCAACGATATATCGTTTTAAGGAGAAATATTGAATGGATCAGGACAACTATTTAAGTGTCAGTGCTCTTACAAAATATATCAGGAGAAAATTTGATGCAGACCCCCATCTTCAAAACATGTATGTACGGGGTGAAATTTCAAATTTTAAACAACATTCCAGCGGGCATATGTATTTCACGCTGAAGGATGAGAAGGCCCGCTTGCTTGCAGTCATGTTTTCCGCCAATAGTGCATCGCTTAAATTCAAGCCCGAAAACGGCATGAAGGTGCTTCTCAGGGGCGATATAACCGTCTATGAGCAAAGCGGCCAGTATCAGATATATGTGAAGGCGATGTCCCCAGATGGAGTGGGGGATTTATATTTGGCCTATGAGCAGCTTAAGAAAAAACTGGAACAAAAAGGATTGTTTTCGCCGCGCCATAAAAAACCTTTGCCTGTTTACCCGAAAACTGTCGGCATTATTACATCCCCGACTGGAGCGGCACTGCGGGATATCTTAATAACGGTCAAAAGGCGCTATCCGGTAGTAAATATCATAATCTATCCGGCATTGGTCCAGGGGAATAATGCGGCGAAATCTATTGCCAGAGCAATTTCCATAGCCAATGAACGAAAAGAAGCGGATGTCTTGATAGCCGGGCGCGGGGGAGGCTCTATTGAAGAATTATGGGCATTTAATGAAGAAATAGTAGCAGAAACGATTTTTGATTCAGCGATACCGATCATTTCCGCAGTAGGACACGAAACGGACTTTACAATCGCTGATTTTGTAGCTGATTTAAGGGCGCCAACACCTACCGGGGCGGCAGAGCTTGCAGTACCGCACATGAATGAGATTCTCGAAAGAATAATGAATCGAAAAAACCTGTTGACCAGGTCCATGCAGGAGATTGTAAATATTGAAAGCACGAAGCTTGGCAGGCTGGAGAAATCGTATGCCTTTCGTTATCCGCGGAAGATGTATGAGCAAAAACTAGAGCAGCTTGATAAGGGGATGGAGAGGCTTAAACGAGAAAGCCGCCGCTATTTCCTGAAAAAAAATGATAGTATTCAAACCTTGACGGCTGCTCTAAAAAAACAGCATCCGCATGAAAATATTGAGAGAGTAAAGGAATCTCTTGAAAGGCATAAAAAAACGCTTAACCGCTTAATGGAGAATAATCTGCGAACAAATACGAGGAATTTTGTGCAAATGACTTCTACCCTGTCAGCACTCAGTCCTCTTAAAATCATGGAGCGGGGATATGGGCTTGTTTTTACTGACCAGGAGCAGCTGATTAAAAGTACGGAGCAAGTGTCTATAGGCGAAAATATCGTCGTTCAGGTAAAGGATGGCAATCTTCACTGCGAAGTCCGAGATATAAAGGAGAGAAAAAGCAATGACTAAAGAGCAAGAAATGACATTTGAGGAAGCTATGGAAAAATTGGAACGTATAGTAGACAAGCTTGAGGAGGGGGATGTACCTCTTGAAGAAGCCATTTCGATATATAAACAGGGAATGGATTTATCCAGGCTTTGCCATCAAAAATTAAAGTCCGTGGAAGAACAGCTAACCCAAATATTGCGGGAAGATGGGGAATTGGACGGGTTTACGGTTCAAGAGGAGGAATAACAAGTTGGCCAACGCAGCATTTACATCATTTTCGCGACAACAAAAAGCAATACTGGAGGAAGAGCTCATTAAGTTTGTGAAAAATCTTCAAGCTCCTGCAGTCTTAAAAAATGCAATGGCTTATTCCCTGAGCGCCGGAGGAAAAAGAATCCGGCCGTTGCTTCTCCTAGCCGTGCTCAAGTGCTTTGGAAAAGAGCCTGGAATAGGCATTCCCGCAGCGGTCGCGATAGAGATGATCCACACCTATTCTTTAATCCATGATGACCTTCCGAGTATGGATGATGATGATTTAAGACGAGGAAAACCGACCAACCATAAGATATTCGGTGAGGCGAACGCCATACTTGCCGGAGATGCCTTATTAACCTATAGCTTTCAAATTATAGCCCAGATCAATGACCTGCGTGTTTCTCCGGAAATGAAGCTTGAGATAATTGCTGAACTAGCCAAAGCGTCCGGGGCAGAGGGGATGGTTGGAGGCCAGGTGGCTGACCTGGAAGGGGAAGATAAACAGCTTACCCTATCGGAATTGGAGTACGTACATGAACATAAGACTGGGAAATTGCTGAGTGCCAGTGTATTGTCAGGAGCGATATTGTCGGGGGCATGTGAGCGGCAGAAAAGCCGTCTGAACGAGTTCTCGTACCATTTAGGGCTGGCTTTCCAAATTAGGGATGACATCCTTGATATTGAAGGTACCGAAGAGCTGATCGGTAAGCCGGTCGGCAGTGATACTGGAAATAACAAAAGCACCTACCCTTCCTTGCTGACACTGGAAGGAGCCAAGCTTAAGCTTATGGAGCATATACAAGGCGCACATCAGCAGCTGGATCAATTGGAAATCAATACTGGACTGTTGAAGGAAATCACCGATCTGATTGCGGTACGAGATCATTGAATGGATAAGCAAGCAGTTTGAATATTAATAAAAACCGAGGCAAGACTCCATTCAAGGAATTCTTCTTCTGCATCTTCCCTTCTCAATGAAAAAATGGGTGAAATTTACCGTATATCGTGAAAATTTGTTATAAAACCCTTAGTATGTTATACTCATGGTGAATTTTTATCCTTGCAGACAACGAAGAAATGATGAAGCTTTCTGTTCTGCCAGGGCCTGTATAAGACAATAAGTCAACTTCCTTTGCAACCTGCTCGTGAAGGAAGTGTAACGGCAAGCGGCCAGGCGCTGGAGCAGGACATTCAATAATATGTTGGTGTATAAATGCATTTTTTAAAAACAAGGTAAAATTGACAATCCACAACAAGTAAAATACTTTACTTATTCGATTTAGCGTGCAGGGAACATGTCTACATATGCCTGACAATGTTTCCAAACACAGCTTTTCACAAGCCGCCGTTATCGCCTAGGTGCCGGCGGCTGTTTTTAAATAGGGAAACAGTTGTCAGGTACAATATTAATGAAAGCGAGTGATCCTGTTTGGATCTTCTAAAAATAAAGGATCCATCCTTTCTTAAAAGGATGGGCAATGAAGAACTGGAAAAACTCAGCCAGGAGATCCGCAATTTTTTAATTGAAAAGCTTGCGGTTACAGGAGGTCATATTGGCCCCAATCTGGGGGTTGTGGAGTTGACCATTGCACTGCATAAGGAATTTAACAGCCCGGAGGATAAAATCCTATGGGATGTCGGGCATCAGTCGTATGTTCATAAAATACTTACCGGTCGGGCAGGACAGTTCGACAGTTTAAGGACATACAAGGGGCTATGCGGTTTCCCGAAACGTTCAGAGAGTGAGCATGATGTATGGGAGACGGGCCACAGCTCTACATCGCTTTCAGCGGCAATGGGAATGGCTATTGCCCGCGATTTAAAAAAGGAAAAAAGCTATATCCTTCCGGTTATTGGGGACGGGGCTCTTACAGGCGGCATGGCCTTGGAAGCCTTGAATCATATTGGACACGAAAAGAAAGATATCATAGTGGTGCTTAATGATAATGAAATGTCCATAGCACCAAATGTAGGTGCATTGCACAATGTCCTTGGAAGGCTTCGTACAGCAGGAAAATATAATTGGGTCAAGGATGAACTTGAAGGGCTGCTGAAAAAAGTCCCTGCCGTAGGCGGGGCACTGGCGGCTACAGCAGAACGGGTGAAAGACAGCTTAAAGTACCTTCTCGTTTCCGGTATTTTCTTTGAAGAATTAGGTTTTACGTATCTGGGACCTGTAGATGGCCACAATTACGAAGATCTGATTGAAAATATTCGTTATGCGAAGAAGACAAAGGGTCCAATATTATTGCATGTCATCACCAAAAAGGGGAAAGGCTATAACCCCGCTGAGTCTGATAAAGTCGGGACATGGCATGGTACGGGACCATATAAAATTGAAACAGGGGCTTTTGTAAAACCGGTAAACCAGCCGCCTGCCTGGAGCAAGCTCGTAAGTGAGACGGTACGGAGACTTGCAAGGGAAGATGACCGCATTGTAGCGATCACCCCTGCTATGCCTGTCGGATCTAAGCTGGAGGGATTTGCAAGCGAGTTTCCGGATAGAATGTTCGATGTGGGGATTGCTGAACAGCACGCCACGACGGTTGCAGCAGGCCTTGCTACCCAAGGTATGAAGCCGTTTTTGGCAATCTACTCGACATTCCTGCAGCGGGCCTACGACCAGGTACTTCATGATATTGCCCGCATGAATCTAAACGTATTCATCGGCATTGACCGTGCCGGACTCGTTGGTGCGGATGGAGAGACCCATCAGGGTGTTTTTGACATAACATTCCTAAGGCCAATGCCGAATATGGTGTTAATGATGCCGAAAGATGAGAATGAAGGGCAGCATATGGTGAATACCGCAATCCGTTACAATGCCGGACCGATTGCAATGAGATTCCCCAGGGGGAACGGTATAGGGGTTCCTTTGGATGCCGAGCTTAAGGAAATTCCTATAGGCAGCTGGGAGGTACTTAAAGAAGGTACGGATGCAGCAATTCTTACTTTCGGAACAACAATTCCAATGGCGCTGAAGGCAGCGGAAACTTTGGAAAAACAAGGATATTCAGTCCGTGTGGTCAATGCCCGGTTTATAAAACCGCTGGATGAATCGATGCTACATGACATTTTCCAGGAAAAACTGCCAGTGTTGACAATCGAAGAGGCCGTCCTTCAGGGAGGGTTTGGCAGTGCAGTTATTGAGTTTGCCCATGAACAGGGGTATGACGGTGCAACGATCGACCGTATCGGGATCCCCGATGAATTTATCGAACATGGAAGTGTGGATAAGCTGCTTCAGGATATCGGACTAACAGTGGAAAATGCGGTAACAAAAATTATAAAAATCACACCAAAAAAGCAAAAAAGGGCATGACAGCATGAAAGTGAAAAAAGAACGGCTTGACGTTTTACTTGTAGAAAAAGGCCTGGCCGAAACAAGAGAGAAAGCAAAGCGGGCAATCATGGCAGGTCTCGTATATGGAAACGAGGAAAGGCTGGATAAGCCAGGAGAAAAAGTTCCGGTGGACCTGAACCTTACTATAAAAGGCAAGGTCATGCCTTATGTTTCCCGAGGGGGCCTTAAGCTTGAAAAGGCTTTAAAAACATTTGACATATCCGTTCAGGATAAGGTGCTTTTGGACATAGGAGCTTCCACCGGAGGTTTTACAGATTGTGCATTACAAAACGGTGCAAAAATGTCTTATGCACTTGATGTAGGCTACAACCAGCTAGCCTGGAAACTTAGGCAGGATGAACGCGTCAGGGTAATGGAAAGGACTAATTTCCGTTACGTGACTCCTTCTGACCTTGATGGAGAAATGCCGAACTTTGCAAGCATTGATGTATCCTTTATTTCACTTGCGTTAATATTACCTGTACTGAAAACGCTGCTTGTTCCAAACAGTGACATAGTAGCGCTGGTCAAACCGCAGTTTGAAGCAGGAAGAGATCAGGTCGGAAAAAAAGGGATTGTACGTGATCAAAAAGTGCATATCCAAGTCATGGATAAAATCATTCAATTCGCAATGAACGAAGGATATGACATCAAGAATGCATCCTTCTCGCCTATTACAGGCGGTGACGGAAATATTGAATTCCTGCTGCATTTATATTGGAGCGGAACTGGACAACCGGGAGAAATGCTTCTTTCCCGAAGTATCGAATCCATTGTTGAACAAGCACATCTCGAGTTGAAAAATAATAAGCAAGAGGAAACAGATAAAAACTCCGGTGACTGACTGTTGCCGGAGTTTCTTGTGCCATTATGTTCAAGGATCATTTTCCGATTTCTTTTATTTGACCATCGGGGGATAACAGGAGTGAAAAAAGGATAATTTACTGAAAAGGGCGAAATATGTAGTATAGATAAGAAATATGGAGAAATCAATGTACAATTATCCATAAATTAGATAACATGAGTTTATAACCTATTATGGACGTAGCCATAATTTTTTTCGTGAGGTGCTTTTGGTAAAATGAATAAAGGACAGCGGCATATAAAAATCAGGGAAATTATCGCTAACAATGATATAGAAACACAGGATGACCTAGTAGATGAACTAAAAAGTGCCGGTTTTAATGTCACTCAGGCAACTGTTTCACGTGATATAAAAGAATTGCATCTTGTGAAGGTGCCATTGATGGATGGCCGATATAAGTACAGCCTTCCTGCAGATCAACGCTTCAATCCTCTTCAGAAATTAAAGCGGATGCTGATCGACGCATTTGTCCGGATTGATTCTGCATCAAACTTACTGGTGATGAAGACGCTTCCTGGTAATGCCCAGGCTATAGGGGCATTAATCGATAATCTGGACTGGGAGGAAATATTGGGAACTATATGCGGTGATGACACATGTCTCATTATCTGCCGTACTCCCGAGGACGCAAAGAAGATATCAAATAAATTTTTGGACATGCTCTAAACTGGGAGAGGTGAGTCGAGCTTGTTAACTGAATTATCTATAAAGAACTTTGCAATTATTGAAGCCCTTTCGATTTCTTTTGATAAGGGCTTAACTGTATTAACCGGGGAAACTGGAGCAGGTAAATCCATCATTATTGACGCGATCCATCTTCTTGTTGGTGGAAGAGGCTCGGCCGAGTTTGTAAGGCATGGGGAAGCAAAGGCTGAAATAGAAGGACTCTTTCAGCTTGATGATGACTCACATCCTGTCGTTTCCAAAGCTGAAGAATTTGGGATTGAGATCAGTGACAATATGATTGTCCTCAGACGGGATATGGCGAGCAGCGGCAAGAGCGTATGCAGGGTCAATGGAAAGCTTGTTACGATTTCTGTTCTTAGGGAAATTGGAAGGACACTGATAGATATTCATGGCCAGCATGAGCATCAGGAATTGATGGACGAGAGGCTCCATCTCCAGCTGCTGGACCAATTCGGTGGAGAAACAGTTTCATCTGCCCTGCTTGAATATCAAAATCTGTATAAGCGTTATGATACAGCGGTTAAACAGCTAAAAAAACTAAGTCAGAATGAGCAGCAAATGGTTCATCGCCTTGATTTGCTACAGTTTCAGCATGAGGAGATTCAGAAGGCCGATCTCAAGCTCAAAGAGGATGAAGAGTTGACTGAAGAGAGGAAGCGCATTAATAATTTCGAAAAAATTTATGATTCCCTGCAGGCTGCTTATGAAGCATTAAGGGGAGAACAGCACGGAATGGACTGGCTTTCAGTGGCGATGAATAATCTGGATACTGCTGCAGGGATTGATGAAAACCTGAAATCGGTGTCTGAAACAGTCTCCAATAGCTATTATCTCCTGGAAGATGTCATAGCATCCATTAGAACGGAACTCGATTCCCTTGAGTATGATCCGGTACGCCTGGATTTTATTGAGGGCAGACTGAATGAAATCAATCAATTAAAACGAAAATATGGGAAAACGATCGATGAAATAGTGGAATATGGGGCACAAATCGAGGAAGAAATCGAAACACTTTTAAATAGAGAAACCCATATCGCAAAGCTGGATAAGGAAATTAGCGAGATAAAGGAAGATTTAATGCTGGAAGCAAAGAATCTTTCTGAGCTGAGAAGAAAATTTGCTGACCGGCTGACCGATCAGATTCATCAGGAACTTAAAGAGTTATATATGGAGAAGACCGTTTTTGAGGTTCGCTTCCTTACATCGGCATTTGATGATCTTGCAGAAGCCGATATCCAGCGCACAGGCCTGGATGTGATTGAATTCTACATCTCGACCAACCCCGGTGAACCTCTGAAGCCCCTTTCCAAAATTGCTTCAGGAGGGGAACTGTCACGGATCATGCTAGCGTTAAAAAGCATCTTTTCCAAGCATCAAGGTATTACCTCCATCATTTTCGACGAAGTCGATACCGGGGTAAGCGGGAGAGTTGCGCAATCTATTGCAGAAAAAATTTACAAGGTAGCGGTAGACTCCCAGGTACTTTGCATTTCTCATCTTCCACAGGTTGCGGCAATGGCGGATACTCATTTATTTATTGCAAAGGAGATAGAGGGCGGCCGAACGAGAACGTCAGTAGAGCCGCTTGACCAGACCAATAAGGTTAAAGAAATCGGACGGATGATTTCAGGCGTTGAGATTACCGATCTTACCAAAAAGCACGCAAAAGAACTGCTGCAGCAGGCAAAAAAATTGAAGAAGGTTAAATCAGGCAGATAGTCTATCTGTCCTGCTATGTAAAGCTATCCAAATACGGATAGCTTTTATTTTGAACCAAAGTTATAAATGATTGTCGCGAAGGCTAAATTATAACTGTAACCTAAGAAGGAAACGAGGAGAGTGAATGGATTGAAGTTATGGATCAACAGAGTAACCGGTGGAATTCTCCTTGTTTTGCTATTAGCTTTAGGGTTATACCAGCCACTTCGTGAATTTATCTCAATGCCTAGAAAAATCGTGCTATTTGAAGGCGAACAATATAACCTTCCCCATTCCTTGCCTGTAACAGCAGAGATGTCAACACCCGGCGCAGGAGCGTCTGTCAGCGAATTGGGTACCATGCTCACGCTTTCAGCAGAGAAGCCTGGTACCCATGAACTATTGCTGGATTTTGCAGGCTTCCCGATAAAAAAAGTTGACGTTGAAGTGCTTAAGGACTTTAAGGTGATACCAGGCGGCCAGTCCATTGGAGTGAAATTAAACACACTGGGAGTTTTAGTGGTAGGCCACCATCTGGTCGATACGCAGCAAGGCAAGAAATCACCAGGAGAATCGGCGCATGTGCGTGTAGGCGATATTATCACAGAGATTAACGGGGTTACCATAAAGAAGATGTCAGATGTGGGCCCGCTTGTCCAAGCTGCAGGAAACAACGGAGAGCCCCTTAAGCTTGTAATAAACCGGAAAAAACAATTGATCCGAACCACCCTGACACCCTTGAAAGACAGGGACGAAGGGAACTACAAGCTTGGCTTGTATATTCGAGATTCAGCGGCGGGTATCGGTACAATGACATTTTACCACCCGGGTACCAAAAAATACGGTGCGCTTGGACATGTCATTTCTGATATGGATACAAAACAGCCCATTGTTGTAAAAGATGGACAGATTGTCCGTTCTACGGTGACGTCCATAGAAAAAGGCAGCAATGGAGACCCAGGTGAAAAACTGGCTCGCTTCTCATCCAACCGAAAGGTAATCGGCGATATAAAACGGAACAGCCCTTTTGGCATATTTGGAAAGTTAAATGAAAAAATAGATAATGGGGTCATAGATCGTCCGCTTCCCATTACATTGTCCCATCAGGTAAAAGAGGGTCCTGCCAAGATTCTGACCGTAGTTGACGGCACTGATGTAGAAGAGTTTGACGTGGAAATCGTCAGTACGATACCTCAGAAGCTTCCTGCTACAAAAGGAATGGTCCTAAAGGTAACCGATAAAAAGCTTCTTGAGAAAACTGGCGGAATTGTACAGGGTATGAGCGGCAGTCCCATTATCCAGAATGGAAAGTTAATTGGCGCAGTGACACATGTATTCGTTAATGATCCCACGAGCGGGTATGGTGTCCATATCGAATGGATGTTAAACGAAGCTGGAATCAATATATATGAAAAAGCGCATCATCATCCAAAAGCAAGCTAGGCTGTTTTTTACACCCTGCCATAAGGCAGGGTGTTTTTATGCCAGTTTTCGCGATACATTAAAAATAATAATAAAATTCGACAAAAAAGAAGTATTATATCGAATTGCGTCGAAAACAGGAGATATCGAGAGTATATTCCCGATTTTGTATTATTTTTTGAAAATAGACAGGAATTCCATTCCCATTGTCGAAAAGTTCATTTACAATAGATGTAAGAGAAATAGAAATTACGACCAATTGTAGTTGAGGAGGAAATCAAGATTGAAAAAGATAAAAGTGTGCGTGGTGGATGATAATAGAGAGCTTGTATCCTTGCTGGATGAATATATATCGTCTCAAGAAGATATGGAAGTGATCGGCGTGGCCCATAATGGGCAGGATTGCCTGAATATGCTTGAATCAGTGGAGCCAGATATACTAATTCTGGATATCATCATGCCTCATCTGGACGGTCTGGCAGTTTTGGAAAGACTCCGTGAAACCAAACAAGGGCCGGTACCCAATGTAATTATGCTCACTGCATTCGGCCAGGAGGATGTAACCAAGAAAGCTGTGGACCTTGGTGCATCATATTTCATCCTTAAACCATTTGATATGGAAAATCTAGCAAATCATATCCGCCAGGTAAGCGGAAAAACCAATAACCTTATCAAAAAGTCATCTCAGGTAAGCTACCGCAGCAGTCAGACAGAGTCGAAACCGAAGAACCTAAGCGCCAGCATTACAAGCATCATCCATGAAATCGGTGTGCCAGCCCATATAAAAGGTTATTTATACTTAAGGGAAGCTATATCTATGGTTTATAATGATATAGAACTGCTTGGCTCTATTACAAAAGTTCTATATCCCGATATTGCTAAAAAGTACAATACAACCGCAAGCAGGGTTGAAAGGGCCATTCGCCATGCCATCGAAGTAGCCTGGAGCCGCGGCAACATAGAATCTATTTCATCTTTATTCGGATATACGGTAAGTATGTCCAAGGCAAAGCCTACAAACTCCGAATTTATTGCAATGGTCGCAGATAAATTAAGACTCGAGCACAAAGCTTCTTGATAGAGTAAGAATTTTTTATATTTGCCTTTTATCACTGTCGTTGGTGACCATATACCTTTCTTTGTACAGTTTCTTGATGCCTTAGACTGGACTTTTTGTAAAGACGCTCTGGCTATCTGCCCAGGCGTCTTTGTTATGTAAAAATGTAAAATCATGCATGGCATTTAGCCATGAAATGATGGTTGGCATAAACATAAATGAGAGAATAATTAGAGCCGCCTTTATTCACCGAGATCGCGTCCCTCCCTGGCACACCCGCTGGTTTTCCCCTTATGGGCTTTTTCTTCTTACCCTTTTATAAGCATGTACTCCTCAGGTAATCTATTTGAGCCGGCTGATTAACTGGGCGGCTGTCAGCCCCTGGCAGGCTTTATCCATTTCGTATATTGGTTGGTTTTGCATCATAAACATTAAGTGAGCCCCGGGTAGCACTGCAAGAATCTATACACACAATGGTTAGCTATTACCGGATACGGATTAGGATTGAACCGCAGACATGAACCATAAAGGACGAATTGGCCTTTTGAAAAAACATAATCCAAAGACGACAAGACTGGGCAGGCAAATAGAAAGACCGTAGGGTCTTGCGGAGACTGGCAACAAGGAGAGAAAATGGCTTATGCTTCTCAGGCAGCCTGTGCATTAAGCAAAAACGGTTAATGGGAATTTGCCTGTTCATAAAAGGGGGAAGGCGATTTTGACAAAGATCTTTGCTCACAGAGGGGCTTCGGGTACACATCCTGAAAATACGATGGTGGCTTTTGTTCAGGCGGAAAAGGAAGGAGCTGACGGCATCGAATGTGATATACAAATGACCAAGGATGGACAACTTGTCATTATCCATGATGAAACTCTTGACAGGACAACCAATGGACATGGGAATGTAAAAGACTACACATACAAAGAACTGAAAAAATTTCATGCTGGATATAAATTTGGCAGTAAGTACGGCTTTGTATGTATTCCGACTCTAAATGAGCTGTTTGAGTGGCTTTCAGGAAACACGCTTGCCTGCAACATCGAATTAAAAGGTAATACAATTCCATATACAGGCATGGAGGAAAAGCTAATACAGCAGATACGCAAATGGGGTCTAGAGACAAGAATGATCTTGTCCTCATTTAATCATTACAGCCTTGTCCACTGCTATAGGCTTGACCCTGAAATGGAAACAGCCCCGCTTTACAGAGATGCCCTTTTTATGCCTTGGATATATGCTGCCTCGATTGGTGCGAGGGGTATGCACCCGAATATGAATGTTGCCCCCGCTTCTGTAATTACAGCAGCAATTGATGCCGGGATAAAGGTCAGGCCCTATACAGTTAACATGAAAGAAAAAATGAAAGCCTTGTTTTCGATAAACTGCAGTGCCTTGATCACAGATTACCCCGGTCGGGCTGTTAAGCTTCGCAGACAGATTAGATAGATACAAAAAAAGGTCCGCTTACAGAGGCGGACCTTTAGACTGGCGTCAGGTCGGAAATCCTGTTATCTAAACCTGTTCTGTACTTTATTTTTCTTTCTATCCCGATGCAGAATAAAACCGCTTATAAATCCAATTCCTCCGACACATAAAACAAATCCACTTAAGAATTGAAGCCAAAGTGCAGGGTAAGGAGTCTGTAAAATGCCAAATAGCATATCCCTCATAATTTTAATGCCATAAACAGCCAATACCCCGGGGACAAACAATATCAAAAATGCGATTAATCGTTTCATACATGTGTTTCCCCTTTATAAAAATATCACACACAAAAATGATAAGTCATAATGAGAATTTGTCAAGCCGTCCTGCATTTAATACAATAATGGTACATATGCAAGAAATTGCGCACATTCTTTCTCGCAACATAAAATGAAGCCTCGGGAGGGATACCTATGCAGAATGTAATGATAGTCGGAGCAGGCAAAGGGGGCACAGCCATTCTGGAGATTTTGCTTGAAAGCGATAGCTTTTTGATTGACTATATGATCGACATAGATGAGAAGGCGCCGGGGATTCTGCTTAGCAGAAAATTGGGCATCAAAACAGGGAATGATTGGAAACGTCATTTACATAACAATATTGACATCGTTATTGAAACAACGAATGATTCATCGGTGTTTGAAGACATAAGAACAAATAGACCGGAGCGCGCGCTTCTAATTCCAGGAAGCGTCGCATTTATCATCGCAAAACTTTTTGATGAGAAAAAAGCGCTGATCGATAAGCTGCAAAAAGAAAAGCATAAACACGATCTCATTTTCAATGCGACAAATGATGGAATGGTGGTAGTAGACAAACAAGGATATATCATCCTGTTTAACCGGAGCGCAGAACGAATGACCGAAGCGGATCGCAAAGAAGTAATAGGGAAACACATAACGGATGTCATTCCTGGGAGCCTGCTGCCAAGGACCATCCAGACAAAAAGGATGGAGCTTAATCGGGAACAGCTACTTAAAAATGGATTGAAAATCATTACAACAAGAAGTCCCTTGCTTGACGAAAATAACGAAGTGATTGGGGCTTTTGCGGTATTTAAGGATATAACAGAGGTAGTAAAACTTGCAGAAGAAATTACTGACTTAAAAGAAATACAAACGATGCTTCAGGCAATTATCCAATCCAGTGATGATGCCATTTCGGTAGTCGATGAGGACGGCCGCGGAATCCTGATTAATCCTGCTTATACAAGGATTACAGGGCTGAAGAAGGAAGAGGTTATAGGGAAGCCTGCCAATACCGACATTTATGAAGGAGAAAGCATGCATATGCGCGTGCTGCAGACCAGAAGGCCAGTCAGGGGTGTCAATATGCGTCTTGGCCCGATGAAGAAGGATGTCATCGTAAATGTAGCCCCCATTATTGTAGATAACAGGCTTAAAGGAAGTGTAGGTGTTATCCATGATGTTTCGGAAATCCAGAAGCTGAACCAGGAGCTGGATCGAGCCAGGCAAATCATCAGGACACTGGAAGCAAAATACTCGTTCGAAGATATCATCGGAGAATCAGCTGAAATGGCACTGGCTGTTGATCAGGCAAGATTGAGCGCCAAGACTCCGGCCACTGTACTTCTGAGAGGGGAATCAGGGACAGGAAAAGAACTTTTTGCCCATGCTATACATAATGCCAGTGAAAGGAAGTTCAATAAATTTCTCAGGGTAAATTGCGCGGCTATTTCAGAGTCCCTTTTGGAAAGTGAGTTATTTGGCTATGAGGAGGGAGCCTTTTCTGGTGCTAGACGAGGAGGTAAGCGGGGGTTATTTGAGGAAGCGAATAATGGGAGTATCTTTCTTGATGAAATTGGGGAGCTCACGCCGAACATTCAGGCTAAATTGCTGCGGGTGCTGCAGGAAAACGAGATCGTCCGAGTAGGCGGTACAAAACCGGTCGCCATCAATGTACGTGTTATCGCGGCTACGAATCTTAATTTAGAGAAGGCCATTGCGGCCGGTACATTTAGGGAGGATCTTTATTTCCGAATTAACAGGATCCCTATACATATTTCGCCTCTCAGGGAAAGAAAAGAAGATATCAGACAGCTTTGTGTTCATCTGATTCAAAAAATCAATCAAGAATATGGCAGGAGCATTGAAGGTATAACGGAAAGTGCGATTGAAAAGCTAAAACAATATTATTGGCCAGGAAATGTCAGGGAGCTCGAAAATATTTTGGGAAGAGCCATCATCTTTATGAAAAGTAATGAGACGGTTATGGATGGCCAGCATCTGCCTGAATTTCTTAAAGTTAATGATAAGCTAACCAGTTATGGAATGTCTGAAGAAAACGTCCGTGATGGAAAAAGACTTTCCGAAATCCTTGAGCATTACGAAATGGAGGCAATCAAACACTCCCTGATTAGCTGCCAGGGGAACAAAACTGCTGCTGCGAAACAATTAGGAATCTCGATTCGGAATTTATATTATAAAATTGAGAAACATCACCTTGAAAAATTCAGCATGCAATAAATTGCATGGTATGCAAAAAAATGCAGGTGATTAAGTGAGAATCGAATATAAAGGTAACGGGTTTTAAAAATTAAATTTTGGCACAAAACTTGCATTATTATATTGTGGTTTCTTATTAGCACCGAATACACCCTGGTTCACAAACAATTGTCGCGGATAGGCCAAAACAAGGAGTGATAAGATACAGCAGTATAGGGAATTATCCAATTTCATTGCCTGATAGGGTTTTTACTATTCATATCTATCTGCAAGACCGGTGCGGTGCAATAGAAGTTCCGGATACAACTCAGCAAGCTAAATTGCGGCATAAAAGAAAGTCACGCGTCAGAGGGCAAATTCCTTTTCGTATTGAACCATGGTCGGTTTAGATCGTATGGTTTTCCTGATTAGGATCCTTTTGCTATATAATATTCCAAGAAATTCGATATCCAAAATCGTAAAGATGTATTGTTGAGCAGGCATAGACTACAGCATGTATTTAGCTGCTGAACATTACAATCAAGCAAATAACCCACAGCATTTTCGGGAGGAATTACTCATGGAAATTTTTAAATATCTGGAAAAATATGATTATGAGCAAATTTTATTTTGTCAAGATAAGCAGTCAGGATTAAAAGCCATAATAGCCATTCATGATACTACACTCGGTCCTGCACTCGGTGGCACTAGAATGTGGACATATGAATCAGAAGAAGCCGCAATAGAAGATGCCTTGCGTCTTGCAAGGGGCATGACATATAAAAACGCTGCAGCTGGATTAAACCTGGGCGGTGGAAAAACAGTTATCATTGGTGACCCCAGAAAAGATAAAAACGAAGAGATGTTTCGCGCTTTTGGGCGCTTCATACAGGGATTGAACGGCCGTTATATAACAGCAGAAGACGTAGGCACAACTGTTGCGGATATGGATTTAATCCATGAAGAAACAGATTTTGTCACCGGGATCTCACCGGCGTTCGGTTCCTCCGGAAACCCTTCACCAGTAACTGCTTATGGAGTATACCGGGGAATGAAGGCTGCAGCTAAGCAGGCGTTCGGCTCCGATTCATTAGAAGGAAAAGTAGTTGCAGTCCAGGGTGTCGGCAATGTTGCGTATAATTTGTGCCGCCACCTTCATGAAGAAGGGGCAAAATTGATCGTTACCGATATTAATAAGGATCCCGTGCAGCGCGCAGTTGAAGAGTTCGGTGCAAAAGCAGTCGATCCAAATGAAATTTACGGGGTGGAATGCGACATCTATGCTCCGTGTGCGCTCGGAGCAGTGATAAATGACATTACCATTCCCAAAATTAAGGCTAAGGTTATTGCTGGAGCGGCTAATAATCAGCTAAAGGATACAGTGCACGGGGATAAAATTCATGAATTAGGGATCGTGTACGCGCCTGATTACGTAATTAATGCCGGGGGAGTCATTAACGTAGCAGACGAACTGTATGGCTATAACGCTGAGCGTGCCCTTAAAAAGGTAGAAACCGTATATAACAACATAGAGAAAGTCATGGAAATTTCAAAGCGTGATGGCATTCCTACGTACCTTGCCGCGGATAGAATGGCAGAAGAACGGATCGAGCGGATGAGAAATTCCCGAAGCCAGTTTTTGCGAAATGAGAAAAACATCCTAAGCGGCCGAAGGTAAGCAATTTTTTATGGGTCAAACTGATGGCTGCCGTCCAAGCCTGCCATCCTCTGCCCATTAGAACACCCCATAGGATGGGTGGTAAAATGTTAAGGTTCAGACATGGTATCGTGTTGTTCGATAAGGGAACGCAAGATGCAGAAAGCACGGAGTCAACATCGGTTCAGCTATCAAATATCAAGACGAACTCTTTTATATAGGAAAAAGGATATCAAAAGGTTTTTGTTAGTAAATCAAGATTATTAATCGTGCAGGAGGCTTCATTATGGCTCAGGAATATGATCTCGTCATATTAGGCGGCGGTACGGGCGGTTATGTAACTGCCATTAGGGCGTCCCAAATTGGATTAAAAACTGCTGTCGTTGAAAGAGGGAAACTTGGCGGTACATGTCTCCACCAAGGCTGTATCCCTTCAAAGGCATTGTTAAGAAGTGCAGAAGTGTATAGCACAGCCAGGAAGAGTGAGGAATACGGCGTAATAACGGAAGCTGTGAGCCTGGATTTTTTGAAGGTCCAAGAGAGGAAGGCCGCAATTGTGGCCCAGCTCCATAAGGGTGTCCAGCACCTGATGAATAAAGGGAAGATTGATGTTTATGAAGGGATTGGGAGAATAATGGGACCTTCCATATTTTCACCTATGCCCGGTACTATCTCTGTTGAGATGAATGATGGTACAGAAAATGAAATCCTGCTGCCAAAGAATGTCGTCATTGCAACTGGTTCCCGGCCAAGGTCTTTGCCAGGATTGGAGGTTGACGGAACTTATGTAATTACCAGCGACGAAGCTCTTGATCTGGAAAATCTGCCTGAATCAATCATTATTATAGGCGGAGGGGTTATAGGGATCGAGTGGGCGTCTATGCTATCTGATTTTGGAACAGAGGTTACCGTGCTGGAATATGCAGATAGGATTATTCCGACAGAAGATGCGGATATTTCCAAAGAAATGCTCAGGTTAATGAAGAAAAAGGGAGTAAACATCATCACCGGAGCCAAGGTATTGGCAGAAACACTTTTGAAAGATGGAAATGTATCCATTTCTGCAGCAATCAAAGGAGAAACAACTTCGTTTACGGCTGAAAAAATCCTTGTTTCGGTCGGAAGGAAGGCCAATGTCGAAGGAATTGGTATAGAAAATACAGACATCCAAATCCACAATGGATATATCCAGACCAATGACTTCTTTCAAACCAAGGAATCACATATGTATGCGATTGGCGATTGTATTGGCGGTCTCCAGCTGGCTCATGTTGCATCACACGAAGGGATAACGGCAGTAGAACATATCGCAGGAAAACAGCCGCATAAGATTGACTATTCTCTTATTTCGAAATGCATCTATTCTAATCCGGAGGCCGCGAGCGTCGGCCTTACCGAACAAGAAGCAAAGGAAAGGGGATACAGCCTTAAGATCGGCAAAATTCCTTTTAAAGCTATAGGCAAGGCCTTGGTATATGGTGATTCGGATGGGTTCGTGAAAATCATTGCTGATGAAAAGACGAATGATGTTCTAGGAGTACATATGATTGGGCCTCATGTAACAGACATGATTTCAGAGGCTGGACTCGCAAAGGTGCTGGACGCCACGCCGTGGGAAATCGCCCAAACAATACATCCTCATCCGACATTGTCTGAAGCGATGGGAGAGGCTGCATTGGCAGTTGACGGGCGGGCTATCCATTTTTAATAAACTCACAAATTAGGGAGGTAATATGATGGCTGAAAATCGACATAAACAAATGGGCCTTGACGATGATTCCGTGTTAGAGATGTACGAAACAATGCTGCTTGCACGCAGGATCGATGAACGTATGTGGCTCTTGAACCGTTCAGGAAAAATACCCTTCGTCATATCGTGCCAGGGCCAGGAAGCTGCCCAAGTAGGGGCTTCCTTTGCACTTGACCGGGAAAAAGATTATGTATTGCCTTATTATCGGGACGTAGGAGTTGTACTCACTTTCGGGATGACCGCCAAAGAGCTGATGCTTTCGGGCTTTGCAAAAGCTGAAGACCCGAATTCAGGAGGACGGCAGATGCCCGGGCATTTCGGCAAGCGGACAAACAGAATTGTAACAGGTTCATCGCCTGTAACTACTCAGGTGCCGCACGCAGTTGGAATAGCGCTTGGGGGCAGGATGGAAGGAAAGGACCTTGTTGCATTCGTCACTTTTGGGGAGGGATCTTCCAATCAGGGAGATTTTCATGAGGGCGCAAACTTTGCCGGCGTCCATAAACTTCCTGTGATATTTATGTGTGAAAACAACAAATATGCAATCTCCGTTCCGATCGAAAAGCAGCTAGCTTGTGAAAAGGTGTCAGATAGGGCGATTGGATATGGGATGCCGGGAGTAACTGTCAACGGCAACGATCCGCTTGAAGTATACGAGGCAGTCAAGGAAGCTGCCGACAGAGCAAGGCGCGGAGAAGGACCAACACTCATTGAAACCGTTTCTTACAGGCTTACTGCCCACTCCAGTGATGATGATGACCGCACTTATCGCGCTCCCGATGAAGTGGCAGCAGCAAAAACAAAGGACCCGATCATAACTTTTGGTGCTTATTTAAAAGAGATTGGCGTTTTAAATGATGAGTTGGAAAAAGAAATCAATGATAAAGTTATGAAATTGGTAAACGAAGCCACTGATTATGCCGAAAATGCACCATACTCAAACGCTGAGGAGGCATTAAAGCATGTATATGCACAAGAATAAGGGGGAATTCAAATGCCGGTAATACCTTATATAGATGCTGTCTCGATGGCGATCCGTGAAGAAATGGAAAGAGATCCCCGGGTGTTTGTGCTGGGCGAGGACGTCGGGAAGAAAGGCGGGGTCTTCAAGGCCACACAAGGACTTTATGATCAATTTGGAGAACAGAGGGTCATAGATACTCCACTCGCTGAATCGGCTATTGCAGGAGTGGGCATAGGAGCTGCCATGTATGGAATGCGCCCTATTGCGGAAATGCAATTTGCGGATTTCATTATGCCTGCCGTTAATCAGATTATATCTGAAGCAGCAAGAATTCGTTACCGGTCGAATAATGATTGGCATTGCCCTATAGTCATTCGTGCTCCGTATGGAGGCGGAGTCCACGGAGCACTTTATCATTCCCAATCCGTCGAAGCAGTATTTGCCAACCAGCCCGGACTGAAAATTGTGATGCCTTCTACTCCTTATGATGTAAAGGGGCTTTTGAAGGCTGCCATCAGGGATGACGACCCTGTACTATTCTTTGAACATAAGCGGGCTTATCGGTTGATCAAAGGTGAGGTTCCAACCGATGACTATGTATTGCCGATCGGAAAGGCAGATGTAAAAAGGGAAGGCGACGATATTACTGTCATTACATACGGGCTATGTGTCCACTTTGCCCTACAGGCTGCAGAAAAGCTTGCGAGCGATGGTATTTCAGTTCATATATTAGATTTGCGTACGGTATATCCTCTTGATAAAGAGGCAATTATCGAAGCCGCATCAAAAACAGGAAAGGTACTGCTCATCACCGAGGACAACAAAGAAGGGAGCATTATAGGCGAAGTAGCTGCCATCATCGCAGAAAACTGCCTGTTCGAGCTTGATGCACCTATCATGAGGCTCGCGGGTCCGGATGTGCCCGCAATGCCATATGCACCTGCCATGGAGAAATTCTTTATGGTCAACCCCGACAAGGTGGAAAAAGCGATGCGGGACCTTGCTGAATATTAACCAGCAGAAATAGGGAATATTTTTGCGGGTTATAGCTGCGGAACCAGCTGTGCGGCTTAATCCGCATCTAGCCGCATCAATTTTATAAGGAGGTCTTCATATTGGCAATCGAGCAAATGAAAATGCCCCAGCTTGGTGAAAGTGTGACTGAAGGAACAATTACCAGATGGCTTGTACAACCTGGTGACCATGTTAATAAATATGACCCGATTGCAGAGGTCATGACAGATAAAGTGAATGCGGAAGTCCCTTCTTCTTTCACGGGGACAATCAAGGAATTGTTGGCGAAAGAGGATGAGACTCTGGAGGTTGGAGAGGCTATTTGTACCATAGAAACAGACGGGGATATTTCCGGCCCGAAATCAGACCTGGAAGCTTCCTCTTCTGGGCTGGCAGCTGTTCAAGAGCCAGAGGAGCGAAGGGGCGAAAATGGAAAGAAAGCCAGATTCTCGCCGGCGGTTTTGAAAATATCACAGCAGCATGGAATCGATCTCAACCAGGTAACAGGTACCGGCCGTGAAGGCAGAATCACAAGGAAGGACCTGCTGAAACTTGTGGAATCTGGAAACATTCCGAAAGCCGGGCAGAAACAACATGATACAAAGCTCCAGGGAATGCAAGATAGGGAAGCGGCTCCGGTTTTAGCGCCTAATAATGCAGGGCCGGTATCGATGCCTGCCGCAGCGGGGGATATTGAAATACCAGTTTCCCCAGTGAGGAAGGCCATTGCTGCAAATATGCTTCGCAGCAAGCACGAGGCGCCGCATGCTTGGACAATGGTTGAGGCTGATGCAACTAATCTTGTGGCATATAGGGATGCATTAAAAACGGATTTTAAGCAAAAGGAAGGCTATAACCTAACTTATTTTGCTTTTTTCGTAAAGGCAGTGGCACAGGCTTTAAAGGAATTTCCGCAGATCAATTCCATGTGGGCAGGCGATAAAATCATTCAGAAGAAAGATATTAATATTTCCATAGCGGTCGCTACCGAGGATGCCCTTTTCGTTCCTGTTATAAGAAATGCCGATGAAAAGTCGATCAAGGGAATCGCCAGGGAGATACATGAGCTTGCAGAAAAGGTTCGTTCGGGGAAATTAAAATCCGAAGAAATGCAGGGCGGCACCTTTACAGTCAATAATACGGGATCATTCGGATCTGTTCAGTCGATGGGGATTATTAATTATCCTCAAGCGGCAATCCTGCAGGTAGAATCAATCGTGAAACGGCCGGTAATCATCGACAATATGATAGCGGTCCGCGATATGGTCAACCTCTGCATGTCGCTCGACCATAGGGTATTGGATGGGCTGATTTGCGGCCGATTTTTGGCCAGGGTTAAGGACATTGTCGAAAAGACTTCTGTTGAGAACACCGCCATATATTGAGGAAAAGCACCGGCTTTAGCTGGTGTTTTTGTCTGTCTGCGGCCAATAGCCTCAAAACAACGGCATTTTGGCAGGGGTGGATGCAATCGATTATGTTTGCACGTTTTCCTGTTATTCTCTAAAATATAATTTAGAATCTTATGTAATTTCAAATTAGTCGAGGGGAGGATAGCTTTCGACCGAGAGGGCAGCGTCATACGAAGATGATCGAAGCCGTACTTCTAAAAGAAAGCGCTGACATGAAGTTTGAGGATGTAAAAAAACAAAGCTTTCCGACTGTTTCCATCGAAGAATGGAAGGAAGCCGCCGAAAGCAGTATGAAAGGGAAAAGCGTTGCCTCACTTGTAACAGATACATATGAGGGAATTACTCTCCATCCGCTTTATATTGATGAAGATCGATTAATGGAACAATATCCAGGTCAATTTCCTTTTACAAGGGGCATTTATAAGAACGGATATATGGAAAGGCCCTGGAGGATATGCCAGCCTGTATCCGGGGAAGATGGCAGCGCTGCGAATCGGAACATGCATGCTGCCTTATCAAGGGGCCAGGATGTAATAACCTTTTCGGAGAAATTGCTGCTAACACCAGCCGAAGAACTTTTTAAAGAACTCAATTTAGAGGAACTGCCTATTTTCATAGATACAAACGGAAAATGGAAGGAGTTTACGTCATCTTTTCTTGAATATTGTCAAAAGCAAAACATCTCAAAAGAAGAAATTAAAGGAGCTTTAGCGGAGGATCCGATTGCGGGCTGGGCGGAAAAGGGGCTGCTGCCTGAGGAGACAGATATATTCTTTGACGGATGGTTTAATGATTTGAAAGAAAAGGCAGCAGAACTGCCTCGTGTCAGATTCATACTTATTAAAGCTGAATCCTATCATAATGCTGGAGCCGATGCGGTCCAAGAGCTGGCATATAGTTTAGCAGAGGCTGTACAGTATTTGGAGGAAGGAAAAAGGAATGGGCAGAGTATAGAAGACCTGGCTCGCAGCATGATATTTTCATATGCCATTGACTCCATGTTTTTTCTCAACATTGCAAAATTAAGGGCTGGGAGAAGATTATTCGCCCTGCTGGCACAGGCCTACGAGGTAGATCCTGAAGCGTTTAAAATGGAGATCCATGCTGTAACATCAAGTCTTATGGAAACCTTATTCGATAAGCATGTGAATATTTTAAGGGCAGCCAATGCTGCTTTTTCCGCAGCCTTGGCAGGAATCCAATACTTGCAGGTAAGGCCCTTTGACAGTCAAACGGAGCAGGCCAGCAGCCTTGGGGAACGGCTTGCGAGAAATACGCAGCTCATCCTTAAAGAAGAAACCCATATTACCAGGGTCACAGATCCGGCAGGCGGATCATGGTATGTAGAAGATTTGACAGATGAACTGGCAGATAGGGCCTGGAAGCTGTTTGTAGAAATACAAAATGCAGGCGGCATACTGGCCATCCTGAAGAACGGGTCCCTGCAGCATGAAGTTGACAAGGTTTACAGTAAAAGACTTAAGAATGCGGCAGAGCGAAAAGCCAGCATCATTGGAACGAATGTATATGCAAACCTTGCCGAACAGATCGAATCGTCTCCAGCCTTTAAAGCAGAAACTCGCAACGCTGAAGGTGAATGTATGGCTATCCCTCCTCTTAAAAGCAGGAGGATAGCAGAAGAATATGAGTCACTGCGTCTTCAGGCAATTAACTATAAAAAGCAGACCGGTGAATTCCCTAAAATCGGTATCGTAAATGTAGGGAAACTCAAAGCCTATAAACAGCGGATGGATTTTATAAGAGCAATGGCTGCAGCGGGAGGCGTCGATACATTGGAAAGCCCTGGATGCCTGAGCCTGGGAGAGGTACTTGATTTCATCAAAAATCATCCGCTGCCAGTTTACTGCCTTTGCGGAAGTGATGAAGAGTATTCTGAAACTGCCAAATCCATAGTGGAAGCTATTAAAACACAGCTGCCGGGGTGCAAAGTATATCTTGCAGGACAACAGCCAGACAGTCTTACAGAACAGTTAACAGAGGCAGGAGTCTCCGATTTTATTTCTATCAAAAAAAATGCCGTTGTTTGGCTTAGGAATTTGATGCAGGATCTGGAGGTAACAAATGAGAACACCTGATTTCGCAAGTATTAATCCTTCACGGCAGCATAATGGCCTTTCGGCAGATACACAGAAACATAGAAACAGCACAATAACACAGGATACAATTGAAGCCATGCTGTTCGAAACCAACGAAGGCATAAAAGTCAAATCTCTATATACAGCCAAGGATATTGATGGCCTCGAACATATGGGCGGCATGCCCGGAATTGCCCCCTTCACAAGAGGTCCATATCCGACGATGTATGTAAACCGTCCCTGGACTGTACGGCAATATGCCGGGTTTTCCACCGCCGAGGAATCAAACGCTTTTTATCGCAGGAATTTGGCGATGGGCCAGAGAGGCTTGTCGGTTGCGTTCGATCTGGCTACGCACAGAGGGTACGATTCCGATCATCCCCGGGTGGTAGGGGACGTTGGCAAAGCAGGAGTGGCGATAGACTCCATCCTGGACATGAAGACGCTTTTCGAGAGTATTCCACTAGATCAAATGTCGGTTTCCATGACCATGAATGGAGCGGTGTTACCGATTTTAGCATTCTATATAGTCACAGCGGAGGAGCAGGGGGTGACTCAGGATAAGCTATCAGGCACCATTCAAAATGATATTCTAAAAGAGTACATGGTCCGTAACACATATATCTATCCACCAGAAATGTCGATGAAGATAATTGCTGACATTTTTGAATATACGGCAAAATATATGCCGAAATTCAACAGCATCAGCATTTCTGGGTATCATATGCAGGAAGCAGGGGCTCCAGCGGATATTGAGCTGGCGTATACGCTGGCAGACGGACTTGAATACGTCAGGACAGGGCTAAAGGCGGGCATACCGGTTGATTCCTTCGCTCCGAGATTGTCTTTTTTCTGGGCGATAGGGATGAATTACTTCATGGAAGTTGCAAAGATGAGGGCAGCCAGGTTTATTTGGGCAAAACTCATGAAACAGTTCGATCCAAAAAACTCAAAGTCACTGGCTCTTAGGACACATTCCCAAACATCGGGATGGAGCCTTTCAGAGCAGGATCCCTTCAATAATGTTGTTCGGACGCTTTACGAGGCACATGCAGCTGCACTTGGACATACACAATCCCTACATACCAATGCACTGGATGAGGCCATAGCCTTGCCGACTGATTTCTCTGCAAGAATCGCACGGAACACACAGCTTTACCTGCAGGAGGAAACAGGAATCACCAAGGTAATTGATCCATGGGCAGGCTCATATTACGTGGAGACACTGACAAATGAGCTGATTGACCGTGCCTGGATGCATATGGAGGAAATAGAAGGGCTTGGAGGCATGGCAAAGGCTATCGAAACAGGCCTGCCGAAAATGCGTATTGAAGAAGCAGCAGCAAGGCGTCAGGCCCAGATTGATTCCAGAGCTGAAACCATTGTTGGTGTAAATAAGTATAGGCTAGATAAGGAAGACCCATTGGAAATACTGGAGATTGATAATACAGCTGTGAGGCAGAGCCAAATAGAGAAGCTTCGGACACTTAAGGAAACACGAAGCCAGGAAGCAGTAGATACCGCTCTCTCGGCACTTTCTGATGCGGCTGTATCCGGCAGAGGCAACCTTCTTGAACTGGCCGTACAGGCTGCCAGGGCCAGGGCCACTCTTGGCGAGATTTCAGATGCTATTGAATCAGCATCTGGTAGGCATAAAGCTACCATCAGGTCTGTCAGCGGTGTATACAGTTCAGCCTATTCAGAAAATGAGGAGATTGAAGAGGTCAGGTCAATGACGGCCCAATTCCTTGAAAATGAAGGAAGGCGGCCGCGGCTGCTTATGGCAAAGCTTGGGCAGGATGGCCACGACCGCGGAGCCAAGGTTGTGTCGACTGCTTTTGCAGATTTAGGTTTTGATGTTGATATCGGTCCGCTCTTCCAAACTCCTGAGGAAACTGCCCTTCAGGCTGTGGAGAATGATGTCCATGTAATAGGGATGAGTTCATTGGCAGGAGGACACAAAACACTGCTTCCACAGTTAATTTCCGAGCTGAAAAGGCTGGAGAGGGAAGATATCCTGGTGATTATTGGCGGCGTCATTCCCGCGCAGGATTATGATTATCTGTATGAAAATGGAGCTGCAGCAATTTTTGGGCCGGGAACCATCATTCCGCAATCAGCCAAAATTGTACTGACAGAAATATATAAAAGGCTAGGCTATGAGGAAGTGTCTGAGTAATGGCTGAAGGAAAAAGACCTGAGTGGGCTGACGACAATGACACGGAACATTTCGCTTCCTTTGTAAGAGAAGGCTCTGTCCCCGAGAAAGGGAAGGCACCTAATCAAAAGGCCAGGTTTATCAGGAAAGAAAAAGGCATACTTGATCTTGATGATCTTCAAAAGGGTTTGGTTTCCGGGGACCGGGCAAAGCTTGCGAGAGCGATCACCCTTATAGAGAGTAATGCCGACCGCCATATGATCCAGGCGCAGGAGCTGTTGCAATCTGTTCTTCCTTCTACAGGAAATTCTATCAGGATTGGCATTTCGGGAGTTCCAGGAGCAGGCAAGAGCACTTTCATCGAGACATTTGGAATTTTCCTCTGTTCGCTGGGCTACAAGGTGGCCGTCTTGGCAGTCGACCCCAGTTCTACCCTTAACGGAGGCAGCATTCTTGGGGATAAGACGAGAATGGAAAAGCTTGCGCGCCACCCTCAGGCATTCATACGCCCATCGCCGTCAGGAGGAACGCTGGGAGGCGTCCATCGAAAAACGCGAGAAACCATGCTGCTATGTGAAGCAGCAGGTTTTGACGTAATACTTGTGGAAACAGTCGGGGTGGGACAAAGTGAAGCAATTGTCAGAGGTATGGTGGATTTCTTTATGCTGCTGGTATTGACAGGTGCAGGGGACGAGATTCAAGGCATGAAGAAGGGGATTATGGAACTGGTAGACCTCATTGTTGTAAATAAGGCAGATGGCGACAATGAAATGCTTGCCAAGAAAACAAGCAAAGAATATACACGCTTTCTCCATTTTCTTCAGCCCGCAACAAGGGGATGGCCTCCCCAGGCAACCTGCTGTTCCTCAATCAACGGCAATGGTATCAGGGAGATTTGGGAAATCACCACTGAATTTTCCAAAATGACTAAAGAAAATGGGATCTACCAAGAAAGACGAAGGTTGCAACTGAAAGATTGGCTATACTCCCTAATCAATGAACAGCTGCAAAAAACGTTTTTCAACGATGGAACAGTAAAGAATCTGCTGCCGATCCTTGAAAACCAGGTAATGGCCGGAAAAAAGACAGTAACAAAGGCTGTTCAGGAATCTTTTGCAGAATTTTTATCACACCGCTAACATATAGAGTGACTCACTTTTCGCAGGAAAAAAAATAGGGATAGCAGGGGAGCCTGCTATCCATTCTAGGGAGTTAGGGGTATGGTTCTAGATGTATTGTTATCATTCCCATCGTGCCGTTTTGATAAACATAAATTTATAATGTTCCTAAATGATTGAAACCATTTTGCGCAATTGATATTATGTATATTGTAGAACTTATTTTGGAAGGAGCATTGTTTCCATGAGTATGGATTTTAACTTTTTAATGAATGATGTGGTTAGCCAGGCTCGCAAAGAGATCACGGCTGCTGGATATAATGAATTAAAGACCCCGGAAGAAGTGGAAGAGGCGTTCTCTAAGGAAGGAACCACCCTTGTCATGATAAATTCTGTGTGCGGCTGTGCCGGTGGCATTGCCAGACCAGCTGCGGCTCATTCCGTTCACTATGACAAGCGTCCTGACAATCTTGTGACTGTTTTTGCAGGGCAGGATAAAGCTGCTACTGAAAGGGCACGTGAATATTTTGAAGGCTATCCGCCATCTTCCCCATCATTTGCGTTATTAAAGGACGGAAAGTTTCTTACAATGGTTGAGAGGCATGAAATTGAAGGCCATGATCCAATGTCGGTAATCAATAAGCTTCAAACTTATTTCGATCAATATTGCGAGGAAATTTAAACCCGAATTATTTTCGGGTTTTTTTATTAATGGCATTTGGATTTGAAAAAAAAGGGTGAGAAATATATTTAGAATCGGATATCGAACGATCAAGACAGCGCTGGGAACAGCTCTGGCAATTATCATTGCGCAATTTTTCGACCTGCACAATTTTCCATCTGCGGGCATAATAGCCATATTATGTATACAGGTCACCAAGAAAAAATCATTGAGCGCTTCCTGGTCCCGTTTCCAGGCCTGTATATTGGCAATGGGGTTTTCAGCTGTTCTCTTTGAACTGCTGGCATACAATCCCATTGTCATCGGACTTCTCCTATTATTGTTTATACCTACGACAGTCATGTTAAAAATTAATGAAGGCATTGTGACCAGCAGTGTGATCATCCTGCACTTATATTCGGCAGGGGATATTACATGGAAACTCCTTATGAATGAAACGGCCCTCATCATCATCGGTATCGGAGTTGCGCTCATCATGAATCTGTATATGCCAAGCCTGGAAAATAAACTAGTTGAATATCAAATCCGGATAGAGAAAAACTTCAGCATTATTTTAATGGAGATCGTCAATTATCTTCGGACTGACAACAGTGATTGGGATGGCAAGGAAATTACGGACACGAATAAACTCCTGTCGGAAGCGAAATCACTGGCATTCCGGGATGTGGAGAACCACTTCCTCCGCGATGAGAATATCTACTATCATTACTTTACCATGAGGGAAAAACAGTTTGAGATTATTGAAAGAATCCTACAGCTTGTTACGAACATTCCTGCTAAGGTTAAGCAAAGCAGCCTTCTTGCTGACTTTATTGAAAAATTAAGCCAAAATGTCCATCCCCAAAATACAGCTATTGTCTACTTAAAACAGCTTGAAGAACTAAAGGCAGACTATAGGGAAATGGAGCTTCCAAGCACAAGGGAAGAATTCGAGTCACGTGCGGCGCTGCTCCAGCTGGTAAAGGAAATGGAAGAATACCTGAAGCTCAAGCATTCCTTCAAAGGAATACCAGTCAAAAACAAGGGGAATTAAAACTCTGCTGCCTGCAAACACTAAGGGAAAACACCAAAGGTGGATCTGCATGAAGATTTTGGTATCCTTGCTGCTTGCCTTTTCTATTTCTTACTTCTTTCCGGATGCGCCCAGGGTAAATCCCGGCGAGCCTCTAATTATCGTGAACAAAGCAAATAATAAGCTTGCATTCATCCAGGGCAATAAGGTGCAGAAAGTAGTGTCTGCAGGTACGGGGCGCAGCAATGAATTGACCCCGGAAGGATTTTTCACTGTTAAGGTAAAAGCTGTAAATCCTTATTTCCGCAAGCAAAATATACCTGGTGGCGACCCAAGAAACCCTCTGGGCACACGCTGGATTGGTTTTGATGCCCTCGGTACGGACGGAAGGATTTATGGCATACACGGTACGAACCAGCCATGGACAGTAGGAAGATATATATCAAATGGATGTGTAAGGCTGCAGAACAAAGATGTGGAACGATTATATGCCAAAGTTAAGATTGGAACAAAGGTACTGATCACAAGATCAAACAAAAGCTTTGAATTGATGGCCAGAGAATACGGCGCAATAAAATAGTAAGAGGCAGGAATGGGATGATCACTCCTGCCTTTTTACTATTTGAGGCTTGTTCATTTTCTTTTAAATCTTTCCTGGTAAATACCGAGCCATACTGCCTAATGCCGCCAGTGGTGCTAATAAATAGGTTGTAAGCTCTTCTTTCTTGAAGGAAGTATACAAGTATCAGATTACTATAATAGAAACGCTGCTCCTGATAAGAGGGTCGTTAACAGCATGGATATCAGCATTATATAGATTATGATCTTATTTAAACGTTTATTTCTCATAACTCTCTCCTCTATTAGGATTCATTAGTTTAATTGTACCGTGTACATTATGTCCGGACAAGCGATTTTTTATTTTGGAAGATTAGTCATCGGTATGATTAAGAAATTGGTGCGGAAGGATTTTTGCGGATATTTGTAGAATATTGTTATGGTTCAATAATTATGCGCAAGCAGACGGAGGCGTTTTTATGATTAAAGATATCAATCATATAGGAATAGCCGTGAATTCATTGGAGGAAGCCCTGCCCTTATATACTGACGTGTATCAAATGAAGCTCGAGGGATTGGAGACAGTGGAAAGCCAGGGAGTACGGGTGGCTTTCGTCTCGGCGGGAAATGTTAAGCTGGAATTGTTGGAAGCGGTTACTAAAGATAGCCCGATTGCCAAGTTCATCGAAAAACGAGGGCAGGGGGTCCACCATATTGCATTGGGTGTCCAAGATATCAAAGATAGGATCCAGGAATTGAAAGAAAAGGGTCTGAGAATGATAGATCAGGAGCCAAGAGTCGGAGCACATGGAGCAGAAATTGCATTTCTTCACCCTAAAACAACATCAGGGATTTTGTTCGAACTTTGTGAGCCGAAGCATGTAGAGGGGGAATCCTTATGACAGATATTTATGAGAAAATTAATGAGTTATATGACAGGCGCAGGGAAGTTGAGTTAGGCGGCGGAGATGAAAGAATTGATAAGCAGCATGAGAAGGGGAAGCTAACTGCAAGGGAAAGGATTGAACTGCTGGTCGATGAGGGAAGCTTCATCGAGCTGAATCCTTTCATTGAACATCGCAGCCGGGATTTCGGGCTTGACGGAGTGAAGGGTCCCGGGGATGGCGTGGTCACGGGTTATGGAAAAGTAAACGGAAAACCCATTTATTTATTCTCACAGGACTTCACAGTGTTTGGCGGGGCTCTTGGAGAAATGCATGCCAAGAAAATAGCCAATGTTATGGATCTTGCAGCCAAAAATGGAGCCCCGTTTATCGGGCTCAATGATTCAGGAGGTGCACGCATCCAGGAAGGAGTTGTTTCCCTGGATGGATATGGGCATATTTTTTATCGAAATGCCATTTACTCAGGGGTTATTCCGCAAATATCCGTCATAATGGGACCATGTGCAGGGGGAGCGGTGTATTCACCTGCGATTACGGATTTTGTCTTCATGGTAGAAAAGACAAGTCAAATGTTTATTACTGGTCCAAAAGTGATTGAAACGGTAACAGGCGAAAAAATAAGCTCTGAGGACCTGGGCGGGGCACAGGTGCATAATAGCATCAGCGGCAATGCCCATTTCCGCGGCCAAACGGAAGAAGAAGTTATTGGCATGGTTAGGATGCTTTTAAGCTACCTGCCGCAAAATAATGAAGAAAAGCCGGAGCGTCTGGAGGCTGATCATGAAGATGATTACCGCGCTGACTTAACGGATGCAATTCCATTCGATGGGTTGCGACCTTACGATGTCCGGACTGTGGTAAATGAAATTGTGGATGCCGGCACTTTTATGGAAGTACAAAAGGATTTTGCGAAAAACATTGTTGTCGGCTTTGCCCGGATAAAGGGGGACTCTGTTGGACTCGTGTGCAACCAGCCTAAAAATATGGCCGGTGGGCTCGATATAGACTCATCAGACAAGGCAGCAAGATTCATTCGTTTCTGTGATTCGTTCAATATTCCGATTATAACGTTTGAGGATGTATCGGGATTTTTTCCAGGGGTTAAACAGGAGCACGGCGGCATTATCCGCCATGGAGCCAAAATTTTATATGCCTATTCTGAAGCTACTGTCCCTAAGCTTACAGTTATTTTACGAAAGGCTTATGGCGGTGCCTATGTTGCATTAAACAGCAAGTCGATCGGAGCTGACCTCGTGTTTGCCTGGCCCAATGCAGAAATAGCGGTAATGGGGCCGCAGGGAGCAGCGAACATCATTTTTGCACGGGAAATTCAGAACAGCCCGAATCCAGAGGAGACGAGAGCACAAAAAATTGAAGAATACCGCCAAAAATTTGCCAACCCATATGTGGCAGCGAGCCAGGGGATGGTAGATGACGTCATTGATCCCCGGGAAACAAGGATTAAACTTATTCAAGCGCTTGACATGCTGCGTAACAAAAAGGAATCACGGCCATTTAAAAAGCATGGAAACATTCCCTTGTAGAAATATCAGGCCGAATCAGAAATTTGCCCGGCCGCATTCTGAAGGGGTATACTTATAACCGTACATATAACTTGGAGGTTTTATAATTGATCAACGAACAGCGATTAGTCGACGAATTTATGGAATTAGTCCAAATCGATTCTGAAACAAAACACGAGGCTGAAATTGCAAAAGTCCTGAAACAAAAATTTTCAGATCTTGGTGTGGATGTTTTTGAAGATGATACTGCTTCAGAAACTGGTCATGGCGCTGGAAACCTGGTCTGCACGCTAAAAGGGACAGTCGATACAGCTGATACGATTTATTTTACATCTCACATGGATACGGTAGTGCCTGGTAAAGGAATTAAGCCGTCCATTAAGGATGGATATGTAGTTTCTGATGGAACAACGATCCTTGGTGCTGATGATAAAGCCGGACTTGCTGTCATGCTGGAGGTCATCCGAGTCCTGAAAGAGCAGAATATTTCACATGGTACCATTGAATTTATCATCACGGTCGGCGAAGAGTCAGGGCTGGTTGGAGCCAAGGCACTTGACCGTTCGTTAGTGACTGCCAAATACGGTTATGCCCTTGACAGTGACGGTAAGGTTGGAAACATTGTTGTTGCTGCCCCTACACAGGCCAAAGTTAATGCATACATTCACGGCAAGACAGCACATGCAGGTGTCGCACCTGAAAAAGGGGTTTCAGCCATCACAATTGCTTCAAAGGCAATCTCCCGTATGCCGTTAGGAAGAATTGACAGTGAAACCACTGCCAATATAGGCCGTTTTGAAGGCGGAACACAAACCAATATCGTTTGTGACTACGTAGAAATCTTTGCTGAAGCACGGTCATTGATTCCTGAGAAGATGGAAGAGCAGGCTGCCAGAATGAAAGAAGCTTTCGAAACAGCTGCTGTCGAAATGGGAGGCCGGGCAGAGGTTGAAATAAAGGTAATGTATCCCGGCTTTAAGTATGGAGCAGGAGACCATGTGGTGGAAGTAGCAAGAAGAGCAGCCGACAAGATCGGCCGCCCGTCTGAACTGCAGCAAAGCGGGGGCGGCAGCGATGCAAACATAATTGCTGGCTTCGGCATCCCTACCGTAAATCTTGCCGTGGGATATGAAGAAATCCACACTACAAATGAAAGAATGCCGCTTGAAGAGCTATCCAAGCTTGCAGAGATGGTGATTGCGATTATCGGGGAGGTAGCGGGCCAATAAAAATAAAGCTTGGCTTAGGGAGGCGCACTGCAGCTATTGAATAATCCAATCAAAATACAGTCATCTTATAGATGGCTGTATTTTCTTTTAGAGCACTTTAGATAGTTTGATATCCCTTATATATCCCGGATTCATTCCGACTGGCCGCAAGCCCTGTACAACCAGCCGGACAATATGGGCTAAAAAGTGTAAGCAGGAACAAGTTTTGTTACAATAAAGGAATAAGCAAGGGTGGTGGGTAACAGTGAATGGCATGTATCCGAAAAATGGCAGGGTCATTCTACATGTGGATATGAATAGCTTTTATGCCTCCGTTGAAATGGCGTATGATCCCTCATTAAAAGGAAAGCCGCTTGCGATTGCTGGCAATGTGGAAGAACGCAGGGGAATTATCGTAACCTGCAGCTATGAAGCCAGGAAATTTGGGGTAAAAACGACTATGCCAATCTGGCAGGCAAAAAAACTCTGTCCACAGCTCATAATCCGAAAGCCGAATTTCGATAGGTACCGAAAAGCCTCCCTTGCGATATTCGATTTACTAAGGACATATACCGATTGCATAGAGCCTGTTTCTATCGATGAGGGCTACCTCGACATCTCTGGCTGTGCACATTTAGGGTCGCCGCTGGAAATTGCCAAAAGTATCCAGGCTAGGATCTATGAAACAATGGACCTGCCCTGCAGCATAGGTATTGCCCCTAATAAATTCCTGGCCAAAACAGCTTCTGATATGAAGAAACCTTTGGGAATCACCATTTTAAGAAAAAGGGATGTTCCGAATTTATTATGGTCCCTTGGAGTCGGCGACATGCATGGAATCGGCGCTAAAACGGCCGAAAAACTGGAGAAGATCGGGATACTCACCATAGGCGACCTTGCGGCTGCAAACGATGTTCAACTTAGGAATGTCCTCGGCATAAATGGCATTCGTTTAAAAGAAAGGGCCAATGGAATTGATAAAAGGCCTGTCGATCCCGAGTCCATTTTTGATTACAAAAGTGTCGGCAATTCTACGACTTTGCCGCACGATTCCTCTAATCAAAAAGAGCTTATTGACACATTAAAACAGCTTTCAGAAAAGGTTGCCGTCCGGCTCAAAAATAAAGGACTCCTGGGACAAAAAATTGGTGTTACAATCCGTTACAAGGATAGAACGACTATAACAAGGAGCAGAATAGCCGAGAATCCCTTTTCCAGTGTCACGGAAATTCATGACTTAGCAAACTCATTATTCTTAAAAAATTGGAATGGCGAAGCAATCAGACTGTTAGGAGTAACTGCGTTCGATGTTGTGGAGAGAGAGTCTGCATTTAAGCAGCTCGATTTGTTTTCCTTTCATGACGATGCGGCAAAGGAACCTTTAATCAAAGCGGTCGATCATCTGAAAGTCAAATATGGGCCGGAGATCATCCAAAAAGGGGTTAAAGCTGAGACTGCTTCGGGAGCGGACACAAGCTTCAGCAAGGATTTTTTTGATAACTATTCTTTAAAGGATAGCAGACTGCAAGACTGAAATTGTCGGATCATCTCCTTTTAAGTGCATTTGTGTGTTACGTCTGAGTAAACAAATCCTTAATAAGAGGTTTTCAAATAAAAAGTGAAAGGAAGAATAAAAATGGCAAAACAGCAAATTGGTGTAATTGGACTGGCAGTCATGGGAAAGAACCTTGCTTTCAACATTGAAAGCCGCGGCTATTCTATTTCTGTCTTCAACCGTTCTAGAGAGAAAACAGATGAAATGATGCGCGAAGCGGAGGGAAAGAATATTGTTCCGGCGTATAACCTGGAGGAATTTGTCCAATCCCTGGAAAAGCCGCGCAAGGTTTTATTGATGGTTAAGGCGGGAAAACCTACCGATGCCACGATTGAGCAATTAAAGCCTTTGCTTGAACAGGGAGACATCGTTATTGATGGAGGAAATACATTTTTTAAGGATACTCAGCGCCGTAACGAAGAGCTGCAACAGCTGGGAATCCATTTTATAGGCACTGGCGTGTCCGGGGGAGAGGAAGGAGCGCTTACAGGTCCATCAATCATGCCTGGAGGACAGCGTGAGGCGTATGAACTTGTAGCCCCTATTTTAAAGGATATCTCGGCTAAGGTAGACGGTGAACCTTGCTGTACATACATTGGCCCTAATGGAGCCGGCCATTACGTAAAGATGGTTCATAATGGGATAGAATATGGGGATATGCAGCTAATCTCTGAGTCCTATTTCCTTTTGAAAAACCTGCTGGGACTGAATGCAGAAGAATTGCATGAGGTTTTCGCAGAATGGAATAAAGGAGAGCTCGACAGCTATTTAATAGAAATTACAGCAGATATCTTCAAAAAGTATGACCCAGAAACAGGGAAACCAATGGTTGATGTCATCTTGGACAAGGCGGGCCAAAAGGGAACTGGAAAATGGACAAGCCAGAGTGCGCTTGACCTGGGAGTCCCTCTGCCAATCATCACTGAATCAGTATTCGCCAGATTTATTTCAGCTTTGAAAGAGGAACGTGTTGAAGCAAACAGGATTTTAACTGGACCTGAGACATCCCCGTTCCAGGGTGATAAGCAGGAGTTCATAGAAAATATCAGGAGAGCTTTATATCTGAGCAAGATTTGCTCTTACGCACAAGGATTTGCCCAAATGAGATCGGCTTCACAGGAATACGGCTGGGATTTGAATTACGGAGAAATCGCTATGATTTTCCGCGGGGGCTGCATTATTCGTGCACAATTCCTGCAAAAGATTAAAGATGCCTACGATAGAAACGGAAACCTGAACAACCTGCTCCTGGATGAGTACTTTAAAGGAATAGCTGACCAGTATCAATCAGCCCTTCGTGAAGTGATTGCTGCAGCAGTCATGAACGGTATTCCTGTACCATGCTTCTCTGCTGCTCTTGCTTATTATGACAGCTACCGGACAGAAACCCTTCCTGCCAACCTGATTCAGGCGCAGCGCGATTATTTCGGGGCACATACTTATCAGCGGATAGACAAAGACGGTACGTTCCATACTGAATGGATGGAAAAATAATTAAAACGGCGTCGGCGTATTTTCCTGTTCATTTTTTACAACACAGTTTGACAGGCATACACGAACAGTAAATATGATTTGCCACACAGATGTTTCATAAACCGAAAAAATAAAACACCCCCTAAACTGCCAATTTGGCTTCGGTTTGGGGGTGTTTTTTTTCAATCAATTGTACTAACTGGATTAAATAAACGAGAGCAGAAGAATAGCGGCCACACTAATAAAAGGGGGCAGCAATTTGCTGTAAAACGACAGACTGGATGCGGCTTTTTACAGCAATCGGGAAGATACGTCCGGAATTTATCAAGTTTGGTTTATATCTTCATAATATAGGGTATATGCAAAACAGATATTATGTCTAATAACTTTTGAGCAGGTTCCTTCAATACATGCCAGCTGAATAATATGGTTATACGCCTGGATACATTTCAATATATATTCATAGAATTACTAGTGCGATGCGTTTTTGACTAATAAAAGTCAAATTCAACCATACATACCATCTATATAAGAACCAGGAAATGCTTTCGAAAGTAAAAAGGAGAGGTCTTGAATGCTTGTGATATGGGTGCTGATATGTGTATTTCTTTTACTGGCATTGTTTGAAACAGGGGTATCATACTGGCTGAATGACAACTCTGCCCCTTCTGAGACGAAAGTAAAAAGTGATAAAGTGCTGGCCATAAAAAACAGATTCATAAAAAGGGGTGCCTCCTGACCAGATAGCACGATTATACATAAACACACTTAAAAGCTCCCTTGGTAACTAACAAAAAAGCTCAGCCTTTTTCAAGGCTGAGCTTTTTTTAGCAATCCTGCAGGTCAAGATTTTCCACAGGCCACCAGAAATGGCCGTCCTCTGCAAGGAGATAATCTGCGCATTTTGGTCCGGTAGTGCCAGCCGGATAATTAGGGAATGTTTCATCTTTTGTGTTTTCCCAAACCTCAGATATTGTATCGACAAATTTCCATGAAAGCGCTACTTCATCCCAATGGGTGAAGTTTGTGGCATCTCCGCGCATGCTATCAAACAATAGTTTTTCATACGCTTCAGGAGTATTCAGGCTGTCCACGCCCTTGTTGGAGTAAGACAATTGAATAGGTGTAGACTTCACACCGTTTCCTGTCTTTTTGGCATTGAGAAGGAGGGTGATTCCTTCATCTGGCTGGATATGGATTACAAGGAGGTTCGGATGCAGTGTTTCGCCCGTCTTGTAGTATAGATTCATAGGTATATCCTTAAACTGTACCACGATATATGTTGATTTAACATCCATTCTTTTTCCTGTACGGATATAGAACGGCACACCAGCCCAGCGGAAGTTATCAATCATTAACTTACCAGCTACATATGTTTCTGTATTTGAATTTGGGTCAACCATAGGTTCTGTTCTGTATGCAGGGACTTCTTTTTCATTCACTGTACCGGCATCATATTGACCCCTTACAAAATAGTTGCCCACTTCTTCCTTGGACATAGGGCGAAGGGAACGGAGTGCGCGCACTTTTTCACTGCGGATTTCATCAGTTGTTAATTTAATCGGCGGTTCCATCGCAAGAAGAGCAACCATCTGCATCATATGATTCTGCAGCATATCACGCAGTGCCCCGCTTTTTTCATAGTACCGTCCGCGTTCTTCCACACCAAGAATCTCACTGGAGGTAACCTGGATATTAGAAATATAGCGGCTGTTCCACAATGGTTCAAACAATGCGTTAGCAAAACGGATGACCTCAATGTTTTGTACCATTTCCTTGCCGAGATAATGGTCAATCCGGTAAATTTCATCTTCTGCAAATGCAGTCCTAATCCGTTCGTTTAATTCAAGCGCCGATTCAAAGCTATGGCCAAAAGGCTTTTCGATCACAAGACGCTTATAGCCTTGAGTATCTGTAAGACCTTGCTCTTTTACTTGTTCTGCGATGGTACCAAAAAATTCAGGAGCCATAGCCAGGTAGAAAATACGGTTGCCTTGAAGTTCATAGTGGCTGTCGAGCCGGTCGCAAATCCCTTTTAACTGTATGTAAGATTCTGAACTAGAAACGTCATGAGAATGATAATAAAAATGGGATACGAATTCATCAATATTTTCTTTGGCGTCTGTAAATGTGGTGATGGAGTCTTTCACATTTTCCTGGAACTCCTGGTTCGTTAATGGGCGGCGCGCGACACCTACTACCGCAAATTTGTCGATACTATTTTTTTGGAATAATCTATATAGGGAAGGGAAAAGCTTCCGCTTGGCTAAATCGCCCGTGGCTCCAAAAATCATGATTAATGCAGTTGGTTTATTGTTTTGTTCCAAAGTCAGGACCTCACTTTTCTATTTGATCACTCTTGATGTTCACTATTTTGGCATACCCATCAAATACAAATTGTAAGGTTTGTTGGGCTGGAACGCAAACGTATTGCGTTATACCTTGTTATTCTTTTTCAAAGAATATCATTATATTCTTTGTGAGTAAAATAATCGGATTGGGGACTGTGTTGGATGGAATTACACAAATCCGCTGCGTCTAACGAATACAAGGGACCGGGATGGTCCTTCCGGCTAAGCGGCGACATTTATGCTATAGTTAAGACAGGAATTTTCATCCTGGGCAAACCAGGAGATTAAAAGTGTACGGAGGTTTTTGTGTGGATTTAATATTTTTAGGGACAGGTGCAGCAGTTCCGGCTAAAGCGAGGAACGTATCTTCTATAGCGCTGCAGCTGCTGGAAGAACGGGGAACAAGCTGGTTGTTTGATTGTGGAGAAGCCTCTCAGCATCAGATTCTTAGGACTCCCGTAAAACCCGGGAAAATAGAAAAGATCTTTATAACGCACTTACATGGGGATCATATTTTTGGACTGCCGGGACTGCTAGGAAGCCGTTCTTTCCAGGGGGGCACGGATGAGCTTACAGTTTATGGGCCAAAGGGGATTAAAGAGTACATTCAAACCAGTTTGAAGGTAAGCGGGACTCATTTAAGATACAAATTATCCATTATGGAAATAAAACAGGGTACGGTCTTTGAAGATGAACAGTTTATTGTATCAGCACTTCCGCTTGAACATGGCATATACACTATTGGATATCGGATTGCTGAAAGGGAGCGGCCAGGGCGTCTTCTTGTGGAGAAGCTGAAGGATGAAGGGGTTAAACCAGGACCGCATTTCAAAGCTTTAAAGAGCGGAGAAACCATTACACTGGAAGACGGACGTGTACTGAATGGGGGCGATTACCTTGACAGGCCAAAAAGAGGCCGGGTGATCGCAATCCTTGGTGATACCCGGCCCTGTGAAAATGCCGTTCAGCTTGCAAGGGATGCAGACTATCTTGTACATGAAGCTACATTTTCTGAAAATGAAACACAGATGGCCTACAGCTACTTTCATTCCACTACGGCTCAGGCTGCCCAAATTGCAAAAGACGCCAACGCTGCAAAGCTGATTCTCACACATATCAGTTCCCGCTATACATTGGAGGATTCCCAGGCCCTTCAAAAGGAGAGTGCCGCCATTTTTCCTGAAACGGTCGTCGCCCACGATTTAATGAGGGTTAAGATTCCTCTTTATGTAGACGGGAGGCTGGAAGAATGAAACGCTTATATCTCATTCGGCATGCACTGGCCAAAGGTCAGCCGGCCATTTCTCTCCTTACTGCTCTTGGAAAACAGCAGTCTGTAAATCTTGCTGAATTCTTTATGGGCACCGAAGGTTGATAAAGTCTATTCGACCCGTTTAAAGGGCGCTGGATACAATTCAGCCATTATCCACAACCACATCGCTTCCTGTCATGAATGATATAAGGCTTGCAGAAAGAATGATGAGCGAAAGGTCATTGGATAATTTGCAGGAGGTCCTGCGCAGCTCTTTTGATGATCTGGATTTAATCATCGAGGGCGGAGAGTCAAATCGCCCGGGAATGGCGCGGGCGGCACAGTTTCTTGATGATGTTAAAAGCCTGCCGAAATCTATCCTTGTCGCAGGCACGCATGGCAATCTTCTCACTCTTCTCTTAAAGCTTTTAGATGATTCCCATGGGCTTCGAACAATTGATGGCGATGACCAATCCTGATGTATTTGAAATAGTGCTGGACGGGCAGGCCAGCCGTATAGTAAGAATATGGGGGTATGAAAATAGCATCCGATTTTTTGTCGGATGCTATTTTCATACAGATATTATTCTTGCAAAAGCCTGATAACCTGCTGCTAGTCTGCTACCAGGCTCTGTGGTATTGGATGGGTCCTTCCACTTCACCTCGGACTTCCTGCGCTGCAGTCCTTGCCCAGTATGGATTTCTAAGCAATTCACGTCCAATAAATACTAAATCGGCACGATCGTTTTGGAGAATCTCCTCCGCCTGAACTCCTGTTGTGATTAAGCCAACGGCGCCTGTATGGATGCGGGCCCCATGCTTGATGGTCTCACTTAACGGAACCTGGTAGCCTGGATAAGGCCTGATAGATGCAGGAACCACAGCACCGGAACTAACATCAATCAAATCCACCCCGTCTTCCTTCATCCATTTTGCCATTTCTGTGTATTTCTCGGCTGTCATGCCGTCTTCCTGATAATCATGCGCGGATATTCTGACAAATAGCGGACCATCCCAAACCTCTTTGACAGATATTATGACCTCTTTTAAGAAGCGATAGCGATTTTCGGAACTGCCGCCATACTCATCCGTTCTTTTGTTGCTAAGTGGCGAAAGGAATTCATTGATCAGGTATCCATGAGCGCCATGAAGTTCGATTATATCAAACCCGGCATTTTTAGCGCGGATGGCACCTATTTGGAACGCTTTGATGGTCTCTTCAATATCCTGCTTTGTCATTTCCCGTGGAGTTTTATATTTCTCGTTGAAAGCGATGGAGGAAGGTGCTATGATTTCTTCCTTTACTTCGGATTTTCTTCCTGCGTGTGCCAGCTTGATTCCCGTTTTGGATCCGTGTTCTTTCATTAAGTTCACCAGTTCCCTCAATCCCTGGACATGGTCATCGCTCCATATGCCAAGGTCATTTGGGGAAATCCTTCCCTGGGCGGTAACTGCTGTGGCTTCGACAATAATCAGTCCTACCTGACCAACTGCCCGGCTCGTATAATGGGTTCTATGCCAATTTTGTACTATGCCGTCTTCTTCAGGGCATGAGTACTGGCACATTGGCGACATCACAATTCTATTTTTTAATGTGACATTTTTAACGGTATAGGGTGACAATAGCTTAGCACTCACAAGATTCATCTCCTCGGAAACTAGAATTTTTATCCAAGGATAGTATAGCAATGGAGTGGGAACAAAATCCAAAGCTTTGACTTGCGTGATAGGTTATGCATTTTTTTTGATGGCTTTTGGCTGCAGCATCTCGCTGCTGATTTGCATTCCCATACGCTGAGACTGCAGTGCTGCTTCCTGTATGCACGAGATCAGGGCTTCCTTGACACCATGTGCTTCCAATACCTTTATGCCAGCTTCAGTCGTCCCTCCAGGCGATGTAACCTCTTTCCGAAGCGTGGCAGGTGTCTTTTCCGTCCGGTTCAGCATTTCAGCCGCCCCAATCAATGTTTGGATTATGAGCTGTTTTGAGGTGGCTTTATCCAGGCCAAGACTTTCTGATGATTTCTCCATTGCTTCAACCAGATAATAAATATAAGCAGGACCGCTTCCGGATAGACCAGTTACGCCATCCAAATGATGCTCATCCACAACGGTTGCTAAGCCGATGGTATCGAATAATCTTTTTGCCAGTTCCAGTTGGCTTTGATCGGTATATTTATTCGCAGCAATCGCCGTGGCGGATTTTCCAACAGCAGCAGATGTGTTCGGCATGGCCCTCACAATAGCCATTTCTTTCTGCAAAACTTCCTCAAGGCTTTTTGTACTTACTCCCGCTGCGACAGAGATGAATAACATGTGTTCCTGGATATAGGGATGGATCGTATTCATTGCTGCGAGTACATCTTTCGGTTTTACAGCTAATAAGACAACGTCGGCTCCTTCAAGAAGTTCATCCAGTGCTGTGCAAATATTTATTTTGTACTGCCGTTTTAGCTTGGCAAGGCGGTCCTGATTGTTTCTGTTCCTAACATATATTTGGCTCGGGGTGACAACACCCCCGGTTATCAATCCTGATATAATGGCTTCAGCCATTGAACCCGCACCAATAAATGCGATTTTTTTCATGATTATCCCCTCCTTGATCAGTAATGATGTATTTGCGCATCGAATTAGGAAATTATCCACCCGTTAAATGTGAAACGAACGGCAATAAAAACAAAAAGGCCCTTCATCCGTAAAGGACGAAAGGCCATGCTTCCGTGGTACCACCTTTGTTCATCTTCAGTTTTTGCCGGAAGATGCAGCTTTAGATCCGTTATCGCCGAATTTACGTCAGGTTGTCCTGAAGGCTCATAAGGTAGGTTCAATACAATAGAGGACGGTGAAGCTTTTCAGCCGGAGGGCTTCACTCTCTTTCGCCATATGGTATTTACTGGCCTTACTCAAGTGCCGAAATGTTAAATTACTAGTGATTATGTGGCATGGACAGGCCTTTTGTCAACCTCTTTTTGCAGGGGAATTTCTGTAAATAGAAGATTAATTATGTGAAAATAATGACATTTTATTTTGGAAGAGGTAATATAAAAATGTGAATGAGCATTCATTTTATAGTGTGTATGCCTTTTTTATGAATCAATCAAAAATACTGGCAAAATCTTTTTTAATTGATTGTGAATCCGAAAAAACTATGTTTAGTTGAAAAAAGGAGAACAGTCAATAAAATCCACAGGTTTTTATATAACTATAATATTAAGGTGGCATAAATGATGCAATGGAATGAAGGCATAGCAAAGATTTCAGTACCAACTCCTTACCAAGTCGGAGATGTAAATGTTTTTGTCGTAAAAGGGGATGCCCTAACATTAATTGATACAGGGATTAAATCCAGCCGCTCCATGGAGGTCTTGGACCAGCGATTGCATGAATTAGGCCTGAGGCTTCAGGATATCGAGCAGGTTGTTTTAACACACCACCATCCGGACCATTCCGGGGGACTTGACTTCTTTGACGAAAGTATTCCTGTTTTGGGGCATAGGCTTAATCAGAGGTTTCTGGCAATTAGTGAGGAGTTTATTAATCATCATGACCAATTTTTCCGTGAGTTTGCCGGCGTCCTGGGCGTACCTGAAGAATATACGCCGATGATCAGCCAATTTCGAAAAACCGCTAAATATATTGGCCAGCGACATCTGAAAACGAATCTTAGTGAGGGCGATACAATCCCGGGTCTTGTGGATTGGACGGTAATTGAGACACCTGGGCATGCACAAAGCCATATATCCATTTACCGTGAAAAAGATGGGGTGATGATTGGAGGGGACCATCTTCTCGAGAGGATCTCACCAAATCCGCTGATGGAGCCGCCGGTACACAAAGGTGAACCACGGCCTAAACCGTTGCTGCAATACAACGCTTCTCTGAAAAAATGGCTCGATTATCCCATCTCCACCGTTTATACAGGACATGGCAACGAGCTAAATAATGTACCCTCGCTGATTGGCCAAAGGTTTGCCAAACAGCATGAAAGAGCCATGCATGTTAAGAGAATGATCCTGGACAGGCCTGCGACTGGATTTGAAATATGCAGACAGCTTTTCCCTAAGGTCTATGACAAGGAGCTTGGCCTGACGCTTTCCGAAACCGTCGGCCAGCTTGACTACCTGGAGGATTTAGGGGAAATTAAAAGGGAGGAATCATCTGGAGCAATTATTTATTTTGCGCAATAAAATGGAGTGAGAGCTGTGAATAGGTTGAAGGGTAAAAATATCGTCATTACAGGAGCTTCCAGCGGAATAGGCAGGGAGGTGGCCTTACTCGCAGCAAAACAGGGTGCGAGGGTTGTGCTATTGGCACGCAGTGTGGAAAAAATGATGCATCTGGTAGCGGAAATAAAGCGGGAGCACGGTACAGAGGCATACGCATTCAAACTGGATGTGTCCGATACAGAGCAGGTCCGGGAAGTGTTTGATAAGGTAGCATTAACCATCGGAGATATTGACGTACTCGTTAATAATGCCGGATTCGGCTTGTTTAAAGATTTACATGAAGCTGATATTGAAGAAACAAAGGACATGTTTAATGTAAATGTGATTGGGCTTATCGCCTGTACGGGCATGGTTGTGCCTGCGATGAAAAGGAGAAGATCCGGACATATTATCAATATAGCCTCCCAGGCTGGAAAGATTGCCACTCCACGGGCAAGTGTCTATTCTGCAACCAAGCATGCGGTTTTGGGCTTTTCCAACAGCCTTCGTCTCGAGCTGATGGATGAGGGGATATATGTGACGACGGTTAATCCCGGGCCGATAGAAACAAATTTTTTTAATATTGCGGACCAATCTGGGAATTATGTTTCCAATATTCAAAAGTTCATGCTGAAGCCGGAATATGTCGCGCAGAAAATTGTTTCGGCGATGCTAACAAAAAGACGGGAAATCAACCTCCCTCGCTGGATGAGTGCAGGCAGTGTTTTTTATACATTGTTTCCAGGCGTGGTCGAAACGCTTGGGAAAAAGGCTTTCTTTAAAAAGTGATCCTTCATGGCTGCATGAAGGATTTTTTTATGTTTACCGTTGCTAGTCCATCTCTCTCCTTTTTCATCCTATATATTGAATAGCAATGATGTTCGTTTTACAAGGTGTAACCGGGCTTGGCTTATTGCCGTCTAATTAGGCGGGAGGGATCCTAAAATGAATTTCAAGGTCATAATGCACTTCATTGTTATGTTATTTCTGCTGGCCGGTTGTAAGGGTGTATCAGGTCACAAGGTGAAGGTTTCAAAGGGAGAAGACGGATTCATTACGGTTATCGCTGATAAAAAACAAATCCTGGTCAAAAATACCATGTATTCGATAAAAAAAGGGACTGATATTCAAGACTCTGCAGGACATAATTTAGATATTTCAAGCTTGGAAATTGGAATGAAAGCGAAGGTTTGGTATTCCGGAGACATGAAGGAATCAATGCCGGCCCAGGCTGATGCAAAACTGATTGAAATTCAGACTGATATCAGCTCATTAGAGGAGCAGAAGGCTATCACTGCAGCGATTAATGCTGCCAAAAAAGCTGATAGCCAGCAGTTTATGGTTTTGAAGTGTTCGTATTTACAGGATCAGGGGGTTTACTGGATAGAGATGATGGATCGCTCCAATCTTGATGCTGCTTTCGTGGTAACAGTAGATGCGAATTCCTACGAGGTCCTGTTTCACTCTTAAGTTAATCAAGAGATGTCCCCTTTCCAGGCTTAGAAGGGGACTGTTTATTTATGATTTATCTGTATATGGAGTTATGGTTATTTCTGCGGAAACAAAAGATAGTTTTAGATGGTGCGGTGGGTGAGAGGGAAACCAATAGTCTGCAGCAGCTTGCACCGCCGGCAGTTTCTCACTTCAACCTGGCCGTCTGCAGCATGGAGAGCATTTTCATGGTAATTCCCTCTGATTCTTCTATGTTGCGGTAATGCAGGGTGAAGCGGACCAGTTTGCCATCCACCCTTTTCACCACTATATTTTGGCCGATCCTGCTGTTATGTGAGTGAAGGAAGAAACTTGCCCCTTTATAGAAGGGGTGGCCATTATTCGTTTTGATCTCAGTTACTTTGCCTGTGGATTGCAAGTAGTCAGACGAGTTTTTTTTGATGGCTGCAATGGACGCGTTTGAATCTAATACTTCGATGCGCACAAAATAATCGCCATCCTTCTTATTCAATAAAATATATTTACCAGGTTCTTCTTTGCTGTAGCTGAAATCAGCCTTAACTGTCAGGGAAACAGGGATTTTCGATACATCGTAGCTTCCTGTGCTTTTATTGATGGAAACAAGCAGAGACTGTCCGGGCCGGTTGGTGTCTGATTTCAATTTGTTCAGCGTTCTCAACTCGTCAAGACTCATGCCATGTTGCCGGGCGATACTGTATAATGTATCCCCTTTTTTTATTGTTACGAATTTGACCATTTTCAGTGTATCCCCAATGTGAACGGTATCAGATTTTAGATTATTTCCTTTTTTTAATGCTGCCGTTGATGTGCCATGTAGGTGAGCCAGTTCAGTTAATGTATCACCTTTTTTAATTGTGTATTTACTGATGGCGGCATCCGCACCGTTCGAGAAACTTAGCACTGCTGCAAGGCCCATCGATAAGGCAGTCATCTTAATTGTGCACCTTTTCATATTCAAATCCCCCAATCACCTTGTTTTACTTGCAATGATATGACGATAGGAGAGAGCTTATTGTTGCATGCAATCCGAAGATCTTTTGATATCAATAAACGATTTTAGGGCAGGCCTTAAGACTTCGTTGTCCGAAATTTTATAATAGCAAGGTATTAAAAAAGCACAGGCGCTGTCTGGCATCTGCCAGGCGTCTGTGCTTTTATACGGGTTATAATGTTCTCGCACCAAGGTAGCGAGCTTTCCAATACGGATTATCCATATCGGCGATACTGACGCCTTTGGAAGAAGAGGAGTTTATGAATTGGCCATTTCCAATGTAAATTCCCGCATGGGATACACCGGAACCTGAAGTGTTAAAGAATACAAGGTCTCCAACCGACGGGGATGACACCTTTAATCCTACATTCGTATATAGCTGGGATGTAGTTCTTGGCAGGGTTATTCCCTGTGAATTCTGGAATACATAATAGATGAACCCAGAACAGTCAAAGCCTGCACGAGTTGTACCGCCCCATTTATACGGAACACCCAGCTGCTGTTTTGCATAACTGATCAGGGTAGGGACATTTACTTTGTAAACTCCTAAGGAATTAAAGGTTGCTCGTCCGGCAACACCATCTGCAGGTAAACTTTTCGCACGCTGGACCTTAACGACCGCACTTTTTGTGTTTGTTCCATAGTAAGTCGTAAGTGAACCCGAGTATGTAAAATATCCTTTTATTTTAAGCAATGATTGCAACTGTCGGACATCAGTATGTGTTTGTGTCGGACGCAGTGTCTGGTCACCGATATTAGCAAATGTCTGAAGGGGGGATAACATAAATGCCGAGGCGATAGCGGCAGTGGCAATTAATTTTTTCATGTTTAACGGGATCCTCCTGGATTAGCAATCTTGCTAACTATTTATCTTCAATATTGATATATTACAATATCTTTATGACAAAAAACCTCATTTTTATTTACATTTAGATTACAAAAAATGCGTCTTAAGTCTATGATGGAAATGGGAATTTAATCTGTTTTTTTACATGTATTCATGTTGCGATAAGGAATGAAGTCTGTGATTTTAATTTATCAATATAAAATTTAATAGTTTTGTAATATATTTTTGGTAACGGAGGAATATTATTCAATAGATTCCGCTATTTTTCCAGATATTTTTCCAGATTAACGGCAGGTAAATCAAAATGTAGAATAACGCAATAATTTTTCCATTGAATGAGAACGTATATTCGATTAAGATATGGGTATAATAAAAAAACGAACATATATTCTTATCTGGAGGACAATCAGATGGTCGACTACAGCATGATGCCAAACCACCATATTTTGTGCATCGACATGAAGAGTTTCTACGCCAGCTGTTCGGCCGTGATGCATGGGCTGAATCCGTTGGACTGCTATTTGGCAGTAGTTGGCGATACAGAGCGTTCAGGAAGTGTGGTGCTTGCTGCGTCTCCCAGACTGAAAAAGGATTTTGGCATTAAGACAGGTTCACGAATGTTTGAAATCCCCAAGGATCCCCGCATTTTAGTGGTCGAACCCAAAATGGCCACATATTTACGCGTTTCCACTGAAATTACCCGGCTGTTTCATCGATATGTGCCTAAGGAAGCGATTCATGTGTACAGTGTGGATGAAAGCTTCATTAAAGTAGATGGAGCCCATCCGTTATGGGGAGATGCCCGTACCATCGCCGAAAAAATTAAGGATGAAATTGAGCGTGAATTCCAGCTTTCCTGTGCAATCGGCATTGGCCCTAATATGCTGCTTGCAAAGCTTTGCCTTGATCTAGAAGCGAAAACGGAAGGGATTGCAGAGTGGACATATGCGGATGTGAAGACGAAGCTTTGGCCGGTTTCTCCCCTTAATAAGATGTGGGGAATCGGAAAACGGGTGCAAAAAACACTCAATGGCATGGGGATTTTTACTGTAGGGCAGCTGGCGAGCTACAGTCTTGAAAAGCTGGAGGCCAAATTTGGAATCATGGGGAACCAGCTTTACCACCATGCTTGGGGAATCGACCTTTCCGATATTGGTGCCCCCATTATGGAGGGACAAATCAGCTTTGGGAAAAGCCAGATTCTGCTGAGGGATTATAAAGAGGAGGAGGAAGTAAAACATGTCATTTTGGAAATGTGCGAGGAGGTGGCAAGAAGGGCTCGCGCTCATCGTAAAGCGGGAAGAACGATCAGCCTTGGCATAGGCTATAGCCAGGACGAATTTGGCGGAGGATTTCATAGATCCCGCTCCATCCAGGAGCCTACAAATATTACGATGGAATTGTATCGTATCTGCCTGGAGCTGTTTCGGGAAAATTACGTGCCAAAAACAGTGAGGAGCATATCCATCTCACTTTCTAACATTGTGGATGATAACGAAATGCAGCTTACGCTTTTCGATACGTCACGCTGGAAGCAAAGGAAGCTTGGATATACAGTCGACGGCATCCGGCGGAGACACGGATCCAAGGCGCTCCTTCGCGCTGTGTCCTATACGGGCGCAGGCACGGCAGTTTATCGCAGCAAACTTGTTGGAGGGCATAAGTCCTAAGGAGATGACTTCCTGACAGAGCCGGCCTGAACGGGCTAGTTGAGGCAAAAAAGAATAGATGTACCGCAGTCAGGGCGGTTAAGAGGTTTACATGCGCGCTTTAAGGAGGGACTTAACCATGATACGAGATCGGGGACGCATCAAATGGACATCGATGATGCTGCCGGAACATGTGAAAATGCTCCGTGACTGGGCGCACGAAGATACGTTTGAGGAACAGAGGATTTTAGACGAACAGCAGCTGGAGGAGATGAACGCCGCAATAGGAGAGGCGATGGAAACAGGTGCTGCTGTAACGATTATTTATTATGAAAACAAGCGGCATCAGCTGCTGATTGGAAAGATCCATTATTATAATGAACTGCAGCAAAAGCTGCATATCATTGACAAGTTTAATGAGCCGCATTATATACGGATAGCCGATATTTCGGATGTGCGGCTTACTGAAGGCTGATAATGGTTGAAGGCTGTGTCTTTCAAAGGGAAAGGACAGCCTCAAAATTCTGTATACGCCTGTGGTTACAAGCCTTCTTCGTTTTTAGCGACCCTTACTTGTGATTGGAAATTTCCTTTATGGGAGCCATCGCAAAACGGCTTGTTTTGTGACATGCCGCAGCGGCACAGTGAGAACACCGGTTTTGTCTCAATCACATTCCCTTCGCCATCCAGAAGTTCTATTTCTCCTGAAACTCTAAGCGATCCGTTATCGTTTACCTTGATTTGTACCTTCGACAATTAAGCATCCCTCATTTCATATTTTTTGTCGCTATACACCTATCGTAAATGCAGCGAGTAGAATTTTCAAATTTTTTAGGAGGAATATAAAAGGGGAAGCAAATTTACGGAGGTTCCCAGACGGGTGGATTTGTAAGACGGATTGACGCCAACACTTGTGGATAAGATTTCTAACAATGTTGATGGTATGCGGGGGAATCTGATATTACGATACTGTGCAGTGTAAGCGCTATTATGTCAAATTTATTTCAGGGCTCACACCCTCAAAACCGGATAGGAAAAGGGCGATATGGCGTCGTTTCAGCAAAATAACAATGAGAAAGGCCGCAAAACGTTTTAAAGAATTGCGGCTTTTTTATTTAATAGAAAGTATAACTTTTTCAGGTAGACTGATGTCTAGCTTCGAGGTACACGATGTACAAGTGCCGGCGTCGCCAGAACCGACCCGATATGGGACAGTCAGAGTTGGCCCCACAGGATTGGGGCCGGTCAGCGTTGCCACACGTTCTTAGCTGACCATCAACATGTGGCAGTATTTAGCAGAGGGTCATTGCGCTTTCGCTTTTTTATGTGCCTTCGGGTAAACAAGTTCAGTCAGAAAACGGTCAATGACATTTTCGTATTCGCCTGCATTTTCGTTATAGGATTGGGCATGCGCGCCAATGGAAGGCAGATAGATCTGTTTAGGCCCCTCTTTTTCCCGGAAAAGCTCCTTTGTCATTTCAGCAGGGATGAACTCATCGGGTTCACTGTGAATGAACAGGACCGGGTTTTTAATGTTTTTGATATGGCGGATAGGTGATACCTCCCGTGCTCGATAGCCATCACGCCATTTAAGAAATGCATCGCCAATCGGGAGTATCATCTTTGGGGGCAGCGGCAACTCCCGTTTTAGCTGGTGTATGATTTGCTGCTCGAAATCAGAAAATGGACAGTCAGCTATATAAAAATCAGCCCCGTCTTCGATGGACCCGGCATAAAGAAGCAAGGTGGCGGCACCCATGGACTCCCCATGAATGCCAAGCAGTATGTCCGTTCCTTTAAGCCTTTTTAATTCATCGACGACAGCCTTTAAATCAAGTTTTTCATAATAGCCATAGCTGCTCGTTCTTCCGCCGGACTCACCATGGCGGCGATGATCATAAATGACGGCATTGAAGCCTCGTTTTAAAAATAAATTCATATACTTAATGGAATTTATTTTATTTTCCGTTACACCATGGCATATGATAATCCATTTGTTAGATTTATTTGGTTCTACAAACAGGCATTTCAGTTTATAGCCTGAAGGGGAATTTACCCAGTGCTCGGCTTTTGGAAGTGCATCATAATCATCTTCAACCAGGCGCTTCGCAGAGATTTCCCGATTGCGGATAAAATCATCCTTCTTTTTACGCATGTACATGATTCGATTCGAAAAATATACGCCAATTCCTAAAAACGTCACAAGTGTGCTTCCCAATAAAATAAGCAGCTTCCTTCTCAATGCCATCACGTCCTGTTCTTTCGCAGTTAGTTTTTATTTTACATGAAAAATGAATCGGTAAACATACCAGTCCGCCTCAGGAGGGATTCAATGCTATAATAAAAGTATGGAGCAGGGAGGAATTCTTAATGAAAAATAAAGGAAAAAAACAAAAAAATGTACAGCAAGCCAGCCATAAGCGGACAAATGATGATTCCTTGAAGCTGGGTGATTTAGTCAAGGGAGACATTATGGAACAGCTGCGAAAAACACAAAAACAGCTTGCTGACGAGGAATCAGCAAAAAAGGAAGCGGAAGAAGCGAAAAAGAAAGAGGAAAGACGGCTGAAAGAGAAAAATAAATCCTTTGAAGAATTGCTAAATGAGAGCGGCATGGATTGGAGGAAATTTAAATAAACGTCTGTAAAAGATGAATTCTTGGGCAGCTGTTGCATATGGCTTCATCTTTTTTATATATGGTTACCCCAGTATTATATTCATTGCCCGATAATCTAAGAAACCAGTGACCGTTCCCGTTCGGTGGCTAAGCATCGAGAATGGGCTCTTTCCTGCAAACTGGCAGTAGAGAAAAACGGGATGCGCTCGCCCGGCCGCGACAGGCATAAGACAGCTTCCTCTCCGGTCTCACCCGGAGAGGTCATATTTGGCTCGTTTCCAGCATCCTTGGGTATATTACATGATGAAAATGCGATTATTTATTTGAGGACATTTAAGGTTTGCATCCTCGAATAAAGGCCGCACAAAGGGAATGGATTTCAAGGTGCATTCCCCGGATTCTTTTGTATATCATTTGAAGCTGGGATGAACGATTTTTGCAAAGTTAATTTCTGTGGGCCTCGTACACTGTCGTTTTCGCAAGCTGCTTCAGAAGCTCGATTTCCTGGCTGGATAAAGGCTCACTGCTGACGGCGGCACAATTTTCACGAAGCTGCTCCACAGAGCTTGCTCCAGGGATTACAGCACCTACCGCTTGATGAGAAAGGATATATTGCAGTGCTGTTTCATTCATATGCCTAGGTGAAAGCTTGTCCTGAATGGCATGAAGCAATTCGGACAGCTCCTGATAACTATAATCAAGATAGCCGTTTTCTTTTACAGATCCGGCAGCTTTATCGAACCATCTATCACTTAACAAGCCCTTTGCAACAGGTCCTCTTGCTATAAGGGAAATATGGTTTTCCTCAAGCAGGGGGATCCATTCTTCCGGCCTGCGGTCGAGCAGGCTGTATTGCATCATATTTGAAACGATGGATGACCTTTCTGCATACTGCTTGATCACGTTTGGCCGAATGGAAGAAATGCCGTAATAGCGGATATAGCCTTCTTTTATTAGATCTTCGAATGCCCCGATTGTTTCGCTTATATTATCTTCAATGGTTCCGCCATGTAATTGATATAAGTCAATATAATCCGTCCCCAGCCGCCTTAAACTGTCTTTTACGGCTGTCTTTATGTATGAGCCTGATGCATCCCAGCTCCAGCTGTCTTTGCTTTCATTCCAGCGGTTTCCTACTTTTGTCGCTATCACTACCTGATCTCGGACTGATTTCAATGCTTGGCCTACGATTATTTCATTTTGGCCAAAATCATATAAATCGGCTGTATCAAAATAGTTGATCCCCTCATCAACGGCGGCAGAAATGATACTGGCAGCCTTTGTCTCATCCGTGCCAAGCGACATGCACCCAAGTCCTATCTCCGTAACATACAAATCAGAATTGCCCAGCTTTCTTTTTCTCAAGATAACCGTCTCCTTTTTCTGTTATGCATTCTATTGTAAGGGAGACCGGCCCATAACTGCAAAAGGATTGATTACTATTTGATACGAGTAAGGTTTTGCGGTGAATCGGGCTTTGGTCTTGCGTTGATCCACTCACTGACGTACCCATACTTATTCTTTAATTCCCGTAATTTATTTCTAATCTCCCAGGCTTTGCCGGCCATTACGAAACCATTATCCAAAACATAAACCTTCACGTTTATTCCTCCAGACATTTTGTAAGTTGAATAACACCCCGATTGACTGGTCTAACCCTCGTAAATGGTAAGGCCAGTCTTATCCCGGAATAACGGACAGTAAGGGAGGGCATATCAAGAAGCGTAACTGTTCGTAACAATCCGATGGACTTGCCCAACCATCGTAAATGGTTAGGCAAGTCTTAGTATGGTAAAATGTATGAACAATGATGCTTTTATTAGAACAAGGAGTGGGATGTATGAAAAAGTTTGAGGAAAAGACAATTTCATCGGAAAAGGTTTTTGCCGGGAAAGTGATTTCGCTTCAGGTGGATGAAGTTGTGCTGCCGGATGGAAAGCATTCAAAGCGGGAAATTGTGAAGCATCCTGGTGCCGTGGCGGTAATTGCAATCACGCCTGACAATAAAATGATCATGGTCGAGCAATATCGAAAGCCGCTGGAACGGAGTGTGGTGGAAATTCCGGCCGGAAAGCTGGAAAAAGGGGAAGAGCCCCTATATTGTGCGGCAAGGGAGCTTGAGGAGGAGACGGGTTATGAAAGTAAAAAAATGGAACACCTTATTTCTTTTTATACCTCACCGGGCTTCGCTGATGAACTGATTCATATTTTCCTTGCAGAAGACCTTGTAAAGAAGGAGAATGCCGCTGCCGGCGATGACGATGAATTTGTCGAGGTACTGGAACTTACATTGGATGAGGCAGAAGAGTATGTGAGAATGGGGAAAATATATGATGCCAAAACCGCATATGCTGTACAGTTCATGCAGCTTAGAAAGGCGCTGAACCGCTAACATGAATTCGTATTTCGCCGATTTGCATATCCATATCGGCCGTACCGGCAGCGGAAGGGCCGTAAAAATAACTGGCGCCAAAACCCTGACACTGCAAAACATCCTGGAAATTTCGAGCCGGCGGAAGGGGTTGGATATGATTGGCATTATCGACTGCCATTCTCCGGAAGTACTGGAAGAATTGGAAAATCTGATTTCTGAAGGCAAGCTCACCGAGCATCCAAGGGGAGGATTACAATTTGGCAAGACTGTTCTGATTCCCGGATCAGAAATAGAGATTAATGATCAATACTGCCATGGACCGATACATATACTAGCCTTTTTCCCTACAATAGATGCAATGAGAGCTTTTTCCGGCTGGATGGCCGGCTATGTCACCAATATTCATTTAAGCTCACAAAGAATATATTGTGAAGGCAGGCTGCTCCAGGAGAAGGTCAAGCATTTTGGAGGGCTGTTTATTCCGGCTCATGTATTTACACCTTTTAAAAGCCTCTACGGCAAAGGGGTAGAAAAAAGTCTGCGGGAGGTTTTTAACCCGGAGTTAATTGACGGAATTGAGCTTGGTCTTAGCTCTGATACCGAAATGGCCCGACAAATCGCAGAGTTGGATGATTATGTTTTCCTGAGTAATTCAGATGCTCACTCGCTTGGAAAAATAGCCAGGGAATATCAGGAGTTTCGGTTGGAGGAGGCCAATTTTAGTGAACTGGAAATGGCCTTGAAGGAAATGGACGGTCGAAGGGTTTCAGTGAACTATGGTTTAAATCCCCGATTAGGTAAATACCACGAAACCGTATGTGCCGCCTGCAGCCATAAAATGACTGCTCCTGCAGCCGTATGCCTGGCATGCGGCAGCCACAAAATCATTAAGGGTGTATCCAGGCGGATAGCCGAACTGGCCCGGATGGAGGGTTCTGGCAAGAAACGGGCAAGGCCGCCATATATTCATCAGGTTCCGCTAGATTTTATACCAGGATTGGGCCCAAAAACAATGGAACGGCTGCTTGAAACATTTGGTACGGAAATGGATATCATCCATCGGACACCTAAGGAACTGCTTAAACAGGTGGTGCCTGAAAAGGTAGCGGAATATATCGATCTGGCTAGGAATGGCGAACTTCAGATTGAAGTGGGCGGAGGCGGCAAATATGGAAGAATTAAAACACATTCGAACGGCGACAGCCTGGAATAATCCCGGCGTGTCGCCGTTTTGTTAATTATTCGGGATATTTTGCAAATACACATGTGTGGCGTACGTATTTCCCATCCGGACTAATGCTGTCATTCCAAAGAATTCCCTCCAGTGTGAAACCCAGTCTCTCAGGTATTCTTCGGCTGCTTATATTGTCGGGGTCACAGCGGATTTCTACCCTGTTTGCTCCGTAATAATCTAAGGCGAAGTCCGTAAGTGCCTCAACGGCTTCGATTATGTAACCTTTTTTGCCATGCCTAGAGTCAACCCAGTAGCCAATCTCAAATTTAGGGACATTCCAATTGATTCGGTGAAGGCCGGTCGATCCGATAAAAACATCATCTTCTTTTCGATAAATGTGGAGCCTGAAATCCTCGCGTTTTATAAAACGTGCATAGGAATCCCTCACCCCAGCCTCCGTTTCTTCTTCAGTCTGGGCATTCTGGGCGAAGGGGAGCCACTGTTTTAACTCTTCCCGTGAACAATTGACGGCTTCAAATACATCCTTTCCATCGCCCGGCTGGCATGCGCGTATATAAAGCCGTTCAGTCTCGATTCTCTCTGGAAATTCCTTTAAAATCGGATTCATCATTCTATCCCCCTATGTAATATTGGAAGATTATAACATAGATTGATGCCTGTGACAGCGTAAATTTCCGTTGATCTAAAATCTGGTCATAATCAGTTCGGGAATTTAATAGAATCTACTAATGAGAAACGGGAGGGTTACAAGGATGAAGAAGGTGACTTTATTTCAAAATGCGGCTTCACGGCATATATATGAAAATTCATCGTTATATATGTTTATTACCGTCCTGTTCCTGATGGGAGTGGTATTTGGGGCTATACTGGTGAATAGTCTAAGCTATACGCAAAAGGAAGATTTATTCTATTATTTATCCCGATTCTTTGGACAGGTATCGCAAGGTAAAATAGCCTCTGACCATGAAATGTTCACCCAGAGCCTGAGTCATAATCTAAAGTATATCAGTTTCATTTGGATTCTTGGTATATCCATCGTCGGCCTTCCGATTATTTTAATACTATTATTCTTAAAAGGAATGGTAGTCGGCTTTACTGTCGGCTTTCTAGTAAATCAGATGGGCTGGAATGGATTTCTGCTCTCATTCGTGTCGGTATTGCCGCAAAATATCTTTATTGTGCCGGTGTTTATAATAATCGCCGCGTTTGCTGTCTCCTTGTCTGTCAAGATGATCCGCCGTCTTTTCCTCAGGCAGGTGAGAGAGCCATTAAAACCGAGTATTTACCGATATATATTGACACTCGGGTTGTCGATTCTATTTTTGGCGGCAGCAGGTGCAATTGAAGCTTATATTTCACCTTCCCTTATGAAAGGGGTTGTCAGCTATCTCGGTCAATGATAATAATTATTATTTAAGAAATAATATTTTAACTTCCTTAGAATAAATGTATTTTGACTATGCATCGCCATTTGATATAATGATAAAGATAGCGGCGCGGGAGGGGAAAGTGATATGGAAAACAGAATTGATAGAATAAAAAAACAGTTGCACTCGTCTAGCTATAAACTCACGCCTCAGCGAGAAGCAACCGTCCGCGTATTACTGGAACATGAAGAGGACCACCTAAGCGCAGAAGACGTTTACCTCCTCGTCAAAGAAAAATCGCCGGAAATTGGCCTGGCAACTGTATATCGGACTTTGGAACTGCTAACTGAACTTAAAATTGTGGATAAGATCAATTTCGGGGATGGAGTTTCCCGTTATGATCTAAGGCAGGAAGGTGCCGCGCATTTCCATCATCACCTGGTATGCATCGAGTGCGGAGCGGTTGATGAGATTCAGGAAGACCTTCTGGAAGATGTCGAAGCAATTGTTGAAAGAGATTGGAACTTTAAAATAAAAGACCATAGATTAACGTTTCATGGCATTTGCCATAGATGTCAGGAAAAACAAAAAACAGAAGAAGAATAATTTTCAGCCGTTTCCCTTAGTGGAAAGGCTTTTTTTATATTCACCCGAATATGAAGCGAAAGTGCTATGTGGTATCGTATAAGGCGCGAAAAAACGGAGTTAACAGATAATGGCTCTGTCAATGTGGGCAACTTCAATCCGAGATTGGCACTGCGCGGTTTACAAAGCCATCATTAGAAATCCTAAGAAAAAGTTATGTTCTAATTCCTCAGGCAAACGATAAGTTTGATGTATAAAACTTGTCTTTTCTGGCATAGATTGAAATAACCGCGAGCAGTGCTTTTTAAATGGGTCCTGTTTGACATGCGGAAATGTTTCGCTTTATGCATGGAGGAAAGTATAATGAAATCATCTATTAAATTAATAGCCCAAACAGCTAAAGTGTTAATCCTGTTTATCTGCTTTACTGTTCTTTTTTATATCGGGATGATATGGTTAAATGAAGAATATCAGGATTATCATCGCTATGATCAACCAAAAGGAACAGCAGTAAAGGTGACCAAGTCGGTAGAAACAGACGGAACTGCGTGGTTCAATAGATTGATGCTTTTCTATACAAACGGGGAGTAATGATATATGGAAGACCAGCTTAGAGACTTTATCCATTTTTTGACAGTAGAAAAAGGACTAGCTAAAAATACACTTATTTCTTATGAACGAGACCTAAAGTCATATATGGCCTATCTTATAAGAGTGGAACAGTTGACTGGATGGAATGATTGCCGCCGGGTCAATATTGTTCATTTCTTAGCGCATTTAAAGGAACAGGGAAAATCGTCCAGGACGCTTGCCCGCCATATTGCCTCGATCCGATCCTTCCATCAATTCTTGATTCGCGAAAGGATATGTGACCAGGACCCATCCGTTCACATTGAAACGCCTCAGCAGGAAAGGTCTTTGCCAAAAGTGCTTAGTCTGGAAGAAGTGGAGGCATTGCTTGATGCCCCTGTTCTTAGAGATGAATATGGATATAGGGACAAGGCGATGCTGGAGCTGCTATATGCAACAGGAATGCGTGTCAGCGAATTGATTAATCTTAATGTCAGCGATGTCCATGCGACAATGGGATTTGTGCGCTGTGTCGGAAAAGGAAACAAGGAAAGGATCATACCGATTGGTAAAACAGCTTTGGACGCCATAGAAAGCTTTTTGGTAAAGGGAAGAGCAAAATTTGTCAGCAAAAAACATAAATCCGATGCGCTGTTTTTGAATCATCACGGCAATAGATTGACGAGGCAGGGTTTCTGGAAAATCTTGAAGGGTCTTGCAAGGGATGCCAATATTGAAAAGGAATTGACACCTCACACGCTAAGGCATTCTTTTGCAACACATTTATTGATGAATGGAGCGGATTTGAGGGCGGTGCAGGAAATGCTGGGACATGCAGACATTTCAACCACTCAGATTTATACACATGTAACAAATGTAAGATTGAAGGATGTATACACGAAGTTTCATCCAAGAGCTTGATAGAATAATAGAAGGAGTATATAAACTGACTGTCAGAAGTCATAGTCCTTACTCTATGATGATTCGGCGTGCCCGTGAATTTACCGGTCTATATACAGCATGAGACTTCTATATAATAAATAACGATCGGCATATAAACGGCAGCTTATGTCGTTTTATTGCGTTTGAAAATCTTTCATTCGCAACTTGATGAATTGTTTATTTGTAGAAGTCTTCATGCATAGTTTACAATAAAGACGTCAGACTTCTGACATTAATACATAATTTTTAAGATTATTTGAATTTATTAGGGGTAAAATTATTCATTATAGGCATTTGCAAGCGTTTTACTATTTTAGGAGGGATAGCATGAAGGAAAATTCTTTTAAACGTATATTTCTAATTGTGATGGACTCTGTTGGCATTGGAGAAGCTCCAGACGCCGAATTGTTTGGAGATGAAGGAGCCGATACTCTCGGACATATTGCGGAGAAAATGAATGGCTTGAACATGCCGAATCTCGGAAAAATGGGATTGGGCAATATGCGTGAAATTAAAGGAATCAATAAGGCTGAGCAGCCGATTGCTTTTTATACGAAAATGAAGGAAGCTTCCAGAGGCAAGGATACAATGACCGGCCATTGGGAAATCATGGGATTAAACGTCAGTACACCTTTCCGGGTCTTTCCAAATGGCTTCCCTGAACTGCTGATCCAGGAACTCCAGGCGAAAACTGGAAGGAGCGTTATCGGCAATAAACCTGCCAGCGGCACAGAAATACTTGAAAAATTGGGTGAAGAACATATGAAGACTGGAGCGCTGATCGTGTACACCTCTGCCGATTCCGTCCTTCAAATTGCTGCCCATGAAGATATTATTCCTCTGGAGGAACAATACAGGATATGTGAAATCGCAAGGGAAATCACAATGGCTGATGAATTTAAAGTGGGACGCGTCATTGCCCGCCCTTTCAAGGGTGAACCGGGGAACTTTGTACGTACTCCTAACCGTCATGATTATGCATTAAAGCCATTTAATCGAACTGTCATGAGCGAGTTGAAGGATTCAGGATTCGATGTTCTTGCCATAGGAAAAATCTCGGATATTTATGATGGGGAAGGTGTCACGGAATCATTAAGGACTGTATCGAACATGGATGGGATGGATAAGCTTCTACAAACCCTGGATATGGACTTTACAGGACTGAGCTTCCTCAATCTTGTGGATTTTGATGCATTGTATGGGCATCGCCGCGACCCAATGGGCTATGGCAAGGCTCTTGAGGAATTTGACGCCCGTATGCCGGAAGTTTTCGACAAACTGACAGAAGATGATTTATTGATCGTTACTGCAGACCATGGAAATGATCCTGTGCACCACGGAACAGACCATACGCGTGAATATGTGCCGTTATTGGTGTATTCGAAACGTTATCAGGAAGGGAAAGAGCTGCCTGTCAGAGATACTTTTGCAGATGTGGGCGCTACTGTGGCAGCAAATTTCAATGTAAAGATGCCATCATACGGCAAGAGTTTTTTAGGCGATATTAAATAAGGAGAGTTTTATTGAACATGTATGAAAAAATAGAAAATGCCGCTTCGTTTATTGAAAAAAAATTAAAAGGGAGGCCTGAAATCGGCTTGATTTTGGGCTCAGGCCTGGGAATCCTGGCCGATGAGATCGAGAATGCTGTGTATATTCCGTATGAGGAAATACCGGAGTTTCCTGTATCAACAGTGGAAGGCCACGCCGGCCGGCTTGTACTTGGGGACCTTAGTGGAAAAAAGGTAGTCGCCATGCAGGGGAGATTCCATTTCTACGAAGGCTACACAATGGATAAGGTTACATTTCCTGTTCGGGTGATGAAGATGATTGGAGTGGAAACTTTAATCGTCACCAACGCGGCGGGCGGAGTCAACGAAAGCTTCAAAGCGGGAGACCTTATGCTGATTACGGATCATATCAATAATATGGGCACTAATCCTTTGATAGGCAGCAATGAGGCAAGGTTTGGCCCTAGATTTCCGGATATGTCGGAAGCTTACAGCCGTGAATTGAGATCCGTGGCAAAGGAAGCGGCACAAAACCATAATATCGACTTAAAGGAAGGCGTGTATGTGGGGAACACAGGGCCGACATATGAAACACCGGCTGAAGTAAGGCTTGCAAGGGTTCTTGGAGGCGATGCTGTCGGGATGTCTACCGTACCGGAAGTAATCGTGGCCAGACACTCGGGAATGAAGGTATTAGGCATCTCCTGTATAACCAACATGGCTGCCGGTATATTGGACCAGCCGCTTTCACATGATGAGGTAATCGAGACTACCGAGAAAGTGAAGAGCACGTTTTTAAGTTTCGTAAAAGATATTGTAAAGATGATATAGAAGTGGGGATACGAAATGAGAATGGTGGACTTAATCGAGAAGAAACGCGACGGCTTCGAACTGGCTGACGAGGAAATCCAGTTTATAATAAATGGTTTTACAGATGGGAGCATACCCGATTACCAAATGAGCGCTCTTTCCATGGCTATCTTTTTTCAGGGCATGACAGGGCAAGAGCGTGCGGATTTAACTATGGCAATGGTTAATTCCGGAGATATTATTGATTTGTCAAACATCGAAGGCATAAAGGTCGATAAGCATAGTACAGGCGGGGTTGGCGATACAACCACACTTGTGCTGGGACCGCTTGTGGCATCAGTAGGTGTCCCGGTTGCAAAAATGTCAGGCAGAGGATTGGGACATACCGGGGGAACAATTGATAAGCTTGAGTCGGTAGAAGGCTTTCATGTGGAAATTGAAAACGAAGAGTTCATCAGTCTAGTGAATAAAAACAAACTGGCAGTAATTGGGCAAAGCGGAAATTTAACGCCTGCCGATAAAAAGCTGTATGCACTCCGGGATGTGACCGCAACAGTCAACAGTATACCCCTGATTGCGAGCTCCATTATGAGCAAAAAAATTGCAGCTGGTGCGGACGCCATAGTCCTTGATGTGAAAACTGGGGCCGGTGCCTTTATGAAGACGCTTGATGATTCCGAAGAACTGGCCAGGACTATGGTGGAAATAGGAAACAATGTAGGCAGGCAAACCATGGCTGTTATTTCAGATATGAGCCAGCCGCTTGGATTTGCAATCGGTAATGCTTTAGAGGTAAAGGAAGCGATTGATACCTTAAGAGGAGCAGGTCCGGAGGATTTAACAGAGCTTTCCCTGACACTTGGCAGCTATATGGTGTATTTGGCAAAGCAAGCGGGTTCTTTGGCTGAAGCCCGTGAGATGCTGGAAAACGCCATAAAAGACGGCTCTGCCATTGAAACATTCAGGACCTTCCTTGCTGCACAGGGCGGAGATGCTTCGGTTGTAGATGATCCGGGAAAATTGCCCCAAGCGAAATACAGCTTCGAGCTTGAAGCACAGGAGAATGGTTATGTGGCAGAAATAGTTGCAGACGAAGTGGGAACGGCTGCTATGCTCCTGGGAGCCGGCCGTGCCACAAAAGAATCAAAAATCGACCTTGCCGTAGGGCTTGTTTTGCGAAAGAAAATCGGTGACCAGGTGACAAAGGGAGAATCACTCGTCACAATATATAGCAATTTTGAAGAGATCGGCCAGGTTAAGGAAAAGCTTTATCAAAACATAAAAATTACAGCTGAAAAACCAAAAAAACCAACATTGATTTATAAAGAAATAATGATTTAGCCGAAATAATGCTACTGGTTCCGGACAAGCTTCCGGAACCAGTTTTTTTATGAGCAAAAAAAAGTTGTTCAAAAATAGTGCAGTTCTCAGTACGGTCTGGCAGGCTGTTCTTTTGTCTTGGTAATCTTGCATATCCAGGAGAAGAGTAAGGTTCATGCATATAAATTGATATAAAGCCTGACTCTGAAACTCCATCGTAGACTAATAGTCAGCGTAGTTGAAAGCTGTGGCGAAGAGATGCTCTACGACATAACTATTTGACCCGGGCTGGCAGATTGGGAAAACCGAGTAAATGTAAAAATGTATTTGTATAAATTTGGATTAATTGGAAATCATGGAGTTATAACATGTTACCTTCGCCCAAAATCAATTCTGTCACGCTAATTGAATGCATTTTACCGGCGAATAATACTACTCTTTGTTCCAAAGTGCCGGCTTTACACTGCACTTATTTATGGAATGAATAATTAGGAGGGGTTGGATATGAAGCAATTCCTGGCAATATGCTTTGTCATGCTGTTTACAACAGCTACGATTGTACCAAATGCTACAGCGGCGGAAAAGGGTTTAAAACTAGCTGAAGAGGCAAAATCGGCAATCTTAATAGAACGTGATACGGGAATGGTTTTGTTCGAAAAAAATTCAGATGTACGGCTTCCTCCGGCAAGCATGACGAAAATTATGACCATGCTTTTAATTATGGAGGAACTGGAAAAAGGCAACTTAAAGATGCAGGAAAAGGTACGTACCAGCGAATATGCGGCTTCAATGGGAGGCTCCCAAATCTTTTTGGAGCCAGGCGAGGAAATGACAGTCGAGCATCTGCTTCAGGGCATTGCAATCGGGTCTGGTAATGATGCCTCTGTGGCAATGGCTGAAAGAGTGGCAGGGTCAGAAGAAGCCTTCGTAGAAAGAATGAACAAAAAGGCCAAGCAGCTCGGCTTGAAAAATACGAGATTTCAGAATACTACTGGATTACCCGTCAGTGACCATTACAGCACAGCACATGATATGGCAATCATGGCAAAAGAGTTATTGAAATACGATAAAATAACTAATTTCACTGGGACATATGAAGCGTATTTACGAGAAGACACAGATAAAAAATTTTGGCTTGTCAACACCAATAGGCTTGTAAAGTTCTATCCAGGCGTCGACGGGTTAAAGACTGGGTTTACCGGCGAAGCCAAGTATTGCCTGACTGCTACCGCCAAAAAGGGGAATATGCGTGTGATTGCGGTGGTAATGGGAGCGCCAAATCCTAAAGCAAGGAATGCGCAAGTAACAAAAATGCTGGATTTTGCTTTTTCCCAATACCAGACGCATCCTATATATAAACGCGGCGTCGATTTAAGGAGTGTATCCGTCAGCAAAGGGAGCCGCAAAGAAGTGATGGGAGTAACGAGTGAACCAATTTCTGTACTTACCAAAAAAGGCGGGTCGATCAAGGATTTTACCCAAAAAGTCGAGATGAAGAAAAACCTCCAGGCACCCGTGAAAAAAGGTGCCAAAATAGGAGAACTTAAATTATTGAAAGACGGAAGGGTTATATCCTCTTCGCCAATCATTGCCAGCCAGGATGTTAAAAAGGCTACATGGTGGAATATGTATAAACGGGCTTTTGGCATGTTTACACAATCCAGGTAAGTCACGTTGTCTAATACCATAATATTGCTTCTAGATTCATCGAATAGCCACTAGTTTTGTCACGATGAAGGAAATGGCATCGGCAAAATAGAATTTGACTCACTATACGACAGAGAAGGGGGCTGTAAATTGTGAGTCTTGGCATTGGCATGGAGGCAAAGAACTCGGTGCTTTGTATTCGGCTAAGTGGTGAATTGGATCACCATACGGCCGAAGAACTGAGAAAAAATGCAACTGATGCAATCGAAAAGTACAGCATAAAGCATATTATTTTGAACCTTGAAGAGCTTACATTTATGGATAGCTCAGGAATTGGGGTAATTTTAGGCAGATATAAACAAATAAAAGAATCACAAGGCGAGATGGTGGTATGTGCAATCTCCCCCTCTGTAAAGCGGTTGTTTGAAATGTCGGGTTTGTTTAAGATTATTAAGATAGAGCCATCCGAAAAAAACGCTTTACGAAGATTGGGGGTTGCTTAGGAATGAAAAACAAAATGGATTTGCAATTTTCAGCATTGAGCCAGAATGAGTCTTTTGCGAGGATCACCGTTGCGGCTTTTATTGCACAGCTTGATCCGACTTTGGATGAGTTGACAGAAATCAAAACTGTCATATCCGAAGCAGTCACGAATTGCATCATCCATGGATATGAAAACGATCCGAATGGCGTTGTTCATATATCCGTGGCCATTGAAAATGACATGATTGAAATGACAATCCGCGATGAAGGGGTGGGAATCGACGATGTCGAAGAGGCGGTTCAGCCCCTTTATACGACAAAGCCTGACCTAGAACGATCTGGAATGGGCTTTACAATCATGGAAAACTTTATGGATGAAATGAAAGTAATTTCGCATAAGGGTGAAGGTACAATCATTCGATTAAAAAAGCACTTAACAAAAAGCAAAGCGTTGTGCAATTAAGGGAGTTTTGCATATGGATGTGGAGGTTAAAAACAATAAAAGCCAGGTCCATTTAAAAGACGAAGAATTGCGGGATCTGATCCGGCGCAGCCAGAATGGGGACCAGGAAGCAAGAGACTTAATCGTAAAATCCAATTTAAGGTTGGTTTGGTCGGTGGTCCAGCGTTTTTTGAACAGGGGCTATGAACCGGATGACCTGTATCAAATCGGTTGTATCGGGTTGCTAAAATCGGTCGATAAATTCGATCTTTCATTTGAGGTTAAATTTTCAACCTATGCTGTTCCCATGATCATCGGTGAAATCCAGCGTTTTATTCGCGATGACGGAACTGTAAAGGTGAGCCGCTCTTTAAAGGAAATGGCCAATAAAATAAGAAGGGCCAAAGAAGAGCTTTCCAAGATTTACGGGAGGGTCCCTACTATCACAGAATTGTCGGACCATCTGCAGGTATCCCCAGAAGAAATTATCATGGCCCAGGAAGCAAATCGGAGTCCTTCGTCCATACACGAGACTGTCTATGAGAATGATGGGGATCCTATTACCCTGCTTGATCAGATTGCTGATACAAATGATACCAAGTGGTTTGACAAGATGGCCTTAAAGGAAGCCATATTGGAGCTGGATGAAAGGGAAAGGCTTATCGTCTATCTGAGGTACTATAAAGACCAGACCCAATCAGAGGTCGCCCTGCGGCTTGGAATCTCCCAGGTTCAAGTATCAAGGCTTGAAAAGAAGATCTTGCAGCAAATGAAGGAACACATGAATCAATAGTTCATGTGTTTATTTTTTTTCATTCAGCGCCTAACAAACAGAATAAAAGAGGGAAGCCATAAGGATGGCTTCCCTCTTTTATTGTACTTGGTTTTGTGTATACTTTTTTAAAAAAACGTTTTCAAAGATGAATCCTTACTCTTATTGTCACGAAACCTTCACAATTTATATATTAAATGCTTCCAATAGGTATCAGACATTTGATGGATATAATATATTAATATACTATTGTTACATACAAAGACAAAGAGGAGCAGCAGCATGATTGGCATAGCATTTAAGGTATTCATAAAACAAATATTAGTTGTCGTGTTTCCATTGTTGACAGGCGGGTGGTACTTAACTCCGTTCTCTCCGCATTTTTTAGGAGCGGCCATAGGAGTCCTGGTTAGTTTATACTGCATGTGGATATTAGGTCGCCGAATAATGAAAATGGAAAAGCGGATCCAGGAAGGCAAAAGGATGCCGTCATTAGGGTTTGCCAACCGGGCGGCCGCAGCGATCTTAGGAGCTATTATTCTTTACGACCTGGAGCACCATATGGCCATGGAAGCATTTGCGGCCGGGATTTTAGGAGGTTACTTCCTCATGGTGATAAATTTGGGTTACTTTAGTGTCCAGGAAGCTAATGGCAGAAAATTTTAGTCTCACTATACACTGAACGATCTTTTAACGGTATCAATTGGAAGAAAAATATTGTTATGAAGCTCAAGTTGAAATTGCACCCCATAGTTAGTACTAGCTAACAAATTGGAGGTGTATTTTTTTGGCAAAGGAAATATGTAGCATGAATCCGTTGCCACCTGATATATAACCGAAAATAATAATAGAAATCTTTAGTTTTAGTTGAAACATGTTGAAAAAACGAATATTATAATAAAGGTTGTTTTATTTATTCGGTTTTAAACCCTATGTGGAGGTTTTACATCATGTTTGAAAAATATTTTTCTTTAAAAGGACATGGAAGTTCGGCCCGGACAGAGGTATTTGCCGGGATTACCACCTTCTTGACTATGGTCTACATCGTCATAGTGAATCCGGCCATTTTATCATCTGTAGGAGTACCTTTTGAACAAGTATTTATGGCTACTGTAATCTCAGTGATCATTGGAACACTAATCATGGGTTTCTTTGCTAAACTGCCTATTGCAATAGCTCCCGGTATGGGGTTAAATGCATATTTTGCAAGTGTAGTTGGTGCGCAAGGGCTATCCTATCAAATCGTTTTTGGCACTGTATTTATTGCAGGCCTCTTATTCATTGTTTTGAGTGTAACCAAATTTCGTGAAACCATCATCATTGCGATCCCTCCGTCCCTAAAGTACGGCATCACTTCTGGAATTGGGTTATTTATCGCATTCCTTGGCTTGAATCACAGCGGGATAGTGGTTGCAAACGAATCAACGCTTATATCACTGGGTGACCTGCATGAACAGGGAACTGTCCTTGCAATCGTAGGCCTTTTTATTACACTCATCTTAATGGCAAGGAATGTTAAGGGAGCTTTGTTCTTTGGAATGCTGATTACGGCAGTAATTGGATATTTCATGGGATTATTAAAGTTTAACGGCCAGATTGTTTCCGCCCCGCCAGCACCGGTCTTTTTTGATATTGATATTTCAGGTGTGTTTTCTCACAGCTTGTATGCTGTAGTGTTTGCGTTCCTCTTGGTCACACTGTTTGATACGACAGGGACCATGATTGCCGTAACCGAGCAGGCTGGTTTAATGAAAAATGGTAAAATTCCAAAGGCCAAGATGGCGTTCCTTGCAGACGCAGTCGCGACCACTGTTGGTTCCTTGTTCGGTACAAGTCCTTCATCAGCATATGTAGAATCAAGCACAGGAGTTGCGGCTGGCGGAAGAACAGGCCTTACATCTGTTGTAGTTGCCGCTTTATTTGCATTATCTATGTTCTTTTCACCAGTTATTTCTGCGATTTCTTCACTCCCTGCGATTACGGCACCAGTACTGATCATTGTTGGCTGCTTTATGATGGAGGGTCTCGCAAGAATTAATTGGAGAGAATTCGATGAAGCTTTCCCGGCATTTATCATAATCTTGACAATGCCATTGACATCCAGTATTTCTACTGGTATTGCAATCGGATTTATCACGTATCCGCTTATGAAAATTTTTAGCGGAAAAGCTAGTCAGGTCCATCCGCTGATTTATTTCTTTGGAGTTATATTCCTGTTGCAAATGATTTTCTTTCCAACTCATTAAAAATTAAATATCCCTTATGCCGGGATTGTTAAAAAGTGTGCTGCGGCACACTTTTTTTATTTGATTTGCATGTAGAAGGATATGCCAATACATACTAACAAGAAAGCAATTTGTTGTACGGGATGTGACGGAATGGAAAACCTGGTGTATATCAGAATGCGGCACCGTGTCCAAGTTAGGCCGGATCAATTGGTAAAGGTCAGCGACATCGCAAAAATAATTGGCCCGGACAAAGTTGCCAGGGGCATTGGACAGATGATTATTTTAAGGGTCACAAAAGAGGATAATAACATCATCGTCGCAGATTTGATACAGATGATTGAGGAAATCAGAATTGAATATCCTAATGTTGAAATTCAGTCAGTTGGACCTTCCCAAACAATCATGGAAGTCATATTATCTCGAGGGAAAGTATCCTGGCCTCTTTTTATTCTTGTTTGGCTGCTTTTGTTTATAGGAGCTGCCATAACAATCATGAACTTTCATGTAGACGTCAGTATGCTGGAAGTGCATCAAAAGTTGTTCAAAATTATTACTGGAAGAGAGGACAGTAAGCCTCTCTTGATACAAATCCCTTATAGCCTGGGTCTTGGTCTGGGAATGATTTTATTTTTTAACCATTTTTTCAGAAAACGTTTTAATGAAGAGCCCAGCCCTTTAGAAGTAGAAATGTTCAATTACCAGCAAGACCTCGACCGCTATGTCATTATGACTGAAAACAAAGAAAGTATCCGGCGGCTTGATGATCGGTAGGATTGTTTTCTGCCTGTTTGTCGGCTTTGCTGGCGGTCTGGCGGTAGGCGCGGGATTTGTGGCATTCCTAACGGTGTTAAGGGTAATCCCAAGGCTCACCCAGCTTACGAAGACCATGAAAATGATCCATCATTACGAGCTGGCGATCGTCATGGGGACGGTGGCTGGTGGCTGGATTGGCCTGCAAAATAATATCCTGTATATGCACAAAGCATTATTGATACCGATTGGCCTGGCGGATGGCATATTTAACGGGATGCTTGCGGCAGCTCTTACGGAAGTTTTGAATGTTTTTCCGATACTGTCGAAAAGAATAGGGATTCAGGAGAAAATCGTTTATTTATTAATGGCGATCGTTCTGGGAAAGATTGCCGGGTCATTGTTCCAATGGATTTATTTCGAGCACATGTAACATACCATGCTTCAATTAGAGAGTGCTGTATTTGGGGCTCAGGCGTGAAAGGAAAATGCATTTATGGCAGCTAAAAGAAAAATCATTATTATCACAGATGGTGATGAATATGCGAGGAGGGCAGTCGAAATTACAGCCAGGGAAGTAGGCGGCCGCTGTATTTCCCTTTCCCATGGCAATCCATCCCCGCTGACAGGCCGTGAGATAGTGTCACTAATCAAGGAATGTCCATACGACCCTGTTCTTGTTATGTTTGATGACAGCGGAATGGTTGGAGAGGGACCTGGAGAAATAGCGATGCGCTATGTATCAGGCCACAAGGATATTGAGGTATTGGGAATTATAGCAGTTGCCTCGCATACAAGGCATGCCGAATGGACGAAGGTGGATGTGTGTATCGATCAAAACGGTGAACTGACTCATTATGGCGTGGATAAAGATGGCTCAATTGAGTACGAAGAAGTGGGTCGGATTACAGGAGACACCGTTTATTGCGTGGATCAGCTTAATGCCCCTATCGTTGTAGGGGTAGGTGATATTGGAAAAATGGCAAAGAAAGATGATTACCGGGTAGGAGCACCGATTACGAAATTAGCAGTCGAGCTTATTCTGGAAAGGAGTGCAAGGTATGCCGACACAAAGCAGCGACAATATGAAACCGATACCTAGCAGCATATATGATGTTGAAAATTATATGAAGGAAAATGTGGGGCTAGGAGTTACTTTTGATCTTGGTGTCCGAAAGATCATGGTATTGAAGAAGGAAATCCACGTTTATTTTGTAACGGGACTTGTAGCTACCGACAATTTAATTCCAATCATAAAAAATTTAATATCGCTAAATGACAACCAGCAAAATGCTTCCAAGCTTCCTGAAATCGTGAGGAACCGAATCGTTCACCAGCAAGTTAAAGAGGTGAAAACCATGGACGAGATGGTTGACCAGGTTTTATCCGGGCTGGTTTCTATTGTAATAGATGGCAGTGATACGGTATTCATAGTGGACGCAAGGAGTTATCCGGCCAGATCACCGCAGGAACCTGACACAGAAAAGACAGTTCGAGGGGCGCGGGATGGCTTTGTAGAAAGTATTGCAGTCAACACAGCCCTTACACGCCGCAGAATTCGGGATGAGAGGCTCCGGTTTGAAATGGTCAAGGTTGGTGAGAGGTCCAAAACAGATGTAGCAATTGCCTATCTGAAGGATGTGGCTGACCCCAATTTGGTGAAAATTTTGAAGAAAGAATTGGAAAATATCGAAATTGACGGAATATCAATGGCAGACAAGGAGATAGAAGAATTTATTGTCTCTCAGGGATATAACCCATATCCACAGGTTCGATATACGGAAAGAGCGGACGTAGCCGCCAGCCATTTGCTGGAGGGACATGTAATCCTATATGTCGATACATCACCAAGTGTAATGATTGCCCCGACAACCATTTTTCACCATATGCAGCATGCCGAGGAGTTCAGACAGTCCCCAGCTGTTGGTACGCTGATACGCTGGGTTAGATTTCTCGGGATCATGGCTTCTGTGTTTCTTCTGCCTTATTGGCTTTTATTTGTATTGGATCCTTCCTTGCTGCCGGACAGGCTGGAATTCATAGGTCCTAAAAAGGAAACCAGTATTCCGGCTGTAGTCCAAATTTTCATCGCCGATTTTGGTATGGAATTCCTTAGAATGGCGGCAATCCATACACCGACGCCATTATCAACTGCGATGGGATTAATTGCTGCGATACTGATCGGTGAGATCGCAATAAATGTAGGATTATTTATTCCGGAAGTCATTTTGTATGTGGCAGTGGCAACCATTGGGACGTTTGCTACGCCAAGTCTCGAGCTAAGCCTCGCAAATAGATTGGCCCGCCTTATCTTGCTTGTTCTTACAGCCCTTTTCCATGCTCCGGGGCTTATCATCGGGAGTACGATTTATATCCTGTATCTTGCGAGTTTAAAAAGCTTGAATACTCCGTACCTTTGGCCATTCATTCCTTTTTATCCACGGGCATTCTCCCATATTTTGATCAGGAAACCTATAGCTGGCAGAACCCTTAGACCCAGTATAGTTAATCCTGGAGACAGTAAAAGGCAGCCGAAATAAAACATTGAAGTAAATGAACAGATATGATATTTTTGTTTTAATCATTAATAAAGTCATAAAAATAAAGTTTTTGATAATAAAATAAGAAAAGTAGCAGGCTGACCAACAGACGCGGGATTTTTTCGGCTGCAGGTCTGCCTTATTTGTTTAAAAGTACGGCACGTATTCCGGGAAGGGGAAAGCAAAATGCATTTTTATGGGACAAGCAGAGTAAATGAAAAGGGGCACCTGGAAATAGGCGGCGTGGATACGATTGAACTGGCCGAAAAATATGGGACACCTTTATATATATATGATGTCGAATTAATGCGGGAGCGGGCCCGCGGTTTTAAAGAAACGTTCGAACAGATGGGTGTAAAAGCGCAGGTTGCATATGCCAGCAAAGCATTTTCCTCTGTTGCGATGATACAGCTTGCCGAGGAAGAAGGCCTGTCGCTGGACGTAGTATCGGGCGGAGAATTATATACTGCGTTGCGGGCTGAATTCCCCAAGGAAAGAATTCATTTCCATGGCAATAACAAGAGTGTCGAAGAGCTGGAAATGGCACTGGAACATCAAATTGGCTGTATAGTGGTAGATAATTTTTCTGAACTGGATTTGCTTGAAAGAATATGTCTGGAAAAAGGCCAAAAGGTAAAAATCCTGCTTCGGGTGACTCCGGGGATTGAGGCACATACTCATGATTATATTTTAACAGGACAAGACGATTCCAAATTTGGTTTCGGTCTTGTCAATGGGCAAGCGGAAGAAGCCTTAAAGACTGCACTAGAAAGTAATTGGATCGAAGTGCTTGGGCTTCACTGCCATATAGGTTCACAAATATTCGAAACAACCGGATTTGTCCTGGCTGCCCAAAAAATCATCAGCCAATTAAAAAAATGGAATAAATCCTTCAATTACCAGCCTAAGGTTCTCAATCTTGGCGGAGGTTTTGGGATCCGTTATACCCATGAGGATACACCCCTCGCTGCCTCTCGGTATGTAGAAGAAATCGTATCTGAGGTAAAAAAACAAATCAAGGATTCAGAGCTTCTGATGCCGGAAATCTGGATTGAGCCGGGCAGATCTCTTGTTGGCGATGCAGGTACCACCATCTATAAAGTAGGTTCTGAAAAAGAAGTTCCTGAAGTGCGAAAGTATCTGGCTATCGATGGCGGGATGAGCGATAATATACGCCCGGCATTATATGAGGCAAAATATGAAGCTGTATTGGCAAATCGCCCCCTTGATGAAGTCGAGGAGACAGTTTCAATTGCCGGAAAATGCTGTGAAAGCGGGGATATGCTCATTTGGGATCTTCCGCTTCCAAAAGCAGGAAGAGGAGATATTCTCGCTGTATTCTGTACTGGAGCGTATGGCTACTCCATGGCAAATAATTACAATAGAATTCCTCGTCCGGCAGTCGTTTTCGTTGAGGGCGGCGAAGCACGCCTGGTCATCAGGCGTGAAACCTATGCAGACCTTGTCCAATTTGATTTGCCATTAAAAGAAACTGTTAACAAGAATTAAAAAAGGGGAAATCGCTGCTGCGGTTTCCCTTTTTGTATAAAGGATCATCGGCTAAGTTCGTCACGTGTGGAAGGTCAGCTAAGAACGCCATGTCGTGCGGCAACGCTGACGACCCGCATCCTGTGAGCCTGACAACGCCCATGTTAGCACATCCATGTGCGTCGAGGATCACCCGGCTAAGTTCGTCACGTGTAGAATGTCAGCTGAGAAAGCTGCAGAGTGTGGCAGCGCTGGGTGACCCTGCGTCGTGCACGGCTTGGCAACGCAAATCAATGTGCGTTAGGAAAACAGGGCTTTAATTGCATCGATAAGGCTTATGAAGAAGTCCTTCAGCTTGTCGAGAAATCCCTGGCCTTCTTCAGATTTCAGGAAAGCAGTTACCTTTTCTTTTGCTTTGTCTAATTGGCCGCCTACGGCGTTCCAATCTATATTCAGGTCCTTGAGCTTTTTGAAAAGGTCAACCAGGCTTTGAAGCTGTTCATCTGTAAGGGTGATGCCCAGATCCTTGGCTGCGGATTCGATGATGGCACGAATATCGGCGTCTGTTTTTGGAGGATTAGCTGCCATTTCTTCCTTGATTTTTGTCATCAGGGCTGCAGCCTGGTCCGATCCAACCTCATCCCCTAGCTTAGCCGTTGTTACCATTTCCTCATTCGCTGCTTGTTTCACATCTTCAGGGATCACTTTATCGGTGGAAAGCTCATAAGCTTTAATGACACCTGTAAGCGCAGCCGTCCCGGAAACCGGTATAGGGGCCGTGACATAAACTGATGCATCTTTAACACCAGCCGTTGCCAATGCGTTCACATACATTTCATCGGTTACCCAGTTAATATTTTTAGAGTCCACTTTCAGCCCTGTACCCGATTTCTCAAGAGTGATGGCGGAAGAGGATAAAGCCTTTGTTCCGATTAACCGTTTGGGAATATAATCTCCAAGATATTTATGTTCTTCTTCATTGGAAACTGTCAGGATTTCCGCTTCCTCAGGAGCATTCATTTCCGAAAGAAGCATTTTCTTTTGTTCTTCAGTTAAGTTTTCGCCAAGAGTGACGGTCATCTGTCCAACAGCAGCATCGGCGAAAGCTTTAATTGGGACTAATAGAAATAGAAGCAGGCCTAGCAGAATCCACTGAGTTTTTAGAATCCTTTTCGGCATTACGTTACCTCCTATGGCAGTATTGGTAGCAAATTTTTGTAAATCTGTGTTAATGGTGCTGTCAGGTCCATTGAAAAAGCAGCTCTGGAGGCATACATCGTGCATCAAATGTTTCCCGGCAAACTTATTAAGCCTTGTATCGACAAGAAAGGCACCTGCTATAGTATAACCACAAATTAATGATAGTTTCAAAGATAAATAATGTGGTATAAATGTAATAGTCTTTTTTGATTAGTTCTGGCTGCAAGATCATTATGATGGAAATAAAATGGTTATGTGCGCATTTGTCAGAATTGGTTCATTTATAGTAGAATAAAGTCATTGTACTACCTGTTCAATGAAAGAGGCTTAAACATGCAAAAAAATAATATAACCCTGCTCCTGATCCTGGCAGCCATAGCTGTAGTATGGGGAATCATATATTGGCGGTTCATTGCCTGATTCTCATTTGCGGCAGGCAGGTTGAAACCTGCTGTAAAGTTCTGTATGATAATAGAATTAAAACGGGAAAAATACTACGTTATTTCGTAACGAGGGATTATTTATGTTAATCAAGTATAAAAAAAACTATGAAAAGTTCGCTATGGGCCTTTTATCGTTCATGCCGAATGAGAAGGATATAAAAAAGCTGCAGCAAACCATGAAAGCCTATGAACTTGAAGAAGACCAGCAATTATTCCTTTGGAAAGACGATGAGATTATCGGGCTGATCGGAGTCCAATTTTCTGGTGATTCTGAGATTACCATACAGCATATTTCGGTGAATCCTTCTTTCCGTCATCAAGGGGTAGGTAAAAGCATGGTGCTCGCTCTTAAAGAGGTTTATCCTGATAAAATATTAAAACCAAATGAATACACAGCTTCATTCTGCGACAAATGCAATATTTCCCCGGGATCCGTTTCGGCAGGGGACTGACAAAAAAACCTTATCCTTAATATCAAGGATAAGGTTTTTCTTTACGCAATTGCAGCTGGCGTTCCCTTTCAAGGATGATGTCAGTACGGTCACGGGTCTTATGCCTATTGACCAATGAGGATGCGCCCATATTGCTGCTCCCTCCCCATACAAACCCTTCTGATTCACAGCGATGCCTGCACACAGCAGCCAGGCCAGGATCGTTTAACGGCAGGTTCACGCTCTCATACGGCAGTTTTTTTTTCATACGATCCTCTATTTCATTCAAAATATGTAACAGCCTGGAATGCTCAATGCCCAATTCATCTATTTCCTTTTTCTTATTGATGAGCAATGAGTGGGCTTTATTGATTGTTTTTAATGCGCCGTTCATATTCTTTCGCCGAAAATGGTAAAGGGCGACAGCGATTTGTATAAGGCCCACCCAGTGTGAATTTCTTTCCTGGGGTGTTTCTTCCTTCCAATATTCCTCAAGCACTTCATGACATTCAAAATAATCTCTATCACCATGAAAATGGACTAAATATGCTATGTATGCTTCCGGGTAATTGTTCAAGGGAGCTTCACTCCTTTACATAGATAACAATATTGTAGCATACCCGCAATGAACCGGGTCGATATATTTGTTTCCAGCTACAAGTTTACTCATGAAAAAGAGGGGCAGGCCAGCGCAAAGTCCAGCCTGCCAAATGTGTTGTGATCGGTGTGAGGATAAAGGCACAGCCAGTTGTAACCATCTCATGTGTATTATAAAAGGATTTAAGCGATGCTGCGCCTTAGCCGATGCTCTTATCTCCCATATTAGTAAACCTCCGCGTAATGCTAACTCATTACACTTTCAGCTTATGGTAATTCCCATGAATGGCAAGGGCGCAAGCCTATATATGCATATTTTATTCTGCGTTTCAGCCTTGCACGCGCAAAAAACACAGATATCTATTGGATAAAGGCTATTAATCCTCTATACTATGTATAGCCGCAATCTGCGCGGCTAAAGCATTTGGATTATTTGTGAGGTTTTTTGCAATGTACAATATAAAAATTGATGCTTTTGAAGGACCAATGGATCTTCTCCTTCATTTGATCAATAGGCTGGAAATTGACATATATGATATTCCTATGGCAGAAATAACTGAGCAGTATCTGGGGTACATCCATGCGATGAAGGAGCTGGAGCTGGATGTCGCGAGTGAGTATCTGGTTATGGCAGCGACCTTGCTCGCGATTAAAAGCAAGATGCTGCTTCCAAAGCATGATGATGATTTGATGGATAATGACGAGAGTATGGAATATGAAGAGGATCCCCGTGATGAGCTGGTCAAAAACCTTCTTGAATATCGAAAATATAAGAATGCCGCATCTGAATTGAAGAATCTTGAGGAAGAACGCAGCCTGATATTTACTAGACCGCCTAGCGACCTGGCTGAATTTATGCGGGAAGCGGAGCATGCAAAGATAGATTTGAACGTCAGCCTATTTGATATGCTGGGGGCATTCCAAAAGCTTTTAAGGCGTAAAAAGCTGCAAAAGCCGTTATTTACCAAGGTAACACGCCAGGAAATATCGATTGAAAAACGTATGAATGAAATTTTGGAAGACATTAAGATGTTTAAGGGCAGGAGAAGCTTTTTTGACCTCTTTCCTCAAAATGATAAAGAACATATGGTTGTCACTTTCCTGGCAGTGCTGGAACTAATGAAACTGAATGAAATTTTGGTCGAGCAGGATGGGAATTTCTCGGATATTCTTGTTACCGCCAAGGAAGGTGTAGAAGCAGTTGGAAGTTATTAATTGGAAAAGTATATTGGAGGCGCTGTTATTTGCTGCAGGCGATGATGGCCTGTCATTACAACAAATATCAGCAGTTCTTGAAATCACGGATATACAGGCCGTTGATTTAATGGAATCCCTAATTGAAGATTATCAAGCCGAGAACAGGGGGATACAGATTATAGAGGTCGCTGGAGTATACCAGCTTGCGACTAAGAAAGAACACTCTGTTTATCTCAAAAGGCTGGTTGAAACACCTTCCTCCCATGGGCTGTCTCAGGCTGCCCTGGAAACTCTTGCAATCATCGCCTATAAGCAGCCTATAACGAGAACTGAAATTGAGGAAATTAGGGGAGTTAAAACAGAACGTCCGCTGCAAACCCTGATTTCAAAGGTTCTGGTCAAAGAGGTGGGAAGGGCAGAAGGCTCTGGAAGGGCATATCTTTATGGCACCACAAAGGAGTTCTTGGATTATTTTGGATTGAAATCGATTAAAGAGCTTCCTCCTTTAAATGAAGGAGATGAAGAAGAATTTGAAACTGGAGAAGCAGATCTTTTCTTTGGTAAATTTCAGGAAACAATCGAATAACATATAATTCTGAATTGTGATAATATATTAAGTAAGGAATATTGTGCCTTTCTAAGTAGTAACTGCATAGATGTACCGGTAGGCCAAAGGAACAAAAGAGCAAGCGAAGAGATGTTGAATGTTTAGTCAGCGCGCCCGATACACGGGAAGCAGCAAGCCTGATGTATATGGAGTACACATCAAGTGACTGAATAATAATTGCCTGCAAAATCCTTTTTACCAAAAGTAATGGAATGTCTGGAGGGCTGCGCTTGTTGATTACCTTGTGCAGGGGAATCCTGTTGGAGAAATCGGCGTCAAATTCACCGGAAGATTATTTCAATCGTTCGGAGGTTACGTATGTGGACGACGGACAGGAAAGAACGTTATCTGTTTTGTACCTTCGTTTTTTCGATGAACAATTGCGGAATTTCACTCCCTACAGCAGCAATCCATTATTTATAGCCGAGGGAAGAAACGTTTTTTTGCATGATATAGCAGCGATTGTCTGGATGGTCAAAAATCCGGGTTTCCGCAATCGTAAAAGGGTATATATTAGTAACGGCAAGGAGTTCGCCTCTCTATTTAAGGGCATTGATTTTAAAAAGCTTGAAGTGTTATTCGAACGTTTGGAAAAGCATAATTCATTTGATCTCATATCACTATCCGAGTTTTCTGATGCAGTTAACGCTAATTAAATGAGGAGGGTTCATGGTTGGGTAATACTCTAGTAAGGACTCAGCTTGAGGAAGTAAGAAATTTCTTAGTATATACGGTAAATAAGTTAGAAGAGTTTTTGAATGAAACTACGTACAGCGGGCTGCAGGAAGAAAAGAACGGTGACAGCGGTTACTATAAAGGGCTTCTTTCAAGCTTAAGAAGGCTTCTTGTTAATTGTGAAGAGGGGCTGGAAGCCTGCCAGATTGTGCTGAAAAATGAGGTATTCCATAAGGCAGCAGCAGAGAGAACTTTATACCGTATTTATCATCAATGTATAGAAGAATATTTCTCCCCAAAGTCTGACAGGTGGTATGAGGATAGCCGCTCGGCCTATACTGGAAGAAACTCGATCAAATTCCATTCAGAGGTTCCAGAGAGCCTGTCAAACATCGTCAAGGATCTGGAAGCGAGCTTCCAGGCAGTACGTGAAGACCTTGAATTCTACGAGACCGACTATCGAACAAAAATGATGCAATCTCAATAATAAGATGACAGGCAGCCATATGCGGCTGTCTTTTGTTTTTGGAAATAGACTATTGGATCACCTATACTGCGATTGGCTGCCCAGCAACTTTTATTCATAACCCTCGTCCTTAAGCATACACTTGTACAAAACAAATTAGGGATGAGGGGAATGCTTTGCAATTCATATATAAAATTTCTCCATATGTACTCTCAGTGCTGCTTTTGCTTTTTCTGACTCCTGAAAAAGCAAAGGCAGATGATTTATCGCTAAGCGCAAAAAGTGCCATTTTAATGGAACAGGGGAGCGGAAGAGTCATTTTCCAAAAGGATGCCAACAAAAAAAGCAGGATAGCAAGCATTACTAAAATCATGACGGCAGTGCTTGCTGCGGAATCAGGTAAAATGGAGGAAACAGTAAACATAAGCAGCAAAGCTATCGGCACAGAGGGCTCGTCGCTATATTTGAAGCACGGCCAAAAAATGAAGCTTGAAGATTTAGTTTATGGCCTTATGCTTCGCTCCGGAAATGATGCAGCGGTGGCTATTGCTGAATATGTCGGAGGCAGTGTGGAAGGCTTTAATTGGATGATGAATCAAAAAGCTGAAGAAATCGGGATGAATAATACGCATTTTTCCAACCCCCACGGATTGGATAACACAAAGAACCACTATTCAACGGCATATGATATGGCATTGCTTACACGCTACGCCATGAATAATGAATATTATCGGAAAATCACTGGCGCCAAAGTTCATCGCACTTCTAATTCCATTGAAGACTGGGATTATGTTTGGAGAAACAAAAACCGGCTTCTTACTCAATTATATAAATATTGTACCGGTGGGAAAACAGGATACACGAAGCTGGCGAAGCGTACATTGGTAACTACAGCTTCTAAGAACAGTTTGGATCTGATAGCTGTAACGCTCAATGCTTCGGATGACTGGAACGATCATATTTCAATGTATGAGTCGGCGTTCGAAGATTATCAGAATACCGAAATCCTTCCAGAGGGCTTGCTCAAAGAGGTTAAAAAGAAGCCATACAAAGGCAAAGCATATATAAAAAATTCATTTGATTATCCATTGAACAAGGAAATTAATGAGGAAGAGATGGTCCATGTTAAGCTAAAGCTGCTTAAACCGAGCAAGAACTGGCTCAAGGATGGTGAAATACCGCAGCGAGTGGGGATTGCAGAAATCTATCTGGATAACGAAAAAATTGGCTCGCGTTATATCTTTTACAAAAGACAAAAAGAAAAAGTAACGCTGTCCCAGCCATCCTTGTATTCCGTTTGGAAAAAAACATTTAATGTGTTTATGGGTATATAGCATGGTTAATTACATCTGGGTAGGAATGACTGTCATTGGTGTAATATTTGCCATGGCAAACGGGACAATGGACCAGGTGAACAAGGCATTGTTCCAAAGTGCAGCAGACGCGGTGACCCTTTGTATTGGATTAATGAGCATTCTGGTATTTTGGCTGGGCTTAATGAAAATTGCCCAGGATTCCGGTCTGCTTGAGAAACTCTCTTCCCTGTTCCGTCCAATTGTTATACGCCTTTTTCCTGAGGTGCCGCCAAACCATCCTGCGATGGGATACATACTGTCTAATATGATGGCCAATCTTTTTGGACTTGGAAACGCAGCAACACCGCTCGGTATTAAAGCCATGGAGCAGCTAAAACAGCTAAATGAGGGAAAGAGTGTCGTTAGCCGTTCAATGATTACATTTCTGGCGCTAAATACATCAAGCATTACCCTTATTCCGACAACCGTTATAGCCATCAGGATCACCCATAAATCAATGTCGCCGACCGACATTGTGTTTCCAACTATTCTGGCCACAGCCATCTCCGCAGTTGCAGCTATATTTATTGATCGGTACTTTTACTATAAGAGAAGCCGCAATGGGGTGAAGTAATGCAATGGATGACCACAGTTTCTATTTGGATGATTCCATTAATAATCTGTTTTATCATTATTTATGGAACTTATAAACGTCTTCCGACATATGAAACCTTTGTCGAGGGAGGGAAGGAAGGTATTCAAATGTCCTTCTCCATCATCCCTTTTTTGGTAGGCATGCTCGTAGCTATATCAGTCTTTAGGGCATCAGGGGCTCTCGGCTTTATAGTCGATTTCCTGCGTCCACTACTGGAACTGCTGCATGTTCCCCCGGAAATTGTTCCCCTTGCCATAATAAGGCCCATATCTGGTACTGCAGCCCTGGGCATGACAAGCGACCTGATTTCTGTATACGGGCCGGATTCTTTTATCGGCAGGCTGGCAGCCGTTGTTCAGGGAAGCACAGATACAACCTTTTATGTACTGACGGTTTATTTTGGGGCGGTTGGAATCAAGAAGATGGGAGATGCATTAAAGGTTGGGCTGCTCGCCGACTTAGTCGGCATCGTCGCAGCAATAGCGGTCGTAACGCTGGTTTTCGGTACTGGCTGATGTAAAGGGGAGGCAGCAGGGGCTGTCTCTTTTTCGTTTTGAAAATCGTACCGGAAGTCAGAAAATACTAAATTTTGGTGAGGAAAATAATACTATGGTAAACTCTTAAAGGAAACAAAGGATTAGATTTATTTCCCAGACAATAGTCTACAATAACAATATGGTAACTGTATTTGTGCCACATTAAACATCGTTAAGGACGATATATTGATATTATTATGCTTAACATGACAAAATGGAAATGAAAAGGTGGAATATAAATGGAACGACTGCAAAAGGTGATCGCACATTCAGGAATTGCTTCCCGAAGGAAGGCCGAGGAATTAATCGCGGAAGGAAAAGTAAAGGTAAACGGAAAAGTGGTTAAGGAATTGGGCACAAAAGTAGGACCGAGTGACAAAGTGGAGGTAAATGAGATTCCGCTTGATAAAGAAATCCCGGTGTATTTCCTTCTTTACAAGCCGAGGGGCGTTATTTCTGCAGTATCGGACGATAAGAACAGAAAGGTTGTCACAGATTTCTTCCCAGAGGTAAAAGAAAGAATATATCCTGTGGGAAGGCTTGATTATGATACCTCCGGGCTCCTCATCCTGACAAATGACGGTGAATTCGCCAATAGTCTGATGCACCCAAAACATGAAGTGGACAAGGTATATGTAGCGAAGGTAAAAGGCATCCCGATGCGTGAAGGCCTTCGAAAACTGGAAAAAGGAATTATGCTGGAAGATGGAAAAACAGCACCAGCTCGGACAAAATTGTTATCGGTGGACAAAAGCAAGCAAACAGCCATCGTTGAAATTACCATTCACGAAGGGAGAAACAGACAGGTGCGAAGAATGTTCGAGGCAATCGGACACCCAGTAATCAAGCTTAAAAGGGAAAGATATGGGTTCTTAAACCTCCATGGACTGTCTGCAGGGGAAGCGAGGGAACTCACTCCTCACGAGGTAAAAATGTTAAGGGCTCTGGCAAATACTGGACAGAAAAGGTAAAGATTGTCACATAACCTTCAAAAATAAAAACAATGTCGGCAAGATGTTAAATGGTATAATGAAGGGACGACGAAAGAAGGGAACTAGGGGGATTTTTATGGATAAAAAGAAGCGACGCCTTGTTTTGAGAGCCGTCATCCTCTCATTACTAGGTGCAGCTTTGATTTATACTCTTTATGCCAATTTTATGAAGGAAAAGAACGAGGTTGCAAAAAAAGGGGCTATAGCACCAAACTTCGTCCTGACGGATTTGGAGGGCAAGCAGCACAAGCTGTCGGATTACAGGGGGCAGGGAGTATTCCTGAATTTCTGGGGTACCTGGTGCAAACCCTGTGAAAAGGAAATGCCCTATATGGAAAATCAGTTCAGAGCCTTCAAGGACAGAGGGGTACAAATCCTGGCTGTAAATTCAGACGAATCTGAATATGCTGTAAAGAGTTTTAGAGATAAGTACAATTTGACGTTTCCCGTTGCGATAGACAGGGGAGAAGTTCAGACAGCTTACGGGGTGGATCCGCTTCCAGTGACGTTTTTAATTGATAAGAATGGGAAGATCGTCGATATGCTGACGGGATCACTCTCCGAAAACTTTATAGAGCAACAGATGGAGAGAATAACACCATAACTTGGGGAGTTTTATAAATGAATGATATAAAATGTGAATGCGGACAGGTAAATCCTCATGGCACAGTTTTATGTGAATCATGCGGAAGGCTGCTTGATGAATCACGGAGCGCAGAAAAACTCATCGATATGCGCTATGAAGGCAGTGCCAGACGTTCGCAAACCTATAATAAATCTATTATCGATAAGATTTGGAACTTCTTTTCGTCCGTAAAAGTTGGTGTATGGCTTATTGTCATTACTTTGGCGGCGTCAGCAATCGGAACGATATTTCCCCAGGAAGCGTACATACCGCCAACTATACCTGCAGAGGAATATTATGAACAGGAATATGGCTGGCTTGGTAGGGCATATTATTTACTTGGTTTCCACAATTTGTATAGCTCATGGTGGTACCTTATTCTGATTGCGTCCATTGGCATGTCTATCCTGATTGCAAGTATTGACCGTTTTTTTCCATTGTATCGGTCTCTGAAGAAACAGAGGATCATGAGGCATGAAGGCTTCTTAAAACGACAGAGGATATTCGGAACCACAGATATGTCAGTTAAACCTGTTGATTGGGACTCTATCCAAAACAGACTCAAACAACGCAGATATAAAATTCGTGAAGAAAACGGTAACATCCTGGCCGAAAAAGGCCGCTTTTCCAGGTGGGGCCCTTATGTCAACCATATTGGCTTAATTATATTCCTGATTGGCGGCATGCTCCGTTTCATTCCCGGCATGTACGTTGATAAGGTTCTCTGGCTGAGAGAAGGGGAGACTAAGGCCATACCTGGCACCAATGGAGAATATTACTTGAAGAATAATAAGTTCTTCGTGGAAGTTTATGATAAAGAGAAAGATTCAGAGAATTTCGCTGCTGCTATTGACAGGGTAGGGGCGATAGCCAAAAACTATCAGGCTGATGTGACATTATACGGAACAGAAGGGGGAGCGCTTCCAGGAGAAAAACCGGAGCTTAAAAAGATAAAGGATCATAGCATTCAGGTGAATCAGCCTTTGAAACAAGACCATTATGCGTTATACCAGGTGGATTACAAGCTGGATGAACTGTATAAGATGTCATTCAATTTCATAGATAAAAAAACACAAGAGCAATTTGGCCAGTTGACGGTAGACTTATATGATCCTCAAAAGACTTATAAATTGAAAGATGGATATTCAGTAGAATTGATGAGCTATTTCCCGGATTTCAAATTTGATGAAGATGGACAACCAAGCACAATTTCAAGAATCCCGAACAATCCCGCATTCATCTTTAAACTGTTCAGTCCCGATAAGCCCAAGGGGGAAGTAAGCTTTGTGGCGATTAAACAGACACTGGAGCCATTGGGAGAAAACAAATATAAATTGGCGTTTGCGGGAATTGAGACCAGAAACGTTACAGCCTTGACGGTCAGGAAGGATTTGACATTATGGGTGCTTGCTTTGGGAGGTGCCATTTTCATGGTGGGAGTAGTCCAGGGAGCATACTGGAATCATAGACGGATCTGGCTTCGAAAGAAGGATGGAGAAATTTGGATTGCCGGACATACAAATAAAAACTGGCATGGGTTGAAGCGTGATATCACGGCAATCATTAAGGATACTGGAATTAATGAGCCCATCGACCAGCTTCAGGAGGAGAAATCCTTCGCAAAGGGGGAAGACAAAAAATATGGTTCAGCTTAGCAGCAACTTATTATATATTGCATTTATATTATATCTTATCGCTATGTTTTTCTTTGGTGGCGCAATAAAGGATAAACGTGGAGGACAAGAAAACAAGCAGAACAGATGGGCACTTATTGGGTTAACCGTCTCAGTTATAGGGTTCATTTCCCAATTAGGATATTTTATTACTCGCTGGATAGCAAGCGGACACGCGCCTGTTAGCAACCTGTTTGAGTTTACTACATTCTTTGGAATGATGATCGTTGCAGCATTTATCATCATGTACTCGCTGTATAAGACACCTGCATTAGGATTGTTTGCAATGCCAGTCGCTGTTCTTTTGATTGCCTATGCAAGCATGTTTCCGAGGGACATTTCCCCTCTTATCCCTGCACTCAAAAGCGATTGGCTGCATATCCATGTGACAACAGCCGCTGCTGGACAGGCGATCCTGTCTATCAGCTTTGTAGCAGGTATCATTTACCTCCTTAAATCAGTGGACCAGTCGAAGAAGAATAAGAGTACCTTCTGGCTTGAAACGACCATGTTCATGCTGGTAGTGACTCTCGGTTTCATTTTAGTTTCTTCTGTTTTCTCAGCTATTGGATATAATGCTGACTTCAACTGGACCGATAAGCGGGACCAGGCGGTAAAAATGACGTATACCTTACCGGCGATTGTAGGCCCTCACGATGCGGAGCTTTTGACTGAAGGGAAATCGCAGCCGCTTATCGAGATGCCGGCCATAATTAATGCAAAAAAGTTGAATACGGTCATTTGGTCATTGGCTGGGGGAGCTATTCTGTATATTATTTTAAGGATTATTTTAAGGAAAAGAATTTCCGCTGCGCTGCAGCCTCTTGTGAAAAATGTAAATCTTGACCTGGTCGACGAAATTGGCTATAGATCAGTACTTATAGGGTTCCCTGTTTTTACTTTAGGTGCGTTGATCTTCGCCATGATTTGGGCTCAGATTGCATGGACTCGATTTTGGGGATGGGACCCGAAAGAGGTATGGGCATTGATAACCTTTTTATTCTATGCAGCGTTTTTGCACCTTCGATTATCCAGGGGATGGCATGGAGACAAGTCAGCATGGTTAGCAGTGATCGGTTTCGGTATTATTATGTTTAACCTGATTGCCGTTAATTTAATCCTCGCCGGCCTTCACTCGTATGCATAGGTACAAATTTTTCGATGATGTTTTATTAGGGCAAGGTTGCTTTTTCCGCGTTCATACAAAGCTTGCGCTTGCGGAAAACTAGAGCTGACCTGCCCTTTTATGTACCATTTCTATCATTGTTCAGACATACTACGTTGTTGCCTCAATGGTAACCGGATGTTTCGAATCTGCAGAATAAAATATAGATTTTAGGAGGGGTTAAGGTGGAAAATGCAGTAAAAATCCTGGTAGTAGATGATGAGGAAAGGATCCGCCGTCTATTGAGAATGTATCTTGAAAGGGAGAATTACGTTATAGAAGAGGCTGAAAATGGTGATAAAGCCTTAAGCAAAGCATTAGAAAACGATTATGATTTAATTCTTCTCGATATTATGATGCCTGGCAAAGATGGGATTGAAGTCTGCCGGGAGCTAAGGGAAAAGAAGACAACTCCTATTATCATGCTTACGGCAAAAGGAGAGGAAATAAACCGGGTGCAAGGTTTTGAAGTCGGCACAGACGATTATATTGTTAAGCCATTCAGCCCCAGAGAAGTGGTGCTTCGGGTAAAAGCTTTATTGCGCCGTTCTTCAGCGGCCAGCTTTATCAGTACGGACAAAGCATCAAAAGATGTGATTGTCTTCCCGCATTTGACCATAGATCATGATGCTCACAGAGTAACAGCGGATGAGAAAGAAGTTTCCCTGACACCGAAGGAATATGAGTTACTTTACTTCCTTGCTAAAACACCAGATAAAGTTTTTGACAGGGAGCAGCTTTTAAAAGAAGTATGGCATTATGAGTTCTTTGGAGATCTTCGAACAGTTGACACCCATGTAAAACGATTGCGTGAAAAACTAAATCGTATTTCTGAAAATGCCGCAAAGATGATCGTGACAGTATGGGGTGTCGGTTATAAGTTCGAAGTCAGCAACGACTGATGCTTTGGCGAAGTGTTGTAGGGAAGCTTTGGATTACGATTCTTTTCCTTGTTTCGTTCGTATTGCTGATCTTGACCGTTTTACTGGTGGAATTTTTTCAAAACTTTCAAATGGACCAGGTTAAAGAGGATTTATCGAATAGCGGCAATAGAATTGTACAAATTCTTAAAGCTCATAATGATAGTGAACTTTCGTTGCAAATTGCCGGAGATATGGTGGGCAAGGATACCAAAATGCTGGTAATCAGCAATGAACATGTTGTATATTCCACTGATGAAACACCGGATTCCCGGGTAACGCCAAGATTTCTGAGAGAAGACGATGACTTGCAATCCGTTTTTTTAGATCGAAAACCAGTCGTAAAAGAAATGCAGCTGCCCTTGACTAATGCCGTGAATCAATATTCATCCGCGATCGTAGTAGGGCTTCCATTGGATCATCATGGAAAAAAGGAAGAGCTGTTCCTGTACCAAACCTTGGAATCCATGGAAGAAGGGACACATTCAGCAACAAAATTCATTCTGCTTGCTGCAGGTGTAGCAATTATATTGACTACGATCTTTGCGTTCTTCCTTTCAACCAGGATCACCTCTCCATTAAGGAAAATGAGGGAAGCCGCGTTCGAGGTCGCAAGAGGAAAGTTTGATACCAAAGTACCAATCCTTACCCAGGATGAAATAGGAGAGCTTGCAACCGCATTCAATCAAATGGGAAAGCAGCTCAATTTCAATATGAACGCCCTTAGCCAAGAGAAGGAACATCTATCAAGCATTCTTAGCAGCATGGCCGATGGAGTCATAACCTTCAATAAAGATGGGACAATTCTTGAGACCAACCCTCCAGCTGAAAGGTTTCTGCAAAGCTGGCACTTTGAGAAAGGCTACACTCATCAAGATGGGGATACAGTTCCGTTAGTACTGATGAGTTTATTTGATCAAACAGAAAGGCTGGGGCGTGAACAAGTAGGAGGCATAACGCTTCAAGGCCATGATTGGGTCTTAATTGTGAGTCCGTTATATACCAATGATAATATACGCGGGGCTGTGGCCATTATCAGGGATATGACGGAAGAACGTAAACTTGATAAGCTGCGAAAGGATTTTATCGCAAATGTTTCACATGAATTAAGGACCCCTATATCAATGCTTCAGGGATATAGTGAGGCCATACTGGATGATATCGCCGGCAGCGATGAAGAAAAGAAAGAGATGGCCAGGGTCATATATGATGAATCCCTAAGGATGGGCAGGCTTGTTAATGACTTGCTTGACCTTGGGCGTATGGAAGCAGGGCACATTACCCTAAATTATGACAGCATTGAATTGGGACCTTATCTAAGCAGGATTACAAATAAATTTTTAGGACTTGCAAAAGAGAAAGATATTCAGATTAATGCGGTCATGGAGGATAACCATGTTCAATGGCAATTTGACCCTGACCGTATTGAACAGGTTCTTACTAACCTGATCGACAACGCGATCCGCCATACTCCTGAGGGAGGAAAGGTACAAGTGGTACAATCGATAGATGACCGGCTTGGACTCGTGTTTGAAGTGAGAGACTCAGGATCGGGCATCCCTGAAGAAGACCTTGCATTTGTATTTGAAAGGTTTTATAAGGCTGATAAGGCTAGAACCAGGGGGTCCGGAACTGGGCTGGGGCTGGCTATCGCCAAAAATATTATTGACGCCCATGAAGGATATATCACTGTAAATAGCCTGGTGGACAAGGGTACCACATTCACCTTCAATCTTCCACGAAAAATGCTGAAATAGGAATAATATTGAAGAGACATGTTAAAAAATCTTGTTCCATAAGAAACAACCATACGTTTGTTATTTTTCTGGAAGGGGAGGAATCCCCTTCCTTTTTTTATGTAAAACCACTATAGTTAAGGTGTAACTTTTTATGTAAAACAAACGACTAATGAATTAGACGGAGGTGGGAAAAACGTGGACTCCGTTTTCCAGGAATTATATGACAAATATCATCAGGATTTATTTCAATTTTTGATATATCTCGTGAAAGATCGGCAACTCGCTGAGGATTTATCCCAGGAGGTATATATAAAAGTTTTAAAGGCTTATGGGCGTTTTGAGGGAAAAAGCAGTGAAAAAACGTGGCTGTTTTCCATCGCAAGGAATGCGGCTATCGATCATTTCAGGAAACAAAGGACATGGAAGCAAAGGCTATTTTCAAATTTTGATTGGGATAACCATCAAATTAGCGATCCTGGAGTGCTGCCTGAAGAGATTGCGGTGCAAAATGAGAATCTTCGACAAATCTACAAAGCCCTTGACTATTGTTCTATGGATCAAAGGTCTGTTATTGTCCTGCGTTATATCCAATCACTCACGATATCAGAAACCGCCTTGGTGCTGGATTGGACCGAAAGCAAGGTTAAAATAACCCAGCATCGGGCATTAAAGGCAATAAAGAAGATTATGGATGACCATGCAGGAAAGGAGGAATATTCCTTTGAAAAAATTCCGGTGGAATGAAGATGAATTACAGATGCTGCTCAAAGAACTGCCGAAAATAGAAGACAATCGATCTCCCGAGCAGATCTTCAACAATATAAAAAACAGAGTGAATAAGCAGAAAAAGCGGCACAGATGGGTTCCAATGGCGGCTTCCACAGCAGCCGCATTCGTTCTCGCTGCTTTATCCATTCCATACTTTATGGAGAATGAAACAACAGAATCGTCCAGCGCCGAAAGTGAATTTGTGAGGTTCGATAAAACGGCTGAAACCACCATCACTGAACAATCAAAAAAAGAAGCTGGCAGTACAACGGGAAAAACTAAGGAAAAGCCGCTTCAAAATAACCAGGATACAAATGAAAAATCTACTCCAGCAGAAAGTGAAACTCCTACTATTGCGGAAGAAGAGCCGCATAATAAAGAAAATGTCATTAAGGCAAGGGTTGTGACAAGTTATGCAGAATCTGTTTACCCTGATCGCAAAGAGGAACAACCCATTATTAATATGGGGGTCACAGATGTCCAGGCGAATTATTATATACCATTATCGCTAGCTGCTAATAGTGTGGATTCAAAAGAAAACGTTGCCGGGCTAAATGAATTGTCCTCTTATGTAAACGAGAAAGCTTATGGAATCTCAAATCCGATTCCACCCGACGTCAAAATTACTACCGAACCGGATGAAAGGCACGTCATAGTGGATTTTCCAGCAAATAGTACATCGATTCAATATGATTCACAAATATTTTCTGCTTTGCAGCAGAGCTTAAAATATACTGACAAACAATCGGTAACCTTTTCCATTGATGGACAGCTGGATGTTGAATTTCCACACCTGGGACAAGTAACAGACAGATGGATTGAAAAGGAAGAAAAAAAAGCCTTTTACGTCTACCAGGCTAGTGAAGATGCCCCAGGCCTCCTTGTCCCTTCGAATATTTCATTCAATACACCTGAAGAAGCAATGCTTGCAATGAAATCAAACCCAGACGGGCAGCAAACTATTTTAGCTTCGATCCCATCTGAACTTGTATGGAATGCGGTGACAGAGGACGGGAATAAATTAATCATTGACCTGTCTCCAGAGAGCGCTGTAGAAAACGTGGACGCTTTGCCGGTAGCCATTGAAGCTATTCTATTGACTGCAAAGGATTTTGGAAAAGAAACGGTCCTATTCAAGAATCCACCCATAGAATCGATTGGATCCTTTGACCTGACGAATGAAATTACTGTACCAGTTGCCCCAAACCTTATTACTGGGAAATAATTCGTAAAACTGCCCTGACCGGGCAGTTTTTCATTTTGGGTACAAAAGAGGATTGCAGAGTTCGGGGATGTTTCCTTTGTGAAAGGTTCACAAAATTCACTTTTAAAATGTGGCTATGCTATAAATGTTTGGAACGATGATGTACATCATTTCATTCTTTCTCATCACTGTCACCATCTTTTGGTCTAAGCGGCCCAAATTTTTGCGCAAGGAATAATTATTTATATGTGTATTGCAGGTAACTAGCAAGTGAAACATCTACCAAGCGGAGGAATGTGTATCAGGGCACCCACATATACTCTAAAAGTCGAATCCAGAATAGAGAATGCAGGAGGAAAAATGGTGAGGGATTACGGAAGAAGGTTCTTAATTGTCATGATTATTGCTTTATGTATTGGATTGCTCTTTATAGGTGGAACAAGTGGACATGCTGATGCAGAGGCAATAACCTTTACAGGGACTTTTATTATCTCGATAGAAAATGGCACGGCTGCCATATGGCACGGTTCATAGCCCCTATACATGGATGCTATATTTTGCGTGTCATATCTCATGGATATATTAGATAATTCTGTATTGCAACATAACTTCACTCCTTTGTATAATTAAAGGAATAAAGGAGGCTATGACATGCTTACAGATTATCATAATCATTTAGAAACTGGCACTCTAACATTGAATTATCTAACTAAATTTACTGATAGAGCCAAGGAATTACATATTGAGAGTTTTGGAATTTCCGAGCATGCTTATCATTTTTATCAAACGGCAGATATTTTACAGAATGATTGGGTAAATCCACGAAGATATTATGATATGAATGACTATGTAAAGCTATTCCATCAAGCCTGGAATCAAAATATAGACGTAAAAATGTCCATTGAAATGGATTATACACCAGGCAAGCATAAAGAAATGGAGAAGTTTATTAAAAGCTACCAATTTGATTACGTGATCGGCTCCATTCATTGGGTCGATGATTTCGGAATCGATTTGAAGGAATTTAAGCACCTGTGGGATGAAAGAGATCTTTATGAAACCTATGAAAAATATTTTGATCAAGTAGTAACATTGGCACAATCGAACCTGTTCGACATCATTGGGCATATAGATTTAGTGAAAATCTTCAACTATGTTCCTGCTGATCAATCATTCATCCTTCAGCAATATGACCGGGCAACCGAAGCACTGAAAAATTCAAAAACCTGTGTCGAGATAAGCACTGCAGGGCTTCGAAAACCGGTTGGAAAATTGTATCCCGAACCCGGGTTATTAAAAATGTGCAAAGAAAAAAATATACCGATTGTACTCTCTTCGGATGCACACTTTCCGGAGCATGTAGGCTGGGAATTTGATTCTGCAGTCGAGTTAGCACGTTCGGTTGGCTATTCGTCGCTTCTTACCTTTAATAAAGGGGAACGGAAGGAAATGCCGCTGGGATAAAACAGCCGGGATTCTAGACTATATGAATGAATAATTAGAGAGCTTCGTTTTCATTTGAGGTACCTGCAGTTTTAAAAATATATAAAAAAGGTGCGCACGCAGCAGAGTAATTCGCTTATGAATTCGCTCTGCTTTTTCATTTAAAGGAAATTATGAAGATTTCCAATACCGAAAAATCAATGAGAGCTCTATTAGTGAAAACATAATAAAAAGTTTGCTCCTGCTATCTACTATGCGAATTAATTCGCTAATTTGACAACCAGTAAACGACAGTCGTCGTAAGATTTCTTATCCAGAAATAACCTCTAATTAGTCAAGTAATAATAGAATAGTTAGATGCTTTTTAGTATCTTTGCTGGATTTCCAGCCACTACTGTTTTGGCTGGAACATCTTTTGTAACAACAGAAACCAGCAGCAACAATTGAATCATCCCCCAATGGTCACGCGAGCCAGAATTATCATGTGGATATTGAAGCCCAAGCCGCAATGAAAATTGTGTTCCATAATACCCCTCATACCTAAAGTACCAAACAAATCCTTTATAATTTCCTCTTTTTTTGAGAAATCTTTTATGCCACTATTGTTGAACAAGTATTATGAGCACGGATATTTTTCATGCATAGCCCGTCAGTGCCCCTTTGAGAAAAAGATTTTCATATTATATTCATTTTTCATTTTCCTCCCTCTTCAAACAGTATATAACGCAATAATGGTGACGCCTCATTCGAAAGGCCATGAGCCAGCTTATCCCACAGAATCACTTGGTTAATAAGATGGAAGCAGACCTTGATTTCCCATTGTACCTTGGGAGGACCAGTTATGGTCTAAAAACGAGTGCCCAAGACTTGAATCCTGGACTCTTTTTGATAAAAAACAATGGGATGACAAAAGGGGTTCGGCATGTTTCCATTCCGAGCCCCTTTTTTAACAATATGAGGGCTCCAATTTTATGGAGCCTTTTTTGCGGGATTTAAACAAGTTAATAAGATGTCTTTTCCTTATAACGATATTCTATAAAGGGAAGTAATGTCGTCTAAATGGTTTATCTTTTGAAGCATATCATCTGTTAATGGTTTATCGAATGAAAGAACCATGATTGCTTCTCCACCTGCCTGTTTTCGTCCAACCTGCATCGTTGCAATGTTGACATCGTGATCACCCAGGATTTTCCCTACCCTGCCAATAACCCCTGGGCGGTCAGTATGCTGAATGTACAGGAAGTTGCCATCCGGGTGGAAATCAATATCAAATCCATTTAAACTCACAATTCTTGAACCATAATTATTTACATATGTACCACGGATGTCAAATTGCCGTTTTTCCCCTTTTACAGTAACAGTTATACAATTTGAGTATCCAAATGTTTCGGAGGAAATTTTCTCTCCTACTGTAATGCTTCTTTCCTTTGCTATTACCAATGCGTTTACTTCATTTACCGGAACATCAAGTTTTGAACTGAAAAAACCGGATATAAGGCTCTTTGTCAGCAGGCTGGTATCAAAGTTTAAGTTTTCTCCTGCATAGGTTACGGAAATTTCATGAACCCCTTCTTTTACGCATTGAGAAACTATGGAGCCCATTTGTTTAATTAATTGATAATAAGGCTGGACCTGCTCAAACAGCTCTTTGGAAATAGCTGGAAGATTAATAGAATTGGAAACAGGATTGCCTGCAAGAAAAGTCAGTACCTCCTGTGCTACCTGGGTAGCTACATTTAATTGAGCTTCTTTTGTTGAAGCACCCAAATGAGGTGTGGCGATCACGGTATCCAGCTCAAGCAGTTTATTCCCAACCGCAGGTTCTTCTACAAAAACATCCAATGCGGCTCCCGCAATATGTCCTTCAAGGAGCAGCTCGTATAAATCCTCTTCATCAATAATGCCGCCGCGGGCACAATTTAGAATGTATACACCTTTTTTACATGTCTGCATATTACTTTTATTTAAAAGCCCTTTTGTTTCAGAGGTCAGCGGAGTGTGCACAGTAATGATATCTGCCTTTGTTAACAATTCATCCAATGGAAGGAGTGTCACATTCAATTTTTTGGCGCGATCCGCGGTCAAAAATGGGTCGAAAACAATAACATCCATTTCAAAGGCTTTCGCTCGCTTGGCAATTTCGCCTCCAATCCTTCCCATGCCGACAATAGCAAGCGTTTTTCCTCTAAGTTCAGTTCCTGTAAACGCGGCACGTTGCCACTTGCCTTGTTTAATGGAAAAATAGGCTTGAGGAATATGACGCATCAAAGAAGCCATCATCGCAAAGGTATGCTCTGCGGTGGAAATTGTATTTCCGTCAGGTGCATTCACGACCACTACACCTCTCCTTGTCGCAGCCTGTACATCGATATTATCCACACCGACACCGGCACGGGCTACTATTTTAAGGTTTGGCATTTTTGACATGAGATCCTCAGTTACCTTTGTGGCACTTCTTACGAGGATTGCATCTACATCTTTTAAATCCATTTCTGCTTCTTCAACAGTTTTTTGAAGCAATTCAATATTAGGAGCATCGAGAAGGGGACCTAATCCTTCTGGTTTGATGGCATCCGCTACTAATATACGAAACATCATTCACACCTGCCTTAGAATATACATAAATTTCAGTTAATTGTACATAAGAAGCAGAGCAACTGTCAATTTCACATTAAGGGATGAAAGCGGTTTAACAAGAGCTTTTTCTGGCTGCATTTCGTCGAAAGTTCTGATTTATCAATAACTTTCAAGGGGGGGAGAAAAAAACCGAATATTTTTTCTTGTCTGTTTTGGATTGTTAAGAATTGATGTCGAAAAAACACAGCATGAAGGAAATCCGCTTGAATTCAGGTCTGCCAATACTGTACCCAGATGGATGAGCAATCATCCGTATTGTAATGTCATAAAGAAGTTGTTCATCGTTGAAAGGAATGACAAGGGTGAGGTCAGCCAGAATTGCCGGACCCCTAAATACACGTGGGGTCAGTCAGCGTTGCCACACGATTTGGCGTTCTTAGTATTTTAATTAGTTGAGCAATTTTTTACAAAAGACTGCTAAAATCTGATATAATAAAAATGTAGTACAATAATTTAATAGATCTATCTTCGGGGCGGGGCGAGATTCCCCACCGGCGGTGATGAGGTATTAACTTCTAAGCCCGCGAGCCTTACGGGGCAGGATTTGGTGAGATTCCAAAGCCGACAGTATAGTCTGGATGGGAGAAGATGGAGGTTCCAGAAGCGTGCATTCTTTTTTTGCAAGCAGGCGCTGTAAATGAACTGCTAATGGATTGAAATGTAAAAAATTTGCGGTATTACTTGAACATCAGTCGCACTTGCATTGAGTGATATTTGATTGGAGAGCGATATCCTGGCAATCAGCCTGGATGGGATAAGACTAGTATCAGCGAACCCTAGTATTTACTGGCGAAAACGCCCGTTGGTTTTTCAGATGGTTTGCCGGTCTATAGAGCAAATTTTTTGGATTTTCAGAAGAAGCAGTGTAACAGTGTCTAAACTAAGAATGTGACGCGTTTATTTGAACATGCCGCGATTTCCCCCGAATTCTTTTAGATTTCGGGGTTTTTTTATTGCTGAGGTTATGCCTATGGATATCGGACAGTATATTGCTTGACCGATATAGGGATAGCTATATGTTCGAAACTGGAATATATCCTCTTTTTCACGGTAGATCAGAAAAAGAAGGAGCGAACATAATGAAGAACAACCGTATTAAGAAGTTAGTCATTTTGGCGATGCTTGGAAGCATTTCTTATGTGCTGATGCTTTTGAACTTTCCATTCCCAGGTTTTCCGGTTTTTTTGAAAATTGATTTTAGTGAAGTGCCAGTATTGATTGCTGCACTGATATTTGGTCCGGGGGCAGCAATTATCACAGAGTTGATTAAGAACCTTTTAGATTTTTTCATGACCGGAAGCCCTACTGGTGTTCCAGTAGGACATATTGCCAACTTTGTGGCAGGCATTGTTTTCGTGCTGCCCGTATACTTTGTGTATAAAAAAATGCGTTCAAAGAAAGGCATGACCATTGCCTTGGCAGCAGGAACTATGACCATGGCCATCCTCATGAGTCTCTTGAATTATTTCGTTTTCCTTCCCGCTTATACCATTTTCATGGGTGCAGAGGGAATGACGGGTTCGGAAACTATTAAAATGGTAACTATGGCAATCCTGCCGTTTAATGTAATAAAAGGAATTGTAATAACTGTCGTGTTTATGCTGATGTTCGTGCAGCTGCAGCCGTGGTTAAAAAAACAATCACATTATAATAATGCATAAATATGAATGATGAATTTTCAAGTTGATGAACTATGCAAATGAAAGTGCCGGAGTCCCTTTAACGGATTCCGGTTTTTTGCTGTACAAAAAAAAACCATCTTCCCAAGGAAGATGGTTTTAACCCAATTATTTATTCGAATTTCATTGGGTCGCCATCAAATGGTTCGTCAGCAACCTTAATTGAGTCTGTCGGACACCCTTCGAATGCATCCATCATGTCATCTAATAACACATCAGGAATTTCAACGATTCCCTCATTATCATCAAGTGTTACGTATGCAATGCCTTCATCATCATAATCATAGATATCCGGTGCAGCTGCGCCGCAAGCACCACAAGCGATGCAAGTGTCTTTATCAACGATTGTATATTTTGCCATGATCTGATCCCCTCCCAATACAACGATTTACTCCCACTAGCAACATGGAATTTCTCGTACATGTTCCTATTGTAAAGCTCATGTATAAACTTTTCAATAAAAATGTAATGAGAATCCTTATCGAAACAAGGGATTGGCAACAATAAAAATGTGACAATACAGACAAAAAAGGGTTAATAAATATACACTTCTCGATAATTTCCCTTGATTTTTTCAGCAATCTGCTACAATGTAGGTATGCAGCAAAAGTTATTGCTGGAGGCTCGAACTTAGACCAGCTTTGCCACGCCGTGCAACGGATTCGCAAAATTATCAGTACCATTATTATAGATCCAGGGTTGTGATCGAATGCTTAACCGATTTTTCGACGCTTTAGTTCTTCATTGTATGAAACAGCTGAATGGAGAGCGTTCCATATATGCAATTTACCATTTATTAAAGGGGAAAAAATCGTCCCAAACGATCCAGGATTCTCACTTGTTCAATATGACCGATCTTTTTGGGTCTTATTTAACGTTGAATAGGGAGACTCTGGAACAGAGTGTGTTGCATCTACAACAAGCATCATTGATAGAACCGGTAACAAAAGAAAACCAATATATCCTGACCTCGGCTGGAGAGGTGGAAATGTACAGATTCTTTTCAGAGCATCCCTACCCCATACATCTTCAAGGATGGAACTATATCAATGCAGCTCCCGTTTTTTGGGGCAGGCTGAATTTAATGATCCAGTCTCTATCTAATATTATTAACAGGGAAAATCGGTTTTATCCTATTGAGAGGAATGGCTTGGTACAGGATTGGGTACGCAGATATCTAATTGCTTATAAGGGCTCTAGAACAGAACTTTCTGGGTTGTTTTTTTCCGAGCTGGCCGAACTGCTGGATAATTTGGATCCAAGACAGTCTTCTATATTTGTCAGGCGGTTGAGTGGATATAATCGGGCTGGAAAAACTTACGAACAGATTGCCAAGGAATTTATGCTCGATATATTATATGTTCGTTATTTGTTTCAGGATACTATCCATTTTATTCTGAGCGAGTCTTCCGCGAATAGTCGACGATATCCCTATCTATGTTCCCTGGCTTCAAATTTAGATACATCTGGCGGATCCTTAACTGTTTCAGCAAAAGCGACAATGGAATTTTTGAAGCAAGGAATGAATCTGGAACAAATAGCAAAAATGCGAAACTTAAAGGTCAGTACAATTGAAGACCATCTGGTAGAAATAGTGCTGGCAGACAAGGAATTTCCAATCGATGATTATGTGTCAGAAAGCATATCTCTTGAAATAGAACAGACATCTAAAATGTTAAATACAAAAAAGTTGAAGGCAATAAAGGAAGAGCTATCTGGATATAATGTAAGCTTCTTCCAAATCCGGCTAGTGCTTGCAAAGGCTGGTGATTCGAATGAATCTTGAGGAAGCACTGTATAAATACTTTGGATATACGTCATTTCGCCCCGGGCAACGGGAGATTATCGAATCTGTTCTTAAAGGAAGCCATACTCTGGGAATGCTGCCCACGGGCACAGGTAAATCCCTTTGTTATCAACTGCCCTCCTATTTGATGTCAAAGCCTGCCCTCATTGTCTCACCGCTTCTGTCCCTTATGCAAGACCAGGCAGAACACCTTAAGGTAATGGGGGAAAAAAGTGTCCTGGCCTTAAATTCCTTTTTAAGCATTGCTGAGAGAAGGAGGGGCTTGGAGGAACTCCATAAATATCGGTTTATTTTTGTTTCTCCAGAAATGCTGTCCATAGACCATGTACTCGCTGCCATACAGAGACTGGATATTGGGTTATTTGTTATAGATGAAGCACACTGTATATCACAATGGGGGTATGACTTCCGTCCTGATTACTTGCGTTTGGGAGAGGTGCGAAAGAAACTTAACTGCCCATTGACCCTGGCTCTGACCGCTACGGCGAGCGAGGAGGTCCGTTTAGATATCATTTCCAAACTTGGTCTTGAACATGTCGAGCAGGTTATATCCTCTGTTGATCGTGCAAATATTGCTCTCAGTATTGAAATATGCCAGAGTCATCAAGAGAAACAGGATAGGCTGCTGGAAATGGCCCGGGAGTTGGATGGTTCCGGAATCATTTATTTCTCGAGCAAGAAGGCAGCAGAATCGGCAGCTGCTTTTTTACAGGAAAGCGGAATCCCAAATGTCGAGTTCTATCATGGAGGCATGGAATCTGAACAAAGGATGCTGATACAGCAGCAGTTTATTATTGGGCAGGTTCGCATTATTTGTGCAACCAGTGCATTCGGAATGGGTATCAATAAACAAGATGTGAGATTTGTCATTCATTTCCACCTTCCTTCCAGTATGGAATCCTACTTGCAGGAAATAGGGAGAGCCGGGAGGGATGGCAAACAAAGTATTGCTGTCCTGTTGTATTGTGCAGGGGATGAAGGATTGCCAGCTCTTTTGATGGAACAGGAGCTGCCGACCGATGTTCAAATCGAATCTGTTCTCGCGTATCTTGCCTTAAATAAAGTTGATTTGGACAGGATTCCAAAGAATGTACATGAGATTATTTACGGTCAATATTCGCTGTCTGAAACTCAATGGAGATTCATGAATTTTTTTATTTCGTCCAATCGTACAAATCTCAGTATGGCAGAAATAATAGAGGCCATGAAACATTATGTAAAAGAGAGGATTGCTTATAAAAACAAACAGCTTCAAGGTTTTTTAAAATGGCTTACTGCAAATTCCTGCAGAAGAGAAGGGGTTTTGCTTCACTTTGGAGAGAAAGAAGCAATAACAAGACCAAAGTTCTGCTGCGACCGGTGTGGTCTGGGAGAGGGATTATTTTCATCAATATCTGAACTGGCTGACCGTACACCCATAAAACTAACTTACGAGGGCTGGAGACAGGACCTAGAAAATATACTTGTAAAAAAGAGAGAACAAAAACATGAAGAATAAACAGGCAGTAATAATCAAACAATTAACGGATCGCGAATTGATGTTTAGCTTAGTGTCAACACAGTTTTTGGTTATAGCGGCAGCCAGTGTTTTAGGTTTCTTTTTATTTGATGGGATATCTTCTTTTACTGATTTATTTCAGTTCAATAAGGATATATTTCTAGTTGGCGGCACTGCCGGTGTCCTGGTAGTGCTGCTGGACGTATTCTTCATGAAGGTACTGCCGCCCTCTGTGCAGGATGATGGAGGAATCAATGAAAGAATCTTTACAAGTCTCACATATCCAATGATTTTTGTGATTGCGTTGCTTGTGGCTATAAGTGAAGAAGTTCTTTTTCGAGGGGTAATCCAAACTCACATTGGGCTATTATGGGCCAGTCTTATTTTTGCAATGGTTCATTACAGATATTTATTCAATTGGTTTTTGTTTTTTAATGTAATGCTGCTAAGTTTCCTTATAGGAATGATATATGAATGGACTCACAATTTGCTGGTCACAATTTTTATGCATTTCGTAATTGATTTTGTGTTGGGAGTTATTGTAAAGAAAAAAGGGGAAAGAAAGTTATAATTAAATTGATAGAAAGAGGTTTACTGCATGGATTTTGAGAAGATTAATCAGGCGGGCCAGGAAGAGGACCGACAGCTAAGGGGGGAATTGCCAAGCCGAAGTGAAAACCGCCGCAACAAAAAGAAAAAGAGAGCATCTAAATTCAAATTTCCATTGCTTAAGCTGCTATCCGCTTTTTTTATTCTATTGCCATTGACCATCTATGCTCTGTATTCCCATTCTCAGGGGAAGCGTTTATTAGAGCAAGATAAACAAGATAACCCATATGAACTAGTAGAAGTGGAGACCGAATCAGGTATTCCTGCCATGGCATCAGTATCCGGAATACTTGAGGAAGAAAATACCAAGGAAGATACAGCTGAATCGGAAGCTGGGTCTATATCTGATATTTCGGAAGAAAACGCCGGGGCACAAGGTGGCAGAGCGGAGGAAAACAAGGAAAAACAAGATGCTGATGACAATACATCCATTTCCCCGCAGACCGAAGATATGGATATCAATGATTATAATCTTATTTATCACACTGTCCAGCCCAAGGAAACAATCTTTAGGATTTCAATGAAATATTATAATTCACAAAAAGGCATTCCGCTCATCAGAAAGTGGAACAACCTTGAAGGCAATGAAATAGAAGCGGGGCAGCGTTTAATCATTCCAATTCCAAAATGAAAATGGACCCTTTCCTGGTGCAGCCTGGAGGGGTTTTTTTTATTTAAGGCATAAAATATGATTCTCAAACATATATATGGGTGAGTATGAGACAAGGGAGGAGTTTTATGGAACCTGCAATAATCCTGTTAGATGAACATACAGATCAGGCAACCAGGCAAATGCTACAAAACGTGGTGGTTAGGAAACGTAAATTCGAAACTTTAAAAAAGAAGCATATCCTGTCTATTGTGGCTGCTATGACACTATCCTGCATGCTGCTTGTATATTTATATTTCTACATTGCGGTCCCTTATTCATACTCTTTTTTTGCCATGTTTAGTGTCTTTGTTAACAATTCGATGCATTTTTTATTTCTTCTTATTACAGTGGGAGTATATAGCTACATGATTTTACTTAAGAAACAAAGGGACAAAGCCGAGAAGGAGTTTCATGGGCTGCGATGCGAAATCATAGATCGCAGCAAGGATTTATGGAAGCAAAAGGAAGAGTGGAAGAACCGGCATAAGGTATTTGAAATGATGAAGAAAAATTATGATATTAACTTATATCATGAAAACAAATAAAAAATTGGGGTAGCGAGGCGAAAAAGAAGGGGAACGGTCTGGAAATGTCGAATTATCTCTAAAATGAATTTTGGAGTGATGAATATGTTTGTGAAAAGTATTATGATTCCCAAATACAGCTGTTTTACTGTACAAAAGGAAGACAGCCTGGCAACGGCTTTATCTAAGCTCGAAAAGCATCAGGTAGATGGGCTGCCTGTATTGGATGGCGAAAAGTATGCAGGCGTTGTTACCAGATATGGGATATACAAACATTTTTTCGATACAGCAGCTGACAGGGATGAATATCTTCAATCAACCAGAGCTTCGGATATTGCGACCCATCAAGACGACGTTTTAGTAGGCGACGAAATATTCGAAAAAACACTAATCAATTTAAAAGACTTTCCAATCCTTGCGGTTGTGGACGATGACGGAAAATTCCTTGGAATAGTTTCAAGAAGCGATGTTGTCGAGACATTCCAGAGCGCCTTTGGCGTTAACAGGCCAGGTGTAAGGATTGCGTTTACTTCGGTGGAAACAGAGGGAAGGATTGCCCGTCTTTCTGAAATCGCCCACCACTATCATGAACATATTATTTCGCTAGTGACTTTTGATGAGACTGATAAACTGGTACGCAGGATCGTAATGAAGGTTGAAAAGAAGCCGAATCTCGATAAATTTCTGAAGAAGCTGGAAAATGCCGGTTTCAGAATTCTAAGTTTGACCGAGGATTAATAAGAATGTACATACAATCCCTCTCATACAATTTATGGGAGGGATTTTGCATGGTCAAAAAAATTGTCCAGCTCATGCTGGGCGGAACAGCGGGCTACCTATACATAGAATGGATGCCTGTATCACCCTCGCTCAGTCTATATGGATTCGTAGTAAGTTTAATTTTGGACCCAGTCCATTTTTTCGCCGCAGCAGTAGCCTTTGTAATAGCCTTCATAAATCTGGCAAGCTTAATTAAGGACGGCATAAAAAAAATTTCTGCAGGATTATATACGAAACGGAAGGATATCATCGAGGTTGGTATATGCTGCTTGGTACTGATCATTTTCTTTTTTTTGTGGAAACTTGGTGATCTGAATACTCTGTTGCTTTTCTGTTTTTCGATAATATATGGTATTATTTCAGTAGATTTACGGCAGCGTCCTTAAAATATAAGAAGGCAGACGGCGCTCGCCCAGCCGCCACAGCAGCAGGGCGGCTTATGGCCCCGAGCGTCAAGCGTCCGTTGGTCCATAACTAGTAAAAAACAATGCCGGCCCTGGGAGGTTTCAATGGTTACTATATTAGCCGTTATCATTTTGTCTGGCCTTTTATTTATAGGATTTATGATAAGGAACGCTTTTCTTAATAGAGTTATCGATCATGACCTATTTTTTGATGAGTTTCCCGAAAGCTTCGGCACACTTACTATTTTCTTTATTTCGGATATCCACAAACGCTCCATTTCGGATCAAATAATACAGGAAGCGAAAGGCAAGGCGGACCTGGTTGTAGTTGGCGGGGATTTAACAGAAAAGAAGGTTCCGCTTGACAGAGTTGAACAGAATGTTTTAAAACTTAAACAAATTGGACCAGTATACTTTGTTTGGGGAAATAATGACTATGAAGCTGATTATCATATGCTTGATGCAATACTGTTAAAAAATGGTGTGAAGATTTTGGATAACACAGCAGTTGTGTTTGAGTCCGGTCAAGGAGAAAAAATTTCTTTGCTGGGCATAGATGACCTTGGCCTGGAACGGGACAGGCTTGACCTTGCAGTGGCAGATGCAGATGAGGAGTCTTTTCGGATACTTATAAGCCATAATCCGGCAATTATACACAAGGCTGGCGTGAATCACGAAATTCCATTAATATTAAGCGGGCACACTCATGGCGGCCAGATAAGATTTTTCGGTATCGGGCCGTACAGCCTGGGGGGAATAAGAAAACGGCAAAATAGCGTTCAGCTTGTCAGCAACGGATATGGCACTACCACATTGCCGTTTCGGCTGGGGGCTCTTCCGGAAACACATATCATAACATTGAAAAATAGTGTCCTTCAGAGTAAGAACTAGTCTTTTAACGCAATGGGAATATTTAAGTCAGGTACTATTACCTATATATAGAAGGAAATTAATTTGCAAGACAAGAATAACAATAGTTTCAAGCCGGTAAATGGAGGCTATATCAAAAAATGCAAGCAGGAAAATATAATATTAAGGCGGTATCAAAACTTCTTGGTATACAGCCGGGTACATTAAGGGCTTGGGAAAGGCGTTATCAAATTATTGCTCCGGTTAGAAATGAATCCGGGCATCGGCTATATACCGAAGATCATGTAAAAACATTAAAATGGCTAACCAATAAAATCAATCAGGGTTTCACGATCAGCCAGGCGGTAAATTTGCTGGAAAGCAGCAGTAATCATCAAAATGAGGATGAAATCAATACCGATATAGAAGGGGACCAGACTGCCCAATTGGCCGCCGCAATCCTGGAATCTCTATTGCAATTTAATGAAACAAAGGCCCATATGCTCCTTAACCAAGCTTTTAGTTTTTATACAATTGAAAAAGCTGTAACCGATATTGTCGGCAGTATTCTTGTTCAAATCGGGCATCTTTGGGAATCCGGAAAAATAACCAGCGCACATGAGCATTTCGCGACATCCATTCTTAGGGCCCGCATAAGCTTTATCATGCATACTATTCCAGCTAACAATCTCCTGCCTAAAGCTGTTGCGGTATGTGCACCAGGAGAATGGCATGAATTGGGACTTATCATCTTCACGATTTTCCTAAGAAGGAAAGGGATGGAGGTCATTTATTTAGGACCAAGCATTGCTGAGGAGGATGTCCATGTAGTAATAGATACCGTAAAACCTGGGTTTGTGTTTTTTTCCTGTACATTAAGGGAGAGTCTTGGGCGAGTCAGTGAATGGCTTTCCAATCATGCGTACCAGTATCCCGATGTAGAATTTGGCATAGGAGGCTCTTCTATAGATGGGGATTCTTTAAAGCGATATTCCGTAGACGACAGCTATTTCGTAGGGAATACTGAGCGCGAATGGAGGGAATGGCTGCGGATCTATGGCTACTGAAGCCGTTCCTGCAATTGGTGATCCCTACTATTATACAATTTTGTATTCATACTGTTTGTAAAGGATATGCACTCTGGAAACCTCTATTCATATGATGTATGAAGATGGTTTCCAGGGGGCATTTTTTCATGAAGCTTGAGCGATTAACCAACAATAAAATAAAAATTTTCTTAACCTTTGATGATTTAATTGACAGGGGACTAACGAAAGAAGATATAAAAGGCAATTCGCTTAAGGTGCACAAGCTTTTCCAGGAAATGATAGAGGAAGCATGTGCGGAAATGAGCTTTAAGATGAGCGGCTCCATTGCGATAGAAATCTTTTCTTTACAAGCACAGGGACTCATCATTATTGTTACCAAAGAAGAAGAGGAAGTCATTGAGGATCTTGATGAGGAATTTTTAGATTTACAGGTCAGGATTGGTGATCATCCACACATCTTGTATGTATTTATGGAATTGGAAGATGTGATTCAGCTATGCCATTCTTTAAAACAATATAAAATAGAGAAGTCTTCCCTTTATAGATACGAGGAAAGCTATTACTTGCTGATCGCCGGCGTTTCGGAGCAAATGTATGATGCGGTTATTTCATTGGCTGCGGAATACGGCTCGGTTTCCACTCTGACCATACACCGTCTGAATGAATACGGCCGCTTAATCATTGAGGATACAGCTCACATCCTGCTTCCCATGCATTTCTCCAAGTAAAAGTCCAGGGGCCAGCGACGGGGCATTTGGCTCAGGTCTGTCCCCAGCAGAGGACAGACCTTGTTTTAACGGCAAATCACCGAAGGTAAATAAAGCGCTTACACCATAATGATAAATAGGGAATTTTGCAACATTTCTGCTTTCCAGATATGCATCAAGGGTGTATACTATGTCATGGTAGGGTGACCCATAACCTATTAACAATTCTAGGAGGTACACAGATGGTAGCCGAAAAAGGTACTGACCATACTAACCAAGAAGACAAGCATGATGTGCTGAAATCGACTCAGACTGTTATACATAAAGCGTTGGATAAGCTCGGATATCCGGAAGAGGTATTTGAACTGCTTAAGGAGCCGTTACGTTTATTGACCGTTAAAATCCCTGTAAAAATGGATGATGGTTCAGTAAAAATCTTTACAGGATATCGAGCGCAGCATAATGATGCGGTCGGGCCAACAAAAGGTGGAATCAGGTTCCATCCATCTGTAACTGAACGTGAAGTGAAAGCACTTTCGATTTGGATGAGCTTGAAATGCGGAATAGTGGACCTGCCGTATGGAGGAGGAAAAGGCGGTATAGTATGCGATCCGCGTACTATGTCTTTCCGTGAGCTGGAGAGATTGAGCCGTGGATATGTCCGTGCCATCAGCCAAATCGTTGGGCCAACAAAGGATATTCCTGCGCCTGATGTGTTCACAAATTCCCAAATCATGGCTTGGATGATGGATGAGTACAGCAGAATAGATGAATTTAACTCACCGGGATTCATTACGGGCAAACCGCTTGTACTTGGAGGCTCACATGGACGGGAAACGGCTACGGCAAAAGGTGTTACCATCTGTATAAATGAAGCAGCTAAAAAGAAAAATATTCCGATAAAGGGAGCCCGGGTAGTTGTTCAGGGATTTGGAAATGCAGGCAGCTTCCTAGCTAAGTTCATGCATGATGCCGGAGCGAAAGTCGTAGGGATTTCCGATGCCTATGGTGCCTTGCATGATCCCGAAGGTTTGGATATTGATTATCTATTGGATCGAAGAGATAGCTTTGGGACTGTTACGAAGCTGTTTAAAAATACTATTACAAATAAGGAGCTCCTTGAGCTTGAATGCGATATTTTAGTTCCGGCTGCAATAGAAAATCAGATCACGGAAGATAATGCCCATAACATAAAAGCGAAAATTGTGGTGGAAGCTGCAAACGGACCAACAACACTTGAAGCAACCAAAATTCTTACCGACCGGGGAATCCTTCTTGTACCTGACGTTCTGGCATCCGCCGGCGGTGTTACTGTTTCATATTTTGAATGGGTCCAAAATAACCAGGGCTATTACTGGTCTGAAGAAGAAGTGGAAGATAAACTAGAGAAAATTTTGGTAAAATCCTTTAATAATATTTATGAAGTCTCACAGACTCGCAGGGTGGACATGCGCCTGGCTGCCTATATGGTCGGTGTCAGAAAAATGGCGGAAGCATCCCGATTTAGAGGATGGATTTAATTAGGTATAGGCTGTTAACAAGGCTTCTTCATTGAATATAATAAAAAAATCTCCTATCATTTATTGATAGGAGATTTTTAATATAAAAGAATGAATAACCCAGAAAAGTGTTTTTGATGGATGTTATATACACAGGAAGCTAATGATTATAATACTAAACAGTAAAGGCGGACCAGGGGGAGTGTCATAATGAATACGTTAGACGTGATTGTTGTGGGGGCCGGCCCATGCGGCTTATCTGCAGCGATTGCTTTGCAGGAAGCAGGAAAAAATGTACTGATTATTGAAAAGGGGAATATTGTTAATTCCATATACCGCTACCCTACACATCAAACTTTTTTTAGTTCCAGCGAGAAGCTTGAAATAGGGGATATCGCGTTCATAACAGAAAATAGAAAACCAGTAAGGAACCAGGCATTGGCGTATTATAGGGAGGTTGTCAAACGAAAATCCCTGCGTATACACAAATTTGAAAAAGTGGGAAAAATAGAAAAGCAGGGAGATGGACGTTTCTTGGTCGCTACATCAAAAGCGGAATACCTAGCTTCTCATGCCGTAATTGCGACTGGTTATTACGATCATCCCAATTATATGGATATAAAAGGGGAGGACCTGCCGAAAGTGTTTCACTATTTTAAAGAAGGGCATCCATACTTTGATACGGATGTAACCGTAATAGGCGGTAAAAATTCCAGTGTCGATGCCGCTTTGGAACTGGTAAAAGCGGGTGCACGGGTAACGGTTCTCTATCGGGGATCTGAATATTCGGCAAGCATTAAGCCTTGGATCCTTCCTGAATTTGAGTCCCATGTAAGAAACGGGACCATTAATATGGTATTTAATGCCGAGGTTGACGAAATAACAGAGGACAGCATAATTTTTCACACAGACAATGAAGAACACATTTTAAAGAACGATTTTGTTTTTGCGATGACTGGTTACCATCCTGACCATAACTTCCTGAAACAAATGGGTGTGAGCATTGAAGAGGAAGGAAGACCTCATTATAATCCGGAAACCATGGAAACGAATGTGAAAGGTTTGTATATAGCTGGAGTGATTGCGGCTGGAAATAATGCAAATGAAATATTCATCGAAAATGGCCGTTTCCACGGAGGCTTGATTGCTAAGGATATCTTATCGAAACAATAATGAAAGAAGCTCATTCCTTTTCATAGGAATGAGCTTTTTCAATAAGCTGGGTGTATTAGGTTTTTGAGATATTTTGCCCTTTGGTTCTTTACGTTCCTCCTACAAATGCATGCAGGACTTCCTATTTGGAGAAAACCTCCTGTAAGCTTAGCTGAGTAGGGGTCGAATGAAGGGCAATCAATAATTTTAGCCGTGCTTTTTGGCCGTTCAGCCCATTGGAGAATATGACTCCCAGCTCTTTTAAATACTTTCCGCCTCCGAGATAGCCATATACATCCTGTGCTATTCCATTAAAACAGCGAGAAACAATGACAATGGGTATTCCAGCGTCTAACAGGTCTTTTACACCATCAATTGTCTGGGGAGGAAGATTGCCCTGTCCGAGAGCTTCAATGACCAAACCATCTATTTTCATCTCTTTCAACGCAAAAAGAAGCGAGGAGTCCATCCCGGCATGTGCCTTCAATAGGGCCACATGCTTTTGGATGGTCTCGATATCATATTGTTCATCTGTGACTGGCAGGTGATGAAACAGGATGCCCCTTTTGGTCACAATCCCAATTGGTCCATATTGAGGACTTTGAAAGGTTGAGACATTGCTGGTATGAGTTTTTGTGACATTTTTAGCCGTGTGGATTTCATCGTTCAATACGACGAGAACACCCTTGTTCTTCGCTTCATCGCTTGAGGCAACCTTAATGGACGAAATAAAATTGTATAAGCCGTCTGAGCCTATCTCATTGCTGGACCTCATTGCTCCCGTCATTACAACCGGGATATCTGTCTTCAAAGTTAAATCAAGAAAATAGGCAGTTTCTTCGAGGGTGTCGGTTCCATGGGTGATTACCACACCATCGATTTTTTCTCTCGTTGCTCGATGTTCGATGATCTTTTTTAGTTCAAGCATTTCTATAGCAGTTATATGGGGAGATGGCAGAGAGAATGGCTCCTCAATGACTAAATCTGCTAAATCTTCAAAATCCCCGGTAACATGCTTCATAGGATTCTCTTTAACTGTATTTACGGCTCCGCTCACCCTGTCCTCCATCATGGAGATGGTTCCCCCTGTATGAATGACCAAGATTCTCTTTTTCAAGTTTAAAAACCCCCGATGTAGTTAGAATGGATAACTTATATACTCATGCATTTCCTTTTTTCTAATTCCATGATACGATTAAATAAAACGAAAGAAAAGAGGTCAGCCAATGCTGGTCATACTATCAGCTGGTATTGCGCCTGGATTGGCCTTACTCAGCTACTTTTATCTAAAAGACTACTATCAAACTGAACCCGTTTCAGTTGTTATAAAAGCGTTCTTATTTGGTGTGTTTCTCGTCTTTCCAATTATGTTCCTTCAATATGTCTTAGAAACTGAACATATTCTTCAAGGAGAATGGGAGAATGCTTTTTTATGGGCATCCTTCTTGGAAGAATTTTTTAAATGGTTCTTTTTGTTTTTCGCCATCTACCCCCATATCGCTTTCGATGAGCCATATGATGGAATTGTATATGGAGCAGCCGTATCGCTTGGTTTTGCTACCATGGAAAATATACTGTATTTAGTCGCAAATGGGGTAGAACATGCAATATCACGAGCCATTCTTCCTGTCTCCAGCCATGCTTTATTCGGCGTTATAATGGGATATTATCTGGGGAAAGGGAAGTTTACCACGCAGAATAAAAATAAATTTGTATTCCTTTCCTTGTTTGTTCCTTTTCTGCTGCATGGCGTGTATGATTATATATTATTAACCCAGGAGTTCTGGCTTTATTGGATCATGCCTTTTATGGTCTTTCTGTGGTGGCTTGGTTTAAAGAAAGTTAAAAGTGCTCGGATTTTATCAGATTTTCATGCATCAGAAACAATGTAGCAAATTGAGGGCGGCCTTCGGGCTTCTTTTTTTTGCTTGATTTGATTCGAAATTCTTAATTCTGGCAGGGTGCGAACAGCGAAATTTTTTAGCCAAGTGGAATAAAAATACCTATTAAGAAGAAAATAGGGATAATGTCAATATAAGAAAAGAGGGAGTGTCTATGATGAAAGGGATTTCGTCAAAAAACAAACTTTTGACGGTCATTTTAGGTGCTTTATTGTGTGTCATCCCTGTTGGAAATGAAGCTCATGCTTTTACCCCGCAGGTAATCCAAAGAGGGGCGATTGGTGATGATGTGATAGAACTCCAAGCCAGACTGCAGAATATAGGTTACTATCACGGCAGAATTGATGGTGTCTTTGGATGGGGCACATATTGGGCTTTGCGCAATTTTCAAAACGATTTTGGCCTTCCAGTTGATGGACTCGCTGGATATGGCACAAAAATTAAATTGGCACGCGCCTCAAATTTTAACGCAAAATTTGTACATGAGCAAATTAGTAAAGGGAATCAGTTTACCTATTATGGTGGCGTCGATATTAACAAGCAAATAAAGCCAAGAAAGCAGCCGGCAAGGACCGCTGGCAGAAAGGCAGCACGCACCCGTAACAACGCTGGCACCGGAAGGCCTGCAGGAAATGTTACGGCAGCAAATGTTCCGGGAGGATATTCTCAAAACGATATTCGTTTACTCGCGAATGCTGTTTACGGAGAAGCGCGCGGAGAGCCATACATCGGACAGGTCGCTATAGCTGCCGTCATACTAAACAGGCTGGAACATGCATCATTCCCAAATACGATATCGGGTGTAATTTTTGAGCCTCGTGCATTTACTGCAGTGGCGGATGGCCAGATCTGGCTGACACCGAATGATAAGGCCAAGAGGGCTGTGATAGATGCGATTAACGGCTGGGATCCTACCGGTAATGCCACATACTATTTCAACCCTGACACTGCAACAAGCGGATGGATTTGGACAAGGCCGCAAATAAAAAAAATCGGCAAACATATTTTCTGTGAATAAGGGGTGAGCCCATTTGATTAGAAATATAGCAATAGTCGTGCTCGCATTGGCAGTCATAGGCACCTCGTATTGGGGTTATCAGGAACGTCAGGAAAAGAACGCTGTATTAATCCAGGCGGAAAATAATTATCAGCGTGCCTTCCATGACTTGTCTTACCAGATGGATGTATTGCATGACAATATAGGAAACACACTTGCGATGAACTCCAGAAATTCATTAAGCCCGGCTCTCACGGATGTTTGGAGGATTTCCTCCGAAGCAAGGATGGATGTGGGACAGCTGCCATTGGCACTGATGGAGTTCAATAAGACGGAGGAATTTCTGTCAGATATCGGAAACTTTAGTTATAACACAGCCGTAAGGGACCTGGAAAAGGAGCCCTTAAGCGCCAAGGAATATGCCAGGCTGCAGCAGCTTTATAAGCAGTCTGCCGATGTCCAGGATGACTTGCGCCAGCTTCAATATCAGGTCATTAAAAACGATCTTCGCTGGATGGATGTCGATACAGCTTTAGCTGCAAATGACCAAAACTCGGACAATACCATTATTGACGGCTTTAAGGCAGTTGAGAAAAGGGTTAGCGGTTACGCTGAAACAAGAAATAGTGACCCTCGTTTCACTACTGGTCAACAAAAAGAGGAGAATTATGAAAATCTAAAGGGAGCTAAAATTACCAGGAAGCAAGCCATCCAAAAAGCGAAGCAATATGCCGGCATACAGCACCCCGAAAATGTAAAAGCCAGCTCAAACCGCAAAGGTTCGGACTTTGGATTTTACAGCGTCAGTATGTCCGAAAAGGGCCAAAATGGTGAAGTGAATATGGATATCACCAAAGTCGGGGGCTATCCAATCTGGTACAAAAATACGAGAGATATTGGTTCTGCAAAAATAAGCTTGAATGAAGCTTCAAACAGGGCTGCTTCATTTTTGAAGAAGAATAATTTTGATTCCCTCGATTTATTTGAAAGCACACAGTATGATAATACCGGTCTCTTCAACTTTGTTACAACGGTAAATGGAGTGAGGGTTTATCCAGATGCAGTAAAAGTCCAGATTGCGCTTGATGACGGAAGTGTAGTCGGTTTTTCCGCAGATGAATTTCTTAAGTCCCATAAACTGCGGAAAATTGGGGAGGCGAAGCTGAGTTCCCAGGAGGCAAGGAAAAAAATCAATCCTAAGGTGAATATTCAAGAAGAAAGAAAAGCGTTGATACGAAGCGAATCAGGTGAAGAAGTACTATGCTATGAATATTTGGGTACGATCGATCAAGATACATACCGGATATTCATAGACGCTAATACTGGCCAGGAAGAAAAAGTGGAAAAGCTTAAGGAGTCTGAGCCCATATACGATAGAATGTTATAGGGCCAGCCGACAATCAATTCTTAATGAAGAGGGAAGGTACATGATAGTACTTTTCCTTTTTTTTATTCCATGTCATAATATAAATTATATAGATTTTGTCAAAAAAGCTGGCAATTTGACACCTAAAAATATAGGAAATATCACCTGGAGATGTTGGCGATGATAAAAGTGGGGCACACCTTGCTTCTTGAAGCAAAATACTCAGCGAAACCAGAACAGTACAAAGCTATGGTTGTCGAGGCTGATCATAATAATATCTTTATTGATTATCCGATAAATACGGAAACGGGAAAAATAGCCTTTCTACTGGATGGCATACAATTAAAAGCTACATATTTCGATGAAGAACATGCCGTCTATATTTTTGATACTGAAGTATTGGGGCGGGTGAAGGCGGAGATTGCGATGGTACAGCTTGCCTTGCCTCCAATCGAGACCTTTGTGAAAATTCAAAGGCGGCAATTCGTCAGAGTTGAGACACCGATTGATAGTGCTGTACATCCTATTTTCAATGATTTTACTCCCTTCAGGGCAATAACAGAGGATATCAGTGCGGGAGGAGCAGCGTTAAGAATCCCGCTTCACATTGATTTATCCAATGTATCGAATTTGTATATTTGGTTTGCTCTGTCTCTTAAGACAGGAGAAATACATTATCAGCGAATAAAGTGTAAAGTGATAAGAATCAGTGAACATACGGATCGTTTTAATAAGCTATCTGTCCAATTTCTCGAAATGAGTGAGGGAGACCGCCAAGCGCTTATAAGAGTAATATTTGAAAGGCAGCTTGATATGAAGAAAAAAGGCATTGGTAAATGATTTTCACCTTTAATGTGAAAATATTGTACTTTGAAATGATAAAGAGGATTTCTTACACTGATTAAAAACAGCCCATTTTTCCCATAATGTTAAATGGATCATTTTCCGGCCGGATTCGCAGGACAATGAATCCTGATTACATAAACAACGACAGGAAGGGCTTAAAATGGACTCGTTCGAACGCATCATCATTAAGCTGGTTGTCATACAGATTATTTGTTTAGTAATTTTCCAAATAATATTTCACAATCAAACTATGTTTGAATTTAAAAAACTAACACAATATGAGGGCGTCAATGACGATAATTATACAAAAATTATCGAAACCTTCAATGGCCACAGCATGAAGCGGTGATTCACCGCTTTTTTATGTTGGATAAGATATACAGGGCTCTTATGGCAGGCTATGCCGAACGCTTCTAACTCAAATGGATGACGATTTATGAATATTTGATGAGGGAGCCGCCAGCTCTTAATCCTGTAAAGTTGCCGGATTCAATAAAGGAAGTTTATTTTTCTCTATCTTTCTATTGAAGAATCAGCATTCCTAAAAGCACTCATTCAGGGTGCTTGAACGTATTTAATTGAAAGTAGATTAGCTTACCGTTATGAACTTTTTTTTCATAAAAATGATGTATTTTGTGATAAACTATAACCGTATACAAAAAGGAACCGGTCTAAATAATGTACCAGGGCGACAGAGTATATATTAGGCAAAAAAGTAAGATGCAAATCTTGTATTCAGAGATAGCGGGTATGCGTAATATATCCGCTGCTTCCTGAAACGTCAAGGCTAAATAATGCGTGGCAAACAGGAAATGCATAATAGGATTGTCAAGTTTGGGAGGATGTATGACTAATAAGATTTCAGTAGCAATCGACGGACCTGCTGCCGCAGGAAAAAGCACGGTTGCAAAAATTGTAGCAGAGAAATTCAATTACATATATGTTGATACAGGAGCTATGTATCGGGCATTAACATATAAGGCAATCCAAGAGGGTGTGAGCTTGGGAGACGAATCCGGGCTGGATATTTTGCTGAAGAACACAGACATTGCTCTTCTGCCAAGTGAAAGAGGCCAGTTTGTACTCCTGGATGGCAGAGATGTCACAACGGAAATCAGAAATAATGAAGTTACACGGTCAGTTTCTGAGGTATCAAAGCATGCTTCCGTTAGAGAGGAGATGGTGAGGCGCCAGCAGCGCATTGCTGAATCAGGCGGAGTGGTAATGGATGGACGTGATATAGGTACACATGTGCTGCCAAATGCTGAAGTAAAGGTTTTCTTAATAGCTTCGGTCGAAGAGCGGGCTCATAGAAGATACCAAGAAAACGTCGATAAAGGATTCCCAGCTGATATAGAGAAGCTAAAAGAAGAAATATCACTTCGCGACAAGCTGGATTCCGAAAGGGAAGTGGCCCCATTGAGGAAAGCTGAAGATGCGATCGAGATCGATACAACATCATTGTCCATACAACAAGTGGCTGAAAAGATCATGTCATTGATAGAAGAAAGGACAAGATAATATTGAAGTTTTATACATTTGCCAAAGGAATTGTAAAAGGAGTTTTAACTCCTCTTTACCGGGTTAAAAGAATAGGAGGGGAAAACTTTCCTAAAGAAGGTCCTGTCCTTATCTGCGCAAACCATATTAATAACCTGGATCCATTGGCGGTTGGGATCACATCCCCGAGGGATATTCACTTTATGGCCAAGGAAGAAATTTTTCGTGTTCCTATATTGAAAAGTATTCTGCCAAAGGTCAATGCATTTCCAGTTAAACGGGGAATGAGTGACAGAGAAGCATTACGGAAGGGCTTGAGTGCCTTAAAAGAAGGAAATGTTATGGGGCTGTTTCCTGAAGGGACAAGGAGCAAAACGGGAGAACTTGGTGAGGGCCTTGCTGGAGCCGGTTTTTTTGCCTTACGGTCCAAAGCGGTGGTTGTCCCTTGTGCGGTTATTGGTCCTTATAAGCTTTTTGGCACAGTAAAAGTGGTGTATGGAGACCCAATCGATTTTGAAAAGTACCGGGAAGAAAAGGTTTCAGCGGATGAGGCGACAAAAATAATAATGGAAGAAATTAGAAAGTTAATTTATGGAAATAAATAATCCTTCTTGCTTGACAATTTCCCTGATTTATTAGAATTTATTAAAAAGGGGACTATTCCGAATTATGAATGAATATTCAAACCATTAGCAATTCACTCTTATAAAGGCTTATACATTGCATCTCTGATGCAATGTGCCGTTAAAAAGAGAAATTCTGCCGAGCAGTCATGGGTTAAGGAGGAGTTCGTAATGACAGAAGACATGAACCAAGTGGAAGTAAACAATTATCAGGTAGGTGACAAGGTAAAGGCCAAAGTCACGAGGGTAGAAGAAAAACAGGTAATAGTAGACGTAGAGAATAGCAAAACAGATGGGATCATCCCGATCAGTGAGCTTTCCAGCCTGCATGTAGAGAAGGCTTCGGACGCCATTTCTGAAGGAGACGAACTTGAGCTCGAAGTAATCAAAGTGGAAGAGGAAGCTCTTATTCTTTCAAAGCGTAAAATTGATGCACTAAAGGCATGGGACGAATTAGAAAAGAAATTTGAAACACAGGAAGTGTTTGAAGCAGAAGTAAAAGATGTAGTTAAAGGCGGATTGGTCGTGGACCTTGGCGTCAGGGGATTTGTTCCTGCGTCTTTAGTTGAAGATCATTTTGTAGAGGATTTTTCAGATTATAAGAATAAAACTTTGACCTTCAAAATTGTGGAGCTTGATAAAGAAAAAAATCGTTTAATTTTATCACACCGTGCTGTTGTACAGGATGAGAAGAACAAAAGGAAGGCTGAAATTCTTGATACAATCCAAGCCGGCCAGGTTCTAGAGGGCACCGTTCAGAGGATTACAGATTTTGGTGCTTTCATAGACATCGGAGGCGTAGATGGACTAGTCCACATTTCACAGCTATCCCATCAGCATGTGGAAAAAGCCTCCGACGTAGTTAAGGAAGGCGACAGGCTGACCGTAAAAGTGCTATCCGTGGACCGGGACAATGAAAGAATATCACTTTCTGTCAAAGAAACACTCCCTGGACCTTGGTCTGGTGTTTCAGAAAAAGCTCCTAAAGGGGCTGTACTTGAGGGAACTGTAAAACGTTTGGTTTCCTTTGGAGCATTTGTGGAAATTTTCCCTGGAGTAGAGGGTCTGGTCCATATTTCTCAAATATCCAACAAGCATATTGCAACTCCGCAAGAAGTGTTAAAGGAAGGCCAGTCCGTTAAAGTCAAAGTTCTTGATGTCAATGAGGAAGACCAGCGTCTATCATTAAGCATGAAAGATCTTGAAGAACCTCAGGCGAGCAATCATTCGAACTATGAACTTCCTGAAGAAACAAGCGGATTCCAGCTTGGGGATATGATCGGGGAGCAATTGAAGAAATTTAAATAACCGACGCTGCTTCATTTAACTTATTCATATGCTGCACATTTCCGCTGCCCTGCAGGACAGCCCAATTTTAAAATGAATTCATACATCTTAAACCGCCCGGTTGGCCATTCTCAACCAGGCGGTTTTTTGTTGATTTTTTGGAAATGGAGGGTCGTTATTTAAAAGGAACTTTTTTGTGAGTTTAATTACAGAAAAAAACAGACATAATGTTTCTATTGGGAGGACATATTATGGATGGACTGTTTTTTTACTGGATATTATGGATTGCGTGGGTGCTTGTCATGTTTTTTGTCCCAAAAGAGACAGAATTCCGTTATCCCTTTCTGTTTCATATATTGGCTGTCATTTTATTTTCTACATATAAACTGCACCTATTTTCTTTTAAGATAAATTTAGCTTGCATTTATACATTGATTTTCTGCTTCTACTATCATCGGAAGCTTTCTGTTTGGAAATTGACGTATTTAATTCTGGGAAGTGCAATATTGGCCCTTGGTCTCACAAGTTTTCAGCTTTTTTCAATGCTCGATCCGGTATGGCTTGTAGTGAGCCCTGCAGCTTTGCTTGGTGTACTAATAAATTATGTTGCTGTCCTGTTATTTGACAACTGGAGAACACGGTTCACCGGCATACTGATTGCTCTGATTATAGGAGATTGCCTTTTTGCCGGCATTTTGGTTTTCAATTCCATGCCTTATGAAGCCGGTTCTCACGCCTGGCTGGATACTGCCATGGTGGCTATATTAATAAATGTAGGATGGACATCTTTGGAAACAGTGAGCCGTGTGTTGCATACACAGGCTTTGTTAAGATTTGGACAAAAGGAGCGTCAAGTATAATATGACTGAATATTCCTATCCCATATTATTTGGTGTAATTGCCGGCACAATCATGAGGCTGGTCATGCTGCGTACAGACTATCGGCAGTATCCGACATATTTGCATGGAAAAATAATTCATATTGGAATGGGCTTTATCGCGGCAGGTTTAGGAACCATCGTCCTTCCTTCCATTTTGGAAAAAGACTATACAGCTGTCACCTTTCTTGCACTTGCTGCCTCACAGTTCAGGGATGTAAGGAATATGGAGAGAAATACATTGGCCGAACTGGATGAAGTTGAATTGGTCAAAAGAGGGAAAACATACATTGAAGGGATTGCTATTGCATTCGAGGGCAGAAATTATTTGGTGATTTTAACGGCCTTTCTGGTAACGACAGGATATATATTAGCAAATAAATGGATAGCAGTGCTTGTTTTCGTAGGAGCATTTTTCCTCTGCCGATGGCTTATGGCTGGCAGCAGACTCAAGGATATTGTTGATATCGAATATGTTGAGCCTCGATTTGATGGTCCCGGATTATACGTCGGCAATATATATATCATGAATATTGGCCATCCGGAGAGAAGGAAGGAAGTTCTGAAATATGGAATGGGATTCATATTATTACCGAAAAATGAAAATGCGCGTGTAACGATTTCAAATTTAGGCCAGCGCCAGGCTATCCTGCATGATGTAACCGTCGCTATGGGGGTTGTAAGAGATTCTGGTACACCGTCCCTTGTACCGTTAGCCAAGCTGGATCTGGATGATGGCAAGGCAGGAATTTTCGTGCTGCCACTGGACAGGAATATTAACCGCGTGATCGATGTGATTGGAAATGTTCCTGCACTTGAGAATGCTATCCGAATGCCGGGTGAAGCTAAGAAGAAAGGTAAATTCTGATGGATATTGAAAAATTTATTCTTGCCGTGGTAACGACTAATCCCAAAAAGGTTCCTGCCGGAATCGGAGTATTTCATTGCGATAACAGGGAAGAGATGGACCATTTTGCCGCCAGTCTAGAAGCCATTTTAGACGGAATCGCACACCTTTTGAGCGAAGAAGTTTATATAATTGTAAAACATTAGTGCATGATGCTGCTGCCATTTTTTTAAAAAACGGCAAGAGTTTCTTGGTCTCCTGCAAATCAATAAGGCATGCATTTCAAACGAATATCAGAGGAAGGACAGAGCAGTCGAAATGAAATAGCCCTATAACACAATCATTGTTGATTGTGATAAAATTTGGTACGATATGATAGTTAGCGGCGCGAGAAGCTTTGTTTGGCAAAACTTTACGCATGGAGATTATAAAGTTTATTTGCTGGATCATGCCAGTGCAGACGAAGAAGGATAGCAAGCGTGCTGTCTATGCCTTTATGGAAAAATGACATACTTATTCATACAGCTGATCAGATTGTAAAATAAATGAATTCATGTATCCATAGAATTACAAAAGAAAAAGGGGCGGACTAAATTGCCAAAACCGGTAGTAGCAATAGTTGGTAGGCCGAATGTAGGCAAATCCACGATATTCAACAGGATCGTTGGGGAGCGTATTTCAATAGTGGAGGATGTTCCCGGTGTAACTAGAGACCGCATATACAGTTCGGGGGAATGGCTTGCACATGAGTTTAATATCATAGATACAGGAGGCATTGATATCGGTGATGAGCCGTTTCTTGAGCAGATTCGTCAGCAGGCGGAAATTGCCATCGATGAGGCGAATGTCATCATCTTTATGACTAATGGCCGCGAAGGAGTTACAAGTGCTGACGAAGAAGTGGCAAAAATCCTGTATAAATCGAAAAAACCAGTGGTTCTTGCTGTAAATAAAGTAGATAATCCAGAAATGCGGGATCAAATCTATGACTTTTATGCTCTGGGGTTCGGGGAACCATTCCCCATTTCCGGTTCTCATGGTCTTGGATTGGGAGATTTGCTTGATGAAGTAGCAAAGCATTTTCCTCAATATGAGGAAAAAGAATATGATGAGGATGTAATCAAATTCAGTTTGATTGGGCGTCCGAATGTGGGGAAATCCTCACTCGTCAACGCTTTGCTCGGTGAAGAACGTGTTATAGTAAGCGATATTGAGGGCACCACGCGTGATGCGATCGACTCCATGCTGACCATTGAGGGCAGGGAATATGTCATAATTGACACTGCAGGTATGCGGAAAAAGGGAAAGGTTTATGAAACAACCGAAAAATACAGTGTGCTTCGCGCCTTGCGTGCCATTGAGCGATCCGATGTCGTTCTGGTATTGATTAATGCGGAAGAAGGAATCCGGGAACAGGATAAAAAAATTGCCGGTTATGCCCATGAAGCTGGCAGGGGTGTCATCATTGTCGTCAATAAATGGGATGTAATCGAAAAAGATGAAAAAACCATGAAAGAGTTTGAAGAAAGCATCCGTGCACACTTCCAGTTCCTTGATTATGCACCGATTGTGTTTTTGTCAGCAAAAACCAAGAAGCGTGTACATACATTGATACCAGTTATCGACAGAGTTAGTGAAGCGCATGCACTTCGTGTCCAAACCAATGTCCTGAATGAAGTAATTATGGATGCGGTAGCAATGAATCCAACTCCAACCCATAATGGACAAAGATTGAAAATCTACTATACAACTCAGGTAGCTGTAAAGCCGCCAACATTTGTGGTATTTGTCAATGACCCTGAACTGCTGCATTTTTCTTACGAAAGATTTTTGGAGAACAGGATCCGGGATGCTTTCAATTTTGAAGGAACGCCGATTAAAATCTTCGGAAGACAAAGAAAGTAGGGGAGGATGCTAAGTATGCAGGAACATAGACAGACCATTACGGTTCTTGGAGCAGGCAGCTGGGGAACAGCTTTGGCTATGGTGCTTGCGGATAATGGCCATAATGTCAGGCTTTGGGGACATAAACAAGAACAAATAGATGAAATTAACCGGACACATAGAAACCAGAAATATCTCCCGGACATAGAGCTTCCTGAAGGAATCAAAGGATTTTTTGATCTGGGCATGGCTCTCGAGGGAGTATATACTGTGATTCTTGCGGTGCCGACAAAAGCAATCCGGCAAGTAATAGGTACAATCAGGGACGTCGCAAAGAATCCTCTGACGATTGTACATGTCAGCAAAGGCATTGAGCCGGACTCATTAATGAGAATTTCAGAGCTGATCGAAGAAGAAATGCCGAAGCAGCTGCTGCAGGAAGTCGTGGTGTTATCCGGCCCAAGCCATGCAGAAGAAGTCAGCCTGAGACATCCAACAACGGTCACTGTTACTGCTAGGGATATGGATGCGGCCGAAAAAATCCAAGATCTATTCATGAATCAAAATTTCCGTGTTTATACGAACCCGGATGTGATCGGAGTCGAAATTGGCGGTGCATTGAAAAATATCATTGCATTGGCGGCAGGAATTACAGACGGGCTGGGATACGGCGACAATGCAAAAGCAGCCTTGATTACTAGGGGGCTCGCGGAAATTGCCCGCCTGGGGACAGCAATGGGCGCCAATCCGCTTACATTCTCAGGCTTGACGGGAATCGGCGACTTGATTGTTACATGTACAAGCGTCCACTCGCGTAATTGGAGAGCTGGCAATATGCTCGGAAAAGGCCAAAAGCTTGAAGAGGTACTGGACAAGATGGGCATGGTAGTTGAGGGAGTAAGAACAACAAAGGCTGCATATCAGCTGGCGAAAAAGTATGAAGTCACCATGCCGATTACAGAGGCCTTATACGGAGTATTATTTGAGGGACAAAATGTAAAGGACTCAGTTGACCTTTTGATGAGCCGCGGCAAGACACACGAAATGGAAGATCTCATCAATATCCTGGATGAACGGATGAGCGACTGATACAGAAATCACAGTATCACCATTGTATGCATATGCTGGATATGGGCAGCTTCGTTTCCATGGCCTTATTTTTTGAGAAACTGGGCATTAGACGATGCGTGATGGTCAGAGCCCGCATAAAATGCAATGTAGTAAACTAGTAATCTGACCTGGCAATTTGGGGGATTTAGTCAAAATCACAGAAGATATCCTTTGGTATCTTCTGTTTTTTTATTGTTTTCTTTTTCTGTATATTGCTATATATATTGTATTCCATGCTTATGTTATAATATGTGTCGGATTCATCTGATTTTTTATTTTCTTTTGATTATACAGAAAAAGGAGTGCTTATTTTGACACCAGCTTTGCAAAAAATGTGGATATCGCTGGCTGCGATGGCGTTTATGTTTATCTCGATTATCACAATTTATCTTAGCAGATATAAATTAAGAGGTTTTTTGAAAGCAATTACCGCTGTGATTGCATACATATTAATGATATTGGCGGGCCTCATTATCTTTTTTGTAGTTATGAGCGGACCAACAGATTCGTAGGCGGTGGATTCTCATGAAAAAAATACAACTAGCGACGTTATATATAATCCTAGCCATTATCCTGTCGGGCTGCATGTATCCAAAGGAACAGAAAGCGGAAAATCAGGTTCCCTATAAAGCACAAATCCAATCTGTCCAAAATGCGGTTGAGCAGTTTCAGAAAGAAGAGGGGGGGATCCTCCCAATAAAGACGAAGCCCGGAGATACACCTTATTACCAAAAACATTTGGTAGACTTCTCTAAGATAGCGCCAAGGTATATGGCTGAGCCGCCTGGCAACGCATATGAATCGGGGGGTGTCTTTCAATATGTAATCATTGACGAGGAGACCAATCCGAAGGTCAAGATTTTCGATATCAGGCTTGCACAGCAGCTTCAGGACTATAATTTGCGTGTAATGGCATACAGACAGAATAACGGCTACCCCCCTTTCAAGGAACGGCTGGCGGATACTGTTTTCACCCTGGATTATAAAAAGCTGGGTTTAAAAGACGCGCCTGTAGTAAGGAGTCCATATTCTGACAATATGCTTCATATAGTGGTGAACAACGAGGCTGAAGCTTTTATAGACTATACTCCCGACCTCATGAAGGCGCTCAAGAAAACAAAGCATCAGTTCAAGCCTGGGGAGGATATTCGCCGACTCCTTACCGAAAGCTCGGATTTTGTGCCAGCCTATTCGCTTCCTTATACAGTCGATGAAAAAACCAAAATGCCTGTATTCCTTATAAAATAGTCATAACCCTTTTCCTGCGAAATATATTGTAGGGGAAGGGTTATTTCTTTATTCCATTGAATATCCATAACTTCTATAATACCAGCCCTTATATAAAGCAGCTGCCGGCGGTGCGGCAGATTTTTTAAGATAACTAAATTAGGAGGTACCTGCACAAAATAATAGGAATATTTTTTTAGGACAACATCATAAATATATATTGTCCTAGAGTCAAAAAAATGGATGATGTTATCCCAGGAACTCTAATATCGGGAGGGGATACCTTGGAAAAGGTAGATATTTTTAAAGATATTGCTGAACGAACCGGTGGCGACATATACCTAGGTGTAGTCGGTGCAGTAAGGACCGGTAAATCTACTTTTATAAAAAAGTTTATGGAATTGGTTGTCATTCCTGGCATTGGTACAGAGGCCGACCGTGCCAGGGCACAGGATGAACTCCCGCAAAGTGCGGCAGGAAAAACAATCATGACTACAGAACCAAAATTCGTCCCTAATCAGGCAGCTACCATCCATGTTGCTGAGGGGCTTGATGTAAATATCAGACTTGTTGATTGTGTAGGTTATACCGTCCCGGGAGCAAAGGGGTATGAGGATGAAAATGGTCCGCGCATGATTCACACTCCATGGTATGAAGAACCGATTCCCTTCCATGAAGCAGCTGAAATAGGGACCCGCAAGGTTATCCAAGATCATTCGACGCTGGGGGTGGTCATTACCACTGATGGGTCAATTGGGGAAATTCCACGTGCTGACTATGTCGAAGCGGAAGAGCGAGTCATCAATGAGCTAAAAGAAGTGGGCAAACCATTCATCATGATTGTGAATTCGGTGCAGCCGCATCATCCGGATACATTGGCCTTACGGGATAGCCTTCAGGAAAAATATGATATACCGGTGCTCGCAATGAGTGTTGAGAGCATGCGTGAATCCGATGTTCTAAATGTCCTCCGCGAAGCATTATATGAATTCCCTGTTCTAGAGGTGAATGTCAATCTGCCTAGCTGGGTAATGGTGCTTAAGGAAAACCATTGGCTTCGTGAAAGCTACCAGGAAGCTGTGCGGGAAACAGTAAAGGACATCAAACGCCTAAGAGATGTTGATAGGGTAGTAGGACATTTTAATGAATTTGAGTTTATCGACCGAGCCAGCCTTGCTGGCATCGAAATGGGCCAGGGAGTAGCGGAAATCGATCTCTATGCCCCAGATGAGCTTTATGACGAAATATTAAAGGAAATTGTAGGGGTTGAGATACGGGGGAAGGATCACCTGCTTTCACTCATGCAGGATTTCGCTCACGCTAAAGCAGAATACGACCAGGTCTCAGATGCTTTGAAGATGGTAAAACAAACCGGGTATGGTGTTGCGGCTCCATCCCTGGCCGATATGAGCCTTGATGAACCGGAAATCATACGGCAGGGGTCCCGTTTTGGTGTAAGGCTAAAAGCTGTCGCGCCTTCCATCCATATGATCAAGGTGGATGTCGAATCTGAGTTCGCGCCGATTATTGGTACAGAAAAACAAAGTGAAGAACTGGTCCGTTATTTAATGCAGGATTTTGAGGATAATCCTCTTTCAATTTGGAATTCCGATATTTTCGGCCGATCCTTAAGTTCAATTGTAAGGGAAGGCATTCAGGCTAAGCTATCCCTGATGCCAGAAAACGCACGTTACAAGCTGAAGGAAACACTTGAGAGAATAATTAATGAGGGATCCGGTGGTTTAATCGCGATCATTTTATAGAATGCCTTGACCAATCCACTATAACAGGGGATTGGTTCTTTTTTGTGTATGTCATGGGAGCCTCTATCTATCAAAATATGAGAATAGCGATGCGGATTTTATTCCTGATTTACAGTGAAGCCCTTTGGATCTAAGGAATGAATAGGGTGCATAAATAGTGGTTTATCGCTGTTATAGAAGCTTTTGGGGTGTTAAACTTACTATCCAGCCGTAAAACAATTCTTCTGCGGTGCTTATGAGTGGACCACTATGGAATATGGTTAAAAATCCATGAAGCAAACAGTTAGCAAATATAATCTTCCTTTATTCGTAAAGAAGAGAACTGCTGGATTGTTATTGTATCATAATATAGGTTTAAAGATATTGTGAGTGGAATGAGGGGAAAGGCAATGCTGGCGATAGGCCATTACAAAAACAATGATATTTCTTATTTAGGCAAAATAATTAATTAATATATGTATTTTTTGAGAAATGATGCCCATTATTTTTTTAATTCTCTTGCTAACGGAACGTCTTTTGTGATAATCTACTTACAGAAAATGCATTGTGACGCCATTCTTACCCTTTTAGAAATTTTTTCCTTTCGTAAAAAGGTGGACATTTTCGCGTTTCAAATTGGGACAAAGAAAAAATTTTACCCCCCGGTAACAAATCACTATTATAAAGTATGTAATATTGATTTTTTATAAAAAAATCCTTTGGGAGGAGGTGAATGGCATGAACAAGACAGAACTAATTAACGCAGTTGCAGAAACAGGAGAGCTTTCCAAGAAAGATGCAACGAAAGCTGTTGATGCTGTTTTTGATACAATCTTAGACGCTTTGAAAAATGGTGATAAGGTACAGCTTATCGGTTTTGGTAACTTTGAAGTTCGCGAACGCGCAGCCCGCAAAGGCCGCAATCCGCAAACTGGCGATGAAATCGAAATCGCTGCAAGCAAAGTGCCTGCTTTCAAACCAGGTAAAGCACTTAAAGATGCTGTAAAGTAATACATACAGAGCATTTAAGATTTAAAGTACCAAAAAGGCTACGCTATGCGTGGCCTTTTTTTAATGTGGGCCCGGCATGGGTGCACTCTATAGAGTCTAAGTTGCGATCCATGAAGGCGGTAGTAGTGGTTAGCTTAACGCAATCCGTGCTGACGCGGAATCTGAAGGAAGCGAGCGGCAAAACTCCGGTCTGAGGAACACGAACTTCATATAAAGCTAGGTACCCTGGAATAAGTTTACATTACAAAACTAAGTCGGATTCCACTGGGGACTTCATGGGTTGTCTGCTTCTTACCAGGAATTATATGCCTAGTTCTCGTTCTTCCTAATTGTTCAGTCCTTCTCTTAACCATCACGAGTGGGATAAGGTACTATGACCTCTGCTTGAGGGTGGAGCAGGAATAACCTATTTAGATTTCTACGTTCACGTAATTCGATTAATCTAATTCCACTTACACTCTCGAATTGGCTGTTTCGTGCCCTTATTGACCAGCCATTGAGATTTTGTGAAGTAAATATGCTAATATAAAGACATGTCCATATAATTTACATACATGAGTAGGCTTGCTTAGGAGGAAAATGAATGCCACAGGTGAATCATGCTAAAATAGAGGAAGCAGTCAAAATGATTTTAGAAGCAGTAGGCGAAGATCCAGAGAGAGAAGGACTTCTGGATACGCCAAAACGGGTTGCAAGAATGTATGAAGAGATTTTTTCGGGATTGAATCAGGATCCGAAGGAATATTTTGAAACTATATTCGGAGAAGATCATGAAGAATTGGTGCTTGTAAAAGATATACCCTTTTACTCAGTATGCGAACATCATCTTGTCCCCTTTTATGGGAACGCCCATGTTGCCTATATTCCTAAAGACGGAAAGGTAACGGGCTTAAGCAAACTTGCCAGGGCGGTAGAGGCTGTATCGAAAAGGCCGCAGCTTCAGGAGAGAATTACCTCCACGATTGCCAATGCTATAATGGAGCAACTATCACCGCATGGAGTAATGGTAGTTGTAGAGGCAGAGCATATGTGCATGACAATGCGCGGGGTCAAAAAGCCGGGCGCAAAAACAGTCACTTCTGCAGTAAGGGGCGTTTTCGCAGAAGATTCAAGGACCAGGTCTGAAGTCCTGTCTTTTATTAAAGGATAATTACTGTAACATTAATTACATGAAAATACGGGTGATAGCATGGATGAAAAGATTTTTCGGGATTTTGTAATAATAAAAGCCGTGGAGGATGGTGTAAATGTGATCGGGCTGACCAGGGGCACCGATACAAGATTCCATCATTCTGAGAAGCTTGATGCAGGCGAGGTCATGATTGCCCAATTTACAGAGCATACATCTGCGATTAAGATTCGGGGTAATGCAAAAATATATTCCCCTTATGGTGAGGTAGAAAGCTCATCCAAAAAGGGACAGGCTGAAAAGTGAGAATTCCTGCCTGATTAGGCAGGATATGCACTGAAAAGTCTAATTGCAGCCTTAATGTAGTACGCTCCCAGTGTTTTTATGTTATAATGATGTGTGCTTTTAAACGGGAATCTGCCAAACGGGCAGAAAAGTAAACCATTACGGGTATTTAAGGGTGATCTCAATTGATGAACAAAAATACTTCTTTGACAGAATTAAAAGAATTGATAAAAACCAGTGCCTTTCATCCTTTTTTGAATGAATTTTTGGAGGTCCCAAAAATTGACGAGGATAAGCTGCTGCTTCTATTGAGTTTGTTTAATCAATTAGAGATTACGGATGAACAACGAAAAACATATATATTATCAACCATGCTGATCCAGATGGCGCTCGATATCCATGAAAACGTCAATAATCTGGAGCTTGAAGGCAAAGACGAAAATGAACAGAAGGACCTCCAGCTTACAGTGCTAGCTGGGGATTTCTATAGCGGCCTATATTACCAATTGCTATCCAGGGTAGGAAATATATCTTTGGTTCGGGTTCTGGCTAGTGCCATTAAGGATATAAATGAACATAAAATTTTATTGTATCAAAAGTCAATGGATGAGTTGGCAAGTGTCATGGACAGCATACGCAAAATTGAAGCATCCTTGATTCTTCACGTGGCGGACTGGTTCAATCTGGCCGGCTGGAAGGAAATATCAACCGAACTTCTATTGCTGAATCGTTTGTATACAGAAAAAGTACAATACATGGAAAGCGGCCAATCCATTATTTTTGAAATACTAAAAAAGATATCCTTTCCAAAGAAGGACAAGAATGTCGCATTATCCAAAGAGCAAATAGATTTCCTGCTGAATAAACTGGACCAATGTATATTATATGCGCAAAACTCTGTGAAAAATGCCTTAGAGCAAATGCCGCTTCAAAATTGCATGTTACGATCAAGAATTTCAAGCGTTTTGGATATCACAGCAGTGACAGCCAACTCCTTAGCGGAAGAAGGGTGAACAATGGAACAAACTAAAGAGGAAAGAGTTCATCGAGTATTCGAAAAAATATATGACAACTACGATAAAATGAACTCTGTGATTAGCTTTAAACAGCACCTTAAATGGCGCAAATATACCATGGGCAGAATGAATGTGCCTAAAGGGTCAAGCGCTCTGGATGTCTGCTGCGGCACTGCTGATTGGACTATTGCGCTTGCGGAGAAAACCGGGCCTGAAGGCAGGGTGGTCGGTCTGGATTTCAGCAAAAACATGCTTAAAATCGGGCAGGAAAAGGTGCGTGAATTAAAGCTTGATCAATATGTTTCGCTCATTCATGGCAACGCCATGGAGCTTCCTTTTGAGGAAAATTCCTTCGACTATGTCACCATCGGGTTTGGGCTGCGGAATGTACCTGACTATTTACAGGTTTTAAAAGAAATGCACCGGGTATTAAAGCCGGGCGGCATGGCTGTTTGTCTGGAAACCTCGCAGCCTACCCTGGTAGGATTTAAGCAAATGTATTACTTTTATTTTCGATTTATTATGCCAGTGTTTGGCAAGCTTTTTGCCAAAAGCTATGATGAATATTCCTGGCTTCAGGAATCAGCCCGTGATTTCCCGGGCATGAAGCAGCTGGCTTTGATGTTTGAGGAAGCCGGCTTCCATAATGTAAGCTATAAAGCTCATAGCGGTGGAGTGGCAGCCTCGCATTTTGGCATGAAGGCCAAACGTCCATAATCATTAACGCAAACTAGGCTGGGTGGATTTGTATGAAACTGAAAATGTTGTATTCGTTCTTGAATACAGACCTGCAATTAATAGAAAAAGAATTGGAAGCTGCCATTCAGGCGGATTCAGCCGTACTAAGACAAGCATCCCTCCATTTGCTGAAATCAGGGGGCAAACGGATACGCCCGGTTCTTGTGTTGCTTGCTGCAAAGTTTGGCCAATATGATATTCATGCTGTAAAAAAAGCAGCGGTTGCTCTAGAGCTGATTCATATGGCTTCACTGGTGCATGATGATGTCATTGATGATTCAGATCTACGCCGGGGGGCCCCAACGATAAAATCGAAATGGGACAACAGGATTGCTATGTATACGGGCGACTATATTTTTGCCCGGGCACTTGAAGTGATAACGGAGATCAATGACCCCCAGGCACACCAGCTCCTCTCACACACGATGGTGGAGCTTACGAAGGGTGAAATTGAGCAAATCAAGGATAAGTACAATTTTGAACAGAATCTAAGAACCTATTTGCGGAGAATAAAACGCAAAACGGCCCTCTTGATAGCATCCAGCTGCCAGTTGGGTGCCATTTCAGTGGGAGTGGATGAAAAAATACATAGAAAGCTGTTTGAATTTGGTTATTATGTCGGCATGACTTATCAAATTACAGATGATATCCTTGACTTTACTGCTTCCGAAAAGGAACTGGGAAAACCTGCTGGCAGTGACCTGAGACAGGGAAACATTACGCTGCCGGTTCTGTACTCAATGGAGGACCCAAAAATAAAGTCAAGAATTGTACAAGTACATGAGGATATACCAAAGGATGAGATGGCTTCCATCATACAGGATATTACCGCAAGCGGTGCAATAGAAAGGGCGGCAGCTCTTGGAGGACTATACTTGGAGAAGGCCTTTGAAGCATTAAACGAACTGCCGGCCAATTCAGCCAAGAAGACCTTATATGAAATTGCAAAATTCATAGGGAAAAGAAAATACTAACAGTATATCTCCAGCACAGCTGCAGGCACGAATTCAGGTGTACGCAAATTTTTATTAAAGTGCCCTGGTTTTATAAGTGATGAAAAAAGAAAACCCTTTCATAGCTGCTTGCGAAATATCATGAATAGTGGTACTATTTTTGAGGATTGTCTTAATAAGGTAAATCATATAAATTACAGTAGGAGTGGGCCATAATGGAAAAAACATTTTTAATGGTAAAACCTGATGGGGTACAACGCAGCTTGATTGGTGAGATCGTAGCTCGCTTTGAAAAGAAAGGCTTCCGTCTAGCTGGAGCAAAACTGATGTCTGTTTCGAAAGAATTGGCAGAGCAACATTACGGAGAACACAAAGAACGTCCATTCTTTGGTGAGTTGGTAGACTTTATTACTTCCGGACCGGTATTTGCAATGGTATGGGAGGGTGAAAATGTCATAGCCACTGCACGTCAAATGATGGGTGCTACAAACCCTAAAGACGCAGCTGCAGCTACAATCCGCGGTGATTTTGCAGTAACTGTCGGAAAAAACGTTATTCATGGATCGGATTCACCTGAAAGTGCTGAACGTGAAATTGGGCTATTCTTTAAAGAAGAAGAGTTAGTGGATTATTCTAAATTAATCGCAGAATGGGTTTACTAAGTTTAGAAGATTTATAGCAGAATTCGCGAATTGGGAGTTTCAGATTGTTGACAAAAAGGGGTTCGGAATGGGAGCATTCCGAACCCCTTTTGTGTCCGCCTTTGGTTTAGTAGCGCCAAAAGAGGTATGGATTCAAGCCTTAGCATATTATTTTTTAGACCAGGGAGTTGCCCCACGTCAGGTCCATTGGCCACCTTATTCAATTTAAAGCAGCGAAAGTAAGTATCGCCTTGCTTCCATTCTCTAATTAAATGAAACAGCCAAAAAAAATTTTAATTAAATTGCAAACTTATTTCCCATTTTTCCGATATACTTATCGAAAGCTTAGTTATTTGGAATTTAATGCATGGGAGACGTATTTATGCCTCAAGACGAATATCAGAATTTCATTAGCCAAATTAAACGGTTTACAGGTATAGATTTGGCTCTTTATAAGGAAGCTCAAATGAAGCGCAGGCTTACCTCACTTTATGAAAAAAAAGGCTACAGCAGTTTTATGGATTATTTCAAGGCCATTGAAAAGGACAATAAAGTACTGAATGAGTTTTTGGACAGGATGACTATAAATGTATCTGAGTTTTACAGAAATGCTTCCAGATGGGAAGTACTGGAGAAGAAAATTTTCCCTAGACTGCTGAAATCCACTAGAAGACTGAAGATTTGGAGTGCGGCGTGTTCCACAGGAGAAGAGCCTTATACTATTGCCATGATTCTGTCCAGACACGTTCCGTTAAACCAGATTGAAATACTTGCTACAGATATAGATGAGAATGTAATCGCCAGAGCAAAGCTAGGCATCTATCCTGAACGGTCTTTAAATGAGGTCCCTGCAGATATGAAAGCGAAATATTTTACAAAAGAAGGGGACTACTTCAAGCTTTCAGATGAAATCAAAAGGACTGTCAATTTTCGTAAGCATAATTTGTTGGCAGATAAATATGAGAATAGTTATGATTTAATAGTCTGCAGGAATGTACTTATTTATTTTACCGAAGAGGCAAAGAGCCAGCTCTATTTTAAGTTCAGCGGCGCATTAAAAGAGGGAGGAGCTTTTTTTGTAGGGAGTACGGAGCAAATTTTTAACCCGGGTCAGTATAGCCTGGAGACGGAAGATACTTTCTTCTACAAGAAAGTGTAACACGGTTCTCCTTATATAAGATCGTCTTGATGGTCCGCTTCATGCGGGCTTTTTTGCATTGTAACAGTTTTTGGCTTGCAATGTTGTTTTTCTTATACCCACAAAGGTTCCATGTATGGTATATTGATACATAAATCCTTTAATGGTTTAAACGGAGGCAGAGAATATGAGATATTTAACAGCTGGTGAATCACATGGGCCGCAGCTTACTACAATTATAGAAGGTTTGCCTGCAGGAATGCCAATCTCAAGCGACGATATTAATGAGCAATTGGCAAGAAGGCAGAAGGGACACGGACGGGGCAGAAGAATGCAGATTGAGAAAGACCAGGCATTCATAGCTTCAGGTATCAGGCATGGCTATACACTAGGGTCTCCTGTTGCTCTAGTCGTTGAAAATAAAGATTGGACCCATTGGACAAAAGTGATGGGGAGCGAACCTATTTCAGAAGAAGAAGCGGCAGAAGTTAAAAGAAAGATTACAAGGCCAAGACCGGGTCATGCAGATTTGAATGGCGGTATGAAATATGGACATAGGGACCTTAGAAATGTGCTGGAACGTTCATCTGCGAGAGAGACTACGGTACGTGTCGCAGCTGGATCCATGGCAAAAAAACTTCTTTCTCTGCTGGGAATAGAGGTTGCGTCTCATGTTTTGGAAATTGGCGGTATCCACGCCGCAGCTGCAGAATATACCTCCATTAAAGAATTGCAGGAAAAAACGGAGGCTTCACCTGTCCGTTGCTTTGACAGCAATGTAGAACAGGAAATGATGGATGCTATTGACCAGGCAAAGAAAAATGGCGATTCAATCGGCGGCATTGTCGAAGTCATTGTGGAGGGCATGCCTGCAGGAGTAGGAAGCTATGTACATTATGACAGGAAGCTGGACTCAAAGCTCGCAGCGGCGATTGTCAGTATTAATGCGTTTAAAGGCGTTGAATTTGGTATAGGTTTTGAAGCTGCGAGACGCTTCGGAAGTGAAGTGCATGATGAGATTGCCTGGGAACAAGACAGAGGCTACTATCGCAAAACCAACCGCCTTGGAGGTCTGGAAGGCGGTATGACGACTGGTATGCCGATTGTTGTACGGGGAGTAATGAAACCAATCCCAACATTATATAAGCCGCTGCAAAGTGTGGATATTGATACGAAGGAAGTCTTTTCTGCAAGCATTGAACGTTCGGACAGCTGTGCTGTACCTGCAGCTGCGGTTGTCGCTGAAGCAGTAATAGCGTGGGAACTTGCGGCAGCCATCGTTGACCAATTCCCTTCAGATCAATTTGATAAGCTCCAGGAGGCTGTGCGTGCTTACAGGGAAGATATAAAGGAGTTTTAGAAAATGGAAACGATTAGTGTATCCGCTGCTTCAAAAACTTATCCAGTATTCATCGGCAAGAATATCATAGAGTCTCTGCCGGATTTTATAGTAAAGCAGTATGAAAAAATCGGGAAAATTCTAATCATTACCGATGAGGCAGTTGCAGCCCTCCATTTACCCGCTGTAAAGAATGTGCTCGAAAAAACGGGAAAGACCGTCATTGAGTATATAACCCCGGAAGGAGAGCATGCAAAGACATTTCAGGTGTTTTATGACACCCATAGCTATGCTCTGTCACAGAATTTAAACCGGAATTCCATGGTATTGGCATTGGGAGGGGGAGCGGTCGGGGACCTGGCGGGTTTTGTCGCTGCTACCTTCATGAGGGGCGTTCCTTTCCTGCAAATTCCGACTACCCTGCTTGCACATGATAGCGCAGTTGGCGGTAAGGTAGCAATCAACCATCCCGAAGGAAAAAATATGATAGGTGTGTTTTACCAGCCCGAAGCAGTATTTTATGATATAAATTTCCTCCGTACTTTGCCCGCAAGGGAGCTAAGGTCGGGATTCGCTGAGATTGTCAAGGAAGCGTTGATTCAGGATCCTGCCTTTTACAGCTGGCTATTAGAAAATATAAAGGATTTACAGGCGCTTAGCGAAAACCATCTGCTTCATATGATTAAAAAGGGGATTGAAATTAAAGCGGCTATTGTAAGCGAAGATGAAAGGGAAACCGGGGTACGCGCCTATCTGAATCTCGGACATACACTCGGACATGCCGTTGAAACTATGATGGGATACGGTGAATTCCCGCACGGGGAAGCAGTAATGGTCGGTTTGGTTTATGCTCTTCGTCTTAGCATGAAAGAATGCTCGCTTGATTTTGATATGGAAAAGTTTACCGGATGGGTTCAGAGTCTGGGTTATAATATTCAAATAAAAGAAGATTTAGATTGTGATGGTCTTATTTCACTAATGAAGAAAGATAAAAAATCCGTTGGCAGCATGGTGACTTTTGTACTTCTTAAGGAAATAGGTGCGCCGATCACGACAGAGATTGCAGATCATGATATTAAGGACGTATTACGTTTGATGTACTTATGAAGACTTTCAGCTGAAAAATGTTTAGATATGGAGGATAATATGATCAGAGGAGTCCGGGGAGCCACAACTGTCGAAAAAAATGAAGAAGCAGAGATAGTCTCAGCGACAAGGATACTGCTTTCCAGTATAATTGCAGAAAATGAAATTATTCCCGAGCAGGTTGCTTCAGTATTTATATCAGTAACAGAAGATTTAACCTCAGTCTTTCCAGCAAAAGCGCTGCGGGAAATTGAGGGATGGACTCACGTACCGGTGATGTGTATGCGTGAAATCCCTGTGCCTGGTTCACTTGCAGGCTGCATTCGCATCATGCTCCATTTAAATACAGATAAATCTCAGATAGACATACAACATGTATATCAGGAGCGGGCTGTGGTTCTAAGGCCGGATCTAACGGCAAAATGAAAAGTGCCCAACCGAAGGGTTTTTGTGCAATTCGAAATGCGGAATAATGATAAAATAAAACGTGCCATCAAAATTTTTTTTTGTACTTATTTCAGAAAATAAAGAAATATTATGTTATAATCAATTATATACTTTGCCGCTTTAAAGCGATGAATCCAAATAGGGGTGAAAATGATGAAATGGAAAGAAGCCATTCTTACATTAAAACCATATCAGCCGGGGAAATCGATCCAGGACGTTAAAAAACAATACGGATTAGAGCATATTACCAAACTTGCTTCCAATGAAAACCCCTTTGGATGTTCACCAGAGGTACAGGAAGCCGTAGCTGCTGTGGGTGATTCCTTCGCCTTGTACCCTGATGGATATGCAGCAAAATTGCGTACTGGTGTAGCAGACCATCTAAATGTAAAAGAAACCCAACTGATTTTTGGAAATGGATCTGATGAACTAATCCAGATTATTTCCCGAAGTCTTTTGTCACCAGGTACTAACACGGTAATGGCTACTCCGACTTTCCCTCAATATCGCCATAATGCGGTGATAGAAGGTGCCGAAGTCAGGGAAGTTCCACTTGTAGCTGGTTCACACGATCTTGCCGGTATGCTGGATGCTATTGATCAAAACACCGCTGTAGTATGGCTGTGTACGCCAAACAATCCGTCAGGAAAATATATCAATAATCGGGAATTGGCCGGATTCCTCGACAATGTCCCCAATGATGTTCTTGTCGTTCTGGATGAGGCTTATTATGAATATGTCGAAGCAGCTGATCATCCGGATACCATATCTTGGCTAAACAATTATCCTAACCTGATTGTACTGCGCACTTTCTCAAAAATTTATGGATTAGCAAGCCTTAGGGTGGGGTATGGTGCGGCTGGTGAAGATATCATTCAGAAACTAGAGCCTGCAAGGGAACCATTTAACGTGAACACGCTGGGACAAGTGGCGGCATTAGCAGCCATCTCTGATCAGGCGTTTGTAGAAAAAGCAAAGAAAGCTAATAGAGAAGGCTTAAACCAATACTATGACTTCTGTAGAGAGGAAGGCCTGGACTATTATGAATCTCAGGGGAATTTTATCCTGATTGATTTTAAAGTGGATTCGAATCTTGTTTTCCAATTCCTGCTTGAAAGAGGATATATCGTGCGATCCGGAAGCCAGCTAGGGTTTCCAACGAGCGTACGTGTCACAGTCGGCTCTAAAGAACAAAATGCCGGAATCATTGAACTCATGAAAGAATTTCTAAAAGTTAATAGACAACAAAGGGTGGAACTGTAATTAAGATTCAGCCCGTTTGCGGGGAGAGAGGCATATTGAAAGGAAGGGTTTTTGTCATAGGCCTTGGCTTGATTGGCGGTTCGATTGCATTATCTATTCGCAATGCGCATAAAGATGCACAGCTGATTGGTTATGATATCAGTGAACAAAATGTCCAATTATCAAAGTTGCTGGGGATTGTTGAGTCTACAGTGCCTACAGTGGAAGAGGGAGCTCAGGATGCGGATTTAATTATCGTTGCAGTTCCTGTAAATGAATCCACGCGAGTCCTGGCAGTTTTATCAAATATCCAATTAAAGCCTGAAGTGATCATCACAGATGTCGGCAGTACCAAAAAAACCGTTATGGATGCTGCGAACTGCCTGACGGAAAAGGGTATCTGTTTCATTGGGGGCCATCCAATGGCTGGATCGCATAAGAGCGGGGCAGGTGCATCGAGGCCCCATTTGTTTGAAAATGCATTTTATCTTCTTACTCCAAATGGAGCGGCCAGCCCTCAAAATGTAGAGATATTAAAAGAATGGCTGAAAGGGACAAAAGCTAATTTCCTTATTGTCACACCGGAAGAGCATGATGTTATGACGGGGGTGGTCAGCCACTTTCCCCATATTATTGCCTCAGGCCTGGTTCATCAGGCCAAACTCTATAATAACGAAAATGAGCTAATTCCCAGACTGGCAGCCGGAGGATTTAGAGATATTACCAGAATTGCCTCCAGCTCGCCGGTAATGTGGAAGGATATCCTTCTTCAAAATAAGGAAATACTTATATCGTTGATGGACGAGTGGATTGACCAGATGCAGAGAATCAAGGCTATTATGTCAGAAGAAGATAGCAAAGCCATTCTGGATTTCTTTCAAAGTGCAAAAGATTTCAGGGATGGGCTGCCGGTTCACTCTAAAGGCGCAATACCTGCGTTTTACGATTTGTATATAGACGTTCCGGATTATCCCGGTGTTATTTCCGAAATTACCGGATATTTTGCGAAAGAAGGAATTAGCATTACGAATATAAGGATCTTGGAAACAAGGGAAGACGAGATATACGGCGTGCTGGTGGTCAGCTTCCAGAGTGATGCTGATCGGAGCAAGGCTGAAGAATGTATCAAACATTATACTAGATATGAAACTGTTATTTCTTGACAGCTCACTTTATGTTACCGGAGGATGATTTTATGGAAAGCGTTGCTTTACAAACGGGTATAAGCTCACTGAACGGGTCTATATCTGTACCGGGGGATAAATCAATCTCCCATCGATCTGTTATGTTCGGGGCCCTTTCTGAAGGGGAAACGACCATTAGTAATTTCCTTCCCGGAGCTGATTGTTTAAGCACGATTTCCTGTTTTAAGCAGCTTGGAGTCGATATAAGTCAAGATGGACCGACTGTACGTATATCAGGGAAGGGATTCCATGGTTTGCAACAACCAGACGGGGTATTGGATGTAGGGAATTCTGGAACGACAATCCGCCTCCTTATGGGAATCTTGGCAGGACAGGAATTTGAGGCCTCCCTTGCGGGTGACAGCTCCATTGCGAAACGGCCGATGACAAGGGTCGTTCATCCATTAAGAGAAATGGGGGCCGAGATTGACGGGAAAAATGGCGGTGAATTCACTCCCTTAAAAATTAAAGGCGGGACATTAAAACCGATTAGCTATGAATTGCCTGTGGCGAGTGCTCAGGTTAAATCTGCCATCCTTCTGGCAGGGCTGCAGGCTGAGGGAGCAACAACCATAGTTGAACCAGCGAGAACGAGGGACCATACAGAGAAAATGATTGAATCCTTTGGCGGAAAAATAGAACGGCAGGGCAATACCATTACGGTAAAAGGCAAACAAGCACTGCGTGCAACTCATATCAATGTGCCGGGAGACATATCTTCGGCAGCTTTCTTTATGGTTGCTGCGGCGATCACTCCTGATAGTGAAGTCAAACTTCTTAATGTCGGCTTAAACGAGACCCGCACAGGAATCATAGATGTCATGAAGCAGATGGGTGCGGATATCACAGTCGATGTATTGACAACTGAAGGCGAGCCTGCAGGCAATATTACAGTCAGGACTTCTAAGTTAACAGGTACAGAAATTTCGGGAGATATAATCCCGCGCCTCATAGATGAACTTCCGATCATTGCACTTCTTGCTACAGCGGCGGAGGGACAGACGGTGATCCGCGATGCAGCTGAGCTAAAGGTGAAGGAAACAAACCGTATAGATACAGTAGTCCATGAGCTCACTAAATTGGGAGCGAACATTGAAGGAACAGATGATGGTATGATTATCACAGGAAAAACAAAGCTGCATGGCGGCACCGTATCAAGTCATGGAGACCATAGAATCGGTATGATGCTTTCAATTGCTGGCCTGGTAGCCGAAGGAGAGATCGAGCTTGAAAATCCTTCTGCTATTGACGTATCCTATCCTGAATTCTTCGAACATCTGTCTATACTGACACAATCATAAACCGGGGTATCCCGGTTTTTTGTTGTTCCAGCCTGTTGTAATCTTGGACATAATTTTGCCAGAGTGTCATAGGCTTTCTTAAGTCATCTTATGGAAGGTCCTGCTGTAAAAAGCATAGCTGCCCCACTGATGAAATCTTGGTTTATACCTGGGCTCCGGGGCAGCTTTGCGTGAGAATACCCAGCTTGGCCCGATATGTGTTTTTGAAACTCGCTGTGTCAGAATGGAGGGACATCGATTAATCTCGACACCGTAAACAAACTTCAAGTTTTCAGTTCTTTTAACGCTTGTTTAAACATTGGCTATTCATATGATTAAATATTCATATCCGTGCACCCAAGTTTCCAGCCGTCTTCTGTTAAAAACACTTCATTTATTATGAAGGGTAGACAAGAATAAAAGGGAACTTATGCATAAGGTAGAGTACAGATACAGACAAGAATAAAGAATAGCTAAAATTAATTATGGAATTTATCAAAAAAAGGAGATTTGAAGGCCAGCGGAGAAATAAATTATAACTTAATAATTTGAAAAAACACAGCAGGTTTACTTAATGGCAAAGACTGCTTGGGATATGATAAACTTATTGTTACTGTCCGAAGAACAAGGCTTTCTGGGAGAATTCACAATGCCCAGAACATAAAAACAAGGACAGATGGAATTCGGGTTTTTAGCACCGAAAACACTTGATAGCAATAACGGCAGAAAGGAATGGCCAAATGAGTACGGTAGAAAAGGCATTGGAGCACCTTAAAAAAGGTGATCTGGATCAGGCTAATATTCATATAAAACGAGTCAAAGCTTCTGAGTCAGCAGAAGATATACTGCTCCTTGGAGAGGAAATGATGCAGCTTGGATTTATGGAGGAGGCGAAAGATCTCTTCCAGCATCTTTTGGCTATGTATCCGGGAGAAGGAGAGTTAATTTTATCTCTGGCTGAAATTTTAATTGACATGGACCAGGAGGATGAAGCAATGCTGACCCTGGAACAAATCAGTCCTGAAGATGATATGTACCCGAGTGCTTTATTATTGGAAGCAGATCTATACCAAATGCAGGGCATGGATGAGGTCAGTGAGAGGAAATTATTGCAGGCTAAAAATATATTGCCGGATGAGCTGTTGATAGACTTTGCTCTTGGGGAACTATATTTCCAGCAGGGAAGAGATCTGGATGCCGTCAGCAGCTATAAGAAAGTTCGAATGGAGCATCGCGAGATCGGGGGGATAAACCTGGATCAAAGAATTGCTGAAGCGCTTAGTGCCTCAGGACAATTCGAGGATGCACTTGACTACTATGAAGCTGCAATAAACGAGAAATTGGAAATAAATACTTTGTTTGAATATGGCTTGACGGCTTATCAGGCGGGGAAATTCGAGACTGCTATCAATAAATTTGACGAATTAAAGGAATTAGACCCTGAATATCATTCACTGTATATATATTTGGCAAGGTCTCATGAGCAATTGGAGGACCTGGATAATGCTTTGAAAATTGTTAAACAAGGCATTAAATACGACCAATACAACAAGGAGCTTTATTTTTACGGCGGAAAGGTTGGCCTGAAACATGGCTTGACCGAGGAAGCAGAGTCATTTTTCCGGGAGGCCCTAGCGATTGATCCGGGCTACCTAGAGGCAGCACTTACGCTTATGAAACTCCTTATGCATGAGGAGAGATTTGAAGATGTATTGGAAACGATAGACAATATCAAAAAATACGGCGAAGACGATCCTCAGTTCGAATGGATGTCCGCAGTCAGCATGCAAAAATTAGAACAGTATGAAGAGGCATTAAAGCACTACCAAACAGCATATAATTCTTTTAACAACAACCAAGAATTTCTTGAGGATTACGGTTTCTTTCTTCTAGAAGAAGGAGACAGACATACTGCTAGAGAAATATTTAGTAAGTTGCTCCAAGAAAATCCTGCAAACGAAGAGTATATCCTGGTATTAGAACGTCTGGATGAAAATCCAAATCTTTCATTATGAGCCGCTAGGGACAAAAAATAAGCAGAGGAGGGATCTCGTGGTGGCTGCCCCTGTATCTGTTAATGAGAAAAAAGATTTTATACGCTGGTTTTTAAATCATTACCAGTTGAAAAGAAGGGAATGTGTCTGGATACTTAATTATCTGATGAGCCATGATCAATTAATGAAGAAGGTGCATTTTGTAGAGAATGCCCAATATTGTCCGCGGGGATTGGTCATGTCTACGCATTGTGTGGACGAAGCCCCATTCAGATTTTACAAATCGAACATCATGACGACTGATGCAGAAAAGTCATTCCATGACATCAGGCTGAATCGCGAAGAAGAAATCTATATCCAATTAAACTTTAAGTCTGCATATGCATCCTATCAATATGCGGCAGTATTGGAAGAGAACCCTTTCATGCCGAAGAGCATAAGAACCAATGAAAAGGATAAAATTATTGCTGAACAATTTCTGGCTAAGTCCCTGCAAACCTATCAAAGGGATAAAATAATGGGGCAGATTGACGAAGCGTTGGACAGGAACGATGAGCAGGCATTCATGAAGCTGACAGAGCAGCTGAACAGATTAAAACAATCTTAATATTGATTTTTCAACCTTACCCGTTCGGGAAGGTTTTTTATTTGGGAACTAATGCGGCCCTTCGATTAATAGATAGTTATTATTCAAGATGGAAAAATGGTAAAATGTAAACGGATTACAAGCAGTTAGAAGGAGTTGGAGCAAATGCGTTGGACACCCAAGGAAATTGATGCATTCAATCAAGCAAAGGAATATATCGATACAATAATGATTCCCCTGATCCCTGTATCGATAGATCAGGATATGAAGCAGTCAGCTTCCATCCATAATTTTATCAATATACTGACTATGTCAGTTGAACAGCAATTCAGAGGAAGGATACTGCTGATGCCCCAGCTATCCTACCTTTCAAGCAGTCCAGTAGAGGACAAGTTGGGGTTGGTTCGCAGCTGGAAGCAGGAAGCCTCCGGATTTAAGCATGTATTGTTCATCACTTCAGATATTGAATGGAAGAGGCATGAAGGCGTGCTTGGCGGCTCTTTATTGTGGATCCCCTCAATGCCGCTGGAACATTTGGCTGATGATCAGGCACGCACATTGGTAAATGATCAGGTACGGCAGCTATCTGATGTATTCTCCAAAATGTGGAGCAAATGACATGAATTGATGGTTGAAGTTTATAAAAAATGCCACATAGTTGCCATCTTTTAGAATTAACAGAATATTGACCTTAGTCAAATATTGATATATCATTGTAATGTCCTAGTTTTATAGTGTTTGTCAAATGATTTGTCCGGTTGGACTCAGTTCAGTGATAGAGGGGGGGAAAATGCATGAGCAAGCATAATGTTTCAAGACGTCAGTTCCTTAGTTACACTCTCACCGGTGTAGGCGGATTCATGGCAGCCGGCATGTTAATGCCAATGGTTAGATTTGCGGTCGATCCCGTATTAAAGGCTGGTGGCGGTGGAGATTTTGTTGCTACCAAGCAGAAAGTGGACGACCTTTCTTCGGAACCTGTACGTGTAGACTTCACTTTCGAACAGAAAGATGCATGGTATACGTCGGAACAAACCGGTTCTGCTTGGGTTTACAAAGATGATAACGATAACATTGTAGCCTTATCACCTGTATGTAAGCACCTGGGCTGTACGGTCAACTGGAATGCCGACAAGGAAAATCCTAACCAATTCTTCTGTCCGTGCCATTACGGAAGATATACGAAAGATGGAGTGAATGTACCAGGCACTCCACCAATCTCGCCTTTGGATAAGTACGAAACCAAGGTAAAAGACGGGATTCTTCAGATAGGTCCAGCAAAACCGCAGAAGGGGGCGTAATAATTGTTAAACAAGATTTATGACTGGGTTGACGAACGTTTAGATATTACCCCATTATGGCGGGATATTGCCGACCATGAGGTTCCTGAACACGTAAACCCGGCACATCACTTTTCAGCGTTTGTTTACTGCTTCGGCGGACTAACATTCTTTATCACAGTCATTCAGATTTTATCAGGTATGTTCCTGACCATGTATTACGTACCTGATATTAAAAATGCATGGCAATCTGTCTATTACTTACAAAATGAAGTAGCATTCGGGCAAATTGTCCGCGGGATGCACCACTGGGGAGCCAGCCTTGTTATTGTCATGATGTTCTTACATACTTTACGCGTGTTCTTCCAGGGAGCATATAAAAAACCACGTGAGCTAAACTGGATTGTCGGAGTATTGATCTTCTTCGTAATGCTTGGATTGGGCTTCACTGGTTACTTACTGCCGTGGGATATGAAAGCGCTATTTGCGACTAAGGTTGGACTGCAAATAGCTGAATCCGTTCCTTTCGCCGGAACTGCTATTAAAACTCTCCTTGCCGGAGATCCAACCATTGTTGGTGCGCAGACGCTTACACGATTCTTTGCGATTCATGTATTCTTCCTTCCGGGAGCGTTAATCGGTTTGATGGCGGCCCACTTCTTAATGATCCGTAAACAGGGTATTTCCGGACCGCTTTAATATCTAGTAAAATACTAACTTTTAAATAACCTTTTCATAAAGGAGGGGAATCGTTCGATGCATCGTGGAAAAGGTATGAAATTTGTGGGGGACTCACGTGTTTCTGCGGAACGCAAACCTAATATTCCAAAGGATTATTCAGAATATCCAGGTAAAACGGAAGCCTTTTGGCCCAATTTCCTTTTAAAGGAATGGATGGTTGGAGCGGTGTTCCTTATCGGCTATCTATGCTTAACAGTGGCCCACCCGTCGCCTCTTGAAAAGATGGCGGACCCAACTGACACAGGCTATATCCCGCTGCCTGACTGGTACTTCCTGTTTCTGTACCAGCTGTTGAAATATACTTATGCGTCCGGTCCATACAATGCAATTGGTGCTCTAGTAATGCCGGGCTTAGCATTTGGAGCGCTGCTGCTGGCACCGTTCATAGACCGGGGCCCTCATCGCCGTCCTTCTAAACGCCCGTTTGCAACAGGCTTCATGCTTTTGGCACTTGCGGCAATCGTGTTCCTGACATGGCAGTCAGTGGCTCACCATGACTGGGAGGCAGCGAAGAAACAAGGTGCCATTGCAAAAAACAATGTTGACAAGAATAGTGATGGCTATAAGCTTTACAAAGCCAGCTGTGCCGGATGCCATGGTGCTGAGCTAACTGGTGGCACCGCAGCTCCAAAGCTCCTAGATAATGGCCTGAAGCCTGAAGAAGTAGCAGAGATTGCTACAAAAGGTAAAGGAAACATGCCTCCAGGAGTTTTTAAAGGTACTGAAGAAGAATTAAAAGTACTCGCTGAATTTATTTCTGGAGCTAAATCTCAATGATGGGTAGAAAAACTGACGTTTCTTCGTCAGTTTTTTTTGTCAGATAAGAAAGTATAATTTTTGCCCTTAGACTGAAGTCTAGCTTCGGCGTACACGAAAAACAAGTGGCGACTCCGACAGGACCCACAGGATGTATGGCCAGTCACAGGCCACACAGGAAATGAGGTCGGCATTGCCAGGCCTAAAGATGTAGGTCGTGCATTGCCGGACTCCACGGAGGCGGGGTCAATCAGCCTTGTCACAGGATGGTACAGAACTTAGCTAATCTTCCACGTGTGGCGCACATAGCCGAGTTTCCACTTATGAAGGGTTTATCTGGTTTTCAGGTGACACACTTAGCTTACCCGTCACCAGGTGCCGAGGGCCCTTCGGACCAAGGCACTTCCGTTTTGCAAAAGTAGTTCAAGCATTCCAGTTAAACTGGGCAGATCCCTTTTTGGCTAACCCTTTAGTTAGAATAAGGAATGAAGCTTATAAAGGAGCGCTGTCCAGTTGATTTTTATGGCGTTCCGTATACAAAAAGTGAAAAAGAGTTGGTTATTGGCTCTTATATCGATAGAATGGAGTTATGCTGAAAAAGAAGAGGGACATAGATGAAAATGATATATGCTACACTATCTAGCCGCAGCTTTCTTTGGCTGCTTCTCATTGTCAACATCATAGGTACTATTTACGGATATTACTGGTATGGTTATCAATTGAAAGAAACTCCCGGCATATTTTTGGCCTTTGTACCGGACAGCCCGACTGCCAGCCTATTTTTCGTATTTGTCGTGTGTGCGTTTCTGATGAAGAAAAGCTGGGGACTTATAGAGGCCCTAGCGGTTATTACCTTATTTAAATATGGGATATGGGCTGTTGTGATGAACCTATTAACACTGTATACACAGGGTTATTTGCCATGGGAAGGCTATATGCTGATCGCATCCCATGCGGCCATGGCTCTTCAGGGGCTGCTATATTCTCCTTTTTACCGCATGAAATACTGGCATTTAGCCGCGGCAGGTGTTTGGACACTGCATAATGATATTATAGACTATGTCTATAAAATGATGCCGCAGTATGGCAGCTTGATGCAGTATATGAACAATATTGGGTATTTTACCTTCTGGCTTAGCATTATTTCTATATTTTTAGGGTATTACTTCGGTATAAGGAAAAAACGCTTGACCCTGTCCTTGTAAAAATTTCCTTGGCACTGGTCTACTGTATGTGTGCTCCTCATATTTTGTAGTAGAGATATGGGGAGGGACAAGTGTATGTTTAAAAGGGTTCTCTTATTTACCATCGTTTTGTTTACATTCTCTTTTGTTAAAGTTCATGCGGAAACCTCTTCCATCTTAGTACAGCTGGATGAAATTTCTGATGAAGCACTCCGGATGGCAAAAATGAAGAGATATGAAGATACTGGAAAGATGCTGGATTTTTTTGCGGAAAGGTTTTTAAAGGTCTCGGCAGCACAGCATGCATTTAATATGGATGAGCTTAGAATCATCACAGTTGCACATAATGACGCCCTCCAGGCAGTAAAGAACAACGGGATTGCCGAAATGCAAAAGGTCAATGCTGTTACAAAATTCAGGCTTGTCATGGATGCGATTAAATCCACTCATCAGCCGCTATGGACGGAGATGGAGGACCAGATTATGTCCACGTTCAGCGAGACTAAAGAAGCTGTCCAGAATAACGATCCCCAAAAGTTTAACGACGGGTTCAATAAACTCTTGTCGCAATACGAGATGATTTATCCCAGCCTGATGATTGACCTGGCACCTGAAAAGATCCAAAAGCTTGATGCCCGGCTAGAATATATTAACCAAAACAGTGAAGAGGTGTTCCTTCATAAGGATAGCCGGTCTGAGCTGTATGCTCTGCAAAAAGATTTGAAGTCAATTTTTGATGAGATGAATGAAGATGAGGCAGACCCTTCACTTTGGTGGATGATTATTTCAACAGGGAGTATTATCATATTGACTTTATCTTATGTTGGCTGGAGAAAATATCAAGGTGACAAGGAAAAGAGCATTGGAAAGGCTGAGTAATGGAATGTTATGCCGAAAGTCCATATATAACCCTAATAATAGACCTACCTAGGAGGAAGATATGCAGTATCTTATCTACATGGCGATCATCATATTAATTCCAATCTACGCCCAAATCAGGGTTAAACGCACCTATAATAAATATTCCCAAGTGCCGTCAGCTTCTGGCAGGAACGGTGCACAAACCGCAAGGCAAATTCTTGATGACAATGGCCTGTACAATGTGACGGTAGAAGAAACCAGGGGATTTCTGAGTGATCATTATGATCCAAGAAGCAAAACGGTTAGGCTTTCTTCAGGAAACTTCCATGGACAGTCATTGGCCAGTGCTGCGATTGCCGCACATGAGGTTGGGCATGCCATCCAGGATGCTCAGAACTACGGGCCATTGCGTTTGCGCCATTCACTTGTTCCTGTAGCTAATATTGGTTCTAATCTTTCATGGGTATTAATCATGATAGGCATATTTGCGCAAATGTCAGGCATGTTATTGCTCGGTATAATTTTTATGGCGGGGGCTGTTCTATTCCAAGTTGTTACCTTGCCAGTTGAATTTAATGCCTCTTCTCGGGCTATGGACCAAGTGGTTTCACTTGGCATTATCCGGCAGGATGAAGAAAGAGAGACCAGAAAAGTTCTTAATGCTGCCGCAATGACTTATGTAGCGGCTGCTGCAGTAGCTGTTCTGGAATTGGTTCGTCTTATTCTTATATATACAGGCATGACAAGAAACGAAGATTAGGCCATATTTAAACGAATAAAAATCAGCTCCCGATGAGGAGCTGATTCAGACTGTAGTCAAAACTCAAATTGCTACAGTTTTTGCTTTCATTTGCTAATGAAGTCTGGGGTTTTTTACTTGAAATAACTATTGTAATCATAAAAGGGGTCCGGAATGTTTCATTCCGGATCCCTTTTATCTACATTCTGAAGAAATGCAGCCGGAGCTGCTTTTTCATCGCTGTATAGGATTTTTATTTTCATCAAATGTAAATCCCTCACCAAGCACATCATGGACTTCACTGACAGATACGAATGCATGCGGATCCACAGAGGTAATCGCATTTTTCAGCCTGACAATTTCATTTCTTCCAACCACGCAGTACAGGACTTCCCGTTCCGTCTTGGTGAATGCGCCATATCCCTTTAAGACGGTCACGCCACGGTTCATCTCTTTAATGATTTTATCTGCTATTTCAGTGTTTTTATCAGAAAATATCATAGCTCCCCTGGCGGCATAGCCACCTTCCTGCATAAAGTCGATGACTCTCGCCCCTATAAAAACGGCCACCAATGTATACATTGCCTCGCGAGGATTAAGGTATGTAATAATAGAAAGAGTAATCACAACTGCATCGAATAAAAACATGGTCCTTCCCATGCTCCATCCAGCAGCATTATGGACAAGCCTTGCTATGATATCTACACCGCCGGTGGTTCCGCCGAATCTAAAAATAATTCCAAGTCCTACTCCAATACTGACTCCTGCAAATAATGCGGCAAGCATCAAATCATGTCCAAGTGAAAAGTTATATTGATATCTTTCAAAAATCCATAGCCAAAAGGAAAGGCCGACTGTCCCTAGTATCGTATAAATAAAGGTGATCCTGCCTAGATATTTCCATCCGATAAAGAACACCGGGATATTTAACAACAGGTTGGAGTACGAGGGATTCAAGCCGGTCAGCTGATAAATGATTAAGGTAAGACCAGTGAAGCCTCCCTCGGCCAGATCGTTTTGAATATTGAAGTGGATGAGCCCGAAACCAAAAATCGCGGAACCCAAGATGATGAATAGTACATTTTTTAGTCTGATTTCTGAGAACATTCTATTAAAACCTCCCAATGTTGTGCCGTGCTGTCAAATCCCGACCCTCAATGAAGATTATTATAAAGAATTTGACATGCCGCCGCAACAGAGCGATTCCGGGTAAATAATTTGTCAATCGTTGAAGTTTTAGCTAACATGAGGGAGAATAACGACTAGAGAGTTCCCTAATTACACTGGCTCGTCTGGCGTAGCTCTTCAGCCTATACATATTGATTTTACATTTTGGGTTGTTAACACTGTCGATAACACCTTATATCTGTTGCATTGCATTGTGGCGAAACGTTCAGCTGCGTTGACAATACACAGTCTCTAGGAAATTTACCAGCGTTACATCGAGATGGCGCGGAAATCTTAGGGAGTTTTTCCGAATCTATTGAAATACTTCGCTGGATAGGCTTTGGACAAAGGAAGAAAATAAATTCTCAGGGTGACGGGTTTATTTTTCATTTGATGGCCTGTAAAGGGCCGAGCATTTTTTGTCGGCAAAAAGACTAACTTTTTATTGCACAAAGAGATCAGTAAAGGGATGATGATATTGAGCAATCAAAAAACGATACAGGAATTGCAAAAAGAAGTGGACCAATACATTAGTCAGTTTAAAGAGGGATATTTCAGCCCGCTTGCTATGCTAGCAAGGATGACAGAAGAATTGGGGGAGCTCGCAAGAGAAGTAAATCATTTTTATGGTGAAAAACCCAAGAAGAATACAGAGAAGGAAAACACTGTTGAAGAAGAGCTCGGTGACATGCTGTTTGTGATCATTTGTTTCGCAAACTCTCTTGGTATTGACCTGCAGCAGGCTCATGATTCTGTCATGGAAAAATTTAGAACGCGTGATAAAGATAGATGGACCAAGATTTCTAATAATGCAGAAGGGGAAGAATAAAATGGAAAACATCAAGATCATTGTAGCAGGACCTAGGGGGAGAATGGGGAAAGAGGCAGTCAAACTGGTACAGGATACTGCTGGCTTTGAATTGGCAGCTGTACTGGATAGGAAATATGAGGGAGAGAATCTGTCTAATATAGAGGGCTTTCAAGGAATTGACGCACCGGTGTTTACTGATGCGGAACAATGTTTTTCTGCAGTGGAAGCGGATGTCCTTATCGATTTAACTACACCGGAGGTTGGAATGTTTCATTCAACGGCCGCTTTAAGGCATGGAATCCGGCCGGTTGTTGGCACTACGGGTTTCTCACCTGAGGATCTGGAAACATTGTCCGCATTGACGGAGGAAAAAGGAATTGGCTGTATCATTGCTCCCAATTTTGCAATAGGAGCCATTTTAATGATGAAATTTTCACAAATGGCAGCCAGGTATTTTCAGGATGTGGAAATCATTGAGCTTCATCATGATCAAAAACTTGATGCACCATCAGGCACTGCAGTCAAAACCGCGGATATGATCAAAAATATCAGAGATCCAAAGGTTCAGGGACATGCTAATGAGAAGGAAATTTTAGCCGGAGCAAGAGGGGCGAATGTGGACGGGATGCGTATACACAGCGTCCGTCTTCCTGGATTGATTGCGCACCAGCAGGTAATGTTTGGAGCAGATGGACAAATGCTGACAATCAGGCATGATTCCTTTAACCGTGCATCGTTTATGTCCGGGGTTAAGCTTGCAGTGGAAGCGGTCGTGAAACTCCAAGTGCTGGTATATGGACTGGAAAATATCATGGAATAAGAAAGTTGGATCTATCCCGAGCTTTTTACATATTCACCAGTTTCACATAAAAGGTAAACGATAGGGAGGGGCCTATGAAAATTGCTTTAATTGCCCATGATGATAAGAAGGATGACTTAATCAGGTTTGTAATGGCCTATAAGAGCATTTTTGCACAGCATGAGCTTTTCGCAACGGGAACAACAGGGAAACGAATACAAGATGAGGTTTCATTGAATGTCCATCGTTTTAAATCAGGCCCGCTCGGAGGAGATCAGGAAATCGGTGCAATGGTTGCAAGAAACGAACTTGATCTTATTATATTTTTCCGCGATCCGCTCACTGCACAGCCTCATGAACCCGATGTGTCAGCATTGATCAGGGTGGCAGATGTGTATTGTGTTCCTTTGGCGACAAACATGGGGACGGCAGAAGTATTGGTACAAGGGATGGGGCAGGGATTGATGGACTGGCGGAAAATCATCGGGGAACAAGGTGAAGATAATGGAAGAAAAGGCTGATATTTTGGCGTTCGGCGCCCATGCGGACGATGTAGAAATTGGCATGGGTGGAACACTTGCAAAGTATGCGGCAATGGGAAAAAGAATTATGATTTGTGAACTTACAAATGCTGAACTATCTTCTAACGGCACTGTGAAGTTAAGGAAGGAAGAGGCCAAAAGAGCTGCAGACATACTGGGTGTGGAGCGGGTGACACTAAACATGCCTGACAGGGGCCTATTCCTTTCAAAGGAGTTAGTCGATGAAGTAGTGGATGTCATCAGGGAATATAAACCGCGGTTATTATTTGCCCCATTTTTAGAGGACCGCCATCCTGACCATGGCAATTGTGCGAGAATCGTGGAAGAAGCCGCATTTTCAGCGGGCATTCGCAAGTATGGCACGGGTAGAGACATGGAGCCCCATAAAGCGGACGGCTTATATTATTATATGATCAATGGATTTCATAAACCTGATTTTGTAGTTGATATTACTGAGACCATTGATAGAAAACTGGACAGTCTAAGAGCTTACAAGAGCCAGTTTGTTAAAAGTGCGGGTGGTGTCGATACACCGCTTGTAAATGGTTACATAGAAACAGTGGAAGCAAGGGAGAGGCTGTTTGGAACTGAAGCAGGAGTCTCGTATGCAGAAGGTTTCCTCTCCAAGAAACCCATCCTTCTTTCGCGCGATTTATTAGGAGAATAAAATTATATGAAATTAAAAATCGGCATTACGTGTTACCCGACTGTAGGCGGCTCAGGTGTGATTGCCACTGAGCTTGGAAAGCTTCTTGCTGAAAACGGGCATGAAATTCACTTTATTTCATCCAGCCTGCCATTCCGCCTTAACAGGATGTATCCAAATATATATTATCATCAGGTGGAAGTAAATTCGTATTCGGTATTCCAGTACCCTCCATATGACCTTGCATTGGCGAGTAAAATGGCAGATGTCATCAAAAGGGAGGAGCTGGATATCCTCCATGTGCATTATGCGATTCCCCATGCCGTATGTGCTATACTGGCAAAGCAGATGGCAGAATCAAACGTAAAAATTGTAACAACCCTGCACGGTACGGATATTACAGTACTTGGATATGACCCATCATTGAATGACCTGATTAAATTTGGCATCGAAAAGTCTGATATGGTGACTGCTGTTTCAAAGGCACTGGTAGGGCAGACGAATGATCTCATAGCGCCGGACAAGCAGATACGGACGGTTTATAATTTTATCGACGAACGCGTATATCAAAAGCAAGATTCCTACCATCTTCGAAGTGAATATGGAATTTTGGACCATGAAAAGGTGTTTATCCATGTATCCAATTTCAGGGGAGTAAAACGTGTACAGGATGTCGTGAAAGCTTTTCACCTTGCCTCAAAGAAAGTGCCTTCCAAGCTGCTTCTCGTCGGAGACGGCCCGGAAATGACACTGGTAAATAGATTGGTGAACGAGCTAGGGATCAAGGATCACGTTGTATTTCTGGGAAAACAGGATAACCTTGCCGAATTATATTCCATTAGCGATATAATGATACTTCTATCTGAAAAAGAAAGCTTTGGCCTGGTCCTCTTGGAAGCGATGGCTTGCGGTGTTCCCTGTGTAGGAACGGATATAGGGGGCATACCGGAAGTTATTGATGATGGGGTCACCGGTTTTATATGCGATTTGGGGGATGTTGAGCAAGTGGCCGAAAGGGCTCTTGACATTCTTACGGATCCACAGTTGCATGACAGGCTATCCAAGGCAGGATTAGAGAGAGTCAAGTCCGAATTTCGCTCAGATATTATAAGGCAGCAATACGAAGCATTGTATTATGAACTGCTTACTCCACAAATGGACTAAAGGGGTTTCGGTATGAATGATTTATTTGCTCAAGCAGTGCCGATAATCAAATTACTCGAGAAAGCCGGATATGAAGCTTACTTCGTAGGCGGTTCTGTAAGGGATTATCTAATGAACAAGTCTATTCACGATGTGGATATAGCGACTTCCGCCACCCCTCAGGAAGTCAAAGCCATTTTCGGAAAAACTGTGGATGTAGGCATTGAGCATGGGACAGTCATCGTTTTACACCGCGGAAAATCATATGAAGTGACTACCTTCAGAACAGAAAGTGGTTATTCAGACTTTAGAAGGCCGGACCATGTCGAGTTTGTCCGTTCACTTGAAGAAGATCTAAAACGCAGGGACTTTACGATAAATGCCATAGCCATGAAATCGAACGGTGAAGTGATTGACCCGATGGATGGGAGAAAGGATATCCACAACCGCCTTCTTGTAACTGTAGGGGATCCGGATGAACGATTTCGTGAAGACGCCCTTCGAATGATGCGGGCTGTCCGCTTCATCAGCCAGCTTGATTTTGAACTGGATAAGGAGACGTTTGAGTCATTGCAAAACAATGGCTATATGCTGAAAAACATAGCAGTTGAAAGGATTTACACGGAATTTGAAAAGCTGTTAACTGGCATCAGCATAAATAAAGCAATTCATCTGTTGGCAGAGTGCGGCCTATTTAAGTACCTTCCCGGATTGGCCCGTATGCGCGACTCACTCGAAAACTTTGCCAAATTACCATTGAAAAATGCGGGTAGTACGACCGAGCTCTGGGCCTTATTAATGGTGTTTAGTGAGGAACAGGATATCGAAAAATTTTTAAGAGCCTGGAAAATGCCCGTGAAACAGATTCGCGAAATCCAGAGCATCACAACATTAGTCCGAAACTGGCCAATTGCATTAAAGGAAAAGCATCCCCTGTTTTATGCCGGGGAGCTTGCTGTGAAATCAGCTAAAGTATTCGATCTTGTTCAAGGCGGAGATACGAGGGAAAACGAAACATATGTCAGGGAATGGTTTTCCAGGCTGCCGCTAAAGAATATGTCAGAATTAGCCGTCAATGGTTCGGACCTTTTGTCATGGTATAAGAGGCAGCCAGGCCCATGGGTAAAGGACGAACTTCAATTTATTATTGAAGGCATCTTAAATGCAAGGGTATCCAACGAAAAAGAGGAAATAAAGGAGTGGCTTTCATTTTGCGGACGGATGTAAGAAGCAAGCTGTTACAAGCATTCACCAATGCGGGAGGGGAATTTATATCCGGCCAGGAAATCGCTGAACACATCGGGTGTTCAAGAACCGCTGTTTGGAAACATATCGAGAATCTGAGAAATGAGGGGTACGTCCTAGAAGCAGTTAGAAAAAAAGGTTACCGTATTGTTTCTGCACCGGAAAAAGTGACTGCGAACGAAATTATGCTGGGTCTAAAAACCCATCGGCTTGGGCAAAAGATACATTATCAGGAGACGGTGGATTCCACACAGAAAATTGCCCACCGGCTGTCAAATGAAGGAGCCCCCGAAGGGACCATTGTAATAGCTGAGGAACAATCACTCGGAAAAGGAAGGCTTACAAGGGCCTGGTATTCACCAAAGTATACAGGAGTATGGATGAGCCTGATTTTAAGGCCTAATATACCTTTTCAGCAGGCTCCCCAGCTTACACTGTTGGCCGCAGTTTCTGTTGTACAAGCCATTGAAGAGGTGACCTCACTCCTTCCAGGCATCAAATGGCCTAATGATATTTTAATAAATGGACGGAAAGTGACGGGAATACTGACTGAACTTCAGGCAGAAGCGGACAGAATTCATTCGGTTATTACAGGGATCGGGATTAATGTAAATCAGCAGGAACAAGATTTTCCGGAGGAACTAAATCAGAAAGCTTCTTCTCTCTTCATAGAAAGCGGCCAACGGATTTCAAGGGCGGAGTTAATCCAGCAGACACTTGTAAAAATGGAAACTCTTTATGATCTTTATTTAGAAAAAGGGTTTGGGCCGATCAAGCTCCTCTGGGAGAGCTATGCAGTAAGCCTTGGAAAGCAAATTAAGGCTTCTACCCTGACAGAAACTCTATATGGCACGGCCCTCGGAATTACAGACGAAGGTGTCCTGCTTTTGGAGGACGGCAAAGGGCATGTACATTCCATCTATTCTGCCGATATTGAAATCCCTCAATAGTTTCCTTTTATGATAATTTTGTTCTTCACAGTAGATAGTAATAGTATTTTTAGGGTGAAATTGTTATAATCTTTTTGGGCAGTATCGAACAGAACTGCACCCTGTAATCTTTTATAATTTTAAAAAATATATTTCTGCCTTGATCCATACGGACGGGGACGGAGGGATGAGAAAAACTAGAGATGTGCACAAAGGCCGGCCAGGCAATCAAAGGATCTACCATTTACAGCCAATTAAGTAACGATGCTGCTAAAAATATGATCCGACATTTTGGCCGGCCTTTTTTCATTTTCTCAGGAACCAATCATATTTTTATTATTTACAAGAGAAACTAGTGAAATAAAAGCTGGTTTAGCCCAAATCGTTTCAGCATAATAGGATTGGTATGATTTTTTCATCTCCCTCTATGAAAAAGGAGGAAAACTATGAAATTGTCAGGGAAATTTATGAAAATGAAACAAAACGGTGAAAAGATCGTAATGCTGACCGCATATGATTATCCAAGTGCAAAATTAGCAGAGCACGCAGACGTGGATATGATTCTTGTAGGGGACTCCCTTGGAATGGTGGTACTGGGATACGAATCCACTGTACCAGTAACTATAGACGATATGATCCACCACACGAAAGCTGTGGTTCGTGGCGCCAAGGGTACTTTTACCATTACAGATATGCCATTTATGAGCTATCATCTTTCGATGGATGAAACGCTAAAAAATGCTGCGAGAATTATTCAGGAAGGACAAGCTGACGCAGTAAAAGTTGAGGGTGCAGATAATGTTATCGGGAAAATAGCAGCCATGACCAAAGCTGGCATCCCTGTAGTTGCCCATCTAGGCTTAACTCCGCAATCTGTGGGCGTTCTTGGTGGCTATAAGGTTCAGGGGAAAAATGCTGAAGCAGCGCGAAAGCTTATGGAAGATGCTGTCAAGTGCGAGGAAGCAGGAGCGATTGCACTGGTGTTGGAATGTGTGCCATATCAAGTAGCTGAAATGGTCACTAAAGCCTTGAAGATACCAACGATAGGAATCGGGGCCGGGTCCGGTACTGATGGACAGGTCCTGGTGTACCATGATTTGGTGAATTATGGCGTGGACCGGGTAGCCAAATTCGTTAAGACCTATGGTGATGCTAACAGTCTGATATCAAATGCAATCGGACAATATGTACAGGAAGTGAAATCCATACAATTTCCAGGCCGGGAACACTCCTTTACTATGAATGAAGAAGAAATTGCTGCACTTTATGGAGGAAAAGCATGAACATTATTACAACCGTGAAGGAAATGCATAATACTATCATCGAGCAGAAACAGCAGGGAAAGACAGTTGGGTTCGTCCCTACAATGGGCTATCTCCATGAAGGGCATCAGCAACTGCTTATGAATGCCAGGGCGCAGAATGATATAGTTGTCCTTAGCATTTTTGTTAATCCTACCCAATTTGGCCCGAATGAAGATTTTGATACGTATCCAAGGGATATGGACAGGGATGAGAAGATAGCAGCAGAAGCGGGTGTGGATTATATTTTTTTTCCTACGGTCCAGGAAATGTATCATGACGAACCATCTGTCTCTGTTCGTGTGAAAAGCAGGACTGATGTATTGTGCGGGAGAAAACGACCTGGCCATTTTGACGGAGTGGCCACTGTCCTGACAAAACTATTCAACATCATTGCGCCTGATAAAGCCTACTTTGGAATGAAGGACGCCCAGCAAGTGGCTGTGGTGGACGCCCTTGTAAGGGATTTTAATTTTAATATTCAATTGGTTCCAGTGGAGACTGTCCGCGAGGAAAACGGCCTGGCTAAAAGCTCACGGAATGTATACCTTCTGGAAGAAGAAAGAGATCAAGCGAAGGAGCTTTACAAAAGTTTGGAGCTTGCAAGGGAACAAATCCAAAAAGGCAGCCGGAACCCTGTGGAAATTGTCAAACTAATGACTGAATATATCGAAGGACATACAAGCGGCCAGATAGATTATATAGAAATTTATTCATATCCAGAATTAAGCCCGCTTAAGCATTTGACAGGAAAGATCATCATCGCATTGGCCGTGAAGTTCACCAGAGCCAGATTGATTGATAATATGACGCTTACAATTAATTGATGGAATACATTAATGGAGAGTTTTTCAAGAACTGTTCGGTCCAATCATGAGTGATTGGAAAATTCAAGGAGGAAAATAAACATGTTTCGGACTATGATGAATGCAAAAATACATCGTGCCCGTGTGACAGAGGCAAATTTGAATTATGTGGGCAGCATCACAATTGACGAAGACATCCTGGATGCCGTGGGAATGCTTCCGAATGAAAAGGTTGCCATTGTTAATAATAATAACGGTGCCAGGCTTGAAACCTATATCATTCCTGGCCAAAGAGGCAGCGGGGTTGTATGTTTGAACGGAGCTGCAGCAAGATTGGTGCAGCCAGACGATATTGTTATAATTATTTCTTATGTCATGCTTCCAGAGGATATGGTAAGAGAGCATAAGCCGAAGGTAGCGATTATGGATGAGTTCAATAATATTGTCGAACTCATTGCCGAGGAGCCCGAGGCTACTATCATGTAAAAGCAATAAGCCCCTAATTCGAGGGGCTTTTTCTGTTTGTGCGAGAGGCCGTTTTAAGGCTTTAAAACAATGCACAGATTAAGGCTCCATTTATGGTTTTCACGTACAAAAGCCCTCTTTTGAATCGCATTGTTTATTTTAATCATAAAATAGGCTATGGTATAAGAAGCTAAGAAGAAGAGTAAGCATTTTTGAGGAGTTTTCAGTATGTCACAGCGTTATGTAGTAATAGATTTAGAAACAACAGGGAATTCCCCTAAGAAAGGGGACAGGATTATCCAATTCGCCGGGGTCGTGATTGAAGGTGATAAGATAGTTGATGAGTATTCCACTTTTATCCATCCGGGACAGGACATCCCTTTATTTATAGAAGAGCTTACCGGGATTGATAATGAAATGGTGAAGCACGCACCTCAGTTTGAGGATGTAGCTCCCAGGATTGCCGAATTCCTCGCAGATGCATGTTTTGTTGCTCATAACGTCCTTTTCGACCTGTCATTTTTGCAGGAAGAGCTAAAGCGCTGCGGTTTTGAGGGTTTTTATGGCTCTACGATCGATACGGTGGAATTAAGTAAAATAATGAAGCCGACATCAGATGGATATAAATTAAATCAACTGGCCAAGGAGGAGAATCTGCAGCATGAAAGGCCACATCGCGCGGATAGCGACGCGTATGTTACAGCGTTGTTGTTCATGGAGCTAAAGAAAAAAATGCTGCGGCTCCCTCTTATTACCTTGAAGCGTTTGTATAAGCTTTCTTTTTCATTGAAGAGTGAAATATCTGACCTTCTCGATGAGTGTATTGCGGAAAGACTGCGCCAACCAGAATATCACAGGCCGGAAATCGAAATATTTCGCGGGCTTGCATTACGGAGAGTGACTAACAATCGTACATATAGTGAGGGTTCATATCCTTACCCCTATGACCACAAAGATAAAATGAGTCTGATGACACAAGCTTATGCGGACCTTGAGTCCAGGCCGGCACAGCTGGACATGATGGACAAGGTTTTTGATTCTTTTATTAATAAAGAGCCGATAATGATCGAGGCAGGGACAGGCATTGGAAAATCGCTGGGTTATTTGTTGCCGGCAGTATTTTTTGCAAGGGAATACCAAGCCAAAGTAGTGATTTCTACATATACTCTTCAGCTGCAGGAGCAGTTGATCCATAAAGAGGTTCCAAAGGTGAAATCTATGGTCCCCTTTGAATTTAGGGCTGTTTTGTTGAAGGGAAGAGCTAATTATCTCAGCCTTGCAAAATTTGAACTGGCACTAAGGCAAAAGGAGGATAATTATGAAACCGCCCTTGCCAAGATGCAGATCCTGGTATGGCTTACAGAAACAGAGACAGGTGACAAGGATGAATTAAACCTTGGAAGCGGCGGGCAGCTATTCTGGGAGCGGCTGCAAAGTGACAGATTAATGTTTTCAGATATTCAAGAGCCGTGGATTTCTTACGATTTTTATGAAAGAGCAAAAGGTGTGGCCGATAAAGCTGATATCATAGTAACCAATCACTCCTTTTTAATGGCCGATATCCTGTCCAATGAAGGAATTATCCCTAAGTCAGGATATCTTGTGCTGGATGAAGCGCATCAGCTTGAAAGAGCAGCGGCAAGAAGCATGGGTGCAAAGATGGATTATATTTCAGTAAAAACCTTATTTAATAGGATTGGTACATATGAACAAAAGCTTATGCTGTACCGCATTGAAAAAATATGCCGGGAACGCAAGCTTGACGATGGCCTAAATATAAAGTCGATCGAAAGGTCCATTTCAGATTTTCACTATGAATTTGAGCAATTCTTCTATTTACTCGCGGCAAAGGCTGATGCACTAACCGCTTCCACTGCTCCACAAAGGATTCCGTTAGAGGCACTCGGCAACGGCATGAGTACACTCTCCATCATGGCAGAAAGGCTGGTCGAGCTTATAGGCATCATTTGCCAAGGGCTGGATGACCGACTGGTGCTTCTTAAGAAAGCAGATGGGCTGGGCAAAAACGCAATGTTCTTTCTTAATGAAGTGGAAGCCCTAATAAGACATATGGAGAAAATAAGCAGGACAATACATGAATTTTTTATTAGTCCCGACAGTGGTTCCGTATACTGGCTTGAATATACGCGAGCAGCTCCCCATCACGGCATCTCGATTTCCTCTCAGCCGGCTGCCGCTGGAAGGATTGTTTGGGAAACCTTTTTTGCCGGGCAAAAAAGTGTGGTAATGACTTCCGCAACCCTTAGTGTCAAAAATTCATTCAGATATTTCATGAGTGAGCTCGGTATCTCAGATTCGCATATTAAAAAGGTTGTATATCCAGAGGCCTTCGACTTTTCAAAGTCGGCAAAAGTGATTGTTTCTAAAGACATGCCTGATATACAAATTGCTGCACCGGAGGCCTTTTCAAAAGCAGCTGCACAGCATATTGTACAGGCGGCAAGGGGAGCTCGGGGCAGAACGATGATTTTGTTTACCTCACATGAATTGCTTAGAATGACCTACCAAAATGTGAAGGATGACGGAGGGTTGGAGGAATTCACGCTACTTGCCCAGGGGGTAACAGGGGGAGGAAGGGCGAGACTGCTGAAAAATTTCCGCACTCTCGATAAAGCCGTCTTATTTGGGACAGCTGGACTTTGGGAGGGAATAGACATACCTGGAGAAGACCTGTCTTGCCTTGTGATAGTCCGGCTTCCGTTTTCTCCGCCTGATGAACCTGTGGCTGAGGCGAAATACAAACTCATTGAACAGCATGGAAAGAATGCATTTTCCTATTACTCGCTCCCGGAGGCAATTCTAAGGTTTCGCCAGGGCTTTGGCAGACTGATCAGGACTCATAAGGACAAAGGGGTGCTCTTATTGCTGGACCGTAGAATCTACACGGCCAAATACGGAAAGGAATTCGTTGCTGCTATACCTGCTGTGCAATGGGAAGAGGTCGGTCTTTATCATTTAGCAGACACTATTAAAAGGTGGCTTGATTGACCGGAATGATCAGTAAATATAATGACCAAAGAATAAAAATGCAGAGGGAATAATTAACAGATAAGATAGGGAAAATATATACAATATAGCTCTATTTGGAGGGTTTATTGTGAAGCTTCTTATGGTATGGCTGGCTTTAAGTTTATTTTCCCTTAATGAAACGGCTTCGGTTCCTGATGAAATTAAAAAGATAGATCTAAATTTATCGGAGCAGGAATACTCAGTTACCTTTTTTGATTTATCGGAAGGTGAAGCCACCCTCATTCTGAGCGGGGATGGAACCGCCATTTTGATAGATACAGGAACAGATAAGTCGAAAAAGGAACTTTCCAGATGGCTGAAGCTTTATGGTGTGGAAAAAATCGATGTCTTGGTCCTTACAAAATTTAACATGACGATTGCGGATAACGTTAAATGGGCAGTTTCTGATTATAATATACCTTTTGTAGTAGCAGGAAAATCGCTGTACCAAAATAATCGAGGATTTTTTGACGACTTGAATAGTACATCGGTGAAAATATGGAAAACTGGAACACAGGAGATATTTTCTGAGAAGGTGGGTTTCCAGGTTATCCATGAGGATGACAGCCAGGAAAACGGGCTGGATTTAATTATTAAGGTCGCAGAAAATCGTTTGCTTTATCTGACTTCATCTGCAAAGGTGTCTGCTGAGTTGGTCGAGGGAGTTGCTCATGAACATACGAATATGATTAAGGCAGACCCAGGCTCTTTGACAGTGGAAACAATCGAGCAAATAGACCCGCAGACAGTGGTGTTGAACCGGAATTCAAGGAAGTCTGCTGGACTGCTTGAAAAGCTTCATGAGCAATGGGTCAAAGTTTACGTGCTTAGCAAACAGGGTACAATCACCGCTAAATTTACCGAAAAGACCCACGAGGTTTTTCCGATAAATAACCATTTGTATCAGCAGAAATAAACTAGATAATCCTTGAATAAAATATTATCAGAATCTTGCTAAACTGTTATAATGGTAAAATAAGTTGGCTAATTTTAATCTTCGGAAAAAGATGGATAAATATTTTCACATGATCCAACCGAAAACAGCCTGCATTGCGAGGCCTACAGCTAGCCGCTGCTGCCATAACAAATTAGGGGGAGTCTTTGATGGAAAGCAAAATTGAAGTTATATCGACGGTAAAAATTCAAAATACTCCTGACCTGTACAAAATTGTCGATGCATTAAACCGCAGCCTGAAAGATCGCGATTTGATGTTTGGTCTTGCCCTGGATAAGGAGAATCAGGAAAAAGCAGTATTTACAATCTACCGTACATAGGAAAGAGTGAGTAAAATTTGAAAAAATGGGTGATTTTTGCAGCCGCTTTGGTGATTTGCATAGGGGGCGTCACAGCCGCTGCTTATATACATGCATTAGGTCCAAAAAAGGAGGCAGCAGACATAGCATTTAAGGAAGCTAAGGATGCCGCTGGAATTGTCACAATGGACGATTTTTATGTTTATAATGGTAAAGATTCTTATAATGTAGTAGTTGGAGAAACAAAAAAAGGCACCAAAAAGGTCATTTGGCTCCCAAACAAGAAGGGAAGCCAGCCGGTGATTGAAAATTATGATACCGGGATATCGAAATCTGAGATTACCAGAATTGCGAACAAACAACTAAAGCCTGCCAAAATTATTTCTTTAAAGCTTGGTATGGAGCAGGACGTTCCTCTTTGGGAGGTAACGTATCTTGACAAATCCAACAGGTATAATTATGACTATTATGATTTTAAATCGGGAGAATGGCTGAAGTATTACAGGAGCATTTAGAATTAGGGGGACGAATCTTATGAAATTAGCTGGGCGTGTGCAAGCATTGACTCCATCTTCAACATTGGCAATCACTGCAAAGGCAAAGGAATTAAAAGCACAGGGTCTTGATGTCATTGGCCTGGGTGCGGGTGAGCCAGACTTTAACACTCCACAGCATATTATCGATGCCGCTGTGCGCTCGATGAATGAGGGGAAAACTAAATATACTCCATCGGCAGGACTGCCTAAGCTAAAGGAGGAAATTGCCTCCAAGCTTAAGCATGACCAGGGTCTGGAATATAAATCTTCAGAAATTATGGTAGCCTCAGGTGCAAAACACGCACTTTATACATTATTTCAGGCCATATTGGATGAAGATGATGAAGTAATAGTGCCTATTCCGTATTGGGTAAGCTATCCAGAACAAGTAAAGCTTGCCGGCGGGACACCTGTATATGTGGAAGGTAAGGAAGAGAATGATTTTAAGCTGACTAAAGAACAGCTTGAAGACAGCATTACTGCCAGAACAAAGGCTTTAATCATCAATTCTCCAAGCAATCCAACAGGTATGATTTATTCTGAGCAGGAGCTGCGCGCAATAGGGGAATTATGTGTGGAGCATGACATCTTAATTATCTCGGACGAAATATATGAGAAATTGGTCTATGGACATTCTAAACATATCTCTATTGCCCAGCTATCGCCTGAATTGAAGCAGCAAACCATCATTATTAACGGAGTATCTAAATCGCATTCAATGACTGGCTGGAGAATCGGATATGCTGCCGGGGATGAGCAAATTATAAAGGCCATGACCAATTTGGCGAGCCACAGCACGTCCAATCCAACCACTACTGCACAGTATGGTGCCATTGCGGCATACGCTGGACCGCAGACAGAAGTAGAAAAAATGCGCGCCGCATTTGAACAGAGGCTGAATATTATCCATGATAAGCTGGTTTCCATACCGGGAATTACATGTGTTAAGCCTCAGGGAGCCTTCTATCTATTCCCTAATGTCAAAAAAGCTGCTGAGATGACAGGTTACAAAACAGTTGATGACTTTTCTTCAGCATTGCTTGAAGAAGCTCTTGTAGCCGTTGTACCTGGATCGGGCTTTGGGGCTAACGATTATGTTCGACTCTCGTATGCAACCTCGCTGGAACAGCTAGAAGAAGCGGTTAAACGGATCCATAACTTCGTTAAAGAGAAGATGGCTTAAGAAGCCGTCTTTTCTTTATTAGATAAGAAAGTATAATTTTTTCAGCTTAGACTGAAGTCTAGCTTCGACGCACACGATGTACAAGTGCCAACTTAGTCAATCCCCAGGCGACGGGGACAGTAAGCGTGGCTCATGCCTCAGTGGCTATGGCTCTAGGAATAGTATTTTCGTTCTATCCAACCTTCCGTGCTGAAAAGACAAAGGCACGGCACCACCTAATCGAGTACTGGATGATTGAACCGGAGATGGCATTTAATGAATTTAAGAGACTTACAGGTACAGGAACATTTTGTTTCATTTATTGTTCAGTCAGTGTTAAAAAAATGCCGGCTGGAATGGAATAAGTTAGGAATGAGTATGTCCAAGCTTGGGAATATCAAGGCGCCTTTCCCGCGGATTCCCTATGATGATGCGAGTAAATTCCTTGATGAAAAAGGTTTTAATGATATTAGTTGAGGCGATGATTTCGGTGCACCGCATGAAACTGCGGTTGCCGGAGAGCTTTGACAAGCCTGTGTTCATCATCCAATATCCGGCTTCCTTAGAGCCTTTCTACATGCAGCCTGATGACGAGCGGGGAGAGGTTGTGCTTGGTGCCGATTAGATTGCTCCTGAAGGCTTAGGGGAAATCATTGGCGGATCACAGAGAATCCATGATTTTGACCTGCTGAGCCAGAGTATCGAGGAGCATGGATTGAACTTGGACGCATTTAAATGGCATTTGGAATGAATACCGCACTCCGGATTTGGATTAGGACTTGAAAGAACTGTGGCCTGGATCAGCGGAATGGAGCATGTACGAGAAACTATCCCGTTCCCGAGCCTTCTAAACAGACTGTGTTCTAAAGTAAGTATGAGCAAAAAGGGGGACGGTATCCGCCATACAGTGGATATCGTCCTTCCTTATGTTTGGAATGTGAAGATCATAAGGGGCACTTATCCGGCGTTCCCTATTTGATATTGATGTAAAAAACTTTCAATTTAAATCAACTTAATCCCAGCAAGGGTTTCGTGTTATACTTATATAGAGGTGTCATAATATGATGAAAGACAAGTTATTATCCTGGTTAAACGAAGGCAGCATAACAATTCCGGCTTTCCTTTTATCCCACTATAAAATCATGGGGTTAAACGAGCAGGAGGTCATGCTGCTGTTGCAATTACAAAATTTTACGGACAAAGGCAACGGTTTTCCGACTCCGCAGCAACTTACGTCGGTAATGACTTTTCAGGAAACCGAATGCCTTTTTATTATTCAGCGCTTGATACAAAGAGGGTTTATAGAAATCCAGGAGGAATATACTGATTCCATCCGACACGAAAGATATTCAATTGACCCATTTTACAGTAAAATGATAGACTGCTTCCTCAAAGTGACAAAAGAAAAGCAGGAGACTCAGGACGAGGCTGAGGGGGAAAGCTTATACACAGTTTTCGAAAGTGAGTTTGGAAGGCCACTTTCCCCATTTGAGTGTGAGACATTGGCAATGTGGATGGAGGATAACCACCATCCCGATATTATAAAAGCTGCATTACGGGAAGCTGTGATTTCGGGTAAAATTAACTTTAGGTATATCGATAGAATCCTATTTGAGTGGAAGAAGAATGGAATTAAAACGCTCGAACAAGCTAAAAGCCATGGACAAAAGTTCAGAATGCATCAAAAACGCACAAAGCGCTTGGAACCTGCGGTTTCAGGAAAAGAGGTCCCTTTCTATAATTGGCTTGAACAGTGAGTTAAAGGAGAACAACCATGTTAAATAAAGCTCAAATTCGAAAATGCCTGGATGTGATGGCGGAAATGTTTCCGGATGCTCATTGTGAGCTTAACCATTCGAATCCATTTGAATTAGTGGTCGCAGTGGCGCTGTCTGCTCAATGCACAGATGCATTAGTAAATAAAGTAACCAAGGATTTGTTCCAAAAGTATAAAACTCCAGAGGATTATATCAGTGTTCCAATTGAAGAGCTGGAAAACGATATTCGATCGATAGGCCTGTACCGCAATAAGGCTAAAAATATTCAAAAATTATCAAGGATGATTATTGAGGAATATGGAGGAGAAGTACCTCAAGACAGGGATGAGATGACTAAGCTTGCTGGTGTGGGTAGAAAAACCGCTAATGTAGTCGTTTCTGTTGCATTTGGAATCCCGGCGATTGCAGTTGATACCCATGTGGAAAGAGTGAGCAAGCGGCTTGCCATTTGCAGATGGAAAGACAGTGTGCTTGAGGTCGAGAAGACCCTGATGGCCAAAGTACCGAAAGAAGAGTGGTCTATCACTCATCACAGGATGATCTTCTTCGGACGGTATCATTGCAAGGCACAGAACCCCCAATGTACGGTATGTCCATTACTTGAGCTCTGTCGTGAAGGCCAGAAGCGTATGAAGAGGCTGGCTGCTGAGTGAGTAACATGGAAACCTTCTCTGTGCCCGATAGTCTGAAGCACCCTTTATTTTATCCGGGGACTCAAATGAAATTTACACGCGAACGATATTTAATCTGGGATGAAAGCAAAAATAGGGAAGACTATTTTCCCTATGAAGGCCTTTACTGGAATCATATAGAGGCTTACCGTCCCTGGGAACACCCTGAAACGCATATTAACCATTTGTTCAATGAGTGGAGGAAGTCCAGGGAAAAGGGAATTGAACAAGTTTCAGCTCGTAATAATAACACACAAACACGTGAATTCATTACGTATGCGTTAAGCCTGCTGTTTTCCGCGATATTTTGGATGAATTCCTGCCCTGTCAAACTTTCATTCTGGCAGGAGGAATTGAACAATATGAAGATACAGGCTATGAATGCAGAAGAACGAATCAACTTTATCCTCTCACGTCCGTCTGGCTATCACTCATTCATACAATTAGCTGAATTGTTTACGGAATACGAGAAATTATATTATAAAGCATTAGCACTGCAAAAATTGAAGAAGCGTGTCTAAGGGGTATAAAAAACGTCCAAGCCGAAAAGCTTGGACGTTTTTTTATAGAAACATAAACCTTGTTTGACACGGGGAGTGGAAACGGCAATTTAGCCGTTTCCATTGATGTCTCATGGATTGCCATCATTTCCGCTGTCAGGATTTCCGCTGCCATCTCCGGTACCGGTGTCACCACCAGTCCCAGTATCGCTGCCAGCCCCATTATCATTTCCGCTGTTGCTTCCATTGCCGTTACCATTTCCATTGTTGCCGTTACCATTTCCATTGTTGCCGTTGTTACCATTTCCATTGCTGCCATTGTTACCATTTCCATTGTTGCCGTTGTTACCATTTCCGTTGCCATTGTTACCATCGCCTGGATTCTGGTCTGTTTGTCCATCACCAGTACCATTTTGGTCACCGTTTTGGTCCCCATTTTGATCCCCGTTTTGGTTATCATTTGGAGTGCTTCCGTCATTTTCGGAATTTTCGTCTTCTGGATTCTCAGTATCATTTCCAGTTTCCGGATCGCCCGTGTCTGATGCAGGGATATCTACCGATGCCGTAGCTGAGTCACTTCTCTGGCCGTCTAAGATGGCAGTTACGGTAAATGTATAGCTGCTGCCGTGATCAGGCTGACCAACTGTAACCTTTTGGACAGCTGACTGCGACAGAACATCAGCAGGGCCGCCATCTTTGGATAGTTTTACTTCAAAATCAGGCTGTCCATCACCGTGATACTCCCAGTTCACAATTATTTGATCTGCAAGCTGGTCGTAATGTGCCTGAAGGTTTGAAGGCCCTTCCTGCTTATCATATTCCTTCGTCACCTTTGTCGGTTCCGTGCCCCGGACAAAATATTCTTCCGCAATCATGTTTTGAGGTGTATATTCGCTAGCCTTCATAATTGGATCGGAGCCTTTTACAATCCCGACCTTTACAACACTGCTAGGCTTCTTGAAGTCCTTTGTCTCTTTTCCTTCAGAAACATGCTGCATCAGGTTTTTGAAAACCTGCTTAGGTATGGCCTGTGAGGATTTTCCAAGATAATTGTTTTTCTTTTCATATCCAGTCCATACACCAATTGTATAGTTAGTCGTATAACCGGCAAACCACGCGTCTAAAGCTCCACCGGGTTCGACGTTGAGCCTTGCTTTTTCTTCCTCTGTAAAGTTGGTGGTCCCTGTTTTCCCTGCTACTGGGAATCCAGGTATATTAGCAGCTACACCAGTTCCGTAGCTCTCCTTCAATACACTTTTTAGAAGGTCAGTCACGATGAATGCTGTGGATTCCTTCATTACAGTCTTGGGAGCTACCTTATTTTTGATTGTCGTATTTTTATCTCTTAAGACAATTTTTCTGACAGAATGGGGCTTATTATATATGCCGCCATTTCCAAATGCGCTATAGGCACCTGCCATATCCATCGAGGAAACTTCGAGTCCTGAACCAATTGCAGCCGATTCAAAGAAACTCTTAGGATTAATAGGTATGCCCAGCTTTTCAGCAAATTGCCGTGAGCGTTCGGCACCTACTTCATTAAAAGTTTTGACTGCAGGGATGTTCAAGGATCTTCCAAGGGCTTCCCTGATTGTCATTTTTCCATAGTGCTGTCTTGAAGCATTATTTAATTCCTGGCCATTTTCATATTTATAAGGCTCATCCACAATCTGGTGAGCTGTGGACCATTTTAAATATTCGACAGCAGGACCGTAATCCAATATCGGTTTGATTGTTGATCCTGGAGACCGTTTCGTATCAGTGGCAAAGTTAAAGCCGCCATTGAATTCTTTATTTCTGCTGCCCCCAATGGCCTTGATTTCTCCTGTTTTTGTATCGAGAAGAGTAATACCAGTTTGCAGTTCTTTACTTGGAAACTTGATTATTTCATCAGTAGTCAGCATCTTATGGACGTATTTCTGGGCGTCTGCATCAACAGTGGTATAAATCTCTAATCCGTCCGTAAAGACGTTATAATCGCCCATTTCTTCCACTTCTTTGATTACCTGGTCGATAAACGTATCATAAGGAGTGCTGTCTGTCTGGCCTGTATTCTTCTTTTTAAGGCCCTGTGTAATCGGTACTGCCTGTGCCTTTTCCATTTCTTCATTGGTTATAAACCCGTGTTTATTCATTAAATGAAGAACGACATTGCGGCGTTTTTCGGCCCGGTCAGGATATCTAAACGGATCATATCTGCTCGGGCTCTGCGGCAATCCTACCAGGGTAGCTGCTTCATTCAGCGTTAATTCCTTCAGCTCTTTTCCATAATAAACCTGCGCTGCAGTAGCAATTCCATTTGCGCGATTCGCAAAGAATATTTTATTGACATACATCTCAAAAATTTCTTCTTTGGTATATTTTTGTTCAAGCTGGATGGACAGCCACATTTCCTGGACCTTCCGCTTGATTGTTTTGTCAGGCGTTAAGTAAGAACGCTTTACTACCTGCTGAGTGATGGTACTGGCACCTTGAGAACCAAATCCGCTTGTGAAGTTTGCTAGAACCGCACCGCCAAGGCGTCTAACATCAATTCCGTGATGTTTAAAGAAACGGACATCCTCAGTTGCAAGGAAAGCATTGACTACCAGCTGAGGGACATCCTCATAAGCGACATAGTCTCGATGCTCCTGTCCTAATTCATCTATTAAGGTCTTCCCGTCATCGGCATAGACCTTTGAAGGTACTGGGTCTTTTAATAGTTTTTCATCCAGCTTGGGAGAGTCGCTTATAAAATAAGCAAAGGCTGCTCCGCCTGCTATCATGCCCACTATACCTAGTGTAATTAAAATGAGGAAGATCCTCCTGAATAAACCTGGTGAACTTTTTTTATTACTTTTCTTTTTTGCTTCGGCTTGTTTGCGTCGTTCTTCTCTAGTTCGGTAATTATCAGCCATACGAGCTACCTGCCTTTCTAAGAAACAACTAGACTAGTTTAGATAATATTGAGTCTATCCCTTTAATATAGTCAATCCTCGGTTGGAATCCAATAGTCAATTTTATGGAAGAAGATCCGATTTCTTCATGAGTAATCGATTTCCTTCCGCCATTTAACATTCTTTCCCAAAAATAGTTCAGTTTTTCCGATTCCATAAGGTATATGTCATCAGTAACCGAAAATCTAATGATAACAAAAGCAATTCCCCCCTGTTTCACTACCTGTTTCATGTGTTCAATCTGATGTTCATGAAAATTCTTGAGCGGGAAGGAGGTAGTGCTTTGGGTTTCTTTTGCTTCAAAATCAATATATTTTCCTTTGTATACGCCATTATAATCTGTGGTTGATGCCTGTTTGAAATAAGCTTCTTTTATGACTGCAGCACTTCTTGCGGGATAGTGCACATCTACGATTTGGACCGGTGTCGGTTTCTTGTGGATTACGGCAACGCCATTTGCAAGATAATATTCATTTGTTTCGTTTAAATCGTCCTCCAGTGTTTTACCCCTGTTGCTATAGCTTATTTTCTTGTTTTGCTGGGTATTGGATTTCGTGCGCTCCTGAACAAACTTGCGTCCATTTGGATAATGAAGAGCCATTTTTCCCCCTCCTTTTTTGCACTCATCTATGATAGCAAAAAAATAGCCAAATGGGTGAATAAAAGTAATGTTTTCTTTAAACCATAACATTTAAGGAAAAGTCTGGGTGATAATTTTGTGGTGAGAGCGGTGTAAACCTATAGCATGCATTCTGAAGCGGAACAGATAACAATGGAAGAAAAACACATAATAATTACGATAAAGGACGAGACAGCCTTTTGGAATAGGGACAATATCTCAAGAACGAAAGCCTATGAACGCTTTTTCAAGCTGCATCCGGAAATTATGTGGGCATTTTTGGCAGGTATGGTATCCCGCAATGCAGGATGGAACATGTGCGACCTTGAAGGAGACTGGATGCCGAAGCTCATGGGCAAGGACTTTCGGCAACGGCTATTTCTCACATACGAACGCGCCAATTGGCTAATTTTCCAAGATGCGTATCCGCAATTGCTTCTTTATCATTATTCGACGAAATTTAGGAAAACTTTGTTTCACTTAAACAAATATTTTTCCGTCACAAATTTTATGGTCTGTGAATGGAAGAAATTTTGGGAAGCAAGGGACAAACAGCGGCTGTTATATTCTCTGATCATAAATGAACAAAATCTTATAGAAGAGCCCGTTCTACATAATAATTTTTATAAGGAACAAGTGTTTGAAAGCCTGCTTTTTCGTTTGCAGGATCACCTCCATTTCAGCACTGTGTTGTTCCCTACGAAAAATGGTGATTTATATGGCATTTCAGCGTCCCGTTTTAAAAATCTTGGTGACAGGATCACTCTTGGTAAAAAGCTCGCGCTTATCCTATTCTCTCCTGAATTATTCCCTTCTTTCTGTAAGTTTGCAGCTGAAACTGAACCGACGGGCTCACGCTATGATTACGAACGATATTTCCCTTGCTATAAAAGGAGGGATACCCCTTTTCTACGTCTCACATATCCCTTCGTGAATCATCCGGCTCCTTCATCTGGACAATGGGATTTAATCAGGGAGATTAAACCAGAATGGTTCAGTGTTCCGGAATGCCCTAAAAATACTCTCTTGAACTCCTGGCATAGGAAGAAGCAAATACAGCTTCAGGCTTCCATAAGGGCGGCCCAGTGGATTAAGGGGGTCCTTCGGTAACCAGTCATAGGTCTGGCGGATAACGACATTAAAATGGATATATTGGAATGCCTTTGTCGAACAAATGGGGATTTTATCTGATAATCACTTTCTTTGTTGATATGGTTCTAGTTTTGTCAACGCTGGAGGTAAAATGCACGCCACAAAGAATATAGTTCAGTATTAACCATACCGGAAGAGGAGGAAACGGAATGAATAAAGAAATTCTGGCTTTGTTTAATGAAATGGCATTAATAATGGAAAACATAGAGGATTCCATGGTTGAAATTGTTAACCAAGAGCGATGTCTATTGTGGAGCCAGCAATTTCAGATGGTGAACCGGGTGCAGGAATCTTTTGATAAAGCGGAAGCAGATTGGATGATCAAGGATTTTGAAAAACACTCGTTCATGCTTAAAGATGACACTGCCCAAGTTCCGATTCCGCTGAATCCGAAGTTGGGATTCTAATCTTATGATTCAATAACAATATTAATTTACCCAACATTAGATCGTTTTTGGGGCCATATGTGAAAAGATGGACTCGAGAGGGATTTTTAGGATAATATATTTTATACTTATAAGTATTACACTGCCAAGGAGTTCATAATGAAGGACAAATCATATATTCATCAACAAACGATAAACCTGATCAATTATTGTAAACAGGCCGATCAAATATATGAAGGCGTAAGGACAGAAGGAAAAGAAAAGGATTTCCATACTGAAGTTAAGCCGTTTGCTGACAAGGTCCATAAGGAGGCTGCCCAATGGGGGAAGGATATGAAGGAGTGGTTAAACGAAGAAAAATTCCCACATCTTTTTCCACAAATGATTGATCAAACGGTGGGAAATCTTTCAGATGTGGCTGTCCAGGCGTTCTTTCCCAAAACGAGCTACAAACGTTTTAAAAGCCATGTTCAGTCAGTATCCTTTATTTTGCAAAGTGCGGAAATTGAAATAGGAAAGAAACTGCGCAGTGCCCAACAAGGTTCGTGAACCTTACACAAAAATTCTCCTCCATTCATATAGTATATGAGCTAATGTCACGGGAGGACGAATAAGTTCATGAGTATGAATCAATCAGGATACCCTCAAGCAGAAGGCTACAGCTCATATGATGAAGAAAACTATTATGGGAATGTAAATGGGACACAGGATGCAATCATGCGCGGGAATGGTGCTTCTGTAAAATACTCTGCTGGCGCCAGAGATGAAAGCATGCCGTTTCCATATGGCTGGCCGGATGTTTACTCGTTCAATATGAACACGGCAGGTGCCCAACCGCTGGGACAGTATCCGGTTCCCCCACATGGCCCGCAAAACCAAAACTGGATTATGTCCCGACCTTCTGGTGAATGGCGGCAAATGGGTGTTAATCAAATTTCGCCATTTATGGGAGGAGCTTATCCCATTGCTGGACAAATGCCCTATCCGCCGTATCAGCAACCAGCTCCTATTCCCTACCCAGCCGCTTATTACCAGCAGCCAATGCCAATGCAACAGCCATTGGGTACCAGCAATAGCTTTAACCCATTTGAAAACCCGCTGCAGCCCATTCAGAAACGGCCTCCGTTTACGAGCATGAATCCTTATCCAAAGCAGCAGTTCATGCAAAAGCAGCCTAGTGGTTTTCAATCTGTCCTGAATCAATTCAAGACGCAGGACGGTTCATTCGATATCAATAAAATGGTTAATACTGCCGGGCAAGTGATGAATACGGTAAACCAGGTGTCCGCTATGGTCAAAGGCATGGGAGGAATATTAAAGGTATAATCTAGTACGCGATAAAGCCCATCGAGCCCTGTTAAGGGGACGATGGGCTTTTACAAATCATTTTTTCCAAAAAACATAAAAATGTTTATTCATCGATTTCAATCAGTTTTCCTTTAAGTTTAGGTATTCTAATTTGAAGGATTCCGTCTTTTAAAGCTGCGGAAATTGCTTTCTCATTAATTGATGCGGGGAGATGGATAATCCTGGATGATCGTGATTGGGCTTTGCTATGCTGGGTCCACCCGGCAGCGGAATTAGTCAATGTATTTGAATCGGAATGGCTTACAGTGATCCTTACAGCTTGCGGCAGCATCTCAAGTTCAATTTGTTCCCTTTTAACACCTGGAACGATTGCTCTTATAATGAATTCTTTATGGTTGTCTTCAGTCTCTACAGAAAATCCCCCGCCTACAAACGGCGCGGCACTAAAAAAGTCATTCATAGACTGAAGCAAACCCTTAGATGGCCTTTCTGAAAAAAGCCTATCCATTGATTGTATAAATTCCGTAATTAATTCTTTTCGGCTTCCCTTTGCTCCGTCATGTTTTTCTGGTGATGACATAAGAGCACTCTCCTCCCTGTAAAATTTTCTGCTATGTAATAGCCTATGTAAAACAGAAATAAAAGGTGATTGCTGCAAAAGGATGACCCTTGTTGCAAATGGCTTTTATTAATACATTCAGTATCAGGTACCGGAAAAGGAAGAATTTCTATCCAATTTTCAATACGCTGCTACAATCAGGGCATACCTATATGTTGAACTAAAGAATGGCTGTTTAAAAGCTCCTTACAATTGTGATAAGAAATATTGTACATTTTTGCGCTCTGTTGATTGGAGCAGGAGGTGCGAGACCACTTGTAAATGATGCTGCATTTTCTTCGTGCGTGGGCATATTCAAGGAAGCCGTTTCAAAGTCCTGCGGGAAAAGCAGGCATAGGCAGACCCCGCAGGTGTCACATGCACCGAGGCTCCTGCTGCCTCCGCGGGAAAGCGGGTGCCTCGTGACAGGCATTCCTGAGAGGTTCATGGCAAAGAAGCACCCTTGGTGCAAAGGATATCAACAGCCATTCTACAGAAAACCTTACATTCATTCTATTTAGGCCAATTTTCGGATCGGATATTTGCAAGAGCAAACTCTAGTTTGTTTGATTTATGGTAAGGGAACTATATATTATTATTGTAAAAAGAGGGGGATAAAATGACAGAAGAAACGAAGCTGGCATATATTGATCAAGGCAATGGGGAGACCCTGGTTTTGGTTCATGGATTTTGTGGAAGCAGTGGATATTGGGAGAAGGTTATCCCCGAATTAACCGATAATTTCCGGATTATTGCCATTGATATTCAGGGGCACGGTAAATCTCCTATTATGTCCGAAACGTTCCAGATTGAAGATCTAGCCGATGATATATGTTCGCTACTTGACAGGCTTTCAGTCGGCAAAGTGTTTATGTTTGGGCATTCATTAGGCGGTTATATTACATTGGCGTTTGCAGAAAAATATCAGAATATGTTAAAAGGTGCAGGTTTAGTCCATTCCACCGCTAACCCTGATAGTGAAGAAGCAAAAACAGGAAGAACAAATTCCATTGCAGCCATCCGTGAGAAAGGAATCCAGAGATTCGTTGATACATTGATTCCAAAGCTATTTGCGAATGCCGATGATCCAGAGACAGCTTACAAAGTGGCGAAAGCAAAGGAAATAGGGTATGGCACCAATGCCGATGCAGCCATAGCTGCACTGGAAGCAATGAAAAACAGGAAAGACCGTAACGAGATCCTAAGAAATTCTGCTGTTCCATTCCTCTTGATAGCCGGAGCAGAGGATAAAGTGGTATCCCCGGATAAAACTTTTTCTGCCAAAGCGGACCATATCCAGGAAGTGCTGGTGGAAGACTGCGGCCATATAGGCATGCTGGAACAACCACAGATCATCGCAGAGACATTAAAGCAGTTCGTTCTTAGTACCCTTGAATCTACAATGTTCCAAGAGTAGGGGGCCTATATATCAATCCGTCGCAAAACTCCGTTTCCTAATACCTGGAAATAAAGTTTTGCTTTTTTAACGAACGTTTATTCGTTAAAATATAGGATATGAGGTGAGTTATACATGAAGCTTAGAAAGAATCTGCAAGAAATAATTTCTGATTTAAAATCCAATGAAGATTTAAAATATAATATTGCCCATTGGCATACGATCGAAGCTAAAGGGGCGAACGTGCGGCCATTTCCATCGAATATGGATGCCCGTATTCAGGGTGCGCTTAAAAAGAGGGGGATCAATGGCCTTTATACTCATCAGGAGAGCGCTTTTCAGGCTGCTACAAACGGGCAAAATTTCGTTGCGGTTACACCTACCGCTTCAGGAAAAACCTTTTGTTATAATTTGCCTGTACTGCAATCCATTTTGGAAAATGAGAAAACAAGGGCGCTATATATCTTCCCGACGAAGGCGTTGAGCTATGATCAAAAAAGTGAGCTACACGAAATGATAGATGATATGGAGGTACAGATAAATAGCTACACGTATGATGGAGACACACCCTCTAATATACGGCAAAAAATTCGCAAGGCTGGCCATATTGTGATAACGAATCCAGATATGCTCCATTCAGGCATTCTTCCTCACCATACAAAATGGGTATCGCTCTTCGAAAACCTAAAATACGTCATAATAGATGAATTACATATATATCGAGGCGTATTTGGCAGCCATACGGCGAACGTGATTCGAAGGCTGAAGCGAATCTGCCGTTTTTACGGAAGTGATCCACTCTTTATTTGTACATCTGCAACAATTGCCAACCCGAAGGAACTGGCTGAGAATCTGACCGAAACGAACATGCTTTTAATAGATAATAATGGTGCCCCAAGCGGCAAAAAGCATTTTGTATTTTACAATCCTCCAGTGGTAAACAAACCGTTAAATATCAGGAGAAGTGCAGTCCTCGAGGCAAGGAGGCTTGCGGCGGAATTCTTGCGCAATAAAATCCAGACAATCGTATTTGCCCGATCCCGCGTAAGAGTGGAAATTCTGCTTACTTACCTGCAGGAATTGGTATCGAAGCAGCTTGGTCCCAAATCAATTCAAGGATATCGCGGCGGGTACCTGCCAAAGCAAAGAAGAGAGATTGAAAAGGGTCTACGTGAAGGAAGCATTTATGGAGTGGTAAGTACAAATGCCCTGGAGCTGGGGGTAGATATCGGCCAGCTGCAGGTATGTATCATGACGGGCTACCCGGGGTCGATTGCAAGTGCCTGGCAGCAGGCAGGACGGGCCGGAAGGCGGCATGGGGAAGCTCTTATCATTCTGGTAGGGAGCTCCAGTGCCCTCGACCAATACATGATACAGAATCCGGAATATTTCTTTTCCAGAAATCCGGAAACTGCTCGGATCAATCCCGATAATCTGGTCATACTCGTTGACCATATCAAATGTGCGGCGTATGAACTGCCCTTCAAAACGGGGGATCAGTTTGGAACTGCAGAAATTATGGATGTACTTGAATTCCTGACTGAAGAGCGGGTACTGCATCAGAATGGGGACAAGTGGTTCTGGATGAATGATGCCTTTCCAGCCCATAATATCAGTCTGCGTTCCGCTTCTCAGGAGAATGTGGTTATTATTGACCAGACAAATCAGCCAGATAATAAGGTAATAGGAGAAATGGATACGTTCAGTGCCATGACACTTCTCCATGATGAAGCAATCTATCTGCACCAGGGCGTCCAGTTCCAGGTGGAGTATCTTGACTGGGAAGAAAAAAAGGCATATGTGCGGGAAGTAAATGTGGATTATTACACAGATGCCAATCTTGCCGTGCAGCTTTCCGTCCTGGAGGTTGATAAACAAAAATCCTTCCGTTCAAATGAAGCCGCCTATGGAGATGTTTCTGTGCGGGCCATGGCCACAATCTTCAAAAAGATCAAATTTGAAACACACGATAATATAGGATCAGGTCCGATTACCCTCCCGGAGGTCGAGCTTCATACGAGCGCAGCTATGCTTTCCATTCAGCCAGATATTCTGCAATGGGATGACAATCGAATGGAGCAAGGGCTCATAGGTGCTGCGCATGCGCTGAATTACATGGTGCCTCTGCATGTTATGTGCGATCCCCATGATATCCATGTGTATCCCCAGGTAAAGGCTGCCCACAATGAAAGTCCTACCATTTTTATCTATGACAGCTACCCAGGAGGAATAGGCCTAAGCGAAAAGGTCTATGAAAATGTTGAAACAGTACTGAATGACACAAAAAATATGGTAGAACGATGCCAATGCGAAAACGGCTGCCCTTCTTGCATAGGAACTGACACGGCTTCACAGTCTGCAAAAAAAGATGCTATAAAGCTTCTGGATATGTTTGCAAATGGCCTTGTTTCCTGACAGGAGGCGTAGCAGTCAAGTAGGGTTGGTACAGGAGGCAGGAGTATGAGCTTGAAAAATAAACTTGGCAGAATGAAAAGCCATTTAAGTCTTGACCCCAATAAAGAAATGAAAACAACTGAATCAATGGCTCCGTCAGCTGAGCTGAACATTCCGTTCCTTGACAAATGGGAAAGGAACCATACTTCCCTTTATCACTTTGACGGCGGCCACTGTTTTATAAGAGAGGTACGTTATCCTTTAGACTACCAGCATGGAATATACAGTTTTAAAGAAGTTGTTGATATAGTTTCTCTATGGAATCAGGGGGAACTGGCACATCCCCTATCTGCAAGGGGGCTAGAAGCAGGTGATCTATTTTTCTTTGATACGGAAACTACTGGACTTGGCGGAGGGGTAGGAAATACCATATTCCTCCTTGGCTATGCCTTTATTGACGGCGAGGAAGTAGTTGTGCGCCAGCATGTGCTGCCGCAGCCCGGAAACGAAATTCCGCTATATCAAAGCTTTCTTGAAAAAATAGATTATAATACTCTCGTTACCTATAATGGGAAAGCGTTCGATTGGCCGCAGTTAAAAACCAGGCACACCCTGATAAGGGACCATATACCAAAGCTCCCGGAATTCGGTCATTTTGATTTATATCACGCTTCGAGAAGATTATGGAAAGATCAGCTGGAAAAAGTAAAGCTTTCTGCCGTAGAAGAAGAAATTCTGGGATTAAAGAGAGAGAATGACATCCCTGGCTACCTTGCACCAATGATCTATTTTGATTTTGTGGAACGGAAGGATCCAGACATTCTCTTTGGAGTTCTCCAGCATAATGAGACTGACATTCTTTCCTTAATCACCCTCTATATCCATTTATCGAAACAAATTTTGCAGGTGGATGGATATGGCAGTGAAACACTTAAAATTGCTAAGTGGCTTGATTACCTTGGGAAAAAGGAAGAAGCCTACCATGCCTATGACACTGTATTGTCCGCCGGATCTGAAGCTGAACGGTTATCAGCAAAGCATGCCATGGCTTACTACCACAAGAAGCAAAAAAAATATGATGATGCCCTGGCGATTTGGAAAGAAGTTTCGGAAAAGGGGAACGGAAAAGAGAGAATGGAGGCAATCATAGAATGCGCCAAACTTTTAGAACATCAATACAGAAACTTTGAGCAGGCTTTTCATAACATATGCGGGTTTTATTTGGAAATAAGAGATGATAAGGCCGTTTCAGATTCTGTAAAGCAGAATTTATTAAAAAGAATGGAAAGGCTAAGAGGAAAATTGAACCGTGCCGGGATGACACATTAAACGCAAGTATACGACATCTGTTAGAGCTTGATGCAATGATGTTATTTCAGGAATATATGGTAGTCTGCCTGTCGTGATAAATAATGATTTCTTTTTCATCATTTTGATGAATTGTGTTATTGTATCCGTGTTACAAAATGTGTAAAATGTACAATGGTATGAGAATTATAGTAAACGGAGCGGAGAAAATGTATAAGGCTATATTATTTTTGTTTTTTGTTGTAGTTTGTCTCACTGCCATTCTATTTTCTACACTAAGGGATAGTTTTTATTCCCTTTTATAATAAAATAGGTTATTTAATTATTACACCTGTACCCCTTGTTTCATAGTCTGATACTGTAATAACCATTCATTATGAAGAAAGGGGACGCTTTAAAAATGGAATATTCCAAAATGAAAGCTGGCAAAGGCCCGTCAGTGATGGGTGCACAAGCTGGACCTGGTCCGATGATGGGTCCGACAGGCATGGGTCCCAGCCCGATGATGGGTCCGGCAGGCATGGGTCCTAGCCCAATGGTGTCACCGGCAGGCATGGGTCCTAGCCCGATGATGGGTCCGACAGGCATGGGTCCTAGCCCAATGGTGTCACCGGCAGGCATGGGTCCCGGCCCGATGGTGTCACCGGCAGGCTTTGGCCCTGGCCCAGGTCCAATGGTATCACCGGCAGGAGCTGGCCCTACCAATGTAGCGCCAACCCAGGTTTTACCCGCCCAAGTCTCTCCAACGCAGCAATTTGTAAATACTAACATTTTCCCACATGTTGTTCCGCATATCCATCCATCACACACCACAAATGTAAATAAACAAATATTCACTCATCAGCATCATTTCCCGCATACTGCTTCCGTAGTAAATGAATGCTATGAACAACATGTTGTCTGCCCAGGACCCGGACCAGCTGCACCGATTGCTAATCCTTGCTGCCCAAGGCCGCCATTTGGCTTTTGAGCAACGACAAGGGCTTTTCAGCCCTTGTTTTTTCATATATCCGTAAGGGGAGCTGATTAACTTGAACGTCGTATATATAACCGGCTATAAGCCCTTCGAGTTAGGAATCTTTGATAACAAACATGAAGGTATCAGGTATATTGTGAAAGCAATTAAACAGAGGCTTGTACCTCTTATTGAACAGGGCACCGAATGGGTCATTATATCCGGACAGCTTGGCGTGGAACTTTGGGCCGGGGAGGTCGCTATAGAACTGAAGAAGGAATTCAGCCAACTTAAGCTTGGTGTTCTCACTCCATACTTAGAGCAAGAAAAAAGCTGGAACGAGTTAAACAAAGAATTCTATGACAGTATTTTGTCCAATGCTGATTATGTCGATTCCATTTCAAAAAAAGAATATGAAGGGCCATGGCAGCTGAGGGCAAAAAATGTATTTTTGGTACATAAGAGTGACGGGATGATCATTGTTTACGATCATGAAAGAGAAGGGTCGCCGAAATACGCCATGGAAGAAGCCAGGAAATATGCGGAAAGCAATGATTACCCTATCATGGCTATCACCTTTGATGATTTACAGCAGGCTGTCGAATCAGAGGCCGAAGAATGGCAAGATTGAAGCTTTGAGGCAGGAACAGAAAGCTATAATTGACAAATGGGATAGATTTTGAAAAAATAATATCAAATGTTTGGTGAAAGTATTGAGGTGAATCTTATGCTATCTGATAAGATAAAATTGACGGCGAAGGACATACTTGAAAAAGACTTTAAAACAGCAATGCGCGGATATAAACCTGAAGATGTAGATCAATTTTTAGACTTGATTATAAAGGATTATGAAGCATTCCATCAGGAGATTGAGGATCTAAAACAGGAAAACCTGCGCTTAAGGAAACAGGCTGAGGAAGCTTCCAGGAGGCCAAACCAACCTGTGTCAAGTGTCACTCCTGGTACCACAAATTTTGATATATTGAAAAGATTGTCCAACTTGGAGAAGCATGTTTTCGGCAGCAAATTGTATGATTGATATTGCATTTGTTATATTTTCCATTGCTATGTACGAATGAAACGGCTATAATGAGTTATGTTATGACAGACGTTCGGGTAATCGCTGCAGTATCCTTATTGCAGAGGAAAGTCCATGCTCGCACAGGCTGAGATGCCTGTAGTGTTCGTGCCTGGCGAAAAAATAAGCTAGGGCAGCAGCTAAGCCTGCTGACGGCCGGGAAAATGCCTAAGTCCCCCAGGGATATGGCATGAAACCTATAAAAGTGCCACAGTGACGGAGCCTTTTCAGAAATGAAAAGGGTGGAACGAGGTAAACCCCACGAGCGAGAAACCCAAATTATGGTAGGGGCGCTTTCCTCCTTGGAAATGAACGAGGAGAAGGACAGGAACAATTGTTCCTGTAGATAGATGATTACCACCAAAGTACGAGATGAAAATCGCTTGCAGTACTGCGGCACAAAACATGGCTTACAGAACGTTTCCATAATCTCATTGAAGACAAAGTAACCTCTCCTGTAACAGGAGAGTTTTTTGTGTTTATGCAAACTTTTTAGCTGACTTCATAGCAGCACCCTGATGGTACAACAATAAACCTGAACGTGCTTTTTTCTAACATTCGCTCAATATGCTGCGCTAATTATGTCATAAATGCGAACTTTCATTGTTTATGGCGAAAGTTGTCAAAATTTATACATATGATTAAGAAATAATTACATTATGATAAAATGAGAACTTTCTATCTCAATAAAACTGGGAAGGTGCATGACATGAAGATTGCTAACCCCAATCTGAACTGGCAAAGCGAACTAAAATTCTTCAATGTGATATTTCAGCAGATAGATCAAGGTGCTTTTATCATAGGAGCCGATGGCATAATCTTGGAAATAAACAAGGGCGCAAACAGAATTATAGAAAATAGGGCCCGTTTGCTTGCCGGAATGCAGATGGATACACTTAAAATTGACTTTGCTGCAGTTAAAGGAGAAATACATAAGAATGAATATTGGACAGGACCTGGTGTTATACATGGATTAGATGGGGAAGAATATACATATCAATTTACGATCCGGGCTGTAGAATTGCCATATACAACTGAATACCTGGCTACCTTTCCCTATTACGCTGGCCGTAACATCAAACACAGGCTGGCTGATCAGGTGTTTCAAACAATTGACGATGGCATTCTTTATACGGATAAAGATAAAAGGATAATTTCAGTAAACCCAGCATTTGAAATCGTTACAGGCTATCGTGAACATGAAGTTCTTGGGAAAACACCGAAAATTCTTCAATCGGGATTGCATGACCGGGAATTCTACAAGCAAATGTGGTCAGTCATAGAAGATAAGGGCGTCTGGAAAGGGGAAATCTGGAATAAGCGAAAAAACGGGGAAGTATACCCTGAATGGATTTCCATTAGTGCCGTTACCGGTGAAGATGGAGACACTAATTACATGGCGGTGTTTTCGGATATAAGTGCAAGGAAAGCGACAGAGGAAAGATTGCTGAAGCTTGCCCATTTCGATGTTCTCACTGGAGCAGGTAACCGTCATTTTCTGTATGAGAAGATGGAAGCGCTGCTTCATTACTCAAAGAAACACAATCGGATGTTTGCAATTCTTTTTATTGATTTGGACCGGTTTAAGCAAATTAATGACACGCTTGGCCATAACTATGGAGACCAGCTGCTTAAACAATTTGTCATGCGTCTCGAGACTATGTTTGAAGATTGTATCATTGGCAGACTGGGTGGAGATGAGTTTGTCATTTGTATCCCCGATATTAAGCATGTTAGAGAAGCAGCAAATATGGCAACAGAAATCATTAACTCCATGAAAGCTCCTTTTCTGCTATATGAGCAAGAAATCCATGCTTCGGCATCTGTCGGCATTTCACTATATCCCCTTGATGGAAAGGAACAGCACTCTTTGCTTAAGAATGCAGATATGGCCATGTACCAGGCCAAAGCGCTGGGGCGTAATCATTTTGAATTTTACCATGCCGGGCTCAGGGAAAGAAACCAAACAAGAAAGATGGTACTCGCAAATAGGCTGCATTCAGCTATAGATAAAAATCAATTAAGCCTTTTTTATCAGCCGCAGGCTGATGCCCGTACAGGTGAAATAACCGGGGTCGAGGCTTTGATCCGTTGGCATGAACCTGAATACGGATTTATTCCGCCAAGCGAATTTATACATATCGCTGAAGAAAATGGATTGATCATTCCAATCAGTGAATGGGTATGCACCAGAGCTTGTGAGGATATGAGTCAGCTCCATCATTCTGGATTTCCTTCCTTGAAGGTGAGTATAAACATTTCCGCCATACATTTCCGCCAGGATGAATTTGTCAAGAGTATTAGTGAAATTATACAGAATTCGAATATCAATCCAAGATATCTGGAATTGGAATTGACTGAGAGTATGATTATGCCTAATGCTGAAGAATCAGTTCGAAGGTTGGTAAGGCTTAAGCAATTAGGGGTAAAGATTGCCATTGATGATTTTGGCACTGGTTTCTCGTCTCTTAGTTATTTGAACCGATTTCCAATCGATAGCCTGAAAATTGACCAGAGTTTTATCAAAAACATCATAAATTATGAAGAAGATGCCGCAATTACAAAAGCAATTATTACCATGGCGAGGAGCCTAAGCATGGATGTTGTCGCAGAAGGAGTGGAAAACAAAAAACAAATGATATTTTTACAGCAAGAAAACTGTAATACTTTACAGGGATATTATATTTCAAGACCGGTGCCGTTGAATGAATTGACAACATTACTTCATTCATGGGAACCGGCATTCTTTAAATGAAAGCAGGTGCAGATTTGAAGCAATTTGAACTAATAGCCACATCAGCAATGGGGTTGGAAGCGCTGGTGGCGAAGGAAGTAAGAAATCTTGGTTACGAATGTACAGTTGAAAATGGAAGAGTCACGTATAGAGGAGATGCCACTGCCATAGCCCGTTCAAACATGTGGTTAAGGACAGCGGACCGGGTAAAAATAAAAGTCGGGGACTTCAAGGCAACAACTTTTGATCAGTTGTTTGAAAACACCAAGGCTCTCAATTGGGAGGATTATCTGCCGGAGGATGCAGAATTCCCGGTTAGCGGAAAATCAGTAAAGTCAGCATTATTTAGCGTATCTGACTGCCAGGCCATCGTAAAGAAAGCAATTGTGGACAGGATGAAAAAATCTTACAAAAAAACATCCTGGCTTGAAGAAACAGGAGCATTATTCAAAATTGAAGTTTCTCTTCTAAAGGATATAGCAACTATCACAATCGACACCAGCGGGCAAGGATTGCACCGCCGCGGATACAGAACAGGGCAGGGCGAAGCGCCTATGAAAGAAACGCTCGCTGCCTCCCTGGTAATGCTGACAAATTGGCATCCAGACAAACCGTTCATTGATCCCTTTACAGGATCGGGAACGATAGCAATAGAGGCAGCCTTAATGGGACAAAATATTGCGCCAGGATTTAACAGGGAATTTGTGTCTGAAGGCTGGGGATGGATGGATGATGAAATATGGGAACAGACAAGAATTGAAGCCGAGGATCTGGCTAAATACGATCAGCCCCTTGACATATCAGGCTATGATATAGATCACAGGATGGTGGAAATTGCAAAAGCAAACAGCATTGAAGCAGGGCTTGGCGATTTGATTCAATTTAAACAGATGCAGGTCAAAGATATTACGTCCAAAAAGGAATACGGTGTGATTGTAGGGAACCCTCCTTATGGAGAAAGGTTGGGAGAGAAAAGAGCGGTGGAGCAAATGTACAAAGATATGGGACAAGCCTTTTCAAAGCTCGATACCTGGTCCGTATACATCATTACCTCCCACCCTGAATTCGAAAACCACTATGGCAAGCAAGCCACTAAAAAACGTAAGCTCTTTAACGGATTTATCAGGACGGATTATTATCAGTACTGGGGAAAACGGCCGCCGCGCCTTCAGCAGGATTAAACGCATTCCGGCTTGGAATCATGATTTCCCTGTTTTAATATTGCATACCGGCTTTGTGTGTTTGACGGTTTATCTCTCCAGTATAGGGATAGCGGAGTACCGCATAATGGCTTCAGCCGATTTGAGTCTATTTGTGTTCAACTAAGTGGTTTTATCATTGTTTTTACGGAATTCCCAGAGTCCGTTCCGCATATAATAAATTTATCTTTGTTTTAGGAATAGGAGGGGGATGAAATCAATGGACATAAGATTACTCGATTTTGAAATGATTACCAGAGCCCTTTATACATCGTACGAATCATTGCGAACGGATGAAAACCTAAAGGGGATGGACGGATTAAAGGAAGCAGAAAAGAACCTCTTTGATGCTTTGTCCTTTCATCTCCAAAGAGACAAGGGACTTGATGATTAAAATCTAGTTTAAATCCCGGCTTTTTCTCGGAACAGGAATGTTATATCCATTCCTATGTTCTGAGAAAAAGCCGGCGTTTTTTTGTATGTATTGACATAATAAGGTCATTATTAGATAATAAAATTTTGGTTTGATTTACTAGAATACTGCTCTATATGCAATTAAAAGGGGAGACATAAATGCTGCAAACGCTGCCTTTTCAAGTAACAAAGGAAGATTCCTTCTACGATAAACTATCTGAGTGGATTGGGGATGTTTTTTATGACATTCTTCCGGAAAAGGGTTTTGAAGAACGTGATGAACAGATTTTTATGGCTTTTCAGCTTGAGAAAGCCTTTAAAGAGAAAAACATTGCTTTTGCCGAAGCAGGAGTAGGTACAGGAAAAACTCTTGTATACCTGCTTTATGCGATTAGTTATGCAAGATATACAAATAAACCCGCCATAATTTCCTGTGCGGATGAGACTTTGATTGAGCAGCTTGTCAAAGAAGAGGGTGATATCCAAAAAATCAAAGAGGCTCTTGGCATCTCTGTTGATGTTCGCCTTGCCAAATATCATGATCAATATCTTTGCTTACAGAAGCTGAATCATGCTGTAAACACTTATGATTCGGAAGCTATTGACCAGCTGTATGATGAGCTTCCAAAGTTCGTCCATGATAATTCCTCCATGTCCGCTTACAGTCCATACGGGGACAGGAAACAATATCCTTATGTGAGTGATGAGGACTGGGAAAAAGTTGGATGGGACCAGCTGCAGAATTGTTTTACATGCGAATTGCGGCACCGGTGCGGTCAGACATTATCCAGGGACTACTACCGTAAATCCACTGATCTGATCATATGCTCGCATGACTTCTTTATGGAACATATTTGGACAAAGGATAAACGCAAGCGGGAAGGCCAGCTTCCGCTATTGCCAGAGCATAGCTGTGTAATTTTTGATGAAGGCCATCTCTTAGAATTTGCTGCACAGAAGGCACTTACCTATAAAATTGGTGAAGCGACTCTTGAAGCAATTTTGGAATCATTGACGGCAAATGATATCAGGGATGAAACATTATATATTATTGAAGATCTTATCGAAATAAACAGAGATTTATTTTATACCCTGGAGAAGAATGCAGTTGAAGTGTCAGGTTCGAACAGATCTCAGATTCCTGTCAATCAAGAAGTTATCCAGGCAGTGAGAAAGCTTCATAACAAAGTAGAAGAGCTGGAAGAAAGCCTTGTTTTTGAAGCGGAAATGTATACGATCAATGAATATGACCTCAAGGTGACAGAGGAATATCTGGAACAGCTTGGCTACTCGCTTGCTCTATTCTTAAAAAATGAACAGGCTGTCACCTGGTTTGAAAATCACGAAGGTTCGAAAACATTCGTAATTATGCCAAGGTTGGTTAAGGATATTCTTGCTGAGGAGGTCTTTTCTAAAAAAATCCCTTATATCTTCTCTTCGGCCACACTGTCGCAGAACAAATCTTTCGATTATATTGCAGAAAGTCTGGGGATCAAGGCGTATACGAGCTTTTCGGTAGATTCGCCATTCGACTATGAAGAAAACATGGCGGTTAAAATGCCTGTATTCGAACGGAATGACCGCCTCGCAAAAATGCAATATACTGTTAACAGTATCGAAGAAGCACAAGGGAGGACATTGGTGCTGTTCCAGTCCAAGGAGGACCTTGAATGGTTTAAAGCCAACAGGCCAGCCTCAGTTTATCCGTTTTATTTTGAAGGCGAGGCAGAAATCAGCGACTTGGTGAAGAAATTCCAGGCACAAGAGGAATCTGTGCTGCTGTCTTATCATCTGTGGGAAGGCCTGGATATTCCAGGGGATTCTCTTACCAATGTTATTATATTTTCATTGCCGTTCCCTCCAAAGGATCCGGTATTTGAGGCAAAAAGACAAGGAGCGGCCCAGCCGTTCGAGCAAGTCGACCTCCCCTATATGCTGCTTCGTTTGCGGCAGGGGATTGGCCGCTTAATCCGGACATCTTCGGACCGAGGAACCGTGCACATCTTGACGGAGAAGAATCTTTCTCAAAATGTTCTGGATCATATTCTTGCTGTACTCCCCACATCGCTATAATCAGCAATAAAAAGGGCAACAGCCGGGATTGAACTGCATCTCCAATTGTTAGATGTGTCTAACAATTGGGGTGCAGTTTTTTTAATGGCCAAACTTACTTCGGAAGGAAAATTACAAGCAGTTAACAGACATCTACCTGATAATGAAGGGGTCAGATGGGTGGCTAAATCAATTGGTGTTAATTCTGGTGTATTCCACAATGGGATTTATTAATATGAGTTCGATCGCGAGGTGCTTTTGGAAAACGCTATACATCTTACAGCGTACAATATAAACTGGATGTACTTCATTATATGAACGAAAATGGGACATCCTTCAATCTATACCTATTGCCAAGCTTGGATATAATTAATGGCGAAATTATCACAATCGGAGCATGATCAACGTCGTCACTGGTTTCCACTAAGTTGGAACAAGCTTTTGAGAGGCTAACGGGTGGGGGGATCTTTCGGATTCATTCAAATCAGGGCTGGCATATCAGATGAAGAACCAGCTTTCCCTAAATCAACGGGGCATCACACAAAGCAGGTCCCGTAAAGGTCACAGGTACGACAACGCTGTTATGGAAAATTTATTTGGTATGACGGCAATGGGAATTTCCTTACCTCAAGGAATTTGAAAGCGTAGAGTCCTTTTTACGGGAACTGGAAAAATACATGGAATACTATAACCAAAATGGATTAAAGCAAAGCTAAAGGGCATGAGCCCGGTACAATTTCGGGTCCATGCCCAGTTAGCCGCTTACTGAAATACCTGTGTCAAACTTTATCGAATCACTTCAGCTGAACCATCCTGTTTGCTGCTTTTCTGTAACTATAAAATAACCTGCTTTTTAGAAATGGCGCTTGCTAATCCTCGCCTTAAAAGAAATCATACATGAATGGCTTGCGTAGAGGAACGATGTCCTCAAAGAGTTGAATCTTTTCCTTTTCTCCTGTAATCAAACCTGCAGCCGCTAATTCACATGGGCGTTTGTAACCAAATAGAATCGTTGTCAGCGCCCCGATGTCCAAATCAATGTCCCGATGCTTTTCGTGAAAACTTACTTCAACTCCCCCTGCGCCTATTACAAAGCTGCGGTTATTCCATTCCGCATACGAGTCGGTAATGTTCAGGACGAGTTCTTTGGTAAGATGAATTCTTTGAAAATCGTATTCTTGCAGAAATTTTTCAATGTTGACAATCCTGGCCATGAAATACGGTTTCACTTCTGCTTTCACTCTAGGCTCCATAAGCATGAATAACAACGGCTCATTCTCGTGCATGGTAATCGTGACTTCCTCTGCCATCGAATCATGCTGACAAATATAATTCCATAGTCCATGACGGGCTTCTGGATCGAGAGCCGCGAATTCCTCGATAACAAGCTTGTTATCTTTTATTTCATATAAAAGATATCCAGTAGGAGTACCTTCTGATGAAAAGTATAATGCAGCAAATTGGTCGCCATACACTGATCTCTTCCACCATTCAGAAGTCCTGTTGAGCATGCCGTTGAACTGAGCGGCATAATGCTTGTACACAGCCTCCATTTCATTCGACTGCTGCTCTTTTCGAAATCTTTTTATGTATCCATTCACTGGCTTCATTTGAATTAAGTCCCGCTTTTTAAGGGTTGCTATCAGTTTATTTGTGTATAGTTCCCAGCCATATTTTCTATAGAACGGAACGGAAAAGGGATGGAGCATGGAAACTAAGTAGCCGTTATCATTCATGTATTCCAATGTATACGTCAACAAATCCTTGACATAGCCCTTTCTTCGATATTCTGGGAAGGTTGCAACCCCGGCAATACCGCCCATTTTGATTTTTTTTGCGCCAAAGAAGCTTTCCAGAGGAATCAAATGAAGCTTAGCGGCCAGTTCTCCATTCTGCACCACGCCGAACAGTTTGTGGTTCTGCCTGAGGTGTTCCAGCCGCTCTTCTATTTTTTCCTCTGGCACTGAATATTGAAAGGCATATTCGGACAGCTTTATAGCAGAACGAAAATACTCTTCAGTCAATGGAATAACACTGCTCATTTTTTGTCTCCTTTTCTTTCAAAGTTTGCTGATCATTATCCCCCTGTTTCTTCGGAGTGCTCGGCGCATGAAAAACAAAGGATGCTTTGTTCTGTTATCACCCCGTCGAGAAATCCGTCTCTGCAAAATATGGTTTCTCCACATATTGAACATCTGCCAACATGTTCAATCATTGACTCGCCCTCCATTGTTTGAAATATAGGACTATTTAAAAAATGGAATCTATTTACTTCATTATATGATAAAATAAGTTCGGAAATCAAAAAGGGGGTAAATTATGACTGCCACAATTCAAAAGCTAGAAAAAGAGTTCCTTGATTATGTAAGAAAAATCGCTGCATATGGAGAAGCGATTTCTTTGATTTATTGGGATTTACGGACAGGTGCCCCGAAAAAAGGGGTGGAACAGCGCTCTGAAGTAGTGGGAATGCTGTCCGCTGAGGTATTTAATATGTCGACAAGTGAGGATATGGCTGCTTTTATTGCCAATCTTTCTTCTGTGGAGGCGAAACGTTCACTTTCTGAAATCACCAATAAGATGGTTGAGGAATGCAAAAAACAATATGACAGAAATAAACGGATTCCTGCTGATGAATATAAAGCCTTCGTTATACTGCAATCAAAGGCAGAGAGTGTATGGGAAGAAGCCAGGGCAAACAATGACTGGGCTTTATTTGAGCCATACCTTGAAGAGATTGTGGATTATACAAGGAAATTTGTTGAATATTGGGGTTATGAAGGTAACAAATATAACACTCTCCTGGATATGTATGAACCCGGAGTGACTGTTGAAGTTTTAGACCAGGTATTTGGAGAATTGAGAGAACGGATTGTTCCGTTGGTTCAGCGTATAGCAGAAAGCGAACACAAGCCTGAGACTTCATTCTTGTACAAGCATTTTCCGAAGGAGAAACAAGTGAATTTCAGCCTGGAAATCCTGGAGCAGCTAGGTTATGACTTCGAGGCTGGCCGCCTTGATGAAACGGTACATCCATTTGCAACAGGACTAAATCCTGGAGATGTCCGTGTAACTACCCGTTATGATGAAAATGACTTCCGGGGTGCTATATTTGGAACGATCCATGAAGCAGGTCACGCCATTTATGAACAAAATATTGCAAAGGACCTGACAGGAACTCTTCTTGATAGCGGAACTTCTATGGGAATTCATGAATCCCAATCTCTTTTCTTTGAGAATTTCATTGGAAGGAATTTCAGCTTCTGGAAAAAGAACTATGATTTGCTCAACCAATATGCCCCCGGCCAGTTTGAAAATGTAAAAGTAGAGGATTTCTATAAAGCCATCAATGAATCTAAGCCTTCATTAATCAGGGTCGATGCTGATGAACTTACATATCCCCTTCATATTATGGTGCGTTATGAAATCGAGAAGGCCATCTTTAATGGGGAATTGGAAGTCAAGGAACTTCCAAGAGTATGGAATGAAAAATATCAGGAATATCTGGGAGTCACACCGGACAGTAATTCGACAGGTGTGCTGCAGGATGTACACTGGGCTGGAGGCAGCTTCGGTTATTTCCCTTCATATGCATTGGGTTATATGTATGCAGCACAGATTAAAAATACCATAATAAAGGACCTGCCAAATTTCGATGATTTATTGGCGGATGGCAATGTGGAGCCAATCCGAAAATGGCTCAATCAAAAAATTCACAAATACGGAAAAACGAAAATGCCGCTGGAAATCCTGGAATCCACTACTGGTGAAGGGTTGAACGCGAAATACTTAATTGATTATCTGGAAGACAAATACTCAAAAGTATACCAATTATAGAAGCGAGTAATGGAAGGGGTGAGAAATCACCCCTTTACTGTTAGAAAGGCCATAGATATGAGAAAATATTATCCGGTGTTAGCCGTTTTATTAGCAGCGTTCCTATGGGGCATAATCGGTTTGTTTGTAAACAGCCTGTCTTCCGCAGGTTTCTCGTCGCTGGAAATTGTGGCGCTGAGGACATTGTTTTCCTGTGCTTTCCTGCTCATTCTATCGATATTCCGGCAGAATACTGTTTTAAAAGTAAGCTATAAAGATTTGCCTTTATTTTTTGGGACCGGTATTGTCAGTATCGTTTTTTTTAACTGGTGTTATTTTACCGCCATGAACCTTCTGTCAGTATCAACGGCCGTTATACTGCTCTACACTTCCCCAGTATTTGTCATGCTATTTTCAGCGTTGTTTTTTAAAGAGAAGGTAACGGCAAGGAAATGCATTTTATTAGCTTGTACTGTAGCAGGGATCATTTTAATAGCGGGCCTAAAAGGGAACCCGTTTTCAACAGGAAGTGGTCTGGGCTATATAATTGGGATTGGGTCAGGAATTGGCTACGCGCTATACAGCATATTTGGTAAACTTGCATTAAGGAAGTATGGAAGCTATACGATTACATTTTATACTTTCACTACTGCTGCTATTTTTCTGCTCCCGTTAACAAAACTATGGGGTAAGGCTGAAGCAGTAATCCAAATAAAAAACTTAATCGCTATTGTAGGTTTATCGGCAATTTCCACTGTTTTTGCATATCTGCTATACACCTGGGGGCTCGGGCAGCTGGAGGGCAGCAAAGCGGCAGTCCTATCAACAGTAGAACCTGTAACCGCAATGCTGTTAGGCATATGTATATTTGGCGAGACCCTATCCATAACGCAGCTGTTGGGGGCTATTATCATATTGGCTGCTGCTGCGGCATATAGTGTCTTACCTTCAAAATGTAACCGTCTAATTGATGAAAAAGGCATTGAACAATAGGATTTGTTTAACTGCAATCAATGTAACTCGATATTTTTATCTCGCAGAATCAGATAATAGAATAGCAGCTCCCATCATGATATGCTCTTGGTGTCAGGTGAACATACCTTAGAAATCTCACTTAGCAGAGCTGCTATTTTAGCAACAGATTTTATTATCCGGGAGCCATTTTGTTACCAAAGTTTATAGCCTTTGGAACCTGGCGGTGCGTTTTGAATCATATCAATGAACGGAATCGTATAGGCAAATAGGATTAAAACAACGGTTATGCCGAGCCATAGTTTCCAATTTTCAAATATTAATGGCGTTTTTTCAGCATGATCGGCTGCTTCACCAACAGGGAATTCCTGTTCGCCTTTTGGTGCAAAGAATGCCAGATTAATGAAAATGATTAATACAAGTATTATAGCAATAAACAAGATCGTGCCGCCTACAGCTTGAGCAATCTGGTAAGGGATCCATTCCAGCGCCCGGCCAGAATCCCCATATGTCGAGAATGAAGAACGGCGAGGTGCGCCAAGGAGGCCTGCCGCATGCATGGCACCTGACATGAATGTCATTCCGATTGCCCAAAGTACGCCCTGAATGATTGCGAGCCTGTTCATTTTTTTCGTCAATAACCTGCCAGTAAGATGGGGGATTAACCAGTATGCAATTCCAAAATAAGTTAATACCACACTGGTAGCAAGAGTTAAATGAAAATGTCCAGTGACCCAGATAGTATTGTGAACCACCTGATTCAATTGATTGGATGCGTTGACCATACCGCCTGCTCCTGCGGGTATAAATGCGGCCATTCCGATAAAAGGAACAGTAAACCTAGCGTCACCCCATGGAAGCTTTTTCAGCCAGCCAAATAACCCTCTGGCGCCCTGTTGCCGTCCATACATTTCGAATGTCCCAAACAAAGAAAATGCTGTCATAAGAGATGGAATCACAACAAGAAAGGTTAAGATAACCTGCAGGAATTTCCATGCCGGATCAATGCCTGGTTCCATTAACTGATGATGGAAGCCGACTGGGATTGAAAATAGTAAAAACAGGATAAACGTCATTCGTGCCAGGGAATCGGAAAAGATTTTCCCGCCAATGATTTTTGGAATGATAACATACCAGCACATATAAGCTGGAAGCAGCCAGAAATATACAAGAGGATGGCCAAAATACCAGAATAAAGTACGGCTAACCAGAACATCAATGGTGTCTACAAGTCCAAGTGACCACGGTAGCATTTGAAATAGCACGGTGGCTGCCACACCAATGGAAGCCACAATCCAGAGCAAAGTATTTACTACGGCCATAAAGCTTAATAGCGGACTTACTTTGCCAGGGTTATGCTTCCTCCATCTAATATAAGAAGAAATCATGGACCCGCCTGCGATCCAGCTGCCTATAACGATAAGGGTCAACCCGATGTAGAATATAGGGTGCGCCTGAAGCGGAGCATAGAATGTAAACAGAACAGTAGCTTTATTTAGCAGGACCATTGCGGCAGCCATAGCTGTGCCGATAGTCATTAACCAGAACCCGGTCCAGCCAAACATGCGTGCTTTTTTGGACAATGATCCTACAGTCCTGCTGAGGGCAGAGAATTGGAACCCTAGAATAAAGAATGTCGTCAGGACAAGCCCCAATAATACCCCATGAACGGTCAAAACCTGATAGTAGGTAATATGAGCTGGAAGCTCGAACCTTCCAGAACGGACCAGAACCTGCAACAGACCCGCAAGTCCTCCCAGTGCCAGGGCTGTGAAAGCTACATAAAAATGGGCCATTGCAAGCTTGGCGTCCTTGTGGTCAACTTTTTGTGCTGCGATAGATGTAAGCATTATTCAACCACCTCAATTCTTGAATTCATCATATGGTGACCCACACCGCAGTATTCATTGCATAATAGTAGAAATTCACCTGGTTTGTTGAAGGTTGTAACATACTCACTCACAAACCCTGGTTCAAGCATCATATTAATGTTCGTCCCCGCCACTTCAAAACCATGGATGACATCCTTTGTTGTCGCTAATATTTTTACTTTGGCCCCTTTTGGGATTTCCACTTTTGCGGGATTATACGAAAAAGCGGATGCAACGAATACCAGTTCATACTCCCAATCCTTTCCTTCCACTTTGTGCAAGCCCGGTTTGTCGAATGGCTTGGCCGTGTCAATCTTTGCAGGGTCAATGGTGGTTAAACAACTGGGTGGCTTATTTCCCATATAGAAGGCACTTACACCAAGGGTTGTCAGAAATATCAAAAGCGTACAAACTCCGAATATCAGCCATAGTTTCTCAAGTTTATGCATGTGCATAAGTATTCCCCTCTACTTTCTATAAGCGATCTAAGAATAAGATGTAGACACTCACCCACGTAATAATCAGGATAGTGCCTAACAGAAAAACAGACGCAAGAGTACCTTTCAAGGAAGAATGAACATCCTCTTTTATTGCGGTCTTGGTTTTTAATTTCGGGCTTGCCATTGGTTTCACTCCTTTCTTAAAATGAATGAAAGATATGAGTACATCCTCATAATACAAAACAATTTGCGGGTTTCTAGCTGGTTTTTTGTACTTCACAAATTGTTCAATCGTTGTGTTAACAACATGATAATAGTAAAAAATTGATATAACAGTGATTTTTATCACAATGTTGACGAGGTACTTGTGAATTATCTGTGAAGTTTGGGGCAGCTATCGAAAATAGCGTAAATATTACCCAATATAAGGCTGGTTTATTTTTTCTAAATCAGATAAATATTGAAGGAATCCTCTGATATGAACGAGAAGAAGTAGTCTATAAATTAGAGCGACTGGAAATGTGAATGGAAAGGTGCTTGATATTAAGCAGGAGGAGTAATACTTGCCGTGCTGTAGAGGCTTTACGATTATGCCCGATTTCTGAATTTACATATAAGGACTGGCACAATGTTCATCCTGCTTGAATAGAATAAAAATAATATCCAGTAAAGGATCGTGAACAGGATGGAGAAAAAATATTGCTTGCATTGCAGGACTTTATACAATGAAGAGACTGTCTGCCCTATTTGCGGAAAACAGGACTTCCAATTGATCAAGATCAATGTCCAGAATCAACAGAATATTACAAATGATTAAGAGAAAAAATTGTCCTTTCGAGGGCAATTTTTTCTTGTTTAGGAATTCCTTTTTGAAATGGGCAGTACGTGAAGTTTGAAAATTATTGTTTTACATGTAAACATAATGATACGTTTCATAATTTATATATCAGACAGGGGTTTTGAAGATGTATTTGCCTTCGTTTCGTTTAGATGGAAAAACAGCAATCGTTTCCGGTGCGGGAAAGGGGATTGGAAAAGCGATTGCAATCGGGCTCGCTGAAGCCGGAGCAGATGTAGCTGTACTTGCCAGAACTGAATCCGACCTGGAAGAAACAGCACGCCTGATAGAACAGGCTGGACAAAGGGCTTACATAGCTGTGACAGATGTTACAGACAGGGAGCAGGTAAAGGCTGCAGTACATAATACAGCTGAGCACTTTGGAAAAATTGATATCCTTGTTAATAATGCAGGAATGAATATTCGCTCAAAAGCGCTGGAAGTAACTGACGATGAATGGAAAACCATCATGGATACCAACCTTAAATCTGCTTTCATGATGTCACAGGAAACGGGAAGAGTCATGAAAGAGCAAGAATCGGGAGGAAGCATCATTTCGATTGCATCCGTTGCCGGGCAAGTGGCTTTACGTACAGGGGTAGTGTACGCAGCTACCAAGGCTGCAATGATTCAGATGACAAAGGTTCTGGCAATGGAATGGGGACAGTATGGTATCCGGGTCAACAGCATTGGGCCTTGGTACTTTAATACACCGCTTACAGAAAATCTGCTTAAGGATGAAAAATATGTCAGCGAAATTCTTGCGGTTACCCCTCTCAAGAGGGTGGGAGAACTTCCAGAACTTGTTGGCCCAGCTGTATTCCTGGCTGCAGATGCGTCAAGTTATATAACCGGGCAGACAATTTTTGCCGATGGCGGAATGACGATTCACGGCTTCTGATATTTGTTTTCATATGTGATCCGTTTGATTTCTTTTGAAGAGTCCAACATTGTTTGGGCTCTTTTGCGCACATGGACGTGCTAACATCGGCGTTGCCAGAACTCGCAGGAAGCGCGGGCAATCAGCTTTCCTATGCCTACAGGACATGGTTGTAAGCATTGTTAGGCCCACAGGACATGGCTCGTCAGCATTGTCAGGCGCACAGGGCGGGAGGGATTTGGCTGACTTTCCACAAGTGACGGCTTTAACAGATGCCTCATTACAGCTAACGCCAAAATAATAACCCCATGGACCCAAATGAGAAGGAACGGCAGCAGGAGAGACAATTTTCGAATTGAAAGAAAAATCTTAACTTTTCGTTTAGTTATTGAAAATGATTATCATTGATGATATGATTCTAATTGTAGATGAAAACGATTCTCAAGAAGAAACAGATCTGTAAAGGACGGTGTTTTACATGGCATGGATTTTTGTTCTATTAACTGTCGTTTCCTATTTATTCTGTTTAAAATATATATTCGCAAACATTCAGCAGCCAGTGCGCAAATCAGCAGATGCAGATTTACGTAAGAGTGTGGAGCGTGAAAGATATTTGACTGTCCAAACCACCAGGTGAACTGCCTGGTTATTTTTTTTGTCCTTTTAACACAAGAACGGACGGAATGATTTTTAATCGTTTATTATAGAGAAGAATTCAGAATTGGTTTACAATAGTGGGGTACTGACAATGAATGAACAATAAGGGGATATCTTAAATGATTTTAAATATAAGTACAAAAGAAGAACTTTTGGGCAAATTATCATACCTATATCAAAAATTCATGGATGCCGGCGATCACAATAACGCTGATAAAATGAAACAGCTCATCTTAAAGGTCTTTAATGAAGAATATTCCATTGCTTTTTGCGGGCATTTTTCCGCAGGGAAGTCCAGTATGATCAATTACCTGATGGGAAAAAAAATACTACCTTCTAGCCCTATACCGACCAGCGCGAATACGGTAAAGCTTCAAAAGGGGGAAGATTACGCAAAGGTTTATTCCTATACGGAAAATACAGTCCTATTTCCGGCGCCCTATGACTTTCAAACGATAAAAAACTATTGCAAGGATGGGGAGAATATTTCAGGGGTAACCATCAGTTCCTCTGATTTTCCTTTGCCTGGACACTGCACCGTATTGGATACTCCAGGTATAGATTCTACGGATGATGCTCACAGAGTTGCCACGGAATCGACTCTCCATCTTGCGGACGCAGTATTCTATGTTATGGACTATAATCATGTCCAATCTGAAGTTAACTTTCATTTCACTAAGCAGCTGATCGATGAGAAGAAGCCTGTATTTTTAGTAATTAATATGATTGATAAACACGATGAAAACGAACTTAGCTTCGATGACTTCAGATTATCCGTAATCGAGGCATTCCACAACTGGCAGGTATACCCAGATGGCATTTTCTACACTTCGTTGACAGACCTGGATTCTGAATTAAATGAGATAAATGGACTTCGGGATTTCATCATTAATAGAGCGAACATTCTGCGTGAAGAAAACCGATCAGGTGCCGTGCTAGCTGCACAAAGGCTGATTGATAACCACTTACAATGGGTGAGGGAAAAGCTGGATGAAGAAAACGCCGCAAAGATTGGGATATTATCAGAACTTTCCGAAGGCGAAAAAACAGAGCTTAAGATTCAGCTGAAAGAGCTTAGAATACAGCAAGAGAAAGCTGAAGCAGCGGCGGGATCAGTGAAAGTAGAATATGAAGCGGGGCTCGAAACAATCTTAAAGAATGCCTACATCATGCCAGCTGCTACACGTGATTTAGCGAGAGATTATCTTGAATCTTTAAGGCCGGACTTTAAAGTAGGGTTATTATTCTCCAAGAATAAGACCGAGCAAGAACGGTGCCGACGGCAGGACGCATTGGTGCAGGACCTGCAGGAGAAGACGAAAACACAGCTTGAATGGCATCTCAAGGAACTGGCTGTGAATACCCTGAAAAAGCAGGATATTCAGGATCCGATTCTAGAAAAAGCTGCACAGGATATTTCCCTTGAGATTTCTCCGTCGGTGTTTGAAGGCTCCATCAAGGCACAGACACATATTACTGGTGAGTTTATTTTAAACTATACAAATGATCTGGCCACTGCCATTAAACGAATAGCTAGAGACAGAGCAGCAACATTCCTGGGTATGGTGATTGAATTCCTGGAAAATCAGGCTGATATGGTTAAGCAGCAGGTGGAAAAACAGCTGTTACATTACTCCTCCTATCAGGAATCCTTTGAAGTGGTTGAGAAACTTAATAGCAAAATAATAGAGACGAAAACTGAACTATTCAGTCTGCTGGAGGAAGGCTGGACGGATCCTGGCACAGCGGAAAAGCTTGTCAGCCATTGGCTGAATGAAGAAAAATATGTCATTATCAAAAAAACCGACAATCTTCCTTTTGAAAAAATACATCACAGTAATGATGAAGATGATCAGTTCATCGAACATGAGCAAATGAAGCAAAATCCCCAAACAGCTTCTGAAAATGTCGGCTTATCGGGTAAAGAAAAGCTTCTAAGAACAGCATCACTTCTAAAAGAAACATCTTTGAAGGTTAAAGAACTAAAGGGATTCCAGTCACTTACTAAGGAATTGTCTGAAAAAGCAAGCCGCCTAGAGAATCAAACCTTTACGGTTGCATTGTTTGGGGCGTTCAGCGCCGGAAAATCTTCCTTTGCGAATGCATTGATGGGGGAAAGTGTGTTGCCTGTGTCTCCTAATCCTACTACCGCTGCTATCAATCGCATCAAAGCCTCGGATTCCGAAAACCGCCATGGAACTGCACGAGTAAGATTGAAAACAGCAGATATGCTCCTGGCTGATGCGTCGATCGCATTGACGGCCTTTGACATGTCAGCGGATACACTGGAAAGGGCTATGGAAAAGACTGAAGAAGTGATCAAGTCCAAAGAAAGCGAAAACAGGGCAAAAACACACCTGTCATTTTTAAAGGCATTTTATTATGGCCTGCCTGAATTGAAAGATTCTCTTGGCAAGGAGCTCATTGTAGATCTGGAGGGCTTTAGGGCGTTTGCTGCAGAGGAAACAAAATCGTGTTTTGTTGACATTATTGAATTATATTATGACTGCGAACTTACAAAGCAGGGGATGGTACTGGTTGATACTCCGGGAGCAGACTCAATTAATGCCCGCCATACAGGAGCAGCCTTTGAATACATCAAGAATGCCGATGCGATTTTGTTTGTAACCTACTATAACCACCCATTTTCCAAGGCGGACAGGGAATTCCTCATCCAGCTCGGACGTGTTAAAGATTCTTTTGCAATGGATAAGATGTTCTTCATCATAAATGCGGTCGATCTTGCAAATACGAAAGATGAGCTTCAGGAAGTATATGAATATGTACAGAGCCAGCTGGGCGGTTTTGGGATCAGGCATCCCAAGCTTTTCCCTCTCTCCAGCAAGGGGGCTCTCATGGAGAAAACTAAACAGGGAACTTTCCAACATCATTTTCTGCGCGATAGCGGTATCCATGACTTCCAGTCGCAATTTAACCGGTTCATCGAGGATGATCTGACAGACCTTGCCATAACAGCGGCCCGAAATGCTATAAATAGGACAAGGCTTCTGCTTGATAATTTCGTTAAGACTGCAAAGCAGGATGAAGAGCAAAAGAAACAGGCAATAAAGGATCTGGATATTGAGCGGGGACATGTCGGCGATATTGTAAATAATATCGTCATTGATCCAGATCTCCTGCGCCTCAGAAAAGAAGTAGATGAGCTTGCCTTTTATAGTAAGCAGAGGGTGTTCTTCAGGTTTTCCGATTTCTTTAAGGAATCATTCAATCCAGCAGTTTTAAAGGACGATGGGAGAGATATCAAAATTGAACTAAAGAAAGCCTTGATGGATTTCCTAAAGGCTATTGGTTTTGACCTCGCTCAGGAAATGAGGGCCACCGCATTGAGAACAGAAATGTACACTAAACGGCTTTTACAGGAAAAACAGGTTGGAATGCTGAAAAAGCTGAAGGAAGTCAGAAGCAGCCTTGATCTTCGGGAGTATGAAATTCCAGGTGAAAAAACTATGGAATTTGTACCCGCGTTTGAGCAGCTTACCGACTCAGATTTTAAGGGAGAGCTATCTCTATTTAAGAACCCAAAGGCCTTTTTCGAAAAGAATGAAAAAATCCGCATGATGGAGGCACTTCAGGGATCTCTCGAAGAACCTGCTGTGGACTACACAGCTGTACAGGCTGACAGGATGTATACTGAATTTTGTTCAAGATATACGCAAAATGTGAATGGGTTCCAGTCTGCTTTCGAAGCTGAGCTGGAGGAGATATACGAAGGCCTGCATTCCGTTCTAAGCCAATCGATTGACATACCTTTTTATGAAAAGATTTCTCGGGAAATAGAAATGATGCTGGAATAGGAGGATATGCTTTATCAAGAAGGATACAAAGACGCTGTTATTAGAGTTGCAGGAAAAATATGAACTTTCCATTTTGATGGCTGCTGAAACCGGCAGCCATTCTTTTCACTTGCAATCTGATAGGTCTGATAAGGACATAAGATTTATTTATAAATACAACAGACTTCATTCCTATTTGTCGATAAACCCACCAAAGGAATTAATAAGCTATACAGATCATTTGCATGAGATAGAGGGCTGGGATCTTTTCAAGACTGCAAGGCTGTTTCAAAAAAGCAATCCTGCATTGTATGAATGGTTTTTTTCAAAGCAACTTTTTCCGGAAAATGAGTTCACTGCTGCCTTAAAGGGGGTAATCAATGACCATTATTCTCTTAGGACGCTTGGCAGGCACTATTTTAATATGGCAGCCAGGAATATCGCCCTTTTACAAAAGAAAGATATGAATGATCCAAAATCGCACAAAACTCTGGTGCAGGCTGGCCGCTGTTTCTTAATGTGCCTATTCATTCTGCAGCATCGCAAGCTGCCTCCACTGTCGGTGAGGGACCTGCTGGCACATGTAGAGATCAAGGGGCCAATCAGCGAATTGCTGGATATGAATTTTCATTATAAAAGAAACCATCGTATTCCTGATCAGACTTCTCTAGGAGGACTTTTACGATTATTGCAGAACATTTAACTGGTATAAAGGCTGAAATAAATAACTTACCGGAAGGTATCAGCATGGAACACCGACTTAATGATCTTATTTGGAACATACTCGATTTGTAGATGAAAGGGGAGCACTGGAATGGGATTATTGATAGAAGTTTCTGAGGCTGTTTCGTTAATGAAATCACATAACGATCTGAAATTCGCAGACTGCAGATTTTTATTGGGCAACCCGGATTTCGGCAAAGAGCAATATGAAAAGGAGCATATTAGAGGCGCGGTTTATTTTGATACGGAGCAGGACTTGTCCGGCCCGGTTGATTTGGCTTCTTCTTTATATTGGCCACAAAAATTGCTTTTTACTGAACGGAGGGATATCCTCCTGGAAAGCTGCTGGATTGCCGACTGACGATGATAGACCAGTTTATGCCAGCACAAAACATGATATTCGAATTGATTCTTCCATTTATGCTTCATATGAAGAAGTAAAGCGAATCAGCCAGGTAGGTCCGGGCAATGTGGTTTTGCTTGATTCCCGGGAGGAAAAAAGATACCTGGGAATCGAGGAACCGATCGATAAAAAGGCAGGACATATTCCTGGTGCCGTCAATAAGGTATGGACACAAGGGCTAAAGAACGGGCATTATTTACGAGGATCAGAGCAGCAGGGCAGGTTCAAAGATATTTCTGCCGAAAATGAAATTGTGGTATATTGCGGCTCCGGGATTACGGCTGCTCCTAATTTTGTGGCGCTGAAAGAAGCTGGCTTCGATAAGGTGAAAATATACATAGGAAGTTTCAGTGATTGGATTTCTCATGATGAAAACGAAATAGCCAGTGTAGATGGGAGGAACGAGTCATCATAAGGAAGCTGGACCAAGCCCCCAGGTTGCTCTGTTATATGTATAGAATATATGATATAATAGGTAATAGTGTTTCTGGCAATTTGATGATTTTTGATCTTCGTTTCGGGCGCAAAGAGTGTTGCCAGGGCAGCGGGACATTTGAGACCCCGCAGGGGAGCTCGCAGCCCCTTTAACTGCAATCAATAGCCTTTTATTAAATAGATCATTTAACAGCCCGCCTGCCGGGCTGTATTTCGTGAGGTGTGGAAATTATGAGTGAAGAAAAACAGCTGCCGACATTTATGCTCGTTGATGGGATGGCCTTATTATTCAGAGCTTTTTATGCAACGGCGGTAACAGGACAGTTTATGATTAATTCAAAGGGTCTGCCAACAAATGCGGTACAAGGTTTTCTGAAACACATGCTTACTGCTGTTGACTATTTTAAACCGACGCATGTTGCCGTCTGCTGGGATATGGGCAGCCAGACATTTCGAAATGAATTGTTTACGGATTATAAAGCAAACCGGTCAACGCCGCCTGTGGAAATGCTTCCTCAGTTCGCTCTGGTAAAGGAAGCTGTAGAAGCATTCGATATACCGAATATCGGTCTGTCCGGATATGAAGCGGATGACTGTATTGGAACAATCGCAAAGGCTTCCATGTCACACAGCAAGATACACATCCTCACAGGCGACCAGGACATGCTTCAGCTTTTAGATGAAAACATCTCAGTGGTGCTCTTGAAAAAGGGGTTCGGAAATTACGAAATCCATGATACGAATACGTTCTATGAGTGGAAAGGAATAACACCTCGGCAGATGATCGATTTAAAAGCGCTAATGGGTGATCCATCAGATAATTATCCCGGTGTAAAGGGCATAGGGGAAAAAACTGCTCTGAAGCTGCTGATCCAGTACGAGAGCATTGATGGAATCCTCGAAAATTTGCATGCTTTATCGAACGCCCAGCGTGCAAAGATCGAAGTGGCTGTAGAAATGCTCCATCTCTCCAGGAAGCTTGCTGAAATTAAATGTGATGTACCCATTTTTTGTTCTCTGGAAAATGCTGTTTACAGATATGACAGGGATAAGGTTGTAAAAATGGCTAAAGAGTACGAATTTAAAAGCTTGCAGAGAATCATATAATATAAAATTGGGCCGCCATGTTGAGAACTGGCGGCCTTTACCAGTGCTATTTTCGTGTGTTTTCCTTCTTCGCTTTATTTTCCAGCTCGCTTTTTGGATTGCTCACTCTTTCAGTTGTGTTCGTGTATCCTTGTGGGTTAACTCCGCTGAAGGCCGCTGTCCCGCGATTTCTATTTTTGCTCATCTCAAAACACCTCCCATGTTTAATTTTTGCCATAGAATTGAAACCTATGTTGGCAAGTTTTGTAGAAAAGGCTATGGGCAAAATGTACGATTTACGGTAATATGGAGGAGGGAAATGGCAATGAGGGCTGGTGAGTGAACAACAGTGGAGAAGACAGTGGAGAAGACAGTGGAAGAATATATTGAGTACTTGGAATCCAAGGGTTTTACTTTTGGGGAGGATGCTATCGGGTTTATTTTTTTTGGCAAGCATTACACAAATGCGAGTGACTTCCTGGTGAATATGGCCATTGAAATGACGCTTAAAGCACAAAAGCATTTTGATGGCAGCTTTTATGTATCACTGCTCGAAGCCATGAAGCACGGCAATGTGAAATCCCGTTCCCAGGCTGAATCATTTGCTAAGGAACGCAACCTGCTTTAAATATTTTTGGACTTATATATAATGATGATGACTCCAATCCTGTCGGCTGGAGTCATTTGATTTTATATTTCATTAGAAAGTACGGTATTTTTCTTCGATTTCGGCTTTGACGGCAGCTCGGCAAAGATCATCCCTGCGAAGATAAATAAGCATCCAATAATAGCTGCCGCCGTTAGTCGTTCATTTACCCAGAAATACGACGTTATGGCAGCGAAAACGGGTTCCATCGCAAAAATCAAAGCAACGCGGGTGGCTGAAGTAAATGCCTGAAAATAAGTCTGGGCCAGGAACGCAAAAGCAGTAGCAAGAACAGATGTTACAGTCAAAGCAATCCATACTTCCGTCCTTAACATGACCTCGGCATTAAAAATAACAGATGTGTTTTCATTGAAAATCACCCCTGATACAGCAGAAAGCAATGCAACTGTCAGAATCTGCACCATGGTCAGCGGCAGCGAAGGATGCTTTGAAGCAAATTTTGCAGTCATGATGATATGAAGTGCAAATGATATGGCACACAAAAATACATAGAAATCCCCCCTGGTTAAAGTGGAGCTTTCCACGACCGTCATCAGATAAAGCCCTGTGGTGGCAGCACTTACCCCTATGAGTGCATTTTTCGATGGCTTCTGTTTTAGCAGCATCATTGAAAACAGAGGGACAAGAACGACACTCAAACCGGTGATGAAACCTGCCTTAGAGGGGGTAGTAGTAAGCAGGCCGACTGTTTGGAATGCATATCCCAGAAAAAGCCATATGCCTATTTTACATCCGTCGGTCACCAGATCTCTCGTCCAGACAGGTTTAGAGCCTCTTCCAAATAACAAATACCAGGCTGAAAGCAGGATGAACGCCAGTAAAAACCTCACAGCGTTAAACGTGAAAGGTGCCAAAAAAGAAATCGCATTCTGCACCATCACAAAGGTTGCTCCCCAAATAAATACTACAAACAATAAAGTCAGATCTGCAGCGTAGGTTCTTTTCATGAGTGCTCACCTTCATTTAGCCGTATAGCCCTTCTTGCCAATTCATCAGCAGATTTATTTTCGCTGCCCGGAATCCATTTCAGAAAAAATAAATCAAATTTGCCGCTTAACTCGATTGCTTTTTCCAGCAGTGGGGAATACCGTTTGTTTTTTACGAATTCCTTCTCGATTGCCTGGCTGACCAGCTGGGAATCTGTTCTGAACGAAACGGTGCGGTACCCCTTTTCTATACATATCTCAAGAGCCTTGATGAGGGCATGATATTCAGCTTCATGGTTTTCCATTGTGCCCAGCGGAATGGAATGGCGCTCGACAGACCCGCTGCCCTTGATGAATATTCCTGCACCGCTTGGCCCGGGATTTCCTGCACTAGCTCCGTCTATGTACACTTCAATCATTCCTTGTCCCCCTTTACACGGTTATTTTCTGTTTGATCTGTGGTTCGGCGTTTCTCAAAAAATCAAAAAGTAGTATGATGAACTAAGCGGTTTTAAATCATTCCATATCGGTTATAACAGTAGAATAACTGATATGCCATTTTATATAAGGGCAGTTAAGCAGGGCGCCAAAAAGAAAATCGCACTTTCCATTATACATTATAAATTTATTGTCAGGAACTTTTCGTTTGCATTTGAGTAACTGAAATAGTCCTTCCGATCAAAATGCATATTTTATTTTTTTTAGATAATTATTATCAGTAGGTGATTGATATGAAGGTTTTAATCTTATGGACATATGGGGGTTCTAAAAGACCTGAAGCGGCGTTTACTTCGGACTTCATTCAGGCAGAAAAGGCTTTGCTGATCGCGGACGACCTTGAGAAGACAGGGCGGCTAAAGAATATAGAGTTTAAGGATGAAGTAGGAACAACCTGGAATAAAAAAGAGTTAAAAAAGTTATTGACGAAGATTGAAGAAGAACCTCAGGATGTGACCGTTTACTTTGATGGCGGCTACCAAAAGGAAAATGGAAGGACAGGAATTGGCATAGTCATATATTACAGGCAGGGCAAAAAAGAATGGCGTGTCAGGAAAAACCTGAGTTTATCCGAGATCTTGTCAAATAATGAAGCAGAATATGCCGCATGTTATGAAGCGGTTAACCAGCTTCAAGAGCTTGGTGTGCATCATCAAAAGGTGAGGATTAAAGGCGACTCACAGGTTGTATTGAACCAGCTTTCCGGAGAATGGCCATGCTTTGAGGAGGAGCTTAACAGGTGGCTCGACCGCATAGAAGCCAAAATAGAACAGCTTGGCATTATTCCAGAGTACGAGCATGTGCCAAGGAAAGAAAATCATGAAGCCGATAAACTGGCTACGCAGGCTCTGAATGGCGAATCCATTACTAGTGCACTGCTCCTAACCGAAGAAGAAGGAGATAAATAGATGGACCGTAAATTAATTTTGACTGAAGTCGAGCAGGTGCTTGAAGAATACTGCAAGGACTGCTTCGTATACAGTACGTTAAGAAAGGAAAATGGCCGCAGTTTTGCGCATAAATTTTGTATTAGACAATGTACCGTGGGGGAACGGATTAAGGAAATAGGAATGAAATTGAAATAGCAGTAAGAGCCAGCATTCCGGATACTTCCGGAATGCTGTTTTTGTCAGTTTTTGAAGGAATGTTTAATGGACATATTTCAAGCGATTATCACCAAATGATGGGTATTTTTGGTAATATATAAGAAGAAAAACGAATATGGGGGAAAACAAATTGAACAAAATTTCTCCAGCTTTCAACACAATGTATTCCAAATTATCTATAGAAGACATAGATCAGATGTTATTCATGCTTGCAGAGGAGAATGAAGGAAAGACGTTATTCTATTTGAAAGACGACCAGTTATTATCCAATCAGCATGAGAATATGGAAGTGATCGGTGCGAAAATGGGAGCTGCAGTCAGGATCATGAAGGAAATGTTCCTTTTAATCCGGGATACGGAACGAATTCCTGTTAACGATATCAAAAACGATATCCTTCCAGTTATTGAAGAAGCGGCAGAGCTTCCGCATATTTACTTTTTGTTGAGCCATGTACAATCGAAGGATGAATATACATACCGTCATAATATCAATGTGGGCATTATCTCTGTACTCATAGGCAAATGGCTCGGCCTCGGAAAAAAGGATCTTGCCGACCTCAACCTGGCTGCGACATTGCATGATATTGGCAAAACACAAGTAAGCCAACATATTCTAACAAAGCCTGGAAAGCTCAACTACTCAGAATATAAGGACATGAAACGGCATACGATATACGGTTACGAATTGCTTAAACAAAAACCGGATCTGCCGCTTTCCATTCCGCTTACGGCGCTTCAGCATCATGAATGGGAGAACGGGGAAGGGTATCCATTGAAGCTAAAAGGAAATAACCTGCATTTGTTCTCTAAGATCACTGCCATTGCAGATGCATTCCATGCCATGTCTTCAGAACGGATATACCATCACGCATTACCTTTTTACAAAGTTATCAGTCAAATGAAAAATGACGCATTCGGGAAATTCGATCCCAGAATCTTGCTGGTGTTTCTGAATAAAATGCTGGAAACTCTAGTTGGTAAAACCGTTCTCCTGACGGATGGACAATTTGCGAAAGTTGTCATGATCAATAGATATGATCCATTGAACTCACTTGTTATGACGAAAAGAGGTATAGTAAACCTATGTGACGAAAAAGAACTCCATATCGAAAAGGTTTAAGGATAGGAAAAATTGTGTCCACCTTTTAAGACACAGCGAGATGGACGGGCGACCATCTCTTTTTTTATGGAAATGTATGCTTTTCACTTTGAATGATGTCTAGCTTCGACGCAACGATATAAGAGTCCCGACGAAGCCAGGGCACGCCACACAAGTGTGGGGTTACTCAGCGTTGCCGAATTGCGTGCAGCAATTTGGCCGAGGGATCATTTAAACAGCGGCGTTTCCGGTTTTCTAATGCCATACTGGGATTAATATCAATTTAGTCTTTCCTGTCATTTAAGGTTATAATAGTTTAGTAGTTTATCTTTAATAAGATTAGGTGATTTTTAGATGAAGTTAATAATTGCCGAAAAACCAGATCAGGGAGCTACCCTGTCTTCCCAGTTCAAAACAAAGAAGCATCCTGGGTATATTGAAATCATGCCGAACGAGCTCTTTCCTAAAGGGGCTTATGTCACATGGGCAGTGGGCCATCTTTGCCAGCTGGTAGCTCCTGAATCATATCGGCCTGAGTGGAAAAAGTGGCAGATTGAAACGATGCCGATCATACCTGAACGGTTTCAATATGAGGTAACCAAATCGAAAGCAAAGCAATTTAATATAGTAAAATCGCTGATAAAAAAACCAGAGGTTTCTGAGTTCATTCATGCCGGGGACGCTGGGCGTGAAGGAGAATTGATCATTCGCAATATCATTAATCTCTGCGGTGTGAATAAACCTATGAAAAGACTTTGGATTTCGTCTCTCACACCAAAGGCGATCTATGAGGGTTTTAGAAGCCTTTTGGACGAGCAGGAAACGAAGAGCTTGTTCTATGAAGCCTATACGAGAGCTTGCGCAGACTGGGTAGTTGGAATGAATGCTTCCAGAGTATATAGCATCTTATTAAAAGACAAAGGCATGTCAGATGTGTTTTCGGCAGGACGGGTGCAAACTCCTACTCTGGCACTTATAGTTAAAAGGGAGAGGGAAATACAGGAGTTTCAATCAGAGCCCTTTTGGGAGGTTACTGCAACCTTTTCAATGAACGGTAAAAAATATGAGGGAAAATGGCACAAGGAGAACAATACACGGATAGATACAAAAGAAATGGCCGATAAAATTGCTGCTTTCTGCAAGGGGAAAGACGCTAAAGTGGCCGATGTGTTTACAGAGCGAAAAGAATTCCAGCCACCCATGCTGTTCAATTTATCATCACTGCAGGCAGTCGCTAATAAGATGTATAAGTTTTCTCCAAAAAAAACGCTTGACGTTTTACAAAGCCTGTATCAAAAAGGGATTGTATCCTATCCACGTTCCGACTCCAACTACGTGACAAAAGGGGAAGCGGAAACCTTCCCAGAAATCATGAAAAAACTAAGCCGACTGCCTGCCTATGAAGCGTTGTTTCCATTGGATCAACCATCTATCATAACTAATAAAAGGTTTGTTAACGAAAAAAAGGTAACCGACCACTACGCAATCATTCCAACTGAACAGGTCACCGATCCGAACAGGTTGTCAGACGAGGAGCGGAAAATATATGACTTAGTCATCAGGCGCCTTATTGCAGCACACTACGATAAGGCAATCTTTGATTATACGACAATCAGTACTTTGGTAGAAAACCGCGCCGAATTCATATCAAAGGGAAAGCAGCAAATCAAGGAGGGCTGGCGAAAGGTCATTTTCCAGGAAGACAAGGATGACAACGACATTATTCTGCCTATCTTGGATAATGGGGAAGAAGGCAAGGTGGCTAAGGTAAATGTAAAGGAAGGAAAGACCCAGCCTCCAAAGCGTTATACGGAGGGACAGCTGATTACCCTTATGAAAACAGCCGGAAAGCATCTTGATAATGAGGAGCTTGAAAAAGTCCTTATGAAAACGGAAGGGCTTGGGACAGAGGCAACCAGGGCTGGCATCATTACAATGCTTAAGGAGCGGAAATATATCAACGTAATAAAGAATCAGGTATACGCAACCGACAAGGGGAAGGTGCTGATTGCCGCGATAGGGGATAAAATCCTTGCATCGCCTGAAATGACTGCAAAGTGGGAACAGCGCCTTCGGGAGATAGGGGAAGGAAAAGCCTCTCCTGCCCCATTTATGGAAGCAGTAAAAAAGATGGCTGGAAAAATCATTTCTGATGCTGTAGAGGGATGTTCTGATTGGAATTTTGACGGATTGGATACTGCAGCCATCCAGAGGAAATCTTCGAAAGGCAAGTCCTCCGGCAATAAATCCTTCGGCAAATGCCGCTTATGCGGAGACAGGGTCATAGATAAAGGAAAATTTTATGGCTGCTCAGGCTATAGCAAAACTCAATGCGGATTCACTGTCTCGAAAAAAATCTTGAATAAGGCGATAACTCAGGTTAACCTAAAAAAGCTATTGGACACAGGAGAGACAGATGTGATAAAAGGCTTTACAAAAGGCGAAAAGACCTTTGACGCTGCACTAGTCTGGGATGAACAATCCCGAAGGATGACATTTAAGTTCGTTTAATGCCGGACAATTCGGGAGGGCGCGGTTTTGCAGGCAATCCAGCAAGGCTTCCGGGCCCTTCTTGTTCACGGCTTATATATATAGTAAGATTCTTAAGAATGGTTTTGAATGGAGGATGCCGGATGCCTACACCCAGCATGGAGGATTATATAGAACAAATATACATATTGATAGAAGAAAAGGGATACGCAAGGGTGTCAGACATAGCGGAAAATCTTTCTGTACACCCATCCTCCGTCACAAAAATGGTTCAAAAGCTTGACCAGGAAAAGTACTTGATCTACGAAAAATACCGCGGGCTTGTTTTGACTCCAGCAGGAAAGAAAATTGGGAAAAGGCTGGTGTTCCGCCACGACCTGCTTGAACAGTTGCTTAAGTTGATTGGTGTAAAGGATGAAAATATATACCGGGACGTGGAAGGCATTGAACATCATCTCAGTTGGGATGCCATAGACCGAATCGGAGACCTCGTCCAATATTTTGAAGAAGACTCCAAAAGAGTGGAAGAATTGAAGGCTGTACAGAAGCGGAACCAGGAGGAACAGGACTAATTCCTGAGAATAAGCGCTTCATGAGGCTTATTCTCTGAATTTTTTCATGCTTGATACAAAGAGCCATCCCATCGATAGGCATTGACGATGTCCATATTTACTTTAACCCCTATCCCTTCCCCCTTAGGCAGATATATTCTGCCATTGTGTGGAGTTATTGAAATAAGGTTTGTGAAAGGATTTTCCATGACATCCCACTCCATAGGTTCTATATCCTCCCCATCCATTTTGCTCCAAGGCGGCAAGCATGCCATACAGAACAGTGAATATAGTCTTGGCAGGGCGCCGTCATAATTATGAGGGGATACTCTCACTCCAAAATTGCGGGCTAATTGCAATGCATCACGAAAGTCATCAATTCCTTTCATATGCACAATATCCGGCTGAATGATATCAAGGGCATTTTGCCGTAGCAGCGGGATAAATTTTCTGGCACTTAGCACATTTTCCCCTCCTGAAATGGGCACATCGAAAATGGAACGGAGCGCCTGATACTCTGTAACATTGTCTATGGGGATCGGTTCTTCAAACCACAGGATATTTTGCCAATCTGAAAGATACCTGTTCCACTTCCGGGCTGTGGACATGTCATAGCTCTGATTGGCATCTATTATGAGCTGAACACCTTCACATTTCTGAAGGAATTTTATGTGGGAACAATCTTCCTGAAACTTGCGGCCCCCAACCTTTACTTTGATAGTTTGAAAACCTTTTATAATGCTTTTTTCTGCATGCTGAACAGATTCTGTCATCCATTTGTCACTATGGCTGTACGATTGGAAGGAAGCATACACAGGAACGCTTTGCCTGTATGCTCCGCCCCACAATTGACATACGGACATGTTGGCATATTTGGCTGCAATATCGGTTAAAGCCATGCTTACTGCTGAGGCTGCCCGCCGGTTCCATTTTTTTATCGTATCGACTAATGAGAGGCGATCTGTTGCCGGCTTTCCGATTAAGAAGGGCTCAATTCTGTCCTGAAATCCGGTATGGATTGCAGGAAGCCAATCTGTGCATTCTCCCCAGCCATCTATCCCGGATTTAGTGATGATGCGGATCAGGTAGCAGGATCTATATTTTTTATATCCGTTCGCATCTCCATATGCTTTCGAAAGTTTATGAAGCAATGGAAACGTCTCCACTTTTTCAATTTTCATTTAAACCCCGCCATATTAATAGAATATAATTATAAAATAATGCCTGGACACACCTAGGGGAATTACCTATCAAAAAATTGCTGGGTGATCTTCAAAAAGTCCGAAACTGTAGTTATTCAATATTTTATTTAAAAAGCTTTCTCTTTTATATATTGTGAAACTTCTGTTTCAATCATTCGTATTTTAAGCATAGAACATCTGGGTGTAAGAGATGAAAACTTTTGCTGCAGTCACTTCAGCAATAAATCATTTTGCGGCAACTGATATTATAAATAATTGGAGGTACTCTAATGAGCTCAAACTGGCATGAAACAGCAGAAAAGGAATGGGACTCTTTTTCGGCTAAATGGTCCAGTTCTTCACGGGATATGTGGGAAGGCGGGAGTCGTAAAAAGGTTGTTCCTTTATTCACGCAGCATGTATCAAAAGGTGCTAAAGTTGCAGACCTGGGTTGCGGCGATGGCTACGGTTCCGTACTGCTTGCACAGAAGGGGTATAAAGTTACGGGAGTGGATATCTCAGCAGAAATGATATCCATAGCAAAGCAAAAGGCAGCGGAACAGGAGGGAGTAACATTTATCCAGGGTGATGTTGCACATCTATCCTTTGGAGACGCTGTCTATGATGCTGTCATGGCCATCAATTCCATTGAATGGACAGAATTCCCGCTTGATGCGCTGGGCGAAATTAAGAGAATAGTAAAGCCTGGAGGCTACGCTTGTTTCGGCATCCTAGGGCCAACTGCCGCACCTAGAAAAAGGTACCGATATCCGCGCCTGTATGGGGAGAAAGTAATCATGAATTCGATGCTCCCCTGGGAATTTGAACAGCTTGCACTTGAAAATGGCTGGAGGCTTATTGGTGACTCAGGTGTCAGCAAGAATGGCGCAGATTTAGAAAAATTGGGTTTTATGCCGAAGGAACTTCAGCAATCAGTTTCATTTATGTGGCTGTTTATGCTGCAGAAAAAGGGGGCTTTAGAAACATGAAAAGACATGGGATTGAACAATTTATAGAAGAGACAAAACAGCAGGATAAAGGCGAGGGGCTTTTTGAACTGGAAACGGCCAGGATCTTAGAGGTTAATCTGGAAACGCAGATTTGGGCGAAAATGGGCACGATGATATCCTATCGAGGGAATGTTAAGTTTGAACGTGAAGGAATCCTGGAACATGGTATTGGAAAAATGTTCAAAAAGGCATTCACAGGAGAGGGCACTTCATTAATGAAGGCCAGCGGAAAAGGAAAACTATACCTTGCAGACCAGGGTAAGAAGATTTCGATTCTCATGATGAACGGGGATACAATCTCTATAAACGGCAACGATTTACTGGCTTTCGAACCAAGTATCAAATGGGATATAAAGCTGATGCGCAAGGTTGCAGGGCTGCTTGCAGGCGGCTTGTTCAACGTACGGCTTGAAGGTACAGGCATGGTTGCATTTACATCCCATTATGAGCCTTTGACACTTATTGTTGAACCTGGGCAGCCGGTATATACTGACCCAAATGCGACGGTAGCCTGGTCTGGCAGCCTGCAGCCTGAATTTGTCACTGATATTTCGCTTAAGACATTCTTCGGACGCGGAAGCGGGGAATCGGTACAAATGAAATTCGAAGGCAACGGCTTTGTGGTTGTCCAGCCATTTGAGGAAGTTTACCGTGTGGAAACACAAGGATAATGCGGACCAAAAAAATGCCACTCGCTTTGGTCAGATAGGGCTTTAAAAATATTTCGAAATAATAATATCCCTTGATAAACTTCGTGAGTTAGCACCTCGGCGGTTGCCATGGATTGTACAAACGACCTGGAAAAATGGATCAACCTGCCGCGCGCTGGCCGTATTGGTTCCTGATATTGCTCAGGTGCAGTCAATACAATTTAAAATGACCTAATAATTAAAATAAAGAGTCCAATGGGTCCATCATTAAAAACGGGAAAAGAGTTTTGAGGCTCTTTTCCCATTTCTGTGAGCAGCCTGAGCTGCCATTTTTATTAGTTCCAATCATAAGGCGTTTCCTGGTAGACATAGTAATTGAGCCAGTTGGAAAACAGAAGGCTTGCATGGCTTTTCCATCTGTAGATGGGCTTTTTGGCAGGATCATTATCAGGAAAGTAATACTTCGGGACCTCTATCGGCAGCCCTTTTTCCAGATCGCGCCTATATTCAGTCCCGAGAGTGTCAGCATCATATTCCAGGTGGCCTGTGATCATGATTCTTTTGCCGTCCTTTGACGCGATCAGCAGTACCCCGGCTTCGGCCGACTCAGAAAGGATCTCCAGTTCGCTGTGATTTTTTAAATTTTCAAGGTCGATGTCTGTGTGCCTTGAATGCGGGGCAAGAAATTGCTCATCAAAGCCCCTTACAAGATTGACATTCGGTTTAAGAATTATGTGGTCAAATACACCAAAGCACTTGCCTGGCAATTCGTGTTTCCCGATGCCGTAATGATGGAAAAGCGCTGCTTGAGCTCCCCAGCATATATGTAGGGTAGACGTCACATTATGTGTGGACCAGTCCATGATCTCCTTAAGCTCTTCCCAATAATCTACTTCTTCAAATGGCAGTGTCTCAACTGGCGCTCCTGTGATGATAAGACCGTCAAATTTGTTATTCCGTACGTCTGAAAATGTTCTGTAAAATTGGTCCAAATGAAGTTTGCTGGTATTTTTTGATTGATGAGTGGATAGCTTCATAAAAGAGATGTTTACCTGTATGGGAGTGTTTCCGAGAAAACGCAGCAGCTGGGCCTCCGTTTTTTCCTTTTCGGGCATCAGATTTAAAATAATGATATTTAAAGGGCGGATATCCTGGGAGCCCGCCCGATCTTCATCCATAACAAAAATGTTTTCACTCTCAAGTATATCCCTGGCAGGAAGAAGCTTTGGAATTTTAATCGGCATAGAAGCCCTCCTTTTTTACGGTGTGACAAAACTGTATCATGAATAGCATGATTTGTCCGATAATTAGAAAAATAAATTAGGTATATTATATAGAAAAATTTCAGTTATATCATCAGTTTTCAAAAATAAAATAATTAAGTTTTTGAATGGCCGTAACATGTTAAAATGGTAAAAGTGATAAAATCAGACGAAGCGGAGGTTCAACTAGTGAAATTACATTCTGCAATGAAAAGCGATATAGAAATCGCCTTGAGCTCGCCAATGGAAAACATCAAGCTTATTGCCGAAAGGCTCGGGATTGATGAAGAAGGATTGGAGCTTTACGGAAAGTATAAAGCAAAGCTATCATCTGAAACACTTGAAAAACTTATGACAAAAAAAGACGGGAAATTAATTCTCGTTACATCGATAAATCCTACAAAAGCAGGTGAAGGCAAGTCTACAGTAACGGTTGGCCTGGGGGATGCCTTACGAAAGATAGGCAAGAGTTCCATCATTGCGATGCGTGAGCCATCGTTAGGACCGGTTATGGGTTTAAAAGGAGGAGCTACAGGCGGAGGGTATGCGCAGGTATTGCCTATGGATGAAATAAATCTCCATTTTACAGGTGATATACATGCAATCACGACTGCAAACAATGCACTTGCTGCACTGATAGATAATCATCTGCATCAAGGGAACCTGCTGAATATAGACCCGCGCAGAATTGTTTGGAAAAGGGTCCTGGATATGAACGATCGTGCTCTCCGGAATGTGGTTGTAGGGCTTGGCGGACCTGTGCACGGAATACCGCGTGAAGATGGTTTTGATATTAGTGTCGCTTCCGAAATCATGGCAGTTCTATGCCTTGCACAAGATTTACAAGACTTAAAGAACCGTATTTCCCGTATTGTAATTGCATACACATATGACCAAACTCCTGTAACGGTCAAGGATTTGGGTGTGGAAGGGGCACTCGCACTGCTTTTGAAGGATGCTGTAAAACCAAATTTGGTACAAACCATTGAACATACACCGGCTCTCATTCACGGTGGGCCGTTTGCCAATATCGCCCATGGATGCAATAGTGTTATTGCGACAAAAGCTGCTCTAAAACTTGCTGATTATGTAGTAACTGAAGCAGGTTTTGGCGCTGACCTTGGAGCGGAGAAATTTTTACATATCAAAGCAAGAAGTGCGGGCATTCAGCCATCGGCAGTCGTGATCGTGGCGACTTTACGCGCTCTTAAGCTTCATGGCGGCCTGAATAAAGAAGAATTGAAACAGGAGAACCTAACTGCATTAGAAACCGGCTTTGAGAACTTGAGAAAGCATGTGGGAACAATCAAGGCATTCGGCCTTCCGTTTGTTGTGGCCCTGAACCGGTTTGTTTCGGATACAGATGCTGAATTGCGACTGTTTGAGAAGCTTTGTAATGCTGATGGAATCCCGTTTGCCCTGACTGAGGTGTGGGAAAAAGGCGGAGAAGGCGGAATCGAGCTTGCGGCAAAGGTGCTTGAGACCATGGAAAATAATACACTTGAATATAAGCCTTTGTATGATCTGAATATCCCGCTGGATGAAAAAATCAGGATAATTGCTAACAAAGTATATGGGGCAATGGATGTGAATTTCAGTCCAGAAGCCAAAAAACAGCTGCAGCAATTTGATAAGGAAGGCTGGTCCGGACTGCCTGTCTGTATGGCGAAAACACAGTATTCTTTATCCGACAATCCTGCATTGGTAGGCAAGCCAACTGGTTTCATCCTGTCCGTCAGAAAGCTGAAGCCTTCCATTGGGGCAGGCTTTATCGTGGCGTTAACTGGCGATATCATGACAATGCCTGGATTGCCAAAACTGCCTGCTGCCATGAATATGAATGTAGACGAACAAGGAAATGCCACTGGCCTTTTTTAAAAATGACAAGTATCGATAAGAGGAAAGAGGAGCCACTATGTTTGATCCAACCGCTTTTGAAAATATGAAGGTTGTCGTAGAAGGCGCTGTATATGATATGGATTTAGGCGGTCACATTACTGTCACGGACAGAAAGGACATTGTTGACCTTTCCAATTTGTCGAGAGCATTTGAGATAGAGGCTGAGCTTACGAAAACTGCGCACCAAGCACAGGTGAAGGCTCGCATAATACTTCACGCTTCCCTGGAGAATCTAGCTGCTGAACTGATGTCAAAACAGCCGGAACGACATGATCCGTTGGCAGGATGTACGGTTTCAATCATTTTTCATGTCCCTTTTCAGCAAGATGACCAGGATATTTTGCACATTATTTCGTTACTGGAGCAAATTTGGGGGAGCAAGAGGATTGTCGAGGTACATAATCACAAAGTATTTAGTAATCAGTCTAACAATATTGATTCCTGCACGAAGGCAAGTGTGTCCTTTGGCAGGATCATAACCGAGGAACAGATGGATGATGTCCTGCATATTGCCGAAATCACGGTGGAAACCTTAAAGGCAATGGAGGATATCATTCCATAAACGATAAGAAAGTGTTTATAATTGGAGCATATGCCTATCTCAATGTACAATGTCCTTATCTGTGTATGGGAGTGATCAAAGATGTCCATTTATAAATTTCATACAAACAAGATAAATGGGGATGAAATATCCCTCGAGAACTACGAAGGGCAAGTGGCCTTGATCGTGAACACTGCCAGCAAGTGCGGATTTACCCCTCAATATATGGGGCTGCAAAATCTATATGAACAGTACAAGGACCAGGGATTTACCGTACTCGGCTTTCCTTGTAATCAGTTTATGGGACAGGAGCCTGGTGATGAGCTTGAGATAGATGCCTTCTGCCGTTTAAATTATGGCGTTTCCTTCCCTATGTTTGCGAAGGTGGATGTAAAGGGCAAGGACGCCCATCCACTTTTTACCTATCTTACAGAGCATGCTCCAGGTGTTATGGGCTCAAAAGCGATTAAATGGAATTTCACAAAATTCCTTGTGGACCGCAATGGCAATGTAGTAAAACGTTATGCCCCCCAGACTAAGCCTATTGAAATAGCGGATGATATAAAAAATTTGTTGTAATGTATATGTAATGTTAACCCACTTGGCAAAAAGTGGGTTTTCTTGTGGCCATAAAAGGAAAATCAATAACTGTTATAGAATCTATCAGTGGGACAATATTAGGCATGGAGGAGAAGTATGGGAGAACGAATAGCCTGGATTACGGACAGTACATGTTTTTTGGATGATGATCTGAAAAATAATAAGGATGTATATGTTATTCCTATTGTCATTATCATAAACGAAAAGGAGTATTTGGACGGAGTCACCATACAACCGAATGAACTATACCGGAGGATGAGGCAGGAAAAGGTCGTGCCTACTACCTCGCAGCCTTCCGTAGGAACATTTTATCAACTGTACAAGAAGCTTGAGCCTGACTACGACAGGATCATCGCCGTCCATCTATCTTCCAAGCTAAGCGGGACAGCAGTGTCCGCTGCACAGGCTGCGGAGATGGTTAATTTACCTGTTCATGTTTTGGATACAGCTCTTATTTCATTTCCTGTTACCCATTTAATAAAGGACATCATGAAAAACCTGGAAAGCGGTGCAAGTGTAGAGGAAGCCCTGAATCGTGCTGGACAGCTAAAGGAAAAGAACAAGACGTTTGTGCTGTTCGGCAGCCTGGAACAGCTCCACAGAAGCGGAAGGCTTTCCGGGACGAAATACCTTCTCGGCAGTATTCTTAACATGAAACCCATCATAGCCCTGGAGAATGGGGCTCTGGAGATTAAGGCAAAGGTCAGAAGTGAAAAGAAGGCCGGCCAATTTATTTTACAGGAACTTTATAATGCTTGCGATGCAGGGATCGTCACAGAATGCATGCTTTTATACGGGGAGGATCCTGGCCAGACCGCCAGGTGGAGCGAAGCCATATCCAAAGCAAGGCCGGAGATAAATGTTCTTACAGCCCCGCTTGGCACAGCGATTGGGGTTCACGCAGGCGGCCATACATTAGGACTGAGCTGGTTCACAGAGTAGCAGCATGATAAAAAGGCATCATATGGATGCCTTTTTTCATTTTAGCTGCATCCTATAGGCAGGGAGACAAAGGCAAGACTGTGCTTGCTCTTTCAGCAGCCCAATCTTTTCATAAAACGTCTTTCTGCTATGAATCAACCAACCCGGCAGATATGCAGCCAGGATTTGATACTCTGCGAAACCATGTATGTCATGGTAAAATAATATGGATTATGGCGAAAAGGAGATTTCAATGATTCATTACATACAAAGAGCAGAGTTGTTTGTAAAGGAACAGCTGGGCAAGGACTCGAGCGGACATGACTGGAATCATATTGACAGGGTCAGGAAATTGGCTCTCCATATTGCACGAAATGAACAGAGGGGCGACCTCTTTATTGTGGAAATGGCAGCCCTTCTTCATGATATTCCAGACGGGAAACTGAATGAAACGGAAGAGGCCGGCTGGAGGAAGCTGAGGAATTGGTTTGAGAGTGAAGGGTTTCCTGTAGAGTCCAGCAAAAAAATCGAAGACATCATCTCAACCATTTCATTTAGTTCGGGGCATGCGGATTTGCCGACAGTAGAGGCTGAAATAGTCCAGGATGCCGACCGGCTCGATGCCATTGGAGCAATCGGGATCGCGCGTACCTTTGCTTACGGCGGAAAAAAAGGGCATCTCATGTATAATCCCGACCTGCCGGTAAGGGAGAACATGACGAAGGAAGAGTATCGATCGGGCAACAGCTCAACAATCCACCACTTCTACGAAAAATTACTTAAATTAAAGGCAATGCTCAACACCGAATCAGCTAAACAGATTGCTGTCGAGCGCCATGACTATATGAAGAATTTTTTAGAGCAATTTTATAAGGAATGGGATGTTCGTCTATGAAAGTATTCAGCATGGATAAATTGACAAAAACACAAGGGGAAAAAACCTTGTTTAAGGATATTGCGTTTTCAATCACAGAGGGTGACAAAATCGGTATTGTCGGAGTTAACGGCACCGGGAAATCTACCTTATTGAATATCATCTCGGGCCTTGATGAGGGGGATAGAGAGGAAAGGGACCATCCAAACGATTATAAGATTTCCTATCTTTCACAGGCGCCTGTATTTGATGAAAACTTAAATGTATTGGAATTCCTGTTTGCAAGTGAGACCCCTATATTTTCGTTGATAAAGAATTATGAACAAACGCTTTTACAGCTTCAACAGCAGCCAGAGAACACACAAGTCCAGGAGCGCTTATTGACCCTTCAGCAGAATATGGATGAATCTGGCGCATGGGATGTAAATGCCAATGCGAAGGCGATTCTGACCAGGCTGGGATTACCTGATTTTTCGAAAAAACTTGTTGAATTGTCAGGGGGACAAAAAAAGCGGGCGGCGCTAGCCAAGGCGCTAATTGAAACTCCTGATTTGCTGATCCTTGATGAGCCGACCAACCACCTGGATTATCAGAGCATTGTCTGGCTTGAGGATTACCTATCTAAATATCAGCGTTCCGTTTTATTTGTAACACATGACAGATATTTTCTTGACCGTATTTCAAGTAAAATCTGGGAGCTTTCCAAGGGGAGCTTATATGAGTATAAAGGTAACTACGGTGATTTTCTCGAAGCCAAGGCAGCAAGGGAAGAGAATGAGTCGAACGCCATGAGTAAAAAGCAAAGCCTGTATAAAAAGGAGCTTGCATGGATCAGAACAGGGGCGAAAGCAAGGACCACCAAGCAAAAAGCCAGGATCCAGCGCTTCGAAACACTTGAATCCGGTCTGAAAGGAAAAAACAGTCAGGATAAACTGGATATCGAGCTAAGCGGTTCAAGGCTTGGGAAAAAAGTCATCGAACTGTCAGGAGTGACAAAAGCATATGGCAGCCAAAAAATCCTGGATCACTTCTCTTTTCTGTTCAAGCCTCAAGACCGGATTGGGATCGTTGGGAATAATGGGACTGGAAAGTCTACCCTCTTAAATATTTTGGCAGGCAGGGAAAGTATGGACCATGGAGAATTTGACCAGGGGCAAACAGTTAAGCTTGGCTATTATACCCAGGAAAATGAAGACTTGAACGAAAATATGAGGATGATTGAATATATCCGTGAAACGGCTGAATCCATTTCACTCAAGGATGGTTCCTCCATTTCTGCAGCCCAGATGCTTGAAAGGTTCCTGTTCCCCATGAGCAGCCATGGTACCCCGATCCGCAAGCTCTCAGGCGGCGAGAAACGGCGTCTGTATTTATTAAAAATATTAATGTCCGCACCGAATGTATTGCTTTTGGATGAGCCTACCAATGACCTGGATACCCAGACACTAACTGTGCTTGAGGACTATTTGGAATCATTCCCGGGTGTCGTTGTTACTGTATCCCACGACCGCTACTTTTTGGACAAAACCTGCCGGGAACTTCTTGTATTCAAAGGACATGGCCAGGTGGATCATTTTTATGGCAGCTATTCGGAATTTCTGGAGGAAACAGTAGTGAAAGAAAAGTCACAGGAGCCAGCGGTAAAGAAAGCTGAACCTGTGAAGTCTCCCCCGGAGAAACCGAAAAAGAAAAGGTTATCGTACAATGAGAGCAGGGAGTGGGAAGAAATTGAAGGAAAGATGGCAGAGGTGGAAGATCGACTGGCAGCAATTGGAGTAGAGATGGCGGCTGTGGGCAGTGATTACACTAAAGCACAAGAACTGATGAAGGAAGAACAGGATCTAAATGAAAAGCTGGAATACATGATAGAAAGATGGACGATACTTGCTGAAAAAGCAGAAGGATGACCGGTATTTATAATGGTGAACAAAGCTGTACCAAGAAGCGCAAGCCTGCCTCTTCAGGGCCGTAAAGGATGCCATTGCGGTAAGGATATGTTAAGATGAGACTATCGAACGAGCTTATTTATAACAGGAAAGCAAGCAGTTAGGAGAGAATGGATTTGAAAATCAAGGCAATTGAACCAACCCCAAGCCCAAATACAATGAAGATTAATCTTACCCAAGAGCTGCCTTCCGGGAAGAGCAATAACTACAAAAAGGAACAGGCTGAACAGGCTCCCCCTGTTATCCGCGATATCTTGAAAATCGACGGTGTAAAGGGTGTATACCATGTGGCGGATTTCCTTGCTGTCGAAAGGAACCCTAAGTTTGACTGGAAGGATATCCTAATCCAGGTTCGCAGATGCTTCGGGGAAGTAACAGAGGAAAGCGCAGATAATACCATGCTCGACCATTACGGAGAGGTTTATGTTCAGGTGCAGCAATTTAAAGGGATTCCGATGCAGATCAAGCTGAACGATGGATCTGCAGAAAAGCGTTTCGGTCTGCAGGAATACTTTCTGCATGCTGTAAGGGATGCCCAGCTTGAGGATGACAACGTGGTTCTTCTCAGAAAATGGAAGGATTACGGTGTCCGATATGGAGATATGGAGGAAATTGGGACAGAGATAACAGAAGAATTGGCTGCTGCATATCCAGTTGAGCGGCTGAAATCCCTGGTTGAAGCGGCCAAAATGGAAAAGTCAAAAAATGATGTCCCCAATAAACGCAAAAAGATCAAATTAACGGCAGACCTGCTCGAGCAGGAGGATTGGGAAAAACGCTATCAGGCGCTTGACCAGATGGAAGACCCTATTGTGGAGGATATACCATTGCTTATGAAAGCACTTGACGATCCAAAGGTCTCTATCCGCAGGCTGGCTGTGGTGTATTTGGGCATGATCGAGGATAAAGAAGTCCTGCCAGCCCTATATAAGGGACTGAATGATAAAAATCCTGCCGTAAGACGGACTGCAGGTGATTGCCTCTCAGATCTTGGCTATGAAGAAGCAATGAATGAGATGGCAGGAGCTCTTTCAGATAAAAATAAGCTGGTACGCTGGAGGGCAGCCATGTTTTTATATGAATCGGGAGATGAAAGTGTCCTGCCGGCCTTAAGACAGGCTGAAAATGACCCTGAGTTTGAAGTGGCCATGCAGATAAAGATGGCAATAGAACGGATTGAAACCGGGGAAGAAGCAAAAGGTTCTGTATGGAAACAAATGACAGAGTCAAGACAGGAGCAATAATAGATTGGCAAATCCTATGTTCAATTCCTAAAGGATATAGAGGACGAGAATGCATGCAAGGTGTGGGGGATTAGTATGGGTCGGCCATAGCGGTGCAACCTGGCAGCATAATTTTTGATATGTGAACGTTGAAGACACTGTTTTTTTTCGCAGTGTCTTTTTCTTAGAGAAAAATTGAAACCTTATATTGATGAAACTATTTCAAAAAAAATTCAGTAATTATTTCTTGTCCAACCACGGAAAAATCATTTCTAATTTATGTTCGGCATTAAAGGATGTAACGGGTGAGGTCGCCATCCACCTTTGTATAATATTTGAATTTAATCCGGCGCAATTTTCCGTTTTCCTCAGCAACCAACTCTCAATCCCGATGATAAAATTGTTTTCTTGCATAAGGGGACATAAATTCCATTATCCCTGAGCTTAAAAACCGTACATTTAAGCGGTTCACAAGGCGCCCGAGTAATGACATATTACATTACCAATATTATTTATTGAATTAGCTCCGTATATCATCCAACTTAACATGGTGGCAATCTTTTTTAGCTGTTCATAAATTTAATCCTGATATTACTTGAAAGATATTCTGTTCAAGTTCCTTTTTTAATATGATATCTAAATTAACTGGCATATCTTGATAACTTCTTTGGACAACGGTCAGATAGGCCCTTGTGAAATTTAGTCCTGAACCGGCGAATTAAATATATATTTTTTGTGTATGTTTATCCTCGTGTCCCAGCCGCTCTATAATGTACACACCTAGAAAGTAAATAAAGACTGCCCTATAAGGCAGTCTTTTTGGCATTATAACACTTCTAATAGTCTTAGTGAATATGAAAATATGAAATTTAAATACTCATAATACCACCTTTTGATGCGTTTGTTACTAGTTTAGAATATCTTCCTAACCAGCCATGTTTGATTTTAGGCTCGAAAGGTTTTAACGATTTGCGGCGCTCTTCTAAAACCTCATCCGATAGTTTTACATTCATCGTTCTATTTGGCAAGTCGATTACAATGATATCTCCATTTTCGATCAATGCAATTGGCCCGCCTTCTGCAGCTTCCGGGGAAATATGTCCAATCGAGATACCGCGGGATGCACCTGAGAAACGGCCGTCTGTTAAAAGAGCTACAGTACTGCCTAAACCACGGCCGACGATGGAGGAAGTCGGTGCTAACATTTCTGGCATTCCAGGCCCGCCTTTAGGCCCTTCATAGCGAATGACCACAACATGTCCTTCTTTTACAGCTCCGTTATCAATTGCTTCCTGCGCTTCTTCTTGGGAATCAAAGACGATTGCTTCCCCTTCAAACTCTTTAATGGAAGGATCAACGGCACCTACTTTAATAACTGCACCTTCTGGAGCGATATTTCCATATAAGATGGATAATCCGCCTACTGGACTGTACGGGTTATCTTTTGTACGGATCACATTTTCATTCGTGATTTCATGTCCTTTTACCAACTCGCCCATTGTCTTGCCTGTTATGGTCATGCGATCTGGATGAATGGCATTAGGGATCTTTGTTAACTCATTAATAATTGCACTGACGCCGCCGGCTTTATTGATATCATCCATGGAGAAATCCGATGCAGGCATAATTTTTGCAAGATAAGGAACACGTTCAGCTATTTTATTGATTTCCTCTAAGTTGTACTCAATTTCTGCTTCATTGGCAATCGCTAATGTATGGAGAACCGTATTTGTTGATCCACCCATAGCCATATCAAGTGCAAAGGCATCGTCAATTGCTTCTTTAGTGATAATATCCCGGGGCTTGATATCTTCTTCGATCATCCGCACTAAATGTTTTGCTGCCTCATAAATCAATTCTTTACGTTTTTCACTTGTTGCCACAATGGATCCGTTACCTGGAAGTGCTACACCCAGCATCTCCATTAAGCAGTTCATCGAGTTTGCTGTGAACATACCTGAACAGGAGCCGCAGGTTGGACAAGCATTATTTTCAATATCTTTAAATTCTTCCTCCGTCATCTTACCAGACTTATAGGCGCCAACACCTTCAAAGACAGAAGATAATGAAAGCTGTTTTCCGCTGGAGCTGGTACCAGCCTCCATGGGACCGCCTGAAACGAATACCGAAGGTACATTTGTCCGAACAGCCGCCATTAACATGCCGGGTGTGATTTTGTCACAGTTTGGAATATAAAATACACCATCAAACCAATGGGCATTAATAACAGTCTCAGCACTGTCAGCAATTAATTCACGGCTTGGCAGTGAATAACGCATTCCGATATGACCCATGGCAATCCCATCATCAACGCCGATTGTATTGAATTCAAATGGAACACCGCCTGCTTCGATGATGGCCTCTTTGACAACATCTGCAAATTCGCGCAAATGAACATGCCCAGGAATGATATCGATATAAGAGTTACAAATCCCAATGAACGGCTTTTCTAAATCTTTGGCTTTTACTTTACCTGTCGCATATAAAAGGCTGCGATGAGGAGCACGATCTACCCCGATTTTAATCATATCACTTCTTCTCATCCAAACTCACACCCTCGTATTTTTATTTGTATAATGTATTTTATATTGTGTGTTGTCTGCCGTCAATATAGTTGTATGACAAAAATAACATCCTGGCTGAAACCAGAATGTCGTTTTTAATTGGGACTTATTCAATTCCTAATTCTGTCATTGCGTGCAAAATGTGAATTTTCATGGCACTTTTCGCACCCTCAGGATTCCGGCTTCTCATAAACTCCATAATCATCTTATGATCATTAACCGTATCTAGGATCGCTAGTTCCTTTTTCTTTGAGAGGATAACCCCCTTATTAATGGCTTGATAAATAACTGGCATTAATTTTTCCATAAATTTATTATGGGTGGCCTTTACGATGGATTGATGGAATTTTTGTTCTACTTCTGTCCGATCTTCATTCCGCTGAATTTTTTGTTCGATTTGTAATCCATAACCAAGAATGCGCTTTATTTCAGCATCACTTGCACGTATCGTTGCATAATAAGCAGCTTCCGGTTCAAAGATTAAGCGCATTTCATACAAATCTCTTGCATTGATTTTGGCATCCGCAGCAAAATCAAAAGATTCCATAGTACTTAAATCGATATCTTTTTTTACAAACGTACCTTTGCCGCGTCTAATTTCCAGCATTCCGTTCGTGACCAGTATTCGAATTGCTTCACGCAGCGTTGTTCTGCTTATATTCAATTCCTCTGATAAGTCATTTTCATTTGGAAGCTTATCACCTGGAAGAAACCTTTTCTCAATAGCAATCATCGACATGATATCGTCTGCTACACTATCAGATAGCCTTTTTTGAATCATCTACATTATCCACCTGTTTTTTTTGTTTAGTATAGCATATGCGTTGTCTAATATGAATTTGTTGTCTGCTGACTTTAAAGAACAGGGGAGACGGTAATGTGATTGCCATATTAATTTTTATTGCTGTGAAGTGTTAATTTTTCTCCTTATGATAGACCAATGTCTCATATATCTAATTTTGATTAAACGCTAAATGTATTGATGAAGACCTGAAAATAACCTTCCAGATAGTAGATACTGCATGACAGGCTTACAAATGTGGTTTTACCAATACATTTTGGGAGTGTGAGTTTCTGCAGATTCCCCTTTATAATATAAGCACGTTTTTTGCACAATAAATCCTGTATATAGTATCCTATCAATACAAGCTGACAATCAGGAGGTAATAATTATGTCAATGGCATATGAAGAATACATGAGACAGATGGTTAAGCCGATGCGTGCAGAATTAGTACAGGCAGGCTTTAAGGAGCTTCAGACGGAAGAAGAAGTAGAGAATTACATGGAATCAGCCGAAGGAACTACGTTGGTAGTCGTCAATTCTGTGTGTGGCTGTGCCGCAGGATTGGCCAGGCCGGCTGTAACACAGGCCTTGCTTCGTTCTGACAAAAAACCCGAACATCTGGTAACGGTTTTTGCCGGACAGGATAAAGAGGCGACTGCAAGAATGCGTGAATACTTCAAAGGCATTGAGCCTTCATCACCATCGATGGCAGTATTAAAAGGCAGAGAAGTCGTACATTTCATTCCGCGCCATGATATTGAAGACCATTCCATGGAAGAAATTATGGATAATCTAGAGAGTGCCTTCCAACAATTATAATAACGATCAGGGGAGAATGTCCTATGGCATTCTCTTTTTTACGAAACCCACAATTTTTGTATTCAGTGAAAGGCTTGGATTCGACATCAAGGCCAAAATAGCAGGCAGAATGTGGAGGATTATATTTGCATCGTCCAACGTCAATTTTTATAAAAAGTTAAACAGGGTGTGATCTGATGTGTTTGTAACAACAGGCGGCCGAACTGACGAAGCTGGGATGAGGGCCGCGAGGGAAATAGCGATCAAACTGGGAGTGGATTTTGTCCCCCGTGATAAGAAATCTATTCAAGAGCTGCAAAGCAGCCGGCAGGAGGATTGTCTTGTTGCTGGCAGGAACAGGCTGGAATTATATAGGATAAATGAAAGTCAGCCATTTTTCTTCCATCCTAACATTGGTATGCTCAGGATAAAAAGATTGATAAAGGGAGAAGATGACCCCTTTATTGAGGCATCAGGAATCACAGAAGGTTCCCATGTACTTGACTGCACGTTAGGGCTTGGGGCGGATGCCATGGTGGCCAGCTTTGCTGCGGGTGTTAGCGGCCGCGTGGACGGTGTCGAAGAAAATCCTTTTCTCGCATTCCTTGTCGAAAAAGGATTATCAGAGTTTCGCTCAGGCAATGAGGAAATTGATAAGGCAATGAGAAAAATACATATTCATGCGGAGAATCATTTGGATTTTCTAAAGAAGTGCGGGAAAAACGAGTATGACGTTGTATACTTTGACCCAATGTTTGATGAGAATATACCGGAATCTGATGGAATAAGGACACTTACATATTTTGCCTCGTTCCACAAAATCACGGATGAAATAATCCAGGAAGCAAGAAGGGTAGCAAGACAGCGTGTAGTGCTGAAGGATCACTTCAGAAGTGAAAGATTTAATCAGTTTGGATTTAAGGTAATTGTCCGTAAAACCTCCAAATTTCATTATGGCTATATTGAAGTGTAAATTTTAAAAGTGGAACTTCGAAATTCATTATGCTCCTATTTATAATTTCGGAATAATTGATGGCATAATAACAAAACCTTGTCACCAGCCGGATGACAAGGAATTTTTTTGCCTGTAATCTGAGTGCACAGTGCCTTAATCGGCAAACGATAGATAGACAAAATACATCAGCATAAGAAATATGCCAATTACAATTGCGATTGACCAATCCATTCCTGCCCCTCCCTTAAAAAAAAGAATATTTTGCTGGCTAATCGGTGAGCTGACTTTTTACTATGTGCTGGCGCCGCGACATTGACGAAAATGATTTGAGGTGTTTCTTTTGACAGTGATATGTATTCGAATGTCCTTGGGGTGTTATTCGACAATGCTGACTCAATGTCCTTGAAAATGCATGCAAATTCCTTCGCGGTATGTGTTATGGCGATGAAGATTGTAATGTTGCTGAATGCATGTGCACTGCCTTGTACGGTTTTTAAAAGTCATGACATAATGTCATGCACTAAACCGATTTTTAACGAGAGTCGATTTTGAGAATATGATTTAGTATTCCCGCATGTAAAAAAGCCATTGTCCCGGAGTCTGGCTTGTGAAAGAAGTCTATTAGTTTTTTTATCCCTTTTCTATTTTTTTGAAACCTTTTGTAATATTAATTCGTAATTTCTGCAGAAGGTATGTATACTAGATTCATAGGAATGGCCGTTATATGGAACAGACTGTGACGGCCAAGAACGGACTAATAAATAAGGGAGCATGGCAATGAAGAAAGTAAATTGGTGGAAGAAGAGCCTGGTTGTCCTTATATCAATTTTGACCTTCGGACTGGTTACTCCTTCTGACTTTGACTGGTTTGCCGAAGCACAAACTCCCAAGAACGCCAAAAAGGATTCCATTCAGGACTCTCACCTATCACAGACTTATCAAAGTGGAGAAAACAAAAGCCTTTTCGAATCGGAAATTTTTGACAGCGGCCATTTCATATACACTATGAAAATGAAAGCGGAAGAAAATTCCTACCGTAAATTTGGCGAAAAGATAAAACCAAAAATAGAAGATGAATTCCGTAATGTGATTTTACCAAAAATGGAAGAAGCAATCGAAAATATTGCTGCAGAATATCCTGAAAAGAATGTAAGCAGGCTTGCCATTTCAACCAAGCCTTCTATAGGGCGCGGGGAAAAAATCTTCCACATTTATAATGAAGACACTAAAGAAGATGTGATCAGGTTCCATGTAAGGCAGGAAAATCCACCTCAGCAAGGTTATTGGTTCAATTTTCATTACCATACTTATCATGACGGCTTTATAGCCCATCATGAGCTTGGAAGGATTTATTGGGATAAAAATACTCCGCCGGCATGGGGAGGAACCGGAATAATTTCATAATTAGAGATTAAGAGGGAGTCAGCGTTTTCAGCTGGTTCCCTTATTTTTATGAAAGATGGATTTATACAAAAGGGAGAAGCCGGCCAGAAACAGGATGGGTATCGTGCACGCTTTCCACAAGGAATGGGATACAGAATATAAAAGAAAGCCGAGCAGAAGGGAAAACAGCAGCAGATCCAGGTAGACAAATACATCATGGCTAAATATCTCATGCAGTTCATCAGGAAGCTCAGGATGTTCATCCAGTATTTTTTGTCTATTAATAAATCGCATAATGCTTCACCTGCCAAGAGAATAAAATGGTTATTAATTGTATATGAAGAAAGACCAAACTGCGTGCGGATCTGTGGATTGTCTGAAATGGCAGAATTTAAGTCTTAACAGCAACGAAAGAAAAGAAGATTCCATGCTATAATCAATATATTAATATACTGAAAGAAGTACTTATATTTGCATTTTTAATTGAAGGGAGGGTATATCACCCATGTTCTTGAAGAGGTTTGTGTTTCTGATAGCTGTTGTAACTGTTTTGTTTTCCTTTTATTCATTGTCATTTGCGTCAGAGGAAGGGATCAGTTTCGGCAATCTTCCTGATACAAACCCGATTAAAAATGAACCTTTTTTGCAGCATAATGAACAGGTGCAGAACCTTATTTTATATCCAAGCGGACCCTTTGATTCGAAAGCTGCCCTTGGCATTGCATATTCCATTTCAAAGTTGCCGCCCACACTCCTTCAAAAATTGAACCACCGCCATGTAAAGGTTAAAATCTTCACCGGGCCACTGACAGATAACCGGACCGCCAGGCATTTGAAAGGAGTGATTCCAAGAGGATACGAGCAAAAAAATCATACATGGGATGATGTGCCTGGACTTGGCGGTTCAAGGCTGGTATTAGTCAAAAATGGAGCCAGCGAACGAGGAAAAGGCCATGGCTCAGAAAGGCTTGAACTCCATGAAGTTGCCCATTCGATAGATAGTATTGTTTATGAAAATATCAGCAGCGGGGCACAATTTACAAAACTATGGCAACAAGAAGCACCGCTGTTATTTCCTGATCAGACGTATTTTATAAACTATCCGGAGGAGTATTTTGCCGAAACCTTCGCTCTGTATTATGCAAACCCATGGTCTAAAAAACTGTTGCGGACCAAGGCTCCAGAAACGTACGCATTTATAGCTGGCTTAAGATAGAAAATTGAATGCAGCCATTTCTTAGGCTATATTTATTATGTAGTTTCTTCCACATATATCATTTTAAAATCTTCTTTCCGTAGGTAAGTATAAAAGCTTGACTACATGTTTACTTAGGTCGGCGCCGGAAACTCATTGGGCCCTAGTGGATCAATTGGAATTCGTTCTGTAGCAGTTCACCGTGACCGAGCTATAACTATTGTGTTAATAAATCTCTAACTGAACTAGGGATAGATATGGGTACCCGATAAGATCTGTCAGGTAGCGTTTCCCTTGTGAACAGCTGACAGTGATTAGCCGGAAATCGCCTGCCGGCAGACCGGGTCCCTGAAGTTTATTTTATACATTCCCCATAATGTGGGGAATAAAGGGATAAGGAATGAAAAAAGTTTGGCTTTAACAGCTGTTAGCAGCTTAATGATATTGGGAATATCTGTTTTTGCCTGAGTTAATGTACATGGGGGGATTATTGTGAATCGAGCAGACAAAGACTACCTTGATTTATGCCGTTTTATTTTGGAAAAAGGAACGAGGAAGGAAGACAGGACAGGGACAGGAACGATTTCAACATTCGGTTATCAGATGCGTTTTAACTTACAGGAGGGGTTCCCTTTATTAACTACAAAAAGAGTTGCTTACCGATTGGTTTTCACTGAGCTTCTTTGGTTTTTAAAGGGAGATACAAACATCAGATACTTATTGGAACACAATAACCATATTTGGGATGAGTGGGGTTTCCAGCAATGGGTAGAATCTGAGGAATATGACGGGCCGGATATGAGCAATTTCGGTATCCGAAGTCAACAGGACGAGGATTTTAATAAATTATACATAGAACAAATGGAAGAATATCAGAAGAAAGTCCTGACAGACGACCATTTCTCCAATAAATTTGGGGATCTTGGAAATGTCTATGGCAAGCAATGGCGAAGCTGGGCAGGGGCGGACGGACAAGTCTACGACCAAATCCGTTATATTGTAGAAGAAATTAAGCGAAATCCTGATTCAAGAAGATTAATATGCAATGCCTGGGATATATCCCTGCTAAAAAGCCAGGCACTGCCACCTTGCCACTACTCCTTCCAATTTTATGTGATTGAGGGAAGACTCAGCTGTATGTTCAATATGCGTTCCAACGATGTATTTCTTGGCTTGCCGTTCAATCTTGCATCGTATGCCCTTCTTACTCATTTAATTGCCCATGAATGCGGATTGGAGGTTGGAGAGCTAGTTTATACAGGTGCGGATGTGCACATCTATTCCAATCATCTTGAACAAGTTAAGACTCAATTGTCCCGTGAGGCACGGCCGCTTCCTAGTTTAAGACTGAATCCGGAGAAAAAGAGTATTTTTGATTTCGAAATTGAGGATATTGAAGTTATCGGTTATGATCCTCATCCCCCCATAAAAGCTCCAGTCGCAGTTTAATAGCAGTTAACGAATGCCTGTCGGAACCATCCGGCAGGCATTTATTCTATTTGGGATTTCAATTTATAAAAGATTCTGACCTAAATGTGACAAAAAAAAGAACTTTCTTATGGTCATTATGTTTACAAGTCTTTTTTGTACTCATCCCTTTAAATAGAATAGTAATATAGACATAAGGAACTATCTTCCACAATAGTACTGATACTGGAAAAATCACTTATACTCCTCAGGAAAGACCTCATGTTCAATCCTTATAGAAATCCATTAAATAATAGAAAATAATATCTGTGAAAAGGAGGAATCGGTATTAATGAAAAATATGAGGAAGAAGAAATATAGGTTTCTGCTTCCTATAGCTCTTTGTCTTGCGCTTCTTAGTTTTGCCATTCCCTATGACCAGGTGGTTAACGCAGCAGATATAAATATTACAAAAACCGGCGCCATACCAAATGATGGAAAGTTGGATACGAATGCCATTCAAAGGGCAATTGATGATGTGGCCAGTTCAGGAGGCGGTATTGTTGATATCCCTGCCGGAACGTATGATGTTGCTGTAGACACCGACGGTACGGCGTTGACTATGAAAAGCAATGTTCACATTAGACTTGCGGAAGATTCTGTTATCGAACTTCGTCCCAATGATCAGGGTATCTACAGGATGTTTTTCCTCGGGGATGTGGACAATGTTGCATTTTCGGGGGGGACTTTGGTTGGCGACAGGTCTGCTCATGAAGGAACTGATGGGGAATGGGGACACGGTATCCAGATATACGGCCATGCTACTAATGTAGAGATTTCCAGAATGACCTTCAAAAATTTTTGGGGAGATGGAATTGAGATTAGCAGCCGGGATTCAAATGTTCCTGATGGTGTAAAAATTAATAGAATTACCGCGGATAACAACCGGAGGCAGGGTCTCTCCATCGTTGCAGGCCGGAATATCCAGGTTACAAACAGTGTTTTTAAGAATACAAATGGAACGCCGCCAAGCGCTGGCATCGACCTGGAGCGTGACCCGCCGTATGACAAGAGGCTAGAAAATGTAACCATTACAAACAATGTTCTGGAAAACAATGAAGGTTATGGGTTGGCATTTGTTTATGTTGATAGCCATACGATCCATGCCAGCGGAAATAAGATCAGAAACAATAAAGAAGGCGGTGTCTTCCTGGGAAATGCGAATAAGACAACTGTCCGTGACAACGTCATATCGGGAAATGGCTCAAAGATAAAGGATGATGCAACTCAAAACTTTGGGAGCGGTGTGTTTCTGAATTATAGTTCCGAAAATACGATTGCCGGCAATGATATAGATCAAAACTATCGATATGGGATTCATGCTTTGAACGGTGTGAACGATAATGTTTTCAAAGAAAATAAGATTACCAATAATAAAAGTGAAGCCATAAAACTATACGGCGATGCCAATACGAGAATTATAGACAATCAAATTTCGGGGAATGGAAATGAACATACAGGAGCTGATCATTCTTTGACGAATGGCAGTATTAAGCTGGAGTATATCATACTTGCGATTGCATTGATTTGTTTGGGAGCTGGGGCATTTACCTTAAAAACAAACAAACGAATTGGCTATGGAATGATCGTCTTCAGCATTTTCATGATACTTGTATCCGGGCTGCTTGTAACAGGAATGGTGGACCCATTCTCCACAATAAGCAGGTAAAGTGCAAAATTCGTTTATAGCAAAAAAATGCCTCATGGTCAATGTTCTTGGCCAAAGTCTTTTGTCAATTATAGCTTCTGAACATGAGGGGCTCTATTAATTCCCGGCAGCGTCTTTTTACCCTGTCGGGGGAGCTGTTACTTAAGTGAAAATTACTGGCAAAATAACAGAAAATAAAAAATTCCAGATAAAAAATAAGACCCCAGTTGAGGTTTAATGAATAAAATCAGTACGATTCAGGATATTGTCTATCGCTAATGCTGCAGATTCAACATTGCTGTGTATTTGTTTCTGTAAGCTCTCAAGATGTACAATCAGAAAAGCATCGTTGGTTTTTGAATAGCAGATAAATACACTTTGATCATTACTGGAAATCGTGTACATAATTTCAGTCTCAGTGAATTCCTTAGACTTTTCTAAAAGTATCTGCAACGAACTTATATGGAAAATTACTTTTTCCTCCTTCCTTTAAAGGGAAGGTGACTATGGAAAAGCCAAAAATAATCCCTTAAAAATAGAATGCTTTGAGCATAACATACTAGGTGAAGGTGTAATATATAAATTTGCCGACAAATGTATGTATGAATAGCCAAAATCCGTGTATTGCTTACTTGGTTGTTTCCAAGTCGTATTTTAATATAGGGTTCTCTATGGTACAATGTTTTCAATTTAAGTCATAACAAAGGAGCGGTGAGCCTATGATTTCATTGCTGGTAGCAATGGATAAAAATAGAGTAATCGGAAAGGATAATCAGCTGCCATGGCATCTTCCTGCCGACCTGAAATATTTTAAAGAAACAACCATGGGCCATCCGATAGTAATGGGACGGAAAACCTTTGAATCAATTGGGCGCATCCTTCCAGGCAGGGAAAATGTAATCGTGACCCGCAGGCAAGATTTTAAAGCGGATGGATGCACCATCCTCCACTCTACTGAGGAAATAAAGCTGTTTGCTGAAAAAGCCGGCAGGGAGGTTTTTGTAATCGGCGGTGCGGAGATCTTCAGGGAAGTCCTTCCATTTGCAGACCGCTTATACATTACGGAAATCCACCATGAATTTGAGGGGGATACTTTTTTCCCGGAGTTTGATCAACAGAATTGGGTAAAGAAATCTGTTGTACACGGTGTTATGGATGAGAAGAATATCTATAACCACGATTTTATAGTATATGAAGCAATCTAGCATCATGCAGATCCAGGCTATTTCCAGGCTTGAAAATCCGGAAATAAGCCCTTTTTTTGTGTTTGGAATGCAACTCTTAATGCATGGATATGATTCTTTTTTTGACAGGCATTGCGTAAACTGGAAGGAACTGGACAATATCCAGCTGAATCATTTGACCTGCGCTTTCACAGGAAAATAGCGGAGTGTCATTGGAATATTTAGAAAAATCAGTTGATTCGTGCGAGTAAAGTGTTATAATTTACGGATTAAGAATCCTAAATCTTGTACCGGGGGGAAATTATGAACCAAACTACATCTGTGAAGAAATGGCTTTCCATCGAAGATATCCTTATTGCGTATAAGGAACTAAAAGATATTGTTACTCATACTCCGTTGCAGAAGAATAATCGTTTATCCGAAAAATATGGTTGCAATGTATATTTGAAAAGGGAAGACCTTCAACATGTCCGCTCCTTCAAAATTAGGGGAGCCTATTATAAAATGATTTCTCTGACAAAGAATGAGACTGAAGTAGGCATCGTTTGCGCGAGTGCGGGCAATCATGCCCAGGGGGTCGCTTATGCCTGCAGCCATCTGGGTATCCACGGCAAGATTTTCATGCCGGCTACCACTCCACGCCAAAAGGTGAACCAGGTTGAATTATTTGGAAAGAATCTTGTTGAGATTGTATTGACGGGCGACACCTTTGATGACTCATTCGCACAGGCACAACAATGCGCGGAAGAGGAGAATAGAACATTTATCCATCCTTTTGACGATGAAAAAGTTATGGCAGGACAAGGAACAGCTGCAGTTGAAATCATTAATGACTGTGACGAAAAAATTGATTATGTTTTTGCCGGCATCGGCGGCGGAGGGTTATTGGCTGGACTGTCCACGTATTTTAAGGCGATTTCACCTGAGACGGAATGTATCGGGGTAGAACCTGCCGGTGCATCGTCTATGAAACATGCGTTTCAAAAGGGCAGAGCTGAGGCGCTGAACCATATCGATACATTTGTCGATGGGGCAGCTGTTAAATGTGTGGGTGAAAAAACCTATGAAATTTGCCGTGAAAATATTTCTGATATTGTGGATGTGCCGGAAGGAAAGATCTGCAGCACAATCCTGGAGCTATATAATGAACATGCCATTGTGGCAGAGCCTGCGGGAACACTGCCTGTGGCAGCCCTCGATCTATATAAGGAAAAAATAAAAGGGAAGACAGTGGTGTGTGTCATAAGCGGCGGGAATAATGATATCGGCCGCATGCAGGAAATTAAGGAAAAATCGCTTTTATACGAAGGCCTGCTGCATTATTTTATAGTAAATTTTCCGCAGCGTGCAGGAGCTTTAAGAGAATTTTTGGATGAAGTGCTTGGCCCCCAGGATGATATCACTCGCTTCGAATATACGAAAAAGAATAACAAAGACAGCGGTCCAGCCCTTGTTGGCATCGAACTGAAAAATCCTTCCGATTATACCGGGCTCATTAATAGAATGGAAAAAAAGGCTTTCCCGTTTGTAGAGGTAAACAAAGACAGCAATTTATTCCATTTATTAATATAACTGGTACTTTGGCCATCCTTACGCTACAATAATGGTATCATTCCTGATAAAAGGATTTTATTTTGTAGAAAATATTGCTAGAATATGTATGTTGTATGAAAAATGCCAATAAATTCTTTTTTGTTTTGTCACATGATATTATAATCACAGTAGTATTTATAACTGCTAAGGGGATGTTTTGATGTTATCGAATATCGGGGTGCCAGGCCTAATATTAATTCTTGTATTGGCCCTTATCATTTTCGGGCCTAAGAAACTGCCTGAAATTGGGCGTGCTATGGGACAGACTTTGCGGGAATTTAAGAAATCCACTCGTGAACTTACTAGTGACGTAATGGACGATTTAGAAGAAGAAAAGAAAAAAGCTGCAAAATAAAAGTCGGGTGTGAGATGAATGCCATCTTGCACCTTTTTGCATCCAAGTTCGTACTAAGCCAGTATCAAATGAGAAGGATTGATTATTTTGTCAGATAAAGAGCTTAATGTCATAGACCACCTGGATGAATTGAGAAAAAGGCTGATTATTACGGCTGTATCATTCGTGATTTTTTTCATCCTAGGGTTTTTATTTGTGGAGGATATTTATAATTGGTTTGTCCGTGACTTGGACGTAAAGCTCACCGTCCTGGGTCCGAGCGATATTGTTTGGATTTATTTCATGCTTGCCTCCATTATCGCGGTAGCAGGGACTATTCCTGTATTCGCTCTTCAGTTATGGCTCTTTGTGAAGCCGGCATTGCTGCCAAAAGAAATTAAGACAACGCTATCTTATATACCTGCTTTATTTATTCTTTTTTTAGCTGGACTTGCGTTCGGTTATTTTGTTATATTTCCGACAGTACTAAGCTTTTTAATGGACCTTGGGAGGGACATGTTCATAACAACCTTCACCGTTGACAGATATTTTCGTTTCGTCCTAAATATGACAATTCCCTTTGCCGTCTTGTTCGAGCTCCCGGTACTTACCATGTTTCTCACTTCCATTGGGATCATTAATCCTTTCGTGCTGCAGAAACTCAGGAAATATGCGTATTTTGTGCTGGTAGTGATTGCGATTACAATCACTCCTCCAGATTTTATGTCCGATTTCCTGGTCACAATCCCGCTGTTGCTTCTTTATGAAATTAGCATATCCCTTTCCAAGGTAGTCTTCAAAAGAAAGCAGCGGCGTGAAGCCATCCTGGAAGCAGAATTTGAAAGTCAGGACATGGCATAAAACTAACATTTAACAAGCACAGCTGCACCATTAAAAAGGCTATGCGAAAAGTCCGCTCATTCAGCAATAACGGTGTATTCTTTTCGGGAACATCTTTTGAATTTATTAAAATGGCCGGTATTTCAACAACTTTTTTTGAACTGGTGCTTCGCACAGGTAATGCATAAGGAATAAGAAGTCCTTTAAGGTGTTCAGGAACGGTTATAGACTCTAAAATATAACCGTTTTGTCATTACAGCGCCATTAAAGGCTTTTTTTGTGGAAAAGGCCGCATTTCTGCCCTTGATTCCCTCCCGCGCTTTTAATCTTTCCGGGCCTGGCTTTCCCAATTATAGTTTCCTTGGCTGTCCGTTGCGAAACGTCATATTAATGTGAAACATTTAGTTTAAAATAAAAGCGGTTACAGGTATAATACAATAGAATTGTAAAGTTGGGATGTGAAGCATAGATGGGCAAGGTGAAGATCGTTACTGATTCGACAGTGGACATGTCTTTTGAAGAATTAGAAAAGTATGAGATTGAAATGATTCCTCTCTCGATTTCTATTGATGATGAGGTGTTTTTAGATAAAGTAGAAATAGACGGAGAAGAATTTTTGCGAAGAATGAAGAATTCAAGGGAGCTTCCAAAGAGTTCGCAGCCGGCGACAGGTACTTTTTTAGATGTATATAACAGGCTTGGCGAGGATGGAAGCGAGGTTATTTCCATACATATGACGGGCGGCATGAGCGGGACTGTACGTTCTGCAGAAAGCGCAGCAGCGATGTCGGAGACAAAGGTGACTGTGATTGATTCAAAATTCATCTCCAAGGCACTCTCATTTCAGGTCATTGAAGCTGCGAAAATGGCAAAGGAAGGTAAGTCTGTTAAAGAGATCACTGATAGATTGGCTCAGATACAGAAGCAGACCAGCCTGGTTATAGTCATAGATACTCTTGAGAACCTTGTGAAAGGAGGGAGGATTGGAAAAGCATCAGCTTTTGTTGGATCACTGTTAAATATAAAACCCATTGCCACATTGGAAAATGGGGTGCTCAATCCAGTGTCCAAAGCCAGAAGCCAATCTCAAATCGTGAAATCTCTCGTTAAACGGTTTGTAGAAGATACGAAAGGCAAGACTGTAAGCGGTGTTGGGATTGCCCATGCAAATGGACATGACCTTTCCATAAAGGTTAAGGATGCAGTAAAGGAATTCTGCGGCAGTTTAGAAATAACGATTGATACAACGACTCCAGTCGTAAGCACCCATGCAGGAGAAGGCGCCATGGCATTAATGTATTATTGGGATTGATCAGACATAAAGCGCACAAAAAGGAAATACTTTAGAAGCACTCCTGTCCGTTGCAGGAGTGCTTCTTTTTGAAGCTCTTTTCACGCTTATTTCATTCGTGTAGGCCTGGCGTACCTGTCTACATACTTTGAAACGATTTAATCACCTATTTCTTTCTAGCTCTTGTCGCTGTTGAATTGGCTGATGGCGTCAGCCGCAGCCTCCAGGCAAGCTTAGCAGGTTCCATGGCCCTCCCAGACAATGGAACCGTTTTTCCTGCTTTCATGTACGAAGCAATCATAATGATTACCATGACAAGTTGAATCACCGTATCCGCAATAAAAAGGTATCGCTTCCAAAAGACTTCAATATTTCGGCACTTCAGCATAGAGGGCTGGCCATTTGTTTTATGTTTATCCATTAAAAATCGCAGCAACAGAATCAGGAGATGCTGTTAGCTCCTGGGTATCGTCGCTGGCTGGATCATTCAGATGGCAATCATTCCCCTTTTTCGCTTCATCCGCTTCCTCTGCATGCTCCTTCTCCACATTCTCTGATTTGTCTATTTCACAACCGGTTAGAAACGCGGCAAAAAATCAATAGCAGAGGGTTACAAGATCCTGGGATGTTGTTTTTCATATTTTAATGAATCGATACACCTCGTAAATTTGTAATAAAATTGTCAAGATTCTTATAATTGGTAAGTAAATTGTTTCCTCCCAAACTTCTGTCTGCTAGAATATTATAAGTATGAATAATTCGGCAAAGGATGGGAAAAATGAATAAATTACAGGCAATGCCGGCATTGATAATTGTTCTCTGTTTGTTATTAACGGCTTGTGGTTCGAATGAAATTCCAGATGCGAAAAATAAGGATATTCAAAATTTTACATACACTGATCAAGATGGAAATTCCTTTTCAAAAGAAGACTTAAAGGGTAAGGTATGGCTTGCCGACTTTATATTTACCAGCTGTGCCACGGTGTGTCCCCCAATGACGGCCAATATGGCCAAGCTTCAGAACATGCTAAAAGAAAAAGGGATTAAGAATGTTGAAATTGTTTCGTTTTCCGTAGATCCGGAGATTGATACTCCGAAAGCATTGAAGGAATATGGTTCAAAATTCCAGGCTGACCTTTCCAAATGGCATTTTCTAACAGGATATCAGCAAGCGGATATTGAACAATTTGCCCTAGAAAGCTTTGAGACTCTCGTAAAAAAGCCGGAAAATGAGACACAGGTTATTCATGGCACAAGCTTTTTTCTTATTGACCAGAACGGCAAGCTGATCAAGGCCTTTCCAGGCAATAAAGATGTTCCTTTTGAAGAAATAATCAAACATATAGATATACTGCAAAAATAAAACAGGCCTAAATATTGGCCTGTTTTTACTTTGTATATTGGATAAGCAGGGGGACATAAAATCACAATATGTTCCCTTGAGGAACCCTTGTTTATTTATGTCGTCATGGAGTGATCCAGACCGCTATTTCATGTAATTTCGTGTTATAATATAACTATTAAAGGAAGGTGAATAAGTTGGGAAAAGCAATCATTTATCTTCTTTTAAGTACACTTTTTCTTTCGGCTTGTACCCAAGGAACCTTAACAGGGGAATCAGCCGTTCTGAAAAAAGGCCAGACTGGTTTGGTTTTGAAGGAGTCAGTACCTGCCTCGTTCTTTCCGGAACCTGTCCGGGTGGTGTCCATAGGAGATTCTTTAACAGAGGGTGTCGGTGACAGCACAAATTCGGGCGGATATTTGCCTTACCTTAAGGAACAGCTTGAAAAAGAACCACAGATAGCTTCTGCGGAATTCTTAAATTATGGAGTACGCGGCAACACGACCAGTCAGCTTTTAGACAGATTAGAAAAAAGTAAAATTAAAGAAGATATTAGGCGGGCAGATTCTGTCGTTATTACAATAGGCGGCAATGATATAATGAAAGTCGTAAAACAAAACTTCACAAATTTGACCAATGAACAGTTTGAACAGGCTCAGGTGGCTTATGAACGAAGATTAAGTGAAATCATGGATAAAATCCGTTCTTATAACAGCAGGGCAACCATCTACCTGATCGGAGTATACAATCCCTTCTCAAAATGGATGTCCTCCCTGAAGGAAATGGATGCGATCATGGCACAATGGAACAGTGCGAGTGAGGAGATCGTTTCTTCGGTTGAAAACGCCCATTATATTGAAATTGCCGATATATTCGAGAAGGATGATGAAGACCTTTTATTTACCGATGATTATTTTCATCCAAACGACCGCGGTTATGAAATGATAGCCGGCCGGATTTATACAGCGATGGATGAAAATCAATATGGGCAGGCGATGGAAGCAACTGCAAAAGGGGATGAAGAATAAAGGATGAAGGCGCATAATTGGAAACGCCTTTTTTGGGCTTTGGTTTCAATCAATTTGCTGGTTGTCGTGGCGATCCTGATCCTAGTCTACATGCCGGCTGACAATAAATATATTTCATCTTCACCTGACAAGGAAAATGATATCGAATTTAAGGTGCAAACCAATAAAAAGGACTTGAACAGACTGATAAATAAATATTTGGCAGAGGAAGGGATGACCGGTCCAATACATTATGAAGTATTCCTTACGGATGATGTAGAATTATACGGAACCATCCCTGCCTTCGGCAAAGACATGGATTTAAAGCTTACTTTTGAACCCCGCGCCTTAAAGAACGGGGATATGGTACTCAAACAAAAATCCATTTCGCTCGGCCAGATGAAAATTCCGGTCTCATTCGTCATGAAGGTTATCAATGAGCAGTATAAAATGCCAGATTGGGTAAATATCAATCCTAATGATGAACAAGTATATATTTCTCTGCAGAACATGAAACTGAAAAGCGATATCAGGGTTAAGGCAGAAAAATTTGATTTACAACATGATGACATAAGATTCCTGTTGTACGTGCCAACTGGAACGAATCAATGAAAAACCGGGCTTGATGCCCGGCTTTTTATTATTATGCCTCTGCTTTAATCATTTCTGCTTTAATGGGTGATTCATTAGAAGGAATAATGTAATAGGTATACGACTTATTTGGGCTAAATAATTGCCTCGGTATATCAAGAATGACCTCCCTGGTCCCTGTATGCCGCATGGCTAAATCGGCTGACATTGGCACAAGTGCCATGTATTCTGTGCAATCTTTATAGGATATATCATGGAAAAGCACATCCCCGCCGGAAACTGCTATATCCACTGTGGCCAACCTTGGCGTCAGGTGAACAAATCTTATTCTTGTTTCTCCTTCAGGTACATTTGAAGAGTCTTGTATCGGCATTATCCTGAAATTGGCTGAATGGCCGGCCAGAGCCAGTGTTGTTTCCTGTCCTGGAAGGATAGTGAAGGCCGCGGCTGCCAGGTTAATCTTTTGTTGTCCTGCCTCATATACCTCCAGAAAATAATTAGCCCTTGGCAAGCTCAATGGGCTGGTAATCTGCTTGAATGATATGCCGCTAAACATGATGCTGCCATTTACATAAATGTCCAATTGGCCCGGAGCTGTTTTTGAAGAGTGCAATATTCGTATCCTGCCGCTGGCAACCTGCTGCCTTGCCTGCCTAGCGGCTTGTTTTAAATATGCAAGATGCTTCTCGTGATAATGCAGGGATAATGATGGGTTGCTGTACTTATAATAGCCAGACAGCACATCACATTCCAAGGCTTTACGGTAGTATTTCTCAATGTTCAGATAAGGCATGCCTGCTCGCTCCTAACAGTTCATCGATGATACAAATATATGACCATGAACTTGGGTACATACCGTATAGTAAATAATATGTAAAAGCAGAGGCTTTTTTATTTATCCTGTTTAAATGCTGGCAATACCGGCAAAATATTTTACAGGTCCTGAAAAAAAAGATAAAATTCATAAAACAGAGGTGAAGTAGCGAAAGGAGGATCAATAATGGCAAAGGAACTTAAGAAAGCCACTTTTGCAGGGGGATGCTTTTGGTGCATGGTAAAGCCTTTTGACCAGGAGCCAGGAATCATTTCAGTCGTTTCGGGATATACAGGAGGGACTGTGCCAAATCCGACTTACAAGCAAGTATGCTCAGATACGACCGGCCACTATGAAGCGGTCCAAATTACTTTTGATCCGGAAATATTTTCTTATAAGCAGCTAGTGGAGCTATTTTGGCAGCAGATCGACCCAACCGACGAAGGCGGACAGTTCTATGACCGCGGCAGTTCATACAGGACTGCCATCTTTGCACATGATGATGAACAAAGGAAGATAGCAGAACAATCCAAGCTGGAATTACAATTGAGCGGGCGTTTCCAAAAGCCCATTGTCACACCTGTTTTGCCCGCAGAAGAGTTTTACCCGGCAGAGGAATATCATCAGGATTACTACAAGAAGGAACCAGAACATTATAATAGATATAGAATCGGTTCAGGCCGTCAAGCATTTATAGATAATCATTGGGGGAACTAAAAATGAGCAAAATAAGTAAGGAGGACCTGCGGAAGAAACTGTCTCCTCTTCAATATGAGGTTACACAGAATAATGGGACAGAGCCTCCGTTCAGGAACGAATATTGGAATCATAAAGAAGAAGGGCTGTACGTAGATATCATTTCAGGCGAGCCTTTGTTCAGCTCCAAGGAAAAATTTGATTCAGCGTGCGGGTGGCCAAGTTTTACAAAGCCGCTTGCTGAGGAAGAAATAGAAGAAAACACTGACCTATCATTCGGAATGATTCGGACAGAAGTACGAAGCAAAACTGCCGATTCGCATCTAGGCCATGTGTTTAACGATGGACCCGGGCCAAATGGGCTTCGATACTGCATCAACTCTGCAGCATTAAAGTTTATACCGGCAAAGGATCTTGAAAGAGAAGGGTATGGAGCTTACAAACACTTGTTTGAATTATAAGATTGAAAGAGGTCCACAAGTTGAATTGGAAAGGTGAATGCAATGTTTAAGAAACTCTTTGGAAAAAACAATAAAGAAGTAATCATAGCAGCTCCCATTACTGGGAAATTGGTGCCGCTTGAAAATGTGCCAGATCCTGTATTTTCTCAAAGGATGATGGGGGATGGATTGGCTATCGACCCGTCGGAGGGCATAGTCGTTGCTCCATTTGATGCTAAGGTAGTCCAGGTTTTCCCTACCAAGCATGCAATAGGGTTAAAACATGACAACGGATTGGAAGTTTTAATCCATGTTGGGCTGGAAACGGTCGGCTTAAAAGGTGAAGGGTTTGAAGCCTTCGTAAGCCAGGGAGATACTGTAAAACAAGGAGACAGGCTTCTGGAATTCAACCTGGATATTATTAGGGAAAAGGCAAGCAGTACAGTTACTCCCATCATTCTTACTAATGGGGACTTGATCGACACTATGACACCATCGAACGAAACAGAGACTGTAAGAGGGGAAACTACCTTATTTACAATTAAAGTAAAATAAAAGACAAAACTCCTGATCCTAAGATCAGGAGTTTGTTTTTTCGCAAATGCGGTTTTTATCTTGGGTTTAATCAAATCAAATATGAAGTGCGCGAAAACGGCAATGGCACAGAAATTAATGAAAGAAGTTTAAGGTCTATCATTTATTAACAATGATAGAAGAAATATTTATTTGAGGAACAGGTGCATGATTCTCCCGCATTTTTTCTCCCAAGAATTCAAATCGGACAGTATGGCTGCCTGGAGACAGGCCATTTGCAATGTATAACTGTCTCTCTCTGGGAAAAGGCCACCAGGTATTCAATTTCGTTTTAAACCTTCCGTCAATATAGACATTCACCACTCCGCCACTCGGGCTTCTCAGTACCTTTACCCCGAGGATATTGCCGTTAAAATCAGCCTCCAGCACACTCCCCTTTTGGTTGCTCGTGAATAAACCGTGTTTGTATGAAAAACCCTTATTTAGGTGAAAATGATTAGAGGTTACATATTTCTCAAATGTTTCTATATTGAGCGATGGCTTAAGGGACGCAATTTGTTTTTGATTGGCTAAACCTGCCATAAGACGCCGATAAACCGTGTCAGCATACAACTGATACCCTTTTCCATTTGGATGAATCAAGTCTGCAGTGAGAGCCTTTTCTGGCAAGCCGGATTTTTGAAAAATCGGACGCATGTCTACATGTGCTGCCTGGTAATGTGCTGATAGTCTTGCAATTACTTTTGCAAAATCGGGGTACTTAAGGCAGCTTTCTGTTATTGTCAAGATCTCTGCGGAAGGATAAATACTCTTGGCCTTTCTAATCAAGGATTCGTAGAAAATACTGAAATCGGAAGAAGTCATATACTTTCGGTCGTTTTCACCGAAAACAATAAAAACAAGGTCTGTCTTTGTATTGATTGCTGCTTTTGAAAGCTTGTTCAATCCTTCAAAAGCGGTCGCGCCGCTCTGTACAAAGTATTCGCCAGCCATTCTCGATCCGCTTTCGGCAAACATCTTCCTTTCCAGGATTTTAAACCAGCGCAAGTCAGGATGCTCCGCCCCGGCCCCCCTCCCAATACTATCGCCAATCACCACATATTTTAGGGGTCTTTGCTGTTCTATTTTTTTATATACGTTCAGTGTTCGATCATAACCATATGTCTTTATGCTCTTTTGGAATGCAAAAATTGCCGAAATGACTATCAGTAACGTGACTAAGATGTATGGGACAATTTTGATAGCCTTTTTTCTCAAACTTTTTCCCCCAGTTATCATTGTTAAATTTTTATTAAAATTATTTCATTAGTAAAACATTATACTCCTATAAGCCCTTTTCTGGAAGATTTAATGATGCTCTTTTTCATGTTTAATAAATAGGCGAATACACAGACCAGGACAGACGTTTGCTCATATCGTATGGATGTAAAGAGATTACAAAACGGCAAGAGGAGTGAATTGTATGTACGGATATGGATACGGTTACCCTGCTTACGGATACGGGTTCCATGGATTTGGTCATGGATTTGCCTTAATCGTAGTATTGTTCATCCTTTTAATAATTATTGGTGCCTGCTACGCAAACTGAGCATCCAATTGTAATGTTGCGGATAAAAACCATTTGAGCCGCCACTGAATTAGCATAAAGAAACTTGAATAGGAAAGAGAAATATACCTGCTGGAGCATAGGCCGGTATATTTTTTATTTTCTGATATGGAAATATAACCAATCATTAATGTAAAACCAAAAAAAATATCAAAATTCAAGTTAGTCTAAAAAGTGGACACGTAAAAAAGATAACTTATAATAAACATAATTATTAAAAGGACGTGTTCAGAGTGGGGAAACATCGTGATCCGGAATTTAAAGAATATGTAGCTAAATTAGTGGTTGAGGAGGGCCGGGTAGCCCGGGAAGTAGCATACGAGCTGGAAGTGCCGTATCCCACTCTTCGCAGGTGGGTTAGTGAATATAAGAAGAAATTAAGAAACGGGACAGAAAAAGAGACATATATAACACCTGCAGAACTTAAAAAACTACAAAAACAGCATGAAAAAGAGATTCAGCAGTTAAGAGAGGAAAATGAAATTCTAAAAAAGGCTATGCACATCTTCACAAAAAACCAAGCATAATTTACAGTTTCATCTATGCTCATCGGGATGAACATACTGTGGTGATGATGTGTAAAGTCTTAAAAGTATCGAAGAGTGGATATTACAAGTGGATAGATAACAAAGATAGGGTCGACCTCGAAAGAGAGGCTTACAAGAAAGAAATCCAGCAGAAAATAAAAAAATCTTACTATGAAAGTGAAGGAACTTATGGAAGTCCCAGGGTCCATCATGATTTAATCGAATGGGGATATACGATTTCAAAAAAAACGGTCGCCCGAATCATGAAGGATTTAGGTTTGCGTGCTATCCCGGAAGAAAGATTTGTCGTGACCACGGATTCCAATCATGATTTGCGCCTTTATCCTAATCTTTTAAATCAAGAATTTCGTGCGCAAGCGCGGGATCGGATATGGGTAGCAGATATTACATACATTTGGACCCTGGAAGGATGGGTTTATTTGTCGACCGTGATGGATTTGTTTTCCCGAAAAATAGTGGGATGGAGCATGGATTCCCATATGAAAAAGGAACTGCCGCTGCAGGCTTTAAACATGGCGCTCCTGACGCGGCAGCCTACAAAGGAATTAATCCACCATTCTGACCGAGGATCCCAGTATTGTTCTAACCAGTATGTGGAGAGGCTGCAGGAACTTAACGTTAAAATCAGCATGAGCAGAAAAGGCAATCCATACGACAATGCCTGCATAGAATCGTTTCATGCGACAATTAAAAAAGAGTTAATTTATAGAAGACGTTTTAAGTCTCGGGCAGAAGCAACAAAAGCAATCAATTACTACATCAGCAGTTTTTATAACCAAAGAAGGAAACACTCGACTTTAGGCTTCTGTTCACCTAATCAATTCGAGAGAAATATGGGTTTCGCAAGCTAGTTTATAACTAATAATTTCACCATTTGGGTATGAAGTGAACAGTCAGGTTTTTGACTGATCACTTTCAGAAACCTTCAGCAAACGAAATGCGCTAGAGATTTAGAACAAAATAAAATCAAAGCCTATTGTCCACTTTCTTGACTGAAGTCCAAAATGCTGCAAGTAAAAATGATCAATTACCTTTTTATAAGCTTAATGATTGCACATCGGCTTTCCAGGCTGTGCTTTCAATTGGCAATTGTTACATTAATTTTATTTATAAGAAAGTTTGGCAGAAGTGCTTCATACACTTTACTATATTGCTTGTTTCCAGGAAAAAGGAGAGTGTCAGATGACCAGCATCAGGAGTTCTTTGATTAAGCCTGTCATTGATGGAGTCTACCCTATGGTAAGCCATGGAAAGGGGGTTTACTTATATGACAAGGAAAATAAGGAATATTTGGATGCCTCCTCGGGTGCGGTAACAGCTAATATCGGACATGGCGTACAAGAAATAATCAGTGCGATGTCCAAGCAGGCAAATCAGGTTTCATTCGTATACCGGTCTCAATTTACCAGCGAGGCTGCAGAATCACTTGCTGCCAAAATTAAAGAATTATCTAACGGCAAATTAACATGGAGCTTTTTCGTTAACAGCGGCTCTGAAGCGACAGAAACCGCTTTGAAGATTGCGATTCAGCATTGGCAGGAAAAAGGAAAATATAATAAGAATCGGATCATCACAAGGTGGATGAGCTATCACGGTATTACTCTTGGAGCACTATCCATGTCAGGGCACCCGCAGCGCCGAGAAAGATTCGTGCCGCTGCTGGAGGGATACCCCGCTGTATCCCCGCCATATTGCTATCGATGTCCCTATCAATTGGAAAGTACATCATGCGGACTTGCCTGTGCCAATGAGCTAGAATCAGCCATCCGCCGCGTCGGTCCTGACAATGTGGCAGCCTTTGTTGCGGAGCCGGTCATTGGGGCGGCGGGTGCTGCGATTTCATCTCCTCCAGGTTACTTTTCCAAACTGAAAAGCATTTGTGAAAAATATGATGTATTATTTATCGCTGATGAAGTAATGACCGGATTCGGCAGGACTGGGAAAATGTTTGCCTGCGACCACTGGGGTATTGTACCGGATATTATGGCCTTGGGAAAGGGGATGAGCGGCGGATACACACCTATAGCTGCGGCAGCAGTGACAGACAGGGTAATCGAGCCAATGTTGCAGGGGTCAAAAACAATCATGGCAGGGCATACCTTCAGTGCCAATCCTCAGTCTTGTGCAGTTTCCCTTGCTGTACTGGAATATATTCAAAGAAATTCTGCAGTAGATAACGCCGCAATCGCCGGGAAGTATCTCCGGGAACAACTGCTTACATTACAAAAGAGATTTCCTTTTATTGGAGACATCAGAGGTGAAGGGCTCTTGCTTGGGTTAGAGTTTGTGCAGGAACGTGACACTAGGCGCCCATTCAATGATGGCCAGGCTGCGACAAATCTGATTATACAGATGGCTGCAGATAACGGCCTGCTGGTTTATCCGGCATCTGCAGGACCAGACGGCGTCGGAGGATCTGCCATTATTATCTCGCCGCCGATAACGATTAATACGAAGGAAATAGACGACCTTTTACATCGCCTGGAACAAACACTCACTGCATTCACAAAACATTTGTCCAGTTTTATGAGTCATTGACCTGGGATGTGAACAAATTGAGAACAAATCCATTTAATAAAATTAGTGAAATATCAGATTTACAGCATCTGTTTTATGACGGCATGACCATTATGTTCGGAGGATTTGGAGGGATTGGAAATCCTCCTCGTTTAATAGATTTCATTCTGGAAACAGGCGTAAAGGACTTAATATTGATTGGAAATGATACAGGCTTTCCAGAGATAGGAATTGGAAGGCTGATTACCAATCGCAGGGCGAAAAAAATAATAGTTTCCCATATAGGATCAAATCCCAATGCTGGCTATTTAATGAACAGTCATGAGCTTGAAGTAGAATTTTCTCCGCAAGGAACGCTGGTCGAGAGGATGCGCGCAGGCGGAATGGGGCTGGGGGGGATTCTTACGGATATTGGCATAGATGAGCAAATTGTCAATAATGGCAAACAAACTGTTGTCCTTGATGGAAAAACGTTTTTGGTTGAACCTGCCCTGACTGCAGATGTTTCCATTGTTTTTGCAGAGAAAACCGATCCATTTGGGAATTTGGTCTTCAATAAAAGTGCGCGGAACACCAATCCTCTTGCAGCCATGGCTGGAAATATCACAATAGCGGAGTCCGTTCGGATTGTCCCTCTTGGCGATCTGCATCCTGAAGAAATTATTACACCCGGGGCGTTTGTCGACTATATTGTTGAATCCAAGGGGGTCAATTGGAAATGGGTCTGGGAATAGGTGAGCGCGATAAAATGGCCCGCCGTGCTGCCGAGGAGTTAAAAGACAGGATGCTCGTCAATCTGGGTATAGGGATTCCATCTCTCGTTATAGATCATCTCCCTGAAGGGCATTTGATTATGCTCCATGCAGAAAATGGTGTGTTAGGAATGGGGGAGACCCCTGAACCAGGCAAAGAGGATGCGAATCTGTGTAATGCTGGAGGTTTTCCGGTCACAATCAGGAGCGGAGGCTCTTATTGTGACAGTACGGTCGCCTTTGGAATGATCCGGAGAGGGCTGATCGATGTTTCTATTCTTGGTGCTTTGCAGGTAAGCGAGACAGGTGATCTGGCCAATTGGATTGTTCCGGGAAAGAGAGTGCCGGGAATGGGAGGGGCCATGGACCTTGCCGCAAAAGCCCGCAAGTTAATCGTTTTGATGAATCATACCGAAAAAACAGGCCAGCCGAAGCTTCTGAAGAAATGCAGTCTGCCTTTGACCGCCAAACGGTGTGTACATATGGTCATTACAGATAAGGCAGTTTTTTCTGTAGCATCAAGCGGACTCATCCTGACTGACATTTTTATGCCCAATACCGTGGATGATATCGCAAGGACGACTGAAGCCTCCTTCGTCATATCGGAGAATCTTAAAGTTATAGATTAGGAGGTAGGGTACTTGGATCAGGAAAAAAGGATCCATAGCGTGCTGTCAAACAAGCGGAGCAAAGGAATTGAACTGCTTCAAAAATTAGTCCAGCAGCCAAGTAGGAGAGGCAGTGAAGGAGAGGCTCAGGCGGTTATTGTAGAAAAGTGCAGGCAATTAGGACTTGAAATAGATTTATGGGAAATTGGCGATGAAGATTTGCGAAACCATCCCAATTTTTATTCGGATCGTACAAATTTCAGCGGGACACCAAATTTGGTGGCTGTAAAAAAGGGAACAGGCGGGGGAAAATCCATTATATTAAATGGCCATGTTGATGTCGTCCCGGAAGGAAACCTGGACGATTGGGAGTTTGACCCTTACAGCGGCGTGATAAGAGATGGCAGGGTGTACGGACGGGGCACAACAGATATGAAGGGAGGCACAGTTTCCCTTCTTTTGGCAATAGAAGCAATTATAGCTGCCGGTATATCTTTGAAAGGGGATATTATTTTCCAGAGTGTAATTGAGGAAGAAAGCGGGGGAGCTGGGACGCTGGCAGCCGTTTTACGCGGTTACTCCGCGGATGGAGCCGTGATTCCCGAGCCTACGGACATGAAAATATTCCCGCTTCAGCAAGGATCGATGTGGTTCCGGATAACAGTAAAGGGAAAATCCGCTCATGGAGGCACGAGGTATCAGGGGGTAAGTGCCATTGATTTAGCTTATGAGGTAATCAGTGAGATAAAGCAACTGGAGAAACTTAGAAATCAGGCGATTCAGCATCCGCTTTACGATGGAATTCCATTGCCGATACCCATCAATGTGGGCCGGGTGATAAGCGGTGATTGGCCTTCTTCCGTTCCTGATACGGCTACAATTGAAGGGAGGTTCGGCATAGGTCCGGAGGAAAGTATGGAGCAGGCAATCGCAGTATTGAAGGAGTGCGTTGAAAGGATGAATGGTAGGCATGAATGGTTCAGGCAAAAACCCATGGAGCTGGAATTGTTCGGTGCACGGTGGCTGCCTGGTGTCCTCCCGCTGAATCATCCTTTACTGGAGGTTTTGTCGAAGAATTATGAAGCGATCATTGGTAAAAGACCCCTTATTGAGGCATCGCCCTGGGCAACGGATGGCGGATACCTTTCCAATATCGGAAATACTCCTGTAGTGGTTTTCGGTCCCGGCAAGACGGAAATGGCCCATGATGCCAATGAATACATTGAAATCGATAAAATGATGCAGGCTGCTGAAGTGATTGCAATGACCATCATTGCTTGGTGCGGTGTGGGATAACTGGTTTCATAATGGGAGTGGTCAGATGAAACGAAAATATGTTGATATAAAAACAGAAATACCAGGTCCGAAATCTCAGGCGCTTCTTGCACGGAAGGATGCCAATATTCCAAGAGGACCCTTTAACACGACGAAGGTGTTTGCGGAGTCAGGTGAAGGCGCATTGCTTACAGATGTGGACGGCAATACCTTCATTGACTTTGCAGGAGCAATCGGTTCATTGAACGTAGGGCATGCCCCAAAAAAAGTGGTAGAAGCGGTGAAAAAGCAGCTGGATGCATACATTCATCCTTGCTTTCATGTGATGATGTATGAGCCTTATGTCAAGCTTGCCGAAAAATTGAATCATCTCACCCCAGGCAATCACAGGAAGAAAACGTTTTTCCTATCGACCGGTGCAGAGGCTGTGGAGAATGCAGTAAAGATTGCCAGAAAATATACAGGCCGAAAAGGCATTATTTCCTTCGAAAGAGGATTTCATGGCCGGACCTACATGGCTATGTCGCTGACCAGCAAGGTCAAGCCATATAAATATGGATTCGGGCCATTTCCATCCGAGACTTATAAGCTTCCCTATCCCAATTATCAAACGGCCGGCAAAACAAGAGAAGCACATGACGAGGAGCTGCTAAACAGATTTGAAACCTTCCTTCTTGCGGAAGTATCCCCTGAAGAAGTTGCTGCACTTGTCGTGGAGCCTGTACAGGGCGAGGGTGGCTTCAATATTCCATCCCCTGTTTTCATAAAAGGAATAAAGCAAGTATGCGAAAAATATGATATTCTTTTCATCGCCGATGAAGTACAAACGGGTTTTGGGCGCACAGGAAAAATGTTTGCCATGGAACATTTTGATGTTATACCTGACTTAATTACCATGTCTAAGTCCATAGCTGCCGGGTTCCCGATAAGCGCAGTAACAGGAAGGGAAGACATAATGGAAGCCCCAGGCATCGGTGAAATTGGGGGTACCTATGCAGGAAGTCCGATAGGATGTACAGCAGCTATGGCAGTAATTGAAATGATTCAAGAAGAAAACCTGCTCGACAGGGCAAACTGCATCGGTCAAAAATTCAAGGAGAGATTTACGGCCCTCCAATCCCAGATTGATCAGATTGCAGATGTCCGAAGCCTTGGGGCTATGTGCGCGATGGAATTTGTAGAAAATCGTGAGTCAAACAGCCCAGCAGCCAATATCGTGAAGAACATTCTGCAACGGTGCCATCAAAACGGATTGATTATTTTGAGTGCAGGCCTATACGGAAATATTATCAGACTTTTGACTCCGCTAGTGGTTACGGACGACCAGCTTGAAGAAGGTTTTGATGTTTTGGAGGAAGCGATTGTGGAATGCTGCATGTCTATTTGACTAAATAAGTACATGAAGGGTCTGACAGGGATAAAGTGTCAGTCCCTTTTTCAATAAAAACCGCCATTGGGGGATATTATGGAGCAGATAAAAAATATACAGGTAAAGGAACCTGGTTTTTCGCTGGCCCTAACTATTGATGCCTTTAATAAGCGTGTAAGGCTGGATGATTATCATGGAACATTTGAATTTATCGTCAATTATTGTGTTCAAATCGCGGAGGAACATAAGGCTGAAAAATTAATCGTAAAGGCGCGAAGGGAACAAGTGGATGATTTGATTAGAAGGGGATTTGTTTTGGAAGGAGAAATTCAGCATTATTTTTACGGGAGCAGCTGTTATTTCTTTGCCAGATACTTTGTGGACGAAAGAAGAAATAGCACAAATTGGGCAATGGAAGATGAAATTCTGGACCGGGTGTTAGCTCTGAAAAAACACGTGGATCTTTCAAAGGTACCTGCCCAGTATACAAAGAGAAAGGCGGAAGAAGAAGATGCCGGTAAGCTCGCTTCCTTGTATAGGAGAGTTTTTCAAGTTTATCCGGTACCGATGGATGATCCTCATTATGTTACAAAGTGTATGAAACAAGGAAGTGTTTTTTATGTATACGAGTGTCAGGGGTCAGTTATTAGTGCAGCCTCTGCTGAAATCAATTCAAGCTACCATAACGCAGAAATTACAGATTGTGCCACGCTGCCGGAGCACAGGCAGTTCGGTCTAATGAAGCATTTAATTTCTGAATTGGAGAAGCATTTGTACCAACAAGAGATCTATTGCTTATATTCCATTGCCAGGTCTCTTTCGTTTGGCATGAACGCTGCTTTCCATCAGCTAGGCTATGAATATTCCGGAAGGCTGGCAAATAACTGTTTTATCTTTGATAAATTGGAGGATATGAATGTGTGGGTCAAGCATAATATATGATGGCTAAAAACGGGCAAAGTATTGGCAACTTTCCGGCACTTAATCATATACATGAATAAAAGGTTTTAAGTGAGGTGGAAAGGTGCCTACAGAACTAAATAAGACCCGTGAATTAATGGAAGCGATCCTTGAGAGTATTGAGGAAGGAATCCATGTGATAGATACAAACGGAATGACGATTTTTTACAACAAGGTAGCTGCAAGGCATGATGGAGTGGAAGTTCAGGAGGTACTTGGTAAGCCGTTGCTCGAGGCTTTCCCGTCACTGGATGGACATTCCTCGACACTTCTTAAGGTAATCAAAACTGGACAGGCCATAACATATAAAGAGCAGAACTATCTTAATTTACACGGACGAATGGTGGAAACCATTAATACGACTCTCCCTATTTATGTGGAAGGAAGGCTGATCGGGGCTGTCGAAATTGCCAAGGATATTTCCGCATTAAAGCTGCTTTCGAAGCGGCTGCTTGAACTGGAAGGGTCAATCAAAAAAAGGTCAGAACCGTCACTCGTACAACATGGTGCAAAATATACATTTTCAGACATCATTACGAAAGATGCCCATTTTCTGCAGATCATCGAACAAGGAAAGAAAGCCGCCCGATCAGCATCCTCCGTGTTGGTATACGGTGAAAGCGGGACCGGGAAAGAGCTGTTTGTACAAAGCATCCATAATGACTCTTTAAGGAGCAGGGCACCTTTCATCGCCCAAAACTGTGCAGCGCTGCCTGATACCCTCTTGGATAGCCTGTTGTTCGGTACAGCGAAAGGCAGCTATACAGGCGCGGTTGACCGCAAGGGGCTGTTCGAGCTGGCACATGGGGGTACCTTGTTCCTTGATGAGCTGCAATCCATGCCGATCGAGCTGCAATCGAAATTGCTGCGTGTTCTGGAAGATGGACTTGTCCGGAGGATTGGAGGGACAAAAAGCACTGCAGTGGATGTCCGGGTAATTGCAGCCATGAATATCCATCCAGAGCAAGCCTTACGGGAAAACAAGCTCCGTGCTGACTTATTCTACAGGTTGAATATAATGTGCTATGAGCTTCCTGCATTAAGGGATAGAAAAGACGATATTCAGCTGATGGCTTCCTATTACATTAAGAGTTATAACGAAATGCTTGGAAAGCTGGTTAAAGGGCTGGATAGCCAGGTGATCCCTATTTTCTTGAACTATCATTGGCCTGGAAATGTGAGGGAATTGAAACATACTATAGAATACATGATGAATATTGCGGAAACCGATCTCCTGACTATAGCCGAGCTCCCTGTATTCTTCCATGCTTCTGGCAAGGCATCAGGCAAAAAGCCCCCGGTAATTCTTCCCTTGCGAGAAGCCTTAAGGCAAACTGAACGGAAACTGCTGCTTCAAGCACTGAAACAGACAGCTGGCAATGTGCTGCAGGCTTCAAAAATACTCGATATTCCACGGCAAACACTTCAGTATAAAATGAAAAAACACCTTTTGGAGGAATTTAAGTAATCATTTTGTTTAAAGAATGAGATAGTGGGATACACAGCCGGCCTCGCCGAACCGAATAATATATAATTCTGCCTGCATTTTTGGCATGGCAATTGCATTATATATTGATATCTATGTACGGGAGGTAACTGAAATGGCACATGTCTTATACAAGCCGGACCGCCACTGGAAGAATATAGAGCTTTGGAAGGATGTAACGGAAGAACAGTGGAACGATTGGATATGGCAGCTGACAAATACTATTCGCACGGCTGAGGACCTGAAAAAAGTCATTAACCTTACACCTGATGAAGAAGAGGGGGTCAGGATTTCGACGAAAACCATCCCTCTTAATATAACCCCCTATTATGCGTCCCTTATGAACCCTGATGATCCAAACTGCCCGATCAGGATGCAATCTGTCCCTATCGGAAGAGAAATGTATAAAACGAGATACGATATGGAGGACCCGCTTCATGAAGATGAGGATTCTCCTGTTACCGGTTTGACGCACCGCTACCCGGACAGAGTGTTGTTTCTCGTTACCAATCAATGCTCCATGTATTGCCGCTATTGTACGCGCCGCCGTTTTTCAGGGCAGATTGGCATGGGGGTACCGAAAAAACAGCTTGATGCTGCAATTGGCTATATCAAGGAAACTCCTGCTGTCCGTGATGTCCTGATTTCAGGAGGTGACGGACTGTTAATCAATGATACAATCCTCGAATATATTTTAAAAAACCTGAGGGAAATTCCTCATGTGGAAATAATCAGGATTGGGACACGGGCTCCAGTTGTATTTCCGCAGCGCATAACCGACAAGCTGTGCAGCATTCTCAAAAAGTATCATCCAGTATGGCTCAATACACACTTCAATACCTCTATCGAGATAACGGAAGAATCAAAAAAGGCTTGTGAAATGCTGGTGGATTCAGGGGTGCCTGTCGGTAACCAAGCCGTTATACTGGCGGGTATCAACGACAGCGTAGCGATAATGAAAAAACTCATGCACGATCTCGTAAAAATAAGGATTCGGCCATATTATATTTATCAATGCGACCTGTCAGAGGGTATCGGTCATTTCCGCGCTCCGATTTCGAAAGGACTTGAAATCATAGAAGGTCTGCGAGGCCATACATCAGGATACGCAGTACCTGCATTTGTGGTGGATGCACCCGGGGGAGGCGGAAAGATTTCGCTGCAGCCCAATTATATTATCTCGCAATCTCCGGCAAAGACAGTCCTTCGGAATTTCGAGGGGGTGGTCACCACATACCCTGAGCCGGAAAACTATGTGCCAGGAAGAGGGGATGAGTATTTTAAGAAGGTTTATCATGATATGGAATCCAAAAACTCCGATACAGGAATATCAGGCTTATTGAATGACGTGAATTTTCATCTTGTACCTGAAGGATTGAAGCGGATGAATAAACGAAAGGATTATGTAACTAACCCGCAACATTCCACTTTAAAGGATCAGCGGGCAAAACGTGATGCATTAAAAGAAAAGAAATTTTTGGCCCAGCAAAATAAAGAGGCACAGACTGGGGAACAAAGTGATAAAGGGTGAACGCCATGCCGAAATGCGAGTGGTGCAGTGCTGAAGAAGCAATCGAGACACGATCGACGGTATATTGGGAACTGCCTGATGGCTCGAGAGCTATCGGAATAGCTGATTCCCCAACCATTCAATGCCGTGCATGCGGTGCAGAATACCAAGAGGAATCGATAGTGAAGCGAATTGAAGATCAATTATTCTTAATTGATGTATCTAAGCTAAATAAAATGGTGACTTTTGCCGAATTGATGGCTGCAAAAAGGTTACTGAAGCGAAATTACTTTGATTTTAGCTGAACGATTCACAGATAGTCATCCTTTCCCGCTTCCATATCCGCTATTATGGATTACAATGAGGTTGCGGGATAAAATAGGGAAGGATGTCTTATATGGTCCTGATCATTATGCTTGTAACTTCCATGTTTACCTTGTTCTTTTGTAGATTCTATTCAGGGGTAATTAAGGAGAAATACGGGAAGAATTGGCTGCAGGCAGTACCAATCATGGTGGCTGTCCTTATGTTTAACATTATCTGGGCCCTTATGGAGCTTTCAAAATCAGGACGATGGCAATAATAACCTGGAAACATATATTTTAGCCAGTTGCAAAAAATAACCCGGCAGCAGGGTTATTTTTTTGTTTCTGTTTATTCTAGACTAGGGTTTTATAATCCGATATATTAAAAGCCATACACAAATATGGGAGGAACGGGATGAAATCTTTTTATCATTTCTTAATGAAATACAGACAGCCAAAAAAACTTGACGACATTACTGCATTTGCCAATGATGCCTATGAGGACCATGGGTTTCCAAAGCAATCGACAGACTATGATGAAATAAGCCGGTACCTCGAAATGAACGGCCATTATATAACTACAATGGCTCTTTTTGATAAAGCCTGGGACCTTTATATTCAGAATGAAGAGTAAAACTGCGCTTTATTCGTGCTTGCCTTGACATGGGGCGAGTTAATAACGACATGGTCGGCACTGATTGCCAAGCAGACATCCTACATAAACCCAAAGATCAAATGAAGGAATGCTTCCATCTTACGGACCAAATGATCCTGTGGGACAAGCTGGTCCAAAGCGCCTTTCACTGCAGCCAATAGTCGTCATCGTTAGCAGACAAAATAAAAAAGACAGCAGGCAAGCTCGATTTTTCATCGGGTTCGTCTACTGTCTGTAAGCCGTTTCCATGAGGAACGGTTTTTTTATTTTTAGCATATATGGATTAATGTTATTTCTCAGTCAAAAAACAGGTTTTTACAGGTAATTCAGGCCTGTAAATATATTGGCATTTAGACAATTGTACATGCCGGCAGTTTAGTATTAACCTGCATATTTACGCTTGCATATACTATCATAATCAAACTTACAGGAGCGTTAACAAGGGGATGTCTCTATTGGGGAAAAGAAAAGAGCCTAAATTTAAGAAGGGTGATACAGTCGTCATAACAATGTATGGAACGGTCGGAAAAATTACCGACGTCAAGTATATAGATGGGACATATGTATATGCAGTAAATAACAGCGAAGGCCTGTATATAGAGAATACTCTCCAGCATATATCCGAATATAAAGGAGAGGTTCTATTCGAAAAAGAACTTATAGACATACAGTATAAGTATTTCTTTGGTGATCTGGTGCAGGTTGAGGGGTATGGGAAAGATTACTTTAAGGTAGTAGGATTCCGGACGGAAATTTGGAGATATAAAGAGAATGCATGGGAAGATGTTATTTATGAGTTGTCGAGGGTAACAGATGGGGAATGGCTGGAAGCTCACGAGGACGAACTCACCTTTGTTGCGGAGGCCGAAAAAGCTGAGCAGTTTTTGAAAAAACAGGGTGTTTTGCCTCAAGATGATATAAGAAATGCAAAATCGGGAACCGCTTCTGTTCCGGCAGCACCTAAACAGAAAAAAATCCAGGACTACACATTCGAAGAAAGAATGAGGATCATAGACAGTCTATTGGACCTTTATAATGATTACAAGATTTTATATGAGTTTTTTGGTGATATAGAATATAAGCATGTCATGAATCTCGCTTTAATAAAATTAAGAAAAGCTGCTAAAGAGATATATGGCAATCCGGAAAACGCCAAATGAAAAAAATGCAGACATGCTTTCTAAAGCTTTTCCCAGCTAGATGGAATATTTAGTTTTTGGATTTCATACACCTTATTAAGGGGGCGATGTCATGCGGGAGATTGAGGTATTTATAGATACAGAGGAGATTGCCGAATTCTTTTTTCAAGAGCTGATGAAGCGGGGATATATTCCTACAGAAGTAGAATTAGAGGACCTCGCCGATATTACTTTTGATTACCTCGTTGAAAAGTGCATCATTGATGAGGAATCTGACGGGTAGTGCGCATCTTGATAAAAGAATCAGAGAATATTGCCCTTTTATTACAAAAATGAAAAATGGATGTTCAAACGACGGGGTCTTTCCGTCGTTTTGTTTATGGATCGTTATATTAGCCATAGAACAGAAACTCATTTGGCAAAATCCAAAAACAATCAGCATTGATTAGTTTCTGAAACAGTTGACGCACTATATTTTTTAAAAAAATTGAAACTAATTATCTTTGTATGCGTAGATAAATACAAAGGAAAAAAGGAGTGGGCACGATGCTAAAAGAAATATTAAAAATGTTATTGGGCAAGGGGAGGCATGGACACAGGCATTCGAGCAGCGACTGGAAATACAAACATACGAAAAGCCACCATTATGGTTATAAACATTATAAAAAGAAACACAAGAAAAGCTTTTTCTCAAGCAGGGGCAGCTTCTTCAGTTCGTAAGCGATGCAGTTTCTACAATGGCTCAATGAAATCGGCATATCTGTAAAAAGACCGCTCGAACCCTTATATGATTTATTTTTTGTCCGTTCTTTCTTTAGGAACAGCCCGTGGGAATATATTAGAAAAATAGGACGTGGAAGCTTTGGCACTGCTTATATAATAAGTGAACGCAACTCAGGCCGCAATTATTTGCTAAAGAGGAGCAATTTTTTCCGAAGGAATTCTCAAGAGACAAGGGAGGGATTTAATGCGGAACGGCAGCTCCTGGCTGAGTTGACCGATCCTGCGTTTCCCCGTCTTGCAGAAAGCGGCCATTGGGGAAAGACTGCTTATCTCATTATGGAGTATAAATCTGGAAAAACGTTTGAAGAATTGATATTTCAAGAAGGAAAAACCTTTAATGAAAGAGAATCCTTTGAAATAGCCGAAAAACTTCTTATTAAACTTGCTGCACTTCATGAGAAAAATATTTTTCACCGGGATTTGAGGATTCCGAATATACTGGCAGATGGTGAACAAATATATATCATTGATTTCGGGCTTGCCAGAAAAAAAACACAGGAACAAATGGTGTCCGAGAATGAAGACCCGAGGAGGCCCGTAGACTATTCGAGCGATCTGTATGGGCTCGGACATTTTCTGTTATTCCTCCTTTATTCAGGATATGAACCAGTCAGTTTAAAAGAAAGACCATGGCAGCAAGAGCTAAGATTGCAGATTGAATCCTGTGAAATCATTGAACGGTTGTTGCAGGCGAAGACTCCTTTTCAGGATAGCAAAGAGGCACTTAAAGCCATACAAAGCCACTTAAAAAAGATTGGAAGTGAAGTGTAATGTCAGTTTTCAATAAAGTATTGGCTAGCATAGGGATCGGCAGCACTACCGTTGATACAGTATTGGAGAAAGACACATTTCGTCCCGGTGATACGGTGAACGGATCTGTAAAGGTTCAAGGAGGTTCTGTACCGCAAAAGGTCGATGAAATCTACCTAACTATCAACACCACATATGTAAAGGAACATGATGACCGGAAATTCAATCAGGTTGCAGCCATAAATAGAATCAGAATCAATGAACCATTCGAAATCCAGCCTAATGAGAACCGGGATATCCCATTTACTTTTACTCTCCCGCTTGAGACTCCAGTGACATCAGGAAAGACCAAGGTATGGGTAAGTACGGGGCTTGACATTAAAAATGCGGTTGATCCCACAGATGAGGATTTCATTAAGGTAGAACCGAACCAGCTTGTCAGTGCGACTTTTTCAGCCCTTGCAGATTTAGGATTCAAGCTAAGGAATGCCAACTGTGAGGAAGCTCCATACCGTTTCCGAAATAAAGTGCCATTCGTTCAGGAATTTGAATTTGTTCCTTATTCGGGATCTTACCGAGGCAGACTGGATGAACTTGAGGTTCTGTTCTTTTTAAAGAATAAGGACGAAGCAGAGGTTATTTTTGAAGTTGACAGAAGGGCAAAAGGACTGGCCGGGCTGTTCGCCGAGGCATTGGATGCTGATGAAACACTTGTCAGAAGCTTCATAAATACATCTGATATCCCTTCACTAAAAGGTAAGTTGGACAACTTGATCAGCCGCTACGTGTAATTTTATGTAAAAATAGCTGTCCGAAGGACGGCTGTTTTTGTATTTCAGCAGTATTTCATAAATTGCAGCAGCTTCCCTAAATCACTCGGAAATACAATCTTGTCAAATTATGTGCTAGAATATTGTTAACGCGGCAAGCGGCCGTGATTGAGGTACATGCAGTTCACATTTGGAAGCTTACAATTGCATCAATTTTGACTTTCATGAAGTGGGATGCATACAAGAATGCCTGATTTCATCAGTCAGGGACAAAACTACATAAAATGCAAGGAGAGAATTATGGAAAAAGTTTTAGTGTTTGGACATAAGAATCCTGATACAGATTCAATTTGCTCCGCGATTGCTTATGCAGAATTAAAACAGAAGCTGGGAATTGAGGCAGAGCCTGTTCGATTGGGTTCAGTCAATGCAGAAACACAATATGCGCTGGATCACTTTAATACATCCGCCCCCAGATTGGTGGAAGCAGTGTCTTCAGAGGTCAAGGGAGTCATCCTCGTTGACCATAACGAACGCCAGCAGAGTGCTGATGATTTAGATAGGGTTCAGGTGCTTGAGGTAATTGATCATCATCGCATTGCAAATTTTGAAACAAGCGATCCGCTTTATTACCGGGCCGAACCGGTTGGATGTACCGCAACGATCTTGAACAAGCTTTTCAAAGAAAAGGAAGTAGAGATCAGCAAGGAAACAGCAGGGCTTATGCTTTCTGCCATCATTTCGGATTCACTGCTTTTCAAATCGCCGACCTGCACTGATGAAGATATCGCAGCAGCAAGAGAACTTGCAGACATAGCAGGCGTTGACAGTGAAAAGTATGGCCTTGAAATGCTAAAAGCAGGTGCTGATCTAAGCAAGAAAACAATTAAAGAACTAATAAGCCTGGATGCAAAGGAATTCCCAATGGGTGACAGCAAGGTGGAAATTGCCCAGGTTAACTCAGTCGACCCTGAGGAAGTACTTTCCCGGAAGCAAGAACTGGAAGATGAAATTAACTCTGTGATTGCCGATAAGAATCTTGACTTATTCCTTTTTGTAGTTACGGATATACTTACGAATGATTCAACTGCACTCGCACTTGGAAAGGCTGCTTCCACTGTAGAAAAGGCCTACGATGTAACACTTTCCGAAAACACAGCAGTGCTAAAAGGCGTTGTATCAAGAAAGAAACAAATCGTTCCCGTCCTTACTGACATTTTCAATAATCGATAAAACCTATGTTACACACCGTTCCAGATGGAGCGGTGTGTAACATTTTACGAAATGAAGCTTGGTACGGTACGGTTCGTTTTTCCATTTATGGGTACATTATGATATAGTAGATCGGTTAATGAAATCAATTAGAATTAAGGGGGATAATCCTTTGAGTGTACATATTGGGGCAAAAGAAAATGAAATTGCAGAAACGGTCCTGCTGCCGGGCGACCCGCTTCGTGCAAAATATATTGCAGAAACATTTCTGGAGGACGCTAAGTTATATAATGAAGTGCGGAATATGTTTGGCTACACAGGAACATATAAGGGCAAACGCATTTCCGTACAGGGTACAGGCATGGGTGTACCATCGATTTCCATATACATCAACGAACTTATGCAGAGCTACAATGTGCAGAACCTCATAAGGGTAGGTACTGCGGGAGCCATCCAAAGAGATGTGAAAGTAAGGGATGTTATTCTCGCTATGAGCGCTTCCACAGATTCACAAATGAACCGGCTGACCTTCGGCGGTGTTGATTATGCACCGACAGCCAATTTTGAACTTTTGCAGAAGGCTTACGAAACAGGCCTGAAAAAGGGACTCCAGTTAAAAGCGGGGAATGTTTTTACTGCCGATCAATTCTACAATGATAATGCGGAATTGGAGAAATGGGCTAAATATCAAATTTTGGCCATCGAGATGGAAACAGCGGCATTGTATACCCTTGCAGCCAAGTTTGGCCGTAAAGCATTATCTATCCTTACAATCAGCGACCACATATTGACAGGGGAAGAAACAACCTCCGAAGAGAGGCAGACTACATTCAATGAAATGATTGAGGTTGCTTTGGAAGCGGCGATCAAAGAGTAACTTAGACTGAAGTCGTGCTGTAAGCCAGGGAGATGCGGACACTTTTTGCAGCTGTGTTTTTTTAATAGCAAAGAGCAGGTGGCTCTCTGCCCCAAATAAATTTTATTTTCCACCCAGAAAGAAAACTGTTACAATAAACATAAATTCAAAGCAAGCTTGTTTCAAGCCGTTTGTGAAAGTGGTGAAATATTGGTGGAAGAGGAAAATCAGCAGCAGCCAAGTGATGAATCCAAATTTATTAAGATTAAAAAATTCCCGTTTATCATGGGAGTTTTTCTACTCATCTTTGTAACCGCGGGAATCACAACGGCAGCATTTGTATTTGGAGATGAGAAAGTCCAATCCATTGCGCCAGCAGTCTCCAATCAGCGCGAAGAATTCAATAAACTGTACTCAACGTACGATACGATTAAAAAGCAGTATTATAAGGACGTTGATGATAATATCCTTATTAATGGAGCAATCAACGGGATGCTGGAATCCCTAGATGACCCATATTCTGATTATATGAATGAAGAGGAAGCACAAAGCTTCCATCAAAGTATTTCATCATCGTTTGAAGGCATAGGTGCTGAGATTCAGGAGCAAAATTCAAGAATCATGGTTGTGTCTCCAATCAAAGGTTCTCCCGCTGAGAAAGCTGGAATTCGTCCGAACGATATTATTTTGAGTGTGGATGGAAAAAGTCTGGAGGGTATGAGCTCAAGTGAGGCTGTCTTGCTTATCAGGGGTAAAAAAGGAACGAAGGTAGAACTTCTCATTTCCAGGGGCACTGATTCAGATCCAATCAAGGTATCTATTGTCCGCGATACAATTCCAATTGAAACGGTCTATCCAGAGATGCTTAAAAATGGTGTTGCGAAGATTCAGGTGACGAGCTTCTCCGAAAATACCTCCAAGGAATTAAGCGATGCATTGGAGGAAATGCAAAAGCAGGGAATGAAAGGTTTAATTCTCGATTTGCGCGGGAATCCGGGAGGCTTGCTTGAACAGGCAATAGATATCTCCAGCATGTTTGTTCCAAATGGGAAAATCGTTATGCAGATGGAAGACCGTGAAGGCAAAAAGCAGGTCTCTAAATCAAGGAATGACGGAGAACTGAAGCTCCCAACTGTTGTGCTTATTGACAAAGGCAGTGCCAGTGCTTCAGAAATTGTAGCCGCCGCAGTAAAGGAATCCGCAGGCATACAGTTAATTGGAGAAAAATCGTTTGGAAAGGGTACAGTACAAACGGCTGAGGACTTTGAAGATGGTTCCAACTTTAAATACACCGCTGCCAAATGGCTTACGCCAGACGGCAATTGGATTCATAAAAAAGGAATAGAGCCTGATATCAAAGTGGCGCTTCCGGCTTATGCAAATCTCCCGTATATCAGCCCTGATCATGAATTGAAAGTATCTTCTACTTCATCAGAGGTAAAAGCGGCAGAGGAAATGCTCAGTGCTTTAGGATACAAGCCAGGGAAGATAGATGGTTTCTATGATGAGTCAACCCAAAAGGCAGTGTCCACATTCCAGAAGGACCATAAACTTAAGGTTTCAGGTACGATTAAAGGAGACACCACCATGAATATGATGGAAGAGCTCCGAAAGAAAATCGTTAATAATGATACCCAAGTGAAAAAGGCCGAACAGGTTCTGAATGAACAGATAAAATAATTTTCAAAAAAGCCATTCCGTGCAGGAATGGCTTTTTGTCAGGTTGCTGGCACCCTATGCTAAGAACAGTCGCTGAAAAAACATTCGTTTATGGACATGATATAACGATCAAGGTATAAAAATAGTCCGGTACAAAGTATCTTCATGGAGCCGATGAAGGTAAAAAAGCACTGCCAGCGCATGAAAGACATAATGTTAAGTTTTTGACCTGAATCAAATTAGGTTCATCTATTTAGTAGTTTAACAGGCAGAGACATTTCTCTGTACCTGTGATAAAGCCATTTCGTAAAGAAATGGCTTTGTCAGGCTGTTTTAGTGGTAGTAAATTAACCTAAGCAAAGGGCTGAATGGCACATGCGAGATGAATGGTTAAAAGTATGCCCTTTAGGGAGATGCGTTTCATTTAGTAAAGAATGGTTCCTTTTTACTTTTTGTTAACCGTTTGCTCATGCCTATTAATTTTTCAAGTCATTCAAAAGCAGGTAATATTCATGTTTATTGCCATCAGCATTTTTAATACCTGCCTGTAAAATTTAATAAAACTCAGGCCTGCGATCTTGGAACACAGGTATCATGTTCCTAACCGCATCCGCCATTGCCAAATCAATGGTGCCAACCAGGATTTCTTCTGAATCTCCTGCTTCCTGAAGGATATTTCCCCAAGGATCGATAATCATGGAGTGCCCTGCAAACTTGTTATCAGGATCGCTTCCACATCGATTAACACCTATTACAAAAGCCTGGTTTTCAATGGCTCTGCTTATCAGCAAAGCTTTCCAGTGTGCAAGCCTCGGCATGGGCCATTCAGCAACAACGAAAATGGCTTTTGCTCCCCTTGAGGTATGGGAACGAATCCATTCAGGAAAGCGGATATCGTAGCAAATAAAGCCGGCACATTCATATCCCTCCAGGCTGAATAAACCATCTTTTTGGCCAGGCTTTAGGAAATGATGCTCTTTCATCAACTGAAACAGGTGGAGTTTATCATAATCCTTAATAAGCATGCCTTGGCGATTCACAATCAGAAGTGAATTAAACACACCGGCTTGCGTCTTTTTGGCTACTGAACCCCCCACAAAATTCACATTATATTTTAAAGCTGCCTCTTGGAGAAATGCCAATGTATCCTGTGCCTGATTATCCGCGATCTCATCCAGGCGCCCGAGATCATAGCCAGTAGTCCATAATTCCGGCAGTACAATTATATCCGGTTTGCTTTCAGCTGCTTTTTCAATTTTTTCAGCAGCACTCCTGTAATTCTGTTGGGGGTCCCCAAATGCAATATCCATCTGAATACAAGCAATCGTCCAATTCACTTTATTAGCCTCCTACTTTTTTAACCAGCGAAAAAATGTAATGCAGCTGGTAAACCATTTAATATTGGGTTTTGCTAGACTTTCGTATTTTTTTGATTGATTTCAATTTCTTAATAGAATTATAACCAATCAAAGCTATAATAGGATTAGTCCCATAATTATTTATTTCTTTCTTTTACATTGTTAAACTAACGATATATCATTTGTAACTAGAATTTCAAGAAATTTCAGAGTAGGTGTCATTATGGTAGAATTCAAACAATCTGAGATCCTAAAAAGTCTTCCAAAACAGTTTTTTGCCTCACTTGTTGCAAAAGTTGCACGTATTTCTGAGGAAGGAAATGATGTTATAAATCTCGGCCAGGGAAATCCGGACCAGCCGACTCCTTCCCATATAGTAAAAAGCCTCCAGGCTGCTGCAGAAGAACCCAGAAATCATAAATACTCACCATTCAAGGGACTTCCAGAATTAAAGGAAGCCGCTGCTTCTTATTATAAGCGGGAGTATGGAGTTGAATTGGACCCGAAAACAGAGGTAGCGATATTGTTTGGGGGCAAAGCAGGGCTTGTTGAATTGCCGCAATGCCTTCTTAATCCTGGAGATACAGTATTGGTACCCGACCCTGGCTACCCGGATTATTGGTCCGGAGTGGGGCTTGCACAGGCAAATATGGAAATGCTTCCGCTTACTGAAGAAAATAATTATCTTCCGGACTACAGCAAGTTAAGTCAACAAACCCTTGATATGTCTAAAATGATGTTCCTCAATTATCCTAATAATCCTACTGGAGCTGTGGCAACACAGGAGTTTTTCACTAAAACAGTAGAAATTGCCACCGAGCATAATATCTGTGTAGTCCATGATTTTGCATACGGCGCCATAGGGTTTGAAGGGGAAAAGCCAATTAGCTTCCTTTCTGCCAAAGGGTCTAAGGAAGTGGGGATTGAAATTTATACGCTTTCAAAAACTTATAATATGGCAGGCTGGCGTATTGGGTTTGCGGTAGGAAATAGAAGCGTCATAGAGGCAATAGAGCTGCTGCAGGACCATCTTTATGTCAGCTTATTTCCGGCTGTGCAGGAAGCTGCGGTGACCGCCCTGATGGATTCTCAGAGCTGTGTCGAAGAACTGGTGGATATGTACGAATCCAGGCGTAATGTATTCATCCACGGACTGCAATCGATAGGTTGGGATGTAACGTCGCCGGCAGGTTCATTCTTTGCTTGGTTAAAGGTTCCAAAGGGTTATACCTCCGCTGAGTTTTCCGATTTGCTCCTGGAAAAAGCACACGTAGCAGTGGCTCCGGGCCATGGGTTTGGACAATATGGGGAAGGATATGTCAGGGCAGGCCTTCTATCATCCGAGGAGCGTTTGAGAGAAGCGGTGAATCGAATAAGCAAGCTTGAGTTATTTAAGAGTTAGCCCTGATAAAAGGGCATTCATTTCCGAGGTGACATCAATACATAGTTGTGCTAACATAGGCGTTGTTGCAACTCAGGATTTTGATGATATTTAGCTACAATAAATCCTAATACCAGCTTATGAGTTGAAAGTTTTTCCAAAACATGTGAAACTATTGACAGATGCAAGAATTGGTGTCATAATCCAAAGTAATTTGTTACTGTAATATCTAACTTGCGACATAACTTTTCTTTATATATATCATATCCATTTTCTTATTGTGAGCAGGTGGAGGGACACAGCCCGATGAAGCCCGGCAACCGGCCGTAATACCATTGTGAGATGGGGCGATTGATTCGCCGGATTCAATCCGCAGGGCGCGGTGCTAATTCTGGCAGCTTTCCTAAAAGGCTGGGAGATAAGAAAGCGGCAAAAAAGCCTCTTCATTTGAAGAGGCTTTTTAAAATGCCCGCGGGCCATGTCAAAACTATAGGGTTTTCCAGGAGATTTGGTTCCTTTCCTCCTTTTGAGGAATCAGCATTATGCCGGCTTTTCTGTCCGACAAATAATGAAAACGCCATTTATGTAATCCAAGCTAATGTAAAATGTATCAGGCAAAACATTGAAAACAAGACATAGGATGTACAGGAGAAAATTGAATGAATAAGATAGAAATCTACATTCTGGGCGGCTTCCTTGGAAGTGGCAAGACTACTTTACTGAGAAATATTTTGGAGCAGGAAAAAGCAGCTGAAAGGAGAACAGCGGTGCTGCTGAATGAGATGGGCAGCATTTCCATTGACAGCGGCTTTATCGATGACAGTGTCCCTCTAAAAGAACTGTTTGATGGCTGTATTTGCTGTACGATCCAGGACAAACTTGAGGTTCAGCTTCATGAATTGCTGGAAAATAATGAACTTGATGCCATATATATCGAAACGACAGGTGCAGCCCATCCTGTCGAAGTCCTGGATGGCATAATGTCTCCATTGTTTGCAGACAGGCTGGTATATAAGGGGATCATTACTGTAGTTGATTTATTGAGATGGAAGGATAGGCATAAGCTTAGCCCTCATTTAAGGCAGCTCTTGCTGGAACAGATCCTTCACGCTGATTTTATAATACTGAATAAGCAGGACCTGGTTACTTCCACAGTGGCTGCAGAGCTGCAATACAGTATCCAGTCGGTCAATAGCAGAGCGTTCAGTGTGCTGACAACTCAATCCAAAATATCGCTCAATACCATACAAAAAGTGCAGATGGTGCCAAAATCCGTACATAACCAGCTGGATGTTCACCATTTGCATCTGCAGACTATAGTACACCGCTTTAATCATTCAGTATCACAGGAAGGCTTTGAAAACTGGCTCAGACAGCTTCCGGATAGTATCTATAGAATGAAAGGATATATTTCATTTACCCATTCCCAGTATCCATACCTTTTCCAATATACTTATGGAATGCCGCTCTATTTAAATGAACAGATGAAAATGCCCCTTAATCTTGTCATTATTGGAGAAAATCTGGATCAAGAGGGAATCGTTAACAGTCTGCGCCAATTGGAGTTTTCAGCAAGTAACTCTGGTCAATAGGGGAACAACAATTGTTATCATTGCGATCAATGCGAATTTTTAAGGCGTGGGAAAATAACATCTAGAGATTTTGTTTGATTAAAAGCTGTCGCACAATCATGTGCCGGCCCATCATGTGCTATAACGTAAAACACAAAACCCAGCTTGTGAGGAGCTGGGACTTTTTTATTCCAAATTAGTTCGCTGATAGAGCGTGATGTCATACATGCGGGAACTTGAGCCAGTCACAATAGAGTTTAAGGCAATATATCCCGGTTTTGTTATGTAAAGTTAGGTGGTACAGGCCATCAGCCAGGCCTGCAGGAAAAATTAATGTATAACATAAAGTCAGCGCATAGCTCCAAAGGCTACAAAGCTTCTTTCTTCATCAACCATTCCGCAAACTCCGCATTGAACCCTGTATTCTGGCCCTCTATATGGAATATGTAAAGGTCCCAATGATTCATTTGTATATTCCTCAAGAATTGCGCCTGTCTGGGGATCCTTTCTGACTGGTGTTACGACCTGATGAATCATATTGAATTTTGACCTGTTTGTCTTGCATGCTGGACAACGATAAACTTGATTCAATATATTCACTCCTTTTTAACATTATTGTTTGCCAAGCCACTAAGAACTATGTGCAATGAAAGGTTTTTTGAATCAGTACATTTAATTACGAACGTTTTTGTCTGTGGATTTCGGATCAGAAAACGGGTTGGGAATGGGATCGTATTGGAGGATAATGGTTGCAGCGGGCCGGGAGCTTCTTCTGAAATTACGCCGCGGTAAGGAACAATAATTATAAGCTTATTCTTGGTGGAATGAAACAAATTTGGACAGGGAGTATTGACGACCTAAACCTCCTTCCTTTTATTAAATACATGATTTATTTGATTCTGTCTGCCTGCCATGCATCGTTTGTTCGTCAACCAAGGGAATCAGAAGGACCAACCAAAACTTTTATACCTGCGAAATAAATTAAAGGAGTTTTACAATCTCTTACATCTTGTAACACTATTGAAATATATATTACAAAAGTTTTCTTGTTGAAAAACTGTCAATAGTAGTTTCCTAGCATGTAATGGAAACCTCACCGTGGGTTTCCAATGATAGTTAAATACTCTTAATAAATGAAATTTTCTCCAAACCGGAAGAGAACTCAATGGTGACAGGGATTTAGCCCATCTATGCCAGAATGAAGGAGCAGCAAACTTCCCCGTAATGATGCTTGGTAACTCTTTTGGTTAGATATGGGCGCTTTATTACAAAAAACCTATGTTACTATGAGTTTGTAAGAGAGAGAGAGACATACAAAATAGTTTCGTTCGAAACTATTATATAATAATTTACGGGGAGGATTACATCAATGAAAAAGAAGATGTTTCTATCAGCTGCAGCTGCTGCTGCAATTATTCTAACAGGAGCAGGTGCAAAGCAGGCAGACGCTGCTTCTATGGATTGTGTTCAGGTTAAGCCTGTAACATACCAAACTGCAAATCCACAGGATGCCCAGAAAATTATAGATCAATTCTTTGCGAAATATAATGTACAAGTTAAACAGTACGGTATTCCACAACAGGCACAGCCTCAAGCTTCTGCAAAACCAGTTGCCCAGCCAGCACAAAAACCAGCTGCTCAGCCAGCTCCAGCTAAACAACAACAACCAGCAGCACCAGCTGCACAGCCAAAAGCTTCTAATAGCTCTGTAGTTAGTGAATTTGAAAAGCAAGTTGTTGATTTAACAAATGCTGAACGTACAAAGCAAGGCCTTAAGGCACTTACAATAGATAATGAGCTTAGCAAAGTAGCGGGAATTAAGTCTCAGGACATGAAAGACAAGAACTACTTTGACCACAACAGCCCAACTTACGGTTCTCCGTTTGATATGATGAAGAAATTTGGCATCAGCTACAGCTATGCAGGTGAAAATATCGCTATGGGCCAAACTTCTCCACAGCAGGTAGTACAAGCTTGGATGAATAGCCAGGGGCACCGTGAAAACATCATGAATCCTAACTTCACTCACATTGGAGTAGGACATGTTGCTTCAGGAAACTACTGGACTCAAATGTTCATTGGTAAGTAATCAAAGATACAGGGGACCAGACCTATCAGGTATGGTCTTTTTCTTTATCTTTATTTAATCCATACTGTATTTATACAAAATGTCAAAATGCCTCAATTCTGGCCTGGAGAAACAGGTGTTATTGGCATAGAAACCAATGTACAAGCTTTTAGAATGGCACAGCCCGGCAGGGGGCAGACTCACGTTACCTGCGTTAAAGCAAATAGAACTATGCACAACTAACACATCATTGAAAGAAACAAAGCATATTGGTAGTTTACGCTGGCATATACAAAAAATTCCCGGATGGGCCGGGAATTTTTTCGATTGGAAAGACCGCTCTTCTGTCAGCTTGGATAGCCTTTCCGGTATTTTATATTTTGAACAAAGTACAGTCTGCTTCCAAGGGCTATAGCTCCTACTGCGAGACCGGCAATTAAGCCAAGCCAGTAGCCAAAAGGACCCATATCGGTATATTTTGCAAAAACATAACCGGTTGGAAGCCCAATGACCCAATAAGAAATCAGGCTCATGATAAAGGTTACATTGACGTCCTTATATCCGCGCAGGGCGCCCTGGATTGGTGCAGCAATCGCATCGGAAAGCTGGAAGAATAGTGCAAACAGCAGGAAATGTGCTGTCATCCTCATTACCTCTGTATCATCGGTATAAACGCTGGCAACATATTCCCGGAAGAAGAAAATGGACATGGCACAAAAAAGGGACAATATTACCGCAATTCCTATTCCCAGTCTGGCATATTCCCGGGCATCCTTTAAACGTTTGGCTCCAGCTTCAAATCCAACCACAATCGTCAATGCCATTGAGATACTCATTGGAAGCATATATAACAGCGAGGCGAAATTGATGGCAATTTGATGAGAAGCAATAGTTACTGTGCTATAGTTGCTCATAAGCAATGCGACAGCAGCAAATATACTTGTTTCAAAGAATATCGCAAAGCCGATTGGAACGCCGATTTTGAGGATCGCCCTCCATTCCTTAAATGATACCTTAAAAAATGTCCTGAATATGTGATAGCTGGAAAATGGCCTGAATTGTTTGATTACAAATATGGCAATAAAGGTGATGATCCAGTATGTAATGGCTGATGCATAGCCCGATCCGACGCCTCCCAATTCGGGGAATCCGAACTTGCCATAAATTAGCAAATAGTTCAACAATACATTAACCGGAAGCGATATTAGCGTAATAGCCATTGAAACCCTAGTTTCACCGAGGGAATCAATGAAGGAACGAAGTACATTGTACACAAATAAAGGAATCATTCCAAAAGAAAGTGCAACAAGGAAATCGTGTGCCACTTGATGAACTTTGCCCTCCAGGTCCATTCCATTCAATAGAGGATTTAAAATAAAAGAGCCGACGATCATGATAATTATTGCCATGGCTACTGCCAGGTAAATTCCCTGCATGACGGAATATGGCACGGAATCTCTTTTCTTCGCACCAATCAGCTGGGATACAATCGGTGTAATTGCAAGAAGTATACCGCTCAATCCAGTGTAAACGGGCACCCAGATGGAGCTTCCGATTGAAACCCCGGCAACATCGCCTGTACTGTATTTTCCAGACATCATAATATCAAAGAAATTCATGGAAAAAAGCCCGACCTGGGTTACCAGTATAGGCAAAAGGATAATCATAAATTGTCTGAGCTTTTCTTTTATGCTGTTAGTTTGATTCATCATATACCTCGTAGAGTCAGTTTTAAACGATGAATGCATTATAACACAGTACCGAATAAAATAATCTACAATGAATTTCAGATGGATGTGGAATGCATCTCATCTTTCGTTTCCTGGTTTTCCTGCTGTACGATCAGAGTGCGGGTAGGGAACGCAATTCTGACATTTTCTCTTTCAAGTATCTCCATAATATTGAAATTTACTTCCTCTTTGGTTCTGAGATAGCTTGCAAAATCGGTTAAATTCGTAAAGAAATATAAATACACATTCAGGCTGGAATCCCCGTATTGGTCAAATTTGACCAGGATTGTGTCAGGATGGATATCCACGTGGTTAATAAGCATATCCTCAATTTCATATATAACTTTTTCAAGCTTCCATTTCGGTGTGTCATAGGATAAACCGAGATGGAATGAAATCTGCCTTTTGCCCATTTTGGACCAGTTAATGATTGGTTCATTTGACAGCGTAGAATTTGGCACTGTTACGAGCGCCTGTGCGAACGTACGAACCTTCGTGCTTCGGAAGGATATGTCCTCAACTGTGCCTTCCACGCTTGGAGTTTTGATCCAATCCCCGATAGTAAAGGGCTTTTCGGTGACAATCACGATACCGCCAAACAGGTTTCCGATTGTATCCTTCGCAGCAAGGGCGAAAGCCAAACCACCTAATCCAAGACCTGTAATAAAACCATTTACATTAAAACCCCATTCCTCGGCAATAATACTGGCACTTAACATGAAAAGAATAAACTTCGCAATTTTAGTGAAAAAAGGCATAACAATCTGGTCGACATCGACATCAAGCTTTTGCATTATTTTTGGAAACAAAAGATTTGCAATGGAGCTTAGATTAATTAACCCCCAGCTTATGAGGTAAATAAATGCTGATCGATAGATTTTCCTTTGTATATCCGCTGATAGAAAATCAATCGGGAAAAAATAAAGTGATACCATGATTCCAATCAAAATGATCAGCCAGCGAAATGGTTTTTCCAATGCGAGGAGTATGTTTGCTGCTGTTTGAATCTTCCTTCTTTCAGCAATACCTAATAAGAATTTGAATATGTATGTTGTAAAAGCTTTGCGCAATAAAATAAACAGAAGAAAGATCGCTATGGAAACTCCAAGCTGAAGCCAAAAATTGGCTTGGTCCATGAAGTCTGTTACATTTTGCAAAATGTTAACCTCCTGTATATAAAAATTAATGAATTTTAAGAATAACAAATTCTTAGATTCAGAGCCATATATTTCTTGCTGGTAAACATATCCTTCGGAAGCCTGTCACAACTAAGGAATATTTCTATTTTTGCCAAACTTAGGCAATCAATGAATATGGTAAAATTGTATAAATAATTACAATTTGGCGGAGGTAAAATCTATGAAACGGAAGGTCATTTTCACAGGAGGCGGCTCTGCGGGGCATGTTTCCGTTAACTCCGCGGTTATTCCTGAATTCACGGAACATTCATGGCATGTCGTTTATATTGGTTCACGTAACGGAATTGAAAAATCCATTATACAAAAGGAATTCCCAGATATACCGTACAAACAGGTGTCGGTTGGAAAATTGCGAAGGTATATGTCATTGGAAAACATCAAGGATCCATTTAAAGTAATAAAAGGCATTTTTGAAGCTCGAAAGATCCTGAAGCAGGAAAAACCAGAATTCGTTTTTTCGAAAGGGGGCTTTGTGTCAGTTCCGGTCGTGATTGCTGCGAAATCGCTTCGTATCCCCATCATCATCCATGAATCTGATTATACGCCTGGATTGGCCAATAAGATTGCAATGCCTTTTTCATCGAAGGTGCTTACCACATTTAAAGAGACTGCAGCAGGTATGGCAGCCGGCAAAGCGATGTATATTGGTGCAGTCCTTCGGGCGGGGATATTTGAAGGGAAGAGGGAGAACGGGACAAGAATGTGCGGCTTTAACAGCCGTAAGCCGGTAATGCTGGTGATGGGCGGCAGTTTAGGGGCTGTAGCCATTAATAATGTGGTTACGGATAACCTGCAAAAGCTTTTAAAGGAGTACAATATCATTCATATATGCGGAAAGGGGAATGTTCGCAGCGAATTAACCCAAAATGGTTATTTCCCAGTCGAGTATGTTCATGAGGAGCTGTTTGATTTACTCGCAGCAGCGGATATTGTCGTCTCGAGGGCCGGGTCCAATTCCATCTTTGAGTTTTTGGCATTGCAAAAGCCGATGCTGTTAATACCGCTCAGTGCCAAGGCCTCAAGAGGCGATCAACTACTTAATGCGGAAAGCTTTAGAAAACAGGGTTTTTGCCGAGTGATTATAGAAGAAGAATTAAATTTTACCGACTTTTCAAAAGAGGCAGCCACGCTCCTGAACCATTCTGAGGATTATAAGAAAGCAATGGCTGCAAATCGGCCTTTTAGAAAGCCGGCCGAGATGTATGAACTGCTCATGAACATAATGGCAGAACATAAAGATAAAGGCTGACCATGCATATACTGTAGTATTTAATGCAGATTAATCTGCCAAATAGTCATTTCCTCTCAGTCCTGGGCATATGGTGTATTGGACCGATAAGGAGGGGGAAAAATGGCTTATCAATATTCTAAAGGCTGGTTTATTCAAAAATTAAAGCACGAGGGCATTTCTAAGCATCCAATAGAGAGGAGGAAACTGGAGCTTTATAAAACCTTTGTTGTCCGAAATCTCTATGAACAGTACATTGAAAAGCAAAATCAATGAATAATAATCGGGGCAGCCGGTAAGCGGCTGCCTGTTTTGTATATTGGCTCTGTTCCGATCATTATCTAACACTCAAAGATTTTAAATTGTAACAAGAAGTTGCAACCAAACATCAGTAAAACAAAGATCATAAAAGGATAATGCTGCCGTTGTTTGAAGAGTCCACTGTAACCATTCATACAGGAAAACAAAATGTTAAATTAGCAGAATATGACATGCGCTTTAAAAATAAATGTACGAGGACAATAAAAGGGCTGTACTTTAGTTAAGTACAGCCCTCATACTAAGCTTCCATAAGCTCCTGGGTGTCGTCCTCGTTGTCTTTCCTCATGATATATAAGGTGAAAAGATCCTTAGGAATCTCGTATAGGTCGAAAATTTCTCCCTCGCTATTCATCTCAGCATAGATCTGCTGTCTGCTTTCATTGGACTTTATGGCATATGGCAGCTTTTCGGCAGCCCGAATAGAGCGATGATTCACTTTTCGGATTCGCAAAAAAACAGTTTCTATTCCAAGCTCAAAGAACAATTCTTTGAAGAAGGCTTCCTTAGCAATGATGTTATATCCTTTTCCGTGATAGGGCTTGCCAAGCCAGGTGCCGAGGAATCCAGCGTTATTATCAATATCAAATAATGATATGGTTCCAATCGGACTGCCCCATTCATCGGTAATGGTCCTTGATATTAGATTACCTGCTTCCTCTGCTTCCATCGTTTGCTTTGTGATAAATACATACTCTTCATACGAGTGTACTTTATGGCGCACGAAAGGGAAGACATCTGGATGCTGCATTAAATCGAAAAGAGGATGACAATCTGAAAAATCTCTCTTTTTTAACATTTCCGTCCCTCCGTTTGAGGGCAGTCTACATGCGTCTGCCGCCCCACCCTCGAAATTTTTTAAGTAATGCATCAAAAAATTTCGGGGTGGGAATCGAACCCACTAGAACCGGAAACCGGTGGCGCACCATTTGCCTTCCCTATTTTTATTTTTTAGCAATATAGGTGATAGAAAAAAATACTCTATAAATCGTATCATACAAGATTGAGTAAAAAAAGAAAATAGGTTTTTTTATCCTTTTTTTCGTCAAAATTCTACGCAGAACGGTAAACAATCCTGCCATTAATCATCGTCAGCCATGGCTTGGCTCGATAGTCAAAGGGATGATGGGTCCAGAGAACTAAATCCGCGTCTTTGCCGGGCTCTATACTGCCCATCTGCTTCTCTAAACCGAGATTCCGTGCAGGAAGAATTGTAATGCCTTCCAATGCCTTTTCGACAGGAAGCCCCTCACGGACAGCAAGGGATGCACATACATTTAAATACTGGATGGGTGTATAGGGATGGTCTGTCGTGATGGAGACTTCCACGTTTCTTTCGGTCAATTCACTATAGGTCTTCCAGGTTTTGTTTTTTAATTCTACCTTCGATTTTCTTGTGAGAGTGGGGCCCACACATACCTTAAGCTTTCTTTTCTCCAGTTCATCCACAATGAGATGCCCTTCGGTGCAATGTTCGATCCGTAAATCCAGGTCGAACTCCTCGGCAAGACGAATGGCTGAGAAAATATCATCAGCACGATGTGCATGCACCCTTACAGGGATCTCACGGTTTAATGCTTTCTTGATTGGTTGGAGCCGAAACGAGCTGGTATTACTGTTGCGCGCAGAAGTGAACGCTTCACGAAGCATTCCCATGATGCCCATTCGGGTAATCGAATCATTAGTTGAGGAACTGTGAATCCTTTTCGGATTTTCGCCGAGTGCGACTTTTAGTGCGGAACATTCCTTTACTAACATTTCAGATACATTTCGTCCATGGGTTTTGATGACCGAAGCAGTGCCTCCGATCACATTGGCACTTCCCGGAAGCACCTGGACGGTTGTGATGCCGCTCTGTACCGCATCGGTAAAGGCTGCATCAAAAGGGTAGACTCCATCAATCGCCCTGATATGAGGTGTCATCGGCTCGATTGTTTCATTGGCGTCGTTTCCGGCCCAGCCGGTCCCTTCATCATATAGGCCTAAATGTGTGTGCACATCGATGAACCCGGGAAAAAGGAAACTTCCATTGCAATCAATCTCCTGCACATGACAATCCCTATATTTTTTTCTTAGGTCAAAACCTGTATCCGTTATCTTGCCTGACTGTACTAGGACATCCGCACCTTGTACCGGATGGGCAGTTATTGGGTAAACAAAAGCATTTCTAAGAAGCATACCGTTCATTTAAGTCCCCCCCGTTGTCCGCAAAGATGTATGTATCAAAAGGTCCCTGAGAATTGCAGCAACAATATTAACCCCCCCAGGACCCATACATATACCGAAAAAATCTTGAGAGATCTCCTTTTTAAAAAGTCTATCATCCAAACCACAGCAATATAACCAGAAATTGCAGCGGTAAGTGTGCCAACAAGAAGGGAGGTGAAGGGCAGAGAACCGGCACTCCCCGACAATACAGGTTTTAACTGGAATACGATTCCGCCGAATATGGCAGGCATGGACAGCAGGAATGAGAAATAGGCCGCCGTCGCCCGGTTCAATTTGCAAAGCAGGCCCGCTCCGATCGTTAGTCCCGACCGCGACAGGGCGGGCATGATGGCAGCTGCCTGAAATGTGCCTATGATTAATGCATCCTTGATGGAGATGTCTTCCATATTTTTTTCGCCGTTTTTGCTGGTGTCTGCATACCAGAGGATCATGCCGGTAAGGAGGAATTCCCAACCAATCGTAACGCCGGTTTTTGAAATTTGATCAAACCAATCATCGAAAAGAACACCGGCAATCACAGCCGGAATTGTCCCGACAATAAGGAGCAATGCCTGTTTGGAAAAGGGATTCTTGATCAAAGACAAAATGTCCTTCTTATAAACCATGAACAAAGCAAGCAATGTACCGATATGGAGCATTGTATCGAGAAAAATTCCTGCTTCGTCCAAATGAAAAAGATGCCTCCCCAAATACAAGTGACCTGTACTCGATATCGGCAAAAACTCTGTCAACCCCTGAATCAGTCCCAGAATGAAGGCTTGCAGCTCATTCAGCAATCTTACACTCCTCTCGTTTGTAATAAAGGACAACCTACTAACTCATATGTATGCAGCCTGCTTAGTAAAATGTTAAAAAAGGGTTCTCAAATTGAAACCATTGTATTCCAAAAGACGTATATAAACCAGAAGCGAAAAAACAGGCAAAGCGACAAGGGTTAAATCGCGTTTAAGTTTAAGTAAGGAAAAACAGGGGGAATGATGATGCCGACCAATGAGGAAAGGATTCTTGCTGCGTTAATATACGGCATAAGTTTTTTTACGGCCTTCATAGGGCCAATTGTAATATGGCTGTTAAAAAAGGATGATTCGAAATTCGTTGACAGCCATGGGCGGGAATACTTGAATTTCCTTATTTCATACACCGTCTATGGAATAATTACGGCAGTTCTTTGTGTGGTTTTAATAGGATTTTTGATTGTACCGGTTCTCGCGCTTGCAATGTTCATTTTTACAATCATTGCCGCCATAAGGGCTTATGAGGGAAAGACATATAGAATACCATTTGTTTTTAGAATTTTGTAGTATGATAGATGCCCCCGGAGCTGGGGGCATTTTTATTTTGCACAGTCATCAATTTATAAGCTGGAGAAGCCGTTATAGAGGACATAAACAAGAAACTGGCTTAAGGGATAAGTTAATTCCGTCTTTCAAAGAGTTACTAGAATGAATGATAGTTTCAGTAAACACATATTTGCAAATTTATGAGTGGCAGGATGAAACAATCGGTGACACTTCCTCGAAGCCAGTCCTTTTTTAGAAATGTGCTAAAAGCTGCACCTCTTAGGTTTACTAAGGTTTTTTGACCCTATTCATTTTATCCAAAACATAGATTTCTGTGATTTTACAAGTTGCCTGTTCATATAATGAGAGTGAAAGCAGACGTAGCAGGATAACGGGAAAAGAACCTTTTAATAAAACCGAATATGTAAAGGGGCAGGATATGGATATCAATCAATACTACCAAAAAACAGCCGCAGCTTTCTTTCAAGTATCCTGGATAGCTTTGATGCTGGCAGTACTATTTTTTGTGTTGCATGCTGCGGATCTTTTACCAGGCAATATCATTGCAATAACGGCGCCTTTTATCCTCTTAAGTATCATAAATATGATAGGTTCAAGAATTTATTCAAATAGATCGGTTGAGGTGATAGTCAAGGAGGACAATACCGGGATTCAGCTATTTGAGCAAAAAGATATACTACTGGCATTTATGCCTGCCCCTACGCTTCGCCTTCTGTTATTTAACCCGGATGGAACCTTTCTAGGGGAGATACGGGATAAAAATATGAAGTGGTTCAAGTGGATGATTCCAAACAGCCTGTCTTTTTTTCTGCGAAAACACTATCTGTTGCTGAATGCGTCGGGAGAAAAGTTAGGCGAATATTATATGAAGAGGGGATTACAAGCAGTTATCCATATAAAAAATGGTGATGGAGAAACGGTGGGTCACTATGAGGAAATTCTGAAGGATTCATTGATGAAGATTAAAGGAATGGTATTTGATCGGAGAGGGGAGCCATGGATTCCTGTTCAAATAAAGCGGCTAAGTGAATTTTCCCTCGCAACAGCCACGCAGAAGCAGCTGGCAGTCTATCAAAAAGGATGGATGCCCCAGGATTGGCAGCAAAGATTTAAAGATCCTAATACACCCATCTTAACCTTCCATGAAAACGCAGATTCCAAAGAGAAGCTGGCAGTTTTTGCCGTATGTGCCGCTCTATTCAACCATCGTTCCAATTGATGCTCGACATGGGTATAGCATTTTTCTAGGCAGGCTTGCGATTTACATTCATTCATGAAGAATCATATCCATATTTCAATGTGCCTTAGCTTGTTTGACATCTGTGTATTTGGAATGATGAAATTTCCTGCATTTTTCTTTCGCAAATAGGAAAAAATAATCAACGCTGCCCATGTAAAAGCTTTTTCAAAGCATTTACTTTGATTATTCGATATAATTCATAAATAACAAGTACATAGAAAAAGTGAGTGATGATGGAAATGGCTATACTGAATGAAATTCTTAAGTTCAACGAAAAGTTTGTACAAGAAAAAGAATATGTGCAATACGAAACAGATAAATTCCCGGATAAAAGGATGGTCGTAGTCAGTTGTATGGATACCCGTCTAGTTGAGCTCCTGCCCAAATCCATGAATATCAGGAATGGGGATATCAAATTTATCAAAACAGCAGGTGCTGTCGTTTCACACCCGTTTGGAAGCGCATTGCGAAGCATACTTGTGGCGGTGTATGAGCTTCAGGCTGATGAGGTCTTTGTGATTGGACATTATGATTGCGGCATGTCATCGATTAACGCTGATGCCATGATCGATAAAATGGTTAACAGGGGCATCAATCAGGAAACCGTGAATACAATTGAGAATTCCGGCATTGATTTGAAAAGATGGCTTACCGGGTTTGACGATGTCACGGACAGTGTGAAAGAAAGTGTTAAAATTATTAAAAACCATCCGCTGCTGCCTAAGGAAATTGCTGTCCACGGACTGGTTATTTCACCTGACACAGGCAAACTGGATCTAGTGGTAGATGGATATCAAAAGTGATCATGACTGCAGCAGCTGCTGCAGTTTTTTTATGGCCTGGAATAACCCGAACAGCTGCTCATAAAAGGTCCCTGGTGAAGAATGGAACAGGAACAATTCACACATACTATAAAAAACTCTCTGTGACGTTATGCTTGATTCACATTAAAAATCTGCTACAATCACATAGTGTGGTTTGCAGTTAAGGCAAACGGGCGGGAGAGGGACATAATTTAGTAAGGATACATTATGAAAAATTCATTATTTGAAGCACATTTTAAGCTTCGGTCTGCAGGAACAAATATCAGGCGTGAATTTCTTGCTGGAGTCGTCAGTTATTTTACAATTGTCTATATCATTGTCGTAAATTCGGTGATTCTGTCCGAAGCAGGCATACCGCTGGACGCGGCTATCATTGCGACGATCGCATTGTCCGCTGTCAGCTGTATCATGATAGGGATATGGTCTAACACACCCATTATCCTAGTCCCTGGCATGGGAATCAATGCCCTGTTTGCTTACACGATGGTAGGGAGCATGGGGCTTTCCTGGCAATCAGCTTTAGGTGCTGTTTTTATCACTGGAGTGATTTTCGTCCTGGTTGCATTCAGCAGGTTTTCAAATGTGCTGAGTGAATCGATACCTAATTCTCTTAAGGAAGCCATCACGGTAGGTTTGGGATTGTTTCTTATTTTTCTTGGATTGGAAAAAGGCGGATTGGTCCGGAGCGGCGCTTCCACTTTGCTGGCTCTAGGCAATTTGGGTGACCCTGAAGTGATTGTTTCAGTTCTGACACTGTTAATTGGCCTGGTCTTGTTTATTAAAAATGTTCCGGGCAGCTTTCTGATCACCATAATTGCAGGCTGTATCCTAGCGTTGTTATTTGGGACCTTGAATCTATCCGGTTTTTCATTTGAAGGTGTCAGCGCTGGTTCTTATAAGGATGTTTTCTTTTCAATGTCCTTCTTGGAAATGGACAAGTTTGAATTTTGGGTTGCTGTTTTTTCTATGTCCATGGTGATCATCTTTGAAAATATCGGCCTTGTCCATGGCCATGTGAATAGCATAGATGCTCCTGAAAGATATCAAAAGGCTTATCGAGCTACTGGAGTGTCTGTCCTGCTCTCTGGGTTACTTGGATCCAGTCCTACAGTTGCCACTGTTGAGACGGCAGCCGGGGTAGCATCAGGCGGCCGAACAGGACTGACAGCTATATTCACTGGTATCCTTTTCATTCTTTCTGTTTTTTTCATTCCAGTCATCAAGGTGATACCTGACAGTGCGATTGCCCCCATTTTGATTATTATTGGCATGCTGATGCTCGAAAATATTAAGCATTTAAAATTCAATGAGCTATCAGAAAGCATACCGGCCATTTTGATCATTTCATTGATTCCTTTCACATACAGCATAGCAGATGGCATGGCTGTTGGGTTTATTGCTTATCCGTTCCTTAAGATCTTCACAGGGAAGTCAAGAGATGTTTCATGGCCGCTTTATGTTATTGCGGCATTGTTTCTTGGGTACTTTGTATTTCAGGTAATCGGCTAACCAGCTGGAGGCGGCCTGTCAAATGGCCGTCTCTTTTACCGTTTGGGCTGTCAAAAGGCGTCTGTATTATAATTACTGCACTGGTAAAGGTCCCTTCTTTATCAAATATTCGGTATAATAATGTAAGATGGACTACAAAAATGGCTTCTGTGGTTTAATATATCTCCTTATTTCCGTCAAGAGCATTTTTTTCATTGTGTTGGGGCCTGTTATATTTTTTAAATCTTCAGGAATCGGATAAATTCCAAACTCATTAAGTCTGACCCGGATGATACCGTTCCAGTATGTAATGGTTTTGTCAGTGCTCATCACTGACACTTTTACAGCAGCGATTTTAGAATCGCCATCCTCCCCTTTCACTTGGGAGACACCTTCAATGAAAAATTGAAACAAGTAAGTATATTTCTTAAAGGTGGATCGTTTTTTCATCATGGCACTTCCTTTTTTGTGGTGCTATTATGGGAGTATTGTATTTAGTTGCCTGTTCCATATAAAAAATTGAGGAGTATAATAGCATTACATACCCTTTAACCAAAATTGTAAATACATAGTTGAATGAGGAAGTGAAGAAATGAATCTGGAAATATTGAAATGCCATGGTTCAGGAAATGATTTCTTGATCATCGACGAACTTACGAAGGACATTTCCTTCTCTGACCAGCAGCGTGCGGATTTAGCCCAATCTTTATGCAACAGAAATGGAGCTTTAGGTGCGGACGGAATATTGTTCGTTTTAAAAAGTGACAGCTGTGACGCAAGGATGAGGGTCTTTAATGCAGATGGTTCAGAGGCATCCATGTGTGGCAATGGCCTTCGTTGTGTGGCTAGATATGTTTACGAGGTTACAGGAAAAGAACAAATGAAGATAGAGACAATGAAGGTGGACCTTTCAGTGGAACACGTTGAAGATATATATATAGGCATTCCTACATTCAAAGTGGAAATTTCTCCAGTATCATTCGATGTAGCCGACCTGCCTTTAAATATTGCGGCGAAAACCCTGGTCAATGAAAAGCTTCCGGAGTTGTCAGGAAGCCTCGCGTTTACAGCCGTGGCCGTCCCGAATCCGCATTTGATCGCCATTGTGGAAACGGAAAATATTCATTCAGATATTCAGGAGAGGATATCACGTAAGGTGAATAGCCCAAATGATTTATTTCCGGATGGAGTAAACGTAAGCTTTGTTAAAGCTTTGGGGCAGGATGAAATATATGTGCGTACTTTTGAGCGGGGGGTTGGCTTTACCAATGCCTGCGGAACGGCAATGTCGGCTTCAAGCCTTGTAACATGCATATATGGCATGAATAAAGAAGAGAAAGCAATCGATGTGTATAATAACGGCGGAAAAGTAAGATGTATCGTTCACAGATTACACAGCGATGGAGATCGATATTTCATTGACTTGATCGGCAATGCGACCTATGTATATAAGGCTTCCGTAGAGGTCGATCCAGAAGAGCCTGATCATTATACATTATTAACATCAGAACCTTTTGATAGGGAAAACCAACTGTACGAAGAGTTCCAAGTACAAGTAAAATCCTATCTGGAACGCCATTTATAATCATGAGCCTGAGGCTGGCCTTCTGACTAGGGCCAGCCTTTTCTTTCCCGGTGAAAATGACTGTAATGAACTAACAGTCCCCTTTATTGAGATGGAAAAAGTTTCAATTATCTTTTTATTTTCCTTTTTTTTTCAGGAAATCAATTACCTCCTGGAATGGCTGGCTGTTTCTTGATGCTTCATACTGCTGGAAAGGACAGCCCAAACGAAGCAACCGCCGAGGAGTCGTAATGACATTGAAATCTCTTATATCCAGGTTTTGGTCCAATTCATCCCAATAAAGAGGAGCAGCTATCCCAGCGAAGCTGTTGCCGCGTGCCGCATATGGAGCAATAATTGTTTTTCCCTCACTATGCTGAACAAAATCAAGATAGAGGCGGCCTCCACGATTTTTCTTCATTCTTTCGATTGTAAAATCCTCGCTGTTATTATTCAAAATGTAATTAGCAAGAAAATCGGTAAATATTCGTGTTTCATGATAGCTGTACATATCATAAGGCAGAGGGATATGGATCTGTAGGCCGCGATTTCCGGAGGTTTTGAGAAAAGCGGTCATTTGAATGGAGTCCAGTATCTTTTTTATCTCAATCGCGGCCTTGACAGCTAGATAGAACTTATCTGTAGAAGGAGGATCTAAATCCAGCACAATTTCATCGGGTTTAGTTATCCCTGCTTTTTGAAAAGGGATATGAAATTCCAATGCCAGCTGGTTTCCAAGCCATATTAACGTTTCCATATCATTGCAGAGTATATAGTTAATATCATCTTCGAGGAATGTCTGAACGAAGGACGGTGCATAATCCGGACATTGCTTCTGATAGAATCGGTCATTCTCAAACGTTCCATGGGGATAGCGGATTGTGGTCAGGGTATGGTCTTTTAAATAGAGCAAGAATCTTGATGAAACCTGTCTTAAGTACTGAAGATATTCAATTTTGGTAATCCTACTCCCATCCAGCTCCCAGATTGGCTTGTCAGGAGAGGTGATTTTAATTTTTTCCGGAAAGGTAAACTGGCTTTCCAGGAAACGCATATAGGTGCATTCATCCACCCTTGTATTCATTAGGAGTTCTTTAAACTGTGGCTCCCTTAATTCTTTTTCTTCGTAAACATGAAGAAAGTTGACTGCGATGCAGATGGAGGGATGAATATATAGATACTGGGCATCCTCAGATACGGCGTTTTGTTTTATAATCTCGGTCAATGCATTCCGGATGTGGGCATTAATGCCATTTTTAACCTGACCTATTGAAACCACACTTCCATTTTCGAAAACGCCAAGTGAAAGGTATCCATTTTCTTTATTCAATGCCGTAATAAAGCAGTGGACGGTATGCCAATTCTTGATCTTTTGCCATTGAGGAGTTCTGCTTCCTTGTTCCCATATACTATTAACCGATTTTGCAACGATCCCTTCTCCATCAAAAAGAACGATATCATGGGCCATTTTGGAGTAATCACTGCTTGCAGGTACGCACTGTAGCCTTGCTGAATTTACTGGAGAAGGCTCCAAAGGTATAGATAATGAACGGAACAGCTTCTGTAAGGCTTCCCTCCTGTCTTTATATGGTTTTTTTGTGTAATCGGCACCCTTACATAACAACAAATCAAATGCCATAAAGCAAGCTGGCGATAAGACAGCCTGTTCTGAAATGGTCTTTCCGGTTCTAAGCCTTCCCCGCCATTGTACATGCTGAAAATTTGATTTGTAGGGATTTTCGAGCCATACTAATTCCCCGTCTAATCCAAGGGGTAAATACGGTTTCAAATCTTCTTTTATGGATTCTAAATAATCCTTAATTTCAGGAAAAATAGTGATAAGCTCACTTCCATTGCGGCTCGCCATTTCAATATTGTTTTCATTTATTGTAAGAATCGCACGAAATCCATCATATTTAGGTTCATAAACCCATTGGCTGCCTTGTGGAGCAGAATCATTATATATAGGGAGCATTGGCTTCATCTGATTTTCACCTTTTTGTTTTTCATATATTGTTCGCATTCCAATGAGAAAAAAATTACATTTCCATAATTTTTTCGTGTTATTTTTCGCTCTGGTGCCACAATAAAAATGAGGTGATTGTATGCATACAATTTGGAAAGGAAGCATCAGCTTCGGCCTTGTAAATATACCCATCAAGCTGCATGCTGCTACGGAAAATAAGGATATATCTTTAAGAAGTCTCCATAAGGAGTGCCATTCTCCAATAAGATATGAAAAGGTGTGCCCCGTATGTGAAAAAACGGTCGAGAAAGAAGAAATTGTCCGGGCATATGAATATACCAAGGGAAAGTTTGTCGTGCTCGATGAAGAAGACCTGGAAAACTTAAGAAAAGATAATCAAGATAAGGCAGTGGAAATTATTGATTTTGTCAAAATCGAGGAAATCGATCCCATCTATTTTGACCGAAGCTATTATATGTCTCCTAATGAAGGAGGAGTAAAGGCATATTCATTATTGAGAAAAGCCCTCGACGAATCAAATAAGGTGGGGCTTGCAAAGATTATCATTCGAGCAAAAGAACAAATGGCAGTCATTCGTGTCGTCGAAAACACGCTGCTGATGGAAACGATACATTATCCGGATGAAGTTCGTCCGGCTGCGGATGTGCCAAATGTGCCGGCGGAAGAAAACGTAACAGCCAGAGAGGTAGAAACAGCCATGCTGCTGATTGAACAGCTGACAACCACATTTGAGCCAGGCAAATACCGTGACGATTATCGATCGGCTCTTATGGAACTAATAGAAGCGAAAAAGACTGGGGAAGATGTTGTATCAGCTAAAGAAAGAGAGCCTGCCGCGACAAATGTAACAGACTTGATGGCCGCTTTGCAGGCGTCTATAGACAAGACCAAACCTGATGGAAAGGCCGCAGAGGCGGGGGAAAAGAAAGCGGTAAGGAAGGCCACCAGGCGAAAGCCTGCTGTCAGAAAAAAGGAAGCCTGATGGGGCCCAGCCTGTCAGGTTTCCGTTCAATATTTTATTGTGAAATATTTAAGCATTTCGTTTGAAAAAATCATAGTAAGTAGTATAATTAAATTAAGTTAATAAATGGTTGGAGATTTGGAGAGACCACAAGGACACGTTGCTGTTGGCATATGTGTGCTTGTGGTCTTTTTGCGCATTCAGAATGCCGTTTATAGAAATGGGTATAGAAATATATGTAAATCTACCTATTAAGGAGGAAATGATTTATGAAATTTTCATATTTATCGCGTCCGGACTTGCGTAGCAAATTAGAGAATGATTCATTTGATTTATTAATAATTGGGGGAGGCATTACGGGGACAGGGATTGCCCTTGACGCTGCAACCAGGGGAATGAAGACAGCGTTGGTGGAAATGCAGGATTTTGCGGCAGGAACTTCAAGCCGCTCCACCAAGCTGGTGCATGGCGGCCTGCGCTATTTGAAGCAGTTTGAGGTTGCCATGGTAGCAGAAGTCGGCCGTGAAAGGACGATTGTTTACGAAAACGGTCCCCATGTTACGACACCAGTACGGATGCTGCTGCCATTTCATGAAGGAGGAACATTCGGGAAATTATCAACGTCTTTAGGGTTGCGTGTATATGATCTGCTCGCTGGAGTCAAAAGAAACGAATGGCGGGGAATGCTCTCCGTAGAGGAAACCATCGAGAGGGAGCCGCTCATAAAAAGAGAGGGATTAAAAGGCGGTGGCCACTATGTTGAGTATCGTACGGATGATGCTCGCCTTACCATTGAAGTTGCAAAAAAAGCTTTTGAAATGGGCGCTAATCTGATGAATTATGCAAAGGTAGTTGAATTTGTATATGAGGGCGGCAAGATTGCAGGAGCAGTAGTGGAAGACCGTTTAACGAACGAAAGGTTCACAATAAAAGCGAAGAAAATCATCAATGCATCCGGACCATGGGTAGATACTTTAAGAGAGAAGGATCATTCTAAGAAGGGAAAGCAACTCCAGCTTACAAAAGGAGTCCATGTTGTGATCGACCAATCAAGATTCCCGCTCAAGCAAGCTGTCTATTTTGATACGCCGGATGGCCGGATGATTTTTGCGATTCCCAGAGGAGAAAAGGTATATGTAGGGACTACAGATACATTCTATGGCGATGACCCTCTTTCCCCGAAGATAACAGACGCGGACCGGACCTACATTCTTGAAGCGGCTAATTATATGTTCCCGGCAGTTAACCTAACCGAAGAGGATATTGAGTCTAGCTGGGCAGGTGTACGGCCGCTCATTCTGGAAGAGGGAAAGGACCCTTCGGAAATTTCCAGAAAGGACGAAATATGGGTATCAGAATCAGGCCTCATCACCATTGCGGGAGGAAAGTTGACGGGATACAGGAAAATGGCTGAAACGGTTTTGGACAAAGTGGCCGGGCAATTTGAGGATGAGTATTCCATTAAATTTGATAGCTGCCAAACAAAACACCTCCCTATTTCCGGTGGCGAAATAGGCGGTTCAGACAATCTGGAGGCGTTCGTAAGAGCCCAGAAAGATATTGGAACAAAGCTTGGCTTAGAACCAGCTGTCGCCGAGAGCCTGGCCCATATGTACGGTGCAAATGTTTCAAAAATCTTCGAAATAATCAAAGACCGCAAGGACCAAGTTTCGGAATCAAAGCTGCCTATACATGTCTTTTCCATGCTCGTATATTCCATAGAACAAGAAAATGCCGCAACCCCGGTGGACTTTTTGCTCAGAAGAACAGGGGCAATCCTGTTTGATATAAAGAATGCCGAACAATGGAAAGATGGGGTTGTGAACTACATGAATAAGGCATTCGAGTGGGAAGAAAGCCAGAAGGAAAGATTTTTGCGTGAACTTGATACCGAATTTTATAATGCCAAAAACCCTGTCGGAACTGTATGAACTAGAAATATGAAAAATAAAGGCCTTGCTCCATTCGGAGAAAGGCCTTTATTTTTCCTGATTCAAACCGCCACGCACATATTTTGCTTTCTGTTTCTGCGCTATGTACAGCAAGATAATCGTAAGGGCTTGGAAAGTATATTAAAGCTCGATTACATACCTTTGCCCCTATTGCTCACTTTCAACATCCTGTAAATAGATCTGTTACTGTGGATTACCGGATGGTAATGTGTCAGACAGATAGCTGGTACAATTTGGACAGCGGCGCGCTTCTGCAGGAATGTCAGAGAGGCAGTCACCGCATTTTTTTGTGGTCGGTGCTGTCGGCTGCTCCTTTCGATAAAAGCGGTTGACTTGCTTTACCAAGATAAAAATGGCAAAGGACACGATCAGGAAATTAATTGCATTATTAATAAATGAACCATAGTTTATTGTCGCGGCACCGGCTTTTTTTGCTTCTGCAAGGGTATCGAACTCTTTTCCGGACAGATTGAGATACAGTTCGCTGAAGTCTACCTTTCCCACCAGAAGGCCAATGGGAGGCATTAAAATATCATTGACCAATGAATCGACGATTTTACTGAATGCTGCGCCGATGACTACCCCGACTGCAAGGTCCAGCACATTTCCCCGCTTAATGAATTTTTTAAATTCCGAAAGCATGGCACTTACCTACCTTAATTTTCAAATTCAAATCCCGTTGTTTGAGGATTGGCACCAATCATCTTAATTCGGGAGCTTTGCTTACGTTAGATATTGTATCATATCGTTTATGCTGCATAAACGGAAGGTCGATCCAATACTCCTTTATAGATGGTTATGTTGCCCCAATTCACATTTCATGCTGCAGTTCCAGAAACCGGAATGAAATATTTGAGACAAAAGTAGGGCAAAAGTAATTTTTTCCACAAAAATAGAACGTACGTTCTTTATATGTGTCGTTTTGTGATATAATGGGGATGCGGTAGCCCGCTTCGGTCGGTCGGCTGCCGTCTTCAGGGGGTGATGCCTATGACGATTTTTGAGAGCCTGATGGCTATGTTTTCGTTTGCAACTTTAGTCATTGCCATTTTGTCGTTCCAAAATAAAAAATAGACCTCCAATGCCTGTTAGTGCGAAGAGGTCTATTACAGCATTGCAGGCCGGCCCCTTAGCTGGGAACGACTATCGCAAGCCCGCAATTGCTGCCACAGTTGCGGGCTTAATACATTCTATTTGTTTGCTAGCATTAGCATACCATAAGATGATTTATATGTCATCATTGCCTGAGCTTGCAGTTTTGATGGGAATTCGTTATTTCCAAAATGCTGATAAAGTTTATTGTTTTCGATTCTTTTCATTTTTAGTATAATTGCCAAAAACAGGATGTGTGTAAACAGGTACGATATAAAGGAACGAAATCTGGTCGATCCCTGCGGCCTGAACTCAGACAATTTCATTATAGGAGGCAGACGTATGAACGCAATCGGCCGAATTGTATCCTTAAATATAGGAGCTGCCAAGGAAGAACGGTTTTTAGGCATAGAATATCAGAGTGCGATTGATAAATCTCCAAAAGAAGAAATCATGGTTATGGAGGATAGCATAATGGGTGATTCTGTGGCAGACACCAAGCATCATGGAGGCTCTGATCGGGCAGTATGTTTTTATCCTTATGAACATTATGAAAAATGGAAAGCTGAATGGGGCCGGAAACTGCGTTTGCCGGCGTTTGGCGAAAATGTGACTGTAAGCGGGATGACTGAGGAAAACGTATACATCGGGGACATTTATCAGATTGGCGATTGTCTCCTTCAAATCACACAGGGAAGGGTTCCCTGTGCGAAAATATCCTATTTCAATTATGAACCATACTTTCTTAAAAAGGTGATGGAAACTGGCCTGACTGGGTACTTTGCAAGGGTAATAAAACCCGGCAGAATAGGAATCGGGGATGACATAATTTTGACGGAACGTATCCAGGCAGAAGTCAGTGTGTTATATGGAAATCAAATATATTTGCATGGGAAAGGCGGTCTTGCCGGCATCGAAAAGATCCTATCTATAAAAGAGCTTGCGGCTGAATGGCAAAAGAAGCTCTTGAATAAAAGGGAATCGTATTTCACGAGTTAACAGGGCGAAATCTTATCGAATTTATGACCTGAAGTATTCTAGTGCTTCTTTGTGCAGACTCCTGTGACACAAACCGTAATCTCTGTTTTGATTTTTTTGAATGCCACTGCTATTTCGCGAAATCCAGCGTAAAAAAGATCCTGTTCAATTTGAAGGGCGTGTGAAAAGATTTTTTTATTCGAGGCATCCTTTTCAGATGGGTGCACGGCTATTGCGATCTTCCCCTTTTCTTTCATTAAGTGATGAAGTCGGACAAGACTCTTTCTTTTTTGATGCCAAAAAAGGTAGTTATCTATAGACATCACTTTATCATAGTGGTTCAGGGCAACCTCTAAAGAAAAAATATCCCCTTTATATATCCTGAAATTATAGTCGGGTATTGTTTGTTGGTTCTGTCTGTCATCAATCTTCCCATCTGTATGAGCAGGTTCAATACCATGTATTTGTATGCTGCTATTTTCTTTTAGCAACTGGCTGGCGGCAAAGCTCCCAATGTATCCAATTTCCAAGATCTTGTCGCCTGGTTTGACTTCGAGCTGATCGATTGTCCATCTATTAACCTTTTTATTTGTGTGCAACAACTTTTTCCCTGTTAATCTGCCCAGGACACCATCTGGTTTCCAGAATTGTTTTGCAAAGATTTCTAGCATAAGGATTCCCTCCTGGCGGTGCAGAATGTCTATAGTTATGATTCACCATGTGATACCTGCCAAAACCTTTTTAGTCCATTTAATAATTTTAAAAACTTATTGAAAAAAATCTATGATTCATGTAAATTATAAAATAAAATATAAGAATTATCTGAAAATTTTATATGCTCTTATCGAGAGAGGTGGAGGGACTGGCCCTGTGAAGCCTCAGCAACCGGCAGAAGCCAAGGTGCTAAATCCAGCAAGCTATGCTTGATAGATGAGAAGAATGGAATAATTAAGCCTTCTTTCTCAGAAGGCTTTTTATTTTTTTTACCTGGAAACAGAAAACTGAACAGTAAGGAGATGGGCATAATGGATTTTCGGCAGGAAGTGAAGAAGAGGATACTGGTTGCCGATGGAGCCATGGGAACTTTGCTTTATTCAAACGGTATCGACCACTGCTACGAGGAATTGAATTGCAGGGAACCTGGGAAGATTCTGACTATCCATTCAGCCTATAAAGAATCAGGAGCTGATATCCTTCAGTCAAATACATATGGTGCAAATTATTATAAATTAAAGCGTTATGGTCTTGAAGATGAAGTGAGCAATATTAATAGAAAAGGTATTGCAATTGCGAAAAAGGCATCCAATGGGTCCACTTTTGTATTTGGGACAATCGGAGCATTGAGAAGCATCCGTAAATCAGATTTAAGTTTGGAAGAGATTAAGAGAAGCTTTCGCGAGCAGTTATACAGTCAGCTTATGGAAGGACCGGACGGTATTCTGCTTGAAACTTATTATGACCTGGAAGAACTGGAGACAGTCCTGCAAATTGCCCGCAAAGAGACGCACTTACCCCTGATTGCGAATGTTTCCTTGCATGAGATTGGATATTTGCAAAGCGGGATTCATTTACAGGAGGCGTTTACGAGACTGGAGCAGCTGGGGGCAGATGTTGTCGGCATCAATTGCCGGTTAGGTCCCCATCATATGATCAGGTCCCTTGAGGAGGTCGCACTGCCGAAACATGCTGTGATAGCTGCATATCCCAATGCAAGTCTGCCTGATTATGTAGATGGAAGGCTGGTATACTCTGCACTGCCCGATTATTTCGGAACAAGTGCCTTAAACCTTCGTAAACAGGGGGCCCATATTATTGGCGGCTGCTGCGGGACGACACCGATGCATATCAAGGCAGTAAAGGAGGCTGTGTCGCAACTTGCACCTGTTAAGGAAAAAAAGATCAAAGGCAGGAAGATTGAAGTCATGGAAGGGAGCCGGCTGGAAAAGCTGCCGAAGCCATTGTACGAAAAAGCGAAGAGCAATAGGACGATTTTAGTGGAATTGGATCCCCCTAAAAAGCTGGGCATTGGGACATTTATGGCTGGTGCCAAGGTCCTTCATGAATCAGGGGCCGATTCAATCACGCTTGCGGATAATTCGCTGGCCTCTCCACGCATCAGCAATGTGGCGCTGGGAACGCTGCTGAAGAACCAGGTGGGAACCAATCCTTTGATCCATATTACCTGTCGTGACCGCAATTTGATTGGACTGCAGTCCCACCTGATGGGCCTGCAAACGCTCGGTTTACATGAAATTCTAATAGTTACAGGAGACCCCTCCAAGATAGGAGACTTTCCAGGGGCTACCTCCGTCTATGATCTATCCTCGTTTGATTTAATAAGCCTTGTTAAACAATTTAATGCAGGTCTCTCATATTCCGGGCAGAGTCTGGGGCAGAGGACTAATTTTAACATAGCCGCAGCGTTTAATCCGAATGTACGTTATTTGCATAAAGCTGTTCAGAGGATGGAAAAGAAAATTAGCTGCGGCGCGGATTCTTTTTTGACGCAGCCGATATATTCGGTTGAACAGATTACGGAAGTATATGAAGCGACGAAACATCTGCATACTCCTGTTTTTATAGGCATCATGCCGCTGACGAGTACAAGGAATGCAGAGTTCATCCATAATGAGGTGCCTGGAATCAAGCTACCCGAAGACATTCGGAGGGCGATGGCACTTGCTGGGAGTGATCCCGTAAAGGCGGCGCGTGAGGGAGTCGCCATAGCGAAAAATCTGGTGGACGCAGTATTGGACACATTCAAGGGCATCTATTTGATCACTCCTTTCTTACGGTATGAAATGACTGCCGAGCTAATCGGTTATATCCGAAAAAAGGACAGTGAACTCAAGTTGGAGGTAACAGCATATGAGTAGCAAAATAATTCATGAACAATTGCGAAAGAGGATATTGATCCTTGACGGGGCAATGGGAACGATGATCCAGTCAGCAGCTCTTTCAGCTGCCGATTTTGGAGGCGAGGAATACGAAGGCTGCAATGAATACTTATCAATCACCTCGCCTGAAACCATACAGGCAATACACGAGCAGTATCTGGAGGCAGGCGCAGATATTATTGAAACCAATAGCTTCGGAGCTACCAGCATGGTACTTGCCGAGTATAATCTCAGCACTGTTGCGTACGAGCTTAATAAAGCATCGGCACAGCTTGCAAAACGTGCCTGCGAAAAATTTTCGACCTCTGACTGGCCGAGGTTCGTTGCAGGCTCAATGGGCCCGACCACGAAAACATTATCGGTTACAGGAGGCACTACATTCGAGGCATTGGCAGCAAGTTATGAAGAACAGGCGAACGGCCTGATTGACGGAGGATGTGATATCCTCCTTATTGAAACATCCCAGGATATGCTGAACGTTAAAGCGGCCTTTATCGGAATAAAAAATGCTTTCATAAAAAAAGCAAAGGAATTGCCGCTGATTATTTCGGGGACCATCGAGCCGATGGGTACTACATTAGCTGGGCAGTCCATAGAAGCGTTTTATCTTTCCTGCGAGCATATGAATCCCTTGGCAGTTGGTTTGAATTGTGCGACAGGGCCAGAGTTTATGACAGAACATATCAGAAGTCTTGCTGCTCTTAGTTCTGCCGCCATTAGCTGTTATCCTAACGCAGGGCTGCCCGATGAAGAAGGGCAATATCATGAATCCCCGTTTTCGCTCGCCGCAAAAATACATCAATTTGCTGAAAAGGGCTGGGTCAACATCGTTGGTGGCTGCTGCGGCACGACACCAGATCATATCAGAGAATTGGCGCAGGTCCTGCAGCAGGTTAAGCCCCGCGTGCTTCCTGAAACTATTCATGAACATGCGGTATCAGGCATTGAGCCATTGCTTTATGATGAATCCATGCGTCCCCTTTTTGTGGGGGAGCGCACGAATGTGATCGGCTCCAGGAAATTTAAGCAGCTGATACGTGACAAGAAATATGAAGAGGCTTCAGAAATTGCCCGCGCACAAGTAAAAAAAGGGGCACATGTGATCGACATTTGCCTGGCAGACCCTGATGGGGATGAACTGGAGGATATGAGACAATTTGTCCAGGAGGTAGTAAAAAAAGTTAAAGTGCCTTTGGTAATTGATACTACTGATGAAATCGTCCTTGAGGAGGCACTCAAGCGTTCACAGGGAAAAGCTATCATTAATTCCATCAATCTGGAGGAGGGGGAGGAGCGTTTTGAGAAAATTGTCCCGCTCATCCATCAATATGGAGCTGCGGTAGTCGTCGGTACGATAGACGAGACTGGCATGGCAGTTAATGCCGAGACGAAGTTGAAAGTTGCAGAAAGGTCCGTGGACCTGCTTGTAAATAAATATAAAGTCAATGAGAATGATATCATATTTGACCCGCTTGTGTTCCCGGTGGGCACCGGGGATGAACAATACATCGGTTCGGCTCTTGAAACCGTGAAAGGAATCGGGAGAATTAAGGAAAAGTTTCCTTCTTGTCTGACCATCCTTGGTATTTCCAATGTTTCCTTCGGCCTTCCGCCAAGGGGGCGGGAAATATTGAATGCAGTGTTTCTCTATCACTGTACAAAGGGAGGCCTTGATTATGCAATAGTAAACACGGAAAAACTGGAGAGATTTGCGTCGATTCCCGAGGACGAGGTAAGGCTTGCTGAAGCGCTGCTCTTTGATACTTCGAACGAGACATTGCAAATTTTCACCGATTATTACCGGGATAAAAAGGTGGAAAAGAGTGACAATATTGCCAAGCTTCCTCTCGAAGAGCGGCTCCCGGGATATATCATTGAAGGTACCAAAGAAGGATTAATAGCAGACTTGGAGGAAGCACTTCGCCGAGGGGATGCACCGCTGGATATTATTAATGGACCTCTAATGAATGGCATGAGTGAAGTCGGGAGATTGTTTAATGATAATCAGCTGATTGTAGCCGAGGTGCTCCAAAGTGCAGAAGCCATGAAGGCTGCAGTGTCGTATCTCGAACCCTTGATGGCGAATACAACGGAAAGTGTAAAAAAGGGAAAGGTGCTATTGGCAACAGTAAAGGGCGATGTACATGATATTGGAAAAAATCTGGTTGATATCATATTATCCAATAATGGTTATGAGGTAGTGGACCTTGGAATAAAAGTCGCTTCTGCACAAATCATTGAAGCCGTCAGGAAGCATAACCCCACTGTAATCGGTTTATCGGGGCTGCTGGTTAAGTCAGCACAGCAGATGGTGCTGACCGCCCAGGATTTGAAACAAGCGGGAATCGACATCCCGATATTGGTTGGAGGGGCGGCGTTATCCAGGAAGTTCACTGATTTCAAGATTGCTCCTGAATATGGTGGCCCTGTGCTATATTCCAAGGATGCAATGGATGGCCTTTCGGCTGCAAACATTCTCCATGACAAGGCAAAGCGGGATAGCCATTTGATGGAACTTAGTGAAAAACGAAAACTGGCTGGTGCAAATGCTGCAGTTGCCGCAACGATAGAGAGGCCGTTGCCGAAATCAAAAGTTCGGAAGGAGCTTGCTGACCATCCAGTCCAGCTGCCTGCTGACTTTGAAAAACATGTGCTCCGGAATTATCCGCTGGCAGCAGTTACTCCTTATGTGAACAAACAAATGCTTATCGGACACCATTTAGGCTTAAAAGGAAAGGTGGACGAATTGATAAAGAGCGGTGATGAAAGAGCAATTGGCCTGAATGAACTGATACTAGAATTGGAAAACGATTTGAAACATAATGCCGAGTATTCCTTAAATGCCATCTATCAGTTTTTCCCGGCTCAGGGAGAAGGAAACAAGGTGATTATATATAATCCAAAAGATCATTCTGAGGTTCTTGAGGTATTTGAGTTTCCTCGTCAGCCGGAGGAGCCCCGGCTTTGCCTTGCGGATTACTTGAAATCTGTTTCTTCGGGGGAAATGGATTTTGTGGGATTCTTTGTGGTTACAGCGGGAAAAGGTATACGTCAACGCGCTGATGAATGGAAGGCAAAAGGAGATTTTTTGAAGAGCCATGCCATACAAGCGCTTGCGCTGGAAACGGCCGAAGGATTTGCTGAACGACTCCACCATATGATAAGGGATTCATGGGGTATCGGTGACAGCGTTGATATGTCCATGAAAGAACGGTTTGCGGCTAAATATATCGGGCAAAGATATTCTTTCGGCTATCCTGCTTGCCCCAACTTAGAAGACCAAGCCAAATTATTTAAACTATTAAAGCCCGAAGTGATTGGCATTTCGTTAACGGAAGCCTATATGATGGAACCGGAAGCCTCCGTATCAGCCATCGTATTTGCCCACCCCGAGGCAAGATATTTCAACGTGAACACATAACCAAAAGAGCGGCGGTTTCCCGCGACTCGATTTTTTAGGGCATGTACCGGGTGCCTCCTTCCGTCAAAATAGCGATCCGTTTTGGCCTTCTTCATTAAAACAGAGCCCTTTTACGGATCAAAACAGTTTAGGCAAGACAGCGCCGAATCAATTTGCCTTCCTGGTCCCCCAGGAGGGTTTGTTTATGTATAAAATCTAAGTAACACCTCCGGCTTTAGGAAGCAATTAGCCAAAACAACGGGGGTTTCCGCTGGCGGTGAGAGTTTTGCCTTCCTATACAATTCAATTTGTTTTCGTGGAATTTTTGACTATAATAAATTTGAGATAAAAGGAGGCAATATAATTGAAAGAACTTTCAGTTGATGAGTTTATAGAAAATGAGGATGCAGTGGCTGTTGATGTTCGCTCTCCCGTGGAATTTGAAGAAGGCTCCATCCCCAACGCAAGAAATGTGCCCCTTTTTTCAAATGATGAAAGAAGTGAAATAGGCACCCTATATAAACAAAAAGGCAAAGAAGCTGCAAAGTGGAGGGCCATGGAAATTGTAGCTCCAAAACTACCCGACATCCTGGGTGAAATCAGGAGCATCCAGGAAACAGGGAGGGAACCAGTGATATACTGCTGGCGCGGCGGAAACAGAAGCCAGTCGGTAGCTGCGTTCGCAGACCTTTCCGGACTGTCTGTTTCACGCATTGTGGGAGGCTACCGTGCCTATCGTGAGCGTATACTTGAATTGACAGAGAAAGTCATGCCGAAGAAAGCAATTGTCCTTCATGGTATGACTGGCGTAGGAAAAACATTGATTCTCAATGAAATGAAGGCAAAGGGTTATCCGGTGCTGGACCTTGAGGCGTACGCAAAGCATAGAGGTTCAGTGTTTGGTTCCTTCGGCGAGGAAAAGCCATCAAACCAGAAAACCTTCGATGCCTTGTTGTTCGATGATCTACTATCCATAAGAAATAGTGAATATTTTATCATGGAGGCAGAGAGCAAGCGCGTTGGACGTGCGACACAGCCGGATTTCCTGTTGGAGCGTAAAGAGGAGGGCATACACATTAGTGTGGCAGCCTCAATTGAGAAAAGGATTGAACGTACGTTTGATGAATATGTCACTCCTTATAGGGACCAGGAATGGTTTAAGGACAAGATTTGGGAAAGCATCCATAAGATCGAAAAAAGGATTAAAAATCCTGAAACACTCGATGCCATATATAGAGCTATTGAGTCTGAGGACTATAAGACTTTCATTAAAATTCTTTTTGAAGAATACTATGACCCGCGTTATTCACATATGGAAAATTCATATAAGGGGGAATTTTTCCATGTCAATGCCGACTCGCTTCCTGAGGCTGTATCGGCAATAGAAAGTATAATATCCCGCTCAGGCTATAGAAAACCAGGAGAGCAAGTGGCGATGTAACTGAAAAAGCGCTGCCTTTTAGCACAAGTAGTTCAGATAACGTGGAGAAAAGTTTAAATCGCAGCCCGAATGACAAACGTTTTCGCAGTGTAAATAGCAAGCGAACTAACAATACAATTAACACACCAAAAAAAGCTTGGGATATACCAAGCTTTTTGTCATTGATGTATTGTTCTTATTTCAATAAAGCCCCCTATAAAGGAACACCAAACACCAACTTAATGTTTTTTCTTCCACTCTGACTTACTCAAAATATAATGGTTATAATGTTCATTTTCTATTATTTGTTGACCTCGATAGGTAAACCCACATTTCTCAATTACTTTGTTTGATGAGATATTGTTAATTAAAGCAACTGCGTTAAGGTTTTCTACATTGGTATTTGTAAACAAATAGTCATTCAAACCCCTAGACGCTTTAGTAGCGTAACCTTTCCTTTGATATTCATTTGAAATGGCATACATAATTTCTCTATTGGGTGTTGGAAGTTCTTCCTTAATACCCGTACAACACCACCCAATAAATTCATTCGTTTCTTTAATAAATACCCCTAGTTTTAAAAAATGACTTTCTATGTTGGTATTTTTGGTCGCTGCTTCAAGAAACATTTTATTTGCTGGTATCTCGTAATTGGTGACCCAATCTACCCTTTGTTCTTTGGTTGATTTCCAGTCAGGCAAGAAATTATATATTTCTGGTTGATTTGATATTCTGTATATATTAATTGCATCTTCAACTGAAAACTCTTGAAGAAAAATTTCATCGCAATCTATTCTAAATAATCCTTCTGAAGTATGATGTTTCATAGCTTTTCCCCTTGTAAGTCATATTTTTATTACATCCTTATAAAGCGACCATATCCCATTAATCTGTCCCTTGGATGAAGAACTGAATTTTCATAATCTTTAGCTATAATAAAAATTTACCACATAGCGTTATAAATCCTTGAGTTTTCTTGAAACATAATAAAATACCCTAATTCGCACGATGACAATATGCATTGCCATGATGCTATTTTGGGTGCTATTTGCTATGCTATTTTACTGGTTTTATCTTATTAAACGTTGATAAATCAAGGAAAACAGTCCTGAGACTTAGTGTGTTAAAAGGCCCGCTAAATCATATGCCATTTAAAATGTTTCTCCACAAAAAATGAACTGCTTACTTTTAGCAAGGTGCTTTTTTTGCGCAAACAACTTTTCTGGGATAATAAAAAGATGTAACTTTAAGCAATCCCGCTGGTTCCTCACCGATTCTTACGCAGGCTAAATGTGAACAATTAGCCTGTTAATTATTATTCAACCTTCGATTATTAAGGAAATATTTCAGTATTCACCAAATTATCGAGAAATACCGATAAAATCTATCATTTCCTGCTATTTTCTTAGTTTTAACCTTTGGAAATTTGATTGGAAACATGATAAAATAACATTTGTAACCGTTTTATCCTTGGAATTTTAATAATCTTTTAAAAAATTAACTATCTTTATATAGCTTAACCAAAATAGTTAGAATATAATTTATAGGGGTATTAAAGATACTGTGGGTAAAACGATATATTAATCGTCTATCAAATATACGAACATTTGGGGGTTAACAAAATGACCAACCAGGATGCTAAGGCATTTGACCCTTGGAAAGCTTTCAGTGGGCCAAACCTTGGATACGTCATGGAACAATTTGATTTATTCCAAAGAAACCCGGAAGAAGTCGATCCGGAGCTGAAAAACTTTTTCGAAACATATGGTCCTCCTTCCGAGGATAGCGTCTCTCGCTACGTGGAAACGGCTGCTCCAGCACAGCAGCTGGCAGAAGTACCAAGCAATGTTCCTTCTATGAAGAAGATTATTTCTGCGGTCAAGCTTGCTGAAAATATTCGTACATATGGGCATCTTGCGGCTAATATTTATCCGTTAAATGAGGTGCCTCTTGATAATGAGCTGCTCCATCTGGATAACTATGGTCTGACGCCGGACGATTTAAAAACCATCCCCGCCGACCTGATTTGTTCCGAAGCTCCAGGCAGCGTAACAAACGGTTATGAAGCAATCAAATACTTAAAGGAATTGTATACCAAAACCATCGCTTTCGAATTCGCACATGTGAATGACCTTGAGGAAAAGAAATGGCTGAATGATATGGTTGAATCCGGCAAAATCTTCCCGAAGATTACCAAGGAAAAAAAAGCATGGTTGTTAAAGCGCCTTAACGAAGTTGAAGGCTTTGAGAAATTCCTTCACCGTACTTATGTCGGACAGAAAAGATTCTCCATAGAAGGCCTTGATGCTATGGTTCCTATGCTGGATAAGCTTATTTCGGAAACGGTACAAAGCGGTACGTCCAATGTCAATATAGCAATGGCGCACCGTGGACGTCTGAATGTTCTGGCTCATGTACTTGGAAAGCCATACGAAATCGTTTTTTCTGAATTCCAGCATTCCCCGAACAAGGATCTTGTGCCATCTGAAGGTTCAATAGGGATTAATTACGGCTGGACAGGTGACGTTAAATACCATTTAGGGCTTGATAAGCAAATTAAAAATGAAAATACACAAACGGCCAGATTAACCCTTGCGAATAACCCGAGTCACCTTGAAGTAGTTGCTCCGATTGTAGAGGGATATACCCGTGCAGCACAGGAAGACAGAACAGCTGCTGGATACCCTGGCCAGGATATCGAAAAGTCTCTTGCGATCCTTATACACGGGGATGCAGCGTTTCCAGGAGAGGGAATTGTTCCTGAGACTTTGAATTTAAGCCGTTTAAGGGGATATCAAACGGGAGGGTCCATCCATATTATTGCAAATAATATGATAGGGTTCACAACCGAGAGTGAAGATTCGCGCTCAACCAAATATGCGAGCGATCCGGCTAAAGGCTTTGAAATTCCAATCGTGCATGTAAATGCGGATGATGTAGAAGCGTGTCTTGCCGCGGTTTCTCTCGCACATTTATATAGAAAGAAATATAAAAAGGATTTCTTGATTGATTTAATTGGCTACAGGAGATTCGGTCATAACGAAATGGACGAGCCGCTGGTAACGCAGCCACAAATGTACGCGTTGATTCACAAGCATCCTACCGTAAAAGAAATGTACGCTGAAAAACTTATTTCTGCAGGAGAAATTACGAAAGAAGAAATCGCTTCCATTGAAACCCAAGTAGAGAGCCGGCTGTCAAATGCTTATGACAGAGTTTCCGGAAACAAGCCGGAAGAACCTTCCGAGCTGAATCCTCCTGAAACGGTGGAACACGGATTGCCAAGAGTCGAAACATTTGTCCCGGCAGAAGAGCTTTCCAGTATAAATGAAAAGCTTGTTAAATGGCCTGAAGGCTTTAAGGTGAATAAGAAGCTTGGCCGTATACTTTCCCGCCGTCTAGACTCTTTCGGCGATAATGGAAAGATTGATTGGGCCCATGCAGAAACATTGGCATTTGCCACAATTCTGAGTGATGGAACACCAATCAGGCTGACAGGGCAGGACTCAGAGAGGGGAACTTTCGCTCAAAGGAACATTGTGCTCCATGATAGCGAAACAGGTAAGAAGTATTCACCTCTTCATACTTTGGATTCTGTAAAGGCGTCGTTTGCAGTTCATAACAGTCCGCTGACTGAAACTGCGGTGCTGGCATTTGAATATGGATATAACGTATTTGCTCCTGAAACATTGGTTCTTTGGGAAGGCCAATTCGGTGATTTCGCAAATACAGCACAGGTTATTTTTGATCAGTTCATTGCGGCTGGCCGTGCAAAATGGGGACAAAAATCCGGGCTTGTAATGCTTCTGCCTCATGGCTACGAAGGTCAGGGACCGGAACACTCCAGTGCTCGCCTGGAAAGATATTTATCACTTGCTGCTGAAAACAACTGGACAGTTGCAAACCTAAGTTCTGCGGCACAATATTTCCATATTTTAAGAAGACAGGCAAAGATTCTTGAAATGGATGAAGTACGCCCGCTTGTTCTAATGACACCAAAGAGCATGCTCAGAAACCAGACCATGGCTTCCGAGGCATCGGAGTTTGTGCAGGGAGAATTCCAGCCGTTCATTGAAACCGTTGGAGGAGACAGGGAAACAGTGGAACGGGTTGTTTTCTGTACTGGTAAAATAGCTGTGGAGCTCAGGGAAAAAGCAGCTGCTGAAGACAATCTTGACTGGGTTAAAATCGTCAGCATTGAAGAACTGTATCCATTCCCATTCCTGGGAATCCAAAAACTGCTTACATTCTATCCTAATTTGAAAGAAATCATTTGGGTACAGGAAGAGCCGAAAAACATGGGTGCGTGGACATTTATTGAACCAAGGATCAATGCTGCGGCTCCTAATGGCATATCGGTTTCCTACATTGGAAGAAAACGCAGATCGAGCCCGGCTGAGGGGGATCCTTTAGTTCATAAGAAGGAACAGCAACGAATCATGAATCAAGCATTGACGCGTATTCAAGGGGAGGAAAAGTAACATGGCTGAAGTAAAGGTACCAGAATTAGCAGAATCTATCTCAGAAGGAACGGTCGCACAATGGTTGAAGCAGCCAGGCGATTTTGTAGAAAAGGGAGACTACATTGTCGAACTTGAAACAGATAAAGTAAATGTTGAAATTATTTCTGACTATACAGGGACAATTAAGGACCTGCTCGCTGAAGAAGGGGATACTGTTCAGGTAGGCCAGGCCATCGCAGTTGTGGAAGAGGGAGGCTCTGCAGGCGGACAGTCTCAAGCTCCCGAAGCACCAAAGGCAGAAGCGCAAACAGAAGCACCTAAGGCTGAGCAGCCAAAGGACACTGCTCCAATTCAGGCAGCCACACCGGTTCAGCAGGAATCATCTCAGCGTACCATTGCCTCGCCAGCTGCCAGAAAGCTTGCACGTGAAAAAGGCATCGATCTTAACGACGTTCCGGTAAGAGATCCTCTTGGCAGAGTGAGAGTACAGGATGTTGAAGCTGCAGGAAAGGCCCCAGTCCAGTCAACTCCTGCTGTAAAACCTTCGCCAGCCGCTGCACCACAGGCTCAAGCAGATGACCGTGTGGAAGTAATTAAAATGTCCCGCCGCCGCCAAACGATTGCGAAGCGCCTTGTAGAAGTACAGCAGACAGCAGCCATGCTGACAACTTTCAATGAGGTTGATATGACAGCAATTATGGAACTGCGTAATCGCCGCAAGGATGCTTTCTTTAAACAGAATGATGTCAAGCTTGGATTCATGTCCTTCTTCACAAAGGCAGTCATTGGAGCATTAAAGAAATATCCGCTATTGAATGCAGAAATTCTAGGGAATGAAATTATCAAGAAAAACTACTATGACATCGGTGTCGCTGTTTCTACAGACGAAGGGCTTGTAGTTCCTGTTGTCAGAGACGCTGACCGTAAAGGATTTGCTGACATCGAGCGTACCATTGGTGATCTTGCAGTTAAAGCAAGAAATAATAAATTGGCATTATCTGACCTTCAGGGTGGAACCTTTACCATTACAAACGGCGGAACGTTCGGGTCTCTATTATCCACTCCAATCTTAAACGCTCCTCAGGTTGGAATTTTAGGAATGCATAAAATTCAGGTAAGGCCTGTAGCAATTGACAACGAAAGAATGGAAAACCGACCGATGATGTACCTTGCATTGTCTTATGACCACCGCATAGTCGACGGAAAAGAAGCGGTTGGATTCCTTGTCACAGTGAAACAATTGTTAGAGGATCCGGAACAGCTGTTATTAGAAGGCTGATTAATGATTAAGTGAAGACGAAACCCCTTGCCGATTGGCAGGGGGCTTTTTTCTGTTTTTAGAATCATAGATAAGGGCTCCTGTTTATGAACCATTTTTAGTAGAATCTCAAAAGACAACTGCTTCCTGTGAATTCCAGTCTAAGAGATAGGTAAATATGACTATATGACTTTATATTCTTTATGGCTGTCACGTAAATACTGAACTATTTATATATGAAAGTACTTGGCAGCATTTTCCGATTTCCGACAGCTTGAAAAAGAGACCTTTCTGTATGCAGGGTCTGCCCTGTATATTAAAACACAACATTATTTGATAGCTACTATCGCCCAACTTGTAAAACCAATTTTAAAGTCTCATATCCTTCGGATACTCGATTCAGAATATTATGTTATTATAAAGTGAAAATATTTAGTTCAAAAAGGGATAGGTGCTTTTGTGAAACTGGCCAGAAATTATCAGGAGGTGCGATAAGGACCGGGGGAACTGACTAATGAAGAAATCGAACATCTTAAAGAGAAGAATTTCAACGTATTTGCCAGGCAAACAATGGTGGTTCAAAAAGAGAATAAGGCAATAAGCCATCCCGGTCAGTATGTCAAGGCAGACTGGATTTTTTTATACAATGCTGTATCACCAAATGGCACCGAAATACAAAAAGGAAGTGATTGTTTGAGGATTTCACTCGACCACGTAGTCCATTTTGTCAAAAATGACCCTTCATTTGCAATAAAAGAAATGGAAGACAGGGGCTGGCATGCAGTACACGGAGGAAGGCATGAAAAATGGGGAACATATAATAGTTTAATGTATGCGGGCCTTAGCTATATAGAGTTTCTGTCCGTTGAAGATACCGCAATCGCAAGGGCCTCCGATAATCCTCTTATTCAGCTTCTGTTAAAGGATCAAGAGGGCCTTGGCCAGATTTGCCTCAGGACAGCTGACATATCCGCCCTAAAAAGGCAACTCGCCAAGGAAGGCTTTGAGACAGGAGAGATCCTGGATGCACAAAGAATAAGGGAAGACGGAAAAGTACTACAATGGAAAATGCTTTTTATCAAGAAGGAATCGGGCTTGCCATATCCATTCTTTATCCAATGGGGCCAACGGGATGAAGAAAGGCTTAAGGACCTGAAAGGGTCAGGAATTTTGACTGCAGGGCAGTCACGCAGAAAGATTGCGGCTGTCCATTTTGGGGTAAATGATATCGAAAGCACGATAAAGGAATGGGAAGTCCTTCTGGGCAAGCCGGCTGGTGAAATATACATCCACAATAACTGCCGCTGCTGTTCCATTAGCCTTCGCTCCACGGAGCTTGTTTTTAGACAGCCAATCAGTGAGGGTTATGTAAGCAACATGCTGAAGCTTAAGGGTGAGAGGCCATACTTGGTTGTTCTTGGAGACAATAAGGAATCCGAAGAGATTTATGGAGCTTTGTACAGATTTTAAGAAGGGAGATAAATACATGATTAGACGACTGAATCTCAAAACAGATCAAAGAGACAAAATGGTTGACATAACTTCAGAGGTTCAGAAATTTGTGAATGAAACCGGAATCGTCAATGGGCTTGCGCTGGTGTATTGTCCCCATACAACTGCTGGGATTACCATCAACGAAAATGCTGACCCTGATGTAAAGCGCGACATGCTGCGCCGCTTTGATGAAATCTACCCCTGGAACCACACACTTGACCTGCATGATGAAGGCAATACTGCAGCACATATGAAAGCGAGTACAGTGGGTGCTTCACAGCATGTGATTATCGAAAACGGCAACCTTGTGCTTGGTACATGGCAAGGCATATATTTCTGCGAGTTTGACGGGCCCAGAAACCGGCATTTCTTTGTAAAGATTATCGAGGGATAGGGATTGCAGCGCTGTCCCTCATTTTTGCATAATAACATTAGAATACATTCAGGAAGCAGAAAGATAGTAAAATAATTGAAGTTCGATTCATGTTCTAGTGGAGGCTGAATATGCGGGGAAATGTTACTTTGCACGGCAGCAAGCTTGTGCTAAGAAATCCAGTGAAAGATGATTGGATAAAGGTTTGGCAGCTTGCCTATGGGGAAAAAGACCCTGAGTGGAAAAAATGGGATGCGCCTTATTTTCGTTTAGAGCCTTTGACACTTGAAGAATATATAATCTCCCAAAATGAACGCGAGGCTTTGAACGAAAGGGAGAATTTATATTCTCAGCTTGTAATCGAGGCAAAAGGTGAACTTATTGGTACGATAGGTTTTTATTGGGAACATAAAGGCTCCCGTTGGCTTGAGATTGGAATCACCATTTATAATCCGGAGTATTGGAATGGCGGGTTTGGCACAGAAGCACTTACTTTATACATAGACTATTTATTTAATAATTTGGATGTTGAAAGAGTAGGATTGACAACCTGGTCCGGAAACGAAAGAATGATTGCTGCTTCAAAGAAAGTTGGCATGATTATGGAAGGCCGAATGAGAAAATGCCGCTATTACAATGGTGTCTATTATGATTCCATCAGGATGGGAATGATACGGGAGGAATGGGAAAGCATGAGAGCCGAGACGGAGAAGGACAGCCGAGTTCATTCTGGGTTTATATCCTAGTTCCACAAAAACGAAATGCATGTGAGACCGACTCATCCGTTTACACAGAACAAAGGGTACAAGCACTTTTGGCTTGCACCCTTGTATTTTGATTTAGATCTTTTCCCACATTTCTTTAGGGTTGAGTTCATAAATCCCTTTATCGCGATACATAATCCCCATAATAATAAACTCCCTGCGAATTGTCGCATAGTCCTCGTGGAATTTTTTTATATATTCATTGAGTTCTTTTTCCGGATACTTCCTGCCTGCATCCAAACGGTTCGCCAGGTGATATAACACAATCATTTTTTTCCTTCTTTGCGCTGGGATGGTTTTTAGCCTGCCATCCTTAGTAAGGAAATTTTGGAGAATTTTTTGGTATTCCAGCTCCAAGGCGTCTGTCATTTTATCTTCCTCCTGTCCTATTAGCATATTTGGTAATGCTTGTGAAAAGTGCTCCACCACTTTCAGGTTCAAATGGTAATAAATCGTGTTTTTATCGCGCCTGTCATAGACCAGGTTACTTTCCTTCAGTTTTGCAAGATGGTGAGAAATGGTTGGCGGTGTCAGGCTTAAGATGCCGGCTAAAGCCTGGCCGTGTTTCGGGCCGGAGGCCAGCAGGGACAGGATTCGAATTCTAGTCGGGTCACCCATTGTTTTATGAAACGAAACAAGTTTATCTAATTGCATAAGTTCATCCATTCCTTTAGATTATTATCTAATTAGATGATAATCTAAAAAGATGGTTAACACAAGATGGTTTTCAAATATTTAACAATGCTGCGAATTACTGTTTTGGACAATAAGCTTAGGAGTTAAATATTGTATATTTTAAAAAATTAAATTGTAAATGTTTAAGTTTTGTAATATAATGAAACCGTTAACAAAGGGGTTAACTTTATAGAGTTCCTTTCAGTACGAACTTATGGGGATAAGTTCCGAACATAAAAAAAAAGATCCTTTCGTTTAGAAAGGATTTTTTTTTATCAGATAAGCAAGTATAACTTTTTAACCTAGACTGATGTCTAGCTTCGACGTACACGATGTACAAGTTCTCAAGGCCCAAGATATGTGGTCAGTCAGAATTATCAGGATTAACAGGATGTGCGGTCAGTCAGCGTTATCAGGTCCCCATCCTGCGGTTCGTCAGCGTTGACAGGCCCATAGGATGGAACGTCAGCGTTGGCCCACGACGTGGCGTTCTTAGCTAACTTTTCACTTGTGGGCGGTCTTGGCTGACCTTCAACATGTGGCAGTAATCAGCAGAGGTCCATTCAATCAGGGCGCTTCCGATTTTTTTAATCATAATACAGCTTGACTAAACTGATTATTTTGTAAAATATGAAAATATAAATCTCATTAGTTAGCCAATTATGTTGGCGGAAAGAGGCTTTTATGGAAAAGGCAGTGGAACAGGTTTTTACAAACGAGATTCTGGCTAAGGGAGCGACATTGTTTGGCGTAGCACCCGAAGCTTTGGAAAAGATTGGTGATTTTGAGAGCTATCTGTACAGTGGATTGAAGGATGGGGAACAGATTATTCTCCGTTTTACGCATTCTTCACACAGGTCTTATGAGCAAATGTTTGCAGAAGTGTCATGGGTGAAATTTTTGAAGGAGGAAGGTGTCAACGTATATCGCCATTTTTCGTCTTCCAATAACAGTTATATTGAAAGCCTCAGGGCATCTGATCGAACAGAATTTTATGCAGTATGCATTGAAAAGCTTCCCGGAAAACAGATTAGTTGGCGGGATATAGAGAATGACCCTCATTATGCTTATGAATGGGGAGCTGTAATCGGCAAGCTCCATAAAATAACGCGGAATTATTCTATTCCTGATCATTCCGTACCACGGCCCGAGTGGGATGAAGAGGAATTATTCCATATTGAAAATTACAAACATGATATAGGCAATGAGGTACTGGAGTACAGGAATAAAGTGTTGAAAGACATATCAAATCTGCCAAGAAATGAACATACTTACGGTTTGATCCATTCAGACCTTCATTCTGGCAATTTTCATGTACATGAAGGGGAAATATATCTTTTTGATTTTGATGATTGTTCTTATCATTTTTTTGCCAGTGATATCGCAATTCCGCTCTATTATATTCTTTTTTCGCGTGACTTTCATACGCAACAAGGCCGCCAGGAATTTGCAGAAAGCTTCTTTAACCAATTCGTTTCAGGATATAGGAGCCAAAATGAGCTGCCCGAACAAACATTAGACTCTATCCCTCTGTTTTTACGGCTTCGGGACATTGTATTGCTTTCGGTTCTGTATAAAAAGTTTGACTTTGAAAACCTGAGCCAACACGAACAGGCTTTTTTTGAAGCTGTTAAAAAACGCGTGGAAAACCAGGAAGTAATCATTAGCTTTTAATATATCAATTGATTCATGGCTCAGAGAACAACTGAGCTACTTTTTTTAGAGATAAAGAACCTGCATATATTTGTTTATACTAATTTGTGGATATTGAGAGGATTCTAGACATACAAGGCGGGTTAGATGACTTTTACATCATCTGGTGAGTGGAGGCAATTTAAATGGCAAAAAATAAAGGATATGTCATGGTGCTGACGGCTGCTGCTTTATGGGGAATTTCCGGTACGGCCGCACAGCATCTTTTTGATAAAAGTACAGTTACAATGGGCTGGCTGGTAACGGTCAGGCTGCTGGCCTCAGGGCTGCTGTTTTTAATTATGGCAGCATTAGGCGGAAAAAGCCGGGAGGTATTTACGGTCTGGCGGAATACAGCATCAATATCACATTTTGTGTTTTTTGGAATAGCGGGAATGATGGGGGTCCAATATACATATTTCGCAGCAATCGATACTGGCAATGCGGCAGTGGCGACCCTCCTTCAGTACATCGCTCCTGTAATTATCCTGGCTTATTATTTGTTAAGGCAGCGCAGCATTCCAAACAGGCTTGAAATAATTGCTGTGATTTTAGCGTTATGGGGAACGGTGCTGCTTTTAACCAATGGGAAGCCGGAAACCCTTGCTGTACCCTGGTCAGCAGTTGGATGGGGTCTGTTGTCGGCGTTCGCTTTGGCCTTTTATACTCTTTACTCCAATAAATTGGTGCAAAAATTTAATTCTGTTATTGTTGTGGGCTGGGGGATGCTGTTTGGAGGAATTTCCCTGATTCCAGTATATAAACCTTATGAGTTTGATGCGTCTGAGTGGAATGTAAGTGTGTATCTTCTGATTGTATTTGTCATTATTTTTGGTACATTGATACCCTTTTATTTATTTATTGATAGCCTGCACTATATTACACCGAAAGAAGGGAGTTTGCTTTCTTGCGCAGAGCCGCTCTCATCTGTTATTACTTCGATCATTTGGCTCGGGGTGCCTTTTGGGATCTTTCAGGGAGCAGGCGCCCTCAGTATAATCGGCATGGTCATTTTATTGACGCTCAAGCCAAATATAAAAAAGGGGGCGCCGGCGCAGCATTCCGCTGAAACTTAACAAATTTGCAGTTTCGATATATTGAACTAAAGGTTTCCTTCATGATAAGGCTGTTGATTTTTTTGTTGCAGGCGCTCGTTTTCTGAGAGGTGTCAGGGAGCCTCCTCGGCGCGTTTGGCCAAGTAGTTCCCTATGGCTGCGTGTCCCGCAGGACTTTGGAATGGCTTCCTTGAATATGACCACGCACGAAGAAAACGGCCAATTTTCGATGAGTCTCCCATCTTCCATTCAAATCAACAGGTTGCTTAATTTAGATGGCATCTAATGAAAGGGAAAATATTTAGTTCAACTTATATTGTTTTCAAAATGAAGAATTTAATAGATACACTTTGGCATAGAATACTAAAATTGCTTCTAAATGTTGCTCATGGTCAATTACCTAAAACATTCGATGATTTATGGATAACAGCCTAATCAATTTGCTCTGAACTCACATATTTCTATAGAGAAACATGAAAGAAAGAATTTTTTGAGGAGGAGCAGAATGAATCCACAAATTCCAAATTATCAAATTGATCCGAATGATACAAGGCGCTGGGGCTGGGGTCGGAGGCCATGGGGCTTTGGCTGGGGCCGGCGACCATGGGGCTGGGGCGGTTTTGGCTTTGGCGGTCCTTTCGTTGGCGGATTGCTTGGGGGACTTGCCGCCGGTGCGCTGGTTAGCCCGTGGCTGTATGGAGGCTATGGTTATCCCGGCTATGGTTATCCGGGATATGGTTATCCAGGATACGGGTATGGCTTTGGCGGATACCCGTATTTTATCTGAATATGATTCAAGCCGGGGACAAAAACCCGGCTTCTTTCCATATGCAAAAGTGTCACGAATTTATGATTGCCAAGAATGCAACAATCAATCAAAAAGCCTTGTCACACCTTTTCCCAACCACCATAGTATTCTAAAAGGAAGAAACAGCAGCTCTGGGATAAAGAAAAGTACATCGAACATAAATTCACCAAACGTATATCGGTAAGTTCCTTGTAATTTCCGTTTTTGTTTTCTTCGCTCTCTTCGCTCTCTTCGTTCTCTAAAGGACACCGCGCATTCCCCTCCCTCTTAATTTCGCGTTCCGCATTCATACTTTTATCATAAAGGGCAGCTTTAAGGAATCACAACATTTTATAATTAATCATTGTTCCGATGCATATATTGAAATATTTTAAAATGAAAGGAAAATTCATCGAATAAACAGGTTTCTTCGTTAAAGGAGTACTGCTCAAGGAAATAACACAATACATCGGGATCATCCATATCATCAAATAAACCGGATACATAAAATTTATATTCTAATCGTTCAAATAGTCTTTCTGCGTCATACCATTCAAACAGCTTGCGAACCGTTCCCAAGTCCATGCTAACTCCCCTTTCACATAAAGTATTTCGTGAAGAAGAAGTTTTCAAACGTATTCAATGAATGGGCAGCGGCAGCCCATAGCAATAGACATAAAAAACCCCGGAGATAGACTGTCCTACTTCCGGGGTTACTAGTCATGGCCTTAAAATGTCGCCGTTTTTTCTAAGATTGATAAATCGGTAGGTGTGGAGCACGACTACCTTTGAAACTGCATAGGTTGGCACCGCCAGAAGAAGTCCTGCCACTCCGGCGAGGCTCCCAGCTACCATAAGCAAAAGGATGATTGTCAGTGGATGTATATCCAGCTTTTTGCCCATAACCTGCGGGGAAATGAAGTTGCTTTCCAATTGCTGAACAATCAGGACAACAATTACCACCCATAATGCTGTCAATGGAGAGTCAATAAACCCAACTATTACAGCTGGCAATAGACCTATGAAAGGACCGACAAAGGGTATGACATTCGTAAGCATGGATACAAGCGCAAGGATTAACGGATAATCCAGGCCAATGATCAAATAGCCGATCAGGATAAAAACCCCTACAAATACGCTTACAAGGATTTGCCCCTGAATATAGGAGCTTAATGCCTCATCCATATCACCCAGAACTTTTCTGCCTTCATCCTTATGCTGGCCCGGAACAAGCTTCAATATTTGGTCAGGCAATTTTTCCCCATCCTTCAGCATATAAAAAACGATAAACGGAATCAAAACCGCGAGCAGGATTACTCCTGTCACAGCAGAAACTAATTTAAGGATGTTATTTCCTATTGCAGTAGCAAACCGGTTGATATTTTCCGTCAGTTTTCCCGACAGGTCATCCAAGGAGAAATTTTCGTTGTTCTGGAAGCGGCTTACGTATTCATTCGTGCTGAGCTTGGTCAATTCTTCCTTTACAATTACAGCATAAGTTGGAGTATTTTCTACCAGGCTGCTTACCTGTCTTTGAAGGGGAGGACCTGCGATAAAGATCATGGATACAATGAAGCCGATCCCAATTAAGTATATCATTATGATGGAAAGGGACCGCGGTATGTATTTGGCCAGGAAATTTACAAGCGGGCGCATCAGATAATAAAGCACTCCAGCCAGTATAATGGGAGTGAACAAGGTTGTAATCATTACGGCAATGGGGGTAAATATAAAGTTTACCTTCGATGCCAGCAATATGATTAACAAGATTAGCGCGATTCCATAGCCAAGGCGGAACATTTTCGTTTGAGGCATTACACCAACTCCAATACAACAAGCAATTTAGCTTCATGATACCTTATCCAAATAGAAAAATGAAATCTAAATTACCTTTTTCACTGCTGAAAAGTAGATATCTTCTATATGGTTTGAAGGTAAAATGAGATATAAGATGAACCATTTTACAATAGTAAAACGGCACAGCTTCTGAAAGAAGTGCGCCGTTTAACAGCCGAATCAGCTATACATTTCAGCAACCTGTTTTTGCAGCTCGCCATTTTCCAGGTATTCATCATATGTCAGCTGTTTGTCGACCAAGCCATTTGGTGTGATCTCGATGATCCGGTTAGCAACCGTCTGAATAAACTGGTGGTCGTGAGAAGAGAATATCAGTGACCCTTTAAAGTTTATCAAGCCATTGTTTAAAGCGGTTATTGACTCAAGGTCCAGGTGGTTTGTCGGTTCGTCCAGCATCAGCACGTTTGAACCGGAAAGCATCATTTTAGAAAGCATACAGCGTACTTTTTCGCCGCCGGAAAGGACGCTTGCCTTTTTCAACACTTCCTCACCTGAGAAAAGCATTCTGCCGAGGAATCCGCGCAGGAAGCTTTCACTTTGGTCGTTCGGCGAATATTGGCGCAGCCATTCAACAAGAGTGGCTTCTTTGCCGTCAAAATACTCCGCATTATCTTTAGGGAAGTATGCCTGAGAGGTGGTTACACCCCATTTGTATGTGCCGCTGTCAGGCTCCATTTCACCTGCGAGTATTTTGAATAATGTGGTCTTTGCAATTTCATCGCGGCCCACAAGAGCAATCTTATCGCCTTTATTCATAATGAAGCTTACATTGTCCAGTACTTTTTCGCCATCGATTGTCTTTGATATTCCTTCCACACGAAGAAGGTCATTTCCTATTTCCCGTTCAGGCGTGAAATTGACATATGGATAACGCCTGGATGAAGGCTGGATGTCATCAAGGGAGATTTTATCCAGAAGCTTCTTACGGGAAGTAGCCTGTTTTGACTTCGAAGCATTCGCACTGAATCGTGCAATGAAGCCTTGAAGCTCCTTAATTTTTTCTTCCTTCTTCTTGTTCGCATCCTGCATCAACCTAGTTGCCAATTGACTGGACTCATACCAGAAATCATAGTTTCCGACATAAATTTTGATTTTCCCAAAGTCCAGGTCAGCAATATGCGTACAAACCTTATTAAGGAAATGACGGTCATGCGATACAACAATGACTGTATTTTCGAAGTTTATTAAAAACTCCTCCAGCCACTGGATTGCCTTGATATCAAGGTGGTTAGTAGGCTCATCCAGCAGTAGGACATCCGGCTTGCCAAATAGAGCCTGGGCAAGCAGTACCTTAACTTTGTCTCCGCCTTGTAATTCTGCCATTTTTTTATTGTGAAGCTCTTCACCTATGCCAAGGCCCTTTAACAGAATGGCAGCCTCCGATTCTGCTTCCCATCCGTTAAGTTCAGCAAATTCACCCTCAAGCTCCGCAGCCTTCATTCCATCTTCATCTGTGAAGTCAGCCTTCATATAAATGGCATCCTTCTCCTGCATAACCTCATAAAGCCTTTCATGTCCCATGATCACGACGCTCAGTACTTCATGTTCTTCATATTCGAAGTGGTTCTGTTTCAGGACAGCCAGCCTTTCGCCAGGGCCCATGTGAACGTCGCCTGTCTGTGCTTCAATCTCGCCTGAGAGAATCTTTAAGAATGTAGACTTGCCCGCTCCGTTTGCACCTATTAAACCATAGCAATTGCCTGGTGTGAATTTTATATTTACATCTTCAAACAGCTTGCGGTCACCATAACGCAAGCCGACATTATTGACAGTAATCATTTAATTGCATACCTCCATAAAGCAATATCCTTTCCAGTATATCATGGAAGACTGGTACTGGGAAAATGCTTTTAAAAAAAGCGATAATAAAATCGCATTCTCCGGCTTTTCAGCCAGCATAAGTTATAGCTTCTCCATTCTCCATTTTCTCAGAAATGTACTGAATGAACAGGTCCGTGCAATACGGATCCCATTGTGTTCCTTTACCGTCATTTAATATATCGATAGCTCTCTGGATGTCCATGCCTTTGCGGTAAGTACGGTCGGACGTCATGGCATCATAGGCATCAGCGACAGCGATGATCCTACCGAAAAGAGGGATATTGTCCCTTGCCAGTCCTTCAGGATAACCCTTGCCGTCATATCTTTCATGGTGATATTTCACTCCCGGCACTAATAATAGAAGCTCTTCTGTCATATTGTATTGTTCAAGGATACGCGCGCCGATCACAGGGTGCTGTTTTACTTGTTTGAATTCTTCATCAGTCAATTTACCTTCTTTTAGCAGTACATTATCCCGGATACCTATCTTTCCAATGTCATGTAAAATGGCTGATTTTTTTAAAAGGTCCAGCTCTTTCGGAGGAAGCCCCATCTTGTCGCCAATTCCGGCTGCATAATCAGCAACCCTCATCGAATGGCCGGCGGTATAAGGGTCCCTTGCATCCAGGGTTCCAGCCATCAAGGCGTAAATGCTATCGAGCATAGTTTTATTCTGTTGATCACGTTTTTCAATTGCAGCCACCATATGATTAAAACCGTAAATGAGCTCCGAGAACTCGTCCGTATATTTATTTTCCAGTGAAGCAAGTCTGCCTTGTTTGACTCTCAGCATGCCTTCCTTCAACTCTACAATAGGCTGCTGGATGCTCCCCGAAACCAATATTGCTCCTGCGCATGCAAGCACAACAAGGATAATTACGAACAGTCCTGACCATTTTGCAAAATCTAAAAGAACCTCCAGCTTCTGTTCCCTTACCTTGGCCATCGACATAAGAGAAAAAAGAAAAATGGGAAACACAGCCAGGAATAAAGAGCTGATCAGCAGCTTTTTCTTTATTCCTGCCATCGTTCCAGGATTGTTTAAAGTTTGATGAGGGAAGGGGTGATTCAGTCTTCCAAATAGGTCAGTCATTAACGGCTGAATAGCCTGTATTGTAAGAAAGAACTCTATCAATGCATGCATAGCCGACATCAGGAAGGCTCCGCATATTGCCAGCAGCAAATAAGTGTACGGCATGCTCAATTGGCCGGTGAACAACAATATTAAAGTAATCGAAACAGCAGGAATGCTAATACCGAGATAATGATGAAGCAGAGTCCGTCTGACAGCCAGGACGGGGAAACGCTGAACCCTGTCCAATGCAGCCTTTAGCTCACTTTCAGTCGGGATTCGGTTTACTATGGAATAAACCTGCCTGATTGGGTTGACATCTCTTTTATAAACATAATATTCAAGACTAACCATGATTATCGCAGAAACGGTCATCAAGGCCAGAAGAAGCATGCTTTCATAACCAGAAAGATTAATAGTTTGAACGATGGATAGGCTTCCCACACCAAAAACGGCTATTGCTGTTCCGATAAGATAATTTTTTAATAGATTCAATTGAAAGGATCTGAAAACAGTCAATTTGTCCACCTCATAATGCTGTAAGTACTACATAAACCCATAATATAACAAAAATATCATGATATATATGATTTTTTAGCTTTGTGATTAAAAGGTGGAAATTATTTTTGGCACCGGCATGCATAACAAACACGGTTAGCAGACGATCAATCTATCATGAACTCAGCCAATAATCACAAACTCAAAGGAACTTTAGCAAGTTATTTTTCTAAAAGATAAAAACAACTAGAATAATTTTCAATTTTTATCCAAAAATTGAAACTTTTTGTGCACCCCTTTCGTTTAATTATTGTAGATAAGGAGAAAAGGAGGCTGGCGGGAGATGTCCAGATACTTGTTATTGCTTGTTTTATGCCTGTCTGTTCTTCCGCTGGTCTCTTGCGATATATTGTCAGGTGACAGTCTGGAGGATACAAAACGGGAAATCGCCATTTTAGATGAAAACCTGGATTTAAAGGCTAAAGTTTCTTCACTGGAAGCAAGAATAGCGAAGCTTGAGGAAAATCAAGAAATTGTAGCGGTGATTGATCAGGATATACAACAATTCTTTGCAGCGGTGGAAACGCGAAATATTTCGGTTATTAACGGTCTTGTTTCCAAGGATGTTCGAGTGCGGGAAACAGGAATTTATTTCGATAAAGGCAACGAATTAAATTTTGGAAGTCCCGTGCTTACAGAACGATTGAGATCCGTTAAGCTAATCGGGCACGAATTAAACGACAAACATGCCAAGCTGACTTACGAAATCCTTTCACCGAACCAGGAATCGGAAGCGGGCATTGTGGCTGTGGAGGTAGTGCAGCAGCCGGAGGGATGGAAAATAGCCCGATGTGGTTTTAGATCATGAGATCAATGCACTTTCGATAACTCCTGTTTACATCATCATTGAATTGATCGTAACAAATGAAACTGGGTTGAAGATTACGGAGAAATGTCAGAAAGAGCAGGTATTTGAATGAGTACCTGTCATAGACCGGGCTATTTGTGCCCGGTTTTCTTTTGTTCGAGATTATTGAGACAAGCAAGATATTAGGAAAAAGTAAGCGGTAATGGATGTAGCAGGGGAACAGAAAGTATGAACTGGGTAGCAAGTGCAACCTATTCTACTAGAAAACAGCTCGTTAGAATAAATTAAAAATCGAAAAATACGATAAAACAGTAAGCTGTTATCTGGCCTATTGGTTATCAACGGGGAGCTTTCAGCACAGAAAACCTGATAGAATAACCCATGGAGCAAAAAAACATAATTTTTATTCTTCAGCCTTATGGATATCCGTCCAGATCGGGCATTCCTAATAATTTATTTTATAAAAACCTCGATAGAATAATAATTCACCTTCTCTTTTATCTTTTTAGTGAGTTCAAGAGGGATAGCAGGTATTGCAAATTATGAATTTTTCTGATAATATAAATTTCCATTTCATCGCTACGCTAGACTTTTTTCTCCTCCGGGACTAATTCTTTGATTTGAAAGGAGAGCATGATGACAGCGCAGCACCCCGATTTTGAAAATGAACTTCAGCGTTTGGAATTCACGAAAAGGTATATGGATGTTGTAATCAAAACTTCTGAAACAAGCAAGGATCAATTCAGGAAAAATATGCAGGAAGCCTTTGGAGATGCTGATTGGCTCGAATCAGGAGGTTACTCAGAGCTGCTGACCAATGCAGGTTTTTTTGAAATGAGCAAGTCCGAGCTTGAAAGCCTTCGGAAGGCCATGGGAAAGCCTTATTTTGCCCGGGTAGATTTTTCAAGGGAAGGCGGGCAAAACAAGGAAATACTCTATTTCGGTAAGACTTCCCTCTATCAAAGAGAAAATCAAGAACAGATCATTGTTGACTGGCGGTCCCCCATTGCAAACCTGTACTACGAGGGAAGGATCGGTGACGTCCAGTATGATGCTGAAGGTGAATCCTTCAATGGGAATATCTCCTTAAAACGGCAGCTTATGATTGAACAGGGACAGTTGACTGAAGTCAGGGACATTGATTTGACTACAACAGATGAATTACTCCAGGAATCCCTCTCCAAAAGTTCCAGCAACCGTCTCACAGAAATCGTCTCGACAATTCAGGAAGAACAAAACAGAATTATTCGCGCTGACCTTAATAAGCCTATTATTGTACAGGGTGCAGCAGGAAGCGGAAAAACGACCATTGCGCTCCACCGCATTTCCTATTTCATTTACCACTATAAAGATCTGTTCGATCCAAGGGAATTGATGATTCTGGCACCGAGCAGGCTGTTCATCGACTATATATCAGAAGCATTGCCGGAGCTAGGGGTTGAAAAGGTAAAACAGCATACGTTTGCAGAGTATGTACAGTCTGCTGTTGGATACAATTTCAAACTATTGGAAGATCATAAATTGGTGAGCCTGCTGGAAAAGCAGGATGAAGAAACAAAGCTTGCAGTTTGGGTATCAGGATTTAAGGGATCGTACCAGTTTAAACAAATCCTTGACCGTTTTCTAATGGACATATTTAGAAGGTTTTACCCGAAACGTGATTTTTTTGTTGATAAATACCGCCTTTTTTCTGCAAGGAAATTCATTAAATTATTTCAGGAAGAATATTGGTACTTGCCTTTATACGGAAGGATCGAAAAGTTAAAAAACATACTGCGGAACCATGTTAAAACAAATAAGAAAGCAATGATTGACAAAATCAATGATTTTTATGACGCTAAAATTGAAAAGGCTCTATATAGAAATATAAATCCTGAAATCAGAAAAGAGTACATAACGAAATGCCTCGACAAAAAGGCAGAGCGTATGAATGAAATCAAAAAAGCAATCGGCACATCGGTCCGGGAATATATAAATCAATTTGATAAGAAAAGCATTACACAATATTATATGGAGCTTTTTGAAGATCCCGCTCTTCTATACTCCTATAGTGAGGGGAGCCTGACAAAAGAGCAGGCAATCGATATATGCCGTTATTCCAATCGGAATTTCAACTCCAAGAAGTTTGAGCTTGAAGACCTTGGTCCTATTTTATATCTGTATGCCCACATTTTTGGAGTCGATAAAGAAAAACGGGCCAAAAACATTGTCATCGATGAGGCACAAGATTATAGCTTCATGCAGCTTCAATCTCTTAAGACAGCAGCTGATACAGATATGTTTACGCTTGTCGGGGATCTGGCTCAGGGAATCCACTCATATAGGGGATTGGATTCATGGCAAGAGGTACATGATAAAATCTTCCCGAGAGCGACTTACACAGAATTGCAAAAAAGCTACCGGACAACAGTGGAAATTATGAATGAGGCAAATAAACTTCTTGCACTCCTCCCGTATGAGTTCCCGAAAGTGGAACCCGTGGTCCGCCACGGTGAAAAGCCAGAGTTTATTAAAATAGCGGAGGATGGCTGGGGCAGCGTACTTCAGAGGATATATAAGAACGTGAAAAATGAGGGTTTCCAAACCTATGCGATCATTGGAAAGACCAAGGCAGATTGCAGCAAGGCTTACGAGCTGCTTCATTCACTTGGAATGCCGGTTTTTCTGTTAAAGGAACAGGCAAGCATACCCAAGAATGCACTGGTAATCGTTCCATCCTATTTAGCAAAGGGGCTGGAGTTTGACGTAGTGTTTGCCATCTCCCTTGAGGAAAAATACCAAAAAGAAAACGAGCTCGATATTAAGCTCTTATATGTAACGATGACGCGTCCATTGCATCGGCTTTATTTACTTGGAAAACAAAAACAAAATTTCTTGTTATAGGAGTAACATCGATAAACTCAGGAAAATTTTCAATAAGGCATACTGCCCCTGCAGAAAGCAGGGGCAATTTCTTTTACAAAAATGATCGACATGAAGCATATAGATTACAATTCATTCAGGACCTCGTCTATGTTTTCCCAGACATAACCCACTTCCGTGAGGCTCGCACCGCTCACAAGGAACGGTTTAGTTTTTTTGATCGTACCACCAAAAGATTCGTAAAAGGAACGATTATGATTATCTTTTAAGGCCCATATTATCAAATTTACATAGCCCTGGCTTCTTAGCTCTTTGAGCAACCGTTTGATTAACGATTTTCCAATTCCTTTTCGCTGATAGTTCTGCAAAATGTATATCGCATAAACCTCTCCTGTATAATGTGGGTCCTCCGTCTGTTCATTTCCGCCGCTCGCAAAACCGACGATTTCTCCTTCTGCGTTTTCGGCAACATACACAATGGTCTTTTCTTCATTAAGTATAAATGACCATATATTCGAATATAACCCAGCTTCTAAACCATTCAAGTAAGTTTCAGGGATGATATTTTGATAGGTGGTTTTCCACGAATTCACATAGACTTTTGCAATGGCTGCTTCGTCTCCCTGCATTGCTCTGCGTATTAACAAATTACTGCCTCCTTTGAATCACTCCTAATATTAGCCTAATTCCTCATCTTTTCAAAACGACGCAGCCTTTGAACAAATCATTACCAACTGGAACTCTTTATAGAATTACTCACTATGCAGACCCTTCTATGTAGCCTGTCTGAAAGATGGTTATAAAAACTGTATATAAATGTTTTTCGTGAAATAAAATGGAGGAATAAAGCGGCACGGAGAGGGCCAAAAAAAATATTTTCCGGCTGTTATTGACATTTGGCATATATATGGAATATTTTATAAGTAAGTGAATTTGATTATGATCCTTTCCAATAAAGGGGAAAATTTTATGTTAGGTGCCGTTCTTAACTAATCCGTAATTTCATACGGTCATTGCTGTGCCGCAGCATGTTTTTTATTTTTGAAAAAACATGGCCTGTTTATTTGTGATGCACGCAATGAAGTTAAGAACAAAATCATGGCATAAAAAAGTTTCCATTTGAAGCTGCTGTGTTTTTTACACAGTTTTTTTTATTATCTGAAGGGATAATAATCAAATTCCAAGCAACAAATGGAGATGATTGCCGCAATGGACATTTTGTTCATTGCGGCTTTTTTGTTTTGAAGAACTAGGTCTGTCAGCTGGAAAGCCGACCTGCGCTGGCAGCGGCCAGACAGATATATGCCGGCCGCCGCGTCAAATCACTTCAAATATAGGAGGAAGTAACAATGAATCAAAAGGCTTTACACACATTACAATTTACTAAGATCAAAGAAATAATTGGCTCTTTTTCATTAACTGAAACTGGAAGGCAAAGAATTTTAGCGATAGAGCCGAGCATAAACCCCGGGCAGATCCAGGCACTTCAATCAGAGCTGGATGAAGCTGTACTGCTGTTAAAAAAGAGTGCGAGCGTACCGCTTTCCGCATTGGAAGGAATTGAATCCATCCTACAGCTGCTCAACAAGGGCGTTGCACTCCGACCGGAACATTTTATGAGGCTTCATCAGTTTCTTGATAGCTGCATAAAAATTAAACGGTACATGAAAGACAAGGAATATATTGCTCCCAGGGTAACGAGTTATGTCCATAGCATCAGTTCACTTCCTGACCTCAGTGCGGAAATCCATAGATGTATTCGCAATGGTATTATTGATGATAATGCTAGCCGGGAGCTGGGCAAAATTAGAAAACAAATTGCCATTCATAAAGAAAGGCTGAAGGGAAAACTGGAAAATCTTATAAAATCCCCGAAAATTAAAAGCATGCTGCAGGAAACAATTATCAGTGAGAGAAGTGGAAGATATGTCATCCCTTTGAAAAAGGAATTTAAAGGAAAAATAAAGGGGGCAATATTGGACTCATCAGCATCGGGCTCTACCATTTTTGTGGAGCCGGAAGAGTCTGCAGCCCTGCAGGCAGAAATCGATATATTGGCATGGCAGGAAGAGGCGGAAGGGGAAAGAATTCTTAGCTATTTGACTGGGCTTGTGGAAACACACCAGCAGGAGTTGAAGCTGGCCGTGGAAACGATGGTACATTATGATGTTTTATTTTCTAAAGCGAAATACAGCATTTCGATAAACGGAAGAGCTCCCAAAGTTAATACCTCTCATTTCATTTCAATCAAGGGTGCGAGACATCCGCTTCTGGAGAATGGGGCAGTGCCGCTGAACGTGGAGCTTGGAAATGGAGAGCATGCCCTGGTCATCACCGGGCCGAATACAGGCGGAAAGACCGTTGCCATTAAAACGATTGGGCTCATTACGTTAATGGCACAATCAGGCTTCCATATCCCGGTAGAAGAAGGGACTCACATTGCGATATTCCAAAATATTTGGGTAGATATAGGTGATGGGCAAAGTATAGAACAAAATTTAAGCACGTTCAGCTCGCATATAAAAAATATTATCACAATACTTGAGGAAACCAATGACCGGAGCCTGGTGCTGCTTGACGAACTGGGTTCGGGCACAGACCCTGCAGAGGGGATGGGGCTGGCAACTGTCATTCTGGAGCAGTTATATAAAAAGGGGGCAACATTGCTTGCGACTACCCATTACAGCGAAATTAAACATTTCGCAGATATAACACCAGGCTTTCTGAACGGCTCAATGGAATTCGATCTGGAAACTTTACGGCCTACCTACAAATTGATCATTGGCAAGGGGGGCGATAGCCAGGGCTTCTCAATCGCTCTTAAACTGGGCATGCATCCGGGCTTAATTGAAAAAGCGCATAAGATCACCTATAAGGAAGAAAGATCGTATCCAATCAGAATAGAGGGCCAACAGCAGAAGCTAAAGCTTGATAAACAAATCACGATCAATAGGTATATGAGTCGGGAAGGAGGGAAAATTGCAAAGGGTGAAAGTGAGATACATTTTACCCAGGGAGATAATGTGAAGCTTTCTCCTAATAATGAAACTGGAATTATTTTTAAAGGTCCTGATGATTATGGGAATTATGAAGTCCTCGTGAAAGGAGAAATGAGGAAGGTCAACACCAAAAGGCTCAGCCTGTACATTGCGGCGGCCGATCTATATCCCAAGGATTATGATATGGCCCAAATTTTTGATAGTAAAGAGAATCGAAAAAAATCAAAGTTAATGAATAAACGTCATGTAGAAGGCCTCACAATAGAACATGAGTAAAATTAAAGGATTTTGTATCATTGGGCACTTTAGTGTATGGTTACATTATCTTAACACAAAAGGAGCCCTTCCTATGAATATTAAATTAACCTCGAACCAATATGAAAACCTCGTCAAACTGATATCGTATGGAATGTGGGTGGTGGATTCCGCAGAACCAGAAAACTCTAATCATGAGTTCCGTAAAATCGAGCAGCTGATTCTTTCACAGGCAGCAGAGCATGGATATGCAGGAGTAAATCATCATCGCGAAGGAAATTATCACGAGCCAGGACCTCAGCTTATTGGCCAGATCAATACTGTCCTTGATACTTATGAGGAGATAGTGTTCTGGGATAAACTGGCGTATTATCTTGCCAGGAGGGATTATCAGCAGGGGATTTCAAAAAGCCAGGCTAATCATATGGAACATTTGAGTCAGCTAGAGGAGTTTTACCACGATCATTTAGAAAAGCATGGAGTATCAAAGCTTAAGATTTCTGATGAATAGAAAAGACAGGAGAAGTCTTTATCGACACTTCTCCTGTCTTTTTATCTTCCTTCCTTGGAATCGATCATTCTCTATTTGGATTTGATATACTCTCTAATGCTGGTCTGGCAAAAATCATAAAAGGACAACAGATCGCTGCGGCTCGGGAATCCTGCCTGAGCGCTTTTTTCGCTTCCGCCTCCCCGTCCATTGTAGGAGTTGATGTGCTCCTTTAAGAATTGGCCGCAATGAAAACCTATCTTGCCGTTATGAGAGATAAGGACTTTATTTTCAGGCAATGAAGCAAATACCACTAGCAGTTCAGTATCATTGATGACGGCAGTTGCAAGTTTCTGAAGATCCTTAAGGGATTTATGATCAAATTGTTTGAATAACACTCCAAAATCGCTGTCTTTTATTAGTGTTTTGGCAAGCAGCAAAGAATTCTCTTCCTGCAGTCTTTCGCTCTCCCGTTCGAGTTGTTTTTGCTCTTCTTCCCATTTTGAAATCCGGTCTAAAATACCGGATTTTCCGACACTGAATTTTTTTGACAGGACCGCTAAAATTTCTTGTGATTCATGATAGTCTGCCATTGCACGGAAGCCGCAGAGGAAATAAAATCTTGTATGGTTTTTTTGCTTTTCGGATTTTAACAGCTTAATCAGTCCAATGCTTCCCGTTGAAGTAACATGCGTTCCTCCGCATGGGTTAAATTCAATGCCTTCCATTTCTACAATCCGGATATGTTCAGTGACCTTTGGCTGCTTGACTACCGGAATCTCTCTCAACTCTTCTGCTGTGACAAAATAAGGGATGATTCTGCGATTATCATAAATATATTGATTAGCCAAATGCTCAGCCATATGTAATTGCTGCTCCGCTAAGTCCGAAGCCTGGACATCGATCGAAACGTAGTCGGTCCCTAAATGGAAGCTGACTGTACCAGCATCATAAAGTTCCCTGAAAACAGCTGAAAGCAAATGCTGTCCACTATGTTGCTGCATATGGTCAAAACGTCGTTTCCAGTCAATTTCACAGGCAATTTGTTCTGTATCTGCAGGCAGGGAGTCTATCTTATGATATATAGTGCCATTGTCTTCAAATACGTCCAAAACCGGAATTCCATCGATGCTTCCTGAATCTGCAGGCTGTCCGCCGCCTTCTGGGAAAAAGGCAGTTTCCTTAAGTATAACTAGATAATGATCTTCTTTATGCAGAATCTCTTTAATGTCCGTCTCCCACCTGCTAAGATAGGGGTCGGTATAATATAGCTTATCCAGGATGTTCATCCTCTCTTTTTTACTTAACAGTATATCATCAACAGCAAAGATGAGGGGATTTATACACAGCGGGAAGGACATTTAATATTTTTGCTGAATAAGTATGCATTATCATGTTACTGGAAGGAGCTACGTCCATGAAGTTATATAATGAATTTTGTCGAATATTACAGATTAAATACCCAATTATCCAGGCTGGGATGGCTGGGGGACCAGCAGGTCCGGAGCTAGTGAGTGCTGTGTCGAATGCAGGAGGTCTAGGTACATTGGGAGCGGCTTATCTTTCTGCCGAACAAATAAGAGAAAGTATCCGGAAGATTAAGCAGCAGACAAACCGGCCGTTTGGAGTGAATCTGTTCAGCCCAAACAGTAAAGATGGATTTCTAGATACAGGAGATATAACGGGTGTGAATAATGTGTTGAACGTGATCCGTGAACAGCTGCAGCTTCCTTTCGTGAATCAATTGCCGAAGCAGACAGATGATACATTACACCAGCAATTCCAGATAGTTATAGAGGAGGGGGTTCCTGTCATCAGTACAGCATTTGGTGTTTTGCCGCACGATCTAATGGAAGAAGCCAAACGAAACAACTGTGTGGTGACAACAATGGTTACTACTGTAAAAGAAGCAATGATTGCAGAAAATGCAGGGAGCGATATTATCATTGCCCAGGGCAGTGACGCTGGAGGGCATCGCAGCACGTTCAATACTGAACAAAGTCCAAACGGATCCAATATAGGCACATTTTCATTGGTTCCTCAAATTGCCGATGCCGTTCGGGTTCCGGTTGCTGCAGCTGGGGGCATCATGGACGGAAGAGGGCTTGTGGCTGCACTGGCACTTGGAGCGCAAGGTATCCAGGTTGGTACCGCATTCCTTCCTGCCAGGGAATCCGGCGCCCATCCAGCTTATAAGAACGCATTGCTTGAGAGCAACGAAGAAAGTACCGTAATTACAAGAGTCTTTTCAGGAAGGCCAGCCAGGGGGATCGATAATTCCTTTATCCGTGAATTTGAAAGGTCAGGTATAAATCCTGCTCCGTTTCCATTACAGAACAATTTAACGAAGGATATTCGGCAGGAATCGGCGAAACAGAATAATCCTGAATATATGGCTTTATGGGCAGGCCAGGGAACGAGGATGCTGAGGGCAGGTGTGAGAGCAGAAGAGGTAATTGGCATGATGATGCAGGAAGCAAATGCATTGCTTTCTCAATAAATGATATGGCAGAAAGGCCATTTCCACACAAAACGTTGAAAATTAGTCTTCTTAATAGTGATGAACCGTTTCCACACAAAGCGTTGGAGATTGGGTCTTCATGCGAGTGATGGTTGCAAAAGATGATAGGAAGGATTTGCAGGAGATTTCAGACAACAATAATGTGCACACGTTTTGAAAAAATGGCGAATGTACAACCAAAAACTAGCATCGTGTTCTGACCGGTTACCGCTGAAGCGATAGTGCAGCGATCTCGCAACCTAATCCATCATTACTCTTTTGTCTCTTTCCGTACGTGAAAGAAATCTTAAAGTCTGTACAAAAAAATGTTGGTATGAGGCAAGAAAAGTGATAGATTCGAATATGTTGGAAAAAATTTAATAAGGGTAAACTATGTACATAGATTTTGCATAGCTTTAGGAGGATACAGATAAATGGTACAAATGGAAGCTGGAACAGCGGTTACACTTCAGGTCGATCGAGAAGCGGATTTTGGTTTCTTTCTCACAAACGGAACGGAGGATGTTTTACTGCATCATAATGAAACAGAGGGAGATGTAGAAGTTGGAGAGGAAGTAGAAGTATTTCTTTACCATGATAAACAAGGAAGAATGACTGCAACGATGAATGTTCCGCACATCCAGATTGGCAAGTATGGCTGGGCAGAAGTGGTAAGTGTAAAAAGGGACCTTGGAGTTTTTGTCAATATCGGCATTTCAAAGGATATCCTTGTATCCCTTGATGATCTGCCGAAGCTGCTACATCTATGGCCAGCTGTCGGGGACCGTTTGTTTGCAAGCCTAAAGACAGACCGGCACGGCCGGCTGCTTGCCAGACTGGCGACAGAGGATGTGATTGAATCGATTGCTGTGAAAGCCCCGAAAAAGGGTATGAGAAATGCCGCGGTAAAAGGAAATGTCTATCGTCTGCTTTTAGTGGGTTCTTTTATGTATTCAGAAGAAGGCTATCGTTGTTTTATCCATGAAAGTGAGCGAAGCAATGAACCAAGGCTGGGACAATTTGTGGAAGGAAGGGTCATTGATATTAAGGATGATGGCAGCTTAAATATTTCTCTTCATCCTTTTAAACAGGATAAAATGGAAAGTGACTCAGAGGTTATTTATAACTATCTGATCAGCAGAGGCGGAGCCATGCCATATAGTGATAAAAGCTCTCCCGAGGATATAGAATTTCATTTCCATTTAAGCAAGGGGGCCTTTAAAAGGGCTCTCGGAAAATTGATGAAAGAGGGTAAAATTTATCAGGAAGAAGGCTGGACCTATTCTTCAGACCGCAGATAAATACGCCGGGATTGACAAAAAGCAGCAGATTTCTGCTGTTTTTTCTTTTTCGACATAATAATAAAGTGCTTGGTATAAATCGACATTTCTGTATTTTTGGAAATGTTTCTGCAATATTAGCAGGATTTTTTTACAAATTACAATAGACTACCAACAGCGAAAAGTAAGGTGCGAACTAGGCTTTCGTAGAAAAAGACTAATTTTTAATATTACTATTTTACAGTTCCTTATACTCTCTTAATATAATGATACAATTCTGTTATGTTTGTCATGGCAGTTTCATCTCCCTGTTCTTTTATTGAAAAATAACTGTGCTAATATAGGTTTCGTTAGCTTTTACATAAGCCTAACAGGGAGGTAACTACTATGAAAAAATCAATCTTGACTTTCGCAGCAGCTGCTGCAATATCAGGGAGTCTTGGAATTCATGCATCTGCTAAAGATGTGAAAGTAAAAGATGGTGATACTCTATGGGGTCTATCTCAAAAACATAATGTATCAGTAGATGATATGAAATCATTGAATAATCTATCATCTGATATCATTCACCCTCAACAAATACTTAAAGTTTCAAATGAAGAGTATTACACCATCAAAAAAGGAGATACTCTTTGGCACATAGCTGATCGCTTCAATGTGGCAGTTGGCGATTTGAAGAAATGGAACCAACTGCGTTCAGACATAATTCATGCTGGCCAAAAGCTAGTCATTCATCCTTCAGGCGGTTCAGCCACTCCGGCTGTCGCTAAAGCAAAACCAGCCGCAGCAAAAAAAGCTGCTGTCACAAAGGTTAGACCTGCTGCAAAGAAAGCTGCTGTTGTGACCGCTTCGCCAAAACCGGCCAAGAAAGTGGTTAAGGGCGTTACAAACGCTGAATTGACTGTCAGCGCTACAGGTTATACTGCTTATTGTGAAGGTTGCAGCGGAGTAACTGCTACTGGAGTAGATTTACGAGCCAATCCGGACGCAAAAGTAATTGCAGTTGATCCATCGGTTATTCCATTAGGCACTAAAGTATATGTGGAAGGCTATGGATATGCTACAGCGCAGGATACCGGGGGCGCAATCAAAGGTAACAAGATAGATTTATTCTTCGCGGATAAGCAGGATGCTCTTAACTGGGGCAGAAGACAAGTAACTGTAAAAATATTAAAATGATATATTCATCACAACTAAGAAGGCACAGGTAAGCACCTGTGCCTTACTTTTTAGAGCGTTTTTGGGCTTTTTGTAATAAGACATAGAGAAAACCGGTTCGCTGCTCAATTGAAACCTTTATATGCAAATTAATTTTATGAAGCTGCTTCAGAATGTTGCAAGATATATTCGCATGCACAATTAAAGGTTCATTATTTAAACTCGGTGTATGGTTTTTTTATCTTATTTTTCGAAAAAGGCATCCACCAGTTCCAATCTCCTAAAAGTTTCATTAGCGAAGGGACAAGCAGAAGCCTGATAATGGTTGCATCAATAAAAATGGCAATTGCTATCCCGATCCCTATCTGCTTTACAGGCATTACTCCAGTGAACGCAAAGGCACCGGTAATAACGATCATGATCAAGGCCGCTGAGGTTATAATTTTACTGGTAGAAGCAAGTCCCTCCACAGTTGCGTAATCGTTATCGCTGCTTTCCAGGTAGATTTCCTGGATTCTTGAAATTAAGAATACTTCATAATCCATACTCAAGCCAAAGACCAAAGTGAATACTAATACAGGTATGATTAATGAAATATCTGTCTCAGGCAGCCCGAAATGCCCGTATTGGAACAGCCAGACAAGGATTCCAAAGGTCGCGCTTAAACCAAGAACGTTCATTAAGATGGCTTTGACCGGTATTACGATTGAACGGAAAGCAAATGTCAATATAATGAAAGTGGAAATAAGGATGATAGCAAGGACTGTCCCTATTTTGTCTGCGATTTCATCGAATATTTCCTGATTGAACTTTGCCGGACCGCCAATGGAAAGTTTGTAATCCCATTTTTTATTGCTCCAATCCCTGGCCCAGGTCTTTGCCGCTTCTGATGTATCTTCAGCCTTAATGGTGACAGGCACGAGCAGTTTATTATTTTTTACATATTGATCGAGGACAGGCTGCAAACGTCGCTGCATCTCCGGACTGGAAATGGCACCTTGAAACTTTTCAGGATTTTCGAGCTGAGTAACGGCAAACAATGATTCAACATCTGATACAAGGGAATCTTGTTGCAATTCATTTTCGAGCCTTTTCATTTCTTCCAGTCCATTTGTATCAAGCCAATCCCCATTTCTTTCTGCCACAACATATACTTGACTCTCTTTGTCCGTTTGAAATCGATCTTGTATAGCTTCAAATGCAATCCTGGATTCATAGCCTTTTGGCAATGAATCAGCCTTGGGGATAGCAAGATTCATATTTTTAACCGGCAGCATGCCAAAGATTAAAACCAGCAATGAGACTACTGAAATAACTGCCGGTCTTCTCATGATGGATTTTGCCAGTCTTCTCCAATTGGAAACATCCTTATCCTTTACTGTGATTATGCTCCATTTATTTATATTAGCGCCAAGCAGCATAAGGATGGATGGCAGCAAGGTGAGAGAAGAAAACACGGCGATTGCAACCACGACCATGCCGCCAATTGCAATTGTTTTAAAAATATCAACATTAATCACAATAATGGCTGCCAGTCCTATGAATACACAAAAAGCAGAGAATATGATGGATCTTCCAGCTGTCTGAATCGTTTTAACGATAGCATCCCCATTGCTGGAATGCAGGATTTCCTCCCTGTATCGGTTGATGAATAACAGAGAAAAGTCAATGCTTAAGGCAAGGCCGATCATCGGGACAATATTCAGGATGAAAACAGACAGGTTCACTTGCCCGCCGGCTAAAGACAGGATTCCAAAAGAGGCAATGATAGTAATGGCACCCACTGCAATCGGTACCAAAGATGCCACCATGCTGCCGAAAGCAAGTATCAGAACCAAAATTGCAAAAGGCAGGCCAATAAGTTCGGCACGCTTTAAATCTTCCTGGCTGGCAGTATTAAAATCCTGATTAATGATTGGGACACCCGTAAGCTTAATCGAAGGGTCATTGCCTGTGACATCCCGTACGGCATCAATCTGTTTATCTAAATCCTCCATGTCTTTATCAAAGGCAAGAATGGCATATGACATATCACCTTTGCGCAGGTTTTGATGCTGAAGCGGTGACTGAATGGCTGTTGTCATATCTAAGGCTCTAATACGATCCAATGTCATTTCGATCTTGTCATTGAATTCTGATAAATCATGATTTTTTGGTTTTTCAAACAATACCAATAGAGTAGACTCGGGACGGCCGAAAGTCTCTGTTAGTTCTTTTTCCACCTTTTTAAATTCCCCATCCGTTTCAAAGCCATCACCGCCTAATAAGTCTGGCAGCTTTAATGCAAACATGCCAAGGATGATGGTGAATAATAGCCATAGCCCCAAAAAAATCTTGTAGTATTTAACCACATGTTTTGCAAAAAAACTCATGTTTCCAACTACTCCTTTTATGGCCTCGTGCCAATATTTTCGAAGATATGTTCAATGATTTCTATATTCCCCTAGTATGCTCGATTAACCTGAAATTGTAAGAATTTGTCCGTTATATTTGAAGCCATACCATTATCGGCTATGCTCGCTAAATGAACGTTGAATCTAACAAATGCTGAAGTGGAATACGTAGACATTCTGTTTCTTTAATCATATTGTTTTTATCCTGAATAATACAATTCCTGATATGTTTCTTATGTACAAAGTATTTGCATCAAAAGAGGCGCAACATGATTCGAAATTCAGTTTTAGGACTTAGAAGCACATCACTATTACATATTCACATTTTGATAAAACAAGCCTGCGCAGGTAAAATGAAGAATAATCGTTTGAAAGGCAGGAGGAAGGAAAATGTTCGAACAGGCTGAAGAATTATTAAAACAATATTTCGGTTATGGCTCATTCAGAAAGGGCCAAGAGTCGATCATACGCCAAATATTAAATCGGCAGAACACGGCCGGAATCATGCCGACAGGTGGGGGTAAATCCATCTGCTATCAAATTCCTGCGTTATTGTTCCAAGGAGTGACAATTGTGATTTCTCCGCTTATTTCGCTTATGAAAGATCAAGTTGATACACTCCTTCAAGCCGGCATCTCTGCGACTTATATAAACAGCACTATCTCAAATGCAGAAATGCAGAACAGGATCAACCAAACCAAAGCAGGCATATACAAATTACTGTACCTTGCACCTGAAAGATTGGATAACGAATATTTTATGAAAGAGCTATTGGATATGGATATTTCACTTGCAGCTATAGATGAGGCCCACTGTATTTCACAGTGGGGCCATGATGTCAGGCCAAGCTACCTAAATATAAAACCGCTGCTTGAAACATTGCCTTCCAAACCAGTTATACTGGCATTGACTGCAACTGCAACTCCTCAGGTGCAGTCTGATGTTTGCAATGCTCTTGGTATAGACACGGAAAATATAATTACAACCGGATTTGCCAGAGAAAATTTATTTTTTACTGTTACAAAAGAAGAAAACAGGGATCGCTTTATCGAGAGGTACCTTAAGAAGAATCATTCTGAATCCGGAATCATTTATGCAGCGACAAGAAAAGACGTGGACAGATTGTATCAAAAAATACGCAGATCAGGATTCCATGCGGGAAGATATCATGCGGGAATGAGTGAGGGGGACAGAACAGAAAATCAGGATATGTTTCTTAATGATGAATTGAATATAATGGTAGCAACTTCCGCATTTGGCATGGGAATTGATAAATCCAATGTCCGCTTTGTGATCCACTACCAGATGCCTAAAAATATGGAAAGTTACTACCAGGAGGCTGGACGTGCCGGGAGGGATGGTCTGGATAGTGAATGTATATTGCTTTATTCCCCTCAGGATCTCCAAGTGCAGCGTTTTCTAATTGATCAATCCCACTATACAAAAGAATGGAAGACCTTGGAGCTGAAAAAACTGGCTTCCATGAAGGATTATTGTCATACAGAAGGCTGTCTTCAGGCATATATTTTAAAATACTTCGGGACTGAAGAAGCTAAAGAATGCGGGCATTGTTCGAATTGCCTTGATAAAAGGTCATCGACCGACGTAACTATTGATGCACAAAAGGTCCTGTCCTGTATGGTAAGGATGGGCGAACGATATGGCAAAACGATGATCAGCCAGGTATTATCAGGTTCAAAAAACAAAAAAATCGAGGCCTTTGGCTTTCACACTTTATCCACCTACGGGATTATGAAAGATCGTTCTGGAAAAGAAATAGCCGATTTCATAGATTTTTTAGCTGCCAGGGAGTATATAGAGATGACTGGATCTCAATATCCTGTGTTAAAGGTCACGGCATCTGGGAAAAATGTATTGCTTGGTAATGAAAAAGTTCTGAGGAAAGAGCAAATGCAGGTCCAGGCGATTGCAGCCGATGATGAATTATTCGAAAGGCTTCGGACTTTAAGGAGGGAAATTGCAAGCTATGAAAAGGTTCCTCCATTCGTCGTATTCTCAGATGCGGCGTTAAGGGATATGTCGGCCAGAATGCCACAAACTGTAGCGGATTTTCTAGACGTGAAAGGAGTAGGCAAGCAAAAGCAGGAAAAGTATGGGAGCCAATTTATAGATGAAATTATTCAATATTTGAAGGACGAGCCTACTAAAGAAAAAGCGGCAGGCGTTTAACCATTGGTTAAAAGCGCAAATATCCATAAATAATTGTCTGTTTCCTTGCATATACTGTATATGAGGGAAATTCCACCCCGGATTCACCCACACTCAGGGGCAGATTCTTTGGGGTGAAAAGGAGGTTACCTAATGTACTTTGGCAAGAAAAATTCAGAGGAACCGGTAACAATCATCGAGGATACCATTGTATTTGCCTGTGAAACAGAAACCTGCAATGGATGGATGAGAAAGGAATTTGTTGCCGATAATGAAACATGTCCCATGTGCGGGGGCAAACTGGTCGAAGAGATTCGGGAGCTTCCAAAAATCCAGACAGAATATAATTCATATAGGTAACCCGGGAAGAGCCGAGAAACGGCTCTTCTTGATGTTTTTTTTATTTTATATTTTGTATTTACATTTTTGAGGTAGTTTGATATAATTTATATTCTGTTGCACTGAGTAGTGGAACAGTGAGGGTAATTTAATGGTACATCTTTATTAAAGTATAATGCGGCTCACGGCATTTTTTAAAGAAAGTCAGAATTTTTTAGATGGATAACAACTAAGAATGTTTTACATTTTATATTTCTTTTACCTCTATTATTTTATTCTTCAGCATTCTTTCTTCAAATCTGCTTTCACACATCTCCGAAGGCAGTTTTCGACTAATCCCTTTAATAAACATGTGCTAACAGCCGGAACCTGATTCTCACTGGCGCGGTCTAGGAACCGTATTGATGGGAGAGAGGCAGGGCTTTCATTGTTTTGGGTTGGGCGCTAAAAATTACTCTCCAGCATTTTCCCATTATTTTGTTAAAGGAAAATAGCTTAGCAGCAAGATGAAAAAATCACATGCTGGTAAAAGGCTGTCCTATAGGGGCAGCCTTTTTCTGTATGAAGTAATTTAGAACTTTGGACTCGAGCCATACCGATATAGGTGCTTTCAAGTTTTTAACTATGCCGGCTTCATGGTTCAGTATGATATAATTATACAAAGCCTACCTAAAAATTAGGTTGAAAGGCAGTTCTTTCATCTTGTTCCAAAGAGAAAAAGGATTGTTTATCGAAAAAATACTTTAACAATCGAAGGAGTGAGATGTATTGTACAAACGCAATAATAATGGCGAAGAAGTTCAGCCCGAAGAAACAAAGGTTTGGGAATGTACATCAGACAAATGCAATGGCTGGATAAGGGCAAATTTTACCTACGAAGAAAAACCGGAGTGTCCTTTATGCAAAAGCGAAATGGTTGCATCTGTAAAAATGCTTCAAGCGATTAATAATCCAGGCATGAAGTAAAGAGTGCCTGCATACGGTATCAAAAAAATACGTTTATAGGGGACTGGCGAATGTTGTCAGTCCTATCCTTTTATGCTGAGAGGGAACTGATGTTCTTTTTCTGCGGCGATCAGTTGATGAATGGCGTGGTCGGTGTCATATGCCACCTGGAGTTTTCCAAACGGACTGCAGGCACAGCCAATTGCGAAAAAGATACTTCAGGAAAGCAGCCGTCTTTGGGTGCTTGTTTTTAGTGAATATCTTTCTTCTTAAAACGCCCTCCTCTCACCTCTGCAATGTCTGCAATCGCAAGGAAGGCTGAAGGATCGTTTTCACTGACTATTTCTTTAAGTTTGGATTCCTCAAGCCTGGTGATCACACAAAAAATAATTTTTTTGTCATCGCCTGAAAATGCTCCTTCACCGGAAAGGTAGGTAACTCCCCGGCCTAATCGATTTATGATTGCATCGCCAATTTGTTGATATTCATCTGATATAATCCAGACTGATTTAGATTCGTCAAGCCCTGCTATGGTAATATCTATCGTTTTGTAAGCTGCAAAGTAGGCTAAAATGGAATACATAGCCCTGTCCCAGGAAAAAACGAATCCGGATAGGGAGAGAATAAAAAAATTGAAAAACATGACAATTTCACCCACAGAGAAAGGGAGACGTTTGTTAGCGAGAATAGCCAGTATCTCGGTGCCATCAAGTGAACCGCCGTAACGGATTACGACACCAATTCCTACACCGAGTAGAATGCCGCCAAATATGGTTGCCAGCAGAATGTCCTGTGTTAGGGCAGGTACCGGATGCAGCAGGGTGGTGGTTATGGAAAGGATTATAATTCCATAAATTGTGGATATGGCGAAAGTCTTTCCGATCTGTTTATACCCTATGAAGAAAAAAGGCAGGTTAAGCAGGAAGATGAAGAAGCCTAGAGGAAATCCGGATAAATAAGACAGCATGATTGATATACCCGTTATTCCCCCGTCGATTACTTTGTTGGGCACAAGGAATATCTCTAAGCCAACTCCCATTAGCATGGCCCCCAGGGTGATCAGAAGTGCCCTTTGAATAATTTTACCGGCGGATAACTTTTTGTGCTGAACTTTATTTTGCACAACCTCCGCAATTTGAATCTGTGGGGGTAAATTGGACATTATCACTCCTCCTTTCAACCTCTATTTATTTTATTATATCGATTATCTGTACGGTTATTAAGTTTTTTTCAACTGCTTACATATGGTATATCCACTTGGACAATGCAGTTATAGCTTATTTGATAAGAGGTCATATCTTTTGATGACAAATCTTGCACATGAGAGGTGATGTAATGTCTTCTGAATTTAAAGTGTCTGCCCGTGCGCTTGTTGAATATGTATTGCGAAGTGGCAGTATCTATACAGGATTTCAAACAATGACCCAGATGTCTGAAGGAACCAGGATTCATAAGGAAGTCCAGGGCCAGTATGCTGAGGCGGATCAAAAAGAGGTATACCTCAAAACAAGGATTAATGCACATGATATTGAATTTTTGATTGAGGGCCGCTGTGACGGATTATTATATGGAAACGATAGAGTTACGATTGATGAGATCAAGTCAACCTCTGGCGAATTCGATGATCTTATGGAGGACACCCATCCTGTGCATTGGGCTCAAGCGAAAGTATACGCCTATATTTACGCAAAGGATACTGAGCTGGAGAACATAGACGTTCAATTAACTTATGTCCATATTCCAACCGGACAGCTTAGACGCTTCAAAAAAAAATATTCTTTTGATGAGCTTCGCGATTTTATCTATGATATGGCGGAAAATTTTTATCCATATGCCCGGTGGCAGGTCCAGCATCTTCAGGCGAGGAATAAAAGCATGCGTAAGATTGATTTTCCTTTTCCTGAATATCGTGCTGGACAGAGAAGGCTGTCAGGAGCCGTTTATAAAACGATAAAGGATGGAAAGAATTTATTTGCCAATGCCCCTACCGGCATAGGAAAAACCATTTCTGCCATTTTTCCTGTCATCAAAGCTTTTTCGGATGATCACCTAAACAAATTCTTTTACCTTACGGCGAAGACGATAACACGGGTTGTGGCGGAGGAGACCCTGGCATTATTAACAGAAAAAGGGATGGTGATCAAGGCGGTAACGATTACAGCCAAGGAAAAGATTTGCTTTCAGGATGAGGCCATTTGTACACCGGGTGCCTGCCAGTACGCAGATGGATATTATGACCGGCTGAATGAAGCGTTGCTGGATGTTTTGGAGAATGAGCAAATCATTACGAGGAAAGTTATTGAAGAGTACTCAAAAAAACACAGGCTGTGCCCTTTTGAATTTTCTCTGGATCTTGCGTATAATGCTGACGCTATCATAGGTGATTATAATTATATATTTAATCCCCGGGTTTCCCTGAAAAGGCTGCTGGAAGAACAAAAGAAGCGGACTGCAGTTCTCGTGGACGAAGCTCACAATCTTGTGGACAGGGCAAGGGATATGTATTCCGCGGAATTGGTCAAATCGACATTCCTTCAACTGAAACGGGAATTTCAGCATTCCCATGCAGAGTTATACCAGGTGACAAAGGAACTAAATCAATTTTTTATTAATGTAAGGAAACAGGCTGGAGCGGAGCCGTATGTTATATCAGAAGCATTGCCGGAACAGCTGATTTTGCTGCTGAAGAAATTTACAGAACAAGGAGAAGGGCTGCTTGCTGATACTGCGTTTATGGAACAGCATCCCTTATTGCTGGATGCCTATTTTTCTTCTTTATCATTTTTGCGCATTGCTGAATTGTTTGATGAGCACTTTGTATATTATATAGAGTCAGGCAGCAGGGAAGTAAGAGCCAAGCTGCTATGTCTGGATCCTTCAGACATTCTTAGGAAGATTTCAAAGGGATTTCGGTCCAGGATCAATTTTTCTGCTACACTTGAACCCATGCCGTACTATATTGAAATGCTAGGAGGACAGGAGGGGGATTTTTCAATATCGGTTCCAACACCGTTTTTGCCGGAACAGGTGGAGGTTTATATTAAGAAGATTTCGACTAGGTATAACGACAGGCAAACCTCCGCTCCTGAAATTGCACAGGTTATCAATCAATTGATCCTCTCCCGTTCAGGAAATTATCTGGTTTTTTTTCCTTCATATCAATACATGTCAATGGTATATGAAGAGTTTACAAGTATAAGTGAAATACAGACCATCATACAGGAAGCCGGCATGGGAGAGCAAGAACGAGAGGCATTTTTGGAGCGTTTTGATACAGGGGAAGCGGGGACACTTGTCGGTTTTGCAGTACTGGGAGGCGTGTTTTCAGAAGGAATTGACCTAAAAGGGGATAGGCTTAACGGTGTAATGGTCGTCGGAGTGGGGTTGCCGCAGATTGGGCCGGAACGTGATATCATTAAAAATTATTTTCAGAAACACGAAAAAAATGGGTTCGATTATGCTTATGTTTATCCGGGAATGAACAAGGTCCTCCAGGCAGGAGGCAGACTGATCCGATCTGAACAGGACCATGGAATGATTGTGCTTATCGATGATAGATTCCTCCAAAGAAAGTACCAGTCCATGCTGCCTGACTTATGGAGAGATTATACTGTGCTATAACGTCTGCAAATAGGTAGGAAAAGACTAACATCCGGGGAATTTTAAGAAGTTTCTCAAGAGTTTGTAAATAGTCCTTTTATAACATTGGCAATTACTTTATGATAAGGTTATCAAACTTTGAGACGGTGAGGTTATGTCCACTAGTGAGTCAGATTACTTTATCCACCAATCCTATTTTATTGCTTTTAGCGACTGTATTAACTTATATGTCAACCTACACGGCCCTTGACCTGCTCTTGATGCTCCATAGTGCTGAGCGAAATAAACGGTTCTTATTTTTAGGTTCAACTTTTTCCATGGGAATAGGAATCTGGACATTTAATTTTTTCGGAATACTGGCTTTCGATGGCAGCGGGGCAAATACGTATAATCTTCCGCTGACCGTACTTTCCATCGTATTAGGGATTGCTCTTGCGGCAATAGGAATGTTATCTTTGATAACCGCCGAGGTAAAACTGCCTAATATCCTCACTGCAAGCATTTTGCTTACCATGGCTGTTATGTCCAATTATGTAATAGGCATGTATTCACTTCATCATACTCTTATGATGAATATAACATTATTCCTGGTCACCAGCTTCCTGATGTTTTTTTTGTTTTTGTTTTCGTTCATGGTGCTTTTTTATGCAAATCATTCAGGAACAAAAGAGCGCCTCTGGTTTAAATATGTTTCAGCTATAATCATCACTGGTACCATAGCAGAAGGGTTTTCTTTATATTTGAGCGCCCTGCCGATGGTTAAAGCGGCTAACTCCGCAAATCAAGTATTTCAAACTTCATCCATTATCTATGTTGTTGCTGTTCTGACGTTTATAATTCTTGCAGGGCTGCTCGGCACAAGTGCCATTATCAGCAGACGGCTTGCTAAAAGCGACCAGTATTTGCGAGATATAAGGTCAGCCCTGGACCAGTCCTCGATTGTAGCAATAACGGATGCAAAGGGGATTATTACCTATGTGAATCAAAAATTCATTGAGATTTCCCAATATAGAAAAGAAGAACTCATCGGAAGCACACATAGTATCGTGAACTCGGGCTTTCATCCTCCTGAAATGTATAGTGATTTATGGGCGACAATACAAAAAGGGCATACATGGAAGGGCCAACTATGTAACAGGGCAAAGGACGGGACCATGTATTGGGTGGATACTACGATTGTTCCTTTTCTGCAAAATGGAAAACCGTATCAATTCATTGCTATTAGAACGGACATCACAAACAGGAAAATAGCTGAAGAGAACCTAAAAGACTCGCTGAAAGAAGTTGGGGATATCAATTATGCTTTAGATCAATCCTCTATTGTTGCCTTTACAGATAAAAGAGGGGTAATAACCAGGGTAAATGACAAGTTTTGTGAAATATCAAAGTATTCAAGAGACGAACTGATAGGCAATACCCATTCCTTGTTAAATTCAGGATATCACCCGAGAGAATTTTTCGCCGAACTCTGGAAGACAATCGCTTCCGGAAAAGTATGGAAGGGTGAAATCAGGAATAAGGCAAAGGATGGCTCTTTTTATTGGGTGGATACTACGATTGTTCCTTTTCTGGATGAAAAGGGGAATCCCTATCAATACCTGGCGATAAGAAATGATATTACAGAGAGAAAGCAGGCGGAAGATCTTCTCCATCGGCAGGATAAACTGGCTGCTGTAGGACAATTAGCTGCTGGTGTTGCACATGAGATACGCAACCCGCTTACTTCAATGAAGGGATATGCTGAATTTTTACAGCTGGACGAAACAGACAGCAAGCGTCGTGAATTTTTGGATATTATCCTAGAGGAAATAGACCGTGTCAATGATATTGTAGAAGATTTTATGGTGTTGGCAAAGCCGCGGGCGGCCAGTCTGGAAACTAAAAATATCATCCCTATTATACAGAGGGTGCTTTCCTTTTTAGAATTTGAAGCCAGGAAAAAAGAGATTACCATACATTTTGAGTATGACAGGGAGCAGATACCGGTTTCATGTGATGAAAACAGGTTAAAGCAAGTGTTCCTCAATTTCATCAAGAATGGAATCGAAGCAATGCCTGGCGGAGGGAGGCTCCGAATCCTTGCAAAATTGGCAAATGGGGAAGTAGTGGTATCGATCCAGGATTCAGGAGTAGGAATTCCTCCTGAAGAACTGACAAAATTGGGTGAACCGTTTTATACTACGAAAAAAACCGGTAACGGACTTGGACTCATGGTGAGTTTTAAAATCATAGAAAGCCACAATGGTCGGGTGTCCATTGAAAGTGAAATCAACAGAGGTACAACCTTTAATGTTATGTTGCCTGCAGCAGAATATAGTCCGGCAAATATTTTATGATAGTTGCTGCAACAAAAGAAAGAAAGTGTTTGCCAATTATTAATATTCGAGGAATGTGCACGGAATTATGCCCGTTCATATTAATTGCCAATACCAAGAGATATTATTGAAACCTCGGTGTTATAACAACAGGGGGATACATTTCAGTGGAGAAAAATATTAAGAAAACTATCATTAATTTACAGGCTTATTATTTATTTTCGTTTTTTGCTGTCGGCAGCCTCACTCCTCTCCTTAGTGTATATTTAAGCGAAGTGGAACATTTTAATGGGTATCAGATCGGCACTATAATGTCCATCGGGCCTATAACGATGATCATCTTTCAACCGGTTTGGGGCATTGTATGTGATATTACAAGGAAGCCTGCCAAGGTTTTAGCGATCGCCACTTTATTTGCAGGAGTATTTGGTTTAGGATTTATATTCCTACATCAATATTATTTGCTTGTTGTCCTTTTTTTTATGCTATCTGTGTTTCAGAGCGGCATGATTCCGGTGTCAGACAGTATTTCGCTTCAGTATGCAAGCAAGGTAGGTGCCAACTATGGGAGCATACGTTTATTTGGTTCTCTGGGCTTTGGTTTTGCGGTATTTATCATGGGTCGTTTATCAGAAACCGCAACTGGGCCGGTAATCATATTTTATGCATTTGCCATAGGCCTTGCAATAGCTGCCATACTGGCTGTCAGGCTGCCACAGCAAAATCAGGAGAAACGAATTGCTATTGCAGCAGGTCTTAAAGAATTGTTCATGCTGAATCGATTTATTATGTTTTTGGTAGTTACTTTTCTGATATTCGGACCTAATCTGGCCAATAATGTTTACTTTGGCTTATTTGTAGAAGACAGGGGAGGGACGTATACCGGCATCGGGATTGCTTTTCTGATAGCTGTATTGTCCGAAGTCCCGTTTATGCGGATTGCCGGAGGCTGGTCCAGAAGGTTAGGCTTGCTTCCTGTAGCACTCATAGCTGGAATTGCTTCGCTAGTAAGATGGGTATTTTATTTTACCGAGCCAGCATTAAGTTTGGTGTATGCTACCTCTGTCATTCAGGGATTTGCGATAGGATTATTCATTCCCGCAGGCTTGCAATACATACGAAATATTGTACCGGTTCATATTACTGTAACCGCAGTCACTGTTTACTCAGCTTTTGGAAACGGACTTGGCAACTGGTTTTTTACATTCTTTGGCGGGATCCTTATGGAAACAACCAGTATATACGTTGTCTATCTATTCTTTGGAGCAATGACATTAGCGGGAGTAATTCTTACTGTTTTGCTTATCAAAATGGAACGAAGCTCTAAGGCTGGTATTTTAACCTTATGACAAATAGGGTGTTTCACTGTGTGCCGCCGGAAAGCTGAAACCTTCCTGGTTTCCTTAATAATAGTTGACGGCGCGTTCGCAGGCCCGGTGTTAACTTGCGTTTTGTTGAATTATAAAAATTTTTATAACAGTTAAAGACATCAAAAACAACCCTTCTCCCAATGGGAGGGATTTTATAAAGTGAGCGGGTCATTTTGCGGCAGACGTAATATGCCAAAGTTTCAGCACAGAAATAAAACCATGTCAGTCTCATCCCAATATTGGCCATTATATTTAGTCGCAAATCTTTCCGTACCATATTTTATGAAACCTATCGATTCGTATAGATTGATTGCTGCCTAGTTTTCAGTGACTGCGGTAAGCATGATTTTCTCCAAGCCTGGCATCTCTCTTGCATTTGCTATTAATTCTTTTAAAATCCTCCTGGATATTCCTTTTCTGCGATTGCAGGGCGCCGTATAAACAGCAAATATTTCGGCTTTATGCCTGATTTTCGCCCTGTTTTGCCTTACCAGTGTGGCTACGCTCACTAATAATCCGCCATCAAATGCTCCGAGTGTAAAATGGTCTGGACCATCTTTTAGCCGGTGTTCGTATGTCTGGATCAAATTTTCATCAGCGATTGTTTCCTCATAGGTTGCCAGAAAGGATTCCGGACTCTCCTGAAGGGCTTGGAGGCGCAGCCTGACATACTCCTCCGCATCCTTGGGCCCGAGATATCTAATTGTAATTGATTCCATGGTCATTCTCCTTGTAATTTTTCTACATTAATACTACGACACAAAACCGATTTGTCCTTTCTTTGGATACCAAAACTGCCAGGCAGCAATTGAAATAATATATAATGAGAAAAGGAGGGAGGATTATGGAATCTTTTCATTGTTGTGCCACTTGCATACATTTTCGAAGCGTGAAAGAAAATGGAAAATTAAAATATATATGTTCCCGACTGGGGTATGAGACCCATACAACATATAAATTCAATTGCTGGCAGCCTGCCGATAAGGTAAAGCTGTTGATGGAGAAACGGAGGGGCAGTACAAACAGCCTTTAATCAGCTCATTTGGAAGATATTGATATTGTTATCCAGCGTCTATTAGTGTATGATAATTATCAAAGGCTGCATTGTTCGTATTGCATAATAAAGTTTTAACCTTTAAGCTGTAACAGGGAGTTTTACATCGAAACCGGAATGGCGGGCCAATGTCACGGACTTTGGATATACAGGAACGTTTCTGCAAACACCCACTTTGAGGAGTGGTGGTTTAAAACTTTCTTACACGCTACGGCAATGGCAGCTTTTTTTCTTAGTCCTTATATTGAGTATATACAACCAGTTTCCTTGCGGAACTGGTTTTTTTGTGTGGATGGGAATTGATGATTTATTAACAGACTGTTACCAGCCGATTGCTTGAACTCAATGCAAAAATTGCGAAAGAACTTCCGGACTACTAGGTTTTTGTTAGAAAAATGGAGTTTTATGCTCGAACACAGAAAAATAGGATTTGCCAGCGCGAAAAAACAATGTTCTCTCTACAAATTTTTAATTCCATTTTATATTTTTTCATACAACCATTATCAAGCCGGACTTAATGCCTTCTGAACTAACAGAAATAAGTTTGTGCTCGAAAAAAGGGATTTTATGCTCGAAGTCTTATGTTTATGCTCGAAATCCGATATTTATGCTCGAAATCGCGGCAAGTATGAGTGAACTTCGAAATTTATGCTCGAACTCTGAAAAGGCGGATTTGTCTGTTAGTAATTCGGAAATATTTTTGGCATGACGGCATTAAGGACACGAATTTCCATAATACAGCAAAAAAGAATGATACATTTTTTTAATCTGCCTAAAGTTATGCTTTAATATGATTATGAGTTATACGTGAAAGGAAGATTACAATTGCAAAAAAATAGAGTAAAAGTAATAACTATTGTTTCCGTATGCCTCGCTGCCCTCTGGTTTTTTGGATTTGGCTGGGCTGTACAGGATTATTATGGATCAAGTGAAACCGGTCTTACAAAGAAGGAACCCGCGAGCCAGCCGAAAAATAAGGAAAGTGACTTAACAATTGTAGCCCTTGGAGACTCCCTTACAAGAGGAACCGGGGATGAAACAGGTAAAGGTTATGTAGGATTGGTTACACAGGATGTTAAACAACGCTATAAGGGGAATGTAATTGTTCATAATCTTGGAATAAATGGACAGACCTCTTCGCAGTTAATGAAACAGGTTAAACAAGCGGAAGTGCAGCGCCAGCTATCTTCAGCGGATACTGTCCTTATCACCATAGGCGGAAACGACCTATTTCAACAAGGCAGGTCGTTGCTGGAATTTGAACAGGAAAACATAATGGCTTTACAGACGCAGTATCTCTCAAATCTAAAATCCATTATTAACGATATAAGGAAGGCAAACAAGGAGGCAGCTATTTTCATGGTTGGATTATATAACCCTTTTATCGAACTTGACGACGGAGCGGAAACAAGCGCCGTTGTCAGGGAATGGAATTTTCAGACTGCAGAAACCTTAAGCGCTTTTCCAAAAACAGTATTAGTACCTACCTTTGATTTGTTCCAGCTTTCCGTAGACGATTATCTATATACGGATAAATTTCATCCAAATAAAGAGGGATACCGTTTGATTTCAGAACGGGTCGCTCCTTTAATCACATGGGAGGGGCAGCAATGAGCCAGGTTACACTTTCCGTCAAAGACTTGCGAAAAAAAATTAAGAATAAGGAAATAATTAAAGGCCTCAATTTTGAATTGCGGGAAGGGGAGGTATTCGGGTTCCTCGGCCCGAATGGTGCGGGAAAAACAACTACCATCCGGATGCTTGTCGGATTGATCAGGCCAACATCTGGTTCAATAAGGATATGTGGTTATGATGTACGTGACAACTTTACCGAGGCAATGAGGCATTTGGGCTGCATTGTGGAAAACCCGGAACTTTACCCATACTTGTCCGGCTGGGATAATTTGCTGCATTTTGCCAGGATGCTTCCGGATGTGGATGAACAAAGAATGAATGAGGTTATTGATTTAGTAGGGCTCCAGAAAAGAATTCACGACAAAGTAAAAACCTACTCGCTTGGAATGCGCCAACGGCTTGGGATTGCCCAGGCTTTGCTCAACAATCCAAGGGTGTTGATTTTGGATGAGCCGACAAACGGACTTGATCCGGCAGGTATCCGTGAAATGCGTGAATTCATTCGCACACTCGCTGTACAAGAGGGACTCAGTGTTTTGGTTTCCAGCCATCTTCTGAGTGAAATCCAGCTGCTCTGTGACAGGGTTGCCATTATTACAAAAGGCAAGATCATTCAGATTGATACTGTACAGAACTTATTGAACAGACAGGAGAAAATGCATTGGAAACTGAAGCCATTAGCAAAAGGGAGAGAGGTGCTGGAGCGTTATACGGAGGTTGAAACACTGGACGATGGGTATCTCCAGACCTATTTCAGTGAAGAGAAGGCTGGTTTGTGGAACCTGGAATTAATGAGAGAAGGGGTTTCTGTGATAGAGATGAACCGGAAGCTGCCGGCACTTGAAGACTTGTTCCTTGAATTGACTGGAGGAGGTACCGGTTTTGAATAAGTTAGTACAAAATGAAATGATGAAGCTGTTTGCAAGAAGAAGGCTGCTGGTTATAGGTCTCATTGTTTCTGTATTGGTCATACTCTTTACATATGCTCAATATAAGCAAACTGAGGAGCAGCTGCGTAAACTTGGCACAAGGGATTGGCGTGCTGTGGTCCAGCAGCAGATCATTGATATTACAAACCGGCTTGGCTCCAGTCGAATGTCAGATGAATGGAGAGAACAGCTGCAGGTGACTCTTAAGCAGCAGCAATACTATCTCGACCATGACATCAATCCGACAGAACCAGGAGCGGCAACATTTGTGAGAATTTTTGTGGAAAATTCAATTGATATGTTCATCCCGCTTCTTGTCATGATCATAGCGGCCGATCTTGTTTCCTCCGAGCACAGCCTTGGTTCGGTAAAACTGCTTTTAACCAGGCCGGTTAAGCGATGGCGCATTCTTTTAAGCAAGTATATAACCCTGCTTTTGGCAGTTTCCATCATTGTCGGGATGGTAGGAGTGCTGTCATATGCCCTTTCTGGAATCGTGTTTGGATATCATGGATTGGATGCACCCGTTATTACTGGATTTGTTGCGGAAGGAGGAAACCTGGATACGAGCAATGTAAGGTTAATCAGCCAGTGGAAGTTTCTGCTGATGGATTTGGGTCTTGTATGGTTCGTGGCTTTGGTTGTCGGCACTTTGTCCTTTATGCTTTCCGTTTTAATCCGGAGCACTGCCGCAGGAATGGGAGTGATGCTCGCTGCTCTTATTTCAGGCATGATCTTAAGTAATATGGTATCTTCTTGGGCATCTGCCAAATATCTCTTCATGGTAAATTTAAAGTTAACGAATTACCTGACCGGTACCGCTCCACCGATAGAAGGGATGACTCTGCTGTCGTCTATGGTCGTACTGGGAATATGGTGGGCGGCTGCTCTCATTGTCTCGTTCGCTGTATTTACACGTCAGGATGTCTACTAAATAAGTAAAATCTGTCCATAGGGCAGATTTTTTTTGTAAATCGCGCCAACCGTAAGAAATGACAGGCACGAAGAATATTTCTACCCGGCAACGGGTATCAGATAATGTATGGCCAAAAGGAAAGAGCTTTATGAATGTTAATGTTCTATTTCTGAAACAATAAAATTGTCCTTTTATTTTCAGGAGGTGCCATATGGATGACAATAACCTTGGGAAAAAGTTCCTTCCAGTAACCTCTGTTGCAAGCGGGGACGGGAGGTATGCAGCGGAAGATATTTATTGCCTGCCGATCCAGATTGTAAATGTATTCTTTATTGGCGACCCGGATAAAAACTCTGAATGGGTGCTAATCGATGCAGGCATGCCTCGTTCAACTGATGAAATTATTGGTACAGCAAAGGAATTGTACGGAGAGGACCGGCCTCCTTCATGCATCATATTGACACATGGCCATTTTGACCATGTAGGTGCTTTGGTTGAACTTGTAGAACATTGGAAGGTTCCTGTGTATGCTCATGAACTGGAAATACCTTATTTAACTGGACGGAAGGATTATCCTGAGCCTGACCCAACTGTCGAGGGAGGATTGGTCGCCAAGATGTCTCGAATGTTCCCGAATGAAGGAATTGATCTGGGACCGCATATTCACCCGATTCCGGTTGATGGGACAGTTCCAGGACTTGCTGAATGGAGATGGGTTCATACTCCGGGACATGCACCAGGCCATATCTCTTTGTTCCGGGAAAAAGACCGAGCACTTATTGCCGGAGACGCATTTGTGACGGTCAAGCAAGAATCGCTTTACAAGGTTATAACTCAAGACAAGGAAATACATGGCCCGCCTAGATATTTCACCACTGACTGGAAAGCAGCCAAAGAATCCGTCAAAAAGCTGCAAAAGCTCGAACCAGCTGTTGCTGCAACCGGCCATGGAATGCCAATGTCAGGACAGGAATTATCTGACGGATTGGCAAAACTGGCCAGAGAATTCGATGCCATTGCGAAACCAGACCATGGCAAATACGTTGACTGACTAGGAGGAAATAAAGATGAGCAAAGAAAATAAATCAAAGATTGATACTAGCCATATTGCCGGAAGAACTTTTCATAACGAAGACTATAAGAAGGATGACCAATTATCGTCCGGTCTTGCAGAAACTCATGAGCAGGTAAGCGATAATTATGCAGGATACCCAGGTGATAATAACGAAGAAGAAAGCAGCAGATAAAAGAACACGGGCAGATTTTTTATCTGCCCGTGTTGCCAACTATAGGTCGTTATGAAACAACTTACACGTATTTATTGAACCAATCTCTTATATGTTCCACATGCTGAAGTTTCAGCCTAGGTGCACCGCTTCTTGAAACTTCATGGTTCTCACCTGGGAAGGATACAAGCACCGCTTCTTTTTTCTGCCGTTTCAATGCAACATAGAACTGTTCTGCTTGTTCAATCGGACAGCGATAATCCAGTTCTCCATGCAATAGCAGCAAAGGAGTTGTCACATTGCCTGCATACTTTAGCGGCGAGTGTTGCCATAGCTTTTCTGCGGATTCTAGAACATCTCCTCCTACTTCCCAATCAGTAAAAAAGTACCCGATGTCACTCACCCCATAGAATGAAATCCAGTTACTGATACAACGCTGCGTAACAGCTGCTTTAAAGCGATCTGTATGTCCGACAATCCAGTTGGTCATGAATCCGCCATAGCTTCCGCCCGTTACGCCCAATTTTTCCGGATCAATAAAATCATATTGGCCCAAAGCATAATCGACCGCTGACATTAGGTCTTCATAGTCTTTTCCGCCGTAGTCACCGCGAACAGCATTCACGAATTCCTGGCCATATCCATGGCTTCCACGCGGGTTCGTGAATAAAACTGTATACCCTGAAGCAGCCAGCGTCTGGAATTCATGGAAATAGCTGTTTGCATACATGGCATGGGGACCGCCGTGAATCTCAAGAATGAGAGGGTATTTTTTGCCTTCTTCATAACCGACCGGCTTCATGATCCAGCCATGTATTTCAAGCCCGTCGTTTGCTTTGAACGATAGGGGCTCAGCCTTAGAAAGAGTCTTTTCTGCGAGAAACGAATCGTTTACAAATGTAAGCTGTTCTTTTTCTCCGGTCGACAAATTGATGCTATGGAGGTCGCCTGGCTGGGTAGGAGTGCTGACTGCCACAACTGCTTCATGAGTTTCAGCGTTAATGGTCAGGCCATAAACATGCTGTTTTTCAAGCAGGGAGGGATACATTGCACCCTCCACTGTGCCGTAATAAACACCTGTATTTCCATGGTCGCTGATCAGGAAGTAAAAGCCCTGGCTGTCGTTAGTCCACAGTAATCCAGGATCAACTGTCCCTATTTGGAAATCCCCAATTGCTACATCACCTATTTGTACATCCCAGTCTTTCGTGAGGCAGGTTGTATCTCCGCTAGAGGTGTCATACAGCCATATTTTTGAAAGAGTGGCACCCAAATATTCCTTTTCATGTCCGACCATGCTGATGTATTTCCCATCAGGAGACCATTCGGCATCTCCAAAAAATCCTGTGCTGCTGGTGATTTTCTTAGACTTTTTGGATTCGATGTCCAAAATGAAAACATCAGAAAGGAGATTATAATCGCGATCCTCCGATTCATCAGTACTATATGTAATCTGCTTTCCATCCGGAGACCAAGAACATGGAGTGTAATCCAGCTCTCCTTCAGCAAGTATGTCTATTTCCTCTGATTCTATATCGACAGTGAATAAATGCTGATGTTTATTGTCAAAATAGCCTCTGCCATCCCATTTATACTTGATTCGGTCATAAATTTTGGCTGTCTTGATATCGTTTTTATCATTCTTTTCCTTTTTTGTATCAAGCAGGGATCCGCCGGCTGTTACAAACGAAGAACTCAATATTTTGTCTGACCCGGGAGACCAAATCGGTTTTGTTGCACCGTTTTCCAGGTCGGTAAGCTGTTTAGCTTCACCGCCAAGGACACTCATGATGTATAGCTGATTTTTTCCAGAACGGTTTGATAAGAAAGCCAAAAACTGGCCGTCAGGCGACCATCTCGGAGATGAATGTCTATGCTGTCCATATGTCCACTGTTTTAGCGTTTTTGCTGAAAAGTCATAAACGTATAGATTGGAATAATACTTCTCCGTCTTCTCGTCAATTTCTGTTTGGACAAATACCGCCATTTTCCCATCAGGTGAAAGCTGGGGGTCTGTAACGGATTTTAATTTGAATAAGTCTTCCGCAAGAATACCTTGTGTACCCATCTCAATCCATCCTTTCTAATACTTGCATCCTTAATTATTTCGATATCAGAAATAAAATTCCTCTTACATTTATATAAAAATTTTATCCGTGGCGGATACAACACCTGCCCCTAAGTCTAAATAAAAATAGATTGCAAACATATGTAAGAATTTAATCAGAAACGAGGATATAGAAGTATGGGATTCACTATTCGATTTGGCAGTTCGGTCAAACACTTCAATTTTCACTCATTATGTCCGTGCTTTCGATCATACTGATTCAGATTCCGCTAAACCCGGTATTTTTCTCATAAACTAATATGTTGCGAGCTTAGAAGGCTTTTAATTACCGGTTCGCCCAGCATGCAACGAAATAGTAGGCCTAAGAAATTAATAAATTGTTCATAACGTGGAGTTTGTTGTTAGAAAAAAACCAGTTTTCTGGCATTCGAATGCAAGACTAAAACTATATCCATGCTCCAACCGGCTTTTATTAAATGTGTTGCCGACTTGGAGTGTCATTCCCGATATGGTTTTAAATATGACTAGAGTGCATAGTAGGGTATGCCAATATTGATAAAAATCAACACAAGATTCGAGAATAACACCCGTTTTTAAATTAAATCGGGGTTCATGCTGTTTTCTGAAAAGGATGCTTCCTTCCAAACAAAAAGGCCAATCTGACATTTCAGGCTGGCCTTTTTGTATGGAATAATATGTTTACTGCCCGCCGTTTTGCTTATTATGCCATTTCTTAAAATGGTGGGGATGGTGTGGAAGTATGAAACCATTTTTTTGCATCAGATTATAATGATCTTCAAAGTGCTGGATCATTCGATCAGCCTTTTCTTGCGGTATAATCCCGAATTCTGCATATTTGCGCACCATTTGTTTTTTATCTTCCAACAGCTTTAAATGAATTTCCTCCAGCTGCTTTTTCTGCCCATCCGTTAATTGTGCCGGTTTCTGGGGACTTGGTGCTTCTTGCAGCTGTGCATTTGCTGATAACTCAAATGGGCTGAAGATTAAGGCTGCCAGGATGAGGAGAGAAAAAATGGTTTTCTTCATTTGTAGACCACTCCTTTATAAGATGCGTATATTTTTTGCCGTTTAAAGAAAATTATGAGGAAAAAACAAATGTAGCAGGCCATTCAAGTGAAAAAGCCTCAATTAATAGTTTCAAGAATGAAAATAAGGGAGAAAGTACGAATATGGGAATAGAAAGGAGGGATTAGGTGCATAAGGAATTTAAACAATTAAACCATCGGCCATTCCCCCTGCCAAAATCACCCTGGATTCTCACTCAGGTTTGGAATGACTTGCTGTTTATGCATTGGCCCGTAAAAGTTGAGGATATAAGAAAATTGGTACCTGACAGCCTGGAAATTGACACCTTTAAGGGGGAGGCATGGGTGAGCATCATCCCATTTTATGTCACGGGTATGAGGGCCAGGTATCTTCCTCCTATACCTATGCTTAATCAGTATACGGAGCTGAATGTCAGGACTTATGTACGCTATCAGGGTATTCCGGGAATCTATTTCTTTAGCCTGGACGCTGATCATCCTTTAGCTGTATTAGGTGCGAAGCTATCAACAGGTCTGCCCTATAGACAAGCAAGGATGAAATATAACAAGAATAATAATCAAATCAACTTTTACAGTAATAGAATAAAAAACAATAAAATGATTGATGTAAACTATTATCCTGAATCCGGGCCAACTAATCCGCTGCCGGGAACTTTGGATAACTGGCTTCTGGAACGGTATTGTATGTATAGTTTCATAGGCGAAAACATGTTCAGGGGGGATATCCACCATGATAAATGGGCTGTTGCCAGTGTGCAGGCATCAGTATCCCGGAATACTATGTTCGAGCTGTTAGAAGGGAACCAAAACAGCCCGCCGCTCATGCATTATTGTAAACAGAAGCAATTCTTTTTCTTTCCATTAAAAAAATTAAAATGAATCGATTAACCAAAATGCTGTAAAATCTTGATCGCCCTTGAAAGTGATAAGCATAATTACAAATGAAAATATATTGTAAAATTATCCATAAAAAGAGTATACTGATAAATAATCGACCAAAGGCAATGATGAGAAAAGTAAATCAATGGAATCATGTACAGAGAGCTTCGGCAGCTGAAAAGAAGCGATGATAATTTGATTGAAAATGGTCTCTGAGCTTCACACCGAAACATTTAATGGAGTAGATTGTGACGGGATTTGGCATCCGTTAAAAATGTCAGGGTATAAGAACAGATTTTGCTGTTCCGTACTTCATAGAGGCTGGCTTATTGCGCCGGCAAACTAAGGTGGTACCGCGATTTAAACCTCGCCCTTAGACAATTTGTCTATGGGCGGGGTTTTTTTATTTTTTTTAAGGAGGATTTACAATGACAATTTTTATTGGGGGCGCATGGCCTTATGCAAATGGCTCTCTTCATTTGGGGCATATCGCAAGTCTGCTGCCTGGAGACATTCTTGCAAGATATTACAGGCTTAAAGGAGAACGAGTACTATATGTCTCCGGAAGCGATTGTAATGGTACTCCAATCGCGATTAGGGCCAAGCAGGAGCAAGTACCAGCTTCTAAGATTACAGACAATTATCACGGTGAATTCGCTAAATGCTTTCAAGAAATGGGCTTTTCATATGATTTGTATTCAAGGACTGATTCTTCCCAGCACCATAGGGAGGTCCAATCGATTTTCAAAAGCTTACTTGAAAAAGGGTATATATACAAGAAAAGGGTGGACCAGGCTTACTGTAAAACATGTACTCAATTTCTCCCAGACCGCTACGTCGAAGGATTATGTCCTAATTGCAAGAATCCGGCACGTGGGGACCAATGTGATGCCTGTTCCCATATTCTAGACCCGCTTGAGCTTGAAAGTAAAAGATGCAAGCTTTGTGGCATGGAGCCGGACATAAAGAATACGCAGCATTTTTACTTTGCCATTTCCAAACTTCAAGAGGAGATCGAATCATATGCGGAGAATGCAAAGAAGCATGGAAAATGGCGTGAAAACGCAGTGGGTTACTGAACGGTATCTTCAAGAAGGATTGCAAGACCGGGCTGCAACGAGAGACTTAGAGTGGGGCATTCCTGTACCTATTGACGGGTTTACAGAAAAGAAGATTTACGTCTGGATTGAGGCTGTTTCCGGATACTTAACTGCGAGCAAACAGTGGGCCCAGGAATCAGGCGAGGATTGGCAGCCGTTTTGGCAAAATGGATCCAAAGCTTATTATGTACATGGGAAAGACAATATTCCTTTTCATACTATCATTTGGCCTGCAATCCTGTTGGCATTGGGGAATCTCCGTCTTCCTGATCATATTATATCAAGCGAATATTTAACGGTGGAGAAGAAGAAGCTTTCCACCAGTAAAAATTGGGCAGTGTGGGTTCCTGATATTCTAAAGGATTACCATCCGGATTCCATAAGATATTTTTTAACCATTAATGGCCCGGAAAAAAGGGATACAGACTTTTCCTGGAGAGAATTTATATACAGCCACAACAGTGAACTTCTTGGTGCTTACGGGAATTTGGTCAATAGAACGTTGAAGTTCGTGGAAAAGTACTTTAATGGAGATATTCCCGAAGCGGCAGGAACGGTTGGGAAGCTGGAAGAAATAAACGTGATGTTTGTGAAGGCAGGCGAGCTAATTGAGAAAGGAGATTTCAAAAAGGCCCTGGAAATGATATTTGGATTAATTAGGAGCTTTAATAAATACTTCGATGACAATAAGCCATGGATCACTATAAAGGAAAACCGGGATCACTGCATACAGATCATAGTTGATTGCTTACTGGCGATTGCCAATCTAACTGCAATGCTGCAACCTTTCCTCCCCTTTTCAACTAGAATGGCGGCAGAAATGCTGGAGCTGGATGTGGCGGAATGGAGACTCATTGAAAGAGTCCAGGGACGTATCAAAGATATAAATCCTCTTTTTGAAAGAATTGAAATAACTAAGATAGAGGAAGAAAAACAGAAATTGGGCATCCTTTAGAATGTGTTTTTAAATGGTCTTTTTAGGGTAATTTAGGAGAAAACACAGAATCAAAGAGAGGATGGACAAATATGCTTTGGACATTAGCTGGAATATTGCTTGTTTTATGGATCCTTGGCCTCGTATTTAAGGTTGCAGCTGGATTTATCCATATCCTTTTAATCTTGGCGGTAATCGTTATTTTGATTAAGGTATTTACAGGAAGGACAAGGGGAAGGTCGTAAAAAAGGAGCTGCAATAGCAGCTCTTAATTTTTTTTGTAGCCTAAGGACCATACATTTCGCACAATATGTCTAGGCCACTGTTATTATAGAGGATCAGTATCAATGCTTAGGAGGTTGTTCGCCAAGTAATCGTTTATGGATCCAGATGGCTGCCTGTGAGCCGTCACCCATCGAGATCGTAACCTGTTCAGAGTGGGCAATCATATCGCCACCTGACCATATTCCTTCGACATTTGTTTCTTTGGTGCGGGGATTAACAATAACATGGTTTGTATCATTTAATTCTATCCCTACCTGTTCGGCGAGCTCCGTGTTTATTTTATTCCCGCTAAAGCCGGTAAAACCTCTTGTCGCTTCAACTGTTTCACCGTTTTGCAACAGGAAACCTGTTAACTCCTCATTTTCGTTCAGCAATACTTTTTCTATCGGTTGATCTATTACCTGAATATCATGCTTTCTTAACGCGGCTAATTGCTGGTCTTCCAGTTTGGCTTTGGTATGATTGATAAAAGTAATGTCCTTTGACCAATATGTCAGGATAAGTGATATATTTACTCCCGTTTTTCCGCCTCCCAGGACCGCTGTCTTATGGCCGGTAATTTCATAGCCATCGCAGTCTGGGCATACATATATATTTTTGCCCAGACAAGGGTACAGATTCTCTATGTTTGGGAGATGATCAACCAGGCCGGTTGCGAGAAAAACGGTTTTCGCTGTATACTCCTTATTTTGTTCTGTCGCCAGCTTAAAGCCTCCATCCGACTTTGCTAAATGTATAACTTTGTCTAATGAAAATTCAACTCCGTATTTTTCTGCATGCTGCCTTCCAAGCTTTCTGAGCTCGTCCCCGCTGACACCATCCGGCCATCCGAGAATATTGTGATAGCCTTTGCAAATCGTGGAACGGCCATGATTGGAATCAATAACGAGAATGTCGTGGTTATACCTGCCTAATTGAATGGCTGCCTGAAGACCGGCGATGCCTCCGCCAATAATAATACAGTCTTTATATGTCATATATGAACGCCGCCTATCATCAGTGTTTTTTTTAGGGATTGAAGTGATCACTTTTATAGTAGTGTGAAACCCTTATTTGCAGAATATACCACTTTGAATGTACAGATAAACTTGCTGTGTACCGGTTATCCCCAGTCTAATTTGTTCTGTCCCAGAATATAAATGGATGTGGATAGGGGGGATGAGAATGGCTTTTATGGATGATATGAGATTCGAACACAGTTTCTGGCTGCAAGTACTTGGCGACCATGCACGATTTATTCTGGACTCTCTTTCGCCAGAAGAAGAGGATGAAATACAAAAGGCATTATATTTCAGGAAACATTTTGATGGATTTTTGGCCAGGGTGGAGGGGGTGAATGAAGAGCAGGTTATTCCCTTTACGGAAAATGTCAAAGAATTAACTGTCCATTTCAGGAAATTTAAACTCCATTTACTTAAGCGCCACTTAAAAGGCGGAATAAAAATTAGTCTGACACCAACCTTCCTAAATCATATGGTCAATGAATTAGAAGAGTATCTTGCCGTTATGGCATATCTGCAAAAGGGTGTCTCTCCTCCGGTGTTCCATGAGCTTCACCACCATCTTCTCTGGCTGCTGGACGCCTCTGGGCATGCAGGTATCATAAATGATCGGATGGATAGTACGGAAAGAGATATAAAATATAAATCAGCGGTATTCAGTAAAAAATTTGAAGATTTTTACTTAAAGGCTGTAGAATTAACAGGCTATTTGCGTACAAACGTCGCGAAATTTCCCGCATTGGAGAGGATGAATAAAGAAGTTAAGCTTGAAATTGAATTGTTTAGGATTTTTTTGAATGAGCTGGAAGAATTAGAGCTTACGGATCAGGCACTCAGCGCTTTTTCTCCATTAATGGCAGACCATATGGCGAGGGAGGAATGCTACTATTTAATGAAAATTGCAGAATCCACACAAACGCGGCCCCCAAACTGCAATCCTGCGAAAAAGCGGGTTGAAAAGTAAAGCGGATTTTCACAAAATTTATTGCATTTCAAACAAAAGGGCCGGGCTGAGTAAGCTGGCTCTTTTGCTGTAAAAAACCTCCCCAGGGGGGAGGGAATCAGAAGCGATACAGAAAATCATAATTTAATGCAGCCTCTTTTTCAAACTGCATGCTTCAATCATCAATTTTTGAATCTGTCATGAATATTATTCAGTTTATAGGTACCTGTCTCAGTAAATTCATATAGTTCAAGTGATAGGGCCAGGAATCGGGTTTTATAAAGAACAGAAAAATGGTCTTTCATTGTGTTGAACAGATCCTCGCAGATTTCCTTTTTTACATCATCGGAGCGCCCAGCACCCAGTTTTAAGGTAGCATGGACAAAAGCATCATCTTCACTTCCATCTGCCACTCTGTAATCCTGCAGCTCAATCGCTCGTGAACGGATACCTCCTACAGGGATAATGGGGGATTTTGACATCAGGAGGGTATTAATCTTTTCCAGGAGCTGAGGGATATTTGCCTGTTCTTTGATATTATCGGTGTATTCGAGTATAAAATGGGGCATTACAATCCTTCCTTTCTGGAAGTAGCAGGGCTGTGTTCCCCGACTATTGTATTTACCAATCTTCCTATTCCCTCTACTTCCGTAATCACCTCATCACCAATCTTGGTATCTATTGATCCCCTGGGTGTTCCAGTAAGGATCATATCGTCCTTTTCAAGAGTCATAAAACTGCTCAAAAATTGAATTAGCTCTGGGATTCTGAAGATCATGTCCCTGGTTGTGCCTTCCTGAGTGAGTTTTCCATTGATGTATGTTCTTAAAGTCAGATTCATCGGATCCGGGATATCCTCGGCATCCACTACCCATGGTCCAATGGGAGTTGAGGCATCACGATTTTTAACGATCAAATTTGGCCGATAATAATTCTCGAGATAATCTCGAAACGCATAGTCATTAGCGATTGTGTAGCCCGCAACATGTCCGTACGCATCTTCTGGTTTAATATTGCGGCCCCGTTTCCCGATTATCACGGCAAGCTCGCACTCATAGTGCATGAAGGTGACATCATTTGGACGTACAGTAGTTCCCCGGTGCCCTATAAATGTGTTGGGGCCCTTTAAAAAAATAAGGGGCTCCTCAGGTGTGTCAAAACTAAGTTCCTTGGCATGGTCCTTATAATTTAACCCCAGGGAGAAGACTGTTCTTGGCCTTATGGGAGGAAGCCAGACCACATCCTCGAAACCTGCCAGTAAATTATTTCCCAGCCTCAATTTTCCTTCCTCTTCAATGGCATCATGAATCCCTCCTAAATAGGCTACTCTTGCACGCTTCATTACAACATCCCCTTCAAAACCATGGCAGTTTCTGAAAGAATTGTATTCTGTAGTACGCCTACCTGCTCAATCTCAATCCGGACAGTATCTCCATCCTTTGCAGAAGGCGGGTTTTCAGGAATGCCCACCAAAAGGGCATCTCCTTCATATAGTGTCATAAAACGGCTGACCTCAGAAACCAGCTTAGAAACCGGCCTGAGTAGATTAGCAGTCGAATTCTTTTGCCTGAGCTGGCCATTAATAAATACAGTTATACTTAAGCGGTCTGGAGAGGGGACAGCTTCAGCCCCTACAATCCAGGGACCAATAGGACAAAAGCCGTCACGGCATTTTTCTTTGATGGCTGGTCGAAAGAAATTGCTGTGCGGGATGGTGACATCATTTGCTACTGTATAACCAGCTATGTATTCAAAAACCGAATCTTCTGCAACGTCCTTGGCGGTTTTCCCGAGAATAACGGCTAATGCGGCCCCTATTTGCAGTTCTGCTGTGCCTTTAGGGAGCGGGATAGGCATATTACAGCCGCTTAAAGTGTTGGCAGGTTTTATATAAAGGATGGGTGCTTTGGGTGGTTGGATGTAAGGAGAGGCATGCATTGCATTCCCAAGAGAATCGAGCTCTCCCTTATAATTTAGCAGTGTTCCGTAAACGGTCCCACTTACTACAGGATTACATATGAAACTGTCATTTGTTATTTTTTCATATAGCAATTCCGGCTGCATGTCTCTCTGAAGCAGTAAGCCTGGCTGATTAACTGCCACTTTCCTCATATGTTACCAACTCCTTCCAGAAGGTAGGCGATCTAAATGAACGGGCGGTGACAAGACTACATGAAATTGGTGGGGGTTCGAAAAAAGTTCTGCACTGGAATTGTAAAGACGACATAGGCTCATGCCAAAAGTAATACTTCTTGAATCATAGAATATTTAACTGAATTTTTCAAATATGGAACCATAAACTTTAGCTTGTGGGAATTATTCTTTTTGTACGGAGATTCTCGAATGATTTTAATAAATGAATGGCGCTTTTGGAAAGGTATCTGTCTTGTAACCAAATTACTGCAGAATTGGATTCTATCGCTGCATCTTCGATTGTAAAGGCTAAAATATCCGACATTTGTATGGAGTGAAGGGTGGATGCTGGGACGATGGAAGCACCTACACCTTTTGCAACAAGGGAAAGGATCATGGAAGGGTCCGGACATTCACAAACAATATCTGCAGCCAGTCCGTGTCTTTTGAATTCGCTCAGGACGAGCTCGAATTGGCCTACACCGTTAGCTCGATGCAGCAGTAATAAAGGGTATTCGGAAATCTGTTTCATGTTTATTGAAGCCTGGTTATTAGTGTGTCTTACCCAATCTTTTGGAAGCACAAAAATATAGGGTTCTCCAGGGAGGGGCAGCATGGAAAAGTCGTCGCCGTCTACGGGAAGCCTTACAATTCCAAGCTCGATTTCCCGTTTTTTAAGGAGCTCGCTAATGTGGTAGGTATCACCTTCTCTTAATTGGAAGGTTACGTGCGGGAAGCTTTCTCTAAACAATCGAATCCTCTCAGATAGATGGGAAAAGCAAGACTTGTTGGCCCCGATGGCAAGTTTGCCCCGAATTCCGTTTGATGTCTCCCTTACTGCAGTAACGGTATCGTTAACCTGAGAAATGAGTTGTTTTGCCCTTTGATAAAGAATCCTTCCTGAAGCGGTGAGCTCCATCTTCCTGCCTTCACGCTCAAACAAAGTTACGCCGAACTCTTCTTCGAGCAGCTTAAGCTGATGGCTGAGAGGAGGCTGCGACATATGAAGTCTTTTAGCAGCACGGGTGACCTGTCCTTCTTCAACAATTGTACAGAAATAGTGCAATTGTTTTAAATCCATAATACCCCTCTTTCTATATTTATTTTATATGGAAAACTAATATTTTCAATATTTTTCCTATAGCATAACACATGTTACAGTTGAAATGTAAATGCTTTCAAAATCGGATACTTTATGAGGAGTTGAATGAATGGCAGGAATGGCTGAAGCTAAACAGAAGCTGCGAGGCTCGATTGCACCCATTGTAACACCATTTCATGAAGATGAATCACTCGATTTAGTCTCCTTCAAAAACTTGATTGAATGGCATATTGCAAAGGGCAGCCACGGGATATCGGTTACAGGAACAACAGGAGAACCAAGCTCCCTTTCCATGGTCGAACGGATTAAGCTTATGGAAACCGCCATGGAGACAATAGGCAAAAGGGTACCTTTTGTCCCGGGTACAGGCTCCACTAATCATAAGGAAACCCTTTATTTAACAACAAAAGCACAGGAATTAGGGGCTGATGCGGCACTGGTTATTGTACCCTATTACAATAGGCCATCCCAGCATGCATTATATAAACATTTCAAGGCGGTTGCAGATTCGGTGGAGATACCAATCATTGTTTACAATATTCCCGGCCGGACAGCTGTCAATATGGAAGTGAAGACTCTAGCAAGGCTAAGCGAGGACTGTCCGAATATTATCGGCGTGAAAGAATCAAATAAAGATTTCGAGCATGTAAACCGTGTGCTGGCAGCATGCGGAAGGGAATTCCTGCTATATTCCGGCATTGAACTTCTTTGCTATCCCATGCTTGCCATTGGAGGTGCTGGCCATATAAGCGCCACGGCAAATATTGTGCCGGATAAGGTGGCAGACATTTATAACGCCTGGGCTGAAAAAGATATCCAAAGGTCCCTGTCTCTTCATTATGAATTGATGGAGCTAAATGATGTATTGTTCAAAGATACCAACCCGGCTCCGTTAAAAGCTGCATTGGGCATGATGGGCAAAATCTCCCCGGTTTTGAGGCTGCCGATGGATATGCCAACCAAACAGCTCCAGGAGGAGATTCGTTCGGTTGTACAAAAATACGTTGACCTGTCCGACCGGGTTGCCAATGGGTAAGGAGTGACAAAGATGGCTAATCAGGTTTCTGATAAGGGGAAAGGATCCATAGTCCCACATGTTGATGATATAAAACTTTATATAAATGGAGATTTTGTAGAGTCGGAATCCAGAGGCACATTCGCAAATGTCAATCCTTATACCAATAATGTGATCAACCAGGTATCAGAGGGAAGGGAAGAGGACATAAAAAAAGCGGTAAACGCGGCACGGAAAGCTTTTACAGAAGGGCCCTGGGGCAAAATGAAGGTTTCCGAACGGATGAAATACATCAACCGGATTGCCGATATCATCGATCATGAAATAGAGAAAATCGCTGTTTTGGAGGCTCTGGATACAGGGCTTCCCATAAGCCAGACAAAGAATATGACAGCGCGTGCAGCTGAGAATTTCCGTTTCTACGCAAGAATGGTGGAAACAAGATTCCACGGCGAGGCGTATCAGGTGGATGATGAATTCATCAATTATACAATCTACAAGCCGCTTGGCGTCGTAGGGCTGATTACTCCATGGAATGCCCCGTTTATGCTTGAAACGTGGAAGGTTGCACCCGCACTTGCTACAGGAAATACAGTCGTTTTAAAGCCGGCTGAACTTTCCCCTCTTAGTGCAAACATATTGGCCGAAGTGATTCAAAAGGCAGGCCTGCCTAAAGGTGTTTTTAATGTAGTGCATGGGTATGGAGAAACGGCTGGCGCATCTTTAGTTGCCCATCCGGAGGTCAGAGCCGTTTCATTTACAGGTGAGACGGCAACGGGCTCTATTATTATAAAGAATGCGGCAGATACATTAAAGAAAACCTCCATGGAACTGGGGGGGAAATCCCCGCTTATCCTATTCGATGATGCTGATTTTGAAAGAGCATTGGATGCGGCGGTATGGGGACTGTTTTCATTTAACGGTGAGCGATGCACAGCCAATTCAAGGGTCCTTGTCCACAAAGATATTAAGGCCCGTTTTATATCTGCACTTAAGGAGCGTATTTCCTGCATCAGGATGGGTGACCCTATGGATCCAGTTACAGAGCTTGGCCCATTGATTGAAAGAGAACACTTCAATAAAGTGAACAACTATATCGAGCTTGCCAGGAAGGAAGGCTGTGATGTGGTTCAGGCCCCGCTTCCTGAAAATCTGAGTGCGGGCAATTTTGTTCCTCCTACTCTTTTGTTGGAGGCAAGGAATGATATGAAGGTATGCCAGGAGGAAATATTTGGTCCGGTTATGGCTGTCATGGAATTTGAAACAGAAGATCAGGCTATAGCCACTGCCAATGACGTTAAATACGGTCTTGCAGGCTATGTATGGACCAATGATGTAAAAAGGGGGCATAGAGTGGCACAGGCGGTGGAAGCTGGCATGCTTTGGATTAATGCGCAGAATGTTCGCGACCTTAGAATACCGTTCGGCGGAACTAAATCCAGCGGCATCGGCAGGGAAGGGGGCCATTATGCCCTGTTTGAATTCTATACTGAACCAAAGGTGATCCATGTGGCGATCGGCGACCACCACATCCCGCGATTCGGCTTGAATAAATCACAATGAAAATAGAAAGGGAGTAAAAGAATGGCAGCCAAAACAGGAGCAGAGTACAAGGAGCGCCTAAAGAATGCTGACAATAATATCTATATTCATGGTGAAAGAGTCAAGGATGTCACGGTACACCCAGCCTTAAAAGGGGTAGTCGATTCAATGGCCAGACTTTATGATTTACAATTTGAAAAACCCGGTGTCATGCTATATACCTCTCCGACTTCCGGCCATCTGGTTGGAACTACTTTCCTGCGTCCTGAAACAATAGAAGATATCATTACCCGGCGAATGGCCATACAGGCATGGGCCATGACATCCGGAGGAATGATGGGCAGGTCTCCCGATTATTTAAATGCTGAAGTTATGGCCATGGGGGCATCCAGCAGTTTTTTTGCAGAAGCAGATTCCAGTTTTGCTGAAAATACTAAGACATACTATGAGTATGCGCGTGAAAATGACATTTCTCTAACTCATACACTGATTCATCCCCAGGTCAACCGGGCAAAAGCACAGTATGAGCAAAAAGATGCAAATGCGGCGCTTCACCTTGTTGAGAAAAACAATGAGGGAATCATTGTAGATGGTATAAGGCTGTTAGCGACACAGGGAGGCATCACAGACGAGATACTGGTTTTTCCGTCTACAGTAAAAAAGGCTGGAGAACTGGACGATCCTTATTCCTTGGCTTTCGCCATTCCGAATAACACTCCTGGATTAAAATTTATTTGCCGCGAATCGTTTGATTATGGCAGAGGCCATTATGATCATCCTCTATCTTCCAGGTTTGAGGAAGGGGATGCCATTGTTTCGTTTGAGAATGTCTTTGTTCCATGGCACAGAGTATTTGTTTGCGGGAACTCCTCTATATGCAACAGGACCTTCCGTGAAACAAATGCAGTCGTCCATATGTCTCATCAGGTTGTTGCTAAAAACATAGTAAAGACTGAGTTTATTCTCGGTGTTGCATTATCCCTCATGGATGCAATCGGAATTGACCAATTTCAGCATGTTCAGGACAAAGGTACTGAAATAATGCTGACATTGGAGGCGATGAAGTCTCATTTATACCGTGCTGAGCATAATGCCAAGCCAGACCAATGGGGTACCATGACACCGGATTATCATGCACTGAATGCAGCACGCAACTGGTACCCGAGGATTTACCCTCGCCTGATTGAGATTGTACGGGTACTGGGGGCCTCCGGTTTGATGGGAATACCTACCGAGGCTGATTTCAAAAATCCGGAAATTGGCAAAATTATTGAGCGGGGGTTACAGGGAAAGAGCCTGGACGGGTATGAAAGGGTCCAGCTGTTCAGGCTGGCCTGGGATTTAACTTTAAGTGCCTTTGGGAGCAGGCAAATGCACTATGAATATTACTTCTTCGGGGATCCTGTCAGAATGGGAATGGCTTATTTTGATAATTACGATAAAGAGCAGTTTAAGGACAGAATAAAGGATTTCCTTGGAAAAGGAGCATCATCCGGATCCAAATTCTCTGCTGTGTAATGGAGGACTCACATATGAATTTTACTATTATTCGTGCGGCCAGGGCAATTCTTCATGTCACAGACCTGGATGCCTCACGCAAGTTTTACGTCACCGCGTTGGGATTTATTGTTACCGAGTCTGATGAGAATCATTTATATTTACGCGGTCTTGAAGAACATAGCCATCATAGCCTCCTTCTAAAAAAAGCGGAAAAACCGGTGGTGGAGGCAATAAGCTATAAGGTACATTCGGACTCTGATCTTGACTCGCTGGATCATTACTTTCAGTCCAGGGGAATCCAGACAGTATGGCTGGACGAAGGCTCGCAGCATGCACTGGGACGCGCGTTAAGAGTACAGGATGTATCTGGGCTGCCAGTGGAGTTTTTCGCAAAGATGGATGGGGCAGAAAGAATGCTCCAGCGCTATGATCTTTATCAGGGAGCAAAAGTACAGCGCATCGACCACTTTAATTGTGCTGTTACTGATGTACAGAGAGCGTATGATTTTTATGTGAATGAATTGGGTTTTTCTTGTTCTGAATATACCTCGACAGCAGAAGATAAATTATGGGCAGCCTGGCTTCACCGAAAACCTTCTGTGCATGATGTAGCATTCATGAATGGCGTGGGTCCGCGCCTTCACCATATTGGATTCTGGTTAAGTGACCCAATGAGCCTGATTAATGGCTGTGACGTATTAGCGTCACTGGGATATACCGATCAAATTGAACGGGGACCGGGACGCCATGGATTATCAAATGCATTCTTCCTCTATTTAAGAGATCCCGACGGTCATCGGATTGAATTATATAATGGTGATTACTTAACCAGTGACCCGGATTTTCAGCCGATCCGATGGGATATTAATGACAAGCGCAGGCAAACATTTTGGGGTGCTGCTGCCCCTGATTGCTGGTTTAATGATGCTTCATTGGTACTAAATGTTCATACAGGAGACATAGCAGATATATCGAAGCCGAATCTTGGTCAGCATAAGCCTCATTTTATCATGTAATGAAACGGCCTTTAATATATGATGTGTGCAATTTTTGGGCATTTTACCGGTTTGGGTTTGGTTTTGCAGCTCCCAGCAGTTTTCAAACGAAACGAACATAAATTACCGCTACTGATTAGCGAGGGGGTTACGGAGTGGATGACAGAACTTTTAGAAATGGAATGGGAAAATTCGCAACAGGAATAACAGTTTTAACTACCGAGATTGATGGTCAGGTGCACGGGATGACCGCCAATGCTTTTATGTCTGTCTCATTGAATCCAAAATTGATAGTAGTCTCCATCGATGAGAGGGCAAAAATGAATCAACTTATTTCTTCGTCTGGTCAATTTGCAGTCAGTGTCTTATCGGAGTCCCAAAAACAAATGTCGATGTACTTTGCCGGCCAATTTGCAGGCAACCATGATGTGGACTTCATAAGTTTTAATGGCATGCCTGTTCTGGAAAATGCATTACTGCATCTTACCTGCACAGTGTATAACAAACATGTGGCAGGAGACCATACGCTGTTTATCGGAGAGGTTACACACCTCCGTACTAAGGAAGGAACCCCTCTGGTTTATCATGAGGGCAAATATAAGACCACGGCGGAGTTAAATTGAAAATGCCTGTATAGTGGTTTTCTCGGTTTTCAGACTATACAAAAAGGGAAGCTATAATTATGCTTCCCTTTTTTATGGGTTAGAATTCTTTTCGAGTTCAATCCAGTTTGACGACCATATTTCGATTTCGCGGATTACGGGAGCCAATGCCTTACCCTTGTCGGTTAGAGAGTACTCTATACGAACGGGGGTTTCCGGATATACATCTCTTTTTACTATGCCTTCCTGTTCCAAATCCTTTAATCGCTCAGACAGGATTCTGCCGCTTATGGGAAATGAAGCTTCTATACTACAAAAACGGTGAGGCCCGCTTAGCAGTTGACTGATAATCAAACCTGACCATCTTTTGCTCAAAATTTGCATTCCTTTTTCAAATCGGGGACATATGGAAGAATTAGTCATAACATCACCTCGTAATAGTAGTATAACCCAATAACCCGACAGCATCAACTTAACGCAGGCAAGCTAATTACTTGACGTTAGGAAATGGTAATAATAAACTACCTTACGTAAAGTAAGTGGAAAAGGACATAGTCATTAATCAAAGGATTACCATTAGTAATTCATCCTGGACTGCAAACAATATTTATATGGATGCTATCAGGAACTCCATCAGTAAGAGTATCCGACAAAAGCGATCCATGACACACGCAGCTCCAGCTTAAATGACACCTCTTACTTTTATATAAACTATAAAGCGAAAAGGAAGGTATCATCTATGGCACAAGTATTGTATATTACTGCACACCCTCACGACAAAACACTTTCTTACAGCATGGCAGCCGGAGACGCATTCATCGAATCATATCGGGAGGCCAATCCTAATGATGAGGTTGTTCATTTAGACTTATACAAAATGGATATTCCTCAACTGGATGCAGATTTATTCAGCGGGTGGGGAAAGCTTCGTTCCGGCTCTCAATTTAATGAATTGTCTGAAACAGAACAAGCGAAAGTCAGCCGTGTCAACGAGCTAAGTGAACAGTTTGTATCTGCTGATAAATTTGTATTTGTAACTCCATTATGGAACTTCTCCTTCCCTGCAATCATGAAAGCATATTTGGATTGCGTGGCACAAGCGGGTAAAACTTTCAAATACACAGAGCAAGGTGCAGTCGGTCTTTTGACTGATAAAAAAGCCCTTCATATCCAGGCGCGCGGAGGTATCTATTCTGAAGGACCAACGGCTGAATTTGAAATGGGCAATAGATATCTAAGCATCATGATGAATTTCTTCGGTGTTCCATCCTTTGATGGATTGTTTATCGAAGGACACAACCAGTTCCCGGAAAGGGCTGAAGAAATTAAGCAAGACGGTATCGCGAGAGCAAAAGAATTAGGAAAGTCATTCTAATTGTAGTGTACGAAACGAGGAAACGGCCTTGAGCCGTTTCTTTTTATTGGTTAAATATGAAAATGAAATTAGACTGATGGCTGGCTTCCACGTACAAGATGTACTGGTGCCTGCATCGAGGGTCATTAGATTAGGGCACTTGTACTTTTCTTATTATTTTTTCCTTTTTGTGGTAAATGACATTGAACCGTTTTAGGCTGAAAAGTAGAGGGAATAGCATAAAAAAGGAAAGGAGGATGGTATTTGTGGCAAGGTCAAGTACAATCAAGCCTCATCTGTTACTTGGCATGGGAGTTGCCAGTGCCTCATTTTTGTTAGATAAGGATAATAGAACTCAAGTCATGGGCATGTATGAAAAATTGAAGTGCAGAATGATGGCCATGTTTGGCAGGCGTAGTGAACAATGTGTGGATATGATGGAAAAAGCCGGCCATCCTGACCCGTACGATTTTGAGGACAATCGAATGGTTGATGAAGGAGCCATGTATAGCGTCAATTATTACAATAGACAATTACAGCACACATAATTAGCTGCGCCTGGATATTGACTCCGGGCCTTTTTTATGCCCTTTATGAATGAGCAGGTGCAAAAAAGCCTCATCATTCTAAGCATTTGTTTCAAGTGAGTCAGTTCAGTTTCGTTAAAATCGCCTATGGTTTCGGGAGACACTTTACCACCTTGTTTACAATTCGTGCAGGGACCACGAATGTTGCGTGGTCCCCTTCAAGGGGTTCAGGTTGTGGACTTCATAACAGTGAATTTACAAAGCATTTTTTAACCGGTTATGGTTTTTTTGCTTTTAATAAATCTTTTAAGTGCTATTATTGCCCCTAAATGTAAACCCTCATGGAAGATGGTGCGGACCAACACCTGGGCCATGGTATGCATCCCTGATTCTGTTACTTGAAATTCTTCCTCCAGCGTGTCAGCGTAATTCTGTTTAATAAAATCTATCTGTCCTATAAGAAGCTGTTTGAGCTGGTCGAGGCTTGGAACGTTTCCTGACCAATCCGAGGGCTTCGTGCCATAGTTAAATAACTCAAGAAATCCTTCCGGCAGTTCTATTTTTTCTTTGGTCAAATGCTGTATCCACAAAAATTGGTCCACATAAATATGCCCCAGATTCCATTTAATATTATTGTTAAAGCCTTCTGGTACGATAGTTGCTTCCTCTTCTGTAATGTTTTCTACGCAGTTCAATGTGTTTTTTCGATAATCTTCAAGCTGCTGAAGCAAAACACTGTGCCTGTTTTCCAAATCATTTTCCTCCTTTATCCAATCTATCGTACATATGTTCAGCAAAAACACCGGTAAATCCTTCTGGAATTATAATTTTTTGAAGTTATTGATAAATTAATTTTTTAAAATTAGAACAAGAGGTTATTGTGGTTTACTTTCAGAAGGATTAAGATTGTATTGGCTAATATAAGCAATAAAATGAAAAAGGAGTTGATACAATGAGCAACGGTTCCCATGATCCCGAACCCAGTATATGCAAGGAAGCTTTTATCATTCGGATTATTGGCAGCTTGATAGCTTCTAAGGTATCAACTAAAATGATAGATTTGCTTCCTTAAATGATAAGGAGGTATATATATGATTGAAATATTTAAAACAACAGAAAATAAAAAGCTGCAACAAGTTAATGAATATACCAAAGGGTGCTGGGTCAACATAGTCTCTCCTACCGAGTCTGAAATAAATGAGATATGCAGCAGGCTTGAAATACCAGTCAGTTTCATAAAAGACCCGCTAGATGAAGAAGAAAGGCCCAGAATAGAACGTGAGGACGGCCAGCTTTTAATTATCGTCGATTATCCATGTATCACACAAGATGATGCAGGCCTGCCGATATATGAGACTATTCCGATAGGTATGATTTTTACCGAAGAATGTTTTATTACGGTTTCCCTTAAGGATACACCCATTTTAGACAGCTATAAAAAAAATACGAAAAAAGAGTTCTATACGAATAAAAAAACCCGTTTTGCCTTGCAATTACTATTCGATATTTCATCCTTTTATTTACGCTATTTGAAACAAATAAATAAAATAACTAACGAGACAGAACGGGAATTGCATCAATCCATGAAGAATAAAGAGTTGTATACTTTCCTTGCGCTGGAAAAAAGTCTTGTCTATTTCACTACCTCGTTAAAGTCAAATAAAGTAGTTCTGGATAAAATTTTAAGGTTTAACTATTTAAAGATGTACGAGGAAGACAAAGACCTGCTCGAGGATGTAATTATAGAAAACACCCAGGCCATTGAAATGGCCGAAACGTATAGTTCCATTTTAAGCGGGATGATGGATGCTTTCGCTTCAATTATTTCCAACAATGTAAATATTGCTATGAAGTTCTTGACATCAGTGACTATCATCCTTACATTGCCGACAATGGTTGCCAGCTTTTACGGCATGAATGTCAGGCTTCCATTTGAGCATAATCCCTTCGCTTTCATTATCACTCTTGTGATTGCTGTATGCCTTGCAGGCATTACAGGCTTTATTTTCTGGAAAAAGAAATACTTTTAGCCGTACAAGAGGTGGAGACAGCCACCTCTTGGTGTTTTTTTGCGGGGTCACCGACTCACATAATCATGGAAGCTGTTTGGGTAAAGGTTAGGTTCATGGCTCATCGAAGAATTCTTTGAGCTCACCATCCACCTGTTTATTTTCGGCTATATAGGGGTTATCATCCTTTACATTATCCTTGTCCAGATTAGTTTGGATGTAGAGCATGGGTCCCTGGTTGGCATCCCGAATGATTCGGTCGTTAAGTTTGTCAAAATCGGGAAGATTTTTGTTTCCCGGTTGTCTTGGTTCCATGTGAGCACCTCCTTAGATTTAGGTTGTAACCACATTTATATTTTATGTGTTTGATTAGTTCCGTTAAAATTGGCAGATGATAAAAATGAGGTGATCAAATATGGATAAATGGAATGATCAGGCAGCACCGAATAATAATTTGCCTCCATCCAGCATGGAGCCTGAAAATCATGCATCAAAACGGATGGAGATTGAGGGAATGCCAGAGGATGTCATAGAAGAGAAAAGGACTGAAGTCGATATTCGAAGTGCAAACCTCGATTCTTAAAGGCAACGGGTCAGCCTCTGACGTAGCTGACCCGAATATTTTTTTAAACCTTTTTTTTCTTTCTTGATGAATCGATAGGGTATGAGCCGGTTTCCTGATTGGTAGTTCCTTGTCCTTCGACTTTTGGAGATCCTAAACGCATCTGGGAACCATCCTTTTTATGTTTATGGTTCAAAGCCATCACCTCCAATGTTACTTTCTCTTTAAAAGAGCTTTTATATACATAGATGATGCGCTGCCGGGAAAGCTTAACATCATGGAGGAGGTGTGAAAGAATGGCTAAAGTTGGTGTTGAAGAATCTTTGACCAATATTACTGAAGCATTGCGGGATAGAGGCTATGAAGTGGTCGAACTGAAGCGGGATGGTGATGCACAGAACTGCGACTGCTGTGTGATAACGGGCCAGGATGGAAACATGATGGGAATGCAAGACACATCTTATCAGGGATCGGTCATTGAAGCACGCGGAATGTCTGCAGACGAAGTAGTCCGTGAGGTAGAGGACAGGTTACAATAGAAAACAAATAATAAAAGGAACAGGCTATAGCTTGTTCCTTTTAAGATGCAGACGATGTTTTCTGTTATTTCGAAGAACTTACTATCGTAGCCTCCACGGATATTTCTACATTACCCTGCAGCGCCCGCGTAATCATGCAGGAGGATTCGGCCTTCCGCGCAAGTTTTTCTGCAAGACTTCGATCCTTCTCAGAAGCGTCAGGAAGCAGAATTAACGTAGGTCGATGGATGATTTTCTTATAGGTAAACACACCGTTAGTCACATCCACAATCCCTTCAGACTCCATATGTAACTCCCTTTTTTCAAGCTTGCTGCGCTCAAGCATGGCAGCCAGAGTAATGATGTAGCAGGTTGCTGCGGCACCGAGCAGCATCTCATCAGGATTGGTGCCTACTCCGGGGCCATCCATTTCTGTAGGGATGGAAATCTTGGTTTTCAGATGACTGGTTTCTATCTCTCCTACTCCATTACGTAATCCGGACCATTCTGCTGTTAACAAAAAATGATGTTCCGCCATTATATCTCCTCCCGATACTTACCAAGTTATACTTTAGTGATTTTAAAATAACATAACGGAAATCCTAGAGAAAGGATGATTATTTTTGATTCTGGGTAAAAACAAGAAACACTGGGGGAGAATTTTTATGTCAAAATCAGAAAAGGAAAAAATGCTAAATGGAGAGTTATACCATGCTTCTGATGAGGAGCTGGTGAAAGACCGAGAGTATGCCAGAAGAAAAACCAGACATTTCAATCAAACCATAGAAAATGAGAATGAATTGCGGGAACAAATGCTTAAGAAGTTATTTAGTGCTACAGGAGAGCGGATTTATATTGAACCTGATTTTAGATGCGATTATGGTTATAACATTGAAATAGGTGAAGATTTCTATGCCAATTATAACTGTGTCATCCTGGATGTCTGCAAAGTGAAAATCGGTGACAACTGCATGCTTGGTCCGGGAGTACATATCTACACTGCCAACCATCCGCTGGACCCTGAAGAAAGACTAAGCGGCCTGGAATATGGAAAGCCCGTAACAATTGGGAACAATGTCTGGATTGGCGGCGGAGCAATCATCAATCCGGGAGTAACCATTGGGGACCATGCTGTTATTGCTTCCGGAGCTGTTGTATCCAAGGACGTTCCCAAAAAAACAGTGGTTGGCGGAAATCCTGCGAAAGTTATAAAAAAGATATAGCACTCTCGAATAATTGCAATTTATGGTAAAGTGTACCCAATCTGTTTGGAGGAAGGATACATAGCAGTATGCCAACATTTACTTTGAATGGCCATAAAATTAGATAGTGACTATTGCGTTAAACGAATGTTTTTCTCCCAAGAGCTGTCTGCCTATTTCCATTACAAAGGAACAAAGCAAGCCGTCAGTTTCGTTTTCTTTAAGGGGTCCTTTTAAGGGTCCCCAGGTTCATATATTTTTGCCAGATATCGAAACGGAGCTTTGTTCCTTAACCTTTTAGAGGTGAAGGCTTCATTTAGCCAATAGTATTAAATAATTGACAATTTCATCAGCTTTAGTTATCTTTAATTCAAGATAAATAAGACTGATGGTTTCTTTTTTATTTTCAGTAATATCTTGAAATCAAGATAATGTAAGGAGCTGAGTTTGGCTTATGGAACTTAAAGGGATCCATCATGTATCCGCCTTGACAGCAAAAGCACCGGGGAATTATGAATTTTATACAAAAATTTTAGGGCTCCGATTGATAAAAAAAACGGTAAATCAAGATGATGTATCGATCTACCATCTGTTTTATGGAGATGAACAGGGAAATCCAGGAACTGAACTTACGTTTTTTGAGATACCGATGGCAGCAAGAACTCACGAGGGTACAAACAGTATTAGCCAGGTTTCTTTAAGGGTAAAAAGTAATCGGGCCATTGAATACTGGAAGATGCGGTTTGAGGAAAACAATGTACAACATGGAGATATTACTTCTGTATTTGGAAGAATGGCCCTCCCTTTCAAGGACCATGAAGGGCAGCGGCTGCTGCTGGTTTCAGATGAAAATACTTTGGGGATAGCGGCAGGAACTCCATGGGGGCGAAGTCCTATCCCGTCTGAATTTGCGGTTATAGGTTTAGGTCCTGTAAAGCTGACTGTTGCCAGGATGGAAGAGACAGCCAGAATTATGACAGATATCCTCGGGTTCAGGAAAAAGGGAACGTATCCTTCCGAGGGCGGCGCCGAACGTCAAATAGCTGTCTATGAAACAGGTGAAGGAGGGACCGGGGCAGAGGTGCATATAGAGGAGCGAATGGACCTTCCTCCTGAGCGGCTGGGCAGGGGAGGAGTCCATCATGTTGCCTTTCGTGTCAAGGATGAACAGGAAATGCAGAAATGGATTGAAAAAGTGGCTGACGCCGGGATTCCGAACTCGGGCTTCATCGATCGTTTTTATTTCAGGTCGCTCTACTTCCGGGAACCAAACGGAATCCTGTTTGAACTGGCTACGGACGGACCAGGGTTTGCTACCGATGAAGCAATTGAACACTTAGGAGAATCGCTCGCCCTTCCGCCTTTTTTGGAACCAAGACGACAGGAAATAGAAGCAAGACTAAAACCGCTGGATACCACTCCAGGAAAGGAGCTATGATTTTGCAAATGCGTACCGAAGGAATACATCATATCACTGCGATTGTAGGAAATCCCCAAGAGAATGTCGATTTTTACGCGGGTATATTGGGACTTCGCATGGTTAAAAAAACTGTTAACTTCGATGATCCCGGGACATATCATTTATATTTTGGAAATGAGGAGGGAAGCCCGGGGACAATCATGACCTTTTTCCCCTGGCCAAACGCCTATAAAGGGCAGGCAGGCTCTGGCCAGGTAGGCATTACGTCGTTTTCAGTGCCTGTAGGCAGTATGCCATTTTGGGAGGACAGGCTTGAAAAATTTCATGTGAATTCTGAACATATAACACGCTTTGGTGAAGATTATCTGGTGTTTGAAGATCCTCATGGGCTGCAGCTTGAGCTTGTAGAAAGAGAGGATGGCCAAACGAGCAGATGGTCATACGGAGGGGTGCCAGCCGAATTCGCAATTAAGGGATTTGGAGGAGCGGTATTATTAAGCGGAAATCCTAAGGCCACAGAAGATGTGTTATCACAAGTATTGGGCCTTACGAAAATTGGGGAGGATGGAGAATTTGCAAGGTTCAAAGCTCGCGGTAACCTTGGAAATATCATAGATGTCAAGCTTACATCTTTATCTCCTGGATCCATTGGAGTAGGAACCGTTCATCATATCGCATGGCGAGCAGAAGATTTCGAGGATCATGAAAAATGGCGCGAGTATGTGCAGCAGGCCGGTTATGGCGTGACACCCATTAGGGACCGCCAGTACTTTAATGCTATTTATTTCCGAGAGCGGGGAGGCATCCTGTTCGAAATCGCTACCGACCCTCCTGGGTTTACGAGGGATGAAACGGCGGACAAAATGGGATCTAGTTTGCTTCTTCCACCATGGCTGGAGCCTCGCAGACAGGAAATTCAATCACGACTTCTGCCTGCAGAAGCAAGGGTATTAAAGGAGGATACATTATGAACATGAAGCATATTTTTCAGCAAGGAACCAACAATGATGCACCAGTTCTACTGCTACTTCACGGGACAGGGGGGACAGAGGAATCCCTTCTCGGTCTGGCTTCCATTATTTCACCTGAATCCGCAGTCCTGAGTGTGCGCGGTAATGTCCTGGAGAACGGAATGCCAAGATTTTTCCGGCGGCTGGCAGAAGGGGTCTTCGACGAAAAAGATCTAATCAGCCGCACCGAGGAGCTCCGCGATTTCATAGAAAATGCTGCTGCAGAATATCATTTTAACGCACGAAATATAGTGGCGGTTGGCTATTCCAATGGAGCAAATATTGCGGGAAGCTTGATATTTCACTATAAAGACATCTTAAAAGGAGCCGTTTTGCATCATCCGATGGTTCCGCGAAGGGGAATAGACCTTCCCGGACTTGAAGGGTTCCCTGTCTTTATTGGAGCAGGAAGCAATGATCCGATATGCCCGCCTGCTGAAACTGAAGAATTAGCAGTTTTATTGGAAAAAGCAGGGGCTTCAGTATCTGTTCACTGGGAACAGTATGGGCATCAGCTGACACGTACCGAGGTAGATGCAGCCGCGGCATGGTTTGATAAACATTTTAAGGCATAAAAGGGTAGGTGGAAATATTGCTTTCATTAAATCCAGAGTCCATGACTGAAAGGGATAACTACAAATTCCTGACAGGCAGCATTATCCCGAGACCTGTAGCTCTTGTTACTTCCGTAAGTAAGGACGGGACGATCAATGCAGCTCCTTTCAGTTACTTCAATATTGTAAGCTCAAATCCACCAATGATTTCCCTTTCAATCCAGCGAAAGAATGGCTCACAGAAGGATACAGCAAGGAATGCTTGCCTCACGGGAGAATTTGTTGCTCATATTATTGACGAAGAACTGGTCGAAGAAGCTAATAAAACTGCTGCACAGTTGCCCCCTGATCAAAGCGAACTATCCATATCAGGGCTGTCTGCTGTACAGAGTGATAGAATTTCAGTGCCTGGCATCATGGAAGCAAAAATCCGTTTTGAATGTAAACTGGAACGGCATATCGAATTGCCGGGTGAAGATGGCTCGGTTTCATGTGATTTTTTAATTGGTAAAGTTGTAAAATATCATATCTCAGAAGGTCTATATAAAGAGGGTAGAATTGATCCTTTACTCCTTAAACCGGTCAGCAGGCTGGCTGGCCAATCATATTCAAAGCTGGGCCAGTTATTTGAACTGGAGCGGCCAAAATAACATTTATGCCTCCTCGATTTATGAGGGGGATTTTTGTTTATTTCTTGAAACAGTAACCTATACAAAGCCATTCGTAACAGGAGATGAAAATTATTCTTATTTTTCCGAATTCCATGAGTTAAAATATTCATAGTTATTAAAAAATGGAGTGAGGTCATGGTTATGGATTCTGTAAAACTGGTGAACGTAATTAGAGGAGATCATGTGGAAAGTATACATAGAGGCCATATTGCTGTTATGGACGCGGAGGGAAAATTGCTTTATTTTGCAGGTGATCCCAGTATAAAAGTTTATGCGCGCTCTTCCATGAAGCCGTTACAGGCCATTCCTGTAGTAGAAACCGGGGCAGCAGACCGTTATCATTTTGATGATGCAGATCTATCCCTGTGCTGTGCTTCGCACAGCGGCGAGAAAATGCATACCGATCGCGTTATGTCCATTTTAAAGCGAGCAGGAATGACAGAGGGAGCTCTGCAATGCGGCACTCATATACCGCACTGGCAAGATACATATAAGGAGATCATCCGAAGCGGACGAGAACTGACACCTTTGTATAATAACTGCTCCGGAAAGCATTCAGGCATGTTAGTGACTGCCAAACATATGAACGAGTCTCTTCATGATTATTATGAACTTCAGCACCCTGTCCAGCAAAGAATTTTACAAAGTGTGTGTGACATGGCTGATTTCCCCATGGATGACATCGAGATAGGCATTGATGGATGCGGGGTGCCTGTACATGGGCTTCCGCTTGAAAGGCTTGCGTTGAGTTACGCGAAGATGGCCAATCCTGATAAATTGCCGGTGGCCCGTCAGCAAGCTGTCAGCCGTATCAAAAAAGCGATGGTCGCTGCCCCTGAAATGGTGGGGGGTACAAATCGCTTCTGTACGGATTTTATGATTGCCGGAAAAGGCCGTTTCTTTGGGAAAGCAGGTGCTGAAGCTGTTTATTGTATGGGGGATAATGAAACCGGTATGGGGATCGCCATTAAAATTGAAGATGGTAATGCACGAGCTATGTATCCTGTTGCCGTAGAAGTTTTAAAACAGTTAGACCTATTGTCCGGGCAGCAGATCCAGGAACTTTCAGAGCATTACCGTCCGAAACTGAAAAATGCCAGGCAGGAAGAGGTTGGCAAGTTAGTGCCTTCCTTTACACTCAGGACGTGAAGCGAAGGGCAAAATAAATATTGATAGATACATAGAGGTAAACCGCTGAATTATGTTCAGTGGTTTTCTTTTTGGGTAAAATAATAGTAACTAGTTTATGCCGTTCATAAGCTGTTGGAGAAAGGGAGTGTTTTCGTTGCCACAGGGTGAACATACTGTTGTTGTCGGTGCTCCTATCCATAAGGTATGGGAATTTGTTGCTGAAATGGATAAATGGGCGCCACTGGTGCCGGGTTACATAACCCATGAAATTCTGAGTGACAGCCGCTCAAATTGGATATTCACCGGCGATTTAGGAATTATGAAGAAAAAGATCAAGCTTCAAGTGGATATTACAGAATGGTTAGAACCTGAAAAAGTGACTTTTAATCTCACAGGATTGAATGATAACTTTTCTGGAAGCGGCTTTTTTAGAGCAGAAAAAATAACGGACACAACAACCAGGATGACGGGTTTCCTGGACATTATCCAAAACGGAATATTGGCTGCCGTAGTCAATCCCGTATTGAAGTCTTTTGTGCCAGAGACGGCAGCTGCGCTTACAGAGGCGATGGGAAAAGAACTAACTGCCCAAATTGCAAGGAGGTGAATGGAATAACCATCTCAGAAAGTTACATTTTTATAAATTTTAATGGTAAAAAACAGTATAGATGTACATTCTATAATAGATATTCCATGAATATCATGACATCCTAAAAAAGAGGTGACCAGATTGAGTTATCGGGAACATTTGGATAGACAATCATCGCTCTTTCACCACAATTGGACCAGGGCCAAGCGCGCTAAATCTCAGGTTAATGGACATACACAGATGTCAAAGACAAACATTATCTTAAGAAGCAACGCGAAAGCACACCACTGGTAGGATGCCAACAAAAAAAGACGTCACGGCGTCTTTTTTTAGGTTGTTGAATTAGTAGAAAATCTCGATGAGAATGAGGAAGCTAAAAGCAGCTTCAAAGTTGGAAAAAGAGCTTAATTGCGGTCATGAAGACCAAAAAAAGCGCCGGAACTTTAAAATGGATCCTCTTTGAGTTATGAAGGCCTAAGAAACAGCTGACAGAGCCCAGAAAAAGGCCTTCATCAGATAAATTACAATCTAACAATTGAGGTGCACACAAATTATTATGATGAACTTTAATATATGAAACAGACTGTTGTAATGTTTCAAATTAATGATAAGCAGGGGACGACAGTTTTCTCATTTTTATGTTTAGGAGTCTGACAATATAAAGTAAAAAAGTTTATGAAAAAAGTTCTTTAGCACTATAAAGGGATAAAGGTAAGATGATAAAATGAAATGAAATAAACGACCCTTCTGGATTCGCGCGATTACTGTTTCAACATATGATATCTTTCAGGAAATATGATTTTTTTATTCTAAATACGGTATAATCGTAGCTAAGATTCTGATTGACACGAAATCAAGGGGAAGGTGATATACAGTGAATTTTACTTTTTCAAGGAAAATTTCTGCTTTTAAACCATCTATTTTTAATGAACTTGCAGCCTACAAACAAAATAGGATGAAAGCGGGCTTCTCGTTGATTGACTTAAGTATAGGAAGTCCTGATCTTCCTCCGCCAGCTTTTATCCGGGATTGTCTAAGCAGCGAATCTCTAAAATTAGATTCATACCGATATACAATGACCGGTATCCAGGAGTTCTATGAAGCAGTAACCGGCTACTATCGGAATAATCATGGCATAAGTATTGATGACAAAAAGGAGATAGCAATGCTGATGGGTTCGCAGGACGGGTTAGTCCATCTGCCGATGATGCTTGCAGATGAAGAAGATTATATCCTTGTGCCGGACCCTGGATATACAGCATACGAAACGGGAGTTGCCATGTCTGGCGCCACCCCGTTTTTTATGCCATTGAAACAAGAAAATGGCTACCTTCCTGATTTGGATGCTATTCCTGAGGAAGTTGCTGAAAAGGCTAAGCTTATGATTCTGAATTTTCCGGGAAATCCTATTCCTGCTATTGCTGGTGAATCTTTCTTTTCGCATGCCATTGAATTTGCCAAGAAATATAATATCTTCATCCTTCATGACTTTGCTTATTCAGAATTATATTTTGATGGCCACAAGCCGGTTAGCTTCCTTTCGATTCCAGAAGCAAAAGAGGTTGGCATTGAAATGAATTCTCTTTCAAAGAGCTTCAATATGGCGGGATGCCGAATTGGTTATGCTGCTGGGAATGCAGAGATTATCCAAGTTTTACAGCAATTTAAATCAAATCTGGATTATGGAGTCTTTTTGCCAATCCAGAAGGCTGCGATTCTTGCTATGGAACAAGGAGAAGAGTTCTGCAAAGAAAGCAGGACTGTTTACCAAAGAAGACGGGATTTATTGATAGATGGGCTGGCTTCAGTGGGTTGGAGTGTTGAAAAACCAGAGGCAGGCATGTTTATCTGGGCGAAAATTCCAAGCGGCTGGAAATCTATTGATTTTACTTATGCATTGATAGACCATGCAAATCTTGTAGTGACTCCTGGAAGTGCATTTGGCCCGTCTGGAGAGGGATACGTCAGAATGGCGATGGTTGCAAATGAAGAACAAATATCAGATATAATCGATAACTTGAAAAATAGCGATATTTTCTCACTACATAATGCCGTCCAAAGATAAGCCATACTCTGCATTCGAGTTAAGAGGGGGGATTTGGGATTCTCGCATAGTCATACAGCGTAGAGTGCAGGGGGTTTATTAAGGCGGATATAAAAGAAGACTCTAATGGAGCTGTGAATCGCAGCTCTATTGTTGTTTAGATTTGGGATTAGTTTGTTAAAATAAAACAAAATATAGAAATGAGGGTTCCTTTTGAAGACATTTATAATAACAGGTGCCTCTAAGGGTCTCGGCGAGGCACTTAGCAGGCTTAGCTTCAGTGAAGATAGCCATTGTATACTAATATCGCGTACTTTGAATCAGCAACTGATGCAAGAAGCAAAAAATAAAGGTGTCAGGGTTACATATCTAACGTTCGATATTGGGGATATAACTAAGCTTCCAGAACATGCCGCGCAAATTTTTGAGTCCTTACATGAAAGTTCCGAAATTGTATTCATTAACAATGCAGGAGTGGTTGAGCCAATAAAGCCTGCAGGGAAACTTGAGTTGGAACAGCTTGAGGCCAGTATGAAAATAAACTTTCTGGCACCGGTGTTTCTAAATAATGAATTCTTACATAGAACCGCAAGTTTAAAAGCCAAGAAAGTAATTGTTAATATATCATCAGGCGCAGCCAAAAATCCTTATCATGGATGGGGTGCATATTGCAGCACAAAAGCAGGTCTCGAAATGTTCACCAGGGTTGCGGGGTTGGAACAAAAACGAGAAGAAAATCCTGCTACAGTCATTTCGTTTTCCCCTGGTAAAATGGATACAGATATGCAAGCTGAAATCCGGAAGTCTCCTGAAGAGGATTTTGCCGATGCCGCGTTATTTAACATGTACAAAGAAAAAGGCGATTTAAGGACACCTGAATTTGTAGCGGAAAAATTAATGCACCTGCTGCAAAAAGGCGATCTTGAGAATGGGGAGTTTTATGATATTAAGACATTAATTTAATGAGCTGACATATATTCATGACTTATTGCCATACCTTAATAATACGAACGTAAAAAGGTGTGGTTACTATGTCCATCCATATAGTGAAACAAGGCGACTCACTCACCGGCATTTCGCATCGGTATAAAATAAGTGTTACAGATCTTATTAGAATAAATGGCTTGTCTCCTAGCAGTTCCCTTGTAGCAGGATTGGCACTGTATATTCCAGATATGAAGGAGAATAGAAATTATATAATCGCCCCTGGTGATTCTTTGTCAAGGGTTGCCCATATTTTTGGGGTAACGATTCCTGACATAATAAGAACCAACCCGGGGTTGTCACCGGAAAAGCTAGTGTCCGGACAGAAAATATCAATTCCTTCACGCCACAGGCTGACAATTGAAACACTTGCATTTGCCATTCCCTCTGCTGGTGAAAGCGATGTGATCCGCAATTTGGAGAGACAGAGGGGCCAGCTAACATACCTTGCTATAGTGGCATATTCTTTCAACAGCCAAGGTTTCGCATTTATCATGGGCGATGACAGTCAGATGATTGAGAGATCGAGGCGGGCAGGTGTTTTGCCTCTGCTCATGATTCGAAATTATACCGAGGCCGGATTTAGTGCTGAGCTTGTCGGAGCGGTGCTGCAAAATCCAGCATACAGGAGGAATCTTATCCGCAGTCTTAGGAATTTTATAAATCAGAAAGGCTATGGAGGCGTGTCGATTGATTTTGAGTTCATACCGCCACAACGCCGTGATGATTTTTCACAGTTTCTGCGAGAATTAAAGAATGAGCTGGGTATGTTGGTGCTCCAGGTGAATGTTCATGCCAAAACAGCAGATAATCCAACAAACCGGATTGTTGGAGGGCAAGATTACAGGGCAATAGGGGATGTGGCAGATATCGTAGCCGTAATGACGATTGATTACGGTTATCCTACAGGCCCGCCTAATCCAATTTCTCCTTTACCCTGGATGGAACAAGTACTAAAGTATGCAATAGCGAATATAGATCGCGAAAAGATAATGGCGGGCATGGCCTTATATGGATATGACTGGATAACTCCGACAAATCGAACGACGGCAATATCTGTACTGAATGCCCAAAACAGGGCAATAGAAATGGGGAGCAGGATATCTTATGATGAAACCAACGAGGCTCCTCATTATCAGTACGTGCAAAATGAAGAGAGGCATGTAGTTTGGTTCGATGATATCAGAGGGATCAGAAGCAAGTATCAATTAATAGACGGCTATCGGCTAAGAGGCGTTACCTTCTGGCAGCTAAGCTTGGATTTCCCCCAAAATTGGGAATATATCAGGCAGAATATAACGGTCATCAAACATAAAAACACAATGGGATTGTCTATGTAAACGCCGAATCTTGTTTAGCATATGGGACTAAGTTTTTTTCGAAAGGTAAACACAGCTTATCTTCACTTGAAATTAAAATAGGTTATTCGCCAAAAAGTATGCTGATTTGCATGCCTTTTTGGCGTGATAGCTGAAAAAGTGAAATATCTCTTTTTGGGCGCATAATTAATTGGACACGAAAATGCCTGAAGACGGTGCTCTAAACAGTCCTTCCTAAAGTTCTTGTTTTCAGTCCTTCATCGTCTTGGCCAAAGACTTTTTCCTGAAAGGCCGCACGGAGATGTGATCGGGGTCTAGTCCACATATCATATGAGCACTTCCATTATTAACAAGCAGTTCGATCATAAATATCGTATTTAGCGCATACAATCTTAGATATCGAGCATAAATCCTGGATTCCGATCATAAATCAAGTTAGTCTAAAAAGTGGACACGTAAAAAAGATAACTTATAATAAACATAATTATTAAAAGGACGTGTTCAGAGTGGGGAAACATCGTGATCCGGAATTTAAAGAATATGTAGCTAAATTAGTGGTTGAGGAGGGCCGGGTAGCCCGGGAAGTAGCATACGAGCTGGAAGTGCCGTATCCCACTCTTCGCAGGTGGGTTAGTGAATATAAGAAGAAATTAAGAAACGGGACAGAAAAAGAGACATATATAACACCTGCAGAACTTAAAAAACTACAAAAACAGCATGAAAAAGAGATTCAGCAGTTAAGAGAGGAAAATGAAATTCTAAAAAAGGCTATGCACATCTTCACAAAAAACCAAGCATAATTTACAGTTTCATCTATGCTCATCGGGATGAACATACTGTGGTGATGATGTGTAAAGTCTTAAAAGTATCGAAGAGTGGATATTACAAGTGGATAGATAACAAAGATAGGGTCGACCTCGAAAGAGAGGCTTACAAGAAAGAAATCCAGCAGAAAATAAAAAAATCTTACTATGAAAGTGAAGGAACTTATGGAAGTCCCAGGGTCCATCATGATTTAATCGAATGGGGATATACGATTTCAAAAAAAACGGTCGCCCGAATCATGAAGGATTTAGGTTTGCGTGCTATCCCGGAAGAAAGATTTGTCGTGACCACGGATTCCAATCATGATTTGCGCCTTTATCCTAATCTTTTAAATCAAGAATTTCGTGCGCAAGCGCGGGATCGGATATGGGTAGCAGATATTACATACATTTGGACCCTGGAAGGATGGGTTTATTTGTCGACCGTGATGGATTTGTTTTCCCGAAAAATAGTGGGATGGAGCATGGATTCCCATATGAAAAAGGAACTGCCGCTGCAGGCTTTAAACATGGCGCTCCTGACGCGGCAGCCTACAAAGGAATTAATCCACCATTCTGACCGAGGATCCCAGTATTGTTCTAACCAGTATGTGGAGAGGCTGCAGGAACTTAACGTTAAAATCAGCATGAGCAGAAAAGGCAATCCATACGACAATGCCTGCATAGAATCGTTTCATGCGACAATTAAAAAAGAGTTAATTTATAGAAGACGTTTTAAGTCTCGGGCAGAAGCAACAAAAGCAATCAATTACTACATCAGCAGTTTTTATAACCAAAGAAGGAAACACTCGACTTTAGGCTTCTGTTCACCTAATCAATTCGAGAGAAATATGGGTTTCGCAAGCTAGTTTATAACTAATAATTTCACCATTTGGGTATGAAGTGAACAGTCAGGTTTTTGACTGATCACTTTCAGAAACCTTCAGCAAACGAAATGCGCTAGAGATTTAGAACAAAATAAAATCAAAGCCTATTGTCCACTTTCTTGACTGAAGTCCATAAAAACCAGAATTTCGATTATAAGACTTTGTATTACGGTTGAAAATCTGTATCCATTCTATGAAATCCTATTTTTTTGACCTTCCCCCTGCTTTTTTTTGCAGAATTCAATAAAAAATCTTCCTCTTTTTAAGTATTGTTCAGCCAAAATCAAATGAATTGATAAAGACAGAGCAAAAGCATTGTAATACTAAACCATGTGAGCAAAACCAGAATAGCGAATGCCACGGTCTCTTTTATTTATTCTTTCATAAGATTAGGTAAACGGCGATGAGAACGCGATAGATGATTGGACCTCAAAAAATAATTCGAAAAAAAGGTACCTTTCACTATTGTTCCTAAGAAACATTTTTTACCCTAAATAGAAGACTTCTTTAAGCTGAAAACCAAACAAAGAGCATGCTGAATTGCATGCTTTTGTTTTCGATTTACTTTAGCAGCTGTGGAATATCGTTGATCAGGGTATATCCTCCCATGTATGCCATGGTGAGAACGATGATAACACCGAAAAGGGTCATCCAAACCGGATGCTTATAATCGCCAACAATCTTTTTCCTGTACGCAGCAATTAACATTACACCCAGGGCTATAGGAAGAATAAGCCCATTTAGTGAACCAACCAGAACGAGGATCTTTACGGGCCTGCCTATGAGCACGAATACAAGGGTGGAAATAACTATGAAAATAACGGTAATCCATTTTTCGTATTTTTTTATGAGTGGTTTAAACGTAACGATAAAAGAGACGGATGTATAGGCAGCGCCCACAACAGAGGTAACTGCTGCCGCCCACATGACAATGCCGAAGATTTTATAACCAAAGTTCCCGGCTGCCAGCTTAAACACAGATGCTGGAGGGTTTGCAGGATCAATTGCCATTCCCTGGGCTACAACACCCAAAGCGGCAAGAAATAAAAAGATCCTCATTATCGAAGCAATACCTATAGCACTGACTGCACCCCTGGTAACCTGAGGCAGAGCTTGCTTGCCCCTGATGCCCGCGTCCAGCAAACGGTGTCCACCAGCAAAGGTAATATAGCCGCCTACCGTTCCGCCAACCAGGGTTACAATCGCAAGAAGGTTGACTTTTTCAGGTGCAAACGTCCGGACTGCTGCTTCAGCGTAGGGAGGTTGGGCTGAAAACATCACATAAAGAGTAAGAGCAATCATTACAAATCCCATTATTTGCGCGAAACGGTCCATTGCTTTTCCAGCTTCTTTGACCACGAAAATTCCAACAGCTATAATCCCGCTTAAAAGTGCTCCCGTTTCAGGTGACCAGCCAAATAATACATTAATCCCGAGGCCGGCTCCTCCTATGTTTCCGATATTAAAGGCAAGTCCGCCAAGAACGATCAGGAATGCCAAAAAATATCCCAGTCCTGGGAGAACCTCGTTTGCAATATCCTGGGCCCTTTTTTCCGATACAGCGATGATTCGCCAAATATTCATTTGGGCTCCGATATCGATGACTATGGAAATCAAAATCACAAACCCGAAACTTGCTGCCAGGGATTGTGTGAAAACTGTAGTCTGGGTTAGGAATCCAGGTCCGATTGCTGAAGTAGCCATCAGGAACGCGGCACCCATCAAAACACTAAAATTACTCTTTTTGTCCATTATTATGTATCACCTCTGGATGTCTGAAAAGAGAAAGCTTGCCTGTATATATTATTTCTGATATTTAAGACGGCTATTCCCTGTTTTTTAAGGGTGGGCAGGGAGGTTTTTGGGGATTTAAAACACGATATGTATGACCATCACTCAGTTTTTTCTGTCTGTGGCAGGATGTATTTGGCGCTTTTACCAATCCCAAACCGGTTAAGGTTTGTTAATCCGCATTATATTTTTATATTGATAATTAAGCTGCCTTACAAACCAATATATTCACATCCTTGCTATCCTACAGGGAAGCTTCTCCCACGCCAAGGACTAATATCTATTTATCATTTCATAGCTTTTTATGTATATTTCAGAAGGACGCCCTGTTTAATCCGCTTGATGTTTTCCTCTCGATCTATGAGTAGCTGTTGGGATTCTTCGAGCGACATTAATTGGAATTTCAGTGATTCTCCAGGCTTTGACTGTGCAACAAGAGGAATGTCCACTGTTGCAATTTCGGCAATCTTGGGGTATCCGCCGGTGGTCTGCCTGTCTGCTAGTAGAATGATGGGATGCCCTTCGGAAGGAACCTGGATCGTCCCAAAACGGACCGCTTCTGAAATCATTTCAACCGGACTTTTTAGCATAAGTTTGGAGCCTTCCAGCCGATAGCCCATCCGGTCAGATTGGCTTGTAATCTTGAATGGAGCATGGAGGAAATCATCAATACTGTAGCTGTCGAACAGCCCGTATTGGGCTCCTTTTGTAATTCTCACAACAGGATTTGTCTCATACATAGGCAATGCATTGCCAGCAACAGTCCATTCTGCTTCTCGGAAAGACGTGTTGGATTTCTTGGGAAGTTGTTTGGCAATCCTGCTGGAAAGAGTACCCGGGGTCCGGAGACTGATTTCATCCCCCATTTTCAAGGCTCTGCCATTCCACCCTCCTATTCCTGCCCGTAGATAAGTGGACGAACTGCCCATTTCCCTGGGTATGCTATAGCCTCCTGCTATGGCAAGATATGCCCTGCAGCCGTTTTTGCATTTGCCGAATTTGAGTACGCTTCCGCTCTCGAGAAATATCGGTCTCCACAGTTTCGCAGGGTCTCCGTTGATTTCAGGGGACAGGTCTGCTCCGCATATGGAAATCAGGGCATCGGAGGCAAATTCAATAGCAGGACCGGATAGTGTAATTTCAATTGTTGCCTCTCCGTCGTCGTTTCCAACAAGGATGTTAGAGATTCGGTGGGCGACCTGGTCCATGGCACCGCTCGCAATGACTCCGTATTTTTGATACCCGTATCTGCCCAAATCTTGAAAACTGGTAAGAAGGCCCGGTTTTAATATTTTTATCACTTATCACTGTCCTCCCAACTTCTGTATTCCTCTAAGGTAATCGGTACAAATTTGATTTTGTCTCCCGCTCTCAACAGGCTGGGGATTTCTTTCTCGGGCCTGAACAATTTCAAAGGCGTTCTGCCAATCAGCTGCCATCCTCCAGGGGTTTCAATAGGATAAACTCCTGTCTGACTTCCTGCAATCCCTATAGAACCAGCTGGAATTTTTAATCTTGGCGATTTTTTTCTCGGAGCAGATATTTGTTCCGGCATACCACCGATATATGGGAAGCCCGGTGCAAATCCAATCATATGAACGATATAGTCACCTGTAGAATGCAGGTGAATAACTTCGTCGGCGCTAATCCGATTTACATCCGCCACATATTTCAAATCAGGACCCAACTCTCCTCCATAGCAGACTGGGATTTCAACGATTCTCTCGTTTTCTGTTACTGTTGTTTTTAAATCTGCTATACCTTTAGCCAGTTTGTCGCTAACCATTATGTATGGAGATTCCCCCTGGCTACCGAAGGATACAGCAGCAGGATCATAAATAACCGTAACAGTTGTAAAAGCGGGTATATACTCAACAAACCAGTCCAGTTCGGTGAACCGATCTAATAATGCTGAGACTGACTTCACTTTTTCTCTTGTTCCCACGCTGATTTCTTCCCCAAGTTGAATAATGATTCCATTATCACCCAGAGGATGTAAATTGCATTCCAATATTTACACCCCATCGCTTTCTAGTGTATTTTTAGTATTAGGAGAAAAAAGGCTGTTTCATTTCCATTCAGAATTGTTTAGTTTACGCAAAAAAACAGGAAACCACTGTTTTACTTTAGTTTTTTTATACAGTAAAAATAGAAAAAGGGGCATCTTATGTTAAAACGCTTTTATTCATACTATATTCCTCACAAAAAATTATTCATAATCGACTTTTCCAGCGCCGTCGTAGTTGCACTCCTTGAGCTGGGATTCCCGCTTGCAGTTCAATGGTTCATCGATTCCCTTCTGCCGGGAGACGATTGGCCGAAAATCATAATGGTCAGCGCCGGGCTTCTGGCGTTTTATCTCCTCAGCACAGGGCTTCAGTTCGTGGTGAACTATCTTGGACATAAACTCGGAATCAATATCGAAACCGATATGAGGCAGCAACTGTTCCAGCATGTGCAGAAGCAGTCCTTCAAGTTCTTTGATAATACAAAGACCGGACATATCATGAGCCGGATTACAAACGATCTCTTTGATATTGGTGAGTTTGCCCACCATGGCCCGGAGGATTTATTCATAGCAGTGATGACCTTTATTGGAGCGTTTTGGATCATGTTCACCGTTAACGTTCAGCTGGCATTGGTCGCATTGTTCATCATTCCATTTTTAGTGTGGCTGATTACCTTTAGCAATATCCGTATGAATCGAGCTTGGGATCAGATGTACAGTGATATAGCAGATGTCAATGCAAGGGTTGAGGACAGTGTGTCTGGAGTGAGAGTAGTCCAATCATTCACGAATGAAGATTATGAAATTCAAAGATTTAATGTAAATAACCAAAGATTTCGTAAGGCGAAGCTGCTTGCGTACAAGACAATGTCCTATAGCTCTTCAGGCATTTATATTCTGACACGTCTCCTGACTCTATCAGTACTTGTTATCGGTGCCTGGCTTAGCTATCATGATAGACTGAGTTATGGCGAATTAGTCGGCTTTTTGCTTTATGTCAACGTACTGTTCAAGCCTATAGATAAAATTGCAGCATTGATGGAGCTTTACCCTAAGGGAATGGCGGGGTTTAAGCGTTTTACAGAACTGCTTGATATTGACCCTGACGTTGAAGATGTCGATGATGCTGTGGAAGTAAACTCATTAAAAGGAAACATCAGTTTTAAAGATGTCAGCTTCAGCTATGACAATAAAAAGTCCGTGTTATCAAACATAGATTTGAATATAAACGCCGGTGAGACAGTTGCTTTCGTCGGGCCATCCGGAGCAGGAAAGACCACCATTTGCTCGTTAATACCAAGGTTCTATGATGTCGACAGCGGCAGTATTGCAATAGACAATATAGATGTAAAAAATATGGCAAAAAAATCGCTGCGTTCTCAAATAGGAATCGTACAGCAGGATGTTTTTCTTTTTACAGGCACTCTCAAGGAGAATATAGCGTACGGGATGCTTGGGGCTACCGATGAACAAATTCATGAGGCGGCAAAGCGGGCCCATCTGCAAGATTTCATTGCAGGTCTGCCAGACGGGTATGATACCCAAATAGGAGAAAGAGGCTTAAAACTATCCGGGGGGCAAAAGCAAAGGATTGCCATTGCGAGAATGTTCTTAAAAAATCCTCCTATTTTGATTTTGGATGAAGCGACTTCTGCGCTTGATACAGAGACAGAGATGATCATCCAAAAGGCGCTTAGTGATTTGTCTCAAAACCGGACTACCCTGGTAATTGCCCATAGGTTGGCCACGATTAGAAACGCCGATAGGATTGTCGTTGTAACTGAGGATGGTATCGCTGAAGAGGGCAGGCATGATGAGCTTTTGGAGCAGGGAGGAATCTTTGCGAATTTGCATCGTGTGCAGTTCCAGGGACAATAGGAAACGACGGCCAGGTATGAAGCTAATAGAGTTTAGGTACCAAAAGATGTGATGTTTGGTCAGGTTTTTGGGAATTAACGGATGGCGGGATGCTGCCGATCTGCATGACAGGTGCCGCATGAATGTCAGTGATGATTAAGATCGGAGCCTATACGTCATTGCATCTGAAACCGGAGGCCTTTTCACATGCTATGCCCTCGGCCCAGGATTATGGGGCATATTTGCGAACGGGAAAAAACTTGTCCGCTTTCATGACCTGTTTTACCAACAGCATTACAGGCATAAAGAGCGGCGGCTCCTTTATAAGAAAACATGAATACAGGCTGAACAAACCCTTACGAGACTGGCTCCAATGGAATGCCAAGGCAGTCTCGTAAGGGTTTTATAAGTAACTCGGCTATACACCGATACCAGCGCAAGAGGAAGGTTTCCTATTTTTCGAAATTTAATTTGTACTGAACGGGGCCAGCCTCCATTATCTGCTAAAGCAATGAAGGGGGGCAGACCCCATTTTTAGTTTCATAGCGAGGCCTCAAACTAATTGGCAGGCATGTGAATGAGATATTGGGTTATACACGAAAATGTCATGCGTGAGCCCTTGTTAACAAAAGTTTTGGAAAAACAAACTTTTATGTTTACAACGATCCTGTTTACTGTTATATATTTATATTTAGTGATAAAAAATCCGTAAACTTGCACGGATAAATTAAGGGGGAGTATCATGAAATTTCGTGTTTCTGCTGTGCAGTACCAGCTGCATACTATCCAATCGTTTGAAGAGTTCGCCGATCAGTGCGAACACTATATTAAAGCAGCACAAGAATACGGTTCAGAGTTTGTACTATTTCCAGAGTTTTTCACCACACAATTATTATCGATCGGTAGTGAGCAGGGAACGAAATTGACGATCAATGAACTCCCTGGATTTACTGAACAATATAAAAACCTGTTTTCAAAGTTTGCTAGGGAAACAGGGATGCATATAATTGGCGGAACTCACGTCATTCAAAAAGAAGGGCGGCTTTATAATGTCGCACACCTGTTTTATCCGGATGGGAGAATCGGTGAACAAGCGAAGCTGCATATCACCCCGACTGAGGTCCATGAATGGAATATGTCACCAGGTGATGGCCTTGAAGTATTCGATACAGATAAAGGCAGGATTGCAATCTTGACTTGCTACGATATCGAGTTTCCTGAAATTGTCAGAATGGCAAAAGCAAAAGGGGCGGATGTAATATTCTGTCCATCATGCACTGATGACCGTCATGGATTCCATCGTGTACGCTATACCAGCCATGCACGGGCCATTGAAAATCAAGTATATGTAGTCGTCACAGGAACGATCGGTTCACTACCTACAGTAGACTTCATGCGTGCCAACTTTGGACAAGCAGCTGTCATCACGCCGAACGATATACCGTTCCCGCCCCAAGGCCTTTTGGTAGAAGGTGAATTAAACAGTGACATGATTGTAACAGCTGACCTTGACCTAAGCTTATTATATGAAGTTCGTGAAAAGGGATCAGTAACAACTTGGAGAGACCGTCGGAGTGACTTATACCCGGATTGGGAAGCTGTTAAAATCGAAGGGTGATGGAAAGTGGGCTATCACAATGAAATATACGTGTTTGATAATGGGAAGCCTATTCCGGCTGTGATTCGTAATTATAATCATAATGATTTTGATGAGCTCATTAAGATACAGGCGGAGTGTTTTCCTCCTCCATTTCCTGCCGATTTATTGTGGAATGAAGAGCAGTTGAACAGCCATGTGAGCCTCTTTCCGGATGGGGCGATTTGTGTGGAGGTAGATGGGGAGCTGGCAGGTTCATTAACAGGCTTATGTGTTCAATTTGATCCTGCCCAGCCTTCGCATACGTGGGAAGAAATAACCGATTCAGGATATATCAGAAATCATGACCCGCTGGGCAATACCATGTATATTGTTGATATTAGTGTACGGCCAAGGTTCCGAAAATTTGGACTTGGAAAATTGATGATGCAGTCGATGTATCAGGTAGTGGTTGAGAAAAAGCTGGACCGATTACTCGGCGGGGGAAGGATGCCCGGATACCATAAGGTCGCCCCGCAGATGACGATTGAGGAATACCTGAATAAGATAATCGGCGGAGAAGTGAAGGACCCTGTCATCAGCTTCCTGCTTAAATGCGGCCGCAAGCCGCTGGCGATTGTAGAAAACTATCTCGATGATGCAGAGTCTCATAATTATGCTACATTAATGGAATGGAAAAATCCTTTTAAATAAAGATTTGGTTTGTTTCGCAGATAATCTATGCATAAGAATATTTAATCAGTATCATATTCATGAAATTTGGGCGAAATCATACGCCTGAAATTTTCATAACTTGCGAAAGAAGCCTTACTAATACATAGGAGTTGCATGTATGGAATATATCAGAATTAATAATATAGACGACCCTTTGTTCAAAAAGATGCACGATTTAATGAAGCAAGTATTTCCTCCGGAAGAAGTACTGGACTTTGGATTGTGGAAGGAGCCTTTAGAGGATCCTGGTATCCGAGTGTTTGTCGCTGTCGAAGCAGATGAAGTAGTGGGTTCGACTGAGTACCGTTATTATCCTAACTGGAATATTGCAATGACCGATTTTACTATAATCGGCATGTCTGGACATAGTATCGGACGCTTCCTGGCACAGAACCGGCAAAAGGATTTGAACCAATTAGCGAAAGAAAATGGCAAAGAATTATTCGGTATGTTCGCAGAAATCTATAATCCTTATATTGTAGAAGAGAATCACGCCTTTGGCGGAGTTGCCGCAATGAATCCTTACGTACGCCGAGAAGTATTATCACATTTGGGCTACCGCAGATTGGATTTCAGCTATGTACACCCTTCCTGGCAGAATGATGGAGAGGCGGTAAGTGGCCTGGATTTATGCTTCATGCCGGGAAATGATGAACTAACAGAAATCCCTGCGTCCCTTGTGGTGGATTTTCTGACAAATTACTACAATGTCCTGCCAGAAAAACCACAGGAATGGCTTGCGATGGTGGAAGGCTTAAAACAAAAAGAAGCAGTCAGCTTATTGCCTTTATAATAATTGTCTGAAAAGAACTCATTCCTGAGTTCTTTTTTTGTGGTGCGGTAGATTTAATTGTATTTTCCATCGGCAAATTAAATACATACCAAGAATTCTCGAGAATGCTTTACATTTCCTTCAGTCCGTGTTGTTCAAGGATGACAGATTCCAAAAAAACATGAAAGGGGGACTGTAGCGTACCAACATGGCTTGATAAGAAAATGAGTGCTTGACATAGGCAATGATAAATAAGAAATATTTCCAACGTAATTTGGTGATTCAATAAATTATTATTTGACTGGATATGCTTTTTTATTGTGGTGAGTTTCTGGAATAAGAGGACAGAGGCATATTATAAATATTTAAGCGCATTATTGGCGGAGATGATTATGCTCCAGATTTCGGATTTGCCAAACTCAATAAAAGTGATTGTCAACCCCCTGGAATGGCTAAAATTTTTTAGCCGTTCTTTTGTTTTTTTAGGGTAATAAATGCTATTAGATAATTCTGAGCAAATTGATAGCCTGAAAACTGGATAACGGATTATAATTTCGCCAAGATACATAAAAAAAACACATAGGTGAGAATATATTTGAATGCTGCTCAATTCATTTTAACTATCTGATTGCTTATTGTTAAAGGAGACTATCTCAATGGAAAACAGACTGGATGGTACTTATGTAGTTGTGACTGGTGCATCAAACGGTCTTGGTTTGGCGATGGCTGAAGCACTTTTGTCTCAAGGGGCTACAGTGGCCATGGCTGCCCGGCCAGGACCTAAACTGGATCAAGCTGTCGAAAAAATGCAAAAAGCAGGATTAAGCGCGGTTAGTCTCCCACTTGATGTACGCTCTGAGGAATCTGTCAGATCGGCGGCAGAATGGGTCAGAACAGAGTGGGGCCGTCTGGATGTACTTATTAATAATGCTGGGATCGGCATGCGGACAGTGAATCCTGATTTTTTGACAGAGCCCCAGCCTTTCTTCAAAATTCAGCCAGATAAGTTTCGTGATTTAATCGATACAAACGTTACAGGATACTTCCTTGTATCGCGGGAATTTGTTTCATTAATGGCAGAACGGGGAAAAGGTAAAATTATAAATATTTCCATGAATTATGAAACCATGAAAAGAAAGGGATTTGTACCTTATGGGCCGTCCCGTGCGGCTACTGAATCATTGTCATACATAATGGCCGAGGATTTGAAAGACTATGGAATTACGGTTAACATGCTGCTTCCCGGGGGTGCCACCGTTACTGGCATGATTCCTGATGAAGTCAGGGAACAGCTGGAAGGAAAGTTTGAGCTGCTTGATCCAAACGTTATGGCGGATCCAATCGTGTACCTTGCTTCAGGAGAAAGTGACGGCATTACGGGTGAGAGAATTGTCGCGATAGAGTTCGAAAAATGGTTACAGGAAAGGGGTATTTAGAATGAAAAAAAGAAGACTTGGCTCATCAGGTCTGGAAGTATCTACAATCGGACTGGGCTGCATGGGGATGTCGGATTTTTATGCAGGTCAGGATGATCAAGAATCTATCAACACAATTCATCGTGCTATAGAATTAGGGGTCAATTTTCTGGATACCGCTGATATGTATGGTGTTGGAAAGAACGAGGAATTAGTCGGCCAGGCAATAAAAGGCCGACGGGAGGAAGTTATCATCGCTACAAAGTTCGGGAATGTGAGGGGAGAAGATGGAGCTTTCCTTGGGGTGAATGGGCGTCCTGATTATGTCAAGAAAGCTTGTGACGCAAGCTTACGTCGTCTAGGCGTTGATTATATCGATCTGTATTATCAGCATCGCGTGGACCCGGACACCCCGATTGAAGAAACGATCGGGGCAATGGCAGACCTTGTGAAGGACGGCAAGGTACGCTATATCGGGATGTCGGAAGCAGCATCTAATACAATAAGGGCCGCCCATAAAGTACATCCAATTACGGCTCTTCAGACAGAATATTCATTGTGGAGCCGCGATGTGGAGGATGAGATTCTTCCCACAGTACGGGAGCTTGGGATTGGTTTTGTTGCATACAGCCCGCTGGGAAGGGGATTTCTGACAGGTCAGATACAAAAATTTGAGGATTTAGCCGAGGATGATTACCGCAGGCATTCTCCTCGTTTCCAGGGAGAAAACTTCCAAAAGAATATCGAATTGGTTTCAAGGATAAAAGAAATCGCTGAAGAAAAAAATGTAAAAGCCTCCCAGCTTGCTCTTGCCTGGATTTTAAGACAGGGAGAAGATATTGTACCGATTCCCGGAACAAAAAGAAGAAAGTATCTTGAAGAAAATATAGGTGCGGTGGACATAGATCTTTCTGAAGAAGACCTTGCACGAATCAATGAGGCAGCCCCTCCGGGTGCAGCTGCTGGACTTCGTTATAACGAAGAGAGTATGAAGAGCGTTAACCTTTAAAGATGTGAATGCTTGTATTTACAACAAAGAACTGCAGAATTAGCGGTTCTTTGTTTTTTTGTAAGTGAAAGTAAGTAATAGAAGTTGCAGGTCTCATTTGTTATTGCAGGTCTCTGTAAAATCAAATACAACAATGTGTGATTAACCCTAATGTTTACCCCAAGTTACAGCACAATATCTCCTCAGAAGATAAAGACCAAGGAAATATCGTGAATTTGATTGTTCAATAAAGCAATACATAATCATACAAAACAGGAATATGACTGGCAGATAATTGAATCCATAATCCCTTTTTCGACACATTATGTTTGATATTTTTTTCCGCAGGGTAGTGTTTTTTTATAGCAAGCCAAAATATGAATCCTCTGTTCAAGGCGGAGAAAGGAGAATATCTGTGGAAGAAACAGTACGAATTACGATAAATGGAGCTGAACATATCGTTCCAGCAAATAAAACTGTCCTTCAGGTTCTTTCTGATAGTTCAATAGAAGTGCCTAGTGTCTGTTACCACCCGAGCCTGGGGCCGATTGAAACATGTGATACATGTACCGTAAATATAAATGGTGAATTTGTGAGGTCATGCTCCACCTTTGTCCAAGCGGGTGATGTCATCGACACATCCTCACCTGATGTTATGCAGGCGCAAGTAATGGCCATGGACAAGATCCTCCATAATCATGAGCTATATTGTACGGTTTGCGATTACAACAACGGTGGGTGTGAAATACATAACACCGTCAAAGAGATGAAAATTAACCACCAAAGCATTCCCTGGGAAGAAAAGCCGTATGAGGAGGATAATTCTCACCCATTTTACCGTTATGATCCTGATCAATGTATCCTTTGCGGCCGCTGTGTGGAAGCCTGTCAGGATGTTCAGGTCACCGAAACTCTGACAATTGACTGGGAAAGGGAGCGCCCTCGGGTTATCTGGGATAACGATGTGCCTATCAATGAATCTTCTTGTGTTTCTTGTGGACATTGTTCTACAGTCTGCCCTTGTAATGCGATGATGGAAAAGGGAATGGTCGGTGAAGCTGGTTATTTGACAGGCATTGCCAAGAAAACACTCCGTCCGATGATTGAATTGACCAAGGGCGTAGAAACAGGATACGGTTCTATTCTTGCAATTTCCGATATGGAATCAGCCATGAGGGATGAGCATATCAAGAAGACAAAAACCGTTTGCACATACTGCGGAGTTGGTTGCAGCTTTGACGTGTGGACGAAGGGCAGAGAGATCCTTAAAGTGGAACCTCAGGCAGAAGCCCCTGCAAATGGCATTTCCACCTGTGTCAAAGGCAAGTTTGGATGGGACTTCGTAAACAGTGAAGAGCGTTTGACAAAGCCGCTAATCCGCGAAGGGGACCATTTCCGTGAGGCTGAATGGGATGAAGCATACAATCTCATCGTAAATAAATTCACGGAAATCAAACAAAATAACGGCCCTGATGCATTAGCATTTATCACTTCTTCGAAATGTACAAATGAAGAATCGTATTTGATGCAGAAATTTGCACGAGGAATCATCGGCACAAACAATGTCGATAACTGTTCCCGATATTGTCAGTCCCCAGCGACTGTCGGCTTATTCCGCACAGTAGGCTATGGCGGCGATTCCGGTACCATAAAGGATATAGAAAAAGCAGGAATGGTGATTGTTGTCGGATCGAATACTTCCGAATCACATCCAGTTCTTTCGACACGTGTGAAACGCTCACATAAATTACGCGGCCAAAAGCTGGTTGTAGCTGATCTTCGCAGGCACGAGATGGCAGATCGTGCGGATCTTTTTATCCAGCCGAAGCAAGGTACAGATCTTGTGTGGCTTTCCGCTGTTAGTAAATACATCGTTGATCAGGGCTGGGCTGCTGAAAAATTCCTTCGTGAAAGAGTAAACGGGATTGAAGAATACATCAATAGCATCCAGAGATATACATTAGAGTACGCTGAAGAAGTCACAGGCATTAAAAAAGAACACTTAATCAAGATTGCAGAACACATTCATGAATCTGACGGCGTTTGTGTACTCTGGGCAATGGGTGTTACCCAGCATTTAGGGGGAAGCGATACCAGCACAGCAATCTCAAACCTTCTGTTAATTACCGGTAACTATGGACGCCCAGGGGCAGGTTCCTATCCATTGCGCGGACATAACAATGTACAAGGAGCCAGTGACTTTGGAAGCATGCCAGATCGTATGCCTGGTTACGAATTCATTGCGGATCCGAAAGTGCGAGAGAAGTATGAGAAGGCATGGGGCCATAAAATACCAGAAAAAATCGGCATGAACAACCATGAAATGATCGAAGGCATCCACTCAGGCATTTTAAAAGCGATGTATGTAAAGGGTGAAGAAATGGGGCTTGTTGATTCCAATATCAACCATGTCCATGAAGCTTACCAAAAACTTGATTTCTTTGTAGTACAGGACATCTTCTTGTCTCGTACCGCAGAATTTGCGGATGTCGTATTGCCGGCTGCACCGAGCCTTGAAAAGGAAGGAACGTTTACCAATACAGAGCGCAGAATTCAGCGTTTATACCAGGTGCTTGAGCCGCTAGGTGATTCAAAGCCAGACTGGCAGATCATCATGGAGCTAGCAAACCGGATGGGTGCTGGATGGAACTACACATATCCGGGCGATATCATGGAAGAAGCCTCTAAGCTTTCTCCGCTATATGCCGGGGTAACATATGACCGATTGGAACGCTACAATACTTTACAGTGGCCTGTTGCTCCAGATGGGACTGATCAGCCTGTATTATTCTTAGATCGCTTCCCATTCCCTGATGGAAAAGCAAGATTATTCCCGGTACATTGGACAAAGCCTATCGAATTCGGTGAGGAATACGACATTCATGTCAACAACGGCCGATTGCTGGAGCACTTCCATGAAGGAAATATGACCTACAAATCTGAAGGTATTTCTTCCAAGACACCAAATGTATTCCTGGAAGTATCTCCAGAGCTTGCCAAGGAAAGAGGATTACAGGATGGTACCCTTGTCCGCCTTACATCGCCATATGGAAATGTAAAGGTAACCTGCCTTGTTACCGACAGGGTAAAAGGAAATGAAGTCTATCTCCCAATGAATGACTCGGGAGAAGCAGCTATTAATCTGTTAACCAGCAGTTATTCAGATAAGGATACAGATACTCCTGCCTATAAGGAAACCTCGGCAAAAATGGAAATCTTGGGCCACACCGGCGAGAATCCGCTTCCGAGAATAAACCATCGCAACGGGAATCCACAGCCGCAAATTGGGGTTCAGGTCCAAAAGAAATGGGCACGAAAAGATTATATTTACCCTGGTGACCTTATGAAGATTAAGAGGGAGGGGCGGAGACAGCATGGCTAAAGCAATCAAAAAGATTGAAAGAATCATACTTTCAGAGGAAGATAAGCGTAAAAAAGATTTATTGGAAGTAGAAGCAGCCTTGCTGGACAACAAGGAAGCGATTTTGGAATCCCTGCAAATCATGAAGCATATGCAGGAAAGGGGAGTTCTTTCCTTGCTAAGCGGATTGTTCGGCCAGGGAGACAAGGTAATGGATATCCTCGTCAAGGCCGCAGACAAGCCTGAAGCCACCAATATGCTGAAGAACCTGCTCTTAATGGGCGGCCTTTTGGGCACATTGAATGTAAGGCAGCTGGAGCCGTTTATCCTCAAGCTGAATTCGGGAATCGCCCGTGTATCGGAGCATAAGGATCAGGATGAAAAGGTCGGCTACTTTGACCTTGTGCGAAGCCTTAAGGACCCCGAAATTAATAATGCCCTATCTTTTCTCCTTACCTTCCTAAGAGGAATGGGCCAGGAAACGGAGCATCTGGAACGCAACACAAAGCTTCCTGAAGATCAGGAGTTCCAAAAAATTTATCGCCAAAAAGAAGGAATGCACGAGAGAGATTAAGAATCTCGTCTGCTGCCCCCTATCCGTAAACGGATGGGGGGTTTTTTATTCTGGTCATGTATGTATGTTGTTTTAATTTAAAATTACATATGGAGCATCTGGCTTCTGGGCCATTTTTTTACCTGCAATGCTGTTTCTATGTGCTTTAAAAACAGGGTATGCGTGCTAGAAGTTCAGTTTTTCAGGCTTAGTTAGACCGCAGAAGGGGAAGGCCTATTGCGGTCAAAATTACAATTTAACAGACAGCTGCACAAATAATCGGGACAAGTCATGAAAGAGGGAAGCATTTATCTAAGATGTAGAATATGCCAATGGATGTTAAAAATATATCGAGCGGCTTCGACATAAAACGATACATTTATAATCGATAAAAAGCCGTTCTTCTGCTAATTCTAATTGTTCCTCGCAGCTGTTGTAAATAATAGTCGATATATTCTGATTTAATTACCACCCTTTCTGGGATACTATATTTATGTAAATTACTTTTATAAGGACAAGCATAACCAAACAGATCTGCCCGAGACTCGGTAAGGGTTTATTATTAGAACGCTAATGAAGTCAAGTAGAATGGGCCATTGATAATTCATATCTGCGAGCATGGCAGAATTCAACGGAGGGATATGAGTGAGTGTAGGCTATGAAGTAAAATCTATAATAAATTATACGATGCTTGACGATGAAGTACTGGTAGAATTAGTACACAATGGCGATACGGAGTCATTGGAATTTTTAATAAATAAATATAGGAGTTTTACCAGGGCAAAGGCGGGGCGGTATTTTTTAATTGGCGGAGATAAAGATGATATAGTACAGGAAGGCATGATTGGTTTGTATAAAGCTATTCGTGACTTTAGGGAGGACAAGCTGGCTTCCTTTAAAGCCTTCGCTGAACTATGTATTACAAGGCAGATTATCACTGCAATAAAAATGGCAACCCGCCAGAAGCATGCACCTTTAAATTCATATATATCCTTGGATAAGCCTATATATGAAGATGATTCGAGCCATACCCTTTTAGAGATGATAACTGGCGTGGAAATTAATGATCCAGAAGCACTTTTTATCCATCAGGAAAATGCGAATGATATTTATCTAAAAATGGCAGAATTTCTGACGGAACTGGAAAGGGAAGTGTTGGCGATGTACATGGATGGCCATTCTTACCAGGAGATATCCGAGAAGCTGAACAGGCATGTAAAATCAATTGATAATGCCCTGCAAAGAGTAAAGAAAAAGCTGGAACGTTTTTTAGAATTGAGAAAAGCGGTAGTATGATTCGTTTACTGTCTTGGGCAGGAAATGCTGAAATTAAGCGAATGCAAATGGCTCTCCAGTAAGTGGATGCTACCAGGGGATGCGGGCTTGTTATCTTAACTCTGTGATGAATATGTTAGTTAGGTGCTTCCCGCGTTTCCTCTGAATTTTAAGGCTGCAGGCTGATTCCACTTTCAATTCCAGCGTATGTGCGGTTTCTTTAAATATTATATATCTTAAACATCAACTTTCCCCCCGTTTCACTGTTAATTGAGGTTTGACAGTTCTTCGGAAAACTCCATGGATATTTAGATAATTACGGTATCTGACAAATACAATACTCCCCAAAAATATATAAGTACATAAGTGCAGTCATGAAGCGGTTCTAACAAAGACTTCACGATCTTTACAACATTTTAATGATCTGTTTACCATTCCTTATTGAAAGGCGGGTATATTAAGCATAAATTAAATAATTTTGTAATAAGATTCGAGACTTGCGACATACTTATTTACATAAAAAGCTGGGAGGGGAACCCATGGCGCTCCTGCTAAATTCTGTTTTTGTTTTGGCCAATGCAGTCACATTGTCGTACATTCTTTATGAAACTTATATTAGATCGCGGAAAGAAACTCACATTAACACCATTAAAAAGAGTTTATGAATTAGTCAGGCGTTTTCACATTTTGAATTTGGTTTTTAATTGAGCAAGCAGGGGAGGGATTTCTGAATAATAAGCCCTGCTGCCCATGGAATGGATTTTTTGATGGCTGAAGATTTGGAACCAGTTGAATGGTTATGGTTCATTTAGGTCGTGGGCGACTTTTTAAACCATTCATATTTCTTCTAAGCAGTCTGTTTTTTATCCGGCTCTTGTTTTGATACATTATTAACAAGAGACATACGGAAAGGGTGCTTAAAAAATGATAAAAAACAAGATAATTAAATTAATTGCCTGCGATATGGATGGAACACTCCTAAATGAAAGTGGGAATATTTCGGAAGGGAACAGAAGTGCGATTAAAGCTGCAGAGGCAACAGGAGTTAAGGTAATACTAAGCACAGGCCGTGCTTACATGACCTGCAGTGAGTACGCAGAATCTCTTGAGCTCTCCTCCTATCTGATCACGGTGAACGGCAGTGAAATCTATGACGATAAGGGTCTGCTGATTGAAAGGAATCCAGTCCGGACTGAGCTTATACAGTGGATGCATGATCTTAGCACAAAGCATAAAACGAGATTTTGGGCAGTCAGCGCTGACAATGTCTGGCGCGGAAAGATGCCGGTAGATATTACTCAGCATGAATGGCTCAAGTTCGGCTTTGATTTTGATGAAGATACAATCAAGGAAGAAGTGTATCAACTCCTAATGGAAAACGGGACATTGGAAATCAGCAATTCAAGCCCAACCAATCTTGAAATCAATGCGTTGGGAATTAATAAAGCGAAGGCGATTGAAAAGGTTTGCAGCCGGATGGGAATCACGATGGAGAATGTAATGGCATTGGGTGACTCCTTAAATGATATTGCCATGATTAAAGAAGCTGGAATTGGAGTGGCAATGGGAAATGCCCAGGAGATTGTAAGAGAAGCTGCAGACTATGTAACAAATACCAACGAGGATGACGGGGTAGCCAGAGCGATTGAAAAGTTTGTTTTGAATAATTGATTCGAAGTTTAGGCCTGGCTTAATGCCGGGCTTTTTCTTATCCAAATTCAATTTATAAAAACTTGAAGATTGTATATATCGACAGTATTATGGAATAGAAGTATATTCAGAAAATTCAGTTTGAAAGTGAGGAGTTCTACTTGAGTAAAAAAATTCCAGACAAATGGTGGAGCATGTTGAGGCTGCCAGCCATTTCAGCGCCTATGTTTTTAGTTTCGGGTCCCGACCTGGTACGGGAGGTTTGCCTGAATGGTGTAATTGGAAGCTTTCCGGCTCCAAACGCCAGACCCTTAGAAGTGCTTGATGAATGGATGGGGCAGCTTAACAGGGAGCTGGAAAGTGCCAGGGAGGCAGAACCAGACAGGAAAATAGCACCCTGGGCTATAAATATGGTGGTGCATAGCTCTTACAGCAGGCTTAAGGAAGAGCTGGACCTGGTCCAAAAGCATCAGCCTCCGCTTGTTATTACCTCCTTGGGGAGTCCAAGGGCAGTAGTTGATATAGTACATAGCTATGGTGGTTTAGTTTTTTCGGATGTAAGTGATATAAAGTTTGCCAGGAAAGCAGCAGAAGCGGGGGTAGATGGTTTGATTCTGGTTGCCACTGGCGCTGGAGGACATGCTGGAAACCTGAACAACTTTGCGTTTATTGACAGTGTCCGGACTTTTTGGGACGGAATCATTGTCTTGGCCGGGGCAATTTCCACCGGGAAAGGGATTCTTGCTGCACAAGCTGCAGGAGCCGATTTGGCTTATATGGGAACACGGTTTATCGTAGCCGAAGAGAGCATGGCTGATGATGAATATAGACAGATGCTGGTTGATTCCACTCAAGAGGATATTATTTTAACCGATGCTTTTTCAGGAGTAAACGCCAACATGCTTATACCAAGCATTGTCAAAGCAGGCCTTGATCCAGCCCAGCTCAAAAGGAAGGAGTCCGTGGAGTTTGACAGCATGCAGAAAGGAACCAATGCAAAAGCATGGAAAGACATATGGTCAGCTGGACATGGAGTTGGCGCCATTACCAAGAAAGATTCGGCTTCAGGAATCATTAAAGTATTGGAAGCTGAATATCAAGAGGCTATACACAGCCTCCAAGAAACCGCTTCCAAATTAAAAGCGGTGATAACGAACTAGATTTACAAATCAATTCTTTCAGTATTTTTTTAAGGAGGGCCTGCTGTTGTATAGCGATATATTAAAGATAATCCAGGATAAGGAACGGATCAGCACCAATGAAGCAGTAATGGAACAGCACAGCAGGGGTATGACATACCATACCGGCAGGCTGCCGGATATTGTAGTTTTTCCAGTCAGTGAAGAGGAAGTTGCTGCGATCGTAAAATATGCCGCTGAAAAAAAGATCGCAATTGTTCCTTTTGGTGCAGGAAGCAGTCTGGAGGGACATGTAATACCTGTTAAAGGCGGCATTAGCCTGGATTTTACTTTGTTGAATAACATTGTATCTGTTCATCCGGAGGATTTCATTGTCAAGGTTCAGCCAGGAGTAACGAGGAAACAATTAAATCTTCAGCTGAAAAAACATGGCTTGTTTTTTCCGATCGACCCAGGTGCAGATGCAACAATTGGTGGAATGGCTGCCACAAACGCGAGCGGGACTAATGCAGTGGCATATGGAACAATGAAACAAAATGTATTGGGATTGAGGACCGTCCTAGCAAGCGGGGAAGTGATCATGGCAGGCGGGGAAACGGTTAAATCTTCTGCTGGCTACAATCTTAAGGATCTCTTTGTCGGCTCTGAGGGCACTCTTGGTATATTTACTGAAATTGTTCTAAAACTTTCAGGAATTCCGGAAGCAACCATCGCAGCTAAGGCATATTTTACGGATGTGGTGGCGGCAGGCGCTGCTGCGGAGATGGTGCTGCAGGCTGGAGTCCGGATAGGTAAGATCGAATTGGTAGATTCCAGAACCATAGAAGCTGTAAATCATTATCGAGGCACAACTTTTTTGGAAAAGCCGACACTTTTCCTGGAATACAGCGGCAGCCCCGAGGAAGTGGAACACGGGATAAGTAATATCAAACAGCTTATGGAGTCAGCAGGTTGTCTTGAGTTCGTATATGAACGTGACTCACTAAAAAGAGCTGAGCTTTGGGAAGCAAGGCATAGTGCTGCCATAGCAATAGTGAATCGGAAACCAAACCAGATGCTGGTTTCTACAGATGTATGTGTCCCAATTTCAGAATTATCGAGTGCAATTAGTTATGCCCGCGATGTTATAGATAAATACAGCATTGAGGCGGCTTTGCTGGGCCATGTTGGCGATGGTAACTTCCATGCAGCTTTTGGAGTCAACCCAAACGATGAGGATGAAATGACAAGGTTTTATCAAATGAATGACGAAATTGTTGAATATGCGCTTAGCCATAGAGGTACATGCAGCGGTGAGCATGGAGTGGGCATGGGCAAAGTGAAATACTTGAAAAAGGAAAGAGGAAACTCCTTAGAAGTAATGCGATCAATTAAAAGAGTACTGGATCCGGACAATATCTTGAATCCTGGAAAAATATTTGCTGACTAAGACAATCTCGCTTTTATGTAAACTTAAAGCCTTCGGTATCCCCCGAAGGTTTTTTGATTAAGTAAGAAAGCATAGCTTTTTCACTTAGATGATGTCTATCTTCGACGTACATGATGTACAAGTGCCGACTTCGCCAGGCCCCACATGATGTGGGGCCATTCGGTATTGTCTGGCCTTATAGGAGGTGTGACCACCAACATGTGGCAGTAAATAGCTGAGGCTCAGTCGATCAGGTTCTGCTTTTAAATATACATTGAAATTAAAACGTAACATAAATGTGGTAGAGATTCTAGAGGAAGCTGGCTCATACATTATATTCAGGGAACAGAAGGGGGTGGAACGAAACGAACAGATGCAGTTCATTATCCAAGTTAATTACTTTAGTCTTCCAGCTGCCGCGGCAACCAATTATCTGTATAACCAAAAACAAACAAGAATTCTATCGAAGATCATACATCAGCATGATGATTCGCAACAATTTACCATTAAAACAAATGAAGAAGTAGCAATTTTCACCTCTTATCCTTCTTTGGAAATGCGGATAGTAAAGGAAAGCTAGTGTGAATTTATAGCAAAGTCAGTGCTGTTTCTCAGTTTCAGAAATGTATTTTGTACGTCTTGGCCTGATACAGTCAATACGCCTATATTATTTTCCTGCTGAATGAGTGATCCTTTATCCAGTTGGTCATAGTGAATAAATTCCTTCGACAATATTTCATGTGTAAAGTGATGGTCAATTACCATTTGGGATTGAGCATGTTTATTTTGTGCAATCGGCGGAACAGACAGCATTGTCTTTAAAATATGTCCTTTTAATCCTTTGGCTGCATTATTCTTCAATGGACTGCTTGTAAATTGATGGATTTTTTTTCTGTCACCATCCAAGTAAAGCGCATCGACAGAAACGGAAAAAGAAAACTTCGCATCTCCGGATAAAATGACACATAGTTCTGGATTTAAATCCAGAATCCATTTATGGAGATAATCAAAACTGTCACCGTTATATCTTCCAACATTCGGAAGATGTGAAAGCTCACCCGGGATGTATGGAAGTACGGGGAAACCAATGCGGCTGATGGGTAAGACCCGTCTCTTCCTTTCCTTATTAATCAAGCGGGCGATACTATAAAGTGGCAGCGGAGAAGCGATTAATAGCGGGTCACCAGGTTCCCATCCAAATTCATAAAGGGTATCAGCTGCCTTAAACCAGCCTAATTTATTGATCAGGCAGCCGACCTTTTCCTTTTTGGAAAAGATGTACTCCCGATGTGTCCGGATGTCCAGAAATACGGCGTTAGGATAGGTAGGTGCTGTGAATTGCCAGCAATTGAATTCCCACAGTAAAACAAGCCAGTCATGATAATTGTCTTTAGAGGGATACGACCTTAGCCCTGATGTTAATCGCTTGACGAAGCTGCTGTCAAAGCAGGAAGGCATATTCCCCCAGCCCTGAAATGCCCAATAAGCAGAAAGTCCGTTGGTGATTACATGCCGTCCTAGCGCTGATTTCCAGACGGATTGCTTCCAGTCGCCCGATATATTCCAATCACTTGTGAGATCATGCTCGTTGAAAATCATGTAAGTTGGAATATTGGCCAGGATCCGTCTTACAGGTTTCAGGCTTTCTTTAATGTCGAAGAACACATCTGCGGATAGAGAATCTGTATAATTGCTGTCGAAATTGGACAGCTCCCATAAACTGGGATTCCATGATAATAAATACATTGCTGCATATTCATTAAACCTGAATAAGTGGTTCTCAGCTGAAGTTGAGGTAAAACAGCAGAGCTCTGCAGCAATTTTCTTTCTTCCATTCAGTTCATCTAATGATGCGTATGGTTCTCTGCCAAGACGAGGTTCTATCCTGATAAGATTCTCTTCCCTATCATTCAATTTGTTTGCCAGCTTCCGAACAATTGACATTATTGGTGCAGAAACATCATCGGCATATATTTGGTTTCCTAACAAGAATAAAGCCTCCGGTCTCTCATCCAATTCTGAAAAAGTGGACTTCAAAAGTTCGTCTCCTTTTCTTATTGCATCGTGACCATTTCCATCCAGTTTTCTGCAGGATCCATAAAGAATCCTGCTTTTAGTATCCTCGGTAAGATAAAAAGCGGGATACTTAAGATCCCCGTAAACAATGGCATCCGGAGAAAATGAGTCTAATAGACCGAGGCTTTTCAAATCATGATGGATGCTCCCCATGGAAAAAGTCAGGTTATAGCCTAACAGGCAATCAAACGGGAAAGACTCCCGCATAGCCGGGGTGACTTGTATCAGGTTAATGTACAAGTTGCTTCCTATTTTGGCAGTTTGCTGCTTGCTGTTCGCTTTCAAAGGCTGATAGTTTTTTTTAGAAATGCTGTATAGCTGTGCCTCTATTTTATATGGCGAGCTTGATGCAATCCAAATATAAACCTGGTCATATTCAACCCGCCGCAATATAGGTCCGGCTAATATCTCGGGTAATTTCATTTAATCGCCACCGCCCAATATCATTATGGGCAGTATATTCATATTAATGGGCGGGAGTGCAATTTCTTTATCGTGCTATTTAGCTGGTGCAACAAATATGATCAAGCCTGAACCTAAAAGCAGGAAGCTTCATTTCTGCAGTCCGCCTGCATGAAAAAAATCTGTATATTCAAAGTACGTTTTTATGCTGTTCTTTCTCCAATTTCAGTAAAATGAAAGAGATGGGTTACAGGAATAGTATAAAGAGTTTATAGCCGATAGATTGCTGGCTTAGATATTTATAACAATAAGGGGGGACAACGGTGGAAGATGAATTGATACATATTTTGGACAGGCAAGGACACTTGAAGGGTGTCGCTACAAGGCGAGAAATTCATCAAGCAGGGCATTGGCATAATACTTTTCATTGTTGGTTTATTGATCAGGAAAATGGACGTGACTATATCATCTTTCAAATCAGAAGCGATCAGAAAAAGGACTTTCCGGGCATGCTGGATATAACTGCTGCGGGGCATATTTTGGCTAATGAGACAGTGGAAGAAGGCGTACGTGAGTTACATGAGGAGCTTGGTTTGGACATTTCTTTCGAAGATTTGACAGGAATCGGTTTGATCCAGGACCGTATTAGCCAGGGTGAATTTATTGATAACGAATTATGCAGTGTTTTTCTCTATGACAGTAATGTAGCCTTTGATCGATATAATCTTCAGATAGAAGAGGTATCGGGAATTGTCAGGGCTGAATTGCTTCTTTTTGAAAAGCTGTGGGCAGGGGATATAGATCACATAGCGGTGCACGGATTCCAAATAAATGAATTGGGAAATCAAACTGTTCTTGTTAGGCAAATAAGAAAGCAAGATATCGTACCACATGATGATCGTTACATGGATCAGGTCATCCGAGCCATTAAGCACAGATAGTTTTTGCCACAAATCACTGGCGGTTAAGAAGTAAACAAGCTGTTTTACTGTTTTATCAACAGCGCTGATTTATTCAGGTGTAAGCACGCGCGAATACTGCGAAATTTAGCAAAGCAATCTATGAATTAAAAAATCAATAAATATCGTTTTGCATTCATTTTTAGTTTTGAATTCAAGCTGTTCGGGGAATTTATAAGTAGATGAAATAAATTCAATGTTTGGAAGGTGCTTCAAAAAATAACACAATTTGTATTTTATTGCGGGACTGGATGACGTAAAATGAAAGTATCAAATCCAAAAAAAAGGACGCATTTTTATGGAGCAGACAAATAAAACACGAACTGTGAAGCGTGTTAAGAAAAAAGGACGAAAAAGGAAAGTCATCCTGAGCATATTTTCATTTTTTTTATTACTGATATTCGGATTTGCTGCTTATTTCTTCGTTCAGTACAAACAAAGCTTTAATAGTTCAAAAGCAAGTTCAAACCTCAGCGGCAAACAGATAGAATTTAATGGAACCACCGACAAACTGGATAAAGTAAATATTCTGCTGCTTGGCATTGATGCCAGAAATAAAGAAGTCTCACGTACTGATACCATTATAGTAGCTCAGTACGACCCAAAGACAAAAACGTCTAAGATGGTATCCATCATGAGGGATATCTATGTGGATATCCCTGGATATAAGAAGAACAAAATTAACTCAGCATATTCAGTAGGAGGAGCGGAACTATTAAGGAGGACACTAAAAGAAAACTTTGATTTGGATATCGAGTATTATGCTCTTATTGATTTCAAGGGATTCGTCAATATGATTGATGAGGCTTTTCCTGAAGGGATAGAAATGGATGTCGAAAAAAGAATGTCAAAAAACATTGGGGTTACGCTGAATCCAGGAATTCAAAAGCTCCATGGAAAAGAATTGCTGGGGTATGTCAGATATCGTGCTGATGGTTCCGACTTCAATCGTGTAGAGAGGCAGCAAAAAGCCATAAAAGTCTTAGTCAATGAAGCGGTGAGCTTAAAGGGTGTAATGAAGATCCCCAACATGATCGGAGCGATTCAACCGCATATTCTGACCAATATGGAAACAACAAAGATGCTTGCTATTTCTACATCTTTTCTTTCAGCTGAAGGAAGGGAAATACAAACCATGAGCATTCCCGTCAAAGACTCCTTTACAGACCCGACATATGAAGGTGTAGGACGTGTGCTGGATATTGATTTAGAAAAAAACAAGCAGGAATTACACAATTTCTTGGAAGGAAGTACGGCTGTCACAGTACAGCAAAATTAATACGTCAAGGGTACCTGAAGATATTCACATACCCTTCTGATTTTAGTCAACAACCTGGAAATTTGAAGATTCACCAAAAGAATGACAATTTTTCTTTTTGAGAATATTAATGTAAAACAAAAGGCCAATGCTATGAAAGCATGGCCTTTTGTACATTAACGACTCAGGATTGTTATAAGCTGATTCTTTGACTCTTCTCCGGCTCCTTTTCCGCCTGGATTCGCTGGGCTCTGTAAAATAGATACAGAACAGGAAGCTGGAGCAGCCCCGAGATAAAGATTGCATTTCTTATGGTATATCCCGTTCCTGCAAGGCCGACTAGCGGTCCGCCGGCTGTCTGCCCCAGCGCATCAAATTGGCTTGCGATTGAAAGGACAGTTGCCCTCGCATGGTTAGGGATATTCTGGTTTAGCCAGGTTCTATAAAGCGGGTAGATTATCGTTCCAGCCACACTTAACAGCATATAGCTAATAAAAGCTATTAGAAAATTTCCTGAAAATGCGAATAACGCAATAACCCCTATCTTAATAACCGTAAAAAAGGTCAGGGTCCTAACAATCAATTTTTCATTAACTGTGTCGATATACCGCCCGGCTGCCCCAGTTGCCAAAAACGAAAGAATGTTAGCTGTAATGCTAATGATTCCAAACCAGACAGCCTCATTTAGCGAAAGGAACTTGGGGAAGGTGATCGTGATAAGAAAATGTGCTTCCCACAATCGGTCAAAACCTTCTGAAGCAGCACCCTGAAGTAGTGTAGTGAACAATAAGATCATTAAGATTTGGCTTCTGCGGACTGCTGTAATTCCACTTTTAAAAATTTGCAGGGAAGCCGCTGAACTAGTAGATGGCATTTTTTTACCTGCTGATATGGTATGTTCCTTCATATACAAGAAAAGAAAAATAGCCAAAGAAAGATAAACAACACCTCCTGCAATATAGGGTAAGTGTAACGCTATACTGGCTAGGCCTACACTTGTTAATATCCCAAAGGCAGCAGCAGCCTGATTGTATCTTGCTGCAGATAAGAATACGGGTCCGATATGCTGGTCGCCTAGTTCATCCGTAACCCATGCCTCCGCTGCCCCGGAAATAAATGTTTCGCCAAACCCGCGTATAATTTCTGCGATAAGGATTCCCGCAAAAAGGGAAACCGCACCAGCAAATATATTATGGATGGAAGGGACCAGCCCTTCGAGTGTGAACGCGGCACCTAAAATGGCAGTACCCAATATAACCGAAAATCGGCGTCCTTTTGAATCAGCAAATACACCAGTCGGAGTTTCAAAAATGAGAATTGTTAATTCCAGCACAGTCCCGACTAAAAGCAGCTGGAAAGGGTTAAAGTGTAATCCATTTACATAATACAAAGCATATGTGGTAAACATCGTTGCATTGGCAAAGCTTGAAGCTGCCATGAAAATCTTATAAATAGTTGACGCGTGCAAATAATTCTTCCTCCCTGCTTACAGCACGCATCAAAAATATGCGTGCTAGCTTGTAATTCTCCTATACAATTCTATTTTCATGATTCTATTGGCTGACATGGTCATCCCTCCATGGTAAATGTTGGTTTAATTTTACAAGCATTGTACTGGACGGTCAACAGACTATAAGGCATAAAATTTTTGCGCTTACCAAAGGATATAGGAGAGGTTTCAAGCCATTACTGGAAAGATGAGGTATATTATGAGGTTTGCCAGAAGTGTTACTATTATTATTTTAATTTTACTGTCTTGTTTGAGGTTTTTTAAATTCCTGGTCCACCGGAACAAGCTAATAGACATAAACCATGTGTCGACAGACAAAAAGGTAGTACTTATTGTGATGGACTCAATCATGGATGCACCGCTTCAATTGGCACTTAAGGAAGGAAAACTTCCTGCACTACAGTTTTTGTTGCAAAAAGGACGGTACTACCCGGATATGGTCAGCAGTTATCCAACTATGTCTGTCTGTGTAGACAGCTCATTGCTGACCGGTAAATATCCGGATAAGCATAAAGTACCTGCCCTCGTTTGGTACAATGAAAAACAAAAGCGGTTTATCAGCTACGGAAGCGACAAGAAAGAAATTTTTAAACTGGGACCAAAACGAGTCCTCCATGAAAGTTTATTTCATCTTAACCTTGATCATTTAAGGGACGATCTAAAGACCATACATGAGGAATTGCATGATCGGGGGCTACAATCCGCATCAATCAATACACTTGTGTACAGAGGGTATACAAGGCATAGATTGACGGTTCCAATCCTCTTAAAAACCTTCCGATTTTTGCCGCCAGTTGCTTTTGTAAGGGCACCAGCTTATTTTTCCTACGGTATGCTTTGTAAATTAAACCCCCGAAATAAACACACCCGTTTATGGGAGGGATTCGGTTTCAATGATAAATTTGCTGCAAAAGAATTTGAATATTTAATTGAACACAACAGGGTCCCTTCCTTTTCTATTGTGTACTTTTCCGATAATGATAAAAAGGTTCATAAAGAAGGGGTTCTCCAAACCAAGGGGTTAGAAGCGGATGATTTGCTGCTCCAGTCTATCCTTAATAAGTATGAAAGCTGGGATCAAGCACTGGACGATACCATATGGATTGTGATGGGGGATAGCGGCCAGACAGCTGTAATTAAGGATAAAGATGAAGCGTTGATAGATTTAAGAAAGCTTCTTAATGAGTATAAAATACACAGGATAACCGGCCCGATACAGGAACAGGATCAGATTGTTCTCGGATTGAATGAGCGCATGTGTTTTATTTACATTCTGGATCCAGCTGTTAAATTAGAAACAATTGCGAACATTCTTCAACAGGATGGCCGAATTGATATCATCGCATGGAAAGAGGAAAGGACGGTCAATGTGATATCAGGCGGCAAGAACGGGATCTTTTCGTTTACACCAGGTGGAGAGTATGTAGATGAATATGGACAACAATGGGAAATAAATGGTGAACTTGATCTTTTAAATCTCAAACTTGAAGGTGATGGCAGGATCGTTTTTGGGGATTACCCGGATGCTCTTGCACGCTTGTATAGCTCTTTTTATTCACACGAAGGGAACTATCTGGCGGTCAATGCCTACCCAGGATTTGAGTTCGTCGGAGAAGGCTCTCCGACTCATACAGGAGGGGGAAGTCATGGTTCACTGCATAAACAGGATAGTTTTTTTCCTCTGATCGTAGCGGGTACCGACTTGGAGCCAAAACACCGGAGGATTATTGACTTGAAGGAATGGATTATGAAAATACTAGAATAGGTTGAACAAAAAAACCCCAATTGATCTTAAACAAGAATACTGTGACGCAAAAAACGGGGCTCTTTGATTTTCTAAAGAGCCCCGTTTTTTATGTCTGTTTTAATATAAAGTCGACTAACTCCCGTACAATTTGCGCAGCATCATTCCCGGAAATCTGGCTATGATAATCTTCGATTCGTTCCTGATTTTGTCCCATTATTTTTTTGTCGTTCAAAACCGAGGAAAGTTGAACATCGATTGGCGGTGCGTCCTTGTTCCCCCAACCGGTTAAATCATGTACCAATCCCAGATTTCGCAGTGTTTTCATATTTATTTCTTCCTGGCCTGGAAGTGCATGATAGATAAAAATCGGTTTCCTTTTATAAAGGCATTCGCTGACGGTGACTCCGCCTGGTTTTGTGATTATAGCATCAACTTGTTCATACAGCGAATTCATCTTTTCCTTAGAGGTAATGTAGGATAGTGGAATGATGTGTGGAGCTTCCAGTTTAGACAGTTTCCTGAATAATGTTTCATTAGTGCCGCATAACACATAAAATTGGACCTTCCTATCATTGCTAATCCTCCTTACCAGCTGCTCAATGGTTCCTGCTCCCAAATTACCTCCTGATATTAAAACCTTATAATTGTTCTGGTTTGTAAAAGCTGGTTTACATACTCTGGCAATTTTATTATGGATGGGTATCCCTGTAACGAAAATTCTGTCTGCACCGACTCCCTTTTCGGTCAAGAAACTTTTCATCTCCACAGAAGTAACAAAATGGTAATCTATATATTGGATACCCCAAAGCTTATGGATGAAGTAATCGGTGTAAACATTCAACACGGGAATGTTGAGATTTCCCTGTATTTTCAACAATTGAAGCAAATATGATGGCAGTGCATGAGTGCAGATGATGAAGTCAGGATTTTTTTCCCGCAGCATCTTCTTGAGAAATGACAAGAAGAGCAACTCAAATAATCGATATCGCTTTTGTTCCCTTTTATTTTTAAGAACAGTTAGCTGGTAAAGATGACTATAGGCTGACGGGAAGGCGTGTATCCACTTTATATAAATATTTGAAATGAGGGATTCGATTTTTCCGTAACTGTAAGAAAGAATATCGACCTTATCGCACTGAACCTCCGGGTGATATTCATGTATGGCATCCATTAATGCCTTCGCTGCCTGGTGATGGCCGGAGGGTAATTGCAAGAAGGGTAAAAACAATACAGTTTTTTTTCGGGCTGGTTGTGTCATTTTTTGATCCACCTAATATAAATTCTTCTCCCAATAGTTTGGCTTGTTTTTCACATTTGGTATTCGCAGTAACTACAGAAAGAGATGCCTAACGTTCCATCAATTACCGAAGGAATAAAGAGATTTTTCATGTATAATCATTAGGGGAAGGAGTGGTCAGAATGAAAATCTTGCTTTTAGCAGCTGTGTTCACGATCCTTTTCTATGCCTTTCACAGAGCCTACAAGAATACAAAGGATGTAATAGTCAATCGCGTCCAAGCAAAACAAAAAACATTACAGGATGAATGTGTTTTCAACATACTTCAGCTTTCCGATCTGCACCTCGAAAATATATCTATCTCCCCTGAAGAGCTTAAGCACAAGCTGCAAAACGAATCCATCGATTTGATTGCCCTTACTGGAGATTTCCTCGATCGTAAAAGAACCATACCGAAGCTGGCCCCCTATCTGCAAAAATTAAATGAACTGGCTCCTAAATATGGAATTTATGCAGTTTTCGGCAACCACGATTATGTGTTAAAGGATACCGATCTTGATACGTTAAAGAACATGCTTGCAGAATATGGAGTAAGATTGCTCCAAAACGAAAACGAATGTATTTTAGTAGACGGCAAGATTGTCAACGTGATTGGGATCGATGATTACGGCACCGGCAGAAGTGATCTGGCCGCATCTTATTCAGGATTGCAAAGTGGAACAAATCTAGTCATTACACATGACCCTAATGTCGTACTCGATATGGAAAAACATCATTTTGATTACTTGATGGCGGGCCATTTTCATGGCGGCCAAATCTGCTATCCAAAAGCTTATCATTTGGTAAAGATGGGTAAACTGGTACGGCTGAACATGATTAAAGGAATGCACGTCCATCACGGGAAAAATTTCTATATAAATGAAGGGCTGGGGCAGACCGGGGTCAACATCCGGATTGGAAGCCGGCCAGAGATCACACTGCATCAGCTTGCTTTAGCAGAAGAAAAAGAAATCAAGACAGCTGTTTAAGGACTGTTAACGACTTGTTAACAGTCCTTTTTATGTATTCCGATAAAGCTGTCCAAGCCTGGTTTTTGAGATAAATAAATATCTTGGTATTGTACTGTGCATGAAGTGCTGCATGCGTTTTTTGTTGGAAGAAAGGAGTATAATGGGCATGAATGTGATCCATTTAAAACGCCTATAAATAGGGTTTGAAATTTCCACTACTTCAAAGCCGAGACGGCCACATGCCTTGTATAGAGAGGTAATGCCGATAATTGCTTTAATCTGGCCAGCTTTCTCGTGATTTTCTATATAATGGTGGATACCAGGCAGGGATTCTTCTACTGCCCGGTAAATCAATTTAGCTTTCTTTACATCGCTTTTAATCTGTTTCAAATCCTTTAACAATCTGGCGTTATGCAAATGGATTTTAACAAGAATATCATTCTTTGCGATCCTTGTTCCGTCCGAAAGAGTAATGTCTCTCCCTTTGTATGAAGTGAGACGAACCCTGAATACGTTCCTAGTTTTAGTTTCATCAATGTCTGGCAGATAGGTAAGCCTTGTGAAAAGATAATAAAAAGGGTCTAATACATACCAGAGAGATAGGAAAAAATACTGCATCAAGATGTCACTTCCTTCAGATTGAAAAAGTGGAGGGAATTGCAGCAGCTTTACTGCCTATTGCAAAAGTAGCGATAATTGGTAAATGGTCGGAAGCTTTCCTGTCGATGTCAACCACTTCACAATTCAATAATTGAAGCTCTGATGAATAAAAGATATAATCCAGTCTTCTGAATGGGCGTCTTGACGGGAAAGTAAATCCACGTTGGTCGCGGTTTCCCTTTTCAGCCCAAGCATCCTTCAGCAGATGGGTGATGTGCTTCCACCTGGGGGAAGATGGCGTCATATTCCAGTCTCCTACAATGATGGATGAACCTTTGTTTAATTGTATTTTTTCAAGAATAAAGGCTATTTGCTTGGAATGAAGAAACGGATTAAGGCTTAAATGAGCTACATAAGTGGTGATCATTTCATTGCCAATATTGTTTGTAATCTCAAGCAAAGCCCGTTTTTCAGTTCTTTTTGGCAAGAAATCAAAGGAATGATTGGACATGCTTTGGATGGGAAACTTGGTTAATATGGCATTTCCGAATTCACGTTTTGGGGTGAAACCAGTGGTTTCGATTGTTACTGCTGGCCCAAAAGCATACTGCATATTTAAATAATGTGCCAGCTCTTTAGCCTGGTCCTTGAATTGGCTCCGTTCAGAAAAATGTCTATCTACTTCATTGAGTCCAATAATATCAGCCCCAGTCGTTTGTATAATGGCTCCAATCCTATCCAGGTTAAGCTGCCGATCGGTTCCTCTTCCATGGTGTATATTGAAGGTCAGGACTTTCACAATCATTAACCATCCCCCATTATGATCTGCATGTGTATGTATGATTTCTGCCAATGTACTGCTGCATTACGTTTTTTAGCATAACCCTGGAATAATGATTTATGATGTAAAATAAAGTCAATCTCTTCTATCTTACGTATGGGGGCGATGCAAGAACAGGAATACCTTAGTCTTTTAGCGAATGTTACCAATTGTGGTATGATCATGATATATTAAGGAGGCGACTGGATTTGGCAAAAGTCTTGGTGTTTGGAGGCACTCGTTTTTTTGGGAAAAAATTAGTAGAAAAGCTCATACATAATGGACATGACGTTACAATTGCCACTAGGGGCAATACTGCCGATTCATTCGGGGAACAAGTTAAGCGTATCCAACTTGACCGGGGTGTAAATGATTCTCGCTGGGACAGTATAAGCAATATTCAATGGGACGCAATATACGACAACATATGTTATGGCCCTGAGCAAGCAAAGATAGCTATAAAAAGGCTGGGGCAGAACGCTTCAAAGTATATCTTTACATCAACCTTGTCTGTATACGATACTTCTGAAACTCCGTTAGATGAAGAGGATTTCTCGCCATACCATTACGATCTTAATGCTACTTGTGAAGACCTGGATTAGGGAGAAGGAAAACGTGCAGCCGAGGCTGTTTTTTTCCAAAACAGCAGCTTCGATTTATCGGCAGTAAGGTTTCCAATCGTGCTTGGAACAGACGACTATACAAAACGCCTCCATTTGCATGTAGATAAGATTGCAAATGAGCAAGAGATCGGCTTTCCTGATCTTAAGGCAAAGATCAGCTTCGTATCTTCGGATGAGGCAGCCGAGGCACTTTACTTTCTCCTTGAGCAGCCCGGTACAGGACCAATCAATGTATGCTCTGATGGCAGCATGGAGCTCCAGGAGTTAGTCGGATTGATTGAAAAGGCAACTAATAAAAAAGCAAAGCTTGCGTCAGAAATTAATGAACAAAACCAGTCACCATTTGGACTTTCCGCTTCCTGGTATATGAGCAATGAAAAGGCGAAGGCTGCGGGCTTTCAAGTGCAGAAGCTGGATTACTGGCTGCCTCTTTTAATCGGACAATTGGCTGTAAAAGAATAAAGTATAATTCCAAGAGCTGTTTGCTATGTCAAAGCAAACAGCTTTTTTATTTGCTTCTAAGGAATACAATTGTTGCGGCGGTATGGTATGTTCCACCTTTCCATTATATACACAGGGCAAACATCTTCGGATTATTTAGAGTTTTTGCGGGTATGACGTGCCGGAAATGGGTAAACAGTAGGTGAAACAATTAATTGGGGGTTTTAGCCTGTGTCACAAAAATTCATAATTAACAAGATTAAGGCGAGCTTTTGGTTCGTACCGGGCCTGATTGGAATCGTTTTTTTTCTGCTTGCCGTTTTTACTATGATGCTAGATGGTTTTATTGCACAAAACGCACCTATCATCAGTAAGATCCCATCTATATTCTTGACAGACAGAGAATTGGCACAGACCATTTTAAGTGCGATTTCGACTTCACTCCTTACCATGACAACCATAACCTTTTCATCAATTTTAGTAGTGCAGACGACCTTTCTGGCGCAGTTTTCCCCGCGTACACTGCAAAATTTCAATGCTAATGCCAAAACCCAAACAGTACTCGGCTGTTTTTTGGGTGGATATATCTATGCAATTGTGTTGTTGCTTCACGTTAAGGATAACGGTGAACGAGAAGAATTTATCGTGCCTGCTTTTGTCATCCTTGTAGCATTCTTCTGTCTTTCCATGTTTGTGTTTGTTATTCATCATGTTTCACATTGGATAAAGGTTGGCAATTTAATATCGGATATAACAAGGGATACATTGTCCTCCATCAAGGAGAACGAAAGGGAAAATGAGGATGCTGGCAATAAGCGCTCAGATCAAACTTATCCAATCGAGGAATCGGAATTAATCAAAATAAAGAGCAGTAAACAGGGGTATATCCAATATGTGGAATTAACTAAATTAGTTGGCTATGCAGAAACCTCAGATGTGGTCATTAAATTTGAGAAAGCTTTAGGAGACTATGTTGACATAGAAACGCCGTTGTTGAGCGTAGTTGGCAGTGCGGAACGCATTGATGCTTCAGAAATCCTTTCATATATTTTCCTTACATCTGACCAGGAGTCCATTAATAATGTCGAGTTCGGACTTCAGAAGCTAGCAGAAATCGCGCTTAGGGCTATTGCGCCGGGAAAAAACGACCCGGAAACTGCAATCAATTGTATCGAGCAGATGGCTCAAATTTTGACAAAGGTTGGAAAAAAACACTCTGAGAATCCTAACTATACTGATGGAACAGGAAGGATAAGGGTCATCATAGAAAAGCCCGCGTTTTCTGATTTTCTGTATGAAAGCTTCTATCAGATCAGGCACTATGGAAAGGCGGATGTCTCGGTAATGGCTGCTATCGTAAAAGCATTGATCTTGATTGCGGAGACCAATAAACAGGAAATAAAAGAGCTGGTCTGGAACTTTTCGAAGTATATACTTGAAGGATTGAAGAAAGAGGATTGGCTTGCCCTGGATAAAGAATATTTAAATCATCAACTGAGGAAACTGGCGAGGGCCTGTGAGCAAGAGAGTCAAGAGCAGCAGATTTTTTTGGCTTAGCTATTTTCTAACTTAGAGACTTTTTAGAGGACATAATTGGTAAACTATTGTTATCCAACTAGTTTGTTTTCTAAGAATTTCAGGGTTAAATTACCCATATTTTGTTTCTTATACCAGCATTACGACATTTCTTCCCAAATCTTCTGTCCGGAATAAAAACAATACCGCCCCCTTCTGGGCAAACCATCTGCTCGTTAAAGCTACGGGCCCAATCATACCTGTATAACCAAAGTGAGTATATAAATAAAAATCAGCGGATTGCATTGAATGTACCGCTGAAGACACTGCATTAGATCCCTGCTTATTCGAGGACGTTGAATATACATCCACGAATAAGCACTTTCCTAAGAAATTCACCTTCTGATTCACAGACGTTGACGATTACAAAATCCAGCGAACACCCCGCACATAGAAACCGCCATCATGGCATTATTTAATTCCACTTTTAAATAAAATAAGGCGAATAAATTCAATAGTAACAGTCAATCTAGGTTAACTCATAGAATAGTGAACTTCATACCAATTCCCCTTAATGCTCACTTGTTGCTCTCGATACTTACCTGTTCAGGATATAGAAATTTGACAAGATTTCTCTCAAGACAAATACGTCTGTAGGAAATTATTAATCGGTATAGAACATATTATTTAGAAGTAAAAAAAATTACAATTAGCGAGATGGTGGGTGATCATTATGCAGCAAAAACAAACAAAAAGAGTGATTCGTAACTATATAGGAACAGAACTTCATGCCAAAGGATGGATACAGGAAGCAGCTCTTCGTATGCTGTTCAATAACCTGGATCAGGAAGTAGCTGAACGTCCGGAGGACCTCGTTGTTTACGGTGGAATAGGCAAGGCGGCCCGCAATTGGGATTGTTTTGATGCAATTGTTGAAACCTTAAAGAATTTGGATAATGATGAAACGCTATTGGTTCAATCAGGGAAGCCTGTCGCTGTTTTTAAGACCCATAGTGATGCACCAAAAGTATTAATAGCCAACTCGAACCTTGTGCCTGCATGGGCGAATTGGGATCATTTTCATGAACTCGATAGAAAAGGGCTTATGATGTACGGGCAAATGACAGCGGGAAGCTGGATTTATATCGGGAGTCAGGGGATTGTCCAGGGTACATATGAAACATTTGCAGAATGTGCCAGACAGCATTTTAATGGCACGCTTGCGGGAACAATTACAGTCACTTCAGGCCTTGGAGGAATGGGCGGAGCCCAGCCACTTGCTGTTTCGCTAAACGGTGGAGTAAGCATCAATATCGAAGTGGACGAAAGCCGTATTAAGCGGCGATTGCAGACGAGATATCTGGATACCACGGCAGCTAATCTGGATGAAGCAATTACTTGGGCAAATGAAGCAAAGGCAATTAAAAAGGCGGTTTCAATCGGCCTGCTCGGGAATGCATCAGAGATATTAGCTGATATGATAGACAGAGGTTTTATTCCGGATATATTAACAGATCAAACTTCAGCGCACGATCCCCTTTACGGGTATATTCCCATGGGTTTTACTTTAGAGGAAGCGGAAGAATTGCGGAAAAGGGATCGAAAAGTATATGTAGAAAAATCAAAACAAAGCATTGCCGGACATGTTACATCTATGCTGAGGATGCAGAAACTTGGTGCAGTAACCTTCGATTATGGTAATAATATTCGGCAGGTTGCCAGGGACCAGGGGGTGGAAGACGCCTTTGATTTTCCTGGATTTGTGCCTGCGTTTATACGGCCCCAGTTTTGCGAAGGGAAAGGGCCGTTTCGCTGGGTGGCTCTCTCAGGCGATCCCGAGGATATTTACAAAACAGATGAAGTCATATTAAAGGAATTCAGTAATGATACTCATTTATGCAACTGGATTAAGATGGCCAGAGACAGAATCCAGTTTCAGGGACTGCCAGCCAGAATATGCTGGCTCGGATACGGAGAAAGGGCACGATTTGGAAAGATCATCAATGATATGGTTGCAGCCGGGGAATTGAAAGCACCGATTGTCATAGGCCGTGACCATTTAGATTCAGGTTCAGTAGCTTCACCAAACCGTGAAACCGAAGCGATGCAGGATGGAAGCGATGCGGTTGCAGATTGGCCGATCTTGAACGCTTTAATAAACAGTATTGGCGGTGCAAGCTGGGTTTCTGTACATCATGGCGGAGGTGTAGGAATGGGCTACTCCCTTCATGCTGGAATGGTCATTGTAGCCGATGGGACGAAGGAAGCGGAACGCCGTCTAGAGCGGGTTCTCACAACTGACCCCGGAATGGGCATTGTACGGCATGCGGATGCGGGGTATGACCTTGCCATCGAAACTGCAAGAAAAAATAAACTGAAGATTCCTATGCTTAAGCGTGAACCCCTTTGAAGAAAGGATGGTGTGAAAAGTGCAGAAGATCCCTATCTTAATCAGGCACGCGAGCCAATTGGTCACCTTACAAGGAAGCTCCGATGCACCGCTTGCAGGAAAAAGAATGGAAGAGCTTAACATCATTGAAGATGGAAGTGTATGGCTGGAAAATGGAGTGATCAAAGCTGTAGGCACAGATGAAGAGGTCTTTAATTTGTGCAATGACCGAATCGAAGAAGCATTGATCATTGATGCTGCAGGGAAATTGGTAACGCCAGGCCTTGTCGAGCCTCACACTCATCTAGTCTATAGCGGTACAAGAGAAATGGAATTTAATATGAGGCTTCATGGTGCTACGTATATGGAGATTATGAATAATGGGGGAGGGATTTATGCCACTATGGCTGCTACCCGGAAAGCCACTCCTGAGCAGCTGTATAACGAGAGCAAACAAAGGCTGGACCAGTTCCTGGTTCATGGGGTAACTACGCTGGAAGCAAAAAGCGGATATGGTTTGACGCTGGAACATGAAATCAAACAGCTGGAAGTGGCAAAGCTTTTAAATGAGCATCATCCAATTGACCTTGTAAGCACATTTATGGGTGCACATGCAGTTCCCGGCGAGTATAAGAATAACGCTGAAAGTTTTGTTGATTTACTGGTGGACAACATGATTCCTGAAGTAAGCCGTCGGCAACTGGCTGTTTTCAATGATGTTTTTTGTGAGAAGGGAGTCTTTACACCGGAGCAGTCTAAACGGATTCTCGAAGCAGGTATTAAAAATGGCCTGCTGCCCAAAATCCATGCAGATGAAATAGAGCCTTGCGGAGGGGCAGAGCTTGCAGCAGACGTTGGTGCGATTTCGGCCGATCACTTATTGTGCACGTCTGATAATGGGATAAAGAAGATGGCTGATGCGGGGGTGATCGCTGTACTTCTCCCAGGGACTGCCTTCTTCTTGATGGCCGATCCGGCTAATGCCAGGAAGATGATAGAGGCGGGGGTTCCGGTAGCTTTGTCGACAGACTGTAATCCAGGCTCCTCTCCGACAATGTCCTTGCCATTCATCATGAACCTTGGCTGTTTGTGGATGAAAATGACTCCTGCTGAAGTGTTAACTGCGGTAACAATAAATGCAGCACATGCTATTGATAAAGGGAAAGAAATCGGCAGTATCGAAGCAGGCAAGAAAGCAGACATTACCATCTTTAACTTTCCGAACTACATGGGTCTGCAATATCATTATGGAATGAACCTGATACACACTGTCATTAAGTCAGGAGAAATAGTAGTGGACGGAGGAAAACCAATATGGGACAGTACCCGTATCCACAGTTGAACAGGCCGTCATTCACATGGGTAAAGGATAACCATGGCGCTGATTTAAAGGTGAATGAATGGATTAAGACAATCCAGCCAAACGAAATAATCAATTGGGATTTGGTCGATGCAGTTTTGCTTGGGGTGCCATTGTCCCGTTCATCCATCTCTGCTTCAGCAGCAAGTGAAACACCAGACGCAATAAGGAGAGCATGGAAATTCTTCTCAACTTACAATATAGATTATGATGAGGATCTTGCAGGGCTTACTGTCATCGATCTTGGCGATGTTAAGCAGCACATAACCGATATTACCCGATGCCACGAAAATATTAAGGAAGCAATGGCAAGTATGCGAACGACCCATCCGCAAGTGCTGCCCATTGCGTTAGGAGGAGACCATTCCATCACGGCCATGCTGCTGAAAGGATGGAAACAGGTTCACAAAAAGGAAAGAATAGGCATTCTTCAGCTTGATACGCATTTTGACCTAAGGGATATGGCGGACAATGGACCAAGCAATGGAACCCCTATCCGAAATCTGATAGAATCTGATGTCGTAACAGGGGAAGATGTATATAATATTGGTCTGCATGGCTTTTTTAATGCAAAATCATTAAAGCAATATGCTGATCGTGCAGGTGTAAATTATATTACAATGAGGCAGGCAAGAAAAAATGGATTTTACGCTTGTATCACCGAAGTTTTGATTAAATTAAGCGAGAAAGTGGACAGCATTTATGTTACTGTAGATATGGATGTGCTCGATCTCAGTTTCGGCCCCGGGGTGCCTGCTGCGACACCGGGCGGAATGCACAGGGAAGAATTGTTCGAAGCAGTTTATTTGGCAGGCAAACATCCAAAGGTAAAGGCAATGGACATTGTATGCATTGACCCATATAAAGATATCAGTCAGATTACTATAAAGACTGCGGTTCACACTTTGCTTTCTTTCCTTATTGGGCTGAAACAGAGAAACAGATAAAACATTTTGGAAGGGTTTAATAAATGCTAGGCAGGAAAACAAGCAGAACACTGCAAGGAAAAAGCCGGAGTACAAATAAACGTAACTTTGTTGATAAATGTTTAATTATTGTGCTGGCAATCTTGATTATGGCTCTACTACTGTGGATCATTAAGTAAGATATACGGAAACTAAGGAAAGAAATAGTGATGGAGAAATTTACCGAAAAAGTCATACAGATTATCAAATCAATACCTGAAGGAAAGATCATGACATACGGGCAAATAGCGAGGATAGCCGGTAATCCGCGGGCGGCCAGACAGGTAGTACGCATTCTCCATTCCATGAGCGATCGTTATCAGCTGCCTTGGCATAGAGTGATAAATGCAAAAGGTGAGATAGCGGTCAAGGACGGCGAGGCCAACTTCGCACAAAGGAAATTTCTTGAAGCTGAAGGGGTCGAAACAGGTTCGGACAACCGAATTGACGTGGAATGTTATCGATTTCATCCGGAGGTATGAATGGATAAAACTCAAAAGCTAGTTGTTTCGAGGCCTAAAACGGTCTCTTTTTTGATTATGCACAGTTATTTAAAATGAACAAAATGGAAATGGTTCGTAACCTGCATTACTTTCAGGGAAAATCACATGCTAAGATTGGAATTTCCTTTTCGCGACGTCGCCTAAAGCATTCCTAAACAGAATTCACTAGGAGGTAGTTTCAATGAGCATGAACATGAACACGAACACAAATTTAATTCTACAGATAAATGAATGCAGGCAAATGGCTTCCCAGCTAATCCAGCAAACTCAAGCCAGCAATCAAATGTATATGCAAATGCTTAATCAGGAACAACAGAACGCCCGCATGCTTCAGGAGCTCTCAGTACGTGAAGAGCAGGCAGTACGAAATATTCAGGTAGCACTGCAAGGGCATGAAGCTGCATTGCAGCGATGCCAGCAAATCCTTAACGTTTGTAACCAACTGCAGCAAGAAATCGCTGGAAGATCTCAGACGCCAGCGGCAATGCCGCAAATGACTGGCGGAGCCTTACCGACAACAATGGCACGCATGACAAGCGGCGTAGTATCCACAACTTCTCGATAGTCCTCAAAAATTCAATAAATTAAGGGCACGACTGCTTTATCCATGGTATTTTAGCTGTGTTAGACTTTGTTGCTGATTTCAGCTCCAGGCGCTCGCTTTTTGCGGGCGATACGGGGAGGCTCCTCAGTGCTGAAAGCGCCTGCGGGGTCTCCTCTGTCCCATATTCCCGCAGGAGTCCATCGCGCCTGGAGCTCCATCAACTTGTTTACAAAAATCAACATTGACCGTAACACAGCCTTAATTTTAAATCGCTTAACGGGCAAAAAAAAACCGAATGGAATCCATATTCCATTCGGTTTCTGCATTATGCTTCATTTGCCTGCCTTTTATTTTTTCTTCTTAGTTTTCCAACTGCTTCATACACAATTGGTACAATGACCAACGTAAGAAGGGTGGAGCTTGTTAATCCACCGATAACCGTAACCCCGAGTCCTTTGGAGATAATTCCGCTTCCTTCAAGTCCAAGAGCCAGCGGAATTAATGCACCAATGGTTGCAATTGCTGTCATTAGTATTGGACGAAGACGAGTGACACCCGCATCAAGCAATGCTTCTCTTGTACTCATGCCTTCGTTTTCCTTATGGATAACCCGGTCAATTAACACAATGGCATTCGTTACTACGATACCAATCAGCATAAGTGCCCCGATCATGGCTGACAAGCTGAGTGTCTCTCCTGCAATCAACAGACCCAATAAAGCTCCGATGATCGTAAACGGAAGAGAGAACAAGATTGCAAATGGTGCCAGTCCTCCGCCAAATGTAATTACCAATACCAAGTATACAATGGCAATTGCCGCAAGCATTGCAAGTCCTAATTGTGTAAATGACTCTTGTATATCCTCAGTTACACCACCCATGTTGACCTCGACACCGGATGGCGTATCTAAGTCATCCACTTCCTTCTGAATGTCAGCTGATACTTTTGCTACATCATCTGTCTTAAGCTCTCCGGTTACAGAGACAAAGATTTGTCCATCCCGTCTTGTTATAGTATCGGAAGTTTGTCCTTCCTCTACTTTCACAACATCCTTTATCTGAACAGATGTCCCAAGCGGTGATTGAATTGTTTTCTTTGTTAAATCGTCTACAGAATTAATAGTGTCTTTTTCAGCCTGTACATAGACATTTAAATCTTCTCCGTCTTTTTCCACTGTCGTTAAAACTGGCCTTTCTCTTTCAGGTGCGAGTGCCATGGCAATCTGGCCAGCAGTCAAGCCAAGCTCGCTCAATTTTTTCTGGTCAGCCGTGAATGTGTATTCATCATAGCTTTCTGAAATACTTGAATCAACCTTCGTAAGATCTTTATTATCTTTTAATATCTTTTCCAAATCTTCCACTACAGGTTTGATATCTTTCATTTCTTTCCCAAATACCTGCATCTCAATCTGGTTGCTGGCGCCGCTCTGGCTAAAGTCCTGCGATTTCCATTCACCAATGTCAGTGAAAGATTGAAGTTCTTTAATGACATTTTCTTTCTCTTTATCAAAGTCCTTTGTATCACTGTCATACTCGACAAAAAACATTGCGCTGTTCGTATCACCAGGTGTCATTGGATTTTCCGCACCTAGAGAGAGCTGAACCGTTTTAACATTGTCGCGGTCCATGTATAACTTCTCTGCTTTTGTGATAATATCCTCAGCCTGCTCCTCAGTAACACCCGGTTCGGGTTTAAATGTAGCAATCATCATCTTTTGTTCTTCTTCTGGAAGGAAGCTTACACCGATCACCGGAATAAGCGCAAGGCTCCCGACAAGCATTAGAATAGCAATTCCTGATGTAATCCATTTGTGGTTAAGCGCCGCGTTCAGGATACGCTTGTATGCCAAGGCCAGCCTTCCAGGGCCTTTTTCGTGGTTTTTAGCATGTAACCCATTTTTAAACATTGAATGGGCCAGCATGGGAACCAAAGTAATAGCTACAAGCAATGAAGCAGCCAATGAAAATACGATAGTGAGTGCGAACGGCATGAATAACTCGCCGACCATTCCTCCCACAAGTCCAAGAGGCAAGAATACAGCTATTGTCACCACTGTAGATGACAGAATAGGGATGAACATTTCCTTGGTCGCTTCGCGTATTAAATCCCGACCCTTCAGTGTTTCATTTTTCAATGACATGCGACGGTAAATATTCTCGATGACCACGATGGAATCATCAATTACGCGGCCAATCGCGACCGTCATTGCTCCCAGGGTCATCATATTAAGCGTGATATCCATCTGATTCAGTACCAGGATGGCAATCAACAATGACAGCGGGATTGATATGACAGAAATCAATGTTGACTTAATATCCCTTAAGAACAGAAGGATAATGATCATGGCAAATCCTGCACCAAACAGGGCTTTATTCAGCATTGTGCTGACGGATTCTTTAATTGGAGTTGCCTGGTCAAAAGTTGTAACTATTTCAATCCCGTCTATATCGTCTTCAAATTCTTTTACTGCATCGTTTACCTTTTCCGCTACCTCCACGGTGTTTGCATCAGTTGATTTTACGACTGAAATACCGATGGATTCTTTTCCATTCGTTCTTGAAACTGATTCAGTCACGCCAATCTCTTTAATGCTTGCTATGTTACTCAATTTCACCGTTGGTATTTGCATACTTGCAGGGGCTGTACCCTGGGAAGGGGCAGCTGAAGGTACTTGGCCTTGAGTGCTTCCAGGTACCTGTGCCGGTTGGCCGGCAGCAGGCGACCCAGAATTTGCAGCTTGTGGCTGGTTTGCCCCGGAAGCTGGTGCTTGGGAAGCTGCACCGCCAGCTTGTGGAGCAGCCGGAATCTCTATATTTTTAAGGTCGTCGATTGTTGCAATGTTTCCATCGATACGGACTGATTTTTCTGTGTCTTTGAATGTATAAAGGCCAAGTGGCACTGTTACATCAGAGCCTTGGATAATGCCCTTCACTGTGTCTTCAGTTAATCCTAGCTCTTTCATTTTGTCATCATTGAATACTAATTGTACTTCTTGTACTTGCTGTCCAGAAATCTGGATATTGGAGACTCCATCAATTCCCTCCAGCGCAGGGGCAATTTCATCTTCCACATTTTTTGTTAATGATGCCAATGATGCTTTATCATTGGAAACACTTAATGATAAGATGGGGAAAGCATTGAAATTAATTTTTTGAATGTCAGACTTCTGGACGCCCTCCGGGAATTTAAGGCCGGATAATGCTTCTTCCACTTCGTTCTTTGCCTCATTCATGTCCTTTTCATACTCATATTCAATCTGTACGGAAGAGGCATTTTGATATGAAGTAGAACTGACTACTTTTACAAGATTTAAATTGGATACGGCCTGTTCAATAGGCTTTGATATTTTTTCGTTTACTTCATCTGGTGTGGCGCCCGGATAGACGGTTGTGATGCTCATGACCGGTATGCTAATATCAGGTATGCTTTCAAGCTTCATTCTTAGACCCGAATATAAACCGGACACTACCACGATGATTGTGATAAGCCAGACAGCGAGCTTGTTTTTCAACGTAAAGTTGATGATTTTATTCATATTTCTCCCCCAAGATTTTTTATTTATTGACCAACTGGTCATAATGAATAATAATATAACTGACCGTTTAGTCATAGTCAATACAAATGATAAAAGTTCACATACAATTAACAATTACATGCAGGATTTTGATTGGTGGTGAAAATATTGAAGGAAAAGAAAAAGGTAATAATGGAAGCAGCCATCAGACTGTTTGGCAAAAAAGGCTACGATGCTACCTCAGTTCAGGAAATCGTAAAAGAAGCCGGAATATCAAAGGGTGCTTTTTATATCTATTACAAATCCAAGGAGGCGCTGCTTCTCGCGATTTTTCAGCATTATTATGATGTGTTTCGCACGGAATTTGAGGAGCTGAAGGTTCAAGACCTTACACCCAGGGAGCTGTTCGTAAAGCAGACGGCTGCGCAATATAAGTTCATTCTGGACCAAAGAGAATTTCTGATCATGCAGGCAATGGAGCGGGTCTTTAACGAGGAAATAGGGAAAGTGCTGAACAAAATGAGGAATGAAATCATCCAGTCCCATAAAGAGAGCCTGTCATCAATATACGGGGAGAGAATGAAGCCTTATATTTGGGACCTTACCATGCTGGTACAGGGTCTGATGCATCCTTATTTGGAGCTTCTGATATTTGATAAAATTCAAATCGATTTGAAGGAGTTAGGGAGATATATCTTAAACAGGGCGGACAACATCGCGGAAGGGCTTTTAGCTTCAAACGAAAAAGCACTTTTATCGGAACAGACATTGATGGATATGGAAATCCCCTTTCATTCTGCCAGGCTTGAAAAAAAGGACTTGATTCTATCCATAAAAGAAGCAATAGAAACACACGGTAATCTAAAAGACATTGTGATTACCCTTGAAGTCCTGGAGGAGGAAATAAGCAGGAAAGAGCCTCGAGTGCCAGTGATTGAAGGCATGCTGGCCAATCTTAAGAGAGAGAAGAAATTGATTGAGCTTCAACAACAAATTCATGATTACTTTCATCTGCACTAGCATTTGACTGGGTGGTCAGTGATGATATGTATGGAAACGAACTTCCGCTTTTGGTTATAGAATAGCTAAAACGGGTTTGGGATTGAATTACTATTAAAGCATGTTTACCAATGTGGTGGACATGCTTTTTTCTGTAGGATCCATGAGTTCACAAGCTGCATTGTATGAATTAATGCAGAGTTAGGCCAAGAGCAGAGTGAAAGGATAATATAGTATTTATGTAAATCGCTGTATAAAAACTAATTGGAGATGTGAAAAAATAAGCTTAGGTCATAAGAGGTCTCTAGATTTGTTAAGGAATGACGGCCGGTTGAAATAAAATTCATATTATTTTAAAAAAAGATATTTGCATATTTGATTGTCTATGTTACAATACATTTCATTGAATAAATATAAATAAAAGATTATAAAAATGCATTTTATCAGGGAGGATCAAAAGTGAAGAAAAACATTTTTAGTATTTTAATAGCAGTTATCATCGTAGGATTATTGGCGGCATGCGGTCAGAGCAAGAGTGGCGGAGAGGAAAAAAAGACGCTTGTAATGGGTACTTCAGCAGATTTCCCGCCATTTGAGACTCGGGACAATAATGGAGAAATCAAGGGCTTTGATATCGACTTAGCTAAATATATAACAAAAGAACTTGGCTATGAATTAGAAATTAAAGATATGAATTTTGACGGTTTAATTGGGGCTTTGCAATCGGGTACAGTAGATTTCGTGGCATCAGGAATGTCAGCTACAGACAAACGTAAGGAAAGCGTCGACTTTTCAACAGAATATCATCATTCTGGGGAGATGTTTGTGACTTTAAAAGATTCCAAGGTTAAAAGCATGGAAGATTTAGATGGTACAAAACTAGGAACCCAGCTTGGCACGATTCAAGAAGAAGGTGCAAAAAAACTGGCGAAAACAATCGAACTTAAAGTGAAAACATTGAATAAAGTACCGGAGTTGGTGCAGGAATTAAAAGCAGGACGTATTGATGCGGTATACCTAGATAAAACAGTTGCACAGGGCTACATCAAGGAAGCGGACTTAGCTGGTTTTGATGATGAAAGTGAAGGAACACCCGGAATGGCGATTGCGTTTCCAAAAGGCAAGAACAGCAAGTTAATCGAAGATTTCAACAAGGTAATTAAAGAGATGCAGGAAAACGGAGAACTTGAAAAACTGCAAAAGAAATGGCTTGAACAAGAATAACATCAAGAAATGAGGTGTAAGGCATGAATTTGGATTTTACCCGAATCGTGCCTTCTATTCCTTTTATATTAAATGGAATATGGGTAACGTTATTATTTGTAATTGTATCAGCGTTTTTGGGATTGATTATCGGTACGATCCTTTCCTTATTTAAGATCAGTCATGTTAAGGTATTAAACTGGTTTGCAGAAGCGTATACTTCGATATTCAGAGGTACTCCGCTATTACTGCAATTGATGCTTATCTATTTTGCGACACCGCAGCTAACTGGATACGATATACCTGCTTTCCTGGCTGGAATTCTGGCATTTGGTCTGAATTCGGGCGCGTATATATCCGAAATAATCCGGGCGGGCATCCAGGCGGTCGACAGAGGGCAAAGAGAAGCAGCAGAGGCTTTGGCCATACCATACAAACCGATGATGAAGGATATTATTTTCCCTCAGGCTTTAAAGAATATATTGCCAGCCCTTTTAAATGAATTAATAACCTTAACGAAAGAATCGGCTCTTGTATCCACTATTGGATTCCTTGACATTATGCGCCGTGCGCAGGTGGTAAGCGCAAATACGTATACTGCATTTGAGCCGCTGATTCTAGCAGGATTGATTTATTATGTAATGGTCATGGCCTTGACGATCCTTGGCCGCAGGGTGGAAAGGAGGCTGCGTGTAAGTGAGTAATGCTTTTATTAAGGTAGATAATCTAAACAAAACTTTTGGCAGCCTTAATGTCCTGAACGGGATATCAACGACAATCAATAAAGGGGAAGTCGTTGCTATTATTGGCCCTTCAGGCTCGGGGAAATCTACCTTTTTGCGCTGCCTTAACTTATTGGAAAAACCCACAAGCGGAAAGGTGATCATTGGCGGACAGGAGATAACCGACAAGGGTACCGATATATTAAAGGTCCGGCAGAATGTGGGAATGGTGTTTCAGCATTTTCATCTCTTTCCTCATAAAACAGTGCTGGAAAATGTAACATATGCACCGATGACGGTTAAAGGGATATCAAAGCAGGAAGCGGTAGAAACGGCTCTTCGACTATTAAAAACGGTAGGATTGGAAGAAAAGGCCGAGCAATATCCAAACCGTTTATCAGGCGGCCAAAAGCAGCGGGTTGCTATTGCCCGTGCACTGGCGATGTCACCGGATGTCATGCTGTTTGACGAGCCTACCTCGGCACTGGATCCGGAGATGGTGAAGGAAGTTCTGGAGGTCATGAAATCATTGGCCAAGACAGGTATGACAATGGCAATTGTTACCCATGAGATGGGGTTTGCCAGGGAAGTAGCGGATCGGGTGTTGTTTTTAGATGAAGGGATGATTGTAGAAGATGTTTCTCCCGATCAATTTTTTACAGCAGCACAAAGCAAGCGTGCACGGGATTTCCTTGCAAAGGTGCTGTAGGTGATAAGGGACCGTAGGATTATGAGTAGTTTGGAAGAATCAGCCAAAGAGTTGTCTTGTATGGCAGCTCTTTTTTTGGTTTTATAAGAGTAGATAGAAAAAATAACCAAAAGGAATGATATCATGAAGCAAAGCATTATTGATGGAATCGAAAACCATCGCCAGGAATTCTATGACATTAGTATTTATATAGGAGAAAATCCCGAACTTGGACATGAAGAGTTTAAGGCTTCTGCCATTCTTGCGGAAACATTGAAAAAGCATGGTTTTTCCGTTGAAATGGGTACTTGCGGCCTGCAGACAGCTTTTACCGCAACATATGACAGCGGCAAAGAAGGGCCAACGATCGGTTTCATGGCGGAATATGATGCACTGCCAGAGGTTGGCCATGCATGCGGACATAATCTTATTGGTACTATGGGAATTGCTGCAGGGATCGGCCTGAGCAAAGTAATCTCAGAAACAGGCGGAAAGGTAATCGTTTTTGGTACACCGGCGGAAGAAACAAAAGGCGGAAAAGTTACTATGGCTGAGGAAGGAATATTTAACGACGTGGATGTTGTTTTAATGGTCCATCCTTTGGACAGTTACATGAAAAGTGGTACATCTTTGGCGATGGATGCAATCCAATTTGAGTTCTTCGGCAAGGCGTCACATGCTGCAGCAAGTCCGCATCTTGGCATTAATGCCTTGGATGCGGTGCTTCAGACATTTAACAGCATAAATGCTTTGAGGCAGCATATTACTTCTGATGCAAGGATACACGGCATTATAACGGAGGGAGGCAAGGCAGCGAATGTTGTGCCTGACTATGCAGTAGCTCAATTTTATGTGCGGGCAGCTAAAAGGGAATATGTGAATGAACTGGTTGGAAAAGTTAAGTGCTGTGCTGAGGGGGCAGCCTTACAAACAGGTGCGACCATGAAATCATCGTTTTATGAATTTTCTTATGATGATATGGTCACAAATGCAGCCCTATCTGATGCTTTCACAAAGGAATTAATTGCTCTGGGCGTGGATGAAAACGAAATCCAGACACAAAGGGATGGATCTGGCTCACTGGATATGGGCAATGTCAGCCAGGTAGTCCCAGCCATCCACCCATATGTTAAGATTACGAACGAAGCTTACGCATGCCATACGTACGAATTCCGTGACGCATCCATGAGCGAGCAGGGAAGAGAAGCGATGATTTTGGGAGCGAAGGCAATGGCGTTAACAGGGTATGAGGTGTTGACAAATCCTGGGCTATTAGCGCAAATAAAGGATGAGTTCAAGCGCCAAAAAACATTCAGTGTATAGGGAAAGGAAAGACCCTCGGAATATTGAGAGGGTCTTTTTTTTTACCGATTTAAGTGTGGAAATAGGATGACGTAATGTTAATCCATTACCAGCCCGCCATCCACGACCAGATTTTGTCCAGTGACGGCCCTTGCCCACTCAGATGCAAAGAAGACTATGGTATCGGCGACCTCTGCTGGTTCGGTTACCTTCCTGAGAGGCGTCGAAGATTCAATGAGCTGGAATACTTCAGCAGAGGTTGCGCTGCTAGCATCAGTCGCTTTTAACAATCCTCCGGAGACCATATTGACAGTAATGCCAAATTGCCCCAATTCGTTGGCCATATTTCGGGTAAAGCCTAGGAGTGCAGCCTTGCTGGTATTGTAGTCATGATATGGAACGACAGGGTTTTGGAACAGGTTAGTACCGATATTGACCACTCGTCCGAACCCCATTTCCTTCATGTCTTCAAGTCCAGCCTGAATGGTATGTAAAGAACCTCGAACTGCGCTCTCCAGTTGGGAATGGTAATCATCCCAGGCAATGGCGGATGCATCTTTCCGAGCGATTGGATCGAAACGGAAATTGACAAGTGCATTATTGACAATGGTTGTAACGGGGTTTCCAAAGAACCGCTTAGCCTCCTCGAACATATGCTGCACCTCTTCAGGATTTCGAATATCAGCCTTTATGGCTATCGCATTTTCTCCTAATGATTGCTGAAGAGCCGCAGCCTTGTCAAAGCTTTCAAAATAGTTAATTACGACTCTTGCACCTTCCCTGGCAAACGCTTTTACAGTCTCAGCCCCCAAACCTCGGCTTCCTCCAGTTACCAACACGATTTGTTCGCTTAATTTCATCATTTATTCTCCTCCAGAATGCAAAAAAGCCAGATCCCAAAAAGGACCTGGCTTATCAGCAAAGATTAGTCTTTGTTTTAAGAAGCCTACTTTCCTACGCTGGCATGATCCAGATCAGGTCCAAAGGGTTAAAAAACAGCAGTTTTTCTCTCAGCCTATACTTAGGCACCCCTAGTAGTTTATATGTACTTTATTTCATCATAAGCACACTCTGCATAGAAGTAAAACAAAATGAACTATTATACTCAATAAAATAATAGAGCACATTGATTTAGTTGATTTTCACCTATTTTTCATTTTTCTTTACTAGAATCAATTTATCAAGATTAGTCTTTCTTTTGACACGACTATTTTTGAATGGTCCAATCGCCTTTAATTTTATTCTGTTCTTAGCTTTACGCTATACTAGCAATACTAGCAATACAAATGCTTTTGGATTTTAATGAAATATAGTGAAAAGGAGTTATCCCAATGAATGTTCTTTTGGCAGAGGATGATGTAAAACTTGGCGAATTGATCGTTTATATGCTGAAGAAAAAAGCAGGTATAAACGCTGAATGGGTAAAGGAGGGGGAAGATGCTTATTATTACGCTGTCTCCAGCTACCACGATGTATTGATCCTTGACTGGATGATGCCAAACGGAGATGGAATTGATGTTTGCCGGCGGCTAAGGAAAGAGGGATATGCTGGTGCTATTCTCATGCTGACGGCAAAGGATGCTGTGGAAGACCGGATTGCGGGGCTGGATTCAGGGGCGGATGATTATTTAGTAAAACCCTTTGAAATAGATGAATTGCTTGCTCGTCTGAGGGCACTTTCCCGCAGGAATTATGCCCCGATTCTGGAGGAGGAAACTCAATTTCATGACATTGTTTTAAACAGGTCAAGCCAGGTTTTAAGGCGGGCACAACAAGCAGTCCAGCTTAGCCCCCGTGAATTTCAGCTATTGGATTTACTTGTCCAGAATAAAGGTCAGGTACTTACCAGAGAAGTCATCATGGATCGGATTTGGGGATATGATTCCGATGTATCGATGAAAACCATAGATGCACATGTGAAACTGCTTCGAAAAAAACTGGATAGTGTGGGGAAATATGACATGCTTCATAGTATACGAGGGGTAGGGTATAAAATTGAAAATTGACTTCCGTTCTTTTTTCCACGAATTGCGCAAACGGGGAAAAGAGGACGTTTTTAGCGATACACAGAGGCGCTTGACCTTTTCATACAGCGGACTTCTTATGTTGTTTCTCGTCCTATTTGTTTTTATTGTATTTTTTCTATTATATTTCATTATTTTGAAGGATCAGGAACGGGAAATAAAGTCATTGGCAGGTCAGGAAGCGAATATTATCCAAGAATTTATCGATGAAAACTCTCCCAGGGGATTGCGGAATAGAGGTAATCAGGAAGTCGTATTATTGGGGGTCGACCAATTCTTCTATTATGTGGTCAATCCTGATGGAGAGTTGGTAATGGGGGATGAAGAATTCCCTGAATTACAGCAGGATGTATTGAGACTTTTGGAAGGCTGGAATCCTGAAGGCCATGACGACATCCGACAGGTTCGACTGGACGCACATTTTTCCCATAGCCGCCCAAACGGCAGGGACATGCAGCACGAAGAAAGAATTCAATCCAATCGCCAGAAAGATTTTCGTCTAATGCTGGCAGGACAGCCGATTTATTATAAAGGCCAATTCGTCGGAACCATATATGTGGGGAAGGATATTTCATTTGCCTATCAGTTATTTAAGTGGCTGTTGATTATTCTTGTTTCCATTGTCGTCCTTTTTTCAGGTGTGGCATTATTCCTTAGCTATGTCATGTCAAAGAAGGCGATGGAGCCAATATCCAGGGCATTTGACCGCCAGAGGGAATTTGTCGCTGATGCTTCCCATGAATTACGGACCCCGCTTAGTGTCATGCTTTCTTCCATCGATGCAATGGAAATGACGGTGGAAACACAGGAAGATGATTTTTCCCGTAAGCTTATGGCTGGCATGAAGGATGAAGTGAAACGGATGACAAGGCTGGTTGGGGATTTATTGACGCTGGCACGCTCGGATTCCAAGAATATTGAACGTGAAAACGTAACGTTCGATTTCCGTCCTCCTGCAGAAAAAGCCGTATATTCTGTAGAATCGCTGGCAGCTGCGAAAAAGATCCAACTGGATTTTCTCGCTCCAGATTCTTTAATCACAGTAGGAGATCCCGAAAAGCTATCACAGCTTTTATACATTTTATTGGACAATGCAATTAAATATACTCCTGAAAGGGGCCGCGTCAGCCTGGCCATATCCGTGGACGCCAATGAATTGGTCATTAAGGTTTCAGATAGCGGGATCGGTATCAAACCAGAAGATTATGACCGAATCTTTACCCGTTTTTACAGGGCGGACAAGGCAAGGTCACGTCAAATGGGCAGCCATGGGCTTGGGCTTTCCATTGCAAAATGGATAGTGGATATTCATAACGGAATGATCAGGGTTGACAGTCAAATCGGACAGGGTAGTACCTTTACGGTCCGAATCCCATTCTCTTTATAAGTTATGATAGGAGAACATAACAACGGGTACTCTTCTCGAAGGGATCGCCTGTCTTTTCCAATAATAAGAACATAACAATCCACACGCGAAGGGCAGGTCTTTCCCTGCTCTTTAGTTATTTAAACATTCTTTCCCTGGCATTAATCATCGCTGACGATCTGTCTTGATTAAAGCATATAAAATACTCAAATAATATTTCTGGCATGTATTCCTCAAACTCCAAAAATGCCGTCCATATTCTTATTTCTACCCCCACGCCTTGATGAAATGCTCCAAAATAATTATAGCCGATACCTGGGAGAGTTGATGAGAAGAAGGTAATATAGATATGTGAATTAGATTTTTTTCTAGGTCCCCCAAAATATTTACTCTTCTATATGAAGCCACCATTTTTCAAAACTTTTTTAAAAAAACTCCGTTGGTATTTATGTTGACTAATATATGGAATTCTACGAAAAAATTCTATTATTTTACAAATTATGAAAGGGTTTTTATGTTATGTGTCGTAATTTAATACATGAAGTTGAAGATATCTCGTAAGGGATGCGTTCATGCTTACATATTATGAGGATAAACTTAAGGCTTTAAAGGAACTCGGCGAGGTTGAAATCCCTATCCAGGATTGTGATTTGCAGTTCTTTATCGAGGATGCTTTAGAGAGTTTGAATCTTGCATATCAGAAGCTGATCCCTTCAAGAAACAGAAAAGGCACTTCAAAGGTTATGATAATAAAGATCACAGCCTGTTGATTGCTACGGAAAAACCATCTCGACAGGAGATGGTTTTTTTCGTTTATCTATGTTGCATATAAATTCTACGTTCTGTCTTTAATACGGTCTTCGTGAAGAATATGGTTTTCTAGGAATTTATGAAAGAACCACTCCCCAACACCAATTACAATGGCTGATAAGAAAGCCCCGAGAATGAGATTATCTCCAACTGATTGTACTGCCTCTTCAAGCATCCAAATTAACACAAATACCAGGGCTATATCGGCTAACGTTGCGGTAATGTTCCTTTTTGCCAAGTCCGAATGGTCAAAAGTACGGTGAAAAATAAGCAAGTCACCAAAAGGATACGCCACAATAGTCAAGATAACGCTTATGAAAATGCTGTCACTGAAATCAACGCCAAATATACCGGTGAGGACGATGCCTAGTACCGCAGCAATCATGATGAATTTGATAATGAGTGCCTTAACATGGTTCATCTACTTCGCTCCTTTCCCAAGATGTTATGTTTATATACCCCCAAAAGGCGTTCATTAATCTTCAATCAAGCTGCCTAGCATCAAATGTAAAGTTTCGTTTAAAGCCTGACATAGAAGGATTTTTGTGCATGCTTTACAATACAATGGGAGGATATAGTGAACGTTTGTGAACGTTTTTCTTGAAAAAGTGAAACTTTTTGATTGGTTTTGAGAGAAAATGATTGATTTTTGAAAGCGGTTTATATATTATGGAATTAAGAAATTGGAGGTGAACCTTTTTGTTAACTACGGAAAGACACCAAGTAATTATTTCGATGCTAAAGGAAAATGGAACTGTTAAACTCCAAGACTTACTCGATGAATTAGACGCTTCTGAATCAACAATAAGACGGGATTTGGTTCAGTTAGAAAATATGAAGCTCCTAAAACGGGTACATGGAGGAGCTGCTCTGTTGCAGAAGAAAGGATTTGAGCTTTCTGTCAGGGAAAAGACGAATAAACATCTGGATGAAAAACGGAGAGTCGCCGAGGCCGCAGCTTCTTTTATCCAAAAAGGCGATTGCATTTATCTTGATGCAGGTTCAACTGTCATGGAAATGATCACATACTTAAAAGGCAAGGATGTTACTGTTCTGACCAATGGAATTACACATATACCGTTATTGGCTGAGATGGGAATAAAAACGATGATAGTGGGCGGACAGATTAAAGCTTCCACGGATGCCATCATTGGCAGTGCCGCAATTGATTTCATCCAGCAATACCGGTTTGACAAATGTTTCCTTGGAATGAACGGAGTACATTTCCAGCTGGGTTACACTACACCTGATCCGGACGAGGCGCTGCTGAAGAAAACAGCACTGAAGCTGTCGACCGAGGCATTTGTCCTGGTGGACAGCACGAAACTTAATGAAGCTACTTTCGCCAAGGTTGCAGAGATAGACGAGGCCGTTATGATTACAGATGATAATGATGATTCAGGGCTGGAATTAATTATTAAAAACACAAAAGCAAAGGTAGTGACAGCATGATTTACACGGTTACCCTTAATCCTTCCATTGACTACATTGTGGAAGTAGACAATTTTCAACCAGGCCATCTAAATCGTACTAACCGTGAAGCTAAATTCCCGGGCGGAAAAGGCATAAATGTATCCAGGGTGTTAAACCGTATAGGCATTGAAAACATAGCACTGGGGTTTGTTGGCGGCTTTACTGGTTCTTTTGTCAAGAACTTTCTCAATAAAGAAAGTGTCCATACGGATTTTATTGAGGTAGCTGGTGATACCCGGATCAATATAAAATTGAAAACAGGCGATGAAACAGAAATAAATGGGCTTGGTCCTGATATTAACAAAGAGGATTATCAGGGATTAATAAAAAAGCTGGGAAAGCTTGAGACTGGTAATACTCTTGTACTAGCTGGAAGTGTTCCTGCTGCCATACCTGACGATTTTTATGAAACAGTGACAAAAACATGCAGTGAGAGGGGAGTAAAGGTAGTAGTAGACACGAGCGGTCCTGCTCTTCTTGATGTACTGAAGCATCGTCCCTTCCTCATTAAGCCAAATCACCACGAGCTTGGTGAGATTTTTGACACGCAAATAAATTCGGCAGCAGAGGCGGCAAAATATGCCGGTAAGTTACTGGAAAAGGGTGCTCAGCATGTCATCGTATCTATGGGCGGTGATGGAGCGGTTCTTTGTGCAGATGGAAAGACCTATATGTCCAATGTGCCTAAGGGAAAAGCTGTAAACACGGTAGGTGCAGGGGACTCCCTCGTAGCAGGATTTACCGGCATGTATTCCAAAACAGGAAATCTTCTGAAGTCATTTAAATACGGAATTGCAGCTGGCAGTGCAACAGCATTTTCTACAGACCTATGCCAAAAAGAAGATATTGAAAAAGTATACTCGCAAATACAGACAACAGAGATATAAAGGGGGAGAAAATATTGAAAATTACAGATTTGCTAAGATCTGATACAGTTATTCTCGATTTGACCTCATCAACAAAAGAAACCGTGATTAACGAGCTAGTGGACAAGCTGTATGAAGCTGGAAGGCTTAATGATAAGGAAGGCTACAAGGCAGCTATTTTAAAGCGGGAAGAGCAGAGTACAACCGGAATTGGTGAAGGGATTGCCATCCCGCACGCCAAAACAGCAGCAGTTAAAATTCCTGCAATCGCATTTGGACGTTCAACCAGCGGAATTGACTATGAATCTTTGGATGGACAGCCTGCCAGCCTGTTTTTCATGATTGCTGCAAGTGAGGGCGCGAACAATGCTCATTTGGAAACTCTTTCACGGTTATCCACTTTATTGATGGATGAAAAATTTCGTAAGGACCTATTGACGGCTTCCACTAAAGAAGAAGTTATTTCCTTGATTGATGCAAAGGAACAAGAAGTGGCGTCAGAAGACGAGGCGGAAGTAAGCAGCGATGATCGTTCTGCTAAAAAGGTTCTGGCAGTAACGGCTTGCCCGACTGGTATCGCTCATACTTACATGGCGGCTGATGCTTTAAAAGCGAAAGCCAAGGAAATGGGCGTAGATATAAAGGTGGAAACAAACGGTTCTACCGGGATTAAAAATGCATTGACGGAACAGGAAATAGCGGAAGCGGAGGCTATCATCGTGGCAGCCGATAAACAGGTGGAAATGTCACGTTTCAACGGGAAGCCTGTAATCATTGTTCCGGTAGCACAGGGTATCAGAAAGCCTGAACAGCTGATTCAGCGTGCTTTGGATAAGGACGCACCAATATACCAGGGAGGAAAGAAAGAAGAAGGCAGCAAATCTGAAGGCTCACGCGGCGGTGTGTATAAGCACTTAATGAACGGTGTCAGCAATATGCTTCCATTCGTAGTCGGAGGCGGAATTTTAATCGCGATGTCCTTCATCTTCGGTATTAAGGCATTCGATCCGAAAGATCCAAGTTACCATCCGGTCGCTGAGGCCCTTATGACAATTGGCGGCGGCGGAAGCGGCGCATTTTTCTTCCTTGTCCCTGTACTAGCCGGATTTATCGCAATGAGTATTGCGGACCGTCCTGGTTTTGCTCCCGGTATGGTTGGCGGTTTACTTGCGGCACAGGCTGGGGCCGGTTTCCTTGGCGGGTTAATTGCCGGATTCCTTGCGGGTTATGTCGTAGTATTCCTGAAAAAGGTGTTTGATAAGCTTCCTCAGCAATTAGAGGGGATTAAGCCAGTATTGCTCTATCCAGTGTTTGGCATCCTTATTACAGGGTTGATCATGTTATATGTAATTAACGATCCTGTAACTTACATTAATAGCGGCCTAACATCCTGGCTTAAAGGATTGTCGGGTACTAACGCAGTGCTTCTTGGTATCATCCTTGGCGGAATGATGGCTGTGGATATGGGTGGACCTATCAATAAAGCAGCGTTCACTTTTGGAATTGCAGCCATTGAAGCAGGAAGCCTTGGCCCGCATGCAGCAGTAATGGCTGGTGGTATGGTGCCACCGCTTGGTATTGCGTTGGCTACAACATTCTTTAAAAATAAATTCTCCGAGCCGGAAAGAAAATCAGGATTTACGAACTATTTCCTGGGTGCATCCTTTATCACTGAGGGAGCAATTCCATTCGCAGCAGCTGACCCACTCCGTGTTATTGTCAGCTCGGTCATTGGAGCAGCAACTGCAGGTGCTCTGGCTATGGCGTTCAATGTTACTTTACCAGCGCCTCACGGCGGGATTTTCGTAATCTTCCTTGTTAACCATAAATTGCTTTACCTGCTTTCCATCCTCATTGGAGCAGTTGTCACAGCTGTCATCCTAGGAGTTTGGAAAAAGAAAGCAGAATAATATGAGTTCTAGAGGTCCTATTAGGTGGCCTCTTTTTTTGTCCTTCAAAACAAAATTATGCTTTATAACAGTAAAGGACCCGTTCCTGCAATCAATTAGAATCGGACGCACATCTCTTATGCAGAAGCTCATACTCAAAAGTATTTTAAGTCAAAAAAAAAAGAAAATTGCTGCTCATGGATTAGCGGGAATGAGTGGAAATTAAAGCACCTGTATTTGAAGAACCTGAACCTGTATTACTTTTAGAGGATGTTTTTGGAGAAATATAAGCTGTACTGCCAAATTGAACGATAGCAGAACCGGATATGCTTCCAATGGAAATAGGACCGATAAAATGCATATAACTATACCCCTTTTAATTTTGTTGAAAATGCTCACATCTTTAAAGGATAAACGTCTGTTTGAAAGTTATTCCATTTAGTACAAGGTATGTTTCATTCAGTTTTTTGAATGGCCAGGTGTCGATATTGGAAAAACAAATAAAAAGATGTTTACTTTTGTGAGAAGCAGAAGGAAAAACCACAAAGAAATTATTATTATTCTTTGTGGTTTTCTTGTTTTCTTCCTTGCTATGCAGTGTGTGAAAAGCCCGCTATTCATTTGTTATTTGGTTTCTTTGAATGTTTTCCACATTATATGAATTACTTAACCTTTGCAGGTGGTTTCTTTTTCGTTATATTCAATTCATTCTTACAAATGGAAGGTGAAATAATTTATAATTTGGCAGCTGTGTAAAACCGATTTTCCTTGCGATTGCAATGGAGTCCTTTCGGAAATCTTCCGTGCCCCAATGAGGTATTCCGCCGCGCTCCAGGCACTTATCTATAAATTCTGCTGCCATTATTGTGGCTAGCCCTTTTCCTCGGTGTTCGGTGTTATATATATTTATACCTATTTCATAATGGTTGGAGCTTACAAAAACAGAAATACACGACCCGATAACCTGGTTTCCTTTTCTTATATAGAATCCGATCCCGCGCTCAAAAAAGTTTTTCGGAGAATCCCAAAACTTTAGAATTTCCGTTTTCAAGAATTGCCCTGGATCTTCTTCCATAAGTGAAGGTGTAATTTCGTCGCAAGTATAGCCCTCAGGTAAATCTATATTCCGGGAAGACATAAATTCAGAGAAGGCTACTTTGTCAAAGGAGAAAGGGACCCTTTCCCCGATAAGCAGGGTGTGGTCAAAAACCTCCATAACTGCGGCTTCCCAGTCTGCAGTATTATGAAGTTCCAGATTGAAATGATCATCTCCTATGTCAAGGGCCTCTGGTTTGATCCGCTTGATGATGGTTTCCTTCAAAGATGAGTGGAATAATTCATTTTTGCTATTGCCAATCAGGAAGAACATTTCATTCTTTGCCCAAACTAACGCAGACTCTGGTTTTTTTAGATTATCTACAAAAACCCTTCCTAAATTGTTTCCATCAATGACCCCGTTTACAACAGGATGATGTTTAAGCTCCCCCAGCAAAGGTTTAATTAGGCTATATTGATCGTTGTTTAATTCTATTAGCAATTTAATAACCTCTCATTCTGTTTATATTTGTGATTATCAAAATATAAACAGAAATGCGCTTAACATTGTCGTACGAATTCACACCTTTCATGAGGATATAGATTTTATATATAGAATTTTCGCTGAAACAGTTTTATAAAACTCCGTCCACCGCTTGTCTTCGAGATACAGGTAGTTCTATTATTTATAGTCTTTTTTATTTTCAAAGCAGATTAAATATCCCATCTTGAGGATTGCAGGGCAGAAATGTACGAGCATCCGTTGTGTTTTAATATTCCACAGCAGGCAGCAAAGAGGACTGCTTGCGGCTTGCAAACATATCATTATCGATTGACTCTGGTTCTATCACCGGCAATCTTTTTCCACTTGGCTCTTTCTGCCATGGCTGCACGCTGATCTTCCTTCCGTGCAACATAAGCAAGTTCACGCTGGAGTTTAACATAATTCCTATACCGGTCTTGGTCCAGGTCACCAGTAGTTAATGCGTTCTGTACTTGACATCCTGGTTCGGTTTTATGCTGGCAATCAGAAAATTTACACTGTGAAGCCAAATATTCAATATCAGAAAAGCTCTGGCTAAAGCTTTCATCAGCCTCCCATAGCTGAAGTTCACGCATCCCGGGAGTATCTATTACAATTCCTCCGCTCTTTAAGACGATCAGTTCTCTATGGGTTGTCGTATGGCGTCCTTTATCATCATCTTCCCTTATTGTCTTCACTTCCTGTTTCGCCCCGCCAAACAGTGCGTTTGTCAAAGTGGATTTTCCAACTCCCGATGACCCAAGCAAAGCGATTGTTTTGCCGTCTTTAAGATAAGGATTTAAATGGTCAAGCCCGCATTTTTTTTCAACACTGATCGCATGGATTGGCACACCCATTGCAATGTTTTCTACCTCTTTGGTTCTTTGCTCAATATTGTCGCAAAGATCAGACTTGCTCAGGATGATAACAGGGTTGGCACCGCTTTCCCATGCCATTAGCAAATAGCGTTCAATCCTTCTCAGATTGAGGTCGGAATTTACCGCGTTCATAAGGAATACGGTATCAACATTAGCAGCCACAATTTGTTCCTCGGTTGTAAGTCCAGCCTGTTTTCTGGAAAATTTGCTCTTCCGGGGCAGGATTCCATGGATGGAGGCTTTCTGCTCTTCCAGCCTGACACTGATCACTACCCAATCGCCCACTGCCGGAAAGTCCTGCCGTCCTGAGGCCATATGCCTTAGCTTTCCGGTCACTTCTGCCAGAAGTTCTCCATGCTCTGTAAAAAGCCGATACATCTTTTTATGTTCTAGTGCAACTCTTCCAACCGTGAAATTTGTGTCTTTGTATGAAGCGAATCCTTCTTCGAAAAATGAATCAAAGCCTAATTGTTTTAAATTCAATGTTCTTCCTCCAAAATTGTAATGTGTTCCATTGCATGAAAAAAGACCGGTGCACCGGTCCCTTGCGCAGGCAAAGATACTGCCTGAATACATAAAAACCCATGGACTGAACACAGCCCATGGGGTAAGAGACACATTAAAATGAAAGAGAAAGTAAAATTATATACCGCCTCTACCGGAGGGCTGTGATATGAAATTATGGACACTTTCAATTAATGACTTTTTCATACTGCATTCCTCCTTTAAAAGTTGCATAAATTTTCCTTTAATATACATTAGATGGTTACAATTGTAAATAGGAATCTGGCAATAAACAAAAAAACATTTAGGTTAATACATTGGTCCAACTATAATAAATGAAAAAATTTATTATGTTAGTAATTTCCATGCATGAAAACTTAGTAAACCGGGAATGTAACATACAAAGAGATAACAGGAGGAACCAACAATGAAAGAGAAAAATAACACATTTTCCAATTTTGTAGATGAAAATCGTTTTCAATTAAACTCTTATATTAATTATCTATTTAAAGAAGTGAATGAATTCCGCAATGAAGATGAGGTAATTGATAACTAGATAGTTTGCAATACAAAAAGATGCCGCGCTGGGCATCTTTTTGTATTTTTACATTACTTAGGTCTTGGGTTATTCAAACATATCTTTGGCTCAATAGGCGCCAAAATAGAAAGGCTGCAATATTTCAATTAGTATTTTGCCATGAAAACAGAGGGAGGAGAATTCATATTGAAGCTGCAGGGTAAAGTTGCCATTGTTAGCGGAGCAGGTTCTGGAATTGGAAAGGCGGCAGCTATAAAGCTAGCTGCACAAGGAGCAAAGGTCTGTATTTTGGATCTGAAGGAAAAACGTGCACAAAAAGTAGTAGATGAAATTTCCGGAAACGGGGGAATAGCCTTTGCGATGGAGGTAGATGTATCAGAACCAGATCAGGTGAAGCGTGCCACACAAGAAGCTGTAGAGCGTTGGGGCAGACTGGATATTGTATTTGCCAATGCCGGTATTAACGGAACCCTGGCGCCGATTGAGGAACTGTCCCCAGATGAATGGGACAAGACTGTGGAGATTAACTTGAAGGGGACGTTTTTGCTGACGCAAAGCTCCATTCCACACTTAAAGAAAAATGGTGGCAGTATTATTATAACAAGCTCTATTAACGGAAATCGGGTGTTTTCCAACATTGGCATGTCTGCCTACAGTACATCAAAAGCGGGCCAGGTTGCTTTTATGAAAATGGCTGCACTTGAATTGGCGCGATATAAGATTAGAGTTAACGCAATTTGTCCGGGTGCGATAGAAACAAATATTGGGCAGAATACCCACCCAACAGATGAATTAAATCAAATAAAAATTCCTGTCGACTTTCCTGAGGGTAATCAGCCTCTTGAAGGAGGACCCGGAAGCCCGGAACAAGTTGCAAAACTTGTCCTGTTTCTTGCCTCCGATGACTCAAGCCATATCAGCGGGACTGAAATTTACATTGATGGGACCGAATCTTTGCTGCAAGGATAGCACATTTTATACCAAGTTTATGATGAAAGGCTGGGCAAATAAAAAACAGCTTGTCCAAGTGCAGGACAAGCTGTTTATATTAGCGGATTCCCTTCATAAATTGCTGGATTTTTGGAGCCAGGAGCAGCAAAATGATACCCAGTACCAATGAAGCAGCACCAATTACGCCGAAATACGCCATTTCTGTTTCCGGTTTGTAAAATCTTACTAGTTGAGCGTTGATAGCTTGTGCTGCTGCACTTGCCAAGAACCAAAGGCTCATGGTTTGGGCAGAGAACGCAGCAGGGGCTAATTTTGTTGTAGCTGAAAGGCCGACTGGAGATAAGCATAATTCCCCAATCACAACCAGGAAGTAGCTTAATACTAGCCATAATGGACTTACAAGTGAATCAGAACCTCCGTAGTAGGCAGGAAGTAAGATTACCAGGAATGACAGACCCGCAAATAAAAGCCCTAGAGCGAATTTTTGCGGAACTGTTGGCTGGCGATCGCCAAGCTTAACCCACAGCCATGCAAAAACAGGTGCTAGGAAGATAATGAATAATGGATTCAGTGATTGGAACCAGGCAGGTACAATATGAATCCCTGCAAAATCAAGCTGTGTACGCTTGTCCGCATAGTTTGCCAAAATAGTTGAACCTTGTTCCTGGATGGCCCAGAACATAACAGCTGCAATAAACAGCGGGATATAAGCAATTAACCGCGAGCGTTCAACTGAGTTTGTCTTTGGGCTTCGATACATGAATATAAAATAAAGTGTCGGGATGATGATAGCGAGTATACCGACAATATTAATAAATGTCGCAATCGTCAAGGCCCCTTTTGATACTGAAAATGCGATAATGGCTGAAAGGATCACTATAGCAATTCCAATCACGCTGAATACTTTTTTCTTTTCATCTGCAGAAAGAGGGTTAGAAGGAAGTGTTCCTGCAAGCCCAAGGTTTTTTTTCTTAGTAGCCATAAATACAATCAGTCCAAATAGCATTCCAACTGCAGCAATAGCGAAGCCAGCATGGAAATTATATTTATCGCTGACCGTACCGACCACTAATGGAGCAAGAAAACCGCCCAGGTTTATTCCCATATAAAATATACTGAAACCAGCATCCCGGCGGACATCATTTTCCGCATACATTTCGCCTACTACCGTGGATACGTTTGGCTTTAATAAACCTGTTCCAAGTACGATAAGTACCATGGAAACGAAGAACATCCCCAGACTGCCAGGAATTGCAAGTGCAATATGTCCAAGCATAATCAAGATACCGCCGTAAAAAACGGCTTTTGATGTCCCGAATAACCTGTCGGCCATCCAGCCGCCGATAATGCCGGACATATAAACAAGCGCTCCGTAAATGGATACAATTGACATTGCTGTTGTTTGATCAATGCCTAATCCGCCTTTGGAGACTTCATAATACATATAGTAAACAAGAATTGCTCTCATTCCGTAGTAAGAAAACCGCTCCCAAAATTCAGTGAAGAAAAGAGTGAAAAGCCCTTTAGGATGTCCGAAGAACCCTTTTTGAGGTACGCTGTCCACAATTTTCTGTCTATTCATTGATGACATGTAACTTCCTCCTTTATTATTTTAATATATTACTTGTTTTAGGATTTACTTGTCAAATATTCAGTAAATTGGACTTTTTGAAAAGAAAATTATATTTCCGGATAATATTATATTACAAATATAATATGTTTAGTTGTAGTAATAATTGGGTCTTTTGGCATGTGGCTTGCGAAGTATAAGAAAAACGGGCCATCAAAGCCATGGAAATTTAGTCCACTAAGATTGGTTGCATGATAAATAGGGGAATAAGTAGGTATGCAAAAGTGTTCAGGAGGTTGACAAATAAATGATATATTTATCGATTGTATTAAAAATGATGATAGGCCTGGCTGCATTGCTCCTTGTCACTCGCCTGGTCGGAAAGAAGCATATGTCACAAGTTACCCCGTTTGATTTTGTTTACGCATTAATACTCGGGGGAACTGTTGAAGAGACGATATATCATAGGGATCATACTATTCCACAAATGCTATTCTCCATTACAATATGGGGAGGAATCATTTACGGGGTGGAAAAATTAACACAAAAACTTGATTTTCTACGGGCCCCATTAAAGGGGAGAAGCCAACCCCTGATCATGAAGGGAAAGGTAAGCATCAGAGAGCTTGAATCAGCAAACCTTGAACTTGAAGAGTTAAGAGGAATGCTAAGGCTTAAAGGGATTTTTTCTTTAAAGGAAGTAAATTATGCATTTTTGGAAACAAACGGTGAATTAAGCGTATTGACGTACCCCGATCAACCTGCTACCGAAGAACCATCCATTCTAGTAGTAAATGAAGGCAACATACATGAAAACAATCTTCAATTTCTCGGTAAAGGTAAGGAATGGCTTTTAGAGGGGCTGAAAAAAGAGGGCCACACAAATGTAGAGGAAATTTATTATGCTGAATGGTCCAAACCTGAAGGATTTTATATAAAGAAGTATGAACATTGCCTGTGAATGGAAAAAGGTATGCATATCAGTCGAAAAGAATTTATCCCATGTACAAAATAACGGCTGCAGAATTTTTCTGCAGCCGTTAAGAAATGCTTTACTATCTATGCATCTTCTGTTTCAAGAATGGTTGATGTATGAGTAAAAGCAATGGCTCCTTTTAGAGTTTGTGCAACAGGGCAGCCTCTTTCAAAAACTGATAGCGCCCGTTCAGCTGCTGGCACTAGTCCTTTTGGCACCTGGATATTATAATGAACGTTGATCCTGGTGATTTTCAATACCCCTTCGGGAGCTTCAATAATCCCTTCGACATTTGCAGTTAATTTATCTGGGGATGTTGGAATTTTACGCGCCTCCAGCGCGCCTGCAAGAGTGCCGACCAGTCAGCCGCCGGCCGCAGCCACAATATGATCCAGTGTGGATGGATACTCAACCTCTGGATTTACACCGTAAAACTCCTTTACTCCTCCGTGAACTCCAAAGTAAATCGGTTCATCAAATCCCTCAATAGAAGCTTTTCGTATTTTATTTGCTGTATCTACCTGAATGATTTCAATCTTAGTGAAGGCAGCCGGCTTGTCCATTCATTTCCTCCTGTCTAATACTTTTTTCATTTCAGTGGCTTAGTTTAAAAATGCTTCTTTACATCTTTTCCACAAATGTTACTGCCAAAACCTTTTCTTTTTTACAAGCTAGCCAGAGACAGAGATTGGAAGCGTTTACAGGTGTGGGAAGGGCCGTCAACTTTTTTATGTCGATGAAATTGAATGGTCCAGCCCTTTCCCACATAAAATGGTATGGTAAAGCAAATTGTGGGAGGGCTGCAAATGATATTGCTAGGTAATATGGTCGTAACGTCCGAGCAGCTCCATGAATATATTCCATCTGAGAGACAGCGAATAATTGTAGACTATCTCGCATTCTATCCATCTATGTTTCAATATCAATCATATGAGCAGCTGATGTTTGAATTACTATTTAGAGAGAATACTTTGAAGGCTTCAGAGCAGCTTAATTACAGTGATGCTTCATTCTCAACATTTAAAGATTCCAGATGCAATAAAATGTACTGGGACCGGCTCAGCAATGGTGGATTCCTTTTGCGGGAACATATTGAACCTTCGGCAGGCATTGTAGATATTATAAGGAATGGTTCATTATATGCATTTGAGTGTTCCACTGGCATGGCTGTTGTTTTATATCTTGCGGCATTATACTCTCTGGGTCCCGCTGCTTTTAATCGGCATTTTCGAGACCTTTATTTGATGGATTGGCAGTTTGATGAGGACTTTAAATTGGTTGCATTATACGGTGAAGAATATGTCCCGGGAGATATTTTATACTTCAAAAACCCCGAATTTCACCCAGATACACCTCAATGGAGAGGGGAAAATGCCATATTTTTTGGACGAGATACCTTTTTCGGGCATGGAATCGGAATCACAAGTTCTAGTAATATAATTAGATTCTTAAACAATTTGCGCAGACCGGATGCGAAGCAATCAGCATACTTAATGAGCTACATCAACAGGCCAGATTATTGGGCTATACAGATGCTTATGAACCGATACAGAAGGTGAACGATATGAAAGGTTTAATTTCATTGAAAATTACATTTTTCGAATAGGCCGAATGAGAGCGAACAAAAAAGCCGGGACAAAGAGCTGTGATTTATCAAGCTTCATAAACAGCGAAAGTTGTTTACTACGATTGGTTGCATGGTATAAAAAAGGATATTAAATAGTGGCCCGGTATTGTACCGTGGTCACTTTTGTTTTCCACATAATCAAGTTTTATGCTGTTCAATCACTCGCTCCTATTTTTATCGGCGTATATAGATGCATATCTCTGTTTGTGATAGAAACGTTCAGCGACTTGTTCTGGGTTGATAAATTTTTCAATAGAGAAAGCCTTTTCACTGTTATAAAATGGATAAAAGAGCCTTCGTAAAGCAAGGGGAAATATGTGCACATGTGCGAGCAAGTACAAGCTCACATATTTAACAGCTTACACACGTCATCTGATGAAAGATTCTGTGTCTTGCTAGTCGATGGAGAGGTTCTGGATTAGGGAGGGAATAAAGCATATTATAGAGTGCGCAAGAGGGGTTCAAATTGTCGGAGAAGCTGGAAATGGCCATGAAGCACTCGAATTAATTGATGCTGTAAGTCCGCATATTATTCTGACAGATATTGTGATGCAAATCATGGATGGAGAAGAACTAACAGATAGTGAAAAGCCGTTATCCTATCCGGAAAAGGAGGCAATCATGCCCTCCCATCCGCATTGATTTTTTTCCAGATGCAAAAGCATTTCGTCGCTGGGATGCTGGAATCTATTAAAAAAATGAAATGCCAAGTGAAAAGGAGTTATTAAACTATGTCCCAAAAACCTTCAGTGAATTGGCTGACGGATCTTACAATCTTTCAAGTCAACCGGCTAGCTGCCCATTCGGACCATTCTTATTATGCAACGCTTAAAGAAGCACAAAGGGGGGAACCGATGAGCATGCGACATAGCCTGAATGGTGAATGGAAATTTCACTATTCCGTAAATCCCGATGTACGCCCTGCCGACTTTTTTAAGACAGAGTTTCAGTGCGGAGGCTGGGGGAATATTACTGTTCCCGGCCATATCCAGCTACAGGGCCATGGACAGCCGCAATATGTAAATACCATATATCCATGGGATGGCCACAATGACATACGTCCGCCTGAAATTCCACAGGATAAAAATCCCGTCGGCAGCTATGTGAAGTATTTTACCTTGCCGACGAAAATGGAAGGAATGCCACTTTATATCTCGTTTCAAGGTGTTGAATCTGCCTTCTTTATATGGCTTAATGGTGAATTCGTAGGGTATAGTGAGGATTCGTTTTCACCAGCTGACTTTGAACTCACCCCTTATTTAATAGAAGGGGAGAACAAGCTGGCAGTAGAGGTATACCAGCGCAGTACAGGAAGTTGGTTAGAGGATCAGGATTTCTGGCGGTTATCGGGAATATTCAGGGAAGTGTATCTATACACTGTCCCGAAGATTCACGTTTTTGACGCAGATGTCCGCCCGGAAGTGGACTCTACATTGAAGAAAGGAACGGTAAAAGTTCATTTAAAACTAATTGGAGAAAACAATGATTCACGTGTCATGGCGGAGTTGTTTGATGCTGACGGCCGTTTAACTGGTTCAGCAGATGCAAGCAATAGTGGTGGAACCGTAAATATATCGATCGAGGTGGACGGTCCTGAATTGTGGAGTGCCGAGAAGCCATATTTGTACAAAGTATTGTTCCAGGTATATGACAGTGGAGGCAATCTTGTGGAGGTAGTCCCGCTGAAGGTAGGTTTCAGGCGGTTTGAATTGATTGACAAAGTCATGCTCCTGAACGGTGAAAGAATAGTATTTAAGGGTATAAACAGGCATGAATTCAATTGTCGTACAGGCCGGGCTATTACTAATGAGGATATGCTCTGGGATATCAAGACGTTAAAGCGCAATAACATAAATGCGGTACGTACATCCCATTATCCTAATCAAACTTTCTGGTATGAACTTTGTGATGAATATGGAATATATGTCATTGATGAAATGAATCTTGAAACCCATGGGTCATGGCAAAAGATGGGGACTGTAGAACCTTCCTGGAACATCCCCGGAAACAAGCCGGAATGGCGGGATATCGTGATGGATCGGGCCATTTCGATGTATGAACGTGATAAAAACCATCCATCCATCCTCATTTGGTCTTGCGGTAACGAATCATATGCCGGAGAAGTCATCTTGAATGTATCCAAATATTTCAAATCGCAGGATTCAAATCGTCTAGTGCATTATGAAGGCGTATTCCACAACAGGGACTATCAGGATGCAAGTGACATGGAAAGCCGCATGTACGCGAAACCTGAAGAAATCGAAATGTACTTGGCTGAAAACCCGCAGAAGCCATATATCAGCTGCGAGTATATGCATGCGATGGGAAATTCCGTCGGCGGAATGTACAAATATACGGCGCTGGAAAAGAAATATCCGATGTACCAGGGTGGCTTTATTTGGGACTTTATCGATCAATCGCTTGTTAAAAAAGATTTCTATGGGAATGATTTTCTGGCATATGGCGGAGACTTTGGCGACCGCCCGACAGACTATGGTTTCTGTACGAATGGGCTCGTCTATGCAACACGCATAGAATCTCCTAAGATGCAGGAAGTCAAATATCTTTATCAAAACTTTAGACTTACACCACAAAAAGGCGGTACTGTCATTACAAATGAGAGTCTCTTCTCAACAGGTCACGACTGTTTACTGAATGTAGTTCTTTTCCGTGAAGGAAAGGAATTGTCTAAGCAGCATTTTGAGGTGTTTGTTGCTCCAAAAACCAAGGTATTCATTGAACATCAGCTGCAGGAAGAATTGATTGAGGACGCTGGAGAATATTGTATCCATTCGTCCCTGATCTTGAAAGAAAGCACATCTTGGGCAGAAGCTGGATACGAAATTGCCTTTGGGCAGCATGTATTCGAGGTGCAAACGGTAACGCCTGCCAAGATGGTTGGTGAGCTCCGTGTAGTTAAGGGAGATGTGAATCTCGGCATTCATGGGGAGGACTTCACTATCATGTTTTCCAAGCAGGTTGGCAGTCTTGTCTCCATGAACTATGCCGGCAGAGAAATGATTTCCTTTCCTCCATACCCAGTGTTCTGGCGTGCGACAACGGACAATGACCGTGGATTTGGACTAAGCTATCTTTCGGGAGTCTGGCTTGCTGCAACTGTTGCCCGCAGGCATGTAGCGTTCGATGTTATAGAAAGAAGAGATAGCGTACAGGTTGCCTTTACATACAAATTTTCAATCCATCACGATATTCAAGTTAGGACCATCTATTCCGTGTTTGCAGATGGCAGCATTGGAGTGAAGTCTTCTTATAAAGGTGCAGAGGGCCTGCCGCGAATGCCAATTTTTGCATTGAGCTTCAAGATTCCTGCTGATTATGACAACTTAAAGTGGTATGCAATGGGCCCTGAAGAGAATTATTCTGACCGTGCAAACGGAGCAAGGCTGGGTATTTTTGAACATACAGTCCAGGCCAATATGTCGGCTTATCTGATGCCGCAGGAGTCTGGAAATCGGACGGGTGTCCGCTGGGTGGAAGTCACAAACAAGAAAGGACAAGGTATCAAGATTTCATCAGGTAACAAGCCAATTGAATGCAGCCTTTCACCATATACTGCACTGGAACTTGAGAACGCTCAGCACGCGTTTGAGCTTCCGAATCGCCATTATACGGTCATAACAATTGCGGGAAGGCAAATGGGAGTTGGCGGTGATGACAGCTGGGGGGCGCCAGTTCATGATGAATATCTAATCCATGCCAATGAAAATATGGAATTTGACTTTAAGATACAAAGAATGTAAGGAATTTGAAGATAAATTAGCTTCCTCGGAATAACACTAAACGATATCCTGCCATTAACGGAGCTATTTATGTCATATTATTCAGTCCCTTTTAAAGATATATGATAGACATCTTTGGGTAACTACAGCTGTTAAAAACAAACTACAATGATGCTGAGCAAGGATCAATCCGAAGCGACGGCTGGCTGGTACAAGGTACTGGCTGCTCCCAGCTGGTTCAATCACCAAACCCTTAATCTGCGAGGTTTGATCTGTCAATGGAGAGAGGGAAGTATTCTTCGGGGATATGTTAATGCAGGCGGGGCTAACCCTCCCGACAGAGTTTGCGTGGCGTCAATGGGCAGTTAGCTAAACGTGTGGGGATTATCAGTCTTTTGTCTTCTACATAAGGCGGACCGATGGAGCAAATGGTGGAACAGCAATAGGATAAGCGGTGGGAAAAGGAAAGACGCTGAGGATGAGCTCCCAGCGTCTTTTATATGCGTTTTTTAGCGAGAAAGATAAACTTTAACCGTATCATCATAGATGTTGAACTTGCTGTTTATTCTAATAAAATCTTCCGTGGAGTTTGTAACCGTATTATTTTTTAGTGCTTCTAGATTTGCTTCAGTGAGTTTATTATAAGTAATTGCATAATTGGACCCTGGGCCTGAATTTTGCCACGGCAAAAACTGTATGGGCCGTGCCACTGCTTCAAAATGATTATATTGAAATGTAGGGTTTAGCGCTCCGCTTGCGAGGATTCCTCTTAGGTTTCGAGTACCGTCAGTGATTTTGCGGAACACATTATTTTCTATTACAGCATTAGACCAGTTCATTACACGGATAGCATCATTACGCATATTTTCAATCGTATTTTGTCTGAATGTGATGTGGTCGTGATAGGAGCCGCCTGAATATTTATGTGTGCCAACAGAGCGGTCAAGATTCTTAAATATGTTTTTCTCAATGGTCACATAGCGATTTGGTGTTTTATCATACTTGCTCCACTGCTGGCTCCAGCCCTGCGTCTCTCTATCCGGTGTGTCAAGGTTAATCGCTTCCTTATTCTTGTTCGGGGATGCGACGGAGTTCTCAAATACATTATTCTTTATCGACGCATTGCTTGTCGCGTCCATTTCGATGAAATGTCCCGACTTCATATTCTGAAACCGGATATTTTCCACTTTTATGTTCTGGTTATGCCCGGCTATGATGGCGATGTTATCATTATTAAACCTTAAATCGATAATTGCAGTACCCTTCCCGATGAAAGAGATATTTTTCTCCCCACCATATTTTCCGTATACACCTTTCTTGGCTGACAAGGAAGGACGAATCAATTGGAAAATGGAACGGGAAGGGCCGAAGGACTTAGTGCCTGTGACATTGCTTTTGACAATTTTAACTCCATCTTCAAGGATTATTGTGACATTCGATGGAACATATAATGTGTTAGATACACTGTATGTCCCCTTCTTAAGAATGAGTGTTCCGCCTTTTTGTTTCTCGAACTTCTCTAAATATGAGCGGATTACATAATAATGCTTTGTGGATTTATTATACGTACTGAATTTCATGAATGCCCCGCTCAAAGGATTGCTCTTATCTGTAATCGAGTAGGTTGGCAGAGTAGCAGCGGATGAAGTAATTGGAACAGCTGCAAAGATTACTAGGAATGATAGCAAAAGCAGTCCAATAATTTTTTTCATGATGAGGTCCTCCTAATTTTGTATTATATTACTATTTTAGATTATATAGGAAGTTGGCCGAGAAATACGATATTTTTTCCATCAATTCCTCTTTTTTTATAAATCAATCCCTCAGAGGTTCTGTAATTAATGCTCAAAAATTTTTATATTAGAATAGAGGAAAAATCTTTCGCATCTCGAATTATTAAGGTGGACAATTTTTAGATAATTTGGGGGGACCATGCATGTTAACCTTTTCTAAACCAGATGTGGAATATTTCTTTCAGACCTTCGGAATTCAAACCTTTGCTGTAAGCCCGGATGAGTCCCAGCTGGTTTTCAGTACAAACTTTAGTGGGAAATATAATCTTTGGGCAATGGACCTGCCTAATGTATTTCCATATCCGTTAACCTTTGAAAATCAGAGCATCAGCGAGCTTGTCTATGACAAAAATGGAAAGTTCATTGTTGCGGTTATGGATAAAGATGGAGATGAAAATGGCCAGATCTATGCTTTGCCTCCACAGGGAGGGCAAATGAAGCCTGTTCGTTTTGCTGATAATACCAAGCAGATGATCCCTCTTCTTTCTGAGGATGGAAAGCGGTTATATTATACATCCAACAAGGAAGATTCGATGTTCTTAAAAGGTTATTGCTATGATTTAGAGACAGAAGAAGAGAAAGTAATCGTTCACGGGCAAAAAGGACCTACCTTTTTGACAGGGAAGAGTCCGGATGAGAAAAAGTTTTTGTATCTAAGAACGTTTGCCAATACATATTCTCTTGCATATGTACTTGATGGAGAGGAAGAAATTTTGCTGACTCCTTCAGCCGAGCCGCAGCACACTGTTTCAGGAGCGGTTTTTGTTTCGGAGTCTGAAATTTATCTGATTACCAATTTTGAAGAAGATTTATCTTATCTGGCAAAATTCGATCTTCAAACCAGGACATTTGAAAGAGTTCAGGCAATAGAGGGAGAGGATTTTTCAGCTCTTGTGTATGACAAGTCGACAAATGCGCTTTATATCTCTAGCCAAAAGGGAGTCCGTGATCATCTATTTAAATATTCCATTGCGAAAGGGTCTATCGAAACCATTGAAATCCCGACAAGTGTAGTGGAGTATTTCAAGGTGTCCGAATCTGGAAATGTCTACTTGCTGGGCCGTACGGCCACTCGTCCGTTCAACATTTATAAAAGGGAAAATGGCGAATGGAGTACGCTCACCAATTTCGGTGTGCCTGGAGTTAAGGAGGAGGAACTTGTCCAGCCTGAAGTGCTAACTTATCCATCCTTCGATGGTTTGAGCATTGAAGCACTATTTTTTAAGGCGAAAGAGGAAAATAGCAATGGGCATGTTATATTATGGCCGCATGGTGGCCCTCAGGCAGCAGAGCGTGAAAGCTTCCGGTCTCTCTTCCAGTTTCTTGTACATCGGGGTTATAGCATCTTTGCTCCTAATTTCCGTGGTTCTACAGGTTATGGACTAAAGTTTACAAAAATGATTGAGGCGGAATGGGGACATGCTCCTCGATTAGATAACGTGGAAGGATTGGAGTATTTGATTAAAGAAGGCTATGCGGACCGGGACAAGATCCTGTTAATGGGTGGGAGCTTTGGCGGATACATGGCGCTGCTCCTGCATGGCAGGCATCCTGACTATTTTAAGGCTGTTGTCGATATTTTCGGTCCAAGCAACCTGTTTAGTTTTATCGAGTCAGTTCCGGAGCACTGGAAGCCTATGATGAAACAGTGGGTAGGCGACCCGGTTGAGAATAAGGATAAGCTAGAGGAAGATTCACCTATCACCTACCTGGATACAATGACTAAGCCTATGCTTGTTATCCAGGGGGCAACTGATCCTCGCGTGGTTAAGGCAGAATCGGACCAGATCGTAAAGGCTTTGAAAGAAAAAGGCAGAGAAGTGGAATACCTAGTCCTTGAGGATGAAGGTCATGGATTCTCCAAAAAAGAAAATGAAATCAGGGTATATCGTAAAGTACTAGAATTCCTGGATTCACATATTTAATTGGGCAAGCGGTTCTTTCTTATGTCTGAAGGGACCGCTTTTTCATTAAGCCGGGGCTGTTCGTATTCTTTATTCAAAATGGGAATAACACTGTGAGTTTGAAGCGACACTTCAATCGACCGGGAAACTGCCAATGAATATCAATATGATAGAATCATAGCAAAACGAAGAGGGGCCAACATGATGAAAGAAATACAGGAATTTCTGCGAAAATACCAGAAAGATATGAATTGGCATATAACTGATCAAAACTATGAAGAAACGAAGACATCATTACTGCATAATTATTTGCTGCTTACGACTGAGATAGGGGAAATTGCCGAAGAATTCAGGTCTGTTTTCAATGCTACAATAAAAAACAGTGAAGCGGAAGATATACAACATGCATTTGAGATAGCGAAAGAAGCGCATAGAGAAAATATAGGGAAGGAAATTGCTGATTGTATTGCATATCTGGTGAAATTTGCGAATTATTTTAATATCGATATGGATAAAAGCTTTTATTCAAAAATGGAAGAAGTCAAAAATAGGGTCAATAAAGATGCATAATGCTCAGGGGGAAATACAGTCTGCCCTAGAATAGGGTGAAGTCGACTCTTTGCGGCAGTCGGCTGCCCACTTTACTTGCTCTAAGAATCCTTGCAGGAAGTATTGGCTGGTATGTGGAATTGAATCTAGGACACAAATAATATCTTACAAAATATTACTATTTCTCAGAGGGGGAAAGTTATGGTTTTGAATCCTAAGATGAAATTCTTTTTGGAAAATTTATTGCCTCAGGTTCCTGAAGGATACGCACCGACTTTGGAGGATGTAAGGTCCAGATTTAATACTGTGCCTGCAGGAAGTGTTGAACAAGTGAAGGAAGTATATGATCAGGTAATCTGCGGCCCTGGGGGAGATTTGCCTGTCCGTATATACATACCTGAAGGTGATGGTCCTTTTCCTGTTGTTGTATTTTTCCATGGCGGAGGATTTGTTTCCGGCAGCATAGAAAGCCATGATCCAGTATGCAGAAGTATTGTAAAAGCATCCAAACATTTACTGATTTCTGTCGAATATAGGCTTGCCCCAGAAAATCCGTTTCCGGCAGCAGTATACGACTGTTATGCAGCCACAAAGTGGGCGTATGAGCATGCTGATGACATCAATGGAGACAAAAATAAGGTTTCCGTAGCGGGTGACAGTGCGGGAGGAAACCTGGCCGCAGTGGTTTCCATCATGGCAAAAGAAGAGCGCGAATTCAAAGTACACAGGCAAGTCCTTCTTTATCCCGCCACCGATCATTATCATCCGAAGAAATACAAATCGTATGTCGAAAACGAAAGCGGTTACTTTTTAACGGCTTCTTCTATGTCGTTTTTTAGTAAAATGTACGTTCTGAATGCCAATACAGAAGAAAAGAGGTATTACTTGGCGCCTATTACTGCCCCAGATTTAGGAGGACTTCCGCCTGCACTTATTATTACTGCTGAATATGATCCATTACGGGATGAGGGGGAAGCATATGGGGAAAAACTGAAGGAAGCAGGTGTAGAAGTCGATATTAAGCGATATGACGGCCTGATTCATGGGTTCTTCAATCTATTCAGCCTGATGGATTCGAGCGTTGACATTAAAGAAGTTTATGAGCTAATTGGGGATTTCCTTAATGCAGGAACAATACAGAATGTAAATGTATAAACCGGGAAAGGAGTATTGGTAGTTTGCCATACTCCTTTTATTGTAGCTTTCTAAAGGACTTTTTGATAATCAGACTAAAGATGTAGGTAATCATCATTCTATTTCACGTAGTGGCGAGTTGTTATAGGGTTTACCTTTAAGACAAGAAATGTTGAAAATAGAAAAATAGAAAGCAGGTAAAAACTATGAAAACTGCAGCGCTGGTCTATACAGCAGCCATTGTGAATGCTTCAATTGTTGGGCTGTCCTTTCTGTTAACAAAAATTGCTTTAGAAGCTACATCTCCAGTTGACGCATTAGGATACCGCTTTTTCTTTGCTTGGCTTCTGTTAAGCATTTATTGGGCCTTTTCTGGAAAGAGAAAAATATCAGTAAAGGAGATGGATAAGAAGTCTTTGCTCTTTCTGGCTATGCTGGCAGTTTTCTATCCAATCTTCTTTTTCAGCTTTCAGGCTTTTGGATTGGATTATACATCTTCAGCGGAGGGCGGGATAATCCTTGCCTTTTCACCCGCTTTAACCGCTTTGATGGCTGCCATCTTTCTTAAAGAGAAAGTGAACATTCTGCAAATAATATTTATTTCCCTTTCCATTTCCGGTGTAATCTACATTTTTATTATGAACGGAGCCACCTTTGATGTGTCAGAATCCCGATTTATTGGAATCTTCTTTTTGCTGCTGTCCTGCTGCTCAATCTCCGGCTATGCAGTTCTAGGAAGGTATTTGTCCATCACATTTAACCCGATTCATTTGACCTACATTATGGCATCGTTTGGTTTTTTATTTTTCAACACTTATGCTTTCGCGACAAATATCAGCAATGGAAGTATACGGCAGTACCTATTTTTATGGAGAAAAGAAGAATTTCTATACTCCGTCCTCTTTCTTGCAATCTTTGCGACAATCTTAACTTCCTTTTTGTCTAATTATATCTTGTCAGTCTTATCCGCGTCGAAGATGGGTATCTTTTCGAATCTTTCAACTGTAATCTCCATCCTCGCAGGGGCAGTATTTTTAGACGAACAGATTAACATGTACCATGTTTTTGGTTCGATCATGATTATTGCAGGCGTTATAGGGACTAACCTATTTAAAGAACAGCCCAATAGACGTAAAAACGAAGGATTGGCAAGCGGAGGGGTCCCGCAAGACGTGGGAGAACCAGTTATTCCTTTGACTGAGGAAAAAGGGAATAATCGGTATTAGCCATTGCTCCCTTTTACTTTAAATACTGAACGGATTCCAGCCCATATTGCAATTACAAGGCCACCAGCAGTGTCGGATATTAAATCAATCATAGTATCGGAATTGCCGCCCCCTTGCAGGGTAAGGCCAAAAAACTGATCTGAGCTGAATTCGTACATTTCCCACAGAACCCCCCCGAGGACTGCGAGGGACCAAATGAATAAAAAGACGAACCAGGGCGAAATGCCGCTGTCTGCGTTCCTGTGGATGAATCGCTCATATAGCGCGATTGCCAGAAATGCAAGGAGTACACCGCTTAAAAAATGAAGAAATGTATCCCACCAGCCAAGACCATACCAACCTCTTAACGATCCCAGGTATTGAGAAGCGAATAGGAACACCAAATAGGAAACGACTAACGGCAGGTTGAAGTTAAGCTTGAAAAAAATGGCTAGAAACAATGGGATTAGCCCGCAAGCTATACCGCCAATCGCAACAAGGAATCTAAAGGACTGGCCGGCAGAATTATAATAAAGTGCAAGCACCGCCATGAATAAGACATAAACAAAACTTAGGGCGGTGACTAATTTTCGATTCATACTATCACCTCGATCCTATATCCTTATTTTATTCAGACTTGCATAAATCGCTACAAGTAGACCGCCCGCTAAACCAGCCAATAAATCATACATCGTATCTTTGTTTCCGCCCCTTTGCATTGTATCTGTATAAAACAAATCGCCGGCATATTCGTAAATTTCCCATAGGGCACTGGAAGAAATAGCGAGTGACAGCACAAAGAGAACAACGATAGTCCTGGAAACTTTACTTCTTGCTTGTTCCGGTATAAGCAATTTATACAGTGCTATAGCAAAAAAACCAACATACAGTCCTTTGAAAACGTGCAACGTTGTGTCCCACCACTTGTAGTGCAAATAAAATTTTGCTATAGAACCTAAATAGGAGGAACAGAAAATGAAGACAAAAAATCCAACAATAAGATATGCGTTGAAAGGAATTTTTTTCTTGAACAGTAGAAGAAGCGGGAGGGCACTGACAAAAGTTCCGCCAAGAGCGACCTGCCATTTAGAAGCATCGCCTTTATTAATGTAATAAATCATTAAAACTGCCATAAACACTATGAACAAGGAGCTCAATATTATAATTAATTTCCGTTTCATATCATCACGCCCAATCCATTGGAATCCTTACAATTATGTCCATATAACACGCAGAGAATGCTTTGAGTAAGGAAACAAAAACTCTGTAAAAACCTTGGGATGCTTTTTATGAAAAAGCGAGTGGCAATTGGGGATGTTTAAAGATCCTCAAAAGGCAAAAAGTGGTGGTGATATTTGGTTTGTTATCAGTGAAAAGGGAGGGTAAATATTGTTTTTTGTTAACGTAGAAGCTGCGGTAAACAGACAGGGGTAAGGGTTATCATCCAAAGAAGCAATAAAGAGGAACATGCTGGTGGATTGCTCTCACTTATGGGTGGGAAAAGTGGACATGTCGGGCGCCAAGCCTGATGTATTAGAAGCTACGATTAAAAGAGAAGTGTATGAAGAAGTGGGAATAAAGGTTTGTCGGCAGTTTACATATATCAACAGCATCATTTGTCAACCGAACTTGGTGAGGCCATAGTAAATATTGTATTGTTATTTGAATTTGCTGAGGGAGCACCGTTGCTAAAAGTCCTAATGAGGTAGCTGCCGTGATGTGGATGACGGCTGAAGAAATTATGGACCATCTTTTATTACCTGTATATTTAAAAGACTACGGTTCCAAAGCTGAGATTACATAGGGGATGACGGTTTAATTAACCTTTCTGCATTAGTTTTGTATAGCTTGTTATTAATGAGTGGACAATATCAACGTTTTTAGTGATGGCAGTGTTAATTCCGTTGAAACATTAAGGGTTGAGTCATCATACGGGTAATGAAGGATCACTCACCAAAAATGTGGAAGAATGGATCTTCATATGGGTGATGAAGGATCTTTTCAATACAAGGGACGAAATATGTAATATTGGTCCAGTAAAATGACAAGGATGGTCTTCCATAAAGCCATCCTTGAAAAGTTCCCATATTGTTTTAGCGTTTGCGGGGCTCGTAGTGCAGATCCTTAAAAAGTTGATGCAGTTCATCCTTGCTTAGGTCTCTCCATTGGCCCACTTTCAGTCCATCAAGGTGAATGTTCATAATTCTGATTCGCTGAAGGCGCCGGACTTCATAACCGAGTGCCGCGCACATTCTCCGGATTTGCCGGTTTAAGCCCTGTGTCAAAATAATTTTGAATACATATTTGGATAGCTGGATCACTTTGCAAGGCAGTGTCTTAGTATCCAGTATCGCTACTCCCTGTGACATTGATTTCACAAAAGAAGGAGTAATAGGCTTGTCTACAGTTACAATGTATTCTTTTTCATGTTTATTTTCTGCGCGCAGAATTTCATTCACAATATCTCCGTCATTCGTCAGCAGGATTAATCCTTCTGAATCCTTATCTAGTCTGCCAATATGAAAAATGCGAAGAGGGTGATTGATGAAATCTACAATATTACCCTTGATATGGCGTTCAGTTGTACTTGTTATTCCTACTGGTTTATTTAGTGCAATGTAAACATTTTGCTGTTCCACTGTGACAGGTTTGCCGTCCACACGGACATCGTCACCAGGTTCAGCCTGGCTCCCTAATCCGGCTACGACCCCGTTTATGGTCACTCTTCCTTCTGCAATCCATTTGTCTGCGCCGCGCCTTGAAGTAATCCCCGACTCACTGATGTATTTATTGATCCTCAAAAAAAGCACACCTTTATTTATTGATTTATGTTTTTAAGATAACTTAAATTCAGTTACATATACAAGTATCAATTCAGTCCATAGAAAAAGGAAAGGCTGGCAACGCGGCTGGAGCAACGGCTAAAGCTGCTGCAAGCAAGAAGAAAAGCCATAAGCATTTGTTTCAACATGTTAGTGGCTTCATAGAAAATATATTTTTTTCGGATATTGTTGGGTTAATTAATTTACAGGGTCGAGAATAGAGGCAGGCAGATAGCCTTCCTTATTATCAGATGTCTTAATTTTGGTCCTTAACACATCTCGTTCCAGAATTTCTACCTTTACGTCTTTTTTTACTTTGATAATCTGTTTGTCCTTTTCGATATTTTCCACGCCTTTTAAATCATTCAATTCTATTAACTGGTATAACTCATCATAGGCTTCAGGAGTCAGCGCCAGATAAGCATCCTTTTTGATTTGGGCTTTATCACCTTTTAGAAGTATGTTATCTTTTATTTTCCTTTCTCCTTCTTTATAGGTGTCCTTCATGTTTTGGGCAAGTCCTGGCGTTTCCTTTTTTACTTGATCAGAAACCTTGCCTGCTGTTTCCTTTATATTTCCTGCAGCTTCTTTTGATGCTTGTTCTATTTGCTTGGTTGCATCTTCTGACTTTTGTTCCGCTTCTTCCTTGCTGCAGCCTGCAGCGAGAAGGATGCAGAAACTGAGAGAAACAGTTAAGCATTTTTCGATGGCGGTCACTTGCTATCCCTCCTCATTATGATATTGTACGATACCACCTATATAGAGGATTAAACCAAATAGAACAGGCTTAATTTTGTCTCTCCAATGTCTTTATGATTGTTAGAAAAGGGAATTGTGTGATTGGAATCAATTTTATGAACAGCAAAAGCCTATTTTTTCTACATTCCATTATCCATAGAGTTCTTATGATGACAATTTAGATGAGGGGGATTCCGAGCTTATTTACTATAAAAAGGTAATTGCGTACTGATGCTTCTTGTATCAAAGATTCTACACATATTGAGTAACCGTTAGGGGTTTCTTAGCAATTTTATGTTAAGCAAAATATAGCTATTTGCCGCGTGTATAATGGTAGCATTGAGCAGAAAAAATAGTTTATAAGTTTTCTAAATTCGCAAATTTGGAAATAAAATTCTCTCTCCAGGTGATAATTTTAATTACAGCATGATTTTTCAGTGTCTTGTTGTCTACTTATGCCCGCAAATTCCCTACTTATGCTCCATCAAAAAGGTTTTATGCTTGTTATTCAGAATTTACGCTCGAAATCTACCATATATGCTCGATATCCAATATTTATGCCCGAACTCACCACCAGATATTTATAAATTTATAAGGAAAGCACCGTGGACATGCAGAATAAATTCTGCATGTGTAATTGAATATCAGGAGGTTTTTGGGTTGAATTCATTGTTAGTAGCAGTGATACTGTGTATTAAGAGCGCATGAGTTCCTGGCATCGAGTGATTGGTACTGTGATGTTTTTGGGGTTAACATAGGATGGATTGGGAAGCGGGCGGTTATGCCGCATTAAATAGTGGGGAGACACCTTTGACTCTAGTACGGTCAGATAAGGCGGAAACTGACCATTCAGACGGAGGGTAACTTTTTTTCGCCAAATTTCGAAGATGTACATTGCCATTTAATCGAAAACAAGGTCATTGCTGGTTCGTTAATAGAAAATGGCAGGGTCTGGAGGGCAACCAGTTAGAGATATGCCATTTTACAGAAGCCTGATATCTACCATCTTGTTTCTGGGTAGATAGCTATCCTTTACTAAGCAATTATTTTATTAACAAACCAGGTTTAATAGCTTATATTTTAGAATCTGTGATAAAAAACGATATGTTAAACAGTAAGAAATTGTATAATGCAGGATATTTTTTTCATAATTAGGTTTAGTTTCATTCCGTTTGGGTACATTCATAATGTAGGGAATATAAATCCAGGAATATGGGAATCCATATGGATTCGAAAAACTTCGAGGATTTGTATTGCTACAATGGTTGCAGGATTTGCTTTCTTTGACGAAGTGATTTTGTCTATCTGATATTCAGTGGTTATCTGTCAGGTATTGGCGGGCAGGCTGCTGAATAGGGCAAGTCTTCTTCCATGATACCCTTTCAAAGGGTAAAAAAGCCTTTACCGCCTTGGTACAGGCTTTTTTATATTTTATTGGACACTCCCGTCCGCGCTTTTTGATCACCAAAGAAAATATTACAGAAGAAACAATTAAACAGTTCATCCTTTATTTACTATCTTTTCTATACAACACAAACCAGCTAGGTACTCTGGCTTATTTACCAATCAAGAGTATTTTCCAGCAGTTTGTCTATATCTATTATATCGAATTCCGTTCCTGTAATTTCCCATGCTGCTCCATGAGTCGCTTCCAGCAATTGGTCAATATCTATGTTTCTCATAGTTTCCCTCCTAAATTCTCATTAAATATATATGAAAAATCAATTTTGTTTTTTATCTTTTATAAAACATTGTTCGTGCATCGGCTTGTTTTTTAGTGGGTATAAAGAACTTTTTAATATTTGTAAACTAATTGTTACGGTTGCGTAATGTAGGCGAGCGAGCAGGCAGAATAATCTTATTTTTGCTGATATCAGGGTTTTTTGTGTGTACACACCTTTTTTACCTAAAGATTAATGAAGAAATAGACAGGGAAATAGTAGGGTGTAAAAAGTATTGGAGGGAAAAGAGTGAACAAATCGGTTTCTGATACCTATGACCGCTTAGCAAGTGCTTATGCAAATAACGTCGATACAGAAAGTCCGTATAATTCTTATTATGAAAGACCCGCAATGATGTCAATGATTCCAGATAGCCTGAATGGTAAAGCTGTTCTTGATGCAGGCTGTGCTGCTGGTTGGTATGCGGAACAACTGGTGAAGCGGGGAGCAAAAGTTACAGGCATCGATATTAGTAAGAAAATGGTTGATGAAGCTAGGAAACGATTAAACGGAAAGGCAGAAATACTTCACTATGATCTGCAGGACGCCCTTCCATTTGAAGCAAACTCTTTTGATTATATAGTAAGTTCTCTGACTCTCCATTATCTTCGTGAATGGGGATTTACGTTTCAGGAATGGGAAAGGGTGTTACAACCTGGAGGCTATATTTTGTTTTCTGTTCATCATCCTTTTATGGACTTTTCAAGATTAAATTGTAAGGATTATTTTGAGAAAAAACTCATAAATGAGACTTGGAAGAAATCAGGGGTCACAACAGAAGTAAGCTTTTATCGACGATCCTTACAGGATATTATCTCACAGACAACGGAATTCTTTATGTTAGAAACATTGTTTGAACCACGTCCTCAGGAAAAAATGAATGAGGTGGATGAGAGTACTTTTAACTATCTCATTAATAATCCACACTTTCTGATTATACAGGCCAAATCCCGGAAGTAATTATTTTCTTATGCGAAAAACAAATCACATAAATACAGCGTTGCAAAATGTCCTCCTGAGAAAGAAGGGCATTTTGTTTTTGTATTTGCTTCGGTATGCAGACGAAAATCCCTGCCTAAAGTGTGGTACATTGCAGCGTGTTTGGATGGGATTTCCTGTATGAATGATTGATATGAATTTATTACAGATGGAGAGGAAGTTCCAAAAAGACATTGGAAAAGCATCTTTATCCGGGTATTGTGGAGGGCTTTTAAAAAAACGTGTCGAAGTATAAATACTAAGAAGGGAGGGTTTTTCATGGTAGAACCAAAATGTCCTGAGTGTGGTGCAGTAGGCATCGAGCATATCGTAGCACAGGACAGCAAGGAACAGAGTGATACGAAGGATCCGCATTTTAATGTAGCGTATTGCAATAAATGCGGCCATATTTATGGAGTTTTTGCAAAAGTGGTAAACCGTCAGACAAGCCCAATCTGGTAACGATATGATTTTTGGCACTTTGCGGCATAGATAATCAGTTTTTGCTTTAATTATTGTGGGCATTATCATGTTGTTTGCTCCTGGGCTTAAATCAACCTGCATGTATAGTATTTAATAAATAAAGATTAACCACACCAGCATAAATTGGGGTGGTTTCTGCTTGCAAAGGTTCCTGTACCACTAATTCATTGTCATTTTCATACTTATTCATCCGTGTCCTGGAACAATTGCCTAATGGAGAATGATTGTGAAGGTTCATGTTTTACATACTGGCAGGGTACTTATAGACGGAGATTTGGCATTTCGTGAAAAGACCGTCCATCTACTTCCATACTCAGGCTGGCTGAGAGGGAAGAAGAAAAATTTCCTCATATCTTATCGAACACCCAAAAAGGTTAATCCATGTGGATACGGGGTGGCACGAAAATATAAGGACAAACCAAAAACAGCATTTGGGCAGCGGGTCAATGCATCTATGAAATTTTTTGGACAGATGGGGATTTGTAAGTAAGGATTTGAATTATGTTTTACTTACACATATGCATGCAGACCATGTCAGCGGCATTGCGCATGTAAAAGATGCGAAACAAATTCTGTTCAGGAGGCCTGAATGGAAGGCTCCTCATAGAAGGGCTGGATACATAAAAACAATGTGGAAAGGTCTCCATGGTGAGACTTTTCATAATACAGACCTTATGGCCCGTCGAGGAACGGCTATGATTGGTTCGGGATGGCTCTCTTTATTTGGTACATACTCCCATCCACCGTCATGGCATGTTTTCCGTCCTGCTGAAAATGGCAGGTTGTTATTGGCCAATGATGTCGGATATTCTACACGCTCCTGGAAAGAAATAATTTTATCTGGGGCAGCAACAGATAAAAGGGCGGCTAAACGGTCCCTAGGATGGGTCAAAGAATTTCCGGACCGGGAGGATTATCTCAAGGTCAAAGCGGACCATGATTTACAAATAAAACCAGGAATTATTTTATGGGATAAAACAAAAAATATATTTTTTAACAATGCATCTGTAGGGCAAACGAAATGATTTTTTTCTATCAGCAGCAAAGTTTACTGCTGTCCGGAACAAGGTAAAAGGTAATATGCAAGAATAAGGTGCACGTTAGCGGTGAATTCAACTTAGGGGGGTATCCAATGAACCAAATCAAGCGAGAAGAAAATGGCTTCTACATTGAGGAAAATGGTGAAAAGCTGGCCAATATTGAATTTGTAACTAGTGGAGAGAACAACGATATCCTTATCATTACCCATACTTTTGTGTCAGATCAGCTTCGTGGACAAGGTGTAGGAAATGACCTTGTGAAAAAGGTAGTAGAATTTGCTAGGGAAGAGAAAAAACTTATCCGTCCACAATGTTCTTTTGCGAAAAAGGTCATGGATAATACGAAGGAATATCAAGACCAATTAGCTTGAGGATGATATAGAACGGATATTTATCAATCCGATTTCTGGTTGCGGGTGGAGTTTATATCAATGAATAGTTGAAAGGCTGGAGAATTCAATAATCTCCAGCCTTTAAAATGACCGAACCATTGACAGATAAGGATGTGTACTGCCGTTAAGTAATCCCTATTTGAGGATAAATAGATATGTTTCTTTTCATACAGCTTAATGTTTATTATACCCTAAAAAACATACAAAAAATTCCAAACTTTCAAATCGAAACCTTTCCTTAAATAGTTTTTAAGAAATTATAGACAATTTGAAGGGTTTTTACGTTCCGGCGAGAACTAAATACATGAATGCCTGGATCGCAGAGCATATAATTCTGCACCTGAGTTCTCTGATATCTTTGTATAGTAAACTCTTTTATATAGAAAACGCACTTATTCAATCGCCAAAGCTTTTTTATTTATACGTACATCTAACGAAAGAGGGTATATGTGATGAGCGAAAATTTTTTCGCTGACTATAATAAGTTTGTGGTATTGCCAGACGAGCAGCTTAAATCCCTAAATAAAGAATATGATCCTTTGGATTTTGTGTCACATCATATTATTACAATGACTCTTTATGATGCCTTATTGCAACAGTGGTCAGAAGCAGCAAAATTTGAAGTAGACGTGGAAAAAAGCATATCAGCAGTGCTTAAAGAGTTTAACTTTAGACATAAGCACACGTATCACCTTAAACTTCTAGAGCTGGACCTGTCAAAATCGTATTTTGTGCTTGCTTTGTCTTCTAAAGAAAAACTTGAAAACAAAGAGGCAGACAGCAAAATAAAATATATTATTGAAAAGCTCCTTACCAACCCATTTTATATTGGTCAAAGCTGGTACAAATTCATCGGGGAGAGGGGCAGAATCGAACGAAAGCTCTTTTGTTTTTCATCCAAAGAATACAGAATATAAAAATATATGTCTGTTCTTTTGTTCGCTTTTACCATTATGGCCGGATTTACCATATATTCTTACATAGCTGCATTGATAACATAGCTAAATGTTATGACGCCGAATATTCAGCATTTACTGAAGAACGCTTGGTTTAAAGTAATATAGCCCAAGCATTACTTGGGCTAAAACGATCATTTTCTATGATGGAAATAAAAGTGCCGATTATTCCTTCACTATAAGATCATCCTGTGCCATATCTTCCAGGATATTCTCTACTTCTTCCACAGAATCGCCTATTACAAGGCCAATCATTTTTGATACACGCTTTTGGTCAGGGAAATAATCTGCATCCAGCAAGCTCAGCGGGACAAATTGTTCTTTGTCCAAATATTTTTCTGCAACAGGAATTAAATCATCGAAATCGTCGGTCCAATCGAAGTTGCAAAGTCGAACGGTGTCCTTACCAAATCTATTTTTGATATCTTTATAAAGTAATAGTCCGCAGGTAGAAGCATTAAACCGAATATTTAAATCGATAAAGTAATATTGGCCGTCTTTTATTAGCACATCGAATCCAGCAACACCTACATAACCCATTTTTGTTATATTATTCATGACTTCGTACCCGGTCTGAACTATATCCCCGTAACGGTCTTCAATTTCTGTGGTAATCCAGCTTCCACGGAAACTGCCATCATTTACGATCTGCACGGATTTTCCGATAAAATTGATCTCTCCGTCCTTGTCAGCAACATAATGAACAGAAATATTTTCATCATACTCGATATAATCCTCGAGAATAATATGTGACAAATCACCAAAGGTTTCATCTATTGAATTCAGTTGATCCTCATTCTCTACTAATACAACGCCATACCCACCCGCTGTAGTACGCCCGTCACCTGTTTTTAGGACAAATGGAAGCTTCGGCTTTTCTTGTAAAATTTCATCGAGGCTCATTAGCCGTCTTCGCGCTACGTGTTCGGCAGGAACAAGCTCCGGGATATTTTGTTTGTCACATAAATAAGCATGAAGTTTTGGGTCAATCCAAAAAAGATCATGTGATACCTCGTCTGTTGGCTGAGGAAATTGGGATATCATTTTTTTGTCCTGTTTATGCACCTTATTAAGTACTTCGACATATTCTTTATCATTTTCATACGTATAATATTGCGGAATATGAAGACCGGCCTTTTGCAACAAGGCGATAGCCGGATCTGTAGTTGTACTTGCATGGCAAACAACGGGGACATCCCCCACCACTGTCAGTTCTCTCCCGGTTAAAGATTCCAATGTTAATAAATCTCCAGAGAAGTGGCCATAATCAGTGGCATACAATTTTGGATTGTAAACAATGTTATCTCCATAAATCTCTTTAATGGATTTTGAAGGCCGAAGTACATGAGGTTCGTTCGCTTGGTTCATTTGATATGATGTTTCACCCATTCTATTACCTCCTTGATTGTACAGCTGGGTTAGTTTTGCTGGTGTTTGCTGCAGAGCTAGTAATTTCTTTATAGACGTTTAACAGGTTGTTAAAACCAACTCTGCAAAGTTTTGTGCACCATATTTGGAAATTCAAGGTATAAAGTACATGATTATAGAAAGACGATGATAAATGAATATGCAGCTGTAATTTGAGTTAATGGCCAATTTTCTTGGTTTGAAAGACAAAATCCAGCAATTTAAATGCCAACGGTCAGGTATGATAGGAGAAAATGGACAGTGATGTTGTGACAATCAAACTGTTGAAGGGAGTGTTTCTTCATTTTCGGGCGTTCTCTAAAAATATGTATACTGGTTTTCCTGCTTGTGATGTATGGGATGTTTATAACCAATACGGGCCTGACAGCAATGGACCCGGCAAAGGTAAAAAAAATAAATGCAAAAGCACCAGTACGATTAATTGGAAAGGTTACAAGTGATAGAAAATTTAAAGAAGAAACAAAGAAAAATGGGGAACCACGACAAATCAGAAAGATGAATTTACAGGTTTTGCAGCCACTGAAGCTTACGGATCATACAGAAGGAAAAACATCTATTCCTGTGTACTATACCTATATACCGATTTGGCTATCATCTGAATATGTCGGTGCCAAATTCATGGATATTGCAGAAGGAGATGTGATAGAGATATCTCTTGATGAAGGGAAATATGGCCTGGAGCCGGTTTTGTCAGGAGATTCAGTTCGGCATATCACTTATGTGAAAACAAGGAATGAACCAATTCAGGAGCCTTTTTTGCATATGATCCAGAGAAAAACAAGTGAGTTCATTCAAAAGCATTCCGGAGAATTCGTATTAATCTGTATCTTTTTTGTATTGGCTGGTGTTGTCCTAAGAACTACAAAAAAGTATGGATATGTACAAAAATAATAGGCTTTGCATTCCGCCCTGCAAAGCCTTAGACATTCAGCTGCACCCTTAAAAATAAGGTTTCATCACTGTACCTTAAGTACCCGTTTATTACCGTGTAGTTCACCCCTACAGCCACCATGCGATTCACTTTTCGATATGGCCTTACATATAGTGATCATAAAACTGCGCGGAGGAGAGTTTTCTTGATTGATCATAAAGCTGATAACCACTTACCTGGAGCAAATCCTACCGGTATATTTGTATATGACCATAATGGGAACCAGAAATTATACAAGTGGAACAAGACTTCAGAGATATTACAAATGCAGCAAGGCTTTAAAAATAAATTAATCAGCCAAAATGGGCGGCTACATTTACTTGATAAGGAATTAATTCAATATAAGAAAAAGCAGGCAGAACTGCAAGTAGAATTAGACAGCCAATTATCGAGCCTTAAGCATGCCGATCGCCAAATAACAGACCAAGGCCAACATCAAAAGGCTCTTGAGCAACGGTTAAATCAATTCGAAAGTTTGCAGCTTGATCACACAAAGCGCCTGACTAATGGAGAGGCAAAGTACGGTGACCTGTATTCTCTTTTGTCAAATTATGAAACGGAACGGAAGCTGCTTGCCAGCGTCGTTAGCCAGATCCAAGTTAGCTTAATAGGAATGGAACAAAAAATAGAACAAGGTGATGTAAAGCAACAGGAACTAGCAGCATCACTGAGCCAGCTGCAGCAAAGTATCCAGCATATGGAGGTTAAACTGCAGGAGTCCCAGGCATCGTTTTCCTTACTTTCAAGTCAGTTTGCTGGAATGATTGGAAATATAGAGGCCTTCAGGACTGCATTAGAAGAACACGATAAGATGCACAGTGGATTTTCGCAGCCAATTAGACAATATTAACATGCAGCATGATGAAAAATTACTGAAAAATGTTATGAACCTTGAGGATTTCAACGCGCGACTGGACCTTTTGGCCGGCCGATTAAAGGAATTGGATGTAGTATTTACACAGAATCTTAAAGAGTTCAATAATAGTGTGGCAGCGTTAAATACCAGGAACAGGGAAAGTGAATCCACACAAGCTGAAATAGAGAAGATTGGCATGCTTCAAAATGATGTGCAGCTGCTCCAAAAACAGGTAAAGGGAAATGTGGGCTCTCAATTTGTTCTGGAGAAACAACTTTATAAAATACAAAACAACTTAAAGGCTATAAGCAGCGTTATGACCAGCAATGAAGCATCGAAAGCTGAGTTATATATCGATCTCCAGAAAATGAAGGATGAAGTGAATCTTCTTCAAATTAAACTTGCGGAGTACAGTAATACACAAGAGGATCTTACCCAAAAAATGAAGACTTAATTGCAATTGAGGCAGCCGAAGGTTTTATTTATGGAACAAAGGAGTGCAGCCAATTCGAGGGCAGGACCACTATAATGCAATAGGAAATTTAAGGCTGCAGGGATATACCCCCGCAGCCTGTTTTATTTAGCCATAAATATGATTACGGCTGAAGGAAGTCCGGGTTATTGCTCCTGCCAGGCAAAAGATTGACGCATAAAAGCTAAAATCAAAGGCATGTTTCAGGAAATATGGCGAATAATACGAGAGAACGGAGAAAATATATTAGCTATTTTCGCAATGCACCATTATTGGTATGGGAGTCGTATTTTTTCATGCCTTTTAGATTTTAGCCCTATGAATAAGAACCACAATAAGGGAGGATTTTCATGTCAGAAAACAATAGATTTGAACAAACAGGAAGCAGTGCGGAGGTTAGCTGGAACGATTCATTTCATTCTATAGATGATATTAAGGCTGCGGACCATGCAGTTCAGCAAGATCCAACACCTAGATTGGCCGGTGATATTGATACAAGTGGAGGCCCCATAGATAAACAGCAAAGCACTGATAACGCATTCAGCAGCAGGGGCTTAGAGAATGCGCGATTGACAAGGGAAGCCGTAAAAGGGCGAATCAGGAGATAACGCCCGTACTGCGTTTCATTAGGTTTCCGGTCTTACTTTCCAAACATATTTTTAAGATTTCGACAGAGAATAATGGTTAGGAAAGGGAGGAATCAATATGCCGGAGCATAATCCACAGAACAATGGCAGCAACAAGTCTATCGACGGAGGAATAACGAGAGGCAGAGTGGGAGACTCCCCGAATATTGCCAATGGACTTCTGGAAGACCGCAGAGCAATGACTGATGCGGAATTCAGCCAGGAAATTCATTCAAGTGCCGGAGATACTGGGAGTCCTGATTCGGGTGCAAACTTTGATTCTAGAAATTTTTAGTTAACATCATCAAAGGGCAACCCATGATTGGGCTGCCCTGTTTATTACTGAGTTTTTTATATTTAGTTTAATAATATACAAAGGCAGCAATCGTTCTCTTGTCAGCAGCGATTTTATTTTAATTGTCACAGTCACTCTGACAAAGGTATGGTCCCCTGAGATATTTATTGACAATTTTTAAAAAATTAATAATACTATATATATAATTGTTTTTCCTTATCAAGAGTGGTGGAGGGAATGGCCCTGTGAAGCCCGGCAACCGCTGTTTTCGAACAGAATGGTGCTAAGTCCTGAAGAACTGTGAACGTTCTTTAAGATAAGGAGGAGATTGTAACCACAAGCTCTTCCTTATTAAGGAAGAGCTTTTTTACTTATATCAAGAAAAGAGGTAAAGATTTATGGTAAATGAAACAAAACTGATAAATAAAGGCTTTTTGAGAGCAGGAAATGGACCGTTTCATGCAGACCAGGTCGGAAGCCTGCTGCGCTCAGAAAAATTAAAACATGCACGTTTTCAGAAGTTAAATGGTGAGATTACAGCTGAGCAATTAAGAGCAACCGAAGACGAAGAAATTACACGAATCGTGCAAAAGCAGAAAGAGCTGGGTCTGCAGGCTGTAACTGATGGAGAGTTCCGCCGTGCTTGGTGGCATTTTGACTTCCTTGAAGCTCTGACAGGGGTAACAGGGTACCAGGCTGGAGGGGGAATCCAATTCCATCAAAAGCAGACGAAATCAAGAGCCATTAAGGTAACTGGCAAGCTAGACTTCGATAAGCATCCTATGCTTGAAGATTTTAAATACCTTCAAAGCGTAGCTGGCGACCATACTGCAAAGATGACCATCCCAAGTCCGAGCATGCTTCATTTCAGAGGCGAAATTGAACAAAACGTATACCCGGATAATGATGAATTTTTCAACGATCTTGCCCATACATATAAGAAAGCTATTCAGGCTTTTTATGACGCGGGATGCAGATACTTACAGCTGGATGATACATCATGGGCTTATCTTTGTTCACCCGAGGAAAAGGAAAAGATCCGTGCCCGCGGTTTAAATCCAGAGGAACTGAGCAGCAGATACTTAAAAACATTAAATGATGCTGTGGAGGGCCGTCCGGAAGACATGACAATTACCATGCACATATGCAGGGGAAATTTCCGTTCTACATGGATTTCTTCGGGAGGCTATGAACCAGTTGCCGAAACCCTGTTTGGAAATCTCAATATTGATGGATTCTTCCTGGAATATGACAACGACAGGTCAGGTGGTTTTGAACCTCTTCGATTTGTGAACCGGCCTGATTTGTCAATTGTTCTAGGATTGGTAACATCGAAATTTGGCGAACTGGAAAATGGCGATGATATTAAACGCCGTATCGAAGAAGCTACTCGATATGTTGACCTAAGCCAGCTTTGCTTAAGCCCGCAATGCGGATTCGCTTCGACAGAAGAAGGGAACCTGCTGACAGAAGAACAGCAATGGGCAAAGCTAAGACACGTTGTTGAAATAGCTCAGGAAGTTTGGAAGTAAATCTAATATGTACAAATAGAAACGGGTGAAATACCCGTTTTTATTTATACATAAAGTATATTAGTAATTTATTTAACCGGAAAATATTGTTCATTAATCTGTGGGAAAATCTCCGGTTCCTAAATGTTATTTTGGTATGGCTGAACAACATACCGAACTGAATTACATATGAAACTGTTCCAGTGGGACCTTACAGAAGTGAAATTCCAACAAACCAGTGAAAGAGTTAACGATTCATTTGTTGGATTAAGTTCAAAAATCTGGTGGTTTTCATCAGAGGGCTGCATGCTAAAAATCGATGCGTGAGTTTAAGAAATGACACAATAGATGCCTTTCTTGATTTGTTTAAGGGAGCTAACACTGGAAAGTCTCCGGGCAAGGTTTCTGAGATAGAGCCGTAACCGTTAGAAAAGCGGAAGCGCCCTATTTAAATGACCCTTGGCTAATTACAGCCACAAGTGGAATGTCAGCTTGGGCCCCCATATCGTGTGGCGCCTGGCGATGTCGGTACTAGTGCAACGTGTACGGCGAAACAGGGTCAGTCAAAGTGCAAACGTTATACTTTCTTAACTAATAAAAAGACGAGAGCCCGGGATAATCCTCGGAAGTATTACAACTTGTCAGAAGGGATTAAACCTGCTGCCTTTGTGTTTAACATGACTTTATTTTAATACAAGTGTTGCTAAGGAGGATGATGTGTTCCCGGATATACATCCTGGTCTTTTCATCCTCACATCGTAGATACTCAGAGCATAATTTAATTAATTCATTGATAAAAATCTTTCTTTCCAAATCCAATATGCTCATTTAACCGCCCCTAGCACCGCAGCAAGATTTAATCCCTCCTATCTAAATAATAAAAGCTAAATGTATTCATTTCAATTTCCAACTCTCAGTTATAAATCAAGTTAATAGCAGCACAAAAACATCATGTAGACGATCGCAATGTTCGTCTGCATGATGAAGAATGGTGAATCCCTGCATCAGGAGCAAATTTTAATTAGGTATGGCTATAAGTGCGGCCAGGCGTCTGCTTCTTCATATTTATAAACTGAAGCATAGAGTGTCCGTGCAAAATTATTCAAGAGTGTAAATACGGCATTGGCGACCTTCCCTCCGACATTCTCGAAATGTACATCAATGCCAGGTGGACATGCATCTTTTAGTGCTATTGCGACATCCTGCTTTTCATAGTTGCTCGCTGCATCAAATCCTGGTTCATCTAATATGTGTAGAATATTGTCCTCTGTACCAGCTATGCCTTTAGTCTTGCAATTTGCCTCACAATTAAACCTATAGCATCTTCAGCCCCTGACAAAACGACTGTTCCACTTCCTGTGTATTTCCGATATCCAATAGCCCAAAAATACGCAGTCAGCCTCTTCAGTCCTAATACACTTAAGTGCCTGATGCTCGGACAAGTTGCCGGCCGATTTTTCTAATTTCTTTTTCTTTAGCGATTGAATATTCTTGCCACCCCAGAGAACCAGCTCTAAGCTGGCCTTTTCTTTAATATGATTTCTTTTTTCTTTTGATATTAAAACTAATGTATCTTAGAATACCGCAATTTAGATACAGTTTGGTCTTATCATATATCAATATGCACGTTTGCTAAATTATCAATAATAATGATTGAAAACTTTTCACAAAATAATGGTTTTCTTTGATGGGCAAATTAATGATTGAAAAAAGTACAGAATGGAAAAAAGTTATGCAAGAAAACAGTTAGAAATCAAGTAAGAAAGCTATTTATAGGAATACCGCATCGAAAAAGCTATAATAGTAGAAGGGCATTATATAGGAAAGGAGTGAGGGTGTTTGACAGAAGCACTTCCAATAAAGAATCAGCACCGAAAGCTATCTCGGATAAAGATTCTACAAAGAGCTATTTTTATCACGATTGGAGCTTTGTTAATGGCTACCGGCCTCGAAATATTCTTAGTTCCAAATCATGTAATTGATGGAGGGGTGACAGGTGTCTCCATCATGCTCTCATCTATCACTGGCATTGAACTGGGAATATTCCTGTTCATACTAAACTTGCCATTTGTATATCTGGGCTATAAACAAATCGGAAAGACGTTTGCCATTTCCACTATTTATGGAATTATCGTGTTATCGCTTTTCGCAACATTATTCCATCCTGTACCAGCGTTCACTGATGATATCCTTCTGGCTACTATATTTGGAGGGATGTTTTTGGGTGTAGGTGTAGGACTGGTGATTCGCAACGGAGGGGCATTAGATGGAACGGAAATACTTGCAATTGTCATAAACAAGAAGACACCGTTTTCCGTTGGCCAGATTGTAATGTTTATTAATCTGTTTATTTTAAGTGCAGCAGGTTTTGTATTCAGTTGGGATCGGGCGATGTATTCCATATTGGCCTACGTGGTAGCTGTCAAGGCAATCGACATTGTGGTGGATGGTCTGGAAGAAACGAAATCTGTATGGATCATAAGTGACCATGCCCGTGATATAGGTGATACCATCAATGACCGTCTGGGACGGGGTGTTACCTATCTCCAGGGAGAAGGGGCATTTACAGGAGATGACAAAATGGTAATATTCTGTATTATCAACAGGCTCGAGGAATCCAAACTAACTACAATTGTGGAAGACATCGACCCTTCAGCCTTTCTGGCGATTGCTGACATCGCCGAGGTAAGGGGAGGGCGTTTCAAGAAAAGAAATATCCATTAAGGGAGATGAAAGAAATAGCAATGCCAGACCTATAAGTGTCGTTCTAGAGAGGGTGAAGGGACAAAATACAGAGCTGAAAAGAAGTCTTTCAAACGGTTGATGAAGGACAAAAAGCGACTGGTGGAAAAAATTCATCAGAATAGTAAGGCATACCTGGAGCATAATTCCTTTCTAAATTGATTAAGATCCGAAACAGAGCCGCCGGCTGTCATTTATTTTTCTAAATCACAAGCAGTCATGTGATTATGGGATCACTCCACTCTCTCCACATGTTGATTATTTGTGTTCTCTTGTATCGGGCAGCCGTATAAAAGGTTAATTTCTTCGGCAACCTGATCAAGGAATTCATCTGAAAGTATAGGTTTGTTCTTTTTATCCATGGCCATCACTCCCGAGTATTGTTGGTTTCATTTTTTACTTCGTTCAGTTTTTGAATACCTGTATCGTTTATAAAAAAAGTGGTTTACTTTTCATATTGGCAGGAGTATTATAATCAACAGTTTCATATTTCTAAATCGCTGAAACTTTATTGTGCGGGGGAACCATCTATCTGGATTGAACATTAATCCAAGGGGTGAATCCTTGAGAAAGGTAGGGCTACTCAAACAGGCCCGAATCCGTCAGCTAACCTCGTAAGCGTTTTTGAGAAGGAAGGTGGAGCTTGTTAGACGTGTGATATTAATGTCTACAGGTCGCTTAGTTATGACTTGTGGGCTTTTTTGCGTTCATTACATGGATGTGGAGAAAAAAGTCTAAAACTAGACAGAAGTGAAGGAAGATCGTACTCAAGAAGAAAATATAACCTTGTTTGCTTCCCTGCCCAGCGGCTATCATGCAAATTGCAAAACTTTTGAAGAATATATTCCAAGTATGGTTGGTGACCACAATGTTTTCTTATATTAAAAGATTGTTAATTGGACGGCCATTAAAGTCTACCGAATTAGGAGAGCAAAAACTGAACAAGACAAAGGCATTGGCTATTCTGTCTTCAGATGCTTTATCATCTGTTGCCTACGGACCTGAGCAAATATTGATTGTACTTGCTACAGTTGGTGCAGCTGCCTTCTGGTTTTCCCTGCCGATTGCTGTGGGGGTCCTGATCCTCTTAGTGGCTCTCATTTTATCTTATAGACAGATTATACATGCATATCCTCATGGGGGTGGCGCATATGTAGTGTCCAAACAGAATTTGGGTATGAATCCAGGCTTGGTAGCGGGCGGGTCGCTGCTGGTGGATTATATCCTTACCGTTGCGGTCAGCGTATCTGCTGGGACCGATGCCATTACCTCGGCATTTCCTGCTCTTCACGAACATAATGTAGCGATTGCAGTTTTATTCGTTATATTTATTACGGTCCTTAACTTAAGGGGCGTCACGGAGTCAGCCTCCATACTGGCTTATCCGGTTTACTTATTCGTTTTTGCATTATTTGTATTAATTGGCGTTGGGTTGTACAACATTGCCGCCGGAAATGTATCACCAGCTGCGCAGACTTCCATTGGTGAACCTGTAGCAGGAATCAGCTTGTTTATTTTGCTAAGGGCATTTGCCTCCGGTAGCTCCGCTTTAACAGGGGTAGAAGCCATTTCCAATGCAATTCCAAATTTTAAGGATCCTGCGCCGAAAAATGCTGCCAAAACCCTTGCTGCAATGGGCACTCTGCTTGCGTTATTATTTTCAGGAATTGTGTTTTTGGCTTATTCCTATGGTATTGCCCCTCATGCAGAGGTGACAGTAGTTTCCCAAATTGCGGAAGAGGTTTTTGGGCGCAATTTCATGTATTACTTTATTCAAGGGACTACAGCACTCATTTTGATACTTGCGGCAAACACCGGATATTCTGCCTTCCCTCTGCTGGCAGTAAATCTGGCGAAGGATAAGTTCATACCGCGAATGTTTACTGTAAGGGGAGATAGGTTGGGATATTCCAATGGGATTATGATCCTTGGGATAAGTTCAATTATCCTGATTCTGGTGTTTAAAGGTCAGACAGAACATCTCATTCCTCTCTATGCTGTTGGTGTGTTCATCCCTTTTACACTGTCGCAGACGGGGATGATGGTTAAATGGATCCGGGAAAAGCCTAGCGGCTGGTTTTTGAAACTAATCATAAATTCAGTAGGTGCGCTGATCAGTTTTATTGTCACAATCGTGTTCTTCTTGACCAAGTTTGCACAGGTTTGGCCTGTACTGATTTTCCTGCCGATCATCATCTTTGTTTTTCATAAAATAAGGAAGCATTACGAGGACGTAGGCGACCAGCTTAGGCTTACAACCTGTGAGCCGGCAGTGCCGATTGAGGGAAATGTGATCATTGTGCCAGTGGCTGGCATCACCCATGTTGTGGAGAATTCTTTGAACTATGCAAAATCACTCAATCCTGATCAAATCATTGCCGTTTACGTTGCATTTGAGCGGGATGAAGAAAAGAAATTTGAAGAAAAGTGGAAAAAGTGGCAGCCGGATGTTCGATTGGTCACACTGCATTCATATTATAGGAGCATTATTAACCCGCTGACCAAGTTTGTGGACATAGTGGAACATAAGGCGAAAGAATCGAACTACCAGGTGACTGTTGTTATTCCACAGTTCATCCCGAAAAAAGGGTGGCACAATATCTTGCATAACCAGTCCAGCTTACTGATCCGAACATTTTTGCTTTACAGAAGAAATGTAGTAATCACTACTGTCCCTTATCATTTTAAAAAATAATGCAAAACTCATTGGAGGAGCTGCGAATCTGCGGCTCCTTTCTTATGAATGCGATTTGCCAAAAAAATAACTGGAGATTCGTTATTTACTTTAAACCAATTGTGTTAATTGATATATTGAATAGGGAAATGAAAATGGAGGCATATATGTATTCAAGATCTGCATCCTCCTTGATATTTCGTGGAGAATTTACTTCAATTAGACAGTTCAATCAAGCGAATCTTGGATGTAAAACCGATTGGGAATATGCGAATATGGCTTTGTATACACTGCAAGCTACCTTCACAAAATGTTTAATGTGGGGAGATTATGAGGACCTCATCATCTTATTTTAAAGATCCATTATCATCTGCTCAAGAAATTGTAATTATTATTTTTTAGCTATGGCCGATTCAACAGTATTAGAAATCCTTCCGATAACTCAGCAAGACGAGGCCCATTTGACTTTAGCGGATCCATTATTTATATCGGTGAGTGAGGTCAGTGTTACAGGTTTATAACTTTTGCCATTCATGAAGTACTAAGTGCTGCGGGTCATTTATTTTTACGGTCATTCTTCTAATTGGCAGCATCGGTATTATGGCCTTTGGTACTTTCATTTGGATGTTGATGGGCGGTAAACAAAATAACCGTAATTCCCAAAAAACAAGAAACATTATTGGTAGCAGAGAAATATGCCCTGTTTGATGATAAAAAGAAATGTAATGTCTATTAAAAAGGTAAAAACTGAACTTCTGGATGTGCATTAGGAAACCTAAGACTGGAGCAACAAGACCAGCAGGGAGTATAATAGATTTATTTATACAGAGGATGGAAGCTTACAATGCAAAATAACTCACAACCAAACAAATCAAAACATTTGGCCAGTATCTCGCTGGCGATTATGGGTGCGGGATTTTTAAGTACAATACCTTTCAAAGGGCCTGCCCTTGAAATTCTGCAAGGAGGGTTTGAAGCAGGGCTTGTCGGCGGGCTGGCCGACTGGTTTGCGGTCACAGCCCTTTTCCGGCAACCATTGGGATTGCCTATACCCCACACGGCCCTTTTGCCAAAGAACAGAAAAAGAATGACAACTGCTCTGGTTTCTACGATAGAGAATGAGTGGCTTTCTGTAGAAAGTATAAAAGAGAAGATAAAAAACATGCGGATCCTTGAAAAGATTATGCCTGCTGTAGAGAAGGAAATACAGTCGGAGAGCTTTAAAAGGGGTGTAATGATCACATGCAGCAGTGCTGTGCGGCATCTTAAGCTTGAACGATTGGCCCCTTATGTCGAAAGAAAACTTCGGGCATATATTGCATCCGTTCCAATCGAGAGACTGCTTACAGCTGCTGGCAGGCAGGCTGTAGAAAAAGGCTTCTATGAAAAGGCTTTTGATGCTCTGTTGTTAAAAGCGGAGGAATGGCTGATGATGCCCCATCGTAAAGAACAGATTGGCGGTTTTGCGTTGAACGCGATCAATAAAATCGAAGCAGATGGTATTCTGCAATTCGCTTTAAAATCATTGCAGAATTTAGTCAATGAAGAAAAATTGGGGAAAATACTGCAAAACCTCTTGATAAATTACATCTACAGCATGCGTTATGAAAAGGATCAGAACAGGCAGGCCATTCTTGCCTATATAAAAAACCAATTTATAAATATCGGAGATAACAAACAGGTAACTGCAGCAATAAGCCGAATGCTGGAGGAATTCTTATCAAGCTGGCAGCCAAATCAACGGATTGTCGAAGTCTTGGATAACCTGCAAAAAGAAGCCATTACATTCATTGAGGACGAAAAGTTTGTAGATCAATACTTTTTACCTTTTGTGACGGAATTGCTAAATGCAGCGAAGAATGATAAAGCTAAGATCGAGAAAGCCGAGGCATGGCTACAACAGCAAATTGCGGAGCTAATTGAAAACAATCATAAGAAAATCGGAAAACTTGTAGAAGAAAACTTGGATAAGCTGGATAATGAAACACTGATCGACATGGTAGAGAACAATGTCGGAAAGGATTTGCAGTGGATCCGGGTAAATGGCGCCGTATGCGGCTTCATGATTGGAATTATTTTATCCAGTTTCAAGGCAATCATATAATATCCGGAAAGGCGCCGTATAGAGGCGTCTTTTTTATTACAATTTTTACAGGCAAATATTTTGCCAAAACCCCAGGGATGAGGATTTTTCATTTCAACCGATTTAAGAGACTTTTGATATTTTTTCCTACTTATCAAAAAGTGAATTTGAAAGCATCTAACCTGAAATAATAATGAAAAAACAGGAGTTCTATAAATGAAAAATCCATTCATGCTATGCTGTGCCATGCTTGTACTTTTGGTTTTTGGTACATACCCAGCCTTGGCTGACGATTGGGCCGATGAAGACACCCCACTCAGTTATCATGTTGAAATGCTTCCTTGGGAACAGGTGAATGGGATTATTCCCAAAAAAGCCAAATTTCAAATTATCGATATTGAATCAGGGCTAAACTTCTGGGTGCAGCGCCGGGCAGGGAGCCAGCATGCAGATGTTCAGCCATTGTCAAAAAAGGACACCAAAATAATGAAACGCATATACCATAATAAATGGAGCTGGGATAGAAGAGCCATTATCGTGGTCGTAAAAGATCAGATGATTGCCGCGTCAATGAATGGCATGCCTCACGGTGGCGGTGCCCTATTAAACGGGTTTCGGGGGCATTTTTGTGTCCATTTTTCAGGGAGTATTACACATAAGCTGCAGAATGAAGATCCTGCTCACAAACTGATGATCATGAAGGCTGCCGGCAAATTAGATGATTACATTCATTCGCTTGGTCCTCAGGAACTGCTGCAAACATTTGCTTTGGGATTAAATATGAAAGATATCAAAGTTCTCAATGTGATTTTTACAACGCAAAAACATTCAAAGACAGTAGGGGAAATGATGAGGGATGTACAATATTTTTCAGTAAACACCAATCAGAATTTTTTTCCTTTCGATCAAGAAACTCTATTGGTGTTTGATGCCGAATTCCCTGTACAATACTATTCAAAGAAGAATGGAATGGTTCGCAAGGATATGAGGTTTGTGTTCACCCGGTTTAGTTTGACAGAACCTTGGAGTATTCAACAGAAATATATTTTTAAGGGATTTGGAATGGCAGTTCCTCGAAAAAGTAATTCTTTAAAATTGCGATACAAAAGTGATGTCAGGAGATGATGAGGACTGTGTATTAAATGCATAGTGTTTAAATAGAGTTGCGTAAAGCCTGGTAAGTAACTAAAATGTAAAAGGAATGTTAGCATTATTCCATTGATGTAATAGGCCCTAAAGTATACACTACTATACGATTGGGGAGTGAATAGTGTGAAAATAGTATCAATACAGGACGTAACAATTAACCAACATTTATCAATTATTGAACAAGTCTCACTAAAGGATGTCCTTTATAAGTGGGCAGGAAGCACGGTACAACGATTGAATGAATCTTTTCCTTTAGAATACAAAGAAGATGGCTTTGCAAGGCTTGAGGTAATATCCGGAACTGAGTTTGTGGTTCCAGGTAATCTGATTTGTCAATACATTACCTTAACTACTGAAAATCAAATAGTTATAGGTATATTGGATGAGGATGACCAGCTCAAGCATGGCATTTTGTCTCTCGATGAGATATTGGAAACAACGGAAAGCGTTTAATTAGGTAAAGGTTGACTGGCCTTCTATCCTTTTTCGGATAGGAGGCATTTTTTATGCAGGATTTGGGAGTTCAATAAAGGAATGTTTAAAAGTTTGTCGAAACAATATGAAAAAAGAAATACCACAGTATTTTTATTTAGTTTTAAAAATGGCTATACTAACTATTGAATTACGAAAACACAATAAAGTGAGAAAACCTTCCCTAGGTAAAACAGTTAATCAAGGTGCTTGAAGGCTGGTGGTAAGTATGAACCAACTGCTTATAGTCGCTGCTGCCAGATTTCATTTTGCATTTGACAAATATTAGCAAGAAAAATTACTGCACTACGTGTTAAAGGCAGTGTGGATTAAGAAATTCTATTAGGTGGGGAACCACTCAGCTCAAAATATCATTGAATTAAAGAAAATTAATTTATGTTAAATAAATGCAGTGTTCAGTGTTAAGCTGATACTGAATGGGAGGAATACTGTATTCAGAGTGTCCTTTGGGCTTTCTTATCGATTGTGGCGATTGTTGTATCACTTTTGGTCTTATTATTTTATAAAGAGGAAAAAATGGGCATATTTCTCTTCCTGCTTCTGTTTTTTCTTTTCTTTTATTTTTCCAGCATAGGCTTCGACATTGCCCCCTCGCGCTAGCGGCGGCTTTTAAGATTTCGCAGTATCTGGATGCTGTTGCGCTGGATTAAATCTGGTATAAGGGTTAATTGGGTTTTTTTTACAATAAGCCTTAAGAAGGATAAAAAACTATAAATACAAGTGAAATTGCCGATAACAAAGATATAATAAGCAGTTAAGGATTTTGTTATGTACAGGTTGTGTCTGAGGTAAAGGAAAGCTCTTATACTATCCAGGAAAGCAAGGGAATGCAGATGAAAAATCTATTGGAGCAGGACATGGAACTGGAAATAGAATCCGTAAGACAGCTTCTTGTTAAGACAGCGCTGCAATTAGGCTTTACCGATCCAAAAACAGTGAGTTTAAGCCAGCATTTGGACGATTTATTTAACAAGTTTCACTCTTCAAGAAAAAGTGAACATGCTTTCGCTAAATAGGATTAGCTCGTTAAGTGCACGACGAAAGCCTGCAGAACTGAATGTTACCGTTATGAAAATTCATTCACTAGGTACGTTCCTTCCTGATTGTAGTTTAATGAATAGATATTACTCCTAGTACTCCCGGGCCTCCTGGGAGTTTTTTGTTTAAGCAGAAGAAATGACTGGAACTGCATCAAAAGATCCAAGATAACTTTGTTTTATTTGACCTGCAATCGTGGATAATCATTTCAGGCACTTCGTTTTCCCGGGCTGGCAATGAGCCTCTTCATCGATGTCGCTTATCAAGGTGTCTCGCCTGACCTCCCGCAGAAATGTTCGCGCCTTGAAGGAAATCCACAGGTTTTCAATCGTTATTATGGAAAATTGAAGACTGTTCTTATAGGGAAACATATGGCAAAAATACAAAACAATAAAACGGAGCAGGCAGTGCGTATCACTGAGCGAATAGGAGCAGAATCAGATCCCGCTTTTGTCAGTATACTAACCTAAAAAAAATATACAGGTTTTGAACCTTAATTCTGTTTCTAAATAGCCAATGATAGTCTATAATGGCGTTCATTTTACATAATGAGAATTTTAATTTTATAATAGAAAAAACGGTGTTCGGTACGTCACTAATTAATGTGTGTCGATAATGTATTAGAGGGGAATGTAAATGACAAAGGATTCGCTGCAGATGGTGGAGTATGAAATAGCCTGGCTGGTCCGCCTTACAACTGCTCATAGCCCGCGGCTCGGCAGTCTGGATCGATCAGAATATGTAATGCTCACTGAAATAGATGAGAACGGGCATGTGGCAATCAATGAGCTGGCTGAAGCGTTGATGTTAAACCTTTCCACTGCTAGCAGGCAGGTAGCCAATCCAGAAAGGAATAATTATATAAACCGTTTTCCCGATCCAAGCAATGGCAGGATAAGCCCTGTAGAGATTACCAAGGAAGGCCGGGAAATTCTGGAGAGGGTCCAAAAGGTACGGAACGCTTTTTATGCGGAAATTCTGAAGGAGTGGTCAAAGGAAGAATTAGTGCAACTTGAAGAGAATTTGTCGCGTCTTAATCGGGACTTTAAAAAATATGGAAAATGAATGAGTGACGTGTTCAAGCGGGAGGACTTAAAACTCTCAGCTTTTTTATTTAGTGAAAGAATTAATAATTGTAATTTAAAACGAAGGGTGCCACTATTAAAAATAAAGTTACAGTTAGCAGCATGTTCAAGCTGGTCAGGTATCGGCTCAGATTGCAGACATAGAACACCTTTACATCACAGCAAATATTCTCGAAAGTGATCTTCAACATGCCAAAGTGGGTGATAGTGTAGATATCACTGTCGATGGAGGCAAGAATACATTTCTTTGATGGAACGGTAGAAGAATAGGCTACGCTACCAACGCTGTATTTTCTGCATTGCGTCCCAAAATGGAAGCGGCAATATACAAAGACAGAACAAAAGGTACCTGTAAAAATATCGATTCGTAATGCATCAGACAGAGTTTTGCCTGGAATAAATGCAAATATTAAAATATCTATATGAATTAATGACAATCCTTTGAGTGAATCACCAGGGGATTTTGTTGTCCTGGGAACATTTTCAGAATAGAGATACATGATAGATACGACAGTATACACAAAGCTTGGAAGCTAAATCAAAATGTCATGAGATATTATCATACGATACAGTGAATTTGTTTATGCTGCGCAGAAGATCACTTGGAAGGTAAATTGGAAACCGAGCGGGGCAATAGTGACGTGTTAAAATAGCAAAGCTTATTTTTTGAATAAGAGGATTTGGCCAAGTGGCAATTCAATTATTTATTTAACATCCTGATAACGTTTTAGATCCTTGGACGGAAAGTAATGGAGGGGTAATGGTCTTAAAGTTACGATTGTGGCTTTGGGGATAATGGAGTCATTCTGAGCCTGCTTCAAAAAATTATACATGGCTTTTCCGCCAACCGAATTAGCAGAGTGGATCGTTATGCGATTTGCAAAGAGCTTATCTTTAACCATAATTTGAACAAGCAGATACCCGTTTCTGGTCTTATCGAATAAATCATGGTCCAACGACAAATGTTCTATATTGAAATTCTGTAATAATTCTAGACACGCATCAATCGTCTCAGCTAATACATATCCATCGGGTGGCTGCCGATAATCATCCAGGAAAACACTGATTTTCTCCATTTTTTATCCTTCTTTCTCATAAGAGCTAAAATAGTCAAGGTCCCTAGATTTATCTCATCCGAATTAAGTCTATCACATGTAGTCTGAAAAAAGGGCATTTTATCAAATATTTTTATGTGATTTTGTTTCATTCAAACAGGAAGGTTTGCCACAAACTTTAATAAATTTCATGTAGAAAACGATCGGCTTCACTTAATAACGATCACGATCAATTCTAATAAAACGGCATATGAACATGAATTTCTGTTTCTTATTTTAAATAAGACGGTGCATCTTTTGGTACATATAAATAAATTTGTCTAATTTTTGACTTATATTAATAGTTGCAGAGCTTGCAAGGCCTTCTTTCATCCCTGTTTGAATTAGTTCATGCCTAAGCTCGTCGATCATCTTGATTATTTCCTCCTTCGTAGGTGTGTAATTCTTGATTGAACTCATTTTAATCTCCCTTTCATCAAGTAACAACAGGTTCCAATTTTACCAGAAATATGACAAGAATAATAGGGTCTTTTTTACAAAAATTTGATAATTGAAGTACAGGGAAGAACAAAAAAGCATTTTGTGTTTTCTTGCGGTCGTCCTTAGGGTATGGGTTATACATCAAATCAAAATCTTGCGTGCAAAATAATGAATTAATGAGGCAAAACATATAAAGTTTGCAAAATACTGAGCCTATACGTTGGAGACCAAGTATAAAGGAGATTTACAACCGATGGAACATAATGTTCAAGTACCGCGTGTTAAAAGCATAGACAATACTTTAAATGTCTTGAAGGAAGGCTATAACTTTATACAGAATCGCCGAAAACAGCTGAACTCGGATATTTTTGAAGCTCGTGTACTTGGTGAAACAGCATTGTGTATGGGAGGAATGGAAGCCGCAAAGCTGTTTTATGATAATGACCGGTTCCAAAGAAAGGGAGCAGCACCAATGAGGGTGCAAAAGACTCTATTCGGTGTAAATGCCATTCAAACCATGGATGGAAATGCTCATGAGCACCGGAAGCTGCTTTTTATGTCTCTCATGGCACCGGATAGATTGCAGGTTCTATCAAATCTGTTATGGGATCGCTGGAGGGACTATGCAGCAAGGTGGGAACAAATGGACAGCATCGTGCTATTCGATGAGGTGCAGGAAATGCTTTGCCGGGCTGCATGCCAGTGGGCTGGAGTTCTCCTGCCTGAAAGAGAGGTAAAGCAACGAGCTAAAGATTTTGGAGCAATGGTTGATGCGTTCGGTGCAGTGGGACCCAGGCATTGGCAGGGCAGAAAAGCACGCCAGAACGGAGAAATGTGGATCAGGACTGTAATAGAACAGGTTCGGTCTGGGAGCATGAAGGCTGATAAGTATACTGCGCTTCACGCAATGGCCTTCCATCGAGATCAAGAAGGGAAACCGCTTGACACACAAATGGCTGCAGTTGAATTGATCAATGTGTTAAGGCCAATCGTTGCGATAGCGACCTACGTTACTTTTGGAGCCCTGGCCATACATGATTATCCTGAGTGCAAAAAACAGCTGCTGGTTGGCGGAGAAAAGGAGCAGGAGATGTTCGTTCAGGAAGTGAGGCGTTTCTATCCGTTCGGCCCTTTTTTAGGAGCGCGTGTGAAGAAGGATTTTACATGGAACAGTTATGATTTTAAAGAAGGACAGTTAGTACTGCTGGATGTATATGGAACAAATCATGACCGCAAGTTATGGGATTTACCGGATAAATTCTGGCCACATCGCTTCAGTAACTGGGAGGGAAGCCTGTTTGATCTTATTCCCCAGGGAGGAGGAGACCCGTATAAAGGACACCGTTGCCCTGGGGAAAGCGTTACTATCCTTGTTTTAAAATCCAGCTTTGAATTTATGACCAAGCATATGGATTATGAAGTGGCGCCGAATCAAGACCTAAGTTACAGTTTGAGACGTATGCCTACCCTGCCCAATAGCAAATTTATCATACAAAATGTTAGCTTAAGGAAATAGCCATTCACATTGTGAATGGCTTTGACTACATACTTTCCACTATTCGGAGGTCTTCACTGCTTCTCAATACTGATGTAACGTTTTGTGAGGAAGGAACTGCAAAAAAACTGACAGCATGTTTTATAAAGCTTCCTAATTTAAGATATAATCACGTTTGTTGTAAAACAATATTTTCTTCATAGTCTAATTTGGCTTCTCAAGCTGTGGGCTGCCATTAGTAGCCGAGGCTAATAGGGATATGCTGTTGTATTCTTTACATAATAGGCTATTTTTCTTTGTTACTTCAGTAGTTTTGTATAAAGAAGATTGAATTCATATATGGGAATATGTTGTAAATCATCCTTCTATGCAGTTTTATGGAGTATTTGGCTATATTTTGTAATATAAATGTAAAGTGACTGTGATGCGAATGTTATCAAAAACACGGTATATTTGGTTTAACAAATCACGCCAGGGGGTAAACAATCTTGTTAAAGAAATTCATCGCGACCCTAGCCATGACAGCTACGCTAAGCATGGGGTTTACGGCAATGGGTGAGACAACACAGGCAGAGGCAGCAACTTACCATACAAAAGCAATCTCGGTTGCAAAAAGCAACCTGGGAGTACCATATAGATGGGGCGGCATGTCACCAAGTGGATTTGATTGTTCAGGATTGATCAAATATTCTTTCGGAAAAGCTGGCAAGTCATTGCCCAGGACAGCTAGAGACATGTATACAAGAGGGACAAGGGTTAGTTCTTTAAAAGCAGGGGATCTGCTCTTTTATGCACCTAACAAAGCTTCAAGGCCAACCCATGTAGCTATGTATGTTGGGAGCGGAAAAGTGATTAATTCATCATCATCAAAAGGTGTATCATATTTTTACACAAAAAACTCATATTGGAAACCAAAGTTTATCGGAGCAAAGCGTATATAATAGAAAAGAGCCTACTGGCTCTTTTTTTTGTAACACATTACACCAGACCTTGAAACCACAAGCGTCGATGCATAAGGTTCAATAGGCTGATCATTAATTTCTTTCTTCTTTGGCAGACTCAACACATTGATATCGATTTGTTAAGATAGTGGAATATTATTTGAGGCAGCGATTTTCCAAGTGTAGGTGAGTGGGCTTACCTTCGTAATAGGGTTCTTATCTTTTCGATGTTGAGAATTGACGAAAACAAAGCTTTCCTTATATCGCCTCGCCAGGTGTTTGTCTTTAATATTCTTGGTCCAAGTAATAATTACTTCCAATGTATGCGTCTTTTCTGAGACCGGAATATTCCTATATTGGCTAGAACCCTCCTCCAGAAGAGGACCTGCCTCTGTTGTGAATAATTCGTATTTTGTTTTTTCGATGTTTCCATCTCTATATACTTCAACTACCACATTTTCAATATTTTTATCTCCGATATTTTTAATGTCTATATTATATATATTAAATACACCCGCTTCTAAACTAATTTGGGAAGGGATATTTGAAGAAGTCCTTCCTATAACCACGCCCCATTGCTGTGAAGCTTGTGACGCTGGAAGCTTATCCAGTGTCAATGCCTTTATGTGTATGGAAGAGGCAAGTGAGACCCAAATGGCAAAGGTCAGAATTGCGATTGTTTTTTTCATTAAACATAATCACTTCCTTCTGCATTTATAACATAGTGTGTACAATTGGGCGATTTGAACTCTGTGTGCTAAGTAATTGGTTTAGTATGCTGTAAAGAAGCAGTACATAACATAACGCGACAAATAAATGAACTCCAACTTGTTCAAGATTGAAAAGTTGGGATTCGACTAGATTACATATGGACATAACCTTCATGCAATGATTGGTGACATGTATGCATAACAGGATTTCGCAGAGGATATAGGCTTCTGTCTAATTTATGGGCAATTTCGGCAGCGCATTATCCTATCAAGCTGGACACTTAACATAAACAAGCCTAATTTGGCGAACGATAGATTTATAATAGGGTTCCAAATATAAGAGACTGCAATTATGTCATATAGGGGAGGATTGTATCAACGAATTATATGGATAAAAAAACTATTGAATGCAATCTGAGTAAGTGGCTGATAACGGACGAAATTAATGCAGCTTATCATTCGAATTAATTTAAGATAAAGTAAAATTAAGACCGATTTTATGTAATTGACCATACTAGTGAAAGGTACGTTTTTTGGGGGCGGATCGAGTGCGCATTATGTTTATAAGCCACTGATGTTTCATTTAATATAGTGGAAGCATAGGAAACAGCACAATATAAGAGGGGATTTTAAATAATTAATTTTTACAACTTGGCACCTGGAGAGATGATGGATGAGAAAGCTTCCGATTGTATTGGTTTACTTGCTGGTTTTCTTGTTTTGCTTCATGAATAAAGATTACATATTAAACTGGATTCAGGAAAGTGACAAATCCAATCTTCCCTTAATCTTTTTACTGTCGGTTTTCATTGCAACGATCCCGGTTATCCCCTTCACATTATATTCAGGTATCGTGGGGGCAAAGTATGGTTTATTGTTAGGATCCTTAATTAATTGGTTTGGCACTGTTACCGCCTCTGCGATTTATTTTTTTGCCGCCCGCCATTTATTTAGTGATTATGTTACAGCTTATTTGAAACGATTTAAACGTCTGGATTATTTCCAGCAGATGATTCGAAAAAATGCTTTTATCGCGATTTTAGCCGCTCGAGTTATTCCTATAATACCTACTCCGGTGGTGAATATATATTCGGGCATTGCCGGCATTCCTTTTTCGATATACATTTCCGCTACTGCGATTGGAAAGATACCGACAACCGTATTTGTAGCATACAGCGGCAGTCAGATTCTCTCCTCATTGAATCGATTTTTATTGGGTGCCGTAATATACTTGATTTTCTTATTCGTCATTATTTTAGTTTATAGAATGTGGGTAAGAAGGGGCGCTCACAAGGCAGAATGATTTCCATCATCTGTAAACAGTAAGAACAAATAAAAAAGGTGCAACCGATTTGAATTGGTGCACCTTTTCATTCTTATCGGTAGACATTGGAGGGTATCTTAACCTCTGGATTTCCCGCAGCATAAGGGGCAACCTCATATTGCTGGAATAGGAGACTAATTCCGCTGCTGGTGAAGTAAAATGCTGTATTGTTGTTAATTCTTAAATACTTATCTAAATCCTCGGCAAAAAACGTATTTGGCCGTTTCTTCATGTAGTTGAATGTGTATTGCCATACCTTATTCATTTTTGTCTTCGTATTTAATACAGAAGTTAAACTGTACTTATCCCCTGTGCTTGTATTGAAATTATATCCTGTTACATAAGCTGTACCATGCGCGCCGCCCGAGTATTGGTCGTCGATAAGGAGTATGCTGAGCTTTCCTGCATTATTATATTTGACCTTAAACGAAGTGCCGTAATAATAAACACAAAATTGCGGGTTCTGCTTGCATAAGCCCTCCTTTTTGACTTCTTCCATATCCTTCTTTAATAATAGGTAGTTCTTGTAGGATTTTTTAACATGATTGAGAAGGGCGGTATTAATTTTTATTTGTGCAGATTTGCTTTTCAACCCTGTGACTTGCGGGTATACCAGGTTTATAGTTTGACTTTTCTTGGTATAAAGCTTACTGGTCACTTTTACTGTCGGAGACGATGCGTGAGTAATCGAAGCGGAAAACATCAGGAAAGAGAACAATGTAAATGCTAAAAGGATGCTAAACTGTAACTTAAAGCTGTTCAGCTTCTGCATAAAATACCCCCTAATTTTTATGGCGGAAAATATTTTCCAATTAATTATATAAAGGCCATATCCATTTGAAAAGATAATTCCGTACATTTTTTGTAAATTTAAACTAAATTGAAAACAGTTGTGCCATTTGAGGTTGAAAACGAAAGCATCATAATATATTTCTGGGTGACCGTGCAGGAGATTAAATGTAGCTTATTTTTACCTGTGGCTATGTAATTATTAAAACCGAAACGACTCAAGGGTTTTCAAATATCGCTAAATAATAGCAATCTTGCAGAAAGTTCAGCCGCTAAAAAAAGAAGACAGCATTATTTTAGGCTGCTGTCTTCAATCTTTATCCCTATATACAATATTAAGAGAAAATCTTAACCAGTTCATTGATGCCGAGGAAGGCAAATAATACAAGACATCCAATCAACACGGCATTCGAAGATAGTTTGCTTCTGTATTCTTCTTGAACCTCCTTAGAATTAAGGAGCAAGAGAAGAGAAATGGCCAGGAACGGCATGAATAATGCTCCGAGAGCACCATATAAAATCAGAAGCTCTACAGGCTTTCCAAAGTAGAACAAAATCATCGGCGGGAATGTGAGCCAAAATAGGAAGAAGCGATAGGCCGGTTCCTTTTCAGATACGAATGAATTTCCTTTTTCCTTCTTTTTGCGTATAGTTTTAATAAAGTCAGCAAAGAGATAAGGCACGCCATTCCATACACCAAGAAGGGAGGTGTAGGCAGCAGACCAGAATGCGAGCAGGAACATCCATCGCATCGGTGTGCCGAACTCGTCGCCAAGCATATTTGCAAGAGTAATAAGTCCCTGGTCATCACGGATGCTGACGCCGCTGCCTGCAAGGAATTGAGCCCCGATGATTAAGCCAGCCATTGTGAAAATGGCTGTAAGTGTATAGGCGACCTTGGAGTCAGTGCGCATGGTGGGAATCCATTTCGGTCCGCCCCAGCCCTTTTCGCTAAGCCAATAGCCATAAGAAGACATGGTGATGGTTCCGCCAACACCTCCAATCAACCCAAGCATCAGCATAAAGGAGCCATCAGGCACCGTAGGGACGAAACCAGCTGCAAAATCTGTGAAACCTGGAAGGAAAAGCGCCGCTGTTCCGATGATAGTTATGAACATAACGCCAATTAAAACGGTCATGATACGTTCAAACAATAAATATTTGCCGGACCAGACGAGTAAAAAACCCAAGACAGAATGAATGATCGCCCATGCCCACAGAGGCATAATCGGGAACATCGCATGCATTGCCATACCGGCAGTGGAAGCAGCCGCTGCACCATAAATGAAGCCCCAGATGACGGAATATACTCCGAAATATCCGGTTGCCCATGATCCAAGCTTATGCCAGCCATCGAGCATAGTTTTGCCGGTCGCAAGATTCCATCTTCCCACCCCTTCATTAAGGAAATATTTAAGGATTGCCCCGATGATAATTGCCCAGACAAAGGTCATTCCAAATGATGTTCCTATCGCAACGGAAGTAACGAGGTCAGCTGGTCCCACCCCAGTGGCGGCCACAACCAGTCCTGGCCCAAGGAACTTTAATTTTTCCTTCCAGGTGGAAGGAGGGCTGATCTGTAGTGGTTGACTTGTTTCTATCTTCACATGAAAAACCTCCAAATCTGTATTAGTTAAAGTGTCCTCAAACTGACTCGAGGAGCACTGCCATTCCCTGTCCGCCTCCGACACATAAGGTGGCAATGCCAAATTGCTCGTTCCGCGCCTTCATTTCATGAACAAGCTTGGTCAATATGACGGCGCCGGTTGCCCCAAGTGGATGGCCGAGTGCAATTGCCCCGCCATTAACATTAACCTTGCCCATGTCGATGCCAAGCTCCCGGATAACAGCAAGTGCCTGGGAGGCAAAGGCCTCGTTCAGCTCTATTAGACCGATATCGGCCATTTTGAGATTTGTCCTTTCAAGCAGCTTCGATACGGCCGGGACTGGACCAATCCCCATATAATGAGGATCCACGCCGGCTGTTGCCCAATCCTTTATTCTAGCCAAGGGCTTAAGACCTAAGGAATGTGCCCTATTTCTGGACATCAGTACAAGGGCGCTTGCCCCGTCATTGCGGCCGCAGGCGTTTCCTGCTGTGACAGTTCCTTCTGGCTTAAAAACAGGTTTCAAGTTCGCCAGTTTTTCCTGGGAAGTTTCCCTCATATGCTCGTCCTTTGCAAATAACATTGCTTCCTGTTTGATTTTGATTTCCAATGGGACGATTTGAGAATCGAATTTTCCGTTCTCCCATGCCTGCTTTGCCCTTTTTTGGCTTTCCAAAGCGAAAGCATCCTGATCCTCACGTGATATACCATATTTTTCGGCAACGTTTTCGGCTGTAATGCCCATGCCTAAATTCTTGCCATACATTTCAACAGGCTGCTGGCCGTTCTCGAGATTTGAATCAACCAATATTGGATTTCCTTCCCCAAAGCGTGAGTTCCGCAGGTATATCGGAGCCCTGCTCATATTTTCAGTCCCTCCAGCAATAACAATGTCATTCGGATGGAAGGCTAAATGCCCGACGCCAGATATCACAGCCTGCATGCCTGAAGCGCATAATCGGTTGACTGTATAGGCTGTTGCTTTGTCAGAAATGCCTGCTCTAAGGGCTGCCACACGCGCCACATTGGATGATTCGGTTGATTGCCGGACCTCCCCCAAAATAATTTCATTGATTTCCTCATGCAAAACTATAGTTTTCATGGCATCTCTCAACACAGCTGCCGCTAACTCTGCGGAGTTTGTATTTCTTAATGTGCCTCCGAACCGGCCGATTGGAGTGCGCCGGGCGCTGACTATGACAATTTCCTGTACCATATAGACATTCTCCTTTCAGATATTAAGTCACATAACGGGAAAGAGCAGGGGAGATGGTATAGTTTGCAGGTGTTATTTGCTTCAGCTGCGGCTCTGTTATTTCATCAGCCAATTCCTCGAGCACCATCTGCCCATCTTTAAATCGGAATACTGCATATTCTGTAATAAGAGTGTTTACCACATTTTTTGCGGTAATGGGATAATCACAATTCTTTAGAATTTTAGGTTCTCCGTTCCTAGCGCAATGCTGGGTTGTAACGATAACCTCCTTGGCCCCGGCTACAAGGTCCATGGCTCCGCCCACACCAAGAATGTTTTTTCCCGGCACGGCCCAATTAGCGATGTCCCCGCTCTGGGCGACCTGCAAAGCCCCGAGTATTACCACGTCGATATGGCCCCCGCGGATCATGCCGAAGGACTCTGACGAAGAAAAGTAGGATGCTCCTGTTTTAGCAGTAACCGGAAGCTTGCCGGCATTGATCATTTCAGGATCTTCTTCTCCATCGGAAGGGGTCGGACCGACACCTAGCAAGCCGTTTTCTGTATGTAAAAATATTTCTTTTTGATCAGATAGGTAGTCCGCAACAAGGGTGGGGATGCCGATTCCAAGGTTGACGATTGCCCCATCTTTTATTTCCCTTGCAGCTCTGGCTGCGATCTTTTCTTTCATATTCATTTTGATTTTCCTCCCCGCACAATGTAGTTCACAAACAGATGCGGAACAATGATTTGCTCGGGATCAAGTTCACCAGGCTCTACGATTTCGTCAGCTTCCACAATAGTGACCCTGGCTGCTTTTGCCATGTCAGGATTGAAGTTCCGGGCCGTTTTTGAAAATACAAGATTCCCCAATGTATCGGCCTTCTGTGCTTTTACTAGCGCAACATCTGGAAGAAGGGGAAATTCGAGTACATACTCCTTGCCGTTTATGATACGTGATTCCTTGTTTTCGGCGAGCAGCGTACCTGCAGAAGTCCTAGTATAGAATCCGCCAATACCTGCGCCTCCTGCACGCAGCCGTTCAGCCAGCGTACCCTGGGGTACTAGTTCCACTTCTAGCTTTCCTTCGTTCACGTACTGGACAGCATCAATATTGCTGGTGAAGTAGGAGCCGATCGCTTTTGAGATTTTGTTCTGCAGCATAATTTTCCCAAGTCCTTTGCCTCCAGGCTCTCCCAGGTTATTGCTTATTACTGTCAATCTGGAAACCGGATGTTCTTCCAATTTTTTAATCAATCCCAGAGGGCATCCGACCAGACCGAAGCCGCCAACGCATATGGTATCTCCGTCATGAATATGAGAGATTGCCTCCGCAGCAGATACAACTTTATTCATAAAGAAACCTCCTTCTTGCAGTGTCATATCTTGTGTAAACCCTTACATTTATCGGTAAATAGGTTTTGCAAATAATAAAGTTTTATCGTACACTATCCGTACAAATATACGAAATGTGAATATATTTCGAGTATATAAGCTTTTTTACTAACTATCAACCGAATTGAAAGACTTTTTAGAAAATAAGCAAAAAGATACAGACTATTAAAAGAGGGGGAAAAAATAATGAATACATTGAAAGAATCCGGTTATTTTGTCAATTCAGTAGCAAAAGGGTTTCAGGTTCTAAATGCGTTTGATTCGAGTTCCGTCTATTTGACACTAAGTGACCTGGAAAGGAAAACAGGCATCAATAAGGCTACGGTAAGGCGCTTTGTCCTTACACTTGTGGATCTCGGGTACGTGAGAATATCTGAAGCGAATAAATTTCAACTGAGCCCTAAAGTATTGGATCTCGGGGCACATTACTTGGAATCATTGAACCTGCCTGACATTGCCCATCCCATTCTTGAAATAATTGCGTCGAAAGTGAAGGAGTCCACGAATCTTGCTATCCTTGATAAAGCGGATATTGTATATCTATCAAGGGTTAATGCGGCAGAACGAATCATTGGAGCGAACCTTCGTGTTGGTTCAAGGCTGCCTTATTATGCTACATCATTAGGAAAGGCGCTTGTTGCCTGGCTGCCTGAAGAGGACAGGCGGGACATTTGGAGTTCGGCAAAAATCGAGGCATTGACCGACAAAACAATAATAGATTTTCAGGAATTTGAAGCTCATTTGTCCACATGCAGGCAACTGGGCTATGCTGATGGAAACGACGAACTTGAGATAGGACTGCGGTCGATTGCTGTACCTATTTTCAATTGGAAGGGTAAGCCGATTGCTGCGATGAATATCTCCACAAACAACATGAGATCATCGGAAGAAAAAATCAAGAATACGTATTTACCAGCATTAATTGAAGGTGCAATGGAATTGAACAAGCAGGTCAAGGTCCATAAAATTTTAGGTTGAACAAGTAATCACCATTAGGAATAAGGCTTCTTTCTGGAAATCCAACACCTTTTTAGCTCAAAATTTGAAATGTTTTCTTTTGTGGAATTCTGTGTATATGATATGTAAACCTGCGAGAAAAGTAGAGAAATGAAATGAGGCTGGTGCATGAATACTCTTCGGTTGAGGATGCTATTCAGGCAGTGTGTATGCTACAAAACAAGGGAGTTGCAGCTGGAGAAATATATGTGCCTTCGAAGAGTGTAAAAGCGGCCAAAGATGTAGCAGAACAGTCCGATGCTAAAATAATTGGCATGAGGAATTGGGGCTGGGGGCATAACTCAAACATATATTCCTACCCGGGAAGCGGGGGCTTAGCATGCAATTAGAAGAATTAGGGCTTAGCCGGCACGAAGCAGAATCATTGGAGAAATCGATCGAACAGGGGAAAATCCTTCTGGTATTTACAGATGAGCGTTAGCTGGATAAATTAAGTGCAGGGCACAAATACATTGATGTACAGATGAATTTGGAAGTACACCTATTTGTTAAGTTAAGTAAATTTCTCAGCAATACAAATCCTTTAAATAACATGTAAATAAAATAAAAAAATGTTAGTTGAATATTTCAAGCCGGCTGCTTCAGTTGGCTTTATTATTTTTCTACCCTTTTTGTCGTAAAGCGGTGATGCATAGGGTACGAAAAATATGCTTGGAGTTTGGATGTAATCCTGTTTAGGGATATATTTGTTGTAATATCAGGAAAACTGATCTTTCATTAGTTTCACAATTATGATCTGTTAATCCGACAGATAAAAAGATTCCTGTCCTTTTTTGTACTGAAAAATCAGTACTTGTAAAGAAATGTCTTAAGAAAAGAGGTTACAGGCAAATCGATATGGTTCAATTCGGTAAATTGGTATACTAATATTTGGAAGTTTTTGTGTGCGACCGAGAGTGATTTTCATTGGTGGGATTAATTGTTCGCTCAGAAGAAAGGAGTCGTGGGATGATTAGATTTAACAATGTGTCAAAGCGTTACCTTGACAGTACATATGCAGTAAAATCGGTAAATTTCCAAATACATGAAGGGGAACTTATGGTACTGATCGGGCCAAGCGGCTGTGGAAAAACGACCACTCTTAAAATGATTAATAGATTGATTCCAGCCACAGATGGAACCATCACAATTGGCGGTCAAAATATAAGTCAATATGATATCCATCAATTGCGATGGGATATTGGCTATGTTCTTCAGGAGATTGCGCTGTTTCCGCATATGACTATTGAGGAGAATATCGCGATTGTCCCGGAATTGAAAAAATGGAATGGGAAGAGGATCAGTCAAAGAATCGATGAGCTGTTACAAATGATTGGCCTTGATCCGGAAACGTATAGGCACCGGAAGCCTAATGAATTATCAGGGGGACAGCAGCAGAGAGTAGGTGTTGCCAGAGCACTTGCTGCAAATCCCAAAATAATCTTAATGGACGAGCCGTTCAGTGCACTGGATCCTGTCAGCAGGGAAAAGCTGCAGGATGACCTTCTAGAGCTGCAAAGAACAATCAAAAAAACGATTGTTTTCGTTACACATGACATGAGGGAGGCTTTAAAACTGGCCGACAGGATTTGTGTCATGAGGGATGGAGAAGTCGTACAGATAGCAACACCACAGGAACTGTTGAACCATCCTGCTAATGACTTTGTCCGCAATTTTGTCGGAGAAGACATGGCACTGGCCACTGCGCCGTTTTCAATACAGAAGTACATACAATATAACGAAATGGCATCCAGCACGGTTGCTAAAACAATTCCGCCCCATGCTTCCTTACAGGAGATTCTCACATTGTTAACAGAGTACGACCAGCTTGGAGTTTTAAAGGATGGAAGAATCATCGGTACCATCAATAGACAGGGGATCATCCAGCATTTAGCAGAACAGATGGGGAAAGAGGGTCGGCTGAATGGATAACTTCATCAGCATTTTGAATGAAAGAAAAGGACAGCTATTCAACACGCTCATAGAGCATATTCAAATTTCCTTGATCGCTCTAATTCTTGCAATATTGCTTGCTATCCCGCTGGGTATATACATAACCAAAAAGAAAAGAGTCGCAGAAGGCATAATAGCGATAACTGCTGTATTACAGACAATCCCTTCATTGGCATTGTTGGGTATTTTAATTCCTTTGTTTGGAATAGGGAGGACTCCGGCAATAATAGCACTTGTCGTGTATGCACTTCTTCCCATCTTGCGGAATACATACACAGGCATCAAAGAGGTCGACCCAGCCTTGATTGAGGCAGCCAGGGCAATGGGAATGAACAGGAGTAAACGATTGACAAAGGTGGAACTGCCCTTGGCCATGCCTGTCATAATGGCAGGTATCCGGACTGCCATGGTGCTTATAGTGGGTACAGCTACATTGGCAGCCCTTATTGGCGCTGGGGGGTTAGGTGACCTGATTCTTTTGGGCATTGACAGGAACAATTCAAGCCTTATCCTTCTTGGTGCAATACCTGCTGCATTATTAGCAATTCTTTTTGACCAGCTGCTTAGACGTTTTGAAGGCATGAACTTTAGAAGGTCGTTATTTATTCTCGGCGGGGTGTCAGCAGGGTTGCTCCTTACCTTAGCGCTTCCGCATATAAATAATAAAGACGAAGAGCAAATTATCATTGCCGGAAAGCTCGGGTCTGAGCCGGAAATCTTAATAAATATGTATAAGCTACTGATTGAAGAGGAGACTGATCTTCATGTCGAGCTTAAGCCCGGTCTTGGGAAGACATCCTTTGTATTTAATGCATTAAAATCAGGAAGTATTGACGTTTATCCGGAATTTACCGGAACGGCAATTTCAGAGTTTCTGAAAGAAAAGGCAGTCAGTACCGAAAGTGACGAGGTATATGAACAAGCAAGAAAAGGGATGATAAAGCAATTTGATATGCAAATGCTAAAGCCAATGCAATACAATAATACATACGCTTTGGCGGTACCTGACGAAACAGCCCAAAAGTATAATTTGAAAACGATTTCTGACCTGCGAGCAGCACAAGCAAATATAAAGGCAGGTTTTACACTAGAATTTTCCGATCGGGAAGACGGTTACCGAGGCATTCAGAAACTGTATCGCCTGGATTTCCCAAGTGTGATTACAATGGAACCTAAACTGAGATACGGTGCGATTGAAAAAGGAGAAATCAATTTGGTGGACGCCTATTCCACAGACAGTGAATTGGCACAGTATAAACTGACTGTTTTGCAAGATGACAAACATCTATTCCCTCCTTACCAGGGGGCTCCACTGTTAAGACAGGAAACTGTTGAGGAGCATCCCGAATTGGCTGAGGCGCTAAACCTTCTTGCGGGAAAGATAAGTGATGACGAAATGCGCAAAATGAACTATGAAGTTAATGTAGAAGGAAAGACAGCTAAGCAGACAGCCAGGGAATTTTTGACGAAGGAAGGATTAATTGAATAGCCTGTAAATAGGCCGCTTGGAATAAATCCGATGCGGCTTTATTTGCTTTACTGCTGGATTAGAATATGCTCGCTGAACCATTCCATTTAGAATCGAACGATCAAACTGTCCGATCCGATTGATATACGCTATTGAATAAACCAAATCTGTGATAACAAAGGATGTTGAAGCGTGGTTCCCGAGTCAACATGTATACACGATAACTTTCTAATATTGATTTAACGTATATCTATTAAATCCCGTAAATATTAGATTTTTCGATTCCCTGGAAAAGCTAACAATATAATCTGTTGACGGATAATAAACGGAAACATGGTAGGCGACCGGCCCATGGACCCTAACAGCAAATTGCAGTGATCTCTATAATCCGAAGGCCGAAATTATTTCGGTCTTTTTATTTTTGATATATTTTACGCAGCATCTTAGAGGGATTTCCCAGAACAAATTAAACCTGTCCATGTTTTTCTTCTTCAGAAATTCCCTTACATCGAATGGAAGGAGTTGAGATACAGAATCATGGAACATTCGAATATCCATGTAAAATCCCAACTCAATTTAGGAGATGGGATTTTGTGGTTGCCTCTTACACTCAATGGAACAAATGAATATAGAAAGAGCCTAAATATGTCTCAGTTTGGTTGAAGCAGGAATATACTTTTAGAATAAAAATGAAATTTTTCAACCCGTAACAATGCAGCTTGTACTTCAAATAGGTTTTAATCAGATGAAGGAGAGATTGACTTTGCAAAATCTTCAAAGCAGCACCCTGAGGTTACCGTTATCGACGCCGTGGGGATTAAATACATCAATAGCAGGAAGAGCAGTTGTCAGAGGGACTCTCAGCTTCACCTCTTTAACTGGCAACCGGTTAACTGGCACAGCTAATTTTAGGGGGAGGCCATTGCCGATCAATGGAACATGGAATGAATACACCAACCAAATAATGTTCGATACCCCATATGCGACTTTCAGCGGAAAACTCTTCATTTTCGATTCTGCTGCCATCCGTGTACGTCATTACATTTTACGGGGAAGGTTTGTAATGAAGCCTCCTTCTATACAAGCCGGTGAGCAAGGAGATTGGATCGCCACTACTGATACACCATTAACTGGTCCGGTAACAGGAGGGGGCGGGCTTCCGCCGGTTGGTGTTTTTTTAACCTCAGAAATACTTCATGGGACGCCAAGGTTATAGGGCAGTATTCGAAAATTGACTATTGTGAATAAAAGTTATTCATGTAATTTGGATGACTTTTTTACAGTGTTTTATCACTTATAAATAATTAATGATGTGCCAGCCCAAAAAATCAGCAAACGGAACAGGAACGGTATCCCGCTTTGCGGCATATATGAAAATCAAGGAGTCCTTATAACTTAGGCGGCTTCTACTTATTCTCCTCAAGATAGTTGCGCATCTTTTGCAGATAATCAGGTGCATCCATAGGATCTTTTACCCTAAGTTCTATGATGCAAAGCTTGGTACCGTTAAGTTTTTCCGCTTGCTCAATTGCTAAATCCAGTTCGTTATTAGTTTGAACAGAGGCTGTATAAGCGTCATCTGCAAATACTTCTGTAAGCTTTGTATAATCCCAATTTGAAATTTGGTTATACTTTTGATCTTCGGTTTGTACATTCAAATATTTTTCTATTGTGAAACCTTGGTTATTGAGAATAAAGATTATAGGTGTGCAGCCATTCTTCAGCATCGAGCTGATCTCCTGTACGGTCAGCTGAAGGGAGCCATCGCCAGTAAATAGAAGCGCACGTCGAGCGCCGGCTGCCATGCAAGCGCCGAAAGTGGCAGGAACTGAATAACCAATGCTTTGCCAGCCTCCCTGCACGATATAATCTGCTCCCTTTGGAAGCCTGACCTGCGACATCCCGTAGGAAAAGCTACCGGTTTCAACAACTATTATATCTTCTTCGGCCAACATATTCTGAAAACGGGGATAATAGGAGGCTGCTGTCAAAGGCTCATCTGGTGAGCCAATCATTGTTTCATATGGAAATTCTATCTCATATTGACTGTTATCTTGCCGGTAACCGCAATCTATGATCTCGTTTAAGATGTCTTCTGCCAGCACATCTGGATAAAGAGCTTCGCCAATTTTTACGGAATGCGGCTGGATGTTAATCATATTGGCGGTGTTTAAATTTGCAGTGGATTTTGAACTGTTTACATCAGACCAAACCAGACCCACTGTAATCACACAATCTGCATCTTCTACAATATTACGTACTTTATCATTACCAAAAGCGCCGCTGTACATCCCTATGTATAGAGGATGACTTTCATCGAATCCGCCTTTTCCCTGAAATAAGGATGAGACGGGCACATTCATCTTTTCGGCAAGTTGTTCAATTTGTGCCTGAAGTCTATAGCGCATTGCTTTTGTATCCACTAAAATGACTGTACTCTCTGCCTTATTTAGTATTTGCTGCGCGTGTGAGAAAGCTGCATTCAGGGATTTTTCATTTGTTTCTGATGGTTTAGGAAGATTTCGGTTATGACGTACAATAGGTTTTGTAACAAGGTCAATCGCAACTACTAGATAAACAGGTTTCTTCTTTTGTTTCGCCACATAAAGAGCGTTTGGTATCTCTAGCTCGGCATTTTCGGGTGTCAAAACTGCTGTATAGGCAGTAATGTTTTCATACGTTTTACGAAATACATCATAATCGCCGTCCATCAGGGTGTGGTGCAGCAGTTTTTTTTCATTTTGTTCCACTAATTTGGGAGATCCTACAATATGGATAACCGGAACGTTTTCACTGTAAGCCCCGGCGATAGCATTACAGGCGCTCATTTCCCCGACACCAAATGTTGTGATTAGTGCTCCCATCCCCCTAAGTCTCGCGTATCCGTCAGCTGCATACCCGGCATTCAGCTCGTTCACTCCGTTTATGAAGCGCACTCCTTCGTATCGTTCGATCGTATCAAGCAGGCTAAAATTATAATCGCCCGGAACCCCGAAAATATCTGTTACCTCCTCTTGTTTTAGACAATCGAGTAAAAATTCCCCGAGAGTTTTTTCTTCAGCTTGATTTGAAACAGACAAGACAATCACTCCTTTAACGTTTTAAGATATACCTACATATACCCCGGCTTTTTTGGTGTAATCCGTGCTGAGCGTTTCTTGCCCTTTTAAATGTAATGTTTCTTGTAAGGAAGAGTTCCCGATATAGGGCAATAAAATGGCACCTATCAACACGCCTTAGCCGCAAAAAACATATACTGCGTGAAATCGACTATTTACAATGATATTTTTCTTCATTTATAGAGGATTTTTGTAAAGAAAAAACGAAGACATACAGAGGGAGGGGAGAATACGTGAATAAGGAAAAGGCTCTATTATTTATTTATGAGGGGTTTGCTGAGTATGAAATCTCTGCTGCTATATCGATGTTGAGGGATTCCCATACTGTGGTTACGATTTCAGTCGATAAAGGTGCAGTAGTATCAGAGGCAGGGTTAACAATCATCCCGGATTTAACACTTAACGAGGCCGTGTTGGAAGATTTTGAGTTGCTTATCGTACCAGGTGGTAACTTACTGCCGATTGAGAATAAACCAGAATTGTATGAATGGGTGAGGGTTTTTGTTAGTCAATCAAAGGCGGCTGCTGCGATCTGCAGTGGTGCATATGTTCTAGCACGAGCCGGCCTTTTGGAAGGTATACCGTACACTGTTAGCCTAACTAAGAATCAACGTAATTTTCTTGGCTTTTTCCAGGAAGAAAATTACCAATATAACTCTGTTGTCCGCTATGGAAACATATTAACAGCACAGGGGCATGCATATGTTGATTTTGCTATAGAGCTTAAAAAAATGGTGAGTGACGCGAGTGCTGAAGCGGTGGATTTTTACCGAGGTACGAGAAATAAAATGATGGAAGAGGTTTAAGGGTGTAAAGCAATATTAAATATTTCAGTCTGTTATAGTTTTTATACGGTAAATTGATAATAGAAATAACGTGTGAACAAGCGCACGTCATTTCTATTATAGGCTTTAGTGCAATCTGTTAAAGTGTTGAGATACATATGGTAGTAATATTATTTCTTGTTTATGTGTCACCGCAGGGTCAGCTAGCGTCTGCATAAACCAGGCACGACTCGTAGGCAGGACTCATTAGTATAAAGAGTGTTATACCTTCAATTGTATACTTGGAGTATGAAGACAATTAATTCATGGTTCTTACATTATGATATGCCATCTTAAGCATATTTAATAAAGGTGAACTATCTTTACGTTAGAAATAAATCGAAAAGTTATTGACTTACTTTCATATTGGAGTTATATTATTTAAGTCGCTGAAATGAACTAGCCTTTTAAAACATTCAAGATTAAAAAAATGTTGACTTTTTACCTTGCTTGATTTATTATAGAAAAGTCGTGTTAGCGATGATAAAATTTTTAAATAAAGAATATCTTTTCGTAGAAGTTGACAACTATTAAACGCTGTGTTACATTAATAAAGTTGCTTCTGAGAGAAACAACATATGAGATTGCTCTTTGAAAACTGAACAAAACAAGCGCCAGATTCTTTTTTCTTATTGAAATAAGACGTCTAAATGATAGTGAGTAAACACTTTAAAAGTACAAGAGTTAAGGATCATCGGCTAAGATCGTCACGTCCTGTGACAACGCCGATGTTAGCACATCCATGTGCGTCACAAATTCTATCGGAGAGTTTGATCCTGGCTCAGGACGAACGCTGGCGGCGTGCCTAATACATGCAAGTCGAGCGGACAGAAGGGAGCTTGCTCCCGGAAGTCAGCGGCGGACGGGTGAGTAACACGTGGGCAACCTGCCTGTAAGACTGGGATAACTTCGGGAAACCGGAGCTAATACCGGATAGGTTCTTCCCCCGCATGGGGGAAGATGGAAAGACGGTTTCGGCTGTCACTTACAGATGGGCCCGCGGCGCATTAGCTAGTTGGTGGGGTAATGGCCTACCAAGGCAACGATGCGTAGCCGACCTGAGAGGGTGATCGGCCACACTGGGACTGAGACACGGCCCAGACTCCTACGGGAGGCAGCAGTAGGGAATCTTCCGCAATGGACGAAAGTCTGACGGAGCAACGCCGCGTGAGCGAAGAAGGCCTTCGGGTCGTAAAGCTCTGTTGTCAGGGAAGAACAAGTGCCAGAGTAACTGCTGGCACCTTGACGGTACCTGACCAGAAAGCCACGGCTAACTACGTGCCAGCAGCCGCGGTAATACGTAGGTGGCAAGCGTTGTCCGGAATTATTGGGCGTAAAGCGCGCGCAGGCGGTCCTTTAAGTCTGATGTGAAAGCCCACGGCTCAACCGTGGAGGGTCATTGGAAACTGGGGGACTTGAGTGCAGAAGAGGAGAGTGGAATTCCACGTGTAGCGGTGAAATGCGTAGAGATGTGGAGGAACACCAGTGGCGAAGGCGACTCTCTGGTCTGTAACTGACGCTGAGGCGCGAAAGCGTGGGGAGCGAACAGGATTAGATACCCTGGTAGTCCACGCCGTAAACGATGAGTGCTAAGTGTTAGAGGGTTTCCGCCCTTTAGTGCTGCAGCAAACGCATTAAGCACTCCGCCTGGGGAGTACGGCCGCAAGGCTGAAACTCAAAGGAATTGACGGGGGCCCGCACAAGCGGTGGAGCATGTGGTTTAATTCGAAGCAACGCGAAGAACCTTACCAGGTCTTGACATCCTCTGACTTCCCTAGAGATAGGGCGTTCCCCTTCGGGGGACAGAGTGACAGGTGGTGCATGGTTGTCGTCAGCTCGTGTCGTGAGATGTTGGGTTAAGTCCCGCAACGAGCGCAACCCTTGATCTTAGTTGCCAGCATTCAGTTGGGCACTCTAAGGTGACTGCCGGTGACAAACCGGAGGAAGGTGGGGATGACGTCAAATCATCATGCCCCTTATGACCTGGGCTACACACGTGCTACAATGGATGGTACAAAGGGCAGCGAAGCCGCGAGGCCGAGCCAATCCCATAAAGCCATTCTCAGTTCGGATTGCAGGCTGCAACTCGCCTGCATGAAGCCGGAATCGCTAGTAATCGCGGATCAGCATGCCGCGGTGAATACGTTCCCGGGCCTTGTACACACCGCCCGTCACACCACGAGAGTTTGTAACACCCGAAGTCGGTGAGGTAACCTT
>NZ_CP143547.1:3302500-3305000 GCF_046237635.1 Peribacillus sedimenti | reverse complement strand
GTCAGGGAAGAACAAGTGCCAGAGTAACTGCTGGCACCTTGACGGTACCTGACCAGAAAGCCACGGCTAACTACGTGCCAGCAGCCGCGGTAATACGTAGGTGGCAAGCGTTGTCCGGAATTATTGGGCGTAAAGCGCGCGCAGGCGGTCCTTTAAGTCTGATGTGAAAGCCCACGGCTCAACCGTGGAGGGTCATTGGAAACTGGGGGACTTGAGTGCAGAAGAGGAGAGTGGAATTCCACGTGTAGCGGTGAAATGCGTAGAGATGTGGAGGAACACCAGTGGCGAAGGCGACTCTCTGGTCTGTAACTGACGCTGAGGCGCGAAAGCGTGGGGAGCGAACAGGATTAGATACCCTGGTAGTCCACGCCGTAAACGATGAGTGCTAAGTGTTAGAGGGTTTCCGCCCTTTAGTGCTGCAGCAAACGCATTAAGCACTCCGCCTGGGGAGTACGGCCGCAAGGCTGAAACTCAAAGGAATTGACGGGGGCCCGCACAAGCGGTGGAGCATGTGGTTTAATTCGAAGCAACGCGAAGAACCTTACCAGGTCTTGACATCCTCTGACTTCCCTAGAGATAGGGCGTTCCCCTTCGGGGGACAGAGTGACAGGTGGTGCATGGTTGTCGTCAGCTCGTGTCGTGAGATGTTGGGTTAAGTCCCGCAACGAGCGCAACCCTTGATCTTAGTTGCCAGCATTCAGTTGGGCACTCTAAGGTGACTGCCGGTGACAAACCGGAGGAAGGTGGGGATGACGTCAAATCATCATGCCCCTTATGACCTGGGCTACACACGTGCTACAATGGATGGTACAAAGGGCAGCGAAGCCGCGAGGCCGAGCCAATCCCATAAAGCCATTCTCAGTTCGGATTGCAGGCTGCAACTCGCCTGCATGAAGCCGGAATCGCTAGTAATCGCGGATCAGCATGCCGCGGTGAATACGTTCCCGGGCCTTGTACACACCGCCCGTCACACCACGAGAGTTTGTAACACCCGAAGTCGGTGAGGTAACCTTTTGGAGCCAGCCGCCTAAGGTGGGACAGATGATTGGGGTGAAGTCGTAACAAGGTAGCCGTATCGGAAGGTGCGGCTGGATCACCTCCTTTCTAAGGATATACAGACGTCAGGCGCTTATGTTTTGTTCAGTTTTGAAAGAAGCAATTCTTTCAAGCTTTAAATATTGTGAGTCTTAAATGAGTCTTCTTTTAAGACGATTGCTCCTGCGCCACAGCATATTCGAAGAGGCAACTCTTCAGCTCGTCGCATGGCAGCACGCAGTATCGCTACCGGAGATGAATCACGATGTGTGATTGAAATCCGTAGCCATGTTCCTTGAAAACTAGATAACAGTAATAAGGCAAATTTTTGCGTCAATTTTCAAAACACCGAGATGTAAAACTGATAATTTGTCAGGACCGAGGGACTCGAGGAAGCAATCGAGCGAGCACCGGAGCGTATTAGACATACGTGAGGAGTGAGCGAGTGAAGCTGACGAAGAAGGCCGACGGTCATCACAAATTAGCAATGGTTAAGTTAGAAAGGGCGCACGGTGGATGCCTTGGCACTAGGAGCCGATGAAGGACGGGACTAACACCGATATGCTTCGGGGAGCTGTAAGTAAGCTTTGATCCGGAGATTTCCGAATGGGGAAACCCGCTGCCCGTAATGGGGCAGTATCCTTACCTGAATAAATAGGGTATGGAAGGCAGACCCGGGGAACTGAAACATCTAAGTACCCGGAGGAAGAGAAAGCAAACGCGATTTCCTGAGTAGCGGCGAGCGAAACGGAATTAGCCCAAACCAGAAGGCTTGCCTTCTGGGGTTGTAGGACACTCTATATGGAGTTACAAAGGAACGGGGTAGATGAAGAGGCCTGGAAAGGCCCGTCAGAGAAGGTAAAAACCCTGTAGTCGAAACTTCGTTCCCTCCTGAGTGGATCCTGAGTACGGCGGGACACGTGAAATCCCGTCGGAAGCAGGGAGGACCATCTCCCAAGGCTAAATACTCCCTAGTGACCGATAGTGAACCAGTACCGTGAGGGAAAGGTGAAAAGCACCCCGGAAGGGGAGTGAAACAGATCCTGAAACCGTGTGCCTACAAGTAGTCAGAGCCCTATGGTCTTTTTAAGACAACGGGTGATGGCGTGCCTTTTGTAGAATGAACCGGCGAGTTACGATTTCATGCAAGGTTAAGTTGATGAGACGGAGCCGCAGCGAAAGCGAGTCTGAACAGGGCGAATGAGTATGAGGTCGTAGACCCGAAACCAGGTGATCTACCCATGTCCAGGGTGAAGTTCAGGTAACACTGAATGGAGGCCCGAACCCACGCACGTTGAAAAGTGCGGGGATGAGGTGTGGGTAGCGGAGAAATTCCAATCGAACCTGGAGATAGCTGGTTCTCTCCGAAATAGCTTTAGGGCTAGCCTCAGCGTAAGAGTCTTGGAGGTAGAGCACTGATTGGACTAGGGGCCCCCATCGGGTTACCGAATTCAGTCAAACTCCG
>NZ_CP143547.1:2355000-3300000 GCF_046237635.1 Peribacillus sedimenti | reverse complement strand
ATCATCCTGCAGGCCTCTGGAATATACTTCGTACATGAAACGCTCAGGGACCGCCGTATGACGAAGAGATCCGACGCTCATCGCCATCAAGGATACACGGTAGTTAAAGCTAGAACGCCGATAGTAGTTAGAGACTCCCCTTCTGTGAAAAATACGACGTTGCCAGGAAAGCATACCAGTTGAGAGTCCTGTTATCTCATTTACATTGCTTATAGAGTATCAAAAACTCTGTTACAAATTTCTTTAAGTATTAATTTGAGTAAGGAAGAAAGGACTGCATACGCTCCAGTCCTATTAACATACCAAAAGCTGCGTCATCATGTCATCATGAAATCCGAATAAAATGCAGCTGATTATAACTGCAGCGGTAGGGCTGTAGAGGATTTAATATCCCTTAAAACCAGACTGGTTTGGATGCGGGTGATTCCCATTTTGTTAAGCTTCCTCATAAAGTTTTCCAGGCTTTTCCTGTCTTTGTTTGCGACTTTTAGAAGATAGTCGTATTCCCCCGTAAGGCAATGGCACTCCAGGATTTCCGACATGCCTTCCAAAGCGTGTTCCAGTACTTCGAGTTTATCTGCATGATGGATATCTGTTGAGATGAAGATAAATGTAAGCAAATCGAAACCGAGCTTTTCTTGATTTAATATGGCTACCTGCCGTTCGATATAGCCCTCGTTTTGAAGTCTCTTGATCCGTGCATGTGTAGCAGGAGGAGACAGATTTACGATTCTGGATATTTCGGCATTGCTTATATCTGACCCTTTTTGCAAAATATCAAGGATCTGAATATCGATTGCATCCAATTCCTTGCTTATGATGGCCTCCATATAAAAATACCCCTTTCTTTTATTCCAAAACTTGCAGGAATTTTATATCTAATCAGAATAAAATTCAAAAATCAGAAGATTTTTTTTAATAATATTCGCACTTTATTTCATTATACAGAAAAACATGAAAGAGATTAACAGTAAGTGATAATATTATTCTATCGAATAGATGGACAGTGTAAAGGAGCGAATCAGCATGAGGTCGTTATATATCTTTCTTCTTTTATTGACAAGCTTGTTATGGGGAGCGAATTTTGTGGTTGGGAAATCGCTTGTAAATCACGCATCGCCCTTGACACTCACGACTCTGAGGTGGCTGATAGCTGTAATTTTCCTGCTGCCATTTGTCTGGTGGAGGGAGAAACGGTTTTTTCCGCCGAAAGATTCCATTCTTCCTTTGGTTTTAATGGGGATAACCGGAGTAGTTTTATTCAATCTCTTTCAATTCAAGGCATTGGAACTCACATCTTCTGCCAATGTTGGACTGATTTCCACGCTGAATACTATTTCGATTGCAGCGTTCTCCTTTTTAATCTTGAAAGAGAGATTGAATCTCATTCAAATTTTATGTGTTGTAATATCGCTCAGCGGTGTAATGGTGGTTTTGTCTAAAGGAGATGTAGGGTCATTAATGATGCTCGAGTTGAACTCGGGAGACTTGTATATGGTAATGGCCGTATGTATTTGGGGGATATATTCTGTCTGCAGCAAGTGGGCTTTGACGAAAACATCTGCCATAATGGCTACGCTTTATTCCGGCATTTTTGGTCTGTTAATACTTATACCATTTAATTTACATACTTTTTCTGTTAATAATCTAGATGCCTCCTTTGTTCAATCCATATTATATACCGGCGTTATTTCCACGTTGCTATGCACGGTTTTCTGGAATATTGGAGTTAGCAAGCTTGGCGCATCTTTTGCGGGAATATTTCTAAACTTTAATCCAGTTTTTACAGCGATTCTTGCTTTTCTATTATTAGGAGAAAAGATGACTGTGATTCAAATAGCGGGAAGTACTATTGTGGTTGCCGGATGTTTATTATTCTCACAAGCAAAAACAAACATATTTAAACGTAGTGAAGATCAACAAATGCACAGAAGCCATGCTGGATAATTAAGGGGGCAGGGCTGTCTATTCGTTTTTGTCATGTGGTGTTTATGGTAGGAGAAGTAAATGCGGCAGCCAGTATTATTTAGATTAAGCTCATTCACAATCCATTTTGATGTTACAATACCTGAACAAATGATTCACCAGATGCGGCCTGATATCCAGGCCGCAAATAAAAAACATTAGTGACACTTTTTTATGACTGTTTATGGCTTCGTAACACCGTAATAAAACCATCCAATATATCATGACTGACGGAAAATCCCTTCCTTTTATAAAATTCCAAGGCATTAAGGTTTCCATTGGAGACAAAGATGAAATAGTCATCCACATCTTCGAATTGTTTCAGCCATTCCAACGACATATTGAAAAGTTTCGAACCAACACCGTATTGTCTATACTCTACTTTGATATAAAATTGGGATAGACAGCCTACATTTTTTCTGATGATTGATGTCAGATCAAAGAAAGTGGCAAAATTATTCGAATAGGCCTCTTTTGGCGAGATATTTGAGTACACATACCCTACTATTCTATCACCATCTCTTACTATCACAATGTGATTGTGTACAGCACTTTTTAAAGATGGAAGCAAGCGTGTTTCAAAATTCATGGTATCGAACAGATCAGCTTTAATGTATGCATTTGATTTTTGAAATACCATAAGTTCATTGCATAAATCTCTGCACAATTCTATTTTTTCTTCAGATATTACTTCATATATTAAATCCATATGTTAACCTCCTTTTTAATAACGTAACATTAAATTAATTAACTAAACAAAATGTCAGCTGGTTATCTTCACAAATTATTATTACGGTGCTTTGTAAAAGCGAAGATTGACTGTTTGACTTTGTTCAAAATATGGGTCTAAAACTTATGTTTGTTGAACAGGTATTGTAAATAATGGCTTCCTGACTGAACACTCTATCTTGTTTGGATAGAAATGGATTATATCGGTATAAACTCTTTTCACTTTTCTTAGTTTGGTCAATTTTTTTTGCCTTATTACAGCTTGTTGTGCTGTGGTGGAAGCGGACGCAGACGCATGATTAAATCTGTACCGACAAATAATATAGGATAGAAAGGGGGAGATATGATGTCTGCAAACAAGAAAGAACGAAACCTGGTAGGAGAGCCTTTATTATCCACAGGCGATTCTGAAGCCCATTTTAAAGAGGATACAAAAAATTCGAAGCTAACCAGCATTCCGAAAAGAGGGGAGACTCTTCTTGGAGAGGACGGAATAACTGGGCGGGTTAGATAGTAGTCTAGGTTACCGACTTTTGCCCATCGGAGGTGAAGCAAGATGAAAACTAAGGATAATTTTTTAAGGGGAGCCAAAGTGACAAAAGATAATCAAATTTATGGTACACCCAACAGTAAAAGTAAGAATGGTACTGGCAACTCACCGAATGACGATGTTGGCCGTAATCACCATCAAAACCTCTAAATTTGTGCAGCCAAGATATTCTTGGCCTTTTTTTTATCGTGTAGGAAATTATAAAATAAATACAAAAATGTGGATTATTATCTAGCTCCAATGCCCAACTTCTCGGGGTCATAAGCCAAATCAGCCCCATAAAACTAAATTTCCTGAGTGATTTTTTCTGATGCCTGTCGAGGAATCACTTGTGCCATTCGTTCTTTTTGGTTTTGGAATAACTCTGAATGGTATAACAACCCTATGTGAGCAAACAAATAACAACTAACATAAATTGTAATTTTTTCACAACGTAAAATAAAATATTCTATTTCCCTAATGCTTCTGCCATTATATATAAAACACGTGAGAGTTTCGAATGCGGCTTTGATATTGAATCAAATCACTGACCATGTTTATTGCATAAGGTATGTATAGAATGGAGTGGCTGAATATGGATATTAAAACAGAAACTCAAAATACTGGGATTGAGGACAACAATAAGGAAATATTGAATATAGAACGTCAGCTGGCGCTTGGTATATGGATTAAAGTGATTGGCCAGATCATCGAGGCAATAAGCCTGTCCAGGATCTTCCTAGTAAGTGAGGAGATTCGGTCGAATGATAATGAACAGCAAATATTATCGGGTGTATATCTTCAAACAGTTGGCCAATTTTTAGAAGCCATTGGTATTACGAACCAGGTGTTATCGAGCGATGAAGTTCATCAGTTGCAAGGCCAAAAGATAACTGTTACAGGAGATTGGCTTCAAGCTTTAGGACTTATAGTAGAGGCTAATGCTGGTTCTCGGATCATAGGTGAAGAAGAACGGAGGATCATTCCTTAAATAAAAGAAGTGTACAAGAAATAGAAATTAAGAGTTGGAACAATTTATACTGGAGAATTATTTCTGTCCATAGGATAATAAGTTTGCGGCCATGGGCTGTGTAATAGTGGGGGTATAGGACCGGTCTCCTACTATATGTAAGAATAGTAATCGTAGACCGGTCAATTGCCAGGTAACAGTCCTCCCTTTGGCGGGCTTTTTTTATTTACTTTAACCTATAAAGGGGTTGTCGCTGTCCTTTTGTTCCGCATAATTATCCAAGGTTCAATAACTCGCTAATCGGTTTAAATATGTATGTCAGCAGCTCCGATGGACTCTTCATTCCCGGGAAAAATAGGAGCAAAACGGCGAGGAGCCATGCCGATGCCGTTATGCATACAAAGGAAATCTTCTCCTTTCGCTGGTCGGACTTCATTTTCGACCATTGAAAAAGTACCATAATTGCTACAAGTAAAGTAATGCTGCAAATGGTTAGTATCTTCATTCTGTTCTTCCTTTTTGGATCAGTTCGTTCGGTATGGTCATTAATCCAGGCTCACGCAGATGGATATTAGCGTTGATTTTCACTGAAACATTTGGAAGAAAATCATTCCAATTATCTTCCAATCTGTGCCATTGTCTAGGATACTCCTGGTGAAATTTTTCTCCAAACCCGAAAACATCTGCATGCATGTTATTTTTTACCTGTGCCATGGCCATTTTAATGCTGGTTTTTATATCCTCTTCTACATACTTTTCTAGCTGCCTGGAAATACGCGGCTTCATGATATCCGCCATGGCACCGTTTTGCGTTAACATTGCGTCAGAGGTTACATCTATGCTCATTGTCCAATCTCCGTTGTGAATGAGTGGAGATAGCTTTGTTTTTTGTTTTAAAATTTTTGCGGATATAATGCCGCCTTTTTTGTTTTTACCTGTGATGGTCGGTTCTTCGACTTTATTCAGAACAAACCATAACCCTCTGGCAGCATCCCCTTTAATTATCCCAATCATTTTAAATTCCCGGAAAATTGCAACTCCTGTTAGAAATGGAATCGTTTCTTTCTTCTTGCTTGGCAATATTGAGATCACAGGCATGATGGTAGCTTGTGATTCATTGACTGCCATTTGTTCAAAATCCTTCATTGTAATTTCTTGAGTAATCTCCAGATTTGACAATTTTTTCAGGACATCTCCAATGTCTTTTTCCAATGGAGGCTGCAGCTCAAGGACTTTGAAAGCCTGCCCCTGGCTTAGAAACAGCTTTGCCCGTTCCCGGGGCTGGGGATGCCGATTTAAGTAGTCAAACTGCTGCTGCATCAATTTTCCATCTTTAGCGAGTTTTTCGCCAAAAATAAAGATGTCACAATGTCCCCAAAAAATGTCCCTCGGCACTTTTTGTTGTAAATTTGCTACGGCATCTGCCAAATTGTCCCCGATGCCGGATCTAACTAGCACCTTAGGCTCACTGCCTCCGCTTCCTCCTGCACTCTGTTGTCCGCCTCCAGCGGTGCGTGGAACGAAAACCTGGACTGACAGCTTAATTTTGTTATCTTGTTTATCAATAGCTGCACCGACAATTATGGCAAGTGCATTAATTTCACGGTTGTCCCAGCAGCCAAACAGAAAGAGGCATGAAAGAAAAGGGAGGATCATGGCACACAACAATCTGGTTTTAAGAATCAGCCGTGAAGTCATTTCATTTGATTTCCTTCCATATGACTTGTGTTTTTACATTATTCGTTTGCATTGGGTTTTTGGTCGGGAGCCTGTCGGTACTTATTATAATTCCCTGTTAAGTGAGGGCGTGTCTGTAATTTCCACCATGGGGCCCTGACAAAAACATCTTTTAGTTGTCTCGTTTCCAGCGGCGCAAACGGAGAGAGGTAAGGAACACCAAAAGAGCGGAGTTTACATAAATGAACGACTATTAAAATAAGGCCCAGCATGATTCCAAGCAATCCAAGTGTCCCCGCGAGCAGAATGATTGGGAAACGTAACAGTCTTAAGGCTATTCCCTGTGCGTAACGCGGCACCATGAAGGAGGCGATTCCAGTCAGTGCCACTACAATTACCATGGGAGCCGAAACAATTCCTGCCTGAACGGCGGCCTGTCCGATTACGAGTGCTCCGACGATACTGACAGCTGCACCTACCTGTTTTGGAAGTCGAAGCCCTGCTTCCCGTAAGGCTTCAAACGTTATTTCCATCATCATTGCCTCAATAAGTGCAGGGAATGGAACCGACTCACGCGAAGATGCCATGCTTAGCAACAGGTTTGTCGGCACCATTTCCTGATGGTAGGTCAGTACTGCCACGTAAAAGGAAGGCAGAACAATGGAAACTACCATAAAGAAAAAACGCAAAAGTCGAATTGCTGAGCCATTAAAGTATCTATTATAGTAGTCATCAGCAGATTGAAAGAATGCAAAAAAGCCTGCTGGAGCGATTAAGACAAAGGGAGTTCCATTCACCATAATCACAACCCGGCCTTCCAAGAGATTTGCAGCTGCCACATCCGGACGTTCTGTCGTCAATAATTGTGGAAATGGGGAAACAGGATAATCCTCAATGAGCTCCTCTATATAGCCAGTTTCTAGAACGCCGTCAATTTGGATGCGATTTAGCCGTTTTTTTACTTCTTCAATCAAAGTTTGATTAGCTAACCCCTGGATATAGGCGACTACAACATTGGTACTGGTATACTTTCCAACTGACATGGTTTCCATTTTTAGATCAGGGCTTTTAATTTTTCTCCGCAGCAGCGCAGTGTTCACACCCATTGATTCTACAAAGCCTTCCCTTGGTCCGCGAATCACTGCTTCAGCTGACGGCTCTTCAACGGCACGCATTTTCCATTGTCCTAATCCCAGTGCAAATCCCTGTGCCTCGTGATCGACTAACAGAACTGGATTTCCCATGGATACATTATCAACACAATCGGAAAATGCCTGTATTTCTTTGATATGCGAAATATGTATTTTTTCTTCAAGTATTTCATGCGGAGTTATCTTACCTGTCTCCTTTGACATAAGGGTAGCCAAGACATTGTTCTCGATTTGTTCTTTGTTGACCAGGCCCTCAATATACAGAAGCGCTGCGTTTGTTTTTCCCCCGATTAAAAAAGTCCGAAAAGAAACATCATAGCAATTTTCATAAATGGAGCGCAGATGGTCCAGGTTGGATTTAAGATCTCGATGTAAACGGTCATCCTTTTGTGCTGGTTGATTTTGAGACGGCATTTCTTTATAAAATATTTTACGTAATATTTTTAACATGTGCGCGCAACTCCCAGCTTAATCAAACTTATAAAAATGAAAGACACAAGGATCGTCTGCTCAAGTAGCAGATATAGTTTGAGCCTTCTTTTTATCTTTCTTTTTATTTTGAATTGCAGAGATGATAAGTAATAAGGCTGGAATGACGGTCGTCATAAATGGGACATAAATAGGGAAAATGGTTTCTGTAAATTCCATTTGTTCCTGGAGGCTAGGGAATTCCCAAATGCTGAATAGGATCAAAAGTAATCCCATTGGCAAAACAATTTGTTTATAATCCTTTATTCCAATCGTTTGTGCGGCACTTAGGACAACCGAATAGTATAGTGCAGTGATTTTTACGAATATACCCAGTATCCAAAACGCTATGACAAACGACTCAAGATGTTCAAAGAAATCAGAAAAACTTATAAATCTAATTGCTTTAAAGACCGGAAATGAATAACTCACGGTAATCTCTCCAAATAGCAAAATACACATGAGATTTAAACTCACTAGGCTAAGCATGACTGTAATTATTGATAAAATGCTCCACTTCAGTGCTTTAACCCGGTTGGACACATAAGGCAAAATCAAAGCCATAATGAATACTTCACCGAACCAGGCCTGAGGTGTAACTGAGCTCCGTACAACAGGTGTGAGCCCATTCTCAAGAATAGGCTGAATATTTTGTATAACCATATCCTTTACCAGCAGGGCGATGAATATTGGGATGGGCAATATAAAAATCGGAATCAGGACCTGAGATACTCTGCCCAATACTTCAATGCCTCCGCTTACAGCCACGGAGGAAACCATTATGATACTTCCTACTATGACAAGTATAGGCGTCCTAGGAAGAAAAGAGATGTTAATAAAACTGACATATTCCCTCAAGACATATCCTCCCATAAACAGAAAAAAGAAAATGTATGCAAAACCAAGTAATTTTGCCGGAAAACGACCTATAAGATGGCTGCTGTATTCGATTATCGTTTCCTCTGGATATCGCTTATGAAGCCGATAAATAATATATGCCGTGATTATACCAGTCACCGCAGCAAACACCGGGGCAATCCACATATCACGTCCGGCATATTTGGCTGTTATGGTTGGGACGAACAAGATTGCAGTCGAGTATATGGTTGGGTAAAGGATGAGTGCCATTTGGTATGCTGAGATTTTTCCTCTTTCGTACATATCGGATTTACCTCTTGAATTATTTTTTTGTATTATCTCCCTAAAATGTATAACCATTCCTATAAATGAAAAATGCTACCTGGCTGGATAAAGGTCAATTTCAAAACCCTGCACTGAATGATAGTGAGGATTGATTGCCGCCCTGGGAAATCGAACACATGGAATAGATGTTTAAAACGGTTTGATATTACACGGGCCCACTCCACAACCAATCCATTCGCATATGCAATAGTGTAGGCAAGAATAGTGAACAGGAGGTAAGGAATGTACCCATATAGAAATATGTATAACCCTATGGATACCAGAGGATTTGCGGGATTTGGTTTTGGATGGCCCTTTGTTGGCGGCTTATTAGGCGGCTTGCTAGGTGGCGCACTCATTGGTCGACGGTTCTTTGGCTATCCGGGATATGGCTACCCAGGCATCGGTTTTGGCGGATTTGGCTACCCGGGCATCGGTTTTGGCGGATATGGCTATCCGGGCTTTGGTTATCCCGGTATGGGGGGCCCGCTTTATTGGTAGAATCCAATTACAGGGGCTTGACCTTATTTCAGCGCGACTGATTAATTTTTAATTAGTCGTATATGGATAAGTGCCCAAACCTTTTAGTTGAAATTAACATACCTTGTGACCAAAGGGGTGTTAGTTTAAACCGCTAATTAATTTGGTGAATGGAGGAGAGTAAATATGGTATATGGTGGATATGGATATGGATGTGGATATGGTTATGGCGGCTGCGGCTTTGGCAGAGGATTCGCTTTAATTGTAGTATTATTCATTTTATTAATTATTATTGGCAGCACATGGGCCTACTAATACCAACTGGGCAGGCGTTTACTGCCCAGTTTATTTATGTCATACAATCGATATAGCTAAAGTGGTGCAGGTTTTGTATGCCTACATATATAAAGCTTATAATCATGAACGAAAATGGTTTTCGACAGATATCATGGCAAATAACAAAAACCCATACAATCGGCTATGCTCGGATGTAACTCCTTGAGATCGGGTTTTGTGCAGCCTTTGGTGCTTCATAGTATCCAACATGTATAAACTTGCCTTATTTAAATAAAGATAAAATCCATCCCATTTGTCTTAGCATATTATAACCGTTTTGGACTGTTCCGATATGCTTCATAATATTGCCCATGTGGCCTGTAATTCCCGAAAGGCCTTTATTACCCGGCCTGCTGGATGGAGGCAAGCTGAATCGTGGAGGCTGCCACGGCATAAAAGGCGGTGCTTGTCTCTCAGGTCTCCTATGCATAGGAGGCCGTCCTGGTCCCATTCGATGAAAAGGCATTTTGTCACCTCCTTAAATTGTTTGGATTTTTTTTTATTCGCTTCCAAATCGTGATTTAATAAATGACTTTCATACAAATATCATATTCAGATGTAAATAAATCGTATAGTTGAACGTAATGGGGCAAAGTTAATTAATAATTATACCGTCATGCGGAGGTACAAATAACTAACAACGGAACAGTTAGGGAGTTACAGTATAGGCAATGAAGCTACCCTTGCCTGGTTCATTTATAAATAGGGAGGTTGTTATATTTGGATAATATATTTGAGTCTGCAACCACAGCGTTAAGGACAATGATGACCAATGAGAAAAAGAAGCCATTGCATATAGGAGAAGTGATGGCTTGCTGGACTTATCTTACAACACTGGAATATGCATTGAGTTTTGAAGAAATAGGACTTAACACAACAACCGACGAAGAAGTGACAAATATGTTAAATGATGCGATTAAGCTGTGTCACGGACAGGCTAAAGAATTAAGGGATTTTTTGGTTCACGAGGGTGTTGCTTTGCCGAATGGGCCGGAACCGCGTCCCGATTCTAATCCAAATGATGTGCCAAATGGTGTCAGGATGACGGATGATGAAATCGCCAACAGTGTTTCGATTAAAATCGCTGCAGCGGTCGTTAAGTGTGCAGCCAGCCAGTCAGAATCCATCAGGACTGACGTAGGTTTGATGTTTCTTAAATTCCAGGCCCAGCATATATCCTTCGCTTTGACCTTAAAGGCATTAATGGAAAAGAGGGGCTGGTTAAAGGTTCCCCCATATTATCAGCCTCCTGGGATTCCTGAAGCGCACTAAAAATTATCTCGTATGTATGCAGGAACAGAAAAGCTGGCCATTGACAGCTTTTCTGTTTTATCTATATTAGATAAGAATGTATACTTTTATACTTAGAATGATGTCTAGCTTCGACGTACACCATGTACTAGTGCCGACGCTCCTCGAGGACGCGGCGGTCTTAGTCAGCCTCGAGGTCATAAGCCACCCCTCTCCGGAAGCAGGCCATCCTTCGAGGTGAGTCTTATGCTTGCCGGACTTGCACTGGATATGCTGACCTCGGCGTTTGCTACAGGACGTGACAGTAATTAGCCGAGGGTCGTTTGATCAGGGTGCTTGCCCTTTTCTTATATCAGGAGACATTGCTTTAAAGCCGAAAATAAGGAGGTATCAGCAACAGAAAAATCCCAAAAAATTATTGTTGCTCTGAATTTCCATCCAAATAATTCAAATAAGACACAAACATAAAGCGTAAATATTGTTCAATATTTTCTTCACTACGCTTCATGATTTTTTCATATATGCTTTTATCGGGTAATTGAAGAAACAATTCACGCTCGGGACTTCCAAGCGCATCATCTGTATTTACTTCGATCACCCATAGACGACCATTCGAATCAACGCCAAAATCAACGCCCACCTCAATAAATGGATAATATTGGTCTAATATTTCGCAAATCCTATAGGAAGACCTAACTAAACTATCACTCAACAAATTATGGACTTCCGGCGGAAATAATGCGGAAAGGATTTTATTAGTTTCTTGGACCGAACCGGAGCTAATAGCCACGTTGGAAACAATAGCATTGTCTCCGCCTACTCTGACTAAATCTCCTTCATAAATCCAATTTCCATCCAGGTTTCGCTGGATATGTGACCGAATGTCAAACGGACGGCTTTCGTAGGCAAGTATAGGTGCTGCCTGCTGTACAATGAAACTCTGTTCATCTGACTTACTTTCAATCTCCTTGCATGCAGCTTCTTTGGTGATAAAGATTTTTGAAGGCTTGCCCTGTACGGTCCAAATATATTCACCTTGCAGTTGCTTCTCCAGTGTGCTGACATTTTTCCCACCCCATGAGTTAAAGGGTTTGATGTATATATGCTTATATTTGCTTATCATATCTTTAAGTGCTGATTTTGAAAAAAGTTTGGTATCAGGCAGGAAAAACGGTAAGGGAGAAGCTGATTTCAAGATTTTATACATTTCCCACTTATTAATAAAAAATCTTTCTGGGTCGACTACATGTGCCATTTCAATCCTCCCATAAGTCTGTAAGTGGATTTTCAGCAAGAGTGGTAATCTTATTCCATTCGTCAACGTATGCTACTTTCGTTTTTACTTCATGGAGTTCATCTTCGTCAAAAATTCCTATACACAGGATGACGACCTGGTCACCTTTAGTAAACAGGTGCGCAGGAGGCCCGTTTAAACAAATGACACCAGAATCAGCAACTCCAGGAATCGCATACGTTTTCCACCTGACAGCATTGCGAAAATTCGTGATCTGGACCATTTCATATGGCAATATTCCGACAGCCTTCATTAAATCCCTGTCTATGGTTATGCTGCCGGGATAATTTAAGTTCGCTTCTGTTACAGTTGCTTTATGGATCTTTCCTTTACATATAAAACGTTTCAATTGTTCCCTCCAAGATATGCCGTTTACTTTACATATTCGGGCTCCTGCGGATATGTTTGTGATAAATGCCTATTTTTTATAAATTGTGCCGGTATATTTGAAAGTTGCTTGATTAATATGTTAGGCGTAGGATTATGTATTTTCGATAGTATCCAATGAAGATTATTTAGTTTTACTGTGGCAAGATCCCTAACAGTCAAAAGCTAGTGTACCGCAGTTCAGTAAGTAAGATGCCATTTATAACGTTGGCAAAAACGGAGGGTATAACAAAAAGACGGCAAGTAAAGGCCGCCCTCTTGTGAGCCAGTTTTAAATCCAACCCCTGTAAATGGACCATGCTATGCAGCCGATAATAATGAGTAAAATGAAGAGTACGACAATTATGGCAAAGCTATTCAAGTACTACCACCAACCTGGTCTAATGTTTGATCATTCCTAAGGGCAGGGACGATCATTAATAACCACCCCAGCATGCGCAGCCAATAATGATAAGCAAAATGAACAAAACGACGATTAATGCGAATCCGCCCCCATATCCAACAGGAGCAGTTGTAGCAGGTGCAGCATATCCGCCGCCGCATCCCCAGAAGCAACCCATAGAATTCCCTCCCCTTGTAAAATATTCAGGATATCAATCATCCATGATGTATTATATGTTGTTCTTGTAAGACCTCTTGGACAAACGTCTTTGTTTTTTAAAAATGTGGTATTTGTCTGCACTGAACCGGACTATCACAATTTTTCCCTGTGGGTATTAAGGCGAGTGCAGAGGTCGCTGACCCATTCATAGGAGGAAGGTACCAATGTGGGTTGTTTCCCATAGTATGTTGTAATGAAGTCCGGAGAGAGGGATGTAAATGGAAAGGTCGTATCAAGATGCAATTGCATATTTCGGTATAGATGGAGCCCACCCCGGAAGGCTTCCCCTTACGAAGCGATTATTGAAAAAGGAAGTGATTCACGAGGGGACAAAAATTTTGGATGCAGGATGTGGAACGGGACAAACGTCAGAGTATCTTGCTAAAGTATATCGCTGCCAAATTTACGCAGTAGACAAACATCCTGCCATGCTCCAAAAGGCATATGATAGATTCAGGCTGCAAAATCTGCCTATCCAGCTTTTTGACGCTAACCTTGAAAATATTCCATGTAAAGATAACAGATTGGATATTGTGCTGGCAGAATCGACAATCGTATTTACTAACATACCCAGGACACTGTTGGAGTTTCATCGTATATTAAAACCAGGGGGAGTTCTTCTCACCGTAGATATGACAGCTGAAGACGATCTAAGTCTCCCTGATAAAGATAGAATAAAAAGATTTTATGGGGTCTTCGGAGTCCTGACAGAAAGGGAATGGCTGCAGCAATTTTATTCAGCAGGTTTTAAAAATGTAAAAATAGCAGGAGGGAATACTGTCGGAGAGGAGCTGGAACAACAGCGGATAACCCGGGGGGCAGGATACAGCGGTGTATTGCAAAATCATGAGCTATTTAATATTCATTATGCAAACCAGTTAGGTTATCGTGTATTTAGAGCAGAAAAACCTTAGTAATCGAGAATATAAATGATTTTTTCGCCTCAGCTGGAGATTTATTTGAAATCAAGTAAAGGAATCTTTGAAAGCATATTAGTGTAACAGAGAGCGATTAAAATACCAATACTGTAAAATATACGGAAATGAGCTGCGGTTTCGTGTAATGATATTCTCATAAAGACCGAATAATTAGCTATGATAAAAGTTGAACCTACAATTGAGCAATAAGCAAAAAATATGTTCCATATTACAGCCTATAGCTGTATCAAATTTCTAAAAACCTCCAATAAGGGTGACAGACAATAATTGTTCGAATCCCATTTATATTAATAGGGCCGGAAACTCGTTGAGGAGGCAGTTTATTGAGAGAACAAAAAGTCGCTGGAGTGGTAGCTGTATTAACCTTAATCATTTCCATTCTAGTACATCGGTTATTAAATTTTGAATATAGCTTGTTCGAAGATGAAGTGGATTTAGCATTGCTTGTGGTTGATATTGGCTCTTTTTTGGTCATTTTTTTATGTACTTTTACAATTTTGAATGCTTATAGAGGATAGACGTTTTAACTAGCAACTAATTGGACCATCTGCTAGGGTAGTCCTGAAAATTAACCAAATAAGCAATATTGAAGGTGTGTTGGAACGATCCCTTGTTGGATGCATTCGAGAAATCAATAGTCTTGTAATGTATTAAAATGCCGATTTTACTCATACAATCTTCTTACAAGGTGTTTAGGTTAATAGACCGTAAGGAGATGGGGCTATGAATTTCAATATGAAAATTGCGAATCTTTTGGCTGACAGTATTAATGGATTTGTAGAGCTAGTCTATAAAAGCTATGATCATAAAAAAAGTTTTATTTTCAACATGGACAAACTCTACCAGGTAAGACTTTTCATTGTCGAATTCAAGCTTGCTTTATTGGCTGATGAACTTCACAGAATCAACCAGTTTAACTGGAATGAACAGTATACCCATTTATTAGTGGACAGATTTACAAAAGGATTAGAGGTTATGGATGAGTATGTTCAAAGAAATTATGACGAACTGTTTATTCTTACTGCCAGGCTTCACACATTAAAAAGCCTTAGCTCTTTATTAAAAACCCGGCAATAACTACGGCCCTATCTGGTTCTGGGCTGATAGTTATGAAACCAAAAATGAATCGAAACGGAAACACTCCTTAAAGAGCAAGACCCTTTAAGGAGTTTACTTTATCAAAGGTGGTCTAGCAATAAGGAAGCCAATAGTCCTATTGAAGCAATCAAGCCAGTCATCGGTCCGCTGTCTTCATAGGCTTCTGGCATCATTGTAGAAGCAACCATGGCTATGATTCCCCCGCCCGCGAAAGCAGCAATGCCTGACATAACTGCATCAGAAGCACCACCGAGAAAATAGTATCCTGCCCAGGAGGCCAAGGTGGAAATGAGTAACACTGATAACCAAAGAACAAAAATTTTCGTTCTTGAATATCCGCTGTTTTCCATTCCGGCCGTACTGGAGAGTCCCTCGGGTATGTTGCTTAAAAAGATGGCTACTACTAAAAGGAAGCTTACTGATTGATGTCCGATCAGGCTGGCTCCGAGCATAATTGATTCAGGGATTGCATCCATAATTGTCCCTATAAAAATAGCAAGCCCTCCACCGGCAGCTGTCCGACCCGACCTTTTTCTTTGGGAGGCCCCATGTTTTGCTACAAAGAAATCGAATAGAGTAAAGGTTGCAGCTCCTGCAACAAATCCTATACTGGTTGGTGTAACCCCGCCATCTGCTATTGAATCACCCAGAAGTTCATAAGAAGCTGCTCCAATTAATACTCCCGTGCCGAATGCCATTATATAGCCGATCATTTTCTTTTTGATTGGCAAAAACATGGATGCCAATGCACCTAAAAGTACAGCGGAGCCCGAAATCCCGCCCCACATTGCAGCAGTCCACATATTTATCTCTCCTTTCATTCAAATATCTACCCACAACTGGTTGACATAAACGTTTAAGGTACAAGCAGGGAAAAAGGGAAGCATGCGCGTGATTTCGCTGTAGAAAATGCATTATCAAATATTGTTAATATTTATATTTGAAGTTGTCCGTTATATTTAAACCGCCTTATAATCAATCATACCAACCGTAACGTTGACTGTATGGTTTGAAAATTATATAATAATAAGATATGAATGCATGCTTCAGGAAGGGAGAGAGTGGTTTGGGAAGTACTATCGTATAGGCGATCTTGCAAAGCAAATGGATATTTCTAAAAGGACAGTAGATTACTATACTAAACTTGGATTGCTGATTCCGGTCCGGAATGATTCCAATTATCGTTTGTACGGGGAAGAAGCCATTCGAATCTTAGAACTTATTATCCATTATAAGAAGCTGAACATGCCGCTTCAGGAAATTAAAGAAACTATTGATCTGCTCCATTCATGTGATGTAATGAATGAAGAAAAATTTGAGAAACATTGTACACAAATTCTCGAAGTGATGCATCATCTTGAAGAAGAGCTTAGGGAATTGAAACCGCTGTTTGAAAAGTTGAACAGCCAACAAAAGGAACTACTTTTACAAAGAATGTCTTCCAAGGGATTGGGATTGGCAAAATCCTTACAAATATTGCTTAATTGAAAAATGGAATTACTAATCAGCATATCTGGTGAAGTATATGCCAGTGCTGAGCAATAGAAATACAGCATTGTTATTGTGGAAACATAAACAGGAGGTGTATTCCTTGCGTATTTTTACGACAAGGAAACCATTTGATACTTTTTAAATTTTTAATGATAGCAGTCTTGATTGCACTAACAGGCTTCTTTGTAGCTTTTGAGTTTGCTATAGTAAAGGTCCGCAGCTCAAGAATTGATCAGCTTATAGCTGAAGGCAATAAAAGGGCTAATGCAGCCAAGATTATTGTTTCAAAGCTGGATGATTATTTGTCAGCCTGCCAGCTAGGCATCACAGTTACCGCTTTAGGGCTAGGTTGGCTGGGAGAACCTACAGTTGAAGCAGTCCTGCATCCATTGTTTGAAAAACTAAATCTCGCTGAATCGGTAACAGAGGTGGTATCATTCGCTATAGCGTTTGCCTCAGTCACATTCCTCCATGTTGTAATAGGCGAACTGGCACCCAAAACGGTTGCCATCCAGAAGGCAGAAACGGTGGTATTGGCATTTTCGGGTCCTATGAAAGCCTTTTATAACGTGTTGTATCCATTCATTAAAGCTTTGAATGGCTCTGCCCGTTTTGTAACAGGCATATTTGGTTTAAAACCTGCATCTGAGCATGAGATGGCCCATTCCGAAGAGGAATTAAGAATTATCTTGTCAGAAAGCTATCAAAGTGGAGAGATAAATCAGTCTGAATTTAAGTATGTAAGTAACATATTTGCATTTGATGACCGTGTTGCCAAAGAGATTATGGTTCCCAGGACGGAGATTTACGCCTTTGATAAATCTGAATCTATAAAGGACTTTCTGGCTGTAGTAAGCCGGGAGAATTATACAAGATATCCTGTGACGGATGGTGATAAGGACCATATTATTGGCATGATAAACATGAAGGACGTTTTTACGGGGATCATTAAAGGGAAGTCTGAGGATGGCTCAATCGAGCAATTCATCCGGCCGGTAATCATGGTAATGGAAATGATCGCCATTCATGACTTGCTTCTGAAAATGCAAAAGGAACGCATTCATATGGCCATCCTGTTGGATGAATATGGAGGGACGGCCGGACTTGTAACCGTAGAAGATATTCTTGAGCAGATTGTTGGAGAAATCAGGGATGAGTTTGACGCAGATGAAGTGCCTGATATTAATAAGATAAGCCCGAACAAGACAGTTCTGGACGGAAAAGTATTAATTGAAGAAGTAAATAACCTATTCGGTTTGGACATCGATGATCGTGAAGTCGATACCATCAGCGGCTGGCTGCTTACAGAGAAGATGGATATTATGGAAGGTGAGTCCATTATGCTTGAAAACTATCGATTTAAGATCGTTGAAATGGAAGATTTTCACATAAAAGCTGTAGAGGTAGAAGCCCTGGAAAAACAGCCGGTTGAAGTGTAAGGGAAACAAGTAATACTTGAAGTATGTCACATCCAGCCTTGAGCTGGATTTTTTTATGTCCGGATTATCGTATTCGTTAAAAATAACGGCTGACATGGGTGTTATGCTGTATGTATGAGGCTGTTTATATGTTATGTTGCAGAAGCTGCCTTTTCCAAGGCATTAAAAGTAAAACAATGCAAATCTTATAAACTCTTAGGACAAATATAAGTAACATACATAAAATAATAGGTTGGACACAGCAAAACGATATGCTATCGCACTTGCGGCTGTCATGGTTTGTTTGTTTTCGGAGTCGGCCTCACAATGGCAGCTGACCATGAAACTGGCGGTTTGGCGATTGAAGAGCCTGGTAAACCGGATCATTCTGATGAAAACCTTGCTGATACAAATACACACCGTTAATATTGTCGTTTCTTTGGAGGTTAAATCAAAGAATCATGCCGCTGATAAATCAAACAAATAGAATGGACGGCATACTCCAATCAACACAATTTGAAAAAAAACTGTAGTAATTTTACTATTTAGAATATAATATTTTTGTCAGGCTGAAATCAATTTAAAGTGGTAGTTTTGTCTAGGGATGTTCTTTATTGATAGTTTTTAAAAAAATATGTATAGTACAAAATGTTATATGTTTCTACTTTTTTAACTAAAAAAAGCAGCCAAGACATAAGATTTAACTTTATACTTATAAAGATAACGACAATAATCTATTTAACTTACGGGAGGGTACCTACATGGCGGTTGCTACAGGTTCAAGTACACATATAATTATGCGCTTACAATTGGATGTCGATGTTTTTTCATTCGGCGACATTGCAAGCTGCGTCAGTGCTGCAGGTGGAGATATAATTGGGGTGGACGTAATATCATCCAATAAGACCCATACGATTAGAGATATCACCGTTAATGTCCAGGGTGTAAAGCAAAGCCAGCTTCTTGGAGAACTGCTTTCAGCGCAGAAAGGCGTAAAAGTCCTGCAAGTGTCTGACCGGACCTTCCTCATGCATTTGGGTGGGAAAATCGAGACAGCTCTAAAAACAAAAATCAAGAACCGTGAAGATTTGGCAAGGGTCTATACGCCGGGTGTCGCAAATGTATGTACGGCAATTGCGCAAGAACCTGAGAAAGCGTATACATTAACAATAAAACGGAATACAGTAGCTGTGGTGTCCGACGGTACAGCAGTCCTTGGTCTGGGGGATATCGGTCCAGCTGCCGCTATGCCAGTTATGGAAGGGAAGGCAATGCTGTTCAAGCAGCTCGCAAATGTAGATTCCTTCCCGTTGTGCTTAGATACAAAGGATACGGAAGAAATCATTCGCACTATTAAAGCTTTTGCTCCAGCTTTCGGCGGAATTAACCTGGAAGATATTTCAGCACCAAGATGCTTTGAAATTGAACAAAGGCTGAAGGAAGAGCTTGATATCCCGGTATTTCATGATGACCAGCATGGTACTGCTGTCGTTCTCCTTGCTGGATTGATCAATGCTTTAAGAATTACAGGCAAGAAAATGGAAGACATTAAAGTCGTTTTGACTGGAATAGGTGCTGCAGGGAATGCGTGTACCAAGATTCTTCTTCAGGCCGGTGTCAAAAATATTATAGGAGTTGACAAGAACGGGGCTATAAACCGGGATACCGAATATGACAACCCTTATTGGAATCAATATGCTGATATTACAAACCCGGACAATTTAAAAGGGTCACTTTCCGATGTGATTGCTGGGGCTGATGTATTTATCGGGCTTTCAGCGCCTGGAATTTTAAAAGTTGAAGATGTCAAATCCATGGCGAAAGATCCGATTGTATTTGCAATGGCCAACCCTCAGCCTGAAATTGATCCTGAGGTTGCTGAGCCATATGTAAAAGTAATGGCCACAGGCCGTTCCGATTATCCTAACCAGATCAATAATGTTCTTTGTTTCCCAGGCATTTTCAGGGGTGCACTTGATTGCCGCGCGACTGACATAAATGAAGAAATGAAGGTTGCGGCGGCTGAAGCGATAGCGTCAGTGGTAAGTGACGAAGAACTAACCGAAACCTATATTATTCCAAGCGTGTTCAATGACAAGGTTGTAAAACGTGTCCGCGAAGCAGTGGTCAAGGCTGCTTATGAGACAGGAGTTGCACGTAAAGAATTGCGTGAATAAGTACATACTTTATTCTCCCTGTTCACTATATTAACCGTTTTCCACTGTTAAAAAAAATAGCAATATGGGATTATCTAAAGACACCAGGTAAATCGCCTGGTGTTTTTCTTTTCTTTTTATACCTCTATTTCTCTGATATTTAGTGTAGGAAAGAGGGGTATAGTGAAAATCTGCGCAGTCTGATACTAATAAATTATTCAGGTATCATACATAATGGCTGTATCACCTGCTTCGATTTCGTCTACATGGCTTCGCATTGACATTGGAAAAGTTGAAATGGCTGAAGATGGTGTGTATGACGTACCTGCGCTTGCTTCTGCAACTGTTGAATTGCAATGGGGAGAGCAGGTGCTGGAGACAGCGGATACAGCTTTTATGGGAGATATTCTCAGCAAGCTTCCTTTCAAAGAGAAGCTGCGCCGAAATGCTTTGGGAATCACTATGCAGAATAACAGGTTTTCCATAACAATTGAACTGTTTGCACTGATTGTGGTCAGTCCAGGATGGCTCATTCTTTGGATCTGGATTTTTGCTGATATGGAAGCAAAAATTTTGGCGACATTAAATAGCTTGAGGCTTTACTGCTATAGAACGGTAAAAAGCGTGGTGTTCGATGGGACCTATTTGTCGTTTTATGTGTAAATCGAAAAAATTGTATGAAAAACAAAATAACAAATGCTACAAGTACAAGATCATATCGGTTAGCATGGAATGTAGCAGGTCATATTAATCCATCCTGCGTTTTTACATTGGGTTGGTTATGTTCATGAGAAGCCGGTCCAATGCCCTTTAAGTAGCTTGTATTATAGAAAGTACCTATATTGAGTGGAGGATGATGAACAGTATGAAATGGAAGGGACTCTTATTAGGTGTTTCCATGCTGCTTTTTGGTTCTAATTTGAGTGCTGTAAATGCAGCAGAGCTTCAGTCAGGTGAATCTTCCGTAACAGCTAACAGCTCTCACCAAACGATAAAAAAAGTGTCGCAAGCTAACTTCCTATCTTCGAATCAAGCGCAAAAGACCATTTATAAAACATCTGAAAAAGTAATTAACGCACTTAAATACAATGATATGGAAAGAGTTGGAAAATTAGTTCACCCAACAAAAGGACTCAGGTTTTCTCCCTACACATATGTAGATGTTAAACATGATCTTATATTTCCTGCCAAACAGTTAAGAATGCTTTCCTTGTCCAACAAAGTATATCGCTGGGGGACATATGACGGCTCTGGAACTCCCATTAAGCTGACCTTTACACAGTATTACCGAAAATTCGTATATGACAGGGACTATGCAAGGACAAAGCACGTAAGCTACAACCAGGTAATTAAAACAGGCAATACGGTAAATAATATACGCAGTGTATATCCTGGATCCATTGTGGTGGAATATCATGTTAGCGGAACAAGGAAATATTCGGGTATGGACTGGTCCAGCTTGCGGCTTGTATACCAGAAAAAAGGGAATCACTGGTATCTAGTAGGTATCGTTCATGACCAGTGGACAATTTAACGTTTTAGTTGCAAAAACTTGTTATTAACAGTATGTTGTGAAGCTGTGATCTGTGTATCGCAGTTTTTTTGTTTACTCAAATAAATACTCATGCTATTTACTCGAGTCTATTATTAATAGTGACCTGCCAAATTGGTAAAAGAATTCCAGTCTGTTAAAATCGTTCTCCTATGTCCATAGTAAGCATACTATGGGAATAACATTCCTAATACAGGGAGGACAATAATGAACAGAAAGGCCTTATCAATGGTGCTGGCTTGTATGTTTATATTGTTTGGCACATATAGCAATAATCATTTGATTGATGAAAAGGAAAAACAATTGCAACAGAGAAAACAGGCACGGAAGACGGAGCAAAAGTTTGTAAAGCTATCCTCCAGGGTGACAAAGGCAACAACTGAATCATTACAGAATGCTGGCTATAGAGTTAACAATGTGTCTGTGCTGACAATTCCATTAGCTCCAAAGCCTATTGTGGAAATTAAAGTGGAAGGAACGACAAAATATTACCAGAATGTACAGAGGGATATAAAAGCATTGGCAGTGCACACAGTCTCAGCCGAGACGAAAGTAGAATTTGACGTAAATGTAAAAAGAAAAACCGAATCTGAAATCAGGGATGAAAAGTGGACTTCCATTTTAATTGCAGTCAGTGAGGAAATTCACAAAAAATATAAAGAGTATAGAGGCTTTGCATATTCATTTAAACCTGCCCCCTTACAAATTACCATCGTAACGGATTTAACAGAAGCTGATGAAAAAAAAGCGAAAGAAATAGAAAAATATACGAAAGGAATCATAAGATCCAAAGTTAATGAACTAGCTGTAGATACCATACCTTATAGCATCATTATTAAAAAGAGGGATGATAAAAAATCCGATTGAATGTATAGGAACGTACCATAAGTAAACCAGTTGCTGAATAGAAAAATCACAAAAAAAGACAATAAACAACTGGCATTGTTTAATGTCCTTTGCGGTTTATAGAGTACGGTATTTTTTCAAGGCTAGGATATTCAAGCAGATAAATAATACTGCAAATATTACTAGTGCAAGCATATCACCGGCAATATCAGCCAGACCCAATCCTTTATACATAACAGCCTTCAATGCATCTCCCGCGTAGTAGAGCGGCATAATTTTACCTACGGCTTGAAGCCAATCAGCCATTCCGTTAAATGGGAGGATTCCGGCGAAAAAAACCTGGGGAATAACCACAAGCGGGATGAATTGGACCATTTGAAATTCTGAAGCAGCAAAGCTCGACAAAAGCGTTCCAAGGGAAAGGGCAGCCAATGCCAGGACTAAATTGATAAGGAAAACATTCCAGATGGATCCGGCCAAGACAATGTCCAGTATATTTACAGCATATAAAACGATAATAGCTGTTTGAAAGACCGCGAAAATCCCATACCCGACAAGATAGCCAGCAACAATCTCCCATCTGCGTATCGGCGTAGCCAATAATCTTTCCAGAGTACCTGTTGTGCGTTCCTTTAATAAACCGATGCCTGATATTAAAAATACGAAAAAAAACACGAAAAAACCAACCAATATCGGGCTAAGGACTGCAAAAAATTCCGTATCGCCGCTGCCATAAACATAACTTGTTTTAATTATATTTTGTGTCTTTGTGGAAGTATTATTGCCAAGCATCCTCGTCTGCTGATGGGCAGCTACAGCTTGATTCACCTTGATCTGCAGTCCTCTGGATGCAGATGGGTCACTGTTTTGGAGGATCAGCTTGTAGTGTCCATTTTTATTTTCAAGCAAGCCCTCCAGGTTGTGCTTTATGACATTTGTATGGGATGCCTTTTGAATATGCTTAATGGTAATATCCTGCTCCTGGAGCATTTGTATTAGCCGATCATCGATGTTTACTATACCGAGTACGGGTTTCACGTCTTTCCCGTTAAACAAAAAATACATCAATGTCAAAATAAGAAGGGGAGCGATAAACAGCATAGCCAATGTCCTTTTGTCCCGGCGCATCTGCTGGGATATCCGTTTCACTATAGCAAGAATTCTCATGACCTTCTCCCTCCTGCCTTCAGGAATACTTCTTCGAATGAATGCACCTCATACCGATCCTTTAGTTCCCCTGGACTCCCGCTCGATAGAATGCAGCCGTCCCTTACCATGGCGACGAAATCACAGCGTTCCGCCTCATCCATGACATGAGTGGTCACAATGATGGTTTTGCCTTCTTCGTTTTTAAGTCGAATTAGTTCGTTCCAAATCGACAATCGCAATTCCGGATCTATACCGACAGTCGGTTCGTCGAGAATCAATATTTTGGGATTCTGGACAAGTGCAATCGCAAGGGAAAGCCGGCGTTTCATTCCTCCGGAGTAGGATGAGACTTTTTTCTTCAGATCGTCCTCTAGATTGACCAGTTCTGCAGCATACATGATACGCCGCTTCCTTTCAGCTTTTTCCAATTGATAAAGGGATGCAAAGAAATGTAGATTTTCAGCACCAGACAGCTCAGAATAAAGGGCGTCTGATTGGGCCATGTAGCCGATTTCCTGCAGGATGTTCAAATCCGGCATTTTATTATTTAATACATGGATGGTACCTGCATCCATACGATCCATACCGACAATCATCTTGACCAATGTTGTTTTCCCTGCTCCTGAAGGGCCGATAAAGCCATAGATTTGCCCCCCATGGATAGAAAGATTGATGTTCTCGAGTATCACTTTCTTGCCAAAGCTTTTGCTTACGTTTTTGATGAGGACTGTTTCTTTCATATCCAATTCCCCCTAGAATTCATTTTGAATATAAGCGGATAACTGCCTCATGTATTTTTTGTGTATTTGGCCCGGCCCGCTGAACAAAGTGTTGATTGTCTTTTCACCCTCATACTACAATTGAGATAAAACAAATTCAATGAACAAAAAATCGCAATGTGTTGATTGGAGGGAATATGAAAGAAAAAATCCACGATCAAATGGTGGCGGGGACAAGGAAATTGCTGAAAGAAACCATAATTAACCTAATGGAACAGAAGGGTTTTGAATCGATGACAGTGAGGGATATTGCCTCAAATGCCCATTTGAACCGTGGGACTTTTTACCTTCATTACAGGGATAAATATGAGTTGATGGAAAGAGTCCAGGAGGAACTGCTGGATGGATTGCAGGCAGTATTGAAGGAAATCAATATTGTGAAAGGAATGAAATATGTATCCGCGGAAGTTGCTTATCCACCTTTGGTAGATGTGTTTCGGTATTTAAAGGAGAATGGGAGGTCCTTTACAGTATTGCTCGGAGTAAAAGGTGACCCTGCATTCCAAAAGAAAATGAAAAGGATTGTAAGACATACCTTTCACAGTGTTTTTGTTCAATATAGCTCACTTAAGGACACAAATGTCCCTATGTTCCATGAGTACATGCCTGCGTTTGCCACATCCGCCTTGTTTGGATTGATTGAGGAGTGGCTGGAAAGAGGGATGCCAAATACCCCTGAAGAAATGGCTGTAATGCATTTTAAGATCCTGAATTTTATTAGGATACAGGCGAGCAGGCTGTAAATCTGGTGAAAAGGATTGAATAATTAGCCGGGTTTTTGAGACTGTATAGTGTTTGCTCCATATGTTCTTGGGGCTTTTTATTTTGAAATATACCGATCTTGCGAGTATCAGTAGATGTTTATTTTTTTTACAGCCAGGAAACCGGTTAAAGAGGAATAAAAAAGGGTTAATAGAGATGAAAGAGGTGTGGAAATAGTTCTCCCCTAGTAAGCCGACTGCATATGGCTTTTAGTTCAGGAAAAATGTAAATTTCGATCATAAATGGTAGGAATTTATAAAAATATCATACTTCTTGAACGGATTATAGGGTAATTTATGCGATTCGGTCAACCTTGTTGGAAGATGCAGAACTCTTTTACTAAAATGAAGATATTTTATTATGAAATTCAAGGGAGCAGATTAAAAAAATTCTGTGTTTAGGAGGCGGGACCATTGTTAAATATTGCATTGCTAAGCAAGTGGCATGTTCATGCGGAGGATTATGCCCGTCAGGCCATACAAAATAAGAATATAAACATTAAGGTTGTATGGGATGAAGAGGTGGAACGGGGGCGAAAGTGGGCAGGTCAGCTTGAAGTTCCTTTTGAAAGTGAAATGGGAAAAGTATTAAGCGATCCCGAGATTGATGCGGTTATTGTCGACACACCTACTAATCTACATAAAGAAATCATGATTCAAGCCGCCAACAATAAAAAGCATATTTTTACTGAAAAGGTACTGGCATTCACTGTTGAAGACTGTCTGGAAATTTTATCAGCGGTAAAAGAGAATCAAGTCCAGCTCATGGTATCCCTGCCCCGCTTAACTGAAAATTATTATCTCTATGCCCAAGCAGTAATTGACAAGGGTACACTTGGCAGATTGACTTCGATCCGGTGCAGAGCAGCCCACAATGGCGCGGTCCCTACTGGAGAAGGTAGTAAGGGATGGCTTCCAGAATACTTTTATAACAAGCAGCAAACCGGTGGGGGAGCTCTGATTGATCTCGGTGCCCATCCGATTTATTTAACAAATCGGTTAGCTGGAAAGGCTAAAGCGGTAACTGCAAAACTTCAGGAAACATTGGGATACGAAGTAGATGATAATGCAGTGGTCATCGTTGAATACGAATCAGGAGCTTTAGGGACGCTAGAAACTAGCTTTATATCTGCAGGAAGCCCCTTTCAGCTACAAATATTTGGAACAGAGGGAACCTTATTGATTGAAGACCAAACCGTCCGGCTTAAAAGTAAACAGACAGGGGAGGAATGGATCGAGCCAGATTTGCCCGAGGCCATTCCCTTGCCGATGGAGCAATGGGTGGATGCCATATTGGAAGCGGCGGAGCCGACGCTGACTGAAGAGGATTTTATGAGGTTAACCTTGATCAATGAGGCCGCAAGCGTTTCAAATGAGCAAGGCCGAAGGATAGTGTTGGCTGATTTTTTAGTTTGAGTTGTTAAATGGCTGCTATAAAACTCTTTAACAATCTCATTACTAGCATTTATGCACATATTGAGATTGATCGATACTGGGACACCTCGACAAATAATATGAAAACATCTAAGAAGGGAAGTCCCCTTCCCAATGCCTCGGGAAGTATCAATGAATAGTAGTTTGGCAGGTTTATATGATTGGTCTGTTTATAAAAATAAATGGATATCGGGATGGAATCCATCGATGAAAGATAAAAACGAGTGCAGAACCCAGCTAGGGGACACTCGTTTTTCTATGGTGATATTTGGAGTTTAATTTAAGAAGCAATCTCTTCAGTCAGTGCATGATCAGCGAATTTTTTCTTCTGGATGATAATCAGCCTTATGGATAAGGCAATACCCGCTGCCAGCAGCCCTGAGGTGAGGCCAATCCAATAGCCCCTCGCGCCAAGCTCGGAATAATGGGCCAAAATGTAGCCGGTGGGCAGGCAAATTCCCCAATAGGCGACAAGGGTCATGATGAAAGCTATATTGACATCCTTGTAGCCTCTTAAGGCAGCAAGAGCGGTCACCTGGATTGCGTCAGATATTTGGAAAAACAGGGCGTAAATCAGGAATTGGGCTGTAAGTACAATCACCTCAGGCTCCGTTGAATAAAGACCAGCTACATCATATCTGAATAAAACAACAAACAATCCGGCGAGTACAGCAATGGCGATGGACAAATAAATCCCGAGCCAGCTATATGCCTTTGCATCCTTGTAGCGGCGTGCTCCCACCTCGTAACTGACTAATACCGTCTGCGCCATTGATATGCTCATTGGAATCATATATAGAAAGGCTACGATGTTAAGAGCAGATTGATAAGCTGCGATAGTAGTAATATTGAATTTGCTTATTAAGATGGTAACAACTGCAAACATGCTTGTTTCAAAGAAAATGGAAAGCCCCATTGGCACGCCGATTGCCAATATTTCCTTACATTCCTTCATGGAAAACCTTTTAAATGCAGATAGCGAAAAGTAATTCGAGAATGGTTCCTTTGTTTGGATGATTACAAGAGTAATACCTGCCATAACCCAATAGGTAACAGAGGTTGCATACCCTGCTCCTGCTCCGCCTAGCTCCGGGAACCCCCATTTGCCAAAAATGAGTACAAAATTTAAAAACAAGTTGATAGGCAAGGCTGAGATAAGAATGAACATGACAATCCTTGTCTTTCCGAGTGCATAGATGAATGATCTCAGAACATTAAAAATGAATAAAGGGATAATTCCAAATCCTAGGCCAACCAGGTAGTCATGGCCAATACTTCGCGCGGTAGAAGGAAGATTCATAATATTCATTAGTGGCTCTAACAGGAATGCCCCTAGAATGATAACCAGCAATGAAATGAGAATCGCCAGATAAATGCCATGGGTTAAAACAGAAATGACGTCCGTGCTCTTTTTTTCGCCGAAGCGCTGTGCTGCAATGGGTGAAACAGCGAGCAAGATTCCGCTCAAGCCCGTAAATACCGGATTCCATATAGCCGAGCCGATTGCAACTCCTGCGAGGACCGATTCACTGTACCTGCCCGACAAGATCGTATTGAAAAATACCATCGAGAACATGCCAAGCTGTGTAATTAAAATGGGAATCAGCATCAGGAAGATTTGTTTTAATTTTTCCTGTAAAGTAAAGGTTTGGTACATATATAGATCTCCTTCAAAGGACTCCATCGTATAAGGATGAATTATTTCAAGTATTGGCACACTATTCCTTTTATAATATGAAAATAGTAGAGTGTCAATCTTTGGAATATATGAATTCTTAACTTAATAGAGTAATTTGATGAAGTAACAAATTTTTGAAAAGAATTGGAAGGCTATTTTGAAAGGTAAATTGCCAGAAATAGAATAAGGAATTTCGGGATTGCCAAGAACACCTGTGGATTCTCGTTCCAGGCGAAAAGACTCATACATAGTGAGCGGGTCAGGTGGGATCCCGCAAGAGGGGCAGAACTTTTATAGGGGGATGATTACCATCTTATGAAAGAGTGGGAAGCAATCTTCATTTTTTCATTGCAGTGATGATAATCAAAACTGGAAGAAGATTATGGTAGCGAAGAGCAGCACTGACAGCCCCGCAGAAAGCGAGGCGCATGGAACCACTCCATTGACAGGTGAAATAATAACAAAACTGCAGGCAAGCTCGATGTCTTATCGCAAATGGGAGAATCCTTTTTGGGAAAGAAAGATTGAGAAACATTCATCAATATATAAGGTAAAATAGGGGGTTCCGCAAGGTTTTTAGTATTTGTCAATAGAGTCAGTTGGTCAGTTATTGTGTCTGCACGCTTTTGACTCTAATCCATGGACGTTCATCCTCCCAGGCCAAAGTCAAAGGTACCTGGAAGGTCCTTTGCAGCAAAGATTCGGTGAGAGTGGATTTCTTTAGGCCTTGGGCAATTACTTGACCATTGTTGAGTAACAAGGCATGGGATATCGAAGGGACTATTTCCTCGATATGATGCGTTACATATAAAACGGTAGGCCCATCGGGCATTGCGGTAATATCCTCAATTGCTGACAATAGTTCTTCCTTCGAATAAATATCCAAGCCATTACACGGTTCGTCCAAAATTATTAAGCGCGGAGAAGGCATGAGGGCCCTAGCTATCATTGCTCTCCTTTTTTCTCCCTGGGAAAGAAGATTGATCTTCTGGTCTGATAAATGTGAAATGTTAAACCGCTCCAGCAATTGTAATGCTTTTTCTATATCAAGCTGGGTAATATCCTCATATAGGCCAATCGATGCAAACTTTCCGCTTAGTACTACTTCAAGTGCAGTATCGCCTGGGCGAGAATGATATATATCGTCCAATGAAGAGCTCACCCAGCCTATTGATTTTCGCAGTTCTGGGAGATTGGTTTTTCCAAAAATATGGCCTAACACAGATAATTCTCCGGATGTCGGCCATTGATAACCAGTGACCATCTTTAATATAGATGTTTTACCGGAACCGTTTAATCCTAATAAGGCCCAATGTTCACCTTTTTGGACTTCCCAGTTTACATTGTGTAAAATATTTTTCCCATTTCGCTGCCAATGGATATTCCGCAGTGAAATGACACTAGCTGTCTCTGCCATTATAATTCTCCTTTTTGAAAATGTTAATATTCAGTATATTACAAATTCCATTGGAACAAAAGGGCATAGTCCTTGACATATTAAATCTCTGTACTGCGGAATTCAGTGCGGAATGCAAAACCCCAATCACTTAGATATATGATGGGGGTGTGGAATGTTTGATATTGTCATGTCTTGGTGTTTAGTACACCTTCTGGAACTCTAGTGAGCAGAAAACGCTTCCGTATTGAAAAAAATAAACCGATCGAGATCCTGCAGCATCGTACAGGTGTCCCAATCGGGGATCAGAATAAAGAATCATTCCTTGTATCTTAGAAAAGAGAGATTTTCGGTTGGCACTGATTTTAGCACATCGCCGTTTTTGTTTCTGTATACTTCGTATTCCCGGTAAACTTCAACAGTGTAGCCGTCCACCTGTTCTTTATCCTCCAGAATTTGCTCGAGTTCAGGAAGAATTCCTGATATTTTATCCTCTTCGGCTTTCGTATTTGCTGCAACTGGTTCCTCGATTGATGGAACGGACGGTGGCAGATTGTGCAGGCTTTTTTCTTCCATGAAGGAAGAGAGCAGGGTGATTCCAATAATGAAAGGGATTACGAGCATCACTCTCGCAGTTTGGCCCCTCATTTGAACTCCTCCTTTACGGTCAATTAGGACTTGCAGCTAATAGACTTTATGCTGGGAGAATGAGGTATAGCCCAATTTTATTTGTAACGTATCATTGTGCCTTACTCCTTTGCCTTTAGCAACAATTAATTTATCTGCCACAACTTCAAGCAGCTTACTCTTCCAGTAAACGCTAAAGAACAAAATGGAAACAGGAAAGTCATGAACATAAATTTTGTGTCATGCAGACTCTGAAAAATATAGAGATTTTCTTTTTATACAGCGTCCTTTTTATCGAGTTGTCGTTTTGGTCATCTTGCCAGGCTTTACATCTTTAATAAAAAATGAAATAAGCAGGCTAATTAAAGATAGGACAGCGACCACGATAAAGGAAATATTCACTCCATACATATCTGGATGCTGGATTTCAGGCCGGTCCTGCGCCATTTGGGTACTTGTTGTCATTACCGTAACAAGTATAGCGGTTCCAACTGAGGCGGCAATCATTTTCATGGTATTATCCATTGCAGCTCCATGGGGAAGCAGGCGTTTTGGCAACAAATTCAATGCAGCCGTCGAAACCGGCATCATAACCAATGCGAGCCCCAGCATTCGGATGCTGTATACGATGGTGATATAAGTCATCGTTGTGGATGACCCTAGATTAGTAAACAAAAAGGAGGCTGCTGTAATAATGATAAGTCCGGCAATAACCAGCCACCTTGCTCCTATACGGTCGAAGATCCGGCCAATAAAAGGGGCCAGAATACCTGTTATCAAGGCGCCCGGTAAAATGGCAATCCCGGCTTCAAATGCTGTAAAGCCCCGCATATTTTGCATGAAAAGCGGAATGAGCGTTTCAGCTCCGATGAGCCCCATAAACGTTATCATTCCAATCAGTATTGCTATAGGAAAGAACGAATACTGGAACACCCGGAATTCCAGCATTGGATGTTCTAGCCTCAGCTGTTTGAAAATGAATAATGCCAGGGCAATGACTCCGACACCCAGTGACAGAATAGTGCCCTGTTCTGTCCAGCCATAGTTGCCTGCACTAGTGAATCCATATAACAAGCCGCCAAAACCAAGAGAAGATAAAACAATCGAAAGGACATCTACCTTTGGCTTGGTAATTTCTGTCACATTCCGTAATGCCTTAACAGCAATAAGAATATCGATCAGGGCAATCGGCAGGATGATGAAAAATAGAACTCTCCAAGAATAATGCTCTGTGACCCAGCCAGATAACGCCGGGCCGATTGCCGGTGCAAAGGAAATGACCAGTCCGACAAGGCCCATTGCCTGGCCTCGCTTTTCTACGGGAAATACCATTAAAAATACAGTCTGCATGAGCGGCAGCATCACACCTGCTCCGCTTGACTGAATCATCCTACCAAGCAGAAGAATTGGAAAATTGGGGGCAAAACCTGCAACAAGTGTACCAAAGGCAAAAATGCTCATTGCAGAAATAAATAGCTGCCTAGTAGTAAAGCGCTCTAATAAAAAGGCACTAACCGGTATCATTATTCCGTTCACCAGCATAAAAACGGTGGTAAGCCACTGTGCACTATTGGCCGTTATTTTCATTTCTGCCATAACGGGTGGAATTGCTGTGATCATCAGCGTTTGATTTAAAATCGCAATGAACGTTCCAGCAAGAAGAAGAGCTACAATGGTTGTTTGATTGTAGGTCGTTGTTTTTTCCATACATTCACTCACTTCCATGTCTAATTACTTTTCAAATTATGTACATAAAGCTTTTGTTTTATAAAAGTACTCGAAACTAGCATACTTTGTAGGTTACATGATTTCCAAAAAAGTTTCTAAGATTTTGCTTAAGCAATGGAGGTAGCGGCGTAAATATCGAAAGCCTGCATTATACGTGGATAATAAAAACATTATATCTGGTATCTGGTATCCAACTTATTGCAGCCTGTTAGAAATTTAGCGGAAAGGGGTAATACGAACGAAAGAGGAGGCTGTAACAATGAGGACGATAATTGATAATGTACGGATCTACCGTCCATTTAAAGAAGGTAGATCGGAGCAGCTGTACTACATTGAGATAGATGATGGAAAGATAAGATCCATCAATAAAGGAAGGACTAACGAGACCGGGGCGCATGTACATGATGCAAGTGAAAGAGTGGCAGCGGCCGCATTTAATGACTCCCATCTACACCTGCTTAGGTATGGAATCATGAAGAAGGAAATGGACTTTCGTAAAGTGACATCCTGGCAGGAAATGAAGGACATTATCCATTCATCCTACTGGGAAAGCCAAATAGAAGAACATGACTGGATTGTCGGAAACGGATTGGAGGACGACAAGTTCCAGGACGTAGACCATTTGCTGACTGCCAGGGATCTGGAGGAAATTGAATATGAAAAGCCTGCCTGCTTCCTTCATGATGATGGTCATGAATGTGTAGTAAATGAATTAGGGATGAAAATCATCAAGGAAGAAGGGATCCTGAACGAGAGCCATGAGCGTTTCATCGAGAAGGATAAAGAAGGAAATTGGACTGGCCGGTTCACTGATACGGCCACACATGTTATCCATTATAACTTCCGGCAGAAGAACGAGGAAGAGATCTATATTGCGCTTTTAGATGCGCTTCCACATCTGCTTGAGGCAGGAATCACTTCGGTACATACAGATGACTTCAACTTTGCCGGTGATTTCAAGCGTGTGTGGGATTCCTACCGAAGGCTTGAGGAAGAAGGGAAATTGAAAGTACATGTAGTCCTGCACCACTATGTTTATGATCTGGAGCATCTAAAATTAGCTCTTAAGGAAAATAGCCAGAGGACAGGAGACGGTACGGAACGGGTCAAGATGGGAGCGATTAAGATATTTCTTGATGGAACACAGCGTCTCCATTCTGCAGCATTGAGAGAGCCGTATGCCGATAAGCCTGATACCAGAGGCAACTTGATTTATACCGATGAAGAATTGAATGATATGGTCAGGCTTGCTCATGACAGCGGCATGCAGGTAACCATGCATGCGATTGGGGACAGGGCCGTGGACCAGGCATTAAATGCTTTGGAACAGGTAGATATCGAAAAGCTGCGCCATCGTATCATCCATGGACAGGTACTTGCTCCGGACTTATTTGATCGAATAAAGAGACTGGGAGTCTGCCTGGAGGTACAGCCTGGTTTCATGATTTCCGAGTACAAGGAAACAGTGAAATGGGTAGGTGTAACGAGAGAGAAATATTGCAATGCCTGGGGTTCTGTGGATGCTCACGGTATTTTATATACAGGGAGCTCAGATTGCCCGATTGGCCCTCTTTCACCACTTGAGAACATATTTGCGGCAGTGAATCGGACGGACAACCAGGGCATCCCTGAAGGAGGCTGGATTCCGGAGGAAAAACTCTCTGTCGACAGTATTTACAAAGCTTATACAGAAACACCGGCATACATCGAATTTGCTGAAGGCAGGAAGGGACTGCTTCAGGAAGGCTATGAAGCTGATATCGTTCTTCTGTCCAGCCATCCGAAAGAAGTCGAACAAATTGCCTTGAAAGATATAGAGGTAGTGGAAACGTGGATAGCAGGGGAAAAAGTGTATTCAAAGGACAATTAACTATAATGCCTGGTGATGATTCACCAGGCATTGTTTGTGTTTCGTGCGATCCATATTATAATAACATATTAATATGAGAAAACAGGTGATAAATATGGAAGTGCATGTCGAACTAACGATGATCGGAAGAGGGAATCGATTCCTTCAGGCAGGATCTTTCCCTGTAACAGTATCTGATTTTAAAAGGAACCCTGATGAAACTGTGGCAATCATAGCTTATGAATGGATAGAAACAATAAAAAGAGATCATGGATATAATATGGCTGAATTTGCGCTGGAAAAGGTGATATATAACGCACAGCATGATATTACAAAAATTGTGAAACAGCTCCGGCCTGTGATTGAGGATAATTTGCCTTTTTAATAATGGTGCGATTACACCAGACTATCGATATTAGTTTAATCAGAAGTACAGGAGTATTCAAATACAGGTGTATATTCGTTACGCAGCATTAAAAAAAACAGAAGGGTTTTAGCCTGTTGCGGTAATTTTAAATTGTAATCTCTTCTTTCCTTTTGAGAATACCGAATGATTATGCCTCAGGAAGCATTCAGAGTACTTTCCATTGTTTTTTCTTTATTCTGTTTTAATTGAACAGATATATAGCTTATAAAACTACTATAAGGATACAGGATAGACGTACAAATTACCATAAACCTACTTCCCCATCTGCTTGCCCCAGAGTGGTCGCAGGCCATTCTTCCACAAAGCATAGAACCATAGCGTTACAGTGGCTTTTTATATTGTCCTGGATATACTTTGCACCAAAATTCTCATCACCCAATCTGCTTTTGTTGAGGGGCAATATGGATAATCACAGTGAAAACCTATCTTTTTTTAAGAGCCGTTTGATACGCACTTCAATGTATATGTATAAAATCGGACAAGGAATGTGAAGAAGCTAAATGATAAAAACGTGAATGGAAACCATTCTTTTAGAGGATAAATAATAGTGAAAAATAAATGAGAGGTGGTAAATGATGAAAAAATTACATCTTTTTGGAGCAAGTTGTGTGGGCTTTATACTGGCATCAAACTTGGCAATACATACAACCTTTGCGGAGAAGGTAGCGCCAAACGAAATCAGTGAGGAACAGGCCAAGAGTATTGCCTTACAGCAGGCGAAAGGGAAGATTGTCAGTGTTACTTCCGAAATGGATGATGGAATTGCCAAATATGAAGTTATGGTGCAGGGCAGTGATGGAATGTATGAAGTGGAAATTGCCAAGTCGGACGGCCGGGTACTTGAGGTAGAAAAAGAATCCGGACAGGGAATGGACAATCAAGAAGATGATGACGATGACGATGATGATCGTCATGATGATGACCGTTATGACGATTAAGTTTCCTTCCTTGAAAACGAACGGCAGGGGGGAGTAACCATGTATAAACGTCGGCTGGGAATGTTTCTGGTATTAAGTTTCTTCTTGTTTTCCAGCGTGGCAAACGGCCAGGAAATGGAACTTGAATATGAAAAAGGACAAAAAGCGGTGGAATCTGAACTGAGCGACCCCGAAATGAATTGTACGAAACCAATTAAATTTACGACAGCTCAGTATAAACGTCTTGATTACATCTATTATCGCATTTACCGTGACTATATTGACCTGATTGAAACCTACGCATGGGCTGGTGCGTTGACACAGGACCAAAAGCTGCTACGCTATAAGATGCTGAACAACTATATAACGGTCTTCCACCAGAGAAAATACAGGTGGTGTTCCGAACACGAACCTGATGAGTGGGAGGAAGAATGGTATAACAGCGATAATGATGATTGAACAATTTCAGATGGACAAATGTCCATCTGATTCTTTTTTGGGCTTATCCCACATAAGGTAGAGTATATATCGGGTTTGTCTGGAAAGAAGTGGTTTTAGTGGCATATATAGCAGTTGGCGTTGGCGGCGTGGTCGGGGCAGTGTTAAGGCTATTGATTACTGAGTGGTTCGGACATAATTTACATGGCCAATACCTGTTGGGTACCCTGTTTGTTAATCTGACAGGCTGCTATATGCTTGGTTTCCTGAATGGCTTGGTGCAGGTGAAAGGATTTCCCCGGTGGGTAGTGTTGAGCATAGGAACAGGAATGATTGGGGCTTACACCACCTTTTCTACTTTCAGTATGGAAGTGATAATTATGCTGCATCAAGGTGATTTACTACGCGCTGCCGTTTATGTTATGGCAAGTTCCATTGGAGGGGTCTACCTGGTACGATCCGGATTTGTAAGCGGTGGTTCTAAAAAAGGGGATGTGAAGAACTGAAAATCATTCACTATGTAGCATTTGGAGGGTTCCTCGGAGCGATTATGCGTTATTACGTATCTGTGTTTTTTTCCAGGGCATTGCGCAATCCATTTCCAACAGGCACGCTGATCGTGAATCTGACTGGCTCCTTTTTATTGGGGTTATTATTGGGCAGCCAGAGTATAACCGTGGAGGAGGCCGCATTTTGGGGAACTGGATTTCTTGGAGCTTATACGACCTTTTCTACGTTTAATTATGATACCTTTGTACTTACCCAAAGTAAAAGAAAACTCACTGCTTACCTTTATTTTTATGGTACTTACCTCGTTGGATTTTTATCAGCTGCCCTGGGCTTTTGGCTGGCACATCATCAGTCATTGTAAGGTAAGTACGCAGCATATTAGGCTGTGTTTCTGCCAAAATAGAGCCTTCCCCTGGCGGAGCTGAAATTTCCCACAATCTCAATTTGGAATTCTCCATTTGGAATGTCAGTAAAGGTATGTGTAAAACGGCTTATTTCTTCACCGCTTTTATTTACAAAAAGCCCGTAACACCTGGTCCTTCCCCATCCTATCTCCCGAATGACACCGTATTGGATGGGACGTCCAATATCGATCACTTCTTGGTGTCCACATATAGTAACGGAGTTGTCGTTCACAAGGAACTTAACACTTTTTGTGCAAGGCACATCTACCCCAAGTATCCAATCCATGTAGCCACGCTTTCTTTCGATTATTTGCTTTATTCTATTTATCGTTAATAGAGACAGAAAAAAAAGAATCATGAATATAGGCATAATATAATGGATCATTAATATGTCACCGAACTTGTCTTTTTTGTATATATTATTTGCTCGTGTAACATTTTGGTGACGGCTTATGTATATTCGTTGCAAAAGAGGCATCTATCATTGGGGTTTTTAGCGCAGAAGGAATATGTAAGTAAGGAGGGAGGCATATTTATATAAGATATCCAGGCTCTATTTGGAAACGGAAACACCACAATCAGCAGAAACCAAAGGGACTAACTATACATTCTCTAATTGTATAAGCCCATCCGATGGACTAAAGCTTATACAAAGGCGCTCCTGTTCATATTTCGTGCCTATTTATTTATTTTTGCCGTAACATTTTTGTTTACTCATAAAGTTTGGTAAAACTGTAAAGGGAAAAAATTAAAACACTGATAGCCAGTTTATACTTTTGGAAGTGGAATATAAATGAAAAATTTTAAAATATGATGACCTTCTGCTATCATTTTGAAGGGATAACTCTTTCCTTAGAACTTTCGCTTTTCATCTCACTGAAAACGGGAAAAGTGACAATGAATTCTGACCCTTCGCCCGGTTCGCTAGTAATTTTAATAAACCCTTTAAGCTCCCTGATAATGCTGAAGGAAACCATAAGACCTAGGCCGGTTCCCTTGGTTCCTTTAGTGGAATAATAGGGCTCCCCCAGGCGCTTTATCTGTTCTTTCGACATGCCTGTTCCCGTATCACGAACACTTATATTAATCCCATCATTTGTAGCACCTATATGTATAGTAAGCCTGCCTCCATTAGGCATGGCTTCAATACAGTTTTTCATGATATTCAGAAAACATTGTTTGAAACGGCTCTTATCACCCAACATTATATATTGTTCATGATTTAACATTTCCATTTCAACAGAATTCATGTTAGCGAGCGGCTGAAGGGACGTAACGATCTGATTAAGTTCATTACCGGGATAAAATTTTTCATGCGTATGCATATAGGGCTGTGCAAAGGTTAAGTAATCTGTGATTACACGTTCAGCCGCACTTAATTCAGACAATGCTGTATCGATATATCCCTTCGTTGGGCCATTGATTACTGGATTTTCTCTAGCAAGCTGCAAAAAACCACGCACTGCAGTCAGGGGATTCCGTATTTCGTGCGAAATGGCGGCTGTCATATGACTGGCCAATTCGATTTTTTGGGCTTTTACCATTTGCTCGCGAAGAAATTCATTTTGTCTCATTTCCTCTAACAGATAACAAAGCATTGCCGTTGCGACAAATTGAATCAGAGTTGTGAATAATGCGGTTTTTAACTCATAGATAGACAGACCCGTGAGCAATAATCCAGCAAAGGTACAAGCACTCATAACAACAATAGTTAACAGGGAAACCATAAATCTTTGGTTTGAGGTTTGACGCAGGAACCAAGGGTGTGCTCGCCAAAGAAAAAGCGCTAAAATGCTGTACAAGGGAAATATAGTCCAAAATCCGGTATCAAAACCGTAAAATAGACCACGAAGAAGGAGCGCCAACACTGTCAAAAATGGTCCGTATCCATAATAAAGACCTCCAATGATGATTGGAACTTGCCTTAAATCCAGCATTATACCGTACGCTGGAATGGAAAAGAAAAGACACACCAAAACCGACAGGCTTAAGCCGACAATACGCAGGATTCGCGGTACAGGACCTATGTTGTACCGTTCAGTCCAAAGATTAAAGATAAATAATAATAACAGGATCAGTGACAGATTAAAGAACAAGTTTTTTACTAATACCATATCCATTACAGGCACCATCCGAAAAGAATTGAATATGTCTAGTTTAAAACGTTTCTTGTCGTTTCGACAATGGGACTTTCAGAAAAAGATAAAATTTTTACGTTATCCACAGTATAGAAGACGCATGCATTTTGTCTCCAGGACAAAAATGGACTTTTTTAAGAGTTTTATTGATTTAGTTTATAGATTTCGCGAGCAAGGGATTCAAGAATATAAACAACAGGTACCTGCGTAGTAATATTAGCTTCTTCATAAAATTCTTCAGTTACATAATAAGGGATGTTTATATCAGAGATTTTAGCAATGGTGGATAGTTTATTGTTTGTGATGCTAATTATTCTGCTTCCTTCTTGTTTTAGACTGTGAAGATGTGTCACTGTAAAATTATTTTCTCCAGACACCGATAAAGCGATTGTTACACTATTGTTTCTCAGTTTGGAGTGAATCGGAAAATGAGGGTCTTTAATATACAGTGAGAATGTGCCCAGACTTGAAAAATATCTAGCTCCGTATTCTGCAAGGATTCCGGAGCTCCCTATCCCGATAAAGATCACGTTCTCTGCTTTTTTGATCAGACTGGCAGCCTTCCTGATTTTTTCGTCCAAACTGCCATTTATTGTCCGTTCGAAAAACTCTATCAATGAATGATTCGGACTTTTTATTATCGTGTTTTTATTTTGCTGTATATGTATTTTTAACTTGGTTTTAAATTCGGAGAATCCTTCACAATGGAACTTTCTGCAGAAACGTAATATGGAAGCGGTGGATACGTGGGTTTCATCTGCCAGTTCACGTATCCGCATATAAGCCACTTTGTCTCTGTTTTGGATAATATAATTGTACAAAGAGGTTTCCAACTCATTAAAAGAAGCGATTATTTCGTTTGTAAACATATAATTCTCCTTCATTCACAAAATAAAGATAGTCTGATTTTAACACAGGGTCTCAATAAAGAAACGTAGCGTTACTTTTAAGTAACAATTAACTTACTATGTTATAAAAAACTAGATTGCCTTCACTGGTTTACTTACCTGTTAAAGGCAGGTATCATTCCTGTGAAGTTGCTCTCATTTTAATTAGGAAGAGCAAGCAAAAACATAATAAGGAAAATAAAAATAATATCATCCAAACGATAGATGGAGGTTAGGTATGAAGACTTATCAGTTTCCGGAAGGGTTTTTGTGGGGAGGGGCCACTGCGGCCAATCAAATCGAAGGCGGTTATGATGTAGGGAATAAAGGATTAAATATTGCCGACGTTCTGCCTGGTGGAAAAGAGCGGTATGATATATTGTTAAGCCCGGGATTTGATTTCGAAATCCATCAAGATCAATATTATTATCCAAATCATGAGGCGATTGATTTCTATCATCGATATAAAGAAGATATTGGATTATTTGCAGAGATGGGTTTCAAGGCATTCCGAATGTCGATTGCGTGGACACGAATTTTTCCTAATGGAGATGAGTTAGACGCAAATGAAGAAGGATTAGAGTTCTATGATCGTGTGTTTGACGAATTGCACAAGAATGGTATTGAACCGGTAGTTACGATTTCTCATTATGAAATGCCGCTGCATTTAGTCAAAGAATATGGTGGTTGGAGAAACCGTGAAGTCGTAAGCTTCTTTGAAAGATATGTAAAAACGATTTTCCACCGTTATAAGAATAAAGTGAAGCTTTGGATGACTTTTAACGAAATTAATAGCAGCCTGTTTATGCCAATTCAAGGACTTGGTTTTGCGATTCAGCAAGAAGAGGATAAGTACCAGCCTACCTTCCAGGCGTATCATCATCAGTTTGTTGCGAGTGCCATTGCGGTCAAAGCATGCCATGAAATCATTCCTGAATCAAAAATCGGCTGTATGATTCTCTTCGCACCTGTTTATTCATTCGACAGCAATCCAGAAAATGTGATGTACGCACTTAAGGAGGAACAGCTGTTCAATTATTATTGTGCGGATGTGCAGGTGCGTGGTGAGTATCCGGCTTTCATGAAGAGATACTTTAAAGAACATGATATTGAGCTGGAAATGCTGGACGGGGACAAGAAACTATTACAGGAAGGGATTGTCGATTACATCGGCTTTAGCTATTATATGTCCCGCACAGAGAAGAAAGTGAAGTCAGTTGAGGAAGCATCAGAAGGGAACCTTATTGGAGGTGTTCGAAATCCTTTCTTACACGCAAGCGACTGGGGATGGGAAATCGATCCTGAAGGATTGCGCATCAGCTTGAACAAATTATATGACCGCTATCAGATTCCTCTTTTCGTCGTAGAAAATGGCTTGGGAGCGTATGATAAAGTAGAAGAAGACGGATCCATCAATGATGACTATCGAATTGACTATCTTCGTGAACATATTAAAGCAGCGGGCGAAGCAATTGAAGATGGTGTGGAGTTAATGGGTTACACAAGCTGGGGATGTATTGATATGGTAAGTGCCTCAACAGGTGAGTTCTCCAAACGATATGGTTATATTTATGTAGATAAACACGACGATGGCAGCGGGACACTGGAACGGAAGAAGAAAAAGTCATTTTTCTGGTATAAAGATGTCATTGCAACAAATGGCCGAAAATTATAGAATGTGTTATCTCACCAAGAAGCTGTAATGATGAAAGATTCTTAGTAAGTACTTTATGCATTTCTATGGACCTTTTCATATGGTAGAGACCTTAACTTAGTCGTTAGGGTCTCATTTTATTTTTGGATTATTTCTTATACGATTTGTGTTTGATAACGTAAGGTGATCGCTGCTTTGTGACCGCCATTCTTGAAGGCAGGTGTATAAACGATATGTTTAAAATTCCTTTTTAAAAGGGTTAACAACAAACATAAATATAAAGGAACGTAAATACCAGAAGGAGACTAAACGAGGAGGGTCTTAGTGCTATTTCGGAACTACCATAAAAAATTTTTGATGAATCGTATTGATGGTGATATCATGTTAATGCATGATCACATCCTCCAAAACGTCAATTCTGCTTCGTTGTATTTAAAAATCGGGAGAAATACGAGGATGTAATCCTCTAGGTTCTCCGTTTTTTACCTCTTTATAGTTTTTACATTTCCTTAATCATGCTTTCTGCGTGGAATTAGTGGACCGGTGTTTCATAGAAGCAGCTTTGGATGTGTTTTTTAATAGTATATTAGCTGCAAAAATGCCAGTTATGACACCTATCGCTAATGTAACAAGTGAGCCAATGTAATCAAGCTTCATTGTCATTAAAAAGAGAAGGGCAACAGCTAACAAAGTCATTATCACAACGGACTTCCAAAGAACTGTATCTCTTACCTTCTCCAGCACATATGTGGATGGTGTGCTGCTTTTCTCGTTATTAGCTGCTTCTAAGATTGCTTTGAGACGGCGTAAGTTGATAATGGGTCCAGCTATCGTCATCGCGATCAATACTGCCAATGATATATTGACCCAAGCAGCCCCCCAGCCCCATGAACTAATAGCTAAATATAATCCGGGAAGCAAGATTAATATGACGCTAAAGGGCAGAAGTCCGTCCATTTTTACAGCTACTTGAGCCCAATTACGCAATGTTTCGGTATTTCTGGCATGCAGCATTGCAATCATGCCAGTAAGTGTGATGCCTACGGCAATAAACATAACCGCTGTACCCAGTATGTGGAAAAACAACATTACATTATAAAGCATTAATACTCCTCCTGTTGTTATAATGAACCATTATACCCATAAATAGGAAGGGGAACAATGTAGATTAATAAATTAGCAGTCTTAATTTCCTATATTTTTTGTTAGTTTTATTGCCCCTGCTGGCGCTTCACTAATGGCGTATTTTACTATTTCGCCTGCGACATTATTATTCATTCAGAAAATCACTTTCTGATTGGCATGATTATGAGGCTCAATTCCTTAGCATCATAAGGAATGAACCATTTTGTACAAAACACGCACCTGCCTATACCTGTTTGAATGGGAAAAACATAAGCTAGTACAGACTCAGACATTTAAAAAGGGGGGAAACCGTGTTTAGTTTAACAGGTCAAGAGATTAGTCATTTTCTTTTTGCAATGGGCACCCTTTTAGCACTTGCCCACCTTTTGGGATTTTTAGCAGAGCGTATCTTCATCCCGCGTGTTATTGGGGAAGTTGCAGCGGGATTAGTGCTAGGTCCAACATTATTAGGCCATTTTTTTCCGGAAGCGTTTCATTGGATGTTTGCCGGATTTGAATCTGAACCAAAACTTTTTGCTCTTCTCTACCAGTTCGGGCTATTGCTGTTAATGTTTAACAGTGGATTAAAGTTTCAGACACACTTCAGTAGAGAAGACGCCAAAATTACCTCCGCCCTGGTAATTGGAGCGACGATACCTGCATTCATTGTTGGATGGTTCGCTGCAGACCTGTTCAATATTACCTCATATTTGGGAACAGCTAATAGCCCGCTTGCCATGAAGATTGTCATTGCCATATCGATCGCCATCACCTCAATCCCAGTAATATCCAAAATATTTAATGATCTAGGTATCATGCATACACGCTTCGCCAAAATTGTAATTGCCTGTGCGGGTATTCATGATATTTTACTTTGGGTGGCATTAGGATTTGCTACCTCACTTGTAAGCCAGGGTGGCGTCTTTACAATCGCAACAGGGCTCAAAAGCATTGGAATGAGCGTAGGGTTTATCATCGGTACATTCGTAATTGGCTATTTTTTATTAAACCGATTAACATTTGTAAAACAGAATTTGTTGTTTCGTTCATCCAATCTTGGGTACTTCTTGTTCATTATGTTTATGCTGGCCGCACTGGCGGGCAAATTACATGTAGAAACTATATTTGGAGCATTGTTGGCTGGCATCGTCGTGAAATTTGCTTTGCCAAAATCAGTTTCTGAAAGGGTGGAACAAGGGGTCAGCAGCATATCGTTTTCATGGTTTATTCCGATTTATTTCGCGACGGTGGGATTGCAGCTAGACCTGGTAAGACATTTCAGTCCAATATTTTTCCTTGGATTTTTACTATTCGCGACCCTCACACAAACGGCAGCAGTATATATTACCTCTCGCATAATTAAGCAAGACCATTTAACAAGCTTCAATCTGGGATTAGCGATAAATGACCGGGGAGGTCCGGGGATTGTATTGTCTTCAGTAGCATATGCCAGCGGAATAATAAACCAGGAATTTTTCGCGGTACTTGTCATGTTAGCATTGGTGACATCCTGGATCCCTGGAACATGGCTAAGAATTGTAGTGAATAAAAAGTGGAGACTGATGCCCGGCGATGAAAACATGATCCCTATGAAAAGAAAAGATGACATGTCTGATACTAAAACAGCTGAATAATATTCCGGCTTCCCGGAATATTTTCTTTATTTCAGGCTGTGTTACACGTTAGTGTTGATTGTAGAAAATACTAAAGGAACCCATATTTTTTTTTGAACCATATCTATCATGCATATAGCTGCCTTAGAACCAATACAGAACCCTATAAGGCACTTGCACCAATAGCAATACCTATTTCAGCGGCATTACCTTTAATATAGGATAAGTCTGCATATCCAACTAATTTTTGATTTGCATTCTATTCCGAGACGAATAAAATGTTCGGCCGTATTATTTACATAATTCAGCCACCACAATGTTACGTTGTTTACAGAGCAGGAATTTCAGCAGCCCTTAGATATGTCTTTCAATATTATACAGCGATTGTTGGTTATGTAGTTGCTCAAGAAACTGTGAAGAGAATGGAATACGATATAGTGATTTAACTATTGTTGCAGCACACGCTTTCAGGATGCTTGAGGACAGTATTTTATTCCAATCTGCTGAGAGGAATGAAATGGAACCCAGCTTTAGCAGGTAAAGTAGCAAACTATGAAAGTTTTTGATAATCATGACCGACCAGAGATGAAACAGAGTTGGTCTGATTTTTAAGCCAATCGTAAAACAGTAAATAAAATCAGTGAGAAAGACACAGCGTTCTGATAAAGGAGAAAATTGGATGAAAACCAAAAACGAGATTGTGTTGGCCCTAAAAGGAATAGTACTTCATGATAAAAAGGCTTTGATTTTACAGCGGGCTGATCACGATGAAGTGGGAGCTGGAACATGGGAATTTGCAGGTGGGAAATTAGAGTTTGGAGAGGACTTAGAATCTAGTTTAGCTAGGGAAGTATATGAAGAAACAGGACTAAACATCAACATCGAGAAACTCTTGTATGCCTCAACCTTTCAAACTGGTCCTGCAAGGCAAGTGGTAGTATTAAAATATGTTTGCTCCAGTGATACGAACAGAGTTATTCTTTCGGACGAGCATAAAGAATTTCGGTGGGTATCAAAGGCTGAGGCGAAAATTTTGCTGGCAAAGGGGATAATTCACGATTTTGACATACATGGTGTGTTTTCTTTGGAACATTGGCTGTAAGCTAGAATCTTATAAAGTACATATCAACAAGGGAATGCTTCTGTAACATCTTTTTTTTCATTCTGATTTAAGAGAATAAAATTGTCTGCCAAGTCAAAAAAGAATCATGTGCCAATAGTTCTGCACAGGCATTGTTGCGGAAGAAAACTATTATCCGGTCGAGGAGGTTTAGTGTAAAGAGTTCATGTTCATTAAAGTAATTATTGATGTATAACTTTATATTGAAAGTGTCAAACGAGGTAATCCTTATATATGAGATCTAATAACTGTACATTAATACAAAGAAATTAGCAGTAGACAGCTGGCTTTGCTAAATAATTTATAAATGGTTTGTGCGGCTGAAGAGATATCCTCAAACAGCTGAATCTGCTGAGTTTCTAGAAACGTTATTTTAAAGAGTTTCCTATGGTTTTCCTTTTTAATAGTAACAGAAAACGGTGTTTGACATGTAGAAAAAAAGTGCGTTATTTCAGAGTTGTGATAATATAGTAAATCCTTTAACATCCTTTTGATGTTTTCTAGTGACATTATTTTTTGCTCCTTTACCGATATTAGGTCTTTGGCAAATATATAGCAAAGCTTGCAAACCTATTTATTTCCCCTAATTTTACAATCTTTAAACTTTAAGGTATATGGGAAGTTTTGCCGAAATTCAGCAAACATTGTGACAAATTTCGTTCACTACCGCTACAAAATGAAAGGGGTACAGTAGGGTAGAAGGACAAAACTGCTGAAAATGAATGCTTTTTGGTGTTCTTATTCTCTCTGCAGCCGATAGTTTTTGCCAACTCTGTGAGTGGAATAAGAGCGTTTACATTTTTCTGTAATGCCAAATTCTTTTAGCAGAGCTTCTCTGTCACAGAATGCATCGGGCGGCTATGTCTCGATTGCAATGTATTATTCGTAGGGTTTTACCAAATGGAACAATGTTAAGAATTATGGATTTCCAACCAATACATGATATAATTTACTAAATGTAAACGCTGACATAAGAGGGACGGGGGCTAGTGAAAATGAAGACGGATACTAGAAAGAAGGAACTAACGATCTTCGATCATATAGGCAATAAGATTAAAACAGAAGATAGAGAGATTAATATTATTGCCAGGCTGGAAGAACCGTTAATAGTAATATTGGGGAATGTCTTGAGCGACGAAGAATGTAAAGAGTTAATTATGTTATCAAAAGACAAAATTCAGCGTTCCAAAATTGGAACTGAACGCCAAGTCAACGAAATGAGAACAAGCAGCGGAATGTTTTTTCAAGAAAATGAAAATGAGACTATAAACAAAATAGAAAAGAGAATATCAGCGATTATGAATATTCCCACTGATCATGGAGATGGGATTCAGATTCTTAAATATAGTCCTGGTCAAGAGTATAAAGCTCATTTTGATTTTTTTTCAACAACAAGCAGAGCGAGTGATAATAATAGGATCAGCACTTTGGTCATCTACCTGAATGACGTTCAGGAAGGTGGAGAAACATATTTTCCGAAGCTCAATTTTTCAGTAGCCCCACAAAAGGGAATGGCGGTTTATTTTGAATATTTCTATAATGATATGGACTTAAACGAGCTGACTTTGCATGGAGGAGCACCAGTAATTACCGGGGAAAAATGGGTTGCGACACAATGGATGAGACGGCAAAGATTAAGATAAGAGTAGGTTGTCATTTTACACCAACAGGATGAAATAATTGCAGGTCTATTTTAATACCGATTTTCCCGACAGCTGTACTTTTTCATTTCTCTCCAAGAAAACTTTTCGTATTATATAAAAAATATTCAGAAAAATGTAAATAATCAAGAAACCGAAAAAGGAAATTTAGGGTGTTCTTGTCTATTGAACGGAACTCATGTACCTCCGAGAAGCTTGTTTGGTTGTCTACAACCTAACAATGGTGGACGGAAATGATATTTTTCACTTAATTTGTATTTCTTAAAAAACATCAGAAGTTAAGAAACTTTATGGTGCCTCAAATAGTCTTATGGAATGTACTTTATTAGTCTAGTAGGAGGCAATATCAATGAAAAAAACAAGCAAAGTTCTGGCCGCTATTTTGGCTGCTTCGACACTAGTGTCAGCAATGCCAGCATCGGCTGCCCAGCAGCCAGCAGACACAATACAATTAACAGAGGATTTATTATCCTACGCAAAAACGTTGGACGGTATCCCATATAAAAGAGGAGGCAGTACATCAAAGGGCTTCGATGCTTCTGGTTTTGTACAGTTTGTCTATCAACACGGAGGAATTGAATTACCGAGGACTTCCTTGGAAATGTATAAAATGACGCAAACCGGAACAACAGGTCTCCAGCAAGGAGATTTAGTCTTTTACGATACTGAATCAGATGGCAAAAAACAGCCCAATTATGTTGGCATATACATAGGCAACAGCAAATTTTTAAGCGTTTCCGTCAGTCAAGGTGTAGCGGTCCAAAATATGAAAATCTCTTATTGGAAATCTAAATATATTGGCTCAAAAAAGGTGAAAAAATCTGCACCTGTCTTAAAGGATATAAAAGTTGGGGATAAGATTAATGGCTATACTGTATCCTTGGTAAGAAGAAATTATGATTCGCTGGAAAAACAGATGAGCTATTTCATTACATTCAAACAACCAATCACGGTGACTGGCCATTACAAAATCAATCGTACGAATACTGATGTCCTGAATTTCTTTGTGAATCAAAAAGACATTCACAAGTTGCCGATTCATTATATGGGAAGTTTGAAGAACGGCATTATAACCTTCCAAGATCAGGAACAAATACAGAAAACATTTTTGGGAATAAACCCCGGAAAACAAGTAACAATTACTATTAATGGTTATGAGGTTGGGGTTCGGGACAGCGATGCCTGGTCTGAAAACGCAGTGGTTGTGAACTTGAAGAAATAAGATTTATTTAGACGTTTATGTATCTTTGTCTTTATATATTGCTATGGGTGTAACATCCAATTTATTTAACGAAGAAATCATCAACCATTATATGAAATACCAGCTATGCTTTTATTGTTTTCAAGGTGATGTGAATAAAGCCCATTATTACCTTAGCAACAGGAAAGTTACAGTGATGGCCGACTAATTTAGAGCTGCTTTAGCAGCTTTCTATGATTCTGCGACAAAAAGCTGCTGAATATGTGATCCTCATACATTCTTATTATTTCTGTCAATAAGCAGTTGATTATTACTGACAGAAAAAAATGGATTGATAATAGGTGTATTATCCTATGTGAAGAGGGAAAAAAAACGAGCTGGATTGCAGCTCGTTCGTTTTTTTCACATTGCTTTTATTTAAAGTCTACCATATAAATAGTCCAACAACCATGGCACTTAGGAGAGAGACAGCCATTCCACTGACCAAAAGCTTCCAGACATTTCTTCCGATTATATTGGATTTTTCTTCATCGACAACGGAGTTAAATGTTCCATAAATCATACCAACTGTGCTGAAATTGGCAAATGATGTTAGGAAGGTAACTGCAACCGCGACTGTGTGGGGAGCAAGGCTGTCAATCGTATTTTTTAAGTCCAGCATGGCTACAAATTCATTAGTTGCGAGCTTAATCCCCATTAATTGTGCGACATACATGGCGTCATCACCAGATAAACCAAGCAAGTATGCGAACGGGCTAAAAATGATGGAGAAAATCTTCTGAACCGTCAGTCCATCAATGAAGAATCCCAGAATTCCATTAACGCCAGCAGTCAGCGCTACATAACCAATTACCATTGCCGTAATAACAATTACCATCCGGATACCAACAAGCATACTGTTCGAGATCGTGGAGAAGAAATCCTTTCGCTGCCCTTTATCCGGAACATAAACAATATCATCCTCTTTGCTTATGTCAACAGGGTTCAACATATTTGCTATCAATAAAGCGTTCAAACAGTTTAGAGGTATCGCTACAAATACATAGGTTGCAGGCACCATGGATAGGTAAGCCCCTATAATGGACCCGCTGATACTGCTCATACTCATGATTCCAAACGTCAGCAAACGCTGCTGCTGCAATACGCTTAACTGATGGCGGAGAACTGCAAGCGCCTCTGTGTTTCCCAAAAACATCATTTGAATGGAGAAAAAGCTCTCAAGTTTAGGCAAGCCTGACACCTTAGAAATGACCCAGCCTACTTTGTCAATAATCCAGGTCAAGATCCCGAAGTAAGACAGTATATCAAAGAAGGTAATGATGAATATAATAGGCATCAAGGCGCTAAAAAAGAAATCCACATGTTCATTAGCCATCGCGGAAGGGAATACGAAAGAAATTCCTTCATTTGCGCATGCAATGAGCCATGTAAAGAAGGATGCGATTTGGTTGATTACCCAGGTTCCGATCTTTGTGGATAACATGAACCATGTAATTAGAAATTCTACGACTAATAGCAGGAAAATGAATTTCCATTTCACATTCCTTTTTCTTGGCGAGCATAGATATACAAGTCCCAGTACTACTAATACTCCTATAGCATTCAAGAGAAAATACAAGATTAAAACCTCCTCCAATTTATTATTCCCACAAATCTTTTTGTATACAAAAAAGCCCTTATTTTTCGCACTTTCAGCCGATGGACAGAAAGCATGAAAAATAAGAGCTTGTTTGGAATAACGCCGGTTCATGCACCAAGGAGTAATTAGCAAATAAACCATTGGTTAATTAAAGCTTTATTTTACACACTTCCTTGTAGTCCTGCATTTACGGCTGCCGGGTAGAAACTATCAGACCATTTTCACTGATATTATACAAGGATATTATTTTTTGTAGGTATAGATACAAGTATAGCTATATATAATAAGTTGGCAATAGGATACATAAAAGTTGTAATTATTATATTAGTATAAATATTCAAGTAGTTTTGTAACTGATTATAGAGATTGCGGTCTTTGTAACAGTATAGGATAAGCAAAGAAGCCATACCGTAGTAAAATAACCCCTATATCCTATGCCGTATACAGAGCAATACCCGAATGTGAGGAAATGCTTTATCTAAAATAACTTATATCATCACAGAATTTATAAGGGGAATGGTAAGATGAAAGAAATATAGTTATTTCGGGTGGAGGATACTATGATCATAAGGAAGCAACATGTAACTGAAGAACGTCCTATGAATCTCCTGCTGGCAGCCGACCCATCTCGGTCACTCGTGGAGAGATATATTGAAAGAGGAGACTGCTTTGTCGCTGAAAAAGATCACGACATTATTGGTGTTTATGTATTGCTTCAGATTAACATAGAAACGGCTGAGTTAATTAACATTGCAGTTTCGGAGCATCTGCAGGGTCAAGGGATTGGAAAGAAGTTAGTACAGCATGCTATTCAAACAGCTAAAACTAAAGGGTACAAGAAATTGGAGCTTGGCACGGGAAATTCAAGTTTAGGTCAGCTAGCTCTATATCAAAAATGCGGTTTTCGGATTACTGGCGTTGATAAAGACTTCTTTATCAAAAACTACGAAGAAGAGATTTTTGAAAACGGTATCCAATGCAGGGATATGATTCGTTTATCAAAGGATTTATGACTTGGAATATTACATTATAGGCCGAAAAAAACCATAAAAACAGTTTTAGTATATATTTAATTTTTGCCGGCTTCGTTCATTAATCATTATAGAATTGGAAAAATAAAAGTAACGGATCCCTTATAAAAGTCACATTATGTATTACGGAGTTTTGCCTATTTGATCTCGTACGGCTGCTTTAGCCGAAAGTGCATTCTTGTAAACAGTGCTTAACAAGATTCTCACACCTCAAAAAATTTCATTCTCCATTTAGTGTTTTGTTACATTATATCTAAAAACAACTGCGCTTAGGAAAATGAAAACATATATTCCTCCTCCTAGTAAAAACAATCCAGCTTTAATCCGATATATTCAGTATACTTTTTTACGTTGGAGAGATTAGGATGGATGATTTTTTTTCTATTTCACAATTAGATTGTAATAACACTGGAATGGTTTATAAATATAAAAAGGAAGGCAACGTTTACGTCCATACGATGTGTGAAGGGGAAATGCTATACAAGCTCGGCTTTTCTCCAGAAGACATTGCAGGCAAGACGCTTCATGAATTATATCCTAAAGAACTGGCAGACAAAAAGCTTGAATTCTATCATAAAGCCTGGAACGGGGAATTCGTCCAATATGAGCTAAATGTATATGGTGTATGTTCTGTCGCGTCTTTACGCCCGATGTTTCAAGGCAATAAAGTAGTCGAAGTGATTGGTTCTTGTATTGATATTACGGAAAAAAAGAGATTGGAAGAGGACTCCAGGCAAAATGACCGGCTGCGTGAAGCGGTCTTTACTACAATGTCTGAGGGTGTTTTTATTTTGGATAAAAGCGGAAAAATTATCACTTTAAATAATAATATCCAAACCAAAATGGGAATCGACAATGCCTTAGATCTTGAATTCTTTCAAGATCATCTGCTCGAGGAATACGGTATTGAAATCCTGAATGAAGTTGGAGAAGTCATTCCTTATACCGAATCGGCAGGATTTATAACTCTCAGAGAAGGGATATCCATCCATAACGCTGTGTATGGTATAAGGCAGAATGGGCAACTATTAATGTGGATTTCGGTGAACTCAAAGGCTTTTAGTGTTGGGGCCGTAGGAGAGCAAGCCTCACTTGTCTCGGTCCGTGATATAACGGTCCAGAAGGAACAGTCGCTTAAACTGGCTGAAGCATATGCGTTTCAGAATACATTGATCAATCATCTGGGGAGCGGAATCGTTGCAATTGACCAAAACAGATGTGTGAAATGGATGAACACGCAATTTCATGAAATGTTCCAGTTGAAAGATAAAATCGATTTTTACATTGGAAAGAATTCAGCGGACTTTAACAGGTTATTTTTACAAGGGCAAATAACCAAGTCGGTTTTAAAGCCTGAAGGATGTAACAGGTATTCAGCAGAAATTGAATTATTCGACAAAATCATAAAGTGTACAAATGTCCAGTTGGAATCGCAACAAGAGTTTCTTGGGGAAATGTGGAAGTTCGAGGATATAACAGAAAGAAAGGCTATGGAAACAGCAATTCTTCATGCAAAAGAGGAAGCGGAGAAAGCCAATAATGCCAAATCGGATTTCCTGTCAAAAATGAGCCACGAGCTCCGCACTCCTCTTAGCGGTGTGCTTGGCTTTGCCCAGCTATTGGAAATTGATCCATCTTTACATGCGGAGCAGCAGGATTTTGTGAAAGAGATACTTGACGGAGGCAGGCATCTGCTGAACCTGATCAACGAAGTACTGGATTTATCCAGGATAGAATCAGGAAATTTGAAAGCTACAATAGAAGAAGTTGATTTTCATGAAATTTTGAACCATTGCTTGAAAATGGTTCAGCCTCTGGCAATTGAAAAAAATATATTATTAAAAAAAGCATCAATTCCACATAAACCAATTATGGTAAGTGCCGATCCCATCCGTCTTAAGCAGATTTTAATTAATTTGCTCGATAATGCAATTAAATTTAACAAGGTTAATGGAGAGGTTCATATATCTATCCAAATCGAAAAACAGAAGCTAAAAGTACATGTTAAGGATACAGGCGAAGGATTTGCAAAGGCAGAGAGCTGTAAAGTGTTTGTTCCTTTTTATCGGATTCATGGAACAAAGGCGGAAGGAACAGGAATCGGTTTATCGCTGGTTAAGCAGCTTGTAGAATTAATGGGCGGAAAGGTTGGAGTCAACAGCCAGCCACAAAGGGGAAGCGACTTTTGGTTTACACTTCCATTATCGTGCCAACAGCTGTATTCAATGACTACCAGGGGAAGTTCTATTGCGGAGGATACAACTAATGCGTACGGAAAATACAATGTACTCTATATTGAGGATAATGAGGCTAATGTTCTGCTGATGGAGAAATTATTGGGACAATGGCTGGGTATCCATTTAATTTCTGCTGCTGATGGGTGTGATGGAATCAGAAAAGCGAAGGAGAAAGACATTGATTTAATTCTGCTTGACTTAGACCTTCCTGACCTCAATGGAGCACAAGTGTTTGATATTTTAAAAGAAAATAATGCCACCAAGGATATTCCCGTCGTCGCGGTCAGTGCCAACGCCATGCCAAAAGATATCCAAATGATATTGAGTAAAGGGTTTACCAACTATATAACAAAGCCGCTGGACATCCACAACATAGTATCGGTAGTGAAGGGACTGTTATGCAGCGGAAGGAAATAATTGGAATTGTTCAGCTGTAAGGAAGTATACTAGAATAATTACGGGACGATTTATCTATTTTAAGAATCTTAGATTGATGATTGTTATTCTTTAGGAGGGGTTTATCATTATAAGCGTTGTAATAGGGGAGGACGACCCTTCCGTCCGTAAGCTGTTGAGGCACCTGATTGGAGGGCTTCCCGATTATCGAATTGTTGCGGAAGCTTCTGATGGAGAGGAATTGATCCGCAGTATTTTAACAGAGAAACCTGATGTTGCTTTGGTCGATATCGGAATGCCGCTTTTAAATGGATTTGAGGCTATAAAATCATGTATAAACCTACATCCAACACTTGGAGTCATTTTTATTACCGGAACTGACGATTATGCCATTGAAGCCTTTAGTGTAAGGGCCATCGATTATATTTTAAAGCCAATCGAAAGATCAAGGCTATATACAGCACTGGACCGGGCAGTTCATACGGTGCAAATCAACAATGAACGAGCGCGGTCATCTAAAAAGGATCTTATGGTTAAACAGCAGAACAGCATCAATTTTGTTCCATTTAACGACATCATATTTATTGAAAGATTCGACCGCAAGACGGTCATTCATACAACCAATAAACAATATGAGACATATGATTCACTGTCCAGTTTTGAAGGCTCGCTTGATTCAAGATTTTTGTTCAGCCATCGTTCCTACATCATTAATATGGACCATCTGGAGAAGATTGAAAACAATGGCCAGAGCTATATGGCTTTCTTCAAGAATTATCAAAGGTATGCCAAAATATCAAGAAACAAAATCGCTGAACTGCAGCAATATAAATCTTTTTAATAGGTTCGCCAGTTTACCTGGCGGGCCTTTTTTGTATAATAAGTGTTTTACAAAAATTTATGAATTTTTGACTGATTACACCAAAAGCAGTTCCGAATATACAGAAAAAAGTATCCAAATGCAGGAATCCATGTCTGAAGACGATTAGACACTTTATTAAATAAATTCCATAATAGACATGAATTAGGAGAACGTAAGAAGTGATCTGAAGGAGATAGAAAAAAATGGGTGCTATAAGTCCGATTAATATTACAAGCATGATTAGAGAGCATTCCTTTCATACTGAGTTTCAGCCTCTTTTGAGTTCTGCAGATGGAGGCAAATTTGCTTATGAAGCGTTTATCCGTACTGATCCTTTTAAAAATCCATTGACCATTTTTACATATGCGCGCAATGAAGGCCTTCTGTACGAAGTTGATACTGCATCTATGGTAAATGCCATAAATGAATACCCGGCACATTATTTTGCCAGGTACAGCCTTTTTCTCAATGTCTTTCCATCTTCCATTGTACATCCTGAGTTTCCTGCCTTTGTAAAGCTGCTGATGGCGGACAGGCCAGAGATTAAATACAGGATTGTATTTGAAATTAATGAAGATATTCGCGAACAAAGTATCTGGGGCCGAAAGGACTTTTTATCACGCCTTAGGTTCTTAAGAGCGCATGGTTTCAAGATCGCTCTTGATGATTTGTTGATTACGAAACAAGCAGTCCAAATGATAAAGCAATTCAGACCGGATTTCGTTAAATTAGATCGGAGCTGCTGCGACCAGTTGTCAGCATCATTAAAGAAACAGAAGAAAATATCCGGGTTCTTGGGCCATGTAGATCATATATGTTCCGTAGTGCTTGAGGGCATCGAGACAGAGGAAGACCGGGATAAAGCAAGGGAATTGGGTGTGCCCTTGCTTCAAGGATACTATATTTCAAGGCCGCACCGGCTGAAATGAACGGGCGCTCAGGAAGTTATTTGAAACATTGAGGGGGTTTTACAATATGCGGAATATAAGATTGAACGTCAAACTGAATTTGGCAGCTAAAATTAATCTGATTGTTTTAGGGATTATTATTCTGCTCTCTACAGTTGTAGGGATCGTTGTTGTTAAAAACGTAACATCAGGCATCAAAGAGTTTGCCGTAGAAAAAGCAAAAGGAGATTTAAAACTCGCAGACCGTATGCTGAGATATCAGTTTGGGGGAAGCTGGCATGTAAAAGGAGATAAACTCTATAAAGGCTCCACATTAATGAATGAAAACTACGAATTAGTTGACAGCATTGGACAGGACACTGGCGATACAGTAACCATTTTTCTTGGTGACACAAGAATCGCCACAAATGTTCTTGTTGGTGGGGAACGTGCCGTTGGAACAAAGATCTCCCCTGAGGTAGCAGAGGTTGTCTTAAAAGGCGGGAAAAATTACTATGGGGAAGCCAAAGTTGCCGGAAATATGTATCAGACAGCTTACATGCCGATCAAGGATGATAACGGTATGCCAATTGGGATATTCTATGTCGGGGCACCTCAAAAAGTCATCGACACAACGTTGTACAAGTTCTTTAAGGTTTTTGCACTTGTTTTAGCGGTTGTAACTATGTTGTCTCTCTTTATTGTTTTATTGTTCACACGTAAACTTGCAAAAAGGCTGGGCACTATTTCAGCTGCATTGGACCGTGCCGGTAACGGGGATTTAACGATGGAACTTGTGGACCGTGGTGGAGATGAACTAACTTCTCTTGCAAAAAGCTATAATAAAATGAAAGAGAATCTTGGTGCAATGATTGAGGGAGTGATGGAGGCTTCCGAACAGGTTGCAGCGTCGTCACAGCAATTGACAGCAGGCGCTGAACAGACAAGTAAAGCGACAGAACAAATCACATTATCCATTCAGCATGTTGCCGACGGATCAAAAAGCCAGACTAAGAATGTGGAAGAAAGCGGAAGGGCTCTTGAAGAGATTACCCTGGGAATCAATAATGTAGCTGAAAACTCATCTAAGATAGCTGAATTAGCCGCGCAAAACAGCGAGAGGGCTAAACAAGGCGGCGCGTTTGTTGAAAATACAGTCAAGCAGATCAACGCCATCCATTCATCAGTCCATGAAAGCAGTGACGTAATCAAGCTATTGGAAAGCCGTTCCAAACAAATCGATGACATCACCGAAGTAATTACCGGCATTGCCAACCAAACGAATTTATTAGCCTTAAATGCTGCTATTGAGGCTGCCCGTGCAGGTGAGCATGGGAAAGGATTCGCTGTAGTAGCTGATGAAGTACGCAAGCTTGCTGAGCAGTCACAAAGCTCCTCGGCTGAAATTTCAAACTTAATTAAAGAAATACAAAACGATATGGCCAGGTCAAATCAGTCGATGGAACGAGTAAAGAGCGATGTACAAAGCGGTCTTGAAATCGTACGGAATACGGAAGATAGCTTTAAAGACATCCTGTTTACTATGAATGGCATGGCCGAACAGATAGATGAAATGGCCGCAGCTGCACAGCAGATGTCGGCAGGTGCCCAACAGGTAACGGCTACTGTTGCCGGAATCACCAGTATCTCAAAGGAGGCATCAATTCATTCACAATCGGTCGCCGCATCAACGGAAGAACAATTGGCTTCCATGGAGGAAGTAACCGCAGCAGCATCATCTTTGTCAGAGATGGCTATGAGTTTGCAAGAGCATGTCAGCAAATTCCAATGCGGTAATCGTAACGAAAGGGATTAAACAATTAAACAGACAATTATGGAGGCAGCCGCATCGCGGCGCCTCCTTTTTCTATCACAATTAGAGAATATTAGCTGTTGGAAAACAGTTAAATGGGATCGCAGGAGGTGCAACTTTCTCTATGGCGCAGTTAATAAACAACAAAAAAAGCAGATTAAATGATTTAAAGACCCATGGCTTGCGTGTTAGAGGTTCTGGCCATGGGTTTTTGAATGTGTAGAATATCTGTTTTGTATATTTTATTTTTCCTTACTTTAATCACGGAGACCTCTGTGACGTTCATTTCGAAGCCCTATGCGTAAACCTCTTTAACGCCCAGTATTCCTCTAAGAACACTTCTTGTTCCATGCATATGATTACTCCCTTCATATTAAACCCACTTCATAATATGACTCTTTCCGTGAGTGGGATCGGTGTATATGTGTAAGGGCATTGTTATTTATTTTTAACTAATGATTTGTAGTTCTATGAATCTTGAAGACGTCATAACAGCTTTGCAAGAAACCGCAGAGGAGTTTTGCCACCTGTTGTGAACAGGCCATAGTCTACGGCTACCATTTCATTTTCTTCAGTGAAAGCAACATTTGCTAATCTTAAATCTATGGGTATGATTCCATGCTTGAGAAATGTAAGCTGCAATAGAATAAGTTTATCAGTATCCATGGCAGCACGAATTAGGCTGGTTTTCATCTTTTTCATAACGATCCATCCATGCCCGCGCTCTATTACCGGACAAAGGTATCCTTTCAGCTGTTTATCACAGTTTCGATATATGTCATACTCATTTTCGTTGCTGATATAACCCTCCGGCGAAACTGCTACTTTTAAAACATATCCATTATTAAGATCATATACAAGGCGATTGAACCCAAAGCCGATGATCTTATAATTTAACTTTAGAGCCTTTTTAGCATCATATTTCTTGTGTAAAGATGTCTTAAACCAATTCTTCCCAAATTTATCCACCCATGAATGGATAGATTCTACTTCGGAATCCGACAAAAAAGAACTTGTATCGGCCTTCCGCTTTTTATCGTGATGTTCCACCCTTTAATGTCCCTCTTTTCTGATTCTAATGTAGTAGTGTTAGGTATCAGTTTTTATTCAGGTTTATTTAACAGCTATCCGTTTTTAATCGGATACCGAATATGGCGAAATGCCTAACGCTATTCGTACTTTATATTGTTTCTCTTGTTGCTATACTATGATGAACAAGTCATGATGGCCTGTACTTGTGTGGTAAATATGGTTGTCATAATCAGAAAATGATTCCATTCCCGATAATTAAACTATATAGGCAGAGGACCATTGCATCGCAGCCTTTCCATGGACTAATAAACTATATGAGATTGGCAGTTTGTATGATTTGTTCCTGCATCTGAATTAGTCCTGTGGTTAATTGCAATTCCTGAGCAATAACAGAATTTCCTCAAGTTATTTAAAGCAGCCTTCTAATCTTTTTCGGTATTTTTGGTTATTTAAAAGAGGACGCCTCCGAGCTGTAACAATCTCCAAATAATAAAGGAAATGCTAATTTGTCCAATCCTGTTCTGTTATATTACATAGGATATTAGCAGCTAATACTTTTGTAGGAAAACACGCTGGCCGTGCCCCGTATTGTTGGGTATTTAAGGTGAAGAGTTTCTCATGTTTTGTTGGGTAAGGATTGTTTCTTCCACAAAAAGAATAATTATAAGTCATTGGCATTCCGGTTTCATGTAGCGTATGTAAAACATACTTACCTGCAAGATTCTGAACTTTCTATGATGGTTCCTTCCTTCTCCTTCCAGTTTGTAATCGATATGAAGCGCCGTTATCAATTTCCTATACTGTCTGGGTCAGGGCTCATACAGGATCAAAACAAAACACCCGGCTCTGTCACAATGATATTGATACTGTTTACAAAAGGGGTAAGCACTTTATGCGGACGATTGTGTTTATTGGTATACAAAAATCAGGATCGAGTCGGGACGCGGTTCTAGCTGCCCGGAAGCTTGGTTTTTATACAGTGGTTTTTACAAATCAAAAGAAACATCTCGCTGAGCGAGTTGAGTTTCCTGATGTCGATTTAATGGTATTTGCGGATCTTAAGGATTTGGAATGGATGCGGGAAAAAATCGAAGAACTCCAAGGCATGGGGAATATAATCGAGACGGTTGTTAGTTTTGTCGATCCCAATGTTACTTCAGCAGCTTTCCTTTGCAAACATTTCTGCGATATAAATGTATCTGTAAAAGCCATTAGTACGATGGAAAACAAAATAGAAACAAGGAACACCCTGAGGGGAACGGAATTTGGGATTAATTATGGTATATATGATGAACGGGATAATCTGAATAGTGTCTTGAAAAAAAATAATCTACATTACCCAGTTATTATTAAATCTCCCGGCTCAACAGGTTCAAAAGCAGTATTCGTAGCAGAAAATGAATTGGAACTTAAAAATCATATGGAGAAACTGCGTAAAAAATCAATAGATAGTACGATTCTTTTTGAAGAGTATATTGAGGGACCGCAATATCTTGTAGAAGTCCTTGTTTATAATAACAACGTCCACGTTGTAGCCGTAATCGAACAGGAAATCACCAAGGGAGAAAGATTTATCATTACAGGTTATTCTTTACTCGCCCAGGTACCTAAGGAGCTGTATGATTCTCTGTTGCATACAGTGCAATCCATTCTGGATGAATTACAATTTACTGATGGCTCATGCCATTTTGAGCTCCGCCGGCAGCAAGATAAGTGGAAGATAGTTGAGATAAACCCTCGTATATCAGGTGCTGCGATGAATCGAATGATTCAAGTGGCATATGGCATCAATCTCGTTGAACAAATTATAAGACTTTGGCTCGGAGAGGAGCCTTGTTTAATTCACCAGCATGAACAATCCGTATTTACACAGTATATTACACTTTCTGAAAAAGGAATCCTGCAGAAAGTAACCGGGAAGGAAAGCGCCTTAAAATACGAAGGGGTTACCGACGTATTTATCAAGCCGAGAAAGGGTGCTTATTTGCATCCTCCTCTTTCGATGGGGCATCGGTACGCCTATGTTATGGCAGCAGCATCCGATATAACAGATGCCAAAAAGATAGCAAAAGCAGCAGCCGGGGAAATCAGTTTTCATCTGAATTAGCCTAATTCAATATTCTGGTTTTGAATTTCACTAAAATGTTTACCGATGTAATAACGTTTTTGTCTTTAATAAACGATTATAGCGGAACCACTTTCTTCAATTCAAAAGAGTAAACTAGGGGATGCTGTCTTAGTATAGTATCCTCTTTACCGTTTAATATTTTTCATTAAATATATATAAAAAACCGCAATATGGTTATGTATTTGAGTGAGGAAAGATTCAGTTTTCATCCTACTACTTCTAAAAGGAGGACAGTTGACGGATTTATCATTTGTACGTGATTTCTGTATAAGGAATGGTACATCCAGAATGAAGGATACGAAAAAGGGTCATTTCTGGAAAAAAATATCTGAACCAATCATAAGTTTGTTGGGAAACAGCATTTATAGCCCATTTTTCGATTTCAACTACTCATTCAATTGATCACGACTTTGAAGTACAACTACTGGACATAATGACTTTCGCAGAACTGTCATTCTTTTCTGAACTTTTTGGTTGATTTCAGGGTTTCCGTATTGAATAATAGTGGAATAATGGATTAATTTACTTGGAATTAGGATGAGTTAGTCCGTACGAATGTGTAAGGCTTGGATACTTTGACAATAAAAAGAGGAGAGTACATAAATGGCAAATAATGAACATAACTACATACCTAAAGAAATAGATAAAAAAGGGGGGTTCGTCCGTCAAATGAACCTGTTTTCGACTTCGTTTGGAAACCAGAAAGCTGAACTGCCTGTCGAGGCAGGACGTTACCGGCTATTATGGTCGCCTGTATGCCCCTGGGCACATCGTTCGGTCATCGTTCGCAGTATTCTTGGACTGGAAGATGTGATAAGTTTAGGCACGGCAAGTCCGATGCGCCCCAAGCTTCCGCATATTGATTGGGAATTTTCCCTCGACCCTGAAGGTATAGACCCGGTCCTGGGAATTCGTTATATGAGTGAAATCTATAAAAAGACGGATCGAGATTACAGTGGCCGGCCCACGGTTCCGGCTATGGTTGATGTGAACGAACAAAGGGTTGTAAACAATGACTATTTCAGACTTACAAACTATCTGGAAACGGTTTGGGCGCCATTTCACAAAGAAGATGCCCCAGATTTATATCCGGAACAACTCCGTGAAGAGATCGACGCATTGAATGATGTCATATTCCATGATGTAAATAATGGGGTGTATAAATGCGGTTTTTCCCGTTCACAGGAAGCCTATGAAGAGGCATTTGACGCATTGTTTGCCAGATTGGATGAATTGGAGGAGCGACTCTCCATCCGGCGTTTCTTATTTGGGGATTATATCACTGATTCGGATGTCCGTTTATATGCAACTTTAGCGCGGTTTGATGCAGCCTATTATACTGCATTTAAAACCAACCGGAACCTGTTAAGGGATTTTCCAAATCTGTGGGGCTATGCCCGTGACCTGTACCAGACGCCCGGATTTGGTGATACTACAGACTTCCATTCGATTAAAATGCACTATCATTGCTCCACTACCATAGACAGCAATGACGAGAGGCCAAAAATCCTTCCGAAGGGCCCAGACCTTACTGTTTGGAACACCCCGCACAACCGCAAGGCTTTGAGCAACAAGGAAGAAAAGTTCCTTGTTCCTTGAAGGAAGGCCAAATGACGCTGATATACAAAACAGCACTTATTGTAATGGAAGAATTGTGTACTTATTGCCATTTCCCTTACATCAAGATTATTATTGCAAAATTGGTATGAATACTATTAGGCTTTAAAACTACAATTAAAAAGGTATGGTGACGGAATGATTGTACGAGATGCTCTTTCTGAAGAAGTGCAGTTAATTAGGGCACAAAGAGTTAACTCCTATGAAGAACATGCCCGAAAAATCCCGGCTGGACATTGGAAAGCACTGAAGCAGGCAATTTCCTCAGAGGCTGATGTACAGCCAGGCGTCCAGTTGATAGTCGCTGAGTTGAATGGAGAAATTAAAGGTAGCGTGGCACTCTTTCCGGCAAAGACAGATGCATATGAAGGGTATGTAGGGGAGCTTGACTATCCGGAAATCCGCATGCTGGCAGTAGCACCTGAAGCACGGGGGAAAGGGGTGGCAAAGGTTTTAATCAGTGAGTGTATCCGGAGAGCAAAAGTCAATGGTTTTCATTCTATCGGCCTCCATACTGGAGAATTTATGGAAACGGCCATGCGGCTATATGAAGGACTCGGATTTCAACGGCTGCCGCAAAATGACTTTGTGCCTGCCGACGACGGAATCGTTGTTAAGGCTTACTTACTCAATTTCTCTGAATAAAAGGCAAAATGGACAAAAGTGAAAAACAAGTAAAAAGAGATTTTGGCTATCCTGCGGGCAGGATTTGTCATTCTTCTTTGGATTACTAAAACCACATATACAGCAGCTATGGAGCAGTAGATTTCACACAAAAAATCACTGCTTTTTTGTATATATTTACATATGAATCAACTGTTCTTACAAATGCTGTATCGGCGTCTGAATAGGCTGGCCCATGCAAGGAGCGGAATATTATGATTTGTATTTGACCTGAAACCCGTTTCATATTTTATACTCATAAAAGTATCGGAGACAAGGGAGGAGAATGCTAATGCCGGCATTAGCTTTACTTTGTTTTGTAACCTGCACGACAGCGTACTTGCCTTAAGGCTTCTGACACCGGATGGAAGCGAGAGAATAGAGTCCTTTTATGAGAACTTTACGTAATTCAAATGGATGAATTGGAAACCCTCTCTCATTGAATATAAGAGGTAAAGGGAAGCATTCAAAGCCCTTCTGCGTTATTATAATAAGATACAGAGTCCATTATTTATAGAATGCCGACAGGTTTGATAAGAAGGTGACCATATGACGAATATTAAAGATTTGGCAAAAATGGCTGGTGTATCAGTCACAACGGTTTCTCGCGTATTAAACAATTACCCATATGTCAGCGAAGATAAAAGAAATGCTGTATTAAACGCTATTCAAGCCAGCAACTATCAGAAAAACATCAATGCTGTCCATTTAAGCAAGGGTAAGACACAGTTAGTAGGTGTAGTGCTTCCTTTCTCCGACCATCCTTATTTTGCGCAGTTATTGAACGGTATAGCAAAGCAGGCATTGGAAAACAATTATAAACTGGTCCTGTTTCAAACAGGCTATAAGGAGAGCAGAGAAAGGGAAGCGCTGCAAATGTTAAAACAAAAGCAGATTGATTCGTTGATTATATGTTCCAGGGCGTGTGATTGGGATACAATCAATGGGTATTTGTCATATGGTCCCATTGTTCTATGTGAGGAAATAAAAGAAAAAGAGGTTTCATCCACTTTTGTGGACCATTATAAAGTCTTTTACGAGGCATTAGAATATTTGTATGGGAAAGGGCATAGGAAAATCGGGTACTGTATTGGCCGAAAATCCGGGACGAACAGCCATAAACGTGAGCTGGCATATAAAGACTTTCACAACAAATATAAATTGGCATACCGCAGCGATTATATTATGGACGAGTGCCTGTATTTTGAGGACGCGGAAAAAGTGATAAAGCAAATAAAGGAGCTGAATACACCTCCATCAGCTTTGCTGGTCACAAGCGATCAAGTAGCCGCAGGGATTGTAACATGCTGCCGAAATCAACATATCAATATTCCGGATGAAATGGCCATTATCGGGTTTGACAATGAACCAATTGCCCAGATGATGAATATTACCACAGTGGAAATTCCACTTCTTCAAATGGGGAAGAGCCTGTTCCTTCAGGCAATGAACGGTGATGGACGGTCCAATAAAGAAGTATCCGCCAAGTTAATTGAAAGAGGGACAGCATGAGTATAATTTATAAATTTACACAGTCAATATTCGAAAGCAGGAGAGAGAATGACAATACAAAGCGTTATTTTTTTTGATATAGATGGAACATTGCTCAATCACGATAAAGAATTGCCACTATCAACGAAAGAAGCAATTTATAAACTTAGGGAAAATGGACATGTTGTAGCTATTGCGACAGGGCGAGCACCGTTTATGTTTAAGGATTTGCGAAGAGAATTAGATATCGGTACTTATGTTAGTTATAATGGACAATATGTCGTGTTAAATGATGAAGTGATTTATACAAAACCATTAAATCTCCAATCACTTGAAAAACTTACTGAAGCTGCCCTGAAGCATGATCACCCTGTGGTGTACATGGACCACGAAGATATGAAGGCAAATGTACCGGAGCATGCTTATATTAAAGAAAGCATACTAACATTGAAGATTGACCGTTACCCTACATATGACCCGCACTATTATAAAGGGCGCGAATTATTTCAAAGCCTTCTATTTTGCCCAGAGGGGGAAGAGAAGAGATATGAACAAGACTTCCCGGATTTTGATTTTGTAAGGTGGCATCCTGTTTCTGTCGATGTTCTTCCAAGGGGTGGTTCAAAAGCAGAAGGCATTAATAGAATAGTAAAAAAACTCGGCATTGCTCCAGAGCGGCATTATGCCTTCGGAGATGGATTGAACGATATGGAAATGCTCCAAACAATTAGAAACAGCGTGGCCATGGGAAATGCACAAAGTAAAGTAAAGGAAGCAGCAAGATATGTAACAAAATCAGTGGAGGACGATGGCATACTACATGGGCTGCAATTGGTTGGTCTGTTGTAGTGAGTCAGTAGAGGAGTTTTCTGTGTCCAAAGAACTGTTCTTGGTACAGGCCGGCAGAAATGCATGAGAAGCCCGGACACTTGCCGCTCTAACTAATAGGCTAGCTTTGCACCTCTATAGATGGAACGCCTTTCACATTTAAAATTTTATAACGTTCTTTCCGGTTTTTTAGTTGCGATACCATACTAAATAGAGGGTATCGCTTTTTCCATTTGCTTTTGTGCTATTATGGGACGTAATGACCTGTTTAAAAAAAGATGATATAGTATATCGTAATCCAACGGATTTTTAGTATGTGTTTGCAAGATTGAATTTTAACATGAATCTTGATATTAAACACACGGATTCAAAAAAACTTGAGCTCTTTAAAGAAAATATATATATATTAATATATAGGAAGCTTTGGTTGATGAGATAGGAGTTGGAAATTAGTGAATACGATTGAAAGTTTTGCAAGATATTTGATCCAAAATGCTGAATCAATAAGCAGAGAAATAATTCAATTTAATATAGAGAAACTGGAAATTGCGATCCCAGCTGAAATTGTCGATAGAGCGGTAATTAGGAATCGTGAATTCATGATCTTCTTGGGAGAGACACTCAATCAGTCAGATGATACAGTCGAAGGACAATTTGTTGAGTGGCACAAAGGATTAATGAACCAATCAGAATCCGAATACAGCATTGAAAATATTGCGAGTCTTATAAAACCTTATGCAGAAACACGTCTTCGTTTAAATAATATGCTGACGAGAATTTCAATGGAACAAGGCCTTTCTACAGAGGACGTTGTTTTTGTCAATAGCCGAGCCAGCTATCTGCTGGATTTAAGCATAACTGAGACGATTATTGAACGGGAAAGAATAACCAATGAACAGAATAACAAAAACCAAAAAGTGATAACTGAATTATCTTCACCAGTCGTGCCCATTCAAAATGGTCTTGCCATCCTGCCTTTAATAGGCGATCTTGACTTGGATAGAAGTGAACATATTATGGACCATGTTGTACCTAAAATAAGTAAAATGAATATTGAATGTCTCATTATAGACTTTTCTGGGATCGCTGCCATTGATGCTGAAGTGGCCAGTCGAATTTTTAAATTGTATGATGTACTTGGGTTATTAGGCATAAATGCTATATTCACAGGAATTCGGCCAGAATTGGCAACAAGAATCATTACTGCTGGCATTGATTTTTCTTCATTTACTACGTTTGGAACCGTTCAGCAAGCAATAGAAAAATTTCATATAATATAATTTTATGGATAGATTTGTGAAATGCAGCTGTGTTATTATCTCTTCTTTAATGTTACAGGATTTTCACTTGAGCTAGCTGTGTATCATTAAAATGGCAGCCAAGTTGCTAATTTTTCCCTTGTACTGGTAATAGTGCAATAGAAATAAGACTAGGATAATAATCGGAGTCTATTTTGCAGTTAAGAAATATAAGCGTATTTCGAGTGGTCTTTGGTGCACTCCTTTCTTATGCAGTCAGAAAATCGGAAGGATTATGAAGCTGATGATACTGGAAGTAATCTTTCTCTAATACAAAGGGCCTGGGAATCACTGAATCGGCACTGTTAGAGAGGCAGCCGCAATAATGGTAAGGTTGTGGCTGCCTCCGTCTTGGCCCTTGGAATGGGGGTAAATGACCGTATGGTGAATCGTTTTAACACAACTCTAAATAAAACAGTTTCAATAAAGTCACTGTTTTATTTAGCAGAAAGCTCGTCCTCTGTTACCCACTTATGATTTTTCATAATTTCCCCGCCATTAGTAGGTGTAATATCTACCATATAAACAGTGGTTTGTTCGGCGGAATCAATTGTAGCAGTCGCACCCTTCATTCCTTCCATATGGTCGGCTTCCAAAGTCACTTCCGTTCCTGGTTCCAGCTTTTTGTCCCCTGCGTCTTGGATCTCTTCCTCAATGACCCATTTATGATTAGTAACTTTTTTTCCGCCAGTTGTCGGGGTGTAAGAAACGACATATGCAGTCGTTTGAAAAGCGCCTGTCACTTTAGCAGCTGCTCCATTCATTCCTTCCATATGGTCAGCATGCACAATAACTTCACTTCCTACTTTATAGGCGGGATTTTCTGCAGACTTTAAACCAACAGGTAGTTTCCCTGAACTGGAATGCATGCTGTGGTCCATCTGGCTATGGTCTTCAGAGTTTTCTGCCTTGTTGGGATTCGAAGAATTATGTTTTGAATGATTGTCTCCGCAAGCACTTAATACTGTCATTCCAATAATTGTTAAGAACAATAACAAGAATGTAAACCTATGTTTCATCATGTCCCTTCTAAGTGATTGGTTATTAGAATCATATCCAATACTTATGAAGAAGTTATGAAGATGTCTGGTTTCTCTTGTTAGGAAGCTTTATGAAGATGGCAGTTCCTTCCCCTTCTGTACTTTCTGCCCAAACCTCACCCTGATGGGCATTGACTAGACGCTTCACCACTGCGAGTCCGATCCCGCTTCCTCCCGTTTCCCTGCTTCGGGAATTGTCTTCCCTAAAAAACCGGTGGAACACTCGGTTTAAAGATTCTTGTTTGATCCCAATCCCATTGTCCTTGATGGACAATAGAATATATTCTCTATTTTCCCTTGCAGATATTGTGACGCTTCCGCCTGATGGAGAGTATTTGTATGAATTGGTCAGCAGATTCAAAAACACCTGTCTCATACGGTCCAAATCAACCGGCAGGGTAATGTATTCCGGGACTTGGACCTTAATTGTGATTCCTTTTTGTGAATATGCTGCCCTTATAGGATTAAGGGATAGGTTTACGAGTTCATATAGATTTACACGGCTTATATTCATCTGAAAATCGGGTGCATCAAAGGTATGGAGCTGTTCGATATCATTTACGAGAAAGATTAGACGATTGATCTCTTCGGTACAGGATCTTAAACGTTCAGGAGTGGGCTCCCATATCCCATCTTCAAAAGCCTCAATATGGCTTTTCAGCGTAGCCAGCGGGGTCCTTAGCTCATGGGCGATGTCAGCGGTCATGTCTTTCCGTATCCGGTCCTGTTTTGAGAGTTGAGAAGCTAATTCGTTTAGAGAGCTGCCCAATTCAGTGATCTCATCCTTGCCGCTTATTATAACGCGGGAATGCCAATCTCCCTTTATCCATTTTCTTGCGATATTTTGCATTTGGATTAGAGGGGAGGCCATCCTTTTAGCCGCAAAATGACTTAGTATAAAAACCAGTATGACAGCTCCTATTAATGTATAGAAAACTGATTCTTGCAGGGCGCGCTCCAAGTGTGATCCCAGTGAAGCAATCTCATTATTGTGCAAGGTTTCTTGCTTGAACATGTCGAGATGATAATGGATTTCAAAGGCAATAACTACGACTGCTGTTATTAATACGGTGGCCGCTATCCCAAAAAAATTCAAAGCGATACGTTTTTGCAGCCCTTTCATCATGATCGTTCACCCATGAATTTATAGCCAATGCCGAATACTGTTACAATGTAAGCCGGCTCTTTCGGGTTTTCTTCAATCTTATGTCTTAGATTCTTAATATGCTGGTCAATCACTCTTTCATCGCCATTATAGTTGTATCCTAAAACTTTTTCGACTAATTGTCCTCTTGAATATGTGCGTTTTGGATATTTGGCCAGAACCGTCAATAATTTGTATTCATTCGGTGTCAGATTAACCATTTGGCCTTTCAAGGCAACTTTCTGTTCAGCCGTATCGATTGTGAGCTCGGTATTATTAAAGGAAATACTTTCGGCCAGAAGCATTTCATCGCTCGATCTGCGCATAATCGTCTTTACACGCATAACCAGCTCCCGCGGACTGAAGGGTTTGACCATATAGTCGTCTGCACCGATCGCGAGACCGTTCAGTTTGTCGTTTTCATTTACTTTCGCTGTGAGCATAAGTATCGGCGTAGAATCTCTCCGTCGTATTTCTTTGCAGATTTCCTCTCCTGTAATATCGGGAAGCATCAAATCCAATATAATAAAGTCAAAATTCTGATCGTGGATAAGGTGCAATGCTTCATTTCCGGTTGCTGCTTCCATAGTTGCAAAAACTTCCTTCTGGAAATAGGAACAAATCACATCGCGTATCTTCTTTTCGTCATCTACCACCAATATCTTTTTCATACGATCCTCCGAGGTTTCAAAATCATTTTTTAGTGAACTTTTTCCCTAGACTGTGAATGTTTCCGTTAGAATTTACAATAAAACTGTATCATTAGTTAGGGTTAAATTATAATGAAACATTTTGGTTTTAGTGCGGATTTAACAAGAGGAGGGTATAGAAAATTGTTGAAAGAGGCTTGTGGGAAAAAATGTATTTAGTTTTTGCGTTACGTGCTATGATAAAGTGGTGATTTCGGTTGCGAGGAGCGGGAAAACATGGAGAAAAGTGTTGAAACATTCAAGGAATCAAAACATTTTAGGCTGCATCGGGTTGCTGATGGTGTGTTTGCTGCCATTTCTGTCCCGGGTACAGGCTCGGTAGGGAATGCAGCAATCATTGATTTAGGTGATAAAACGATTGTGGTTGATACCTTTACAACCATACAAGCTGCAGAGGATTTGCAGGCAGCTGCGATATCGGTGACTGGAAATTCAGCTTCTTACGTCATCAACACACATTGGCACAGTGATCATACAAGCGGGAACCAAGTGTTTACCCCGAACGCACCAATTATTTCTACAACAGCTACACGTGATATTATGGCTGCGTTCGGAGTAAATCGGATCAACGAACAGTTGACAAACCTGGAAAGTATTTTTCGGTCTTTAGACGAGCTTGAAGAAAAACTGCAAAAAGAAAAAGATAAAAAACTACAAGAGGAAATGAAGTGGGGAATTGCAAGTGATCGTGAGTACATGAAGATACTCCCCAATTTGTTATACACACTGCCTAGCATAACCTTTGATCGCGGATTGAGTATTCACGGCAGTGAGCGGAGTGTGCAGCTTTTTTCGTTTGGAGGCGGTCATACACAAAGTGATACGTTTGTGTATCTGCCTGAAGAAAAAATTGCTGTTATGGGGGATTTGGTGCTCTCAAAGCATCATCCAGTATTGAATCACGCAAATCCAAAGGAATGGTTACATATCTTGGAGCGCATAGAATCGTTGGATATTGAAATTATTATACCGGGACACGGGGAAGTTTGTTCAATGGAACAGGTTTATCAAGTAAAGGGTTACATAAAGGATATCATGACATTGGTCGCAGAAAGTATGGAATCTGATACAAACATTGACGATATTTCTGTACCAGAAGCTTATCAAGATTGGTATTTCACTACATACTTTAAGACAAATCTGAAAAAAGTATATGAACTACTCACTGCGCCAGAGCGGAGTATAAAGGTGGACTAATTCAGCTGGATAAGACAAATGTTATATGAATAATTGAAAGAAAGAAAAATGCCGGGCGCGGAATGGCCCGGCGACTGAATGGTTTATAGATTCCTAAGTTAAGAAATAGCTGCAGTTTCATACGACCTTAGAAATAAAAAACCTCAATATGTGAGTTACTTCATTTTCTTGCTATCCTGGCCGAGAGACACGGCAGGTCTTGTATTCCTAAAGATTAGCTAAAATCTTATCCGCTATACCCATATCAACATGTAACTTGCGTCGATTTAGACGTTCTTCCATTAGGAGGGAATGGCCTGTCTTAAATTGTTATTTGTGGTGTTCTTTTCAAACACAATTGAATTCTAACCATTCATTAGCTTCCTGAAAGCCAAATTTTTTATATACTGGCCTCCCCAATTTTGAAGCAACCAAAAGTATATTGGAAATACCCGTTTGTTTTGCTTCGTCGACTAATATATTCAATAGTTTAGTCGCTATTCCTTGACCACGATAGCGATCGTTAGTATACATATTGGCAATGTAGGCTCTTTTTCCGCTCTTATTGATATAGCTCGGTGGAAATTCATAAAACATGATTGCGCCGCACGCTACCACTTCTGCATGATCTTCAACCAGCCACTGTATTAAAGAACCATCATTTAGTTTATTTTTAAAGAATAGATAAAGTTCAGTATCAATTTCTGAATCGGGATTCAGCCCCTCATCAACCAATTGCTTTTTTCGCAGTTCGATTAATAAATCGATATCCTTTACAGTCGCTTTTCTGAATTCCAAAAATATACACCCCTGACATAAATTAACTTAACTATTATAGCATAGATCATTTATGTACCGAACTATGTTTGATAGGTCTCATTAAGAGACACAGCCCCCCTCAATATCAAAGGGAGTATCTTTTTCCGTTATGCTTAGGCAGGAGGGGGACAAGGCATCGTTGTAGACCGATTTTATCGCGGCATAAGCCTGTAGGATGGGTTGGACTTTGTAAGAATATAGACAAGACGGCGCTACCATCAATGATGAGGCTTATAATGAATCGTATCCTTTTAAGTCGAATTAGTAATTCATTTAAAAACAGGAACAGCGTTATTTAACTTCCCTTAAACCCTTATTATCAAGCACATCCTGAATACCTTCTTCACAGACCCCATAGGAACGCCAGGAGCAAGATTCACATACAATTTGAATGTCGGAGGGGACGGCATGCTTGTGTATTACCGACTCAATGTCTTCCCATTTCAGAATTTGTCCGATTTTAAGTCCTAATTTCTCCAGGATAATAGCATCCCTATTATAAATATGTGTACCCTGGCAGTGATAATCACCCGAATTTGGATATTTCTCACACAATTGGTCCGGTCCCGATACCAGCTGAATCCACGTCTTGGGGTTTCTTCTCAAGGTTTGGTGTATATGTGTCATATTTTGTACATACTCCCGGGAATACCCCATCCCACGATAGCCCAAAAGGCAAAAAAGATGATGTCCTCGCAGTTTATACATAGTTTTCCCCATTTCCTCAGGTTTATAAATGTTAACTGTAATGCATGGTTGGTTAACTTATATCGTTTACCATATCATAGGATATGTAATAGATTAGAAGCTTTTACCTTCTCTTTTTATTCAATGAAAAGTGTAGTTAGATTATGCTGGTTCAGGACTGTTTTACAGAATATACTCAAATAAAAATATATTGTTTCAAGATGCAAAGTTGTTTTGTCGGAGATGTTACAGCAACACTTTGGAAAAAAACGGTCATTTTAATCAGCCCTTAAAAGAGAGAGTCACCTGAAGAGATCGATCTGGTACCTGTAGCAATCCAAACAAAAACTTTGGTTTTCGTAATGGGAAAGAAACCAAATATGCGGTGTACCTTTTGCATCTTATACTTCATGTATCTGTTTTACAAGAAACGTACTGAGACTGTAATGAAGGAACTCTATTTGATATAATTTTATTGTAGTGAGTCTGAATTATTTATAAATATAAATATAGAATACTGAGGGGTTAATCTATGTCTGAATCAAAAGTTAAGGTACAAGTAAATACAAATGAATTTATCTGGGACATAAAGGAGGGACTGTTTACTTTTGATGGAGCCCCGGCACTCTTGTTCTGGGATTCTGCCATCGAACTGTTCCTGAAAACAATTGAGGAGGTATCCGGCCCCGAAGTATCAAAGACGGTTTATGAAGCGACTGGTTACCGGATGGGGCACCTGGTCAGTTCTTATTATCTGGGACGTACAGATATTGAACAGCTGCTGAAAGAGTACAGTAATATATACAGAAATGCCGGATGGGGAAATGTGACAATTGCGGAGTATTCTCTGGAAGAAAAGAGGGCCGTTGTAAGGCTGACCAACAGCTGGGAGCATCGAGTCTTCAAGCAGGCAGATAAGGAAAAGGCGGCAGTCCTGCTGCCAAGCCATTGGGCAGGAGTGTTTACAGGTCTTTTCCAACAGAATATGTGGTATAACATTACGAAAAGCCAGGTAAATGGTTGTGAATATGATGAAATAGAGATTTTCCCGTCCTCCATAACGCCTGCAAAGAATATCCATGAATTAACCAGGGAAAAGGAAAGAGAATATATCCAGGATCTGGAGAAAAAGGTACAAGACAGAACAAAAGAGTTGACGTCCCTTGTCCGTGAGCTCTCCTCTCCCATTATACCTGTATTAAATGGTATTCTGGTGACTCCGCTTATTGGAAATTTTAATGAGGAACGCCTGTCAGATTTGATGGAGAGAGCATTAATTGAACTGTCAAGCCAAAAAGCCAATTATCTCTTGATCGATCTCACGGGGATAACTAATGTAGACGTCTATACCATCAGCGGTATTCAGCGGTTAATCCAGGCAATCCGCCTGCTCGGCGGAGAGTGTTTAATCGTGGGCGTCTCGTCTGAACTAAGCATCCAGATTACCCAGTCAAAGGTAAATATGGCAGGGATCAATTCCTTTTCTAGCCTGCAGCAAGGTGTGACGTATGCGCTGCAGCAAAGCGGCTACGAGCTTTTAAAGAAGAATTAATTTGTTCAATCCTAAAGCATGATATGCTGGTATCTTTATGTCTAAAATTAGGTGAACTAGTTTTGAGGATCTGAAACTGCCTTTTGTCAGTTCCTATAATAATCATAGTAACAGTTCTGCTTAATAATGTTTGTATAGATATTTCCATGCATTATGAAAAATTTATGGCTGCTGACTCAAAGAAAGAATTTTATTGCCGATAAAAGATTTAATTGTTGACGAAGATAATAAGTTTTTTAACTCCCCATTATTGGAGAGGTATTCCCTTTAAAACAAAATGTCTTCCTGGAATTAAAGAGGTTAATCAGGCATATCAAATAGACCCTTGCCTTGTCTGTCCTGGCTCGCAAATCAGCGAGTCTTATTTATTTGAGGAGACAATGTACTTATTTACATAGGAAAGGAACATCACCATGAATAAACAAGAAAGCCGCTATAGATGGGTAGTATTTGGCACCGTCCTATTAGCCTACTTTTTAATTGTTAGCCAACGAACTGCTCCAGGTCTTATAACCGACCAATTAATGAAAGATTTTCATGTGTCCGCTTCTGTAATTGGTATCATGAGCGGCATTCAATTTTTGGCGTATGCAGGATTGCAAATCCCAGTCGGTCTATTATCCGACCGATTTGGTCCGAATCGATTTCTTATTTTTGGCGCTCTGCTTAATGGAATAGGAAGCCTTATGTATAGTCTTGCTCCTAATGAACATGTATTGATATTCTCCCGCTTATTAGTTGGAATTGGGGATGCTACCATATTTGTGAACTTGGTCTTGATCTTGAGTCAATGGTTTAAGGCACAAGAATTTGTCAGGTTATTAGGTGTAGTGGGCATGGTAGCAGGCCTGGGTTCGTTATCGGCCACCGTTCCTTTTTCCATATGGATATCGATTACCGGCTGGAGAATCCCATTCCTCAGCATAGCCATTATTTTAGTTGCATTATCCTATGTTCTTTATACTGTACTTGTATCGAAACCCAGAAAAATATTTAAAGAGCATTCCAAAATAAAGAAGACTGCTTTTAAAAAACGTGAAAGTGTCTGGACAATATTACGGCGTATTTTTTCTAGCCGCCAGGCCTGGGCCGCCTTTCTTTGCCATTTTGGAGTGGTAGGGACGTACGTAGGATTTATCGGTTCTTGGGGAGTTCCGTATGGAATACAGGTATTCGAATTATCTCGTTCAGAGGCCAGCCAGCTTATTATGTATGGCTTATTCGGAGCAATAATGGGTGGTCCTTTAATTACGTGGATTACGAGCCGTCTGGACTCGATCAAGAGAATCTACACCTTCATACATCTTATAGTCCTGATTAGCTGGAGCGGATTATTTTTTACCGGTGTAAAACCTTCGTTCATAATGGTAGTGGTTTTGCTTTTTATTATCGGATTTGGAAATGGAGCAAGTTCACTGACATTTGCTGTGGTACGAGAATCGTTCCCTATAGAACAAGTGGGAGTTGTGTCTGGATTTGCAAATATGGGAGGCTTCTTAAGTGCAGTATTATTGCCAGGATTTTTCGGTAATGTATTGGATTTATTTCCTCAACAGTCGATAGATGTTGGCTACCATTACGGATTTATCATTCCTATGCTCTTTTCTGTAATTGGACTGTTCGGTGTCATGCTGATCAAAGAGAAGAAACAGCCTGAAGCAATTTTACACGCCCATAATAATAGTTGAACATATCATTTTTTCTTGCTATACCTTGCTTTCAAAGATACAGCAAATGTACCTTTTGATTCTCATTTTTACTATATAAAAATACGAGTCAGTGAACGGAAAAGAGCGAAGCAGGTGCAGAACTGCTGCCGCTCTTTTTTTGTTGAGCAATTTTGCTAACAAACCAGTATGAACGCAATCATTATTGGTCTTACTTTCTAATAAGTTTCTGCTTTAACCTAGAAAAAGGGTAGTTTTTGCAACACCCTTCAAGTTTTGCATTATGTTTGTTTAAACCGTACATAACTTTATATTTAAGAATGTGTCGATTCTCCGCCATCTACATGAAGTACTTGGCCGGTTACAAATCGGGAATCATCTGAAGCCAGATATACAAATGTCGGAGCGAGTTCAAACGGATGAGCTACACGCTCCATTGGATTAAAGGCTCCGTATACGGCCACGGTGTCTGAAGAGAAACTGGCGGCGATAAGCGGTGTCCAGATTCGTCCAGGAGCAACCGCATTTACACGTATTCCTTGGTCTACCACGTTTTTCGCTAGGGCCCTCGTAAAACCAACAATGGCACCCTTTGTTGCTGTGTAATCAATCATTTGCTTTTCTCCAACATATGTCACCACAGATGTAGTGCCGATAATAGAGCTTCCAGCTTTCATATATGGAAGTGCTGCTCTCGTTGTATAGAAGTGTGAATAGATATTTACCTTGAAGGTGTCATCGAATTGCTGGTCTGTAATGTCAGTTAAGCGCTTTTGCTGGAATTGGATCCCTACATGGTTGCACAGAACATCCAGCCGCCCAAAAGTTCTGATTGTTTGCTCAACAATGGCGATACATTGTCTTTTATCCCGCAGGTCCCCGGGCATTAATAAACAGCGACGACCTAGCTGTTCAATTCTCATTTTAGTACGGTTGGCGTCCTCATGCTCATGTAAATAAGCGATTGCTACATCCGCACCTTCTTTAGCAAAAGCAATAGCTACGGCAGCCCCAATTCCGCTGTCTCCTCCTGTTATGAGTGCAACCTTGCCATTTAATTTACCGCTTCCCCTGTAATTAGGGTTCTCGATGATTGGGCGGGGCACCATTAACCCTTCAATACCGGGATGAAAGAGCTGGCGCTGCTCCGGTAAATTTATTGGGATTTCTTTATAACGTGTGATTTTTCCATAATTAGGGTACATCGGGTATGGATGCGCTACTTTGTTAGCCTCAAAGGCTTGCTGCAGCTGTTGAATTTGCTGCAGCGTCATTTGATCCTGGCCCATCATAACGTTGTTGTCTTGATATTGTGCCTTTTGATAAGGGGGCGAATGATAGTCAGACATCTGATAGGGCGGAGTCTGGTTTGGCTGTTGTGGCTGGTACATAGGCTGTACATCCATGTGCATCATTTGATCCATTGAATCCATTTCATCAAATACATTGGTGTCAGATATTGCTCGATTTTCTTTTTCTTTATCCACGGGAGTCCTCCTGGTTTACATACTTTCTGTTTACCGTATGTGGGGCAGGAAATGGGTGTGCATGTTCACCAATGAAGCGAATGACAAAAGTCAGCATGATCATCCGCTAAAGTCTTTCACCGGAATTATGGTGATGGAGGTACTGGCTCCATATGCAAGAGACCTGAATAATGTAAGAGGAAGATTAAATGGTAAGGGGGAGATTGCTGTGCAGTTTGAATTTAATCCAGAAGTAAGGCTTTTGCTGGTAAACCATTCCGATGCTAAAGTAAGAATGATCTATGACGGCCATGCTTGGCCCATGTCGGAAATAGGATGGAGACCGCCGTTCTACACCAATCCTCGTTATGGGTTTAATTATCCGATCATTTGAAACACAGGGGTATATTGTTATAGGAATATTAAATGTATTTTCTTTGGGAAAATCCAAGAAACTGCTAAACCAAAGTTTCTTGGATTTTTTGTTCTATTATATTAGTTATTAGACGCAAATAGATAGGGTAGTCAATTGGCTGGTTTCCTAGTTCAAAGTGCATACAGATGTTTCTTATTTATAATTTTGTTTTTTAAAATTATTTAAAGCCAGATAAATTTCTTCGATCTTGTTTGCAGGCAATGGAGGATTGAACAGGTAACCTTGTCCATTATGGCAATTAAACTCCTTAAGAAAATGCAAATGGTTTTCTGTTTCCACACCTTCAGCCACAACAGTCAGATTTAAATTTATGCCTATATCAATAATGGATTTTACCACGGCTAAATCCCTGGGGTCCTGTAATCCGCCGCGAATGAAAGTCTGGTCTATTTTCAGAGTATCCACCGGAAGTTTCGTTAAAAGACTTAGAGAGGAGTAGCCGGTACCGAAATCATCTATTGAAACGCCGACACCCATTTCTTTAAGCTTGGCCAAGATCGGAAGCACTATATGAACATCCTCTATAACGCTTTCAGTAACTTCTACTTCAAAATTTTTTGGTTCTATCTCAGTTTTTACGAGGCACATTTTGATATACTCAGCTAAGTTACTATACTGAAACTGTTTTTGGGATATATTTACAGATACTTTGACCAGTGGATAACCTTTCGTTTCCCACTCTTTTAGCTGATTTATTGCTTCCTTGATGACCCAATTGCCAATTTCTATTATTAATCCTGTTTCTTCGGCAATGGGGATAAAATCCATTGGGGATACATTTCCAAGTAAAGGATTTTCCCAACGAATCAGTGCTTCAAGCCCCTTGAGCTCTAATGTTGTAAGATCCATCTTTGGTTGGTAATGGAGAGTGAATTCATTGTTTTCAATGGCTTTTCGAAGCTCTGTTTCAACCTGAATTTTATGATCTTGCTGTTCCTTTAAATCCTTAGTAAAGAGCTGAACATTATTTTTACCCGCTTGTTTTGCTGCGTACATAGCCATATCCGCAAAATGAATCAGTTCAGTCAGTCCACTGTCGGAAGGGTAGTGGCTAACACCTATGCTGGTTGTAATAAAAACTTCATTGCCTTCAATGATATAAGGAACTCTTATTTGTTCGACAATCTCTTGGGCTATGAGAAAAGTTTCTTCTTTCGTTTTGTCAACGATTAGTACAATGAACTCATCTCCGCCTAAATGGAATACAGAGATGGATTGATCTTCAAATAACCGTAATGTCTCAGCAATATTCTGTAAAAGAAGATCACCAACTCTATGCCCAAATGCGTCATTTACCTGTTTTAACCTGTCCATGTCCATAAATAAAACCGAGGCAGAAATGGAAGGTTTTATTCCGGCAAGTTTAATTTCCAGGCTTCTTCTATTAGGCAGATTGGTTATTTCGTTATGGCTTGCCAGGAAATCAATATGTTGTTCCTTGTTTTTAAGGTCGGTTAAATCCCGTACAACGCAGACTATTTTATTCGTCTCTGCTACTTTAGTAAGTGTAAGCTCTTGGGGAAATTTTGTACCATCGATCCTGCTTCCAAAAATCTCGCCCCTCCAGTGTCCTTCTTTATGTAAAATGGGCAATCCGTTAGTTATAATGTTATGTAGCGCTTCCTCATCATAGCAATAATGCCATGTTTTATTTAGCAGTTCCTCTTTTGTTAAACCGTACATAGAGGCATGTGCCTCGTTAGCAAATACAAATTGGCCTGATTCATCTGTAATGCCAATTCCATCCACGGATGAATCCAAACCATACGAATATTCAATCAGCGTTAACTCAGTTTGGCTTAATTTCTTATCTTCACGTTGTTGCTTCATAATGTATCCCCTTTTAAGCCGTATTCATTAATTTATGTGTTTGAATTCATTATCGGTTGAGAAAGTGGAATATAAAGAGGATTGGTAAAATTTATACAAACAAAATCCAGCAAAATTGAAAAGAATTGAGTTACATTCTGAAAACAGTTTTACTAGAACATATTTTCAAGTAAGAGTACTCCTTAGTTATTTCCTTTATAAAATATTCTTGATTACTGGTTAAATCTGGTTTATTTTTAAAGTGTTAGTCATTATAGCCGATGCCGCTGGATTCATTAAGGGAAATTATGCTGCGATGCCTCATTTACACGTGCAATATGCCGAATTCTACAAAGACGGAAACTACCAAAATACTGATGTAGCTGTAACGGAAAGAATTATAACAAGCAGAGGGTATGCAAAATAAGAGTTCGTGATTGAGGTCCCTATGGAAATTGGGAATCTTAGAGTCGAGCTCCAAAACAGAAAAACTGGCTCTGAAGCTATCCAGGGAACAATAGGAATAACACATTGTTTGATAATATGGATTGTCTTTGGGACTCCTGATATTGATTCAAAACATCACAGAGGAAAGGCTCAGTCAATTGTACATATAGGGGGTGATATACATTGGAAATCTTAATTAAGGAGTTGCCAAAATTCGAGATAGCGTTTATTCGACGTGTTGGAAGTTACTTTGAACCACAAGACCATTGGACAAAGCTGACACAATGGGCCATTAGAAATGGACTTTTTCCACCACAGCAAAATTTTATTGGAATATCATGGGATAACCCCGATCTAATAGATAGCAAAAATTGCCGTCATGATGCCTGTGTTACAATTCCCGCAGGTTTTGATAAAGAAGCACATAGTCATATGCAATTCAGAACGATAGATGGAGGGCTGTATGCTTTGTACCCATTTTATGATGTACCTGAAAAGTTAAACAGTGCATATCAATATATGTTTGGAGAGTGGCTGGCAAATAGTGAATTTGATCCAGATTATAATAGAAGTAACCTGGAGTTTAGCATGAATAATCCCGCCGAAGATCCAGAAGGGAAATGTAAAATTGATTTATTTGTAGCGATTAAAAAAAGATAGATTAGCTAAAAGACTATAACAAAGCTTTTTTTAATCCAATTAGAATTTTTATGAATGATTATTCATTCATTATTTGACTCTGTAAAGATATAACAGTGAGCGAATAACAAAATACATAGTAAAGGAGTTATTTTCATGAGTGAAAAACTAACATTATCTGAAATCATGCAGGAGACTGTGACGCTATTTAATGAAAATCCAGCACCTATTTCAGGAGTAAACCTTACCTGCCAATTTAATATTACCGGGAAAGAAGAGAAATCATTTCAGCTGCAAATCCAGGATGGAGCGGCAAAAGTAATGGAACAGAGTGATATTAGGGCAGATTGTTTACTGATTATGTCGTTCGAAAACTTCCGCCGTTTTCTGATAGGTAAACTCAATGGAACAACAGCTTTTATGACTGGAAAATTAAAGATTAAAGGTGATATCACAAAAGCCATAAAATTAGAAACGATTCTGAAGCAATACAACTTAAATGAGGTACTGCAGGGAAGTAGATGATTAAAGGGTTGAGAGCTACTATAGTAGCTTTTTTTTTAATGCATGTTGTTGAGCAGATGTGGTATGGAATACTGCTTCGGCCTCAGCATTTTCAACGATTTCGCAATGACAGTTTCGTGTATTTTTTTCTATATATCGATACCACGAGCATAAACAAGCCTGTAAGACTATGCTGTAAAATTTTGAATATATTTATTTTCATATTGCTTATTTAACAATCTTCTAATCTGTTGGAAGGGCGTCTCCGCCATATCCTTTGAGGGAAGGATCAGATAGGCTGTTTTGTTAGCGCCTCATAAAAGGTCTTCTATATGCGAACTAAATGCTTCCTCACCCCCTTGCAGTATAAGGTTCATATGAGCAGGCTCATTTGTCCAAAGAGGCTACCTCCATTTTATTGTGTTCTTTTTTAATGTCGTTCTCGGCCCTATATTTGGTTTTATGTTTTAGAAAAAGGTTATTTTGGGATATTTGCTATTCATTATCATGCTTTACTATCTTTCAACACAGTTATTTTTTTGCTCTTCTCATCAGTCGGTCATTTCACAACGGTAAAAGAAAAAGCGAGCACTGTAAATATGTTTATGTATTCACTGTCAATATCATCACATTATACAATCAGGGGTTATGGGCCATCTCTAGAACGCCCTCTTTTTCCAATTAGATTAATGAGCTGCAGCGAGCCTGTTTGTTTTAATACCTCTAATAACACAGAGAAGGAATAAAACTAAATGAAAAAAAGAGGCAGACTACAAACTGCCCCTAAAAAGTTTATCATGGGTGAGGTTACTTTCGACTTATTCCATTATATGGGTCTTCCCGAAAGATGTGAAAGACAAAAAAACATACAACAGAATGCTGTGAAGGACGTACATTTTGTTATCGAACTATGCTCAGTCTTTGCTAATCCAATGTATGAACATAAGAAATAATTGTAAAGCATATAACTATAAATCCGATTTTATGCCCATAATATAAAAATGTCCTATGTGAAGAAACTGCATAAGGACTAAAATACAAATATCAAATGCAGTAATAGTGTAGAATATGAATTTTACCAATCAAACATTATTCAAAATAAATGAGGAGCTAAACAATGCCGCGAAAACCAGCAACAACCAACGAAGAGCCGGATAAAGAGAAAATTGTGCAATTGCCAAATAATCAGCAACACAAAGATGAAATTGACAACGTTACCCGTATGTTAGCAGCTGTACTGGACTATCTTTCTGATGAAGAAGTAGAAGAGATTGATGTCGAATACATTCTGGATAAGACGGAAGGCCTTCGGAAATGGTGGGAGCAGTATCAAGACAACAACAGGAAGCGAATTGAGGAAGAAATCAGAGAATCACTAGGTGAATTGTCTTTGGAAGATCTTCAAAAAATCCGTGAACAAATTAAAGAAAAGCAGGATTGATTGTTACCAACATTGTTAAATCGTAACAATCGGAGGGAAAATAACGTACCAGAAATTAAAGAGCCATTTGAAAATACAAGATATTATTCTACTTACAACCATGATAATGGTACTTATCGTAGCAAATAGAACAGCTCTAAAACATATTCAAAATGAAATCAGTTATCTTAAGGAGCTTCGATAACTCTTCTTTCTTTTACTAAGTTTGTGTAATTCTTTGTCTTAATTGTGCATATTTTTACACTTTTTTTACATTATTTTATCTTAAAAAATAAAGAAAACCTGGATTTTAAACGCATCGTACACATTCATGTATAAATTATGAGATAAATTGGATTATATTTAAATATTGCTTTCTGAGAGACAGCTTTATATTGAAGCGAAGGGAGAGAGACTGGTAATCTTTGAATTTACATAAGAGGCAAGGATCCAGAATTATTACTGGAAGAAGTACCAATTGGCAGATATAGTGGAAAACTACAAGAAATTTATATTTGCCAAAGATGCTGTGATGTAAATTCAAATCAAAAACTGGCCGTTGTGTTTGCCAGTTTTTGACTAAGGCTTTATGAAGCGAATAAATGATTGCCAATCCTTTTTATCGTCGAACGTGTAAAGATCCAATCGCTTGTTGCATGCAGTGGATTATAATAATATACTGCTCCGCTCGAAGGGTCCCAGCCCTTAAATGCATCGATGACGGCTCTATAGGCAGTATAATTGGGTTTCAAGTTATATTGCCCGTCACTTAAACAAGTAAAAGCATTTGTCTGAGTGATAACCCCTGATACCGTTTTGGGAAATCCCGGCGTTTCAATCCGGTTCAATATAACAGCAGCCACGGCTACTTGTCCTTCGTAAAGTTCTCCTCTGGCCTCGCCGTTAACCACACGTGCCATTTTTTCAACATTCTGCAACTGCCTATATGTATTAGGCCCAATGATCCCGTCGGCAATTAGGTTCGTATCCCGCTGAAATTGTTCAACAGCATTCTGCGTGACTGTTCCATATTTACCAGTAGGGGTTGTATGTAAATAACCCATTTGACCAAGCTGCTCCTGCACTTTCTTAACATGATGTCCGGAGTCCTGCTCTCTAATCAATACTGAAGCTTCAGTAGCCGGAATCCCTGTTGTCAAGATGTAAAGAAGTGAAAAAAATAGCGAAAATAAAAGTCTTTTCAATTAAAAACCCTCTTTCCAAAGTAGTAGATTGGACAACTCTACTTTGATACCCCAGCCAGCAAGCAAGCCAAACCTAATTCACTTAAGCCGGGGAGTGGATAAAGGATTTAATCGATTCCTATCGAATTATAATCTAGATAAGGAAGGTGGCTCGTATAGTGGAGTTTAAACCTATTGATAATACACTCGCACCAAAAGGATGTAATTTCGTTTTCGGAAAGATTCACTTGTGGTTAGCTTTGGTACAGATCAGGATTTTGGAGACGAACAAGAATATCTGGATTGGTTAGAAAAGGAGGCGACGAAATATCCAGACGGATTTGTATTATTAACAGAGTATGAACGTCCAATCGGACAGCTCTAACTAACAGACAAATTCCCGGTCATTAGCATTAAAATATGAGAGTTTTTTGTTTATTGATCCATCGATGTGTTTCTGACACTCTTTCCATCTGAGCTTGAGTTCGTCCTGAATACCGTTCCAATACAATCTCTGCAGCCGTGTCAATTGAACAATTTTTTAATTTTGCTATCTCACATAAAGCATGCTCTGTCTTTCCATTAACTCTCACCTCTATATTCATCGAATCATCCTTTTTTTATAATGGTGTTTTGTTGATACTTCTTTTTAATGAAAATAAATTCCTTCAAAAACATTCATGAACTCTTCTACATTTCAAGCGTTTATTTGCACTTGTTATAAAAAATTGCGAAAGCTGCTGTCATAAGACCAGCAAAAAAACCTTAGATCAGCAAGATATCGAAGGTATACAACAGCAATTTATTTACATTTAACGATACGTCATTAAGTTCAATCACATGGATTGTCAATTCCTTGTAAAAAACATCTCTCAGTTTGTCAAAAACAATTTGTATTTGAATAGCTTCCAATTTCAAATACAGTTATGGCCCTGATTCAGGATATTATTAATCGAATCTTATCTATAAAGTGTGGAAGAGGTGTGAGTTATGGAAAGGAAATGGCTGGAATGGGCAAAGCAATTACAATCTATTGCCCAGGCTGGATTAACTTATTCAAAGGATATTTACGACCTTGAAAGATTTGAAGCCATTAGAAACATCAGTATTGATATACTGTCTGAATACAGTGGCACAGACAAAACAGTTATAAGGAATTTGTTTGCGAATGAAACTGGGTATGCGACTCCTAAAGTGGATGTGAGGGCTGTTATTATCAGAGACGGGAGAATATTAATGGTGAAAGAAAAAGCGGATGGTGACTGGGCGCTTCCTGGAGGCTGGGCTGACATTGGATTAACCCCGGGAGAAGTAGCGGTTAAGGAAGTGAAAGAAGAGGCAGGATTTGATGTGGAGCCAATCAAACTGCTAGGAGTACTGGATAAAAAACGCCATCCGCATCCTCCTTCAGCATACCACGTTTACAAAATATTTATTCAATGTGAAATTATTGGCGGGCAAGCGAAGGAAGGAGTGGAAACAAGTGAAGTCGCCTTTTTCGGAGAAAATCAAATACCTAAACTGTCTATTGAGCGAAATACAAAGTCTCAAATTGAGTTAGCATTTAAACATGTTTTTCATTCCGAATTACCGTCATATTTCGATTGATAAAAGGACCGATAACCGTTTCGCCGGAAAATGATACATTAAATGTAAATGAGTCAAGGCAGATTAATAAAACAGTTCTACAAAAGATTGACCGACCTTCTACCGCCTTCCGACAAAAAATAGAGCTGCGGACATTGCAACAACGATTACTCCACCGATCATTAGAACGATTGAATCCATGAAGTCCAATTTATCACCAGTCCCCTAAAGTATCCTTTCCCCTTGTTTATATTAACCCAATCTTTCCAGTTCTATGAGGGATGATACAAATAAACATGTTCGGAAAAATCTTTTGCGTACTTTTGAAAGCTGTTCGGTTGATTAGTATGATGAGTTTTTTATTTTTTTCATATTCAGGTTTTTAACAGAAGCATTTTTCCAAAACAAAATCATATTCCGTATTTTTAACGCGAAATGTACATGCCATCTACGGTTCTTTTATGTTGGCGCCAGGTCGCTGAATTTATGTGGAATTTAAATCAAAACAGGCTATTGAATGAAGTTTAGCATAGATGATAATTAAATAAGTTTAATTAATGGGGAATGCAGCGGCTTTTATGTAAGGAGTATGAATAATTTCACTAAATTTTATCAAGAGAAATTAGGTTACTTATCAACATTGAGACATGGGCAAGAATGGAAACGAGATAGCGAAATGATATTCAAAAAAATGAGGTTCAAATAAGAATACGTAAACGGAGATTCAGTTTGATAAATCATGAGGTACCACCAACTGTCTTTGTTCTTTCACTGAGCCCCGAATCTATTTATATCTTTATAGTATTTTTTCCCATCCAGTTGAGGTCAAAGCAAGGAAGCGTTCCTTATCCCCACTAACTAAAGCTTTATCAATTTCTTTAAGTCTCTTTTCATTTAAATACTGCTGTTGTCCCAACATGATAATATCCTCTACATCTTTCTTTAGCATTGTGAGATACAATGCATTAGCTAATGCTTGATATGAAGTAATATTTGCACCTTTGGTCTGAGCATGTTTGTCAACATTTTTTAAGTTCTCCGGAGTTCGCCGGAGCAAAGTCTTGTTAATAAGCTCGTACCGCTGCACGAATACTGGAAAGTTTAATGCATTGCCGCACATGGGACATAGTACAAATATTTCTCCCTTTATTTCCGCCCCTTCCAGCCGAACCAGGCGGTTTCCTTTACGGCATCGATTCGGACAGGTAACTGGCCGTCCGGAAGGGTCAGCCTGGATCCTCTTTATAAGATTCAACATATTTTTTTTGTATTTCACTTTTATGTAATTCCCCTTTCTAATTCCCAATGAGGGTATTGAATGGTTTCATCAAAGAATCGATTCTTGTTTCACGAAAAATGGAAAACAAATCAGAATTTCAATCATCTTTTCAACTAATAACTTTTTGATTAATTTATAAAAAATCATTTTGTTCTAAATGTAATACTAACTGTTCTTTTTAAAGGATTCAACATAGACTTTTTATTCCTGACGCTTTTTTGGATACATCCGGTTAAGTTTATTAAGGCTTTGTAAAAGGCTCTCCTTTTCATTTGTTCAAGTAGTGCCGATTTGATTTGTTAGAGAAAATCTAAAATTTTTGATGTCCAGAAAAAAAAGTATTGATTTTTTGTGGTAACATATGGGGTGTTAAAGCAATAGATCATTATAAAAGATCATAATGCGTTTTAACGGTAATTGGCAGGTTTGCTGGGGTCTTCAGGGATCTGTATTAATGAAAAAGGTGAACTACTAATGGTGCTACAGGGGAAACCTGAAGAGAAAAAAACATGGGCTGCACCATCGGTGAAACTTTTCAAGAGTGCTGTATTAGAGAGTTCCGTGAAGAACAGGTTATCATGTTGAAATTATTGAAGAAGTTAAGGTTAAAACAGGCACATATAAAGTTTTTAATATAATCTTGGGGGCATGTCATGATATTGGAAGCAGTTATGGTGCAAGTTAAGAAAGGTATGGAAGCAGAATATGAAGAGTCATTTCGCCGGGCATCGGGCATTATTTCTTCAATGACAGGTTATATTTCTCACGAATTACAGCGTTGTTTGGAAGTTCAGGGGAAATACTTACTTCTTGTAAAGTGGGAAACATTAGAAAACCATACGATTGGATTTAGAAAATCCAAAGAGTATCAAGAATGGAAAAAACAGCTGCACCATTTCTATGACCCTTTTCCAGCAGTTGAACATTTTGAGAATCTCAACCTTGAATAATTTCTCCAATTAAGAAGGCTGCCTAAGTTGGCAGCCTGTTGATATTGATCCTGTTATGCATGGCCTGCAGTCCTTCTCGGGTACAACTTTACTCGCTTAATGACCTCCCAGATCGCTTACGGGGTTTCCTATCCGGATCAAGGAATAGAATCTGAATGCGGCTTTCATAAACGCGGTGTTCCTTTGCTAATCGACTTCTTTCATCCCAAACTTCGCTTTCATTGAGGAAATGTTTAATGGCTAACACTACGGTTGTTTCCTGGAACTTCATTTGTAATAAATCCTCTGAAAGTTCAGAGTCTATCATCTGCCCTTCAGGAGTACGGGCTACAGTGCCATCTTCCAAAAAATCAGCGATATACATTGGATGAGCAACGTTTAACAAAAAGGCAACTCGAATCATACTTACCCACTCCTTTACATCTCCCGATAATTTGAATAACAAAGACAACGCGTGTTTCTTTATCTTCGCAATCCTTTGATGTTTCGATAAAACTTATTATGTATTCACTTTTTACCCAGATCGTGACCAGCTGAAAAGATTGGATACCCAATAGAATTTAAAACAGAATGAAAGAGCATGATGAAGGGGATTTGCCAAGTAAATCTATGAAAGAAGATCCTTTTCCATGAATTTTGCTGCCACATAAAAAATTTGGCTCGATCGGGGAAATGTACTGTAAAGTTTCGTGCAAGAGGAGGGATGGACTTTTCCAGAATACAAACTCAAGCATACATAATAATAGAATTGAAATTTTTATGCATGGAGGGAGGATTTCGAGAATTATTGCAAGCTTCCCGGGCTTACATTTTGTTCACGATTTTTTTCAAAACAGAGGATACGTGTATTACTGATTGAAATACGCGGGAGGTGAAGATTAATACACTTTTCAAATGGTATCCACCCGCTTATAAAAGCAACACAAATAGGCTTTGTTGCTATATCTATTTCGTTAGGATTTTCACCTGGGTAGAAATGCGGTTCAATCTCTTTTGATCATTCTTCTTACCAGTCCTAGTTGTAATCGTAAGAGGATAAATAAAAACGGATACGTAATGGCAGAGTGCCACAGTCTCCAATCATTATGATAAAATATTCCTGTTTTTACAGCCAGCCATTCATAGAAAGTTGAAAAAACGGACCATCCTGCGATGTAAAAGAATGCCAATTTTGCATTTTTGTAAGGGTAAAAATTTAAAAATAATGGGTTTATCGATATATATATAGGTGTTAGAAATACTGTTGCCCATTCCACTCTTGGTTCTTGGTTTAAATATCCATACCAATTTAATTTAATATGAAGATAAACATCCGTAATTAATTGTAAATACACCGCCATACCAGTAGTAGCGTATAGCTCTATCCGGCTAATCCTTTTCGGCATTAACAACACACTAAGGGGGAAGGCAATAGCACTAATAATTAAAAGCCACATAGATTTTTTTTCCTTTTCTTGTTGTGTTACCTGTTTCCCTTATTATCCCCGTATAAAGACGTGCTATTCTTTTCTTGTGCCTAGCTGTATTACAAGAAGAATGTTGTAAGGCTAGATATCAATTAAACGGTATTCAGAAAGCTTACCGTTTAGTAAATTTATGAAGCAAACAATAAGGCTTAAAGCTGACCAAGACGCTGTAATTATAGTTTTGGTCAGCTTTTATATATGTATCTTATTTGCATCTTATCTTTGTCATAAAACCCAAGTACATAACCTTAAACAAGTTTTTGGGAATTTTATGTAAAATTAATTTGACTAAATGTAAAGTTTGTTATACATTATGTATATAAAGATATACTTGATGTAAAATTCATTATACAGGAGGTGGGAATCTTGACCTATCAAGAAAAAAAGGGCATCGTATCGTTGTTCAGCACTATCCTCATTTTCGGGTCCTATTGCTTGTATATGTACCCGCGTTACCCCGTTGGCGGCCTGGACACGGAAACATTTCGTTATTGGGGTTCATTTGTCCTCATCTTGACATTGCTTTCCATAATCGCACATATCCTGATCAGTATTGTATTTAACATAGTGTTTAGAATAACCACCAGAGAAAAAGAACCAAAATTTGCGGATGAAATGGATCGGTTAATTGAGTTAAAAGCACACAGAAATGCTTTTTTTGTATTTATCATCGGCTTTCTTTTGGCGATGGGATCGTTGGTCATTTATCAGCCGTCAAAGATTATGTTCATTATTCTGATTGCTTCAGGATTCATTTCCGACGTGACCGGTTCCGTCACTAAACTTTATCATTATCGGAGAGGAGTGTAAGGGTGGGCAAAAATCTTGTCGGCAATCATATCCGTAAATTACGTTTCAACCATGATGAAATGACTCAGCAGCAATTAGCTGACAAGGTAGGCGTAACAAGACAAACCATCGTGGCTCTGGAAAAGGGAAACTACTCACCATCTTTAGAACTGGCTTTTCGTATTGCGCATGCCTTTAACCTGCCTCTGGAAGAGGTGTTCTTTTATGGGGACAGCACGAAGCAGTAAGAACTTTGTTTTTGCTTTACGCATTTGAATTTATTGAAAGAAGGGGAGTAAAAATGAATTCAAACAAAAAAGCTGAAAAAGTTGTGGGAGTCCTGTTTATACTTGCGGCCGTAACGGCAATAGCTGGGTTGATCTTATACGACCCGATCCTGAACGGTACCGATTACCTGATGGACGGTTCCAAACACGCCAACCAGGTAATTCTTGGTGCGTTAATGGAATTACTTCTTGTAGTATCCGCGATCGGTACTGCAACTGCAATGTTTCCGATTTTAAGGAAATATAATGAGACAATCGCCCTTTGGCACCTTTGTTTCAGATTTCTCGAGGCGGTAATCATTGCTATCGGTGTAATCAGCGTCCTGTCCCTGGTGACACTAAGCCGGGAATTTGCAGCGGCGGGAACTACGAATGCCGCATCTTTTCATACGGCAGGAACTTCATTAAAAGCGATACATGACTGGACATTTCTGCTTGGCCCAAATTTTATGCTGGGCATCAATACGATGATGTATAGTTATATTTTTTATAAGTCCAGGCTTGTACCCAGATTTATCCCCATCCTTGGTATGACAGGGTCAGTATGTATTTTTCTTTGTTCCTTGTTCGTAATGTTCGGTGTATTTGAACAGCTATCCGTTTGGGGTGGCATTTTGGCAATCCCGGTAGCAGCTAACGAAATGATTTTAGCAGTATGGCTTCTTGTTAAAGGATTTAATAAATCTGCAATTGATTCTCTTTCTTCAAAAAAGCAGATCAATGATCTAATTGTACACACCTGAATTTTTATAGGCTTCTCACAGCTTATTAAGTAAGGAAAAGATACAAAATAGAGGAAAAGCATGAAATATCGATAGAAAATAATTGACTTAACATATTATGGTGCAGTACGTATAAAAACACTGCTTAACTACACTAGCTGAAACATGGTTGGAAGCTGCCAAATAGGCGGCTTTCTTTTTTTTGACGGATAGGATTTCATAGAGGGAATATCGCCCCTAATCCATAAAGAGCCGGTAGGTCAAAGTGAGGTTTACAAAGATTAAGTAGAGATTTTAAGAATGGGTGTCAAAATAAAAAAATGTTCGATGCTAAGTTAGGAACATTTGATTAGACATTTAAGAAACAAACATGAATGCATATAGAAAAAGGATTTAATCCAGACCTAATGGCAAAAGAATTTTCTAATCCCTCTTACGCATTTTTTTATGAAGTTAATGATGAACTGGCAGGATGCTGTAATCGGAGGAGTAAATTGAACAACTGAACGAGCCGGGATACTTAACAAAGTTAGAGATTTTGAATAAGCAGCTTTCTTGTACAGTAAAAAATCAGGTAATCTCAGTAAAAAATATCAAAGAAATCTTACTATGGATATCTACTTTCTTTTGTACATCATGTAGCTAACTGCCAATAAAACCAATACAATAATAAATGTAAGCGTACTTTCAGCAGGAATCATAGCATCACCTGGGTTACTAGTTAGTATCATGGGAGATTTTGAATTGGAAATTATAAAAACACAGGAAGAAGATAAAAACACAGTCCCTCTGTCTCCAAACAAGCTACCTATATTTGTTTACGCGCCTTTTTTACATCTTTCCTTAAAGTGTTAGACTCAGACTCTGCTCTTCCTCTATAAATTCTTATTATCTTTACATAAATTGGATGCATTTAGATTAATGGTAATGAAGTTTTACTTTATTATTTATTTAGTGTAAAGAAAAAATGCAGGCAAAGGATGCAGCCTGCTATAAAAGATCAGTTATTTATTCAATAGAGATTGATATACTGAATCGTCCGAATGATTTTTCCTTCAAAGTGAAAAATTTTATATAAGAGAAATATTTTTTATTTTGTTCTGAGTATCTTAGTGATTATACGAGGAACTAGTTTCAAACCAGGTAGATGATGAAGGAAAAGTATAGTCTTTTGGTGAAATATTATTGAGAAAGGTGGGTAAAAATGGGGACAGGGAAAGGCAATAAGACTGGTTTGTTAATTATAGATGTCCAGAATGCCATGTTTGATCATGAAAATCCTATTTACGAGGCAGAACAGCTACTTATTAATCTTCAAGAACTTATTAATAATGCACGAGCTTCTAATATCCCTGTGTTTTATGTTCAGCATAATGATGAGGAATTTGAAACCGAAACTCCAGAATGGGAAATTCATTCGTCAATATCACCCCAGGATGGAGATGTGATTATTCAAAAATATACGCCGGATTCTTTCCATGAAACAGATCTCGATGAACAACTAAAAGCAGAACAAATCGGACAGATCATTATTGCAGGGAATCAAACAGAGTACTGCATAGATACCACCACTCGCCGTGCATATAGTCTTGGTTATGTTGTCACTCTTGTCGAAGATGGCCACCGGACATGGGATTCCACTACATTAAGCGCCCGGCAGATTATTAATCACCATAATGAAGTATTGGGTAATACATTTGCCAAGCTTAAGAAAACGAAGGACATTCTGCTTGCCAATTAGATTATCACTGCTGTATTAGCAAAATAATTCAGCTGTTTTTTGTATCTTTAGCAGCGTTTTACGCGGCTTTTTTTGTTAAGCGGACCGTTTAGCTAAAGAAGGAATATAACTAAATGATAAAAATAAAAAGGGAGTATTTTAGAAAAACATACTCCTTTTGATTTAATCTGACATTTTCGTTTCTTTGTATGGGGGTTGTTCTATTGATACGGATATATAATCTACATTCTTGATTGCATAGATCTCACAAAACTTACGCTTTCACCCAGCCGGATTTTTGATGTGTGCCAGCCTGACATAATCCATGCACGAGCATGTGAATGTGTGCCGCTTGTTTCATTTGACCACCATGCTGCGTACTTGTATGCAGACTGCGGTAATTTGAATTGAAGAATGCTTTCGATTTCCTGAAAGGATAACAACAGGTCAGAATAACAATTTCTATGTTGAAATAAATAATCATAAAGTTTTATATATTTGCCATCATATCTTCCGCAGTTGTCAGACATAATGCCGCCATTATCCAGGACAGATGTCGCTCCTCTAAAATGTAACCCATTTGTATCAACGAATTTCATGAATTTTTGTAAGAATACATCGTGATCTATATCACCTGTATCGGTAAACAGCTGACCTTGGATATGAATACTCCTTTTATTAATCATTTATAATATCTCCTAGTTAATCCATTTTCTTTTTTATCGTCAAATCACTATATATATTTTAGGTATGCTAAATATATTTTTGTCATATAAAATTGTTACACCTGATCATAGACTATTTATCACTTTTATGATCATTTAATTAACTCTGTAAAATAATTAGTCACAAGAAGTATGCATTTTGTAACCGGTTGTTTTGATTGCGTTTCAGCGTGAATCTGCATTATTGCCAAGTGTATATTTTAATGTCCAAAACCATTCCTTCAAAGGTTATATCGGCAATAGGCAGCAATGCTGAATCATATTATGTCACAAATAACTAGAATAAAATGGAATTAGCAAATCAAAAACGTGGAGTATAAATGAATGAAGGGCTAAAAGGCATTAATAAGAGGCAAGATCAGAATAAATATCAAGTCCAGGGGTAAAAAAGAAGTTCACTCATGAGATAATGAACTTCTTTTTAGGCGTGCTCTTTATCAAAGAAGGTTTATTGATATTTAGTGTTTTCGACTGAGAAAGATAAAGTGTTTCCGGCTGACAGAACGAAAATCTATGTAATTCTATTATTAGGTGTTTTACATTGTCCTTTTCTACTTGGAAGCATTCTATTATTTGGTGTTCAGAAGTGAATATCGACTGACAAAAGACAGGTCCTTGAAATACAATCTCTTCCTTCCTTAAAAATCCCAGAAAATTTTATTCACTCCTTCTTAAGCCAGCATGCCAAGTATCATTACGGAAGGTGAATATAGTTATTATTCCTGCAGGGATTGCATTTTTTGTTCGCTATTTTAATTCAGCTGTCACTTCTTTTTTAATCTTTAAAGCGGCCAGGCTGGCAAAGTCATGTATGATCGTAGCCGCAAGTAAGGAGGTAATCTGAGTCGGGTCATATGGAGGAAGCACCTCGACCAAATCATAGCCGATAAAATTAAAGTCTGTTAGAGAACGAATGATCTGCAGTGTTTCAAAGCTGTTTAATCCGCCGACTTCTAGTGTTCCTGTACCTGGAGCACAGGATGGATCCACAAAATCAATGTCAAAGCTAAGGAAACAGGGCGTATTTCCAATTTTTTGTTTCATTTCATTAAGAACATCTTGAAATCCACGTTCTTTAAGATCAGGAGTTGTAATAACGTGATACCCTAACTCTATGCTGGCTTCAATGTCACCGGGGTGGTTTAGTGTACCACGTATACCTACCTGAAAAACCTTATCCGGAATCAGTAAATTTTCTTCATACGCACGAATGAATGGCGACCCATGCCAGTATTTTTCTTCATAATACGTATCCCATGTATCGGTATGCGAATCAAAATGAATTAATGCTACAGGACCATGAACTTTGGCGGCTGCCCGGAGATTGGCCAATGTAACCGAATGATCGCCGCCGATACCGATAGGAACAATTCCTTGCTCCATCAAATCTTTTACGGCCTTTTCAATGACTTCAAAGCTGCGATGGATATTGTGAGGTATGACAGAAACGTCACCAATATCAATGGCTTGGCAATCTTCGAAAGGATAAACCTTCTGGATTGGATGATAGGGAAATAAGGTCATGGAAGCCTGGCGGATTGCCTGCGGTGCAAAGCGCGCGCCAACACGAAAGGAAGCAGCCGTATCAAACGGCAAACCAACAATGGCTAATTTTGCGTCGTCTCTGCTGGACGGCAGCCTCATAAATGTTCCAGTGGTACAAAACTCTGGCTTTACATCTGGTGATAATGGATACTGCATTGGTGAATCCCTCGTTTCTATTTATCTTATTTCTTATATATTTGTTAATTATGCAAATTCTGTGCCATAAATTCTTCACGACAAAATATATTTCTTCATGACAATTCATATTTAAAATGGAATAATGTATTCACTTGTGAATAATTCTGAATATTTAATCTTATGATTTAATTGTTCAAAAATAACAATACATACTGATTCACATATGAAGGTGATTTGGCACGAAAATTGCAAGGTAATAAACTAATTCCTGAAAAGAGAGGGGGAATACAAAATTATAATCAAACAAAGGGGTCATGTAACGATGGAAACATTTTAATTTCTAATACGTGGGGGAATGATAAGTGGAAAATGACGTAAAGCTAAAAAGATCATTAAAGCTCTGGCATGTGGTCGTTATGGGATTGGCCTATATGACGCCAATGGTAGTATTTGATACGTTTGGGATCGTTTCCGGCGAAACGGGGGGACACGTTCCAACAGCCTATATAATTGCTTTGATCGGAATGTTGTTTACAGCGGTAAGTTATGGAAAACTGGTCCGGGTATTCCCTCAAGCTGGCTCAGCGTATACGTATACGCAAAATGCTATAAATGGCCATTTAGGATTTTTGGTAGGCTGGTCATCGCTGCTTGATTATTTATTTTTACCAATGGTCAATGCCCTTTTAACGAAAATATACCTAAATGCACTGTTTCCTTCGATTCCGGATTATATCTGGGTACTGATGTTTGTCGGCATAGTTACCTTACTTAATCTAAGGAGCGTCAAGATCCTGGCAAACTTTAATACGGTATTTGTATTCGTTCAGATTGCCATTATGGTTGTCTTTATCATCCTTGTGATTAAGGGGCTTGGTGAAGGCGAAGGAACAGGCACAGTCTTTAGTATGCAGCCGTTTTTTGCGGAAGGAATGAATCTGCATATCCTCATTACAGGGGCAACAATTCTCTGCTTTTCTTTCCTTGGTTTTGACGCTGTAACGACGTTATCGGAAGAAACACCCAATCCTGAAAAAACGATCCCTAAAGCGATCATACTGACGGCTCTATGGGGAGGAGTCATTTTTATCACCACGTCATTCTTCATTCAATTATTCTTCCCGGATATCTCCCGCTTCAATGAACCTGATGCTGCCCTCCCTGAAATTGCTCTTTATGTAGGCGGAAAACTGTTCCAATCGATCTTTTTATGTACAACCTTTGTCAACACTCTTGCTTCGGGTCTGGCTTCTCATGCCAGCGTATCGCGTTTGTTATATGTTATGGGACGTGATGGTGTGTTCCCTGAGAAATGGTTTGGGTATATTCACCCAAAATGGAGAACACCTGCGATTAATGTAGTTATTGTAGGAATTGTTTCATTATCTGCTATGTTTTTTGATTTAGTCACAGCCACATCATTGATTAATTTTGGTGCATTGATGGCCTTTACATTTGTGAATCTGTCAGTCATCAGTCACTTCGCCATCAGGAAAAAAATGTACAAGACACCGAAAGGATTTTTTGACTATGTAGTAATGCCGTTGATGGGGGCGGCTGCTGTAGGGGTTCTGTGGATCAATATAGAAGCAAGTTCCTTGAAAATGGGATTGCTTTGGTTTGCTGCGGGTTTTGTATATTTGCTCTATTTAACAAAAGCTTTCCGGGTAACACCTCCACAATACAAGGCTAAAGAAGCTTCATAAATTTGTAAAACGCATTCTCTCCGGTGGGATGCGTTTTTATGTTCCCAAAAAAATATGCGAAATTGAATAAACTACCTACTTTTTCATAAGTGCCAGGAACAGATCTTGTTTCGAGCGTTTATAGAAAGCATTTTTAATTTGGCATGGAAATTGCTTATTTGTATGTACCATTAAATTTACAGTATAAGCAGTACTAAAATTTCCTTTACATGGCAGTTAACGACGGAATGTTTTGAAAACGTTTTCGCTAATTCTGTAGGTAACTCCCATAAGAGTATCGTAGGGTTTTATATCGTGGGCAAAGTTGTAAAGAAGAAGACTTTTTTAACAACACTAAATGTATAGGAGATGATTTAAATGGATTTCGGCATGATATTAAGCCCGAGCTACGGATGGGTGGAAAAAGTGTTAGCTAAACAAGCAGAACGAATATATGAGTGGGAAACATTATTTTCCATAAGAACAGAAGGTGGAAAAGCTGAACTAATCCAAACTTATTTCAGTGGAGAAATCAAATCATTGGAAGTCCAGGAAGGAGACTATGTGATCCCTGGCATGGTGCTTGCGTATATTAAAGAGGACTTATTTGTCACTGGCAGCGATTAAAGAAATAGTCTTGTACTATTGTTCTGTTTCGAAGAAGATGCATTGGTTCATCTTCTTTTTTTGAATTTTGTTAAAAATTTGAATATTTAATGATAGTATTATAATACCACGAATAAAGGGGGAGGAAAAAATGTTTTCCGTCGCTAAGGAAAAAATTAAACAGATTGTTTCAGTTGCAGTGGAGGAAGAAAGTTCGATTTCCGATCTAAAGAACTGCAAGGAACCCTTTTTATTCTTAAAAAAGCAGGAACAGGTATTTGCTTATATTACGCTGAATAAATCAATAGTTGAAAAGTTAGCGAACGATAATTTCTCCCAGACAGCAATTCTTGAGCAGGCCAAAAGTTTGGACAGCGTTTGTTATTTAAGCGAACAAATCTCTTTTCCAGCCTTATTCCAGATCATAGGTGAACCATTTGCCATCGTAAAAGGTGATGATGGAAAACCAATGGGGTATATCCTTAGGGAAGATGTACTGGCACAACTATTTAAACAGGAAAATAAAAGCGGTGATCTGCTTAAAATTCTGCTATCCTCGATTCCAATGGGGATTTTTGTTTTAGATAAAGAAAAACGAATCATTAATTGCAATGAAGCCGGCTTAAAAATGATTAGATCGAGTGCGGATAAGGTTTTGAATTTTCCAGGGGAAAGCATTTTCAGCGGACAGCACATACACAATGTTTTTGCAGCAGGTAAAACTCTTTTGAACCATCTAGAGATTACTAATGAAATGGGAGTGCTCGTCGATTACAGCCCTATCTTTGGCTATAATGATGAAGTGGAAGGGGCTGTCATCGTTGTCCAGGATTTGCCGATGGTTGAAGAGATGGCAATGGAAATTGAATACATAAAGGATTTGAATAAAGATTTACATGCGATTTTATCTAGTATTTATGATGAAATACTTGTTGTAAATGCAAAGGGCGAATTAATCCGATATAGCGATAATATTATTGCGGATTTTTGGCAGGTGGATCTAAAGGAGTTAATCGGTAAAAATGTTCTCGACTTAGAGGAGCAGGGGTTGTTTACTCCATCCGTTACCAGACTTGTCATGGAAAAAAAGCGGAAGGTTTCCGTTGTCCAAGAAACGAAAACGGGCCGGAAAATCCTGGCTGTCGGCAATCCGGTATTTAGTGAAAAAAATGAACTGGACAGGATTATTGTGGCATCCCGAGATATTACCGAAACAACCCGGTTAAAATCTGAACTGCAAGAAATACGAAAAATTACGGAGCAATATAAAAAAGAATTGGATGATTTTAAAAACAAAGACCGTTTTTTAAAAAAACTGATTTATTGCAGTCCAAAGATGGAAAGAATCATGAATCAGATAAGGAAAATTGCAGAATTCTCTTCCACCGTTCTTCTTTACGGGGAATCAGGTGTAGGAAAAGAGGTAATCGCACAAGCGATTCACGAATTAGGGAATCGATCTCATAAGCCGTTCCTGCAATTGAATTGCGGGGCGATTCCAGAAAATCTGCTCGAAAGTGAATTGTTTGGTTATGCCAGAGGGGCTTTTACCGGAGCAGATAAAAACGGTAAAGAGGGTTATTTCAAGCAGGCAGATGGCGGAATTTTGTTCCTCGATGAAATTGGTGAGATGCCGCTGCATTTACAGGTGAAACTTTTGCGGGTGTTGCAAGAGCAGGAGGTCATTCCGGTCGGAAGTACCACTCCAATAAAGATAGACGTTCAAATTATTGCTGCTACCAATAAAAAATTGGAAAAGATGGTAGCAGAGGGGAAGTTCCGCGAGGATTTATTTTATCGATTGAATGTGATTCCCATTCATATTCCGCCGCTGCGGGAGAGGACCGAGGACATATCGCTCCTGGCTTTCCATTTCTTGCAGCAGCTGAATGAAAAGTATGGCAGGAATTATCATTTAACTCCCGATGCCGTTAATGTTCTGGAATTTTATCCGTGGCCGGGCAATGTAAGAGAATTGCAGAATATGATTGAGCGGCTTGTCGTGACTGCTGATCTTCCGGCAATAGACGCAGAATTCGTCGGTCAATTCTTATCGGTATCCTTTGAAAGTAAAAAAATCAAGCCAGTCATTACAAGGGTAATTCCGCTTCAGCAGGCGCTTGACGATGTCGAGGAACAGTTGATCATTCTGGCCATGAATCAATTTAAAACCACGACAAAGGCAGCAAAGGCGCTGGGCATCAGCCAATCGTCCGTCAGTAGAAAATATCAAAAAATCCTGAGGGATAAAAATAGTAAGCTAGAAAATATTCCATCGTATTGAATTCACAGCTGTCCCAGATTCTAAAGATCCGGGGCAGCTTTTTTGTGTTGTTTGGCTTTTATGCAGCAGAAAATAGTCTTATGCAATAATGAATAACTTACTTTATGAAGACTGCTGAAATAGTAATCTGACAGAGTCTTTGTTTGGCATAGTTCTTGCATAAATATCAGTACGGTTAAGAAAAGGAGGAATGGGAATTGGTCGAAGTTAAGAAACAAGTGATTCACCTGAAAATGTATATCGATGGTGAGTGGAAGGAAGCTGAAAATCAAGAAACACGTCCAGTTATAAATCCTGCAAACGGGGAACATATTGCTTATGCTCCAGAAGGAACGGTTGCGGATGCCCGTGCTGCAATTTATGCGGCACGGAAAGCGTTCGAAGATGGTGTGTGGTCCGGGTTATCGGCTCAAGAACGAGCCTCCTATCTGTTTAAAATTGCGCATAAGATTGAGGAGTATGCTCAGGAGCTAACCCAGCTTGAGACAGAGGATAACGGAAAACCGCTAAGGGAAGCAGGATTTGATGTAGGGGATGCGGCTGCATGCTTCCGCTATTATGCCGGGCTAATCACCAAACCGGACGGGTACACTTATCATGTTGCCGACCCAATACAGGCGATGGTCGTACGTGAACCTGTCGGAGTCTGTGGGCTCATTGTTCCATGGAATTATCCTCTCTTAATGAGTGTCTGGAAGATTGCACCTGCCTTAGCAGCCGGAAATACAATTGTATTTAAACCTTCAGAAGTAACTCCGGTTACACCGATGAAGCTATTTGAAATTTTTGAAGAGGTAGGATTGCCGAAGGGTGTTGCCAATATGGTCATGGGTGCCGGTCCGGTTGTTGGAAACGAAATCGCCTCCCACCCTGAAGTAGACATGATTTCCTTCACGGGCGGCACAAAGACAGGAAAGAATATTATGAAGACAGCCGCTGAAACGATGAAGAAAGTGTCACTCGAGCTTGGAGGCAAGTCCCCTAATATTATTTTCGCTGATGCTGATTTTGAGACAGCTGTAGATTATGCATTATTTGGAATCTATTCAGGATCTGGCCAGGTTTGTTCCGCAGGATCTAGAATCCTTGTCGAAGAAAACATTTACGACCGATTTGTGGCACGTTTTGTCGAGAGGGCAAAGAAGATTCGGGTTGGTCCTGGGAACGATCCATCTACTGAGATGGGTCCTTTGGTTAGTCAACAACATTTGGAAAAAGTTCTCGGATATATTGAGATCGGGAAGCAGGAGGGTGCTGCAATTGCCTGCGGCGGCAATCGAATTTTAAACAATGGTTTAGATAAGGGATATTTTGTTGAACCCACTGTTTTCGTGGATGTAAAGCAAGAGATGAGAATTGTCCAGGAGGAAATCTTCGGACCTGTTGTGGTTATTCAAAAGTTTCAAGATGAGGAAGAAGCTGTCAAGCTTGCCAATGGCACAGTCTACGGGCTTGCCGGAGGAGTGTTCACCAATGATGGGGCGAAAGGTTTACGTGTTATTAAGAAATTGCGTGCCGGGATTACCTGGGTCAATTCCTATCATCCTACTTATAATGAAGCACCTTGGGGCGGCTATAAACAGAGCGGGATCGGCCGCAGCCTTGGTACAGTTGGACTAGAGGAATTCCAGGAAGTTAAACAAATCAATATCAACCTTCAGGTGGAGCCTGTGGGCTGGTTCTCAAACTAATACATGATGAGGAGAGTCAAAATATGAGCATCAATATTTCACGAGAGTTGAAGAATGAACAGAATCAGCAGGTAAAGGATTATATAAATAAAGTTTTAAATTTAATAGAAAAAGAGGAAATCACTCAAGAAGAAGCTGCCTGGATTACAAAAGAAACAGTTGATGGTTTTCGTGACCATGTTAACCCGGGATTCCTTGATTACCGAAAAACAGTTACGAAGGGAGGCCAATTCGCTGCCGTTGAGTGGTCCGATAATGGCGCCTGCTTTAAGGATGTTAACGGCAAGGAATACATCGACTGTTTAGGCGGATTTGGCATTTATAATGTCGGGCATCGCCATCCAAAGGTAGTCAAGGCGGTTACTGATCAGTTGAAGCGCCAGGCACTTCACAGTCAAGACCTGCTTGATCCGCTCCGTGCAATGCTTGCCAAAATTTTGGCGGATATCACTCCTGGTGATTTGAAGTATTCATTTTTTTCAAATAGCGGTACTGAAAGTGTCGAGGCAGCCCTAAAGCTTGCAAAAATGTACAGCGACCGCACCACCTTTATTTCCACAACCCGTGCTTTCCACGGGAAGAGCTTAGGGTCATTATCCGGAACGGCAAAGGGAATGTTCCGTAAACCTTTCCTCCCGTTAATCCCAGGCTTCCGTCATGTACCGTTTGGCGATATAGACATGATGAGAAAAACGTTTGAAACATGCTCGATGGTAGGCGAGGATGTTGCAGCAGTACTCCTTGAGCCAATTCAGGGTGAGGGGGGAATAATCTTGCCGCCCGACGGCTATTTAAAACAGGTGCGCGAGTTGTGCGATCAGTACGGTGCACTGCTAATTTTTGACGAAGTGCAAACAGGAATGGGACGTACAGGAAAAATGTTTGCAGCTGAACTTTACGACGTCGTTCCGGACATAATTTGCCTCGCCAAAGCGTTTGGTGGCGGAGTAATGCCTGCCGGTGCAATTGTTGCGAGTGAAGAGGTTTTCAAGAGCTGGTTCCCGAACCCGTTCATGCATACCACTACATTCGGGGGCAATCCTCTGGCTTGCGCAGCGGCTATTGCAACGATTGGTATTCTACTAGAAGAAAACCTGCCGGAAAGGGCTGCGGTGGTTGGTGATTACTTCCTGAATCAGCTGAATAAAGCAGCCGAAGGGCACGAAGATAAGATTCAAGAAATTAGAGGCCAAGGATTAATGATTGGGATTGAGTTCCACAAGGATGATATAGGCTATGAAGTGTCCAAGGGAATGTTTGACCGCGGTGTTCTTGTGGCCGGCACATTGATTAATTCCAAAACGATCCGTATTGAGCCTGCACTTACCATTAATTACAAAGAAATAGATAAAGTAGTCAGCACCTTTAAAGAAGTTTTGGAGCAGGTGAAGGCATAAAAAAACGGGGGGTCTGACCCCCTGTAAATGTTTATATCGGTGAAATAGTCCGAGATTAATTGATTTATCATTATTGAATAGGGGGTGCAAGTAAATGGAGAAGAAATATGTGGAAATCCTTACCGAAATTCCCGGACCAAAATCGAAGGAAATACTTGAGCGGAGAAATAAATATGTTCCAAAGGGAATAAGCAATAACTGTCAGGCTTTTGTTAAAAAAGCCCAGGGAGCGCTGGTGGAGGATGTCGACGGGAATATTTACATTGATTTTGCCGGTGCTATTGGAACAATTAACATAGGCCATTCCCACCCAAAAGTGGTCATGGCTCTCCAGGAACAAGCCAGCCAGTTTATTCATACCGGATTTAATGTGATGATGTATGAATCTTACATTGAACTTGCCGAACGTCTAGCTGAAAGGGCACCTGGTTTTTTTGATAAAAAGGTCGCTTTTTTTAACAGCGGAGCAGAAGCGGTCGAGAACGCAGTCAAAATTGCCCGAAAATACACCAGGCGTCAGGGAATCATATCATTCAGCAGAGGTTTCCATGGCCGGACATTAATGACGATGACGATGACCAGTAAGGTTAAGCCATATAAATTTGGTTTTGGCCCTTTCGCTCCCGAGGTGTATAAGGCGCCATATCCATATGTTTACCGCCGTCCAAACGGGATGTCTGAACAGCAATACAATGACATGATCATTGAGCAATTTGAACAGTTTTTATTGGCCGAAGTTGCACCGGAAACAATCGCTGCGGTCGTCATCGAACCTGTCCAAGGGGAAGGCGGATTCATTGTTCCAGGTTCTGCTTTCGTTAAGAGGATAAGAGAGGTTTGTACTCAGCATGGAATCCTGTTCATCGCCGATGAAATACAAACAGGATTTGCAAGAACTGGAAGGTATTTTGCGATGGAGCATTTTGAAGTCGTTCCAGATTTAATCACTATTTCAAAATCCATGGGTGCTGGGGTTCCCATAAGCGGTGTGATTGGCCGCGCCGATATAATGGATTCAGCAGATACCGGGGAAATTGGAGGTACCTATTCTGGAAGCCCGCTTGGCTGCCAGGCTGCACTGGCGGTTTTGGATATTATTGAAGAAGAAAATCTTAATGAACGAGCGCAAAGCATTGGTGCAAGATCGATTGGAAAAATGCAGTCAATGGCAAGACGATTTGATTGTATTGGTGATGTCCGCGGCCTTGGCGCTATGTGTGCAATGGAAATCGTGAAGGATAGACGAACAAAAGCTCCTGATAAAGAGGGAGTGGGGAAAATTATCAAAGCAGCTGGTGAGAGTGGGCTCCTATTGTTAAGCGCAGGGCTATATGGAAATGTGATCCGTCTTCTAATGCCGTTAACAATCACTAATGAACAGCTCGAGGAAGGATTGCAAATTTTAGAAGAAGCCTTTGAAGCGGTATATCAGAAGGATCCAGCCGCTTCAAAGGCCTGACATGATGAAATGAATTTCCTGGTATCCGAGGTTTGAGAATCCGGATAAACGAATCCGGGCCTTGTATTGAGATAAATGGATATTAGCCTGTTAATGGCTACCCATTATCCTATTGTCCTTTTGGCTGTGATCATAATGAGAAAACGGATCCGGCATATCACATATTAATTTCAGTACTAAACAGTATTTAGTTAAACAAAATGGCCAGCATTCCATAAGTCAGTGAAATTTTTCAGGGTTTGCATGGCAGTGGAAAGTTTTCGCTGGCTGTTTCGCAGAAAGAATTATTTCACTTCATCCGACTTATTTACAGTAAACAACCCATTACATAAATAACTGATAGGATTGAAACCGTACCTGCCTTCTTGGCAGTTTTTTCTTCTCTGTATTTTGCAGGCTTTTTTTTAGGGACATTGAAGAATAAATTTATTACATGAAAACGGAAAGTCAGAAAATCCGTTCACAGGGCGATTCTTTAAAAGGATCGCTTTTCTTATGGATACCTGTGTACATTTTTAAGCCACTTGTGTTTTTTAATCGTGTAAATAAAAGAATCTGCCGGAGTACACCATCTTCTTTCATTTGTTGAATCTGATCGTGCTTCTAGGCGATTCGCAGAAATATTCATCCTCTCTCAGAAAGATTCCTGCTTCACGATGAAGGAGATTGGAACCTTGTTTACAGACGATTCTAATAAAAAACAATTTTTCCATGCTACTTCCAATAAATCTTTTTGACATCCTCATGAAAATGTTGTACATTAACAAAGGATATACGAACATTATCTTAAACGTTGAACTTATTATTCGTATTTAGGGGTGAATCTTAATGGATACAGTATTTGATTATGAAGATATTCAATTAATTCCGGCTAAATCGATAGTAGACAGCCGGACAGAGTGTGATACAACGGTCACTTTTGGCGGACGTACATTCAAGCTGCCTGTCGTGCCTTCCAATATGCAAACAATCATAGATGAAAAAGTTTCTGTTTACCTTGCAGAGAATGGATATTTCTACATCATGCACCGCTTTGAACCGGAAAAGCGTTTCGCATTCGTGAGGGACATGAACTCAAGAGGATTGTTCTCCTCCATCAGCGTGGGAGTTAAAGAAGAAGAGTACCGATTCATCGAACAATTGGCTGATGAAAATCTTTCTCCGGAATATATCACTATTGATATTGCACATGGCCATTCTAATGCGGTGATCAAGATGATCCAGCATATTAAAAAAAACCTGCCACAAAGCTTTGTGATTGCCGGGAATGTAGGAACACCGGAAGCCGTGAGAGAATTGGAAAATGCTGGGGCGGATGCAACAAAGGTCGGGATTGGACCGGGTAAGGTTTGTATCACGAAAATCAAAACCGGTTTTGGAACAGGCGGCTGGCAATTGGCGGCACTTCGGTGGTGTGCAAAAGCAGCGAGCAAGCCAATCATAGCAGACGGAGGCATCCGTACACATGGGGATATTGCAAAGTCGGTACGATTCGGAGCTTCTATGGTCATGATTGGTTCATTATTTGCCGGACATGAAGAGTCACCGGGAGAAACGATTGAGATAGAGGGAAAACTGTATAAAGAGTATTTCGGCTCCGCTTCAGAATTCCAAAAAGGCGAACGAAAAAATGTTGAAGGAAAAAAAATCCTGGTGGAACACAAAGGTTTCTTGCAGGATACTTTAACAGAAATGGAACAAGACCTTCAATCCTCCATCTCCTATGCAGGAGGAAACAAGTTAGAAGCCATCCGTAACGTAGATTATGTCGTAGTTAAGAATTCCATCTTTAACGGCGACAGAGTATACTAAAGGTTTGGTAACAAGGATATTGGTATTTTAAAGGAATAGCGATTTAAGACCAAGGCTGCCATTAGGCGGTCTTTTTTTGCTCACTTAACGGCTGCAACAAAATTGAATTTCTTTTGAATGCAAAAGTACTAAAGTTTTTTAAGGATATTCACTGCCGTTCATTTACATTTTTCACTTATATTCAATGTGAGGCAATAAAATAGAAGAGTTCGTTTCATACATAAGTACTCAGTATTTTTTGTGAATGCTATATTTTTTGTGAATGCTATATTTTTTTGATGAGCTTAAGATGGATTCTCGCGTCTAAAATCATAGCAGGGAAACATTTTGTACTAGGATTATGAAACGGCAAGAGTTTCCAATAATCGGTAAATATGTTAAGGTGTTTGTATATTCTGAGTACTTGTAGAGTGGGATTATGCAGAAAACTATGGACTTTGCTATATCCATTTCGTTGCATCAGTTTTTAGGATACTTATGGGTCTTGTTAAATAACACATCGTGAGTATGGAGAATTCGACGAAAAACACTTTTGTCACGGTTGGACTTGTTTAGTAATTGGCACGCTTTTATTTTTTGAAATTGTAAACCGTATTACTCCTTTTAAAACATATAAGTTGAATCTTCCCGTTTTAATAGCTGGCTTGGCTTCTTTTTAGGCAGTTGTGTTCGTGCATTTTTTCATAGTGGATTTAACGTAATGCCATGGATGCTTGTTTAAGGCAACAGCTGCGTGTGGGTGGGCCGCTATGTTTGCCAATTATTAAAGGGCACAGGCGTTGATTATTGGAATATTACTGGGAATAAGTTTGTTCAAGTCATAAATACTTAATTGATTACATAAATACAAAATTGAACTTCCTGATAAGACCTAATGCAACCATTATATTGGAGGATTTAAATGACTCATACTCAAAATAAAATTGCGATAGTAACCGGAGCGAGTAATTCAAGAGATATTGGGACTGCTATTTGCAGAAAATTAGCGTCCAACAGTATTGATATATTCTTTACACATTGGAATGCGGATGCTGACTGGATCAATCAATTTATCAAAGAGATCAGTGATGCAGGTGTCCGAATCGATTCAACTGAAATTGATTTATCAACCGAAGATTCTGCTATCCATATACTTGATGCAGTTCAAAATAAACTTGGATTGCCTTCCATCTTGGTCAATAATGCTGCCCATTCAAAAAGCGATGGTTATTTAAATTTAGATGCAAAAACACTTGATGAACATTATGCGGTTAACATGAGATCCACTTTTCTTCTATGTGCTGAATTTGCGCGTCGTTTTGAAAAAGGCAAATTCAATACAGGAAGAATAATTAATATGACTTCCGGACAAGAATTAGGCCCTATGCCTGGTGAATTAGCTTATGCAGCGACGAAAGGAGCCATTTCAGCTTTCACCAGGTCCCTATCAGCAGAACTTGCACCATTAGGAATAACAGTTAATGCAGTAAACCCGGGCCCAACAGATTCAACCTGGATGACTGACGATATAAGGGAGCAGCTTCTGGCCAAATTTCCTATGGGACGTATTGGCTTGCCTGAAGATGTCGCACGTATTGTTGCTTTTCTTGCTAGCGATGAGGCAAATTGGGTTACTGGTCAGGTTATAAATTCTGAAGGTGGCTTCATTAGAAACTAACCAAATATTACTTTATTGATTGTCTCACCGTATGCGTTGCTGTCCAATTGTAACCGAAAAACTTTTCTATTACCTTACTAGTATTATTTTTATCCATGCAGGGGTTCCTTATCGCCCGGCAACTGAACGCTCTTCGTCTTGCCTGTCATGTGAATCTCACAAAGAGCAAGATTATCATTTTGAATAGCTGCAGGAACTATAAAGGTAGTGGTTCCTAAAGCTGTTTTCACTCTAGTAGGTATTCGTTCGGTCAACCGCCGGATATTTGATTATACTTGTATAATGCGCACAAAAAAGGCAATAACGCAGTAGTGCGAAATATAAAAAATGTCAATTAAAATTGGGAGTACGCAACATGTGCTTAACTTGATCAATGGCTGAATATTTGTATCTATAAAAACGCCAGAAGAAGAAGAAGGACGCAAATTTTTATTATGTTGAAAACTACTTTTTTATAGTAGGAAATAACTTTGGGAGATGGCGATTTTGCAAACTAATCTATATTTTGTACGTCATGCACATTCCGAATATACTCCTAATGAAAAAGGAAGACCTTTATCTGAACAAGGCAGGTCTGATGCAGAAAGAATTAAAACCATATTGAACAAAGAAAATATAGATCATGTCATTGCAAGTCCCTATAAAAGGGCAATCCAAACAGTTGAAGGAGTCGCCATGGCTGACAATGCAGTTATTATTGAGGATGGGTTTAAAGAAAGGAAGCTGTCCGATGGGCCTGTTCATGACTTCCAGCTTGCCGTCGAAAAAGTATGGAAAGAACCGACTTTTTGTTGGGAGGGCGGTGAATCGAATACAGTAGCCCAGAGACGCGGAGTCATGGTAACTTTAAAAGTATTGGAAAAATATCAAGGTAAGAACATTGCAGTAGGAACACACGGAAATATCATGGTGCTGATCATGAACTTTTTTGATAAGAGATATGATTATAGTTTTTGGAGAAGTCTAAGTATGCCGGATATTTTTAGATTAATTTTTGATCAAACAGGGCTTAAAGACGTTAAAAGAATCTGGAAGGAATAGACTGGAAGATTATTGTTCTGCTGAGCCAAGTCTAGAATAGGTAACTCATTCTTTCACGTTATATTATGAAAAAAATAATAACTGGTAATTTAATGGTGTAACCCATGATAAAAGAACTTTTTAGTAAAGATAGCGACACAGTGTTATCATTCCTTCGCCAGGAGCCACATTTTAACGGTCTTATAATAAGTGGTATAGAGGATGAAGGAATTATTCCAAGCTTCATAAAAGTGTACGGAGAATTTGAAACAGGTGAATTGAAAGCAATCTTACTATGTTTCAAGAATAAATTAGTTTACTATTCCTATGAGCATCGGGACGTCAGGGTTTTCTTGGAGCATATACGCTCATCAAAGATAAATAGAATGAACGGCAAGAAAAATTTTATTAGAAAAATTTAAACCTTACTTAAATATTGTAACTGAAAGTCATTCCTACATATTAAGAATGGATGCTCTTTCAAGAAATCAGAAGAAAAAGGATCTGAAAATAAAGAGAGTACAAAGCATTGAAGATTGTTATAGGCTTTATGATTTATACAGGCAAGTCGGAGAGTATTCCTTCATTGCTACCAACAAAGAAGAATACACAAGGAGTCAAATGAACCAACTCACATACGGAAGTTCGAGAACATATTATGCAGAGGTAAATGGTGATATGGTTTCAACAGCTTCCACTCAAAAAGAACGGAGCGCTACAGTTATTTTAGCAGGAGTAGCCACTCCTTCTCAGTTTAGGGGCGATGGGTATGCTTCCCAGGTAATTGAAGCATTGTGTAATCATGTTATCCGGGAAGGGAAGACTCTTTATTTATTTTATAATAATCCTGCAGCTTGTGTGATATACAAGAATATCGGCTTTATAGAACTCGGACAATGGACAGTCGTTGAGTTTGAATAACCGAAGTTTCATGTAAATAAACTGGTTATTACCGTTTTTTATAATAGAATCTTCCAAAATTGTACAAAAGGATAATAGAAGTTCTATTCAATTTGTTTAGAAGGTGATTTTTGTTGAATATACGCAATGTTAGAATGGAAGATTTATCTGAGCTTGTCGTTATTGAGAATCTTTGTTTTACGGAACAAGAAGCAGCAACGGAAGAAGCGTTTAAAAAGCGGATTGAAATGATTCCTGATAGTTTTTTTGTAGCTGAAGAGGAAGGTGTAATTGTTGGCTTGGTGAATGGACCCGTTGTTGAAGCAGAATACATAACAGATGACCTTTTTAGTGATATAAAGGCAAACCCAGTATCCGGCGGACATCAAAGTATTTTAGGACTAGCTGTCTCCCCCCATTATCAAAAAAGCGGAGCAGCCACAGCGTTACTTACTTATCTTGAGAGAGATGCTCGCTCGAAAAATCGTGAAACGATTACACTTACCTGTAAAGAGAACTTGATTCCCTTCTATGAAAACCGAGGTTTCCTCAAGAAAGGTGTTTCTAGTTCTGAGCATGGAGGAGCAACCTGGTTCAACATGATTAAGAAATTGAAGTGAAAATAATTCCTTAAAAAGCTTGAGTAAAACTGAAGAACCCTATTGATCTATGTAATGTGTTGTGATACATTATATGGAAATTGGGGGGGTAAAAATGAGATGCAATCTCTTATAAGTATGATTTTTAACTCACAATTCAATCATCATAAACAGTAGCCTTGCTATCCGATTTTTCAATCGTACATAGGAAGGCTATTTCCCATTAAACCGCATGGATTAAGTTTAAAACTTATATCTGATGCGGTTTTTTATTTTTTACAAAGTGAATGGAGGAAAAGAAAATGAAAAAAATGGATTATCAAAATGTAAAGGGCACACAAGATTACTTACCGGACGAAGAAATGGAAAGGGTGCGTATTAGGAGAATATTAGAAGACACTTTCATATTGTATGGCTGTAAGCCGCTCGAAACACCGATATTAAATTATACAGGACTTCTTGCTTCCAAGTATGGCGGCGGGGCTGAAATATTGGAGGAAATGTATATTTTGACCGATAGAGGGGAAAGAGATCTGGCACTTCGCTGTGATCTCACTATCCCGTTGCCAAAGTTGTGGCTATGAATCCTTCCATTAAAATGCCTTTTAAAAGATACGAGATAGGGAAAGTATTCAGGGATGGTCCAATCAAAACAGGAAGATTTCGCGAATTCACCCAATGTGATGTTGATATTGCAGGGGTGGAATCACAAATTGCTGAAGCCGAGTTAATGATAATGGTACTTGACGCATTTGGGAAACTTAATATGAAGGTTATCCTTCAATTTAACAACCGGAAGTTGTTGACCGGTATGCTGGAGGTAAGTGGAACGCCAGATGACAAACTGAATAAAGTAGTTCTGACGCTGGATAAACTGGAGAAGGCAGGGTTAAACGCGGTGATTTCAGAGCTCAAAGGACTAGAATTAAATGAATCGACTGTCGAATCCATAAAACAGTTTTTAACAGATAAACAGAATTCAAGTTATCATTATTATGAACCTTTCGCTGAGCAGAATGAACAAGTAAAGCAAGGTTTAAAAGAGCTGAAAGAACTGGGAACCTATTTAGCTTTTCTTGGTGTGAATAATGAATGTGTGTTCAATCCATTCCTGGCAAGAGGGTTAGATATATATACTGGTACTGTATATGAGGTTTTTTTAGCTGACAATGCAATTAAGTCAAGCATTGGAAGTGGCGGCAGATATGATCATGCTATTGGTGGATTAATCGGCACAAATGAAAAAGTGTCAACAGTTGGAATTTCATTTGGGCTGGACGTTATTTTCACAGCCTTAAAAGTAACCAAGAATCACAAATCAAAAGGTTCGGAAATCGATTTTTACATAATTCCACTCAATACGCAAAAAGAGTCCTTATTATTGGCTTGTTATCTAAGAGGTCAAGGATATAAGATTGAAATGGAAATGGGAAATAAAAAATTAGTAAAAGCCCTTGATAAAGCGAATAAGGAGAAAGTACACAACGTTATTATAATAGGAGAGAAGGAGATAAATACCAATCAATTTAAAGTTAAAGATATGATGACTGGGAAAGAGAGAATCGAATCTTTTCTATTTCACAAGCAAAATTAAGCGCATCTTTTAAATCAATTCCTTGAGTTCTAGTTAAAGCTGCTTTTAGGGCAGCTTTTTTCGTTCCAGTAGAGTATGGTATTGACCAGATTTCTGCTCATATTTATGTTACTATGGAAAAAACAGGGATAAGGAGATTTTCATATGTTGTTTAAAAAACAATTTGAGCAGAAGAGTGTCAATGGGGTGAAAATGGCCGAAGGCATCTTATCATTTAATAGTATAACATTAAACGTACATTCCTTTTTCCTTGATGGTGTGTTGATTGACACAGGAGCTAAGGCGTTAGAAGGCTTTTTCAAGCCCTTTTTTAACAATCTTGAAATTCAACAGGTGGCAATAACACACTACCATGAAGACCATACTGGATGTGCTGCCTACTTACAGGAGAAGTTTCAGCTGCCTCTCTTCATGAATGACATTATGATTGGATATTGCCAAAAAAAGGCTGATTATCCTATATATCGTCAATTGTTTTGGGGCAAGCGCAGGCCGTTTCGTGCTGAACCAATTGAGGAAGTATTTCATTCCCGAAAGGGGACTTGGAGAGCGGTTAAAACTCCAGGACATTCCATCGATCATCTCGCATTTTTAAATCAAGCTACAGGACAGCTTTTTACAGGGGACCTATACTGTCAATCACGTACCAGAGTAGTTCTGCGGGAGGAAAATATCCCAAGCATTATCGAGTCATTGAAAAACATCTTAACTTATGATTTTGACGAAGTGTTTTGCAGCCATGCGGGATACTTGAACGATGGGCGTACGGCTCTAAAGAACAAGCTGGAGTATTTGTTGGACCTGCAAGGAAATATTTTGAAGTTATATGATGAAGGAAAAAATCACAAAGAAATTAATTCGTTACTGTTTCCCAAAAAATATCCCATTACTTTTTTTTCCTCGGGGGAATGGGACTCTATCCATATTGTAAACTCCATTATTAACGGAAGAAGAGAAAATAGCTATTTTTCATCACCCGTAAATGAATGAATAATCATTCAGGATGTGATTTTTCATTTGACTGGTGGATATATTTCAGTTCTGCTCTTTGACTGCCATCGCGCTTCTTTTAATATTCGAACATGAACAGTTGTCTGAACAAAGAGTCGTCATTGATACTATAAAAGAATATGACTGCAGATTAAAAATGAACTATAAATGTTTAGGTAAATAATAGTTATGGAGTACATCTTCGCTTTTGTGAACTGCGAAGCTGTGGCAAGAGTGCGGTTCGGACAATGGACGATTTGTTTTGCTGTAATGATTAGTAATTTGCGATGTGAACCCATGATGTAAAGGTCTTAACGCCTCGATTTCTACGGGCGTTTTTTGTTTCGACAAAAACCCCTTTGTTTCTCATAATATGGTAATCTTAAACTGAAGTAATATATGTTTGCCGCTTAGGGGGGCGAATGAGAATTAGTACTATACTGTGAAAAGGGAGTCTCCGATATATGGGTTTGTTGTCTGCTATACTTTTAAATGTCATCTTGCCAGTCTTTTCCCTAATTGCCGCCGGTGTCCTTCTTCACCGTAAATTTTCCTTTGATATGAATACATTGTCTAAATTGACTACATATTTTCTCATGCCGGCTGTCAGCTTCGCCAATGTATACCAAAGCAGCCTTGCCGGCCCTGTGATGTTATCAATTCTTGGGTTTTTGTGCCTTCAGAGCCTGAGTTTAATGCTGCTAGCGTCCCTAGTAGCTAAATATGCGAAATTTGACAGAGGTCTTGCAGCCACCTTTAAAAACAGCGTAGTACTGTTCAATTCCGGGAACTTTGGACTGCCTGTAAGCCAGTTCGTATTCCAGCACAACCCGATTGGGGCTTCGGTGCAGATTGTGGTGTTAATTTTCCAAAACTTGATGACCTATACGTATGGATTGTTTACGTCTGTTTCCGTTGCCAATCACGGAGCAAAGGCGTTGTATCAATTCTTGAAAAACCCGGTTTTGTATGCATTTGGTCTGGGATTAACTCTGCATCTTTTTTCCGTAAAAATTCCTGGTTACTTATGGTCTCCGCTCGAGACTACATCGGATGCTTTCCTGGCTGTAGCGCTGGTAACCCTTGGAGCGCAAAGTGCGTATGTGTCCATAACACGCTTGTCTTTTCCATTAGTCATTTCTTTAATCGGCAGGCTTGTGCTTTCACCGGTTATTGCATTTACGATCATCTGCCTGTTAGGAATTGAAGGGGTTATCGCTCAGGCCTTATTCATTGCGAGCTCTTTCCCAACTTCTCGTAACAGTGCTTTATTCGCTCTGGAATTCAACAATCGTCCGGAATTAGCTGCACAAATTACAGTAGTCTCGACAATAGGCAGCATACTGACTGTGACAATAGTCGTCTATTTATCCAATGTATTATTTTGACCGGGGCTGCTTGAGTCATTCATTTTTATGAGAGTGCGCCATCGCTTGGCTTGCACGAATGTGTTAGTACGAACCGTTAATAAGCAGATGTGTGGGTGGCTTGTTAAGTATAATTATCAATAGAAGATGTTATTCCTGTTGAAGGTCATGCATACAGTTTACATCGGAATGAAATTCAGTTTCTTGAACGGCTATGTAAAGCTATCGTAAGGCTTAATTTAAGGTCTTTCAGGAAAATTGTCTGATTAATGAGGGAGAGAAACAATGTTACAGTCACTAATCTTTGATATGGACGGAACACTATTTCAAACTGACAAAATATTAGAATTGTCCTTAGATGATGCTTTTAATCACTTGAAATCGCGAAATTTATGGAATGGACCAACACCGATTGAGAAATACCGTGAAATCATGGGTGTTCCTCTGCCGGTGGTATGGGAGGCCTTATTGCCAAACCATTCCAATGAGATAAGGGAACAAACTGATGCTTTTTTCCTTGAAAGATTAATTGAGAATATCAGGAAAGGCAAAGGTGCTTTATATCCGAATGTCAAGGCAACATTCAGCTTTTTAATTGAAAACAACTGTTCCATATACATAGCAAGTAATGGTTTGCCGGAATATTTAAGCTCAATTGTAAAGTACTATAATTTGGATCGCTGGGTTACTGAAACATTTAGTATCCAACAAATAAAGTCGATGGATAAATCAGATTTAGTCAAAGCGATCATACAAAAATATAATATTAAAAATGCAGCTGTAGTCGGAGACCGCCTTTCTGATATAAAAGCGGCAAAAGAAAACGGATTGGTTGCCATAGGATGTAAATTTGATTTCTCGAAGGATGAAGAGCTTGCCCAGGCTGATATAGTAATAGATAACTTGATTCAATTGCAAACGGTATTATTGGATATAAAAGAACCTGAATCAACAGTTTTCTGAAATGGACGTCAGTCCTGCTTCTGGCGGCTTTTTTAGCGTATCTAACCAAAGGGAGCATTTTGTAAAAAGTGTTTCTGCACCGGATATAGTTCCTTTATATTCATAATAAAATTAGACAAGGGAAGCGGATAAAATGAAGAAAAGCAAACAAAATGCAGAACATTACATTTGGGGAGCAAATTGCGATGGTTGGCATTTAGTAAAGAATGAAGAATTAAGTGTTATCCATGAACGGATGCCCTCTAATACCTCAGAAATAAGGCATTATCATAATCAAGCTCGTCAATTTTTCTTTGTTTTATCAGGTACTGCAACATTGGAAATCAATGGGGAACGAATCGTATTAAACCGTGAAGAAGGAATAGAGGTTCTCCCACTAACAGCGCACCAAATGTTCAATGAATCAAAGGGGGATGTGGAATTCCTGGTCATATCCCAGCCCGCAAGCAAGGGTGATAGAATCGAAGCAGATCATATAAATTGTGATTGAGCTTTAGGTGCTAACCGAATTAAGCTGAAGGGGGCGGTTTAATTAAAGAAAAGAAGGAAATTCTGAAATCAAAAATTTATAAGTATTTTATGATTTATGTATAAAGTGGTGGTCGAGTTGCAAAGAAAAGTGCCTGAAAAAATACATATTATAGGCTCGGTTGGAAGTGGAAAAACCACTTTAGCAAAAGCCTTATCTTCTAGTTATGATATTCCATACTATGAGTTAGATAATGTAGTGTGGAAAAGGTTTGATAATGGTGATGTTCGGAGAACAGATGAAGAAAGAGACCAGTATTTGCGCACAATTATAGAATCGAAGTCCTGGATTGTCGAGGGTGTACATTTTTCTTGGGTATCCCAGAGTTTTAGCAAGGCAGATTTAATTATTTTTCTGGATACAAACTATTCAACTAGAAAGCTCAGGATTATAAAGAGATTTATTTTACAAAAAATCAGATTTGAAAAAGCGAACTATAAACCTTCATTTAAAATGTTCAAGAGAATGTTTGGATGGAATGCGGATTTTGAAAATATTTATAAACCCGAGATTAAAAATATGTTACAAATACATAATGATAAGCTTTTAATTTTAAAAGATAACACTGAAATAGACAACTACTTCATTACAGAGCTGGATCGTTGAAAATTGGTGTTTACAGAATATTGGGTTTTTGTAATGTTGAGGTAAAAGTTTCCATAATAAACCTAATTGATTAGGAATAGGAAGGAATGTTTATTGTTTAGAGAGCTGCCGTTTGGTGAAAGGCAGTCAGTGATTTCCGCCAACTCGACTAAGAGTGGATAGACAGATAATTAGGTCTATACGGTTCATTCCGTTACAGAATTACCTGAGAGGTTTGTTTTTTATCTTACAAACTAAATAAGAGAGTTGCCAGGTTAGGTATAATTTATCGTCTCTTGAGAGGTGTCAGGCTTTTTTTTACAAAAAGGCAGAAGGAGAGGGAAATGATAATCAGGGAAGCGAAATTGTCTGATGCTGCAGGAATTGCTAAGGTACATGTGGATTGCTGGAGAACAACACATAAAAATATATTCCCATGCGAATTTTTATTTGATCTATCGTATCAACAACGGACAGCTCTATGTGAAAAGAACATTAACAAAACCGGAAATATTGTATATGTGGCAGAGGGTAAAGATGGAGAAGTTATTGGTGTTGCCGATGGAAAAGAGAAACCAATGATGTTAAAGTCCCAGGTGATTTAACTTCAATCTATATACTTGAAGCATTTCAGGGAAGGGGAATAGGAAGAGAGCTAATAAAAACACTATTTTCAAAGTTTGAGCATCTAGGCTGCAATACAATTTTTATGGAGGTACTGGAGGACAATGAATCTCGATACTTCTATGAGGCTTTTGGAGCAGAATTATATAAAAGCGAAAGAGTAAAAATTGCCGGTTTAGAAGCCATCCTTAAATCAGTCAGCCTATAGTTTACTGACAATCCTCTAGCTAAATACAAGACACGGCAAGGCAGTTATGTGTGACCTTTTGCTAAATGATTTCACCGGGACAGGATTAGAACAGATGAATTTTCAGTTGTAACTAATTTTCTCTTTCCCGACATTGAAAAACCTTTGTAGGGAAGGGAGTAACGAAAAAGTTGGCCGGTTTTTTCAGACATAGAATTGGCAAATGAACAACCATGCCAAAAAATGAGAGAGCATGGTTGTTCAAAGGTTCTTGTTTTCCTGATTTTAACACATTAATAATCTTGGCCTATACTTAGCTTAGTATTGATCCCTGTTTCATAATGTTGATTCCTGTAAAAATAAATCATTGTTTTTCAAGATCGGACAAGAGGAGTCCTCTTTTTAAGAAATATCAGCATATTTTTATTGATATATATTCCCGCCAGATTCCTTAAACTCCTCTGCCTTTTCCTTCATTCCTTCTTCAATAGCTTGTTTTGTACCCAGATGGTTTACCATTGCGTAATTGCGAATATCCTGAGAGATTCTCATGCTGCAGAATTTTGGACCGCACATGGAACAAAAATGTGCTGTTTTTGCACCTTCCGCAGGCAATGTTTCATCATGGAATTCTAATGCGCGTTCAGGGTCCAGCGATAAATTAAATTGATCACGCCAGCGGAATTCAAATCGTGCTTTAGACAAAGCATCATCTCTTGTTTGTGCTCCTGAATGCCCTTTTGCCAGGTCAGCAGCGTGAGCAGCAATTTTGTACGTTATAACACCCTCACGAACATCATCTTTATTCGGCAAGCCTAAATGTTCCTTTGGTGTTACGTAGCATAGCATCGCTGTTCCATACCATCCAATCATTGCGGCTCCAATGGCAGATGTAATGTGGTCATATCCAGGTGCTACATCGGTTGTAAGAGGTCCCAGAGTATAAAATGGCGCTTCATGGCATATTTCTAATTGCTTATCCATGTTTTCCTTAATAAGGTGCAAGGGGACGTGTCCTGGCCCCTCGACCATTACCTGTACATCATGTTTCCATGCTATTTTAGTCAGCTCTCCCAGAGTCTCCAGCTCTGCAAACTGGGCTTCATCATTTGCATCCGCAATGGAGCCAGGGCGTAAACCATCCCCTAGAGAGAATGCGACATCATAGCATTTCATGATTTCACAGATTTCTTCGAAGTGAGTATATAAAAAGTTCTCTTTATGATGATAAAGGCACCATTGGGCCAATATAGAACCACCACGAGACACAATTCCTGTTAGTCGCTTAGCAGTCAGAGGAACATACCGCAACAGGACACCAGCATGGATCGTAAAGTAATCCACACCTTGTTCGGCTTGTTCTATCAAGGTATCACGATAAATTTCCCATGTGAGGTTTTCAGCCACTCCATTTACTTTTTCAAGGGCTTGATAGATGGGAACGGTACCAACAGGCACAGCCGAGTTCCGAATAATCCATTCTCTGGTTGTATGAATGTTTTTACCGGTTGATAAATCCATAATTGTATCAGCACCCCAGCGTGTAGCCCAGGTCATTTTTTCAACCTCTTCATGAATAGAAGATGAAACGGCTGAATTGCCAATATTGGCATTGATTTTGACATGAAAATTACGGCCGATGATCATAGGTTCAGATTCTGGATGATTAATATTAGCGGGGATGATCGCTCTGCCTCTTGCGACTTCTTCGCGAACAAACTCGGGTTTCATATTTTCCCTTATTGCTATGAATTCCATTTCTGGAGTGATGATTCCCTTTTTTGCATAATGGAGCTGGGTGACGTTTTTCCCTTTTTTTGCACGTAATGGTTTCCTTCTTAACCCTGGAAACAATTGATGATTGGCACGGGGGTCATTCTCCGCTATATAACCATTATCTTCAGGCTTAATTTTACGGCCTTCATATTCCTCCACTTCTCCTCTTTCAAGAATCCATGCATTTCGAAGAGCTGGAAGACCCTTTGCAATATCGACCTCATAATTAGGATCTGTATAAGGGCCGCTTGTATCATAGACACGTACTGGCGGATTCTCTTCTTCACAATATTTACCGGTTGTCGGACTCAACTCGATTTCACGCATGGGAACTTGAATATCTGGTCTTGATCCTTCCGCATAAATTTTTTTACTGCCTGAAAAATTGGACATGATGGATATGTTTTTTTCATTTAACGCCATGGTGGACATGAATATCTCTCCTTTTTGAGGTTTTTAAGGACGAGATCTGAATCATACCAGCAGTAATAAATCAGAAGAGAAAAGAAAAAGCTGAATCCATTAATAAACGGACCCAGCTTATATGTAGAAATTGTAAATACTGAATGAAAATATACATATAACTTCCCTACGCTGGCATGATCCAGATCAGGTCCAAAGGGTCAAGAAACTTTAACGTGTTTCCCTCTCAGCCCAACTTATTGGACTCCCCCAGTTATTGCTATTAAATTGTGATTTCAGTATACATGAGTTTTCAGAAAACGCAAAGAATTTTGATTAAATAGTGATATAAATATCTAAATTAGTAAACATTTCCTATCTTATGTTACATAGTATTCTTATACTTTAGCTTGAAATACTTTCAAATCCTTTTTACGCAGTTAATCCTTTATGAACTGACCGAATTTTAAAAATATTGGCAGAATATTATTTATATTGCTATTGTAAGTTAAAAAATTCTATATTATAACCCAGCGATTAAGAGTATTCAGGAATTTTTATATCCGAAACCGTAGAGTTAATAGGTTAATTAACAGATATTTTAAATAAAGAAAATTGGGATTATTGGACAGAAAAAGGTGATGATGAAGCAGCAAAAATAGTGAATTTGGTTAAAAAAAGGTGTCTGACCCTTGGTATACCATCTCATCTGTTAGATATAGGGGAAAAAGTAAAATAGCTATTTAGCATTCATTATATTTATAAGCACTAATGCAGCTGAAATAATTGCATACTCCGCAGATTTTCTCATTTGGATATATACAATGGAAGCAGGAATATACTCGTTAAACCAAGAAGAAGTAAATGGTTAAACCAGTTTACCGCGTTTTCCGTCCACACATATTTCATCTTAGTGGTTTTCCCTCCTTTCCGTTGTTTAGCCTAGTACAATATACTTTACATGTTAAAAAGGAGAAATGAGAGATTGAAGAGAACATGGATAAAGAAATATAGTATTTTGTTTCATACTTCCTTAGCTCTTTCACTTCTAAGTGTTGCGATCCCGTCCCCCCAATCTGCCGAAGCCGCCAACATAAAGGTTACAAAGGCAGGTGCTGTCCCGAATGACGGAAAGCTGGATACCAAAGCGATTCAAAAAGCAATCAATACAGTATCGAAATCGGGTGGAGGAATTGTTGATATCCCTGGTGGCAAATATGAAGTCGCTGTCGACGCCGGCGGTACTGTTTTGTATTTAAAGAACAATGTTCACATTAGACTTGCGGATGATGCAGTGATCCAGCTGCGCCCTAATAATAAGGGTATACATAGGATGTTTGTTGTTGATGATCGACGAAATGTTACTTTCTCCGGGGGAACCTTAGTTGGAGACAGGACTGGCCATAAGGGGACAACAGGGGAATGGGGCCATGGCATCCAGTTATATGGGCACGCTACCAATGTGAAAATTCTTAACATGACCTTCAAGAATTTTTGGGGCGATGGTATAGAAATAAGCAGTCCAAATACAAAAGTGCCTGACGGTGTAAAAATTGATAGAATTACAGCAGATAACAACCGGAGACAGGGTTTGTCCATTGTTGCAGGACGGAATATCACGGTGACAAACAGTGTGTTCAAAAATACGAATGGTACTGAACCCAGTCACGGGATTGATCTGGAGCGTGATGCACCATATAACAAACCTCTGGAGAAAATCACGATTAATGATAATGTTCTGCAAAACAATGATGGGTATGGATTGGCCTTTGTTTATGTTAATAGTAATACAATTAAGGCAAACAGAAATAAAATTAAAAATAATAAAGAAGGCGGAGTCTTCTTAGGGAACGCTAATAAAGTTCTCGTGAATGACAACTTGATTACAGGAAATGGCTCAAAGGCGCAAAACGATTCGAATAAAAACTTTGGAAGCGGTGTGTTCTTGAACTACAGCTCGAATAATACAATATCCGGCAATGAGATTGAACATAACCGCCGTTATGGAATCCATGCTTTGAACGGTGTGAAGAATAATCATTTTAGAAAGAACAAGATCAAAAATAATACACGTGGAACTGTGATACTGTTCGGTGCAAATTAATAAATGATTAAGTCTGAAGGCTGCCTCTTATTGGCAGTCTTTTATTGTGAATGAATATTCGCGTAATAATTGTCTCAATTGTAATTTGTCACATATGCCGGGAAAAAAGTTCAACAAACGCTTTATATATAATATAATGATGCCATTGATAAATTTCGCCAGGCAGAATCGATAAAAATGGAATTTCGATCCTAAGTTATCGGATCAGTTACTTAACAAGTGATACTTGTAACCTATCATCAATATGCTGATAGCTTTTCTGTTTTTTCAAGCAAGATAGGATTTTTTTCGTGCAATTTACTGAAAGAAAATAATCGTTACTAGACATTTAACCTGCATAGGGCTTTTTTATAAGGAGGAAGAATGGATAAGATTAAGGCTTGGGCCAAAAGTATAAAACGGCAGATTTTTATTCTTTTTTATGCTTGTAAAGATGAAAGAGTACCCTGGTACGTAAAAGTGTATACGGCTTGTATTGTTGCCTATGCATTCAGCCCGATCGACCTGATACCGGATTTTATTCCCCTTCTTGGCTATCTGGATGATGTCATTCTCCTTCCAATAGCGATCATGCTGGCGTTGAAGATGGTACCAAAGAATGTATTATCACACTGTGAAGATAAGGCAGAAGAATTAATGAAAAAGGGTAAGCCAAAGAATTGGATAGCGGGATCAATAATAGTATTGATTTGGGGTGTATTTACTGTTTGGGCTATTTTGCAATTTTATCAATATTTCGGCTAAGGATACAAAACAAGCAATGTGTTTAAAGCATTGCTTGTTTTGTATCCTTTTTTCACCCTGCTTGATAAAAAGATCTCTTATTACATTTCCTCTGTTATGAAAGTATGCCATCCATGCTTAGTCCTGCTGTCCTAATAATTATTCGGCACTTTCTTTTTTAGGAATGCCATTAAATCCTCCAACTTTGTATAGGTATTGAAAAAGCGATAATTGTGATTTAATGTTCATAATGTGCTTTAGATTCCCCATATCCGCTTATCATTTACATAAATGTTAAAGCAAGTTTACATTCTTTTCAAATTTCCTTAATATCCTTTCGATATATTTATATTGTAATCGACGAAAAACTTATTTATTAGGAGGAACCAATCTGTGTTCAAGAAGAAGTTCACGAAAAAAATCATTCCTGTAGCAGTATTAACTACTGTTGCTCTTGGCAGTTTAATTGGCACATCGTTTAATTCTATTGAAAAGGCAGAAGCTGCAAATACTGAAAAAACCAAGTACTCTCAAAATGATAATAGGGAAATTAAAAATGTGATTTTCTTCATTGGGGACGGGATGGGCGTTTCTTATACATCTGCTCACCGATACCTGAAAGATAACCCTAACACTCCTGCCGTTGAACGGACCGAGTTAGATAAATATTTAGTAGGACAGCAGATGACCTATCCGGAAGATCCTGCACAAAATGTAACTGATTCTGCATCTGCTGCAACAGCGATGGCTGCAGGTGTAAAAACATACAACGCTGCAATCGCTGTGGATAACGACAAATCAGAAGTCAAGACTGTGTTGGAAACTGCAAAAGAAAAAGGAAAAGCGACAGGCCTTGTTGCTACGTCTGAAATTACGCACGCAACTCCTGCATCATTCGGAGCACATGACGAAAACAGGAAGAACATGAATGCCATTGCAGATGATTATTATGATGAACTAGTAAATGGGAAACACAAAATTGATGTTCTGCTAGGTGGAGGTACTTCAAATTTTGTGCGGGCTGATCGCAATCTGCCCGAAGCATTCAAGAAAGACGGATTTAGTTATGTAACCAATAAGGATCAGCTGTTAAAGGACAAAAATGATCAAGTACTTGGTCTATTTGCTTCTGGCGGTCTTCCAAAAATGATTGACCGCACCGAAGATATTCCTTCCCTAGAAACGATGACTACATCAGCAATCGACCGCTTGAACAAAGATAAGGACGGGTTCTTCTTAATGGTAGAAGGAAGCCAAATCGACTGGGCTGGGCATGACAATGACATCGTTGGGGCAATGAGTGAAATGGAAGACTTCGAGAAAGCATTTAAAGCAGCCGTCGAATTTGCGAAAAAAGATAAGCACACATTAGTTGTTGCAACTGCTGACCACTCAACAGGCGGATATTCTATCGGTGCCGATGGAATCTATAACTGGTTCGGCGAGCCAGTTGAAGCTGCGAAACGCACTCCTGATTTTATGGCTGAAGCTATCGCAAAAGGTGCAGACGTTGAAGAGACATTGAAATCATACATCGACCAAAATAAATTGGCACTGACCGCAGAAGAAATTCAATCCGTTAAGGATGCTGCAGCTACTAAAAAGGTATTAGATATTGACAATGCTATTGAAAATATCTTCAATAAACGTTCTCATACTGGATGGACAACTGGCGGCCATACTGGTGAAGATGTGAATGTATATGCGGTCGGACCGCAATCAGAACGTTTCGCAGGACAAATTGAAAATACAGACCAAGCGAAATTAATCTTTGATATCCTGGCTAAAAGCAATAAATAAGCTCAGTCATTTATGTGGCATTAATCCCCGTTGCAAGGTTCTTGCAGCGGGTGATTTTCTTCATGCCGAAAAAAATGGAGGAAGATTACAATGAAGAAATTATTTTATATGATAATGTTTACACTCGCTCTTGCTGGCTGTTCGGCTGGAAACGCGTCGGAAAAACCTGTAGAGGAACAAAAAGCATCTGCAGAGGAAAAACAAGAAAAAACAAAGCCTAAAACGAAAGAAGATGTTTATGTGCCAAACCCCCAGGTAACCGATGACATCAAGCTCGTAAAGGTGGGAGAGACTGTAACGGACGCCAAAGGTGAATTGACGCTAAAAGCATATAAACAGGTCAATCGAACGCTGAAAGTAGGGCCCATAGATATGCTGGTGAAGGATATCAAGGTCGTACATTTCAAGCCCGCATACAGCATGATCGACTTTTTCCATGGATATACACATGATGAGGAATTTGATTTTGTAAAAGTCAGCATGGAAGTCAAAAATACGTCGAGTGACACAATGAAGTACACGCCGATTGCCGCCCTTAAGATGAATAACGGTGAACATAAGACATGGGAAGATGATATTTACCTGGAAGAATTGACAGGAGAAATAGCAGCCGGTGAAGTTAAGAAAGGCAACATGGGCTTCATTCTCGAAAAGACTGATCATACAAAATGGGTAGAACTATTAACTAGTGATGCAGTCGACACAACTCATAAAATTAAACAAACAGCGGAACATCTTAAAGTTACCTTCTAGTTGGCTCAAACCGTCCAACTTAACGGCAGCTTTGTTCAAGCCGCTTGAGTTTCAATGAATTGAGATCATTTAGTGGGAAATATTTCGTGAGGCAACAAAACCGCATGTAAAGCAAGCAAATTCGTCTGGTCCACTATATTGCCGCCACAATCTTGTTTTGTTGCGAGTTCGCTGATAATTATTATTCTGATAAAAAGCAACCTGTTCAATTGTTTGAATAACGTCCTTAAAAAATATTAGGAAATTAGAATTCCTAATATTTATTGAGTCGCTCAGGGCGCCTAATTCATCTGTGCGATTAATCGGTTTTTCATTAGCATCATGACTTAAATCACGGAGAGAACTTTCATTTGAAATTATCGCCAATGTGACTAAGAAAAATTACAAGAAGAATGGCCTTGTGCGGTAGATAACTCCTATAGCACAGAATTATTTATAAATGATATATGATTGCAACATAATTTTTTAATCCTCTTTATTTTGGACGGAAAAGTTTGTGGGAACATGCCTGCAGTGTTTGATGGTATGTAAGCGAATTTGTTTTGTTAAATAAAGGAGGATTTTAAAGGTTCCGCAAAGAATATACCAAGCGAAGCAATTATGGCGGTTGACATAGTTGTTTGCGTGTCTTCCTGAAGTGAGAATCTGTACGGTTTTACTAATAGTAAGGAGTTGGAATTCTATGATAAGTAAAGTGGGACAAATTATGTTGTATGTAACAAATCAGGATCAGGCTGTGAAATTTTGGACCGAAAAAGTAGGCTTTAGTGTCATTTCTGAAGAGAATAACGGTCAAATGAGGTGGATTGAAATTGCTCCATCAAATGGTGCGGAAACGAGTATCATTCTGCACGATAAGGATTTTGTTTCAAAAATGGAACCTGAATTAAATCTTGGTACACCTTCTTTGTTGTTTTTCACTAACGAACTCGATCGCTTATATACCGATTTATCCAAGAAAAATGTTACAGTCGGTGAGATAGTAAATATGCCATCTGGCAGAGTATTTAACTTTGCAGATGAAGAACAAAATTACTTTGCAGTAATGGAAAGAAAGTAAAAAATAAAAATTACACTGATAAGGACTTAACCAGATAGAAAAACAGCGGGTCCTGCATTATATGAATCGTCAGTATGAGCCCCTTTCGAATCGAGAAGGGCTTTTTATTTGTACGGCCGCCGTGAATGGAAGAAAACAGTGCCGAAAATTTTGTTCTGAGCAGTTTCTTTTTTATTGTCAGCAAAAGATAAGACGAGAAAAAATGAGGAAAACAAAGATTCCGAATTGAATACTTAGATTTTCATTTTTCTAATGAGATTAGTCAGATAAATAAAACGTGGTGAATATGCAGCTCGTGTAACCCACTTTTATCACAAATAGAAAGGCCAGTGAAGGAAATTTATGTTGTTCAAAACCGGAAAAATAACAGTTCGTGTATTAGATGAAGATGATAAACATCTGTTAGTGAAATGGCTTTCCAATCCATCAATTCTGGAATTTTATGAGGGGAGGGACAATCCGTTTGATCTGAACAAAGTGACAGAAGTGTTTTACGATCCAGAAGACGAGACGGTCATGTGCATTGTACAATATGAGGGTAAAGACATAGGATATGTTCAATTTTATTCGTTAGATACCCTGACACAGAAAGAATATGGATATTTTAACGAAAATATTTATGGAATGGACCAATTTATAGGTGAAACACAGTATTGCAATAAAGGGATTGGAAGCATGCTTGTGTCAGGTATGGTTTCCTATTTGCTAGAGCATGAAAAAGCAGAAAGGATCGTGATGGACCGGCGAACCGGAAACATGAGAGCGATAAAATGCTATGAGAAATGTGGATTTATAAAAGTCAAAAAATTACCGAATCATGAGCTGCATGAGGGTGAATATCACGATTGCTGGCTGATGGAATATCAACCGAATTTCACATAAAACGCGGCGACTTTCATGATTGACCATTTTTCTTATAGAGACTGTTAGCATGAATCATACAATCGGCTTGAAATTATGTAACGTCCGTGTGGAGTTACGCCACTACATATCTATTCGAATAAATTACTGCTGAGGAAGTGCAATTGTGTCGTTAATATTAAACGCTTAACTTACCCTAAGATAAGACCTGCCTATAGAGTCAGGTCTATTTGTATTCTTACTTTCATTTTATAGATGGTCTGGCATATTAGTTAAGGCCTCACCGTTTCGAGTTTGGGTTTCTGGCCCGACTCCGGTATCATCCTTTATGCGCGGCTGCCCAGATGCTCCAAAATTGTCTAGTAAGTCAAATTCTGTTGCTCTTTGCTGTGATTGGTTACGCAGATTATTTGCATTTTTTGGGGATTTCAAATTGCACTCCTCCTTACATTGTCTTTTATTATTCTGTCACAAACATCCGGAATTATTAGGGATAATTTTTATCTGTTAGTGATGGTCTTTGTGGTGAGCTAATTATCTTGAGTATGGGGGAAAGCAGAATCTCTGTTGTTAAAACGAAAGGGTGGATTAAAAAAATGAAACCTTATTCAATTTTGATCGTACTACTTTGTGAGGAATGCCACAATTGGATAATGTGCTAATCGTAATTAATATAATGGAGCATTGATTACATGGCCATGCAAATTAATACTAAATATAGACAACGTTAAGGGAATGTCAACATTTTACGCATATTTAGTTTAATTAGGTTCGCAGTGATTCGGAATAATAATATGTAGTTGCACATTTAGCAAGCTGTTGCCTTTTTTATGGTCAGGAGTAGCAAATGGTGGAGATTACATCAAGAAGGCATGAAAAAAACACCACATGTAAAAAGTTTATCTGCCATCTAGATAAGGTATTGATAAAATGTAGGTGAATTTCTTAACAAGAAATGAAAAGGGACCTTGATTTATTAAAAGGAAAAGAAGCAGCTGCTGTAATAAATGCCTCCTGCTCATTACTTCCACTTGTGGCACCCAAGAGTAATTCGATTTAGTGCAATTTCATCACATTTGAGAAAGGAGAGAGCCAATGGAGTCAATTTGGCTGGAATATGCCTGGGCATTGTTAATATTAATCGCATTAGAGGGATTGTTATCGGCTGATAATGCCCTGGTATTGGCGGTTATAGCCAAACATTTACCCGAAGAACAGAAAAAAAGAGCCATTACTTACGGAATCATAATGGCCTTCGTGTTCCGATTCGGTGCTCTTTTTGCCATTTCATTTATCGCAAACGTCTGGCAAATCCAAGCGATAGGGGCAGCTTATCTCCTGTATTTAGGGTTAAAGCATGTCATTCAGGCACGGTTTGGAAAAGAAAATGAAAATATCCATAAAGAAGACGAAGAGGAAGCTGCAGGTAAGAGTTTTTGGGGAACGGTAGGAAAAATTGCTATAGCGGATCTCGCTTTTGCGATTGATTCGATTCTTGCTGCAGTTGCTCTGGCGCTTGGACTTCCGGATTCGCCGCTTGATGATTTTGGCGGCATGGATGGAGGACAGTTTATTGTTGTTGTTCTTGGCGGTATTGCTGGTTTAATCTTAATTAAGTTTGCAGCCACCTGGTTTGTAAAGCTTCTTGATAAACGTCCGGCATTGGAAACAACGGCATATGCAATTGTGGCATGGGTTGGAGTCAAACTAGCAGTCATTACTCTTGCTCACGAGGATATCGGTGTCCTGGATCATGATTTTCCCCACAGTACAGTTTGGACACTGATTTTCTATGGAGTATTAGTCGGAATCGCACTATTAGGCTGGTTCGCATCAGGCAATAAATCTTTAGCGAAAAATAAATCCTAAGAGATAAGAACGAAAAAGATCTTTTAAGATAAAAGCTCGGTCAGAATAACGGGCAGTACTCTAAGTTTTTTCCTATGAAATTACAGAGTCAAGTTACAGTATGATTTGGAGCTGCATTTTAGCAGCTCCGTTTTCTTTTTGTGTATTATTAGTTTAATAGGAATAATAAGTTTTGGTTAGTAATGGATTATTTCCACAAAAATAGAGTAAACCACCCAAATATTTTATTAGGGTAAACATTTATGGTGGTTTGATTGAACAGACGGTAAAAAAAATATCTGAAATTTTTATAACTGATAAATATTCTATTGATAATAGTGTTAGTAAGCTTCAATCATTTTCAAAAAAGTTATTCGGCATTGAAACGGCTGCTATTTTTGGAAAAAAAGAAAAGGGTATATATTAATTAATACATACATGGTATCCAGTATATAAACGGTAAAGAATATGGAGCTTTTACTATGAATAAAGTTGTTTATATGAACCTGTTCATCGTTAGTTTTGTGATCATGGGTTTGGAGATGACGGCGACCAGGTTGATCGCACCCTCTTTTGGGAATACGGTTTACACTTGGGGAATTGTGATTGCAGTATTTTTGATTGGCTCGACCATTGGCTATATGGCGGGTGGTTATGTTTCTGATAAAGATAGTATAAACAAGGAAATATTGAAAGTATTATATTTTATGGGACTAGTTTCTGTTTCTATGATTCCCGCCATTAAAGATATGTCATTTCCTTATTTGTCGTCTTTTTCAAGCGTCGGGGGCACGTTTATTGGTGTGGTCATTTTATATTTCATTCCGAATGTGTTATTCAGCAGCATAGGGACTGTCCTTATGAAAGATGGGTTAGAGGAGGAAGTTAGCGGGCGTTTAATCGGGAATCTTCATACCGCATCATCGCTGGGCAGCGTAATGGGGACATTAGTGACCACCTTTTGGTTGATTCCAATCACGAATATAAATGCAGTAATCGGCATTTTCTCATGCTTAATCTTACTTGCATACTGTTTTTATTCCATTGGTACATCACTAAAGCGAGTGGTATTGCTGTTGTGTTCCTTTATATTTGTTTGCATCCCTTTTGCGTGGACCTCCACTCAACCAGATGATGTCATGTATCACACCAACAGTTTGTATCATGATATTGTGGTATACCAAACGGATCATTTTGAGGAGCAAGAAGGCAATTATCGATATCTTACGTTTGGAAATGATGATTCAATCCAGGGAATAATGGATATGCGAACTCCAAACAAACTAGTGCTGAATTATACGAGAAATATTTGGAAGATTTCAAAGGCATTCGCACCCGAGAGTCAAGAGATCTTTATGATCGGACATGGCATCGGTTCATTAACGAGTCAGTTTGAGAATGCCGGTAAAGCAGTGAAAGTAGCGGAGCTGGACAAAACGGTGCTGGAGGTAAGCCAGAAATATTTCCAATATGAAGGGGATAGTGTAGAGATTGGTGATGGAAGAAAAATTCTCTCAGAGCAGAAAGAAAACTTTGATGTGATTATCTTGGATGCTTATCATAATACAAATCAGATTCCTTTTCATTTAATATCAAAGGAGTTCTTTTCGCTCACTTACGAAAAATTGGATGATGCCGGAATTTTAATAATAAATGCAATTGGAACACCAGGAAATGATATTGTGATAGAATCCATGAACACCACATTGGAAAGTACCTATCCGTATGTATATTTATTTGCAGAAGACGGATATCATGAACTGCAGAATTTAACATTCGTAGCAAGTAAGAAGCCGATTGAAGCCGATCCATTGAAAGGACAGCGTAATATTAAAGTCAAAAAGGGTGAATTGATTTTAGACGCAGATACTAAATTAGAGAATCTGAATTAAACAGCAGAAGGTCCATCCTAATCAGATGGACCTTTTTAGCGGTGGTCTATCTTTCTTTTTCAGTTTTGTATTGATATATGGCCAGCAGGAAGTTTTATATAAGCTCTGTTTTTATTAGGACAGTTTGTCATTCACTTTATCGGCATAAGTGAAGTCTCCAAAACAATAGGGAAATCTAAAATTTCCTATATCCTTGCCGCAGGTATACAAAGAAGGAGACTTTTCCACCTGGGATTTGGAATAGGCTTTTTCCAGGGTTTCACTGTGCTTCAAGCCATTATCAGTCACATAATCAATATAACCGGGCCCCATATTATAACTTTGTATAATCGTATTTAAATCCACTCTCCTTTTTCGGCCGTACTTATACATTTCATTAAAATTAAAAACTCCTTGTTTGATACTTTTCTCTGGACTGGCAATACTATTTCTTCTTAATCCTGCTGATTCGGATGACTGCATGGGGTCATTCCCTTTGCCATGGCTTTCCTGATACATGATTGCCAGCAGTACAGGCGTATATGTATCTAATCAATATTTTTTAAGTTCATTTTTGATTGCAGGTTCATATTCCGATATTCGGATTTCTGTTGTTTTTTTGGTAATAATGTTATGGAGGATTATAGATCCTGCTGCAAAAAGAAGCAGGAAGGCAAAAAATTTAAAAATTTTATATGTAAACTTGGACTGCATTATTGCCTCCTGTACGATTCTATTCCAATAAAAAAAGATTGCCAGGCTTCAACTTTAGTAAACTAATCCCCTTATTTCAACTTACTTTTGCTGGAGCAGCTTAGAAACACATTTTTGCAGAATATGGATATGCACCATTATTTTTGTAATATAACTGTAATTATCCTGTGATGCTATTGTTATACAAAATCAAGTATAGTAGGTTTATCAATTCACACCAGGGGGTAAACAATCTTGTTAAAGAAATTCATCGCGACCCTAGCCATGACAGCTACGCTAAGCATGGGGTTTACGGCAATGGGTGAGACACAAAAAGCAGAAGCAGCAACTTATCATACAAAGGCCATCTCAGTCGCAAAAAACAATCTGGGAGTAAGATATAAATGGGGCGGAATTACGCCAAGCGGATTCGATTGTTCAGGTTTGATCAAATATTCTTTCGGAAAAGCGGGTAAGACATTACCTCGTACAGCACGTGACATGTACACAAAAGGGACAAGGGTGAGTTCAAGTTCCTTAAAGCCTGGAGACCTTCTTTTCTATGCGCCCACTAAAGCGTCCAGACCAACTCATGTTGCTATGTACGTAGGCAGCGGAAAAGTGATCAATTCATCATCCTCAAAAGGTGTATCATACTTTTATACAAATAACTCATATTGGAAACCGAAATTCTTAGGTGCAAAAAGAATATAAGTATTAGAAGGAGAGCCATGTTTGTGGCTTTCCTTTTTTTAGATGATCGAACATTTGAGGATGTAATAGTATTTTTTGCTTGTATGAGTATAGTTTTACTGTTCTTTTCATCTCTTTAGGAACACACAGTTTTTATTTAAAGAAAGCAAGCACTTCCGTTTTATAGAAGAGAAATGGTTATTTCGCGGTACGGCTTCTGACTTAAAACATTTGTAATCATACATCGCCAGTTATTCACCGGTTCGATTTTCATCAATAAATTTGTTACAGCAAACAGTGTGCTGTGATATTTCTTTTTTCATTCATAGAAGTTATGTTATAATAATAAAAGTGAAAAGGCTAAAGATGTAAAAGTCTATATATCGCTTAAATATTATAATTAAATACAAAGATTGCGATGATTGTTAGGGGTCACACTCTAGCAGGAGCATTTTCTGGAGAGATCGCATATTTTGCGGCGCCGAAGGGTTCACAATCTCAGGCAAAAGGACAGGAATAAATGGTTACCGTTTGTTATTCAACCTGAGAGTTAATAAATGGCTATTTTTTATTCTTCACTTCTAAGAGAGATTGGAGTACTCCAATCTCTTTTTTATGTTGAAAAAGATGATTTGGACTTACAAAAATCCTTACAAATATCGCTATTAAACTACATCTTGGGGGAATGAAACGTGGAGCAGCAAGAGTTAAAGAGGGATCTGAAAAATAGGCATGTACAACTAATTGCAATTGGCGGAACAATTGGCACTGGTTTGTTTTTAGGTTCAGGCAAGGCAATCCAATTAGCAGGTCCATCTATCCTATTGTCTTATTTGATCATAGGAATGGCTGTGTTTTTTGTTATGAGGGCATTGGGGGAATTGCTCCTGTCAAATGCAGGTTATCAATCATTTACAGATTTTGCTGTTGATTATATTGGACCATGGGCAGGATTTGTGACCGGATGGACATATTGGTTCTGTTGGATAATGGTCGCCATGGCTGATATCATTGCTGTCGGGATGTATGTGCAATATTGGCTCGACATCCCACAATGGATACCAGCTGTAATTTGTTTACTTATCTTGCTGGCCCTTAATTTACTGACAGTTAAGCTTTTTGGAGAGTTAGAGTTTTGGTTTGCCTTGATTAAGGTAATCACCATTATTGCTTTAATTGTTGTTGGGATCATTTTGCTTGTGATTGGCTTCCAAACGGACACGGGAACTGTATCTGTCAAGAACCTTTGGGAGTATGGCGGCCTATTTCCGAACGGAGCATCCGGCTTTTTGCTATCTTTTCAGATGGCTGTATTTGCCTATGTCGGGGTGGAATTAGTAGGTGTATCTGCAGCGGAAACAGCGGATCCGCGAAAGAACATTCCATCTGCGATTAATAAGATTCCGATGAGAATTCTATTTTTCTATGTAGGTGCTCTTTTCGTCATCCTGTGCATCAATCCGTGGAATCAATTGAATGCCTCCAGCAGTCCGTTTGTGCAGGTGTTTGGTCTGGTGGGGATACCAGTTGCAGCGGGGATCATCAATTTCGTAGTCTTGACATCTGCAGCTTCAGCCTGTAATAGCGGATTATTTTCCACGAGCCGAATCTTATATAACGTAAGCAAGCATAAACAGGGGCCGGCTGCTTTTGCTAAATTGAATAAAAATCATGTCCCTAGTAACGCCTTGCTTACATCGGCAGTCGTTGTTTCCATCGGAGCTCTTTTAAGTAAACTGGTTCCAGAACAAGCTTTTAACATTGTGACCACCATCAGTGCGATTTGTTTCTTTTGGGTGTGGAGCATAATTTTAATATCTCATATTCGATATTCAAAGACTCGCCCTGATCTAAGAAGAAAGTCAACTTTTAAAGCACCATTCACACCTTTTATGAATTATGTGGTGCTCGCTCTATTTGTGGTTATCTTAATTATTATGTTATTCGCGGAAGCAACACGTTTATCCGTATTGATGACACCTTTATGGTTTGCACTTTTATTCGTTATGTATGTGTACGGCAGGAGAAATAATACATTCGAAAGAAAAGATTAAATTATAAACTAATGCTCAGATCGTCGGTTTTAAGAAACTGCTAAGTGAGTGGCTTTGTTAATGCATGCGTTGATCCAAAAGGATTAGCGCGTTTTTTTTATTATGACTTTAATGGCATGATTGCTGACTGTGAAATAACTGGCACAACAACAGGTTCTTGCGTTTAATTTCTTGCCATATCTAAATGCAAAACTGACTCTAACATTGGACATATGAAAAATTTATACAAGTCCGGAAACATATAGGATATGGGCTTGATTGGTATGAAATTAAAATTGAAAGACGAACGTGAGAAATGTCAGCATATTTTTGGGATATATCAAAAATCCTCCACCTCCTCACTGTTCTTAGTTAATTTTCAAGTTAGATCATTGCCTGATTTTTATATATAGCCTTGTAAATTACGAATTACTAATACCAAAAACAATTCAAATACATAAATGTCAAATGTATAATGGAAAAAAGGGGTGTAAATGGTGGAAATTGGTTTGATTGCAGAAATTATATTTTATTTATGGGTTTTATCTGAGATTGCAATTTTTATTAAAACTAAGCTTCAAAGAAAAGATGTAGCATCTGAAAATAAAGATAAGGGTTCTGTTAGGTTCATTGTTCTTGGGATTTTCATCTGTATCGCTATTGATCAGCTATGTAACTTTTTAAAACTTGGTTATGTAAATACTGCATATTCAGAGCTGGGTTCGATCTTAATTATTGTCGGAATGTGCATTAGATTGTGGGCTGTAACGGCATTAGGAAGACATTTCTCTTTGGTAGTCTCTGTTGACTCTAAGCAAGAAATTATCCAAAGTGGTCCCTACCGAATTGTCCGACATCCTTCCTATACAGGACTATTAGTAACCTTCATTGGTATTGGACTTGCTTTTAATACCTGGACAGGGTCTTTGTTTTCGTTTGTCTTTTTCATTATCGTATTTGGTTATCGTATACGTATAGAAGAAAAAGCTTTAATTGACATGTTTCCAGATGAATATCCTGGATATATTCGAAAGACTTCCAGCTTAATTCCGTTTGTTTGGTAATAGGGCATTTGTTGGAGTACCCTTTAGGAAACAGCATACTAAAATCAAGTAAAAGCAGTGGATTTCACAATCGCAATGAGATTTCACTGCTTTTGAATTACGTTTAATCATATGGTGAATTTTGGAAAAATATTTAATGAACTAAAGAAATAAAGGGGGGAGTGAAATGAAAGATTTGATAGGCGGATTACCTGATATGTTAATATTTTTTATTTTATATGGGTTTCTTACCTTTGGCATTTATATCACGTTTAAACTTTTAAATCTGTTAATAAGTAAGAACCTAATTAATAATAATTCTGTATTATGGTTTATCTGTTTGATGTTTAACGCTTTAAATTTTTATATTATATATGATTTAATGACTGTTTCTCCTCAAAGAATTTCTGGCAATGGTAACCCGCATATTCCGTATATTTTTGTATCATTATTACTGTTTCTTTCTTTTTGTTTTGTCATTTCGATGAAAATATATGACATTCTGTTAAAAAAGAATAGATTGATTAATTTTCTAATTGTATCTACTGCCCTGTTCTTATGCTATTTATCAATGATGTTTCAATCGGATTTTGTATCAATGATTAGAGGTAGACTTTATTATCCGATGGGTAGTTGGCTGAATTGGTGGCAAGACATACATTTGAATTATCTGTATTTTAATCCCTATACTTTTTTATTTGGAAACAGTATTTCGTGTTTAATAGCTGGAATACTGGCGTTTATCAAACAAGGAAAATATAGGGCAAAGCAACCTGAACAGTAGAAACGTATATGCACGGACCTGAAAAGAGAACAGCAATACTAAAAGCGTTTATTTTTCAATAACGCCCCATAACAGTTACCCGCCTTCGCTGTCCCGTAAATCATTTATTGCCTTATTCATTGTTTACCAGTAATGTTATTTAAAATTACTTAATTGATTCCAGGACTTTATACTTATTTTCTACATTGGTACTTAGTTTTAATGAATAAGTCTTACGTTTTTTCTAATAAAAAAACAACACAGAAGGCTTGCTCAAGCTGGAGTTTGGGAGGACCATCTGCAATACTCCATACATAGCAAGGAATACTTCTCCGCCGTGTAGGAATCACCAACTTGCAAATGTCCAATCGTAACCAGGGATTTTGCTGCTTTTAACCGCAACTGATGATCAAGAATGGTTTCTTTTATGCGCTACATTCAATGTGTTTAAAAGAGAGGTAAATGTCTGGCTGGATAATTCTATAACGGACTAAAGTAGTTCAGTCCCGATGCCTTTCTTTAACGCAACATAGGGTCTAACAACAAATCATGTCAATAAGGCATTATACGTATCAAGTGAATGATAAAGGAGCGGCTGAATGTTTAATAGAAACTGCTGCTTCTTCATTATGTATACTGCTCGAGAATATAGAAGAACTCTTTGACAAACAAATAAAATGCTCTTTCTGATGGTGCCAGTTCCCGGTTTTTGGGAGTTATGACCCCTACCGTACGCATTAAATGAGGATCTTTTACCGGAATCTTTACTGTGTATCGAGGGATGTTTTCAGACAACGTACTATCAGGCAATAGGCTGATTCCCATTCCGGCAGCAACCAGTCCTTTGATCGCATCCATATCCTCTCCTTCAGATACGATGGCAGGAACAAAGCCTGCTTGCCCGCACGCATCCACAGCGATTTTCCGAAGAATGTATCCTTTCGGAAATAATACAAATGTATCATTCCGCAAATCGCTTAAAAACAAGCTTTTTTTGTCAGAAAGGGGATGGTTGGCCGGAACAAGCGCGGAAAATCGCTCGGAAAACAAGATATCCGTATTAAGCTCAGATTCTTCTGTCGGGACCGGCCCAAGAAAAGCTAAATCGATTTCCCCGTTTTTAACTGAATCGATTAAAGATGAATAAGAGCCATGTCGTAAATAATATGTGACGTTAGGCTGCTTGTCTTTAAAGGCGGAGACTACAGTGGGCAGCAAATGGCCAGCAAGGCTGGTGGGATACCCGATTTTGATAATTCCATTTTCAGGATCTAAATACTCATCTACCTTTGCCTTTGCATGATCAATCGCTTTGATGGCTGTTTTAACATGAGCCAGAAAAATATTGCCAATTTCTGTTAGTTTTACATTTCTTCCTTTCCGCTCAAATAAAGTAACTCCAAGCTCGGCTTCCAGTTTCGAAATTTGCAAGCTAATTGCAGATTGTGCAACATGGAGCTGTTCTGCAGCTTCGGTAACATGTTCACGCTCTGCCACTTCTATAAAATAACGTAATTGACGTAACTCCATATTGAACCTCCAGATTAATATATATTGAATCGAGATTGATTTAATCTAAATTATATATTGTTCATATTAATCTGAAAACCTACAATTATAATTAACAGAACTACGTGAAAATGAACGAAGTGGAGGAGAGAAACGTGACATACCACCAACTACCAAAAGCGCAGGGTCTCTACCGTCCTGAATTTGAACATGATGCCTGTGGTATTGGCTTATACGCCCATATCAAAGGTGAGCCTTCACATGATATTGTAAACAAAGGACTGAATATGCTTTGCCAGCTCGATCACAGAGGCGGGCAAGGCAGCGACCCATTAACAGGCGATGGCGCAGGTCTGATGGTTCAGCTTCCGGATGAATTTTTCCGTAAGGCATGCCCTGAAATAAATCTTCCGGAAAAAGGCCGGTACGGGGTAGGGATGATTTTCTTTTCAAGAAATGAATCAGAACAAAAAGACATTGAATCAGTTATAAATAAATTAATAGAAGAAGAGGGACAAACCCTTCTTGGTTGGAGAACAGTACCTGTCGATATTGAAAAAATCGGTGAAACAGGAAAAAATACTTGTCCCGTCATCCGGCAGGTTTTCATAGGCGCAAACGCAGCTATCTTAGATGATTTAGCGTTTGAACGCAAATTATATATGATTCGAAAACAGGCAGAAAATTGGGCGAAACAAAAAGAATTTCGCTTTTATTTTGCTAGTCTGTCAAGCAGGACGATTGTTTATAAAGGCTTGCTGACGCCTGAACAGGTAAATGCTTTTTATTTGGATTTGCAGCATGAGACATTTAAGTCGGCATTTGCTTTAGTTCATTCCAGATTTAGTACAAATACATTCCCAAGCTGGGAGCGCGCCCATCCGAATCGCTATCTAATCCACAACGGTGAAATCAATACATTGCGCGGCAATATAAACTGGATGAGAGCCCGTGAGCAACAGTTTATTTCTGAAGCATTCGGAGAAGATTTGCCAAAGGTGCTGCCTCTTTTGGATACGGATGGAAGCGACTCATCCATTTTGGATAATGCCCTTGAATTTCTGGTTCTCGCAGGACGCAAGCCCGCACATGCAGCGATGATGCTTATACCTGAGCCATGGACAGAGAACCCGCATATCTCAAAGGAGAAGAAGGCCTTCTATGAATATCATAGCACTTTCATGGAGCCGTGGGATGGCCCGACAGCCATTTCTTTTACGGATGGCAAGCAGATTGGAGCAATCCTGGACAGAAATGGTTTACGTCCTGCACGCTACTATGTCACAAAGGACGACTATATTATTTTCTCTTCCGAAGTAGGCGTCATTGATATTGATCCTGAAGATGTGCTTTATAAAGATAGATTAAGTCCCGGGAAAATGCTGCTCCTTGATATGGAGCAGGGAAGGATCATTTCGGATGAATCGATCAAGAATGAGATAGCGGAGGCTTACCCCTATCAAAAATGGCTTGATGAACAGCTTATCAAAATGAATGATATGCTGCTGGATACGGAAGATGCGCCGTTAGCAGATCTGTTAACCCTGCAAAAGGCTTTCGGTTATACGTACGAAGATGTGCAGAAATACTTGCTTGCCATCGTAGCAGAGGGTAAAGATCCTCTTGGGTCAATGGGTAATGATACCCCGCTTGCAGTGCTGTCCGATCGGCCGCAATCCTTGTTCAACTACTTTAAGCAGTTATTTGCACAGGTAACCAATCCGCCTATCGATTCCATCCGTGAACAGCTTGTTACATCGACAATGTCGTACCTGGGTGCAGAAGGGAATCTGCTCCATCCAGACGAAGGAAATGCACGCAGAATCCAGCTTGATACTCCTATTTTGACGAATGGTCAGTTAACCCAATTAAAGGACAATGTGTATCCGGATTTTAAGAGCACAGTCATTGACACTTTGTTTTCTGAAGATTTGGAGAAAAGACTTTTGGAGATTTGTATTGAAGCCGAAAAGGCGGTTGAAGAAGGAGCTGCCATCCTTATTTTATCAGACCGAAGAATAAACAAGGAATTAGCGCCTATACCTCCATTATTGGCTGCAAGTGCAATTCATCAGGAACTGATTCGAAAGGGTATCCGGACGAAGGCAAGTATCATTGTTGAATCAGGTGAAATACGGGAAGTTCACCATTTTGCGGCACTGATTGGATATGGCGCAGATGCAATAAACCCATATCTTGCTTTCGAAGTATTTAAGCAGGCAATTGCCGATGGAAGCCTGAATACGACTTATGAAGATGCGGTCTTAATGTACGTAAAAGCCGTGACCGAAGGCGTTGTAAAAGTCATGTCTAAAATGGGGATCTCGACAGTACAAAGCTATCGCGGAGCGCAAATTTTCGAAGCGGTAGGGATCGGCTCTGCAGTGATTGAGCGATATTTTACAGGAACGGCCTCACAATTAGACGGGATTGATCTCGATACCATTTCACAGGAAGCAATAATCAGGCATAAGGAAGCATATGCTGATTCGGTTGACGAAACCCTGGAGCCGGGCAGTGATTTTCAATGGAGAAAAACCGGGGAGCATCATGCGTTCAATCCTAAAACGATTCACACGCTCCAATGGGCGAGCAGGAAAGGCGATTATCAATTATATAAACAATATTCGCTAATGGCGAATGAGGAGAGAATCGGGTTCCTGCGCAACCTTTTTGAATTTAACCCAAGCTCATCCGTACCAATCGATGAAGTGGAACCTGTTGAGTCCATTGTTCGACGCTTTAAATCAGGAGCTATGTCTTTCGGATCATTAAGCAAAGAGGCACATGAAACATTGGCGATTGCGATGAACCGACTCGGGGCGAAAAGCAATTCCGGTGAAGGCGGGGAAAATCCGTCAAGATATGAAGTTGATGCAAATGGAGATAATCGCCGCAGCGGCATCAAACAGGTCGCATCCGGCCGTTTTGGCGTTAAGAGCCATTACCTGGTCAATGCAGATGAACTGCAAATCAAGATGGCTCAAGGAGCTAAGCCTGGAGAAGGCGGACAGCTACCCGGGAACAAGGTATATCCATGGGTTGCTGAGGTGCGGGGCTCTACACCGGGTGTCGGTCTCATATCACCGCCACCGCACCATGATATCTACTCGATTGAAGATTTGGCCCAGCTTATACATGATCTTAAAAATGCAAATAGAGATGCAAGAATCAGTGTGAAACTAGTATCAAAGGCTGGCGTAGGTACGATTGCCGCTGGTGTGGCAAAAGGAGCCGCAGATGTAATTGTAATAAGCGGCTATGACGGAGGAACAGGGGCATCGCCAAAAACAAGCATTAAACATACCGGACTTCCTTGGGAACTTGGTCTTGCCGAGGCGCATCAAACACTGATGCTAAATGGATTAAGAGATCGTGTAATCCTCGAAACTGACGGCAAGTTGATGACAGGAAGAGATGTGGTGATGGCTGCATTGCTTGGAGCAGAAGAGTTCGGTTTTGCAACAGCTCCGCTTGTCGTGCTTGGTTGTATAATGATGCGCGCGTGCCATTTAGATACATGCCCGGTAGGGGTGGCAACACAAAATCCTGAACTGCGCGAAAAATTCACCGGCAAGGCAGACTATGTTGTAAATTATATGCGTTTTGTCGCACAGGAAGTCCGCGAGCTAATGGCAGAGCTGGGCTTTAGAACGGTTGAAGAAATGGTGGGCAGAACAGATGTATTAAGCATGAGTGAGCGTGCACAAGCACATTGGAAAGCAAAGCATTTAGATTTGACTGCACTGTTATACCAGCCTGAAGGAAACCGTACTTTCCGGAAACCGCAGAACCATAAGATTGACCAATCTCTTGATATGCAGGAAATTCTGCCAGCAGTTCAATCTGTAATAGACAATCTCGAGCCGATTGAACTCGACTTCCCGATTACTAACGTCAATCGTGTAGTTGGCACGATTGTAGGCAGTGAAATTTCAAAGCGATATGGAGAAGCCGGCTTGCCTGACAATACCATAACACTCCGGTTTACAGGATCAGCTGGCCAGAGCTTTGGGGCATTCGTACCGAAAGGCATGTCCATGTATGTAACAGGAGATGTGAATGATTATTTGGGCAAAGGATTATCAGGCGGCAAACTGATTGTAAAATCGCCTCTCGCTTCAAAGCTGATATCAGCAGAAAATGTTATCGCCGGAAATGTGGCTTTGTATGGTGCGACAAGTGGTGAAGCCTATATTAATGGACGCGCGGGTGAGCGTTTCGCAGTCCGAAACAGCGGTGTAAATGTGGTTGTTGAAGGAATCGGTGATCATGGCTGTGAATATATGACCGGAGGACATGTCGTTATCTTAGGAAATACCGGGAAGAACTTTGGTGCCGGAATGTCAGGTGGTATTGCATATGTACTTGCGGATGACCTGGAAGAGTTCAAATCATTATGCAATGACGAAATGATCGGGTTCGAAGCACTGGAAAATGCAGAGGAAATTACACAAGTGCGAGAAATGATTTCCCGCCATATGAAATATACCGACAGTCCGAAGGCAAAATATGTGCTGGAGAACTGGAACCAATTCGTTACGAAATTCGCGAAGGTAATTCCGAATGATTATAAGCGGATGATGGAACGCATTCAGCAGGAAAAGCAGGCTGGGCTGGATGATGAACAAGCCGTGCTAAGTGCGTTTCAAGCAAACGCTGCGACAGAAAAGAAGCCATTGGAAAATAAGGAAGCAGTCATTTAATCAGAAAGGAGAAAGGGATATGGGAAAAGCAACAGGATTTATGGAATATAGCCGCGAAAAAACTAAAGAGAGAAATCCTCTGCAGCGTATTAGCGACTGGAAAGAATATTCAGCTCCTTTCTCTAATGAAATGTTAAGTCGCCAGGGAGCAAGGTGCATGGATTGTGGAACTCCTTTTTGCCATATGGGAATGGAAATGGAACGTGGGACAGCAGGCTGTCCCATCCATAATCTGATTCCCGAGTGGAATGATTTAGTCTATCGGGGCAGATGGAAAGAGGCCTTGGAGCGCCTGTTAAAAACCAATAATTTTCCCGAATTTACAGGACGTGTGTGTCCGGCCCCGTGCGAAGGGTCATGCACCCTCGCCATTTCTGATCCGGCAGTCGCCATTAAAAGCATCGAGCGCACCATCATCGATAAAGGATTTGCCAACGGATGGATTACCCCAAGGATTCCTGAGCGCCGCACCGGCAAAAAGATTGCCATTGTCGGTTCAGGCCCGGCCGGCCTGGCTGCTGCAGACCAGTTGAATCAAGCAGGGCACTCTGTTACTGTTTATGAGCGCTCAGACCGTGCCGGAGGATTGCTGATGTACGGCATTCCAAATATGAAGCTAGAAAAGGACATTGTGGAGCGCAGGATTAATTTGCTGATCCAGGAAGGCATCGACTTCATTACGAATACCGAAGTAGGAAAGGACATTACAGCCGAGGAGCTTAAGAGCCAATATGATGCTGTTATCCTTTGCACAGGAGCTCAGAAGCAGCGCGATTTGGTTCTAAAAGGCAGGAATGCGAAAGGGATCCATTTCGCGATGGATTACTTGACAACGTCTACAAAAAGTTTATTGGACTCCGGCTTTGAGGACGGGCAGTTCATCGATACAGAGGGGAAGGATGTTATCGTCATCGGAGGCGGGGATACTGGTGCTGACTGTGTCGCCACCGCACTGCGTCAAAACTGCCGGAGTGTTGTACAATTCGGCAAGCATCCGCAGCTGCCTGCATCACGCACCGCCGAAAATATGTGGCCGGCACAGCCTGATGTATACACGCTGGATTATGCGTATGAAGAAGCAGAAGCAAAGTTTGGCCAGGACCCGCGAAAATATTTAATTCAGACTAAGGAAATTGTTGCAGATGCGGATGGGAATGTAAAAGAGCTGATAACGATACAGATGGAAAAAGTAAAATCTGAAACCGGCCAGTTTGTCTTTAATGAAGTTCCTGGAACGGAGAAAGTTTGGCCTGCACAGCATGTGTTCATCGCTATCGGCTTTGAAGGGACGGAACAGCCGCTGTTATCTCAATTTGGAGTGACTGCGAACAATAATAAAATTGAAGCTGCATACGGGGAATACACAACAAATGTTGAAGGTGTTTTCGCAGCAGGTGATGCAAGAAGAGGCCAAAGCTTAATCGTATGGGCAATCAATGAAGGCCGTGAAGCAGCAAGGGAAGTCGACCGCTATTTGATGGGTGCAACGGTTCTTCCTTAATTCAAGTCAAAAAAGATGGTTCGATTTTAAATCGGCCATCTTTTTTTGATGAGCTATTTCGTTAAATTATTCATAAACAGTCATTAATAACTACACGAAAAGAATTCATCAACTACATTTTTTTGTATAAGCTGCAGAATGGCCGTTCCACCTTAAAATAGAAAGAAATAGGATATAATACGCCGCCACATGTTCTTTTATATTATTCAAGCGGTGACTCTTTCAAAGGGGGATTGCTTATGCCACAGTTGATGAGACACATAGGCCGGGAGGTCATTGTGCGGGATCGGGATGGCAGAGAGCATCGTGGAATAATGGACGCTGTAGATCCGCCGCGCGGAGTAGTTATCCGTTCACGTTCCAGGAGGCGTTTTTTTCCTTCGTTTTTATCGCTGCCATTTTTTCTTCTCGTAGAAGACGCATATTTTAGGGACAAGCAATTAATTGGAGCACGAAATAAGCCGGGTTACACTCTGGCTTATTATTTTTGGAATGACACTCAGTGTTGTACCATTTACAAAGTCGATTAGAAGATAGCTATTGAGCGGTCTGAGATTGATGTTTTTGCCATAATAAACATTCCTCTCTTTATGGTACCATGAAGGTTTTTTGAATGTCTGCTTAAAGGGGATAATATCAGGTCGGTGGCTTTTTTGTATTATCGGCTATCGGGGATGGTGGCATAGAAGAAGGGAATATAGTTTTGTTTAGAGAATGTATGTAAGGATAGGCTATTGCATGAAAACATTTTTTGGCGGGCTTCCTGAAAGGTTAAAGCTCAGACATCACCGACAACAATATCCTGTATTTACCCGTGCTTTTAGGCATACGCAGAAGAAGAAATGAAAATTGAATCCCGTTAATCGAATTCTTATTTTTAGCCATTACCTTTGGTATACGGATATTGTAGAGGGAATAATTTATACAAACCAACTTAAGGAGATGTTGCTATGTTAACGAACGCAAGACCGCCTTGTTAACGTATTGAAATAGTTTGGTCACGAGGACCTCCTTGTTTTTGATTATCTTCAGGAATCAAAAATGAGAGGGGCTGCTATCGTGGAAGATAAAAACATTTGGAAATTATATGCCGTTCGTTTTTTTTATAACCTCATACCAGCATATGTCATTGAAAGGTTGTTCTGGGAGCAGAGGGGCATGACCATCCAAATGGTTGTATATGTAGAAATTGTTTTTGCAATCACCGTGGTTTTACTGGAGGTGCCAACCGGCATCATTGCCGATAAATGGGGCCGAAAGAAAATGATCGTTCTGGGGGCTTTGCTGGAATGTCTCATGTTTCTGATTTTGGTGTTCGCAACTGAATTTTGGCATTTTACAGTTGCCATATTACTGTCGGGAATTGCTGCTTCTTCAACCAGCGGGTCAGAAAATGCTCTGCTATATGATTCATTATTGAAGATAGGCAAGGAGCAGCAGTTTGAAAGATATCTAGGTCGTTTAAATGTTTTCGATTTCATCGCAGCTGTAATAGCCGCATTGTGCGGGAGTTTTTTCGCAGGTCTGTATGGATTTGAACTGAATTATTGGATCTCATTTGTCAGCATGATGGTCTGCATCTTTTTTTCTTTTACTCTTATTGAGCCAAATGTCATAACCAAATCTGATGAATCAATGGAGATAAAAGTTTATATAAGGGCTTCTGTGGATTTCTTTAGAAAAAATCCAGGGGTTTCAATTGTGGTGTCTGCTGGCATGATTACAGGTGCAGCGGTAAGTTTTATGGATGAGTTCTGGCAGCTATATTTGAACAGACTGGAAATACCGGTAGTATATTTTGGTGTTTATTCGGCACTCATTATGATTTTGAGATTGCCGGGAAATATCCTTGCGTACGTAATAAAAAGCCGGTTTCGTTGCAGGGCTGTACTTTCTTACGTAATCGCCGTTTTTGCAGCGGGATTCCTTTATGTATCAATGACCAAAGGATATACCGGTTTAGTTGCAATCTGCCTAATATGCCTGTTCTCGGGTATAATTGAACCCATTATTACAGGATATTTGCATCATAGGATTAATACTTCCATGAGAGCGACCATCGATTCGTTTCTGTCATTAGGACTGAATTTAACTGTTATCACTACAGGTTTGGGCTTTGGTTATTTTTCTTCTATATATGATGTTTTCGGCGGGTACAGTTTTGTGGCATTGATTTGTGGCGCATTTTTAGTTTATTTTTTAATTGTCTCCAAAGAGATTATGGAATAAATCAAGCAAAGATACGGCTGCCAAAAGGCAGTCTTTTTTAGTGTATAACAATAAAGATGCTTGAGTAGGTTTGTCACAAGGATCATATAGCAAAATGGAAGAGGTAACTATCTGAAATCAATCGGAGTTTCCTCGATTACTGGAAAAAAGACAGTTCCATCTGAGACTGTCAGAAAGGTAAACAGAAATAAAAAACATGATGTGAAAATTCCTGTTTCCTAATGTGTGGTAAAGGTAATTAAAAGGGAAGATATAAAGAAGTGGGGAGGCTCCAAAACGGTCATCGGAACAGAACTGTTCGGTTTGGTACGTATATTGGTCTATCCGGAAGTACCTTGTACCGTACACTCCAAACTTGAGCACGATGGGTATCAAAGGGTAGGAAAGTATGCGGTGAAATGTGAGTGTAGCATTTGACAGGCAGCACATACAATATTCATGTAGGCGGGGTGACGGATGAAACGATATAGCCAATTGAATTTATTAGCCGAACAAGACTCACTGGTTCCAGTTTAAAAGAACTGGATTGGATAACTCATTTATCGTATGCATAAGTCTTCAACGGTCCTTTTGGTTATAAAGGTGTCAATGAAAGATTATTTAAGGCGTTAAGACATTCAGGATGCGAGTGGCATGCAAAAAAACTTTTAAATCAGACAAAGCAAGCTTCTTAAGCTGCGTCTTCTTATTTATGACGAAATGTAGCACAAATTAAATTAACATTTTGTCATAATTATGTATTTTTAGTTTAAAATTGTCATTCTTTATGATATATAATAAAAAGAATATTTCTTTTATAGGTTCTCATGCTTGGAAACAAGGGACCCACAGCGTAGTAAGTTATGTTTAATAATTACTGCACCCTTTATCGAAGGCTGGATCAAGAGTAGGTCAAATTGATAAGAGGGATGGTATTAAATTTGAACAGCCCTAAACAAGACGAATAATGGTATGAATATTTTCAACGTTAACAAAGCTTAGTAACTACCGTTTTTCTGAAGCTGCTGTCTACTGTTTTCTACGGTAATATGCCAATCTGCAGGTATACTGGGCCTTATGTTAACTGATTGTAATTAGGTAATCCATAGTACCCGCTAGTAACACCTGGTAAGACAATTGAGCAAAGGTATGCATAATATATAATGATTTTATATTTTTTTTGATAAATACATATTTGGCAGAATGCTTTAAAAACAAAAAAAACTCCCAGAAGGGGTTATGGTACGCAAACCGGCTATATTGAAAGCAGAACTAATCTAATTCGTAATGTTGTTTGTCTCATTGTTTTTATTTAATAAGGAGCAAACTTAATAGATTTACCATTATGGTACGTAATCAGTTATTCATTTGCTTCTAAGGAATTATGATCATTACATCCGCACCGAGAATAAAGAACCCTGACTTTTTCGTCCTCATAGTATCCAATCGTTTTATTACAATGTTGACACACAATAGTTCCCACGAATTTCGCTCCTTCCAGTTAGTGGCGCTCTATTAGCCGCTACATTTTTAGTGCTATATTATTACAATTTAACTTACTTATGAAACGTTGCAAATCGTAAGTTGTACTTAGGGACTTTATCGTCCAAAAAATAAGTGATAGCATGAAAAACTCTTATCTATGAAAATTAGCAAAGGAACAAAATCTTAAATGAACTATACCTCTATGACAAAACAGTTAACACGGAGGTTTCCTCGAAATAAAAGTAATTAAAGCAGCCAAAAGCAGGTCATTCTTGAATTTTGCTACAGGCTGCTTTAAAAAGATTGGTACATAGAATATTGAGGTAATAATTTTTATATTATTCTAAATTGGCATGGCGTCCATACATGACGCCTGATTCCAATCCGCGTTGTTCCATTAGGCGCAGGATGATGGCATCGTAGAATAACAACAGGCTCTGCTCGAATAAGGAGCCCATCGGCTGTATGGTATTGTAATCGCTGTCAGTGCCGGCCTTTGGCTTGGCGGGCAGTTTGATTGCAAGATCGCTCAATTTCCCGATGGTCGAATCGGGTGAGATTGTGACAACCGCAATGGAAGCGCTTAAACTTTTTGCCTTTTCGGCCATGGACGCAAGGCTCTTGGTCTCGCCGGAACCAGAGCCAATAATCAGCAGGTCATCCTGGTCGATGCTTGGGGTCACCGTCTCGCCCACCACATAGGCGTCAAGGCCCATATGCATCAGCCGCATGACGAACGACTTGGCCATGAATCCGGACCTGCCCGCACCTGCCACGAAAACCTTTTTGGACTCGAGGATGCGGTTGACGAGCCTCTCGGCTTCGTCTTCAGCAACAAGGTCAATGGTCCGGTTCAACTCTTTTACGATTTCAGATGCGTATTCGACTGTCTTCATGAGTGATTACCGTTGATTCACAAGACCGTTTTTGACCAATTTCTGCATTTCGGCAGCAACGGCCTGCTTGTTTTCCTGTCCGGTAATCCCGCCACCTACGATGACAAGGTCCGGCTGTGCCTCGATCACTTCCGGCAGCGTATTGAGCTTGATCCCGCCTGCCACGGCAGTCTTTGCATTCTTTACGACGCGCTTGATTGTCTGAAGCTGTTGGAAGGAGTTTTCCCCTACAGCCTGCAGGTCGTATCCTGTGTGAACACAGATGTAATCCACTCCCAATGCATCGATTTCCTTGGCACGCTGTTCGATGTCCTTGACATTGATCATGTCGACAAGGATTTTTGTGCCCTGCTTCCTTGCCTCTTCCACTGCCCCCTTGATGGTGGCATCATCCGTGGCCCCTAAAACAGTGATAATGTCCGCACCTGCTTCGGATGCCTTCATGACCTCGTACGCTCCTGCATCCATGATCTTCAGGTCAGCGAGTACCGTGAGGGACGGGAATGCTTCCTTGATTTCCTTTACAGCGCGAAGGCCCTCATTGATGACAACCGGCGTGCCGATTTCCACCACATCGATATATGCCTCGACTTCCTTCACCACTTCCTTTGCTTGTGGGATGTTTACAAGGTCTAACGCCAATTGAAGTTCCATAATTCCTTCAGCTCCCTTACTATTTTGATATTAGTGTGATACAACTCTTATTCTAGTTAGATATTTAACAGAAAGGAAGTATGCACTTTAATATCATATAGTGCTTCGAAATATACTATTTGAGGAACAATGAAGGATTATATACTGGCAAAATTAAAGAAAAAAAACACATGTAGCAGGGAAAAAAAGCCACGTGTGTGTCATTCTTTATATAAATGTAAGCCCTTACATTTATTTTATTTATAAGGACTTTGTCGTTTCAATCTGGGTTTCCAGTACAGTTTCCATATAGTCTTTACCCCAATCATACATAGCCTCTAGAATGGGCAATAAGCTTTCTCCGCGTTTTGTCAGTGAATATTCCACCTTCGGAGGAACAACAGGGTAAACTTGTCGATGCACAATCAAATCCTCCTCAAGCTCCCTCAACTGACTTACGAGCATCCTTTGTGTAATGCCAGGAATCATTGCTTTAAGCTGACCAAAGCGTTTAGTTCCTTCTTTTCCTAGGTGCCACATAATTACCATCTTCCATTTACCACCAATTATCGATAAGGTTAACTCCTTCTCGCAATTAAAAGTTCTTTCACAAAGATGCCCCATCTTCTATTTCCCTCCTAAAAAATTATAAGAATAGTCTGAATAATAGTGTGCTATTTAATACTATATAATAAAAAAGTGCGTACTTACAATCAAAAATTGTAAATATTATACTGGAGACATCAATAAGTAAAAATTGAAATATTTTACGGCTTGCAACTGTCAAAAAAGCTGTTTTTACAACATATTCAAACAGAGGAGGGGAAAATATGAGCGGGATAACCGTTCCTCGTAATCCTAAATTGAATCAAAAAAGTTTATCTTTTGTAACACCGTTGGAGTTAGATTCGTTGACATTTGTATTGTTTGGAGCAACAGGAGACCTGGCTAAACGAAAAATATATCCTTCGTTGTTTAATCTATTCTTAGATCAAAAGTTACCAATATCATTTGCTATTATTGGTTTAGGTCGGAGGGAATGGTCGGATGAAATTTTTCAGAAAAATGTCGAGGATTCCATTAAAGCATACTCGAGGCGTTCCACTGATGATGAACTCAAGATTAAAGAGTTTACAAGTTCATTTCGTTACATTTCTTTAGATGTTACGAATACCGAAAGTTATCAAAAATTACTAGATATTATAAGGAAGACAGAAGAGGACCTCGATATCCCAGAAAATAGGTTGTTTTATTTATCAGTTTCCCCAGAGTTTTTTGATGTAATTACTGCAAATATAAAGGCGAGTGGATTGGGATCCATAACAGGCTGGAAGCGTCTGATTATAGAAAAACCATTCGGCCATGATTTGAAATCCGCGCGTGCACTTCATAGAAGACTGAGTGAAGCTTTTGAAGAAGATGAAATTTATCTGATTGACCACTACCTTGGAAAGCCTATGGTTCAGAATATAGAAGCCTTGGAATTTGCTAATCCAATGTTCAAAGCACTATGGAACAATAAATATATTGCTAATGTTCAAATTACAGCGAGTGAAACAGTAGGAGTGGAAGAACGAGCGAGTTACTATGACAAAGCAGGCGCGATTCGTGATATGATCCAAAACCATATGCTGCAACTGGTTATGATGACGGCCATGCATCAGCCTAAACAGAAAAGCGCAATGGAAATCCGAAATGAGAAGAGAAAAGTGATGGAATCTCTAAGACCGCTCCCCAGACATCGTATATCTGAGAATGTGGTACGGGGTCAATATCAACAAGGGATCATTCATGGGTTACCTGTGCCAGGGTATAGAGAAGAACCTGGCATTGAGTCTTCCTCATTAAATGATACGTTTGTCGCTGCACGGTTGTGGATTGATGACTCATTTTGGAGTGGTGTACCGTTTTATATTCGTACTGGCAAACGAATGAGAGAAAAGTCAACTCGTATTGTAATTGAGTTTAAACAGTGTTTTCAAGATTTATATAAATCTACAAACGAGGAAACTGCTCCGAATCTATTAATTATTGAAATCAGCCCTCATGAAGGTATTTCATTACAGTTCAATAGCAAAAATCCCGTAAATAATGGAAAGCTTGAACCAGTAACCGTAAAATTTCTGGCGAACCAACAAGACATCCCAGAGGCCTATGAACTTTTATTAGCGGATGCTTTACGCGGCGATTGTACTTTCTTTGTTCCATGGGCGGAGGTTGAGTTGTCGTGGGCATGGGTTCAGCCTATCTTAGAAGCATTTCAAGAGAATAATTTGCCCTTAAGTTTTTATCCTGCTGGCTCAATGGGGCCAGATGAAGCAAATCAATTATTGCTAGAAGACGGGTTTAAGTGGTGGTAGTTAGCAAAATAACAAAACATCACCGAATGAAGGTAGACCAATCAAACTTCATATTTACTAATAAGGGGGCTTAAAGGTGAAAGTTGGACTAATTGGATTAGGAAAAATGGGCTTTAATTTGGGGTTGAACTTGATTGACCATGATCATGAAATAGTAGTTTATGATGTCAATGAAGATGCTGTACAAGAAATGGAGCGGTATGGAGCTTACGGTACTTCATCCATTATCCAACTGGTTCAATGCTTAGAATCCCCAAGAATCATTTGGCTCATGATTCCACACGACACGGTTGATATGGTGGTCTTTGATTTATTACCCTTCTTAAATAGTGGAGATGTAGTCATTGAAGCCGGTAATTCGCACTATAAACAATCAATAAAACGTTATCAAAATTTAAAGAAATTTGGTGTTCATTTTTTAGATGTAGGCACCTCAGGAGGGATAGAGGGTGCTCGAAATGGAGCTTGTTATATGGTAGGTGGTGATCAAGAAGTTTGGAAGAAAGTCGAGCCTATTTTTCGCGATTCATCTGTAGAAAATGGATATTTGTATGCAGGTCCAGCAGGAAGTGGCCATTTCCTAAAAATGGTCCACAACGGTATTGAGTATGGAATGATGGCTGCCGTTGGAGAAGGCTTTGAGTTGTTAGAACGAAGTGAATACGATTACGATTTTGAGAAAGTTGCACGAGTATGGAATAATGGTTCAGTCATCCGTTCATGGTTAATGGAATTAACCGAAAACGCGTTTTCCAAAGATGCTAAATTAGAAGATATTAAGGGCGTCATGAATTCATCAGGAGAAGGTAAATGGACTCTTGAAACGGCCTTAGATCTTCAAACTGCCACGCCTATAATCGCTATGTCCTTACTTATGCGTTATCGTTCGTTGCATGATGATACTTTCGCCGGAAAAGTTGTAGCAGCCCTTCGAAATGAATTTGGTGGTCATGCTGTACAGAAAGTGACAAGGTGATGGGGTTCGACTTTATTATGATTATAAACTATTCACTAATCAGCGCGGGGTGCGCCCTCGCCATTAAACGCACTGAATAAGAATTCCATTTCATTCGGAGAGGAGCTAAAAACTGTGAAAGCAAGAATAGCTATTAATGGTTTTGGGAGGATAGGGAGGCTAGTCTTTCGGAAAGCGATACTAGATGACACACTTGACATCGTAGCGATAAACGCAAGCTATCCCGCTGAGACGTTAGCTCATTTGATAAAATATGACACGACCCATGGAAGATTTGAAGGCGAAGTAATTGCTTCAACAGATTCCATCACGGTTAATGGACATCGAGTGCTTTTACTCAATAATCGTGATCCTAAGCAGCTCCCGTGGGGAAAATTGGAAATCGATATCGTAGTGGAAGCGACTGGAAAATTTAACGCGAGGGAAAAAGCAGTGCTTCATTTAGAAGCAGGAGCCAGAAAAGTCATTCTAACAGCCCCGGGAAAGCAGGAAGACGTCACAATTGTGATGGGAGTAAATGAACATATTTTAGATAATGACCGGCATTTTATTATTTCTAATGCGTCATGTACAACAAATTGCCTGGCGCCTATTGTTAAAGTGCTACATGATACGTTTGGGATTGAACACGGCTTGATGACGACTGTGCATGCGTACACCAATGACCAACGAAATATCGATAATCCACATAAGGATTTGCGTAGGGCCCGGGCATGTGGCCAAAGCATCATACCTACTTCCACAGGGGCCGCGAAATCCCTTTCAATTGTAATGCCGGAATTAGAAGGAAAAATGCATGGAATAGCTTTACGTGTTCCAATTCCAAATGTCTCATTAGTTGATTTGGTAGTTGATTTAAAACAGGACGTTACTATAAATGATGTAAATCGCGCATTTATTTCTGCTTCACAAGGATCTTTACAAGGGATTTTATCATATACAGAAGAACCTTTAGTATCCATCGATTTTAATACGGATCCACATTCAGCTATAATAGACAGTTTATCCACGCTCGTGATTGGTGGAACAAAGGTAAAGGTCCTCGCATGGTATGACAATGAATGGGGCTACTCTAATAGGGTTGTAGAGCTAGTGAAACTTGTCGCGATGCAAATGGGGATTGTTTCAACGATGAAGGTGGGATAACCCAAATGTTCCTGTTTTAAATTTATAAGGAAGAATGCATACATGTGTGAAAAAATAATAGTCCAAATGTGACTATGGGAGGACAAATTTGTATCATAACAATCGCACATTACCTAAAAAGCGGTTCTACCAAAACATTGTATAGTGCTACATCAAAATGGGGTAGATTGTTAAAGACCACATCAAGCAGCCTGGTAACTGATTGCTTAATGTGGACTTTTTTATGTCTTCAATATTTACATTGTCCGACTGGAGTATTTTAAATTAGTATTTCACCTATCATTTAGCTTTCTCCGTAATAACTGTTTCCATATAATTCTTACCCCATTCGTACATGGATTCGAGAATCGGCATCAAGCTTCTCCCATTTTCGGTAAGTGAATATTCCACCTTTGGTGGAACCACAGGATAAACCTTCCGATGTACGATGAGATCATCCTCTAGTTCCCGTAACTGGGCTACCAGCATCCTTTGAGTAATATCAGGGATTAGAGATTTTAGCTGGTTAAAACGTTTTGTGCCTTCTTTACCCAAATGCCATAAAATAAGCATTTTCCATTTACCCCCAATCACAGCAAGCGTCAGCTCTTTTTCACAGTTGAATGTTCGATTATCTATGCGACTCATGTTGTCCCTCCTTTCTGAGAATTAGTAGTATACTTTTTGATACTATATGCTAGTAAAGTGCGTACTTTCATAATCATATTATACGCATTATAATGATACTTGTACAGGAGATAACCAGAATATTTGAAAAATTTGAACAAATATATTTAGGAGGTGAACAAATGAGTGAAACAAAGGTGACAGTGATGGAGACTCGTGTCCAGACTTTAGCTTTCGATTTCCTCTCTGTAGCCCAAGAAGCAGCAATCGCATCGTATCCGTGGATAGGAAAAAGAAATAAAATAGCAGCGGATGGGGCTGGCACGAGGGCAATGCGCGACAGGATGAACCTCATTGATATGGCTGGATTAATAGTGATTGGAGAAGGGGAACTTGATGAAGCCCCAATGCTCTATATTAATGAGCAACTTGGAACAGGATATGGCCCGCACGTAGATATTGCAGTAGATCCGGTAGAGGGAACGACTTTAATGTCAAAAGGGCAGGATAACTCCATAACAGTGATTGCAGGCGCAGAAAAGGGAGGTTTGCTGCATGCTCCAGACATGTACATGAAAAAAATAGCTGTAGGACCAAAAGCGAAAGGCCACATCAACATAGAAGCTTCATTAACAGAAAATATGATTTCAGTTGCAAAAGCCTTGGGCAAAAAAGTAAATGAGCTAACAGTGATGATTCAAGACCGCCCTCGACACGATGATCTGATGCGACAAGTATATGAAGCAGGAGCCAGGGTGAAGTTATTTTCCGATGGCGATGTAACCGGGGCTATCGCGACCGCACTCGAACATATTGAGATTGATATATTAGTAGGAACTGGCGGAGCCCCCGAGGGAGTTATAGCTGCTACTGCACTCAAGTGTTTAGGTGGAGATTTCCAAGGGCAACTTGTACCTCAAAACACTGATGAATACAAGCGCTGTGTACGGATGGGAATATCAAATCCTGAAAAAGTCTTTACACTTGAGGAGATTGTAAAAACAGAGGATTGCTTTTTTGTAGCTACAGGGATTACGGATGGAATGCTGTTAAAAGGCATTCGCAGAATAGAAGATGGCTCTATATTAACTCATTCGTTTTTAACCATTGGAGGACAACATAAAACCGTCCAATTTATTGAAGCTTACCATTGATAATCTGTAAGTAAAAGTACATCACAAACCTATAAAATTTAGATAAGGAGAGCGATCGTTATGCCATTAGTATCCATGAAGGAAATGTTAATTCAAGCAAAAGAGGGGGGGTATGCAGTTGGACAATTTAACATAAACAATCTTGAGTTCACCCAAGCCATTCTACAAGCGGCTCAGGAAGAAAATTCACCGGTCATTTTGGGCGTGTCAGAAGGTGCTGCTCGGTACATGGGGGGATTTAAATTTACTGTGGAAATGGTCAAGGCCTTAATGGAGGAATATAACATGACGGTTCCGGTGGCCATTCATTTGGATCATGGTTCCAGTCTAGAGAAATGTGTACAAGCCATACATGCCGGATTTACTTCTGTTATGATTGATGGCTCACATCACCCCCTTGAAGAAAATATTGAACTAACGAAACGTGTTGTCCAAATTGCCCATGCTGTAGGTGTTTCAGTAGAAGCAGAGCTTGGCCGTATCGGAGGACAAGAAGATGATATATTTGACGCCGAATCTGCATACGCCATTCCTGCGGAATGCGAGCAATTAGTCCGCGAAACAGGAGTCGATTGCTTTGCCCCTGCATTAGGATCTGTACACGGTCCATATAAGGGCGCACCAAATCTTGGTTTTGATCGTATGAAAGAAGTTATGGAACTGACAGGCATTCCTCTTGTCCTCCACGGTGGGACAGGGATTCCAACAAAGGATATTCAAAGAGCTATTTCTCTCGGTTCTGCGAAAATAAATGTTAATACTGAAAGTCAGATATCCGCAACAAAGGCTGTACGTGATGTATTGAGCAATGATGATGAAGTATATGATCCACGTAAATATCTTGCACCTGCTCGTGAAGCCATCAAAGACACAGTGAAAGGTAAGATGCGAGAGTTTGGTTCTTCAGGTAAAGCACAATTGCATGAGACTGTACTTACAAGATAATCGGTGTGAAGGGAAGGGGAAAAATTAATGATTGAACAAACAGTAAATGTGGATCTATTATCCATAAACACTCTAAGAACCTTATCCATTGATGCAATCGAGAAAGTAGGTTCAGGGCATCCTGGTATGCCTATGGGTTCGGCCCCTATGGCCTACACGTTATGGACAAAATTTATGAATTATAATCCTAGTAATCCAAAATGGTTCAATCGCGACCGCTTCACGTTATCAGCGGGGCACGGCTCGATGCTCCTCTACAGTCTGTTACATTTAACGGGTTATGATGTTTCCTTAGACGACTTAAAAAACTTCCGTCAGTGGGGAAGCAAAACTCCTGGTCACCCTGAATTCGGACATACTCCTGGGGTAGATGCAACAACAGGTCCATTGGGACAAGGTATTGCGATGGCTGTCGGCATGGCAATGGCTGAACGGCATTTAGCCGCCACTTACAATAGAGATACTTTCAATGTAATGGATCACTACACATACAGTATTTGCGGTGATGGAGACCTAATGGAAGGTGTATCAGCGGAGGCAGCATCCCTTGCCGGACATCTAAAACTTGGGCGTTTAATAGTCTTATATGATTCTAATGATATTTCTCTCGATGGTGACCTTAGCATGTCCTTCAGTGAAAGTGTAGCCGATCGATTTAAAGCATACGGATGGCAAGTTCTGCGGGTGGATGACGGCAATGATGTTACTGCTATTTCAAATGCATTAATTAAAGCAAAAGCGAACGAAGGTCAACCAACATTGATTGAAGTCAAAACGATCATCGGCTATGGATCACCAAATAAGGGAGGTAAATCTGCGTCACACGGTGCACCACTTGGCAAAGAAGAAATAAAACTAGTAAAAGAGCATTACAATTGGCCATTTAGCGAAGATTTTTATATTCCCGTAGAAGTTAAAAAACATTTTGCAGAATTAAAAGAAGTGGCCGAGCAGAGGGAACACAACTGGAATGAACTATTTGCCAGATACCAACGTAAGTACCCGGCTCTTGCGAATGAATTAACCCAAGCTATAAATGGAAATCTTCCTGAAGGATGGGACACTGATGTCCCTCAATATCGTATAGGAAATGACACTCTGGCCACGCGTTCTTCTAGCGGAGAAGTACTTAACGCCCTTGCCAGGAACGTGCCTCAACTAATTGGTGGCTCCGCTGACTTAGCATCTTCAAACAAGACCTTGCTAAAGGGGGAAGCTAATTACACTGCGTCCGATTATAGTGGACGTAACATCTGGTTCGGTGTGCGGGAGTTTGCCATGGGGGCTGCGGTAAATGGGATGGCTCTCCATGGAGGAGTAAAAGTCTTCGGTGCTACGTTCTTTGTTTTTTCAGACTATTTACGACCTGCGATACGACTTTCAGCATTGATGAAACTACCAGTAATATACGTGTTTACCCATGATAGTGTTGCTGTAGGGGAAGATGGTCCAACACATGAACCTATTGAACAGTTGGCTTCTTTACGTGCCATGCCTGGCCTTTCAACCATTCGTCCAGCAGAAGGTAACGAGACAGCGGCAGCATGGAAGCTGGCATTAGAAAGTAAGGATGAGCCGGCAGCCCTGATCCTAACACGACAGGATCTGCCAACCTTAGTAGATTCGGAGAGAGCTTACGAAGGTGTGAAAAAAGGAGCATATGTTATTTCTGAGGCGAAGCATCCTGTTGGTATTTTACTTGCCTCTGGTTCAGAAGTATCACTTGCAGTTGAAGCGCAACAAGTACTTAAAGAGGAAGGAATCAGTGTCTCCGTCGTTAGTATGCCAAGTTGGGATAGATTTGAAAAACAGTCGGATGTATATAAGGAAAGTGTACTTCCGAAAGACGTTCAAATACGCCTTGGGATTGAGATGGCGGCTTCCCTCGGATGGAGTAAATATGTGGGAGATAAGGGTGCTGTGCTATCAATTGACCAATTCGGAGCTTCTGCACCAGGGGATAGGCTAATAGAGGAATATGGTTTTACTGTAAAAAATGTGATTTCGCAGTTTAAAAATCTTTTATCAAAATGACAAACATAAAATAGTAATAATATCAGACTGTGAATATCGATGGCTAGCACTGGGTTCTGGGCAGACTTCATCAGTTGGTGAAGCTGCCCTTTTTTCCAATAAGTACAATACATGACGTTATTCAGTAGTTTTACGATTTATTAAAAGTCGAAGTAAGCCAATTTCGCAAATGAAGCAACCGGCCATTTTCGTCCTCATAGTTGATGTTTGTCGATTCCTCCAAATTCCAGGTTTCTGGGGGCGTAAATATGTGTTTTGGGGAGAGGGTCCCTCATTATCACTGTCCAGGGGTTTCAACTATTATAGTTCATTATCGTGGCTTATATAAGACATAGATTGCATTGGAGGAAACAGAGCATGAAAAAGATTGCTGTATTAACTAGTGGCGGGGATGCACCAGGAATGAACACAGCCATTCGCGCTGTTGTACGAAGAGCCATATTCAAAGGGTTTGAGGTGTATGGTGTACAAAACGGCTACAAAGGTTTAATTGAAGGGGATTTTATTTCAATGAACCTTGGAAGTGTCGGCGACATTCTTCACCGTGGAGGTACTATTTTAAGAAGCTCGCGTAGTGAAGAATTTAAAACAAATGAAGGTCAGCAACGGGCGCTAGTCCAGTTGAATAACAAGGCGGTTAATGGATTAGTCGTGATTGGAGGAGACGGATCGTTCAGGGGGGCTAAAAAGTTATCAGAATTAGGAGTCGCAACGATTGGTATACCGGGATCAATAGATAATGATATTCCAGGAACCGATTATGCAATTGGATTTGATACAGCTGTTAACACTGCTGTATCAGCTATCGATCAAATAAGGGATACAGCTTCATCACATGAACGTACATTTATCATTGAGGTAATGGGACGAGACGCGGGTGACATCGCCCTTTGGGCAGGTATGTGCGCTGGCGCAGAGTCCATTATCATTCCTGAAGCTCATCAGGATTTAGACGATATAATTGAGCGCATTAAACAAGGACAGCAGCGAGGGAAAACACACAGTATTATCGTAGTTGCTGAAGGGGTTGGTAAAGGATTGCAAATCGGTAATAATATACGGGAAAAAACGGGATTCGATACGAAAGTCACGATACTTGGACATATTCAACGTGGAGGCTCGCCTTCTGCTTACGACCGAATGATAAGTAGCCAAATGGGGGCGAAAGCTGTAGATTTACTTGATGAAGGGGAACATGGGGTGATGGTGGGAATAAAAAATGCCCAACTCATTCATAGAGCATTCGGTGAAGCGGAGAAAGATAAACATACCATTGATTTATCCATTTACGATTTAGCACGAAGTTTATCCATTTAATAATAGATCACATTGTTCAATGTCATATAGTTTTATCACGAGGGGCATTGTAGTGCTTTTCAAATTAGATAAAAAATAGTATTAACACTTAATAGGACAAGGAGGGAGTAAGGTGAAGGTAGCAATTGCATCCGATCATGGAGGAATTAACATCCGTAAAGAAATCATATCGCTCATGGAAGAGCTGAAAATTGATTTCATAAATTTGGGTTGCGAGTGTGAAACATCTGTTGATTATCCGGATTATGCCATACCTGTAGCGGAAAAGGTAGCTAATGGCGAAGTGGAACGCGGCATCTTGATTTGTGGTACTGGTATCGGAATGAGCATTGCAGCAAATAAGGTACAAGGAGTACGCTGTGCTCTTGTTCATGACATGTTTAGTGCCAGAGCAACCAGAGAACATAACGATTCTAATATACTCGCAATGGGGGAGCGAGTAATTGGTCCAGGATTAGCTCGTAGTATCGCCCAGGTCTGGTTAACCACCCCCTTTGATGGCGGAAGACACGAAATCAGAGTCAATAAAATTTCATCGTATGAAACTGAAAACGTTCAGGTAAGTCTTTGATTAGCTTGTTACTGCGTTAATTTACACAATTTTGTGATACAAATAGGACCTAAGACTCCGGAGCCTTGCGGATTCTGTCCCTAAGTAAAGTGAAGCTAAGCCTGTAATAAGTGTGCATATATAAGCAGAAATGAATCCGCTTACATCTTATGCGTTAGTAAATATAGCATGTTTCTCACAATAAAATATAAAAGGATGGTGCTCTATTTTGGAAAAAAAATATTGTGTGCATTGTAATATTTTATATACAGATGAAACTAGCTGCACCGTTTGCGGAAAAAACGAATTTAGGGATATTAAGTTTAATGTTCAATTTCAATCTCATCCCACAAGTAGATTGGACAAGTGGGGAGAGGGTAGGAGCCACTTCTACAATAAATTTAAGTTCTGAGCTGAAACTAAGAAAATCACAGTATTTAAAGCAGTATTATTTTGTTTGACGGTTCCGTAGGCTGCGTCATAAATTTAACAGAAAGTATTAAAGTAGCACTTGGATATAGTTTATATAAGAGAAATCTTTCCTGAAAAATTCCCTAATATAAAATATTTTTGCCAAACCTATTGATCTCATCAGGGAATACTGGTTGGTCTGGGAGCATTATTGACGAGGATTTATATACTTGTACCCAGAATAATTTTGCGAAGCCATAGCAGGTATATCTATACTATGATTTATATAGTTTTTATACCTGCGGTTTTTGTATTGACCTTTATCTATTAGTTTTTTGCTGCAAATAACTTGTAGAAGAACGATTGCCTCTATCTCTACCATCATAGTATTTCTCCCTCTTTTGCATATTTTTATCGTTGTTTCGTATTGTAATGGTACTTATATGACAACATACCCTCCTGTGACAACTTGGGGAACCGAGAGAAGAGGTTGTGATCCGCCAAGAAAAGCGAGTCGAACTATTCCACAACTGCAAGCCAGAGAAATGGCCAAAATCATATAGTTACCATAAGTAAGGTATATTCATTGATATTACTAAAGGAAAGGAGTGAACTAATTAATTGAATTATTGCCACGACGAAATAAAGTTGATTGCACTGGATTTAGACGGTACCTTATTAAATGGAGTTGGAGAAATATCAGAACTAAATAGAAAAGCGGTAAAAGAAGCGGAACAAAAAGGAATTATAGTTATTCTGACTACTGGGCGCCCTTATTTATTTTGTAGAAAAATCGCAAACTCACTCCAGTTATCTTCATATCTTGTTACTGTAAACGGTAGCGAAATTTTTGATCATAAAGGACACTTAATTGAAAGACATATTTTATCTAACAATCTGATTCAATGGATGTGGGACTTAACCAAAGAGTATAATGCCGGTTTCTGGGCAACTAGTATTGATGATGTCTGGAGAGGGGAAATGCCTGTTGATATAGAGGCTCACGAATGGCTGAAGTTTGGATTTATTGTAGAAGATAATAAGGTTCGTATGGAAATTAATAATCTACTTGCTGCAAACGCACATCTGGAGCTAAGTAATTCAAAACCAACCAATATCGAAGTGAATGCGGCTGGAATCAATAAGGCAAGGGCGCTGGAAAAAGTATGCGGCCTACTGGGATGTAACATGGAAAATGTCATGGCAATAGGTGATAGTTTAAACGACATGGCCATGATCAAGGCAGCAGGATTTGGCGTGGCTATGGGTAATGCACAAGACAACGTTAAAGATACGGCTGACTGGATTACTGAGAGCAATGAAAATGACGGTGTTGCAATTGCAATCCAGCAATGGATTCTTAGAACTGTCAATGTATAGCGTTCTGTTACAATAAGAGCCATTTTCCTGTGGAATGCGCTATAAGAAGTAGTTGACCTAAAAAAATGAAGAAGTCGACATAAAGGGCTAAGAACAAACAATAAACGGATTCTAATAGACTTGCAATTCACGGAGTTTTTTGCAAAGGTTATTTGTGATGATGTTCAAAAAAGTGGGCCATTGAAGCGATTAATATCTTAGAGACGCTATTATTTTCCCCTTTACGATAGGTCGACAAGAATATATGTTATAGCTGCATGGGCTCTTCCTATTCTTAAATTCTTTGGCCTCCCGTCATTACAATCTCTTCTAAATACCTGATCAGACCCTGTGTATTCTAGTACAATATGACATTGAAAAAACTGGATTTTCAAAGTGTTTATGCAGTTGGTTATACTCTTATATGCAGAAGCGTTTCTTTTAGGTTAAATCCATCTTATTTGAATCCCCTATAGTAGATAGCAAAAAACCCCACCTTTAATCTGACTATTAAGGGTGGGGTTTTAAAAAATAGTAGAATTTTTTATCAATAATGTGAAGCGTCTTATAAATGAATTTAGGAAATAAAATTAGGACAAAACCTGCAAGGGGAGTGTATTTCGCCATTTGAATGTAGGGTGTTTACTCAATATTAATTAAGAACAGCAGGTACAGATACTGCCATTTACCTTTCCTAAAACAGCAGGCTGCCTCTAATTTGTTCGTCTACTTGACAGGGGTCACTATATTTCTATTCTTACTATGCCAAATCTATTTATTAAGTAATCTACAAAGGTAGTAATTGTATAATTTTTGTGTGTTTTAGGTTTTCAATCATTTCTAGCCATCTATTAGGTTTTTCCGAAAGGACCTGATAATACGTGGATAGGAATTCAACAATAAGTGCTGATGGAATTTCGTTTATCTTATCTTGTTTAGGCATAAAGCATAAATCGAGCCCTTCTACTGCTTCACCGTCATTCTGCCAGGACGGGTGAATATAAGGGAAATCTAACCTTTTGTATCCTAGGTGGGAAAGCACTTCCCTCCGCACATAGGGGTTCATTGTTTGAACTCCACCAAAATGATTAATATTATGGTCAAGTACATATGGATTATAAATTTCTGCGAACATGCCAAAAAGTTCTTTACCATTTTGATAGGCGAGATTATCTAAATCACGTTGCCTATTTTGGGACAAAAAGCGGCCAATACCCAAACCAGCTACGCCAACGATCGTAAAGTCGGTCATCGCAATGTTCAAATTTGGATAAAATCGATATTCAGTGGCTCCTACTACTTCATTTTCATGGAGGGCAACAAAAACTCTAATTGCAGGATCCTCTAATGGTTCCTTCCACAGGTCAAATTTTAGCACTTCTTCTTGTGGGAATACAGTTTTCATTAAGTTATGCAGTTGGCGAAACAAAGGATCATCTATCGTTGTGATGCGCAAATATTCCATCGTAAAATCTCCTCTCTAAATTTTTTAGATTATTAGACGGAAAAAAGTTTCCATGCCTGATTACACTAATACCTAGCACAGTTCTTTTTTGTCTTTCGCCTACAAAAAAGGATTCTTCCATTCCATGAGTACAGCATAGTGGTGTGATTCTTCGTCTTCAATGTAGTTATCTACTATTTGGACAGGCTTTCGTCCACACTTCAACAAAAAGCTAATCACGGGATCTTGTAAATCACCTGAAAGCACCTTGTCTAAATATTGTTGTGGGCTTAACTCTACAGCATGTTTATGGTATCCTGGCATTCGTCCTCCGCCAAGTACACGTTTCAGCCTCTGTTCAATGACTATATGATATATGGACTGCATCATTAATTTACCTAATCCAAATTTTCGATACCTGGGCCTCACACTAATGTCTACGATATAGAGCGTGTTTCCCTGTGGATTATGATTTCGGACATACCCGCCATCTGTGATTTCGTGCCATGTGTGTGCTGTGGAGAATATGTCCATTTCGACACACAGCCCAGTCAATGAACCAACGAGCTTACCATCTATCTCAATGCATAAGGTACCTTCAGGAAAAAACGTAACATGGTTATGCAATTGCTCTTTGTTCCACAATAATTCGGTTGGAAACGGTGGTGGAAAACATTCTGCTTGTATCGCAATTAGCTCATCAAAATCATCTTCATTGTAGTTACGTATCACGGCAGGATACGGTTTATCCTCTTCAAAGATAAATAATTCGCTCCGATACACTACCACTCACCCCTAAATTTTTTGAGCTTCTTCCCAATCAATGTATAAATCAGTCCGTCGATCTCTCCAAGTTGTGACAGATCCACTGCTCCGAATGTTATATAACAAGGCTAAATCAAGATCAGCAACAACGATCATATCGTCATTTAATTCACCTTCAACCATAATCCCTTTTGGAGGAAAGGGTACATCGTTCGGAGAGATAACAGCTGCTTGAGTGAAGTTTGCACGCATAAAATCAACTGTTGGTAGGGATCCGACAGTTCCCGTAACTACTACGTACACTTGATTTTCTATTGCGCGAGCATGACAGGAATATCGGACGCGATAATATCCATGTCGGTCATCAGTACATGAGGGACAAAAAATAACATCAGCTCCTTTGGCTTTAGCCATACGGACAATTTCTGGAAATTCTATATCATAACATGTTAAGATTGCAATTTTGCCTTTTTCTGTGTCAAAAACGGTAAGATCGTCTCCAGATGTAATGTTCCATTCAGTTTTTTCTGTCGGTGTGATATGTAGTTTCGCTTGTTCTCCAATTCTGCCATCTGGATAAAAAAGGTGAGCAACATTTAACAAACGACCATCCTTATTGATTACATGGGTACCAGCAATGATATGCATTCTAGTTTCTTTAGCAAAAAACGAAAAGAGAGCCCTGTACTGCTCAGTGAAACCTGGCAATTCATTAATAGTTAATTTTGTTCCCTGATTACTACCAATCGATAATAGCTGTGTGGTGAAAAATTCTGGAAAGAGGACGAACTCAGCGTTGAATTCTTGGGCGGACCTTAAATAATGCTCACATTGATTAGCAAAATCTTTAAAAGAATTAATAGTTTTCAAATGGTACTGTATGGCAGAAACACGTAATTTCAATCATATCCCTCCTTCAGTTGAAAAGAGTTTCATTGCATTTATAAAGATTTGGCTTTTATAACAAAATTACATATGCAGTTTTAAAAAAGACAATATCATCTTGTAGAAATTTTATACTCTACCAGAAGTAAAGGTAAATAGTGTATTTAAAGACACTATATGATATAAATGTGCGTGTTTTTTCTTCAAAAAATTATCATAGTCGTTAAACGATGTTCATAAATGGTACTGATACGACGGCAACATACAATTTCAATCTTTCAGTATTTAATAAATTTCCTGAAAGTATTTGAAAACATAATTTTATAAACACTAAATATAACATCTGCAAGCTTTGAATAGGACAATATCAATTTTCAAATTTTACACTGTACCAGAAAAATGGTAAATAGTATATTTCTAGACACTATATGATATTAAAGTGCATACTTTTTTTTCTGAAAATTGCGACATATAATAAGCATGTATCAAATAATCCATTTACTAGAGAAGGAGCTGAAGGAATTATGGAACTTCAATTGGCGTTAGACCTTGTAAACATCCCACAAGCAAAGGAAGTGGTGAAGGAAGTCGAGGCATATATCGATGTGGTGGAAATCGGCACGCCGGTTGTCATCAATGAGGGCCTTCGCGCTGTAAAGGAAATCAAGGAAGCATTCCCGTCCCTCACGGTACTCGCTGACCTGAAGATCATGGATGCAGGAGCGTACGAGGTCATGAAGGCATCCGAAGCAGGTGCGGACATTATCACTGTTTTAGGGGCCACGGATGATGCCACCATCAAGGGGGCAGTGGAAGAGGCAAGGAAGCAGGGCACAAAAATCCTTGTCGACATGATCAATGTCAAGGACATCGAACAGCGTGCCAAGGAAATCGATGCATTGGGAGTGGATTACATCTGTGTTCACACAGGATACGACCTGCAGGCTGTAGGGGAAAACTCCTTCCAACAGCTTCAGACAATCAAGCGCGTCGTAAAGAATGCAAAGACTGCCGTGGCAGGCGGGATCAAGCTCAATACGCTGCCGGAAGTGATCGAGGCACAGCCGGACCTTGTCATCGTAGGTGGCGGGATTACCGGACAGGAAAACAAGCAGGCCGTTGCTGCCGAAATGCAGAAATTGGTCAAAAACGGTCTTGTGAATCAACGGTAATCACTCATGAAGACAGTCGAATACGCATCTGAAATCGTAAAAGAGTTGAACCGGACCATTGACCTTGTTGCTGAAGACGAAGCCGAGAGGCTCGTCAACCGCATCCTCGAGTCCAAAAAGGTTTTCGTGGCAGGTGCGGGCAGGTCCGGATTCATGGCCAAGTCGTTCGTCATGCGGCTGATGCATATGGGCCTTGACGCCTATGTGGTGGGCGAGACGGTGACCCCAAGCATCGACCAGGATGACCTGCTGATTATTGGCTCTGGTTCCGGCGAGACCAAGAGCCTTGCGTCCATGGCCGAAAAGGCAAAAAGTTTAAGCGCTTCCATTGCGGTTGTCACAATCTCACCCGATTCGACCATCGGGAAATTGAGCGATCTTGCAATCAAACTGCCCGCCAAGCCAAAGGCCGGCACTGACAGCGATTACAATACTATACAGCCGATGGGCTCCTTATTCGAGCAGAGCCTGTTGTTATTCTACGATGCCATCATCCTGCGCCTGATGGAACAACGCGGATTGGAATCCGGCGTCATGTATGGACGCCATGCCAATTTAGAATAAGAGATAAATCGCATTACCGTTGGTTTACCACTAAACTATCATTCTTAAACATCGTAAAGATATTAGAATAATTCATGGCCTGCTTTATTAAACGAGGCAGCTACTCCTCATTGGCTAGCAACGCCCTTAATGACAATGCTAGTTTTTACTAATACCTCACCTTAAGATCATAACGAAATAGATAAATCCAACTATCACCTGTACGTAATTATATTCTTGGTCATGTAGATTAAGACAACTTTATTATTCAATTTGCTGGCATTAGAATGCAAGTCGAATTCACACAATTTAGAGGGAGGCAATATATAATGGGAACACCAGAAAAGGTATTACAAAAAGTATTACATCCACTAGAGCCACTAACAGCTGAGGAAATTGAAAAAGCAGTTGGGATAATCAGGGAGAAAAAGAATCTTACTGATTCAGCAAGATTTGAGCAAGTGGTATTATATGAACCCGATAAAGAAATCGTATTAAATTTCGAAGAGGGAACTCCTATAACACGTGAAGCCTTCATCGTTGTGTTGGATACCAAAGATAGTAAAACCTATGAAGCGGTAGTCTCTATATCAAACGAAGAGGTAGTTTCGTGGAAACATATCCCAGGTGTGCAGCCGTCATTTCTTCTTGAAGAATATGGCGAACTAGAGGAAACCGTCAAGAAACATCCTGACTTCATTGCAGCTCTTCGTAAACGCGGTGTTGAAGATCCAAGCCTGGTGATGGTTGATCCCTGGTCTGTGGGATATCACGGCATCGAGGAGGATGAGGGTAGAAGACTTGCTAAGGCCTTATGTTTCATAAGAAAGTTTCAGGGTGACAACGCCTATGCTTACCCTCTTACAGGTTTATTGCCTGTAGTTGACTTAAGTACGATGGAAATCGTTAGGATAGAAGACTCCGGTGTAAGAGAACTTCCTCCATTACATGCACTTTATAAACCTGAACAAAATGAAAATATCCAGGTAAGAACCGATTTAAAGCCAATTGAAATTACACAGCCAGAGGGGCCGAGTTTTGAAATTAACGGACACAATATAAAGTGGCAAAAGTGGGATATCCGGATCGGGTATACACCTAGAGAAGGGCTGGTTCTCCACACTGTAAGCTATCAAGATAAAGGTAAAAAACGACCAGTGTTGTATCGCGCAGCTTTATCCGAAATGGTGGTCCCATACGGAGATACAGATCCCGCCCATGACTGGCAATGTGCATTCGATGCTGGTGAATATGGCATCGGGCGGTTAGCCAACTCTTTAGTATTGGGTTGTGACTGTTTAGGTCATATCCACTACTTTGACGCTACAATGGCAACTAGTGATGGTGGAATCCATAAAATTCCTAATGCAGTCTGTCTGCATGAAGAGGATTACGGTATTGCATGGAAGCACACAGATTGGAGAACAGAGGATGTTGAAGTACGTCGTTCACGTCGCTTGGTAATCTCTTTCTTTACGACAGTAGCAAACTATGACTATGGTTTCTTCTGGTATTTCTATACGGATGGTAGAATTGAACATGAAGCTAAGTTAACTGGTATATTGAACGTTGGTGCCATTCCAAAAGGCGAAAAACCGAAGTATGGTACGGAGATTGCTCCACAGCTAAGTGCACCAATTCATCAACATATTTTCAATTACCGTATTGATCCACAAATCGATGGCCAAAAGAATACTTTGGTAGAATATAATACTGTCGCATCTAAACCCGGAGGAGCTAATAAGAAATTAATTGGTTTCTATGCGGAAGGGACACCTTTAAAAACTGAACTAGAAGCACAAAGAACAATCAATATGGAAACGGGTAGGATTTGGAAGATTACAAATCCTAACTCCAAAAACTATGTAGGCGACCCAGTGGCTTATGAATTAGTTCCAGGTCACAATCTTGTGCCATTTATACACGATGAATCTAGTGTAATGAAACGTGCAGGGTTTATCAAAAACCATTTGCATGTCACCAAATATGATCGGGATCAAATGTTTGCTGCTGGAACATATCCAAACCAAAGTAAGGGTGGAGATTCTCTAGATCATTGGGTAAAAGAAAATCGTTCAATTGAAAATGAAGATATTGTAGTTTGGTATAACATGGGAGTCCATCATGTCGTACGCCCTGAAGATTGGCCAGTCATGCCTACCCACTATATAGGATTCGAATTAAAACCTCATGGATTCTTTGATGGAAACCCAGCTTTGGATTTACCACGTTCATCGAAAGGAACCAGTTGCTGCCATAAGTAAAAAATTAAGGTGAAAAAGGAATTATCGCAATTTCTTTTTCACCTTTTCTTAGAACAGACCAAGAATCAATAGTGTTTGGAGGTAAACTCATGTTACTCCTGTTGGTAAGTACTTTAATGGTAATAGTTCATACTATTGTTTGTGTAGTTAAGGTCCATATTCATAAAGATAAATTAAAAAATATGACCGGAATGACCGTTGCAATGCTATTGGGGATGGCTAGTAGTTTAACGATCGGCTTAATCGCAGGAATCCAATTTAAAGGAAATTTGTCTCTTTCTACAATACTATGCATTATCTTCAGTCTCATAGTCGGTCTATTGGTAGGAAAATCTATTAATCTCCTTGTACTTGTAGAAGGTATTGGAGCAGGCGTTATGGGAGGTATGATGGGAGCGATGCTGGGGGAAATGTTGCCACAAGATAATTTTACACTGATGCTAGTTTTCATGGATATTCTTTTTATCATGAGTACGTTGTGTATCATTATTTTGATTAACGCTGAATTAAAGAACGCTGGAAACAATATCTCGCTTCTTCCCCGTATCTATCCTTGGATAATTACATCAATAATTTCTGTTGTGATCCTGCTTGCTTTCACACAACTTGGTTCAGAAACAATGGTAAGTAAAAAAGACGGACTTCAGGACCATCAACATCACCATGAATGATTTTAGCCGGCTAGATTGAGTCGATAAATATCGTAGATACAATGACTGTAGAAGACGATAAAATCGTATATTTTTAAAAATACTTGATTGGGTAGATGAGATACAAACATAATTATCTGAATATTCTGAATATATTCGTTGTGCTAATTTTCAAGATCAACATCTTCTTAACAAATACACACCTCTTTGGAAGTTAACATGTATCAATTGTTAAACCGCAAACATATAAGTTGGCTTGTAACACGAATTAGGTCGGATCTTTGGTGAAATTTTAGCAACAGTTAGTAGGTTGTCCTAATGTTTTGTTTCGGTTTGTATTGCTATGTAGTCATGGGTGCTGGTCCAAGGATTACTAACTATCGGAGGGGTGTTTAAATGAGTACTGATAATAAAAACTTAGAATTAAAAAAGGTATTGACTCCAATACATTTATGGGGTTTAGGAGTCGGCATTGTCATATCTGGTTCATATTTTGGTTGGAATTTCGGATTAGCTGAGTCAGGGTTCGTTGGTATGGTTATAGCCACAGCAATAATAGGGATTATGTACACCACTTTGTGCCTTTCGCTCGCAGAGTTATCAACAATCATGCCCCATGCAGGGGGAGCATATGCCTTTGCACGAAGGGCAATGGGACCTTTGGGAGGATACCTTACGGGTGTGGGGGTAATATTGGAATTTGCGGTCGGAACAGCTGTTTTTACATCTGGTGCTGGTTATTATGTAAATTTCCTTATTCCAGAAATCAATCCGATTGCTGCAGCCGCCTTCTTATATGTGTTCTTCTTTATTATCCATATACTTGGAGTAAAGGAGTTCGCAACAATAGAGATGATTCTTGTAACAGTATCCGTGCTCTTTTTGATCATATTCGCATTTTACGGGGTACCGCATATCAGCTCCGAAAAGTTATTTTCAGGAGAACTTATTCCAGGAGGCTTTTCTGGTGTTTGGGCAGCGCTGCCTTATGCAATGTGGCTCTATATATGTATGGAAATGTTGCCAATGTTATCTGAAGAATGTAAAAATCCCGTAAAGGATATGCCACGAGGTATAATGAGTGCCATTATTACGCTGATTGTTCTTGCATTCCTAGTAGTAACAGTGACTGTAGGTCTTGGAGGTGCCGAGGGGGCTTCGAAAGAATCGAATCCTTTATCGTACGCACTCTCGGTTGGTGTAAGCAAGAACTTGTGGGTAATTGACGCGATAGCGATAGTCGGGTTATTTGGCTTAATTTCCAGCTTAGCAGGATCAGTATTAGCCTATTCAAGGCAAGTGTTCTCGTTGTCTAGGGCGGGGTACTTACCAAAATTTTTATCTCGTTTACACAATACTCGCCGAACTCCTTATATGGCGATCGTTGTGCCAGGGGCTTTAGGGTTTATATTTGTTCTAATGTTTGATCCAAACAAGTTAATTTTAATATCCACCTTCGGTGCACTGGTTTCCTACGTTATGATGAATCTTTCACTCATCATGCTGCGAAAGAAAGAACCAAATCTTGCACGCCCGTATAAAGCACCTTTTTATCCAGTCGGACCAATCATTTGTATCATAATATCTGTACTTGCTTTATTTTCGGCCGTATTTAGTGATATCACGTTTTTCTTCATAAGTGTAGCAATATTTGCACTAGCTGTAGTTTATTATTTTGCATGGGCTAGACATAATATCAATAGTGAGGCACCGGAAGAACAATTTGTTACAGAATCACTATCAGATTCAAAGGGTATAGCATCCTACGAGGAAGTACCTGAATCGAAGAAGAAAGAAGTGGCTACATCGTAATCAACCGTTCTCTAATGGCCTATCATACGTGTTTGAATCCCATGACAGAAAGAAGGTTTTATGATGATTAAGATTGCGCCTTCCATTCTCTCAGCCGATTTTTCTCAGCTGGGAGAAGAAATAAAAGATGTTGAACAAGGCGGGGCGGATTATATCCATATTGATGTGATGGATGGTCATTTTGTTCCAAACATAACCATTGGACCTTTGATTGTAGATGCAATCAGACCGATCACACAGTTAACATTAGACGTACATTTAATGATAGATAATCCGGATCTATATATTGCAGACTTTGCTAGGGCCGGAGCCGATATACTTTCTGTGCATGTCGAAGCTTGTACTCATTTGCATAGAACTCTACAACATATCAAGTCTCTGGGTGTAAAAGCTGGGGTGGTGTTAAATCCGCATACTCCTGTATCAGTTCTTGAATATGTAATTGAAGATGTAGATCTAGTGTTACTCATGTCTGTTAATCCAGGGTTTGGGGGACAGACGTTCATACCGTCGGTTCTGCGAAAAATAAAACAGGTTGCTTTCCTTGCAAGAAAAAGAAAATTAAAGATTGATATTGAAGTAGATGGGGGTGTTAATTCGGAAACCGCTAAACTTTGCATCGCCGCAGGAGCTAATGTTCTTGTGGCTGGTTCGGCAATCTACAATCAACAAGATAGAAGCAAAGCGATTGCAGCAATAAGAAATGAACAAACAAATTATGTATACTAAATAAGTTTGATTTATAGCTACCTGTTGGATAGTACACATAAAAATCACTGCAATTATAAATTCCAACAGGTGGTCAGTACAAATATATATAATTATTGATATTTTTTGATTACCCATAATAAATCCGCAAACGGTTTCACGTAATTCAGAAATTGGCTTCATTCTATACACAATTTTTTAGTTTAAATAAACGAACCTTAAGTAGTATCAAAAAACATAAGGAGCGAGAGTACAATGCATACTATAAGATGTAAGTTTATAGAGAAAGAAAAGGTCTTTGATCAAGGTTATATTATAACAGTCAAACTGATAAAAGGTTATAATTCACAACCAATTGCGTTAGCAGAAAAAATCCAACTTACAGAAGGTTCTTATAATGTACTCGCATATCTAGTTGAAATTTCAAAAGAAGAACAAACATACCTGCTCTTTATTGATACATCAGCCTCTAAGCACAAACAATTGGACATTATGCAACTTACGAATAGCGAATTCGAACTAGAGGTGTCCGATAACTCAATATTTACTCTTAATCACAAGGTAAGAAAAATGTTGCTCATAATGGATGATACATCCCTGATAGAAACTGCCGCTATTTTACAGTTGTTGGCGTTTAATAATATCAATTCAGAACTATGTCTACTGACCAACACTGTACAGGAGGACATAATTATATTTATTGAGAGGCTAATAGATAGCAATATCTACTACCTGAACTCTATTAAGACACCTGTTATTGATGAAATTTTTGAAAGGCAGACAATTGGAACGGCACTATTTATTTATGGTTCTTGGCCAATAATCGATAAAATTAAAAATTGTGCTTACAAAGCTGGATTTGAAAATGATGTCATCCAATACAAGGGATACGGACAGAAAATTGAGAAGATATTTTGTGTCAAATGCTATTGCTTTAACGAAAAAAAGAACACTGAAGACATTAGATGTAAACGTTGTAATATACTACTGGATGTTTCAACAAGCTATTCTAAACGACTGGATGCGTACCTGGGTTACAAAAAAGTAGACTAAATAGGAAAGAGAGCTTTATAAGCTGAAGTGCAATTCTAGACAGGAAATACAAAGAGTCGATGTGTTATTGTATCCAAAATAGACCGAATGCCATGGTTTACGATGGGGAAATTGTTTATAGCTGTTTATCAAAATTATTCTTAACAACTCATAGGAAAGAGGAACAACATGAAAAAACTATTTATTTTTTTATTAAGTTTAATGTTTGTTCTTGCAGGTTGTTCAAATGTTATAGAAACACAAAAAATTGCAACTGCAGGGTCAAATCAACAAGAAGAAAGTAATGAACATTTCCATGAAGAAAGTAAAGGTCATTCAGGACATAAGAACGACGAACATCACCGTGGTAGCAATCTTACCATAGATTTTCACGTTCATAAATTGGCAAAAGTAAATGAAGAAACCATGTTGTCAGCCCATGTACAAAATGAACATCAAGCTTTGAAAAATGCTACAGTAAGACTTGAAATATGGAAAAAAAATGAGGAAAAACACGAATACATTAATGCTACTGAGGAAAAAGAAGGAGTATACACTGTGCATAAAACATTCTCAGCCTCTGGGTCATATAAAATTCGTATCCATGTTGAAAAAGGTGATGAAATTCATGACCATACCGAAAGCGCACTAGAAGTAAAATAGCATAGATACCGAACATCAATAACTCTCCAAAGCATATTCGGACTCACTTCAGTCCTTTTTTTTTGCAGTTTTCCTAATATAGCTTTACACAAAAAAGAACGTCAGCACTATCAGACATCATTATTTTCTTCACAGTCGTTTCAGTCGGTAAATTGGATCTATCTTGTCTATAACTTCAACAAACCCCAGTTTCTGCTCAATAACTAAATGATGTAGAACCTGACATTCTTTATGATAGTCGTTTGATCTATTAGAAAAGAATACCGTTCTGTAGATAGCATTTTTGGTTCAATGAGCTGTTCGCATATTTGCCTGGCACTGCCAGTCACTTGTCAAACAAGCCCCACAATAGAACTTTCCAAGGGGCTAGAAGATACTGGTTCTTGTTCATTACTTATTTGTTCTTTCAAAAAGAAATTTGACTCATATTTAAGTGCATGCTCCGTAAAATTATATTTTACACACAGTAATGACGTTTGCGTTCACATTATGCACAATGACGGTAAAGCCATTGAGTTGCTTAAGCGCGAGAGCGGTTCAGCTAAACGGTCGTATACTTTCTAAGCATCTTGATGTGATTCGAAATGGATTATAGTTGTAGGTATAATAAAAGAAAGACACCGTCGATACGCCTAAGGCCAATATACCGGTGCCCTCATTTATGTCATAGATATCTTTGCCTTCAATACTGACGCGGAAAACAACACGACCGGTTACAATGCGAGGAGCAAAGCCAAGCTTACCAAATATTTTCCTTTCCTTAAAAGCAATAAGATAGTCATTTTTTCCTCAACATGTTCTTGCGCCCAGGTTATATGGATATCCTTGTTTTGTTCTAATTTCCAGTTTATATGCATAACGAATTTCTCCTTTCTTAAACAGTTTTCTCGTTTAAAAAGAAGCATGGTAACTTCTTATGTTAATCTAGAAAGTTAATAACCGCTCGATCATCCTATGTGTTATGGGCCAAAAACACTTTTATCCAGGCTTTCTTTTTGTGTCTCGCGGCTGACCGTTCACGACAAAAAAAAGGCTTCATAAACGAAGCCCTACTATATGGGTTATTTGGTTGTGACCCGCAAATGGGGTGAAAAATGGCGGCATTCCTCCTCGACCAAAAAGGGTTTTTGTTCAGGAATATCAATACCTAATGAACGCGCGTTTAGTTAGATTTTTGTATTCTTGCATCCTGTGAGAAAGAATGTAGTATCAACTTAAGGGGTGATATTTGTGCGATTTCGCATAGCAGTAAAAACTTCTATCCCATTTGTTCCTTCCGAGTTGGCGTCCTGTGTACGGGTGGCACGGGCGTTCGTGCATACACAGGTGGAAGTCCTGGATATTCAGTTTTTGTAGGCCGTTTTGTTTTATCCCTCCTTTCTGTTGTTGGATTTTATAATCAATCACCTGGACCAATAAACTCTAAGCTAGACGGAGAATAAACCCCATGTCTTCCTTTTTTGTCCTCAGAGCTGATTCGGATTGGACCGCCCTGTCCCTTTTCAATCACGGTTTGACTTGTCATGTCACTCTTTTTTTGATCTCCGGACATTCGCAACTGTGCCTCTCCGGTGAGCTCTTGGAATCTTTCTAGCTCCGGTATCCTAACTTTTCGCGTTTGGCTTACAACGGTGAATGGCTGTGTCCTGTTCAATGGAAGAATGTTTGAAACAAACATAACTTGTCACTACCTTTCCGAAAAGTTTGGGTTGCCCCTATGAACATGTTTTTTCTACACTGCGTATGCGTATCCCTTCCTTACAGAACGTATTTTTACCGTCAGTTTGTTTACTTATATATGTGATTCCTTCTTTTATTGAGGGTTTGCGAGTAAATTCAGCATCGAAATAGCGAGATTGCCGATTAACCATGCAATAAATCAGCAAATTTTTTTGCGGGATGAAAAGATAGTAATGCATGTTGATATGCCCATTATAGTTTTATCGGTTTTGCAGCTTAAAAAACTTAAGTAAATCAAGACTTTTTTTAAATACTTGGCAGAGTTTAAGGCCCAGAGCCTTTATTACCGCATTTTTTTTGTTGTTAATGTGGGGCAGTATTCCTGTAATCAATGAAAATATAATCTATAGGTGAATGAGAAGTCTTGGAAAAAACATGGAACGGTACGAATGAACTTATTCATAAGCTATCAAACGACCAATTTTAGTTAGAGAACGCAATACATATAACCTAAAAAAATTTAATTTAATCCAGCAGGCGCAAGAAGGTCTCTTGCGCCAAAACATTTAACTTATTGATATAAGGTCTTAGGAATTTTAATGAATGGATTCCCATCATCGTATTGAACTACAAATCCTTGATAATCTATAAAATATAGATAAATTCCCTCATCCGTAAAAATGAATTGAGTGTTTGTGTTAATCGTAACATCGCTTATTTGAGATACAGAATTGGAATACGGTTCATGTGTGCTAAGGTATTTAAATGCATAGTTTTGTACTTTTTCATAATTGCCAGATGTTTTAAGGATATCGTTGATTTTATATTGTTTACCTGTTGTAAGGTCAAAATTGTACATAGTCACATGGGTTTTACCAATCCCTGTATAAGTGTATTCTGAGTAATAAATACTTAATTTTCCGTTTGCATTATATTTCACTTGATACTGAGAATTGAAAGAGTATTTGCATCTAACGGTTTTTTCGCAAAGTTCTTTTTTGGGCACAGCTTTCTCCGCATTTTTAATAGCAACATACGATTTGTATGATTTTTCTGCAGTTTTTTTAAATGTGGAGTTAATCTTACTGGCCGCATTTTTATTAATCCCGTGTACTTGCGGATATCTTATTAAATAGTTGCCTTTGTACGAATGGCTCGTAAATGCGGTTTTTTGGGATATTGCAGCCTCAGTGTCTATGCTTGGTGCGAAAGCAGAAGAACCAAAAACAAACAGTAATAGAATTAATGACATCATTCTAAAAAAAGATGATAATTTTTTCATTTGAAACCCTCTCCGGCCTATGGATTTCTGAACCCTATTTGTAAAGATATTCTTTATGCTGAAACTTTATCTTCTTGTTATTTGTCTTAGTTTTACTCCATTTCAAGCCTCTACATATGTAGACGCAATAAAGAAAAGGAAGTTACAGTATTTTTCTTAGGGCATGTGTATGAATTAGAAGAAAAGTTCAAAGGATTGGGTGGTGACATAGTTATTCAAAGTCTAAGGGGATGGCGGGGGCAGGAGAGATTAGTTACCAATCGTATTATAAACAAAACAAACCGCTCAGAATCAAACAAGATTCCAAATGCGGCTTGTCAGTTTGGAGAGTTAATACTCCCCTGTTTTTCCTACTGTGATCGTGACCGTTTTTTTCGTTTCATTAATATCTGTGACTCTGATATAGGTGTGTAACTCCCATGTTTTATCGGTACCAATCGGGATACTGGTGAGCGGTTTCCATGCGACATAAAATTTTCCTACTGAATGAGCAAGGGTTGAATTGTTTGGTGAAGTTTTTGTGACGATGCTGGTTCCTTTATTATCCACAGAATATGGGTATTTCTCATAATTCTCTTGCAGCAGCTTCGTGATGGTGGCACCTTTTGCGCTCAGTGTAACATAGGTGGTCAATCTCATTCCGGCATCGCCCAAGCGTAGATCACCGGCATTAAACTCATTTGTAATACCATGGGTTCCGTATGATAGGGTAAGCGTCTGGCTTCCGTTTGCCACACTTGCTGCATGTGCTGAGTTGCCAAAGGGGGAAACTATGATCACTAACAGCAAAGTGAACCTGATAAACAAGACGGATAAACTTTTTATCCCATTGGGTATTCCCCTTTTCTTTTCTGTTTATCTCTTTTGTGGAGGAGGGTTCATGTAACTGTTAGATTCGCAAGGTTATGGGCCACGTATCAAGTATCAGCCTCCTTCCTTTGTTCTTAAAAAAGAACATTTATAAAATGATTTTACCAGCTGAATTTGTTTTTGTGAATATAATGTTTTCCGTGCGTTAATGTACATACATAGCTTCTTGAGGTTGTGTCCGCAGCAGTTTTTCACAAGCGCTTCAAACTGCGCCAACTGAGAATACCCCTTCAAAAATAAGGATTGTTCGCAACATTGTAATCGAGCCGGATTCAAAGCGTTACTGCTTGATTGGTTCATGTGGTGATACATGGGATATAATGGATAGAGGGAGCCGTCAATACGATTTAGCAGGGGGGACAAAATGGGGAATCGTATAATCATAGGATGTTTAATAGCAACAGCTATTTCAATCCTGATCGCATGGAAGGTAACAATGAATCGCAAATGGAGAAGGGTGTACACAGTGTTCGGGTATGACGCCTATTTTAAGATTTCCGCGGCACTTAGCAGGGAAGGGGTACAATACCGGACCAAGACCCCAATAACTTTAAATCGGCAGCAGAATGATTTCTTCCAGAAAGACATGACTCAATACGACATCTATGTTCAGCGGGAAGATATGCAACTAGCACATAATGCAATAAACAGCCAATGAATTCTTAGAATGGTAGATTGCCAGGCTTTGTGGGGAAGGTCTATTTTACGGTCGGACATATACTTTCAGGTCAGAGAACGTGCTTTTGGATAGAAGAATGGATTTACAGACGAATCTGTTAAAACACACTTGTGGTCCCATCAGACGATCACTGTATACATAACCGAATGGGGAAAGAAAGCAGTATTAAAACATTTCGTATGGATTTTTGTTCCTTTTCACGGCGTTATACAATTGGTTTCTTGTGAGTAAAAACAGGAAGGGCGATCATTTGGTAACATAAGTGGAAAGGCTGCACAATTTTTAGTTTACTATAATGGTTATTTCATTAAAGCCTTCTCTTGCAATGAACATTTTTTAACAGTGGAACCACTTCAAAAATTATCAGTCAAAAAGTAGAGAAAGTTGCTGGGGATCATAAGTAGTGCAGCCGTTCTTCAGTCAGCACAAAAAAAGACATGCTCATGTTTGGCCATTAGTGTTAGATTTGCACGAAACGTTTTCAACCTATTATTCACTTAGTTTTATCCCTACATCGTGCTAGTTTTCTGTTGTGAGTTCTTATTGCTTAAGGCTTTTAGTAATAATTCGCGCTTTATACCCCAACCATGGTTCCGTAGTGAGTTTACCGCTGATTAAAGTTTTTGTTGATAAACAATAACAGTGAAGGGCCTTGCGACAAATAATGTATCGTCTCGGTATTAATAAAGCTAATATTGCCGAGCCAATGATCGATTCGGACGCAGCTTCCGCATTTCATTCTTTTTGTATAATCAGGCTTTTATCGCCTATCTCTCAGCTTACTCTCCAGTGCTAAACCAATAAGGGGCTAAACAGGATAAAAAGGTATATTCAATTCGTTGATTATTTTTTTCTGTTCATAAGGACGAACTAATATAAGACGTGTATAATTCAGAATAGTAAATTATATAAGGAAATGGGATTTAAGATGACTTTACAACAACTAAAATATGTGATTGAAGTAGCAAGAAGCCGGTCGATTAATAAAGCGGCCCAGAGGTTGTTTATTAGCCAGCCAAGCCTTTCAAATGCGCTAAAAGAGCTGGAGGAGGAAATAGGGATTACGATCTTTGCGCGAACCAATAAGGGAATAATGATTACTCCTGAAGGATCGGAGTTTCTAGGTTACGCAAGGCAGGTAGTTGAACAGGCAGAACTACTTGAAAATCGTTATAACAAAACACGATTGCCGCAGCAAAATTTCTCGGTATCTGCCCAGCACTATGCATTTGCGGTAAGTGCCTTTGTCAGGCTTTTGCAGGAGTATGAACGAGAGGAATACGAGTTCACTTTACGAGAAACGAAAACATTTGAAATCATTGATGATGTAAAAAACCTGCGCAGTGAAATTGGGATTTTATATGTTAATGATTTTAATGAAAAAGTGATCCATAAGTTTCTGAGGGAAGGCAATTTAAAGTTTCATCACTTGTTTGAAGCAAAGCCCCATATCTTTATCAGCTCAACTAATCCATTGGCGGAAAAGGAATATGTGACATTGTCTGATTTGTATCCTTATCCATATCTTTCTTACGAGCAAGGAGATTATAATTCCTTCTATTTTTCGGAGGAGATTCTTAGCACTCTTTCCAGGCCGAAAAATATTCGGGTCACTGATCGGGCGACTTTATTTAACTTACTTATTGGATTAAATGGCTATACAATCTCAACAGGTGTAATTAGTCAAAAATTGAATGGTAAAGACATTATTGCCGTTCCTTTAAAGGTGGAAGAACGAATTAATGTTGGATATATCACCCATAAAAACATAACAAACAGTACTTTGGCCAATATTTATATACAATATTTAAAAGAAACAATTGAAGAAGAATTACAGCAGGTATAGTTTAAAGCTATAACAAGGAATAGCTTTTTTGTGTTACGCTATAATAATTTTGTTATGCTACACTAACCTTACATCAAATGAATAGAGTTCCAGTTTCTTAAACACCCTCAATTAAGTTAAATGAGAGATTTATTAATTATAAAGAAGGAAGGTATCAGTTATGACAAAGACACTCATTCAAGCTCCATTTAAAGCGGATCATGTAGGCAGTTTATTGCGGCCGGATAGAATTCATCAGGCCAGAAGCAATTTCCAGAATGGCAGTATTACAGCAAAAGAACTGCATGTAATTGAAACAGATGAAATTAAAAAGATTGTTGACAAGCAAATCGAAGTCGGACTTCAAGCTGTCACAGATGGAGAATTTCGCCGAAGGTTTTGGCACACAGATTTTCTCGAGCATTTAAATGGTGTGGAAGGGTACATTCCGGATCATGGATTTGCATTTAAAGGAGAGGAAACAGAAAGATATGATGTGCGTGTTATCGGGAAAATCTCGTTTAACCCGGATCACCCGCATATAAAAGAGTTTATTGAATTTAAAGAAATTGTTGGGGACCGTGCCGTTGCTAAGCAAACGATCCCAAGTCCAAATCAACTATTTAACGCTGGCATCCGCAACAAAGAAATCTATCCGGACATTGAGGAATATACAAATGATATTATTAAAACATACCGTGAAGCAATAAAAGCTTTTTATGAAGCAGGCTGCCGTTATCTACAGCTTGATGACGTATATATTGCCGGCCTCAATGCGCCTGAAATTCCATTTAATGATAGTGGTTATTCCCGTGAAGAATTAATTGATTTGGCATTGCGTGTTGTTAACGGCGTATTAGAAGATAAACCGGAAGATCTAATCATCACCACTCATCTATGCCGCGGTAACTACAGGTCTAAATGGGCGTTTGAAGGCAGTTACGCCAAAATTGCTCCAACTTTATTTGCAAAGGAAAAAGTAAACGGATTTTTCCTCGAATATGATGATGACCGTTCTGGTGATTTCGAACCATTGGAATACATACCAAATGGCGGCCCGCAAGTAGTGCTGGGTGTATTCACATCGAAACATGGAAAATTGGAAGATAAGGAAAATATCAAAGCACGCGTAGAAGAAGCGACCAAATATGTACCATTGGAACAATTATGTATCAGTCCTCAGTGCGGATTTGCTTCTACTCATCATGGAAATATTTTAACCGAGGAAGAGCAATGGGCGAAGCTAAAATATATTGTAGATATTTCTAAAGAGATTTGGGGATAAATTGTTTAAGCGAACACCTTTTAAGGGCTTGTTCGCTTTTTTCAATCAAACAATCCGCTTACTTAATGGAGGGCAAATAACGCCTATTAATGGCCGTAAAGGAGAACTGAGCGTAGATTATAAATAACCATTGACTTAGATTCACATATATTTTAAAATTCTCTTAAATTTTTAGTAGATGCTAATGGTTTATATTGATTGTTTGAAAACCAGTTGATTGGAGCGACAAGGTACGAAGACTCATCCGGGAGTACGGGATAGGGGAGGCGCCTTTAGCGGCGAGGAGGCTCCCTGTACCGCCCGAGAAAGGCGAAGGCCTATAGCGGGAATTAACAACCAAGCTTAATACAGCCAGATTTTAAAATACTTCATAATGAAAGGACATGGAGATGAATACTGAACAACAAATCAACGCTTTCTCTTTAAAAGAGAAAGCAGTATCATTTTTACAACTCGTAGCATCGGGGAAAGTTCGTGAAGCATATGTAAAATACATAGGTGAGGGATTTAGCCATCACAATCCCTTTTTCCCTGGCGATGCGGATTCGCTCATGCTCGCAATGGAAGAGAATGCAGCCAAGAATCCCCTTAAGATATTTGAGGTGAAACTGGCTATTGAAGAGAACGATATAGTGGCCGTACACTCTTATGTGAAACAAAATCCTGAGGATCTTGGAGCGGCTGTTGTCCATATCTTCCGATTCCAAGATGAACAGATTATTGAGTTATGGGATTTAGGTCAACCCATTCAAGAGGATTCTCCCAATCAGAATGGCATGTTTTAATGAACAATAATTAAATGGATGACACAAACAACGCAGGGTTTTTTTAAATCGAGACACCGATTTATGGAAGTTTAACGGGCAGCATTCTTCTTGCTGGAACACGTCTTTCTTATTATTGAAACTGTACGCATGTTTAAACAAAAAGGCACTTTTTCATACGGAATAATAATTCAAATTTCCAAGATTATTATGATCAAATCACAAGAGGAGAATAACTTTCTGAATAGTTAATGACAGAAAAATAAGATGAAATAACAAGAGTTGCCAATCGGCAGCTTTTTCTTATTACATTCAGATACTAATGTTTAAGGTAAATGGAGAGTGTTATATGGAGATCATTATTGGATTGGTTATAATGCTATTTATTCTGTTCATCATTTTTTCTTTTTTATCAATAGGAAAAGAATTAAAGAAACTAAATAGATCAAACCAGAAGATCGTTGAGTTATTAAAAGAAATAAAAGAGAAGCCGTTTCACTAGGCGGACGACCGAAGCCACTTATTTGATAATCTTTATTTTATGAAGAAAAAAATATCAGGGATTAAGTTTGACCCTAGGAAAAAGTTTTATGAGGAGACTTTGAATGTATTACTGATAGATGGAAGAAGTGATAAGATAAAGTAGAAATTATCAAGAATGAAAGAAGTGTTGGTTTTTGATTAAATATAAATGCCTCCATCATGTAAGTCTTAATGTTACAGATTTGGAAAGAGCGAAGGAATTTTATGGTGAAATTCTATGCTTAAAAGAAATACAGCGTCCCGATTTTGATTTTCCTGGTGCCTGGTATGAAATAGAGGGACGCCAACTTCATTTGCTAGTGGATCCCTCTTCACAGACGATTCGCAAGGATAAAAGGTTATCCAGCAGGGAAGGCCACTTTGCTCTTAGAGTCGAGAGCTACTATGACACTCTTGAATGGTTAAAGGAAAATGAAGTGGAAATCCTTGAAAAACCATACGGAAAAAGCGGATTCGCTCAAATTTTCTGTGCCGACCCAGATGGTAACTTGATTGAATTGAATGTTGATCAAGGAGATCTTTAAGTAAGTGAAAATATAGGCTGCCATTACTGGCGGCTTTTCTTATATATAAAAAACATACTGAGGAGCTTAATATAAGCGAAATGTTATGTATTTAACCACTAGGTTGTTTTAATCAAGCGAACTGGGTCCTTGTAAGTATTGGGTAATGAAAAAATGTCCAACATAAAAAGAATTTCCCGGAAAAAGGAAGACTGTATTTTTTATAATAACACCCCCTTCGAGAGAGAATACGATGGTATTGGTTCCGAGAAGTATGGGACCTGAGATAAACGACAATGGAGGAGAGAATCTAATGACTGCAATGAAAGAAGAACTTAAGCAACAGCTTAGTGTACTTACAGCTCGCAGGGATCGGATACAGAAGAATCTATATGAGGTCGAGAAAGAAATCACTGAAATCACTAAGAAGATGTCCAAGCTGAAGAAATAACCAAAACTATTCCCTGATATTGTTTTACTAAAGGAAGTATTATGGGTTTTTATCCAGGAAGGGTTTTTCTTTAACGGGGAAGTTTAGGACTGACGAGGCACGAAAAACTGTTCGGAAACAGCTCTGTTGCTACCAGAATAAGCTTCGCAGGTGTCTTATGGTCCTGATTTCTTTCAAATAGCCAATTTGCGAATGTTGGACAGTAGGTTGACCTTTGCCGGCGGTGTCATGATTGCAGCCAGTTATTGGGCCTTGCTGTCACCGACGATTGAAATGTCGGATGGTCATATTGAAGCATGGTGTTTGACGGCCTTTGGATTTTTTTTACGATCTATTTTTATTGAGTGTTAATAAGGTTATATGCCTTCAGCATCCCAACGGCACGTTAGCCTTATGCCTTAAGTTTTGCAGCTGGAGCCATGATGTTTGTGGCAGCAGAAGAAATCATCACTGACTCACAAGAAAATGGTCATAAGGATTTAGCCACCATTAGTTTGATAGTTGGATTCTGGATGTGGCATTAAGGGTTATATATTTAATTTAGCGACCATTGAAATAATGGTCGCTTTTTTTAAACGACTTCGTTCATTTGAATAAACGAATTTACATTGAAATAAAAATATGTCATTTGGATATATATCAAAGCAAATTAAAAATTTTAGAACAAAAATGACTTGGGACTAAGAAAATATCGGTTATTACCATAACAAGTAATGTTCACAATTTACATTTACCATCTCTAAGGATACGGGACGGCTTTTTGGCAGCCTTTTTCTATACACAACCAAAGGTTTAGGTTAGCTTCCCGGAAGAATATTATCTTAATAGTCAGCTTAGTTCCAATTAGCTGCTCATCTTTTGCATTGGAAACCATCAATGTAAATACTATTTCATAACTTGCTATTTTTGATTTTTCTATTTGCTAGCCTATTATGAAAAGAAGGATTTTTGTGGTAAATAGTTGAAAAATATAAGTGTTTTGTATTTAGCAGATCCTTTATTCGTACGTGAATTGGAGGTAAGTATACATATGTCCTTGAGTAAATCTTATAAAACTTGTTGGAAAGCAAGACTTCGAGATATTAAAATACCCGAAGATTATGAGCATATTGCTGATCTCTTTAACATGATTGAGCCTGGTTCCGCAACAGCTCAATCGCTTGAAGCAGAAGATAAGCAAATGCCTGCCACATCTAATCTGAAAAGAAATGAAGATGGTCTCTTGGTCGGTTTTGGGAGAACACGAATCATAGCTGAGAATGAAGAAGGGCAAATAATTGGTTATGGTGCCTCTTATCGTGCTCCCTGGGTGAATCCTGGCCAGCTCGCAAGTATCTTCTGTGTTCACCCTCATTTTCGCGGGAAAGGAGTAGGGGAAATGATTTTATTTCATATTGAAAATTGGGCTAACGAGCATCAAGCGTCTGTATTATCATCTATCCTAATGGATTGGATTGATGCCTCACTTCCTTTTGCTCAAAAGCGTGGCTTTTTGTTGGATGCCCACATATTTGATTTAGTATTAGATCTCAATCTATTTGACCCTGCAGAATATGTGGATACGGCAGCCCAGGCATCAAAGTTAGGTATAAAGTTTATTACTTTAGCTGACATGCCAGGAGAGGAGTCAGAACGTAAATTATATGAATTGTGTGTAGAAACATCAGAAGATAATCCTGGTCAGTATGATAGTCTTCCTCCTTTTGCACAATGGCGAAAAGATTTTTTCCCAGAAAACTCTTCACGAAATGACTGGGTTTTCATCGCTGTCGACGGTGAGCGTTTCGTCGGGGTTACACAATTATTCAGCACTGAAGATGCCGGTGTGCTTTATACGAACTATACAGGCGTAGATAAAGAATATCGAGGCCATGGAATCGCGAAGGCATTAAAATCAATCTCGATCGAGGCAGCAATAAATGAAGGGGCACATACCATGACTACTGATTCGGAAGAAAGTAACGCTCCTATGCAATATATTAATAGAAGTTTCGGTTATATTCCCGGACAAGGTCACTACCGAATCGTCAAACAATTAAAAATGTGACCATAACACGTTTCTGCGTATTTTAAGGAACCTAAGAGAGCGAATGTTGTGAGTAGAGTCGTCTTTAGGCGGACTTTCTTATTACTTCACCTGTGCAGGCTGGTTTGCAATATTACTTAAGAATTTAAAGAGAAATAGGAGGAACCCAGGGTGGAAATGAAATATCCAATAGGTCAATTTCAAATTCATGGTGAGATTACTGACAGTGTTACAAATGATTGGATAAATGAAATCGAAGACTTACCAAGATTAGTACGTGATGCTGTAAAAGACTTACATCATGAACAGCTAGATACACCCTATCGTGAGGGAGGGTGGACTGTCCGACAAGTAGTACATCATCTTGCAGATAGTCATATGAATGCCTATGTTCGCTTTAAATTGGCTCTTACGGAAGAAAAACCTGTAATTAAGCCATATTACGAAGAGAGGTGGGCGGAGCTTCCTGATTATGAACTCCCAATTGATATTTCACTATCACTGCTAGAAGCATTGCATAAACGCTGGACTAACCTGTTGCGAAGCCTGGCTCCCGTTGAGATGAAAAAGACATTCGTACATCCGGATTCAGGTGAAGTTTCAGTAGATAAAAATATAGGAATATACGCTTGGCATGGCCGGCATCATCTTGCGCATATTACATCTTTGTGTAACCGTAAGGGATGGTAAGGTAAATTCTTTTATTGAAAAAGCGGATAAGGCGAACCTAGACATTACGACCTAAAAACAAAATGTGCAATAAAATAGTGCAAACACACTAAGAAACGCTCCTGTTGGCGTTGCTTAGTGTGTAATCTAATCTATTTTATTTATCTATTCGCTCGGTTAAATGGTATTGTTGATTTTATTGTTCAACTAGAGGGGCAGGTTACTTGAATAAGGTAATCAAAAAAATGTTACCAATATAGAAGAGGTGAGCATAGATGAGTAAAGGTGAGCAGAGTACAAAGTTAGATTTAGAACGTATTATTTTTATTGGGAGAACCTATGAAGAATATTTGGATATGTTCTTACTTTCAAAAGAAGAATTAGAGGGAAAAAAAATACTCGATTGCCCAGCAGGAGCTTGTTCGTTTACTGCTGTCGGTAACAAATTAGGTTTAGGTATAACAGCTTGTGATATTGCATACTTTCATTCCGGTGAAGATCTAAAAAATAAAGGTCTTCAAGATATTGAACACACGATGGAGCGTATGGAAAATGCGAAAAACAATTTTGAATGGGATTATTTTAATGATATAGAAGGTCTTAGAAAACATCGTTTAAGTGCCTTACAAGAGTGTGCCAATGATATGAAGAACTCAAGTGAACGATACATTCCTGTTACTTTGCCTTCTTTGCCATTTAAGACTGCAGAATTTGATCTTCTTCTTTCTGCACATTTTCTATTCACGTATTCCGATAGATTAGATTATCAATTCCACATAGAAACGATAAATGAGTTATTAAGGGTTACAAAAGAAGAAATTCGTATCTTTCCTTTAGTTGATTTAGAAGGAAAGCGATATGAGCATTTAGATAAAATAATAAGTGATATTGCTGTTAATGGTTGTACAGTCGAAGAAGTTAAAGTACCTTATGAATTTCAAACAAATGCTAACTCGATGTTAAAAATAAAAAAAGGGTAATAAAGAGAGGGACAACGTGGAGGCGTTGCCCCTTGTTTTTTCCTTGGTGAACTAAAGAGATCGTTGATCCAAGAAGGATTTACGGCCTTTTTTATTGAATTCCTCTCATTTAACAAACGGGGGCAGATTAGTGGAAGAAGCGAATTAGCACTTTGCAGATAGGTACGGAAAGGGATTAAGAGAAAACTAACCGAAGGGATAACGTATTTTTTTATCCCATAATTAAGACCACCTTTCTTCCCCTGTCCTCTGCCAAAGATAAAAAAGTCCATCATTACTAGTGGATACAGACGAATTCAGAGTAGATGAACCACCTCCATAGGACTCAAAAAAAGGTGTGCCTTTGAGGAATCGCACCCTCGTATCTTTAGACATAAGTAAGGGTGCTTTTTGTATCTAATGTTGCAAAAAAATCCCATCTAGTTTGCAAGGGATTTGAGTTTGTCAAGACAGCGTTTTAGCCAGATTCAAAAATTATCGATCTTTCATGAAAATTCAGTGAACATATATGAGTTTTCTGTATTTCTGTTATGCCATCCATTATACTTGTAAAGAGAATCTAATGTGCAACAGTACATAACCCTAAGGAGAACATACTATGCTGAATTCAGATTTGGATATACGCTTAGAGCCACGTATTAAGGAATTATATCGATTACATAAGGAACGCTCTGCCAATATTGACTGGAGCTATCACGAATTCATTCCGTGGGACAAGGCCATGTCATTTAAGCGGGTTCCCTGGGATAAAAGCCAGGTCACCCTTCCGGAAGGAGTCATTGTAGCGATTGAGACGGCATTGCTGACAGAAGTGAACCTGCCTTGGTATACGTCGCATCTGGATTATACGTTCAAAAATTCCATGGAAGTGATCAATGACTTCGTACGCACGTGGACAGCGGAGGAAGACCAACACTCCAATCTGCTTGAAACATACTTGCTTGTAACGAGGAATGTCGACCCGATCAGGTTACACCAGCTCCGTAAGCGGATCGTGGAGAACGGCTGGTTCCCGGATTTCACGAATCCGCTGGCTACCATGGCGTATACGACCTTGCAAGAACTGGCCACGCTCGTATTCTACAACAATGTGGCGAGGGTCGCGAGTCCTCATGACAAGGACCTGGCGACATTGCTGAGGAGACTGGCAAAGGACGAAGCCCTCCATTATGCGTTCTACCGGGACACTGTAAAGGCACACCTGGAGCTTGATCCGAATTTCATCGTGTTTTTCGAAGACGTCATCCTCCATTTCTCCATGCCGGGTGCCGTGATGCCAGACTTCAACGAACGGATGAAGACCATTGCCATTGACGCCAATTACGGGCCGCTGCAATATTTCGACCAGGTCCTCGATGTAATTGTGACGTATTGGGATATTGCCAACTTGAAGCCTACAAGTGAAGAAGCGAAAGAATCACAGGCGAATATCTTGAAATATCACGGGCGTCTGAAAAGAATCAAGGAACGCCAGCTGGCAAAAAAATAAAAGGAATGGATGGATCAATGGAAACGACATGTGTATTATGCGGGAAGGGAACAAAGGACAGGGTCAGTTACCTGGAGCTGGAAGCGTGGGAATTTGAATTTGTGCAGGCAGGGAAACAAGATTTTTACAATGTTTGTTTCGATTGTTTTGACACGCATACCAATCAATTCATTGACCAAGATATGGACCTTGAATTGAGAAAAAAACGCTCCATGCTGGTGAAAAAAGAAATCCAGGAAGAAATCGAGGCCATTCTCGACTTGGATAAATAATAAAGACGTAAGAAAAGGCAGCACGACGATTATCTGTAGATAATTCCGAATGCTGCCTTTTTGACGTATTATTCTATTTCTTCCGTCAGCCATTCCTTGTGGAAACGCACTTTAGATATCATGGAAAAAAAATGAGCAAGCCGAGCTTCGAAACCTGGTTAAAAAATACTAAAGTTCATAGGCTTCAAAGAGTTATATTTACGGTCACGGCTCCAAATGAGTTCGCCCGAGACTTGTTGCAAGAAAGGTTCTCTACTCAGATTTCCTGAGTCTTGTTCGATTTGACCGGGAAGGACTTTGCGTGAAATTCCTTATGGCCCCAAAATGCAGTGAAGCAGCAGGCAAAAGCGACGCCTCGCCAAGATCAAGAAGAAGGTAACCTGCAAACCCATTCTTCGGAGCATAAAATTATTACCCATTTTCAAAAGGGCAATCTTGACTTTACAAAGTCTGAAACGAGCAAGCAGATTCTTCCGGCAAAAAAAGAATTTCTAATAGGTTAAACAATAAGTTAATCGCCTCTAACGGGTGTAAAAGTGTAAGGCTTCAGACCAGTTTTTTGCAATTTTCTTGTTGCACTAAAGGGGCAGGATAGTTGAAGAATGCTAGTTGAAAGATGTGTAAAAAGGCAATATCAAAATGCGTTCAAACCTTATTAGGAACCAATTCTTACTTTGGGTTTGCGGGCAACTTCCGGATTACCCAGAGATTCAATACAAGCAAGAAAAAAAGGATGGGATAGGCGATGGCAGAATATTGCAGTTTCCAGCCATGATAATAGAACAATATCGTTTTTCTCACCATCCATTCAAACAATAAACATAGTCCAGAACAGAACAGTATGTATAGAGCCTGCTTCCGTTTTGATCTAACATGTGGAAAAAAATTCAAGTACAGAATGTTTGCGGCAGGGTAGACGACTATAAACACAGGGATATACCAAAGATCCACTCCTTTGAAAAAAAAGCCGTACAAATCCCACTTTAAATCCAAATACATATCGGCCATCGCGGCGAGGAAGGTCGCAAAATAGGAGGTGACATACATCTCACCGTAACTGATTCGTTTCGGCATAAAGATGATGACTACAACCAGGACGACGCAAATAACGGCAAACGACCATGCGGTTATCACTTGATTATGGACGTTCATCCTGCATCTCCCCTATTAGTAGTTTTCGCTCTGCCTTTTAAACACCCCTGTAATAAGATCAAGCGTGGGCAAAAGAAATGGTTTGACCAACGCCGCATGCCATAACTCCATCATGCTATGGCTAGGTATGGGATGAATTCACTATATAGTCTCGGTTCACTTTTGAATGTAAAGACTGTGAAGAATGTTCCTCAAGAGTAATCGAATCCCTAAAAAGAATGCGATGAATCCTCCAACCGAATATGTATGTTTCCAATGATCCAACTCAAAAAGTTCAAACTTATCGAATAAAGGCTCTACTACATAAGCAAAAATGGCTGCCAGAGCTATTGAACCAAGTATAAACGAAATGGGGGTTTTGAAGTATTGGTATAGAAGCATGGCGGAAATCGGTATGACTATGACATCTGCTGGTATCAGGGGAGGAATCATGTTAACCAGTTTGTCTGGATACGCCCAAAGGCTGAATTCCACCCCCGCTGTATCAAGTACGCACGCGGCTACACTGCATAACAAGCCATAGCTGAATATTTCCAAGAAATGGTTACGCTCTTTATCAACCAATTTCCACCAAACAAACAAAAGGGCGATGGTAGTGGTTAATAAAAACCACCACTGTGGACTAAAAAGGTCATCTTGATGCCAGTGCTCCTGAGACATGCGGGCATACATTTCCCTGGCACGTTGTACATGTTCGTAAGGGACTATGTTATATACCATGAAATACCTCATGATTGTGACGTCTGCTGCTGCAAGTCCTCAAGGATTACATTCTACTTTGGCCAAAGATAATGCCAGATGTTCTTTCAGTATATTTGATACCGTTTCAGCCTGATTTTTTTCGCAAGTCACAATGAGGATGACCTCAGAGTATTTGTTGTTTTTCAAAACGTTAACGAGTTTATCTTTGTTTTGCCATCTGTACTCAACTAGTTCAATGAGGAGACCGAGAATGATGCCACTTGCCCCTCCAATCAATCCCCAGTATATAGGACCCAAATCCCATTCAAAACCCTTGCTTGCCAAGATCGTTGAAAAAACGGTGGCCAGTACAAATCCCTTGTCCAATAAGGAACGGCCATCTGAATGATCGATGGAATCGATGATCTTAGGTCCATCTTTTATACGTTTTAGAGGCACCGCAAAGATATCGCTAATCCCATTGCTCTGTAATTTCGCAATTCCAAGTTCGAGCTTTCGGGAATGTTCGAATGTGGCATAGATCTGCACTTACTCCACCACCTTCCCTTTTAACATTTTGAAGTCGGGATCCTGAAAGTTTTTCGTAAGAAAGGTGCTCTGCTCTTTGTCAAACAATTTATTCATTTCAACAGTGTTGATGTACGCATCATACACCGTATAGAAATAGAAAGAAGGGAGGAAGAGCAGCCACTGCATATCCAATACGTTGGTAGACCTTCTTATATCGCCCTGTATCAAATAGACGAACGCTTCCATGAAATGCGAATAGTAGACCACGACGATGGTCCAGCTTAGTGTAAAAAAACCTTGTAATAGCCTGTGCTGATAAATCTGGCCTAAACTAGGAACACCCAGTGACCATAGAAGGGCGAGGACAGGGCTGCGTTTATCCAGATAATTGATCCCAATGGACTCTATTGTATATTTCCTGATTGGAGAATTCTCCCGTTCGCTCAGTTTGAATTCATCATTCAAATCTACAGCTGTACGGTAACTGTCCCAGATCCCAAAGAAATATACGGGCATATAAAGAAGCAATAGTTTTACATTAATCACTTCTTTTGCTGCCTCTATATCTCCCATGAATGAATAAACCATGCCTGCATTCACTTTCGAATATTGATTGATGAAAAATTCCCACATAACTAAGACAAGACCGTGAAAATACTTTCCTAAGAGTAGGTGTCCAAAACCTGGGAATGCCACTGACCACCAAGCGATCAGATACGGATTTCTTAAATGTAGCACAGGCGTATCAAGAAGCCCCAAATAGTTTCGGGGAAGTCGTGTACTTGTGTTTCTCACTGCCATGGGATCACCCCGTTATTAACTTTGACCTAAGAATTGATGTAGCTCGCTGGATGGAGGAATTAAAAAGGCCTATATAGGTACATGTTTCCCAAAATCAAACTTGCTATGTAAATTAAGGATGTGATTGCAAAAAAAGCGGTGATTTCTTCCAAGCAGTCAAAACCAAAGAACCGCACTCCTTTTCAAGAAACCCATGATGAACGGATCTGCGAAACAGATTTTTTTACACTTATTTCACTCGGTAACACAAAGATATCTTTATGATTTACGGGTGCTTGAGTTTGAACGGAGCGTCATTAAGACAGCTTTTGCTGTTCTACTAAAGGGGCGGTTTAGTTGAAGAAGCTTGCACTAATAACAGGTGCATAAGTTCAGAGGTAGTTATATCATTTAACAATCCTTAACTTGGGATGAATTTTACTTAATGGGGTGCGTCATATGAACCATTGGTGGCTGTTGCCGCCTTTTTGCGTCATGTACAAATCAAAAAAGAGATATTAACATGACAAAATAATTTGCTATGATTCCGGTTATTATAACAATATTACAAGATGAAAGGGTGAATATTTATGGATATACAGCATGCCCCTCATCTAACATCCTCTGAAATAGCATATCTATGGGGTTTAAAACAAGCTGATAGTATGCATATATGTGTATTTCTATATTTTCTTCAACATGTGGATTTGTGTGGAAGCTAAAGAAAGATTAATGTGGAGCGTCGCTCTACCTGGCTTTGGGCAATTACTTAATGGCAAATACCTTAAGGGGATTGTTTTTATTCTATTAGAAGTAATCATCAATGTCATGTCTAATTTTAATGAGGTCATTTATTATAGTTTTAATGGTGAAATAGAAAAATCTATTCACGTAGCTAATTATCAATGGCTCATGTTCTACCCTTGTATATGCAATATGGGATGCATTCAAGGATTCTGGAGGAGGTAGAGCACCTTACTCCTACCTTCCTTTCGTATTATCCGCTTACTTTGTAACCGTAGGAATTATGTTTTCTGAAAGAATTGAAATGTTTGGAATGTTATTGGGGATTGTGTGGTTCCCGATGTTATGTGTTATTCCTGGAGTAGGATTAGGGTTATTTCTAAAAAGAATATTGCCAGTTAAATAGTCAAGAAACTAAATTAACTTGAAAATGTAAAGCAGTTCTCTATAGAGGTGTTAGTTCAAGAAAAAAGAATTTTGTTCCACCCTCATATATCTTGGATACGAGGCATATTTAACGCCCGATCTTTACATAATAATTAAAAATATAAAAGGGAATGACATCATTGAGAGATCTTCTTAATCTATTGCCAAGTTTACCTTTTGAAATTAAATTATATTAATCACCAAAAGTCTAATTCAACTTTAAAGGATTTAATACTATCTCCTTAAAGTGGCAATAATACTCGGGGAGGTGAAGATATTATGAATACGGAAAAATTGAAACTTACATCTTCTGAAATTGGTTCTTTGTGGGGTGAGTATGTTAATGGGACTGCCACAGATGTAGTAAATAGATATATGTTCTCAATTATTGAAGATGAAGCAATAAAAGCCGTTTTTAAGGATGCTATACAGACATTCGAAAATCAGAAGCAACAAATTAAGACTTTTATGGAGAATGAAGGATTTCCAGTTCCAATTGGTTTTAATGAAACCGACCTGTTTTTAGGAAAACAGAGATTGTTTACAGATGCATTCTGCCTGAATTATTTAAACATAATGACTATACATGGATTATTAGGGCATAGTACATCATTAAGCATTTCTGTTAGAAAAGACTTACGAGATTTTTTTGACTCATGCGTTAGTGATGCAAAAAAAATGTATCATCAAACTACTGAGTTATTACTTGAAAAAGGACTTTTCCAAAGAGACCCGTTATATTATGCATATGAACAGCCTCAATTCATTACAAGCCAAGATTTTAAAGACGGCTATTTTGGTAAGGGCCGAACACTTTCAGCGACAGAAATCATTAGTATTTCTTTAAACCTGAGAAAAAGTATTATGGCAAAAACCCTTTCTATTGCATTCAGTCAGGTGGCACAATCGAAGGAAGTTAGAAAATTTTTAACCGACTCCGGGAAAACTGCTGATGGACAAATAAAAGCTTTAGCAAAGATAATGCAAGCGGATAACCTCCCAGTTCCGAAATCTTTAGAAACGGAAGTTTCAATGTCAACTGACTCTCCATTTTCTGATAAATTAATGATGTATCATATGGGGTTTTTGTTTCAAGCTGCACAAAATTATCATGGGGCCGGTCTTGCTTCATCCATGAGAACAGATCTTGTGACCACATATGAGTCAACCATTTTACAAAATCTTAAGGTTACAAAAGAATGGTTTGATATTATGGTCAAAAATAGATGGTTAGAACAACCACCACTTGCACCTAATAGGTCTGAAATTGCAAAACAGATATAATTATAAATGCCCTTCCATATAGGTCAGGCATTTTAACAGCAAATCATTTTTCACTAATCTGCACCGTGTGTGACTGGAGGTAACTGCTTCTCAGGCATACTGGAGAACATTGAGGCTGTTATGTTTATGGGTCCAGTCCAATGGATTTATGTTCCGGTTCTGAAATACGTTATTGAATTTTGTCATGATGGTGTTATAACAATAGGATGGATATGAGGTGTTATAAACTAACTTGTGCTTTCGTATTATATAGTTCAGCCAGAACTTTCTGGTTGAACTTTTTTTATTTGAATTTAATCTATCAGTAGCCAGGGTAGAACGTACGGGTGCGTGGGAGAGAATCCCGTCAACTAAACTGTTCACCCCCTACTTGTAGAAATATGTTTGAGGCTGGTTGGGACTTCGATCTCGTATAACAAGCGAAGCTATAATACTACTTGTAGATACTAGGGGTTACTGGTGAATAGACTAGAGGAGGAGAAAGAATGAACCCAGTTGTGGGTATAGATGTAGCCAAAGGAGAGAGTGAAATTCAGGCTTTTTTAGATAAAGGAAAGCCTTATGGAAAGAATTTTTCAATTAAGCATAATCGTGAAGAATTAGATGGGTTTGTAAGTTTCTTAGGGGAAATTAAATCACTGATAGGTCAGATGCCAGTGGTCATATTGGAATCAACGGGACATTATCATACTCCCATTATTCAATGCTTAGAAGAGAGCGATTTACTTTATATTCTGTTGAATCCAATCATTTCTCATCAAGCAAAGAAATCCAGTTTAAGAAAAGTAAAAACAGATGCTTTGGATGCCTATCAGTTATGTGTCCTTTATTACAAAGAGGACTTTGAACCTTATAAATTGAGGGGGATACAGCTGTTGAACCTTCGTAATCTATCTAGACAACAGGAAATTATGACGAAGATGTATGTGGAAGCAAAACTGCAATTTCATACGATTTTAGATCAGACTTTTCCTGATTACAGAAAGGTATTTGGAAATCTTTTTTCGAAAGTGTCTTTATCGATATTAAGAGAATATCCAGCTTCGGAGAAGATTCTAGAGACTGATGAAGAGGAACTGGCAGAACGAATAAAAGGTTATTGTCCAACTCGTTCTATTCAGTGGGCAAGAGAGAAAGCAAGGAAATTGATACATTCAGCTTCTCATAATCCTTATCAAAAAGTGATGTATCAAAGTCATCTTATCAATCTTAATATGTATATAGACATCCTATTTCCACTACCAAGGACACCTTTCTGATTTAGAGAGCCAAATGGTCTCCCTGGCAAATGAAATAGAAGAATATAAGATTATCCAATCAATCCCTGGGATTGGTGAAAAAATCGCTGCCACGATTATTTCCGAAATCGGTGAAATTGATAGGTTTAATCACCCTAAAAAATTAGTTGCCTACGCTGGAATAGATCCCACAGTGTCCATTCATCTGGAAAGTTTATAGCTACGGCGAATCGCATAACTAAACGAGGTTCCAGCAGGCTAAGGCACAGTCTATATCTAGATGTTTTATATGGAATAAGAAGTTCCAGAAATAAAAGGCTCAAAGAGTTCTACGACAAGAAACGAGTAGAAGGAAAACCCTCGAAAGTGGCGATTGTCGCTTGTATCAATAAACTTCTTCATTGGATTTATGCTTTATTAAAAAGGAAAGAACATTTCCTGGATATAGCCTAAAAATACTTTTTAACCACATAAAGAAAAACCTTCCATATATGATCTGGAGGGTTATTTGGTATGCCGACAATAGTATAGCATATAAAAATTAATGTTTGAGAGAAAGATATTGACAACCTATTAGCTGGTTTAGCGATAAAATTACTTTTCCTTTTTAAGGAAGCGGAAGTTGCAAGGCAATAGATGCAGACAATCGGAAAAACAGGCAAATAAGTAGCTAGATATATCTGACCTCCTTATCCCATGATAAAAATAAGGAGGTTTTATTGGAATCATTCGATACTTTGCTCTATAAGGAAATCCTTACTTAATTAAAACTAATGGTCCTTCGTGTCATTAACCAACGTAATGACAATCACCTTTATACAAAAGAAATCGCCATCGAAGAATTATTAATGATTTTTACACCGCCTGGAACAAGAAGAAACGCAAACAAAGTACATAGGATTATAGGGGGTGAAATGGAGAATCTTGATAAGGTCCAAATAAAAGTGTATATGCCTCCGTATACGCTAAAGCCACTAGAAAAAGAAGGAGCTCCACGGACGCCCCCTCTTACTCATGGGTTCTATAAATCGAAGACTTTGTGTTTGCCGGGCTGTCATTTTAGTTTCTTCACGTCCTCTTGATACCGATTCACGACGCTGCACGCTTGTTTCCTATTTTTCTACTTCATTTCTATCCCTTATTTTTTCAAAGGCCCCAAGTCCGGGTTGAATTGTGCAAAGAGGCCAGCCGGATTATGTTTATAAAGCCAAACATGGAGGTCATAATGATTATTTTTTGCTAATTTTTTCTGTTTTTCTTTTAATGTGTGTGCTATCGGCTCTAGATCATGGTTCAGCATCGGCCCGTCGAACTTACGGCCAAAGAGTACAGGATGGATTTTTGTTGCAGCGGCCGGGACGATGTATTCCACGCCGATCAATTGGTAACCCCCGCCTTTAAGAGGCATATAGAGCAAGGCTTCAGGTTTAGTGGCACTGACTACTCCATCTGATGCCCGGTCAGGCCTGACGAAGTGCACTCCCATTCCGCCTAAACCTTTTACATATACATATTCCTTCGTATTGACGAAACCGTCGGCCAATGCCTTGTTTACGTTCCTATACTTCTTCGTTGCTTCCTTGACCCTCTTCAATTCTTTCTTCACCCAGGGGCTATATTTATTGTCATGTTCATAGTGGGAATCCCCATGTGCACCGGCAGCAGAAGCAAGGGACAGGACAAAAATGGCGGCGACCAGCAGACTAAAAACCTTCTTCACTTTACCATCTCCTTGGTTTTGTTTGGGCATTGCCAGTCAAGCATATCACCGTGCAATATTACGCACAACAGAATCTATCAGACTTGATTCCTTCATTTAGTACATATAGTTACATGCTTTTTGCTCTATCATACGGAGTGAAACAAACCAGGACTCCCGGTCTATGGTTTCCTGAACACATTTCCACGCACAAACTGCGGGGTCTGAAGAAAAGTGCGGAACGAAAAATAAGAGGCATCGACAAAACGAGGGCAATTGACAAAGTTTTAGATGCATTACTCCAGTTTCGAGTTTGATTTTTGATTAATAGGGGCCCTTTAACCTGCCCCTTTAACACAATTAAGAAAAAGCCTGTCAATTAACAGCTCCGCAAACACCAATAGTGACAAAAATTTGTCTTAGAATAAACCACTGATTTTCATAACTAACGGGGGCGTTGATCCAAAAGGATTAACGACCTTTTTTATTTAATACCTCTTATTGTGCTAACGGGGCAGTTTAGTTGAACAAGGAATTTATACTTTGTCTGTTGAAATTGTGATACTAAATGAGATTTTTTAATATTCCTAAAGTAAATATTTTGAAAGGATGAAAAGGAACGTGGGAAAACTGGTTGTGCATATGTTCCTGACGTTGGATGGCGTTATTCAAGCTCCGGGAGGGCACGATGAAGATTGCGAGGGTGGTTTCGGCTATGGCGGGTGGCAGGCACCGTATATCGATGCGGAGTCCGGACAATTGCTCGCGGCTGATTATGCGAGGCTCGACGCACTGTTGCTCGGTCGCAAAACATACGAAATCTTCGCGCCCTATTGGCAGCAGGCTCCGGCCAGCAACCCATTCACCAAGCTGTTGAACGAGAAGCCGAAATATGTCGCATCCCGCACCTTAACGAGCGTCGATTGGAACAACTCAAAGCTGCTCGATGCTGATGTGACCACAAGTGTGCCATTGCTGAAGGAGAGGTATGCCGAGGTGCACGTCGCCGGCAGCAGCGACCTGATTCAAACATTGCTGCATCATGAGCTGATTGACCGCATGAACATCTGGCAGTTTCCGGTATTGCTCGGAAAGGGAAAACGGCTCTTCGATTCTGGAACGATCCCGACGGCCCTGCAATTGCTTGAATCCAGAACGTTCCCGAGCGGCTCGGTACTATTGCGCTACGAGGCTGCGGGAAAACCGACTTTCCGCCACATGGGGTAGGATGCCGCGGACGACTATTAGGGGATGTTTCTAGTTCAACTTATATAGTTTGGAAAATTAATTATTTATAGATACCCTGCCAGATTGAACAATTGTAACGATAATTGGAGAAGGTATAGATATGCCGCTTACGAAATTCACCATATAGGACAATTATCAATTTGGGAAAGAGAATTGGGAAGAAAGCCCTGTTTCTGCAAACCTTATCGATCGGGGGCTTTCCTCTCATTCGAAAAAATAATTCATAGATATTAATTTATTAGTTTCTGTTCATTAACGGATGCCATGCTCTATGTGGCATCGCCCTAAAAAAGTGGATGAATCTTTTTACGGCGTTGCAACTAAATATTCAACATTATTTGGCTTGGTTTCGTTACTTAGACAGCAAGGAATATGAGAATACAGCATCGAATAAGAAAAACATGTTGGTGAAATCATGACAGTTTTCAGTGACCGACACGAATGACAACTTCGGCTTTCTGCTTATAATTGTTAATAGGTTAGCAATCCCAACCCCTCATGAACAAAGGAGACTAAAAATGAGAAAACTTGTTCTATTTCTGCACGCATCGCTTGACGGTTTTGTAGAGGGTCCGAACGGTGAAATGGACATTGGCTGGGTTTCCTACGATGCTGACTTAGAGAAACACTCGAAAGATATTCTAAGTACTGCCGACACTGTCATATGGGGACGTGGGACTTATCAGATGATGCACAGTTACTGGACATCTGTGCCATCGGACCCTTCAGCGTCGCAGCATGAACGGTATCATGCCGAGTGGATCGAAAAGACAGCCAAAATCGTTTTTTCCACGACGCTGGAGAAAGTCGAATGGAACAATTCCCGACTGGTGAAAGAAGATGTAGAGGAAGAGATCAAAAACCTCAAACAGCAGCCAGGCAAGGATATGGTCATCCTCGGCAGTCCTAGGTTAGCACACTACCTTATGCAGCTTGAATTAATAGATGAGTATAAAATATCGGTTTCTCCCGTTCTGATTGGCAGCGGGTTGCCGTTATTCCAAGGTCTCAAGGAGAAGGTCACTCTTAAACTTATCGAAAACAAGACATTTGATTCTGGAGCCATAGCCCTCGTTTACCAGACGGTTAGATGACCTTTTCTTCTAAAGCAGACTACGACGCTTACGATCGCTCAATAAGCCGCCTCCTGAACGAGGCGGTTTTCTTATCGTAAAAATCAACATCAGCATTTAACATAGCCTTTTTTTGAAAAAATCAACAGTGTCGTTTAACAGAGCATTTTATAAAGCGAAAAACTAAATGGTGCGGGTGCAAATTTCCTGCGTCGTTTTTCACGTATATAGGTTTACTTTCAATATAGCGGGTATATAAAAAGAGCCGTACGGATGCCTATCTGTTCATTCACAGTAATTGACCTAGTCTTAATACAGTAGAAATTCGAGCGACTACTCTCTTGCAGCGGGTAGTCGTTTTCATTAGCACAAATAAAGTAATCTGACTTTTGTATGTGTCATCCCTTCTTGGGCTCCGCTGCTGCTGCGAACATCATGAACTGTCCCAATGACATTGAAACCATTCTTCTTCCGCGAATTTCCAGGCTCCGTCTTCGTTGATTAGAGTGTATTCTTCCTTTTCTGCTCTTTCTTCTTTTAAGTGTTCCACGTTGTCACTGTGGCTGTATCTCCGACAATTTGTTCTTTTTCAATTTTGATGGATTCAAACTTTTCCCTGTGCCAATGAATATATTCTTCATATGGGTCTGTCCACATTCTCCTAGCCTCGAAAGCTGAAAGGATATCTTTTGCAACATATTTCTTTGATTCTTCTATTTCTCCAGTGTCAGCAGCTTCATGAAAGGCCATCACTGTCTCAGATGGAATAGGCTTGAAAATTTTTGTAGACTACTAGAAAGAAAATACTGAGGGCTGCAAGGACAGCTCGAGAGATGAAAATCCAAAGTTGCTTTTCTGCAGCTTTTCCTTATTGTGCTAACAGGGCAGGTTAGTTTAAATACGAAACCATAATATAAATATGATACGGTTGCATTATGTAAGTTTATGGGGAAAACGATGTTCGCTTTATCATTGAGGATGGTATTTTGGATCCTAAGTGATGTGTATGAACTAAAATGGTTATTTGCTATTGGTCTCATTTTATTTATCGGAATAATCTTGGTTACCTTATTTATTTGCTCCTAAAATCAACAACAAACGATAACAGAGCAAAAAAATAATAACACCGGCAAAGTCGCTGGTGCTAATACATATAAAATTTATCAAATTATGTTCCGGAAATATTCTTTCACTCTTTCCCACAGACCGATTCCTCTTGAGGCAGATTCACAATCATCCTTAAAATCAAACGGGATAAGTTGCCGATATGGAGGAGGAGGAAGCTCGGCATCGAGATCCTCTGTGAATGGTACGTCCACAGGCTGGCCAGCAGCGTCCTTCTGATCCTTGATTGTATTAATGACGGCCTGTCCGATTGCTTTGCCAATCCTAAACCCTTCGCTGATATCGATGGGGAAATGAACACCGGCATATAAACGGGAAATACCACTCTCGAAAGCCAATTCCCTCAGGCGATCGGATTCAGCCGGGAAGAAATAGCTCAGTACTTCGGCGGCCGCCCCTGAAACAATGGAATGTCCGGAAATATAGGTGGGGTGACGTGGGGTACAAAGAAGAGGTATGAAATTTGGATCCTGCTGAACTGGACGAGCTACATCGTAGCGGTATTTCACGGCCCAGCAAACGACCAGTGCATCCTGGATGGCAGCGTGTGTAACAGCGAGGATCCGTGCAGCTCGCGGGCTTGAGATGGAAATGGGCGGAATGCCTACCCTGAATATGGTGTATGTGTCGATTAACCGGTCAATGATAGGTGTCCATTGCTTGGTTACCGCACCTGTGCCCCAATAGACGGCAATCTGCTTTTGCTGAGGTGTCAATGTTGCCGCAGTTTGTTGTACAGCCTTCAATTCTGCTTGCCAATCGATGGTTTTCGGAGCCTTAACCGGTGGCAACGCTTTCCCGTCCATGTCTGTGAACCAGCCGTGTTTGTCCCTTTTCAGAAAAAAGAGCGGCCATGATCCTGCCAACGGCTCTTCAGGATTTGTAGGAGGGTTTTCCTCTCCATTATAGGGCAATCGAGACCATCGCGGATACTTGAATTTCATAAATTTAGAAACCCCCTTAAGTGAGTTTCCATATAATATTATAATTCCATCTTTAAGGTATAGGACAAGTTATTTATTATAATGAAAAAGGGCGAAGTCTAGCAATAGCTAATCACTTATTTGCTTATAAAGAATAAAGATCATATAGAATAGCTTAAACCGTTTCATCAGTGGGAATAGTAATAAATAAATAAATTTATTAGAAAAGGTGCTATGGCTACAAGATAACCCCTTTATTCAAAGTTCATCCATTTGGTTTAAGGCACTTAACAGTTTGTGTCACAATAAAAAGTGTTATCCAAGTAGCCGTACGATACTATTGGATATGTACCATAATAAGCAAGAGGACACCCAAAATTATGAGAATTTCCCTTATTTTTTATCATTATCAACATTAAAATTAAACAGAGCCCTAACGTTATTACACTAAAGGGGCAGTATAGTTAAACAAGGAAAAACATTAGTCGGTACCATATTTAAAAGCTATCATGGTATAGAGGATGATTTATTTTGGAACAAAGCATCATAGCAGAGGTTGATTTGGACTCATTAGAAAATCAGAATAACATACTAGGTAATATATATTTTGTTGTTGATTACTATCGCTACTTTCCTGAATATGGGTGGTCGGATTTTGTAATAATAATTCTATCTTGGTGGATTAAATCAATTAAAGGATTAATCGTATCAGAAGTAGGCAGTAGTTACGAGTTTGACTTTATGGACGGCAGCCCCGTAGTTCTGGCAAAAAAGATCGATACCAAGAATGCAGAGATGCTCTTTTGTTCGACCAGAAGCAAAATAGAGTTTAGAGCAGTATGTAATATTGTGGAGCTAAGAGAGAGTTTACTTTCTGTTTCCAGAAAAGTGCTTAGAACAGTTAAACGAAATGATTGGAATAATGATGAAACAGAACAACTCAATGATTTGATTATCTCCTTACAACATCCACACTACAATATTTAGCTAACAAGGCATAACCGGAGCTGTTTTGAGTCAGTTCCTTTTCCTTACTCAACTAAAGAGGCGGGTTAGCTTAAGAAGGTATATTGATTATTTGTATAGAATAAAAGTAAAAAAATGTGTTCCAGGGAGTCGGGGTTTATATGGTTAAGGCTGTCATCTTTGATTTAGATGGGACTTTGTTAAATAGGGACGAATCGGTAAGGGAATTTATTAATTACCAATATGTTAGATTAAATAAGTGGCTTAACCATACCCCAAAAGAGAAATACATTACAAGATTTATAGAACTAGATAATCGTGGCTACGTTTGGAAGGATAAAGTATATCAACAACTAACCGAGGAATTTGAGATTAAAGATTAACTTGGGGAGACTTCCTTCAAGATTATATAAGCCGATTTAAAGATCATTGCGCCCCCTTTCCCAACCTCTTTGAATTGTTAGAGGCACTAAGGAATAATCAGTTAATCCTGGGGATGATTACGAATGGAATTGGGCAATTTCAAATGGATAATATAAAGGCGTTAGGAATTGAAAAGTATTTTAAAGCCATTCTGGTCTCGGAATGGGAAGGGCTAAAAAAACCTGACCCCAATATTTTTTTACGGGCGTTGAATCAACTTAACGTTTTGCCAAATCAAAGTGTTTATATTGGCGATCATCATGAAAATGACGTGAAGGCTGCTCAAAGAGTAGGGATGAAAGGAATTTGGAAAAAGGACATTCAATGGAGCAATGTTAATACAGATTTTATTATAGATGATTTGATGGAATTACCTTTACTCCTTGGAATTTAATCCGGCAAATAAAAAAGTTAGGGTAATTATATGAGTTCTTCCTAACAATCTGTCTAAAGCATAACTATATTTGACTAAAGAGGCAGTTTGGCGCAATAAGGAATGTTTTTTATTGAAGGTAATATGTAAAATTATGAAAAATATACAAGGAGCTAAATCAATGGGGCTAAATTTTGGTAAATATAAGGCACCACCTACACTCCAAAGATTAATTGACCTACAAAATGTTCTGGGTGACCCAGAACATTTTTACCTTGGTCTTAATTTTTACCTTTCACTTGAGGACTTCAGATATTTTAACACACCTAGTGATGTGGTCGTATTTGGAAATATTGGTATAGACGGTGTTCATTATGGGTTCCTTACTGATTATGGGTCTGTAACTGATCTTGAGGAATCCCCAATTGTTTGCGTTTGTCCAATGGATTTTGAACGTCCAACTCGAATAGTTGCTAATAATCTTAGAGAGTTTTTGAGAATCAATATGACTGACGGTGAACTTTTCTATAACGAGTTTGATAGTGAAGAGAAGTATTTAATAGCTAAAGAAAAATGGGTGGAAGATTCCGCTAACTCCCCATATCAACCATCTGAAAATGATAAATTAGTCCGAAATTATGTCACAAAGTTTTTATTAGAGAATCTCAGGATACCTGATATTAACGATCCATATCGTTACGTTAAAAACGTCGAACAGGAGCGGAAAATAAAAGTAAGTATCCAAACACAGGATGGACTTGGCGTAATTACTCCACTTCCTCAAGGCGAAAAACACATACCATTCCCGATTCAAAAAGCCACAGATCCTGATTTGGAGTTGTTGCAGGAATACCTTTATTCATCACCAGTTACCTCAAGACTTGGATTATTTAGGGACATTCAGCTTAATTATGTATTGCAAGACCACCAAGGACTGCACGAAATAATAATTGATGCTATGAACAATTTGGAACTTACGGATGAAGCCAAAAGGTTGTCAGAAGATATTTAAATTAATCCATCTTTGATTTGAGGGCTTTACTTGTATCGACATATTTCTTCAACTAATTGGAGCAAGAGCATAACAAGATATAGGGGGTGAAGGGGGGAGTGGGTTTTAGCGTTGTTGCAATAATGATTACCCGCTTTTCTATCGAAACTAAATTAACCAAAATCAAATGAGCAAAATAAAGAAATAATAGAATTATTAAAACGGTTTGAAAAATAGAGGATAAAAAGAGCTGCATCTCGAAAGCTCTTTTTCTTGTTTCACTGAAGGGGCAGGTTAGTTTAAATACGAAACCATAATATAATTAAATGGTAGTAAAAGGTGAAGGGGTTAAGGAGGGTTAATATTAGTGGAGCAATTATTGTCATAATAATATTCGTTGTCTTAGGAATAATTTTATCAAATGGTAATGGCTCTTTTTTGATTGCTGGATTTAATACATTACCCCAAGAAGAAAAAGATAAATATGATACGGTTGCATTATGTAAGTTTATGGGAAAAACGATGTTCGCTTTATCATTCAGTATGGTATTTTGGATCCTAAGTGATGTGTATGAACTAAAATGGTTATTTGCTATTGGTGTCATTTTATTTATCGGAATAATCGTGGTTACCCTGATATACGTTAATACAGGAAATCGATTTAGAAAATAGCTGCTTAAACTGACAAACATAGTGGAGTTGATATTATGAGTAAAGCTAAGGGTAAAGGCGGAACAGGAAGAGGAACTGGAAAGAAGGGCTGGAATCGTTGGCAAGCAAGTAAAAATAAGGCAAAGAGTGCCAAGCCCTATAAAAGCAAAGGTATTAAACATAGTGATAGTACAAACGACCCTCAAAATTAAAGTGAGGATTTAAAGATTTTTAGATAAACCCTTTCGTTACATAGCTTATGTGTGCATCGACCAGCATCGATTAATGCGTTTGTTCAATATCTACTTGAACAAACGGGGCAGGTTAGTTGAAGTACATTCACTTTGAAGGAGGAAAAAAGGACCCTCTTCCTATATAAGGGACTGTTTTACCTTATATCTCTTGCTCTTAATGCGGTGGCTTTTTATCTGCAGTATTCGTATAATACGTTTCTAAGTTATGATAAATATTCAATAAATGATCTAATTGTTGACTCAACTCAACTGTTTCAGGGGGAGTAATTCCTTGTTTTAGTCCTAGTCCTAGTTCTATCATTTGTTCTCTACTGACTTTATCATGTCACATAATAATGGTTCATCCAAATAGATCCCACCCTACATTTATGGATAAAAACATAATACCATTTTATCGACAAAATCTGTTTATTGTATAAATGTAAGAAATAAATCAAAATTGTCATATTTATTCCAGTTCAGTTTATCATCTGCACATTCACAATCTCCGAAAACCTGACCTTTATTATATATAATGGAATCCGCACCTTTGGATCAGTCCAGCAAGCATGGGAAGCCCTGGAATAAAAACGCTATTGTGTTTTTATGGAAATCTTGAACGGACATGATAAAGCCCTACGGAAAGTAGGGCTTAGTCATTTGTGTGTGATCGTTGCTGTTCAATCCAGGAATCAATATGATCTAAATGAAAAACAATTATGTTAGAAAGAGGCCGCTGATGCGGGATGCTTTTCTTTAGAATCAACTCCTGGATCTTTTCTTCGGAAAGCGAGTAGCCTGCCGAATCAAGGTAAGTGATTAAACTGTTTACCCCTATAACCTTCCTCAAAAAATCACCTCCCACCAACCTCTCCTTTTCTAATAAGAACAAAGAAATGTCGGCGTTAGGTATTTTCTTTTTAAAGGTTACTGTTCTTTACCCTAACTAATAGAAATTAATCGTACAGCCCAACGTGAATAATGTAGTTAATACTATTTGCTTGAGGCAACAAAAGGAAAACAGCTTCTGTGGGCTAATGGGGCAGGTTAGTGGAAGAAGACCTGTCAGAAGGTTAATTTCTATAAAAATTAGTCACAAGTTTATCGCTAAATGACTAATTTTTTATCGTTGCCAATTCGTTTCGATCCCATATTCCCAAGGTTGTTCGCATAAGAAAGTGAGAGGTTTAATTCTGATAGATATCCTTCTCACGATGACCAAAATTGCTGATATCGCTGGTATAACAGCAAATGTACAAACAATTGGTGGAGTACAGTGGTTACCAAATTATCAGACCATCGAGTTTATATTCAACCAGATTATATTTTTAACAATAAAAATGAACTCCTTTCAATGCTCTCGGTATGTAGCCAGTTGCAAGACTAGTTTGTCTTATTGCAAGTAACTGTGCGTTAGTTGAAGAAATACCAGTGCCTTAGTGGACACTAGTATTTTCTGCATCTGTTTCATCTGTCTGGGTGAGTTCATTCAATATAACAATCATTTGTTCCAAATCATTAAAGCTTGAACTGATTGCTTCGATTCGTTCTGTTTGCAAATGAAGCGATGCACTCATTTGTTCGATAGAAGCACTTGATTCTTCTGTTACGCTAGAGATATTATTGACTTCATGGCCGATAGCCTGTGATGTTGCTTCTAGGTTACTCAACATTTCCTGAATTTCTGTTGCTTTATTCATAACATTCTTCATATTATCCGTGATAATATGGAACATGCCATTGGAAGACTCCGCAGCCTTTTGGCTCTCCTCTATAGCTTCATTTCCTTTTTTAATTTGAGAAGAAACTGCAGTGGTTTGCTTTTGTATGTCTTGTAAAATAAGGGCTATATCTTTTGCGGATGAACCGGCACTTCCAGCCAGCTGCCGAATTTCTTCCGCGACAACAGCAAAGCTTTGCCGTATTCACCGGCTCTTGCTGCTTCAATAGAAGCATTCAATGCTAACAGATTCGTTTGAACCGCAATCCCGTCAATTGCGTTTAATATTTTGCTTATACTTTGTGTTTTTTCTTCAAGGGCAGTCATTAAATGAACGGTTTCTTCTTGAATGTTATATACATTGTAGAGATCTCTTTGCAAGGTTAGTAGCATTTCATTTCCTTGATTGGTAACGTTAGAGGTAGAGATCGATAGCTCTTTTAAATCATTAGAATGTTCCGATACACCGATAATAAATTCATTTGTTCCCGAGACTTTTTCGTTAATATCTATAATTCCAGATGCTTGCATCTCGATCCCCTTTGCCGTTTCCATGTACCCTGCAGAAATTTCTTTTGAAATTTCTGTGGTTTGGGCTACATTTTCATTTAAATTTTTTCCAAATTGCTTAATTTTCTCGACAGAGGTTGCAATTTCATAGAGAAGGTTTGTTACCTTGCTTTCATTTTCTTTTACATCAAGCAGCATTCGCTTCCCCATTGAGGTAATGCAATAAGCGACTACACCAAGCATGACAATAAGTATGTACATAACTATATAGTCAAAGAGCTCTTTACCTTGATAAAAAGGGTTGAAAATCAAGTAAATGGTGTTCACGACAACCGCATAGCCGGTTGCAAGTATGATGACATTCCCATTTAAGTAAATTAATGAAAGAATCATGTATAAAGGTAAGGCTCCCCAGATTTCGCCTGAAGGTATATGCCATAAAAATACTAGATCAATGAAAAAGCACATGGCTGATATATAATATTTTCCTTTTAGATGGTTATGTGTCTTTTTATATACAAGATAAACAAGACCAACTAAAGCTGGTACCATTAAGGTTAAAATAGAGAATGTTTTCCATGTAAATAAATTAAAAAGGGCCACGGCCAAAAAAATAGGGACACAGGATAGCAATAAGCCAATTAATGTAAAAGTAAGGATTTTGGAGCTCAATTTTTCATAAACAGAAACTTGCATGGAATATTTCCCCTTTTTTATATTTTTTTATGATAAGCAAGACCAAAGAACCAATCACTTTACATATATCGTCATTTGGTTTGGTCTCTTAACATAATTAAATATTTTAATTCAAGATTTTATAATATAACCAGGAAGAAAAAGTATTATCAAAAAATAGAAGGTAAGAAATTAGGCAGGTTATTAATTGGGGAAGAATTTTTACAAACGAGTGAGTTATTTGAAAAATGTAGGGCTGCTTTGGCATCCTTTTTCTGTATTACATTTATAGGCTGAGAAATGCATTTAAGAAAGGAAAAGAAGCAGGAACCATTTCATTTGAGGAAGTAGCTCTATCTTCTAATGTAAAAGAAGAGCTGTATACTCCGACAAGAAACATCTGAGAAAAGCTATTTATTATAATGACAAGTGCTTTACTACAATATGGGAGTAAGGTTTTTTCTTGTTCCAATAAGGGACAGGTTAGTACAAGAAGGATCGGCCGCGTTAAAAGCGAACTATATCCCCATTCGTAGGAAGATGAAGAGCGAGCTTCCATTTAATCGGCTTTTCTTGCTTTCACTAACTGCTTAGTAAAAAGGAAAAAGGTTAACCAAGTTAGTTAACCACTACATTAGTTCGTAATAAATTTTAATTCTGATATGTGAATTAATTCAGTGTTATGTACTCCAGTCTCTCGTATCTCGCAATAACCGGATTCGTATTTGTGAATAATAGTATATTTTTTACCATTGTAAAAGACGATATTTCCATTGATGGAGTTTCCTTTTTCAGCCATAGTGCCCCCTCCTTTACATAACAAATACACTATGTTGAACTAAGACTATCACTATTAGTTCAACATAGCACTATGATATTGTCCTAAAAAAGACTGCTATTTAATAGCAGTCAAAACTAATGCATTTCTAAGCAAGAGAATATCTTGGTAAATGTTGTCACGGACTAGGGCATCGTTACAATTGTTAAAATCAATTCGTAAACGTCCAAGTTCTCGCATAAATAGGAAGCGAACAGCTTTGTCACTTACCATAGCGTACTCTCCTTTACATAGGAAAAATAACCCTATGTGTGTCAAGACTAACACTGTTGATTTTTTATAGCAATGAAATTAAACTGGGCAGTTCGAGCCTGTTTCTTAATTCGGAGCTGTTTTTATGGCCAGCTTTTCCTTCTTCAATTAAAGGGACAGGGTAGTTTAATAAGACACCTAGTATAATTTCAATAAGACGCCTGTTTTAACGATTATAGGATATGTTCCAAAGATAATGGGAACTAATGGATGTTTCAGTCACTCTGCATATGCCACTGTCGTCGTGGGTAAAGGAAATCATACAGTCCAGAGCAAAAAAGGTGGGAGGGTAGTGGATAAGGAGCTATTTAAGTTATTGACAGATACACTAAGAGACATTGAACGGATAAAATCATATCTTTTACAAACGATGACAATACGTAATGATGGAATCAATTTGCAGGCAACCGAGAGAATCCTTAAAAGGTTAGAGCGGATTGCACAAGAAGCAGATAATGAATTAATTGATACACTCATAAGAATCGAGCAGAATTTTGATTTAGAACGAGCAAAGTACAGAATAACTAAGGCAGATTCGCAAGTCAGAAATCAACCAAAGGATTGAAGTCGTCTTATAGGCGGCTTATTTTATTGAACTTAAGGGGCAGGCTAGTTCAACAAATTAAAATGTAGAAACAAGTGCTAGGTGCTTTGTATTTTTTGAAATTATAGGCAATGAGATAGACCTTTTAAGCTAATTTTTAATATTTTAATATTATTAGCTTGAAGGAGGTAAGAATTTGGCTAGAACGATAGGTAGAAAAACACTATTTTGTCGATGCATATTTCCGCGATATAAATGGTGTGGACCAGGATGCAGCGGACCTGAAGATCCAATTAACGATGTAGATGATTGCTGCAAATCTCATGATCAATGTTATCAACAGGAAAGTCGCTGTCAGTGCGATCGTAACCTAATTAATTGTCTTCGCACTAAAGTGAATTTTTATAGTAGAAAAGGATTTGTTGCTGCTTTAATTTATTTTTACATGAGAATCCAAGTGTTATTCACATGTTCTCTAATTAAGAAAGAATAAAGTAACGAATAATTTTTATCCTCCGTCCCAGAGAATTTCCCCCAGTTTCCCTAAAACATTATCTCAAGTTGGTTAATTTTTTCCTAAGTTAATATTTTATTTTATACAAAAATGTATTTGCTATGGAAAATCAATAATATAAAGAACATACGATGCAAGTGTTGAAGCCAAAGCTGCCATTTTTGGAGCTTTTTTTTATTTGCGAGGGGCAGGTTAGCATTCCTGTAGATCGTTATTTTGAACTTTGATAAAAATAGGGGCCCTCAGTAAGATAGATGAGTAAGACTCGACTCAAACTCAACATCTTAGGAGGAACCCCTTATATGAAGTTTAAAATGCAGGACAAACAAAATCAACTAATAGAAAGAATTACTGATAAGCATCTGATTATTGGCGTGGATATTGCACAACACTTTCACGTAGCGAGAGCCGTGAACTATCGTGGGATTATAGTGGGAGAACCCATCACCTTTGAAAATAATGAAGGTGGATTTTCGATATTATTAAACTGGATACACGAGATTAAAAGAATACATAAACTCGAGGCGGCTACAGTCGGTATGGAACCTACGGGCCATTACTGGATCAACCTTTCCAAATGGCTGATGAAACAAGATATCGAAGTAGTAACCGTGAATCCGCATTTAGTGAAGAGGAACAAGGAAAACCGAGATAATACCCAATCAAAGAGTGACAGGAAAGATGCCCTTGTAATAGCTGATATGGTGAAGAACGGATATTATGCTTTTGTGAGAAACACTTCGGAATCATTTGAGCAACTCAGGGTGCTAATGTCGAACAGGGATGTGATTGTCAAACGGCTGGTCAGCTCTATTAATCAATTAAACCGTTGGGTGGACATCGTTTTTCCTGAACTCAGGCAGGTATTTAAAGATATAACGGCCAAGGGAGCGATCGCTACCCTCAGGCTATTCCCATTGCCGATGGAACTGCGTTCCATGACGCCGGAACAGATCGTCATGGGGTGGAGATCCGTCATGAAGAGGCAGCCTGGAATGAAGAAAGCCCAATTGCTTGTCCAGGTGGCCATGAACTCTGTTGGTACAAGGCAGGCCCTTAGTGCTTATAGATTCCACCTTGAGCAATTATTGGAGGAATATGATCTTGCGGTCCAACAAATGGATAGGGTGGAACAGGCCGTCAAGGAGGTATTGGACTCGATTCCTTTCGCAAGAAAGCTGCTTATGATTAAAGGGATTAGCGAGATCTCCCTGGCTGGCATCCTGGGTGAAGCTGGGGATTTAAGTGGTTTCTCGCATGGCAACTCACTGCTTCGCCATGCGGGACTCCACCTGGTGGAAGCGAGTTCGGGAAAGTGGAAAGGCCAGACCGTCATATCCAAGCGTGGAAGGTCAAGGCTGCGGCGTTTCCTTTACTTAGCCACTATGAGCCTTGTGATGAACAATCCAGAATTTAAGGCGATACATGCCCATAATGTCAAAGTGAAGAAAATGAAAAAAATGAAATCCATCATGAAATTGATTGGCAAGCTGGCCAGGATCTTTGTTGGAATAGCACGTAAGAACGAAGTGTATTATGCCCATAAAGTGCAGCCCATAAAAGACATCGCAGCGTAATACAACTCTTACGTTCTCGGAGAGAACACACCTAAACCAAGCAATAGATTTTCAAATGTTGGCTCATTCGCAGGATTTCAAATATGTACGGAGCACCAGATTTCTTCAACAAAAGGGCACGGACCCATTAGGTTAGCATAACTGGCCTCCACCCCTTGGAAAGGCATGACGAAGGAATGACAGGGCAACTTAGACCCGTTGAGACATGGGAGGGAAAGCCTCCAGGGGCGGCGTGGAGTAGTACATCATATGGCAAATTATGGAGTGGTTTTCCAACTCCTTTATTTAACCATGCCTTCACGTAGCCAAGTTGGCCCAAACTTACTTCGAACAAAAGGTGACCTAAGACCAAGGAGTTTGAAATCCTGCGAATGAGCGAGCATTTGGGAGAAAATCGAATCATACTGAGGGAGTTGAAGAAGCAATCACAGAGAGTGCCGTAAAACGTATTTGAGACAAAAAAAAACCTAGTCAATAGAGGTTTTCTGTACGTTAGCATTAAGTTCTTTTTCAATAAATAAAATTGCAGATTCTATATCATTACAAGTATTAATCACAAGGTTTTTCAAATTTGTTACTTCAAAACAAAAGTTCTTGTAGCAAACGGACAAGAACGGTTGACTGTTGTAGTCGTTGAACAATAATGAAATTTCAGTATTAGGATACTGCTTTATAGTGCTTAGCATATTTTTTATGTGGTCTAAAGACATTTCGTCTTAGCCTCCTTTCCATCATAAAGGGAAGGTGACTAAGAAAAGTCAAAAAGGACCCCGAATAATTAAGTTACGATAACCATACCACAGAAACCTTATATAGTACATAGGTGCTATTTGTCGAGTATCGCTGTTACATGAGCAGATTAGCCGAGCAAAACTGTTATAGATGTGAATGCAGCGATAGAGAAGTGTTAATGAAATAATTTGTGAAGTAATGTACTTAAACTAAAGGGGGCGCTGATCCAAGAAGGATTAAGGCTTTTTTATTGAATTCCTCTCATTAAGCTAACGGGGCACATTAGTTCCATAAGATAAGCTAGGCTTTTATGTCACAAAAGGACCATTAGTTCAATAAATATGCAGGTGAATTTTTCTCTATATAGAATAAAAGTCTTGTAGAGAAAATTCTTTCTTGACCGTTGGGGGAGAGAATATGAATAAAAAGAATATGCGAAAAACCTCAGTAAAGGTTAAATACGGTTAACTGAAAAGAAAAGAAAAGGATCTAAACTGTATTGTGTATAAACCTGCTAAACGCTTGAATAGTTAGGAGGAAAAAATTATGAATAACAAAATCCAAAAAATCACGCCAAACTTGTGGTTCGATACACAAGCCGAACAGGCGGCAGAGTTGTACACTTCTATTTTTAAAAATTCGAAGATAGGAAGAATCACTCACCATGGCAAAAATAATCACGGGATACAAGAAGGAACAGTAATGACGGTGGAATTTCAATTGGATGGGCAAAAATTTGTAGCCTTGAATGGCGGTCCGTATTTCAAATTCACAGAGGCAATATCATTTATCGTGAACTGTGAAGATCAAGATGAATTGGATTATTTTTGGGATAAACTCTCCGAAGGCGGAGATGAAAAGGCTCAAAACTGCGGTTGGTTAAAAGATAAGTACGGAGTGTCGTGGCAAATTATTCCTTCCACTCTAACCGAGATGGTAAGCGACCCAGATCCAGAAAAATCAGAAAGAGTTATGAAAGCATTGCTCCAAACGAAGAGTAAAATTGACATAAAAACTTTGATGCAAGCGTATGAGGGATGAAGTGCCCTTTGCCGTTACAGACAGGGAGATGACCGTACCACGAGTCATTGATAACGGAAAACATTAGTTCAGAATTTACCGCCTTATGCTTGATAGGGCTTTTCTTTTGGCCGGAAATCAACAATCCAGGATGCAGGACTGGTCATGACCCCTTCAGAAATATAAAAGACTAAAATTAAATTAGGTGATGGAATGACTAAAATATTGATTCGTCAAATGAATCTGGAAGAGGTAAAGGAAGTTTCTCAATTTGTTCACAGAGTTTTTAATAACTTTATAGCTCCTGATTACTCTAAAGAAGGTATCTTTACTTTTAAGAGAATAAACGAACCTGCTGCTATCGAAAAGCGAAGCAGAGAAAATCATTTTGTTTTAATAGCTTCTGTGGACAATTTTATGGCTGGAGTAATGGAAATTAGTGATTATAGGCACATCTCAATGCTTTATGTTGATGGTAGATATCAAAATCGTGGCATTGCAAAGTCCTTACTAGCTACTGCTGTTAATAAAATACTAAAGCAATGTCCGGATTTAGATTTTATTACAGTTAATTCCTCTCCTTATGGTATAAAAGCTTATGAAAAACTAGGATTTCAGAAAACCGATGAAGAACAGGAAGTTCAGGGGTTAAGGTTTTTACCTATGAAAAAGTTTTTGTTTAACTAACGGTGCGTTGATCCAAGAAGGATTGACGGCCTTTTTTATTAAATCCTCTTATTGAGCTAACGGAGGCTTGAGCTGATGATCAGGAGCTGCTTTTTGGGCAGCTTTTCTTGTTTCGCTAAAGGGGCAGTTTAGTTGAAGAGTGGTTTTTAACTTTCGTGTAGCACTCGAGGCAGATAGTTAAGAATTAATTTAGCATCAATAGCCGTGAACCCTACCATAAGTAAATGATGTTGGTTAAATGAATAACCTTCAAGGAAAACAAAAGGTTCATCTAGTATACTCAAGATATCTTTATTTCTATATTATTAAAATAGATTCAGTTTATAGTGGAATATCCTACCGATTTCTTGGGCGATAGATGGGCTGCAAACAAAAAAACTAAATGCAGTAAAGTCCAAAATAAAGTTTACTATAGGAATGAATGGGGGGATGATATTGACTATTTTTCAGTACGAAGTTTTTTTAGCGGTTGTTGAAAGCGGCAGCTTTACAAAAGCCGGCGAAAAACTAGGGTTGTCTCAATCAGGAGTTAGTCATAACGTTTCAACACTTGAAACAGAATTAGGAATCGTATTGCTTCGGCGTAATCGGAATGGAATATCTTTAACTGATGCGGGAGAGCGAGTTTTATCGCATATTCGTCAGCTCATTCATCATGCAAAATTGCTTGAGCAGGAAGCGGCACTTATACAAGGAATCGAAGTAGGAAAGATTAAAATCGGGACTTTCCCCAGTTTTTCGTCTAGATTTCTTCCAGGTCTCATTCATAACTTCATAAATAAATATCCTGGCATCCAGATAGAGTTATATGAAGGTGGCTACGACGATATCAAAGATTGGCTCACTTCAGGAACGGTTGATATTGGTTTTTTAGCGCTTCCAGTTAGAGAATTTGATACCATTCCATTACTAAAAGACGAATTATTTGTTTTAGTACCTGAAAATCATCGATTCAACACACTGAAACCAGTTAAAGTCGAATCAATTCATGATGAATCATTTATTATGCCAAAAGCAGGTTGTGATATTTTAATAAAGAGGCTGCTTAGAGAAAATAATGTACATCCTAATGTTATTTTTGAAATAGAAGATAACAATACAATCATTTCTATGGTTCAAGAAGGGCTAGGGATCACGATTATTCCAGAAATGGTCATACCGAAAAATATTCCAAACATGAAAGGGATTCCTCTTGAAACGGGTTTGTTTCGTGAAATAGGTATAGCGTTAAAATCCATTAAGCAAGCGGCACCTTCCATAAACAAATTTATCGGGACTATAAAAGAACAATTTAAACAAGACTAGCTTGAATAAGAAGTCCTTAAGAAAGTCCTTCATTCAAGCTGTTATGTTTATATCGTTAAGATCCCGCGAATGGTAATGGTTGCTGCTCCTGCTACCTTAATGACTGGTTCTAAGTCATTCGGAATGACAGTCACGTAAAGCATTCCAGGTCTTCCAATCGCATCCCCTTGAGCTATTTTAAGGTGTGTCGTCTCACTTTGAGGTAAAACACTTTCTAAATAGAGGAAACCAGCTAATGCTCCGTTTGCTGCCCCCGTTACGGGATCCTCAGGTATGCCAATTCCCGGTGCGAAATCTCTGGTATATAAATCACATTCTTTCGAGGTATTAAAAGTATAAAGATGTGTCGTGCTGATATTATGTTCTTTATTATGCCTCCCTAAAGCCGCGAAGTCTGGCATAGCATTGTCAATGGACATTTGATTTTTAATAGGAACAAGCAAATGCCAGTTTCCGGTATTCGCTAATTTGACTGGATAGGTTAGGTCGATGCTTTCAGTTTTGACGCCAATCAACTGACTAAGCTCTTTCAGGTCAATTTCGAAAACTTGCGTTTTTGGAGTAACTTGTGTCATCTCCACATTAATTATGTTTCCATTTTCTTTATGCCATACAACCGGTATTTTACCTATATTCGTTTCTAATACAATCCCTCCTTTTTTCTCTGCTAGGCCAAACTCAGTTGCCAAAAGCCAGGTTAACCCAACAGTTGCATGCCCGCAAAAGTTGATTTCTTCAGCCGGAGTAAAGTATTTCACTTTATAATCAATGTCCTCATTATTTGAAGGCAGTAAAAATACGGATTCGGGTAAATTTAATTCTTTTGCAATACTTTGCATCTCATGTTCACTTAATTTTTCTGCATCTAACACGACACCTGCTGTATTACCTCCAAATTTTTCTGTTGTAAATGCATCAACATGATAAACTCTTATTTCTCTCATCATATTAACTCCTTTTCAAATATTTTTTGATACCTCCATACTATGCCTTGATGATGCATTAGTAAAATGAATATTTTTGATTAAATAAATCGGAAACACTAATGCATACTAAGCTCATTTAGATTTATTTTGGGGAACCGTTTCATAATTTATGGTAACAGTTCAGAAAGTAATAGAGCAATCCGAATTCCAATGGCTTTTTTCTAAAAAAATAAACTAACATTACACTTTTATAAGTTGCAGCTTGTGAAGTTTTGTACTTTAACTAATGGGGGCGTTGATATGGGAAGGATTAACGGCTGTTTTTATTAAATACCTCTTATTGAGCTAAAGGGGCAGGTTGGTTAAAGAAGGAAAACCAAAATGTGGTAGAAAGTCGAGTGTCCCTAAATGAGGATAAATCAACATTTGATTTGGAATAAAAAAGGACCGCTGAAGAATACGCGGTCTTATACAATGTTATATTTGGACTACATGTGAATTTGTTGGGTTTATATTATTGTCAGTCATATAATAACCGTGACTTTTCATTAAGGAGTTTTTTATTTCGGGAGTTATCCTATCACTTTCATACGCACAAACTGAAATGGATTTTTTTGCTGAAACATTTACTTGAGCTTCAGTTTCAAATTCCTCAATTATACGAGCGATTTCCTGGTGATTTCCCCATTCAACATGAGCCCATGTTCGAATAGGGATATTTTTTTCAACATAAGGTGAGACTACTGCTGCGAAATATTTATTAATTGATTTAGGGTGAAAATCGCCACTAGAGTAGTAAAAATCATAATTATTAATATGATGAATTTTGTCTGAATCGTTTAACCTGATTGTTGATGGGATTTTTTTTTGTATCAAAGGGAATAGTCTGTCATTTTCTATAAATATGACCCTCTCTCCTTCTTGAATTCCTTTCTCTATAAACAGCAGGGCATTTTCTATATATTTCTCAGTGGTATCAAACGAATAGAAAATATGTGCTCCATCTGGTTTGTTGCTTTTCGAATAGCCCATAATACTATGATTTTTCATAAATCCAACTCCTATAAATATTTTAAATGCAGTTAAGTGTGTATTAAGCGACAATACATATAAATACCCCATTCAGGGCACTATTATCCTAACCAAGAATGCCCATTTGATAAGCAGTTATATTATGCTCACTTAAACTACCATGAAAATTAAATTCTGTAACTTCAGGAAAATGGCCATACTTAAATAGACGCAGCTCAATCAGTTTTTTAAAAAGGAGAGCGTCTGATTCCTGAATCGATTATTGAAAGACTAGGATGCTTCCGAAATGGTCACTGTATATCCTAAGTTCTCCAGTCTCCGAACCGAATGCCGTACGATTGAAACTTGTCTTTGCTTGTCAAAGTAGTCCTCACCCAAATCAACATACATTTCTTTTCGGGTGAGAAGGTAATACGCGATACGCAACATCGCATGTGCGACTACAATGGCTGCACGTTTCTTTCCTTTTCGTCCGGCTGTCCGCCTGTATAGGGCACCGAGATAGTTCTTCGAACCCCTTACTGATTGGGCTGCTTCAGTTAAGGCAGAACGGAGATACTTGTTACCTTTTTTGGCTCTTGCAGATTTCCGCTTTCCAGCACTTTCATTGTGGCCAGGAACCAAGGCTGCCCAGGAACATAAATGTGCAGCACTAGGAAACTGCGAACCCACATTAGTACCAATTTCAGCGAGTATTTGTTCAGCCATCCTTGTGGCTATCCCAGGAATGGAGTCAAGCCGTTCGATATCTTCCTGATATTCGCTTACCCTCTCGGCAATTTCCTTGTCGATTATCTCGATCTGTTCAGTGAGGAAATCAATATGAGTCAAAATTGTTTTAAGCATTAATCGCTGATGTGGGTTTACATAGCCTCGAAGAGCCAGCTCAAGTTCATCTTTCTTCTTTTTCATTGTACGGCGTGCCAAATTTGATAGTTTCTCAGGGTCGTCTTCACCGTTTGCGATAGCATGAAGCATGTCCTTTGCCGAAACACCCATGATGTCCGAAACGACAGAACCAAGTTTGATGTTCGCTCCTTCAAGCACCTTTTGAATCCGATTGTGTTGCCGGGCACGTTCTTCGATAATGCTTCGGCGATAACGGACTAGTTCCCTAAGCTCCCGTTGTGTCCTGTTCGGGATAAAGCTTGCCTTTAACAATCCGTGTCTTAGTAATTGGGCAATCCATTCGGCATCTTTCACGTCGGTCTTACGACCGGGAAGAGATTTCATATGTTGGGCATTGACCACGAGAAATTCAATACCTTCAGCTTCCAACAGATTGACGACTGGTTTCCAGTAAACACTTGTACTTTCCATCGCAACGTGACTGCACTTTTGTTCCTTAATCCAATCGATTAGATCCAAGAGGAAGATTGTTTTAGTAGAAAACGTGCGAACCTCCTTTCCTTCAGATGTCATGATGCAGGCAGTAATATTGTCCTTATGTACATCCAGCCCGCAAGCTCTTTCAATGATTACATCCATTGAACTTTTCCTTTCTTGGCTAGTTAAAATAGAGGCTGGTGCAGCAACCAGAATTAGGATTAATCTACCATAAGTGCTTCCCCGGAAGGGGAGCGACAGTCGGTGGTGCACCGTGGTCGTTGGAGTCAGACTAACGGATGGGCTCTATGGCACCATAGTTCATCGACCTTCCTCATCCAGCCTAAGAACAGTATCGACGGTTTGGAGCCATTTTCATTCTCTGTGGTGAATCGCCGGTTTTGCGATTCATGGAGGGCTAACGGGGGCAAGAGCTGAAGATCAGAAGCTGCTTTTTGGGCAGCTTTTCTTATTTCGCTAAAGGGGAGGTTAGTTGAACGACAGTAAAGAAATATGACTTCTTTTTTACCCCCTAAAACAAAAAAAGAGACAGTTTTGTGACTTAAGAGCAAGGAGATTGAAATCCTGCGAATGAGCGAGCATTTGGGAGAAAATCGAATCATACTGAGGGAGTTTAATAAGCAATGGAATAAATAAAACTCGCTACTTTAGCGAGTTTTTTGCCCTTCATGTCCAACATGAAGAAAGGCTAGTTATTCAATTGTATTTTTCATTGCATTGTACATATTTTCTACGTGTTCATCGACTTTATCTCGTGACATGCGCAGTCGTTCTATTGAAGTTCCATATCCAATTTCTTGTTTACCCTCTTCCAATCCTTTAAAAATCCCATCTGCGAAATCATCTAACGGCTCTCCATGAGTATGCAGCCCTGCTCCGCCTAAATCAGTATTCGCTGCTGGAGGAGCAACTTCAATTACTTCTACAGATGAATCAGAAAGCTGGTGTCGTAAACTCATTGTAAATGAATGAAGTGCCGCTTTCGTTGCTGAATAGATCGGAGCAATGGCAAACGGAGTAAAAGCTAACCCAGAAGTGACGTTAATGATAGTCGCTTCTTCTTTTGTAGAGAAAAATGTAGCAAATAGTATAGACAGATGGAAAGGAGCTTCAATGTTTGTTGTGATTTCTTTATTGAAGTAATTCCAATTGTTCTTCGCATCTGCTTTTAAAACATTAAAGCGTTGTTGAATCCCTGCATTGTTCACTAACACATTCACTTCTGGATAGTTCTCAGTTACCCAATCAAACAATGATATACGCTCAGATTCAGTGCTCAAATCACTTACATGAGTAATAAGGTCTGGGAATTTTTCTTTTGCATTTTGAAGTGCATTTTCACGTCGACCAGTAACGATAACTTTATTTCCCGCCTTTATAAAGCGTTCTGCAAAAGCTAATCCTATCCCAGCACTTCCACCTGTAATAAGTATTGTATTTCCTGATAGTTTCATTTTAGTTCCTCTTTTCCAATTATTCTCTTCACTTAATAAAAACTAATTTATACTTTTTCTGGAACAGGTCGTTTTGTATAACGTGTAATTTTTAAGTCAATCCTCTTTAAAGATTCTGTCATTAACGAAATTTCATCTAGCACTGACTGCTTGTGTTTCCTCATCATTTCAAGCCGGAGTTCAATGGTTTTGTCTCCTTCTACAACCCAATCAATATATTGCTTAATACCACTAATGGGCATGTGCGTATTTTTCAAACAAATAACGGTTTCAAGGAGTGAAATTTGATCTTCCGAAAATAACCGCCTACCTGCCTCATCCCGCTCAATTAGTGGCAGCAGTCCCTTTTTTTCATAATATCGTAACGTTGATTCTGTAATATTGAATTTTGCTGCAGCTTCGCTAATTGAACAATATTTCATCGGGAGACCTCCAAATTTTATCTTTCCTTGTCAACAGGATTATGATACAACTTAAACCGTGGTTTAAGTCAACAAAAAAATTTTGAATTCTGTACCAGTTAATGAATTCAGACTTTTCGTCACAAAAGGTAAATCAAAGGAAAACAACATTTCTTTAAATTGAGATAATAATGTGAACCACAACAGTTAAATCGTCAATAATTCCTCACTATAAACAAAAATGTGAAAAGGTGAACGTAAACTAACGGGGGCTAGAGTTGAAGAACAGGAGCTGCTTTTTGCGCAGCTTTTCTTGTTTCGCTAAAGGGACAGGTTAACTGAACAAGGCTTGAGCCAACTTTTTGTCACCAAAGGAGACCGACATATGAAAATTACTTTATTTATTGAGGCGGATGGTTCAGTAGACGCTAATCATCTTGTAGTTAACTTTAAGAATTTTGCTGCTGCATATGAAGTAAAAACGTCAATTATCTCCGTAGAGAAATATTGGAAGATTGAACAAATGTATGAGGCTTTACTTAATATTGAAGAAACATCTGAAGGCAATGTGCCAAAACTACTCAATCATATCGCTTCTAATTGGATGGAACTTCCCCACAATATATTAGCTTCAAGAACTATGGATCATTGTCAAATATTTGTCCCATACCTTTATATGATAAATGTATTTCGTGGCGAATAAATAGCCAATATTCCTTCTTAAACAAACGGAGCAGGTTTGTTCAAGAAGAAATCACAAGAGCAATGACTAATTACTGTAAAATAAGATTAGAAGTATTAATGTTCTTATGAAGAAGTTAAGAGCTTCTGTTAACATCATTTGTATTTGAAATGACAGAAACTTATGATAGACGTCGGTCAAATTTCGGGTCAGTTGAACCGATAATTGTAACTAAAGAAGACAAAAGGAAAGTAGGAAAAGCCAATGACTATCCGAATTTTAAATGAGTCTGATGCTCGGTTATACCAAGAATTGCGTTTGAGTGCATTAAAAATCAACACGGAAGCATTTGGCTCAACTTATGAGAGAGAGGTTAAATTCACTCTTGAAACGGTAGTAGAACGATTAAAACCAAATGATGACAAATTTGTTTTGGGGGCTTTTGGGAATAGAAATTCATTAGTTGGAATTGTTACTTTTATGCGTGAAAGTGGTCTTAAAACAGCCCACAAAGGGAATGTTTATGGGTTGTTTGTGAAGCCAGAAATGCGAGGACAAGGTTTAGGAAAATCACTCCTGCTTGAACTGATAAGAAAGGCAAAAGATTGCATCGGTTTGGAACAAATTAATTTAACAGTGGTATCCCATAATGAACCCGCAAAGAATCTATACAAGTCTCTTGGATTCCAAATTTATGGAGTTGAAAAGAATGCTCTAAAATTTAACGGGGAGTATTTTGATGAAGATTTAATGGTTTTAAAAATTTAATTTTTATTCTGACAGAGTGCGTAATTTAAACAAGAATAAAGGAAGCCCATATTATGATGGTTTCCTATAAATTATTCGCTTTATCAACATTAAAATTTAACAGAGCCTAACTATAAACAAGTTTGTGAAACAATGTACTTGAACGATAGGGGGCGTTAGTAGAAAACACAACGGCTGATGACGCAGCTTTATTTTGTAACTGCAGTTGAGGATGTATAAGGAGAGATTGTCTTATGGTTTGTTGGATGAATGAAGGTGAAGAAACTGAAAAGCGAATAGGCTAGAGATCATCGTGCAGAGAAGGCCTCTAAAACTAACGGAGCATGGCGTTATAAAAACAAAATGCCGATACTTTATATGATATCGACATTTTGTTGATTACTTTTAAAAAATTCACTTTCCAGCTACTGCATCTTTTAGTGCCTTACCAGCCTTAAAAGCAGGGACCTTTCCAGCGGCTATCTGAATTTCTTCACCAGTTTGTGGATTTCTACCGGTACGTGCTGCACGTTCACGAACCTCAAAGTTGCCGAACCCGATCAATTGAACCTTATCACCATTTTTTAATGCTTCAGAAATGTTATCGAAAACTGCATCAACTGCTTTTGATGCATCCTTCTGTGAGAGTTCTGCGGTTTTGGCTACTTGATTAATGAATTCTGTTTTATTCACTAAAAAACACTCCTCAAAATACAAAATTATCCTCATGGCTTACCTTAGTTTTACCATAGGGTACATAAGTTCGCAACTTTAAAACAAATTCCATACTTTTTTCGGCGATTCATCCTTCTTCTTAACATTCTTGTTTAACTAACGGGGGCAAGAGCTGAAGATCAGGAGTTCCTTTTTGGGCAGCTTTTCTTGTTTTGCTAAAGTGGAAGGTTAGTTGAACAAGAAAAAAAAAACAAAATCGCCCTGATCAAAATGATTCAGGACGATTTTTTATAATAATTAAAATTCGCTTAGGACATTCTTCACTGCCTCACTTCTAGTTAGTCCCCATCCGAAAGGTGGACGCAATGGCATATGCCAAGAGTGCTGAGCTCGAGGAACAGAAGAAGCATATTGATGAGCAACGCTTAGAACAACATCGTCCAACTCTACTGCGGCCAAAAAGACGGCCGCCGCCCCTCCAAACTGCTTGTGTTGAAGAATATCAATTTCCTGAATATCTAAGGCGTTCGCCAACTTTCTCCTGTACTCGCTTTATAATACTTTCATCCATTATCCCCTTTGTTATAATGTGAAATCCGCCCAATTGGTTGATTTTTGTGCGTCAAATGGCCAAAGAAAGTAGCCTGATTAGTGTTCGGGTCCTGAATGTCTACTGGAAAATGAATGAAACGTCAAAAGCCTCCGGCAACCGAAGGCTTTTTTTATTGTCGATTCTACGGGGTTTTCATGTCAACGAACATGAACATTCATATTGTTTGTTTATTTAATCAATCTTTATTCAAGAAGGTACTAAAATGGGCGGTCCTAGAAAAGATGCAGAATTCTATTTTTGGAAAGAACATTGTATAGTTTCTGATATCGTTCCATTTGCTAGAGGCCATTAGTCCTTCGATTCTTCGAATTTCTCTCAATTGGAGGAAACTACGGCACAAATTCTAAAGAGAATAGCAGGAAAACTTTCCGACTGAGCGGCTTGTGGAAGAAGATCCGGGTGATATAGTTCATGACTTTCCCGCGTGGGGTCATCCGGTACCGTTCCGACATGAAGCATACACCTTATAAAATTTAAGAAAAAAATGGAAAAACAAATTGACAAAAGAGGAATTTTTCATTATTATCAAAACTGATAATAGAGAAAATCGGGTCTCAGACATACAGCAAATTTTTTTGGAGCAATATTCTCATTTTTGATAATAAACTATACAGAATAGGGGTGATGATATGAATGTCAACAAAACCAAGCTCATTCTGCATCCAGTACGCATGAAAATCATTCAGTCGCTTGTGGGAGGGAAGAGACGGACTGCCTTCAACCTGATGGACCACATCAAGGATGTGCCGCAGGCGACCCTGTACCGCCACTTGAACAAACTCCTGGAAGCAGGCCTCATCGAAGTGGTGCAGGAAAACCAGGCAAGAGGGATGACCGAGAAAGTATACGCCCTAAAACAGCCGTCGAATCACGGCCTGGAGCATGTCACCAAAGAGCAGCACATGGATCTGTTCTTTTCCTTCCTCGCCCAATTAATGGGGGACTACGAGCGGTATCTAGAGACGGATTATGACTTGGTCCGGGATGGGGTCTCTTACCGGGTGGCTAGGATGCACCTGACGGACGTGGAATTTTTGGAACTTGCCCGTAACATAGGCAAGCTGATCGGAGAGGCCATGCAGAATGAACCTTCGAAGGAACGGACAGCAAGGAACCTGGCGACGATCGTCATTCCGGAAAACAAATAAAAAATGGAGGTGTTTCATATGGAAAAAGAAATCAATTTTGGAGGTAAGCATAAGATCTACGGGACATTAGGGATGCCTAATCTTGAAGGGACATCCCCGGCCGTCCTCTTGATTGCAGGCTCTGGGCCTCTTGATCGGGACGGCAACGGCTCGAAAGGGAAATTCCAGACCAATCTGTATAAGGATTTGGCCCAGTACATAACAGGGCTCGGATTCATCACCTTGAGATACGATAAGCATGGGACAGGCAGGCGGAATCAAGAGGACTGGCTTTCGGCGGGACTGAGCGACCTGACGGAGGACGCCATCACGGCGGTCGAGTTCCTTAGGTCCCACCCAAACGTAGACCCGGAGAAGATCATACTGGCAGGTCACAGCGAAGGGGTGATTATCGCCACAAAGGTCGCTTCATCGATGAAGGTTGGAGGAGTCCTGTTCCTGTCAGGCGGGGTCGACAACCTGATGCAGGCATTGGAAAAGCAGCGTCGGATCATGAATGAGGAACTTTTTACAAAGCCTTTCCTAGGTCCCATCCTTCGAAAGCTGAAGGTTGCTGAAAAAGGGGAAAAGCAGGCAGCTAAATTCATAGACAGATGCATACGCAGCCAGGAGGACATCATCAAGGTCCAGTTGTTCTTCAGACAGCCAGCAAAATGGTACAGGGAGCACGCTGCCTGCGACACAAGGGAAGCATTGCAAGACATCGACTGTCCGATTCTTGCCCTGGTGGGGGACCGGGATCCATTAGCAGACGGGGATGTGCTGTCCGAGCTTTCCACCCTTGCGAAAGGAAAGACGGAGTATCGGATCATTCCCCAAATGGAGCATGGACTGAGGGTCCAGTATGAAGAGAGGAGCATTTTGAAATCTGGGAAACGCTTTAAAGAAATCGCAAAGCGTCCCCTGCATCCGGAAGCATTGAAGGATATCAAAGCCTGGCTGCATGACAATTTTCAGGCCCTGGAGCATGAGATTGCGGGATAAACGGAAAAGGCCACATCAAAACAACAGCCCTGGATTGCTTTTGGTTTCGGACTGATCCATGCTTTGGATTCGCAGGCCTCGTGTCAGAAATGAAATTGGATACCAGCTATATGGTTTACTTCGCTCCTGTCCTTTAACGTCGGGATCGAAGTAGGGCAGTTCGTCATCGTATCACTTGTGTTTCCAGTTCTCCTGTATATCAAAAAATTGCATTCGTTCAAATGGGTACTCCCGGGAAATCTGCCGCAGTCGTTGCAATGGGCCTGGCTTGGTTCATTCAACGTGCGTTTTAACACGAATAAGCACCAAGAATTGAAAGGATGCGTGCTTTTTTACAATGAAGAGTACTCTTTGGGTAACGCGTCAAATTTAGAATTATACGAAGCTGGCCTGCTGAGGATTCCTTCTTATGTATAACAATGCGATTAAACAAGTCTGCATATAGCAGGCTTTTTTTTGCCGGGAACACAACGAAATTGAGTCCGAATTTCTTAAGCAGAGGCATGTTTGTCAACTTGTCGAATAAGGTGGCGTTTTTGTGTGTTGAACTTGCTTTCCGTGGTTTTGTAAATGAAAATAGGACGAAAATATCGAATTTTCTTTACATTTTGTTACACAACCAATATATCAATCACATAATAGCTCAATGTTTCTCAAATACAATAAACTTGTCACAATTCGACAAGGGAGATGAGAGGATGAAGAAAACTTTACTTGGTACAGGCTTTGTACTAACCCTTTTATCCAGTCCGATTAGCCAGACTTTTGCTGCAGAGTCAGCAGGCGAGTTAAGGAAAGTGGATAATGTAGCCCATCGCGGGGCATCCGGGTATGCACCGGAAAACACAATTGCTGCTTTTGACAAAGCAGTAGACATGAAGGCAGACTATATTGAGATTGACGTTCAACGAAGCAAGGACGGCGAGTTGGTGGTTATTCATGATACGAAAGTAGACCGAACCACAGAGGGTAGCGGGTATGTAAAGGATTTAACTTCTGAACAATTACGATCGCTTGATGCAGGCAGCTTCAAGGGAGAACAATTTGCAGGAGAAAAAATACCAACTTTTGATGAAATACTAGACCTGTATCATGGAAAAGTTGGTATTTTAATAGAGTTAAAGTCACCAGAACTCTATCCTGGAATTGAAGAAAGCGTGGCACAGGAACTAATTGAACGAAATCTTGACCATCCTCAAAATGAAAAAATCATCATCCAATCATTTAACTTCGACTCAATGAAGAAGATGGATTCCCTTCTTCCGAAGGTTCCCATTGGTGTACTGACTTCTTCTAAAGCAGATACCACAAAGCAGGCCTTAACTGACTTTGCTTTGTATGCTGATTATTTTAATCCGAGCTCTGGAATAGTTACGGAAGAATTGGTAAATGAAGTTCACTCGCTTGGAATGAAAATGTCTTCCTGGACAGTTCGCAGCCAAGCAGCAGCAAATTTTCTTCTGGATATGGATGTGGATGCAATCATAACCGATTACCCGGATTATGTAGATCCAAGAAAAACTAATTAACGAACCTCATGCGGGGCGAAGTATAAATTTACGGTTTGCAATGAGCAATATATGTTTGCATTTCAGCATAACCTCATCTAGCCCTTATGATGTATGCGAATTTAAAGAAGCTATCCAACCACGGATAGCTTTTTGTTTACAAGAGTGAAACATGGTCCACGACCCCAATACGGTGCGGTATTTTCGTAAAATCACTGTTCCATTAAGAAATTATTGAATCTTTTAATAAGAACATTTAGTATTATATATAGAACATTTCTTGAGGAATGATAAACTATTCCCTTTCCTCGAGTTAAACTTCCTTATTTCTCGAATCGCTTAAGAAATCCATTGCTAAAGGAAGCATTTTCCTATAGAAAGGAGGAAATAGGTTTGTTGAAGAAGACATGGAAGAAGTATCGCTTTCTGCTTTATTCGACGTTGGGTCTGGCTCTACTCAGTGCGGCTGTCCCTTCAAAGAATTCCAATACTTTCACCACCAATGTGACAAAAGTAGGGGCCATCCCTAATGATGGAAAATTAGACACCCAAGCCATCCAAAAGGCAATCGATCAAGTATCCAAATCGGGCGGAGGGATTGTCTATATACCTGCCGGCACATATGAAGTGGAGGTTAATACGCACGGTACTGCCTTAATAATGAAAAGTAATGTGCACGTGAAACTAGCAGATAAGGCGATCATACAGCTTAGTCCTAATAATAAAAGTATACATAGAATATTCTTACTTGGGAATGTGAATAAAGTAAAACTGTCCGGAGGAACGTTGATTGGAGACAGAACCGAACATGATGGCACAAATGGGGAATGGGGCCATGGCATCCAAATCTATGGGCATGCCACAAACGTAGAAATATCAAACATGATCTTCAAAAACTTTTGGGGAGATGGCATCGAGATCAGCAGCCCAGATGGAAAGGTTCCGGATGGAATCAAAATAGAAAAAATAACAGCGGATAATAACCGCAGGCAAGGATTATCGATTGTGGCCGGACGGAACATCTCCGTGAAAAACAGTGTATTTAAGAATACTCATGGCACTGGTCCGAGTCATGGGATCGATCTCGAACGTGATGCACCATATGACAAGATCCTGGAACATGTCACGATTACACATAATGTAATGGAAAACAATGATGGATATGGATTGGCCTTTGTGTATGTGAACAGTGACACCATTCGTGCGGAAAATAATACGATTCGAAACAATAAAGAAGGCGGCGTGTTTTTAGGGAACGCAAAAAAAACGGTCGTAATGGACAATATGATTGTGGGAAATGGTTCGAAGGCAGAGACAGACCCTACTAACAACTTTGGCAGTGGAATCTTCTTGAATTACAGCTCTGAAAATACCATTAAAGGCAATGATATCGACAAGAACTATGAATTTGGGATTCACGCCCTGAATGGTGTAAAGAATAATGAGTTCAAAGAAAACAAGATTACCAACCATAGAAGGGCAGCAATCGAGCTTCAAGATTATTCGTCAGATGATAACTAGGATGAATAACCTTCCTACGCACGCTATAGTAGCGTGCGTTTTTGTATGCGTGTCCGAGAGGCCTTGGGCGAATGGGCGGATTAGCTGGAGTTATGGTATCTTGTCAATGTGACTAATTGTAAAGGGTGTGTATTCAATGATTCAGTTGACTTATGGATCTTATTTAGCATTAGTTGTCCATGTTGCTTGGTTCTTATTAAGGAGTCCTTGGTTAAGTACTCCAAGAGCTCGTCATTAAAAAACTAACAGAGCAGTGAGGAGGGATTGTAAAGAGCCACCCAGGTGATGAAAAGAGAAACCGAGCAGGCCAGAACATTAAAGTGGTGGTCACCGACGATATTTCGCATACGGGATTGATGGAAGAAGAATATCAAATCCTTGAACGTCATGTAGAAGAACAAGTTAGCAAAAGCGATGTCTGGCAAGCTCCAGAAGAAAAACAACAAACCAATTCTTCGGAGCGGAAAAAATCGGTGGTATATGGATGATTTTTGTGGCAGAGGACGGGTCAGACTTCCCTAATTGTCATCTTTAAAGCAATCAATTTTTGGTTGTTCAACTGCCCGCCAGCAGAAAGAAAAACAGCAGCTTAGCCGTTTACGAATCTCAACAAAACCAGCCTAGCTGTTCATATTTCAACTAGGAATTAATCATGCCGATAATAGCATTCACGAAAACCCCTCTTTTTTAAACAAGTTAGAGAGGCCTCGTTTTACAGGAATGAATCCAGTTTTTCTTGAATATATGTGGGTAAAAACCAAAAATGGAGAGATGCTTATGGCTTTTGTTGTAAGCTATACTGTTGGGCGATTGAAACATCCATATGAACATCCTGCCTCTCGTGAGTTTTTTGAAGTGGGATACCAAGTATTAAGACAGGCTGCTATATCAGGGAATCTTTTAGAAGAGTTTTCACCAGAAGGAGTGCCATTACCGGAGGAAGTGAACAACGGAGATGGTTACCCTATTCTTACACTAACAGTATGGAAAAACCTTGAGTCTTTGCGAAGCTTTACTTACTCAGGTAAACATATGCGAGCTTTACGAGATAGGGATAAATGGATTGAGCCTCACAAAGGCAAACACCCTTCATATGTGGTATGGTGGACGGATAAAATGGAGGATGTATCCTGGGAGGAGGCTTCCAAGAGATATAAGAATTATATTCAACATGGACCAACTCCTTTTTCATTTGATTACAAGCATGCATTTGATTACAAAGGAGAGCGGTTATTGTTTAATTAGCAGGGGGTTCTCTTGGTCACATGTTAAATCAGAATACGCTGCCAAATTACCCCTGTTTTTATTGTTTCCCTCCACTGTTGAATTCTGATTTCAGTAAGGGGAATAATGGGTAACGAAATAGTGAGAATTGAAGAAATGTAGCTGCTTTATTTGCTTCTCGGGCGAAGAAATTAAGGCTCTGACAGAAGTTAAAAGAAAAAGAGTTAAGACCACTAACATGTCGTTCCCAAGTTCATATTTTCGACCTTCTTTTTTTTGTGACAGCCTGGAGCAGGTCAGACAAACCATCGTGGATACGTGCATTTCACAAAAAGAAAACGAGGAAGTCCGCGTTTTTAAAATGGAAGAAGTGAGCGTGAAAGACCTGGGAGTCGAGTGAAAAGGATTTCGCAGTGAACATACATATGATCTATTTGGTGAACGATAAGGGAAGACTCGCCGTTACGTCCGGCGAGTTTTTTTGGGTGTCACCAAATACCATAAAAAAACACGCAGGCCTACGCTACTCATACTGAGGGAGTTGAAGAGAATATTGTTTACTCTAATAAACAACGTTACTATAAATGCAAAAAAATTGAGTAGTAAAAAGGATGAAAGGTAAACAATTTCTTCTGAATTTTCACATCAACCTATTAAGTTAGTTATATTTAAGAAGAGTAAATTGCTTATAATAAAGTGAAAAGGATGTATCACTGTGATCAATTTCGGAAAAGTAATTTATCCAGCATTCATACAACAGGAAGATGAAGAAATGTTTTGTGTTTATTTCCCAACGATTTTTCCTGAATCGGGGTGGGATTATCCTTTAACACGAGGAAAAACAAGACGTATAGCGATAAAAAAAGCAGAAAGGGATTTAGCTTACTCTTTGGCAGGAATCATATATGATAATGAAGAACTCCCTGAACCTATTCCTATTCCAAGCAATAACCTTTCTCAAGGGATGGAATTAATCAATGTAGAGACATCATTTGAACCATATGCCGAAGAAATACAGGAGCATTTAAAAGGTCGTCATTGGCATATTGGCTATTACGTCGAAGAAAATGATGAGTTTATAGAAGCAATTGGATTTAAAAATGATCAAGGAATGTGGGACATTTTTTATGAGGACTATTCAGAAGAGGAACATTCTGATGATAATTTACTTTTCACCGTCAAACTACATTCTGAAGCCGAAGAGAAATTTAACCAATTTGTTGAAAATGAAATTCTTAAGCGTGGTGGTTAGTTAAAGAAGGAATGGTCATTTGACGGTCCCTTCTTTTTAAGCGTAAACATAAGTGTGAAAATGTTTACTATTATGGATGGAAGTTTGTGAAGAAACTCACTTCGACTAACGGGGGCTAAGGATAGCATAAGGACCCTAGGGGGTCCTTATTTCGCTTAAAAATCACCATTGACGTTTAACAGAGCCAATCTATTATATATAACCCTGATACTACTCATTTCCACAAGGATGCCTGTTACCATGCCAGAAAATGAAAAAGATCGCGTCACTTAGCCAGGCTGACCGGATAATAAGAAGAAGGATTATTTTTTTACATATAGAATATTTGTAGTTTATTAGTAGTTTCAAAAAGATAAGGAGCTGGTGTTTGTGTGTGGGATTTGTAAGTAGACACATAGAAAGAGATCTATCATTATCAAAACGCAGGGACGCACTTTTGGAAAATGCATTAAAAGATTTAACAATGGATGATGATGTACTGGCGATTTATCAAGCTGGCTCTTTGGCTAAAGGAAACTTTGATCACTATTCCGATATTGATTTACACATCATCGTAAATCATGAGAAGATCGCTAACTTTATCAAGGAAAAACGGGAAAGATCAAGAAAATGGGGAGAGGCTTTATTTTATGAAGATTCCAATCCTTTGTCACCCGTAGTAGTTACCCATTATGATTCCTTTGTCAAAGTTGACAGCTGGTATCATGCACCTGAAGAAGTTGTTCCTTCCATCTGGTTAAAAGGATGCAGGGTCCTTTATGATCCGCATAAAGTGATTACCGACATTATAAAGGAAGCATCTCTTATAGTCTATAATCCTTCTTCTGAAGAGATAGTATTTTGGAGAGGAAAAGTTCTTGCCTTTATACACGAAACCTACCGAGCTGTTATGAGAGGCGAAATATATTATGCACTGTCTAACTTAGATCGGATACGCTGGTTGATTGTTGCAGGCTGGTATATGGAAAAAGAAGAACATCTGGATGGTGCGTATGGTGTGTGGTCTAAAATCGAGGGCGCAAGAAGTAAGCTCGATGAATGGCAATTATCCTTATTGGAGGCATGGGAGTGCAATCGGGACGCTAATGAAGTTATGAAAACAATGATGAGTTTCCTGCCTGAGTTCCTTCGTCTAAATAAGAGTCTAAGTAAGTTGGTTGATATAGATGATAAAGAGGAAAAAATAAGAACGATAATAGAAATGGCAATATAATGTATGATTTATAAGGTGCCTCTGAAAAAACAGAAGCTTTGTAAACTAGATTGCAAAAGAAACTCTTCTCATCTGTTGCCATACGTGAGGAGGTTTATGAGAATGTTTCATATTAACAACTTGATCCAAGTGATATTTTCCTGAAGGAATTTCATTTGGAAGATTTTTAAGTTTATTAGCTTTTTTATAAAATGAGGGAACAAACTATGGTTTCCAAGTCTTTCCCGAGCAGGGGCATGTTAATGAAATAATAAAAAAGTGTAAAGATTATCCTTATTTGCTCGATTGAATTTAGTTAGGGAAGGGTAAATTTATTTGGAGGTGATAAGATGAAAGTGAATGTAACCGAAGCAGCAAATCGGCAGCTAATAAATGCACTTGGTTCAGAACCAATCGTTAGGATTAATGAAATTCGAACTACTGGTTGAGGTGCCACGTATGTGTACGAACTTGCTCAGGTTGAGCAGGTAAAAAATGAACAGTCATTTATTATCGGTGAAATTACAATCCTAATAGACGATCAGGCTATTGGCCATCTGGATGAAAATATAGTGATCGACCATAAAAATAATTATGGATTTATTCTCAAAAACAGTAATGAGATACTAACCTTTGGCATGAGATTAATTAAGAGCTCTTAAAGCTAAAAACTGTTTTAAAGCCACTGTAATTCGAAAAACAGTGGCTTTTTCTGTTAAGTTTTATAGTTTACATAACTTAAACCCTCTAAATGAACAAACGCCATAAAATACTGCTAGTTCTTATCCTTTTTAATCTGATCCATTAAAAGATCAATCTTATTCTCTATATTTTTAAGTTGTTTTTCCTGTTTATTTTTAGAGCGGATAAACCGTACGATCCCTATGATTATTAATACATAAAACGCCAGCATAAGTATTTGAAAAATCATATCTCCGATGTTGTAACTGGTTATATTTGTCAATTTGTCACCCCGAATGCTATAGTCCACACTATTTTACAGGAATTGTTTAAATTTTACATCCACCAAGTAAGAAAATCTATAATTAATTTATGGGAAGCATATAAAGCGATCATTCCATGCGTTTTAATGCATTCGCTTCCTTTCAGATGAGGGGGGGTTATTATTGCGGGCTGATATTAGAGCATGTATAAATAAAAGGGGGATCGTGTAAATGTTTTCCTTTTCTAGAATCAGAGAGATTAATACTGAGAGGAATAACTAAAGACGGCAGTGTTACATCTGCGTTGCTTAATAGGAATGGAGTAAGAGCAGTGCTGAAGAAGGACTCATGATTTACTGCAGGAAGAAGTTAAGGACAAAATAAAACCTCTGCATTATTTAGAGGTTGTTTGTAAATTATTTTCAATTGCTATATTTATGGCTGTCACGGTTGTTTCAATATCATAGTATGTTTCCACAGTTTGGTTATTCAAATAAGTAAGGTGAAACCCGAGTTTTAGATAGTTCACAGACAATATGGGTACCTCATACCTGTTGTTGAATGTTAGAGTGATCTCGCTGTTAGGGTACTCACTTAATGTTTTTAACATTTTTTTTAAGTGCTCTGCTGACATTCCGTTCTACTCTCCCTTCCATACAAGGGAAGTGACTAAGAAAAGTCTAAAAGAACCCAAAGTAATTTATTTTTATCATGTTAATCATAACATACAATGCTCTGTGATTTCCTGTTAAAACATGGAAATCAGTAAAGGTGGACCTGATATAAATCCGGAATCTGGGGCAGCAGCTTGTGTCTCGTTTGAATGAAGCGAATAATACAGAAACATAGACCAGACCTTAAATTAGCAAAACAGAAGTACAGCCTTTCGCTTGAGTGTTTAACGGTCGCTAAACTGATGGCCGGAGCTGCCTTTACGCCCCAAGTGACTCGTTGAAAGCAGAAATGCCGAGTTCTGTAACCTGGCAGTTTTCGATCATGGATGTTTAACTGTTAAAGCATCTTTCCGTTTTCGTGCTTATTCTTTGACAAGTATTCTTTCAAAAAGAAAAATAATCGTTGGCAATACTGACAATGTGCTGATCAAACAAAACAATGTATCGATAACCGTTTTGATACAAAAACTTTTACCATTGGAAGTCAGAGAAAATGAGGGTGCTAAAGCTGGATTAAAGGAAAGGAAAAGAAAATAAATAGTTGCATTATGAAGTTTGACAGGCATATGGGAGGGTGATAAGATAAAGAAAAATTGGAGGTGGCAAAAAATGGGAGTTCAATCAAGCCAAATCTTTGTCAATCTGCCAGTGAAAGACCTAAACAAGTCTATGGAATTTTACAAGCAAATCGGATATGAATTCAATCCTCAATTCACGGACGAAAATGCAGCCTGCATGATTATCGGCGAAAATATTTATGCCATGTTATTGGTCGAACCCTTCTTTCAATCATTTACGAAAAGAGAGTTGCCTGACACGTCCAAAACGACAGGAGTGATTGTTGCATTATCCGCTGAAAACAGGGAACAAGTGGATGAAGTAGTGGATAAGGCGGTGGCGGCTGGCGGCAGGGAAGCAAGCGAGCCGCATGACGAAGGTTTTATGTATTATCGGAGCTATCACGATTTGGACGGGCATTATTGGGAAGTTATGTATATGGATATGAACCAGTAATTCTGTTTTTCAAGCTGTCAGATATGCTAAGTTGTGCCGATTTTATTCACCATCATCATAAATAAGAATGTTTCTCGGCTGTTTTTAGGCCGTTTTTTTTTGCTTCGGCACCATAGAAATTCCTATTAGAAGAGCCATGAAAGAAAACCAGTGATAAATGAGCTCATTCTGAAAGACTGCATTATATACAATCACTGGAGTAAAATATACAATATTTTTTATTATGCGGCTGTGCTGGCATTTAATATTATTGAAAATGTTCAACTGGAAGGTACTTGAATGTAAATTCCATTCAACTATAATTGAGTATATACTCAATGATATGCGGAGATGATTTGTCTGAATGCCAAACGCGAAAAAATACTGAAGGCTGCTTTCGAATTATTCATCGAAAGAGGATTTAATGCAACGACAACAAAAGAAATTGCTAATAGAAGCGGTGTAGCAGAAGGCCTTATTTTTTATTATTTTAAAGATAAAAATGAATTATTGACACAGCTTACGAAAAGATTATCCTTTGTAGGCTCTATGCAGGAGACCTTTAAGAAATTTTCCCACCTAAACCCTTTGGAAGCTCTAACTCAATTTGGACTCCTTTATTTAGAATTTCTGTATAGTAACAAAAATTTCTTGTTTTTTATTTGGTCACCGGAAATGAGAAGAAACCAAAATGTTCAAAGTACAGTAACCGAATTGCTGGATTCAATGTCTCAAAAGAGTGCTGATTTGTTGGAAAAATTGGTTTCTTCGTCAATTTCGAGTTCCCAGATTAAAATGGGAGGGGAAATGTTTCTGTCAAGCATATTGACATATGGATTAACCAGAGATAGAGACGCTAAGGATTTTGATGATGGAGAATATATAAAAAATCTCGCAACATTAGTTATAAATGGTTTGAAAAATACTTAATGATGAATTAGGTATTTTTTTATTTTGTGTAAATACGCAACAGTTGTAAAATATTTACGTCAGCTCGTCCAAGCTCCGGCAACAAAACATTATAATGGCTCAAAACGCAAAACATTATCTGGATTGCAGTACATTTTTATTGTACAAAAAATCTAAATAATGAAGAGCTGCTGTGTGTTTTAATTCGAAGGTTTAACAAGATTACATATATATTTATTTTTTAGTTCTTAAAAATGAAAATACCGTGAGGTAGAGAAGATACCCGAGGGTTAGTTGATCTCTATGCAATCTTTTTGCCAAACCAATGTGCCAGCAAAACTATAGGAACCACTAGCAAAACAAAGGGTAAACATTTTAAAATTGTTTTCCAATCTATGATATCAACGCTTAACAGGGCATATAGAGTGATCAAGCTGTATGGAAGAACGATGAATATGGAAGTGATTACGCCAGGAGTTACTGAACGAAAGAAAATGGACTGGCCAACATGTGTAAATACGTGAAGGAAAAAAGTCAAGATGATAACTGTAAAAACGTGAATATTAGCTAACGGCTTATCGTTAACATATTGGTTGGCCAATAAAGCGGCACTGCTGATGATTAAGAAGATCAGCAAAACAGCTGCTGCCATTTGAGCAGTTGTCATGGAAAAATGTTTGCTTATCTGATTTGCAAGTTTTTTAGGAAGTTTACTAATCATTTTGCCTGAGTTCTTTTTCATCCATGATTCGTACATGATAATTTCTTCAAAGTCATGCAGGATAAACATGATGGGTAACAGCCAGATAAGGGTTTGGACATCGAATAATGGTTGATTCATAATTCCATCGCCTCTCTAATTCAGATTTCATACTCAATTCTTTACTTAAAATCCTTTTATGACCTTTTGAAATACCACTAATCGAAACTTCCCGGATGAAATTGGCCAACAGCTTTATATAATAAGAGGTTTGGAAATCCCGGCACGGTCTCGTCACTTTATGGCCAAGTGCTTCCATTGGCGTTCTTGCCACAAGCTCACGGTCCAATGCGCAATTATTGAGGACACCAGGTCGCTCCTTGGAACCAGTCTTCATTGCTCCCGGACAAACAGTCAAAACGTCAATATGATACCTTGTTTTGTCAGCATTTTAATAAACTGAAAACCTGTACCCGAAGTTGCCACTGTAACCATTGCCCACGCGGCCCCATATTTTGATGCAAAATCATTCATGGTACCTCTTGTTAAGTAATTACTCAAAAATATGCAAAAAATAAAGTGCATAGTTTCAAAATATTTTTAAACAAGAACAGTTTAGCTTTCAAATGTATAGAGGTCTTTTGGCAATATTTGAGTATATACTCAATTATAAACAGCTCTGTTTCTTTGTCAATATTTTCCTCGCAGGGTTTTGTGATCCATATTGAACATGCGTATTTCTTTCGTTTGTTTAAAGTAAACAAAATAGTTTGACCGATTAACTTTTATGTTTGTATAAAAGCCACATAGTATAAATTTTCCGAAAATTATACAGTGTACATAAGGCGCAAATTTGTTAATAAAGGGGGTGAGGTGGATTTGCGTTTCCAATCCAGCAAAATGAATCAAATACCTCCATATATGTTTGCTGAGTTTGCGAGAAAAAAAGCAAGGATGATAGCAGATGGCATAGATGTGATTGACTTGGGTATCGGTGACCCGGATTTGCCAACTCCGCAGCATATTGTAGATAAATTAATAGAAGAAAGCGGCAATCCCAAAAACTTGAAATATCCAAGTTTTTTAGGGCATCCGGAGTTTAGAAAAGCAGTATCTGACTTTTACCAAAGGCAGTTCAATGTGGATTTGGATCCTGATACGGAAATTCTTGCTTTAATCGGTTCCAAAGAAGGAATCGCACATATTGTTCCGACAATTATTGATCCGGGGGATTATGTATTACTCCCTGACCCTGGGTACCCTCCTTACCGGATGGCAGCCTATCTCGCCCAGGGACAAGTCCACGGTATGCCATTATTGAAGGAAAACCAATTTCAGCCCTTGTTTACGGAGATTCCAGAAGATGTAAAGCATGCCGCAACGCTCATGTTTTTAAACTTTCCAGGCAATCCGACTGCGGCCGCTGTGGATCTTGGATTTTTCAAAGAGGCTGTGGCGTTCGCTTCCTCACACCAAATTGTGATTGCACATGATGCAGCTTACAATATGGTGACATTCCAGGGGTACAAGGCTCCAAGCATTATGCAAGCAGAAGGAGCAAAGGAAGTTGCAGTTGAATTTGGTTCCTTATCAAAAACCTACAGTATGACAGGTTTCCGGATTGGATATGCAGTCGGAAACAAGGAAGTGATCAAGGCTTTATCCGTTTATAAAAGCAATACGGATACCGGTCAGTTCACTCCCATACAACTGGCTGCCGCGCACGCTTTAAATAGTGATCAAAACTGCATAAAAGCACAAAATGAAATTTATTGGGAGCGGATGAGGTTTATGCTGGAAGGGCTAAAAGCAATCGATATCCATGCTGAAGCTCCATTGGGATCGTTTTTTATATGGGCACCAACACCTGAACGCTATACTTCTTCTGAATTTGCAGATGCTGTCCTCGAACAAACGGGAGTTATAGTCACGCCTGGCAATGCATTTGGCCCTTCCGGAGAGGGGTATTTCAGAATATCCCTTTCCTTGCCTAATGATGTCTTATATGAAGCGGTTAATCGAATAAAAAATAATATTAAAATCAGTGCCAAGTGAGAGGGGAATACAAATGAATCAGCAAACGATCCAAGAGGAAAATAAGGCAAATGTGAAAGCGAAGAGGTATTTAAATTATATTGCGGGAGATTGGGTACCGTCTGTTTCAGAAAGGTTCACGGTCAATATAAATCCAGCGACCGGTGAAGTTCTGGGGGAAGTGCCTCAGTCCACGAAGGAAGATATAGAAAAAGCCGTGCTCGCTGCCAAGCAGGCTCAAAAGTCCTGGCGGCTTGTTCCGGCTCCGGAAAGAGCGGATGTTCTTTACGAAGTAGCAAGACTTTTAAAGGAGAAAAAAGAAGACCTCTCGCATATTCTCACAAGTGAGATGGGGAAAGTGATCAGTGAGGCTCGCGGCGAAGTCCAGGAAGCAATCGATATGGCGTACTATATGGCGGGAGAGGGACGCAGGCTGTTTGGCGACACTGTCCCGTCAGAGCTTAGGAACAAGTTTGCCATGAGTGTACGCGTACCTGTTGGCGTTGCCGGACTGATCACGCCATGGAATTTCCCGATAGCGATTGCCTCATGGAAATCGCTCCCCGCACTTGTTGCAGGTAATGCAGTTGTCTGGAAACCGGCTACGGAAACGCCTTTCATGGCTGCGGAATTTGCAAAGATCTATGAAGAAGCTGGCCTGCCGAAAGGGCTGCTTAATGTTGTATTTGGAAGCGGCGGAGAGGTAGGGAATGCAATCGTTGAGCATCCTGACGTGGATTTGGTATCATTTACAGGTTCTAATGAAGTCGGGCGCAAAATCAATGAACGTGCAGGAAGCCTGTTAAAGCGGACATCACTTGAGATGGGGGGGAAGAATGCCGTCACAGTGCTTGAGGATGCAGACATCGACCTTGCCGTTGACGGCATCATCTGGAGTGCGTTCGGGACAGCGGGCCAAAGATGTACAGCCTGCAGCCGTGTGATTGTTCACGAAGCTGTGAAGGAGCAGCTGGAAACCAAGCTTTTAGAGCGAGTTGCGGAATTGAAGATTGGAGACGGCTTGGATGAGGAAGTGAATATAGGTCCTGTCATTAACCAATCTGCCTTACAACAAATCGATGAATATGTTAAAACCGGTGTAAAAGAAGGGGCAAAGCTGCTCTGCGGAGGCAAAATTCTCGCAGAAGACGGGTTCGAAAAAGGAAATTATTATGCGCCGACGATCTTCACCGATGTATCTCCTGATATGACGATTGCGAAGGAAGAAATATTTGGGCCGGTTACATCCATCATCGCTGTTAAGACCTTGGAGGAAGCGATTGAAATAAATAATAGTGTGGAATTCGGACTATCGAGCTCCATCTTCTCACGAGATGTCAACAGGGTATTCCAGGCGATGAGAGATCTTGATACCGGTATTGTCTATGTTAACGCTGGTACTACCGGGGCCGAGATTCATCTTCCTTTCGGCGGAACAAAGGGAACTGGAAATGGCCACCGTGATTCCGGCGTTGCTGCTCTGGATGTTTATACAGAATGGAAATCCATCTATGTTGATTACAGCGGTACACTGCAGCGGGCGCAGATCGATAATAAATAGTAGCTTGTTTCATAGTTTGCCAGGATAAATACGAAGAGGAATACATTGATTGTGGGGTAATGAATCATCAGGGGCGTCCCAATGTTAAAGCAAATAGACTAAAAATGAAGAAACAAGTTCATAAAAAAGCATGTATGGTCCCCTTGTCAACAAGGGGACTATTCAGGGTGAAAAAAACTAAACACAGTTCTAATGTACTGCATTTAAGAAAACATAGGCTGCAGCAACTTTTCTTCTGTGGTAAAAAATAACCAGATGGTCTTACTGTGTACATTAATACTTCGATTTACAAAAGAGGAAATGATTACGTATACATTTTTTTCACAAAGTGTTAATATTATTCTGGAATTGTCGAAAATAAAAGAAAGGAGGCGAATTTATATGACAGAACCTAAATGTCCAGAGTGTCAAGTAACGGGGATTGAGCACATTGTTTCTAAGGACAGTGAAGAGGCGACTGAGACAAAAGACCCATGGTTCAATGTTGCCTACTGTGATAAATGCGGATATATTTATGGAGTTTTTGCAAAAGTAGTACATCGCGCAACTTCATCGGTATGGTAATAAAAGTTTACTATAGTTTTCATTTTATTATTCTCACATATTTTTACTAACTGGAGGTTCATAGTTTTGAGTAAGACAAAAAACCGTTGGCTGATTGCATTATCTGCAGTTGGCATTCATATTTCCATTGGCTCCGTTTATGCGTGGAGCAATTTTACCAATCCACTAATTAATGAATTTGGCTGGACTACTAAACAAGTGCAGTTCACATTCAGTCTAGCGATTTTATTTCTAGGTTTATCAGCGGCATTCCTTGGACACTTCGTTGAAAAGCATGGCCCGAGAAAAGCTGGTCTCTTGGCAGCCGGTTTCTTCGGGGCTGGGATCATTGGGTCTGGACTGGCTGTAAACCTTGGTTCTTTGCCATTATTGTATATTACATACGGGGTACTCGGTGGAATTGGATTGGGAGTAGGGTACATTGCGCCTGTTTCCACCCTGGTGAAATGGTTCCCTGACCGTCGCGGACTGGCAACTGGACTTGCCATCATGGGGTTTGGTTTTGCTGCAGCCATCGCAAGTCCAATCATGGATTCATTAATTAAGTCTGTTGGTACAGGTAATACATTCTTTATTTTAGGCTCAGCGTATTTTATCATCATGACATTATCTTCTTTATATTTAGAGAAACCTGCTGAAGGATGGGTACCAGAAGGGTTTAAGGAAAAAGCTAAATCAGGAAAGAAGGCTTTAAAAGAAGATTTAGCCCAGTTAACTGCAAATGAAGCAATTAAGACTAAAAGATTCTATTATTTGTGGATCATGTTATTTATCAATGTAACTTGCGGAATTGCAATTCTTTCTGCTGCAAAACCGTTGGCACAGGAAAGCATTGGGCTGACAACAGCAGGAGCTGCGGCACTTGTCGGGGTAATGGGGTTGTTCAATGGCTTTGGCCGTATTGGATGGGCTTCCATTTCCGATTACATCGGCAGACCGAATACGTATACGATCTTCTTTGCAACTCAAATCGTGTTGTTTGCTGTGTTACCTCATACAACACATGCGTTATTGTTCCAAGTTATGCTAGCAGTCGTTTACACAATGTACGGTGGCGGTTTTTCATCCATCCCGGCATATATCGGTGACATCTTCGGAACAAAACAGCTTGGTGCCATCCATGGCTACATCCTTACCGCCTGGGCGGCAGCTGGTTTGGCGGGTCCAATGTTTGCAGCATGGATAAAAGATACTACAGGCAGCTATGCAACAAGTTTGACTTTCTTTGCAGGATTATTTGTTGTAGCATTGATTGTTTCCCTTCTTATTCGTAAAGATATTAGCAGACTACGCAAACTCAACACGCAAAATGGGACTGCTTCAGCTTATACCAAGGCGGGTTAATCATTCCAAGATATACAAAATCATTGGAAACCGTGTAGGAATAAGGGACAATTTATCGTCTTTTGTAATCATATAAAGAACAACCACAATTTTTAAAAGCGAACATTCCGTGCTTACCGGTATGTTTGCTTTTTTTTTGAAAAAATTGACGCAATAGACTTAGTAACAATACTAATCTGCAACAGCTTACGCAATTGGTTCCATGTTAACATGAATGATCCGTTGCTTAGTATAACAATCACTTGTCAACAAAAGAAATGAATTGAACTAAAATGGCACTCTCTTAATGGTCTATTAAGTTTGAGATATTTTTTATTGTATTGTTCCGTACTTTTTTAGAAAACCGGGTGTATTAACTTAATTATCCCGGACTATTTTACATAGTCCATAGCAGCCCATACTCGCCACCTGGACCTTATTGAACCGGTCTAAGATTCTTCTTTAAGGCCATTATCGAGGTAGAAGTGGCTACATCAGCCTGATCTTTACGGATGGGGGATTTTTTGCTCGACATTGATGAAGGGTTTGAAGGTAATAATGAAGAAAAGGATAGTAAAGAAGGGTGGCTAGCGATATGTACGAATTAAAAACCAAAGAAAATGACCACAGTGTTATAGAATTTATTGAAAAAATCGAAAACCCAAAAAAGAGGGGGGATGCTTATACATTATTAGATATTTTCACTCAAACAACCGGCTTCCAGGCGAAATTGTGGGGCAGCAGTATTATAGGGTTTGGGTCCTATCATTATAGATATAAGAGCGGCCATGAAGGGGATGCTCCGCTTGTCGGTTTTTCACCAAGAAAGGCTAAAATCAGCTTATATCTGGCGCCTTATGAGCCACAGCGTGATGAATTATTACTGAATTTTGGGAAGCATACAACTGGGAAAGGGTGTGTATACATCAACAAAGTTGCAGATATCGATGTTGAAGTTTTAAAGAAATTAATACAGCAATCGGTAGCTTATTTAAATAAACTTTATCCGAGTACATAAAAATTCTTCGGCTTACGCAGCAGTAATTTCACCAGTGATAAACCTGCAGTTTAACTCTGTAATGCGAAAAGATTATATTACATATGAAAAAAATTAACCTAAATATTTTGAAGGGAGTATATGAGGGGTAGAATTTTAAGAGGCTTCCGCAAAAAGCCTTGAATACCTATCTGCCATCATAATCTTGAGTAAGAATTCGGAGCTGCCTTTGTTGGTGGTTTTGTTTTGTTTCCCCAAGGAGGAAGTTTATGGCAGAAGAAATTATAACAATATAAAATTTACATTTTTTTCTAATCGGTAATGAGTTTTCCTTTCGGCCTAGAATGGGTATAAAGAATAGACTTAAAGTGAAATGGATGATGATTTTTGTATGACGGACTATATAAATTGCATTGTCATAGATGGTCCATTCATTGAAAAAACATCTGTTGAAAACAGCCAATTGGCATTGGAAGCGGAACTAATGGGTGCAGTTGACTTTGCTGAATTAGGTCAAAATATTGTTGTGTTATTTAACGAAGATGCCATATCACTACATTTGCGGCCAAACGTGTTGGGAAGTTATGGGAAACTCATTTTTTGTAAGCGAATATTTTGGGAATTTTCCAGTTTAAACGAGAGTGAACAAGATCAATTATTAGCAAAATTACATGAAGCCATTACAGATACTGGAGTTTAAATCCCCCTTTATCTGTTTTTTTATGGTCAAGGCTAATAATGGGTCGCTAAGGAGTGGTGCGTATGAATCGAGAGCTGTTTGACTTAATGAGAAAAATATTGGAGGAAGTAAATAGTCTGAAATTATATATTACAGCAACAAAAGAGGATCATGGCATGAGCGTGCAGGCAACGGAAAGAATCCTAAAACGATTAGAAACTATTTCGCAAGAAGCAGATAATGAGCTAATCGATACACTGATCAGGATTGAGGAGCACTTTGATATCGAAAAAGCGAAGTCTAAGATCGAAAAGAAAGATCAAGTTGGAGGAATGGAAGAAAGGAAATGAAAGCCGCATGCAGGATGGCATTTTCTTATTCTATTAAGCCGGGCACGTAATAATAAAATATATGAATCTTATAGGGAGGATAACTGTGAAAGTGCAAAAGACAGCCTCCTCGGGTAAATATTAAATATTCTTAACACTGCAATTAATCTATTTCAGTTTACCTTGCCGCATGTTATATTTTATATACATCTATTGTGAATGGATTCTCTTGCATGGAAACCAGGAGAATCGCCAGGCACGGTCGCATCTGGACGCGGCCGTGCCATTTTTTTCGCCTGGTTCATCGGACAGTCCTGCAGGGTCCTTAAAGAACGAATATTAGAGGCATTATACATCTACGGATCGCATTTTTATTTACGAACAACAATACGACTACACAGCCAGGACCTTAAGAGATTTGTGAATGGCATACTGAAAAAGGGCGCCATCGTTGACCCTTCCGCTGCCAATTTCAAGGCGCAGCTCAAACAAGGCCGCTGGCATGTAATAGATGCCAGGAATGATATGATGGGTGGAATCAAGAATGTCGCAAGTGCGCTGAAACAGATGCTTATCTTAAATAATGATTGCTGCAAGGAAACCTTCAGGGAGTATTCCTCTTATGTTTGGGATTAGAAAGCAGCTTCTTGGGGGGAGGATAAGCCGCCCAAACAGAACGACCACACATCGACATTGACAGGTATTTTGTAAACACAATCGTATTTCCACCGAAAGCGGAAATCAGTTCGGTGTCTGGATGGTAACAATAATGAAAAAGCCTACGAAGAAGTTTTGACGGTTCCTCATAGGCTTGTTTTATTCTGGTTATTAGTAACCGCCCATGAAGCAAGAGCAGCCAATAATAATTAATAAAATGAATAATACAACGATTAGAGCAAAGCTGTTGCCATATCCACCATTTCCACCGTTTGACATAACTTTCACCCCTTTGCCGTATTCTTAGTTTATCTTATGTACAAGCAAGGCAAGGGACAGGGCTTATCAACCCTTTATATAAAAATTTATCCAATTTATATACTAAGCAAGGGAAGTTACAAGAATGTGCCAGCATTGCTGAAATAATATCGGGACATTGAGTGCCAAATATTATTTTGCGGGACTTTATAAAACCTTGTTTGGGAAAGGAGGTACAGCAACAAAAAACCCCTAACTATTTAGAGGTTTATCGAGCATTGATTTGAAGTTCTTTTTCAATAAACAAAATGGTGGAATTTATATCATTGCAAGATGTGATCATTAAGTTTCTGACGTTTGTTATTTCAAAGCAAAAGTTTTTGTAACAGACAGAAAGCACCGGCAAATTGTTAAGGTCGTTGAAAACTAGTGAAATGTCAGAAGCGGAATACTGCTTAACGGTGCTTAGCATGCATCTAGTGCTTTCTTTAAACATCTTAACCCCCTTCCATTTGATAGAGAGAAGGGACTAAGAAAAGTCAAAAACGCTCCCTTATAATAATAAGCGTAATGCAACCTTATCATAGAAGCCATTATTAGTATATAAGTATTTATCATGGTAAAACTTAGCTATCATATAATCGCTTTCCCTGCAAGATGCTCTATGAACTTTCGATTTCGTGGTCTGAAGACCAAAGCAGGTTTTTTAGTTTGTATCGAAATTCCAGGGATGGCCAATTAAAGAGTATATATAGAATTTTTATAGCGGCAAGCAACCTGAATAGAAATTAAAAGAAGTTTTAACTATTTCCAGAGAGTGCATTTCCAAATGTGGTCTTTTCGTTTCATAAATTATATGATACAAGCCGTGTCTGCATATCTTTCTTCTCATATTATAATCTAATATGAGAGAAAGGAGAGATAAAGATATGTGTCATTGCTGTGTTTTCCGCGAATGTGTAAATAATCGATTAAGTCAATTCACCGGCATACGTGACTTGATCACATTCCAGCAAGAGCGGCAAAGCAGGCTTCAAAATCCGCACTCTAGCAGGACAGTAAGGAATGAATGTAATTGTACAGTTCCTTTAAGCAGAGTTCCAGGCCTATCCGTGGACGACCTAATCAGACTAAATGAGGAACGGCAGAGAGGCATAATATATGTAAATCGACTTTGCAGGACTGGTAATTGTGGCTGTGAAGTTAACCACCTTTACAATGGACATCAAACAGGAGTAGTCAATTATTGGACTCCGAGATATAGCTAGCCTGATCATGAAAAATCGATTTCTTTTTGAATGAAGGACTGAGTTTAACATTCGGAGCTGCTTTTATAGGCGGCTTTTTCTTTTTTTATTTTTACAGGTGATGAGATATTTAAGCAACATGAAGATATCATAGCAGTTTGACATAAAAAAGATTATTTCATATCTATACAGATTAAAGCTTTAAACATAATATTGGGCGACTAATAGATAAGAAGCTTCTGGGTAAACAGGATCTTGAGTTATAATACTGTTATCAGGCATTGGAAAGTTGTGGAAATATTCTGTTTGAAATAGAAGAGGGGCGTCCGGAGATTAATATTATAGTTTTTATAGTTCTGATATAAAAATGGGGGGATTACAATAACCGTTATTATAAAGGTATTATTTGCAGCATTTTTGCTATCGTTGATCATTGTCTCGCTTTTTATAAGGAATGTTTCAAAGGTGAACAGGCAGGTGCATTCAAAGGGTGCAGGAGTTTCTGCCATCAGCCTGTTCCACCGTCCCTGGCAATGTGGAATTGTATTGTTCGGCATCAACTTCATCCTGTTTGGATCAATTGTCGGGTCATTACTTTCTCACATAAATATACCTATTATTGCCCTTGCTTTCATAGGCCTGGCAGGCAGTATGCTTGCGTGGACGTATTTAACGGTTAAATGGCAGGGAACCCAAAAAGATAAACGGAAGATGTCATTTATAGGAAGCAGTTTTTATCTTGTCATGGCACTTCTTTTCGTTTACCGATACTTCACGATTAAGCCGTCTTATCCGGGTGATGATCTCTTCATGGCATATCTGGGATTGGAAATGGGGATTTTCGTAGCGCTGGTGGCATTTGTGACCTGTTTCCTTATTACCGGCAAAGGAGTCCATCCCAGTTAATCTGCTGTATAGGTTTCTGCCATGCAGGCTAGCTAAGGGTAAAACAGGGATTTTTAGCTATTTTGTCGAAATGAATATGACAATTCGATGAAATACAGGGTGGATATATTAATGGAAAATTCCTAGCATATTCAGTTGGTGTTTCAAAATTTCGGCGTTACAGTAAAAAGAAAACCTACCGACGGTAGGTTTTTCATCTTTTTTTTTTGGCTGTTTTCGTATAGATTGTTGCTTTTTTTTACCATAAAATAGATCTTGGATATTATCCAGATCTCTAAATGTTTTATTGCACATTTTCCTTGTACTACCCAGCAACTTACTTCCTATTTTGATCATTAACTTAATCCACTTATATCATCCAGCGTTTATCACAGGATTTTTACTAAGTGTAAATAAGATAATAAGAGTCTACTTTTTGGGCTGATCAAGTGCTTGGTAAGCTACCTGATACTTTCCTCCATCCGCAACTTCTGAATGGTACAAGGCCTTGAGGGCATTGTTTTTTTCAAGACCATGCTCAGCCTTTAGTTCTTTAAAGCGTGTATGCAGTTCTTTGTTTTCCTTAATTAGTTGTTGCATTTGCGATTTTGAATACTTCAAAATATTTATCTCCTTTCTAAATCTCTGAGTTTTGCCTAATTTTTAACAGAAATAACCTCTTTAAAAAGATTCCTAAATTGCTCCCGGTCTTCTGCTGTAAAAGGCTTTGGTCCCTTTGTTCGCTGTCCGCCTTTTCTAGCCATTGCACTTAAATAACGTGTTTGTAATAATTGGTCAATATTTTCATTTGTATATCTAAATCCTTTATGGTGGAGGACGATAATTCCTTTTGCTAAACCTAGTGACGCAAGACCATAATCTTGCGTAACGATAATATCTCCTTTTTCCACTAACTTCACAATCCGATAATCTGCAGCATCTGCTCCAGAATCAACATAAATGGTTTTCACTCCTGATGGCTGTTCTGCATTAGAAAAATGAGAAAAGCTTGTAACAAGGATAACCTGAATTTCAAAATCGCTTGCTTCAGAAATAATAATATCTTTCACCGGACAAGCATCTGCATCCACATAAACTTTCATCTTTCCCCTCCTGTTAAGAAGTTCGACTTACTATTTAACTTGATCTTGTTCAACTATAAAAGGGACTGGTGACTTTTGTTTAAAAATAATAAAGGGTTCTTCCTTTTGCTCTATTTTTCTATCCTCATATTATACTTTATAGAATTGTGTTGGCAAATGGTCGTTCAATTGCCAACAAAAGATAACTTACAACTAAATACTTGATTAGAATGTCACACATTTTATAGGTGTAATAGAAAAAGGATAAATGTACAGGCTTCTTGAAAGAAAGAGGCTTCCCGTGCTACTTGTAAATGTATTTCGTTAGCTAACCCATTGTGGTTGGCTTTTTTAATTGGAAAAAATTATTAAAAAATCACTTGCAAAAATCAATTAAAAGGATTATAAATTAATTAACAAATAATAAATAAAGGATAAACTAACTTGAATTTTTCAACAAAAAGGATGTGGTTGAAATGTTAGATGTGATTATTATCGGTTCAGGACCATTCGGTATTTCCCTGGCTGCCCATGCGGTATCGAATAACCTGCAATACAAGATTTTTGGCTATCCGATGGATTTTTGGAAAAATACCATGCCGCAGGATATGTTCATCCGTACACCGCATGATTTTGTCAGTTTTTCAGATGCAAAGGATGAACTTACGATCCACAAGTTTTCTGATGAAACAGGAGTGCAGCTTGTTACTCCACTTCCAAGACCCATTTTCGTCCAGTATGCCTCATGGTTCGCTGAAAAAGCAGGCATCACGTTTACCACAGAACTGGTGACCAGTGTCTCTTATAAAAAGGGCGTCTACAAAGTGATCTCTGAAACAGGAGACATACATCAGGGGAAAAACGTGATTGTGGCAACAGGCGTACAGCATTATAAGCACCTTCCAGACTTCTTGAGAGGGTTCCCGGAGCACTTGGTATCCCATACAACCGGATATACCGACTTCTCCCAATTCAAAGGGAAGAAGGTCGTGGTACTTGGAAGCGGACAGAGTGCATGGGAAGCTGCCGGCCTGTTGCACAAGGATGGAGCTTACGTTGAGTTGGTCTACAGAAGGTATGGTGCGAATTACGCAGGCGGAGTAGCGGACGAAATCGAACTGCGGGATCTTGGTGAAGTTTTTTATACCCTCCCAACAGAAATGAAGAAGCAAGCATGGGGGCAATCGCCTGGGAGTGTTGCTCATTTCTTAAAGCCGTATGTGGATGGTCTCGTCCCGGAAACAGGGAATGTGCAGGTAACAAGTGTGAAAGAGATGGGGGATACAGTAGAGCTTTCCCTCTCAGACGGTACAGTAAGGCACGTAGATCACCTCATCGCTGCAACCGGTTTTCATATCAATATGGACAATTCTCCATTCTTTAAAAATGATATCTTGTCATTAATCGAACGGGAAGAAGGATATACACAATTCCCGAAATTGAATGAATCCTTTGAATCCAGTGTGCCGGGATTATATTTTGCAGGACCATTATCTTCACACAGCCACGGTCCTACATTCCGTTTCATCTTAGGGTTGAGGAAAACGGCATTTACCATTATCCCGGCTATTATGCAAAAAATGGAGAAGAGCCTAGTTACGAATTAAGGAGGAATCATCATGAGAGAATCTTTCCAAGCTATCACCAGAAGTTTTGGACTGTTAAACAAAGTGTGCTGCTCGGTGGATGGGGTGGATGTATCCGCCATCCAAAGTCATATCCTGTATGAGATTCAGGCAAACGGCACCCCGACGATGCAACAAGTAGCCGATTTGTTAGGGGTTGATATCGCCACCTTCTCCAGACAGATTCAGACGCTCATCAAGATGGAACTAGTGGAGAAACAGCCATCGAAGGAAGATAAACGGGCGAGCGTGCTGGCTCTTACGGAAAAGGGCCAGAAGGTGGCCAAAGGCATTGACAGGCAGGTCAATGGATATCTGGAAGAATTGTTCTCTCAGATGAACGACTTTGAGAGGGAGATTATCCAGCGATCCATCAAGCAGCTGGCTGGAATCATGACAAGGTCACCAATCTGCTGTGGCACTAAAACGAATGGAAGTTTTTAACCTGGGGGAATGACAATGGACGGGATTTTGATTAGAGAGGCAAGAGTTGAAGATATCAAAAGCATCCTTACCATCTATAACGAAGGCATCATAGACCGGATCGCCACGTTAGAGACTGACACGAAAGACATGGAGTATATGGTCAACTGGTTTGCCTCTCACACCGACCGATACAAAATCATCGTAGCGGAACAACATGGTGAACCCCTTGGATATGCTTCCCTGAACCCATACAGCGTACGGGAAGCATATCGAGGTGTTGCAGACCTATCCGTTTATATCAAAGGGACAGCGAGGGGAAAAGGCATCGGCGGGAAACTGCTCTCTGCAATTGAAAAGCTCGCAAAGGAAAATGATTTTCTTAAAATCGTCCTCTTCACATTCCCCTTTAATGAACTGGGGCAAGGGTTATACCGAAAACAGGGTTACAGAGAAGTAGGCGTTTTCAAAAACCAGGGCAAGTTGGATGGAACATTTGTGGATGTCATGGCCATGGAGAAATTATTATAACGAAGGGGGTAAATACAATGGTGAAAACAGATTTACCGGTTGCAATTATTGGGGCAGGCCCAGTGGGGTTAGCGGCTGCAGCCCATCTCATAAAGAAAGGCGAGAGGTTTATCCTATTTGAAGCAGGCAGTTCTGTAGGAGCAAGCATGTTAGAATGGGGGCATGTCAGGATGTTCTCGCCATGGCAGTATAATATCGATAAAGCCGCTAAAGAACTGCTGGAGCAATCAGGCTGGTCATCACCGAAAGCAGACGACCTACCAACAGGGAAAGAAATGGTGGATGAATATCTTTTGCCTCTAAGCAACCTGCCAGAAATAAAAGCACATATAACCCTAAACGCGAAAGTGGTCGGTGTCGCAAGGAAAGCACTCGATAAATTGAAAACGGGAAATAGAGACCAAGTACCGTTCCAGCTGTATATGGAAGTGGATGGAGACACACGGGTATTCGAAGCAAAGGCCGTGATAGATTCATCAGGCACTTGGACCAATCCGAATCCTATCATGTCAAACGGTCTTTGGACCAACGCCGAGCGGAAACTGCAGAGCAGGATTTTTTACGGTATCCCAAATGTCGGTGAACAGGAAGAAAGGTACCGGAACAAGTCGGTTATGGTGGTGGGTGGCGGCCACTCTGCGATCAACGCCCTGCTGGATCTGGCGGCCTTACAGGAGAAATACCCAGAAATGAGAATCTACTGGGTGCTCCGGAAAAGCCATATCGCGGAGGTTTACGGCGGCCAGGAGAATGACGGGCTTCCTGCACGCGGGGAACTTGGCATCCGCATCCAGAGGCTGGTGGAGACTAGGAAACTGGATATCCTAACTCCTTTCCACATCAGCAGTGTGGGCCTCAAAGACGGTGCTATCCGCATCTTGGGCGATTTAAATGGCGAAGAATCAAACATAACAGGTATCGATGAAATCGTAGTCAGCACCGGGTTCAGGCCTGATACATCCTTCCTAAATGAAATCCGTCTAAATCTGGATCCGGCCGTGGAAAGCGTGGAAGCTCTTGCCCCGCTGATTGATCCAAACCTCCATAGCTGTGGAACCGTGCGACCTCACGGAGAAGGAGAACTGAGGCAACCTGAGAAGAATTTTTATATAGTTGGCATGAAAAGCTATGGAAGGGCTCCGACGTTCCTTCTTGCTACCGGCTACGAGCAGGTTCGTTCGGTTGTAGCTTATCTGACAGGCGATTTTGCGGCTGCAAAAGAAGTGCAGCTTGAACTGCCGGAAACGGGAGTGTGCAGAACTAACCTTTCCTCATCCAACTGCTGTGTTCCTGATACACAGGAAATCGAAGCTGCCCCTGTAGTGAACTCGTGCTGTGGCGGCCCGGTGCCAATCAAGTTGGAAATAAAAAAGAATTCCTGCTGCGGATAACAAGCAATGGCCAGACTGACTTATTTCAGTCTGGCCTTTTAAAAAAGAGGTGACGCATGAAGGGAAAAAAGAAACAGCCTGTGATCGCTTTGGCCCTCATTACCGCGATATGCATGGCCGGGGATTCCATGCTTTACATCGTCCTGCCCACCCATTGGAAAGAGGTGGGTCTCATTTCGCTCATCCAGGTTGGTGTCCTGCTCTCTGTTAACCGGTTTGTGAGACTGCCCTTGAATCCACTCATCGGTTTCATCTATAAAAAGATTCCCTTTCGTACGGGAATCTTGATTGCGATTCTTTTTAGCGGGCTCACCACCATCGGGTATGGATTTGTAAAAGACTTTGAGATTTGGATCTTGCTGCGGTCGCTTTGGGGTTTTTCCTGGTCTTTATTGAAACTGGGGGCGTATCTATTGATCTTACAGCTTGCCACCGATGCAGACAGGGGAAGTTTTATGGGAACATACAATGGCCTTTACCGGCTAGGCAGCCTATTTGGGATGCTGATCGGCGGATTGTTCGCGGACTGGTTCGGAGTAACCATCATCAGTGTGGTCATTGGAATGCTAGCCTTCACAAGTATTCCTATCTTGTATAAGTATTTACCGCAATCATTAGTTCAAGAGGTAAACACAGTGAACTCACCTACCTTGCTGACTCACTTTCGGGTGTTTAAGGACCGAAAGCTCATTCAAACATTTACTACTGCATTTCTTGTCATCATGTTGCTGGATGGGATGTTGACTGCGAACCTTAGCCATGTGATCCAGGTGAAATTTAGTGACCGGGTTACTATATCTGGCTTTATAATTGGGGCCGCCACACTGGCTGGAGTGATGCAGGCCATTCGCTGGGGAGTTGCTCCTTATGTTGTCTCCAAAGTGGGCCTGGCACTGGACAACACTGAAAATAAGAATCGAATCTTAACGGGGTTCCTCATACTGGCATTTATCCTGCTCGCAGTGATTCCATTAGATCTTCCGCTTATCATCTGGTTACCCGTCCTACTCGTGCATCTCTTGGTTTCATCCAGTTTAACAACCATCATCACTATCATCGGGATATGCCTCTAAGGTCTCGAACAAAATTTTTGTCATGACGGCCTTCACGGTGATTGTCGACTTGGGAGCCGCATTGGGGCCCATTGCAGGATACTCGTTGGAGGCAGCTATAGGGCTTTTAAATGTGTTTTGGGTCGCATCTCTCATTTGCTTCTTGCTGATGTTGGTATGGATGCTGCCTGCTAAAGGAAATAGCAATAAATCGATAAGAAGTCATCATATATAAAAATGATTTTTCTTCATCAACTACATGTTTATGTTCTTCCTTTTAATAACATCGGTAAAACACGATACGAAGAGGGGAAGGTGGTATTGTTCCTTGATTAGGATGCAGAGATGCTTCTTGCGGCTTTTTTTGTTTGGCTCTGTTAAAGGATATTGTTGATTTTCTTGTTAGTTGAAGAAGAGAGAGCTCGTATATAAGTTGTTGTTTTTGATGTATTATCAACATTATTGCGTACCAAGGCATATAAAAAAATCCGCTTTAGGAAGCGACTTATATTTTTATTTCTCCTAATCTTTTGTAACAGGGTCTTTTGGGTGTGGCGGTGAAATACGTTCTAAAGCATCCGCAATTCTTCCTAATTGCTTAATCATTTCTTCAGATTGTTGATCGTTCATATCGATTCACTTCCTCCCCAAGTGGTTTAGACCTAAATAAATAAAACATTAACCTACACTTATTTTAAAGGCTCTGTGTAATCCTATGTTTTCTTCCTACTTTAACTAAAGGGTCATTTACTTTAAAAAGGAATTTGTATTTTATGTAATGGATCTGGTTAATTTAGGAAAATAGATGATCAAGGTATATATTGGCTCTGCGGATTATAACGGTTTAAAATTTCTAAAACTCCTAATTTTATGGCCATCTTGGTTTACTGTATACTTGAAGATTCCGATGGTGATTCATCCTATTAAAAAGCATCCCATTATTCAGATGCATACTTAATTATTCCATGTAAATAAACGGAGTATTCTCTCTGTTCGTATTCTCTTAATTTGATTCTTTTTTCTGTTTCTAATACCCTAATCAATTCTTCAATCTTTTTTTGATTTTCTTTTGTAGTAGGAATCTCTAATGAAAACATATTACCTCGACTGCAATTTAGTGTTTTTTTAAATAACTCAACTTTTTCATTGGATAATCTCCTGTATCTCCTATGTTCGACATAAAGGCTATTTTTCCCTCGGAAAATCTTATAATTGTTTCTCGTATTATCAACTTTTCACTAAAAAATCTGATTACAGGTACTATGACAGGAATGGGTACCACTTTTTTATTGGCTTTTTTTATAACTATCTTCCACCAATCTGATCATATCACGCCCTGACATTTTTCCTGTTTCATGATACCCTTCTTCATCACGCGAACTCAAGTACCAGCTTCCATCGTTATCTTCATTTAACCTATATGACTTATTAGTAGAAACGTTTGTATAAAAATCTCCATTTCTTAGCCTCATACTATCCCCCTCTCTAACATGGATTTAAACCGTATTATGCCCAAGATACTCACCTGGAACCATTAGACTTTACAGCTAACGGGTGCAAGAGTTAAAGATGATGATCGCTTCGGCGGTCTTTTTTTGTTATTGATCTAACAGGGCGGGTTAGTTGGATAAGATAATGACTCATATGAACTAGGGAATGACTTGGTTCAATTACAGACGTTTTATCAATTGGAGGCGTAACACGGCATTTTTGCCAGTCCTCTTTTTTTATGAAAAGCAATGTTAAGAAGCCGTCCAACGGGACAGCAGCATAGTTTTTAGAAGGATAAAATAACTTAGTGGTGGTTTGAAGCTTAACAGCTTCAATGATAGGATATGCTTGCTTTTCAAAAATATACAAAATAGGCAGCCGATAAAACTGCCTTGATAATGTAAATAGATGAAGGTATTACCAAAGAACTCTTACTACTGTATACGATTATTTCAAAATTGTGCTTAAACAAGAAAAATCCAGGAAACCATACAGAAAAATGGTATCAAGGACTTCTCTTGGAACTTTTATTATTTTTTTAAGTTATCATCAATGGCAACGTGACGAGGAGCATCGGAAATAACTTCTGGGTTATACTTTCTTATCAGGTAAGGAATCTATAAACCGAGGCTCCATACTAATTTCTCCTCTAAATAAGTAATCTTTACCAATAAAGTTGGTGTAACTTATTTGTTTCTGATCATCTTATGAAAGAGTGCCATTTTGTCCTGGATGATGAAATCCAGGGCATATAATATGGAGGAAACCAAAACTCCCATCAGCATACTGTACATTCCAGAATGACCGAACCATTCCAAAGTTAGGCCAACAATTAAAAAGCAGCCTACAGAATAGATCACTCTTCGTGAATCACTTGCAAACAGTGGTGAGATGCTAAATAGCCAGCAATAAAACAAAAACACAATCACGCCTACTTTAATAGAATCAGAAAGTATTGTATGATTAAAGAACGATAAGGTAATGACTACGGGAAAAACAGTGACTAGCATCATGCAAAGTAATATTTTTATCGTTCTCACAGGATGTTAGGCACCTTTAACGTTTTCGTCTACGAACACCATTTCTTGGCAATGGGGGCATCTTACCCGATTGCCTTTTACTGTTTCCAATGGTGCTGGAGAGGAAAACCAGATATGACATTCTGTACATTGTATTTCCAGAAAAGATGTGTTCTCCATACTATTCCCCTCCTTGGTACTTAGTGAGGATATACCCTGTCTTTAAGGCGTAACAAACACAAAAAAAATACCAATTCAAGGAACTTAGAACCATATAGGAATGATGTTAAAACTAAAGGGGCAGGTTAATTAAAGAAGAATAATTCGTCGATTAAATAATGATAATATAGTTGTAATATTGTTGTTTTTTTAAAAAAACGAGGTGTTCCTCTTGGTGAGGATATTTATCGTAACAGTTATAGTAGTTCTTTTATTTGCCCTAAAAATGCCCAGGAAAAAAACTAGGCACGAGCTGCTGGCTACCATACAGTTTGCTTTGTTCATGAACTTTGCAACGGATTATTACCTTGATTTAAAGTACAAACTTTACTGGTATTTTGATAAAGAACAAATAGAGTGGTTGTACCTATCTGTAGTCCTTGGCGAAGTTGCTGTACTCGTCATTATTTTTAATTATTTTCCCCTGAAATCTAATGCCAGTAAGAAATTAATCTATATCTTGGGATGGACATGCATTCTTGTATTACTTGAGTTGTATGCAGTTTATATTGGAGTGTTACATTATGGTGAATGGAATACCATCTACTCGGCGGTGGTTTACTTTATTTCCATGTACATCCTTTATTTCATATTAAAGTACACGGTGGATAGTAGGGAAACTCAGCAATAATGTCGCAATTTCTTCTTGAACCACCGGGGGCGTTAGCTGAAGATCGGAGCTGTCTATAAGGCAGCTTTTTCTTATGGCACTAACTTGGCAGGTCAGTACAAGAAGAATTCAGTAATAATAATAAAATTGAATAAAAAAGGAACAAGTGCCTATATACTTGTCATTGATAGGTCATATAAGCATTCAAGCTCAATTTCTTGTTATTTTTGTAAGGGAACGGGAAGCAATAATTGTTAAAGCTGATAACATAGTAAAAGCAATTGTCCAATAAAATAAAGGTAAAAATTTTACATTCTGTGAAGTCATATAAATATTGAGACAGAAAAACAATAGAAAAAAGAATAAAGGGACATATTTTGGTTTCTTAATTTTATGAGAAAGAACCAATGTGATAATTGAAAAAGGGGGATGTCTACCAACTAGCCGTCACCGGTTAACCGTAACGAAGAAGGAAAGTGAATCTGGTTGAAAAATTGTACTTAAATTAACAAGTGCAAGATTTAAAGATAAACGGCTGCCATTGAGGCAGCTTTTCTATTCTGAAAAAACACCATCTATAATCAGCTATTTATTTTGTGTTATTTCTTTGTAATAAAGGTAATCGACTTTATGTTTGGTAGCCAATAATTGCGAAGCCAAAACCGCCGTATAAACAGTGGTTAGTACAACTGTTCCAATACCAATACCTGAAAGGTTTAGTTTATTAGAATTACTCATTTCCTGATTGCGTTTGGTTACTTCTTCCATTTATTTTACCCCCAAATTTGTTTTGTTATAGGGGTATTATCTGTAACGGCATTTAAACTTATGCCAATAAATAATGGATAGAAAGGAAACAGGCAGGTTGCTTAAAGGTATTAAGTTTGTGAATAAATACACTTAAACTATCGGGGCTTTAATTGAATAAGGGATTAGCATAAGGACCCTATGGGGTCCTTATTTCTTTCGCTTAAAAATCAACATTGTCGTTTATCAGAGCCTTTTGTTTAGCGAAAGGGGCAGGTTAGGTAAGGACACAAAATAGGCAATTGGGGTAAACCATTTCGAGGACGTGCTCGGTATGGTTCGTTGCTGGATCGTCGTTCGATAGCAGTAGTTATCTGTGTAATACGTTTAAACATCAGTAGCAGTGGATATAAGACCCTTTTTATTTATGGGATGATAATTAGTTTCTGATGGGCAGACTACATACAAAGATGGGGTATAGGTTGCACAAATAAGCAAATTCTTTTACAATGGCAAAGTATTCAGGTTATATAAGCAAATAATTATTAGGTTATGTAGAAGGAGGTTCCTTATGCCCACAAAAGAATCGTTAGACATTGCCGCGGTTGCCGGGATCCTGAAGCTATTGGGGGATAAAACAAGGCTTACCATGGTGAAGATGATGTCCGAGCGTGAATGCTGTGTATGTGATTTGGTTGATGTTTTTGACATGAGCCAGCCGGCCATCAGCCAGCACATCCGGAAAATGAAAGACAGTGGCCTCATCAAAGAAAGAAGGGGTGCCCAGTGGATCTATTATTCACTGAATCCGGAGTCGGCCTATTACGATTTTGTCATGGGTGTTATAAGAGATTTACCACGTCAAATACACAAAATAGAGAAAACTAGTCAAACATGTTGTGATTAGATTTAGGGGGAAACGCATCAGTGGTTATACTCGCAAGTATCATCTTTTTACTAACGCTGACACTTGTCATCTGGCAGCCTAGGAACTTATCGATTGGATATTCCGCATGCGGCGGAGCGATCCTGGCATTAATCGTAGGTGTGGTCAGCTTCCAGGACGTCATCGATGTAACACAAATTGTATGGAATGCCACATTGGCATTTGTCGCAATCATTCTTATTTCCTTAATACTAGATGAAATTGGTTTCTTTGAATGGGCTGCCCTCCACATGGCGAGGGCCGCAAAAGGAAACGGGACGAAGATGTTCGTCTACGTCATCATACTCGGGGCACTCGTTGCCGCCGTGTTCGCAAACGACGGAGCTGCCTTGATCATATCACCAATCGTTCTTGCGATGGTCCGTAACCTCAAGTTTGAAGAAAGAATGGTTTTGCCATTCATCATGGCGAGTGGGTTCATCGCGGATACGACATCATTGCCGCTTGTCGTGAGCAATTTGGTGAATATCGTTTCGGCGGACTTCTTTGATATCGGGTTTGTAGAGTACGCAACCCGAATGATCGTGCCAAACTTCTTTTCATTGGCAGCAAGCATGCTGGTCTTATACTTATACTTCCGAAAGAGCATTCCGAAACAGTATGATTTATCCCAGCTAAAAGAGCCGACAGAAGCGATCAAGGATCAGAAGATGTTCCGAATGTCCTGGGTGGTGCTAGCCATCCTGTTACTGGGCTACTTCATCAGCGAATTCCTGCACATCCCGGTATCCATCATTGCCGGCGTGGTCGCCATCTTCTTCTTGTTGATGGCAAAGCGAAGCAGTGTTGTCAACACTAGGGCAGTCGTAAAAGGAGCTCCGTGGGCGGTCGTATTCTTCTCGATTGGGATGTATGTAGTCATCTACGGATTACGTAATGTGGGGCTTACCAGTGTGCTTGCTGACGTGATCCAAGCAACTGCTGACAAAGGCTTATTTGCCGCCACCATCGGGATGGGATTTATCGCTGCCTTCATTTCGTCCGTAATGAATAATATGCCGACTGTCATGATTGACGCCCTGGCCATTGCGGAAACCGATACATCAGGTGTCATCAGGGAAGCCCTCATTTATGCCAATGTGATCGGTTCAGACCTGGGACCGAAGATTACACCGATTGGATCACTGGCAACTTTGTTATGGTTGCACGTACTGTCCCAAAAAGGCGTGAAGATTTCATGGGGCACCTACTTTAAAACAGGCATCATCCTGACCATTCCTACCCTGTTCATTACCCTGGTAGGTCTGTATATATGGTTAACTATCATTCATTAAACAAAGCAAAAGGAGACTTAAACATGTCTAAAAAAACAATTTACTTCTTATGTACAGGCAACTCTTGCAGAAGCCAAATGGCCGAAGGATGGGGAAAGAAATATCTTGGTGACGAATGGACTGTATTGAGTGCAGGCCTTGAAGCACACGGGTTGAATCCAAACGCTGTTATGGCGATGAAAGAGGTCGGCATCGATATTTCTGACCAGACATCGGATGTCATTGACCCTGAAATTCTGAACAATGCGGACTTTGTGGTGACATTGTGTGGTCATGCGGACGAGCATTGCCCGATGACTCCGCATCATGTCAAACGCGACCATTGGGGCTTTGATGACCCGGCGAAGGCAGAAGGCACAGAAGGGGAAAAATGGGCATTCTTCCAGCGTGTGCGTGATGAGATCGGGGAACGTATCAAGACATTCGCTGAAACAGGGCAATAATTAGCATGGCGCGACTGTTTATTTCCTGCGGCATGATTGCATTATTTTTAAATAATAGGTTTAACTTCCTTTAAATCGGGTATAGTATCTGATGCACACTCACGTTTAGCGACTACTCTTTGGAAGCGGGTAGTCGTTTTTATTTATCACCGAATCTTACATTGCATTTTTGCATACATGTAATGGCCCGGCGAAGAACTTGTGGGACAGCTTGGCCGAAGGAATGTAGGAGCAGTGTTAGGTATGGGAGTTTTTGTAACTAAATTGATTAGCAGGTTAAATTATATTTCTTTTTTCTTTATTTTCCTATTATGTCCTATTTAATGTAAAAACCCCAACTCTAAAAATATTACCGACAGGCAGATAACTATGAAAACCTATGAAAACTGAAGAAATCGTTAGATTTTCGTTTCTTGATTGAGGAAGGTTAGTTAAAAAATAAATTTCTAAAAATAATAAGAAAACCCAATCTCTCCTTTAAAAGAAGATTGGGTTCCTTTTTTTAAATCAACGGCTTAAATATGTCAAACTATAGGGTGTGGTACATATGGCCCTTCAAGAAAAGCGAAAATACTGCTAGGGAGAACTTAACCTATCAACCACCTACAGAACCCCGAGATGGGGTATTTTCGTTGAAACGATAATAGGAGCAGGTGCTGGTTATAGCCAAACCAATGACATATGAAAACGGGTAACGCCGCGTTTTTGTGGAATAAAAAAGACGTCCAATGTGTGCAGATGAAAAGAAAAAACTGTTACCATTGCGTATTATCTAAGTATTTTAAATATGCACTTTTACCTGGCGGTTTCCCATTCCACGGCTTAGTTTTACCAGTAAAGTGGATTATCGCGAGTATAATGTCCGTCTTGTTAAGACGATTGGCCCGTACATTCCATTTATCCTCAAGTCTAAGCCATTTATCATGCAGTATGACATTCAATGCGTCTTGATCCGGGTATTTCAACGCGGATGGATGATCACTAATGAATTGTTTAACTTTCTCCAAAATATCATTTTCTGTCCATTTGTTTATATTTATTAATAGGACGCCCGAATTAAAGTAACCATATTCTTTTGGGATGGACAGCTGCTCGCGTCGCAATTCATTAGGATCAAACACTGCTCCCACTACATAATCATCAATATTGTTGTTCCATAAAATTGTAATGTCTTCTTCTATAATGAGGTCACAATCGAGATAAAGTGCTTTCTGAATTCCATGATCCAATAAATCAGGAATAGACAACCTAAAATACATCTCCATGCTATAGTAACGGTTAATCAGGCACCCACTATATAAAGATGCATCAACGAGTATAAATTGAGGTTTTACATCAAACCTTTGCAATGATTTCTCTAATTTAGCTTTGCTGTCAACTGATAAGTTGCCCCCGTCAAGGATATAAATCTGTATAGGATTTTCCGAGAATTTATTTTCCAGCAAAGAATTTAACATGACAGCTAAATGCAGGGCGTAATCATCATTCGTTGCAGCAACAACATGAATCGTTTCCAATTCATCCACCCTTTCAACTCATATATGAGCAATTATACTCACAATCAACAGCAACTGGAACGGCTTGTGATTGATAGACTGTCACCAAAATTGAGAATAATAAAAGTTATAGAAAAGTAATGACCTGCAATAATGCTGCGAATACAGTTAGTCGAAAAGCAGAAAAGATCGTTCATTAATGCTTATTGAGCTAAAGGAGCAGGTAGTTGAATAACATTTTAACGAAAAATGATTATATAAAACCATACAAATAAACTATTATGTATCCCTAAAACTAGTAAAAAAAGGAAAGCAGTTATAATGTTCTGCTTTCCTTTCTCAGTTTATGACCTAGATGGCATAATCAATTTTTGTCCTATATTTATAGGTTTCGATGGGTCAAGTTTGTTGGTATCTACAATAGCTTGGATACTAACCCCAAACTTTTGTGAGATTTTCCAGAGCGTATCGCCTGATACTACAGTGTAGGTTGTGTTTGGCTGAATAGCTGCTGAACTTACAGGGATATTCAATTTTTGGCCCACATATAAATACTTTGTCGGATCCAGTTTGTTTGCATCAATGATTGCTTGAGTGGTTACCCCTAACTTCTGTGCAATCTTCCAGAGTGTATCCCCCGATTGGACAGTATAAGTAGTTGTAGGTTGAGTAGCTGGCTGTTCTTGGTTAGCTGGAGCCTGAACAGGTACGATGATCTTTTGCCCTACATATAGATACTTTGAAAGATCCAGTTTATTGGTATCTATGATGCTTTGGATAGTTACGTTGTATTTCTGAGCGATTTTCCACAAGGTTTCGCCAGATTGAACAGTATGGATTACTATATCAGTATTAGTATCTGTTTCGGGTGATGGACTTGTATTTTCGGATGCTGTTGCATAGAAATACAAATTCTTATTTGTGTCGATTGCAACGAAGGCCCCGTCCTCCGCAGACAATGGCTGAATCTTCACCCCAGGTTCTGTCATGGTACGTACAAGCTGTCCAGTCTTGCTGTCCATCCATTTAATCGCACCATCACCATTGACCGCGATATGAGTAGGGGTGACTATGACAGGGCCGTTTGAAAAAGAACCAGCTTTGTTTTTCCATAACTGCGCTTTTGTCGTACGGTCATAGGCTGCGACTTCTCCAGTAGCAGTCTTAGTGAAGATGGTGGTTGTATCCATCTCGAAATCAAAGTTTGCCTGCACTGTGAAATTCCAAAGCGAAGCACCATTGCTTGCATCAAATGCGAGCATTTTATCATAGCTTTTCACATATAACTTGCCATCGGCATAATTCAATTTTTGTGAATAGTAATCTACATTACTTGTTGTCCATTGAACTTGTCCGTTTGAAGCATCCAATGAATACATCTTGCGAATCATGTCAATCTGGTTATCTGTCACAAAGAAAATGCGTCCATTCCCTATTGCAATATTGCTGTGGGAACTTTCGCGAGCTGGAAGCGCATATTCCCATTTTACTTCTCCGGTAGAAGTGTCAAGAGCTAACACTTTGCCCTCTGCGGTCGCATATAAGGTTGTTCCGTCCAACATAAAGTTGGCAGCTGTATAAGGCTTGCTCCACAAAACGGCAGCACCTGTACCGTTATCTTTCAACGCAGTCAATGTCCCATTTGCCTGGAAGAAAAGAAGCCCTTTCAATCCAGAAAAAGAATAATAGCTCGAATTGGCGTTTGTGGCATATTGCCATTTAATGGAACGGTCTGAAGCGTTGATTGCGGTAATCTTATTGCCTTGCCGTTCGGGAACATAGATTGTTTGATTTTGCACCACAGCTTCATCAAATTCATGATATTCCGCCAAGTCTGTAGTAATTTTCTGTTTAAGCTCGACATTAAAAGGTACATTTACCCCTGCCGCCGACGCGGATGCATTTGTTATCCACAAAGCTGATAACAATATTATACTCATCATACTGCACAGTTTCTTAACCATCCGTTGTTGTCTTCCTCTCGTTGTATGTATGGTGTATCGGGATAATGATAACAGAGGGAATAAAACTGAAATACAGGAAACTAGTGGGAATGATTGCGGGACTCGCTTTACTTGTGCAGCTGACATGGCAGGTTAGCATTCCTGGACATTGTTATTTTTGAACTTTGATAAAAATAGAGGCACTCAGAAAGTTAGATGAGTAAGCCACCACTCTAACTCAGCATGTAAAATTTCATTGCTTTTAAATATCAGCTGGAAATATAATGAGAGAATGTAAATATCAAACCAGAGCGATCATCAAAATTATATGAAAATCTCAATATCTTTAAAGGTGGATACATGAAAAATGTTTCAAAATATACTCGAACAACCTGGTGCATTTCAGTATCTATTTGATAATCATCCAGATGGTATAAGTATCGTTGGTGGCGATGGCCATTTTTTATACGTAAATTCCTCGACATTAACTATGTTCGGCTACACACGCGAAGAGTTATCACAAATATCATATGAACAACTGATACAAAGGTCAGCTGCTGAAAGCGGTAACGCTAATGAAAATCTCAAAGACGGAACTAAACTGGCAATTCAACATAAAGAAGGAAACTTGGTTCATGTAAGATTAACCTGCATTCCGCTAGTCCAAGACGGCCAGCAAATGGGAAGTTTCCTAAGATTTGAAGATATAACGGAGCACGTGGCACAAAGCAATGAAATATCAGATATTCAAGAGATGTTCTCTTTAATATCAGAGAAATCACAAAATATCATTTCTTCAATTTCAGGGGACGGCATATTCACATACATCTCTCCAACTGTACAGGCGTTACTCGGCTATACACCAGAAGAGGTGATCGGGAAACCAGCAGCCTTTTTCAACCCGACGGACACCAATGAAAAATTCCAGGAACATCGCAATTCATTGTTAATTGATCAAAATACGGTGAGATTTACAGGTCGAGTACGCCATAAAAATGGTGAATATCGCTGGTATGAAACTACAGCTGAATATATCCGAAACTCATCAGGAGACATTATTCAAACCATTTGTGTCGGGCGTGACATTACAGACCGCATAGAATCAGAAGAGAAAATTGCATACCTGGCTTACCATGACAGTGTAACGGATTTGCCAAACAGGCGTTTTTTTACAAAGCGTTTCAATCAGCTTATTGAGGACTCTAACAGAGGATATCACGGACTGATGTTACTCGATTTGGATGGATTTAAATACGTTAACGATACATTTGGGCATGACATGGGCGATTTGCTCCTGACCGAAGTGGCAAAAAGACTATCATATGCCATGGGAGAAAAGGGTATTGTAGCCCGCTGGGGTGGAGATGAGTTCACGGTTCTTCAAATGAATATAAAATCCAGAGCTGAATTGGCGTCCGCCAATAAGAGAATTGAGGATGTAATCTCCGAACCTTTTATTCTTGCAGGCCATACACCAATCTTCGTTACCACAAGTGTAGGTGTTTCATTTTTCCCTGAAGATGGAGACAGCATTGAGGCACTGATAAAAAAAGCAGACACTGCCATGTATCATGCCAAAAACCAAGCGAAACTCAGGTATGAATAACATAACGTTTTAGGAGGCAGGCAAAACAATACCTGAACTATAGCTGGAGAAGGAAATACTTCTTTAGTTAGTGAAAAAGGAAACGAAAATAATACAGGAAAAAATCAAAGGCTGATTCGTTTTTAAGAATCAGCCTTTTTTAACACTGCCTTGTGTCCCCACACAAAACATATATATGAAAATCATCATCTTGCTTGTGTGACACTAAATACATAATTGACTCTAGTTTTTGAGCCGGTATTCACAAACTTAAAACGATATGTTGCTTTTTTAGCATCTGAGTAGGATAAACTGGTAGTTCCATTTCTAGCTGCTTTGTAGGTTTTGACAGTGACCCAGCTGCTTCCTGATTTTTTTTGCAAATATGCAGTAAAGGAGCCCTTTGCTTTGCTGGTAGCCTTTACGCTCATTCCTATGTACCCATAGCCAGGCTGCTGTCGTGTAAATGTTTTCGCTACAACTACATAGTTTGAAAAATATCCATCTGCATACCAGGTCGTATATAACAAGCCTGGTTTCCCATGCCATACCTTCGCGCTAGCTTCATTTGTACTAATACCTGCAAAACCAAGCGTCAGCAAAAATGCTGTTATGAGCACCATAAGCGTCTTTTTAACTTTTTTCATTCCATTTACCTCCTGCTAGTAGAAAATGATGTGCCATTTCATTATATATTTACGATAAATGACGGTCACGGTGCATTTTTACTAAATTTTTACAGTTTGTCGATGGGTAAATAGTAAGATGGTTAGCGGATATTTATTCCAGCAAGAGAAGATATGATAGGGATTTAATAGGTTATAAGTCTTATTTATGAACGAACAATAACAAAGACCATAAACTTCATTGAATCGACGAAAAGGGGAAGAGTGTCCAAAGTGATGGTCATATTCAGAAATTAGTCGATTGACGGGTTTATTTAGCTTTTTTCTTCACGTCCTTCCCAGTTGTAGATGTGTTAAAATTAAAAATATTATCAAAACTAGTTTTTACAATCGAATAACAAGGGAGCGAATGAAATGTGAATAATAAAATGATTGAATATTCCAATATGCTGCCAGTGTCTAAAAAGGGACACATTTTTTATTATTTTGAGGACATTCAGAAATATATTGAGAATGCCGTTGCTTATGCATCTGCAGGAGTGCAGGACGAAGGACATGTGATATTTCTGGAGAATGACAGGCTTTATCCGGTTATCTATCGTTCGCTGCAAACCATATTGCCTGAAAACCGATTGGCCCATATCTATCACGTGAATAATTTTGATTTTTATTTCTCGGAAGGCAATTTCCATCCGCCTACTATATTTGAGCATTTTCAGAGAAAGCTCCACCCTTTTTTTGAAAGTGGTGTACCGGTTCGAACATGGGGTCATGTGGAATGGCGGGATGAAGATGAAATAATTTGCTCGCTCATAGAGTTTGAGGAAAAAGCTCACGAGATGCTTGATGAATTGCCGGTTTTAGGAGTATGTGCGTATGAATCAAGGCTGATCCCTGAGTCCTTTAAAACATTTTTGCTTGGATGCCATGGATTTCAGATTACAGATGATAAAATCACTGATCTGACAGCATCAGCGAGAGCACAGAAATGAAGATAAAAAACATATTGAATTTTATCACCCTTTGATTTCTACCTTTTGAATCCCATGATGAAGTGATCTGGAAAGTGTGAATACTAATATTATTTAAGGAGGCTCATTCATGCCGTTCATTGATGTAAACGGAACTACGCTTTACTACCAAGATAGCGGTCCAAAAGATGCACCAGCCTTGGTTTTCAGTCACTCATTATTCTTTAATAGCCGAATGTTTCATAAACAAGTGGAACGGTTTGCTGGTGAATACAGAGTCATTTGTTATGATCATCGGGGGCAAGGAAAAAGTGCTAGAGATACGTTGGACATGCTTGATTTGGATACATTGACAGAGGATGCGGCAGCACTTATTAAAGAGCTAGCTTTAGGTCCTTGTCATTTTGTAGGTAACTCTATGGGGGGCTTCATTGCTTTGCGTCTGGCTGCAAGGCATCCAGAACTTCTTATTTCATGTACAGTCCTGGGGACATCCGCTGAAGAAGAATATAAAATAGATGAATTTCAGCCAATTGTTGAGCATCTACAGAATTATGGAGGAAAGCCCATGTCCCAAACTTTGATATACATTATGTTTGGAGACACGTCACTTGAAGATCCGTCTTTTGCGAATGAACTCAATTACTGGAAGGATCACATAGAAGGTTTGGATCGCACGATCGGTGATGCTGCGTATCAGGTGGTTCATCGCAAACGAGTCCTGGGTGAACTAAATGAAGTGGAAGTTCCGATTTTGTCGATTGCAGGAGCTGAAGATCATGCCTATACGGTTGAACAGTCGAACAACATTGCAGTCACAGTAAGAAATGGTGTGTGTAAAGTCATTGCCAACTCGGGCCACTCTCTGGCACTCGAAACTCCAGAAGAAGTTAATTCTTTTCTTGCTGAACATTTCCGTAATTCCGGTAAGTATTATTCAGAATAAGTATGGCATATAACTTTAAAACTAGAAATCTCTTTCTTGTTACACAATAAAGATTTTTTAAGATACTGCGGCCATATTTGGCGGCTTTTTTCTTTATTGTTCTTAAGTATTGCTTTTGCTGTATGCAGTGATAGTGCCGGAATCTGAAGTCACAGACTCTTTAGATAATGACACCACAGGGACCATAGGAGATAAATTTTTGTGGTACAACAATCTATAAAGATTCATAGCAAAGACGGTATTCATGCTGGATCAGGTACTAAGTTAGTTCAGACGGCAGGCAAATTCAGTTCTGAAATCATGCTTGCTTATGAGGGGCGAGCATGAAATGTAAAATCTATAATGGTTGTATTGTTTTTAGTTGTTCCTGGGGAAGCGGATGTTTAGATTGGAGCAACACTGCCACCTTTCCTATAAGAATATTAGAAGGGGTCGATAAGATAAATGGAACAATACTTTTGTAGCAGTTGCGGTAATAAGCATGATATTACAGCAGTCTTATGGAAATGTGGGTGCGGCGGCGTATTAGATATAATGAAAAATACGCCAAAAATCGATATTGCAGCCTGGGACAACTATCCGAACTCGTTATGGCGATATTTTGAAACCATGCCATTCGCAAAAGATTCTAACACGTGGGAAGAAGTCACAATGGGTGAAGGCCAGACTCCTTTAATCATCCTAAATCCACTGGAGCCAAATTCATATGTAAAAGTGGACTATATGATGCCCACATTATCATTTAAAGATCGGGGAGCAGCTGTTTTAATGGCGAAGGCTAAAGAATTAGGAGTTTCAAAGGTCATTGCCGACAGCAGTGGCAATGCAGGAACTGCGATAGCCGCTTATGCAGCTCGCTGTAACATTTCTTGTGACATTTATCTGAGTGATGAAACATCGCCTAAAAAGGTTGCGCAAGTAAAAGCACACGGTGCCACGGTGAAAGAAATCCATGGCACTCGAGAGGATGTTGCAGCTGCAGCGCAGAAAGCGGTAGATCAAGAAAAAGTGTTTTACGCGAGCCATGTGTATAATCCATACTTCCTTGAAGGAACAAAAACGTACGCTTATCAAATTTTTGAGCAATTAAAGGGAGTGCCAGATTCATTAATCATACCTGTGGGCAATGGTACACTTTTACTTGGTGCATTCTATGGCTTCCAAGAGCTGTTTGAAAACAGATTAATAAAAAAGATGCCAAAAATTATAGCCATCCAAGCAGCGAACTGTGCACCGCTTGTGAATGCTTACGGAAAGGGAAAAGCAGTGGCTGAACCTGTCACAAATAATGGTACTTTAGCAGAAGGTATAGCAGTGGCAGCACCAGCACGATCCAAACAAATTTTAACAGCTGTACATGAAACAAATGGCATATTCATTGAAATTGAAGAACATGAAATACTGGGTGCACGAAGTATGCTAGCTGAAAAAGGATTTTATGTTGAGGTGACAACCGCGGCTAACTATGCAGGATACTTAAAATACAAAAAGCTACCAGAAGAAAAAATTATAATTCCATTATGTGGTGCAGGTCTTAAATCAAATTAAATGTAATAATAAATAGTGGCAGTTCTTCAAACACAGCTACTGCTTTTTTGTTTTAGCAAAGGAACTGGAGTAAAAGACAATTCGGCAATGATCATAATAAAACTTAGCAGGAGTCTAGAACCCCGATTTTCACTAAATAGTCGATTTCACAACATGAATGGACAGTATTGGACTGTAAAGTATTTCTCTGTAAACGAGAAATGCTTTTTTATTGTCTGAAAATGAAAATGATATCAAAATCTCAATAAGTAATTAATAAAAATCAATATTTTTTTATTGTAAATCGATAAACACCATGATACATTAAAATTGACAATAAATAAGTGAGGTGCGTTTATGAAGCGAGTGTCAACGCTGTTTTTAAAGATAGTTGTTATTCTTATTGGAATTCCGATTTTTGCTTTGTGCATTTTTTTGGTTCCTGAAATTGGAAATGTTGCAGCGGAATTGCTTCCAGGGTTTGCTTATATAAAATATCTAGTTTTCATTGTTTTTTATGCGTCAGCACTAGCTTTTTACTTTGCTTTGTATCAGGCTTTCAAACTTTTGCGCTATATTGACAAAAACAAAGCTTTCTCAGAATTATCTGTAAGAGGTTTAAATAAAATCAAATACTGTGCAATCACAATCAGTAGTTTACATGTACTAGTTTTGCCACTGTTCTATCTCTTTGCGGAGAAAGATGACGCTCCGGGTGTTATCTTTGTCGGATTAGTTGTTCCATTTGCTTCGATGGTCATCGCAGTATTTGCGGCTGTTCTCCAGAAACTTTTAGAAGAAGCCATTGATATAAAATCTGAAAATGATTTAACGGTCTGAGGTGAATGACATGGCGATTATAATCAATATTGATGTGATGCTGGCTAAAAGGAAAATGAGCGTAACAGAACTTTCGGAAAGGGTTGGAATAACGATGGCCAACCTTTCTATATTGAAAAATGGAAAGGCAAAGGCAATTCGATTATCTACTTTAGAGGCAATTTGTAAGGCTTTAGAATGTCAGCCGGGAGATATTTTAGAATACCGGAGTGATGAAGACACCCAGGATTAATAAATTGGGAATCTGGGGGTTTACCTATACGATTGGCCACAATCCATTAAGCAGGATTTGCATACTTCAGAAAAAACCTTTGCGGAGGCATAAATCATGAGAGCTATAAAACAACTTGTTCGATTTGGCCGGGAGCAGGCCCTGTCATGTTTGTTTCCTGCCGTTATTTTTGCCTCTTTGGCTCTGACAAAAATCCTGCCGCTTCCATTGCTGCCGCGGTATGACTGGCTGCTCATCATCTGCCTGCTGATGCAGTGGCGGATGGTGCGTTCTGGGCTTGAAACACGTGATGAACTAAAGGTAATCACATTGTTTCACCTAATTGGACTTGCTCTCGAACTTTTCAAGGTACATATGGGTTCCTGGTCTTATCCAGAGGAAGGATATTTCAAGATTTTTGGAGTTCCTTTATATAGCGGATTCATGTACGCAAGTGTAGCGAGTTATCTTTGCCAGGCGTGGAGGAGGTTAAAGGTGGAACTGTTTAAATGGCCTCCGTTTTTGGCAGTTGTAACGCTTGCAGCTGCGATTTATGTGAATTTTTTCACCCACCATTATTGGATTGACGTTCGTTGGTTTTTATCTGGAGCTGTAATCATCGTTTTCTGGCGATCATGGGTAACCTACGAAGTCAATGGAACTCGATACCGAATGCCGCTCGCACTTTCTTTCGTGCTCATCGGATTTTTTATATGGATTGCCGAAAATATCGCAACGTTCTTTGGGGCTTGGGAATATCCAAACCAAACCGATGCATGGAGTCTTGTCCATCTGGGAAAAGTGAGTTCCTGGCTATTATTGGTGATCGTCAGTTTTCTTATTGTAGCGACGTTAAAGCAGGTTAAGGGAGCAGAGGCCAATAGGATGGATACCAGTCACAATGTTTTATAACTGTAAAGAACGCATTGAAAATTCGGATCCCTAGCACTTTCAGCACGTGTTACAATGTGAGCTGCCAATAAGAGGTGGCTTCTTTTTTTCAGCTAATGGTCAGTTTGAAACAAAATCCCAACCAGCAAACAGCAAATTGTTTTAACATGATTATTGGACAAGCGATGATGTTTAAGCTTGAGATTGAAGATGGGACAAACCTTAAGCTGGTATCCAAATGCAGCAAGGGCAAATGGATTTAATATACCGAACACATAAATAAGAATGAGGATTGTAAAAAGCTGTTTCTGATTCTTTTCTTAATAACCGGTAAAGTAAACATAATGGCATTACTAAAAAAGCCTTATAAGGAAAACAATTAGCGTCAAACAAAATATTGCTTTACTAAAAGGTGCATAAGTGAAAGTCCGGAGCTGTTTGGTGACAGTTCTTTTTTCGTATTGTAGTGATTCATGCCAGTTTAAGAAGGATATTGGAAAAAAATGTAGAATATTTTATTTAAAAGTTCGAAGGAATATGTAAAGCAATAAATACACATAGCAACGGAGGAAATACAATGTCAATACCTAAACACATTGTTTCTGCGGCTACAATTGTTTTAAATGACGAGGGAGAAATATTACTGATTAAAGGCCCAAAGAGAGGGTGGGAAATCCCTGGCGGACAGGTTGAGGAAGGTGAATCCCTTAAAGAAGCAGCAATCAGGGAAGCCAAGGAAGAATCCGGTATAGATATTGAGGTTTTAAAATTTTGTGGAATCTTTCAAAATGTCGATCGGTCCATTTGTAATACATTATTTTTGGGCAGGTCCATTGGTGGAACCCCCACTGCCAGCCCGGAGAGTTTAGAAGTGGGTTTTTTTCCAGTAAAGGACGCTCTTCAAATGGTCACTTGGAAAAACTTCAGACAAAGAATTGAGTATTGTTTAAACGAGGAGCTTCATCCGTTTTATGTGGAATTCAACGGCAAGGAAAACGAGCAAATCGCTTTGCAAATAATATAAGGTTGGGTGTAGATTGTGCAGGATTTTATTAACTTCAAATGGATTTTATACCGATGAAATTAAAAGACAATTTATGCAGCTTATCAATGGCTTCATATTAAATAAATCGGCTTCCATCATCACCACTGCCTCAAGAGAAAAACATAACAATAAATTTGCAATTAAGGCTAAAGAAGATTTGCTTTCGATGGGTTTCAGCAAGGCCGATTTTATTGATATAGAGTTCGACTCTCCCGATTTACTGGAAAATAATGAGGTTATCTATATAAACGGAGGAAATCCTTATTATTTGCTTTATCATCTGAAGAAAAGTGGTACAGATACACTTTTTAAAAAAATGGCTAAACAGGATATTGTTTTTGTAGGAGTAAGCGCCGGCGCAATGATCCTGGGACAAAGCATAGCTGTTGTCGATTTTTTCACACCTGACATGAACAGTGTTGGTATAAAAGATTTAACAGCTGCATGTCTAACAAAAAAACTAATTTTTCCACATTATGACAGGGAGGATTTATTTCCGGACCGCTTAGGCAGAACAATAGAAAACAGGTTGAAAAATTTTGAGAATAAGAATAATTGTTCGGTTACAAGGCTTAAGGATGATCAATCTTTAATTGTTAGTAATGGCTCTTATTGAATGAGGGTTATATGAGTTTTGGATGTGGAGCTGCGATTCGGCGGCTTTTTTCATGTTCCACAAAAGTAAGGTTAATTGGTGATAAGAGCAATATATAGTGGAGGGATAAAATGATGAATGAAATTTTACAACAAAATAAAAAGAGCTGGGATCTAGTAGCCCCTCATTTTAATGGAAAGGATTCCTTACCCAGTTATGGCCCTTTTGCGCAAACGGAACAGGAGTTAAGGCTGTTTGAAGAGGTGTCAGGGAAAAAGGTCCTGGATATTGGCTGTGGAAGCGGACATTCATTACGTTATATGGCGGAACATGGAGCTAGGGAATTGTGGGGAGTTGACTTGTCACAGACCCAAATAAAGACAGCAGAAGAAACTCTAATGAACCGGGAGCCTCATTTGTTCTGTGCACCGATGGAACAAGATATAGGGCTGCCAAAGCAATATTTTGACATAGTCTATTCCATTTATGCAATTGGATGGACGACTGATCTATCAGCCACATTTGAGCTTATCTATTCGTATTTAAAGAATGGGGGCAACTTTATATTTAGTTGGGATCACCCCTTATATCCCCATATGGTTAGCCGGAACGGCCAGATCATCCTTGATGGCTGTTACCAGAAAGAAGGGACAATTACATATCCCAAATTTAAGGGTGAAGACGCTCCGGTGGTCATTCCTAAAAGAAAGATGAGTACCTACATCAATGAATTAATTAAAGCAGGGTTTACAATTGACTGTGTTATAGAAAGTGATGTATCAGCTGATTTTGATTTAATAGAAGAGGAATATTCGGAACGCTATTATTCATTATTTAAGGCAAGAAAATTCCCAACAACTATGATCATAAAAGCCATAAAAAGATGACCTGAAAAACGGAGCTGCTTTTGGCAGCTTATTTTACTTATTGAACTATGAGGCTCAGTTAGCTCAAAAAGGATTTTTAAGTTGAGGGAAGAATAGATTTGAAGAATAAAAATTTGGAATGAAGGGGATTAAGGATGATCAATACCGATTTAGTAAAAAGACTAATAAACGAACAATTTCCAGAATGGTCTCATTTAGATATCAAACCTGTAAAAAAGGGTGGAAATGATAATCGAACATTTCATTTAGGTAATCAAATGAGTGTAAGGTTACCTAGTGCAGCGGGCTATGCTCCACAAGTGGAAAAAGAACACAAGTGGCTTCCTGTTTTGACAGAAAAACTTTCCTTGCAAATTTCTACTCCTATAGCAAAAGGAAATCCAAATGAAGAATATCCTTGGTCCTGGTCCGTCTACAAGTGGCTTGAAGGAGATACCCTGTCGTACGACAACATTGATGATCTCAATCATCTTGCAAAAGACCTCGGTTCATTTCTAAATGAGCTGCAGGCCATTGATGCTAAGGGAGGACCGGTTGCTGGCGAGCATAATTTTTATAGAGGTGGGTCATTAACCTATTACGATAAGGAAACCCAAAATGCCATTGACAGCAATAAAGGCACTTTTGACGGAAAGTTATTGGCTGAAATATGGAGCTTGGCCTTAGCTACTAAGTGGGAATTAGAGCCTGTATGGGTGCACGGTGACATAGCACCAGGTAATTTATTGGTGAAGGATGGAAAACTCAGTGCGGTAATTGACTTTGGCATATTGGGAGTGGGAGACCCTGCCTGTGATGCAGCAATGGCTTGGACTTTCTTTGATGATACCAGCCGAAAAGTGTTTAAGAATGAAATAAATATGGATGAAGGAACATGGAGCAGGGCAAGAGGGTGGGCTCTGTGGAAGGCATTGATCACTTATGATGCTCATAAAAATTCAGGTAAAGTGGAAGCACATGAAGCATACAATACTATTTGGACAATAGTCGAAGATTACAAAAAATGAGTGTGCGGCATTAGTATAGTGTCCGTTAATCTAAGGAGGATATACGGCTTTATTTGCCTTCAATGGATACGTGGTTTAGCAATTTGTCATTAAAGTATGATAATGGCTTTATATATAAAATACGTTCCCTATGAATTTGCGCTTAAAAGAGATGGCGGGAGGTAGGTATTATAACAAAAAAAAGTCTTTATCGGAAAGAGATAAAGACTATTTGTTATACCATTTATCAGAATAGAAGTCTTGCGGTATATCCTGTGAAAACGGACTTTCGAAACCCATGGTTTCTAACGTTGCAAACCATAAATCCCTCTTTGATTCAGGAAGTTTTATCCCACACCAAGGACAGTAATCAATTTTGAATGTGGACGACCCGCCATCATGAATAATTAGGCTATATTCATCAAAAATTTCGTTATAGTATACAAGATGGTCCGGGCAATCAAACGGATTATCATGTACCTCGCAGACATGATTAACCTGGCTTGTCATAACTTCACAGCAATGTTGTTTCTTCATAGTACCTCCGATACATCCATTTTTGTTCCATTATACATATTATATGTAAGACAGATCGGTTAGAACAACCAGTATGGCTGCCCTTTTGATATTCATATTTTTTTAAGCCATTTTGTAAAAGAGCGACAGTGTAGATAATTCATTTCCGGCGTGATTGTGTCCATCCGCGCAATGTTAATTCGAAAATCCATAGCAGCTTTTAGGTCGCTCTGGGTGGCTCTTTCCATTCTTCAACTAAAGAGGCTGTTTAGTTTAAGAAGGAAAGCATTGTATTTGAAAATTTTTTTTGATATGTTATCAATAAAACTTATTAAAGATTTTTAATAAGTTTTTTTAAACGATACTTATTAAAGTTGTTAAATAAGTCTGATTAATAGGTGGTGATATCTGTGAATGCAACTCCTAAAATGATGAAAAAGGTAATCCTGAGTGGAATTCGTTCTTCTCTTTTAGAACTTGGAAGTGCAACCAAAGTGGAACTTAGCGATAAATTAGGAATTAGTTTCCCGACCATAAGTAAGTTCCTGTCGCAGATGGAGAAGGATAGGGAAATTATTTCACTCGGTTTGGATGAATCAAGTGGAGGGAGAAGGGCGAAAAGATATACATACAATCCTGAGCATATGCTGGGCCTGGCAATTTTCTTAGAGCGAACTGAGACGAATTATACAATTTTTAATTGTTTGGGAGAAGTAAAGGTACAAGGAAAAGAACCGAGTGTATTAGCCCAGGATGGTTTACACCTATTAACTTCGTACATTGAAAAATTAATAACTGCATTTCCAAAAATCAGTTCTATCGCAATCGGAGTTCCTGGTTCTGTTAATCATGGGCGGATTTTTTATATACCAGGTTATGAACAATTTCAAAATATTGATGTAAAAGGATTCTATGAGGATCATTTTTCAATACCTGTCGTGGTGGAGAACGATATGAATGCTGCTGTTCTCGGATATCACCATAATAGGGGGATCAAGGAGAATCAATCACTAGTATATTTGTATTCCGGCCAAAATGGTCCTGGTGCAGGATTTATGATCAATGGAGATGTTGTGAGAGGAAGTACATATTTCGCGGGAGAGGTCTCCTTCGTCCCTCAGTATAATGACCGGAATTTCGGGCAAGCATTGGAAAACGGAAATGGACCTAAAGACCTGCTAATCTCTCAAGAGGATCAGATTGATGCATTCAGCAGATTAGTAGCCTCGATTACGGCTTTCATTAACCCACATACCATCATTTTTTGCAGAGATGAAGTCGAAGAATCAATAGTAGATAAAATCGCCATAGCGAGCTCCAAATATATCCCATCAGAACATCTTCCAGACCTTACAATAAGTGATTGGAAACAAGATTATTTATATGGATTACAAAGGCTGGGACTAGGTCTTATGTTGAATGCTACAAAATAGTAAAAATCTAAAAAGCAGCGAGGTTGAAATATGGCAACATTCCTTTTAGTGATTATTTATTTGGCCTTTATCAGCTTGGGTTTACCAGATTCATTGCTGGGAGCAGCGTGGCCTGTGATGCAATCAGACTTTAATGCCCCGCTTGAGACTGCCGGATTGGTATTTATGACAGTTTCGGGCGGTACCATTATCTCGAGTTTAGTTAGTGGAAAGCTCCTGAAACGGTTTGGGACGGGGAAGATAACATTTGTCAGTACCTTAATGACTGCAGGTGCTTTGCTTGGATTTTATTTTGCTCCGGGGATTATCTGGTTATTTCTATTTGCCATACCTCTTGGATTGGGTGCCGGAGCTATTGATGCGGGATTAAATGATTATGTAGCAACACACTACAAAGCACATCATATGAGTTGGTTACATAGTTTTTGGGGAGTTGGAGCTACTCTTGGCCCTGTCATAATGGCACAGTATATTTCAGGTCAACACTCCTGGAGCAGTGGATATTTTGCAATTTCAGGCGTTCAATTTGTGTTAGCATTCATCCTATTGTTTACATTGCCTTTATGGAACAAAGGGCCTGAAAACAGCAAGATCGCCTTAAACGAAGTCCCGGAAGATCCAAAAGGTGTACCTTATAAAGACGATACTGAAAATCTAAAACCCCTGCAAGTTAAAGGAGTTAAACTGGCTCTGATATCCTTTTTGTTTTATTGTGGGGTTGAAGCCACAATGGGTCTTTGGGGGAGCAGCTTTTTGGTAAAAGTTAAGGATTTGCCGGCAGCAGTTGCTGCACAATGGGTTTCCTTATATTACGCCGGAATCACAATTGGCAGATTTATTACCGGTTTTATTACCTTTACAATGAATAATCTCGCCCTCATTCGGGCGGGGCAAGTAATTGCATTAGCCGGAGCAGCACTTTTATTCCTGCCATTGCCACCGACTTTCTCGCTTATAGGTTTTATAATGGTTGGATTTGGATTGGCACCGATATTCCCGAGTATGCTGCATGACACGCCAACACGCTTTGGGAAGAAGCATTCCCAGACAATTATGGGATATCAGATGGCCGTTGCTTACACAGGCAGTACCTTTATGCCTCCTCTTCTTGGTTTCATCGCATCTCAAACAACAATTGCAATCTTCCCGTTTTGTATTGTTGTTTTTGTTGCAGTAATGTTCCTAAGTTCAGAAAAATTAAATAGCCTATTGAAAAAGGAACAAATAGTAAACAGGAAAGAAACAAACTCAACAGTATGGTAATAAGGTGAGCCTTCATAAAAAGAATATATAGGAAGCGGGTAAGGTGAATCCAAATGATTAACCAGAAGTGGTGGAGACATAAAAGAATTCTTAGCAGCGATTGACAGAAGGCTGTATGCTGATGTCAGGCAAGAATCTGATTTTAAAGAAAACAAAAGGGGCAGGTTACGGAAATTCCTTTTAGGAATTAATAATTCCATAATAATGGAGGGAAACAAGTGGGGATTAGAGCAGCGAATATTGATGATTGGAAGGGAATATCTTTGCTTTTGAGCCAGCTGGACTATCCTGATACGGAAACTTTTATGAAAGAAAAAATAGAAACACTTATTATGGACCCCAATGAGGAATTATTGGTTTATGATGAAGAAAACCAGGTTGTAGCGTTAATTTCAATTCACTTTATACCTCAATTAGCTGTTAAAGGAGATTTCGCCAGAATAAGTTATTTTGCTGTTGATACACATATCAGAGGTAAGGGAATTGGCCGTAAGATTGAAGAATATTGCTCTGACTTAGCTAACAAAAGAAATTGCGATAGAATCGAGGTGCATTGCCATTCAAGAAGGATAGATGCACACAGGTTTTATATTCGGCAAGGGTTTACAGAATCCCCTAAATACTTTGTTAAGCTGCTGTCTCACTATGACTAATATCCGAATTCACCTTATTTAAAGGTTTGAATGATGTGGTGGATATTTTCTTGTTGTTCTAAGAGGTCTACATTCCTGTATTGAAGTAAAATCGAAGACCAATAAAAGGAGTATCCGCCAATCGGATCTTTTTCTTAAATGCAATGGCATTACGACAGTAAAATAAGAAGAAAATTAGAAAGAGGGAATAAGTGATGGAATGTCCTATCCGTTGCATCAAAAGTGAAAAAAGCCTCTTATCTGAATGGCCAGATAAGAGGCTTTTTTAATTTGCTGCTTCAACGGCATCGACTTTTGGAACAGAAAGGGATATTTCATCTGAAGCTTCCGCCTGCTTGTTTTGATATGTGGCGACTACATAGTAAGAACGTTTTTCCCTGACTAAATCTTTTGTTGTGGAATAAGCGTTCTTTACAAACAGTGTTAATTTTTCCGTCCAGCCGCTATCCTCGGGTATAATTTCCGGTTTTGTCTTCAATGTCAGTTTATCATCAGCAAAATGCGTTTCGGTCGTTTCGCCTACTTCTATATCTTTTCCATCCGATCCTTTTCGGTATATTTTGTAGACAATCCCGCCTGAAGAACTGGAAGCTTCCCACTGTAAGGATACATGTTGTTTGTCAGAATCGTATTCAGCTTCCAACCCTTTCACCTTTTCCAATTTAGGGCCAGCGAATAAGGATGTGACGTCGGATGGCTTTTGAAAATCTTTCACTGGTACATGGGCTAAGCCCTTTTTCATAATTGCCGAGAATAATATGGCGGGATCCCCGCCGCCGGTCGTGGTTAAGTACCGTTCTTTGCCTGGTTGGTCAAAGCCCAGGTGAATGGCCATGGTTATTCCCGGAGTGTATCCGACAAACCATGCTGAACGGTTGCCCGGTGTTCCTTTTTCTTCAGCTGTTCCCGTTTTGCCGGCTACCGGACGGCCGATATTAGCATTTCTGCCTGTTCCATCCGGGTCCGTGATAACCTTCTTCAAGAGTTCGGTCATGTGATAGGCGTTTTCTGCAGAAAAAATATCGGTTCCTTCCTTTTCTTCCTGAGTTTTTACGACGAAATTTCCTTTGTGGTCCTTAATGTATTTGATCGCCCGAGCGGGTTCGAAATAGCCAAAGTTTTGGAAAGTTGCATAGGCTTGCGCCATTTCTACCGGGGTCACACCTTTTTCCATGCCGCCCAATGCGATGTGCAATTGTTTATCCTTATGATCAATGGGGATGTCCATCTTTTCCAATGTGCGAATCCCTGTTTCCACTCCAATATCCTTTAAGACAGCTACGGCAGGGATATTCGCGGATCGTATAAGGGCCCGTTCGATGGAGATGGAACCTTCATAGACATTTCCGGCGTTTTTCGGCGAATAGTTGCCAAAGGTGGTCTGTTTGTCCATTACTTTTGAAAAAGGATTCCACTTTTTGCTTTCAAAGGCAGGTCCATAGGTAACCAGTGGTTTTAAGATGGAGCCTGGCTGATACCTCGACATGGCCCGGTTATGGTCCTTTTTTCGGACGAAATCTTTCCCTCCGTACACGGCAATCAGTTTCCCGCTGTTCGAATCGACGGCCGCAATGCCGGGCTGTACGATTTTCCCTGTGGCTGCATTGTTATCCTTAAAGGAAAACGATTGAGCAGTTCGGTACATTTGGTTTTGCAGATCCGTATTTAAATAAGTATAAATGTGATATCCCTTATGTTTTAGGTCATCTTCCGTCAGTCCGTACAGTTCTTTGGATTCTTTCAATACTGCGTCCACATAGGCATCAAGAGACGATGGTTTGATGACGGGGCGGGAAACGAAAGCCACATTTTGCTGCGATGCTTTTTTTCGCTGGTTAGGCGTAATGGTTTCTTCCTTTTCAAGAACAGAGAGAACAGTGTTTTTTCTCTGATTGCCAAGCGTCAGGTTTTGCGTGTAATTAGTAGGAGCTTGGGGAAGGCCGGCGAGATAAGCGATCTCTGGTAAAGTCAATTCGGAAACATGCTTGTTAAAATAATACTTGGAGGCGGTTCCGATTCCGTATATGCCATTTCCCAAGTAAATTCTGTTTAGATACATTTCAAGAATTTCATTTTTATCATATTTACTTTCAATCAGGACGGATAACGCAGCTTCTTGATATTTATGAAGAAAATTCCTGTTTTGTATATGCTTTTGTGCGTTTTTAATTAACTGCTGTGTAAGTGTGCTTCCACCTTGTTTTCCGCCTGAAGGGTTGAAGGTATTATTAAAGAAGGCACGTACGTAACCTTTAACCGAAATTCCGGCATGCGAATAAAAATCTTTGTCTTCTACATTTACGAATGCGTTTTGCATCACGGTTGGCACTTCATCTAAAGAAACGCTCTCCCTGTTTACACTATCATTGATTACGGTATAAACTGGGTTGCCTTTTCCATCATAGATGTGTACGTTCACAAATTCCTTCTGGATTTCCTCATCTTCCAAGATAAATTCGCTCAGTTGGTTGTCTGGTTTATCTGATGCAGCAATCACCACTACTGCACCTATATGGCCTATGGTCCCAAGGATCCAAATGGGAGTATACACAATTATAACGCTATGTACTAGACGCAACCCCCATCTCGCCCATTTGTTTCCTGAGTATTCTTTCTGCCACTTAGATAAGAGTTTCCACAGATAAATCAACAAAGTAATAATGGCGAAACTGCTTAGTATGAAGAAAATCTCAGAAAGAAGACTTTTATGAATTTTTAGGAAAAATGCCAGTGGAACTAAAAAAACTTTAATTAAAAAACTCATTTCTAAATCCCCTCTCGAACTGACTACCATAAGTGGTCATGTTAACCATATACTTCTTTTCAACCTCCAGGTATCGGAACTAGCGAGGTACTTGAAAATATACATTTTTTTACATTTTTTACCAAGGACCGTTTCTCCATGACGATGACCAGCCGGAGAAGTGTGAGGCGTCGGCCCTTCATAAGGATTTGATAGATTCAGTGTAACAAACACTTGAATATTCTTCCAAAAATAAGATGGGAAATATCATTGTAGCGGGTAAAGCTAAAAACTGTACAGTGAAAACTCTATGCGAACATTTCACCTAACGTAAAGAATTATGCTGCAAACCATCCTAACAAGAATAGCATGATTCATTTAACAAGAGAGGTGGAAATTTATAAGCAAAACTAAATAGTAATTGTACCATCTTTATGAAAAACCAAATCACATTACATATAACCAAATAAATCAGGCAAAGGCTAAACCAACTTAACCATATGTTCGAAATTGCCTAGCCTAATTTTAATTGATTATTGACCTGTTAACTACTTCCTTAATTTGTATATAGCTAAGGTACAGTCCGGTAGTTGAGTGCGATAACAGACAGACAAATGTTCAGGAAAGGCAGGTTATTGGAGAAGGAATAGGCAATGAATAATTAGCATTAGGCTTACTAATGGTGCAATTACGTCACCAATTCTATCTATAAAGTTAGTTGCCAAATTGTTTTAGTTGGTTAAATTTATTCACAAGTCATAGAGCCATGTAAATTGCAGGGATTTGGTGTAAACTGGGAACAGCAGCTTAGATGGGAGAAATCCATATGAAAATTAAAACCGTTGGCAGTTGGGATGATGAACTTTGGCCGGACGCAAGCCGTCTTTATTTGGAGGCGTTTGGAGAAAAGGGGGCTAAACCGGTTAAGATCATCAAAAATATGTTTGCACGAGGAATTGCCGAGCTTCATGTGGGGTACAAAGAGTCGGCACCGGTTGTTATGGCTCTGTCAGGGAAGCTAGTATCTGACCGTGTTATGATCATTGACTATTTGGCAGTATCAGAAAAAGAGCGAGGCAAAGGACTTGGGAAACATTTTGTTGATTACCTGCGACAGAAAGCTGTTGCTGAAGGGTATCAGAAATTAATTATTGAGGCAGAGTCAGAAGAAACACCAGAAAATAGAAGTCGTATTCACTTTTGGCAATCATGCGGCTTTATTCTCACCGAGTATGTCCATCACTACATCTGGGTGCCCGAAACCTACCATGCCATGTACCTTCCTCTCATGGCCGATTGCAGGGAGATAACTGGAGAAGAATTGTTTGTGTATATCAATACCTTTCACCGGCTATCGTTTCAAGGACGAAGGTAGGAGGAAGGATAAAGGTGCTTCGCCGGCTCTTGAACTTGTTTAGTAGTTTTGTTAGTGCCAGTTTGAGGAATTTGATACAACTAACGATGTACATTTACCTATTTGAATGCTCGAACTATCGGTGAAAGTTCGTTGAAGAAGTGGTTGCATTAATGAAAAAGAAGGCTGGGGTAACATTTTATGGAGGGTTCCGTTTTGGTACTCTTTGAATGACTAGGTTGCTCACAAAAGCGGAGCCTAGCCCTTTAATAGAAGTAGGAGGAGCCTCATTGAATATATTCATTGTGTATGCCCACCCCGAACCAAAGTCCATGAATGGATTTTTAAAAGATTTCGCAGCAGAAACCCTCCCAACAGCACCTGCCTTCATTAAAGTCGTCTTATAGGCGGCTTTTTCTCATTTTCATTTTCATTTTCATACTCTGTGGTGACTTGCCGGCTTAGCGATCCATGGGCTGCTGGGAAAGGATGGTTGTATAAGGGTCAGTTCACATCCGAATAATGAGGTTGTTATTACAAATAATATAACCGGAAGTTAATGGAACGTTTTAGGTGGAAGGAATTAACTTTTAAAAAAATACAGAAGCAGGAAGAAGTCCCCAACACTGCATTTCCTACCAACAGTAAACATGTAGATCGGGGTGTACATATTGGAACAAACGCTTTATGAAAAAGTTGGCGGAGAAGAAGCAATTACCAAAGTTGTGAACTATTTTTATCAAGAATTGGTCCTTAAAGATGAAACTGTAAATCATTTTTTCACACATACAGATATGAAAAAACAAATAAGCCATCAAACAAAATTTATTGGCTTTGCATTAGGAGGCCCTAAACAGTATTCAGGAAAATCAATGGCTAAAGCACACGAAGGTATGAATATACAGCCACACCATTTTGATACTATTGTAAAGCATCTTCACGATGCCCTTGCTCATTTTGGAGTAAATGAAACAGATATAGATAGAGCATTAAGCAGAGTTGCTACATTGAGAGACGATATAATGTATAAATAACAAACAGGTACTTAAGCGCGGCTTTTTAAATTACGGATCTGTAACGCAGCTAAGTAGAAGAAAGAGATCGTTGTTACTTTATTAAGTAAGAAATATAAATATGTTTACCAGAAGCTAATAAGCTTCCTTACAACTGGTAACAGCACAGTCCGTACAAATAGGATCGTATGCCAAGACCGGTTGTATATCCGCCGAAGAAACGGAGCGCCAATTCCTGTATGTGCAACAACGTCTGAATGGGCAATTGGAAGCAATGAAAAACACGGAGGGTGACTAAGTACAGTCAAAAAGGACCCGTACAATTATACGATAAACTTAGCATAGAAACCATATTCAGTATTTAGGTAGTTTTTGTCGAGTTCGCTGCTACTTGGTCAGTTTGATTGAGCAAAACTGACAGATTGGTGGGGCGTGTTGGCACCACCTTCACCTAATGCCGTGACAGCCTTCGGATTAACCTGAAATAAACAATATCCTATTGGGAATGCTACACCTATCTAAATTGGATGGGAGTGCATATATAAAAATGACTACCGAAGAAAAGGTCTTATCCATTATCGCCTTAGGCGGAATAAATGAAATTGGGAAAAACATGTATGTAATCCAATATGCCAACGATATCATTGTCATCGACTGCGGCGTGAAGTTTGCCGATGAGACGTTGTTAGGCGTAGATTTTATTATCCCGGACATGACCTACTTAGAAGAAAATAAGGATAAAATTCGTGCGTTGATCGTGACACATGGACATGAAGACCATATAGGCGGTATTCCTTATTTTTTAAGGAAATTAAATGTTCCCATTTATGCGACACGATTCACACTGGGTCTGATTGAGCTGAAATTAAAAGAGCATCGGCTGCTTGCGGATACGACATGCATTCAGATCGATTCGGATTCGATGCTTGAATTGGGTGAAATCCACGTATCCTTCTTCAGGACGAGCCATAGCATACCTGATTGCCTTGGTATTGTCTTTCAAACTCCTGAAGGGAATATCGTCCATACAGGAGACTTCAAATTCGATTTATCACCTGAATATGAACAGGGTTTTGATATTCATAAAATGGCTCATATCGGAATGCAAGGCGTCTCGGTTTTAATATCCGAAAGTACGAATGCTGAACGGAAAGGTTTAACCCCAGGTGAGCGAATGGTTGGTGAACATATGGACGAAGCTTTCAGGAAAGCGGAAGGGAAGGTCATTGTTACTACCTTCGCCTCAAATGTGAGCCGGGTTCAACAAGTGGCCGATGCGGCATTAAAAACCGGCCGCAAGCTCGCTTTGCTTGGACGAAGCATGGTTAATGTGGTATCCGTAGCTATGGAACGCGGCTACTTAAACATTCCTGACGGGATGATCATCGACGCACGCGACATCAATAAACTGGCTCCTGAACGGGTGGCGATTCTTTGTACTGGAAGCCAGGGAGAGCCCAATGCAGCCCTTGCACGCCTGGCTAGTGGAAACTATCGGGATGCAGCCCTCTATCCGGGGGACACCGTGATTTTTGCAGCCTCCCCAATTCCCGGGAACGAACGGGATGTATCACGTATCATAGACAACTTATTCAAACTGCGTGCGAACGTGATTTATGGCTCCGGCAGTTCAACCGGCTTGCATGTTTCCGGCCATGGCTATCAGGAAGACTTAAAGCTTATGCTTAAGATCATGAAACCAAAGTACTTCATTCCTGTTCACGGCGAATATAGGATGCTGCACCATCACCGCCTGTTAGCCGAATCCGTTGGAGTAGAGGAAGGAAATACGTTTATCATAAAAAATGGTGATGTCGTCGATGTTGAAAACTCAGTTGCCCGCCAGACCAGAAAGGTGCCCGCCGGAGACACGTATGTAGATAGAATGGGTGTGGACGATGTCAGTGATATCGTGTTAAGGGACCGGAAACAGCTTTCCGAAGATGGTATGCTGGTAATTATCATGACTATTGATAAATCCGGTCAAAAAATGGTTTCAGAAACCGATATCATTTCCCGTGGGTTCATTTTTAAAGAGGATTCGGATGAACTTCGCCAAAAGGTTAATCGCCTAGTGACAAAGGTGGTAAACGATTTACAAGAAGCGAATGTTCAGCAGTGGAATGTCATGAAGCAACAGGTTAAAAAATCAGTGGTACAATATTTATATTCAGAAACGAAGAGGAAGCCCATGATAATCCCTGTCATCATTGGAATTTAATGAGCGGTTTACCCGATGATATTCAGAAGAAGAAAATAGTAAGGAAAACTCAGATCGTACTCTAAAAATAAAATAAATAGCGAATATATTCCGCATTCTATCAATCCGTATGTTATACTGTAAACAACCTTTTAAGCTTTAAATCTTTTTACCTTTACCTGTACCATGTCCCTACTCGAACATCGAGTAGGGTTTTTTGGTTTTTTATATAGAGATTTATAAAGAGAACATAAAAAAACAGGCTATATAGCCTGTTTTTATGTTTGATTTGAGATTAAGCTTTTTGAACGTTAGCAGCTTGTGCTCCGCGTGGACCTTGCTCAACGTCAAATGTTACTTTTTGACCTTCGTCTAAAGATTTGAAGCCTTCACTTTGGATGGCAGAAAAGTGTACGAATACATCGTCCCCATTTTCACGTTCGATAAAGCCAAAACCTTTTTCTGCATTAAACCATTTTACTGTACCTTGTTCCATTTTTGTTGCCTCCTAGTGCGTTCACACACAATGTATTACTATCCTTGCCTGCCCAAAGTGATTCAAGACGAAAAGTCTATATTAATGCTATCCCTTTACACCGAACAAAAATAATTCTTGTTTATCATAACAGGAAATCGATATTATTGCAAATCATTGGGCTAATCCTGCCATAGTACTTTTATATATATCAATTTAAAAGCTGTTACTATTCCTGCATCTTAAGCGGTTTATAAAGTAAAGAGACAGGTAAATAAGAGAAGTTGTTCGACGTCCTAAAGCAAGAAAAAAACCATGAAACCGATCAAGCAGTATTTATACAGACGTACAATTAAAAAATAAGCAGACCGCCATTACGTCAAGAAAGGTATGTCCCGGGAAGAGTTGCCTACTGAACTTTAAATAATTGTCCAAAACTGATAAGAAAAAAGCAAGAGGCTAGGCAAGTGCTCAAACTGCTGGCCGCAAGGATCGCAGTTGAGACAAAAGCCGTTAATCCCATGCTACTTAATACGTGATAACCTAAAAGGCTAATAAACAGGGACCAGAAAAGAATGCTCAGAGTAAATAGGCAATATCAACTTTCGGTTTTATCCTTGCCATTTTCATCTTTATGTTTATTGAACCATAGTGACTCTTTGTCATCAACATCACCATTATAGTTGATTAGTATTTCTTCACCTGCTTTTATATCCGTATATGCGTAAAATTCAAATGTATGATTCTTAAAGTTAATGTCATAAGTTGCATTAGGCGTATATGAATGATTAAATAACATGCCATACCCTAGCACGACTGCGGTGTGGTTTGCGCCATACTCAAAGACATAATCATCAAGTACCGTTTTCTCAATAAAAATATGCTCCCTATTAGGATAAGGAATGACAGGTGCCTCATGGATAAGCTCACCTTTAGCTATATCAATTGTCGCAAATACTCCTCTATTAAATTCCCCATCACTGAGGGGGGATGACTTTATTTCTAAAATGTTAATCACCTCCAAGTTAATATTATATTGAGGGTTTATTATGCAGAAAGCAAATGTTTACACTGTCAAATTAATAAACCTCTGACTGGAGCACTGTCTCAGCCGTAATCATCATGATATAGCAGGGGCAGGTCAGTTGGAGAAGAAAATACAGAAAAGACTTGCATTCATCTCTTAGATTGAGGATGGGTTGCTTTAGGGTTGTACAAGATCCAGAGCCGTAAGGAATTTATCGCTGGTGGGATTACCTGGTCCCCACGTTTATTGTATGAAGCTGGTTACTTTCATAAATCCTCTTTGCCGAATATTAATATAAGTACATTCTTATGTTATATGCTGCAAACAGTATAAAAACGATCCATTTCCGCTAATGCTAATTTCATGAAGCTTCTTCTAGCTGCTTCTCTTTCCTGGAAGTAAGTAATCTCACTAATAGTAAAGCGGTTCAAAGAAAAATTCCTTGAAATTTCACGAATTATCCTCTCTCTCGTGCTTCTCGGCTTTTTCTTGCATAATAATGTTTCACAATTGACATAGTAATGACAGAAGTTAAATTTCTACAACCTCACTTCCCATTCGGGATAGAAATCTAACATCTAAAAATAACAAAAGTTCTCGAGGGAAATCCTAAAGACCGGTCAGGACGCCTGAATCGCTCTCTGGGATTTTTCTCGTTTGACACAATATCACTGGTAATCCAAATTATGCAGGGGATTAGTTATTCATAAAGAAGCAACTTCCAGCTATGTCTCTTTCTGGCAGAGGAAAGATAAAGCCTTCTTGCATTCATGGGCGGGACAGGATACTTAAAGAAGTAACAGACAGGAAGTTCGAGAATTTAATGAGTTTCCAAACACTTTTAACGGGTCCACCGTGATCTGCGAAGTATGTGCCACGTTCTATTTTGCCAAATAACTCGCTAAGAAGACAGAAAAGAATTATAATAGAAAAAGCAATTTATATTGGTGCCGCGTTTACGCAGTATCGAAAGGAATGCGAGAATGGATAAACTAAAAGCAAGACAATTAAGGAAGCAAACCACTACCTTTGAAAAATCGAGTATAAAAAGTAGTGTTTGGCAACTCATCAATACATTAGTACCATTTTTCTCTTTATGGGTGATAGCGTACCAAAGTCTGTCGGTCTCTTATGTACTCGCATTGGTGATCTCTATTGTCAATGCAGGTTTTTTGGTGCGTATGTTCATTATTTTTCATGATTGCTGTCATCACTCATTTTTTAAAAACCGGCAAGCGAACAAATGGGTTGGTACCCTGATGGGGGTTCTTACCTTATTTCCGTATCATCAATGGCAACACAGCCATTCCATTCATCACGCAACGAGTGGGAATTTAGATAAACGCGGGACAGGAGACATATGGGTGCTTACCATCGATGAGTATGTCCAAGCTTCTCCCTGGCTTCGCTTTAAATATCGTTTGTATCGCAATCCTTTTGTTATGTTTGTGTTAGGACCTATATATGTGTTCCTCATTCAGCAGCGTTTTAACAAAAAAGGAGCAAAAAAAAAGGAACGTATCAATACGTACATTACGAATCTCGCCATTTTTTCCATTATTGCCTTGTTGTGCTGGACGATTGGCTGGAGAGAGTTTATAGCAGTCCAAATCCCCATATTTATGGTTTCCGGCAGTATCGGAATTTGGCTATTTTATGTTCAGCACCAATTTGAAGATACATACTTTGAACATAATGAAGAATGGGAGTATGTGAAAGCGGCCGTTGAAGGGAGCTCTTTCTATAAATTGCCTAAAATACTGCAATGGATTACGGGTAATATAGGATTTCATCATGTTCACCATTTAAATCCAAGAGTGCCCAATTATCATTTGGAGGCTGCTCACTATCATACAGAACCTCTGCAAAAGGTTCCAACCATTACCCTGAGAACCAGTTTGAATTCGCTTAAAATGCACATATGGGATGAAGAAAATAAAAATTTCATTGGTTTTAAACAAGTTCATCATATTATTGCCAAGCAAAAATAATTTCAAGTTTTTTATCTGGAAATAGGACTCACTAGAATTTATAGCGAGTCCTTTTATTTTTGTCAATCGTATTATTGAAGGAAAGCTTTTTTTAAATAGCTGTTGGTTGGTTGGAGTTGAAAAACGGACATAAAAAAGCCGCTTAGAATCTTTTTGGACTATTAGCGGCTTTTTTAATAGTTAATTGTTCCTGTGATTTCAGAGTCTGTTCGACCGTTATATATGTTTCAAAAGAGCGGTTCTTGCATTACTGAGCTAACGGGCAGTTTAGTTGAAGAGCCCTTGCCAGAATAATACTCCAATAGAGAATTTTTCGAAAAACTAGTAAAATAATGGTAGAAACTGAAATTCACAGGGGGCCATACATAGGAGGACAGGCTGTGCATATTGTGAAAAAAGCATTGTTAGCTACTTTCGTTGTTTTTAGCCTTTCTGCATGTGGATGAACAAGGAATTGTAATAGATGAGGTAAAAAAGAGATTGAGGGAACACACAGCTCCAGTTCCCCCAAAACCGAAAGAGGATTGCAGATTTGCTTATAAAGTAGATCCAGGGTTTAAACTCTATGGCAGCAAGATACGGTTCCTTTATAACGCAACCATACTGTTGCTTATATTCGATTTGGTGAATGGGGACAAAGATGATATATTCAAAGCACTTGGCGACTCGACTCCACGCCACTAATATTAGACGGCCTTTCCAAACGCGAACGAGCAGACGATGTATGAACATACGGTATGTACCATTACGAAGCACGATCTTTCCATTATGCGCAGTCGATAGCTAAACATTTCTGTACTGGAAGATGCAGGGCTCGTAAAATCAAAACAAAGGGAAAACTTCGAGAATTGGCATGTAACAAAGAACCACTTGAAAATCTAGGGCAGCTGACAAATGAAGAGGTTATTCTGCTTGGAGCCAGAGCACCAGCATTGTAAATATCAAAGGAGGCAAAACATTATGAAAATCATAGTTACCAGTTTATTCGTACAAGACCAAGAGAAGGCACTGGAGTTTTATACAGCAAAGCTGGGGTTTGTGAAAAAGGAGGACGTTCCTGTTGGAGAATTTAGGTGGATAACCCTTGTTTCTCCTGATGCTCAAGACGGTACCGAGCTTTTACTCGAACCGAATAACCATCCTGCCGCAAAGGAGTATCAAAAGAAAATATTTGGCGACGGCATCCCGGCAACAATGTTTGGCGTTTCAGATATTCATAAAGAATACAAACGATTATTGGATAACGGTGTGAAGTTTACTATGGAGCCGAAAAAAATGGGCGAAGTCACCATAGCTGTCTTCGACGATACATGCGGCAACCTTATTCAGATCGTGCAGAAGTAACTTTATGTAGAAATAGATGTATCCCTGTTCAAAACGCTTATTGGTATGTTGTAAGTTGGATGAAGTGTTTTTTTCCTTAATGTTAACCCTGTCCTATTTTTATTAGACGGGGCTATACATGTTTAAGGTTTAAAGATAAGTGACATCGTTCTCGTTCTTTATTAGAATGTACCATTATGAATAAGTTCTTAAGCTAAAGGGTGCCGTTGATCCAGGAGGGGATAACGGCCTTTTTTGTTGAACTTCACACAGTAAGCCCCACCTTTATGGATAGACCTACCAAAAGTGCATCAAATGGTGAAGTCCCAAGGTCTGATTGTAAATTGAACGAAATACCAAGGGTTAATATTATAATACCTGATACATAAATAAGATACTCAACCTCTTTTTTGTTATTTTTGTTGCAAATGCAACAAAAATAAATTAGATTTAATATATGCCACTTTTATTGCATTTGAAACAAAAAATATGTGCCAGGGAGATAATTATGAAGGAAATTCTTCGTGAGATTGGAATGATTGCCAGGGCATTAGATTCTATAAGCAATATAGAGTTTAAAGATTATGACCTTACAAAAGGGCAGTATTTGTACCTTGTGCGAATATGTGAAAATCCAGGAATCATTCAGGGAAAGTTAGCTGAAATGATAAAAGTAGACCGGACAACAGCCGCTCGTGCCATCAATAAACTTGAAAATAATGGCTTCATTGAAAAGAAAGATGATGATCATAACCAAAAAATTAAAAAACTCTTTCCTACAGAGAAAGGGAAAAGCGTGTATCCTTTTATAAAAAGAGAAAATGATTATTCCAATATCATTGCATTAGAGGGATTTACCGAAAGAGAAGCAGAAAACATTTTCAATCTTCTTCAAAGAGTAAGAAAAAATATAGAAAAAGACTGGGAATTTGTAAAAAAGGGAAACAAGAGAAATTATTGATTTTAAAGGAGCGACATATTTAAATGACCACTATCAATATAAAAAGGTGCAGCCATGAAGAACTGCAAATACTCCAAGAAATAAGTATTGAAACATTCAACGATACATTTAAAGATCAGAATTCACCTGAAAACATGGAAGCCTATTTGGATAAGGCGTTTAACGTAAAACAATTAGAAAAGGAATTATCCAATAGCTCTTCAGAATTCTTTTTTGTTTATGTTAATAATGAAGTCGCTGGATATTTAAAGGTCAACGCCGATGAAGCTCAGTCTGAAATAATGGGTGATGAATCGCTTGAAATTGAGAGGATTTACATAAGGAATAAATTTCAAAAACAGGGGCTTGGTAAATATCTTTTAAATAAAGCTATGGACATTGCGCTGGAACGTGGCAAAAAGAAAATCTGGCTGGGCGTATGGGAAAAAAATGAAAATGCTATTGCTTTTTATAAGAAAATGGGGTTTGTTCAAACGGGAGCCCACTCTTTTTATATGGGTGATGAAGAACAAATTGACTTTATAATGACCAAAACACTGATATGACCTTTTGGGGAGGTGGATTGTCATGTATATTCCAAAATATTTTAAGGTCACAAATGTTGATGACATTTGGGACTTTGTTCAAAAGAACTCTTTTGGTACGGTTGTCACAACAGAAAAAGGGAAACCAATTGCCACTCATTTGCCTTTACAGTTAATTAGAGAAGAAGATACTTATTATATAACGGGGCATATGGCTTATGGGAACTCTCAATGGAGAACATTCGGATCCTGTGAAGATGTATTGGTTATATTTCAAGGACCGCACGCTTATATCTCTTCTTCCTGGTATGAAGAGGAGAATGTCCCGACATGGAATTATCAAGCTGTACATGTATATGGTACAGCCAGGATTTTAGACATAGAAGAGTTAAAACTGGATCTGACAATGTTGCTGCAAAAATACGAAAAACACCGAAAGAATCCAGTTTTATGGGATACCCTTTCTCCTCAGTTATTAGAACAACAACTAAAAGGTATTGTAGGATTTAAGATTAAAGCCGAAGAAATCCAGGCCGCCTATAAATTAAGCCAAAACCGAAATGAAACGGATTATGCTAACATCATTTATAAATTACAAAATGAAGGAAACTCAAATTCCAAACAAATTGCAGAACAGATGGAAAAGAGCATAAAAAAATAATACAGCGTTTTATAAGATTGGATGCAAGGGTTTAAGGATGTAAGTTAAAAAATGGCAGATTCTCTTGTGAATTTCTGAAGGATTGTACATAAACTACCGGATTCTAGAGCTGAAGATTCGGAGCCGCTTTTCTGCGGCTTTTTCTTATGATGCTAACGGGTCAGGCTAGCATATCTGTAGTTAATTTTCGTGGAATCGTAGTGTTTAACCCCATTCGCACTCCAGTTGACACGGGATACCATTCTTGGTTCTGTCCATTTATCATTAGATAAGATGCTGGAATACCAACGCGCAGGAAATACCGATCAGGTCGAAGAAATAAAGCAATCCCTTTCCTATTATCGATTACTCCTGAACGAGCTGGATGCAAAGATTGCATCTCAAATGAAATAAGTTGTTTTTTATCTGCCTATGAGTGGTGTTTCGTAATAAATTTATCCCTGTTAAAGCATAGGTTTACAAAATATACTTAACAACACATAAAAAAACTGATAATTCCTACTTGAATTATCAGATTAGTCGGTGTATTATATCCATAATCATCCATTTTAATAAGCGTATCCAACCGGACAGCCGAGGGATACGGAGTTTTATGCCTAGCCATAAAATTCTGTATCCCGTTTTTGTTTACTTATGTATTCAGCGTGGATTGTTTTCGAAGGGAGAACCGGGCAAGAAGGAGCGTGTCATTGTTGGTTACATTTCCTATGTAACTTTCAATAAAAACATTTTGAAAGGGGCAAAGCTACATATAGTTCGCAACAAGAACTATCCTAACGATTTTTCTTTATTCTTATAATAATATGAGGTGATCTATATGAAGAAATTATTCGTATTTGCTGTAATTGGTTTGCTCGCACAGTTGATCGACGGTGCGTTGGGGATGGCATATGGAGTTACCTCATCCTCGCTTTTGTTGGCATTCAGTATTGCACCCGCTGTCGCCTCTGCTTCAGTGCACCTGGCTGAAGTTGTTACAACGGCGGCCTCCGGGGTATCGCATATTAAGTTTGGCAATGTAGACAAACAAACCGTCTACCGTCTGATCATCCCTGGATCAATAGGGGCTTTTCTAGGTGCAACATTCCTTAGCAATTTGCCTGGGGACCTTGCAAAACCTTATATATCCTTGTTTTTACTGCTATTAGGAGTTTATGTACTCATTCGTTTCTTGTTTAGGTTCCAACAAACTGGAGAGAAGAAAGGGGTGAACTTGACAATAAAACAATCCATTCCATTAGGATTGATTGCGGGTTTTGCTGATGCATCAGGAGGCGGAGGCTGGGGACCTGTTACAACTCCCGTGCTGTTAGCCAAAAAAGGAATTAGCCCAAGAAAAGTAGTGGGTACAGTTGATACTAGTGAATTTGCGATCGCTGTCTCTGCAACCATCGGTTTTTTTATCTCATTGGGATGGGAAGATGTGAACTGGCTATGGGTAGGGGCATTAATGGCAGGGGGTCTTATTGCTGCGCCAATCGCTGCATGGCTCGTCCGGAAGCTTCCTGCTCAGTTAATGGGTGTTCTTGTAGGCGGGTTCATTATATTGGTTAATGCAAGGACCCTGTTGAATACTTGGATTGAAGACACGAATGTGTACCCATATATTTACGTAGGAATCAGTGCCATCTGGGTAGCCGCCATTGTGTATACGATTTCGAAACTGCAAAGCTATCGATCCCTTAATCCAGACATCAATGTTTAAGTTTCTGAATATAAGATTTTAAGATAAAATAAATTACAATAGCCAAGTTATTATTTATGCCAAACAGTCATAAAACCAATGATATCCTTGGATTACATGTACTATATTTGTATTTTTACTCCTTCATATTAATCGCTGCAGCGGACGTTCCTGTCATTGAAATCAACAGTTATGACTCCGAAATGCTTAATACTGATTTAATATAGGAGTGAGCAAAGATGGGAAATCTTCTTAATGCTGTGGAGAGAAAACGTCAGAAACTGATAGAGCTTCTTATTATGTTCAATGAGTATGACAGGGAAGAAAACCCGCTTACGAAGCTAACTTTAACAGAATTGGAACAAGAATATAAAAGATTTCAACATAATAATCACCCCCATGGTGATTTTGGTTCCATTAAATTTAAAAGTAACTTGCGAAACCAAGAGTAAGAGTAATTATAACGTGTTATGGCCAGGAAACATGTAATAAAGCTGAGGATAAAGCCGGGATTATCGGAGCTGCTGTTACTGCAGCTCTCTTTTTTTATCAGGGAAAGCTAGCAACATCAACTAAACCGGCTCTATGGGACTGGGTAATGAAGGGAGTATCCGGATTTGAACCGGAGAATGAAGGTTTTGCAGACCTTTGCCTTACCCCCTGGCTATACTCCCGTAAAAGCCGGGAGAACAAAACTGACTCCCGAACTTAAAATCGGCCTAAGTACAATCTATCGTTGTTAGCTAAGTAACTCTATTTAGCAGCAGCAAGCCTCACGGCAAGCATCAGCACATCGTCTGCACATTTCAGCACACATTTTACAGCATTCATCAGAACAGTTTTCACAAGCTCTAGCACAGGTTTCGCAGATATTGGCACACATACTAGCCATCAATTTGGCATTGGAACTATTGCGGGCAATCATCTGGCAAAGTAATGCACAAGCATCGGCACAATCTCGGAGAAACTTGGTGAGTTAATTACATCTAATTCGATGTATTGTACATACGAGACACAGAGTATCTTCCCATACTTAATGCAAATATGTTAAGTATCCAAGTGAATTAGGAATCGCTGGCGTGTTCGAATTTATGGTTCTGTTTAATTGTAAGAGTACCTGTTTGAAGCACTTTAGAACCCCAATTATTATTGATAACATTTTATGAATGGGAAAAAATAGTCTTAGGAAAGGAGGGATTGTGAATGTCTGTCAAAAAGCGATTGACTTGTTTGGCCGTTTTGCTTGCGATGATTGTGGTTGTGACAACTCCTCGGTCACTTAGTGTCTCTGCCGAAACCGAGGTCGTAACACAGGCCAATGAGTCGGTGAAAACGATTGAGGTCGAGTTGAACGATGATTTTTTTAATCCGAAGGTCATCACTATTCCTAATGGGAGAATGACTACGCTGATATTGAAAAACAAAGGTAAAAAAGAACACACCTTCACAGTGGAAAAGCTCATGATTGATGCCGAAGTTCAGCCGGGAAAAGAAAAAACCATTACCGTGAGACCGGAAACACCAGGTACATATGGACTCGTATGTCGGTACCATTTACAGGAAGGGATGGTCGGGAACGTAATAGTCAAATAACAGGCAGGGCCAAGCTGGCCTTGCTTTTTAAATTGGCAACGGTTACATTGTTGCTTTATCCCAGCATCATCATTTAAGTATAAACTGCGATTATGGTAGGACCATGATCCAATCCTTTTGTTGGCTGCAATTTCAGATGATCCGTTTTGTCGCTGTAAAGGATCTTAATGGTTTATAGGTTGAACTTTTCTCAATATGTTTTAAACTATCTAAAGACTATGTCCTGCCTGCTAATAACGATATTGGAAGAATCCTTTGTTCTTTTCCTGTTATCAGCAGCAACAGGGGCTGGAAAGGAAGGATTCTTATTCGTTTTATGGTTTTTCTCTATTTGTTCAGGTCTTTAATATCTCTTCTCATGCCCTCCAGCACGGAAGACAGGCAGTTCCCTTTTTGACAAGGTCATAGAGGGTTAATTTCGAGATTTTTAATAGCTGGGAAACCTCTCAATCGTATAGGAAAGCTCCCTTGACCTTAGCTTCGCCTCTATCCTATATTCTAATTTACTGTGTAGTCAAAAGTATATTCTTTGAAACAAGTATGACGGATTCAATATTTTTCGTGCGTTCCAGTTCTAACTTATATAATTAGTTAAAATTAATTATTAACTGTTATAATTAATGCGAAAGGATGATAGATAATGTTAAATAGATATCTTGTTATTCTCTCGACGGTTCTGCTCTTCCTGACATTGTCTGGATGTTCAGCCAATGAGCGAGTTATAAAGGAAGAAGCGGGGAAGCAGGAAGGATCCGAGAAGAAAGTAGAATTGACAATTTCAGCAGCGGCAAGCCTGCAAGATGCCTTAAAAGAGATTAAAGCAGCCTTCCAGGAGGAGCATCCAAACGTGAAAGTAAACTTTAACTTTGGAGCATCGGGTGCACTACAGCAGCAAATAAATCAGGGCGCACCTGTTGATCTTTTCTTCTCTGCTGCCGAAGACAAATTTGATAAATTGGTCCAAGACGGGCAAATTGATCAGAAAAAATCAACAGACCTGGTTGGAAATGAACTTGTATTAGTAGTGCCAATGAGTTCGAATAAAAAGATTAAGTCTTTTGAAGACCTTGCAAATATAGAGAAAATAGCAATTGGCACCCCGGAGGCTGTACCAGCAGGACAATATGCGAAGGAAACATTAGAAAATATAAATATTTGGAAATCGGTTGAAGGATCGGTAGTATTTGCAAAAGATGTTAGGCAGGTGCTTACATATGTTGAGACTAATAATGTTGACGCGGGGATCGTTTACAAAACAGATGCGATGATTTCTAAGAAGGTTAAGGTTGCAGCCACCGCAAAGGAAAATACTCACGCACCCATCATATATCCTGTAGGTGTGGTTAAGAATACTGAACACCTTAAACAAGCTCTATTATTCTATGATTATCTTCAAAATGAAAAGTCAATGAGCACTTTAGAAAAGTATGGATTTACGGACATCAATTAATATGAAAATGGAAACAAGGCCCTTTAATGAAGGAGCCTTTTTTATTATCGAACTTTTTATACCCTACTAATTCGGATCCATCAAGCGATCTTTCCTAAAACACAAACAAATGTTAGTATAAATCCAAATCATACCATATGATAAACTTGTAATAGTGCAGGTGTTTTTCCAGGTTGTTACTATTAGTGTATTTGCAGAATTAGAAAGTAATCAATCCTTTTTGTCTTTTCCATAAGGAATATAAAACATTTGAATTTTACAGAAGGTGAGATGTGTGCCTGTTAAAGATAATGTGTGTTTCTGAAGATTAAGGGGCAATAAGGTGAAGCAATGCTCCACCGATCGCTGGGGTGGAGGGGTTATCAAATTATGCTTTATTTGAAAGGAAGCGGCCATATGAGACAAATCATTGCTTTAGGAGGCGGAGGTTTTTCAATGGAGCCTCAGAATCCTCTGCTAGATTCATATATACTTAATCAATCAAAAAAGCCACAGCCAAAAATTTGTTTTATTCCTACTGCAAGTGGAGACTCGGACAATTACATCTCCAGGTTTTATCAATTCTTCGAACAACAGAACTGCCAGCCGTCCCACTTATCATTATATAAACCACCTACCAGAGATTTAGAGGGCTACATTTTGGAAAAGGACATCATTTATGTTGGTGGTGGAAATACCAAGAATTTATTAGCTTTATGGAAGGAATGGGAGCTGGATATCATGCTGAGAAGGGCTTGGGAGCAAGGAATAATACTAACTGGTGTCAGTGCCGGTTCTATTTGTTGGTTTGAAGAAGGAGTCACTGATTCATATGGCGATGGACTGGAACCAATCAAGTGCCTGGGTTTTTTAAAGGGCAGTAATTGCCCACATTATGATGGCGAAATAGACAGGAGACCAACCTATCATAATCTTATAGCTTCTAAGAAAATTAAGGGTGGAGTGGCAGCAGATGACGGTGTTTCAGTACATTACATAGAGCAGGAGATTAGCAATATCGTCAGCTCAAGACCAGGTGCTAAAGCGTATAAAGTTGACTTTGATACACTGGGGATCGAGACAGAGCTGGAAATAGAATTCTTAGGTCGTACAAAAAAGGAGGAACGAGACCGATAGTTGTTCGGGCAAAGAAGGATAGGGAGATGTAATGAATTGAAAATAAAAGAAAGGAATAAAAAAAGGACTGCATCGATCAGTCCAAATTTTCATCCCATTGCTTCGCTTTTCTTTCTAATTCTGACTCTATCCAGTCTTCATTCAATTCTTTCATGAATTTATAATCATCTTTATGCCCGTTGGCTTTTAGCTCATTCAGTAATTTGGCAATCTTCTCGGCTGATGTATGCAGAACACCATCCACATCCCTCTGCTCTTCTCTAATTATAAAAATCCTCATTAATTCCATAAAAATATCATCATTCGTCCTTTTCATTCATGTAGCACCCTTTCCAGCTTATCGTGAGAGTTAATATTTAACACAGGCATTTACAGCATGGACATTATAATGCTTATGTAATTTCTTTTGATACATTCCAGGATATTGGTGTGAGTATAAGAAAATATCACGGGTAATGTTTGGTAAATTAGCTGTATAATCCGTTCATTCATATAAAAACGAACGAATGTTCCGTTTTTTCTTGTATTTTTTTCCATATGGGTTATAATATACACACGAACTAGAAGGAATACACTCAACGGAATATCATGAAATTATTAAATGGAATTGACAGGAGGGAAAAACATGGGAAGATTGATTCATTTTGAAATTCATGTGGATGATATGGAGCGGGCGAAGAAGTTTTATGGAGAGGTATTCGGATGGTCATTTCAGGATTGGAGTGAGTATGCAGGAATGCCTTATTTCGGAGCAGTCACGGGCGATGAGAAGGAACTGGGAATTAATGGTGCTTTGATGCAGAGGCAAGGTGCTGCGCCGGAACCAGGACAGGCATTAAATGGATTTGCATGTACTATGGGTGTCGAAGATTACGATCAAACGGAAGCCATAATTATCGGTAATGGCGGTAAGGTGGCGATGGCCAAGCATGCTCTGCCGGGTATGGCGTGGCAAGGATACTATATAGATACAGAAGGCAACATATTCGGCATTCATCAGCCAGATGAGAATGCAAAATAGTTACATGACAGGTGAAAACTGATAAGAGAAGGAGAATGCACTGGGCCATTCTCCTTTTTCTAAGGCTCTGGTACATATGCATACGGAATCGGCGAGTATGATCCTACGTAACAGGGGATTTTTCCTTCGTTCTGGACTCCTCATAGATCTGGATAGCGGTATAAAGCAGCATACATTGTTCAAACTGGCTTGTATCCAGGGAAGTCAGTTCTTTAATCCTTTCAAGCCTGTAGATGATCGTATTGCGGTGTATATACATATTCCGGGAGGCTACGCTTAAGTTCATATTATGCTTGCAGAACATATTAAAGGTTTGAGCGAGGATGTCGTAATTGTCCTGCTGGATTAATGGGGTAATGAGCTGGATCAGCTTGTGCTGCAAATCCTTGCTTAATTCTTTTGGCAGCAATCTAAGCAGCGTTTCGCGTTCATTATAAAAATAAATGCAAGGCTCCGGCTCGGTTGATTTGCCAATTTTCATCGCTTTTTTTGCATGATTGTACGACTCTGAAAAGCCGCCAATCCCGCTTGAAACATCGCCGGCGGCCATGCAGGCGGAAACGCTGTATTTGGATTCAAGAAACGTATTTAAGCGCTGCAGTTTTCTTTCCAGATTTTCCTGAAGCTGTGAGAAGGATTGGTTTTTCATGATGGATTTGAAGATGACAAAACGTTCGATGTTGATGGATGAAATGATATCATCTTTTGTTTCATGGAAGAGCAGATGAAGAAAATCCAGAATCTCTTTTTGGAAATACTGCAGCTGTGCACCGTTAAACAGTGTTTCATTCCGGATATCGTTTTTTGGTTTCTGAGAGGGAGAATAGATATCGATCAATAAACAGGTCCTGTCCTTTTGCAGATCATAATGCAGCATATCGGCATACTTAATAATGTGGTCGTTATCTTCGGTATCATTATAGTGGATCACTCGATGGACAAACAATTCGACCATTTTTGCCTGTAATTCCAGAACCTCTTTTCTAAATGCATCCTGGCACATCATTTCTACCTGATTTTTAACCAGCTGCACATATTTTTCCACTTCTCTGGGGTCTCCGATGATCCCTAAAACCCCGATTACTTCATTATTGAATTTTAACGGGACCGAAACGCCTGGCAGGATGCGGTTTTCTATTTTTTCCTGGCAATCAACCATACGGTCCTTTTTGATCACTTCGAGGGAGGGCTTATGGAAAATCCCGATTCTGTCTTTGTCGGTACAGCCGATGATAAATCCCTCGTTATCTGTAATGCTGATCGGATATTTGAGGACCTCACTTGTTTTTTCGGTAATGTCCTGGGCTATATGCTCTAGAATATTCAAAGTTATGGCCACCTCCCTATGCTGGATTGTCGAATGACTCCTGTAGAAATAAAACAAAAATCTCCCTCTATTTTATAATATTTTTAGTCAAAATAAACATACTATTATGAATTTTTACAATCTATAATCTATTTAACTAAATACTTATACTATATTTTTCCGTGAAAAAGGGAGGGGAATCTGTGTCCGATTATGAGGTGAGAGTTAGCGGGAAGTTAAGTGAAGCACATACTTTGCCAGCCCGGCTTTACCGGGATCCTGAAGTATTGGAGTTGGAAAAAAGGGAAATCTTCAGCAAAACCTGGCAATATGCCGGGCACACCAGCCAGCTAAGCAAGCCGGGAGATTATGTAACGACCGAGGTAGCGGGTAAATCAATCCTTTTAACATATGCAAAGGATGGACAAATGCGTGCATTTTATAATGTTTGTTCTCACCGTGCCTCGAAACTTGCGGACGGGGAGGGGAACAAGCCTATCTTGACCTGCCCATACCATGCATGGACGTACAGACTGGACGGTTCTCTCAACAGGGCCCCCAATATGGACGGCGTTGAAAATTTTCACCCCGATGATTTTTGTTTAAAAACGGTAAGGCTTGAGATCGTAGAATCTTTTATCTTTGTCAATCTCGATCCAAATGCAGAACCTATGTCTGTCCTGTATCCTGATTTATTTAAGCATGTCAGAAAATATAGCCTTGGAAACTTCAAAAAGGCTAGAGTAATTGAGACCATCTGTAAATCCAATTGGAAGGTCGGTATCGACAATTATTTGGAATGCGACCATTGTTCAATCGTTCATAAAGCGCTTGTTTCCAAGCTGGATATGAAGAAATATGAAATGGAGATGTATGATAACTACTCTTATCAGGGAACACCGTTAAAGGGAATTGAAGGAGAATACGGGCTTGGACAGGGCGGGCGTTATTATTGGCTCTATCCGAATACCTGGTTCTCGTTTGATCCGGGACCTGCCAACCTTTCCATTCATCAATCCATTCCAATCGACCACAAAACCACGAAATATATCTACACTACTTTCTTTATGACAGATGAGGTAAGCGAAGAAGAAGAAGAATTGATGGCGATCGACCAATTGGTTCGGAAAGAGGATTTGGAAATCTGCGAAGAGGTCCAGAAAGGAATTGAAACGGGCGCCTACACGCAGGGAAGATTCTCGCTTACTGAAAACCTGGTCCATCATTTCCAATTGCTCGTACAAAAAGACCTCGAGCAAAGCCTGCAAAGACTTGCTGCTAAAATCCCCTCAACGATTTAACACAATTGTTTGGAAAAAGTAATGTAAGCGCTTTCTTATATTTATAAGAGATGAGGGATCGATATGGTAAAAGAAACAGAAAACCATACACAATTACAGCGCACAATGAAAAGCCGCCATCTTTTTATGCTTTCACTCGGGGGAATGATCGGGACCGGGCTGTTTTTAGGGTCTGGCTATGCGATCGGAGAGGCAGGGCCGCTCGGAGCGATTTTGGCCTATCTGGTCGGAGGACTGTTGATGTATTTATCCATGGTATGTCTGGGCGAATTATCTGTGGTCATGCCGGTTTCCGGCTCGTTTCAGGCTCATGCGGCAAGGTTTATCGGACCGGCTACAGGATTTGTGCTTGGCTGGGTGTACTGGCTGAGCTGGGCCATGTATATCGGCCTTGAGTTTGTGGCAGCGGGACTCCTGATGAAACGATGGTTTCCTGATGTTCCGACATGGATTTGGTGTGCGATCTTCATTGCCGTCTTGTTCACGATCAATTCGCTTACAACGAGGGCGTTTGCCGAGACAGAATATTGGTTCGCCGGCATCAAGGTGCTAGCAGTTATCTTATTTATCATTATCGGGGCCGGAGCTATTTTTGGAGTGATCAAGATGGAATCACAGGCAACTCCGTATATGTCCAATTTCATTGGGGACGGGCTGTTCCCGGCCGGAATAACTGGTGTATTCATCTCCATGATGACCGTCATTTTCGCGTTCCAGGGTTCCGAAATTATGGGTGTAGCTGCAGGTGAAACGGAAAATCCCGAGAAGAATATACCGAAAGCCATCCGTAATATCGTGATTCGGGTTTTGTTATTCTTTGTATTTTCCATATTCGTCTTATCAGCGCTGGTTCCATGGAAAGAGGCTGGAGTGCTGGAAAGCCCCTTCGTTACTGTTTTTGATATGGTAGGTATCCCGTATGCCGCCGACATTATGAATTTTGTTATTTTAACCGCAATCTTGTCTGTTGGAAATACAGGGATGTTTGCCTGTACGAGGGTCCTTTTCTCACTGTCTGAATCCGGTATGGCACCTGCTGCCTTCAAAAAGTTAAATAAACGCAGGGTTCCTATATACGCATTGCTGGTCACACTTGCATTCGCACTTCTTTCCTTATTGACAAGCGTGATTGCAGCGGACACCGTATTTGTTGTCCTGCTGGCCGTAAGCGGAATCGGCGGTACACTGACGTGGATGGCGATCGCGTTTGCCCAGTACAGATTCCGCAGGCAGTATATGAGGGAAGGCGGAAAACTGGAGGATTTGCAATACCGCGTCCGGCTGTTCCCGTTCGTGCCGTTTCTTTGTATCGGAATGTGCCTGTTCATATTCGGATTCATGTTCTTCGACTCGGCCCAGCGCACCTCGCTTCTATGGGGATTGGGATTTGTAGCCGCATGCTACCTCTATTATTATGTGATGTTTACGAGAAGAAAGGCAGCTGTGCCGGTGCTTCCAACGACACAGGAAAATCAGTTATAGAAGCTAAAATAATAACTTAGGAGAATCATTATGCAAAACACTACAAGCAGAGAAAGATATGATGTCATTATCATTGGCGGAGGATTTGCAGGGGTTTCGGCGGCCAGGGAACTGCGTCTTTTGGGACATAAGGTTTTGATCCTAGAGGCGCGTGAGAGGATCGGGGGCCGTACTTGGGTGGATCATCGCCTTGATTCCAATCTGGAAATGGGAGGTACGTATGTGCACTGGCATCAGCCTCATGTCTGGAGTGAAATCATGAGGTATGGCCTGGACATTGTTTCAGGGCCGAAGACAGAAAAAGTTTACTGGATCTCTGATGGAAGGACATACAGCGCCACACCGGAGGAATATAAAAATAAGCTGAGGGCAACCGTGCAGCGATTAATGAGAGAAAGCCACAGATACATTCCGCTGCCATTTGAGCCGCTTCATTCCCCGCTGCTAAAGGAAATAGACGGCATGACAGCCGAGGAATTCATGAAACAAGCCGGGCTGACCCAAGAGGAATATGACATCCTGCATGGGTGGATTGCTTCAGACTTTTGCGGAGCTCCTTCAGAAGGAGGCGTAACCCAAATTTTCCGCTGGTGGGTGTTCTCACAAGGAAATTGGGACACGCATAGCGCGATGATTTCCAGCTATCGCCTGAAGGATGGCACCAAAGCTTTGATTGAACACATGTCTGCCGATGCAAAAGCTGATATCAGGCTTTCAACGATTGTAACGAAGGTCGTCCAAAACCGGGATGGGGCAGTGGTTACCGACCAAAAGGGCAGCGAGTATCTGGCAGACAGTGTCATTGTGACTGTTCCGCTTACCACTCTTCAAAACATAGAGTTTGTGCCCGCGCTGTCATTGAAAAAACAGGCTGCGTCAAGGGAAGGTCAGACATCCACGGGTGTGAAGGTATGGGCACGTGTCAAAGGAAGGCTTGAGGCTTTCGATGCACTGGCTCCTGGCACCTACCCTTTGAATTCAGTTCATTTAGACAGATATGTAGAAGGCGACAGCATTTTGGTCGGCTTTGGCCCCAATGCGGACTGGCTGGATCCCATGAATCGGGATGGAGTGGAAAAAGCGCTGCGCCACTGGATTCCGGACATTGAGGTGATCGAGAGTACAGGCCATGACTGGGTGAATGATGAGTTCTCCATGGAAACCTGGCCAATGCTGAAACCAAAACAGCTCACATCTTACTTCGAGGAGTGGAATACTCCGGAAAACTCTGTCTTCCTTGCCGGTACCACTTATGCGAGGGGATGGGCAGGTTTTATTGACGGGGCGATAGAAAACGGCGTGACTGTCGGGAGGAGAGTCCATAAGTACTTAAGAGCAGAGACTGCAAATCAGGAGAGGCAGCATGTTCCGAATCTATAATTTGAACGAGTGTCCTTTGTGGACACTTTTTTTGGGGTTATGACAGTCATTCAAAATGGATAAAATGTAAAACTCAAATTCCATTTATTTTTGTGAGAAATGCACATAGATTTTTAGGATGCTAGTTTTCGATAATAGAAATAAGTGAAAAACTGGAAAGGGGAAGCGTATGAAATATCTATCAGTAATCGGGGCAGGAACGATGGGCAGGGGAATTGCGTACACTGCCGCATTGAATGGATTTTCCGTCTTATTGCAGGATATGAATGAAGAAACTGTGCTTGCGGCAAAGGAGTATATCAAAAAAGAATTGAAGAGAAGTGCGGACCATAGCTATATACAGCCGGAACAAATGGAGTCAGCCCTATCAAATATTCAATACACTACTAATTTCAAGGAAGCAGCAGAACGACCGGACATTGTGATTGAAGCAGTCTATGAGTCTATTCCATTGAAGATGGATATTTTTAAGTCACTCGATGAGCTTTGTCCTCCACATACGATTCTGGCTACAAATACTTCAACGCTCAGCCCCACTGAAATTGCCTCGCAAACCGGGAGGCCGCAACAATGTGTTGCAATGCATTTCTTCAATCCGGTCCACAAAATGAAGTTGGTTGAAATCATCCGCGGGCTCGATACAGCCGATGAGACCGTGGCCATTGCTAAGGATGTGGCGGAAAGGCTTGGGAAAGAAACGGTGGAGGTTAATGAATTTCCGGGCTTTGTTACGAGCAGGATGAACTGTCTGATTGGAAATGAAGCGATGAATATGCTGATGGAGGGTGTGGCTTCAGCAAAAGACATTGATAAGGCTATGAAGCTTGGACTCAACCATCCAATGGGACCGCTTGAGCTGGCAGATTTGGTGGGGCTTGATACACGCCTTCGGAATATGGAATATCTATACCAGACATTAGGTGAAAAATACCGTCCATGTCCGCTTCTGATCAAATATGTAAAGGCAGGGAGACTCGGCCGCAAATCGGGACAGGGCTTTTATGATTACCGCAAACAAGCCCAACCGGCGACAGGACGTAAGAATTGATTGGAGACCTGATGGATCGGAGAGGAGGAATTTGGATGAGGATGGTCCAATCAACAAAGATAAAGACTCCCGAGGAAGCGATAGATTTAATCAAAGATGGCGATACCCTTTTGGTAGGCGGGTTCGGGTTATGTGGGACCCCTTTTACACTAATAGATACGATAGCCGGACAGACCAAAGCGAAGAACCTGACCGTAATCAGCAATAATCTGGGCGAAGCAGGAAAAGGGCTGGGCAAGTTGCTGCAGACAGGGCACTTAAAGAAAGCAATCGGTTCTTATTTCACATCCAACCGCGATGCTGTGAAAGCGTGGAAGAATGGGGAATTGGAAATTGAAGTCATTCCCCAGGGAACGCTTGCTGAGGCGGTACGGGCCGGCGGAGCGGGGATTGCGGGTTTCTATATTAAGACAGGAGTGGGGACCTTGCTTGCAGCCGGAAAGGAAGAAAAGGTTTTTAAAGGGGAAAGACATATTTTAATAGAATCCCTTAGGGGAAATGCCGCACTCATCAAAGCTTGGAAGGCAGATGTAATGGGAAATCTCATCTACCATAAATCTGCAAGGAATTTCAATCCGATGATGGCTACCGCCGCTGACCTGGTGATTGCGGAGGTAGATGAAATCGTCGATACGGGAGAGCTTGACCCCGAGTGGATCGTTACCCCTCATAATTATGTCGATGCCATTGTAGAAAGCCGCTATGTAAAATCGGGGGGTGTCTATGTTGAAAGACAGTAAGGGAGAGCGTGCACGGATTGCAAAAAGAATAGCGAGGGAGTTGAAAAGCGGGATGGTTGTCAATCTGGGTGTTGGCATACCAACATTAATCCCCGATTTTCTAAAAGCGGACCAGGGAGTATTTTTACAGTCAGAAAACGGAATGCTCGGCATGGGACCAACACCGCCGGCTGAAGAGATTGATATGGACTGCATCAGTGCCAGCAAACATCCCGTCACACTGGAAAAAGGGAGTGCGATTTTTTCCAGTGCTGATTCCTTCGTCATGATCCGCGGCGGCCATATTGATGTAGCAGTGCTCGGTGCCCTTCAGGTGAGCGAAACAGGGGAGATAGCCAATTGGGCTGTTCCCGGAGCCGACATTCTTGGAGTCGGCGGGGCTATGGACCTTGTGTCGGGCGCCAAAAAAATCATCGTCGGGATCACCCATAATGCAAAGGGTGGGTCGCCAAAGCTTGTTAAACAGTTAACCTATCCAACAAGCGGCCTAAGGATGGCAGAGTTGATTGTGACTGAAAAGGCGGTCTTTTCCATTGAAAATGGCGTGATGGTGCTGACGGAAATTGCAGAAGGTGTAACCCTGGAGGAAATAAAGTCTTCGACTGAAGCCAGATTTCAAGTTGCTCGGAATATGCAATTGATGAATGTGTGAACAAGGAGTGGGTTCAGGAATGGCGAACAATTTATTGATAAATGTTGAAGATGGGATTGGAATCATTACAATCAACCGTCCGGAAGTACGTAATGCTTTGAACGCTGAAACACTTCGAGAATTGGAAGCGGTATTGGAAGAATGGCGAGAGAATGACGAAGTAGCGGTGGTTATTTTCACCGGGGCAGGGGAAAAATCCTTCGCAGCCGGCGCTGATATCGCCCAGCTGCAGCAGAGGACGATGCGTGACGCGTTGAAACCAAATATGACTTCTGTATACCGGAAGATTGAAGAATATGAAAAAGCAACGATTGCTGCCATCAATGGATATGCTCTTGGCGGAGGGCTGGAGCTGGCTTTGGCATGTGACCTTCGTATTGCTGCAGACCATGCAAAGCTCGGGCTGCCGGAGCTGAATCTAGCGATCATACCCGGCGCAGGCGGTACCCAGAGGCTGACAAGAATCGTTGGAAAAGGAAAAGCGATGGAGATGATTTTGCTGGGGGACATGGTTTCCGCTGAGGAGGCTTCCAGAATTGGACTTGTCTCAAAGGCGGTGAAGAAGGAGGACCTCCTTCAAGAGGCGATGGAAATGGCTCGGAAATTGGCAGCCAAAGGCCCTTTGGCAGTCCGTCTTGCCAAGGCAGTCATACATCATGGTGCGGATGCCGATATGGGAATGGCGCTCATGATGGAAAAGCTTGCCCAGACCATTTTAATGGGTTCTGAGGACAAGCTGGAAGGCACGCGGGCATTTTTGGAAAAACGCAAACCAGTATTTTCAGGAGAATAGGGGAGAGAAACATGAACTTTCAATTGCCAGAGGAAATAGAATTGCTGCGGGAAACGGTAAGGGACTTTGTTCAAAATGAAGTAGAAAAAGTTGCGATGGAAATCGAGGAAAACGATGAAATACCGGAGCGGATCGTCAATATGTCAAAGGAGCTGGGCCTGTTTGGGCTGGGTATTCCCGAAGAATATGGCGGTCTTGGCCTGGATATGGTCGGGAAGTGCGCCATCTACGAAGAGCTTGGCAAAACGCATAATGGTTACACCACATTGATTGGCGCGCATACAGGTATTGGTTCGGTCGGCATAGTCGAGCTTGGCACTGAGGAACAAAAACAGAGATACCTGCCCAAGATGGCGTCAGGTGAATGGATTGGTGCTTTTGCATTGACCGAACCCAGCGCTGGCTCCAATGCTGCCAATTTGAAAACGACAGCTGTCCGGAGAGGTGACCGCTATATCATCAATGGATCAAAGCACTACATCACCAATGCGGTGTGCGGGCATGTGTTTACAGTTATGGCCATAACGGATGCATCCCAGGGTGCGAAGGGGATTACATCTTTTATTGTGGAGAAGGATTTTCCTGGCTTTAAGGTCGGGACAGTTGAACGGAAGATGGGGCTACGCGGTTCCCATTCAGCAGAATTGTTCTTCGAGGATCTTGAAGTGCCTGCTGAAAATGTGCTTGGTGAAGAAGGGAAAGGGTATGTGAATGCCTTAAAAATACTCGCCAATGGCCGTGCCGGACTTGCAGCACGGAATTTGGGCTCGTGTGAAAAGCTGCTTGAGATGAGCCTTCAATATTCGATGGAGAGGGAGCAATTTGGCAAGCCTATTTTTGAACAGCAGGCGGTCCAGCATATGCTCGCGGATATGGCGGCTGAAATCGAAGTATTGCGTGCGATGACCTTCCGGGTTGCCTGGATGACGGACCAGAATATGCGGGTTGTCAAGGAAGCTGCGATTGCAAAACTTTATGGCTCGGAAGTATACAACAGGGTGGCTGACATGGCAGTCCAGATTCATGGAGGCATCGGTTATATGAGGGATTATCCAATCGAACGGTTTTACCGGGATGCCAGGATCACGAAAATATATGAAGGAACAAGCCAGATCCAGAAAAATATCATAGCAAGCGAGCTAAAAAGAAGCTTCTATAAATAACAAGGGGTGTCGAGAATTGAGAAACGTCGTAATAGTGGATGGAGTCAGGACAGCGGTTGGGAAAATGGGCGGAACTCTTAGGGATGTAGAAGTGGATCGATTATCAGAAGTGGTGATGAGAGAAGTTCTGAACAGGAGCGGTGTCGAGGGTGAGGCGGTCGACCAGGTCATTTGGGGGCAGGCCAAGCAAAGCTCAGACCATCCCAATCTTGCCCGTCTTGCTTCATTAAGGGCCGGTTTGCCAATCGAAGTGGCAGGCTATACGGTCCATCGCCAGTGTGCTTCCGGACTGCAGGCGATCCTCAACGCAGCCCAGGAAATCATGTGCGGATACAGTGAGGTTGTGCTGGCGGGCGGTGCTGAGAGTATGAGTACAGCTCCCTATTATTTAAGGGGTGCACGCTACGGGTTTGGTGCCGGAAATGCAGAAATCCTCGACCCGAATACAGAAAGCCAGCCGCGTGCACAGCCAATTGAGGTGTATGGGAATTTAACGATGGGTTTGACAGCTGAAAACCTGGCGGAAAAGTACAACATCAGCCGTGAGGAGCAGGATGAGTTTGCATACTCCAGTCAGGAAAAGGCAGCTGCAGCCATTCGGGAAGGCAAGTTCGAGCATGAAATAGTGCCGGTGGAAATCAAGAAGAAAAAAGAAACCATCTTATTTGATAAGGATGAACATCCTCGCTTAACTTCGATTGAAAAACTCGGACAGCTTAAGCCTGTCTTCAAAACTGGCGGGACTGTCACAGCTGGAAACGCAAGCGGCAGGAATGACGGCGCCAGCGCTCATATCGTCATGTCGGAAGATGAGGCGAGAAGGCGGGGGCTTGAGCCGCGAGTCCGAATCATTGCTCAGGCGTCCGCGGGGGTTTCGCCTGAAATCATGGGGATCGGCCCTGTGCCATCTACTTTGAAAGCATTGAAGCAGGCTGGCCTGACAGTGAATGATTTAGATTTGATCGAGCTAAACGAAGCATTTGCAGCACAAACCCTGGCTGTGATGAAGGAACTCGGGCTGGATGAGAAGAAAGTCAATGTGAACGGAGGGGCCATTGCTCTTGGACATCCGATTGGCGGAACGGGAGCGATTTTGATGACAAAGCTTATGCACGAGCTTGAGCGCACAGGAAAAAGATACGGCCTGGTCACCCTATGTATTGGCGGAGGCCAGGGATTATCAGCCATCGTAGAAAATCTGAGAGTATAAGATAAAAGGAGACGTCAAATGGCGAAGCCCAAAATGCTGCAGATTTTATCGATGTATCATGAAGAAGGTGAACGGATCCTGAACGAGGGAGCAGAAGTGATCCGAACAGATAAATACGCCGAGGCTTCCCTCTGCCGAATCGTTAGCGATGTGGAAGGTATTGTTCTCCGTGCCCCGGCAAAGCTCACAAGGAAAATCATCGATGCAGCGCCTAACCTGAGAGCGATATCGGGAGCAGGTGTCGGGCTTGATAACATCGATGTCAAGTATGCCACAGAAAAGGGGATTCCTGTGCTGCACGCCCCTTCAGTAAACGCCGTATCAACAGCAGAACATGCGGTGATGCTGATGATGGCATTAAGCAAGAATGTAATCGGGTTTCACAAGGAAATGTGCATTGGAAATTATGACTCGAGAATGAAGCTCAAGTCTTTCGAACTGAAGGGGAAGACCGCAGGCATCCTAGGCTTTGGCAGCATCGCGAAGGAAGTCGCAAAAAGGCTGAAAATGGGCCTCGAGATGGATGTATTAGTCTGGGTAAGAGAATATGATGAAAGCAAGCATGGCCTGGCCAGGGATATCGGCGCAAAGGTGACAACGGACCTGGAGCATGTGTTCAGCACATCAGATTATATTTCGATTCATATTCCGTTGACCAAAGCAACGAAGGGGTTAATAGAAAGACGCTATATCCAGCAGATGAAACCAACTGCCTTCCTGGTCAATACGGCACGCGGAGCAATTATCAATCAGGATGATATTTTGGAAGCGCTTAACGCAGACAAAATAGCAGGTGCAGCTCTCGATGTATTTGACCCGGAGCCGCCGCCCCGGAATCTGCCGTTGTTGTCACATCCAAAGGTCATTGTCACACCTCATGTGGGAGGCACGACTGTTGAGAGCAATCGTGTAATGGCTGCTACGGTAGCGAAAAACATCTTGAATGTTCTTGCGGGGGGACGGCCTGAGTACATCGGGAACCCAGAGGTTATGAAAAAAGTCTGGTAAAGGAGGCAGCAAGAGTGAGGAAGTATTCTATTGCATTGATACCAGGAGATGGCATCGGTGTGGATGTGATCAGGGAAGGAAGAAAGGTATTAGATACGATTTGCGAATTGGACGGAGGCATCAAGCTGGAATATGAGGAGTTTGACTGGAGCTGTGAATACTATCTTAAGAATGGCAGAATGATGCCTGAAAATGGGCTGGAGATCTTGAAAGACTTCAATTCTATTTATCTGGGGGCGGTAGGCTATCCAGGCGTACCTGACCATGTTTCGTTATGGGGGCTTCTCCTTCCGATTCGCCGCCAATTTCAGCAGTACATAAACATACGGCCTGTAAAATTGCTTCGGGGCTTAAAGTCACCGCTGGCAAACAGGGGTGCCGATGATCTGGACTTTGTAGTCGTCCGTGAGAACAACGAAGGGGAATACTCAAGCGTTGGGGGACGGATGTATGAGGGAACGGACCAGGACATGGCAGTTCAAAGCAGTGTGTTTACACGCCAGGGAGTGGAGAAGGTCCTGCGCTATGCGTACAATATTGCAGACCAGCAGGGCAAAAGAAAACGGCTGACAGCGGCTACCAAATCAAATGGAATCATTCATACAATGCCGTTTTGGGATGAATATGTCCAAAAGATCAATAAAGAATTTCCCGATGTTGAAACCAATATCACGCATATCGATGCCCTGTGCGCGTTTTTTGTCAGCAAACCGGATGTGTTTGATGTTGTCGTAGCTTCCAATCTTTTTGGTGATATTGTAACCGATTTGGGAGCGGCAATTATAGGCGGGATGGGGATAGCGCCGTCAGCTAATATCAATCCTGAGAAAAGGTTTCCGTCCATGTTTGAGCCGGTGCATGGTTCCGCGCCCGATATTGCAGGGAAGGGGATCGCCAATCCGACGGCCGCAATCTGGTGTGCCAGCATGATGCTTGAGCATCTGGGTGAGACAAAACTGGCAGAAGCCATATTGGAAGCCCTCCAGGATGTGCTTGAGGAAGGTGCTGCCGTGACACCTGACCTTGGCGGCACAGCGAAAACCGAGGAATTTGGAGACGAGGTCTGCAAAAAGCTGGCCAAGTATGCGGTGGCGAGATAGGTTTGGAGTGGTTCCACAGTCTTGGTGTAACATCACAGTAAAATATGTAAGTCTGGAATCCAGACCTTTTTTTGATCAAGAGAAAAAAAGACTGCCCCTCCATTGAAAGATGCATCTTACAAAGGGGGTGCAGTCATTTTTTAATTTTTAATGACCGACTGGTTGATCTTACGTGCAAGAAGCGAAGACTCCTGCGGGGGCAGCGGAACATTGGGGACCCGACAAGAGCGGTGGGCAATGCAGAGGCTCATGAACCCGCCCCGCGGAACTTTATTATAGGGGATGAACCAGGCATATTTTTTGAGCAGCTGGATCGCATCGATTAACGCCTGTGGATCGTATATGACATCTGTATCTATGATGGCAAACACATCTCTTGTCGTAATTTTTGCAGCATTATTTATAGCTTGTAATCTATTAAACAGAGTACTGCTGCACTCGCCAATACAAGTTTCAAGCTAAGGCATCATATTTTCATTAAATGATTGTACCCATTTCTAAATAACAGATCTCTGACCACTCATCCGGTTTGTAGGGAAGCAGCATAGCTCCTTTTTCTGGCATTTATATACCTCCAGGTGTCAATTAGCCGGCACGGTGCAGTATTTATTTACATATGAACTGGTTATGCGCCATTAATAAAGTGCTTCTAAGTAGTGATACATTTTCTTGATATAATCCCACTCATTTTGGATGCCCTCAAGCAAGGTGATTTTAGGGTTATATCCCAGCTTTTGACGCGCCAGCGATATATCAGCCCAGGTATGGAGGGGATCACCGGGCTGTCTGGGCTGGTAATCGATTTTTATTTTCTTTCCTGTGACAGCCTCCATAAGTGTAAGGACTTGATTCACGGAAGACCTCTCTGCGCCTCCGATATTAAATGCATTTCCGTGTTCCGTGTGATTCATAGCCAGAATATTTGCTTCAACGGCATCACTCACATACGTGAAATCCCTGGTTTGCTGGCCGTCGCCGAAGAGGGAGATGGGTTCGTCTTTCAGGACTACTTTCAGGAATTTATGAAAGGCCATGTCAGGGCGCTGCCTTGGACCGTATACGGTGAAATATCTCAACGAAGTTGCAGGCAGCCCAAAACCCAGGTGATACATACGGACCAAATGCTCACCGGCCAATTTACTTGTACCATATGGTGAAATCGGCAATGCAGGTTTATCTTCAGATGTTCTGCCGTCCGTTATGCCATAAATGGAGGAAGTCGAGGCGTACACGAATTTCTTGAGGGGCAGGTCCTTGCATGCTTCCAAGAGCCTTTGGGTCATAAGGATATTTAGCTCCACGTATTGCCGGAAGTTAGTTCCCCAGCTATTCCTGACGCCTGCGATCGCTGCCTGGTGGAAGATGACTTCGATTCCCTCAAGGAGTTCTTGTAAATCAAGCTCCAGGAGATTGCCGTTGACTAACTTGAAGTTAGGGTGCTGTATAAAATCTTGAATATGATATTGTTTGAAGTGTTCCCATTCTTTGAACAGGAACATATCTACACCCACAACCTCGTGTCCATCAGCCAACAGCCGTTGACACAGATGTGAGCCTATGAAACCTGCTGCCCCTGTTACAAGTACCTTCATGTTTGATTTCCCCTCCCTAACGCTAAATAGGTTATGCCTGCTTCCTTCATGATGTTTGGTTCATAAAGATTCCGTTCATAAAATCCTTTGCCTCATTCCAATCAATGTCTTTGAAGAGATCCCAAGCTGTACACAGAATGGCTGCATCAGTTCCGACCAATGTCTCTTCGATTGTTTGGCAGACTTTGATTTTACTGTCAGTAGGCCACGGAGTTTGCGTGTTTGATTGAATGATAGGATCTAGGATGCGAATCTCTTTGCAAGAAGGCAGTAGTTTGTTCACGATTTTAATTGCAGGAGACTCTCTTTGGTCATCCGTTTCAGGCTTAAATGTGAGGCCAAGTATGGAGATGGTCCAAGGTTCATTGGTCACTTTTTCCAGAGAGGCGAACAACTTCGCAAGGTACACATCAGGCATTGCTTCTTTAAACAGACTCTATTTGAGATTCTAAGCCAGGGCCATCCCCTGATAATTCGGCCATTCTGGGTGGGCCGCGGTTGTTTTTGCATTCATCCAATGCTAGTACATTTGTCACCTATCCCTCCTATAAGCTATTCAATTCCAATGCTTTGGTAATGGGTATATTCATCAATTATGATACTTTCGGAATAAAAATCGAAGGGATAACTAATTACTTCAGAATTACGGTGTACTACCTTTCAAAATGGACGGTGCAAAAATAAGCCTGAACAGGAGCACCATTTTAGAAGACATTTATAAAGTAACTTGCTGACACAATGAATTCATAAAATGAACCATTATGTCGCTTGATTTAAAGGTCGCTCCATCAAGCTAACCCCGATTGGCCAAAAGCTCTTTATCGGAATATCCGAACTTTATGGTGATTTCTTTGTATTTACAGATTGCACCTCATTAATTTTCTGTTTGGGCTATTAAGATAGCCTTTACCACTTTCCAACTAATTGAATATGTTATTCGTATGAGAAGAGAGGACTTGGAGAGTGCTGACAAACTAATTGATGGATTTTCCGATGACATGATCTTGTAAAACGAGATATTTTTCCTCTCAATAAAATCCAGATTGGTGAGGAAAATCAGTTGCAAAGTGAAGAGATTCATTTATCTCTTGAAGATATTTCGTTATTTTGGTGGGGGGGCATGATGGTGAATTCAGTGGGAATACTCGGGGTTGGAACGTATCTTCCGGACAATATTGTAACCAATGACGATTTGAAGGGAAAAGTAAATACAAGCGATGACTGGATTCGTTCGCGTACAGGTATCCGGGAACGGAGGATTGCACCAAAGGACATGCTGGTTTCTGATATGGCATCTGAAGCGGCCAGGATTGCCATTAAAGATGCAAATATTTTACCGCAGGACATAGGAATGATTTTAGTTGCGACAGTCACTCCTGACCACTCCTTCCCATCAGTAGCCTGTATGGTTCAGGAGAGCCTTGGAATTCCGTCTGGAGTCCCTGCGATGGATATTAGCGCAGCCTGCTCCGGATTTATTTATGGAATCGTGACTGCCATGCACTTTATACAGGTAGATACCCACCAATATATTCTTTTGATAGGTGCAGATAAGTTCTCTTCCATAATCGATTGGACTGACCGCAACACGTCAGTCTTGTTTGGAGATGGCGCAGGAGCGGTCGTGCTTGGCAGAGTACGCCACAATCGGGGGATTCTTTCCTTTGATTTGGGAGCGGATGGAACGGGAGGAAAGCATCTAATGGCTGATCCGCTGGTGTCCATGAATGGCAGGGAAGTGTTTAAGTTTGCCGTGCGGCAGCTGCCATTAGTGACTGAAACAGTCCTGGCAAAGTGCAGTTTGACAAATCAAGATATCGACCTTTTGATCCCGCATCAGGCAAATACCCGCATTATCGAAGCCGCGAGAGTTCGTCTGGGCCTATCTGAGGAAAAAATCTCCGTTACGGTTGATCGATACGGCAACACTTCCGCAGCATCCATTCCACTTTCCCTCGCAGCGGAAATCGAGCAAGGGAAGATTAAGGATGATGAGATTATATTGTTAGTCGGTTTTGGAGCTGGATTAACATGGGGTGCAGTTTGCCTGAGGTGGGGAATATAATGCATGGCAGCCTTGTGAAAAAGATGGGAGGCAGCAGCCAGATGGTACTAAACGAGCACATCTGGCGCACGATTATGCAATCATATGGAGACCGTCAGCCTGCTCAAAGGTTTTTCAAGGGGACAAGTTTTTATATGATGGAAAGAAACAGCCAATTGTTTAGTGATACTTATAAAGATTATGCTCCAGTACATGTGTTAATTGGCTGGGTGTATTGCTGTGTGTGAATGTGTTCAACGCTACTCATTCCATTGTAAGATTTTAGTTGGCAATTATTTTTACATACAGTCCTTCTTCGGCTTTTTTCCTTGCTTTTCCGTTTAGATTCTTGATTTTGTCTGATACAGAAGAAGCACGTATCAGCTGTTCATTAGTAGGTACAGAGGGGTCTATGAGCCTCAGTTTATTTCTTCGATGTAAATCATATTCCAGTTTGTTTTCTGTGACCATTACATTTCGGTGTATTTGCTTTGACAGATTTTTAACTTCCGGGTCGTCAGACGCTTGCAACAAGTCCATCACTTCTTGATCTGTACGAAGCAGGGTATCCAGGTCAATAATACCTTTATCTAAAGCAGTCTTTACGGTTTTTGCGAGAATGTCATATCCATACATATTAAGGGGGTTCATAAAGAAGTCAATAACCTCTTTGCAGTATGTCTTTACGATCCACTCGGCTGTGATTGTATTTTCAGGATATATTTTTCCGTCGATTACTATTAAATTGTCTAAGAATAAATGAATTTCATCTAGTGTAATACTTCCGTAGTTATACATATCCCTAAGTGTATAATCGATCCTGTCCGCACATAATTCAGGAGCTGGCTGCTCAAGCAATGTCCATTTAGAATGATCCAGGAGGATGGTTTTGTAATCATATCCGCAGTTTTCTAGAATATGAGGAATTTCAGAGTTAGCAATAATCTGATGATAAATCTTTTCGTGGTAGTCTTCATTTTTATTCTCAAACACAAAATCAATCACATGGGAGAAGGCAGTATGCGACACATCATGAAGCAAGCCTGCAATTTGTTCTTCAAGAGATCCGCCCAAGCTTTTGATCAGAAGCATGACACCTATAGAATGGTCATATCTGGTGACATTCCAGCTTTCATTAACAAAATAACTCGCCCCTCCCTGGTACACACCTTTTAATCTTTGTACCGGGCTGCTTAAAATAAGCTCTTCCAGGATCCCATCGACCGTATAATCCCCATAAATTACATCTGTTAATTTCATAGTTCCCACACCCCCGATAACATTAGTCCATTTAAATATCGCTGTCTGAGTCCGTTGCAATATAACTTGCATGACATCAAAACGAACACTTGTTCTTAAAATTATTATAGGACTTCTTTTAATTTTTATCAATGGTTAAGTAGAGCAATTAGTGACTGTGTACTCCAGTACTTTTATTTTACAAAATGTTTATAATTTTCAAATAATGTCAAAATATAGAAGGGGAGGAGGGGTGTATTTGGCACAACCTGTATGCCCAATGCGAAGCGGTTGTGGTGTCTCGGCACAGCAAGCAGGAAAATGAGACAACGGATCCCAGGTTAAAATGCGGTCATATCTATGGTGTATTTGCAAAAGTAGTGCACAGTAGTGCATCGTGCAGCTTCATGGGTATAGGGTCAAGTTCTTACAGGTTTTCCGATTTGCTACATATTAAATGAACTGGAGGCGTTATGCATTTGAAAAAAACAAAAAACCGTTGGTTGATTGCATTGTGTGCAGTAGGAATCCACATCTCCATTGGCTCGGTTTATGCGTGGAGCAATTTTACGAATCCATTAATCAATGAATTTGGCTGGACAAGCAAGCAAGTGCAGTTCACATTCAGCTTGGCGATTTTATTCCTAGGATTGTCTGCTGCGTTCCTTGGCCATTTCGTTGAAAAGCATGGGCCGAGAAGGGCTGGTCTCTTGGCGGCTGCCTTCTTTGGGGCGGGGATCATCGGTTCTGGACTTGCTGTAAACCTTGGTTCTTTGATTTTACTGTATGTGACGTACGGGGGTACTCGGGGGAATTGGATTGGGAGTAGGGTATATTGCGCCTGTTTCGACCCTGGTAAAATGGTTTCCTGACCGCCGCGGCCTGGCTACAGGACTTGCGATCATGGGATTCGGATTTGCGGCTGCGATCAGCAGTCCAATTATGGACTCATTAATTAAATCTGTTGGCACAGCTAATACATTTTATATTTTGGGCGCAGCCTATTTCATCATCATGGCATTATCCTCTTTATACTTAGAAAAACCTGTGGAAGGCTGGCTGCCGGAGGGATTTAAGGAAAAAGTCCAATCGGGGAAAACAACTATAAAAGAAGATTTAGCCCAATTGACTGCAAATGAAGCGATCAAGACAACAAGGTTTTATTATCTGTGGCTGATGCTATTTATCAATGTTACCTGCGGGATCGCGATTCTTTCAGCGGCAAAACCGTTGGCGGAGGAAAGCATTGGGCTAACGACAGCTGAAGCGGCAGCGCTAGTCGGGGTACTTGGACTTTTCAATGGATTTGGGCGCATTGGATGGGCCTCCATATCTGACTACATCGGAAGGCCAAATACGTATACAATCTTTTTTGCCACCCAAATCGTGTTGTTTGCTGTCTTGCCGCATACAACTAATGTAATATTATTCCAGGTCATGCTGGCAGTCGTATACACGATGTATGGCGGAGGGTTTGCATCCATTCCGGCATTTATTGGGGACCTATTCGGAACGAAGCAGCTTGGTGCCATTCATGGCTATATTCTTACGGCATGGGCGGCTGCTGGCCTTGCAGGTCCGATGTTTGCAGCGTGGATGAAGGATACGACCGGCAGCTATGCTACGAGCCTGACCTTCTTTGCGGGCCTGTTCATTGTAGCATTGATTGTTTCGCTTCTGATCCGAAGGGATATTAGCAGGCTTCGCAATGAAAAAAGGCAGAAGGGAAGAGCATATACTGAGGCTGCACATTGATTATTTATTGAATAATTAAGGTGATTTACAAAAGGATTGGTTCCTGTCATCTCAGGTTCCAATCCTTTAATTTTTGCTATGTAAAATGACAACTTATAATTCTATTCTACGCGGAATCAACCATAGCTTGACTCCAATCCGCTTGCAAACTGTGAAGTAATGAAGCAATGCTTGAAGTACAGCGCCGAGGTTCATACCAAGAATCACACCTGTCATATTTAAAACCGGCATGGAACCAAGCAGATAAATAAAAGTGAAAGCTAAAGCCTGCGCCCAGATGCTATGAAGGAAAGCATCCTTTACCAATCCCACACCAATTAAATAGGCCTGCAATGGAATGATGAAGAATGTAAACAGAAAATAGGGCCACAGCATTTGCAGGTAGAAGGCTGCTGCAGTTGAAGAAAAGAAGAGAGACGTTAAATTTTGTGCAAAGTGATACATGACAAACACTGCAACCGACCCATACAGCAAGGTAAGCCACATCGATTGATTCAGCAGATTATGGAGTTTTGTGTCTTCGAGTCGTGAATAGGCATCCGATACATTGGGAATCAGGGTAACCATCAAGGAATGAGCAATAAAGGCCGGGAAAAAGCCAATAGTCATCGCGACCCCCATAAGCATCCCGAAATGCTCGGTTGCAGTTACGGTCGTAAAACCCGATTTCACTAGGGCAGCTTGAATGAGAAAGGGCTGTACCGCATTGACTATGGCATGAAGAAACCGCATCCCAACAGTAGGCAGGGAAACAGAAAGCAGATTCTGCCGGGCCTGTTTTGCCGGGATTATAACAATAGAGGATGTTTTTAAACCCTGAAGGTGAATCAAAAACAAACTAAACAGGTAGAGAAGAACGATGAATTCACTGCCAATCAAGGCTCCAATCGCCATGAGCAGTGATGTTTCCTGGTTATAATCAAAGAACTGAAAAATGAGAAACAGTAACAGGAATTGAGCTGCCTTTCTCAGGAAATTGGCAACTGCGATTTTACTCATTTGCTGAATGCCCATGAAGTATCCGCGGGCAATAGAGGAAAAGGCTGCTGTTGGAATCAGCACATACAAAAGCCATTGGATGTGATCCGGAAATTTGCTGAAAGCAGACGGGATCGAAGCAGCAATAGCCGTTAGGATGATTAAAACAATCATCGAAATAAAACCCAGCTTTAAAGCATGTCTTAAAAGGCTCAAGTGGGTGTCGCGCTTGTTCTCGGCAATATATTTAGAGACGGAAATAGGTAATTCCAGGCTGGCCAGGATAAAAATCAAAAACACAACAGGCATTATGGACATGTACAAGCCCATCCCCTGTTCCTTGAGCTCCCTTGCCAGCTGCATATTCACAAAAAACTCAACACATTCACTCAAAAAAGCAGCACAGATCAGGATTACCGTACCCCTTAAAAACGAATTCACGCTGCGTCACCTCCGCTAATATCCATACATATGAGACAAGCAGGCAAATTATTAGGACTATAGAAAACATGATCGAATAAATCGAGGGAAACGTGGAGATTGGACTGCGGTTCTCACTATGAACAATACATCGTAAGCTCTAAATACAGTAGGCTTAAAATTCATAAAGAATTCAAAATTGAAGAAGTTAACATTTCAATGGCAGTAATAACTTATTAAATTAATGGAGTTGGACTGGAATTAGCGGCATTTTTATTAAATTTGGAAATTATAAAATACACTCTCCGTGGCGTCAATAGTAGCTGAAAAAAAAGATTGAATTAAAAAGGAAGGCAGAAGAAATATCAGACAAATCAAGAAAAGCGAGTTTTTCAATAAGATAAGCTGTATGTATAATAGTCACAAGAGATGACATATTATGTCGGATATTGGGAGGATTGCTGAATACATTTTCTACACACGAACAAAAACACACTCAGTAAACAGAATTGCTTCTGTTAACAACATGACCCCATATTTAAACAACGTACATGCCCTTACATCCCAGCCTATTAATCCACCATTCATTCACCAATGAAATTCAGAACTTATCGAAAAAGAAAGCATGAAGCCTTCCGAAAAAAAGGGCTCAAAAAGATGCTTGCATGTTGTACAGCTAAAGTGTTTTTTATTGAAGACCTTCAAAAGATAAGTCAAAAAAAAGCTACATACTATTAAAATCCTGGAATTCTTCAGAGAGGTAATGATTCAGGTATTACAAGGATTTGAGAAGAATAGAAACCGCAGCTGTATCTGTACTGAAATACAAAAGGTCTAAAATATCCCTTTCCAAAAGGTGCTCATTCGATTCAAGGCATACAAAGAATCAAATTAGTAATCATGTATTACATACACAAGGGGATTTAAACAGCAGGTGTAGAGACTGAAAAAGGAGGGATCGTAAGACCTTCCTTTATGAAGTTTCTGTCATTCTCCCAGATTTGACCAATTGTAAGCGTATTCAAATGATAATAAAAACGATAAATCAGCTGGTAAAAGGCTGAATAATAAAGGAGGTGAAATTTATGTGAAAATTACATAACAAAACCCTTTAGGCTCTGTCTTGCCGGACCTTTACCTAAAGGGTTTTCGGAGCTGGAGTATACCAGACCTATAATCAAGTATACTCTTTCATGCAAAATAATGAAATAGATGTGAAAACAAGGAGGATATGATAATGGAAAGAGTAATGAATTACATAATTGATAATGAAGCATCCATAATAATGACAGAATATGATAAGCACGGTAATGAACTATCAATCGTTTTTGATAAAGACAAACCTATGATGATTGAAACAAGGCCTTTTGAGCTGCTGAATGATAGCATAAAAGCTTATGGTTATGACATTTTTGGCGCTTTCAGAGGAAGCAGGTCAATCCTCGGAAACATTAAAATGCCACCGATCAATGTAAATCCTAGAAAAGTGATGATTTGGTTTCCCTGTTCTTCACCGAAGGATCGAGAATGTGTGTGGCTGGCCCACGCACATATCGTGAAGAGAGAAAGATTAGGAAGGAAAAAAACAAGGATATACTTTAAATATGGTCATACCTTGACATTGGATATAAGTACTTATAGCTTTGACCAAAAGATGAAAAAGGCAGCAGAACTTCATGTGTACCTTATAAAAGAGGAGGTTGGAGAATATATGGGTAACTATTATGGTTTTGATATAGTAAAGGAAACTGGTAATAGGAATTATAGGATTGATAACAGAAGTAGCGATTTATTCGAAGACTTTTGATTACAATTAGCAAGGCAGTGATAAGTTGAGAGGGGAGTTGTTTCCCCCTCAATATTTTTTTATTTTGAATGAATCGTGCCGTTTCCGACTTATAAATTGAAGAGTTCTTTTTTGTTGCTCTCATTTTCCGGTGCTACGGGTATACCGTAAACATATGAATTGAGTCGACTGATAAAATAGTTTAACTAGATTTGTAAGAATTGTTGAATCGTTACTGCCTATCCGTGACTCACTTTTAACACCTCTGTTTGCCTAGAAGTTTAGTTTAATATAATGAATTATCTGTTATAAGGATTTATAGTTTATGTGCTAATAAGTCACCTAAATGCATAAGAGAGACTCAGTGAAAGATTAAGAATTCAATGTGATCCTTCTTAAAGGAATTATTCTAGTAGGCAAGCATATCTTTTCCATTTTGTTGGGATCGTTTAATGGTTATATATTTTTGCTTGGAATCTTTATTTCTTACAATATGGCAGTGGGCTAGGGCTATCTACACCACTATTTTAAGTGTAATTTTATCAACGGCACTAATTGCATTTTTAAGTAGAGAATTACTTTCCTCTCGCAGAAGGAATGATGAAAAATGAATATAAGGAACAAAAGCATTGTTAAAAAACTCTAACAGTTGCCTTTTAATTCTTTCTTTAGTTAGACTTTTACTGTAATATGAGGTGTTTTTATTGTAACTCTTCTTTAGATTTTATTAACTACAATGGTTTTATTATCAACTTTAAATATAAATTTATCCTTATTGATTTCTTGTAAGTTAAAATCACCATAATGAATTTGCCTGTGATGATTAGCACATACAGTTAAGAGATTGTTCGTCGATAAAGAACCAGCCTGTAATTCTGAAACTGGAATGATGTGATGTGTTTCCACATAATATTCCCCATTTGTTTTTTTGAATGAGTATGGCTCTAGGTTCAAGGCTTCACACACCTGACATTTAAACCCCGTTCTTCTTTTGTATTTCTGTGCTATTGATCCTCTTTCAATATATTTACTAATTCTTTCTTTAACCTCTGGAACGGCCTCACCATATTTTTTCTCTAGCTTTGCAATACTATCATTGTCTGCGTTTGATTCATTAAAAACCAGCTCTAAAGTATCTGATCCACCAACTAAATCTATTATTTTTTTGAACGCTAGACGGTTTAATGGCATGGATGAGCCTTGTTGTCCTTCAATTAAGTATTTATCATATTCTTCTGATGAAAGGTCTAAGTTATCCAAAAGGATGGGTGTCCTTAATAGGCTTTTTATATATCTTATTGGCACTCTATATCTAACTTTATCGGCATCACCTTCCTCTTCCCAATATTTCTTTTTAGTACCTTTCAATGGTTTTGCTGAATCTAATATTTCTACTACTGCATAAATGCCTCTTTCCAGCTTTTTCTTACCAACAAGCTGTTTTTTTGTTCTCCTATCATGTCCAACTCTTATAACGCCTAATTGCCCTGGCTTAAAGTCTTCCTTATGGTATTCAGACACAGCAAAACTATCTTCAATTTCCCCTGATAGTATAAATTGATCAATATACCACTTCTTGGGATTACAGAAAAAAGTCCAATAACCGGTGGGCTTTACCTTTTGAGATTTATTTACTGTTAAGGATTCAAGTTCATTCATGATCTCACCTCTTAAAAAATAATGAATCATATTTTACTTTCTTCTATTATATTAAAACAGGTAACATATATAGTAAAATGTGATGGGATGAAGCGGATTTTTGTCAAACACCATTTCAGGTTATTTTTAAAAATTGTAATATCCACATCATACAACCATACTCCACGGTTATATCCAAAGTATTTTAAGTGAGATCACTAGAGATGAAATTGGCAATTGATGTTGATAATTTAATTGATGAAAGGGATCCTGATGAATTTGATTGTGGAAGATGGAAATTTTTATGTAAGAGCTTCGAACGATGTTAGAAATGGTTGAACAGGAGAAATAAATTAGTACATAGTCATGATGAAACAATTACTCCAAGAGAAGCATCAATAGTTGAACGAGGTGTTAACCAATTAATTGATAGTGTTAAATAAGCAGCATCAGATAATGAGAGGTAGTGGCTAGTACGTAGAAGGTAAAAGATATGTTACTTTTTGTAAAGAAATAAAAAAGATGAGCCACCTGTGGATAGAGTGGCTTTTATGTGAGGATTTGTGTCACAGATTACATAGACATAAAAATTTTAGTTATCGTTATCAACTATGTTCTTACCAACTGAAGCTGCTGTCAGGGTAAATGAACTTAACATTTGAAAAAAGATAATGAAAATAAAAATAAAAGAATCATATCTCATTTTAATGGAAGCAGAATTCTTTATTTTGAGAGAATCATTATCATTATATAAAAATGTTTGAATAAACTAAAAAAATAATACTTTTGGGTTTGTTCATTTAAATCTCCATTTTTATCAATGTTTCTACACTATTTGTACATGGATCAGTACTTGTTTTTGACTTGAATTATGATACTTAATTTAATATACACATTATCTATTTAATGATATAAACAAGATATGTATAAAAAAGGAGAATTTAATATGCCAAAGTATAATAAATTGGTACGTGACGTGATCCCACAAATAATTACTAATACAGGCAAAGAATTTTCTTCAAGAATTTTAACGGATGAAGAATATATATTAGAACTTAAGAAGAAAAGCTTTGAAGAATTACAGGAGTATGTGGAAACTACGAATAAAGAGGACGCAATAGAGGAACTAGCGGACTTATTAGAAATCATCCATGCACTGGCTGAGTATCATGGTTCTTCTATAGAGGAAGTGGAATTGGTTCGTCAGAAGAAAGCTGAAAAACGCGGTGGCTTCAAGGAAAAAATTTTCTTAATAGAGGTAGAAGATTGAGTAACATTCAATTAATTACAAGACAGCTAGGAAAGCACATACACGAACACATGGATTCGGCCTCAACTATTTACATTTTGACTGCATTTGTAATGAAATCTGGTGTAGAAATGCTAAAGCAGGCTTTACAGGCGGCTGCAGAACGGGGAGCAGATATTAAGGTATGTACCGGCGATTATTTGTATGTAACTCAGCCTGAAGCATTAGAGCTGTTGCTTAATATAGATGAAAGAATAGAGGTTCGGTTATGGAAAAGCAACGGCACGGCTTTTCATCCTAAGGCATATCTGTTTCAGAGAGAAGGCAATGAAAGTCTATTTGTTGGGTCCTCCAATTTATCTCGATCTGCTCTTGGACCTGGAGTTGAGTGGAATATCTCCGTAAGTAATGAAAAAGAGGTATTCGCTGAAGGATTAGAGCAGTTTTTGCATACTTTTTACTCGGAGAATACAGTACCACTTAATTCAGAAACCTTGAAAAAGTATAAAACACAATATGAATGCTATCATCAACAAAATCCAAATTTGACACAAACCTGGACTGAGTCTGAAGAGTTAGATTTAATGCTGCCTTCTGAAAAAGAAGAATTACCGTTAGTCATACAAGATTCTCCTGCCGTATATGGTGAGATAAGGCCACGATTTGCTCAGTTAGAGGCATTGGAGGAATTAGATAAGACACTTGAAGAAGATTATAGTAAAGCTTTAGTGGTTATGGCTACTGGATTGGGGAAAACATATTTAGCGGGATTCTTTGCGGAAAAGTTCGAGAAAGTACTGTTCATTGCACATCTTGAAGAGATTCTATATCAGGCTAAGAAGACATTTGAGTCGGTTATGCCTGATAAAAAGTATTCCATTTATAATGGAAGGATTAAAGAAAATGATGGTGATGCAATATTTGCTTCTATTTATACCTTAAGTATGCAGAAGCATTTACAAGTATTTTCTCCAGAGGATTTTGATTTGATTATTATAGACGAATTTCATCACGCAGCGGCTGATTCCTACCAAAGAATATTAGAATATTTTAAACCGAAATTTTTGCTAGGTATAACCGCTACTCCAGAACGTAACGACAATAAAGATGTTTACGCTATTTGTGATGGAAATGTGGCATTTCGAATGGACTTCTTGGAGGCAATTCAGAGAAAATGGTTGTCCCCATTTTCTTATTATGGCGTATTTGATGATACAGACTACAGCCAAATTACTTGGATAGGGAATCGATATGATGAACAGGAACTCTTGCAATTGCAACTGCGGGATGATATGGCGCAAAAAATCTTGGATGCCTGGAAAGATAAAAAACAGACTAGGACTATAGGATTTTGCTCTTCTATTAAACAGGCCGATTTTTTATCAAGTTATTTTAATAATAACGGATATCGAACTGTCAGTTTGCACTCAAAGCAAAAATTATATAGTAGAAATGATGTTATCAATCAGCTGGCAAACGGTGATCTCGATGTAATTTTTACAGTTGACCTTTTTAATGAGGGTGTGGATATACCAGAAGTTGATACGCTATTATTCGTAAGGCCAACTGAATCGCTAACTGTGTTTACTCAACAAATCGGCCGTGGATTGCGGCTGTATGAATCCAAAGAAAAATGTGTGATCATTGACTTGATAGGTAATTATCGAAATGCAGATATTAAATTAAGTTTATTTGATACTGAGTCTTCAACTAAAGGTCACCAAAGAGTAATCCAGCCAGTAGTTCCAGACATGTGTGAGATAGAATTAGATTTAAAAGTTATAAATTTGCTTGCTGAAATGACAAGGAAAAGGCAGCCGAGACGAGAAAAATTATTAAACGATTACCTTGCACTGAAGCAGGAATTGGGAAGGCGGCCATCTTACCTAGAGTTGCATTTAAAGGGAGGGTCGGATTCGGCGCAATATAAACAGGAATTCTCCTCCTACTTCGGATTTCTGGAATGGGCAGACGAACTGAACAATGTTGAAAAAGAAGTTTATCAGAAATATCAAAATTGGTTTGTAGAGGTCGAGAAGACCGGAATGTCCAAAAGCTATAAAATGGTTGTTTTGTTAGGAATGCTTCACAAAGGTGCTCAAGGATGGTTCAAACCGATATCGTCTAAAGAAATCGCTCCATTCTTTCATCAATACTTAACTGCAACCGAATATCGAAAGCGAATTGATTTTTCTGATGCTTCATCAAAAAGGCTCTGGAACTACAATGAAGCTGGGCTAAGTAAATTGATTGCTGACATGCCCATGACAAAGTGGAGTGGAAGCTCGAAGGGATTAATTTCTTACGAAAATGATATTTTTAAACTAGAGTTTGATATCCTGTCTGAAGATCAACAATTGGTTTATGTCGTAACACATGAAATTTGTGAATATAGACTACACAAACACTTTGAAAGAAAAGCTGAATAATACAAAATTAAATATTGCTGTCACTCAGGTTAGGTCTATCTTTTATATACAGGGATAGATCTTTTTTTTCGTAGATAACTAGCAGTAAAACTCCGATAATGATAGAAGCTGTCATAAATAAAATATATACTGAATTTATTAATAGATAAATTTCCTTTATAACAATTATATTCAATATAAAAGGAGCCATATATGGACGAAAAAGACTGGATATTCTTGAAGACCCTGTACGAAGAAAAAAATCTTACTCGGGCTGCGGAGAGATTGTTTATTTCGCAGCCGGCACTTAGTTATCGTCTTAAGAATATAGAAGAGGAGTTTGGGGTGAACCTATTTTTCAAGACGAAGAAAGGCATCGACTTTACTTCGGAAGGCGATTATCTCGTTAAATACGCGGACGATATGCAACGGCAGCTGCAACTCACTAAGGACCATATGCAGAATATGCAGCGAGAGGTGAATGGGACCTTAAGGCTTGGAGTTTCCAGTAATTTTGCACGATATCGGCTGCCTGAGGTGTTAAAGAATTTTTCCGTCCGCTTTCCTTCTGTGCAGTTCAGTGTCAAGACAGGCTGGAGTAATGATATCATGAATCTCCTCGGTTCCACGAAGGTGCAGGTGGGAATTGTGCGTAACGATTACCAATGGAAAGGCGAAAAAGTATTGTTGGCAAAAGAATCACTGATGCTTATTTCGAAGAAAGAGCTCCAATTTAATCAAATTGCTAAAATGCCTTTCATTGATTACAGCACCGACCCTTCTTTGCGGAATTTAATCAACCATTGGTGGCAAGAGCATTTTTCAGAGCCTCCCCATATTACGATGGAAGTAGATAAGCTGGAAACCTGTAAGGAAATGGTGAAATATGATTTGGGTGTGGCGGTCATTCCGGAAATGTCACTTAAGGAAAGTGATAATTTATTTGTTTTACCCCTATTAGATAAAAAGGGTGTTCCTATTGAACGTACTACGTGGCTGATGTTCGACAAGGCCTTTTTGCATCTTTCTGTTGTTAATGAATTTATCGAATTTATAAAAGCCGAGTCGAAGAGTTGGGAACCTTTTAGAACCGTATTATAAATTTTTTTTATCAAATATACATAAAAATATATATTTTATTTATCAGAATCTATGTATTACGATAGTTTCAACAGATAATATTCTGAATTCTCAGTGTTTGCTGTATTCCCTGATTACTGGGATCACTGCACAAACGAAGCTAATTTTTAGGAGGAATATACATGGTTGAAACAAATTACGATTTAATTGTGATCGGAGCAGGGAACGCAGCACTGTGCTCTGCGATATCAGCCCGTGAAAAAGGTGCAAGGGTGCTTGTGTTGGAACGCGGTCCCGAAAACAAAAGAGGTGGCAATTCATTCTTCACCGATGGAGCAATCCGCTTTGCTTACAATAGTTTAGAAGATATAAGAAAAGTAATTCCAGAGCTTACGGATAAACAGGCCGAGCTAATCGTCATGCCGCAATACGGTCAAGATGACTATTTAGGTGACTTAATGAGAGTGACAGGCGGAAAAAGCGATCCGGACTTGGCCAACCAGCTTGTGTCAAAATCCTATGAGACCATTGCATGGATGAGTAATCACGGGGTTAAATTTGAACTGAATTATGACAATCAATCCTTCCAAAAAGAAGGAAAGTGGCATTTCTGGGGCGGACTCCCTGTGAAAACGGACAATAAGGGTGTCGGACTTATGAAGCAGCTGTTCGCACGTGCCGTGGAGCTGGGGATTGACGTCTGGTATGAATCCCGTGCCGTCAGCCTTGTTACGGAAAATGATCAGATTTCTGGTGTAGTCGTAGAGCAACCAAATCAAACCGTGACGGTTACTGCATCTGCTGTGGTTCTTGCTTGCGGAAGTTTTGAGGCTAATAAGAAGATGAGGAACCAGTATATCGGGGAAGAGTGGGAGCAGGCGATTGTCCGGGGAACTGAGTTCAATACGGGTGACGGAATTACGATGGCGCTGGAAATTGGGGCACAAAAGTACGGGCAATGGGATGGCTGCCATTCCATCGGTACAGATTATAATGCTCCGAAGGTTGGGGATTTTACAAAGCCTGGCGATATCTTTAAGAAGCATTCGTACCCATACAGCATCATGCTTAATAAAGAAGGCTTCAGATTTGTGGACGAGGGGGCTGACTTCAGGAACTACACGTACGCAAAGTATGGCCGTGAAGTTCTAAAACAGCCTGATAAGGTTGCCTATCAAATCTATGATGCACGGGTACGCCCAATGCTGCGTAAGGAGTATAATCTTGAAGAAGCGACTGTTTATGAGGCTGATACCGTTGAAGCATTGGTAGAAAAGCTGCCTGTTGACAAAGAGCAATTCCTGAAGACCATTCAGGAATATAACGATTCTGTACAGGAAGGTAGCTATAATCCTTCTGAGAAGGATGGCAAGGGCACTGAAGGCATCACACCGCCTAAATCCAATTGGGCGCTGCGTATCGAGCAAGGGCCATTCTACGCTTTCCCGGTCACTTGCGGTATTACCTTCTCATTTGGCGGCCTTCATGTAAACAAAGCTGGTGAGGTATTAAATGCAGAGGGTGCTCCAATCGCCGGTCTGTTTGCTGCTGGTGAGATGATTGGCGGGATTTTCTACGATAACTATCCTGGTGGTTCCGGCTTGATGTCTGGTTCCGTGTTCGGGAAGCTTGCCGGTCTATCGGCTGCAGGATATGTATTTGAGAAGAGGAAAGCTGTCATTAACTACTAATATAAGTAAGAATTTTTATATCAATCTATTTAGCCGATTTTTTCTAAATTATATTAGAAAACTCGGCTTTCTCTGTTTGGTGTTTTTTGAGTGTCAAAAGACAAAAAATAAGAAGGTATTGTAATGAATGTAAAATCAGATTATCTGAACAGTTTATTGGTTTTATCTTTATGTGCTGTTGGTGGTTTCATTTTGGCCTCCACAGGATTATCGATTGGCTGGATGCTGGGTTCTTTATTTGCATCTGTCGGTTTAACGTATATAAACCCGAAAGCTCTTACATTGTCAATGGAGGGCAGGGAATTTTGGCTTAGAGCAGGTCAGTTGCTGCTGGGCATGCATCTGGGATTGCAGCTTAATCTGTCCGTGTTCCATGTCCTCAAGGAAAACAGCCTAATTATTATTATCGTGTTGGCTTTATCGATGATCTATTCGATTGGTTCAGGCATTCTTTTATATAAAACTTGTAATCTGGATATTCTGACCGGCCTTTATTCATCTGCTCCAGGCGGGATTTCTGCTATGCCTGGCATGGCAAAGGACGCTGGCGCCAATGTGGGAGTAGTAACGGTTTTGCAAACTTCCCGGGTCTTGCTGGTGGTAGTATTAGTCCCTTTGTTCATCCTGGGGTCCTCGCATTCAGGGATTGGCGAAGCTACACAAAATGTCCCGGGAATTCATTCGTCTGTAAGCGGCTTGGGAATCCTTTGGACATTCTTATTCATAGGTGCAGCCTGGTGCGGGGCAAAATTGGGGAAAAAGGTGAAGCTCCCTACTCCCTGGCTTCTTGGCGGTTTGCTGACTGTCGCTTCCATTCAGGCTTCTAGTTATTTGTTTACAGCGCAGCCCATAACGGTTTGGTGGCCAGACAGCGTGATGGTTCTTTCACAAATCATGATTGGGACCAGTGTGGGGTCAATGATTACAAAGGGAATGTTTTCAGGAATACGGAAGATCATGCTTGTGTCCCTGTTAAGTACAGTTGGCTTTATTCTTGCAATGATGGTCTGTGCATGGATCATTTCAAAAATGAGCGGAATGTCCTATATTACCACCGCATTGGCTTTGGCCCCGGGAGGTGTTGCTGAAATGACTGCAGCGTCCGTCATTCTTAACGCAGACCCGATGTTCGTTGTTGCTGTGCAAATATTAAGGGTTGTCATGATGCCGCCTCTATTTCATTTGGTGCATAACAGGGCTTTACGTGAGAAGAACAGTCATGCGTGAAACTATAATTAGTTATTAGATTAACCATTTTGGTGGTTAATCTTTTTTATTTGGTAATGAGTCATATGTCGGATTCCAAGTATTATAAAAAGTTTTTATGAGATAAGTTAAAAATTTGTTATTTTATTTATATTCAGAATTGTTTTATTATTGGTTTACGACATGACCATAGTGTTAATTAGTTTTCATCAACATAGAGGGCTCTAAAAACACACAAGGAAGAGGGGGCAGGTAGGTCAAACTTCACATTTTTAAATGTAACCGCTTTCTAGGACTGGTTGTAAATGTAATGCCATTTTAAATAGTTGGATTCAATCAATGAAAGGGTGAAGTATATGAATAAGCTAAAGACTTGGAAAATGATGTTATTAGGCGGATTAACGGCTGTTACACTTGCTGGTTGCAGTGCATCGAACAGTGCAGGTTCTGAGAAGGTTAATGCGGAAGGCAAAAACTCCTATCCAGAAAAGGCGATTACAGTCGTGGCCCCATCTGGTGCGGGTGGCGGCTGGGACCGAACAGCGAGGACTTTTACAAAAGTTCTAACTAAAACGAAGCTTGTGGATCAAACGATGACCGTCGAAAACAAACCTGGCGGGGGAGGCACCGTCTTTATAGCAGATTACGTAAGCAACGATTCAAAGAATGATTACAAGCTCTTTGCCGGTTCACCGCCTGTATTGATCAATAATCTTAAAAAAGAGGGGAACAGTCCTTTCGGCTATAAAGATACAACCCCATTGGCACAATTGACAAGGGATTTTGGATCGATTGTCGTCAAGGCTGATTCCAAGTATAACGACCTTCAGTCCTTAATTGATGATCTCAAAAAGGACTCGAAATCAGTCACATTCGCAGGGGGATCAGGACCTGGGTCCATGTACCACCTCGTATCCATTCTGCCTGCTTATAAGTCTGGCGTCGACCACAAATCTATGAAATATGTATCTTATGATGGTACAAGTGAGGCCATGACTGCACTGCTTGGTGGAAATGCCGACGCAATAGCCACTGATGCTTCTTCCGTAACAGAGTTCTTGAAAGCCGGAAAGATTAAGGTGTTAGCGGTCGCAGCTCCAGATAGGCTGAAGGGAGAACTCGCTGAGGTCCCTACTATGAAGGAGCTTGGAATAGATGCTGAATTTGCCATCTGGCGGGGGATATTCGGACCGAAAGAAATGAGCAAGGGTGCACTGGATTTCTGGAACGGAACCATTAAAAAAATGGTTGAGACAGATGAGTGGAAACAAGAAATGGATCAAAGCGGCTGGGAAAGCGAGTATAAAAATTCAGAGGACTTTAAAACATTCTTAGATGAGCAAAACAAACAAATTAAGGAATTGCTAGAAGCGCTGGATATGCAAAAATAATAGACTTGCAGGGGAAATGATCCATTTCCCTCTTTTATTTCAGTGGAGGTGAAAGCGAAAAATGAGCCAGAGGTTTGACCGGTATACCAGTATTTTGTTTTTGCTAGTTGGGCTTGGTTTCGTAATCGAAAGCAGAAGGATCTCGGCAAGTGCGTATGGCAGTAATGTAGGACCAGATATTTTTCCGATGGGGCTAGGTTTTGTTCTTATTCTATTAAGCTTACGGTTATTCATTGAAACTAGAGGATACGCAAATTTTGAATCTAAAAAAGGGAAATATGATTATAAAAGATTCCTTATCATTGTCATCTCTGCCATTCTATATGGATTATTGATAGAAACGCTTGGCTATGTCATTACCACCTTTTTATTTTTAGCCATTTGCTTTCAGACAATGGAAAAGGGAGGCTGGATCAGAACTTTATTGATTTCAGGGGCATTTTCATATGGAATCTATTATCTATACGTAGAAGTAATGGCAGGAACCTTGCCGGGATTCCCGGTATGGATGAACTAGGAAGGTGATAGAATGGATACGATTCAATTTTTAATAAATGGATTTGCAACGGCCCTGTCGTGGCAGAATATTTTGTTTGCCTTTGTTGGAGTATTGATTGGAACGGCGGTAGGCGTGCTGCCAGGAATTGGACCGATGAGCGGCGTTGCGTTGCTCATTCCCGTTACCGCTACCATGACAGGCGGGCTTCCCCCCGAAGCAGCAGCCGTCAGTTCCATCATATTACTTGCTGGTGTTTATTATGGGGCGATGTATGGAGGTTCTACAACCTCAATCCTCTTGAACACACCTGGTGAGTCCTCATCGGTTGTGACTACTTTGGATGGTTATCAGATGGCAAAGAAAGGCAAGGCGGGATCCGCATTGTCAATTGCGGCCATTGGGTCGTTTGTGGCAGGTCTCTTTTCACTGGTAGGACTGGTGCTCCTTGCCGAACCATTATCCAATATCGCTCTCGAGTTCGGGCCAGCAGAATATTTTTCACTTATGATTTTAGGTCTGCTTGCTGTCAGCGGTCTTGCCGGTAAATCGATGACAAAGGCATTGATGATGACTGTATTCGGTGTGTTGCTTGGAACAATCGGCATTGACAGCGTGTCCGGGGTAACACGGTTTACCTATGACATTCCGGTCTTGTATTCCGGGCTTGAGTTCCTAACGATTGCGGTCGGTCTGTTTGCCCTTGGTGAAGTTTTCAAAACGGTCCTGGAAAAGGATAATCAAGCAAGCAATGATATTATTAAAATAGGGAAAGTGCTACCATCGAAGCAAGATTTGAAAAATAGTTCCGGTGCGATAACCAGGGGTTCCATCTTAGGATTCTTTCTTGGAATTCTTCCAGGAGCCGGGGCTACACTGGCCTCTTTCTTTTCATATGTCATGGAGAAAAAAATCAGCAAGGATCCTGCCAAATTTGGACAAGGGGCTATCGAGGGGGTCGCCGGCCCTGAATCAGCAAATAATGCCTCTTCGGGTGGAGCGATGATTCCGCTTCTTACTCTAGGCATTCCTGGTTCCGGGACGACGGCCATTTTAATGGGGGCTTTCATTATGTATAACATCCAGCCAGGACCGCTCTTGTTCGATGAACATCCGCAGGTAGCCTGGGGGTTGATCGCAAGCATGTTCATTGGAAACGTGATGCTATTAGTGTTGAACCTCCCGCTAGTAAAGGTATTCGCCAAAATAATCGAGACCCCAAAGAAATACTTATTACCTATCATCATCGCGATTTCGATTTTCGGAGTATACGCTGTCCAAGTTACGGTTTTTGATATCATGCTGCTTATTGCCTGCGGAGTAGTAGGATACTTCCTTTCCAAAAATGATTTTCCGCTTGCACCTATTGTATTAGGCCTAGTGCTGGGACCAATGCTTGAGAACAATATGAGACGGGCGCTGACGGGCTCCAACGGGGATTTCATGGTATTCGTCCAGAACCCTATTTCAGTGACATTCCTATGTATCTCCGCATTGTGGCTGATTGTGCCTGCACTTTTAAAAATGAGAGGGAAGAATGTCATCATTAATGAAGAGGCGTAAGGGATCTTTGAATGGAAGGATTTCTATAGCCGATGGATTGTTGTTTTTGTAGATTGACTAAATCATGGTGGCCTTCAAGGTCATCTTTTTTTGATTGCTGAAAACAAATTGTGAATCGTGAAAGGAAACTATGAATCGATCAAAATTATTAATTCAGAATATCTTTATGGCATTTGATTTATAGGGGAAGTAAAAGATACTTAATAACGTTAATGAGCAAAAAAACACCGCTGTTGGTTGTGCCATCACTTCTATGAAGATCGGATTGAACGAAGTATTTTTTGCATCAGGTTCATTATTGGCTGACGCAAAGTCCTTGATAAAGTTGGCGGTCTTTCATACATAACAGAATTTGCAGGGAGCGTTCCTACTACAGCAAACTCAACTTTTTATCAGGACACTAGACTGCAGTATAAAGAAGAGGACATCTGATTGCTTTTCTATATCGGGATGATTAATAGAACGAGATAGGGAGGAGGATAGACTGGTTGAGGTCATTCTTGCAAAGCAGGGGAATGGGGCTATTGGGATGATTTGTTTGGGTTCTATAAGGAGTTTGGAAGTTTTTGTAATAGGGGATACCGGACGGTTTATTTTTGGTAACCGCCTGTGTTTTATAGAGGGTTTTTTAGTTCAAAATAAATAACCGCCATAGTAGGCGGTTATTAAATAGACTAATCTTGTAATTTTTTAGCGGTCACAACCTACGCCGTCTCCGTCTCGATCAAGATGCTTAGCATAACCCGGTTCTCCCTTATGAACTGGTGCAGCACCAGCTGCGCGTGCGGCGTCACAGTTTTTATAATAAACATTCGCTGCATTGTTTTGCGAATCAGCTTGTTCTTGCTCGCGTTGTGCTGCTGCCTTCTTGGCTGCCTCTTCTTTGCGTTTCTGTTCAGCCAATCGAGCAGCTTCTTCTTGTTTTCGTTTTTCTTCAGCTAATCTAGCAGCTTCTTCTTGCTTTCGTTTTTCTTCGGCTATTCTCGCAGCTTCTTCTTGCTTTCGTTTTTCTTCGGCTATTCTCGCAGCTTCTTTCTTGCGTTTTTCTTCAGCTAATCTTGCGGCTTCCTGTTTCCGTTTCTCTTCGGCTAAACGATTGGCTTCGGCTTTTTTTTGTTTCTCTTCTTCTAGACGTTTAGATTCTGTTTGTATTTTGTCGTCAGTCTTAGAAGCGGCTGCTAATTTTTCACTAGTTGTAGCAGCTTTACTATCTTCATCTTTGCCACCGAATATCATACCAAGTATGAAAAACGATAAGAAAAGGTAGAAAAGAGAGGCAATTGAGGCTTTCCACCATTTTGTACTTCTGTAGCCCACAACCTTCCGGTACCATTTACGTTTTTTCATTTTGAATGATATTCCGGTCAAAGCAAGTATATCCACAAATTGTTTGCCAGACCCGTTCAATACAAGCTTACCTTCAGAACTTGTAATCTCTGATTTAATAGCAAAATGATCTACGCTGTTATTTTCAAAATATGCAAATGGCCAGGTTTGTACTTTCTTTGCTTTTCTTTCTTTATCATCGTATTGATATAGCCAAACAAAATTATCAACGACAATGAAATTACCTTTTTTTTCCTTGTCTCGGTAATATCCCTCGACAATAAGTTGAGCTTTAGGGTGTTTCTCATTTAATAAACGTTTTGCATTCTTTGAAAAACCCATGTCATCTCTTCTCATTAGAAAAGCAGTGGGTTTAATGCCGTGTTGTTTCAAATAATCTAAACATTCTGCGTGTAAAAAAGTGTCAAAGTTATGAGTAACCGTAGTCAGAAGACTTTGTGCAGGACTAATTATTTTTTCTTCGAGAATATCAAAAAACTCCTGACTGTCATCACTCTTCTTTATATCATCAAAAATGTGAGTTAGACCATGTACAAAAAGTTTAAGTGTTAACTCATTTTTATCCTTGCCGTCTGGGTGGACACTCATATCATTTATATCTGAGTATCTGAATGATTGATGTTCATGTTTAGAGATAAAGATTATTTGGGTTTCCGTAAGTAGCAGTAAACCGTCTACTTCTTTACCACTTTTTTTATCGAACTCAGCGTCGATCATTTTTAAGACTACATCGTTTTGGTCTATTATTGCATGGCGAGCATAAGTTAATGTTTTTTCATGCTTGTTGAAAACTGATTTTTGTGACAATGTAGGATGATTGCCAATCCATTGTTGTACGATTGTAATTGCCTCCTAATATGTGAAAAATTTCAATATAATGCAAACAACAAAATATTACATTATCTGTAAAAAGATTAAATGAGTATAAAGCACTATCATACAATTATTTGGTGATGGTAAGTTTATCCAATTATTTGGATGAGGGAAGATTACGATGTACAAGCTAAGTATCTAATACCGAACATTCGATTACTTCTCAATATCTCAGGAATTATGTTTGACCGATGACTAACAAAGAACTTATCAAATGACTAGGGAATTTGTCTTAATAAAAATTTTCCAAAGCGTACATTCTTCGCTATATATTTACACAATTTGATATAATGTTACCAGCAATTATTACACCTGTATGACAACAATATGTTCAAATACAAGCTATCTCGGAAAGAGGTTTAAAAATGAAAGAAAAACTCGTCCATATGAGGGATAAGCTCAATGATATTAGCCGTCGCAATCGGTCTATAAGATTATTGAAGTTATATAATAAGTGGAGTTTTGATTTAACAGATCTTAACAAAATATCTGGTGACGATTTTGCCAAGACCATTGTTTGAGAAGATACTTAAGCAAACTAAAAGTGACATTACTTTGCTTAAGCCCTCAATAGATCATGATGACTCTATGGTAATCTCGAAAAAACTTACTGACTTAGTAAGAAATATTAAAGGAATAGAGGAAGAATCAGGTGTCCATGATTTTTATTTAGGATTTCCCTTTATTTCAGGAACCTTTATAGATGGGACTTTTTTTCAAGCACCTTTATTCTTGTATCCTGCCAGACTCGAAAAAATCAACGTGAATGCACAAAAATGGGTTTTAAAAGTTGATGAAGGTGGCCCACAAATAAACCGAACATTATTTTTAGCTTTTAAAAAGTTAAATAATTTATCGTTTACGGAAGATTTCTATGAGCAGGCAGCTGAAATTGCGAAAACCCTTGATTACAAACAGTGGCTAGAATTTCTTAAACAATTTGATTTAAAAATTTCTTTTACTCCTACAGGAATTACAAAATTGAAAGAGTACAAGAAAGAAGATATACCAGAAGTTGCAAACTTTACCTTACTTGAGAATGCTATTATAGGTAACTTTCCTCAAGGTGGATCATCCTTAGTAAAAGATTATGACCTTCTCATTGAGCTGTCAGAGGAAAGTGATCTGTCCTTAGTGGGTGAACTAATCGATCCGAAAGATACCCACTTCGATGACAATGATGATATTGAAAATCTGGAAAGAGATACAGATGATCAAAATCCCGAAATATTGAATCTATTACAAACTGACGGTTCTCAGGAAGAAATCCTTAAGGAAGCCCGCTATCGAAAGGGTCTTGTTGTACACGGACCGCCTGGAACAGGTAAATCGCAGGTCATAGTTAATTTGATTACTGACGCAATAATCAAGATAAGAAAGTGTTGGTTATCTGCCAAAAGAGAGCTGCTTTGGATGTTGTATTTCAAAGACTTGATGGTTTAAACCTGAGTAACCATGTCGCACTGGTTCATGATGAAAAGCTGGACCGAAAGAATCTATATACCAAGATTGAATCCGTTTTAACTCAAAATCAAGTTTCATTTGAACAGGCTGTCAGTCTGTTGGCATCTACATCTTCTAAGTTATCGGCCCAAGAGGATTTGCTAAATAGTATTGCTAATGCCTTATATGAATACCAGGATTTTGGATTGAGATTATATGACCTATACGGTTTGGCAAATCCAGTTGGAGAAACTACCCAAATCATCGAATTAAAAGAAGTAATAGGGGCCATAAACAAAGATTCCTTGGACGATATTTCTGAGAAAGTTTACACGTACGCCGAATGGTATGACAGATTTGGATATGATGGATACCCTCTAAAAATACGTAAATCATATGCTCAATTAAATATGAAAGATAAACTTGAAGCTGTTGAATTACTAACCGAGTTGATTGCCAAGGCTAAAACTGCCGTTCAATACCTTAACTCTCTCGATCATGATCAGATTACCCCAGCATATACGTGGCTAATCGAGAACAAGCTGGATAAAATATATCCTGATTTGGAAGATGGGCAAAAAAGGACACTGCAAGGTCTTCGAATTTGGTGGTGGACAACTGTCTCAGGTAAAGCAATCATAGAACAATTGATTGAAGGAGAAAAGTTTACAGGAACCAGTTCACCAGAGTGGCTAAAAATCAAAAAAGCTTTGGTAAGCATGCATCAAATCGCAAAAGAAACAAGAAAAATGGCTGAAGAGATAGAGAAGCTAAAACGATATATAGATGATGTGAGTGTCGAAGCATTAAAGAATCGCATATCAGATGGGGAGATTCCATTGTCAGATCTGGATAAAATTTTGGAATATATACATCGGGATTTTGAAGATCTCCAACAAATGGATACCTTCTGGACCAATAGTTCAGATATTGTCAAAAAGGTTATTGTGCAGCTTCAGCACAAAACGACAATTGATCACAATTTAACTCTTGCTGATTCCTGGGTAGACTTACTTAGAAACTCAGCTTATGTACATTGGATAGACCAAACGGAAAAGAAATATCCTGAGGTACAAAAAATATCGACTAGTGAATTTGCTAGGATTCGTGATTCCTTTGCTAAATTAATTGAGGAAAAAAGAACAGTTGCAACTCAATTTTTAATTCACTCTTTAACGAAAAAAGTGGATACTGTTCAATTTGCACATTCAAAAAGTGTAAGAGAACTAAAACATCAAGTAAGTAAGAAGCGAATGATATGGTCTCTGAGGAAATTAGTGAACGAATTCGCAGCTGATAGTCTAGTAGATATTATGCCTGTGTGGCTTGCCTCACCGGAGATTGTTTCTTCTATATTCCCTTTGAAAGAAGGATTATTTGATTTAGTTATATTTGATGAAGCTTCACAATGTACTGTAGAAAGTGGAATTCCAGCTGTTTATCGGGCTAAGCAACTAATAGTAGCAGGCGATGAGAAGCAGCTTCCACCATTTAACATGTTCCAGTCTTCTTTTGTTAATGAGGATGAAGAGGAAGAACAATATGACACAGACGAATCTGTTAGTTTGTTAAATCTGGCGAAGAGAAGATTTCCTGAAAAGATCCTTCAATGGCATTATCGTTCAAAATATGAAGAATTAATCAATTACTCTAATCATGCTTTTTATAATGGTCATGTTCAAATTGCTCCAAATGTTATTCCATTTAAAAATCCTCCGGCTATTCAATGGAAAAAAGTCGAAGGAAGATGGAATAACCAATCAAATGAGGAAGCAATCGAGGTTGTAACATTACTTAAGGATATTCTTATTAACCAAACAGGAAAATCTGTAGGAATCATCACTTTTAACTCAAAGCAACAAACTAAAATAATGGATATCATTGAAAAATTATCAAATGAAGATGAAGAATTTAGATCCGTCTACAATCAAGTGATGGCAAAGGATCTGGACGAGCGAATCTTTGTAAAGAATATAGAAAATGTTCAGGGTGATGAAAGAGATATTATTCTTTTCTCGATTGGATATGCAAAAAATGAGGAAGGTAAAATTTATAACAGGTTTGGTATGCTGAACCAGAAAGGCGGAGAAAACCGTCTTAATGTGGCCGTAACGAGGGCCAAAGAAGGCATTATTGTCGTTTCAAGTATAGAACCAGAAGAACTTAATGTAGCGAATACAACACAACTAGGTCCAAAATTATTAAAAACCTATTTAAAATATGTTAGGGCTGTTTCAGGTTTACATTCTGATGAAATTAATGCAGTTGTCCAAGAGATCAATGAAAATGTAAACACACATGTACAGGTACAAGAACTGCATTTTGACTCACCATTTGAGGAACAGGTATATAAACAGTTAACAAACCTTGGATATTCCGTTACAACACAAGTCGGTATGTCAGGATACCGTATTGACATGGCAATCGTCCATCCAAAGGATCCATCAAGGTATATCCTCGGTGTAGAGTGTGACGGAGCCATGTATCACAGTTCATTAAATGCTAAAGAACGAGACGTATACCGTCAGAGGTTCCTGGAAAGCAGGGGCTGGACGATTGAACGTATTTGGAGCAGAAATTGGTGGAAGAATCCTGGTGCGGAAATAGAAAGAATTGACCAAAAGGTTAAAGAATTGCTAAAAAGCATAGAGGTGCGAGAAAAAGTTAGTAATTAATAAATTAAGACGCACACTGACAGGATCCAACGGAGACTTTATGGTATTTGCCCAGAACCCCATTTCCGTGACATTTCTCAGTATATCCGTATTTTGGCTAATTGTGCCTGCCTCTTAAAAATGAGAGGGAAGAATGTCATCATTAATGAAGAGGCGTAAGGGATCTTTCTTTACCAAATGTGGCTTTATTATTAATTAAATACTATAAAAAGACTAAGGTGGCATTTTGGCCATCTTTTTTTGTTGATTTTATTATTATATTGAACTGTCAAACTAGTAGTAAAGCGACTTTGTTCTTCGTGCTAATCCGGTGAAAGACTTAGTAATTTAGTCTGACGTGATTTCCGGCTCAAGTCACACTAGTACGGTTTGCTTTTATTTTATAGATAGAATCTAATTTTCTCAACTTTATTTGGATTATGACAGGATAATTGAATCTAATTAATGAATTAATTTTCTATATATGTCGATATCATTATGACAAATTATTAAGTTTTTGAATAATTGTTTTGGATTGTTTTTTTCATTAACAAAGTCATTGAAGCCATAAATAAACTTATTAAGGTGTTTTTTTAGCATAATAAGATTCACAATTTGAGAAAAAGATGTGAAACCCACAGTTGAAAACTGTGTTACATGAAAAAAGACAGATAAAGACAAAACGAGATCAGTCATAATCTGACGTTGGATTATAGGCATATTATGTAAAAAATGAAAAATATTCAGAAATAATAAAGTAACTTGAAATATAATCGAAACAAAAAAACAGGTAATATAAAAGTAAATAAAAAATAAAAATAATAAATGACAATAAACAACGGACGTGATATCATGAATTCCAAGAGAAGTCAGAAAATAAAGAAAAAAAGGAGGATGAAGATGTTAGGTATTATTTTGGTCTCGCATAGCAGAAAAATTACTGATGGTTTAAAAGAGATGATCACAGAAATGACGGGAACCGAGCAAATGATATTTTCAGCAGGCGGAACGGGCGATGGAAGAATAGGCACTAGTGCACCATTGATCATGGAGAGCATAGAAACTTGCAAGAATTGTGAACGTATTCTTTTATTCTGCGATATGGGAAGTTCTATTTTGAGCGCAGAAACTGCAATAGAGCTGCTGGACGATGAACTGAAGGAAAAATGCCATATCATTGATGGTCCATTAGTTGAAGGAGCCTTTGTAGCGTCAGTTCATTCATTGTTAACAGAAGATCTGGATTCCATTTTACATGAGGTCTCACAGTGCAAGTAACAAACAAAGAAATGTAAACGCTAACATATGTGTTTTTAATTCATTTTTCACTATAAAAATAGTTTTTAAGAGAGGGGACACAGTATGGGTTTTTTAAGAGGATCAATCGGTTTTTGTATTGCTGGAATGCTTGTCATGAGTGTTTGGGGAGCTTTTGCTACTAGCTACGGTATAGCCGGGGGATATGTCGCGGCCATTATTATCATTGGCCCGATGTGGTATTTGAATCATTATGTCGGGTTAATACCGAATGAGGATGACGCAGCATTCGTGGACATGGCTCTTGGAATCGCGATTTGTGGGACGATGCGGGATGTGTTCATGAATGGAGGAGGCGCGCTTCAATCATCACTTCCAACACTTTCACTGGTCGCAATTGGCGCAGTAGCCGCAGGTATCGTTGGTGCGATGATACAGAAAGACATGGCAAAGAAAGCACAGCCCATTGATATTTTAGAGAAAAAACAGTCTGCATAATCTTTAAATTTGAAATTGGAGGCGCATTCATATGACATTCGAATTGGCAGTTGCAACGATATTCGGCGGATTTTTATTTCCTTTCGCAATTATTATGCTGTGGGGAAGAATGGTGGAAACTTGGGGTGCAATTGGAGGTTGGATGGCAGCAGCATTTATCGTAGGAACGGTTTGGACCATAAACCATGGGCTTTCATCTTCCCTCATTCACCAAAGTGGTGATGCATGGATAGATATGGCATGGGCAGCTGGAATAGGCATCTTCGTTTCGTCTGCCATAAGCGGCGGTAAAATTTCTAAATCCCTAACTAACTTATCTTCCGCCGTAGTGGGCGGTATAGCAGGCGGTTTTTTACTTTCACTGTTTCTATAAATATTAAATAATAATCCTGGAGGAGAGACCATGAAGAGATTAGTTAATGATGGATATGATGTTGTAGAAGAAATGCTTGAAGGATATTGCAAAGCGAACAGCGAATATGCTGAATTACTGGAGCATGACGGTCGTGTGGTTGTCAGTAAGAAGAGAAGCCCGGAAAGCAAAGTGGGCATCATCATCGGTGGAGGTTCCGGACATGAACCGTTATTTTTAGGATATGTCGGTGAAAATTTTGCTGATGCTGCAGTTATCGGTAATATCAATACATCTCCATCCCCAGAACCTTGCTACAATGCTGTTAAGGCGGTTGATACTGGTAAAGGTTGCCTGTATATGTATGGAAACTATGCAGGTGATGTCATGAACTTCGACATGGGTGCAGAAATGGCGGCGGATGATGGGATCCGGGTAGAAACAGTACTGGTTACTGATGATGTGTACTCTTCGAAAAATATCGAAGACCGTCGTGGTGTAGCGGGTGATGTGTTTGTTTTTAAAGCTGCCGCTGCCGCTGCTGCAAAGGGGCTAGACTTGGATCAGGTTAAGGAAGCTGCCATAAAAGCCAATAATAATACACGTTCCATGGGTGTTGCATTGTCCTCCTGTACATTGCCGATTACAGGGCAGCAAATCTTCGAAATGGAAGACGGGGACATGGAAGTTGGAATGGGAATCCACGGTGAACCAGGTGTCCGAAGAGCGAAGCTGGAACCAGCGGATAAAGTAGTAGATGAAATCCTCGGGTATATTTTAGAAGATATGGGTCTGGATACGGGTGAAGAAGTGTATGTCCTTGTTAACGGACTTGGCGGCCTTCCGGTAATGGATCAGTATATCTGCTTCAGAAGAGTATCGCAAATATTAGAAGAAAGAGAAATCAAGATTCATAAATCCCTGGTAGGAAATTATGCAACATCGATGGATATGGTCGGCATGTCCATTACATTGGTTAAATTAGATAAAGAATTGAAGGAATTGATAGACTACCCTTGCGACACTCCTTACTTAAAATTTTAATATTCAAAGATTTCGGTGTACTTTCTAAGGAGGGTACACCTGCAATTAATTCATAGGGGGAAAACAGTATGGCAGGTTTAATTTTGGACAGGAGTTTTTTCTTGAAGGCAATGGAGGATATGAAAAACCTGGCAGAAGAACAACGGAATCACTTCTCTAAGTTGGATTCTGCAATTGGTGATGGTGATCACGGTGCGAATTTGACAATCGGATTTCGTGAAGTTGTTGCGAAACTTGAAGGTATAGACTCGGAATCACCTGATATCTCTACGTTGCTGAAAAAAATCGGGATGATCCTTCTTGGCAAGGTTGGTGGTTCTTCTGGCCCGCTTTATGGCAGCTTCTTTATTAAAGCAGGTGACAACGTTAAAGGGAAGAGTGAAGTAAGTTTTGCAGAGTTTTGCGATATGATTATTACCGGTGTAAAAGCAATCGAAACAAGAGGGAAAGCAAGTATAGGTGATAAAACGATGCTTGATGCTTTTCTGCCGGGAATTCGAGTGCTTTCTGAAGTTGAGCAATCAGATGATGAAATTGAACTATTCGAAAAGTTTGTTGATGAAATGAAGGCTGGCGCAGAATCAACGATACCCTTGGTTGCCAAAAAAGGAAGGGCGATGCGGTTAGGAGAAAGGGCAGTGGGCCATAAAGATCCAGGAGCGGAGTCAGCGTGGATGTTAATGGACATTTTTTTAAAGAGATTAAAAGAGGTGTCCAATTAAGTTGAGACAGCCAGTAGTCGGTTTAAGTTTAAAGAATTATATAAACTCCATTCAACAAACCATTGAGCTCTTTCAGGAACTAAATAGACACACAGGTGAAGAAACAATAGTTGAACAAATACTTTTTCCTTCACTGGGTACGATCTACCCAATCGCTCAAATGGCTCAAGGAACAGTCTTTTCCATTGGTGCCCAAAACATCGGACCTTATAAAGAGGGCCCTTTTACTGGAGAAATGTCAATCATTTCAGTTATGGAAATGGGCGGGAACTATATTGAAATTGGCCATGCTGAGAGAAAGCGTATTTTCCATGAAAGCCAGCAAATGATTAATGAAAAGATTAAACTGACTTTAGAAATGGGATTATCTCCTTTGGTTTGTATCGGAGAAGAGGAGATAATCAGGGATAATAATGAAGTAACAGGAATACTTAGGGAGCAAATTAAAGAGTACTTTGAAGGGGCCAGAATTGATTTGCTTAGTCAGGCAATTATAGCGTATGAGCCGATTTGGGCAATTGGAAAGCCAAGTGCAGCTGAGCCACGTTATGTCCACGGCATTCATCGTATTATAAGGCAAATTGTTGCCGCGCTTTACGGAAAACAAATTGCGGACCACATGCGCTTAATTTATGGAGGCTCCGTCAGCAAGCATAATACGAGACAAATTGTGGACAATGAAAACGTAGATGGAGTGTTTCTCGGAAGATTTGGTCATGATCCGCATAATTACAAAGAAATTGTAGGCATTGTAAGAGAAGTAAAAGGACTGTGATTTTATTAAGAAAAAAATTTTATTAAGTTTTTTAGGACACCGTTTGGCTAATAAACGGTGTTTAATCATATAGTGCAGTCTTCAAATGTGTTGGTATGTTTCTTCCTTTTTACATTAAGTGTCATTTTTTTAATTATTTTATGATTTATTGTCGTTTTTTTGCATTTTTGCCGACCGTATAGATTGATGTTCATTCTTCATTACCGTATGATAAAACATAGAGAAATGAATTATTTGGAATTTGTAGGTGATGGATTTGAGTAAGTTATTCGCTACTGAGAGAAGGCAAAAGATTTTAGATCTTTTACATGATAAACAGAGAATAACTGTTAAAGAATTATCTGAAAAGTTACATGTATCTGAAGCCACTCTGCGGACTGATTTAAACGTAATGGAGGAGGAAGGGCTTTTAGTACGGACACATGGCGGAGCAATGATTGACGATAAAAACCGGGCGGAAAATACCTTTTCTGAACGCGAGAAGAAAAATCGCAGTGAAAAGAAAAAAATTGGCAGGAAAGCTATGGAGTTTATACACAATGGCCAGTGTATTTTGCTCGATGCAAGTTCTACCTGCTTAGAACTGGCCTATTTGCTAAAGCACACATCCATGCGTCTCACTGTAGTCACTAATGGGGTTACTACAGCCATGGAATTAAGAGAGAATCCTAATTTAACAGTTATTCTACTTGGTGGCATACTCAGGAACTCTTCAGTCGCACTGGAGGGGCTGCTTGGATCAGAAATTCTTAAACAGATTCATGTGGATACAATGTTTTCTTCTGCCAAAGGTTTTACGCTTGAAGAAGGGTTAACGGACTTCAATGTGTATGAAGTAGAGCTAAAAAAATTCTTGGTGAATTCCTCATCTCGATTGATCGCTCTTCTCGATCACACAAAAATAGGGAGAAGTTCCATTGCATCTTTTGCAAGTACTGATAAAGTTGATACGATTATTACAGATGAATTTGCATCAGAATCATATATAAAGGAAATAGAACGACAGCAAATCAACCTTATAGTGGTTTGATGCAGGATACAAAGTGGAATGATTATATAATCACAAAAGGAGGAATATGAAAATGCGGTTGGAAGGAAAGAAAATTATCAGCCTCGTTCATCATGAATTCGAAGACCTTGAGCTTTGGTATCCCACGATAAGACTCAGGGAAGAGGGAGCAGTCGTTCATTTAGTCGGAGAAAAAGCTAATGAAACATACATTGGTAAATATGGGGTCCCTGCTGAATCTGAGTATGCCTATAGTGAGATCAATCCTGACGATTATGATGCCATTCTTGTTCCGGGGGGCTGGGCACCTGATAAGATCAGAAGATTTCCTGAAGTGATCTCACTTATTCAGCATATGGACGAACACAAAAAAACTATAGGTCAGATCTGTCATGCAGGGTGGGTCTTGGTCTCGGCTAAGGTCTTGCAGGGTAAAAAAGTAACAAGCACACCCGGTATTAAGGATGACATGGAAAATGCAGGTGCAACCTGGTTCGACGAACCTGTGGTGGTAGACGGCCATCTAGTTTCTAGTCGCCGTCCACCAGACCTTCCTGACTATCTGAGGGAGTTTATTAACGTATTGGAAACAGAATAATAGAACATTTACAAGATCTATATCAATGGGCTTTTCCAGAAATGGAAAAGCCCTTTTTATTTATGCTGATTAAATGAAAAAAATAGTTTTTATTAATCTCAGATAATACATATAAAAACAAAAGAAATAAAACAAAAACAAACGAAAGCAAACAATTGACTTTTAAAATAATAAAAAATAAAATGAAAATAGAAAGATAATGAATTTCATATTAAGCTTGTTGTTTACACTCATTTATTTTTTGATATTTTTTAATCAGAGAGGAGCATTGAGATGCAAATTGGAATTGGGTCTGATCATAATGGGTTTCAATTGAAAGAACAGATTAAGGATTTTTTGGAGCAAAAGGGAATCGATGTAGTGGATTATGGTTGTTATTCCCCTGAATCAACGGATTATCCAGATGTTGCTTTTGAGGTAGCTAAGGAAATCAGCAGCGGCAAAATTGAAAGAGGCGTCCTTATATGTGGAACTGGCATCGGTGTTGCGATTGCTGCAGGAAAATATCCGGGAATCAGAGCCGCACTGTGCCATGATCCTTATTCAGCTGAACGTGCCCAAAAAAGTAATAATGCGCAGGTCTTGACGATGGGTGCACAGATCATTGGTTTAGAGGCAGCAAAAAAAGTCGTGGAAGCTTATGTGAACTCTAGTTTTGATAGTAATAGTCCCTCAAACAAAAAAGTACAGAAGATAATAGATCGAGAAAAAGAACTTCTTCAGACTTCAGGAATTGAGTATGAATCCAGATCATCTTGCAGCTAAAAGGAGAGATGAGAAACAATGAATCACATCTTAATGGATTTCGTTGAGGTAACGGAAATAGCGGCAATTGCATCCCATCATTGGATTGGACGGGGAAATAAATACGAAGCTGATAACGCAACTACAAAAGCCATGCGTAAACGGCTAAATCAGATTTCAATGGAAGGCAGAGTGGTCATCGGTGAAGGTGAACTTGATGAAGCGCCCATGCTGTTTATTGGCGAACAGGTAGGCAGCGGTGCCGGGGTGAAACTGGATATCGCAGTCGACCCACTAGAGGGTACGAACTTAATGACCACGGGCAGGGGAAATTCCATTGCCGTGATTGCTGCGAGCAGGGAAGGCACACTGCTTCATGCCCCGGATATGTATATGGAGAAAATCGCAGTAGGGCCAAAAGCAGCTGGCAAAATCGATATTGAAGCACCGCTTTTAGTCAACATGAAAATCGTATCAGAATGCAATGGGAAAAAATTATCTGATATATATGTCATTGTTCAGGACAGAGAACGCCATCAACATATAATAGATCAAATTCACGAAGTGGGTGGAAGGGTTCAGCTGTTTGACGATGGAGACATTATTTTCAGTATCGCCGCCGCGATGACAAACAGCAATGTAGACATGTTCATAGGAATTGGAGGCGCACCAGAAGGAGTTCTTTCTTCCGTTGCCCTTAAGTGTTTAGGTGGGGAGCTTCAGGGAAAGCTCCTTCCGGCAAATGAAGAAGAATACGACCGTTGCATTCAAATGGGTATATCTAATCCTATGGCTCCTTTAAGGATGAATCAACTTGTAAATTCTGATGAATGCTTATTTGCAGCAACAGGAATCACAGACAGCTTTCTCCTGAAGGGAGTGAGTTATGACTCTGGAAAACTAGTAACGGAGTCATTGTTGATGTACGGCAAACAGAAAAAAGCCCAGTTCATCAAATCCGTTCATTGTTATGAAACTCTTTTTAGGGATTCTCTAAAAAACGCAATTTAGATGAAGTGTCGCTAAAACTTGATTCTGGCAAAGGGATTTCTGGTATGAGTTAGGAAGCACAGAAATCCGGAAGGCATTAAGAGAATTGATTGATTAGGTTTAGTGTTGAAATCGTATTGTGATAGCAATGGCTTATCCACAAGGTTGGGAACGGTATACACCTCCTGGAACAATATTAATTGCTACAGGTTCGGAAGTATGCCTGGCAGTCGAAGGAAAAAATCAATATTACTTAACCAGAAAATATAGTGAGTCAAATTAATAATCCAGAGATTAGCAGGAACTTACAAAACATGGGAACCCATCTTTTTACACCGGTGGGTTTATTTTTTTGGAGTTTATGCAGTTGTATGATTTTAAAATTGAAAATTAGAAATGAATGAGGAAGGCCTGCACAGTCATCATTATGCTTATTACGAACACTAGATTGTGAACAAAGCGTGAACTAAAACTATGAATCAGTAAAAATATTTCAATCAGATTATCCTTTTGCCCCTTTTATTTATATAACAAGTGTGTAGCCTGATACTTTGAAAGATTGGGACTGACTATTTGATTTAGAGGGGGACAAAAGATGTCTAATTTGGTTATTGAAGAAAAAACACCGCTGTTGATTCTGCCATCACTGGCAATGAAGATTGGGTTAAACGAAGCCGTATTGTTACAGCAGGTACATTATTGGCTGACTCAAAGCCCGCATTTTGCCAAAGGGAGAAGGTGGGTGTATAACACCTATGATGAGTGGAACAGGCAAATGCCTTTTTGGTCCTACAGTACGATCAAACGAATCGTTAATACATTGGAGAAACGGGGGTTATTAATTTCTGATAAATTCAATTACAGCAAAATGGACCAAACCAAGTGGTATACCATTGATTACGATAAAGTAGCGATGCTCGAAGAAGAACCATCAGATGCTCAAAATGGACTTCTACCGGACCAGGCTGAAGAAATATCCCGTTCAGAAAGAACCATTTTTGATGCCACCGTGGACAAAGCAATACCAGAGATTACTACAGAGATTACAACAGAGAAAAAAGATATAATCCCGTTTGTCGAAATCATCGACTACCTCAACCTTAAAATCAACGGGACTTTCAAAACAACCACCAAAAAGACCATGAAGTTTATTAGAGCCAGATACAGAGAAGGGCATACCCTTGAGGATTTTAAAAAGGTTATTGACCTGAAAGCGGATGAATGGCTGAAAGATGCTGCATGGAGCAAGTATTTAAGGCCGGAGACTTTATTCGGTCCCAAATTTGAATCCTACCTAAACCAGAAGCCTAGAAGAAAGAGGGTCAGGGAGGAGGATCTGGATTTACGTGACTAAGAAGGAGGTCTTTCAATTACTGGATTTGATAGCAGAGTTTTACGAACAGTTTGAGGTGGAGCAGAAAAAGGTGGATGCCTGGTTTGAGGTATTACGGTCATTTCCTTTCGACAGAGCGAAAAAGAAGGTTCTGTCCTTAGCGGCAGCATCTCCCTACTCGCCTAAAATATCGGACCTTGTAGCTGCGAAAGAAACCACCAACCGATACATTCCTGACCTGGAGGAAACACATACGATTTTAAACAATAAACCAAAGCCTGCAACGGAAGCGGTCATTCAGGAGGAGCTTGCGAAAATGCGGGATATCCTTGGCATCAGGAAGGATTGATATGGATGCTTTGAGATTGTTCAGCCAGGATGCAGAAGAAGCGGTCGTTGGTGCATTATTTCTTGATGAAGGTTTGATCAGGGAGTGTACAATTCAGCCAGAGCATCTGTACATAACGAGATTAAAGCGAATACTTTGGGCTATGAAACGGCTGGACGAAAAAGGCAAGCCAATCGATGTCATTTCGGTCGTGGAGCAAATAGGGACCCATAATCTTGAGAAAATAGGCGGGATTGCATATATCACACAGCTGGCCGGGAGCGTCCCCAGCAGTGCCAATTTTCACTATTACCAGGATACGGTTTTCCAATACTATCAAAAACGCAGGACTGGTGAAATAGCCGCTAAAATTATGGAACAAGCAAGAGAAGAGGATATCGGCAGCACCATCCAGACGGGAATTAACCAGCTGCTCTCGATTGGCCAGTCAGCGAAAGATGAGGATTCAGGCAGTATATATTCATCACTTACTGACATTTACGAGGATTGTGAAACAGAAATGGGGGATATCACAGGCATATCCTCCGGTTTCGGCAAGCTAGATCTGCTTACCGGAGGGTTTCAGGATAGTGACCTTATCGTGATCGGTGCCCGTCCGAGTGTTGGTAAAACCGCCTTTGCCCTCAATATTGCCGCCCATGCTGCCATCGAACATATAGCTGTCATTTTTTCACTTGAGATGGGGAAAAAGCAGCTTTTGAAAAGGGCGACGAGTTTCATAGGGAATATCAGCACACAGCGGATGAGGAATCCGCGTAAGGAGTTTCAGGACAGTGATTGGATGGGTTTGACGGATGCGATGGGAAAACTCTCGCTTTCCAATTTACATATATTTGACCGTGGGGCAATGGATATCAACTATATCTGGTCCAAGGTCCGGCAATTACGGAAGATGTATGATGGGGAAAAGAGAATGCTGGTGGTGATTGATTATCTGCAGCTGATCGTGGGGGATCCAAAGCATAAACAGAATCGGCAGGCTGAAATCAGTGCGATTAGCCGTGAACTGAAGCATATGGCAAGGGAGCTGAACGTAACGGTGATGGCTCTGTCCCAGCTGAGCAGGGGAGTGGAAAGCAGGCAGAACAAACGGCCCCTGCTTTCGGATTTGCGGGAAAGCGGACAAATTGAGCAGGATGCCGATTTGATTGCGTTTCTTTACAGGGATGATTATTACAACAATGAAAGCAAAGAAGCCAATGTGGTGGAGGTGATCCTTGCGAAGCAGCGGAATGGGCCGATTGGGACTGTTAGACTGGATTTCCATAAGGAGTTCGGGCGGTTTAAGGAGGTTTAACTATATGAAAGTTGAAAGGAGGTTTAGTTAGTACACATTATTTCGTGGATAGTTTTTTTATTAATTTCCTTTGTGCTCAAATTAATAACCCTAGGAAAGGGATCTTCCTAGGGTAAGTTAATAAACAGTAAATTTTCTATGAACAAATTCATACAATTATTTTTGTAGAGAATCCATGAGAAGTTGATTAAGAGAGTAATAGTCGGAGAATGTATGACTTTATTTCATAGCTATTTATAAGGAAGAGCGTTAATAGACCGATGGAGGACTGTGTAGTAAACCAGACTTTGTATAGTTTCCGGTATAGCCAGCACCTGCACTGATTTGTGCGTGGATTTTACCTCCACATTCCATTTAGGAACGTTTCTTACTTAAACCCATTAACATTTTTGATTAGTTTACGGAGCAATTCCTTCTTTTGGTTTCTTTTTCGTCTTCCCAATTGAAAATCCCTTAAACGCTCAAGGTATTGTCTAATCTTTGCTCTTCTTCTTCCCTTCATGTCATCACTTCCTTTCATTCCGATCCTTAACCCAGGTGCTTGTCCTGAAAGGGTACGGGTTTTCTGATAATATAAAATTAAGGAGCTATAAACGATAAGAACTATATGGCAATCCTTACATGCTAAGGGTGCACATACAACTAAACACTAAAGTATTGTGTCGTCACTCTCGAGTTCCTGTAAATAGGCTAAAAAGCTGGCGAATACTGGAGTCGCCATCCCTAAAGTCTGTGTTTCTAGCTGAATGATTCCGACACCGGGTGGAAAGATCATATACATTTTGATCCCTCCTCTCGGTGAAAGGGACTTTTATGGTCATAGGTCACCGATGGGGACCGACCTTGAAGGCAGCCATTCTGCAATATATTCAGGCAGACCACCAGTCTCTGCAAAAAATATATGTCCACTTTTTAGAACCTTAAGTGCTTTATCCTGGCTAGAAAGAAGTTTCATAATAGGCGTGATCATGTCCATGGGTACTAAACTATCATTCTCTCCGGAAACAACTAGAACTGAACTTTTTATATTTGTTAAAGAGGCTCTTTTTCCATTGATTAAAAGGTTATCCTCGATTAGTCTGTTGTGTTTAAATAGATCGTTCATTAGCTGCTTTACAACCGCACCAGTGAGTGGAATATGTCCATTGGTCCAGGCGTTAATCCGACGCCACTTTTCCACATATTCCGGATCGTCTGCTTTGTTAAGGAGGGACAGGTAAGGGGAGAAGCTTAGAGGGGTAGTTATTAGCCGTGTCCCTTGTTTCATGGCACTAGCGGGAATAATCTGAAGTATATCCCATAGGTCATCGAAGTTAATGGAGTCTTCCCGTAAAGCCTCAGCCCACTGATCAAAGGGAGAATGACTAAAGTCAACAGGAGTTCCAGAAAGGATCAGGTTCTTAATGGGTTCATCAGCAATGGAAGCATACATCGCAGCCATTGTGCCTCCAAGACAGAATCCCATAACTGAAAGTTCTTGCGCACCGGAATGCCTTAACGTCTTCTGTGAAGCCACCCGAATATAATCCACAATATACTTATCAATACTGATATCTCCATCTTCGTAACCCGGTATGCCAAAGTCCAAAAGATACACTTCAAAGCCGTCGTTGACAAAGGCTTCAACCAGACTCATCCCTGGTCCCAGGTCTAGTATTACCGGCTGGTTTACCAGCGAATATACCAGAAAAACGGGAACAAGGAATTTTTTTTCAGATGGAGGGTAATACCAAAGCGTCGTTTTATTTTTCTTCCAGATTGCCTCTCTCTTCGTGACGCCCATTTCAGGCAATGGTGAGTTTAGGGCTTCAAGAGCCAGCTTCATTTTAGAATGCTTTTCGTAGCTTTTCCTTTTTCCCTTTCTATCCTTCATTTGAGTTCTCCCTTTGATTCAATGTTGCTGTATGCTTATCCAGGATGGTTTGAAAGAGCCGACGGAGTCTTTGCTTTTTATCTTGTTTTGAAAGGCCTTGAACGACAGGTATCGATGCTTCGACTTGTGTATGACCAGTTGAATGTGGGCTTGTTAAGAGCTGGGATATCATATCCTCGAATCTATCGATTTTTTCCTCGAGCCGAACCTGCGATTTTGCCAGATCCGCCACTTCACGCTTTGTTGGAAAATCCCATACAGAGGATACCGTCTCCATCTTTTCCTGAAGCTGTCTTACTCTATTGGCAAACTTAGCGGAGTTCAGACTTGCTTGTTGAATCAATTCCTTCTTATTCATAAAATCATGAATCTTTCTGTTAAGTTCTTGCTCTATTTCAAGTCCTCTTATTTTAAGAGATTCATAAAAATCTCTGCTTTTCTTTATTTTTTTCAAGTAAATGTCTCCTTTCATTCTTTTTTCAAATAGTAAGCGATTGCGGAAGCTCCGCCATCCACATGTAAAATACACTTCAGGAAAAAATCCCATAACTAATCAAGAAAGCTTTGTCTCCATCTTTTTCATAATAATCCATCCATGTCATGCTCAATTGCAGGGCAAAGGTGTTTTTTTAATCCATCATCGCAGTTAAGGTATATATCATCCTCTTTTCGTTGCTTCTAAAACCCTCTGGAGACATTGGGATTTTCGAAACATAGCGATTATCAAGGTCATATATGATGGGATTGAACCCAGATCCTATGAACGTATGGTCTAAGTTTTTTTAGAATCATGCTTTTTGTGTAAATGGCGCCTTAGAACAATTTGTTCTGATTTTCGGATTGAGTCCCGGCAGGAGGTAGGAAAGACGTGTATTGGATTTTAACGATTGTTCATGTCGTTTTGAGCGGTGCGCTGCTACTACTCCCCTTTTTCTAACAAGTGGCTTCTTGCGTCTCTTTTTCTTTTATTTTATGCGCGTAGGTGTTGATGGCTTGGACTATTGCTGGTTATTTTGGAGTAGCTGTGGAATAAAAAGGATAGGGAGAAGGAAGGCATTAAATGCAGCAGTCGAAATCCTCTTATACGCCCATATGCTTTAGAATTTCAGCCTCCTGTGAGGAAATCTCATGAAAAAATACTTTTACCTGCTTTTTTTCATGTAACATTATTTGCAGCTCTATCACCAGAAAGAACTTGCCGCTGATTCTCACTACGTAAGAGTCTTTTACCGAAACATAGTCGCGCATACTCATATATCACATCCTTTACACATCATAGAATGAAGTGTTAATCGAAAAGGATTGGACAAAAATTCTACTTTGTAAAACAAACATCAATGACCTACACATCCGATTCTTTATAAATTCTTATTCAAATGAGCACAGGCTCCCTTAGCTGCCTTAACTTAAAATGAGGCGGAACATGAGAAAAGCGATTAAAAACGGACTCCAATATATGGAGGTGTACGGACTGCCAGGAAAATTGAGCAAGCCGTAAAGACATTCTTAGTAAGGTGTGTAAGGATCAAAAACCGGATATTATCAGAAATGTGAAGAATTGAATGAGGTTGTTCATTACGGGAGGGTGCAACCTAGTTTTAAACATTAGAAAAAGCATCCAGTAACAAGGGATGCTTCTAGCGAAAGTATTCAAAATTTTATTTACTTGAGGTTCATAATCTTTGAAAAACTCATCCCAAAAACGATGAGAGTAGCGATTACCGCGATTGAAATGGTGGAAATGGTGATTAGGATATAATGCTGGCCACCTATACCGATTATGGAAAGCTTCAAATTGACAATCTTAAAATAACAGAAGACAGAAAGTAAAGGCCACAAGCTGTTTAAGTGGAGAAACTAATAGTGGAGAGGGAGTATATGATTTTGAAGTCTGATAGGTAAATACGTTTCAATCTCCGGACAGAATTTTGCACAAAATGCACGCTGCTATAGTAAGCGTGCATTTTTGTATGCGATTGATACGTATCTATGAATGTGAATGTATGTATTTACGGGAGTAATGTTTTGGTATCAACGTGATCGCTAACCAATTGTGAGTACTCATCGATTCAGGCAATTGCATGATTTGTATTGCCTGGGCTTGTCTGAAATAGGAAGGGGATATAATTTGGCTTTGGCTTAGAGAAGCTAAGCCTTTTTACTGGGCCATAATTGGAGCGGTTGCATTGGTGCTAGACAGTCTCATCGCGAGTCCTAACTATGCAAACTATACAGACATTAATGAAGTATTCACGACCGATCATTAGGGCATGGGGATAAGCAGCTTTACACATAAAAGGTGGAAAGGGGATTTTGGCTCCTTTTTTTCAGGAACGGGTGCTTGAATGGAGAAACAGGAGCTGTTTAAGGCAGCCCCTTTTTTATTTACTGCATAACAACCACTAAATACTTTGCTAAACAGGAGCAAGGCTATGCTGGTGGTTTGTTTTGTAGTAAACCTGCCTCGCTCTATATAACATATTGCCCGTTTAATCCTTTTGATACTCGTTCTTTACAAAAATTCGAGCATCATGGTGCTTACGTACTCTGTTGATTATGCCCAGACAGTGTGGTTTTTCGTACAGGTTTTAGGAGAAGTTTTTTCCTTCCGATTCATTGAGGCTATACTTTCTTCCTTGGCAGAAGTTATATTTTCGACAAAAGTCTGGTTAGCATAGGTAGTGATTTTAATTAAGCCGTGCTGCTTCCGCCCTTATTTTTTATTGTGTGATAGTCAACTAAAGTACAAGCCGAATGTTTATTTGTACATAACATAAAGGAAATATATCTTACTACCAGGGAGGAGAACGGAACATTGGATGAGACGTCAACATATCATAATTTGCCCACAGGACCAAAGGGGAAAATCCTAACCGGGAATCTAAATGAATTCCAATCGGATCCAGTTGCATTTCTTACGCAGTTGGCAACGGAATACGGAGAGGTTGCTAAATTTCGTATGGGTCCATTCCGAAATTTTTATCTGGTTTCAGACCCAGAGATGATTAAACAGGTACTCGTGACAAAGCAAAAGAGCTTTGTGAAGTCGGATGACTTCAAGGCTCTGAAGCCCATACTCGGGGAAGGCCTGCTTACCAGCGACAAGGACCTCCATATGCGTCAAAGAAGGCTGATTCAGCCTGCGTTCAAGAAATCTCATATTATCACGTATGGACAGGACATGATTGATTTAACAGCCGATTATTTATCTAATTGGAATCATGGGGAAGAAAGGGTCATCACCCAGGATATGATGAGCATTACGCTAGGCATTATCTGTAAAACCATGTTCCACATGGACTTTACGGAGGGTTACCATAGAATCGGGGAATCGATAGAGACAGCTATGAAAATGGCCATTAAAAGGATGAGAGGCCTTATAAACCTTCCATTGTGGGTACCCACAAAACGAAATCGGGATTTTAAAAATGCAGTCAATGCATTGGATCGAATCATTTTCGATATCATTGAAAAGAGACGCACTGATCCCGAGAAGCATGAGGATATGCTAGGCATACTTATGGATGCACGCGATGACGTTGACGGAGTAGGCATGTCAGACGAGCAACTCCGTGATGAAGTGATGACGATTTTCCTTGCGGGGCATGAAACGACCGCAAATGCTCTCTCCTGGACATTGTATTTGCTTTCCCAGCACCCTGAGGCTGAGGCAAAACTTTTACAGGAAATAGATAGGGTTATTGGTAACCGTTCACCGGTTCCGGATGACTTTATGAAATTATCCTACACACAAAATATTTTATGGGAATCTATGCGGCTGTACCCACCGGGGTTTGTCACCGGGCGGAAAGTGGACGAGGATGTGGAGATCGGTGGCTATCAGTTTAAAAAAGGGGATATTGTCCTTGTCAGTCAATATGTGATGCATAGAAAACCCGAGTATTTCCATGACCCCCATTCCTTCATCCCTGAACGATTTGAAAATAATTTTGTAAAAACAATTCCGGCCTACGCATACTTTCCTTTCGGTGGCGGCCCCAGAGTCTGTATCGGTAACCACTTTGCCATGATGGAAGCAGCGTTGGTGCTGGTGACCATAATGCAGCGCTTCCGGTTAACCCTTGCACCTGACCATCATGAAGTAAAGACCTACCCATCTATTACACTAAGGCCAAAGAATGGTTTGAGGATGATTGTATTAGACAGGTAACACCTCAATATGTAGGCGAAAATACAGAACGCCTAGACCAGATAGCTGCTTGACCCCCATTCGCTTGGAATCAAATAAACGGTTTGTCCACTCCTGACTCTTCCTTGCTGCATATGTTAATAAGGAAACCGGATAGGTTATCACTTTTTGAATACAATGTGCCGACTGGGGGACTGAATATAAATATCAATCAATTATTTGATTTAAGCGGTAAGACCGCCATTGTCACTGGCGGCGGAAGAGGATTGGGGAAGCAAATGGCGATAGCACTGGCTGAAGCAGGTGCAAACATCGTTGTGTGTTCACGAAATCTAAAAGCATGCATGGAAGTCAGCCGGCAGTTGAAGGGAATGGGAGTCGACTCTTTTGCCTGCCCATGTGATGTGAGTAAAAAGGCAGATATTGAAGACGTGATCGACCAAACGCTTGAGACTTTTGGCAAGATCGATATCCTTATCAATAACAGCGGCACTGCCTTCCTTGCCCCCTTGCTTAAAATAACGGAGCAGCAATGGAAGGACGTAATGGATGTGAACGTTCTGGGGGCATTCTTATTTTCACAGGCAGCCGCCAGGGTCATGATCAAGCAAGGTTACGGCAAAATCATCAATATAGCCTCTATTGCAGGTTATGGGGGTTCGTCGCCAGCCGTTATGCAGGCCGTTCCATATAATACGAGCAAAGGTGCAGTCATTACCTTGACGAAAGACCTGAGTATCAAACTCGCAAGATACGGAATTCAGGTGAATGCCATTGCACCAGGATTTTTTCCTACAGAGATGTCAAATGATGTATTAAAACCCCATCTAAAAATCGAGTCACACATACCGATTGGGCGTTATGGCAATGATACCGATTTGAAGGGTGTGACCGTCTTGTTAGCCTCCCACGCCTCCGATTATATGACAGGGCAAATCTTGAATGTCGATGGGGGCATAACAGCCAGTGTATAAGACGTAATGAAATCGTTAGCCTCAACATTAGAAAACTTGAAATAAAATTATAAGAGACAGAGTCCAACTGTCTCTTTTTCATCGTCCTGGGAATCGTAACTATCTTATAAGGATGCGGCTAAGTAACGTTTACTCTATTCTTTCATATAGTGGTCGAATTCTAAAAAAAGGTAAAAGCAGGGAGTGAAATGGATGTTTGGATATATGGTGTGCTGTGGAAAAAACCTCCAGATTGCTGCGTATATGTATTCTTTATACAGAAGTGAAGGGATGATCAAAGGAGAGACTAATGTACCTGCTGAAGATTTTATAGGTGCGGCATAAGCTAAATTAAAGGAAGAAACAAGCCGTCTCCACACCCTCGGCATTCATCCTTTAAAAAGCGAAGACTCTATGTTTTGCATTTTTATGCTGCAAAAGAGACTGGCATATTGTTAAAAGCCCTGTCCTTCAAGAGGGTTTGTACATAAGATAAAGTGAGTGACAGTAAGAATTTACGCAAAGGGGCTGATAATATGTCAGATGGATATGGTGGAGGGATGGGCAATGGATTCGCTCTAATCGTAGTATTGTTTATCTTATTAATCATCATCGGATGCTCTTGGATGGGCGGATACGGCGGCTACTAATACACTTGATAGTGAAAAAGCCTGTTAACTGGGACAGACTCTTGTAATAGGCTTTTTTATTTATGCAAAAAAGATCGGGGATTATCCCAGCTTAATAAATGAAAAATCTGACTTTACCTATTTCCCCTAAAAAATGAGTCTTCCACTGAATGAAAAAATGTCAACGATGAATATGAAGGGAAAAAAAGTCTTCTGAATCCGGAAGTAATAAATACTCCCCGTGCTGGGTCAACTGCATCCATTCTCCCTTGAAACTCTCTGCCACCACGACCTCGCACAATGACCTCCCGGCCGATGTGCTGAATCAACCCTGGCAAAGCAATACCCCTTTTATAGAGTTGCTGTACTGGACAAGCTACGGCGTATAATATTCTATTGTTCGTTGGTTAAAAGCGAATCGGACATTATCCCAAACTATTCAAAAAATGCGCACGAAAGAAGATATCTCGGAAGGATAGCAAGGTTATACGGGTGAAAAGAAGCAGTATTTTTATCATTCTATCTTCTAGGTTAAGCCGGATGCTGACTTGATTGCGTTTCTGTATCGGTAGGATTATTACAACAATGAGAGTGTGGAAGCTAATGTGGTGGAAGTTATTCTTGCCTAAGCCGCGGAAGAGCCGAATGGGACGGTTAAGCTGAAGTTTCTTAATGAATATGAAAGTTTTGAGGAGTTGAAATAATAACAGTAACTTTGATTATGTTTGAATATCTTACCTGTAAATTTGCATATAAACGGAAATTTTCTCCTAAATTTATCGAAAAGAGGTATTTACTTCCAAAACAGGAGGAATTATAATAAATTCTGAAAGTTCTAAATTTTCAATAAGGAGGGATTGGGAATGAAAAAACGGATGTTTGCGCTCTTTGTCTTTATTCTGTCTATTGGCATAATCGTGGCGTGTTCTAAAAACAGCCAGGAGACCGGAGGAAAGTCAGACGGGGCATCAATGGTAAAAATGGTTTATTGGCCAGGCCCTGAAAGTGATGCCATGCAAAAAGTGGTGGAAGAGTACAATAGTGGCCAGGGGAAAGAAGATAAAGTAAAAGTAGAAATGGTGCTGCTGAGCCGAGACGGAACATATGAGCGTGAAGCGGCCATGATGAAGTCAAAATCGGATGAAGTCGACATGTATTTTACGGCGAGCTACATTATTGGCCAACACGCACCTAACCTGGACCCATTAAATAACAAACTAGAACTGAACAACTACCTAAAATCTTCTATTGACTCACTAACCGTGGACGGAAATACCCTCGGAATCCCCATGGACGTGAGTAATCACTTCCTTCTCTACCGGAAAGACCTCATTGAAAAACTTCTAAATGATACCAAGTGGAAAGAAACATACGCTAAGGTCAGCGAAAAAGCAGTCGGTACAAGCCTGGAGCCAAAGGATCCAAAAGACTGGGACTGGAAAGATTTTGTCGCTACTGCTGCCTTTTTTACCCAGAATGAAAATGCCGACTCTCCAACAAAATATGGCACAGCCTTACAGTTGAAAAACCTAATCTTCAACGTGATGATTTGGGATGATGTACTATGGGGAAGTGGTGGACAATGGATGGAAGGTGACAAGGTAACCATCAACTCACCTGAAGCGAAAACCGCCTTACAGGTGTATCAAAATATTTATAAAAACCAATTTACAAGCCCCAACTCAAGTGTAGCAGAATACGCTGAAACCCAGGAAGCCCTAAAATCAGGGAACGCGGCGTTTGCAATTCAGTGGAGTGCTGCATATGACGAATTGAACTCTTCAGAGAAGAGCCCCAATACAGCTGGAAAAATCGGAATCGCCCCGATTCCTGGTGGAAAAACCCATGTCCACAGTTTGGGGGTAGGTTTAAACAAATACTCCAAGCACAAGGAAGCCGCTCTGAAATGGATGGAGTACCTGACTGGAAAGGATGCACTTAAAACGTATGCGAAAAATGGTGGGATTCCTCCGCTTCCAAGTGTTCTTGATGAAATGGGAGCTGAGCGTGAAGTGCTTCCGGTGATTTCAGAGCACATTGAGAAGTTTGGTTATTCACCGCCGATTCTGCCACAAACACAAAAAATGCTTGAAATCCTAGCGAAAGAACTGAGCGCGGTTTGGATTGATCAAGGAAATACCGATAAGGCCCTTGAAAATGCTCAGAAGGGACTTGAAGATTCCTTGAAGTAAACGCGTCGAAACAGGGAGCAACAATGTTGGCTCCCTCTTTTCATATGATGCAGGGGGGTGAATAATATGTACAAAAAAGAAAAATGGGCCAAGTGGGTGTTCGCATCGCCATTGATTGTCTTCCTTATCATTCTCGTCCTGTTTCCTGCGCTGTATGGTGTGTACACCAGTACCCAAAGTATGACCCTTCAAAGTGAAGTGACTGAGTGGATTTGGCTGGATAACTATTTAAACGTTCTAAAGGGGACAGCATTTTGGGAAGCGATGTCGTTTACGGTCAAGTTTACAGTTATTACTACCATAATTGAACTGGCGTGCGGATTTCTTCTAGCTCTTTTGTTTGATCGGGTGTTCCCGGGGAAACGAATTGTCCTATCTTTCATTCTCATCCCAATCATGGTTGCACCAAGCTTAATGGGAATCATGCTTCGCCTAATGCTGAACGAAAATATTGGGGTGGCTACTTATTTCTTGGATGCCATTGGGATTACGGTAAACCTGTTCGATACGAAAAGCGTAGTCCCGCTTCTAATAGCGTTGGATGTTCTACAATGGATCCCGTTCACGTTCCTTATTATATACGCCGGGCTTCAGACCGTTGATACCGGATTGTATGAAGCTGCAAGTGTGGATGGAGCAGGATACTGGACGACAATTTTTCGGGTTATTCTTCCAGTTGTCTCTCCTATTCTTTTAGTCGCAGCATTCCTTAGAGGAATTGATGCGTTCCGCACGTTTGATGTCATTTATGTGCTAACCAATGGAGGACCGGGAAGCTCAACAACTACAGCTAGTATCTTTATCTATAAGACGGCGTTCAAGGAAGGGAATATTGGTGAGGCAGCGGCGGCATCAATCCTTATTTCTGGGATGCTTCTTATTCTATTTTCCGTATTATTGAAGCGTCTAGCCATTCGGACAAGATAGGGGGGATTTGCGTGAAACGAAAAAAAGGCTGGACGGTTACCGGAATCGTACTGGTTATTGCTTTATTTTTGAACATCCCGCTTTTGAATACGATCCTAACCAGTCTTAAGACGGAAGGGGACATCTCATCCAGTCCCCCAAAATTTGTCTTCTCACCGACCATGGAGCATTTTGAAAACGTGTTGTATGCGGCAGGATACAATTTCCCAAAATTTTTGCTGAACTCAATCTTGCTTTCCGTTTCAACGAGTATCCTCGTAATACTAATTACACTGCCTAGCGCATACTCGATCGTTCGTCTAGGGTTCGGTACCAAACGCCTGATGCCATTAGCGACTGGAATCCGTCTGTTCCCACCGATTATCTTCGCTATTCCTTATTATATGATGTTCCAGGCGGTGGGGCTGTTAGACACGGTGACGGGACTTGTCCTGATAAATATTTTCCTGAATATTCCTCTGGCTCTTCTTATCATGATTGGGTTTTTACAGGAAATCCCTAAGGAGATTGAGGAATCAGCCGTGATGGATGGGGCAAGTGTGTTCCAAATCCTATGGCGCATAATAATGCCCCTCATGGGACCAGGCGTAGCAAGTGTAGGTATTTTAACTTTCATCTTTTCCTGGAATGATTACCTGTTTGCTGTGATTATTGCGCTCAGTGAGGCGACACCGGTCACCCTCGGAGCCACTATGTTCATTACAAGCTGGGGGATCAAGTGGGGGGACATATCTGCTGCGACGGTTCTTAGCATCTTGCCACCACTTTTGTTTACGTTCTTTGCTCAGAAGTACCTCGTCAAAGGACTTTCGGCTGGAAGTGTAAAGGGATAAAAATACATGAAGGATGGGATAGGTATGAATACGACAACCATCAATCTATTATCTGAGATCCGTAGTCTCTATCCGAATCTCACCAAAACAGAACAAAAGGTAGCCAATATTGTACTTGAAGAAGCCCAAGGGGTCATGTATGGATCAATAACTGATCTTGCAGAAAAAGCAGAGGTCGGTGAGACAAGTGTCCTTCGGTTTTGCAGGAGGATTCACTACAAAGGGTTCCAGGATTTCAAAATCGCACTTGCCCAGTCAATTTCATCCCAGGCAGAACCGTTAGTTGAGGAAGTGAATATCATACAAAGCCTTGCTCGTAAAAACATGGAGCTTATACAGGATGCAACACGCCTCTTAAAGGAATCGGAATTAAGAAGAGCGGTGGAATTCATAACCAAGGCGAATCGAATTCTCCTTTTTGGAGTCGGTTCTTCGGGTTCAACAGCTCAGAATGCTCATTATCGTTTTATCCGTCTTGGTCTTCCTGTCGAGAGCATCACCGACAGTCATCTCGGTTCAGTTAAGGCTGCTCTGCTTGGTACGAACGATGTAATGATCGTAATATCCGTATCCGGAAGTACTGTGGATACAGTGGATGTCGCGCAAGCAGCAAAGAAAAATGGAGCCACGGTCATTTGTATCACCGGACATGGAAAGTCACCTGCTGCCAAAGAGGCGGACATCCTTTTTTTGAGTCCATCAAGGGTAAAACCGACTGAGGGAAGTTCCTTTAGCTCGATCATTTCCCAATTGCATATCTTAGATATTCTATTCCAGTCAGTATCGGAGCAGATGGGTAATGAGGCAGAAAGGATGATGGAGTGGACGGCAAAGGCGAGTAGCCGAAAACTATACTAAAGGAGTGGGCATACATGAATTTAGAACGGTTGAAACATGGAGTAGTGGTTTCATGCCAGGCGCGGGTTGACCACCCATTGAATGATCCCCATATACTTACACGGATGGCCCTGGCCGCTGAAATGGGGGGAGCGGCAGCTATCCGTGCCGACCACCCAGATAACATCCGGTTAATTAAGGAACGGGTGAAAATTCCAGTGATTGGTATATATAAGGTGCCCACAACGATTAAAGGACGCTATTTCATCACCCCGACGTTTGACCATGCAAAGAGAATTGTTGAGGCAGGGGCAGACATAGTTGCAATTGAAGCAACGTCACAATTCCAGCCAAGTAACAAAATGCTCGAGCAACTTATCCGAAGCATCCATTCCCAACTTGGGGTACCAGTTATGGCTGACATTTCAACCGTAGAGGAAGGGGAAAGGGCATGGGGGATGGGGGCGGATTTTGTCGCTACCACTCTTTCAGGCTATACAGAGGAGAGCAATAACCGTCCAAAACCAGATTTCCCTTTAATCAAATCCCTAGTGGAAAGAGGTATCCGCAGTGTGTGTGAGGGGCATATTCGTACACCTGAGGACACAAAAAGGGCGTTCGAACAAGGTGCTCACTTTGTTGTTATTGGAACTGCAATCACTGATCCCGTTTCCATCACCAGCTGGCATGTTCACCTAGGAAGATCGGAGGGATAAAATGAGGTTTGTAGCAGTAGATTGTGGCCAAACCAAATCAGAAGTAACCGTCTTTGAGAAACGAGGAAAAATACGAACATGGTTTGAAAAACCGGTCCTTCATCCGGCAGCAGAAGGGGGCATGGAGTGTTTAGGCTACATCGTGACGAACGTGTTGACTGAACTGGTTTTGGACGGGGTGCAGAATATAAACATCTGTTTTTCGCTAAGTGGTTTTCATGGTGAGCATGAGATAGTGCAATACATAAGGAATATTGTAGACAAAATATTACCAGAAGTAAGCAATGTTTGGATAATTCCAGATTATCTGGGTAACTGGTTCTCAGTCACAGGAGGGAATCCAGGGATGGTAATTATAAGTGGCGGAGGGACAATAGCTTACGGGGAAAATGGAAAAGGTGAAAAACGCCGTCTTGGCGGATGGGGACATCTCCTTGGGGATGAGGGAAGCGGTTACTGGTTCGGGCTTCAAACGATCAAAGCTGTACTGCGAAGCATAAATGGTCTTACCCCCCCTACTATGCTTGTGGAGTCAGTGAAAGAGCGGCTTGGAACCTCTGATGAATTCGAGATTGCCCATCTTCTTTATTCTGGGAGGATTTCAGATGCTGATATTGCCCTTATTACTCCCTCTATGATCCAATCGGCTGAAAAAGGAGACGTTATTGCAAAGGAAATTTTGAAAAAAGGTGTTGCCCACCTTGTGGAGCTGGCCGAAAACATGACACGTCAACTTGGAACAATTCCTATTCATGCATCAGGTGGAGTATTTCGATCGCCTTTTATCCAGATTGAATTTAACAAACAGATGGAGACTAAGGGATTGATTCGTCCTTCCATCAAGGCTGTTAAGCCTGAAGAGGGTATTCTTCGTTATATGAAAACAAATATTGTAGACTGAAATCCTCTTCTGCGTCACAGGATTTTTGATTGTTACCCGTGGAAAAGAAAAAGAAAAAAACGAATGTGTACCGGAATAACGGATATGCGTAAGTAATAAATCATTTGTACTCTTTCCGATATACGCTTTATACTATTATAACTATCTATACGTTTTCCCTTTGGGTAGTGGGTTACAATGGTGCGTAGTCAATAAGCTTGACCAAGTAGCTGATAACAGCTTGGGATTTTTGCTTTTAATAAATTGAAATACGTTTAATCCCTGTACTGAGCCGGTATAGCGGCATGTGTTATATATCGAATGCCTTTATAAAGAAGATTCAGCAATGTGGGTTACCTAATACATAGTGAAAAACTTCTACACACGGTTGATTTCAAACAATAAAAACCTATTCGAGGGAATATTATGGCCATTACACCATTTGATATGACCACTGCAATCCTCGCCTTACTATTTGCTGCCCAGCCAAAGGTATTAGAGTTATGAGTTTAATTGCTGTTACAATTGTGACGACACTGATAACTGATTTAGTTATGCTTCTGACGTTGCTGAAAAACTGGATCATAAATTAAAGAAAAATTAGTCTTGATGTTTTTGGAGCTTGCGGCGAAGATATAGCGGTTAAAACAGGGAAACAGGTATGATGCGGGGAAACTGTGGGTTCATTTGGAATGAAGGTATAAGGTATCAGACCAATTTCTGACTAAAAACTTTGAGCGAATTATCAAGCTTATATTAGAAAAAGGAAAATAAAACAGGTAGGGCCTTGGACGAAAAAAGATCAAGAACCTACCTGTCTTTTGGAAAAAACTAAAACTCCTGCGTGAGTTCATGAGATTATTTATTAAAATCTGGCTGTATCCTTGACAGGAGGTCCCTTTTATTCAACATTTTATGGTCTTTGTTTGCTTGCAGCGAGTTTCTTGTAAAATCACATACAGATTTAACATAGGCTCTGAGAGCAATATTTTAAGGTGTTATCGCGGCAACAGATTAATTCAAATGTCATAACAACCTCAAGTTAATAATGCTGCAAATCAAACTATAGCTATCTATCCTAATTCGCTGCGATATCTTTTATAACGATTAATTTTAAGCTATATAAGTCGCCATTTATATCCGGGTAAAGTGGTAGCCTTTAGCCCGTATTTCCTCAATCAATTCAGGCAACACATCAAGTGTCTGCTGCAGTTCATGCAAAAGGATAATAGCACCTTCTTCCAGGTTTTCTATCACGTTCGTAATGATTTGCTGCGGGTCGCATTTAAGTTCCCAATCCATTGATGAAATCTTCCACATAACAGGAGTTATGTTTAATGCTTTTGCAGCTAAGATTGTATCATTATTGAATTGGCCAAACGGCGGCCGAAAGTATTTTACTTTCTGTCCTGTTATATCTTCAATGCTCTTTATGCTATTGGCGATATCCTGGTATTGCTCTTCGTAGGATAGGGCCGTTAAGTTCCGGTGTTTCATCGAATGGGTGCCGATTTGATGCCCTTCGCTTAATACTCTTTCCCATGGCCTTTTTCGATGAAGCAATCGGGATTGCCAGAAGAAGGCGGCGGGGATGTTTTCTGCCTGTAACACATCAAGTATTTGCGGCAGGACTTTGCTCGGGCCATCATCAAATGTTAATGCCACTGACTTTTTCTGTGGTGAATCCACAGTAGTGAGTACATTGGAATCCGTAGAATCGTACACGATTCTTTCGTCTGTAACTACTCATGGACTCTTCATATTCAGGACTCCCTTATCATTTTATTCCATATTTGCGGACAACAGCAAAAGGGGTTTAACGACTAAGCACGGTTTTTTTATCAGCTCCGTACGTTTCATCGTACAGGTCTTCTGTAAAATCGCCGGGTTTGCCATCAAAGATCAGCTTTCCGTTTTTTAAGGCGATAATCCTGGTCGCATATCGCTTTGCTAATGTTACATCATGAACATTAATCAGGGTCAGTAACTGATGGCGTTCATGTAATTCTTTCAGCAATGAAAAGATGTGATTAGACGTCCCCGGATCCAGACTTGCGACAGGCTCGTCACCGAGAAACACTCTCGGTTGTTGGATCAAAGCCCGGGCAATGCCGACCCTTTGTTTTTGGCCGCCGCTTAAACGTTCGACTCTGCGTTCTGCGAAATCAGTTAGTCCAACATCATCGATTACTTGTTTGGCCTGCTCAATTTCTTCTTTTGTAAACCAGCCAATCAAGTTCTTAAACGTATTGCGATAACCGAACATACCTGTCAGGACATTTTGGATAACGGTAAGGCGGGGGACCAGGTTATAATGCTGAAAGATCATTCCCATTTCCCGGCGTACATGCCGTTTTTGTTCCTCATTCTTTTTTGACAATGCCTGACCATTCCAATATATTTCCCCTTCGCTGGGTTTTTGTAAACCGTTCATGCAGCGAATCAGTGTCGACTTGCCTGCACCGCTTTTTCCTAATATGCAGACAAATTCGCCCTCGTTAAATGTAAGGTTGATCGACGATAGGGCAGGGTGATTCGTTCCTGGATATTTTACAGATACATTCCTCAACTCTATCATTACGCTGCCTCCTTTAAATAACTCTATTTCTGACATAACTGCCGAACAGGTCAACGGCCACAACGATAATCATAATGACTAGTACATCAAGGGATACCGCAGAGTATTGAAACGTTTTAAAATCGTTAAATAGCCTTTGACCGATTCCTCCGCCCCCGATGAATCCCAATATTAAGGATGTGCGGATGGCGACTTCGAATCGATAGAAAAATTGAGATAATATATTGGGCCAAATTTGAGGGAGGATGCTGAAAAGGGAGGCAAACCAACTTTTTGCACCTACCGCTCTCATTGCCTCCTGCGGACCAGGGTCGGCAGCCTCAACTAATTCTGATATCAATTTCCCTAGAACACCGATATTGTGGAACATAATCGCCAAAACAGCAGGGAAGGGGCCAAGCCCCAATGCTGTTAATAGAATTAAGCCAAACACAATTTCAGGAACGGAGCGAACAAAGCTTAGCACCACTCTTGATATGTGATATACCACAGTAGATGGCGATGTATTCCGTGCAGCAATAAAGCTGGCAGGAAGGGCAATAATCAGTCCAAAAATACTGCCCAGGAATGCGATTGCCAATGTTTCAAAACTTTCGCGCACCATTCTAGGCAGCGCCGTGGTATCCATCGGAAACCATTGTGACAGGAAGTCAATCATGTTCCGGAAATCCCTGAACTTGGTAAGATCGAATTCTGTCAGTTTCATGCTGATGTATATTGCTGCAGCCAGCAAAATAATAGTAAAAATACTGCGACGTTTAAACCACATGGCGTTCAGCTCTATTCTTTAATGATTCCCTGTTTGATGGCAGCTTGTCTGATACTCTCGTAGTCTTTATTGGAAGCATCTGTGAATCCAGTTGCGCCAAATGCGCCCAAAATATCTTTGTCATCGATTGCCTTAAATGTTTCTTTCAGTGTTTTGATTGTGTCTTTGTCGGTATCCTTATGAACAGCCCAGGGGTATTGGAATAATTTCTCTGATTTCCAGATTGTTTTAATCTGCTTTTCATCGACTTTCCCAGACTCAACCAGCTGGTTGTAAATGGCGCTGTCGATTGCTCCCGCGTCAACTTGCTTATTTTGGACTGCTAAAGCTGTAGCATCATGTGAACCTGTGAATCGTACGGTTTTAAATTTATTATCATCTTCAGATTGGTAAACGCCTCTGTCTTTCAATTCGATCGACGGAATAAGGGAACCAGAAGTGGAGTTAATATCACCGAATGCAAAATTAATTTTTGCAGGGTTCTTCAACAGGTCATCAAGCGAATTGTAAGGATTGTCTTTATGCGTGATGATATAGGAATGGTAAAAAGGTTCGCCTTCGATTAGCTGGGTGATGATCGCCTCGGCTCCGCTTTTCTCATGTGCGACAACATATGTCAAAGGACCGAAGTAGGCCATATCGATTTTGTCGTAGTTCATCGCTTCGACAACACCGTTATAATCCGGGTACACTTCAACTTTCACATCACGATTTAGCTTGTCTGACAACAGGGTTTGCAGTTTATCCATGGCACCTTCCATGGCACCTTCTGTTTGTACAGGAATCACTCCAATTGTAAAGGCCTCGGACGTTCCTTCATTCTTTTTCTCTCCACTGTTGTTTTCTTCCGTTTTATTATTGTCGCCGCAAGCCGCTAACATGACTATAAGACAAAGTGTTAATGCAAAACCTAGCCACTTTTTCATTCTTTCACCTCATTTAGTTAATAGCAAATCAAGTTGTGTTAAGGGTGTTCTCAGGCAATAAAAATGTATTTCGTAAAAAAGGACTCTAATCGAGTCCTTTTAGATTACTTTTATACGTCCCGGCATCTCGGCCGTTACCTCACCTATAATAGAAGAAGTTACGTTTTTCTCAAGCAGGGTGCGCTGCAGGGCTTCAGCCTCAGCTTCAGGTACAGAAATAAGGAGCCCGCCTGAAGTAATCGCATCGCAAAGGATTAGTTGATCGATTTCACTAATACCAGCATCATATTCAATTCTTTCGGCTAGCCATTTATGGTTCTTTCTCGTACCACCTGGAATGATATTTTTCTCCGCAAGCTCTTTTGTTCTAGGTAGAACCTGAACGTCCTTGCTGTTAATCGTGACGCCGACATTGCTTCCTTCGGCTAATTCAATGGCATGGCCGAGCAATCCAAAACCAGTCACGTCCGTACATGCGTTTACGTTAAAGCCTTCCATGGACTCGGCTGCATTTTTGTTTAATGTCGCCATTACGTCCATTACTCTGTCTATGTCTTCTTGGCCAAGCAGGTTGTTTTTGATCGCTGTTGTAAGGATGCCAACACCGATTGGTTTCGTAAGTATCAGTCGGTCGCCAGGTTTAGCACCAGCGTTTGATAGCACTTTATCAGGATGAACGGTTCCAGTAACGGATAAACCGAACTTTGGCTCCTGATCATCAATGGAGTGCCCTCCGACTAAGGCAGCACCGGATTCTCTAACCTTGTCTGCGGCACCGACTAAAATATCCGCTAAGATTTGCTTATCTAACGTACTGATTGGGAAGCCGACGATATTCATGACGGTCATTGGTTTTCCACCCATGGCATACACGTCACTCAATGAGTTTGCAGCTGCAATCTGGCCAAACATATATGGATCATCCACAATTGGAGTGAAGAAGTCCAATGTTTGCACTAGAGCGATGTCGTCGGTAATTTTATATACACCAGCATCATCGGAAGTATCCAGCCCGACAAGCAGGTTTGGATCAGGTGTTGCTTTCGGCAAATGACGCAGAACCTGCGTCAGGTCCTCAGGACCAATTTTGCATCCTCAGCCACCTTTTGTTGACAATGCAGTCAATTTAATGATTTCTTCTTTTTTTGACATCTTCTTTTCTCCTTTTTATCATTTGAGAAGCCAGGGGAGTTATGTCTTATTGGGAAACTTGTTCTCTATTTTGCTTTCGTATGCACTCATAAATATTTAGCAATATTTCCACTTCCGATGTATCAGAGTGATGTTTGGCAATATATTCTTGAGCTGCCCCTCCAAGTGTTTCTCTCAATTCGTTATTATTGACTAATCGCTCGGCATAATCAAGGAATTCGCTTTCGCCATTAAAGACGAGTCCAGTTTGTTCATGTGTGACAAGACTTAGATTCCCCTCATTGCTAGAAACTAGAACAGGTAATCCATAGCCCATTGCTTCTATGATCGAAGTAGATTGTCCTTCCGAATGTGATGTATTAAGCATCGCATCTCCATGCTTATAGACAGCACCCATTAGTGAGTGGGGAACTTGTCCAATGTATTGTACCCAATCCTTGTTCTTTTCAACGAGATCTTTGACGAGTTGGCCTTCGTCCTCTTCGATGATTGGCCCGACAATTAAAAGGCGAATATGTCCCGCTTTTTCATGGAGCCTCTCTAGCATATTGATCGCAAAAGGAATATTTTTTACTTTCCTTATTCCGGCAGGGAGGACAAACAGGAAGGTGTTTGCTTCTTTATCTATAGTCAATTTTGTGTCGTTAAGGTCGCTTATCCCTTGTGGAATAACGTAAATCCTGTCTGAGACAGCAGGAATTTCTTCGATCAATATTTGTTTCGCCTTCTCGTTAAATACGTGGACGGCCTTTGCCTCTGTCACGGATTGAATCACATCTGCACGTCTGGCATTATTAAATAAGTCATGGTTCAAATCGGTTCCTGTTATGGTAAGAACATAGGAATCGATCTTTTGTTCCAGTTTTTTCTTGAAGGTAAAAAAATGGTAGGCGTGGAAGCCATGAATGATATCGGCATTCGGAAGCTCCGTAATCATGTTGTCATCTGTTATCGAAATAATCTCTGTTTCTACACCCCGATTTTCCAGCTTATCCGCAATTCGCTGAACCGTAACGGTGTTCCCCCTGGGCTGGTGGAAATTAGGGGTTACTAAAGCAACTTTCATCTGGTCACTTCCCTTTAAAAAACTCTGTTTGAATCTAAGATGGGTGAAATGAGTATAATTTCACTTATTATACGCCAATTATCGCTAAATTTTTGGCTTTTGTCATATTTGGTGCCTGGAAAATGAAGCGGGGGAATGGAGGAAAATGTCTGAATGGAAAAATGGCTGTTCATTTGGTTTTTGAGTGTTTATATCGGGTCTGTAAAAATTACGATACTTGTCCAATCCATTCCCTTTGATTCATTTTTATTAATGAAGGAATTTACAAAAGACATAGCGAAATTATCCTGCATTAGTCATTTCGCCCAATATAGGATTAAAGGCAAACAGTTTTAAGAACGAGATTAATCGGATGTACTTGATTCCTTTTTTATGCTGATTTTAAATCAATTTTCATAAAGCACGATCTTAGAAGTGCTATACCTAGTCAAAAAGGGGAGTTTACTATCAATATCAAGGATTTGGCTGAATTGGCTTTTATCAATCCCAATGGTAATGATTTCGACCAATACAGGAAATTGGTTGATTCAGTAACTGAAAGCATGCTTGAGCACCTGACAGATGCATACAACAAAAGAACAGTCCCAATCCATGAAGTTTCTTTTATGGAATCTCTGCCTCGGATTGGCATTCCATCTGCACAAATAGTAGAAGGTTTACAGCGGGTTATAGAGCAATCCATCAATGTGGCGAATCCGAAATATATGGGCCATATGGACTCCGTACCTACATTAATCTCATGCGCAGGGGAATTTGTTAGCTCCTTGCTGAACAATAATATGTTGAGCATAGAGATGTCGCCAATCTTCTCGAAAATGGAGACTCAGGTCATCAAAGAAATTGCCAGCTTTTTTGGATACGATGAAAGCTCCGGCGGCGTCATGCTTAGTGGCGGGAGCCTGGCGAACCTGGAAGCCCTGGCGGTTGCTAGAAATCACGCTTTTTCGAGTCTGCACAAGGGCCTTCATTCGTTGGAGAAGCAGCCGGTCATTTTCACATCCGAGGCAGCACACACATCCATACAGAAAGCTGCCATGCTTCTTGGATTGGGCACGGATGCCGTCATCCCTATATCAGTCAATGAGGATTCACAGATGGATGTTAAGGATCTAGATCAACGGATCAGAAGTGCAAGTAAGGAAGGGAAAGCACCTTTTGCGATTGTCGCGACAGCAGGTACAACGGTAACGGGCAGTGTCGATCCAATACTGCAAATCTCTGAAATTGCAAGAAGGCACAATTTGTGGCTCCATGTGGACGCTGCATATGGAGGAGCCCTGATATTTTCGAATAAACACAAGAACTTGTTGAATGGCATAGAAAACGCAAATTCCATTACGTTTAATCCCCAGAAATGGATGTACATTGCCAAGACATGTGCCATGGTTTTGTTTAAAAATGGAGAAATATTAGAACAGAATTTCAGGATCACAGCGCCGTATATGAACGATACCGTCACTACGAATATCGGTGAGATCAGTGTCCAAGGTACCCGGCATGCGGAGATTTTAAAATTATGGCTATCGTTACAGCAAATAGGCACTGCTGGATATGGACAACTTATTGATCATGGGTTAAAGATGATGGAACTTTATAGAGATGAGATAAAAAGGCGTCCTTATCTCCAGCTTTCCAGCAAACCCCAAACGAATATAATCTGTTTCAGGGGAATTTCTGGTGGAGTACCGGAATCCTTAGACAATTGGAATTATAGGCTGCAGCAACATTTAATCCAGGAAGGTAATATATTTTTATCCTTGCCGACCTACAGGGGAAATAGGTGGCTTCGCGCTGTATTGCTTAATCCATTCTTAAACGAGGACATTATATTGGAAGTCTTTGATCATATTGATAATTTTTATAAACGGACATAAGAGTAAAAACGATACCTGGTATTAGTTCATGTGTAACCATCTGTTTTGTATGCATTCTCAATATATTAGCGTGTAAGAATTCAAAACGACACAAGGAATCAAACAAGTATGTAAATGATACATAATACTGAAATGGCCCGTAGTAGAATTTGAAAAAAATAACGTTGAAATTGGAGGATAGATATAGCTTAGCAGTATTTTTATAAATAAGATCGTTTAGATATGCAAATAATCAATGAGTAAGCAGGAGCTGTGTCCCATACCAATAAATAAAGCTCCTTATGGCAATTTCTCAGAGGGAGCCTACCAATTTTAGTTCATAATCAGTTTTACCGAATTGCTTTCCTTCTACCATCAGTTGAAAGGCTTCCTAAAATCTTTCAAAGGGATATAATTTGGATAAAAAGGGTTCAAGTTTGAATTTATCTATAAACGCTACTGCCCGTTTAAAATCATGATAATTATGGTCACCTGTTCCGATCAATGAGAGCTGCTTCTCCATAATCTTATGGAGTTCATGTCTCCTGCAGAAAAAGAGAAGCAGTTTTATAGACAGTACCGGGACCTGATCATATACGAAGACAAGCAGTTCATTTATATCGAACCTAGAATCAAATGACTGGTAAAATTCAGGAATTACACAAAAGCAGGGCTGTTCAGGATCCCTTCCTTTGTTGAATACTGTGGCTAAAAGTCTGCATATTGCAGGCTTTTTTATGGGAGAAATATAGCAGCGCTAAAATAAGCTTGTTCAGCTAGAGATTGTAGCTGATCATAGCAGGGGTGCAGCTCATGTTATGGAAGATAGTAGGGAGAAGGCCCATTTAGCCAAGAAAGCAAAAATAGTCCTAGGACTCATACAATAAAAACAGGTAAGATTGGAATATATGGAACTTTTTTCTAATTAAATCGTATTGAAAGTAACTGACTTAATTGAGAAGGAGATAAGAAAAATGGATATTAGCTTTTTTTGGATAGCTGTTGGGTTAGCGGCTTTTGGCTATTTTATAGGAGATGGATTAAAGAATTTCAAAAACCCTAAAGGGAGCCCATCCGTATATCCAACATTGATAAAGGAGTCCCAATTGCCTATGTATTTAAATTTAAGTAGAGAGGAAGTAACCGACCTTTTAAGAAAATATCCCGATGCGCCGAAAATAGAGTTAAACGGAACTGCATATTATCCGTATCAACGTTTTTTAGAATGGTTTTCTTCTGAAGATTTTTATAGGAAATGAATATTTCCATCGAGAAATTGGTCCGGGTGTTGAAGGTTTTGCGATTAAGATCTAAGGATTCCAGGAATTGTCTTGGTACATACAAAAATACTATTTGAAAATGAATAAACAGTAATGGCCTGTTAAAATGTAAAATGATTATAGTTTATTAAACAGGGAGATTCTAAAGATCATCACTCCATTATTCTTGCTTCTATAGGAGAGATAGTGAAATCTGAATTAAAAGTGTAACAGTTAGGGATATCCCATTTGTTGTTTGGGCAGCTTGTTATGGGGAGGACAAGTCCACCATTATATCCATACATAAATAGAAATTGGATAGCCACTGCCTGATCATTACCTTGAGTACCTATTATAAGGAGGCTCATCACCTGTTTCTCCGCCCAGGTTTCCCGAACTTCCGCGTCCGACTTCATAGGAGGAATGCCAAGTTCCTTTGTCCCCGTCCTTCTCCCATTTCTCTGTGAAGGTGACCACATATTTTTCTTTTCCGATTTTCTTTGCGGAAGTTTCTCTTTCTACCTGGTATCCTTCTATTGTTCCGTGCCATTTCCCAATTTTCTTCGGGAACAGATCATCTTCTGCGGTTCCTGAACCAGAAGTCGCAAATGCAACCGCATCGTGTTTCGTAAAAGGGGGTTCAGGCGCTGAAATAATCGTATAGTATCCCCATAGCAGACTAAGAATAAGTACTGGAATTAGATAAAACATCTTAATGTCGTTTTGTTCTTCCATCCGTTTATATACCCATCTATCGATACAAGCATACAACAAGGCGGCAGCCATGCCGTAAAACGCTAATGCTGTTTCTCTAAAAATAAATCCATTGGCTAATCCAAATACCCCATGCAACCCAACATATAACCGTACATGATTATTCGACCATCTGTTTTTAATATATTCCAATCCTAGAGATACTAAATTCCCATACACCAATACTATTGTTCCAATGTACATCACATAAATCGCAGACCATGCTAAAAAAGAACTTCCCTGGTGATATTTATTGTGATCTGCATCATTGGCTTGTGATATGTATAATGCCCCCAGGATAAATGATGGGATGATAGTTGTGACAAAGGTTGCGGTAATTTTTCTTGCTATGAGATCCGACCAGTCTTTATTCATATATCCCATCCTCACTAGAATTCTTTAAATTCATTATTATATTTGTTTACTTCAAATATCAACAGACTCTTAGCGTAAAAATTGTCTTAGGTTTTGTATTCATTTGCTGTGGCCTTTTTTCTGGTTGAAGCGAACAGGGGGGAAGTTAGGTAAAGCAGGAAAACTGTCATTGCTGAAGAATTATGTATAAGTCAGCCTGACGCTTTCAAAAATAAAAAAAGATTGATAGGGAGACAGGGAACTAAAATGACATCAATTGAACTAAACGGAAAAACAGCAGCATTTCTATCGACATATAAGCTATTCGAAACAGATGAAATACAGCAAGTCCAGTTGCAGCATCGAATGGATTTAGTGGAAGCATTCGGGATTGAAACAGGAATGAGTGTATTGGAAATCGGCTGCGGCCAGGGAGATACAACAGCAGCCCTGGCAGATGCAGTTGGAGAAAAAGGAAAAGTTATTGCCATTGATATTGCCAGTCGGGATTACGGCTCTCCGTTGACGTTAGGCCAGGCAACAGACATCATCAAGAAGTCTGTTTTGGGAGAACGAATTGCGTTTCATTTTGAAACGGATTTTGATACATATGAATCCAGCGAGATATTTGATGTAGCAGTATTATCCCATTCCTCCTGGTACTTCAAGAAACCGGAAGATTTACTGCGCTATTTTCAAAAATTACGGGGAATGGCTAAATGTATATGCTTTGCAGAATGGGATCTTGATTTCACATAGATATCGCAGCGTGCCCATTTTTGTGCGGCTTCCATATTGGCGTTGTACTCGAATTTTGTAGCAAACGATGGGAATATTCAAAACTTGTTTCATAAAGCACAAATTCAAGAGTTGATTGAAAAAGCAGATTTTCAAATCTTTAAACAAGTTATAGTCGATGCAACATACTTACAAGACGCAAAGTGGGAAAAGAGTTATGCCAATAGCATACGTAAAGAATTTGCCGGTGCTCCCGCTATGATACAAACATTGGTCTCCAGCTATTATGAGCTGATGAATGCTTCCAGTCATCAGGAGCAGTCATTAAACAGTTTCGTTCTTTGTGCAAGGTAATTTCAGGGGTAAAGTTCCCTGCAATAATAAGTTTGCCGCCAAAAGGGCGGTTTCTTCTTTTTTAGCTAAAGTGGCTGCATTCTGCATGCAGACTCATCAGCAGTACAACCTGGCAGTAGGAGAGATCTGAAGCTAGCAACACTTGGCCAGGGATTTGAAATGATATAACTTGTCTGGAAACCCATGTAGCTATATGTAAAAAACAGAATAAGATCGAAGTTTAGGAGATGAAAAAAATGAAGGCTGTAGTGCAAACCGAATATGGTGACGCAAGTGTTCTTTCATACTCGGATATTGAGATACCGAAAATAAGAGACAATCAATGTTTAATAAAAGCAGCTTACACGAGTGTGAATTATGCGGATATCAAAGCCCGAAATGGAAATAAAGGAAAGGCGAGATTTCCTTTAATATTGGGTTTGGATGCTGCGGGCATAGTTGTAGAAGCTGGACCGGACTCTTCTTTTTCCGCAGGAGATCGTGTGATTGCCTTTCCTAAAGGTGGTTCATATGCAGAATATGTGGTTGCAAATGAAAATTTAATGTATAAAATCCCGGACAGCTTACCATTTGAACAGGCTGCTGCGATGCCAACTGTATCAATCTTATCGTATATACTTTTACATGAAATCGGACAAGTACAAAAATCAGATGCCATTGTTATACACAGTGCTGCTGGCGGGGTCGGTTCAATGCTCGTGCAATTGGCAAAACTGGCTGGAGTCCAAAAAATTATAGGAACCGTCGGCAGTGCAGATAAAGTAAATTATGTGGAGAAATTAGGGGCTGATGTTGCATGCACATATGAAACATTTACACAGGAAGTTTTGACGCAAACAAATAACAAAGGGGCAAATGTTATCTTCGATTCAGTCGCTGGTGATGTTACAAGCAAGAGTTTAGATTGCTTAGCATTATATGGCACTCTTGTACAATTTGGTAACAGCAGCGGTTTAGCTGGTACTTTTACGACAAGTGATGTCCATAGCAGCTGCCGAAATATAAAGGGTTTCAGCCTGGGTACGACAAGACAGCATGATCCAGAACGATTGGCACCTGTAGCAAAAAAAGCTATACAACTATTTGCATCCAACCAGGTTACGCTACCGATCGCTCAAATCTTTCATTTAAGTGAGGCGGCGGAAGCGCATAAGTTAATTGAAAGCCGCAAATATGAAGGGAAAGTTTTGCTGAGAGTTTAAGAATACGAGTATTGTTGAGATTTCCTCTTGATTTTCAAGAACTCGGTGTGAAGGAATACGAATACGACATTTAGTCAATTTGGATGAAACGACTCAGACCGTTGGGCAAAAATATTTCAGCACGACAATGTCACTTGAAAAAGGCATTACCCTTGGGATAAAGACAATCCTTCAAGCAAAGCAAGTGATCCTGATGGCAGATGGGAAGAAGAAGGCGGACATCATTGAAAAGACGGTGAAGGGACCTGTGACAAATAAAGTACCATCATCTGTACTGAAAGAGCATAGAAATGCTGAGCTTATGGTCGATGCGGAGGCGGCTTCTAAACTATAGACTTGTGTTTATGGATAAAGGGTTGGAAGAAATGCTGCACTTTTCAGTAAAAACTTCTATCAGCTAGTATCATTTAAACTTATATTATGGTAAAAACCAAAATCCTGTGGCCAACAATAAAATTTTTGTTGGCTTTTTTTAGTTGGGAAGATTGCAGTTTTCTTATAAAGGAAAAAGTATCCGGGATCATACTATATAGTAGTTGATTTTTATAAGCCTAAAGCAGTAGAAAAGATGATGAATTATACTGAAGAAAAACATATCTTTTTCATTTAGTATGTATCGTATAAACGCAGTCAGCGGATTTCTTTTTAAAGGGAGGAGAAAAATAATGAAAATATTTAGTATCAAGATTTCAGCAAGTAATTTAGAAAGAATGAAAGAATTCTACACAGATGATTTAGAATGCGTCTTAATGGATGAAAGCCCTGACTCATTTACCTGTCAGGCACGGAATACAACCATCACCTTTGAAAGATCAACGGAAAATGCGCTTTATCATCTTTGTTTTAGAACGGATAGTCATAATTTTGACCACTTTTACAAAAAGCTTGAGGATCAAGATAACCTCATTCCTAATAAAAATGGACAAACGCTAATGTTTTGGGAGGGAAAGCAATGTTACTTTTACGACCCTGATGGAAACATCTTAGAGATCATTGAACGAAACGTTCCTGTGGAGAAGGGTTTATATGATGTTTCAGAGGTGGGTATGCCTACAGAAGATATCCGAAGTCTCCAAAATGAGCTGCCATTTTTGTATGATCGTTATAAAGGTGATGATGAGATCTTTACTTTCTTCGGTGATGAAAGGGGTGTATTTGTTGTTGTCAAAGTTGGACGCAACTGGTATCCAACGCAAAAACCAGCTGTTATTTCTCCTCTTACACTGTCTGTATCTGGTAAGGAAGACCGGACATATAAGCACACGGAGCTGCCTTACGTTATTCATGTTAAAAAAGAGTAGTACTTAGACCTGCATATCATTTTTCGTTAGTTTTTAATTGTGAAAAAGTAAAAAAATACCAATATAATATTTAAAAACTAGAAGGCATCGGAAATAAAGTGTTTGTATTCCGTTGGGTATCAAATTATAAGTAACCACAAAATATTGAGAAAGGTCTTTCTAATACTTGCGAAAGACCATTTTTTCATATGTAAAAATGATTAAAACATAAAATTGTGCATATTCCAACGCTACAAAATAGTTCCTTAATCTACAACAAATGAGCCATGCAAAGAGACTACTAGATACAATTAATTTTAATATTATGATGTTGACAATATTGCCCTGTATTGATATTTTGTAGTAATATAGTAATTTAACTTATATTAAAATAGAAAATCGAGAGCGGATAGATACATTTTTATTTACCATTATAAATGAAAATATGGGTGTATAGACTTATCAAGCTGTTTGGAGGTTTCATGAATGTTTAGTAAAGTTTCTTCTTTGGATTCTTTAATAGATGCTGTTCCAGTTATCAAAAGTTGTTTTCCGGTCGATTCATCAATAACAATCTCTGGATTGGAAAACGTCATCGCTGTTTTTCCAGGTGACAATATAAATCTCGGATTAAACGAAGGGGATGTACTGCCTGCTCAAACTCCGATCGCACAGGCCATGAGCCAGAAAAAAACGATTCTTGTGAATGTACCCGAGCATGTCTACGGATTTGAGTTCACAGCAAAGGCTCTTCCAATCTATGATTTATCAGGCAACCTGATCGGCGGGATGGGGATTGCGATGAAGCGTCAAACCGAATTGAGGAATATGGCGGATCAAATGTTGGATTCTTTAACCCAGGTGAATGAAGGCATGAGTAAAGTCTCACAAGGGGCGGTATCATTATCAGACTTCACTCAGCAGCTTATCGTGGAGTCACAGCACGTTACCGAGGATGTAAAAAAGTCCGGTGAAGTGCTTCAAATCATAAAGAAAATTGCTGAACAATCCAATTTATTAGGATTAAATGCTGCAATTGAAGCAGCACATGCAGGGGATAAAGGCAAAGGGTTTGGCATTGTCGCCAATGAAATCCGGAAACTTTCGAGTGAAACAGTAGCGTCGACCAATACCATCCGTGAGACATTGCAGCAGTCCCAGGCATCCACAGCTGAAATGGTGGATTCCATCCAGAAAATCAACTCTATAGGCTTGGATCAAGCATCTTCCATACAAAATATATCGGCTTTTATTGAAGAGCTGCAAAAGATGTCCGAAAAATTAAATCATTTTGCTGAAAAACTATAGTTTGAACAGGATGAACGAGACATTAATTAGGACAATAAATCGAAATTAAATATATGTGTAGCAGTTACTACAGTAAAAACATCCATAATGGGTGTTTTTATTTTTTGTTTTAAGCTAGATTCATATGAAGATGGTTCAGACTGTTTTGGCTAGGTTATCGATGCTGAGGCTATTACAAGCACTAAGGTAAAGGCTTTGTTGATAAAATTCCAGGAGACCAATCTGCTTGCCATTTAATTTTAGTGGTTCGCCGTTGATATCGGCAGTTTCAGCTCCTTGAAGTAGAGGTGTTTCCTTAAGCCGTCCGCTGGCGGCAGCGAGTACAATAAATATCCCCCTCAAAGCCAGTCCGAAAGCACATCCTTTTGGGACAAGCTTTTATCATTTTTTGGTTTATAGGGACAAGGTAACTCGGCAGGAAAAGGGAATCATCTAAACCTTTTCCTGCTTTGATATTTCTTTGCAGAGATGGACATCGTCCGGGTTAGCTAGTTTTAAATATAGCAACGGAGAGGAGGGATTATTTGGGTAATTGTTAGACTCTTAAAATAGTAATTAATGAAACCGTCCGATAAAATAAAGATAAACATAATAGACAAGGGGAAGAGGGCTATGATTAAAGAAATTAATCGATACATAGATACTATGTTCTCTGTGGAAGATGAAATTTTACAGGAAGTGCTTTCTTCCATAAAAGAGAATGGTATGCCGTCGATATCGGTATCGGCTTCATCAGGGAAGCTTCTTACCATGCTTGTATCCATTTCGGAGGCTAAAAATGTCCTGGAGATCGGGGCTCTTGGCGGTTATAGCGGGATTTGCCTTGAGCGCGGATTCAGTGAACAAGGCCATCTGACTTCCCTTGAATTGGAGGAGAGGTATGCACAGCTGGCACAGAACCATTTATCGAAAGCAGGGTTTGGAAACCAAGTAATTTATTTGACGGGACCGGCATTGAAAAACCTTGAAAAACTTGCAGAGGAACGCAGGCGCTTTGATTTTTTCTTTATAGATGCAGATAAAGATAATTATGAAAACTACCTGAAGTATTGTATTGAGCTTGCGAGACCGGGCGCTCTAATTGTTGCTGATAATGTTCTTGCTCACGGAAGTGTGGCAGATCCGAGTATACAATCCAAACGCTATGCGACCATGAAAAAATTCAATGAAACTGTAGCCAGCCATCCTAAGTTAGAATCTTTGCTTATCCCAATTGGTGATGGATTGACCGTCTCAAAAGTAAAAAAGATACCTGGTTCGCTTATTTAAAGGCTCCCGGTATCTTTTAGGTATGATTTACATTTGCGCTGGCTTCTTTTCGGCTTTTAATTCATACATGCCTACTTCAGTATTAAGGATGTATTCAGGCTTTGGCTGACCTCTGTTCGCTTTATGGGTAGCAATATGGGCGTCGCTTTTCTCCCACTGTTTCCAGTAGTCTTCAGATTCCCAGCGCACCAGGACGATGACTTCTTCTTCACCGCGGCGTACCTTTTTGACCAATATCTCAATACCTACAAACCCTTCCTGCTCTTCGATTATTCCTGGTTTGCTGAATCTTTGGACCACTTGCTCTGAGTTGCCTTCGGTTACTGTGATATTTCGGACTTGAACGAACATAATATAATCCCCCATCTTTTTTATATTTACATTATATAGTAAAAGCTGCTGCTTTACTTACTTTTCCGGCTCCTGATCTCTGTCTAGTTCGAGTTGAAAGTTCAGGAGGCGAATCCAGGCTCCAATCGGCGGCATGAGATCCTCCTCATCCGAGCAAGCGAAGCCGCCAAAGAAGTTTATACTAAAATCAAAACAGGATTTGTTAAGAACTGAAGTATGGAATTTTCAGATTGAAGAAGTGAAAAATCCCAATTAACTTCACTTGGGATTTTTTAAAGTCTACGCGATTATGTCCATTTTGCGGGTGTCGGTTATTTCTGGTTTGCTTACCGGTCCTTTTTTTTGTTGTCTGGTCAGGAAGAAGAAGACGCCGAACAGCACGAGTACGCCACCGGCCACTTGCCATGCTGATAATTGCTCACCAAGAATAAAGTAAGCCAAGATCGTTGACCCTACCGGTTCACCTAAAATACTCATTGAAATAGTCGTAGCATTAACATAATTTAGCAGCCAGTTATTGATAACATGGCTAATCGTTGGAACGGTGGCTAACAGAAGGAAAATAACCCATTCCTTCCCCGGATAATTTGTAAATTCTACGCCATTGAATAGATTGTAAAAGAAAAGAACGATGGTCGCAGAAAAAAACACGCAAAAGCTGTAAAGCCAGTGCGACAATTTTTTAACAATAGTTTGACCTATGAATAAATAACCTACGACGGCTATAACGCTAAAGAATGAAAGGAAATCCCCTTTTATCGCGTCCGCACTCAAGCCGAAATCTCCCCAGCCAATCATCATCGCTCCAATGATGGCAATGCCCATTGTAAGAAGCGCGGCTGCATTGGTTCTTTCTTTAAATAGAAAGAATCCGCCAATCAGCGACACCATTGGCTGTAAAGCAAGAATAATCGTCGAACTAGCGACCGTCGTGTACTTTAACGACCCAAACCAAAGAACAAAATGGCATGCTAAAAATATTCCTGAGAAGAACAGCAGAAATCCTGTTTTCTTACGCATTTGGATAAGTTCCTGCCGATTTTTCCAAACCATAGGAGTTAATAGTAAGCTAGCAAATAACATACGGTACATACTTAAAATAGAAGCTGGCGCATCGGACCATTTGACGAAAATCGCCGAAAATGAAATGGCGATAATCGAAATGGTAAGCGGCAAGCCGAACGATCTTGAATTTTCCCCTTGTTTCATTGTTAAATTCCTTTCTTCCTGTAAAGCCGTTTAAAATCCACGACCAAAAGTAGTGTCCATTAATGAACCATAGCCTCTTTTTCTCTAATATTGTTTGTATCATAGTATCATAATTGATGGAACCTAACTACCAATTATATCTGCAGCTTTCATTCATTATTCGCCACCGGTGGTGAGTGCCCGCGGGTGTCGTCAAGTACCAATGCGACATTATAATGTAAAAAATATTTTTCAGAGTATTATAGATATATGAAATCTATTATTTGAACTACATAGGAAAGGGGAATGTTTGAATGAAAGCATTTGTTCATGCTGGAAAAACTGGTATGGAAGGCCTCACCCTCATTGAGCTGGAAGATTTCACACCCGGGTCTGGGGAGGTTAGGGTAAGATTGAAAACAGCGGGGTTAAATCCAGACAGTTTCTGATGGTCATTTATTGTCCTTCCTGTCCTTCCTGCATTCGGCTACTTCCAAATTGAATGGTTTCGGACGCCATCTCTTTACGCGAATGAACGGCAGAGAAACCGGTTCTTCCAAGCTTTGTAAAATTATTACCTGGGCCACCGACAGATGGTTGCGGATAGATTGTAAAAATTTATTCCCATATTTTGGGTTATATAACTTATTCCATGATAAAGTTGCTTTTTCAGGTAGGAAAAGAAGTTTGTGGGGTGCCCTATATTTTTTCTTTCTTGTTTATAACGTCTTGCTAGTTCAGTCGTCAAATCAAGTCAATTTGTTAAGGCCGGGCCGTGATTTTATCATAAACCTTCCAAGCAGGCATACCTTTATAACAGAACAGTTTTTTGGGGAAAGGAGGAAATAAAAATGTATATTCAAAACCCCGCTCAATATACACCGATAAAAGCTTATAAACCCTTTTATAGCCCTTTTGATCCTTGTCCGCCGATAGGAAGGAAATACTATCGTACTCCCCCTCATTTATACATGAATTTCCAGCCACCTAATCTCGAACAATTCCCACCATATGAAGCATTGATGAGAGGAACTCTTTGGAAAGCGTTATACGACTTTTACGAAAATCCATATAAAGAAAGGAATTCTTAATTTGAACAAACAAACTGATGCTGAATATTATCAATTGATGCGGCAGATTCAGGCTGTGGATTTCGTTTTAGTCGAGCTTACACTCTATCTTGACACTCATCCTGACGATGAAACTGCATTACAGCAATTCAACCAGTATTCCATTCACTCGAGACAAGTGAAGCAGGTTTTTGAAAGTAAATATGGACCTTTGATGCAATTTGGTGTCAGTGGTGATCCGGGCCCCGAGTGGGATTGGAACAAAGGTCCATGGCCATGGCAAGTGTAAGGAGGAGAGACCATGTGGGTATATGAAAAGAAGCTGCAATATCCTGTGAAAGTAAGTACATGCAACCCGACACTCGCCAAATATTTGATGGAACAATACGGCGGGGCGGACGGGGAGCTTGCAGCTGCACTGAGATATTTAAACCAGCGGTATACGATACCCGATAAGGTGATCGGGCTGTTGACAGACATCGGGACAGAGGAATTTGCCCATCTCGAGATGATTGCGACGATGGTATATAAACTTACGAAAGATGCGACACCGCAGCAGTTAAGGGATGCCGGGCTTGGGGATCATTATGCAAATCATGACGGTGTATTGTTTTACCATAACGCAGCCGGTGTGCCGTGGACCGCTGCATATATCCAGGCAAAAGGCGATCCGATTGCTGATTTATATGAAGATATTGCTGCGGAAGAGAAGGCACGGGCTACCTATCAATGGTTGATTGATATGTCCGACGATGCCGACCTAAACGATTCGCTTCGCTTTTTGAGGGAACGGGAAATTGTCCACTCCATGAGATTCCGTGAAGCAGTGGAAATATTAAAAGAAGACCGTGATCAAAAAAAGGTTTTTTAGCTGGACAGCAGGGGTGCTTCTGCTGTTTTTATTGATGTTCATTTATTTCCGAATATAAGGGTGGCTCAGATTTTATTCATATTAAGAGACGGAAAGAGGAAAAAGTCAGTAAAAAAAGAGTAACAGCAAAATGGATATTCTTAGCACACACCGGTTACCACTTTCTTCAAGGTGCACCACAATATCCACAGTCCAATATCCCGTAATTCTTTTTGCTTTATCCTCCCTCTTCATTCACTAATACTTCTATCGGTTTAAGCGATGCCATTTCATGATTCGTATCTACACGTTCACGGCTCACCTTGTCCAACAAAAAAGGTTTAATCGAGGATAAGAAAGGTTACGAGTAAAGAAATAAGATGCAAGGAGGTAAAAGGTTTATGATATACCAACAATATCAATCTGCCATCGAAGCGCTTCATGAATGTATCGAGGCATGTAATCATTGCTATGATTCTTGCCTAAAGGAAGAAAATATGCAAATGATGGCTGAATGTATTCGTTTAGACCGAGAATGTGCAGATATTTGTGCATATTTGGAACAGGCAATCGTAAGGGAGACACCTTTTCTTTCTGAATTGTCAGAAGTATGCGTAACGATTTGCGAGGCATGTGGGAATGAATGCAGAAAACATAATCACGATCATTGTCAAAAATGCGCGGAAGCTTGCTTCAAATGTGCGGAAGCCTGCGAAAAATTGATCGCATGATCAAGCGGGGGAATTCTAATTCTTCCCTCCGTATACATATTTCAAAAATCACCATTAATAAGATTATAGGATGGTTTTTTAAATATTTTGATTGAGTTTTTGTTTTGCAGCAGGTTTTGGACGCGCTAAGAAGCCGTTTTCTGTCCATAGCGGGTGTCGTAGTATTTTATGTTTTCATTCACCTATTGCCTCAGTTGAACGATTATCAGCATATTGAGGAGTCCTTTAAAGTGGAGTCTCGAGGTATTTGGAATATCCTATCTATTTAATCATCGGTATTCCGCTATTTTGTTTCTGTCCTTGGTTTTACATTGGAATATCATTCAATTTAGTGATTGGTACAAAGGAAAGGGAAAAGAAAAGCTTCCTAAAGCAGTATCCAGAACGCTTGTGTTAGTTTCAATCTTATTGAAATTGCTTCTGCTTGTATGTTCTTATTAATCTTAGAAAGTGGTCATGCCCGCAGCTATCAATCACTTCCTTATTTTGATATAGTGTTCTATCCTGATCTGGATATATTATTTATTCATGTTATGTTCAAAATTTTTCTATGGTTATGAAAATAGTAAGTGCAAAAGTTTAGTGAATTTGCTATACTAAAAGATATTCACATATAGCGAAGACTCGGAGGAGCCTGTCACCAAGGGATACGTATGTCCCTTGGTGACAGGCTCTTTTTGTATTTATTTGAGTCTGGACACAAATAGTAAAAGTGAAAGGTGGAATCAATTATGCTAATTCTTCAGTTAGCGATTATTTTAGTTACAGCAAAAATTGCGGGAAGCCTGAGTGTCAGACTGGGGCAGCCTTCCGTACTGGGACAATTATTAATAGGAATTGTGCTGGGTCCTTCTGTCCTGGGACTGGTTAATGATACAGAAACTTTGGCAGAATTCAGTCAGATTGGGGTGATCCTGCTTATGTTCATAGCCGGCTTGGAAACGGATATAGACCAATTTAAGAGAACCGGGAAAGCTTCTTCTTATGTAGGTTTAGGCGGTATCATCGTCCCTCTTTTGTTAGGGTTTTTGGCAGGTACGGTTTTAGGGCTGACATCTTTCGAATCCTGGTTCTTGGGTTTATTGCTCTCAGCCACCAGCGTGAGCATCTCTGTTCAGGCCCTTAAAGAGATGAACCAGTTACAAACTCGTGAAGGAACTACGATTTTAGGGGCAGCTGTCATTGACGATGTTGTGGTGATTATAGCTTTGGCGTTCTTGATGAGTTTTGCTGGCGGCGATGTCAATTTGACAACAGTCATCCTCAAGAAAGTATTATTCTTTGCTGGAGCCATTCTTGTCGGATGGAAGCTCGTTCCTTGGTTCCTGAAAAAGTTTTCAACATTAAGGGTTTCCGAAACCGTAATATCATCCGCACTCATCATTTGCTTTGTATTTGCATACCTGGCTGAATATACAGGAGTTGCGGCAATAATCGGAGCTTATATTGCAGGAGTTGCCATCAGTGTGACCGGCTTCAAACACGAAGTTTTTGAAAAGGTCGAGACGATCAGTTATTCCATCTTTGTTCCTGTATTTTTCACGTCGATTGGTGTGACAGCCGAATTTGCAGGCATAGGTGAACATTTAGGGTTAATTACCGTACTAAGCTTTATAGCGATCATGACCAAGCTGACAGGTGCCTCCCTTGGAGCGAAATTTGCCGGATTTAACTGGAACAGTTCTTTAGGCATCGGTGCTGCCATGGTATCGAGGGGAGAAGTCGCACTGATTATCGCGGCATTGGGACTTGAATCTGAGCTGCTTAGCCAGGATATGTTTGCTGTGATTGTTGTTGTGATTCTTGCTACAACCATTGTCACACCTCCGATGATGAAGTGGTTCTTTCAATCAAGAAGACCGGCTGAGAATGCAGCATAAATATATAAAGTAATCCTCCAGAATGTTCCTGGAGGATTGTTTCAATTTTGAAAATCCGAAATCTTGTTTATAATATTCTGTACTTTTTAGAAAAGACAAAGTATAATTTTACCGTAGTTCTTATATATGCGGTTTTTGGTGGAGCCTGTCAACTAAAGGCTCCTTTTGCATTTTAGTGGACTAATTGTACATTTGCAGGTGGTTTCTTCAGGCTGAAAAGGGTGGTGGTTGAAGCAAAACGTTTTCGGTTATAAATAAAACATACATAATTAAGGAGGCACCATGGAACAGCAAGCAATTTTAGCGATCGGAATCTTTCTTGTCATTTACGGCTTGATTATTGCCGAGAAAATTCACCGTACAATCGTTGCGATGATTGGCGCAGTACTGATGATAGGATTAGGGATTATTGATCAGGAAACAGCCATGCACCATATTGACTTCAATACTCTGGGTCTGCTTATTGGCATGATGATTATCGTCAGCATAACAGCAGAAACCGGACTATTCAAATACGTAGCCGTGCTGGCAGCCAAGAAGTCAAAAGGTGAGCCGGTCAGAATCTTAATAGCTCTGGCTTTGATCACGGCAGTTGCATCTGCATTTTTGGATAACGTGACAACTGTACTTCTTATCGTACCTGTTACTTTTAGCATCACCCGACAGCTGCGCGTGCATCCGTTTCCTTTTTTGTTCACACAAATCCTCGCTTCAAATGTGGGCGGAACGGCTACCCTTATAGGTGATCCGCCAAATATCATGATTGGAAGCGCGGTTGAGGAACTTACATTTATGGCGTTCATCGAAAATCTGGCTCCAATCGTCATCATCATTATGCTGACTTATGTACCTGTATTTATCTGGTTATTCCGCAAGCAGCTCAAGACAACGGACGAACTTAAACGCGGAATCATGGATATGAATGAAAACGGACTTATAACGGATAAAAAATTGTTGAACAAATGTTTATTTGTTCTGGGAATTACCATTCTGGGCTTTTTCCTGCATCAGCTGGTGCATTTGGAATCGGCAACCGTGGCTTTGGCCGGTGCATTTCTGTTGCTTCTTTTAACAGGGGAACATATGATGGAGAATGCTCTTGCAAAAGTCGAATGGCCCACCATCTTCTTCTTTGTAGGCTTATTCGTACTGGTTTCCGGCCTTGTCGAAACAGGAGTAATCGCCGAATTGGCTGCCAAGGCCATCGACCTTACTGGAGGGGATGTTGCTGCGACTTCGATGTTAATTCTATGGCTTAGCGCGATCGCATCTTCATTCCTCGATAATATACCGTTTGTAGCAACTATGATTCCAATGATTCAAGAGATGGGGAATATGGGGGTTACTAATTTAGAACCCCTTTGGTGGAGTCTATCATTAGGTGCTTGTTTAGGTGGAAACGGGACCCTGATTGGTGCCAGCGCAAACCTGATCGTTGCTGGCCTGTCAGGCAAGGAAGGGTATCCAATCAAGTTCATTGACTATCTGAAACTCGGATTTCCACTCATGATCCTTTCCATCGTTCTTTCAAGTATTTATATTTACCTTAGATATTTGATATAGGAGAGAGGGAGACAATGTTAACGTACCGATTCAATGAAGATGAACTTTATATAAAAGAAATCGAAAATGGAAATGATGTGGAGTTCAACATTCAATTCCCGCCACAAAGTACATTAATGGAAGAACTAAAAAAGATCGAAAGACACTTTGACGACAATCGAGTACATACTGACGTGCTGTTCTATGTATATCCAAATCATGAATACAGAGTCATTGTGCGTCATGATTATTATACTGATTTCGTATTAGCTCTAATGAAGCACCGCCTGTTGCAGAGCGTCGAATGGAAACCGTAAACTACATAAAGGGGTAGAGTCGCTATTATGCGGTCTCTTCCCTTTTGTAACTTAAAAGGGGTCTCTATTATATGTTTTAAACATTGATCGAACACTTGCTTATTATAGTAAAAGCCGACTAAACGCATCCTATAAACTGTTTTTTTATGAAGGTATGAAGGGTGATGGAGCAAACTGGAAGCTGGAACAGCAATTCCCTTTGAAAAATACACTCATTTAACGTAATATAATCATATAAGCTGCATTGTTCGTAGTGATAATAAAGTTTTAACCTTTAAGCTGTAATAGGGAGTTTTATATCGAAACCTCAATGACAAGCCTCTGTCTATAGTGACATGGAGGACATGCAGGGGAAGGTTTTCTGCGAACACCCACTTTGAGGAGTGGTGGTTTAAAACTTTCTTATACCGATCTACGGCAAAAGCGGCGGTTACATAAGTTTTACAACTACAAACCAGTCTAAATAGGACCAGGTTTTTTTATTTATCCTCGGTGTTTAAGGAACTCTCCAGGAAAAAGAGGCACTCAAAAATAACTTGAATGATAAAACAGCATGTATGGTGACCGTTTCATTATCGCTGGATCGATTCAATATAGTAACAATCAAATAAACAAAGATCAGCCGATTGTCGGTTGATCTTTGTTTTTATTATGGCCTACATTTGCTTCTGGCTATGGTTGCTGTATTTGAACGCCTAAATAATCATCTGTATAGGGATAAGAGGGAATATGTACAAAATAGGTTGCCCAATCATTAGCCCTGAATGACTGGGTATGGGATACTTTTAAAAATAAGGCCTTGTTAAATGGTATTGTTGTTTTTCAGGCGAAAAATATGTGAACGTCTGAGTTTATTACCAGTGTACTTGAAGTTTATTACCATTTGGGTCATAAAAGTGGAAAAAGGCATGACCATTATCTTCTTTTATATCCTCGACCTTAACTTGATTATCAATTAAGTGTTGATGAAATTTAGATAATTCTGGACTTGTAAAGCCAATGCTAAATTCTGGTTCATTATCAATTGTAAAATGTACAAATGTGTCATCTTTGGTAGGAACTAAGATAAGTAAGAAAGGTCCTTGATTTACTTTTAAAATTGCAAGTTCCTCAGTATTGTTTAGTAACTGGAGCCCTAATACATCTCTATACCATTGTGCAGACAGTTCTAAATCTTTTACAGGAATTCTAATATAATGTACTTGTTCAATAAAAGATTTACTCATAGCCTTCTCTCCTTTATTTAATCCGGTATATCAAATAGTTCCCTTTCTATCTACCTTTTTCCTTCCGATTATTGAATTAACCTGCCCTTTAACGGAACAATGTCCTTCTTATTATTCGGAAAATTCCGAGCCGAAAATAAAGATGTCCAAATTTTCCTGCATAATTAAATCAATAACCTGAATCGCGATAAGAAAAAGCGAGGAATCAATCCCCGCTTTCCCGTTTTCTTGGTTTAATCTCGCTCAAAGGTTTCTATTAATATGGTACCCGTTATAACGTTATAAACGGTAATTCCATTCAAAGCACATGTTTCGTAAATGTCATTGTTTTACAGTGTGCAGTGTTACCGGCTCAGGCATTACCTACAATATCAGTTTCTCCCTTAATGAGAATGCATATGACCAGGAGAGGAGCTGTTCATAAAGAACAGGAACAAGCCCACACCGATTAAAAGTACAGCCCACGCCAGGTCAAAGTTCACGATGAATTTTCTGAAGCTGACAATGCCGATATGGTACACAATATAGGCAATGGCTGCCATCACGGTAAGCATTGATAGTTCATGGACAAGCCATAATGGAATGATGTCCGTGAATTTTGTGGCGTTCAGAATAAAAGGTGCGAACAGAAGTCCGGAGCCATGGGTGGAAGAGGCTAAAAATGACCATAAAACCAGCTGGCCATATCCGACATTCAATCCGCCCGACCACTTGAAATGCCGGTAATAACGGAAAAGGCGATATAATCCATAGGCCAGAATCAGAATGGAAATGGTTATGTGTACAGTTTTTATCGGTAAGTGAAATCTTGCCAGTGTCTGTAATCCAATGGTCAGGCTGTCTCCCAAAATCTGTCCCAATGCAATCGGAATAAGGGAATAAAACAGGACCCGTTTTTCTCCTCGCTGCATCGCCAGAAAAACTGCGAATAACCAGCCCATCGCTGGATTTAGTCCATGAAAGGCACCGAGTAAAGAGGCTACTATCATTTGGTTTTCAAATTGGAAAAAGTCCATTTTATCTCATTTCCCCTCATGGATAGCAGAACGTATCCGTTGAGGAGTCTCCCCCCTCGAGCCTGATTTGGTGGGCCCTCACATCCGTAAGCTGAAGCAGGAATTTCTCATCAATTTCTATCCCGCCTTCAGGGTTCACATCTACTTTTATCATAGCTCCGTGAATTCCATCGGGATAAAATTGGTCATCCCAGGTGCTATACAGAGAGTTGGAAAAATAAAGCCTGCTGCCATCCCTGCTTAATTCAACCATCTGCGGGCCGCCTGTTATTTGCGCGCCAGACGGATGGGGTACAGGGTCAACGATTCCTCCTATTTTCACTACCCCCGCAAGAGTCGGGTTGAAAGGATCGCTGACATCATATTGCCGCATTTCACCTGTTCCCCAGCACGAAACATATAGAAACTTGTCATCAAGCGACAGCACCATATCGGTTACCAGCGGCGGCACCGCCCCAACACCTTTAAGCGCAGGAGGAAGCTTGTCGGGATCAGCAGGCTGTGCAGGTATTTCAATGATCTTTTCTGCCTTCCATTTACCTTCGTCACGATGCCAAACCCAGATAGAACTGGCCAGATTTGTTACATCTATAACCACACTAGCAAAGCCATAGGTTTTACGAGGATCATGGGCAGGGCGGAGCTCCAAAACCATCTGATGCTGGTCCCCAAAATCGATTTCATCAATATGGCTTCGGGTTCGGCTGTCGAAGAAGTGGAGCTTATGGCCGTACTTCCTTTCCAACAGTGCATCCAGGTTAAGCCCATTCTCAAAAAGGTCAGGCGTTGCCCATTCGCTGGTGACTGTCACATCATGTGCAATATGCCACCAAAAATCATAGGCATAATGTTGGGAACCGCGATCCATTTCCCAGGCGCCCAAGACATTGAAATTAAAGTGATCAAGCAGCATGATGCCACCCGGTCCTCCGTCTCCTTCAGCTGCACCAAGGGCGCTTATAAAAATCCCTTCCGGCCCGCAATGTACGGTGTGAAGACGGCTGTACCCGGTCCTGCGTTTAATCTCCTCGGGTTCAATTGTGCGAACGATTTTCGGATTTCTGGGATCCGGTTTCGTATCGATGATATATACCCTCGATGAACGGATACCAGGCACGATCAGGTACCTTCGTTCCAATTGCGGATGGAAGGCGGTAGGGCATAGTGCTGAGCTGCAGGCATTCCAGCCAAAATGGTGAAGCTCATCTTCCAATCCCTCTGGAAGCTCTATTTTGCTGATCAGCTGTCCATAAGTTTTAGAATCGGAGTCAAGATCGACTACCCCAATCGCATCAGGCTTTAATAAAGCAATATAAGCAAGCTTTTCTTTTGGTGCTTCCATTGCCGTTCTCGCGGATGGATAAAATGTTGGATCTGTTCCAAATAATTTAGCCATGCATTTCCACCTTCCTTTTTGAAAAATTGGCTATCTTTGCTGACTTTTCCGGGCTTATTAGTCGGTATTGATTGTTTGCCTGACATATCTATATCCTCTATCACTGTATGGCGGGATTCATGTGATTTATGACAAATCACAAAATCATGCTTCATGAATAGCTGATTGATATGTTATGCGGGTGAGTTTCAGAGTTGATTTTCTGATTACATGACGATGGCAAAAACATTTGAGGGCAAACGATTCATCTGTTTGTAAGCGGGGAGTAGCTGCAATTCACTTGCTGCTTTTTTACGAAGACAGCCATACGAGATGTGTTCGTTTCGTTGCTGTCTCTCTTGACGAAAACCTATTATATGGAAACGTTTTCTATTGATATATTTACGCCTTTCATGCAAGATGTTCCTGCATTTTTTGTAAAAAAATAAATTCATTTTTTTTACCTTGAGAGGTGGTGTAAAGCGGAATATTCACGACGTGTTTGTTCATCAGCTGGGTTTGTATACAATCGATGTAAACAGTCAAATTGCAGAATAAACATCTAAGAATCCCCAAAAAAGGCAATGTGTGAAGGAATAATATAAGGAAATAGGAAGGATTTACTCCATTCCTGAAATATGTGTATACTTATTTAGAAATTTATCAAAAATTGCCTGAAACGTTATTTATTTCATGATTTTTTAAAGTAAGTATGATAGTAAATCTAAACAATGTTTTTTTCTGGGGGATGAACCGGATGAATACTCCTTATTAGATGATACGATCACAGTGAAGGCAGCAGAAGGAGGAGCAATGGAAGGGAAAACACATATAGTTGGTGCTGTAGCCGCTGGTGCCCTTTATTTAAACCTGGGAGGTACAGTTGACCAGGAGGTTCTTTTTTATGGAAGTTTAGCAGTTGGTTCATTAATACCGGACATTGACCATAAAGGCTCGTCGATAGGCCGAAAAATTCCATTTCTCGATAACATCATAAGTGCCGTATTCGGTCATCGATCCTTTACACACAGCCTCGTATTTCTATTCTTAAGCTTCCTGTTGTTTAAACAAACGCCATGGCCTGTATCCGTAGAATTCGGCATCTGGCTCGGAATGTTTAGCCATATGGTGCTGGACATGCTGACAAAACAAGGCATCAAGTTCTTATGGCCATTGAAGCTTAATATCGGAGTACCTGGGGGAATTAAAACGGGCAGTTTGGCGGAAAGAGTGTTTTTCAGTGCCTTGATCGTTTGTATTGGGTATATGGGGATTCGGATGTACTTCTAAGTTTTTCTGGTACCCTAGTAAATGTTCTGCCCTTTATATATTCCAGTGTGAAAGTAAGCCCTTCTCATTAGAGCGGGCTTTTTGGATTTATTTCAATTTGAATAGCCGGTTGAATTTCCCTTCTGCGCACAATATATATTCCATATTGACTAAGAAAATCTCAATTTGTTTCCATAGTTTGCTAGGAAAATCTTAGCCGTTGTCGAATGTAGGGATTGAGAGGAAATTCATTTACAGTATCTGTTTGATAGTTTCCTTTTATAGTGTCAATACAGGATTCTATCATCAATCCTCTTAGGAATCCTCTCTGGCAAGCAACCAAACCATAAAAGGGGTGTGGAAAATTATGAAGGCTGAAGTAAATATGAAAGCATTCGAAGAGGCTGGGAATGAGTTGACTGAAAAATACATGATTCCGGGCACCTCGATTGCGATTGCTCAGGATGGAGAGGCTGTGTATCACAAAGGATTTGGATTCCGCGATGTCGAAGAGGCACTTCCTATCACACCGGATACCGTGTTTGGAATTGCGTCGATTACGAAATCATTTTCCTGTGTAGCGATTATGCAGCTGCAGGAAGCCGGTAAATTGGGTGTGCATGATCCGGTAATCAAGTATCTGCCAGAATTTAAAATTAAAGATGAAGAAGCTTTGAACAAGATAACCATCCACCATTTTATGACACACTCGTCAGGCCTGCCGCCAATGTCTTCTCTCATGTATGCCATGAAAAGATCGATGGATAACGACCCATCGGTCCCAAATTATCCAGGTCTTGAAATTGACCAGGATGGGCATGGACCAATTGATACATATGGAGAGCTTATGCAGTATATTGCCAATCAGGAGTTCGAACTTCTCGGTACGCCTGGCACGCAATTCAGCTATTCCAATGATGCGTACGCCTTGCTTGGAGCCATCGTGGAACAAGTCAGCGGACAAAGCTATGAGCAGTATGTGTATGATCATATTCTTGCTCCATGCGGAATGGAAAACAGCTTCTTTACAATCGGGGAGTATGGTGACTATGACAATATCACGACCTGCTATGCCGAGGACGCAAGTGATGGAACAAAGCGGATCATTTCAGCGCCAATCTGGTGGGATGCGCCGTCGATGAGGGCAGCAGGCTTTTTGAAATCCACTGCAAAAGACTTGTTAAAGTATGCAGAGATATTTCGAAATGCCGGCATTGTTAACGGCAACCGAATCCTTTCTGCAGAGAGCGTCAAAGAAATGACTAAGCCGCATATCCAGGTGCAGCCGGGAAGGTATTATGGCTATGGCCTAATGATTACCCCTGATTATTTTGGCACCAAGCTGGTGGAGCATGGAGGTGCGTTAAAGGCAATTTCATCACAATTAAGTATTTTACCTGAAAAAGGAGTAACCGGGGTAGTTTTGACGAACCTGGCTGGTGTACCGGCTGCACGGCTCATGCAGCTTGCACTGAATGCGTACGAAGGAAGAGAGGTCGGTGCATCCCATATTTCCTTTAAAGAATACGAAATCTCCCAAGTATTGCTCGAGCAGTACCAAGGAGAATACCAGTCCAATGAAGGAATGAAGGTAGCGCTTGAATTTAGAGAGGGTAAACCTGTCCTATCCTCTCAAAATAGTGATATTCCTATTTCTTTCGTAGATGAGCGTACTTTTGTGGCCCATGTCAACGATTCTATAGAAATAGCTGAAATTTTAGTGGATGAAAGCGGCCAGCCATACGGAATTTCCTATCACTTCAGGCAATTTCCTAAAGCAGGAAGCAAACAGCCTGTTTGATTCGCTTCGGTATCCATTTTGATTAAGGGTTTCTTCGTTATTCGCTTTGTATGGTCCCAAGAAATTTACACTGGCCAGAACAGATTACAAAGTATAAAGAATCAATACCTATCAGAAAACATTGCTCCAAGGTTATGTAAACAATTTTATGATTTAGTTGTATATTGGTCAGCTACTTCATTAACAAAGGGGGTGGAATCAGCTCATTTTTTATAACAATTTATACTATTAACATGGCAAATTTGTACATAACCATACATTTTTGCTGTTTCTTGGCAAATGATTATTTTTCTATCATTTATGTGAGCGTAATCAAAAATGCAAAAGGAGATGTTATTATGGATTCAAGAGAATTTAGAAACTGTATGGGACATTTCGCTACAGGTGTAACTGTTGTCACATGTGATACGGAAGAAGGGATACATGGCATAACGGCAAATTCTTTTACTTCTGTTTCGCTTGATCCACCGCTTGTTTTAGTTTCTATAGACAGAAAGGCGAAAGCACTGAAATATTTACAAAACAACAATTTCACTGTAAACATCTTAAACGAGGACCAAGAGGATATCGCAATGCATTTTGCTGGCCGTCCCCTTGGTGAACCAACTTTTCAATTGGTAGAAGGTAAACTATGTACCAGGTTAAAAGAGACCCTTGCTTATGTGGCATGTGAGCCATGGGCCGAGTATGATGGTGGGGACCATGTTTTATATGTGGGTAAGGTAAATGAATTTAATTATACATCCGGTCGTCCGCTTGCCTACTATTGCGGCAAATTTTCGAACGTTCTGCCTAAGTGAACCGAATTGAAAATTGCGAAAAAGTGAGGGGAAGGGAGAAAATGAAAGCCCATAAATTGCAGTTTGAAAGTTTAATAGATACTAATCCCCGTACTGGTGTAATAAAGTTCAGTGATAGAAGAATGGCCTTGGTGTCTGTAGAGGCACTGGGCATTTTAAGGAGAGATTTGGTTAATACCCTGAGCATGGAGAGAGCTAAAGGTTTTCTCATGCGTTACGGATGGGCATGTGGATACAATGATGGGCAGACTTTAGAAAAAATGTATGAATGGGATTCGCTAAAGGAGCTATTATTGGCAGGTCCACAGCTTCATACAATTGAGGGAATCGTTACTGTTGAACCTGATATTCTGGAGCTGAATGAAGATGCTCTTCATTTTACCGGGATATGGAGGAATTCATTTGAAGCGGTTGAACATATTAATCATTTTGGTTATAGCAATGATCCTGTATGCTGGATTCTTATAGGATATGCCAGTGGCTATTTAACAAGTGTATTTGGACAAGAAGTGCTTGTATATGAAGAATCATGCCAAGGAAAAGGAGAAGCCCATTGCTACTTTGTAGCGAAAACCTATGATCCCCTGGATGAAAGGCACAAGCAAGACTTACGTTATTACAAGACTGAAACATTGATATCAGAATTAGATCGGGCATATAAGGAAGTTAGAGAACTCAACGATAACATAATAGAATCCGAGCGGGTTCAAAACGAATTAACTGATATGCTGCTTGAAGATAAAAATGTTTCAGAAACGGTTAGATTGATATCAGATATTGTCCAAAAAAGTATAGTTATAGATTCTTTTCAAAAAAGATGGATAGCTGTTTTAAGTCCATTTCAGATATGAAAACGTATGAAATTTGGATCAAAAATCAGGGGACGAATAAAGCACTGGATACATACATAGATACATTCCCAATTCGGACTCATGATGTGAATCTAGGAAGAATGGTTGTCATAGGAGATAAACCGCTTAGTAAAAGGGAAAAAATGATAATTAAAAGATCAGTTATCGTAAGCACTGTTCAATTATATCACCAGAGGAAAATCACACAATCCATTTGGCGGAAACGGGAGGATTTCTTTGATGAATTACTGAATAACAAAATTGATGAAAACACACTTCAACGACATCTGCATGTATTCGATTTTAATCCCCAGCAACCTAACCGCATCCTCGCATTAAAGCAAGATCCTTTTGACAATAAAAAAGATATCCTTCAATTCATAAGCTTGCTACATCCAGAAATTGATGCTTTCATAAAAGATCAATATATCGTTCTTGTTTTGACAGAAAAACAGTTCGAGATAGAAACCTTTACATCGAAACTCCAGAAAGCCATTCAGGAAGAATTCAAAAATATTAAAACATATATTAGTGTCGGACGCATAGCTAGAAATCTCAAGGATTTAGCAAAGAGTTATAAAGACGCATGCCGCATCTGTGATTTTATACAACTTGCATATCCCACTGACAGCAGAGCTTCTTATTATGAAGAATTGGAGCCCGTCATTATGTTCCTAAAAGGTATCGATCAGGAAGAGTTAATTGATTTTTGTAGAGAAACCATCGGTAAATTAGTGGCATACGACGAAACAAATCAAGGAAATTTAGTTATCACTTTGAAGGCCTATTTGGACCATAATGGGAATCTTCAGCAAACTGCAGACGACCTGCATCTGTCCATTGCAGGTTTACGTTACCGAATAGAAAAGATTGAATCATTATGCCAAGCTGACTTAAAAACTGGAACTGGAAGATTTAAATACCAGTTGGCTATTCGCATTTACTTTGCCATGCAAATAATTAATATGAGACCAATGCTTGCAGCATACCCTTCTAATCATTAAAAAAATGAGTTGGGTATTTTTCCTGCTTTGCTTTATATGGTCTTTCAAAGATCATGAAGAAGTGGCTTCATTGCTTCTTTAATGGTCTTTTTAATTATTGTTTCAGGTTTCATAGAAAGATTAGACCAGCCTGTAAAAGGTAAGCGGAAATTTGTAGTGGATGTAAGTTAAACCTTACTAAGGAATGATAATAACTTGAAAACCAGATCAAATAAATAGAGCAATATTTACCGCAAAAACATAAAAAAGAACAGCTTTTATCAGTATATTTTTACAGTTTAAAAAGATTTAAAAACAAAAGATAATAAAAACAGGGAATGAAAGCGCTTTAAAAATTATTTTTGGGGAGGCTTGAGAATGAAAGTTGAGCAAATAGTAAGGACAAAACGGCCATTAACCGGACAAGAATACCTGGAAAGCCTGAGGGACGGCCGAGAAGTCTGGATTCATGGAGAAAAGGTTGAAGACGTCACCACTCATCCGGCTTTCCGGAATTCCGCTCGTTCCATTGCAAGGCTATATGATGCTTTGCATGATGAAAAAACAAAGGATATTCTAACTGTACAAACTGATACAGGAAATGGAGGATATACACAAAAGTACTTCCAAACAGATAAAACTACCGAGGATCTGTTAAAATCCCGGGATGCAATCGCCCAATGGGCTAAACTATCATACGGGCAAATGGGCAGATCACCTGATTACAAAGCCGCATTCCTGGCCACGCTCGGTGCGGATCCAGATTACTATGCGCCCTATCAAGATAATGCGAGAAGATGGTATAAGGAAGCACAGGAAAACAATTGGTTTTTCAACCATGCCATCATCAACCCGCCGGTAGACCGACATAAACCTTTGGAAGCCGTGTCAGACATTTTTATTAAAGCGGTAGGCGAAACCAAGGAAGGAGTAATTGTAAGCGGTGCAAAGATGGTAGCCACCGGATCGGCTCTGACAAATTACAATTTTGTCGCCCACTATGGTGCAGCCCCAATCACAAAAGAGGAATTTGCCCTCTGCTTTATAGCATCCATGGATACCCCAGGCGTAAAGCTTGTTAGCCGGGCTTCATATGAAATGAACGCGGCAGTAATGGGCAGTCCGTTTGATTACCCTTTAAGCAGCAGGTTTGATGAAAATGATGCTGTTCTTATCTTTGATGAAGCCTTGATTCCATGGGGAAATATCTTGATCTATAAAGACGTGCACAAAATTAATAATTTCTTTGCTGAATCTGGTTTCCTAAATCGTTTTACATTCCATGGAGTGACAAGGCTTGCTGTCAAGCTGGATTTTGTGTCAGGTTTACTTATAAAAGCTGTAAAGGTTAATGGCACAGATCAGTTCAGGGGAGTACAGGCTAACGTAGGAGAAGTTTTGGCATGGAGAAATATGTTTTGGGCTTTAAGTGATGCTATGGCACTTAACCCTAACCAGGGAACAAATGGAACAGTTCTGCCGAATTTAAATTATGGATTAGCATATAGAGTCTTTATGTCAGAAGGATGGCCAAAGGTGAAAGAAATCATTGAAAACGTGGTGGCAGGAAGTCTAATCGTCCAGCCTTCTAGCTCACGCGACTTTAAAAATCCGGAGCTGCGGCCTCTACTCGATAAACTGTACCGGGGGTCAAATGGTGTTGAGTCAGTAGAAAAGATCAAGCTTATTAAGCTGCTCTGGGATGTAGTAGGTACAGAATACGGCGGCAGACATGAACTATATGAACGTAATTATTCAGGAAACCATGAAAACATTCGTCTGGAAAACCTTATCGTCGCCAATCAGAATGGGCAAGCGTCTGAGTTTGAGAAATTCGTAGACGAATGCATGAGCGACTACGATCTGAACGGGTGGACAAATGATACATGGATCAATCCAGATGATATCAGCTATTTTTCTAAATAAATAGATTTTCATTGCACCATACAAAATAAGGAATTTAAGGAGACAGAATGAGTTGCTAATTAAATAAAAGAAAATTTTCTAGGAATACGAAATAAATGGTGTTACATGTTTTTAATATACCCTGCAACATTAAGCGAAAGGGAAAACTACAAGCATCTGATAGGAAGTATCATTCCGCGTGCTATAGCGTTTGTCCGTCCCTTTCTGGGAGAGAGGTTCTGAATGCAGCTCCATTCTGTCTTTAGAAAAAATTGTGCAAACAATTTTACAGATTGAGGCTCTGATCGCGAAGCAAATATATTCAATAAAAATATATGCGATTACATAAATTTGTAGAGTCTCACAACTATTTTAATCATTTAAAAATAGGAGGAAATGATGATGGCAGAAACTCAAGTAAAGAATCAGCGTGTGTTGGAAATGTACGAAAGCTTTGTGAAGCATTTGAAAAACTTTTTGGATGAACAGCAGATTGATCACGAAGAATACTCTAATTTCGTGAAATGGGCAGACCGTCTTGGACGTAGCGGTGAAATCCCTTTGTTTTTAGATGTGTTTGTAGAAACTCATGTACTTGAAGCCAGGTATAAGGATGCCCCTGGAACACAGCCATCACTCCTTGGGCCATACTTTGTTGAGGGGTCCCCGCTATTGGAACAAAAACCATTCGTACTTCCGCAGCGCTCAGATGAAGCAGGGGATAAACTGGTTTTTCACGGCAACGTTTCCTCTTTGGACGGAAAGCCATTGGCCAACACGAAAGTAGAATGGTGGCAAGATGATAACGATGGATTATATTCGAATTTCGACTCACCTGCACCTGAATTTAACCTTAGGGGCCATTTCTATACAGATGAGAATGGTGACTTTGAGGTCAGTTCTATCGTCCCAATTCCTTATCAGATTCCAACAAATGGGCCAACAGGTGAATTCGTACGCGCTGCAGGCTATCATGCATACCGCCCGGCGCATATCCATATGATGTTTATCCATGAAGGATATGAAACTCTTATTACGCAAGTGTTCTTTGAGGGTGATCGATGGTTAGAAACTGATGTAGCCAAGGGTGTTCGTTCCTCATTATTAACTCAGCTGAATCAAGTTGGCGACCATAAAGAAGCTTCCTTAAATTTCGTCCTTCGTCCTTTATGAAACAAATATATACTAGGACCGTCGGGAAGTATCCCGATGGTCTTTGTTTTAAGCCATACATGAAAAACAGATATTCAAGTAAAGCGGGGTGTAATAATAAATGGGACTATATAAGATCAGAGTTAATGGGAATGAAATGCAGGTCGCTGACTATTATGGAACAAAAGGGACGATCATTGCCATACATGGATTAACAGGGACACATAAAAATATGCAATTTTATTCGGAGAACTTTAAAGGAGATTACCGTATCATTTCTGTCGATCTAAGGGGGAGAGGCAATAGTGCAGAAGCAGATGCAGAAACTTCGATATTCAAGCATGCTGAAGACATTATTGCCTTGATCAAGGAACTTCAAATCGAAAATCCGATTTTGTTGGGCCATTCAATGGGAGCGTTTATCTCAGCTATTGTCGCTAGTAAACTACCTTCTGTTAAAGCAGTCATTTTACTTGATGGCGCCGCTAACATGTCCGAACACCAGCGGACCATTGTCCAGCCCTCGCTTGGGCGTCTCAGCAAAGAATACGTATCCAGCGAGCACTATTTGGCTGTAATTAAAGGGATTTATCAAAATTTAGGCATCACGTGGAGTGAAATGCTTCAGGAAACAGTCGAATATGAGGTAGGCCCTGTCGATGATCACTGGGAAAACAAATCAAATGAAGGAAAAATACTGGCAGATTTCCAAAGCTTTTATACCTTCAACCCGAAGGAAATATGTTCACATATCCACTGTCCGGTGTTGCTAGTGTACGCTAAAGGAAATATCGGACAGTTGCCCCCCCTATTTGATCTAAGTGATTATGAACAAACGCGTGCACATACAAAGAATCTGGAAGTCGTGGTGTCTGAGTGCAACCATTATACGATGGTCTTTGAAAATCGAGAAGATATCAATACTTATATTGAAACGTTTTTAAAGAAAATGGAAGATTAATAGTCTCATGATAACCTAATAACATAGTGAAAGGTGGAAGGGAAATTGAGTAAAGGCTTGGCATATTTTAAAGAAGTCTATGATCAAGTGCCTGGATGGGTGCAGAAAATGCATGATTATGGACCGGGAGTATTAGAGCATTATACGGGGATCCGCAGTGAAATCATGCAGGATGGCGCCCTTTCTAGGAAGGAAAAGGATATACTCATTGCCGCGATGAACGCTGCCAGACTTTACCCGCGCAGCATGCTCTATCATACAAAGGGTGCTATTGATTTTGGGTATACAATCCCTGAAATCGTTGAATATTTTCTCGTTTCTTATTTGTATCGGGGAGGCGCTGCTCTCAAAGTATCGCTTAAGGCACTTGCATACGCTTTTGAACTAAAAGGGAAACCAGTCAAGCAGCCAGCATTGGAGCCACAGACAAATGAAGATATTCTGAACACCATAATAAATTGGCTAGAACAGGAAGATAACAACTTCGTAAAGAGCGCTTTAGATGTGATCAAGACTAATGATCCTGCCAGGATTGAAAAAAAGCTCCTTTCTGAAGGTCATGTATCTACAAGGCTGAAATGTCTGAGTATGGTTGGCAACTATATAACCGAGCTCAGGGGGGAAGAAGCGGCTGTATGGATTGAAAAGGCGAGACAGGCTGGGGCGACAGAAGCGGATTTGGCTGATATCGGTTATATCTGCATTTTAACAGCTGGAATTCCTTCATGGTTCGAACTAAGTGACTCTTTAAAACAGGCTGGGCAATAATCTTCAAATGGAGGGAAAGGTATGTCCAAGATAAAAAAAGAGGTTGAAGAAGCGTTATCCTGCGTTGAATCAGGCCAGACCATCTTGGTTGGGGGCTTTGGCCTGATTGGCGCGCCGCTTACTTTGATTGACGGGCTTACGAAGAAGGATGTAAAGGAACTGACCATTGTCAGCAATAATCTGGGCGAACCAGGAAAGGGACTTGGGATCCTGCTGAATCAAAATAAAATCAAAAAAGGGATTGGCTCCTATTTTACAAGCAATAGGGATGTTGGAGATAAATACCAAAAAGGCGAAATTGAACTTGAACTGTTGCCACAGGGAACATTGGCAGAATCACTCCGGGCAGGGGGGTCTGGACTGGGTGGTTATTACACCACTACTGGAGTGGGAACCAATTTAGCAAAGGGAAAGGAAGAACGTGAAATAGATGGTGTGACATATCTGTTTGAAAAAGCGATACGTGGCGATGTCGCCTTGATCCGTGCTCATAAAGCCGACCGCTTGGGGAATCTAGTTTACTATAAAACAGCACGAAATTTTAATCCACTTATGGCAACGGCTGCAAACACCGTTATAGTCGAGGTTGATGAAATTGTTGAACCTGGGCAGCTGGATCCTGAAGAAATTGTCACACCGCATCTTTATATTGATTCTATTATTGTGGCTCAGCAAATCCTTACAAAGGAAGGAGTGGTATTCAGATGAGTACACAATTAAGCAAACAGGTATTGCAGCATCTTATTGCAAAGCGAGTTGCAAAGGAACTTGTAGGCCCTTACACCGTGAATTTAGGCATTGGTATACCCACTCTTGTCGCTGAATATCTGGAGGATGATCAAGTTTATCTTCATACAGAGAACGGACTTCTAGGTGTGATGAATATTGAAGAAGACAGGATTGACCCAAATCTGGTAAATGCCGGAAAGCAGCCAGTTGGTGAAGCAATTGGTGCATCATTTTTCAATAGTGCTGATTCGTTTGCTATGATCCGCGGAGGGCATGTGGACGTGGCAATACTGGGAGCACTCCAGGTAGATGAAAGCGGGATTATTGCAAATTGGGCGGTTCCAGGAAAGAACATTATGGGTGTCGGCGGTGCGATGGATTTACTTGTTGGGGCAAAAAAGGTCATAGTGACCATGAATCATACCTCTAAGGACGGACAAAGCAAGATTTTAAAAGAATGTACGTATCCGATCACTTCAACTCGATCCGTAGATATGCTCGTTACCGAATTGGCTGTTTTTAAGGTGAAGCAGAAACAGCTAAAGCTTATGGAACTGATGCCAGGTGCCACCATTGAGGAGGTACGGGAGAAAACAGAGGCCAACTTTATCGAATAGGGAGCTGCTTAAATAATGAAGATCCAATCAGTAGAAGTTCTTATAATAGATTTGCCAACTGTCCGACCCCATCAGCTTGCAATGCATACCATAGTTACACAAACAATTGTTGTCGCCTGCTTGAAGGATGAAGAAGGTCGGGAAGGCTGGTCAGAAGTGGCTACAATTGGGGGGGCTTCCTACGGGGAATCAACTCCAGAAGCGATAAAAGTAAACATTGATAAGTACATTACCCCGCTGTTGATTGGAAAGGATCCCGTTCACTTTGACAAAATCCTGTACGAAGTTGGCAAGCAGGTAAGGGGCAATTATTTTGCCAAAGCATTAATAGAAGCAGCCATTATTGATTTGGCAGCAAGGGCCAAAGAGGTTCCAGCGTATGAATTGTTTGGAGGACAAATTAACTCTGCCTTGCCAGTGGCATGGACGCTGGCTAGCGGAAATACAGAAAAGGATATTGAAGAAGCGAAAGAGTTACTACACCAGAGGCGCCATAACATTTTTAAATTGAAGATTGGAAAAGGTGACCCCAATAAAAATGTTGAACATGTATTGAAAATTAAAAATGCAATTGGGAACAATGCAAGGATTACGGTAGATGTAAACCAGGCGTGGGATGAGGATACGGCGAATTACTGCATTGCCGCCTTACAGGACGGTGGAGTCTCAATGGTGGAACAGCCTCTGGCTTCATGGAACCATGAAGGAATGGCGCGCCTGACTAGACGCTTTCGAGTTCCCATTATGGCTGATGAAGCCGCGAATTCAATTTACGATGCTTTCCAAATTGCAAAGCATCGGGCTGGAAATTCCATTGCTTTAAAGATTTGTAAAGCGGGAGGGCTGAGTCAGACAAAAAAAGTGGCAGCAATTGCCGAAGGGGCAGGACTTGGATTGTACGGCGGCACAATGATCGAATCCAGTTTGGGAACGGCAATATGCGCCCAACTTTATTCCACTCTTCCAGAGTTGAAATTTGGAACAGAGTTATTTGGACCGCTTCTTTTTAAAGACAACCTGACATTGAACAACATTACATATGAAAACTTTGAAATCGTCATCCCGGATGGCCCAGGATTTGGCATGGAAATAGATAAGGAAAAAATAAAGCATTATGCAAGGGATTAGAGTTTAGTTAAGGGAGGGGATTGTAATGGTAAAGGTACTTGTCGATTCCATTCAAACAGTAATTGGCAAGCTAGTGGGAGTTTAGGAATGAATCATTACTGAATTGGTTCGCCGTACTGAACTATGCAAATTAATGGGATTGATGGTCGGTTGGTTCGACTTTTAAGAATTTCCACAAGCGTTGGAAGTAACACGTGGCAACGAAACCATCTACTTCGCACTTCATGTTTCTGGAATGCAGGACAGATTAATGGGAAAATTTATGAACAGCTATAACAATTAATAATCGGTAAACCCTATTTTATTCTCTCTACCGCTAATCCGTCAATTGGCGGTGTTTTATTGTATGGACAGAGAGTGTCTGCTAATCACACTAAATATAACTACCGTATGTCTAGAAGATAGAGGTAACCATTCAAAAGTCTATAATATAAAATATCTTCCAAAAAGGAAGGAAAGAAAAGGTTTAAGAAAGAAGTATTCAGCTAATCAGCCATACTATGGAATTTCCGAGGTTTTGTTCGAAGGTTGAGACGATATACGGGTAGAAAAAAGTTTCAAATTATTATTGGGTGCCAAACATGCATCCCGAGTGAATCTACTATTTGAAAAGGGAGGACTATGATGAATGAACCATCGGTGATCTATGAACAGAAAAACAATACTGCCATAATTAGCTTAAATAGGCCGCGTACTTTGAATGCTTTCAATGATGAAATGGGTGAACGCTTGCTGGAGTGCCTAGAGAGAGCTTCTGGCGACAATGAAATCCGCTGTGTCATACTGACCGGTAGGGGAAAAGGATTTTGCTCTGGCGAAGACCTTCAGATGGATGAGGGCGATTTTTCACCCGAAAGGACTTTGAAGCAGCGCTACATTCCCATTGTCAAAGCCATCAGAAGCATGAAAAAACCGGTAATCGGTGCCATCAATGGGGCAGCAGCCGGTGCCGGTTTCAGTTTGGCTCTTGCTACGGACATTCGCATTGCTTCCGAAACGGCGAAGTTTGGGCAAGTATTCGTAAATATAGGCTTCATTCCGGACGCGGGAAGTACCTATATGCTGCCGAAGCTGGTGGGTAATGGTGCTGCACTGGAGATGATGATGACTGGTGACATGATCTCTGCTGCCAAAGCTTTGGCGTTTGGGCTGGTTAATCAAGTGGTACCGTCTGCAGAATTGCTTTCCCACTGTCTTCAGCTTGCAGACAAATTGGCGGAAAAAGCCCCTCTTGCCATCGGTTACACAAAGCAGCTTGTTTACCAGCAAGAAAGTGAAAATCTGGAGCGGCAAATGTTCCTGGAAGCTGAAATACAGGAAAAGCTTGCTGGTACATATGATTTCAGAGAGGGAACATCTGCATTCCTGGAAAAGAGAAAACCAATATTTAAAGGAGAGTAACGCATGTATCCCTGATGAGAGGACTCAAACAAAGAAGGGATTTTTCGCACTCTTTTAGGAACACAAGAAGTAGACGCCATCCAATTTTTGGAGCGGCGTTTTTATATGTATAAATACTATCTCGGGGTAATAGATTACGCCTCATCAACGCTTGATAATGTGTTAAAATATTATTTTAAAATATACACATGTACTTATTTGCTGGAATAAGGTTATGATAGGGGTAGCAGGAGAGTCGAGGCTCCTCATTATGTGTTGGAGGGTAAGAAATTGAGGAGTTTTATTGTGATGCAAGGCGATACATATCCAGAGGAAAAAGATTTAGGAATCATTTGGACGCCGCAACTTGATAGGCGCGGGATGAAGCAGCATTCCTGGGAGAGAATGAAAGAAGTGGAGACAGGCGACCGGATCTTTCATTATGTGAAAGGGGAAATTGTTGCGATCAGCATTGTTCGCGAAGGCTGTACATTATCAAGTAAGCCGGCTGCTGCACAAATGAATTTCAGTGATGAAGAAGGTTATTTGGTTAACCTGGAATACTTCGAGCTGGATAGCTCTCTTAAGATTCGGGAGAATTTCACTCAGATTTCCCCGGTGCTGCCGGTCAAATATTCACCGTTTCAGGAAGATACCACTGGAAATCATGGCTATTTATACCCATGTAATGAGGAGTTAGCGATCAAGCTACTCGACTTGATCAGTGAACGCAATATTTATCTTGTTAATGAGGAGCAGCTTGAATTTTCGATTGATGTGATAAGAAGTACAGAGCACGATGCACTGATTCCTGTAATTGTGGAGACTGAATCTGAATTGAAGGCAAAGATCCGGATGGGACTGGAAAAGGTCAGAAAAGAAATGCTTCCATTATGGCAGTGTAAATGTGCTTTATGTGACATTGATTTATCGGAATTGTTGACTGTAAGCCAGTCTAAGCCGTGGAAGGATAGCACAAACCATGAAAAGGCCGACCCATATAATGGAGTGCTTCTATGCAGCAATCATGCAGCTTTATATAATAACGGTTTGATTGCATTCGATGGGCAAGGGCGTCTTCACATTTCCCTGGAGATCAATCAGGAAGATTATTTGAAATATGGCCTTACCGCTGGGACCAAAATAATGGTTCACCCTGAGAACAAAATATATTTCAAATGGCACAAGAAGAATATTTTCAGATGAGTTATTTTTAAAAATAGGATTAATATATACCATTGAATATCTCTCTGCAGCAGTAAGACAAGGTATTTTTGTTTGCAGCTTATTAATAAATATATGAATATAGCATTTAGAAACCGCGATGAAACTACTTTTCCTTTCGAAATATGGAACATAGGATCTTCATAGGGGTGGTGAGGCTGCATTTCCATTCTATATGATGAAAGTACTTTGGCATCCAAAACATGGAACAAAGAGTCTTCATTCCGGTGATGAAACTGCATTTCATTCAAAACTGGGAAGAAAGAATATTCATATGGCTGATGAAGCTGCATTACCATTCAGACCGTAGAAGAGAGAATAATCATACGGCTGATGAAGCTGCAATACCATTCAAACCCGGATGAATGAATCTTCACTACATGCGATGATCCTACATTTCCATTCAAAACGTGGAAGAAAGGATTTTCATATAGCAATGGCTTTACAGCGGGTCACCATTATTGTAAAAAGTTTATACAAGAAAATCCATGCTTTGATCCATTCATCAAATGTTACGGAGTTGACTAGACAAATGATTACCATTTCGGATATCGCTAAAATTGCCGGGGTAGCCAAAAGTACAGTTTCCCGATTTCTGAACGGGGGATCTGTAGGGGATGCTACCAAGAAGAAAATTGAAAGAGCGATCGAAGAAACAGGCTATACGCCCAATCCCTTTGCCCAGAGCTTGAAAGCAAAGAAAACCAATATTATCGGAACCATTATTCCGCGTCTTGATTCTTATGCTGCGTCGCACACGGTTATTGGCATTGACCAGCAATTAAAGGAAAATAATTATCAGATGCTCATATCCAATACCAGTCAAAATATTGAACGTGAAATTGAAAGCATCTATAGTTTTTCGAACCAAAAAGCGGCTGGCATCATCCTTTTGGCCACTGAAATAACTCCTGCCCATGAAGAGGCGTTTGAGGCTGTCCAAATCCCGGTTATTCTGATTGGGCAAGAACATGCTCATATGCACAGTGTCATACATGACGACTTTCATGCAAGCCTAAGTATGGGGCAGTATGTGATCGAAAAAGGCCACCGGAAAATTGCTTATCTGGGAGTCACCGAAAAAGATATTGCGGTAGGTGTGAAAAGAAAGCGGGGATTCCAGAAGGCGCTTGAAGACTGTCCGGATTGCGAGGCTAGATATTTTGAGTCGGAATTCAACATACCTGCTGCCCAACAAGCTGCCGAGCGCATTTTTTCCTGTAATTTCAACCCTTCGATCATTGTTTGTGCGACTGATAATATCGCTCTGGGAGTCCTGAAAGCGGCTTATCAAAAAGGAATCAGGGTTCCAGCTGAACTATCTGTAACGGGATTCGGGGGTTATGACATTACAGAAGTGATACATCCAGGCCTGACGACTGCTAAGTTCTTTTATCATGAAGCTGGAGCAACCGCAGCCAAAAATATGCTGAAGCTAATCGACCAGGAGGAAGTGGAAATAACTTCCATATCAAAATATCAAATTATTGAAAGAGAAAGCGTTGACATTTTAGTATAGTTGGATTTATAATTCAATTAATGAAACCGGTTCCATCAAAAAAGTGAACCGGTCCTCTAATTCAATAAATTGGAACCGGTTCCGTAAAAGGCGCCTTCATTTTTAAATGAAAATGGAACCGGTTCCTCATAAAAATAAAGGAGGTTCATTATGAACCACAAAAACATTGCAGAAGAGATTTTAGTCGCAATCGGCGGTCGTGAGAATGTCTCAGCAGCAGCACATTGTGCAACAAGGCTGCGGCTCGTACTCAATGATGAATCTTTGGTAAATCAAGAAAGTCTGGACAAAATGGATGTGGTCAAGGGAACTTTTTCAACCGGAGGGCAGTATCAGATCATTTTGGGGTCAGGCACAGTCAATGAAGTATACAAGCATTTTTCTAAAGCAGCAGGAATTGAAGAGATGTCCACTAGTGATGTCAAAGACGCTGGCTCGAAAAAATTAAATCCATTGCAACGTTTTGTGAAAATGCTTTCCGACATTTTTGTTCCGATCATTCCGGCAATTGTCGCTGGCGGTTTATTAATGGGATTGAACAACGTACTTACAGCCAAGGACTTATTTTTTGCAGGAAAGTCCCTGATAGATGCGTACCCGGAAATGGCAGATTTGGCCGCTCTCATTAATACTTTTGCAAACGCTGCCTTTGTCTTCCTGCCCATATTAATCGGCTTCTCGGCTACAAAGCGATTCGGTGGAAATCCATATCTTGGTGCAGCCCTTGGGATGCTGATGGTTCACCCTGATTTGCTAAATGGATACGGTTATGGTGCAGCCCTTCTGAAAGGAGAAGTCCCGGTCTGGAACATCTTTGGGCTTGAAATTGAGAAGGTAGGGTACCAGGGGACTGTCCTTCCAGTACTGGCAGCTTCATTTATCCTGGCAAAAATAGAAACATTCCTGCGCCGGGTGATTCCTTCAGCGCTGGATAATCTTTTAACACCGCTTCTATCAATCTTTGTTACTGGAATTCTTACCTTTACATTGGTTGGTCCATTGACAAGGTCAGCCGGTAATCTGTTAACCGACGGGATTGTCTGGATGTATGATACAACTGGCGCTGTTGGCGGATTGATCTTTGGACTATTATATGCACCGATAGTTATCACAGGTATGCATCACAGCTTTATCGCGGTAGAAACACAATTGCTTGCAGACATTGCAAAAACAGGCGGATCATTTATCTTTGTCATTGCGACGATGTCGAATGTGGCCCAGGGTGCTGCAACTCTTGCAGTCATGATGACAACACGTGATGCCAAAATTAAAGGTACGGCATCTGCAGCAGGGATTTCGGCCCTACTTGGAATTACGGAACCAGCCATGTTCGGAGTAAACTTAAAGCTGAGGTACCCATTTATTGGTGCCATCATTGGTTCGGCATTCGGCTCTGCTTTTGCCACCTTATTAAAAGTAAAAGCTGTAGCGTTGGGTGCGGCAGGAATTCCAGGGGTTATTTCCATCAACCCTTCATCCATCATTTCATATATTCTAGGAATGATCATTGCTATTGTAATTGCATTCAGTGTCACCTTCTTTCTGGCAAGAAGAGATACCAGGAAAGTACAAAAAAGCGGGAGCACGGCAGACAAGAAAGCTGCATGAAGAGAATCATAGTCAAGGAGAATCCTAGATTCTCCTTTGATATTTTTTAGGAGCTGATACTTTTGGAATGGACAAAAGAGCAAAGATACAGGAAAATCGAGGATGTTACAGAGGAAGAATTGCAGAACCTTGCTAACTTGGTCAACCAGTGTCCATGGAGACAGTCTTATCATATCAGTCCGGTTACCGGCCTGCTCAATGATCCAAATGGCTTTTCATTCTTCAATGGCGAATATCACTTGTTTTACCAGTGGTTCCCGCTCGGCCCGGTTCATGGTTTAAAATACTGGTATCATACCAAGTCAAAGGATCTCGTCCATTGGGAGAATGTCGGGATTGCACTCCACCCTACGAATCAGTATGACAGCCATGGTGTATATTCAGGCAGTGCGCTCGAAAAGGATGGTGTACTTTATCTTATGTATACTGGCAATACCAGAGATGAAAACTGGACCAGACATCCATTTCAATGTATCGCACTAATGGACGAGAAAGGGAATATTGTGAAAAACGCACAGCCTGTCATTTCAGAAGTGCCTGAAGGCTATACCGACCATTTCCGTGACCCTAAGGTATGGGAAGAGAATGGAGTCTATTACGCCATTATTGGTGCTCAGAGGACAAACAAAACTGGCTGTACTGTACTATACAAATCTGCAGATTTAATGAATTGGATTTTTCTTGGAGAAATGGAGACAGGACTTACAGAATTTGGGTATATGTGGGAGTGTCCGGATTACTTCGTGCTTGATGGGCAAAGTATTCTATTGTTTTCTCCTCAAGGAATTTCGCCTGTCAATGACGAATTTCAAAATATATATCAATCCGGCTATGTCATGGGTAAGGCAGATATACCTGCGGGGAAGCTTGTACATGGAAAGTTCACTGAGCTTGACCGAGGTTTTGACTTCTATGCACCTCAAACCATGGTTGACCCAGAGGGCCGTCGTTTTCTTGTCGGATGGATGGGATTGCCTGACATCGATTATCCAACTGATATCAATGGATGGGCTCACTGCCTCACGCTTGTGCGGGAACTTTCAATTAGAAACGGAAAACTGATTCAAAAGCCTGTTCGGGAGACAGCGGACTTGAGAGGGAATCAAACAGACGGACAAGCTGACCTCGAGAACAGCAGCATTACTTTAAACGAGTTTGAGGGGCAGACATATGAGCTTCACGCTGAATTTACCGGAAGTACGGCACAACAGTTTGGATTGGAGCTCAGAGTGGGCACAGGCGAAAAAACAGTAATTAAGTATGACAGAATGGATAAGAAAGTGATTCTCGACCGAACGCATTCTGGGGTCCCTGTTGCCGAGGGATACGGTTCCATTCGGAAGTGTGCGCTTGATTCTGAAAAAGTTACCTTCCAGGTGTTCGTGGATGTTTCATCTGTTGAGGTGTTTGTTAATGATGGCGAAGAGGTCTTTACTGGCAGAATTTTTCCTAAAGCAGACAGCCGGGGAATCCGCTTTTTTTCTAAGGGAGGCCATACCCGCGTGAAGGCAACAAAATGGGATATCAAAAAATAAGCACTGCTTTCAGGCAGTGAACTGCATGTAAAAGGAAAGATGCCGTTACTTGGTATCTTTCTTTTACGCGCTTATTTAAGCACACAAAATTACTTATCAAATTATTTGAGGTGAGAGGCATGGGAAAGCTTTTTTCCATTGGTGAAGTACTGATTGATTTTATCCCCCTGCAGAAGGGGAGGGCTTTAAAGGATGTTACCTCTTTTGAAAGGGCGCCGGGTGGTGCACCGGCTAATGTGGCAGCTGCAGTTTCCAAATATGGCGGCCAGTCCTCCATGATCACTAAGCTCGGTTCGGATGCATTTGGTGATTTTTTGATTGGAAGGCTAGAGGAAGTCGGGGTTGAAACGGATAAGGTTTCTCGAACTAGTGAGGCAAACACTGGGCTTGCCTTTGTTTCGTTAAAAGATAATGGGGAACGCGATTTTTCTTTTTACCGGAAGCCTTCTGCCGATTTGTTATTAACAGAGGAGGAAATCGATCCTTCCTGGTTTGCAGCAGGAGACATACTTCATTTCGGATCGGTAGACTTAGTGGAGAGTCCCATGAAACTAGCGCACAAAAAAGCCATTAAAGCAGTTAAAGAGCTTGGCGGGCTTATCAGCTTTGACCCAAATGTCAGGCTTCCTCTTTGGGATAGTCCGGAAGCATGCAGGCAGGCGATCCTTGAATTTATACCTGAGGCACATCTGTTAAAGATTTCAGACGAGGAACTGGAATTTATAACCGGGATTAAGGATGTGGAAGCTGCCATCCAATCCCTTTTCGTTGGAGATGTAGAGGCTGTCATATATACAAAGGGTTCGGCAGGAGCAGCTTTGTATAGTCATGATAACGTGTATCACTCCAGCGGATTTCGGGTGAATGCACAGGATACGACAGGTGCAGGAGATGCTTTTATAGGAGCCTTTTTATTCAAACTGCTTTCCATGGAAACACGGCCAGAAAACCTTATTTCTATACTAACCGAAAACCATTCTGAAATCCTCACCTTTGCTAATGCCAGCGGAGCACTGACGACTACGGGAAAAGGTGCCATTTCTGCACTTCCATCTTCCGGAGAAATAGAAGAGTTGATTTCAGCAAATCCTTAAATTACGATAGCTGGGTACTTTTGATTTTTGGAGCTGATGGAATTGCCAAGGAAATGATGGAAAGAAAGCGTTGTATATCAAATTTACCCAAGAAGTTTTATGGACAGCACTGGAGATGGCATTGTCGATATTCAGGGCATTATATCCAAACTGGATTATCTGAAGACATTGGGAGTGGATGTGGTTTGGCTGTCGCCGGTGTTTAAATCTCCAAATGATGATGTATGATATCAGCGATTACCAGGACATAATGGATGAATTCGGAACGATGTAGGACTGGGAAGAACTGCTTGAAAAAATGCATCAGCGGGGTTTAAAGCTTGTGATGGACCTCGTTGTCAACCATTCGTCTGATGAACATCCATGGTTCGTGGAAGCACGTAAGTCAAAGGATAACCCGTATAGGGATTACTATATTTGGCGTCCTGGTGTGGATGGCCATCCACCGACCGATTGGACTGCGTCATTCGGCGGCAGTGCCTGGGAATTCGATCTGGAAACGGACGAATATTATCTGCATATGTTCTCAAAAAAACAGCCCGATTTGAATTGGGAAAATCCCGATTTAAGGGAAGAGATTTATAAAATGATGAAGTTCTGGCTGGATAAAGGTGTTGACGGATTCCGTATGGATGTGATCAACATGATATCCAAAAAGGAGTTTTTATCCTCTTATGAAGATTATCAAATCGGGAATGTTGAGCAAATACCATATGACCATAACGGGGCAAGGGTCCATGACCATTTACAGGAAATGAACAGGAAGGTCCTGTCCTCTTATGACATTATGACCGTGGGAGAGTGCCCGAGGGTTTCAACGGATGAAGCGAAGAAGTATACGGCAGAAAGCCGCCGGGAATTGAATATGGTGTTTCAATTTGAGCATATGAGTCTTGATAAAATAAAGGGCAAAAGCAAATGGGACTTAAAGCCGCTTTCCCTTTTGGACCTCAAACAGAACTTTTCCAAGTGGCAGAAGGAGCTGGAAAACGAAGGCTGGAATAGCCTTTATTGGAATAATCATGACCACGGATTGTTTCACGCTGGGGAAATGATATATCGTACAGGGAAAAGTCCGCCAAAATGCTTGCCACTGTCCTGCATATGATGAAAGGAACACCTTATATTTATCAGGGAGAAGAGCTCGGGATGACAAACGTCAGGTTTGATTCCATTTCAGACTATAAGGATATCGAGACGCTTAACATGTATCATGAAAGAATCACACGTGGATATAGCGAGAAAGGGATCATGAACTCCATTTATGTAAAAAGCCGCGATAATGCAAGGACACCGATGCAGTGGAATAGCGGAAGCAACGGCGGATTCACGACCGGAACGCCCTGGATTCAGGTAAATGAAAACTACTTGAAAATCAATGCGGAAGCCGCGTTAAAAGACACTGATTCCGTGTTCTATTACTATAAGAAGCTTATTAAGCTCCGCCATGAACAGGATATTATCGTAGAGGGCTCCTTTGACTTAATATTGGAGGAGCATCCTGCCATTTTTGCCTATACCAGAACCTTTGGCAGGGGAAAACTGCTTGTGATCAATAACTTCTATGAAGAAGAAACCGAATTTGAAACAGGGATCGACTATATAAATAAATCACTTTTAATCAGTAATTATGAGGGAGATAAGGATCAGAGTATTGAACGTTTTATCTTAAGGCCTTATGAATGCAGGGTTTATAAGCTGACATATTGATTGGAAGGCTGCTTCAGTTGAGGCAGCCTTTCATTTTTTCCATTTGGAGAATCTGCTTCCATAGTAAGGCTGATATATGAAAATGATTCACATGTAAGTGTTAGTAAATATAAAAGACAGCTTGCTACTGGATTTACTAGTAAAACAAGTTAATACAGAAGGGTTTTTCCTTCATGATAATACTCTATTATTGCAAATGGGGCAGCAGATCAAATCCAAACTGCCACCTAATTGCCTGATCGTAGGGTGCCATGTTATTTCCCCAGTTAGGTAAATATAACCGCACATGCCAAGAGAATAATTCTGATATAATGTCCTAATGGGAAATTATCAGACCACAGTGGAACGTTTCATACCGATTAGTAACTTTTCTATGTTGGTTTTGGATTGGAGCGATAAAAATTGGCCAGCATTCAAGAAATCATTGCACAATGGAAAAAGGCCCTTCAAATAGAAGTAAATCATTTAAAAAATCAAGGCGGTTCCAGATTTTTTTTATCGGAAGGAAAATGTCTGAGGAAGCAGGAAAGGAAATTTACCTACCTGTTCTTGTTGGCCTCCGATGACATGTTCCCGGATGATACGCCTGTCCGGATCGAGCACAGGAATCAATCATATTACGGGAAGATTGTTTCGGTGGAAGGTTTTGAAGCAGTCATAGAGGTGACTGCCTTCATGGGGGATAAGGTGGAAGAAGCACAATTGTTCAGCGAACCATGGGAAGTCATAGAAGCACTTTCTAGGAGATTGGACTCAATGGAGTCTTCTAACATCAAGTTAAAGAGGGCCAGCCGCTTGCTCTCCGGAAAAACGGCAGTCAAACATCCTGTTGAGAAAATAAAAAATGCAGTAGACGAGGCGGTTTTACGTTCCAGATATAATGCCGCTACCTATATCTGGGGACCGCCCGGAACTGGTAAAACCTTCACTTTAGCCAGGGTGATAGCCAAAAATTATGTAAGGGGCAAGAAGATATTAGTTTTGGCACATAGCAATGCTGCGGTGGACGTATTGATGTTGGAGTTGGCAGAGCTGATAAAGAGGAAGCTCAAATGGAAGCCAGGTGAGATTATAAGATATGGCTTCAGCGCCGACCCTAATTTGTTGAGGCACCGTGATATTCTGACCTCAAGATTAGTAGAAAACAGTAGCATGCATACACAGCAGAAGATACAAAAACTGCTGTCGGAAAGGTCACGGTTAAAGAAACTAATACAGTTGGATACGAGGAACAGGAATTCCGAAGAGCTTGTCCGAGTTGAAGAAGAGTTAAATAAACTAAGAAATGTAATCAAGAAGGAAGAATCCAAGTTTGTCGATCAGGCTTCCGTGTTAGGTGTCACCCTTGCCAAGGCAGCCATGGACCCCGCTGTTTACGAGCGCGAATATGATCTGGTGGTGGTAGACGAAGCAAGTATGGCTTCCATTCCTCAGATTGGCTATGCAAGCTCACTCGGAAAGAAGATCGTAATTTGCGGGGATTTCCGCCAGTTGCCGCCAATTGCAATGTCGGAGCATAAGCTGGTGGACTTTTGGTTGAAGCGGGATATCTTCCATGCAGCCAAAATTGTTCAGGCGGTGGAGCAGGGGCAGGAGCACCCGCATTTATTTATGCTGAAAGAGCAGCGAAGGATGCACCCTGACATATCCTCCTTTACAAACGAGTTTATCTATAATCATAGAGTTTTCGACCATGAAACGGTTGCCAAAACAAGGGATGAAATAGTAAATAAACCTCCGTTCTTAAATGAAGCAGCTGCTTTGGTTGACTTGTCAAACATGGCAGCATACAGCCTGAAGGAAGCTTCTTCAGATTCACGCTTTAACATATTGTCTGCCCTGATCTCCATGCAGTTGATCCTCTCGGCAAAGAAAAACGGGATCAACTCTATTGGCTTTATTGCTCCGTATAAAGCACAAGCAAGATTTATAACTGCTTGCCTGATGGATTTAATGCCGGAAGAGGCAAAGGATAGTGGAGATAAAGGAATCACAGCGGCCACAGTGCACAAATTTCAAGGCTCTGAACGGGATATGGTTATCTTTGATAATGTGGATAGTTTCCCACAACAGAGGGCTGGTGTCCTTCTGACTGATGAGACTAGCGACCGCCTTATCAATGTTGCTATTACAAGGGCGAAGGGCAAATTTATCAATATTGCAGACCGGAGTTATATTGAATCAAGAGTATCTAAGAAGCGGGCAGTGAACGCTTTGATTGATCATCTATCGAGGAATAATCACACCTATACACGCAATGAAATACGTACAGTGCTGCAAAAGCCGCAGCACGCCAATCTAAGATGGTTTGGTGATAAGGATTACGAGAAATTGCTGCTGGAGGATTTATCAAATGCGAAAGAAATCCTTATTTCCGTTCCTAACCCCTCAAAAATGGACAAGGCAATCTGGAATGTTTTAAGACATGCAGATTTCATTGCCGAGGTTACCTTCGTTACACCAAAGAAGGATGGGATACCGCTTGCATCGTTTCATCATGTAACAAGAGATTTAGTCATGCCTTTCCTCATCATTGATGGCAACACGCTATGGATTGGGACACCTGTTATGGCTGATAACCAACATTACCGTTCATACGATGCGCAGGATATAACATGCCGGCTTGTTTCAAAACGGGCAGTGAAGCTCCTTTCCAGTTTCCTGAATTTGCAGCCAGGTCAATATACAAAGCAGCAAGTTCAGGAAAAGCTTGTCAGCTACCGGCCCTCGTATTCCCTGGGACAGTATATAAAGTCCTGGGATCAGTGCCATGTCTGCCGAAGCAGGCGGGTCATGGAACCGGCAGCTAATGGAAGGATAATCCTGATGTGCAACTACTGTGGAAACCATAGCGGAATAACCAAAACCATCCTCCAGAAATATATTGATTATATCGATTTAAAATGCAGGACATGCCATACCGCGCTGGAAGCGTCAGGCAGCGGAAGAAACATTTCAGCCGAATGCTTTTCATGTAATGAAAAAATAGATGTGAGGTCTCTTTGGTAGTTTAGCAGGTCTAGATGGGTGTACTGGCCTTAAAAACAAGCTTATAGTCTACTATAAGAAAATAGATCGCAATTTCGAGCGAAGCCTTTTTAGGGTTTCGTTTTTTCTATAAAACTGAAAAAACAATGATAAGCTTTTTATCTGGATTTAGGATCATGCAGGATGTCTACAACTTTAACACTCTTTTAAGAAGGATTTCAGATTGAACTTGTTTAATTAACAAGCAGAAGAGTTTAGGTGAGCTATTACAACATTTTGCAAAAAAAGGAGTGTTGCATAGTGGGAGAATTTCGAAACAAAGTGGCTGAATATTTGAACGTCCACCAAAAAGAAATTATTCACACCCTTCTGCCTCAAACATTAAAAGATCTAAATATTACATTCACCAAACAGGATTTGGATATCCATTTCAGGATGCTTGACTCGCTTTTAGGCAGGATAGCCGCCAGCTTGTTGATCAGCAAAGCGGAAACCACAAAAAATGAGCCGGGATATGATCCTTTGAATTACTTCTTTGATCGGGGTGTTCAATTGAAGGAGACTGTTGCCGTGCTCTGCTCTTTCCGCTTGTCGTTGTTAAAATATTTGCGCCAATCAAAAGTAATTATGGCTGACGAATTGGATGACGGGCTGCAAATTTATGAGACGATTATTTTTGCATATGATGAAGTTATCCGAATGACGACTTACAGGTTTAACGAACAAATGAATTATACTCAGCTTAATATGGAGCGGGAATTGGACGGAGTGACTGCGCCTGTCGTTTGGATCAATGATACACATGCGGTTATGCCTCTTGTGGGAACATTTTCTTCATCACGTATGAATAAAATAATGGAAAACACACTAGCTCAGGTATCACAGCAGAATGTTCAGAAACTCATCATAGACTTTTCTGGGGTTATTAATTTTGATATCGTACTAGGGAAAAGCTTGTTTGACTTAATTTGTTCCCTGGAGCTGGTAGGTACGGAAGTGGTCATTACTGGTTTTACTCCTGCTATGGCAAAAACATCTGTAGACCTTGACGTTGATTTTTCCAGTCTCAAGATTTTCGGACAACTAAAACAGGCCCTGTCCAGATGATAGCACAATTTCTAGTAGCTTCATTTGGTTTTAAGGACATCTGATTAAGCACGAATTGGGTTTGGTGTTCACCCAGTTTCTCTTTTTGTTTGGAATCAGTTTTTATATCTTATTATTCGGTTGCTGCGGCAATCTTTTTTTAATTCTTCGGGTAGTGTGAAATGTCGTTAATATACAATCTTTATTAAAATAAAATACTTGTTAATATTGGTGTTGCCTTTAAAGAAATACAAGTTTTTTGAACAGCAATATTTTGTAAGGACACAGAGTATTGACGATTAGCTGCTGTCTGATTTGGAAATGATGTTTAGTAAAATCATTAGGTGATGCCATGCTCACAGCGTTATTCTTTGTTGCCATCCTGTTGATGGCAATAGGCTGTTTATACTTTATCAGATTAGATTGGAAAAGATATGGGCTTCTTTATCTTATTGCAGCTATTTCAGCCAATTTACTTTGTTATGTATTTACTGTGACAGATTATTATTCGTTTCCTAGAAATGTACTTCATAAGGAGTTAGTAATTCCTTATGCATTAGTCTCTTCAGCATTTCCTTTTGCAGTGTTATTTGGTGTTAGATATAGCCCTGAAAAATGGGTTTGGAAAATTCCTTTTTATTGGGGACTCATCCATATCGGTGTTTTATTTGAAGTTATATTACTGGCAACGCCTATTTTTACCTTTCAGGCAGAATGGGATTTATGGGACTCTTACTCGCTTAGATGGGTGTACTATTTACTGTTTGAAATATTAGGCGGGAAATTAATTCCACCTGAATTGCGTTCTCCCATTTCCTCTGAGGCATTTAAGTATGGCAGATGGGCGTGGATCGTGTTTCATGTCATTGTTATTTCGACTATTTTTCTGGCCGGTGTCTATGTAGGAATCACTTTATTTTAACAGTTAGAACAATGTCAACTTTTTACTGAACTTCCACCATAAAAGAGAATTGATTGCTTATTGACTGTTTTACAACCTTATTATGCGGGTTCGTTCTATGCCAGCGGGGAGGTATGCTTATTAAAACGGCAGGTTGGAATCAACCTTTCCATTAAATACCTTCCTGGCATTCATAAGTTAATCTCATTAATTTTGGCCGGTATAAAAGTGGGTGGATTGTAGAAGCCAACAATAATAATGTAAAGGTTTGTTAAACGTTTCACCGAACAGGTACTGACACCGCCACTTGTTTTGCACAACAATGAGTATAAAGGTAGCGCTCCTGTTACCAAAGCAGTCCTTGTAAGGGTGTGCTAATACCCAAGCCTGATCCGCAGACATACAGGAATTAGATCTTTTCAAATTTTCTCTGACCCAATTGCCATGAGGGACTATCGTTCCACAAAGGACGCAAAGCAGACGATTGGCTGGATAAACTGGATTTTAGATCATTATGAAAAACATAATTACGGTCTCTGGATTGTAGAAGATCGAGCAACGGGAACTTTTTTGGACAATGCGGGATTGTGCCCCAAGAAGTAGACGGCGTACTGGAAATGGAAATAGGATTCTTATTTGTACGAAGATTTTGGGAAAATGATATGCGACTGTAATAATTATGGATTTGGTAAATTGCATTTAAGAAAGATCGTTTCCCTGGCGGATTTGAGGAAAGAAGTTTTTGCTTATTCAGTATCTTTATCAAAAAACAAGTTTCGCAGTTTCTTCATATACTTTATGTTTCATTGGGATTGTAGGGATAGAATGTTATTCTTATATGTTTAGAATTGCCAAAAACGTGATATATATACATAACAACAAGATTATACAAGGAGGGGTAAACTTGGATAATACTAATCAAAATTCTCATAAACAAAAGCAGAATGATAAAGAAGATCAACAGCTAAAGCAAGAGGTAAACCAATTATTAACTCATGGCCGCAGAGCCTGGTATGCTGATTTCTGGAACGATAAGAATTCTTCATCATAAATCAATGAAAATGGAAAGTGAAATTAGAGATTAGCAGAAAGTGACAGGGCATGAGAAATCATGCTCTTTTTATTGTGGGAAGAAAGCTGCAGAATCTAATTCTATTTGGGATCCATATGGAAATTGAGAACAGTACGTTGTGCTGTGAAGCATTTTATTTTTAGTTCGCATGATGGAGCATTCGAAGGAGTAGCCGTATAAGGTGGACAATCCCTGAAATGATTAGGTCTCCTGCTGCCCATAATACATCTGCTACAAAGTTAAACCAATGGTAATGCTTTTTATGGCCGTTCTTTTCCATATGTAATTGTCTCCGTCTTTCTCTTCGCATTGTGGCTACCTCTCTCATCCAACTCCGCCTCACAAACGTTCGTTTGTTGTTTATACGTTTTATTAATAGAAAAGGTTCCAAAATTAAAGTGAGTGTTAGCGCAATATGTACTCTTACCGTTAAGAAAGAAGGATATTTTGGAATTCGGTTGCTTCTTATGTTAAGGGTAAAAAGCTAATTCCATACATTATTTGAGCCAAATCACACGCCCATCATATTTCTTAGAATCCAAGATATGTGTATAATCATATGAGTACAGGACTTATCAAAGCATTCGCAATATTGTTTGGGGAGGATGCAGATGGTTTCAGTTTTGGAATTGATGGAATATCATGTACATGTGTTATTTAAGCATGATGCACATAATCGATTAACTGTGGTGAATGAACCGCCATACGATTCTGCACCGCACGTTTTCGTTGGTCACACTGAATTGGGCAAAGTAGTGAAATACTATTCAAGTGCTCTTTCTGCAGAATTAATAGGAAAGCTGGAGCAGGAGTTGGAGGCGATACCAGCTGATCGTTTATCAGAATTAATCGAAGTTCTGCGTCAGGACCATCATGTAAACGATGTATGGACGGGACCAGCGTATGTATTTTCAGCTCTGACAGCTAGGACCCTATCAAAAGCCATACAAATAACTAATCAAAATAAAGACCTATTAAAATCATATTTTCCATATACATTTCAGGATTTTGCGGATAAGCAGCCTTGTTTTGTAATAATTGAGAATAATGTTCCTGTGTCGATTTGCTGCAGTGCTAGGCAGACACCAAAAGCTGCGGAAGCAAGTCTATTTACACATGAAAAATACCGTGGAAGAGGATTGGCTGTTCAAGTTGCGAATGCATGGGCTTTGGAGGTGCAAAAACAAGGACGCATTGCTCTATATAGCACTTCTGAAGACAATATTTCATCCAGGGCTTTGGCAAGGAAACTAGAGCTGATACAGTTTGGGACAGATTTTCATATCGGCTGAAATTTATTGCCAATCAAATATTTTTCACATGGGTAATGCACTTGCCTAAATTTCGGTGCCTAATATTTGAGCGCTTTTCACTGCGTTTCTCAGTAAATTTTCAAACGAGACAGGTTTACACCAGACAGACAGGTGCAGCCAAAGGCAAGAAAGAATAACAGTTAAAACGTATCGGCCTACAACAACGCTTTCTTTGAAATCATCGTGCTTTTCCACACAGATTATTTTCTAATGAATGGAGTATCTCATGTTAATAAACCATCAGGAATATAACGTTAATGGGTTCGACTATATAATCAGATCAGCAATCCAATCAGACGCAGCAGCCCTGTCGGCTTTAAGGCTGCAAATCGATGGTGAAACAGAAAATCTAGACAGGGAAAAAGGGGAGGGGTTCATTGATCCAGCTGGTTTTGAGCAACTAATAAAAGCTGACACTGATCATCCAAGAAACCTATTTTTAGTCGCAGTCGTGAATGACAGGATTGTGGGATTTTCCAGATGTGAAGGGAACCAGCTAAAGAGATTCTCTCACAAAGTGGAATTTGGGGTAGGTATATTGAAAGAATTCTGGGGCTACGGGATAGGGAAACATCTGCTAAAAGAGTCCATTGCCTGGGCAGACTCAAACGCAATCGCAAAAATGACATTGAATGTGCTGGAAACCAATGAAACAGCCATTAAGCTTTATCAGAAACTTGGCTTTGAAATAGAAGGGATTCTAAAAAACGACAAAATCCTTTCCGACGGTAAATACTATAACACTGTTGTTATGGGGAGATTTCCTTCGGATGCCTTGTAGCAGATGGAAGTTAAATAATTTGATACTATCAAATTATTTAAATGGCAGTGCATCTAACTTGTTATGTGCCTTGTAACTATATGAAGTGCAGTCTTATGCTTAAGATTAATATCAAGGCGGAAAAAAAGTCTAATTATTAACCGATAAGGAACGGATTTCCCCCTCTTTAATATTCTATACATGAAGGGTAATTGGTGGACCACTTAGAAAGGTCATTTACTATCTGGAGGGTAATCATCCACGGCAGAAAGGGTCTTAGGGGGATATTATGTTTCTATATACACCCATGGTATTAAACTTGCTTGGTTTCAAAATCAATACACTGGATAATGGTTCCGTGGTCAATGCCGGATCGATGCAGCTAGTCGACCAGTTGGTTTCTTATAAAAGAAATCAGGCAATCGGTGAGCAAAATGGAGATTTTGTCTCAGTCAATATGCCATTTGCCAATATCGCGGATACGGATGGTCTCGATAGTAACACTGTGAAGAATAGCAATGTGTAAAAAAAAGGTGATAGACCCTATGCTATCACCTTTTATTTTAAATGATTGGGTTTAATGGAGTGGAGGAAAAAGTGGAAGGGTTATCCACTTGATCCCGATCATCCACAAAGCTTCTCGTGCCGATAAATCCGCTGCCATCTCCCATATTTTGGCCAAGCCCCATTGTCTTCTTATCTGCATTGTGCCATTCGGCCAGTAAATTTTGACCGATGTTTACGGCAGAAGCATTTTCAAATGAATTGATCTTTATGATATTTATATTGATATTAATGTATGGTACAGCCACTAGATTCCACCACCCTAATTTTCTTTTTCGCTAGCTGAATCCATGAGTTCCTGATCCAGTATCATATGGGCGGGAGTGATGACCATTGTGAAATCAGCATGCTGCTGGCCAAAAGGCTGGTTCTTTTTACCGGATATATTCTTATTGATCTGTGAGACAGGACCGAAGGATACGGACCCTGCATGTTCAGTGGAATTAATTTTTATATGGCGGATATTGATCTGTGTGGGCAAAAATGCCATGTATCTAGCTCCTTTCTTCGTTATTAGTGCCGTATTACAGTGAAATAAAGAGGATAACTTGACCTAGTTACAGAAGGCTGTTCTTAACTGAATTACTATCCGCCAAATCTGTATCGATAAGCCATGCAACGGGAGCAAAATAGGGTGAGAAATCCCCATTCAGTTCCCCCATCCCCTGATTCCTCTTATAAGACACAAATAAATCGATCTCCTGGAAGGGACCCATAATCACGTTGGATCCATTGTCGACCGAATTAATCTTGTAGGCCAAAACATTTAAAACCATCGGCGCGAAAATCACTTTGACCACTCCCCGTCCGTTTGGTATGACCTGGCTTTGCCATATCCCTCGTTTGTAATCGGTGGATTGCCATATATCATTCTATTCCGGATTCTTATAAAAAGAATAGCAACATTAGCTTCCTGTCCGAATATACGGATATTCCCAGGTGTTGCAGGCAAGCGATTTAAACAAGGTCGTCATTTTTCATCGGATTGGTTTCCGGGTTACTCTCCGATGGTGTATGTACTTTGCCTGACTCCGCATTTTCTGCTTGTCTGGCCTGGTTGTCCACGGTTTTATTTGGAGCCTCGTTTTTCTGTTTCCCCGGCAGGATCTTGAGCTTTATTTGTATTGACTTTGCCTGTACCAGGTAGAGCCCCATATGTTGCCCCTATGTTTAAAACCCCGCTCAGTTCCTTGATACCCATTTGGGCAAAGTTATTATTTTGCTCATATCGATCTACAATAACCTGTTCAATATGAAGCTCCTGGACAACTACTGCCTTGTCCATCACATCTCCGGCATCGAAAGGGACGCTGCCTGTTTCGCCAGTTTTCGATTTGGGAAGATGGGATAGGGAGCCTAAACGTTTTATAATATCACGCTGCAGCTCATTCAGCAGTGCAATGTTTTTTTCCAAAAGGAAGATCCTTTCCTCGAGATTACTTGGAGCAGGGGAAGAAGCTCTTTCAGACGATTCTATTGGAATAGTAGCTTCAAAACCAATTGGTTCTGCAGAAGACGGGTAAATTTCACGGTGGTTAAAGTATGCGGTGATTCCACCCTTGGTTTTTAGCTTTTTCTCATTATCTAGCTGAACATTTTTAATGATTTTCTCCAGATGACCGGTGATGGCAAGCAGGGGTCTTACTTTTTCTTCCAGACGGGTCAAATGGTTAATCTGAGTTTCGAGTTCTATAATTCGCTTGTCCTGTTGTTTGAAATACGACATCATTCTATCCTTATCTCCGTTTGATTCCTGATTGAATATATCCTTAAAATTCATCTCAATCCCCACATTTATAAGGTTTTATCTTATACTCAATCGTTTGCGATGGGCTATATGCATGATCAGCACGGAGTTAATCGTTGTCCTTTTTGGTTTCCGGCCAAAAATCATGTAATGTCTACAGGCTGTTCCTCGAAAAATTGTCGTCTGTATTTTACGAGCAGAATCCCATTATTGAATCTGGCAACTATCTGATTCGAATCAGTCGGTTCTGGCAGCTCAACTATTCTCTGGAATTCTCCTTGCCTGCGTTCCTGAAGTACAGGCTGTCCTGTATCAAACCGGTCTATGGAACCCTTTAAAAGAAGCCTGCTACCGGATACAGATACATGGAGATGTTCTTTCTGGTATCCAGGCAGGTCGGCAATCACGATAATATCAGTTTCGCTCATGTAGATGTCTATTGCAGGGAATTTTCCTTTGGAAACCTTATCTGATTGTGTCCGTAAAGGCTCATCATCCATAAATTCGGCTACATGAGATTGATCAAAAACTCCATTCCAAAAATCGGGGGTCTGGTACTTTTTTGCCAGCTCCATCCATTGCATAATCTTTTCGTATTCCACATTACTACCTCCAAACTTTGCTAATCAGGCATGTCTGTGATAGGGACAAGTTCTCCGGTTATAACCAGTATATTTACGGAATGGAAATACATTCTTCCTTTAGGCAATTCTATAAATGGATTAAAGAGAAAATTCATAAAACAGACTTCGAAAAAATCACCGGAATCGGGTACTGGATAATCTGGCAGCTTTAAGGGAAAAACAAATAGCAAATATCACAAGGTCGTGTACACCATACAATCATGAAATCATCAATCTACCAAGAGAAGGTTTAAAGGTGCAAACAATCATGAATGCAGAACATAAACAAATCATCGATTCCTTACAACTTAAATATAAAAGCAGCAAGGACTTAATGGCACATGAGTTTGACTATTTTGGCAAGAAAATCATTCTACTTTACCTTGAAAGTATGAGTGATGATGAAAAGATCAAAAAACATATCATTAAACCATTGCTGTTATGTGAAACAGAAAACGAATTCACGCTGCATTTATTATCTCTTCCCGGCTGTAAAAAGATTTCTGATTTAAATGGGCTGGAAAAGCAGCTAATCGGCGGCGAAACGCTAATATTCCTATCACAGGGTGTGTATTCCTATAAAGTAACAAAGGTTAATAATGACCAGCCTCTTGAAGCTACCGTTGAGATGTCTGTTTTGGGACCGCAAAAAGCCTTAAGCGAAGACCTCCAGACCAATATTACCCTCCTTAGGACACGATATCCTTCAGAGAATTTGAGGATCGAGTCAAGTACAATCGGAACACTCTCCAATACGCCGATTGCCTTGCTCTACGATGTTGAGTTCGTAGACAAGAAAATCTTGAAAGAATTAAAGAAAAAGCTTTCAGATATTAAGGTCGATATGATACAAGCTGTAGGCCAGATGGAAAACCAACTTACGGATAAAAAATATCATCTATTTCCTGTTACGCTCAACACCGAAAGGCCGGACCGCCTTGCCCTTAATATTGCCGAGGGTAAAATCATCATTTTAGTTAACGGTACACCATTTGGGCTGGTGGTTCCGGCTGTTTTTTTTGATTTCATTTCTTCGATGGATGATTTATCCCATACATATTGGGTTTCAAGGCTCATGATTTTGCTTAGATATATTGGTTTAGGGATCACGCTGGTTTTGCCTGCATTATATATTGTTATCACATCTTACAATCCGGAGATCGTCAGGTCCCAGCTAGCCTTGACGATTGCCGGAAGCAGGGCTGCGGTTCCATATCCATCTTACTTTGAGGTAGTCTTTATGATGATTGCAGTGGAAATGCTGATTGAATCGAGTGTTAGGCTGCCTAAGGCCATAGGCCCGACTGCTACCACGGTAGGCGGTTTGATCCTTGGGCAGGCTGCTCAGCAGGCGCAGCTGGTCAGTTCCATTATGATCATCATCACCGCGTTTGTGGCCATTTCGAATTTTACGATTCCAGTGAATGCCATGAGTTTTGCGGTTCGCTGTGCGAGGTATCCATTGATCATTTTGGCGAGCTTCTTCGGGCTTGTAGGCTTGGTAGCCGGTGTATTTTTGATTCTATGCTATCTAACGGATTTACGCAGTTTTGGCCGGCCGTATCTAAAGATTTTTTGGGGAGCGAATAGAAAAATTAAAAGCATTTCTGAGAGGAAGAAGAAGGAGGAACAGGGATAGTTGGCACGTTATTTCTATTATATTGTTTTCTTGAATATGTCATTGAATATCATTCTCAATGCCCCCCTGGTGTTAGTGCAGCATCGCTTTAGTGGTGCCATCATCTCGATTCTTCTTAGCATACCAATAGGGACTGCACTGACTTTTTTATTTGTAAATTCTATGAGCAAATTTAAAAACAAGGGACTCCCGGAGATTTTCAGCGGAAGATTGCCCAATTTTATTCAATATCCGTTTCTGGCATTTTTAGGAATCTTTTGGATGTCCGCAGGCAGTTTTGTCGTTATCTCTTACAGTTATCTTGTTAAACTGCACTTGAATCCGGAAATGGATATGCGGCTGGTTACCGGTTTGCTTGCCGCTGTTTTAGTGTATGGGGCGACACGGCAGACGACATCCATATTATATAAGTTGGAAATTTCCATGCTTATTTCATTGCCGGTTGTGTTATTTATCATTATTAAGGCGGTCCGAAGCCGATTTTTTTATCCGGAGCATATATTGAGAATACTTGATTTTACATGGGATACACCTGATTTTAGTTCAATTGCGGCAGCTAGCTTTATTTTCACGGGCTATGTCAATGCTGCCATATTAAATAGGTATATCGATGCCAAAAAGGTGATGAAATACATATGGTGTATACCATTAGTGGGAACATTGCTATTATTTACTTCCTTTTTAGTGCCATTTGGATTTTTTGGAATCAATGCCGTGAGTGATATCGTCTTTCCATGGATGGTGACCGTAGATACTTTACGGATGGAATATGGATTTATTGAACGAACCAGCTTTCTCCTTCTCCTTGTATATTTATCACTCACTCTTATGTTTGGAGTTTTGACGTGGCATATTGGCCTCGAACTGTTGAAAGTACCATTTAAAAATAAACTGCAGAGCGCAAATAAAAGGGTACAGAAATATGCACCGGTCGTTTTTACCCTCCTTATTGCGGCTGCGACGGTTTATGTAGTACAAAAGGTTAATCAAAGGGAGTTTTTCAGCGTCATTAAACTATGGTTTAATGTCAGGCTTGTCTGTGAAGTAGTTTTGGTCAGCATGGTACTCATTTTTTCATTAAGGAGGAAACGTTCATGAAGAAGGCGTTTCTTTTCATAATTATTATCAGTTTAGCATCCATTCTCAGCAGCTGCGGCTTCAGGGATATTGACAAACGTTTCTTTGTGGTTGCTATGGGGATTGATAAATCAAAAGACGAAAAAAAACCCTTTCATGTTACGCTGAAGCTTGCTATTCCTTCTGCACAGGTTGCACCTGGAAAGGCCAATTTCCAGCTGATTTCAAAAGATGCAAATTCAATTCCTGAAGCGGTCAGGGTCATGAAATCCGAGGTTGATAAGGAGTTTGATTTCGGCCATTGCCGTATTATTCTCCTTGGTCCCGAATTAATAAATCATCATATTGGAGATGCAATGGACTGGCTGATGAGAAGGAGGGATATTCAGGGAATCTCTTATCTTGGAATCGGGAAGCCTTCACCGGATACGGTTTTAAAAGCGAGAGCGAAGTCGGAGAGGCTTCCTGCAAACGCCTTGATCCTGGCATTCGACGAAAGGACCAATACTTCTCCCTATATTGTAACGGAAATACTGAATGACTTTTACATGAGATTAAAGGAGACTGGGATTGATCCTTATTTACCTGTTATTACAGCACAGAAGGGCAAATATATTATTAACACAGTGCAATTATTAAAAGATGGTAAGCTGGCAAAGGAATTGGGCCGGGATGATACGAGGATTCTTAATGAATTATTTAATTCGCCGAGAAGGGGAGAGATTGACGTCAGTTCGGGAAAGGACCAATTTTTTGTTAATGTAGATGATTTTGAGAGCAAGTTTAAAGTCAATATACCAAAAGGCAAAGATCCATATGTTGACGTTGATTTGAATATTGGAGGATTCATTGAATATTCCGACCGAAAGATAAATACCCGTTCAGAGCTGGAAAACTTCGAGAAAAAATCAGCCCAGATTCTTAATAAAAGAGTGAAGACGGTGTTGACTGAAATTCGGAATTCAGGCTCCGACCCACTTGGTCTTGGTTTGAAATATCAGGCAAAAACGCGGGCAACCAAAACTTTAGACCAAGAATGGCAGGATATATACAAAGACATCGACTTCCGTGTCCATACCGTTTTTAACATAAGAGGGAGCGGGACCATGTATTAATGGAGAATTAATTGTCTTTCAATGTTGTTTTATTGTTAATGCTCGCTGTGCTGCAATAATTTTCATTTTGGAGCAGGCCAGGAGCAGTTTTTTTGCACACCTTTATATAAGCAATGTTCAATCAGCCAATAAAAAACATATAGCAAGAAGGAGGCAGCCAAAAATGGATCGCAGTAAACAGATTGCTGCAGAATTATATAATATGATTGAAGCCGGAGACGTTCAGGACGATATCATAGATGAAATTGTTTCCATGGCAAACGCATTGAGCCAGGGAAGCGGAATGGTGGAGGATTATTATCGGGCAAGCACACCTCGAAAAATCCTCGAAGTATTTGATGAAGTGAATCAGAGAGTAAAGCGTTAAAGGGGCAATAATATGTCAGATGAATACGCAAATTGCCATAATATCACCAAGAGAAAAGATATAAATAAAGACGAGTTAAATCAGTATTTGAGTGAAGGATGGAAATTGATAAAAATAACGGTAGGAGAAAAAGAAACGCCTTTTACAGTAGGCTGGGAAGAGGAAAACAATTATCATTAACATACAAAAAAATCTCCTCGGAACCAGGGAGATTTTTAGCGTTATTTTATTTTTATTTTTAAAAAGCGAGTGATTTAAAGGGTTGTTTTATTAAACTTTAGCTTTACCAGTTTCATTTAACGGAAGGATTGTTACTAAAGAATACGGATGAAATTGCAAAAAAACCAGTCATTTATATTAATAGGCTGAAATGGGGGTAATAGCATTCCGTACTTTCAGAAGTATATTCCTTATTCAATAGAAATAATTTTTACTGTTGTTTCTTCCGAAAAAAAGATGAAGGTTTGAAGATTTTCCGCATTGACTTCTCACAAACTGTCTTATTCCGAATACACGTTCATCAGCAACAGACCGAGGGGGATGCTGGTTCGCAAAACTATATCAAAGTTAATGATTATAAATGTCAGCATCAGCAGATAATAATAAAAACAAAGGAGGGGAATCTAAAGTGAAACAAAATGACAAAAATATAGATTTTACACCTGAAACAGTAGGTGGACAGAAAGTGGTAAAATCAGCACCGGATTTAGCTGGCTTGGATGACAGGACCACCTTGGAAAACAACCGTTCAGGTGATGATTTAATGAATGGAACCCCGGGGCGCAAAAGTTAAAGTTGAATAACCATCGACCTTTGGTTAAACCATCATTTTCAGGCAAGCTCTTCATTAAAGGGCTTGCCTGTTTAATGCTCTGATAGTTTGGAATGATGACAGTCTATACTGTCCCTTGTATCTTTGACATTTGATATCTTTCGGCAGCACCTCCTTAAAGGTTTCACTATTCATCCAATTCTTTCGTTCTCCCATTTTTTTAACTTTTTTACCAATGTTGAATGGTCTACGCAAAGGAATTCGGCAGCCTTTCGAATGGAAGTATGCTTTTGAATGGCATCCAGGATTATTCTCTTTTCAATTTGTTCAACCTGCTGCTTAAGGCTTGCTGGGGATTCAGGTGTAAAATGTTTATGAAAGTGCGGCGGAAGGTCCATGGGCTCTATCTTGAAAGATGGCACTGAAACAACCATGCTTTCCATTAAATTTTTCAATTCTCTTACATTACCGGGCCATTGATAGCTTTGTAAAATCTTTTTGGTTTCAACTGCCAGAATTTTATCCATATTATATAAACGGCAATAATAAGCAAAGAAATGGTCAATCAAGGTTTGTATATCCGCCGGCCGTTCATTCAGTGGAGGTATATACAGCTCAACGACTTGCAGACGATAAAACAAATCCTCCCGGAATTTCCCCGCTGCAACAAGTTCTTTCAAATCTCGATTAGTTGCCGAAATAATCCTTATATTTAATTGTTTGATTTTACTGCTTCCAATTCTCTGGATTTGTTTTTCCTGCAAGACCCTCAAAAGCTTTACCTGCAGCGGCAGCGGCAGCTCGCCGACTTCATCGAGCAGGACCGTTCCTTGGTCTGCCAGCTCAAGCAGCCCGATTTTGCCATCTTGTCTTGCACCTGTGAAGGCACCTTTTTCATAACCAAACAATTCCGATTCTAGCAGCTGTTCAGGAATTGCTCCGCAGTTTACCTTGATAAATGGCTTGTCCTTACGGTTGCTGACATGGTGAATTAAATTAGCTACAACCTCTTTTCCAGTACCGGAAGGGCCCGTAAGGAGGATGCTGGTTGGAAAGGGAGCAACCAGCTCGACTTTAGCCATAACCTCTTTCATTTGCGGGCTTTTGAAAACTACTTTCTGATCCGAGCCATCAAAGGTGAAAGAGAAGCGGTTATGGCTAATCTCTGAAATGGTCTTTGCCTTTCGTAACTCATTTGCCATATTGCTTAAATGGGTAATATCCCGCACACTTGTTACTACCATACTAATTTCTCCCTGTTCATCGAACACTGGATTGCCAGTGACAATGACATCCTTTTTTCCATCGATGGTCTGAAGGATGGAAATTTGCTTTTTCTCCTTCAACACAAGGAGAGAGACCGATTGGTCGAAATATCCCCGGCCCATAAGGTCAGCCATATGGTTTCCGAGCAGTTCCTGCCTTCGAAAGCCGGTTATTTTCTCATATGCGGAATTCACCAATATGGTTTTTCCCTCTTTATTGACAACGTAAATCCCATCTGTCGAAAATTCTATGATCTTCTCCATATTTTTCAAATGCTTCTGGTAATCTTCCATTTCCGAAATATCCTGTATCACACTTACTACGCCGATTAACTGTCCATCTTGATACATATGTGTCCGATTCACGATGCAGGGGAGTCCATTAATCGTCATTTTTACACCTATTGTACTTTCACCGCTCTCCAGCACGTTATGTATTTTTGTATTAGGGATGAATTGCTTGATTTCTGCCCCGAGGTATTCGCTTTCGAAAATTTTTAGCAGTTGCTGGGCATACCCATTCATGAATATTACTTTCATGTCCTGGTCCACGACAATGATTCCATTGCGCATGGAAGAAAAAATAATTTCAGGTTCAATTACTTGCAGGCTCATCAGCATTCCTCCTTCATAACGGTGAAAATTTTCTTGTATCGGTGAATAAAATCACCGTCAAAATATTGCTTTTCTTGGCCTTTGGTGAAATCCATCACCATCAGTGTAAACGTAAATTAGAAATATTGCGAATAAACCAACTTTTTAATAATTGGCATAAAACTTGCAATAAAAATACAGCAAAAAAGGAGGTTGATGAGTGTAACAAAAAAGATTTTACAATAGGAGAATCGTGACATGAATCATTTCTGTACCGGCATCCTCAAAAGGTAAGGTGAATAATGGTACAGATCCTGTATATTTTTTTGTATGGCATATGGCAGGGAAGTGATTGGCGCTTAGGAGCCTATCAGAAGACAAGGTATTGGACTTTGTGGTTACAGTTATAAACCAGTCAAAATCAAGAGCCAGTAGATCAGTCAGGCACCGCCATAATATCGCCTGATTTGTAAAAAATTATGCTTCATAGAATACGAAGGATTATATATGAGTGCGGAAAAACAGAAAAGATGGTACAAGAGTTTATTGCGATTACCAACCGTTTGGAGGAGGAAGAATCATGTCAAATATTATAAAACCAAATCCGAGGCTGTATGTAATGGATAATGGCCGAATGAGAATGGATAAAAACTGGATGATTGCGATGCATAATCCGGCTACTGCCGATAATCCGAATGCACCTGCCGAGTTTGTGGAATTCCCCGTATATACGGTATTGATCGACCATCCTGAAGGCAAGATCCTTTTTGATACAGCATGTAACCCAAATTCGATGGGTCCAGACGGCCGCTGGGGAGAAATGACGCAAAAAATGTTCCCGATTTCGATGAGTGAAGAATGCTATCTCCATCACCGCCTGGAGCAATTGCGAGTCAGGCCTGAGGATATTAAATATGTAGTTGCTTCACACCTTCACCTTGATCATGCAGGGTGCCTCGAAATGTTCACGAATGCCACCATTATCGTTCATGAGGACGAGCTGAACGGAACGCTGCAATCCTATGCGCGCAATCAAAAAGAAGGCGCCTACATCTGGGCCGATATTGATGCATGGATCAAAAATAATCTGCAATGGCGCACAATCAAGCGACAGGAAGATAATCTTGAAATTGTGCCGGGGATCAAGGTTCTCAACTTTGGAAGCGGACATGCATGGGGGATGATTGGACTTCATGTGGATATGCCTGAAACCGGCGGCATTATCCTTGCTTCGGATGCCATTTATACAGCTGAAAGCTTTGGTCCGCCTGTCAAGCCGCCCGGGATCATTTATGACTCTCTCGGATATCACAGTGCGGTGGAGAAAATCCGCAGAATAGCCAATGAAACGAATTCACAGGTTTGGTTTGGACATGACGCAAAGCAGTTTACAACATTCCGTAAATCAACGGAAGGCTTTTACGAATAAGGAGGCAATCATATGAGTGTTTCAAAATTGGTTTTTCCGCCGTTAACCCATATAGGCTGGGGTTCTCTGCAGCAGCTTTTGCCAGAGGTTGAGAAGTATGATGTAAAGAACATATTGGTTGTAACGGACCCGATGCTTGCTCAGATCGGACTTGCTGACCGGGTCACGGCTCCACTAAAGGAGAATGGCTATGAGGTAACCCTGTATACGGAGGTTATCCCTGAACCGCCTTTAGAAGTTGGAGAAAAGCTGGTATCGTTTACAAGAGATGGCGGTTTTGAGATGGTGATTGGCATCGGGGGAGGAAGTGCACTTGATTTGGCCAAGCTTGCCGCAGTCATGGCGGAACATGATGGTCCTGCAGCAGACTATTTAAATTTAAGCGGGACCAAACATGTGGAGAAAAAGGGATTGCCTAAGATCCTCATTCCTACCACTGCAGGTACGGGTTCTGAAGTAACCAATATTTCTGTCCTTTCACTGAAAACTACCAAAGACGTAGTTACACATGACAATTTGCTGGCTGATGTCGCGATTGTTGATGCCGAACTAACGGTGTCAGTTCCGCCTCGCGTTACGGCAGCAACCGGAATTGATGCATTGACACATGCCGTAGAAGCTTACGTATCTGTCAACGCCAGTCCTGTTTCGGATGGTTTGGCGCTGCAGGCCATCAGGCTGATTGCCCGTTCGCTTAGGAAAGCAGTAGAAGATGGAAGTGACAAGCAGGCACGGATCGATATGAGCCAGGGAAGCTATATTGCCGGCCTCGCCTTTTTTAATGCCGGAGTAGCCGGAGTGCATGCACTGGCATATCCGTTAGGAGGCCAGTTCCACCTTGCACACGGCGAATCAAATGCAGTATTGCTGCCATATGTAATGGGATATATCAGAAATAGCTGTCCAAAAAGGATGGCGGATATTTTGAATGCATTGGGAGGCAATTCAAGCTATCTGTCTGAAGAAGAGGCCTCTTATAAATGCGTTGAGGAGCTCGAGCGCCTTGTTAAGGACGTAGGCATTCCATCGACCCTGGCAGAATTCGATATCCCTGAATCAGCACTCGAAAGCCTGACCCGAGATGGAGCAAAACAAAAGAGGCTGCTGGCCAGGAGTCCATTGCCGTTGACTGAAAATGATATTAGAGAAATCTATAGTTCAGCATTTAAGGGAAAAGTCACCGAGCCAATTATGTAAATGAGCATGTGAAAAATTTAATGAACATTTGAAACAGGTACCAGTCATTAAATTGGTACCTGTTTTTTAGCTTATGAAAAAAAATATAACACACGGAAGTCACTGATTTTTGTTGCTGCGTTGCTTTGCCGCTTGAACTATTTGATCTGTATATTCTTTTATATTTACTTCCTGTTTTCCTGGATTTTCTTCTTGAGCGTTATCTAAATTTTCCCCGGCCTCTACGGGATTAGGATTCGTAATCCAGATGCTGGATTCGATTGTTTCAGGAAGATTGTCTTCTTGCTTCGCCATTTTTACACCACCTTTTAAAACGTATCAGAATCTTACTGGGAATGGTGAAAAGGAGAAAATCCTGTTTTCCTAGTTTCTCCTTCAGAGAGTATTTATACAATTTATTAAGATGAATACGTAATAAATTCACTCTGATATTTAAAAGTGTAAGTTTCATAAACCGATTTTTGATTCATTAAGAACAGAGTTCGACCAGATGTTAATTCACATACAGAATGAGAGTATAACAGTTGAGTAGTGCAGCTTTATATTTCACACTTCTTACGATTATCATTCTTTGAAATTCCCATTAGACCAGCACATACAAAAGAGCCACTTATTTTTTTATTTTGATCTCGATTTGTAAAGAGTAAAGAAAGTTTTTTATGGAATGGTTTCCTTTCGCAGATGAGCAACTTTTCTGTGAGCTGGATAGACTCCTTAATATAATGAGACAAAAATGAATGCATATGTCTCAAAGGTTTTTATAAAGAGAACCTATACTTATGATATTGGTTTAACATGGTAAAATAGCTGAAAGGGAGTGAATTCATGAATCTTTCGGCTGTATATTTTCCCGACAGGATGAAACGGATCATGAGGCATGCAGAGAATGAGGCCAGTTTTTCCAGTTGGAGAGTATTGCAGGCAGCATATCTTCTTATCGCATGTTTATATGAAAAATCAGGCGTTCTAGGGGAAATCTCTTTAAAGTGCGGACTGGATATCCCTGGGTTACGTTGCAAAGTGAAAGAATTGGCTGATTCTTCTTTTGAACATGCAGCGAGCAGCGGCTATTTTGGCATTAGTATTACCCAGGAGGTTAGGGATGTCTTGCTGCTTGCGATAAGCTACATGAAACGATATAACCCGATTTATATGAATGAAGGGCATTTGCTAAAAGCCCTGTTACACACACATGCAGTTGACGATTTCTTACAGAACAGACGAGAAACATGATTTTAAAGCTTGGGACTGTATCGTGAGATAGGATTGCTCATCTTGAAGAATATAAATTACCTGAAATTTCATTTCATAAAATACGCAAAGTTACTAAAGATGACGAAAAAGATGTTGTGCAATTTGTGGAGGATTATTTTTCAAAGGGGTGGGCAGAAACGATCAGGAATGGGTTTCTATTAGCTGAGCCTTCGATATATATTGCGTTGGATGAAAATGAAAGTATAGTAGGCTTTGCCGCTTATGATAGGTATAAGAACAAAAAAGGCTATTTTGGTCCCATGGGTGTAACGGAAACAAACAGAATCAGGGGTGTTGGCCATGCTTTATTGCACCATTGTTTGAAGGATATGAGCGAGATTGGATATGAATATGCCATTATTGGAGGGGCAGGACCGATTGAGTTTTACCAGAAAGCTTGTCAGGCAGTTGTGATTCCTTTGCCATAGGGTGTGTATTCTGAGATATAATACAAACAGAATATTAACATGTATGTCTAAGAGATGTGAGGCTAAGGTATATCTTCAAGTATTTCAGATATTGACAGAGGTTTTAATAGTGTGCTTTTTAGGGTTCCAAATTTATAATCTAGATAAACATAAGCAAGAAAGGTGGATTTTATGAAGGTTGCTATTTTTGACTTTGATGGAACATTATTTCCTGAAGAGACATATTCATTTTTAATGGACCATTTAAGAACACATCCCGAGCATTCCAAAAGATACTTTCGTTTCATTTCCAGGTTAATGCCAATATATATTGCATACAAATGCAGGCTTTACCCGGAACGAAAGATGAAGGAATACTCCATGCGCACTTACATATCCTCATTCGGTTCAACACCTTCAGAGGAAATAGAAAGATTTTTGTTTCAATTAGGGGACAAGATGAGCGGGAAGCTTAGTGAACCAGTTTTAGCAAGGCTTAAACAGCACAAAGAGGAGGGATTTTATATTATGCTCGTGTCCGGAGCGTTCCAGCCACTTCTGCAGTCCGTAGCTAAGGATGTACCCTTTGATTCTATTATTGGAACCAGCATTGATAACAGTTCTCCTATTGACCACATTAATGGAGAGCGGAAAAGAGAGGTCGTGCATGCGCAGCTTGCGAGTGAGAAAGTCGATTGGCAAAATAGCTTTGCCTACGGAGACAGCTTTTCTGATTTGGATGTTCTTGAATTAGTCGGGAATCCGGTGGCCGTGAATCCAGAACCCCGCCTTTTGCAGGTTGCGAATGAACGTAAATGGGAAATCATAGGTTGATGTGCTTTTTATATACATTTTTTCCTCAGTAATGTAAAAGATAAATGGGTATTTTATTATCTCATCTGGAGGGAAAAAAATGAATACACTCGGTGCCCACGAGGTGCTCGAATTACATGAAGTACTCAATGAGTCCGTATCGGCTCTGAACACAATCAATCTGTACCGTCCCCATGCAAAAGAACAAGTATTACGGGACTTGATGGATCGGCACATCCGCGCATTAATGATGGAATACAATGGCCTTATCCAGTTAGCCAATCACCAGATGGTCGGTGCTGCAATTCCAGCTAGGAGCGTTGTGAACAACCTGGGTTTTGAGCCAACTTATGGACTCAGGAATATGGATGAACAGGACATAACCCCTGCAAATGCCCAGAATGAGCTTCATGACCGGGATGTTGCTTTAGCCTTACTTAACTGTCACAAGCAGTCTTCGTCATTTAAAATGAAAGCGGCGTTAGAAATGGCGCACCCGTCTTTGCGCGGGACCATGCAGCATGCTGCCAACTCTTCAGCCGACTTGGCTTACGAAGCTTTTCAATATGCCAACATGCAAAGGTATTATGAAGTACCTATTCTGCATGATCAAACACAGGACCATCTAATGCACGGTTATGTGCCAATGCCGAACATGAATATTAATCAAGTAAATACTAATACGATGTAAGATGTTTCTTTTATTGTTGATATTTGTTTACATCATTGGTTAAGCATGTATGAAATAAATAATGATCATTATAGGATTAAGGGCCATATTGGTCCTTTTTTTTGTGGGCAAGAATACGGAAAAAATATTTGTTGCTTCTGTCACATTTTTAAGCAGATATTCGTTCTATAGTCATACTCCAAAAAAGGGGGCTTACTGATGGAGCGGAAAACGATCATTATAGCGGGTGGAGGATACGCGGGACTTCATTTATTAAGAAAACTAACAAGGAAGATTTCAACAGACTCTGATGTGGACATCCGCATTATATTGATTGATAAAAATCCTGAGCATCTTCAAAAAATTCTCTTGTTTAAAGCCATTGTACATGGAATGAACCTGAAAATTCCCTATGAAAAATTTTGCGGCGAAAAAGCTGAGTTTATCAATGGGGAAATCGTTTCTATTAAAGGTTCTGAAAACACTATCACGTATGTGAAACATGGCGAATTATATAATCTGTCATTTGATTATCTAGTATTTGCCCTGGGAAGCACAGTGCGGCCAGCACCTCCTGAAAGGGGAGGCTATACTCTTGCAAACATGGAAAGCGCAGTAGAGATCAGGAAGGAGATACTGCGGTGGCACGACGCTAACAGCTCTGCATCAATGAAATTATGCATAGCAGGCGGCGGGATAAGCGGGATTGAAACAGCAGCTGATATGGCGATTTGGTTCAGGGAGGAAATACGTAGACCAAGTGAAGTAATCCTGATCAATTCAGAAAAAACGCTTTTGCCGCATTTGCCCAAAAAAGTCGGTGAAAAAATTGAGAAAGAACTGCAAAAGTTAGGAGTCAGAGTCATTCATGGCCATAAGGCCGAGGGCCATCGGGACGGCCATATAGAATATTCCAATAAAACGAAGGAAAAAGCAGATCTATGCATTTGGGTGACTGGATTAATTCCCAATCCTGCCATTCGAAAGCTTGGGATGCCAGTTAATTCATCTGGAAGAGTAAATGTGAATCCCTTCTACCAGGTTGAAGGCAATACGAATATTTTTGCAATTGGGGATGCCGCAGCCATTCGTGACCCAGAATCGGGGAGCATTGCAGGCATGACCTGTAAAGAGGCGATCGACCAGGCAGGAAGACTGTGCAAGAATATTGAACTTGATATAAAGGGGAAACAGAAGATGCCGCATAAACCATATACGGATTTATACTGTATCAATCTGGGATACAACAATGGATTGGTCTGGATAAGAAAATGGGGCATAGATATACTCATTGGCGGAATATTGGGTGCAAAATTCCGTACTTTTACATGGGATTTGGCAAATTGGGTCCCTAAACAGGAGGAAGCACATTGGCCGAGAAAGTGGAAATACAGGCATTATATGTAGAATATAAACATTTATTATTTTGTTTGGCTTACCGCCTGCTTGGCAATGTGTCAGACGCCGAAGATATCGTACACGATGTCTATGCCAGGTTAAGGGAAATGGATCTTCACGATGAGAATATTAAATCACTTCTATGTACCATGGTGACACATAGAAGCCTGGACTTATTAAAGTCTGCACGCTATAACCGCGAAAGCTATATTGGAACTTGGCTGCCGGATCCGGTTCTTTTGGAACAGAACAGTCCCCTTCATCTCGTCATGCAAAGGGAGCAGCTCACATTTGCAGTCATGTATATGTTACAGGCCATGAATCATACAGAAAGAGTCGTATTTGTGTTACGCGAATCATTACAAATGAAGTATTCCGAGATAGCAGCGATTCTACACAAGACCGAAGAAGCGTGCAGACAGGTGTTCAGCCGTGCCAAGAAGAAAATAAATATTTCCTGCTGTATAGCTGATACGGAAAATGCCGATCAAAAGCTGATTGCCCGTTCGTTCATCCTAGCCCTTCAGTCAGGAAATATAGAAGCGTTGGTTGAACTGCTTTCTGCGGATGTAGCTTATTATGCAGATGGCGGAGGTATTGTGAAAGCAGCCATTAAACCGATAAGGACGCTATCCCGGGTTATCATGCTGTTTGAAGCACTTTATAAAAAAATGGGTCTGGAAGGTGGAGAGATTGCGGTTCGTGAGTTGAACGTAAACGGGGAAATTGGTGCCATGGTTTTAATGGATCAAAAAATTATAAGTATTATCGCAGTCCAAACTGACCAAAACAGAATCAAAACAATATTCAACCTGCTAAATCCCGGTAAGATAGAAAATCTTAGCATGAACAGAATCCAGTAAATATGCTGCAAAGTTTAACGCAATGTAAACACATGGACTAAGGGAAGAGTGGGATGATTTTTGCGCGGACATGGCGAGACCAAGATTTATTCACTGTGGTACAATCTGGCACAAGAATATTTGTTGCCAAGCGGGAAGGATTGCTTGACTTTTTACTTATTTTAAAATAATAATTGGTTAGATTCATACGAGTAACAAAAGGAAGCACAATGATGCATTCTGCCGCTGCTCGGACATGATCAAAGGGGGGGAGAAAAGAATGCAAATCACAGATAAAGCTCGTGAAAGCCTAAAGGTTATATTCAAGGAGCATAATGAAAAAAATATTCGCCTTTATTTTGCAGGCTTTGGCTGAGGACAGCCAAATATAGGAATGGCGCTGGATGCGCCAGAAAAAGATGATATCATCATCACTGTAAATGAAATACAAGTAGCGATTGACCCTATGATTGAAGCAAGCACGGGTGACCTGATCCTCGATGTCAGTGGAGATGGGGAAGGATTCTCGCTGTTGGGAAATGCAGGCAACTGCTGCTAAAAAAAGACCTTTATAGGTCTTTTTTTTGTGGGTAATAAAGCAATATGAATGTCAAAACTGAAATAGTGTGATGATTTATTCCCGAAATTTTGATATGGAAAATGATTAAAAAGCTCGATTCCCGCTGGATTTGGAACAAATAATGTTCAAAAATCTGCATTTTAAAAATGCAGGTCAGATTTTCATTCTCCTTTTGACTCTTATGATTCAAAATTCCCCCTTCATGCTCGAAAAGCAAGCTTCTATGCTCGAGATCCAGAATTTATGCTCGAAATCAAAGCTCCTATGGACTTCAGTCAAGAAAGTGGACAATAGGCTTTGATTTTATTTTGTTCTAAATCTCTAGCGCATTTCGTTTGCTGAAGGTTTCTGAAAGTGATCAGTCAAAAACCTGACTGTTCACTTCATACCCAAATGGTGAAATTATTAGTTATAAACTAGCTTGCGAAACCCATATTTCTCTCGAATTGATTAGGTGAACAGAAGCCTAAAGTCGAGTGTTTCCTTCTTTGGTTATAAAAACTGCTGATGTAGTAATTGATTGCTTTTGTTGCTTCTGCCCGAGACTTAAAACGTCTTCTATAAATTAACTCTTTTTTAATTGTCGCATGAAACGATTCTATGCAGGCATTGTCGTATGGATTGCCTTTTCTGCTCATGCTGATTTTAACGTTAAGTTCCTGCAGCCTCTCCACATACTGGTTAGAACAATACTGGGATCCTCGGTCAGAATGGTGGATTAATTCCTTTGTAGGCTGCCGCGTCAGGAGCGCCATGTTTAAAGCCTGCAGCGGCAGTTCCTTTTTCATATGGGAATCCATGCTCCATCCCACTATTTTTCGGGAAAACAAATCCATCACGGTCGACAAATAAACCCATCCTTCCAGGGTCCAAATGTATGTAATATCTGCTACCCATATCCGATCCCGCGCTTGCGCACGAAATTCTTGATTTAAAAGATTAGGATAAAGGCGCAAATCATGATTGGAATCCGTGGTCACGACAAATCTTTCTTCCGGGATAGCACGCAAACCTAAATCCTTCATGATTCGTGCGACCGTTTTTTTTGAAATCGTATATCCCCATTCGATTAAATCATGATGGACCCTGGGACTTCCATAAGTTCCTTCACTTTCATAGTAAGATTTTTTTATTTTCTGCTGGATTTCTTTCTTGTAAGCCTCTCTTTCGAGGTCGACCCTATCTTTGTTATCTATCCACTTGTAATATCCACTCTTCGATACTTTTAAGACTTTACACATCATCACCACAGTATGTTCATCCCGATGAGCATAGATGAAACTGTAAATTATGCTTGGTTTTTTGTGAAGATGTGCATAGCCTTTTTTAGAATTTCATTTTCCTCTCTTAACTGCTGAATCTCTTTTTCATGCTGTTTTTGTAGTTTTTTAAGTTCTGCAGGTGTTATATATGTCTCTTTTTCTGTCCCGTTTCTTAATTTCTTCTTATATTCACTAACCCACCTGCGAAGAGTGGGATACGGCACTTCCAGCTCGTATGCTACTTCCCGGGCTACCCGGCCCTCCTCAACCACTAATTTAGCTACATATTCTTTAAATTCCGGATCACGATGTTTCCCCACTCTGAACACGTCCTTTTAATAATTATGTTTATTATAAGTTATCTTTTTTACGTGTCCACTTTTTAGACTAACTTGACCTATGCTCGAAATCCAGAATTTATGCTCGAAATCAATGCTTCTATGCTCGATATCCATGCTTCTATGCTCGAAATGCAAATTTTATGATCGATTTGTTGAGCCGTCTCGCATACAAATCGCAAATTAGACTTTTACAAATAAAGCGAGCTTTGATGAATAAAATGATATGGAAAACCGCAACAATATAATGGTAAATATTCCTCTTGTGCGCATACAATAGGAGATCAGAAAACTTCACTTTTGTGGAGTTTTTCTTTTTGTAAAATATGGTTGAAATCAACAGTGCAAGAAGCGCAGTCAAAATCAGATATCCTTAAGAAGGATTCCGACCACCAAAGTCACATCAAGATTTCCTTGTATTTTAATGTCAATTTAAAAGGAAAAATGGATACCGCTTTTCCAGCCTTTTTTTGCTAGAATAAAAAGAAACATCTGCAAAAAAGTATAAGGAGCGTAGCTAATGGCTAAACGTCATATCAGTAAGATTATAAGTGAAAAACTTCTTGTAAATAAAAATCAAATTGCATCAACTATGCTTTTGGAGTTTGTCACAAACACTACATTTGAGATTTCAAGTATAGAAGAGGAGGAACGTACGATCCGTGTATTCGGCGAATTAGTTGAGATTGTAGCAGAAGCATTGTTGGACGAACATGGTGTTTTTGAGCGATCTGAGCTGTGGGGTATGGAAGTAGGGGAGGCTTCACTGAGTTACGGTGGGAATTTGGCCAACACGATTCGATACAGTACACTTTATAAGAAGGTGATCTGGAATTTCGTGCAAAAAGAGAGCGAAGAACTTGGTTTCTCATTTCAGGAATTGACAGACCTACTGATAAACATTGATGAAATTGTGACGAGAGCTACATATGGATTTACCCAGGTATTCGTTAAACATTCAGAGGAAAGATTAATGCACACCCAAAAAGAATTTATGAAAATTTCTGTCCCCATTGTCCCGATTTCAAAAAATATCGCAGCTTTGCCCTTAATCGGGGAAATAAACGAAGAGCGGGCGGAAATCCTGGTTTATGATACATTAAATACCTGCAACCGCCATCGCTTTGAGGTGCTGATTATTGATCTTTCAGGAGTCCAACAGGCAGATTCCATGGTGATTGAAGCCATTTCAAAATTGATTTGTTCTCTACAGCTGCTGGGAATAGAAGCGATCGTCACAGGGGTGAGGCCGGAGCTTAGCGTTTCTTTTGTTAATATGGGGGTAACTCTGCCTGTATCTTTTTACTCTAACCTTCAAAAAGCCATAGAAATGCTAAACAGCAGATAAATATTATGAGCCTGCAGAATTTATGTACGCTTTATTGTTTGTATGAGGATTAATAAGACGCTTAAAAAGTATATTATCCTTATATAGCATCCGAATTTGTAAGTTCTTACAAACCTCGTTTTACTGATTTGGCGAATAAGTCATAGGGAAAGCTTTATCCCAGTTTTTAAAGGACATAAAACAAACCGGTTTGGGAAAACGATTATCCAAAGATGCTCATTACTCATTTCAAAACTATCATAATGGAAGATAAAGTTGGAATTTTTACCAGTTAATCAATTTTAGAATGGGGGAAAAGATTGTAACTGGTAATTTATTTCCTGTTAATATATCACGTTTTTACCGAAGTATAACGACTTTACAATCAGATGTCAGCAAACAAAGGGATAGTAATTAACCATGGAATGGCATTGTTTAAAAGGAGGACTTTCCAAGATTGACTGAGAGAATCGCCGGATTGCTTGCAGGTATGGTGGGTTTGTTCATGGCAATAGATTTCTGTAAAGGGGAGGCGATGGCTGCGGAAAGGGAACTGCAGTGGAGTGGGTATACTTGGGGTGTGAAAGACTCAGGCAAAGTACAGTTCGGTCCTGGACCCAATTATTGGTCTTCTGATTATCGGAATGTCTGGGTGGATGCAGCCGGCAGTCTTCATCTGAAGATCACCTATAGGGATGGCACTTGGTATTCCTCGGAAATATTTAATATGGAGACTCTTGGTTTTGGAACTTATCGTTTCTATCTGGAAAGCAGGATTGACACACTGGATCCAAATGTTGTGCTTGGTCTATACACTTATGATACTGAATCGATAGATGCTGCAGACAAGCATTACCGTGAAATTGATATTGAATTCTCGCGCTGGGGGAATCCCGAAGAATCTAACTCATGGTATACCGTTCAACCACACACTGAAATAGGTAATGTACAGCCTTTTAAATCTGAATTCAGCGGAGAATATTCCACACATTCCTTTTCATGGGCTCCGGAATATATAAGATTTCAGTCCTTGCATGGCCATTATGCGCATCCACCGCACAACGATTATGTATCCCATGATTGGCTGTACGAGGGAATGTATGTCCCGGACAGCAGCCAGGAAAAGGTGGATTTAAATCTGTGGCTTTTTGAAGGAAAGCCACCTCAGGACGGAAAAGAAGTCGAAATCGTCATCCGAAAATTTGAATTTGAGCCTTTTGATTGGGCAATGGGTTTAGGCGGGAAGAGGTCTTTAGAAAAAGGAGCAATGCTAAATCGCAATGCAAATATGCTGGGACGTGTAAGATGGTAATGCTGTAATACGGGCCTTAAGGATCTTTGAGGCGACACATTGTTTATACAATGTTGACGTTCGTTTTTCACATAGTGTTATTGATAACGGAAAAAGTGTTTGACGTGAGCGATACTATTTTCATGTAATAAAACAACGGCATTCTGTATTGTCGTTGTTTTTTCTAATTCCATAAACATAAAGAAGACTGGTGAGTTATCATTTTTTGTTCTTTATAATGAACGATAGTGTGCGTGAAACACTCATTTGGAGAAAGTGGTTTGGTTTGTGTTCACGAAATCAGACCAAACCATGTTTCGCAGGAGGAACTGGTTGGTAAAGATGCTGAACAATACGAATTTTTTACCGTCTGTAAAGATATGAACCTTATGATAATAGCTGACTAGATATGCATTTAAGATTTACATGCCTTTTTCTGCAAAAGTAATCTTTCACCTTCTTCGCGTGTCGATTTACCCAGACTGCCACCCAAATGGTACCATATTTAACATATACGCATAAAAACAAGGGCATCTATTCGACATAATACTATAAACATTATGCGAATTTTCAAATGTAACCCCTTCCATTTTTGGGGTCATGACGGGTTTACACTAGTTTTGATATGTTTTATCGAAGCTATAGAAATAGGACTATTTATCTATTATGCTAGGATTTGTGATTGAAAGAATGATAGCGAATTCACAAACTTTTGACATACAGATGAAAAAGGAGGATACATAACGTGCATAATGGTTCTTGACAGTGGCGGTAGATTGATAGGTAAGCCATGGATTCCAATACGAGAAAAAAAGGTAAATCGAAAGGAGAAAACAAATGACACTGCTTTGGATATCGTTGGCGATTTTTTTCACGTTTATCATGTTTCAGAGTTTTTACATCCTGGTGCCACTGTTCAAGAATGAGGAAAGAAGGAGGTCCCTCGTTACGAAGAAGCACCGCTTCTCGGTCCTCGTGCCAGCCTATAACGAGGAAAAGGTGCTCTATCAATGCATCGTGGGCTTTAGGCAGAGCAACTATCAAAATGCAGAGCTCCTGATCATCAACGATGGCTCCACCGACGGAACCATGAAATACCTCGAGGAGCTTCTGGGTTTACAGGAATGCAAGAGACCGAAACAGCAGAACCTGCAGCACATGATGATACGCGGCATGTATCATTCCAGCAAATATGACGATATCTTCGTCATTGATAAGGTAAACGGCGGAAAAGCGGACTCGCTCAATGCCGGGATCAACTACAGCGATGGGGATATCGTGATCACGCTTGATGCGGACAGCATCCTCGATCCTCAGGCAATCGGCGAAATGAACCGGGAATTCCAGCCAGATGAAGTCGCTGCATGCGGCGGGAATGTCCTGATTGCCCAGGCCTTCCAGGGAGACCTGAGGAACATGGAACCGACCTTTCAGGTTAAGCCGATAGTCGGCTACCAGCTCCTTCAGTATCTCATCGATTTCTACCTGTACAAACGGGCCCAGGCGTCCCTCGGGACCATGACTGTCATTTCAGGGGCGTTCGGAGCGTTCCGCAGACATGTCCTCGGTGAGATCGGGGGGTTCAGGAAAACGATCGGAGAGGACATGGACATCACGCTGAAACTCCATCTGTGGCTTAAAGAAGGGGGGAACAAGAACCGGATTTCCTTCGTACCGACGGCGAAGTGCTATACGGAATGCCCGGACACCTTAAACAGCATGTTCAAACAGCGAGTCAGGTGGCAAAAGGCATTCATCGACTGTCTGTTCCACTATAAGAAATTTTACTTCCACAAATTCACGAAACGGTTCAGCTTCTTCTTCCTTTGCGACCAGTTCTTAATCGGTACGTTGAATGCGTTTCCGGTGCTTGCGACACCGGTATTGCTGCTATTGAATCCAGGAAGCCTGGAGGTTGTGCTCGCCCTTGGCCTATCCGCTGTGACTCTGTTTTTGTACCAATCCGTCATTATGCTCTACATCGCAAAGGAGCATGGTATCGCGTTCTATGGCTGGGACCTCGCCAAGGTCGTCCTGTTCCTGTTCAGCGGGATGCTCGTCTACCGAATGATCAATCAATGTTTCGTGATTTATGGAACGGTCAGCTTCTTTCATCAGAAGGATGCTTGGAATAAGTTTGAAAGAAGGGGCGAAATTGCCCTGGGAAGGGTGGAATCATGAGAGTTTTTATCGCTACAGGATATGCCATGCTGCTTTCCACGATTGGCATGGTCATCTTCTATGCTTTTGAGGAAAAGGCCTTTGGTACCCAAAAGCCGCTGGTCTCTGACGGAAAGCCGCTAGGTTTGGAAGCATGTAAGCCATTGACAAGGACCTTTGTAAATGATGGTGTGAATAAGGCGGTCCCGATCCTCACTTACCACCATGTCATCAAGGAAGAGGACTTGACAAAGGTGCATTACGAGAGCATGGGGCACCTGTACCAAACGATCATTACGGCAGAATTGTTCGAGGAGCACCTGAAATTCCTGAAGGACAATGGCTACACGAGTCTTTCGCTTGAGGAATTCCGCAGGTTTATGGCAGGGGAATCGGATGTGCCTAAAAAGAGCGTATTCCTCACCATTGATGACGGGTTCCGGAACAATTATGTGGAAGCCTATCCGTTGTTGAAGAAGTACGGATTCCAGGCGACTAATTTCCTCATTACCGCAAAAGTCCTAAAACAAGACGTGAAATATGATGCATCCGCATCCCAGTACCTGACGTTCAAGGAAGCAAAAAAGGCCTGTGATGTGTTTGAATACCAAAGCCATACGTTTGATTACCATAAAATTGGAAAAAAGCGGTCGTATCTCGTTGAAAAGCCTAAAGGCAAAATCGAAAAGGACATCGCAAAGAGCATCGTTCAGTTAGACGGGGAAAAAGGCGGATTTTCTTACCCGTACGGCCAATATGATGAAGAAACCATACAAGCGGTGAAGGACCTGGGATTCGAGATGGCCTTCACGACGGAAGAAAGGCCAGCTAACCGTAAAGACTCGATGTATGAGATACCGAGGTATCAAATCGTACCGACCATGGGCGTGGAGGATCTTCGTGCCATCGTGGAAATTCATTAAGAACGAAAAAAAGATGAAGCGTATACGGCTCCATCTTTTTTCATGTCTTTCATTGACCTTATTACCAAATGATCAGCAGCCGCATCATCGTGCTTTAGCGTCGGCAGCAGGCAGGGCTTGGGTGGATTCGGCAGGGAGGCTTCATTTGCAATTACCTACGAAAAGGGCACATGGTATAAGTCATTTTATCTTCTGACTCAATGGGCTTTCATATTATTTTCTGAAAATTTCCTCTCTTATATCTTCATGCAATCACTCATCAATCGATTCCTAAAAAAAGAGTTATTGTTTATACCAGCCTTAATGAATAACCTTAATAATGTATGGAAAGTACAGGATGCAATGAATCGTAGCGAAAAAATAACAACGATTCTCATTTTACTCAGTATGCCCCAATGAATCAGCTGAGTTTTTTATAGCAATATTTTGGATAAGCGCAGACAATCATACCTTGTAAATTCTTGAAAATAAGCAGATTTCTGAACTATTCTAGGACGTAAAGTGGAAGTTGTAAATCCTTATATGAAGGTATTTTTAATTCTAAAGAGAATTGATGGAATATGTATGTAAGAAACGGATATGAGGAGGTAGCTCATGAAAGCCGTGTTTTATGATAAATATGGCGCACCAGATGTTCTGCAGATCAAAGAGGTCCCAAAGCCCGGTCATGCGGATGATCAGGTTTTGGTAAAAGTGCATGCTGCATCAGTTAATTATGGAAACCTGGTGCTTTTAAAAGGAGAACCTTTCTTGGCACGCTTTGCTTTCGGTCTTCTTAAACCTAAGTATTCAATACCTGGAGGTGACATAGCAGGCCGGGTTGAAGCCGTTGGAGCCAATGTTAAGCAATTCCAGCCTGGTGATGAAGTGTTTGGAGACCTGTCCGGCAGCGGTTGGGGTGGTTTTGCAGAATATGTATCTGTTCCCGAACATGCATTAGCACCGAAACCGGCCAATCTGTCATTTGAGGAAGCTGCAGCGATTCCCATGGCAGGAACAACTGCACTTCAAAGTCTTAGGGATAAGGGCAAGCTTTGTCCGGGGCAGAAGGTTTTGATCTATGGAGCATCAGGAGGAGTCGGTACATTTGCCGTACAAATTGCCAAAGTACTTGGGGCTGAAGTAACTGCTGTGTGCAGTACAAGGAATATAGACATTGCACGGTCGATTGGGGCCGACCATGTCATTGATTATAAAATTGAAGATTTTGCAAACAGAACGGAGAAGTACGACCTGATTCTTGGTGCAAATGGAAAACAGCCGATATCGGTTTACAAGCGTGCATTGACTCCGAAGGGAGTTTTTGTTCATGTTGGAGGATCGGGGAGCCAAATGTTTCAAGCTATGGTAATGGGACCTTTCATTTCTAAGACGGATGGGAAAAAATTTGGGACCTTTTTACAAAGGGCAAACCAAAAAGATCTTTTCCTGCTGAAAGATTACCTTGAGACAGGCAAAGTAAAACCAGTCATAGACAAACGATATACACTGGCCGAGGTTTCTGAGGCATTTAGGTATTTTGCAGACGGGCATGCACAGGGAAAAGTGGTGATTGCAATCTGAAACTGCATTTATATAGTAAGTTTGGTGTTTATTTAGGAGTAGGAGCATCTAAGAAGAACGTCATCTTCTTAGACTCGAAGTCTGTTTGGAAGACTAAACATGTGTTACCGAGGAAAGTTAAATCAGTTTTTACAGCAGGGATACCTAAGTCAATATCCGGATTCCTAACATAAGAATTTGTTATTATCTAAAGGGCATTTTTTGAATCGTATTTTATTTGTCTTTTTTATTGAACTGGATTATGGTATGTAATATATGGTTTATTTTGGCAGTTACCATATGTACAAAATGTATGAATAATTGGTTTAGGAGTAATGTATTTCAATAGGTAACTTGATTAGTAGGTTTGATGTCCATTCCAAGTGGTGTTGTTCTATTAGAGCACCTCGATCATTCAGGATAAGGAGAAATGTCATGATCCATGAACAATTAAAGGAATTTCCAGAGAATTTTTTATGGGGGGCCGCTTCGGCAGCGTATCAGGTAGAGGGTGCATGGGATGAGGATGGGAAAGGGGTTTCCAACTGGGATATGTTTGTCCGGATTCCAGGCAAGACATTTAAAGGAACTACAGGTAACGTAGCAGTAGATCACTATCATCGTTATAAAGAAGATGTTCAGCTGATGGCTGAGTTGGGAATGAAATCATATCGCTTTTCAGTAGCCTGGACAAGGATTTTTCCAAGCGGCAGAGGTGAGATCAATGAGAAAGGGCTCGAGTTCTATGATCATCTAATCAATGAATTAGTGAGACATAACATAGAACCCATCCTGACGCTGTATCATTGGGATTTGCCTCAGGCACTCCAGGATGAATACGGGGGATGGGAGTCCAGGAAGATCGTAAAGGACTTTACCGATTATAGTATTGCATTATTCAAGCGTTTTGGGGACCGCGTAAAATATTGGGTAAGCTTAAATGAGCAAAATATATTTACGATGTTAGGATACCGCATGGCAGCCCATCCGCCTGGAGTGACTGATGACAAGCTTTTCTATCAGGTAAACCACCACGCTAATCTTGCAAACGCCAATGTCATCAAGGAGTTCAGGAAATATGTTCCCGACGGAAAAATCGGGCCGAGCTTTGCCTATTCACCAGCTTATCCGCTTACAAGCAATCCAAGGGATATCATAGCTTCTGAAAATGCGGAGGAACTGAATAGCCACTGGTGGATGGATGTATATGCGTGGGGAAGATACCCTAAGTCCGCATGGAATTATCTGGAGGAAAATGGACTTGCCCCTACTGTGGAGGAGGGTGATTTTGATTTGCTGCGTGAAGGTAAACCTGATTTCATGGGCCTCAATTACTATCAGACCACAACCTTTGAGGAAAATCCGTTGGATGGCGGCGTTTCTACCGGCCAGATGAACACGTCCGGCAAAAAAGGGACCTCCAAGGATACGGGAATCCCGGGAGTATATAAGACTGCAGCCAATCCAAACCTTGAAAGGACGGACTGGGATTGGAACATCGATCCTGATGGTTTAAGGATTGCACTGCGCAGAATCACAAACCGGTACAATCTTCCAATCCTGATCAGTGAAAATGGTCTTGGAGCATTCGACAAGGTAGAGGATGGCGACGTCATAAACGATGAGTACCGGATTGATTTTATCCGTGCCCATATACTCGCGATAAAGCAAGCGATTTCTGACGGCACGGAAGTTTTCGGTTACTGTGTTTGGTCGTTCTCTGACCTTTTAAGCTGGCTAAACGGCTTCCAAAAGCGGTATGGCTTTGTATATGTAAATCAGCACGAGGAAGGCGAACATGACCTGCGGAGAATTAAAAAGAAAAGCTTTTACTGGTATAAGACTGTCATCGAATCGAACGGGAAAAAAATATAAGAAAAATTGCCCCTTGTATACTGCAAGGGGTTAAATTTTTAAGGTCCTTTATGGAAAACGGTTTCGTTAATGGTGGACGTTGATCTATTCATTCTTGAAACTCACTTTTTTGGTGCTAGAATGTAATCTTTTTTATGGTGAGAATTAAGTAAAAAAGATGCTTTTTTTAAATGTCTATTCAAACCAGGGACAGAATTTTCAAAATATTTACAAAAAAATCTTGATTTAGGGAATATCTTCTCCTATAATTCAAATTGTAAGCGGTTTCTTATTAAGAGAACAGCTTATTTTTTCAAGAGTTTTGGAAACCGCTTTCTTAAAATAGGAAGCTGCAATATGCAAGGTATGATGTATGCTGCCATCACGCTAAGGAGGTGAAAGGGAAATCAATTGTTTGTCCCTTGGTATTTATGAAACTATGAAAATATGGGGGTATTTATTTTGAAAAGAATGAAAAAAGTAGTTGCATTAGGCTTATCCTCTGTGCTTGCGCTTTCTTTGGCAGCCTGCAGCGGTGATGGTGAAAAAGCATCCGGGACCAAGAAAGGCGGGGATGTTGAATTAACTTTCTGGGCGTTCGGAGCTACCGGGTATGAGGAGCTTGCAAAGGAATATGAAAAAGAAAATCCAAATGTGAAGATTAAGATGAGATCAGCAGAGACAGCTGAACATCATGATGCTCTATTCACTGCTCTGTCGGCAGGTAGCGGTGCACCGGATATTGCTATGCTAGAAATTGACCAGATTGATCGCTTCAAGGCAGCGCAGGATCGATTCGAGAACCTGTACGACCTCGGTGCAAAAGATGTGCAGGACCAGTATCTCGACTGGAAATGGAAGGGCGGAGAGAATGAAAAGGGTGATTTCCTGATTGGATTGCCGACGGATATCGGGCCTAAGGCTTTATATTACCGTACAGATCTATTTGAGGCAGCAGGCCTGCCTACTGACCCGGCAGAGGTGTCTTCATTGATCGACTCTCCGGAGGCTTTTGAGAAAGCAGGCGTACAGCTGAAAGAAAAGACGGGAAAACCCTTTGTAGATAGTATCGAAATGGCTTATCGTGCTTATCTGGATGCAGCACAGGAGACCTATCTCAATCCAGAAGGAGAACTGCTTTTGGATAAGGATGGAAACAGCGTAAAGAAAGCTTATGATTATGCGGTGAAATTAAATGAACTTGGCATTGTCGGCAAATACGATATGTGGACCCCTGAATGGGCCAATGCGGTGAATAAGGGTGAGTTCGCAGCAGAATTAGGTGCTGGGTGGCTGAAAGGCTGGATGGAAGGAAATGCAACCGATGCCGTTGGAAAGTGGAGGGTAGCCACATTGCCAACGGAGTTTGCTGCAAACTGGGGAGGTTCCTATATTTCCATCCCTGCTGAAACGGAACATGCAAAAGAGGCATATGAATTTGTAGAATGGCTCGTTTCTCCTGATAACCAGCTTAAGTCATTCCAGTCTAAGGGATTGTTCCCGTCCGCACCAGCGGTTTATGATATGGAGGAATTCAAATCCAATGAAGATGAGTTCTTCGGCGGACAGAAAACGGCTCCGGTATTTGCCGAAGCTGCACAGGATATCAGCGGTGCCGTCTACAAAGGTGAAAAGTACTTCCCTGTTCATCAGGAAGTGCTGAATGCGCTGAAAAATGTCCAGAACAAGAAGGCAGATCCGGAAAAAGAATGGAAAGCAGCGATCAAACGCGCAAAGGATCTAATCAAAAAATAAGAGGATATTTAAATGAACAGGGATATGGCAGCCTAAAAGGTGCCATATCCTATTTTAAAAGTGAAGCGGGGCCTGAACATGAGTATGGTAATTAAGAAAGAACCGGCACCAAAAGTGAGAAACAGGCGGTTCTTGTCCGAAGAAAAGAAAGATATGATTTCAGGTTATTTGTATATAGCGCCATTTTTCATTATTTTCTCTGTCATTGGTTTATATCCTGCGGTGTTCAGCATTTTTCTCGGGTTCCAGAAATGGAATGGATTAAGTCCGATGGAATATGTCGGCTTGGAAAATTTCAAGGTGGTTCTGACAGACCCGCTCTTTTGGAAGTCTGTATACAACACCATCGTTATGGGAATCATGGGTACGGCCCCACAATTGATCGTCGGGATCATTCTGGCCTATCTGCTCAACCTGGCTTTCCTCCGGTTCAGGAATTTCTTCCGAATTGCGATTTTTATGCCGTACATTACTTCTATGGTTGCGGTAGCCCTCATATTCGGCGTTTTATTCAGCGACCATGAATCTTCTCTGGCTAACTATGTATTGACCCTGATGGGACTGGATCCGGTGCATTGGGGGACTTCTGAATGGGGAACGAAGATCGCCATTTCCATCATGGTATTCTGGAGATGGGTTGGCTATAACACTATTATTTATCTTGCTGGAATACAAAGTATCCCAAATGACTTATACGAAGCTGCCACAATCGACGGGGCGAGCAGATTTCAGCAGCTGTTCTATATTACCATTCCGATGCTCAAGCCGTTTATTCTTTTGACGGTTTTCACATCAACGGTAGGGGCGCTTCAGCTGTTTTCCGAACCGACGATTTTCCTGGGGACAGGAGCATTCACACGCGACGAGGCCATGACAATCGTGATGTATTTGTACCGGGATGCCTTTAGATTGCAATCCTTTGGTACAGCTTCCGCGACAGCGATCATCCTGTTAATCATGATTTCAGTATTCGCGGTGATCAATACCTTACTTACATCGGGTGCTGGCAGAAAGAAAAGAGGTGTAAACCGATGAGCAATCCTGTGACTGGAAAAAAGTTCTCCTTTGGCCGGCTGATGGTTTATGTGTTTTTATGTCTTGCCGCTTTGCTTTCCATATTTCCTTTTTATTGGATGTTCGTGATGGCTACTAGGCCCAGCTCGGCCTATAATTCCATTCCTCCTACCATCACTCCGGGAAACCTTCTCATGGATAATTTCAAAAAGGTTCTCGAGCAAATCGATTTCTTCCATGCGATGTGGAACTCCTTTGTCATATGTGCGATTGTTACGATTGTGGTACTGGTAATCAGTTCCCTTGCAGGCTTCGCTTTTGCCAAGTTTAAATTCCCGGGAAAGAACGCATTTTTTATCGCCATATTATTAACGATGATCATTCCGCCGCAGCTTGGGCTGATTCCACAATTCTTCTTAATTTCGAAGGCGGGCCTGTTAGATACTCTGCCCGGCGTGATGGTCCTGTTCTTTTTGAATCCGCTTGGGATATTTCTCATGAGGCAATACATTAATGAGGCAGTGCCTGATGAATTGATTGAAGCATCTAAATTGGATGGAGCGTCCAACTTCAGGATTTATTTAAGTATTGTGATCCCGATTATCCTGCCTGCTTTCGCAACTTTAGGCATCATTGTATTTACGGCAGTATGGGGAGAATTCCTGTGGCAGTTTACCGTCCTCAGGGATCCGGAGAATTATACGATACAGGTGGCCCTTGCTCAACTTAGCAACACTAGGAATATTGACTTTGGAATGATCCTGTCAGGTGTTTTCTGGGCAACTGTTCCGTTATTGGTCATATTCCTCCTCTTCAATAGGCTGTTTATTTCAAGCATTACCGAAGGTTCTGTTAAGTGAGAATGTCTTATGCCTGCCGGGTATTGATTCGTTTTCCAACTCCTAGTAAGCTATCTTTATCGGAATATAATATTGTAGGGAAGTAGAAGGGATATAATGACTCTAACTATTAAAGATATCGCACAACTGGCAGGTGTTTCTTCAGCAACTGTATCTAAGGTTTTGAATAACTATGGAGGCATCAGTGAAAAAACGAAGAAGAATGTGATGGACGTCATTAATCAAATGGGTTATGAACCGAATTTCTCTGCAAGGTCGCTTGCATCGAAAAAGTCAAATTTAATCGGGCTGATCTATGCTGGAAAAATAAATGTGGATATGACACATCCCTACTTCAACGAGGTTATATCTTCTTTTAAAAAAAATATCGGTCTATTGGGCTATGACATTGTTTTGTTTTCAAATGAGAGATTTCGGCAGGATAATGGGAGCTATATTGCGAGATGCCGCCATTTCAATGTCGATGGTTGCCTGATTATCGCCGGTGAGGAAGTGGAAGAGGCTGTCTTCGAACTGGCGAAGAGCGAAATACCTTGTATAGGGATCGATATAGAGATTGAAGGTCCAAAATCAAGCTTTATCATGACAAATAATATAAACTTATCCAGGAAAGTAGTGGAGCATTTCTATCTGAATTCCATAAAAGAAATCGCTTATATCGGCGGCAGACGCGACTCCACCATTTCCAATTACCGAAAACAGGGATTTGTGGAGGCAATGAGCCAATTTGGGCTTGAAATGAAAGAAGAATGGGTGAGATATGGGGATTTCCATGAGGATAGCGGCTATAATGCGATGAAGGAGATTTTACAAACCAGGCCTTTTCCAAAAGCTATATATGCGGCGTCAGATTTAATGGCATTGGGTGCGCTTCAGGCTATCAAGGAAAAAGGGCTGAAGGTGCCGGATGATATCAAGGTGATTGGCTGTGATGATATCGCTGCCTGCCGGTACAGTGATCCGAAATTAACAACAGTTAAGCAGGATAAGGATAAATTCGGGAAATTATCCGCTTACATGCTTAATGATCTAATCAACGGAAAGTCTAAATTAAAGCCAGTGTTTATTGATTCTGAACTGGTGGTCCGTGAATCATGCGGCAGTGCGCAGCAGGAATAGGCAGAGTGGAGGGAGTCAGTATTGAATTATTATGCGGTTTTTGATGTAGGCGGGACTTCTACTAAATATGCTCTCATGAACGAGACTGGGGAGTTTATAGAAAAATCCTCCATGGATACTCCTAAAGACAGTCTTGAGCAATTGATGGATTTACTGGATTCGACAGTTAAAGAATTTGAAAAAAAACGCAAGTTGAGAGGAATCGCACTCAGTATGCCGGGTGCCGTCAATGTAGAAGAAGGTGTAATTGAAGGGGCAAGTGCCCTTCCATATGTCCATGGTCCGAACATTCGGAGCATCCTTGAAAAACGGACCGGACTTCCTGTCGACCTGGAAAATGATGCTAATTGCGCAAGTCTTGCTGAAGGCTGGATTGGTGCTGCAAGGGATGTAAAGGACTATATTTGTATTGTGATTGGTACAGGTATAGGGGGGGCTGTTGTTCTTGATAAGAGGATACGTCACGGAAAGAACCTCCATGCGGGAGAATTTGGCTTTATGATTATGGAAGACTACCTGGATCAGCCGATGGGAACCAGCTGGAGTTCAGTTGGCTCTACAGAGGCCATAGTGCAGCTTGTGGCAAAAAGAAAGGGAAGGGACGCTTCGGGATTGGATGGGAAAATGGTGTTTGAAATGGCTGATCATGGAGATAAAGAGGTCCAGGACGAAATACGGAAGTTTACAAAGCGTATAGCAGTCGGCATTTTAAATCTTCAATATGCCATTGATCCAGAAAAAATCCTGATCGGCGGAGCGATCAGTGAGAGAGAAGAACTCATTGATCAGATCAATGAAACATTGAGCAGCATGAAATCAAATATGCACCGTTTATCAGTCAAGGTGGAAGCTTGCAGATTCGGAAATGACTCCAATTTGATTGGGGCCTTGTATCATTTCCTCCAGCGAAAGCAAAATGCCGATCTTGCCCAAACAAATTTTATATAAGGATCAGAGATTAGGAACAAGTTTCTAATCTCTTTTCTTTTAGTAAGGAATATATTTTCTTTTTGAATCTATAACATCTTAACAAATGCAGCAGCAATTTCGGTAAGTGAAACTGTAAAACGCGTAATGGAGCTTCCATATGTATCCTACACAATAACGGTTTTCCGTTCCTTGCTCTTTATTGAAGGCTCTGTTAAACGACACTGTTTTTTTTTGCAAAAAAGAGCCATATGAGGCCCTGCTGCTATTGCTTGCTTCAACTAAAGATTCCGATAGTTTAAGTACATATTTTCGCATTCTTTTATAGTAACCTGACCTTTTACGCAATAGAAAAGCTGCTGGATAAGCAGCCCCTATTCTTATACAAATTAACGGTATCTTTTTACCCAAAATTAAAAATACCCTTTCCAGTTTCCATATTTATTGGTAAGGATGAATGTTCGTGAGTTATTAGCCAGAAATCATCTTCTTTTTTTAATCCAAATGTGAAACGATTTTTCGTTTGACGAAGTTTTTCTCCCGATTCTATATCGTGTGCTGCAAAGGTAACAGCACAATGAACAAATGCAAGATTCAAATTTTCTGTTACTACTAAGTCATCGAAATCAACATTAAGTGAAACACCGTCCACCTTCAACCCATTAAACCATTCTTCCACATTTGCCCTCCAGGGGGAGATACCCTTCATCTCCCAGTTACCCCAGCAATCATATATATGTATTTCAGGGGCATAGGTCGATAAGAATCTTTCAACATCTTTTTCGTAAACTGAAGACTTGTAATTTTCTAGCACGTCCTGAACTTTGATAAAATTACCCTTCATCAAATTCATCCCCTTTATTTCAAGTATTTATAGAAACACTTCCATTTTACTATTATTTGAATGAAACCCATTTTTTGTATAGGGATTCCCCATCTTCAGAGCGTGCAACCATATTCGTGTAATTCCACTTTTGTTCTTTCTCCAATACATTGGAACATTGTATAAAATTAAACACCATAAACGCCCTTTTCTTTAAGATTCTTACATTATATATTCCTCATTATAGGTAAACTTTCCTTTTTTAACTAACCTGCCCTTTAGCCTGAGCAAGAAATTCAACAAGATCCTTTAACGGAATCTTATTAAAGGAGGAAAGCTGCAAAATGGAAGAAGAAATAAGATATTGTTTTGAAATATCTGAATTTGTAATAAAATAGGTAAGAATATAACTTATCCCATACAGTATTTGGATAAACATTTTTACATAAGGAGCAAATATATAAGGGGGTTCGATATGGCTAGTAATGTTTTTAATGCAGATGTCCTGGTTATCGGGTCTGGTGCTGCCGGAATGATGGCTGCCCGTGCTGCAGCGGAAAAAGGGGCAAATGTCATTATCGCGGATAAAAGTCTAGTAGGAAGAGGCGGGGCAACGATTCTGGCCCAAATGACGGTGGCAGTTGCTCTAGGCGAGGCAGAGGAAGATAATCCTGACATTCACTTTCAAGATACCATGGACGGTGCAAGAGGGCTTGCCGATCCGGAAATCGTTCGCACAATTGTTAACAGGGCACCGGAAGTCATCCTTGAAGTGGAAGGGTATGGAGTGAAATGGGCACGGACTGCTGATGGAAAGAGGTCTCAGGTTGTATCTCCCGGACATTCACGCCGAAGATGCGTTTATGTCGATATTCTGAATACAGGAGGCGCCACGACTCAGGGATTGCGAAAAGCGATATGGAAAGACAGCAGGATCACCCGGTTAAAAAATGTTATGATTACCCGCCTTGTGAAGGAGAATGGAAGTGTTGCAGGGGCGGTCGGATTTTCAATGGAAAAGATGGTTCCAGTTGGCATCAGCGCGTCCCGTGTCATTTTAGCCACAGGAGGGCTTACTGAAGCATATGAAAGGAACAGTGCCTCAACGAATATGACTGGTGACGGATTCTGTCTTGCCGCTGAGGCTGGTGCAGAGCTATATGACATGGAAATGGTGCAATTTTTTCCGATTGCCCATCTTTTCCCTCCGCTAGTCGGCATTGACCCGATTATGTGGGACCCGTTTCGCTATAAACTCGGCGGGCGCTTGTTGAACGGAGAGCATGAGGAGTTTATGGACCGTTATGCCGGGGAACAGGCAGGAAAATATACTGCTACGCGAGATATGACGAGCTATGCCATATTTAAGGAAGTGGAGGCTGGACGGGGGACGCCGCATGGAGGAGCCTTTCTCGATTTCCGGATGGTACCGGCAGAAAAGCTGAAGGAAGGCTTCGGTCCGGTTATCGATATTTTGCAATCCCAGGGAGTTGACCTCACGAAGGATCTGGTAGAAGTGGCCCCAATGGCTCATTTTATGCTTGGCGGCGTCAAGGTGGATAAAGATATGAATACAACTGTTCCAGGCCTGATTGCCTGTGGAGAGCTCATTCTTGGAATGCACGGAGCAAATCGTCTTTCAGGAAATGCCATTACTGAAGCTCTTGTAACGGGAAGGATTGCCGGAGAGACAGCTGCTGCTTTTCAAGAAGAACCTTTTTTTTCAGCTATAGAAGAAGAGCTGAAGATTGAGTGGATGAACCTTCATAATTTCTGGCATCCAAGGTATACAGAGAAGGATGATCGATCCATGCTAAAAATGAGGCGGCAACTCCAAATGGCTTTATGGAAGGGCGCCGGTCCGCTGAGGACGGAAGAATCTCTAGATATTGCCTTAACAGAAGTACGACAGCTGCGCGAAGCCTGCAAAAACACTGCCCTGGCAAAACAAGAGAGCTTTGCTTTGTCGATGGTAGAAAAACTTGAAACCTTTAACATGGCTCTTATCGGGGAATCTATTATTCTGGGAGCAATGTCACGAAAGGAATCAAGAGGGGCCCATGTTCGACTAGATTATCCTGACCAACAGCCAGAGGCCTATCATTTACGGTTTACTTTACTCGAACCAGAAAAATGGGAGCTGGAAATGCTTCCGGTTAGCGAGGAGGGATTATATTGAGCACCATTAAATTAAGTGTCCTAAGAGGGGATGCAAAACAAGGCAGCGAACTGGCAGAATATGAAGTTCCATATATGGAAGGCTCCAGTTTGCTGGATTGTATCTTCTGGATTCGCGAACATATTGATCCTTCACTTTCAGTAAGGTATTCCTGTAAGTCAGCAAATGCCTGCAAGGAATGTATGGCCCTTGTAGATGGAAAGGCTGGATACCTCTGCAGCATCCGGGCCAAGCAGGATACAAGCGTAAAGATCGAACCACTTAAGGGGCGGCCGTGGCTGAAGGATTTAACCGTTGAAATGGAGTAATTGCTTTCTATAAGGGAGAAGGAGAAGGAAGGACGTGTGCAGCATGTTCTTCCTTGCTGTTATGAAGGACCTTTCTGCATGTGTATCACAGTATTGGTCTTCATTGCCGTGATGAAGGGATTCTTCTGGATCGTTTCTGCTAGATTTGGTAGATCATTGCTTTTATAAAAGAAATTCCTTGATTTAAGTTGATAGATTGTGTCCTTCACACTTTACAAGGAGGACCTGATTCAGTTTTTTTTAGCAAGATCGTGTCGTTCAAGATGTTAGCATGAGACTAAGCCCTTTTAAAAACGGGATGCTGAAAAACAATCGAGACAAAGGCATATAGTCCGTCATACTATCCATATATATCAAGCAAAAAATGAAACTCTGCGGGGGGCTGCCAACATGTAATGAAAATAGTAATATATTGAGGAAAGATGTTTTTCAAAATTCTCAAAACACACAAAAAAACTCGTCAATATATGACGAGTTTTTCCTTTACATTATAATACGCTGAATTGCTCATTTTTCAAGTCAGTTACAAACATATGACCAGGTGCATGGGTAATCATGATTTCCGGTTTCACATGCATGGCAACGGCTTGAGGGGTAACACCGCAGGCCCAAAAGACAGGAACTTCACCTGGTTTGACGGTGACACTGTCGCCAAAATCGGGACGATTGATATCCTCGATTCCTATAGCTGCCGGGTTTCCGATATGGAGAGGTGCTCCATGTACGGAAGGGAAGCGGCTTGTGACCTGGACTGCACGGATGGCATCTTTTTCGGTCATTGGACGCATGCTGACAACGGTCGGGCCTTCAAACCTTCCTGCCTTTACGGTAGGTATGTTTGTTTTGTACATTGGTACATTGCGTTCTTCTTCTATGTGCCGGATTGGGATGCCGTTTTTCAAGAGGGCTTCCTCGAATGTAAAGCTGCACCCAATCAGAAATCCGACCATCGATTCGTCCCACAGTTCTGTAACGTCAGTTAGTTCTTCAGTAAAAACGCCATTCCGGTATACCCTGTATTTAGGAATGTCTGTTCTAATATCTGCATCAGGGGCAGACAGGGCGGGAACACCGGAGCCTGGCATGGTCACATCGATGATCGGACAAGATTTTGGGTTTCGCTGGCAGAATAGAAGAAATTCGAAAGCCAAATCTTTTGGCAATACCGCAAGATTCGCCTGAATATAGCCATTGGCCAAGCCTGCAGTAGGTTTAACCCACTGATTTTGGCGAATCATTTCACGCACTTGGTTTGGTGTTACTGCTTCAGTTATGCTCATAAATGTATACCTCCAATCAATTTTATTTAAATAGCTGTGGAATGCCGTTTATTAAAGAGTACCCGCCCATGATGGCCATAGCGATAACGATAACAATTCCAAAGACTGTCATCCAGATTGGGTGTTTATAATCGCCGACAATTTTAGTCCTGTGAGCTGCTACTAGCATTACTCCTAGTGCGATCGGTAAAATCAATCCATTTAACGATCCAACTAATACAAGGATTTTTACCGGTCTTCCGATTAACACAAAAACTATAGTAGAAATAGCTATGAATGCAACAATCGTCAGATTATGATATTTGTTAACGGTTTTGCTTAGAGTCTGAATGAATGAAACAGAAGTATAAGCTGCTCCGACTACGGATGTAACGGCCGCTGCCCACATGACGACACCAAAAATCTTGTAGCCGACATTTCCTGCTGCAAGCTTAAAAACGGAAGCAGGGGGGTTGGCAGGATCTATGGCCAATCCTTGTGCCACAATACCAAGAGCGGCAAGGAACAGGAAAATCCTCATGATGGAGGCAATACCTATAGCGCTGACAGCACTTTTTGTCACTTCAGGCAATGCTTCCTTTCCTTTGATGCCAGCGTCCAATAAACGATGGCCTCCAGCGAAAGTAATGTATCCTCCGACTGTACCACCGACAAGTGTGACGATTGCAAGAAGATCGATTTTATCTGGAATAAAGGTTTTAACAACCGCTTCTCCAACAGGAGGCTGGGCTGTGAACATGACGTAAACCGTTAGGGCAATCATTACAAATCCCATAATCTGGGCGAAACGATCCATCGCTTTTCCGGCTTCACGAACCAGGAAGATACCGATTGCAACAATTCCACTTAACAAAGCGCCCATTTCCGGAGACCAGCCGAACAAAACGTTTACCCCAAGACCGGCTCCTGCAATATTTCCGATGTTAAAAGCGAGACCTCCGAGAACGATAAGAAAGGCCAGGAAATAGCCCAGTCCAGGAAGGACGTCGTTTGCAATATCCTGGGCTCGTTTACCTGAAACGGCGATGATCCTCCAGATATTCATCTGGGCTCCAATATCAATGATGATTGATATTAAGATAACGAACCCAAAGCTTGCAAGCAGAGTCTGTGTAAACACGGTTGTCTGCGTAAGGAAGCCTGGTCCGATCGCTGAGGTCGCCATCAAGAAGGCGGCACCCAGCAGTACACTTGCTGTTGATTTTTTCTCCATAAATACCCCCCTAAATATTTGGCAAGCGCTTCCCTGTATTTTAACACCGCGCTTGCCGCTTTTTTTATTTTATAAAGCTGCCAATATTGGCAACTGTTATACCCGATTCTTTCAAAGCGCTTGTTATGTATTTAGCAAAGTCCAGCGCACTTTCTCCATCCCCGTGGATGCAGATGGTGTCAGCCTGTATCGTGAGATCGGTTCCTTGAAGGGATGTTACTTTTCCATCTTTGACCATCCTGATGACCTGGTTGACGGCTAGCTCGTGATCCTTAATAAGCGCATTTGCTTCACGCCTGGAGGTTAGGGAACCATCCTCCTGGTAAGTGCGGTCTGAGAAGACTTCATTTGCACTGCGAAGGCCGATTTTTTTGCCTGCTTTAATTAATTCGCTGCCAGCAAGGCCAAAAAAGACGAGCTCAGGATCGACTTTATACACGGCTTCAGCAATTGCATCAGCGAGGGATGCATTTTTAGCCGCCATGTTGAATAGGGCCCCATGCGGTTTTACATGCTGGATTTTTCCGCCTTCGGCTTTGACAAATGCATATAGTGCACCAATTTGATATAAGACAAGGTCGTAGGCTTCCTGAGGAGAAATATTCATCTCGCGCCTGCCAAAGCCAACAAGATCCTGAAGGCCTGGGTGGACACCGATCCCCACATTTTTTTCAAGAGCCAGCTTCACTGTTTTCCTCATTGTCGCTGGGTCTCCAGCATGGAAACCGCATGCGATATTAGCGGAAGTCACATAATCGAGGATTTCAGCATCTCTGCCGAGTGTGTATGCTCCAAAGCTTTCTCCCATGTCGCAGTTAATGTCTACGAATACCATTTTCACATTTCCTCCTATCTGAATTTCAATAATATCCCATTCTTCAGCTGTTTTAATTCAGCCTCTCTTTCAAGATAGAGGGCCTGAGCTGCTTCATGGCTTACTTCACTGAAACGGATGCGGTCTCCCGGCTTGGCCTGGGCAATGATTGGCAAATCAACGGATGCAATCTGGCCGATCTTAGGGTAGCCTCCGGTTGTTTGCCTGTCTGCCAGTAGGACAATTGGACTTCCCTCGGAAGGAACTTGTATCGAACCAAAGCTTACTGCTTCAGAAATCAATTCTTCCGGTTTTTCCAGCTGTAAAAAGGGGCCTTTCAACCGATATCCCATTCGGTCCGATTGGGGAGTGACTTCAAACGTCTCGCTAAAAAATTTATATCTGCTAACCTCAGAAAATAAATGATATTGATTCCCTTTAATTACCCGGATTGCTGCATCTTTTCGGTAAGCAGGAGTTAAATTGCTTGCAACGGACCATTCCATCTCGGCAAATTGGCGGTCTTTGGCTTGTCGTGCCAGATATTCCATTATGGAAATCGAAAGATCGCCAGGCTGATGGAATGGAATAGAGTCTCCTGCTTTTAGGGCCCTTCCTTTAAATCCGCCGATACCTGCTCTTAAATAAGTTGATTTGCTGTCCATGACCTCCTTAACGTTAAAGCCGCCTGCCACCGAAAGATAAGTTCTGCTGCCGGACTTTGCAGGGCCGAAAGTCAGCTTGCTTCCTTTTTTTACAAAAATGCTCCGCCAAGGTCTTACCAATGTTCCGTTAATGGAAGGGGATAAGTCGCCTCCGCAAATGGAAATGAGGCTGTCTTCCTCAAATTGGATAGCAGGCCCTAACAAGGTTATTTCCAGAGTCGGCTCGTTTTCATCATTGCCGACCAAGATATTGGCAATACGGTGGGAGAGCTTGTCCATAACGCCGCTTGCAATGACTCCGTATTTTTGATACCCATATCTTCCTAAATCCTGAACACTTGTCAGGAGACCCGGTTTAATTACCGTTATCATCATTGATCTCCTCCCAGTGCCAAATATTCATCAAAGGTGATGGGATTAAATTTAATTTTGTCTCCTGCCCTAAGGAGGGTAGGAGGAGCCTCTTCCGGAAGGAAAAGATCGATAGGTGTCCTTCCAATAAGCTGCCAGCCGCCAGGTGTTTCGATTGGATACACTCCTGTTTGCTTACCGGCAATGCCTACTGTCCTAGGCGGGATTTTTAATCGCGGTGTATCTTTTCTTGGGGTTGCAATTTTTTCTGACATCCCGCCGATATATGGGAATCCAGGCGCAAATCCAATCATATATACAATATAATCGCCGCTGGAATGGATCTGTATCACTTCTTCTGGAGTCAAGCCATTATGTTCTGCTACGATTTGCAAATCCGGGCCTAAGTCTCCGCCATAACACACCGGAATTTCGATAATGCGCTGGTCTTCATGCTTGCCGGCTTGAAGACCAGACAATAAGGTCTTTAAATTGGAGCATACAATATCATATGGCAGCTTATCTACTAGACTTTTATGATTAATCACCTTTACCGGGTCGTAAAATAAAGTGACAGTTGTAAACGCTGGTATGTATTCGACTATCCAGTCCGCTGTATTTTTATCCAATAAAGCGGTTATTAATTGAACTTTCTTTTGAGTTTCCTCATTTATATCATTTCCAACCTGAATAATTACTGCGTGGTCCCCTAAAGGCTGTAAGCTAAAATCCATTTCTTCACTTCCTGTGAGATAGTTTCCTAGAATTATTCCCTTAATTATACGAAAATATTGAGAATTAGCAAATCAGAAGACTAACAAATTTATATATCTATATAATTTGAACCAGGGTTTGTGTATTTGGTCCATCTGTATTAAGAAACTGTTGATTGGAGCGGATATATATATAGCTTTCTGTTGAGAACACGGAGTTGCGATTGTGACAGCCGATATTATTAAGTTCTGGAATGAGAAACGATTTATCTAAGAAGACAGAACAAAAAAACGCTGATTATTTTTCACGCGCGGGTTTTGACCCTGAAATAGCCTTCTTACAGAACTTTTAGACGAAAGAAGATTGAAAACTTCTTGGAAAACTCTGCAAAAAACTCCAGCACAATCGATTTGATGATTCCTTTGCGAGATAGCAAAGAAATGAATGGAGACCTGGCAATTCTGGATACCAACCAGCAAAATCGGAATGGGAGTTTTCGAATCTTCTATTATACATCCTGGGTATATGAGGTAAAGGTTTCGATACGGAGGCTTTTCATTGACCTTTCACTACATATTAACATGCTAAATTTAATAAGGAATGGAAGTATCTGTATGCCTTCAATAATTATAGGGCGCTATAAGAACATAATAAAGCGTTTTAAGGGTTGAGATTTATTTCCATCAGGGAATAAAGTTATAACATTTTGATGGGTCTGTTAAAAGGCACAGCCATTTCATATAATTGTAAGATACAAAATGAAATGGTGCTGAGGTTTTCAGCACTTTTTTTCTCATGTGAGAGTTTCATATAGTAAACCTAAGGAAATACAGTGTTATGTGGCATGATTATTCTGCCCATGCAATAAACTGCTTCAGAAAACTCTTTCAATTTCCACAATTATTAGTAATATTGTTATATTAGATTGATTTATATGACAAAGTATAATAAAATTACTTACAATACATAAATCTCACTAAGTTGATAGGGATTAAGTGGATTGTACAATTCATTCCTGAAAAATATGAAACTGGTTAGAAACTCAGAAAGGCAGGTAGGAGTATTTGTCTGATAATTCAGCATTAATTAAAGTTGAGGAAGTAAGCAAGAGCTTTTCAAACCGGAATCGTTCAGAACAGGTTCTTCAGAATATATCCTTTGATATTAAGAAAGGTGAAATCATTTCATTGCTAGGGCCGAGCGGCTGTGGAAAAAGTACATTATTAAACATAATTGGCGGCTTTGAAAAATCAGACAGCGGGGATGTCTTTCTCGAGGGGAAAACAGTTGACAGGCCAAGCAAGCGCTGTGTAATGCTTTTTCAAAATTATGGTCTCTTGCCATGGAGATCCGTCTTGAAAAACGTAGAGCTGGGCCTGGAAGGTCTAGACCTTTCCAAAGAGGAGAGGATGGACCGTGCTTATCATTATTTGAAACTTGTGGGACTTGATAGTAAGACCGGATTATTCCCTGCCGAATTATCAGGGGGAATGCAGCAGAGAGTCGCCATTGCACGTGCACTTGCTCTTCAGCCGGAATTAATTCTGATGGATGAGCCTTTTGCTGCATTGGATACCTTTAACCGTTACTATCTACAGGATGAACTGTTAAACATCCATCGGAATGAAGAGACGACGATCATATTGGTAACCCATGATATCGATGAAGCCGTATACCTGTCAGATCGAATTTTTATCATGAATGCAAATCCAGGTCGTATACAGAGGGAATTGCACGTCGATACATCAAGACCGAGGGATCGTAGCCACAGCGATTTCCAGCACTACCGGAAAATCATCCTCGATGAATTTCACCTTAACCATCCGGCAAGACCGGTGGAATTCAACATCTAGAAAAGATAAAAGTAAACAAGGTACTAATAGGAGGATAATAAGGATGAGGAAAAAGTATCAAAAGCTTATCATGATTTTTTTAGCTGCACTGATGGTTTTCAGTCTGGCAGCCTGCGGCTCCAGCGAGAATTCAAGTAAGGGTGGCAGCAAGGACGAAAAACGTAAGGTTAAGATTGGATACCTGCCAATCACCCATGCAATGCCTTTATTCATTGAAAGTGAAGATGGCAAGGAAAACTTCAAAAATATTGAGCTGGAGCTTGTTAAATTCGGTTCATGGCCAGAATTGCTCGATGCTTTGAATACTGGACGTATCGATGGTGCTTCTGTATTGATCACGCTAGCCATGAAGGCGAAAGAGAGCGGTATAGACCTTAAAGCGGTGGCTTTGGGACACAGGGATGGAAACGTCCTGGTTGTTAATAAAGATATTAATAAAATTGAAGATTTAAAGGGTAAAAGCTTTGCGATTCCACATAAATTCTCTACGCATAATATCCTGCTGCATCAGGCTCTGAAGCAAGCAGGGATGAAATACGAAGATGTCAAAGCTGTAGAGCTTCCGCCTGCGGAAATGCCGGCTGCCCTTTCAGAAGGAAGGATTGCTGGATATGTTGTAGCAGAGCCATTTGGTGCGGTATCTGTTGCGCTGGATAAAGGAAAAGTCTTGTATCAGGATCAGGATGTCTGGAAGGATTCCATAGACTGTGCACTTGTACTTCGAAATGATTTTATCCAAGAAGATGGTAACTATGCTCAGGAGCTTGTGAATGAATATGTGAAGGCAGGGGAAACTGCCGAGAAAAAAGACAGCCATGTACATGATGTCTCTTCTAAATTCATGAAGGTGGACAAAAAGGTAATGGACGTATCACTAAAGTGGATCTCTTATGATGAGTTAAGGATCGATGAGGCATCTTACGATGAATTGACCACTAATCTAAAAGAAATGAAATTGCTTGATAATCCTCCTTCTTATAAGGATTTTATCGACAATACATTGATTGATAAGGCGAAGTGATTATGGGCAGATTTAAGACAATAAGTAATGTGATCATTGGATTTGTCATATTGCTTGCTGTATGGCAAACTTCGATTATGATCGGCAAGTATGATGAAGCACTATTCCCTCCTCCATTGAAAGTATGCGAGGGGATTTTGAGCCTCATTGAAGATGGAACGATTTTCACCCACTTCAGGGTCAGTCTGTTTCGTTTCCTGGTCGGCTATTTGCTGGCTGCAGTTATTGCAATTGTGCTGGGTCTTGTCCTTGGCAGATTAACGAGGGTTTGGAATGTCCTTGATCCAATCGTTCAGGTGCTGAGGCCAGTTTCCCCAATCGCCTGGTCGCCATTCATCGTGTTATGGTTCGGCATTGGGGACGTCCCGGCCATCGTCATCATTTTTATTGCTGCCTTTTTCCCGATACTACTTTCCACTGTGTCGGCAGTAAAGAAGGTTGACAAGACATACCTGAAGATTGCGCAGAATTTCGAAATGAAACCGGCCGATCTTATGAAAAAAATCATTTTCCCTGCATCCTTCCCGTACATTGCAAATGGGCTTCATATTGCTGTAGGTACAGCGTGGATTTTCCTTGTGGCAGGAGAGATGGTGGGGGCTCAGTCAGGCCTTGGATACCTGATTGTAGATGCAAGAAATTCCATTCGTTTGGACCTGGTCCTTGCGGGAATTATCTTTATCGGTATTTCGGGGCTGCTTCTTGATAAAGCGGTAGGCCTTTTCGAAAGATGGATCCAAAGGCAGTGGGGCGGAAATGGAAGAAACCTTAAAAAAAAGACAGAGAGTTAATTTCTCTGTCTTTTATTTCATGAAGGTTATAGATTTATAGTTTTGCTTTTTTCTGCTTTGCCCTGAGTATGGAGGCAAAATTTCAAATCTATAATTTTTATAAAAATTGTCGCTGCCTAGTTAGATTTCTTCCTGCAAGACCAAGACTTCGAGGTCATCTACATTTTTTTCGCAGCATGGACAGTAATAAGAAATTTCAACCTCGTGGCCGCATGGCTGATGAATCAGCTTTTTATAACATTTTTTCAGATGGTTTTGTCCCCATAGAATTAAGGAATTGAAAACATGCTCCAGTGCCCTGCCGCTTTCTGTCAGTTCATAACGATATCGGGGTGGATGGGTGGAATACAATTCTGAAACAACCAGCCCGTTTTCCTCGAGATGCTTTAAACGGTCTGATAATAGATTGGAAGAGAGTCCGTCCAATCCCTTCTTAATCTCATTAAATGTGGTATGCCCAATCAGTATCTCATGTATGATTAAAAGCGTCCAACGGTCTCCAATGATGTTAAGAGACTGGGCAATATTACAGGGCAGGTTATATCTGTCTTTCATGTTATGTCCTCCAAAATTATGTTTATTGCGTAAATTATAACATAAAATCTAAAAGTTGTTTTTTTTAACTAAGTATAATAAAATAACTTAGGAAAGCTATTTCGAAAGAAAAGTGCGAAAATACTTGATTAACAGAATTAAAATTATTATTTCCTGGGAGGAATTGTAATGGGACTTTATTTAGTGGAATCCATTTTAAACAGTTCAATTAAAGATCGTGAAAGCTTTGAAAAGAAGGTTGCTGAAATTCAGTCAGAGGTTGGCAATAATAATGCAAGCCTAATCGAGATCCAAGTATCCAAGGATTTCTCAAGAGCGTTCTTCATTTTCGAAAGCGAAGAGCGTAATACAGTAAATGAAGCACTAAGAAAACTTGATGTGCCTGTAACTTTAATCAAGCCTGTTCGCCTTGTTGGCCAGGAATTGGATAATGTAAAAAAACAGGCTGACAAAGTAAATTATCTAGTGGAGTGGAATCTTCCTGAGAATTTGACTATGGATGCATACCTTGACCGCAAGAAAACTAATTCTGTACATTATCAGGAAGTTCCTGAAGTTGCATTCTCAAGGACTTATGTTTGTGAAGATATGACTAAGTGCCTATGCTTCTACGATGCACCGGATGAGTCAGCTGTCAAAAAGGCTCGCGAAGCGGTGAAGGCACCCATTGATACTATTACAGAGCTTTCTTCAGAAAAATAATAGATCATCAGATTTGGAGGATGACTCATCTGGGCTAGGCTTTAATGTGTATTTGCTATAAAGCGTTAAGGTTCTAATTGGTTGATGGAACAGCGTCAGATGCCGATATTGAGTCATCCTTCTTTCAAGTTCTATAAAAAGTTTAATTCGAACCATATATAGAGAATTACATGTAAAATGTAAAACGACTCGGATACCGTCACCATTTTGGCGGCTTAATATATTTAGAAAATAAAATCAGCATATGATCAATCGGAAAGGAGGAAGACCCATGAAAGAACATCAAATTGTAGAAGAGCTGATTGCAAGTGAGCTGAAACCTTTAGTGAAAAAGATCGACCTTGATGCTTATTATCCTGAGGATTTCATGCTGCAGCTTGGAAAATCAGGGCTTCTCAATTCAAGCGGCCTTACTGAAGCTGAAGTGCTAACCCGTGAAGTAAAGTTGGTAGAAGAGATTTCAAAGGCCTGTATGACTACGGGATTCAACCTTTGGTGTCACCTGGCTTCTCTCACATATATCCGGAAAAGCAGCAACGCCTATTTGAAAAAAGAGATTCTGCCTTTGCTCGAAAATGGAGGATTACTGGGAGCAACTGGCTTATCAAACCCGATGAAGTATTATGCCGGCCTGGAGACACTCCATCTATCCGCTAAACAATGCGATGGGGGCTATGTTGTTTCTGGCACGCTGCCTTCGGTGTCGAACCTGGGACCAGATCATTGGTTTGGTTTTATTGCTTCAGTGGATGAACACACCAGGATTATGGGTCTTGTACCTTGTGATGCAAAAGGGCTTACACTGAAGGAGAAGGTTGACTACTTAGGTTTAAATGGAAGCGGAACGTATTCCTGCTCCTTTGACGAAGTATTCATACCTGAGCAATGGATTGTTTCACAGGATGCTGATCAATATGTGCAAGAAATACGCCCGGCGTTCCTTATTTACCAAGTTCCGCTTGGCCTTGGCGTGACAGAATCATCGATTTCAGCAATGGACAAGGTATGCAACAGACAGGGAGGGTGCAACCAGTACTTGCTGGTTCAGCCAGACCAGTTGAAGGAGAAGCTGGAGCCGATTAGAGAAAAGACCTACCAGATCGCTGCAGCTGAGAGTATCAAAGAGCATACCGAAGAATTAATGCGACTTCGTTTAAATATTGCCTATTTGACGCTTGAAGCGGTGCAGGCAAATATGCTTCACCAGGGCGGTTCGGGTTATCTTCAAAAGAGTGAATCATCAAGGCGCTTAAGGGAAGCCTATTTCCTCGCGAATTTGACGCCTACCATAAAGCATCTAGAGAAAATGCTCCAAAAATAATGTCAGCGCAAAACCATACTAATCCGTATGGTTTTTTTATTTTGTTCAAAATATGTTTTTTTCATTTGTCCGTATGAAATGACACCCTTAACTGGCAATATAACGATAAGGACAGCGCTTTTGCAAGTTTTGGTTTTTGCTCCTGCCAGCAATCGGATTCTTGAACGGATCTGCTCAAAACCATTGCTATCAAAAATAACAAGTTCATCTATTGTACACAATATATATAGGAAAAGTTCATGAAGATGGGGTGAAGTAATGGGACAACTAGCAAATAAGGAAAACAACACTGTCAGCGTATGGTGTGTAGCAAGCATGGCTTCCATCCCTCTTGTTATGACTCTGGGAAATTCTATGCTTATTCCTGTGCTGCCTATCTTTGAAAAAAAGGTGGGAATCACTTCATTTCAGTCCAGTATGGTGATCACCAGCTTTTCCATTGCCTCCATTTTTTTAATTCCAATAGCTGGTTACCTCTCGGACCGTATCGGAAGAAAAAAAGTCATACTGCCTAGCTTAATCATCACCTTAATCGGAGGATTGATTGCAGGTTTTGCATCATGGAGGTTGGAGGATCCATATGCCATGATTATTATCGGCAGGGTTCTGCAGGGAATAGGGGCAGCAGGAGCTTCACCGATTGTATTGCCGCTTATAGGTGACCTTTATCAGGATGATGATGAGAAAACGAGTTCATGCCTTGGAATTATTGAAACCTCTAATACTTTTGGAAAGGTCTTAAGTCCGATCCTGGGTTCCTTTTTTGCAGCATTTTTGTGGTACCTGCCTTTCTTTTCGATTGCAGTTTTTAGTTTGATCAGCATCATCATGGTTTTTTTCTTAATTCCGCAGCCCAAAGGAAAAGAGAAACCTAAAAATTTTAAAGACTCTCTGCACAACACCAAGCAAATCTTCAAAAATGAAGGCCGATGGATTTACACTGTGCTTATAATTGGCAGTTATGTAATGCTCATTTTATTTGGTGTCCTGTTTTTCCTTTCGGACAATCTTGAAAAACTCCATGACCTGCATGGTGTCAAAAAAGGTTTTGTACTGGCAATCCCATTATTGACCTTATGTATTTCATCTTTTATTACAGGGAGAACCATAAAAGGGAAGCTTCCAACCATGAAGAAGGTCATCGTTGCCAGTGTAGTGGCAATGTCGGTAACCATTGTATTCGAAGGGTTTATAAGGGAAAGGTTATGGCTGCTTATTGCTGTCACCAGCATTTTGGGAATTGCGATTGGGTGTCTGCTTCCGACTCTGGATGCCATGATTACAGAGAATATCGAGAAGGAGCAAAAAGGTACGGTAACCTCTTTTTACAGCTCTTCCCGATACGTAGGGGTTGCTGCAGGCCCGCCGCTTATGTCGATTTTTATGAAAGAACATATCAATATGACATTTATTATTGCTGGTATGCTAGGAATCATAATTGCCTTTTTAGTTTTCAAATTTATTCGGACAGAAGGCTCCGATACGAAAAAGGCAGGATGAGATGAGAGGGGAGTGTGCAGGCAACAGAGCACTTTTTACCGTTCAACACATCGACCGAACATAAGGATAAGGCTGTAATCATTGTGACTACAGCCCATCTTGTTTATTCCGCTTCTGAAATAACGGTAAACCGTTGATTATCATGTTTTGGATTTTCGATTTCATCCAGCACGGCGATTGCGTAATCGGCATAGCTGACGTAGCTTTGCCCCTTGCTGTTCAAAATAACATGGTCCTCGCCTGTTTGATAGGAGCCCGTTCTATTTCCATTGGCATCAAAAAAACCTGCTGGACTGATATAGGTCCATGTGATGGAATCTGTTTTTTTCAGGTCCTCGAGGGCTTTGGCAGCATTCGAAGCTGTTGGATAAACAAAATCCGGAAAATCAGGTGTATCCATGAGCCTTGTCGTCTTGTCTTTATCAACAAATAAGCTTCCGGCTCCTCCAACTACAATCAGCTTTGTATTGGGTGCGTCTTGTAGAGCTTGTATAAGGGCCTGCCCGGCATCTACATATAAATGCTCCTGGCCAAATGGGGCACTAAAAGCGTTTACCACAACATCCAATGCTTTTAAATCGTCTCCAGCAAGAGAAAATAAGTCTTTCTCCAGCACAACAACATTTTTTTCTTCCACTTTTGCAGCGTTTCTTACAATTGCTGTTACCTCGTGTCCGCGGTTAAGCGCTTCCTGCATGATAAGTCTGCCTGCTTTTCCGGCGGCGCCAATGATTCCAATTTTCATGAATTTCCTCCAAAAATAATGATAATAAAAGTTACGATAATTTGTGATTTCCTTGCTTTCTGTTTCCGAAAGCCGGATGATTTTTTTCGGAACGATCATCTTCCTGACACTTAGGGAGCAATGGAACCTTAGAAAGGGTTGCAGAAACACACTTTCAAATTACTAAAACCACTTCATGTAACAATTTTAGTTACAAGTTGATCATTTGTCAAATTAACGCGTAGCTTTAACAGAGGAAACGTGATTGATCAACTGGATATGGCATGGATTGGCATCATGCAAAATTTGATGCAGGTGCTGTAAGAAGACACCATAGCTGGCATATAATTTATATCGTATAATCATTTGGATTATTTGGTATGAACACCTTTAGCTTTTTAGGCTTCACATAGACGACCGCTCCCGGCTCTAAACGGAGCGCCTCATATGTCTCTTTGGTGATCTCCGCTTCAAGGAGTTCATCCGTATCTTTCCGCCTCAATTCTAATTGGACAATGGGACCTGTGAGATGGATATGGTTGATTGTAGTTGAGAGAGAATCCTGTTCGTATGCTTTAAAAATATATAATTCGTGCGGCCGGACATAGCCGACTGCTTCCTTGTTGTTTTCTTGTTTTGAATGGAATGCTTCCAATTGGAATGATCCGTTTTGGAGCTTTCCGTCCTGAAGCCTGCCATGAAAAACATTTACACTGCCGATAAAATCATATACAAAGGGAGTTTGTGGATGCTCATACACATCTTCAGGCCGTCCTATCTGCTCGATTTTCCCCTCATTCATGACCACTATTCGATCGGCTACATCCAACGCCTCCTCCTGGTCATGGGTTACAAATATGCTGGTAATCTGAAACTCGTTATGAAGCCTTCTCAGCCAGCGTCTCAATTCCTTTCGCACCTTTGCATCGAGCGCGCCAAAAGGTTCATCCAACAAGAGGACTTTTGGCTCGACAGCAAGAGCCCGGGCAAGTGCCACCCTTTGCCTTTGTCCTCCTGATAATTGGCTTGGATAACGTTTTGCAAAAGATTCAAGCTTGACGAGTTCCAGCAATTGGCTGACTTTCTGTTCTATTTCTTTTTTTGAAGGGCGGTTCTTTCGGGGACGCACTCTAAGTCCGAAAGCAATATTATCGAATACAGTCATATGCCGAAAAAGGGCATAATGCTGAAACACGAAACCTACTTTTCGATCCTTTGTATCTATATCGGTAATTTCGTTATTATCAAACAGGATTGAGCCGGTGTCAGCTCTCTCCAAACCGGCAATAATACGGAGAAGTGAGGTTTTTCCAGAGCCGGATGGCCCTAGAAGGGCAACAAGCTCGCCAGTCTGAATATCCAGGTTTATATCTTCCAGGGCTGTGAAATCGCCGTAGAATTTTGAAATATTTTCAATCTTAATGCTCACTTAAGCCAACTCCTTAGCTTGGTGTTCCGATTGCATCTGTCTTACCGTCAGCCATTCAAGGAAACTTTTCACAATCAGTGTTATGATCGCGAATATAGACATGAGGGACGCAACAGCGAATGCTGCTGCAAAATGATATTCTCCATACAGGATTTCTATATGAAGGGGCATCGTGTTTGTAAGCCCGCGAATATGGCCGGAAACCACTGAAACAGCTCCAAATTCTCCTATGGACCTGGCAGTACAAAGAATCATTCCATATAATAATCCCCATTTGATATTGGGAAGCGTTATATACATAAAAGTTTTCCATCCGCTGGCTCCAAGGGAGACGGATGCTTCCTCCTCCGCAGCGCCCTGTGCCTGCATGAGGGGGATCAACTCTCTTGCGATGAAGGGAAGCGTTACAAAAATCGTCGCCAGAATAATTCCGGGAGCAGCAAAAATGATTTTTATATCATGAGCGAAAAGCCATTCTCCAAATAAGCCATGAGAACTGAATAAGAGAACAAATACCAAGCCGGCGATAACGGGAGAAACGGAAAAGGGGAGGTCGATAATGGTAATCAATAAATTTTTCCCCTTGAATTCAAATTTTGAAATCGCCCATGCAGCTGCCAGGCCAAAAATTGCATTTAGCGGTACGGCAACGGCTGTGACTAATAATGTCAGACGTATTGCAGAGAGCGCTTCCGGGTCAGAAATTGCCTGAAAGTATACTTCTGCTCCCTTATCAAAAGCCTGGGCAAAGATGGTGACAAGCGGCAGCACAAGAAAGACGCCAAGGAACAGAAGCGCAATCACAGTCAACGTGTAACGGATCCAAGCTGGCTCTGTTGCTCCCCTCCCAGACTGGGGCGATTGATAAATATGCTTGCTTACATTTCCGGCCAAGTTTAAAACCTCCTTATTTCGCCGTTAATCGCCGATTGGTGAGCCACTGTAAAAGATTGATCATAAACATAAGAATAAAAGATGTCACGAGCATGACTATCGCTAGGGCTGTAGCACCCGTGTAATCATATTGCTCAAGCTTTGTCATGATTAGCAAGGGGGTGATTTCTGTCTTCATCGGCATATTGCCCGCAATAAAAACAACAGAGCCGTATTCTCCCAACGACCTTGCAAAGGCGAGCGCAAAACCGCCAATAACAGCGGGGAGTATTTCGGGAAAAATCACCCTGATAAAGGTCTGAAGGCGATTTGCTCCTAAGCTTGAGGAGGCTTCTTCCATTTCCTTCTCCACATTTTGAAGGATGGGCTGTACCATCCTGACCACGAATGGGAGGCCGATAAAGGTTAAAGCGACTATTATTCCCAGAGGGGTGAAGGCCACTTTAAATCCAATAAGGCTGCCAATCCAGCCATTGGGAGCGTACAAAGTGGTCAGGGCAATTCCTGCAACGGCTGTCGGGAGTGCAAACGGCAAGTCAACGAGGCCATCAACAATTTTTTTCCCTGGAAAACTGTATCGGACAAGCACCCATGCCAGCAATGTCCCAAAAACCATATTGATCAATCCAGCTGCAAGAGAGGCGCCAAAGCTTAGCTTATACGATGCAACCACCCTTGGGTCGGTAATGGTTTCCCAAAACTCCCTCCAACCCGCCTGCGCACTTTTTAAAAATATCATGGATAAAGGGAGGATGATCAATACGCTGATATAAAGCATCGCAAAGCCTAGTGAAAGGCCAAAGCCCGGCAATACACTGTAGCTTTTAAGTCTCCCTTTTTTTACATGTTTCATTGGTCCACCTCGGTCTTATTAAAAATCACCATCCAGTCCTTTGCATACTGGAATGGTGATTAGAATTTAGTAAAGCACGGCTAATTGAATGTAATAGGAAAGCGGAGAGCCGAATCTTACACACCTTCCTATAAGGGGATCTGTCTCTCATTTTTTATCTATGTTTGGGTCGAATCAATGGCTGATCTTATTTCGGCTGATAGATTTCATCAAAGGTACCGCCATCTACGAAATGGGTTTGCTGGGCTTTTTGCCAGCCTCCAAAATCGTTAACAGTAACCATTTCCAATTCAGGGAATTTATCAGCATATCTTTTCAGTACTTCCTGGTTTCTCGGACGGTAATAGTTTTTCGCTGCAATTTCCTGGCCTTTATCAGAATAGAGGTATTCCAGATATGCTTTCGCTACCTTGGTAGTCCCTTTTTTCTCAGCATTTTTATCGACAACCGCGACAGGAGGTTCAGCAAGTATGCTGATGGATGGGTTTACGATGGTAAATTGATCCTTTCCCAGTTCATTGATGGCCAAATAAGCCTCGTTTTCCCAAGCAATAAGGACATCGCCAATTTTTCTTTGTACAAAGGTGTTAGTAGAATCCCTTGCCCCAGAATCCAGCACTTCCACATTTTGATACAGCTTTTTCATGAAATTCTTGATTCGGTCTTCATCTCCGTTGTATTTTTTATCAGCATAAGCCCAGCCCGCCAGGTAATTCCATCTGGCACCACCGGAGGTTTTTGGGTTCGGTGTAATGACGGAAACGTCCTTCCTGGTCAGATCATCCCAATCTTTAATGTTCTTCGGATTTCCCTTCCTTACAAGAAAAACGATGGTAGAGGTATAGGGAGTTGAGTTTTGTTTGAAGCTTTTCTGCCAATTCTTATCGAGTAGGTTTCTCTGCTTATGGATTTCATCAATATCGTACGCAAGAGCCAGAGTCACAACATCAGCCTCAAGGCCATCGATCACAGCACGTGCCTGTTTGCCCGAGCCTCCATGGGACTGCTGGATGGTGACCTGCTGGCCGGTTTTTGACTTCCAGTATTCAATGAATTCTTTATTGAACTCCTGATAAAGCTCTCTTGTAGGGTCGTATGAAACATTCAATAACTCAACAGGTTTTGATGCATTTTCTTTATTGTCGGAGTGTTTCACGCTTTCATTGCTGCTGCAGCCTGAAAGGGCGAGAAAAAGTGCGAACATGCTTGTAAAAAGGGCAAATATTGGTTTTTTGATGCTTATCATAAGCTCCCCAACTTTCCTGTAAGATTGGCGACTGTTTATTAAAGCATAGAAATTTTATAAACTTAGTCGCCTTTACACATACTATATGACCAGATTCATGACGGATGCCTGCCTATTTAAAAAATAGCTCCTTTGTAAATAGTAAAATCTTTTGTTTTACCTAACAGGGATCTTATCTTTGTAGATTAATTTGCGAGCGTTGTTTTTTTTGCGTTTGAGTTGTCATTTTTTTTCATTCCAAGTGGAGGAGCATAGACATGGAAGGTAATACACCGGGTTAAATCAGGATTATACATCAGATGGACGGTATCTCCTTCAACGGAAAATCCTTCACCAACAGTAAACTCTTCATTTTTTTGATAGAGGGTTTGTTTGCCGTTACGATGATAGATCATGTTCAGCAATCTGCCCTCCAGGACGTATACGGAGCCATTTGAAAAGCCATGGTCATGCACAAGGGTCTTGGCGAGAGGAGGCAAATGAACAATAATTACTTCGACGCCGTCTGTTTTATATATTACATTCCTGCCATATTCAAGGCCGTCTGGCTCTGTTATAAAAGGTTTAATCTCTTCAACTGAGGGGTTTAGTTTCCGGATGGCATTTTGGATCTGTCTCTTGCCATAATCCGGAAGACCGCCAAGGGTACTATCCAATTTCACCAAAAAATCCATTTTATTCTCTCCTTTAAAACATGCTTTTTGATAAAGATGATAATCATAGTCAGCTTTACAGAAATAACGTATGACATATTCCCCATTCTGTGTGGGCGGACGCCCAAGTATAAATTTTGAAAAGAATAATAAAGTGTAATAAGAGGGCAAACAAGGAGGCTTTATATGAAAATATCAAGTAAAGGAGAATATGCCTTAAGGTCCCTGATTGTCATAGCCAAGCACAATAGGGTGATCCAAATCAAGGACATAGCAGCAGAAACATTGGTGCCGCCTCTCTATCTTGAACAAATTCTTCTTCAGCTTAAAAGTCATGGTTACGTAGTAAGCAAACGCGGGGTAAATGGGGGATACATGCTTAAATCCACCCCTGGAGAAATTATAATAGGCGATGTGGTACGCGATTTGGAAGGCCCCCTGGCACCCATGAGCTGTGTCAGTGTCACTTCATACGAATATTGCCCACTCGAAGACCAGGGGTGTTTATTAAAGCCATTATGGTCGGTAATAAGGGATACAGTTGCCGAACTTTTGGACCATACAACATTGGAAGACCTATTAACAGGCAATATTAAAAGAAGCGGCACTGCTGCTGAATAAGAGTTAGGCCATTGCATTCTTGAAACAGGCCTTGAAAATATTTGTCCAACAAAGTTTACTGTAACGGCTAAATCGAGCTAGAGCACCGGATGTCAAGTACTCCAGTTAGATCATCAAGTGCCAAAGCGGTGAAGTAAAGGCCATTTATAAAAGGGCTGAAGGAAAAGGGAAAATTTCTGAAGTGAGGATACAAGAAGGAGCATTCATAAAGGGATGAAGTTCATAATCTGACGAAAGAACTAAAGAATGGTCGAGAGTAGGGAAGATGAAGATGAAAGCAGCCAGTGAGAGAAGATAGAAACGGTGCTTCTAAGTCTGATGAAGATTATATATCGTGTGTAATACAAGAAAACGTCTTTGCTAAGGATGAAAAAATCTGAAGAGAGAACACAAGCAAGGTCCTTCATAAGAATGATGAAGGACCCTTTTTATCAGGAAAAGAAATGACTTGATAAATGAAAGGAAATAAGCCTTATCTCAATAGAAATATAAAATAATCCTGGCCCTAAGAAAGCGAACTGATGAACAAAATGAAGGCTTCAAATCTCAATCAAGGCCAGATTTGATGTTAAGGTTTTATCTGAAGAATAAAAGAAAGATTAATAGTGGAAAGGAGCATCAAACCTATGGTGCTTACAGGAAGTTTGTTAGATCAGGGGAAATTATGCGATGCGTTGGAGAAGATTTACATGTCACCCGAAGCTAAATAACAAATGAACAGAATGATCCAATTTTTCGTTAAGTTTACACTGTGCTTTAACAAGGGGATCGTTTCTCTATTACTAAAGCAGCATATATTTAGCACCCCGTACAATATAAAGACATGTATCACGAAAGCAACTTATGTAGATTGGCGAGCAAGAGTAAACGAGTTTGAGTCAGCTTGTTTCTTTTAGCTGGCTCTTTAGTACTGAGAAATTTCAAGCGAAAAATGTGAGAAGCAGTGCTAACCTAAAATCTGGCTTGTTATATATGCGATTGATTTTATGTATGCTGGGTTAGTGATGTTAATTTCCACGCCGTACATATATCCGGATTCAATTTTTTCTTTCCATAAAATACTTCCTGCTATCGAACTGTGTTCGCCAAGCAATTCGATTTCAAATGTTAAATCCATTTCTTTCGTTATAGGGAAGTCTAAATCAGATGAAAACCGAAGGCCGTTTAAACTGATATTTTCAATTTTCACTTCGGCAGTACCACTAGGCAGAGATCGATTTCCTAATTGGTGAATTTTAGCTTTAACAGGTTTGGGCTGTTTAAAATTTACTCTCTTTTCAGTACGTCTATCCATTATTACATACCACCTGGTGTCTAAGATTTAGTAAAAATATCGGCATATAACCATCTGATTTAACAATCATTATTTCAAATATTAATATATTACCATTTAAATATTAAATCGGGAAGGAGCAGTTATATAGTTTTGGGCAGATTTTTCGATGCTGCTGAATTATAAGTATTTATAAAGCAACAACAAAAGTTATCAAATGGCAATTATTCTTGGATATCACTGCTTTTTGAGTGCCGAAAGTAAAAAACTGGATTTTAAATATGGTTCTATCATACTTTAAAACGGAAAATTGGTACAGAGTAGTTTTGACCGATATTATAAAAGACCAACTTTTAACCCGGTATTTTAAATGTTTTATTTTAAAAAAAAGCTCGCTAGAATAAATAAAATAACTGTAAGTCATGAAACAAAAAACGTTTTACAAATATATATACCCAGGGTACAACTTTGTCAATAATATATTCGATTAAAAAGCTCGCTAGAATAAATATTATGAAAACACAAAAGTCAATAAAATATTATAACTCAGAAAAAGGGCTTCCTCACGTTTATATAGAATATGTAAATTGATGTGTAAGCGTATACATTTTAGTATAAGGAGGAAGACGCATGTCTTTATCGTCCGAAATGGCCTATATGTCTGTAGCCGACCTGAAAAGTAATATGTCTAAAAAGGAATTGTCGCCCGTTGATGTGCTAGAGGGAGTCATTGCTCGAATCGAAGAAAGAAACGAAAGCTTAAATGCTTTTGTACATTTGGACTTCAAAGGGGCCAGGGAAGCAGCAAGAAAAGCGGAGCAGCAGCTAATGTCGGGGGAAGAAGTCGGCATCATGCATGGTATACCAACAGCATTGAAGGATTTGTTCGACTTTAAGCCTGGCTGGCCGTCCACTTTTGGGGGCATTCGTGCACTTAGGGATTATATCGCCGAGTTTTATTGTGTATACGCAGAACGGATGGAACAAACCGGAGCGATTTTGGTAGGAAAGACAAACAGTCCTGTGATGGGATTCCGGGGCACCTGCGATAATTATTTATTCGGGCCAAGCAGGAATCCTTTCAATCTCGCAAAAAATACAGGCGGATCCTCAGGAGGAAGTGCAGCAGCCGTGGCTGATGGTTTGCTTCCAATTGCCGAAGGTACAGATGGCGGAGGCTCGATTCGTATACCTGCTGCCTGGTGTGGATTATATGGGTATAAGGCTTCCTTTGGCAGAGTTCCATTTGTGGCCAGGCCGAATGCTTTTGGCGGGATCAATCCGTTCCTATTTGAAGGTACCCTTACAAGGAATGTGGAGGATGCTGCCATCGGTTTATCGGCGTTAGCTGGATATGATTCAAGAGACCCATTCAGTCTGGATGAAAAGGTAAATTATATGGCTGCCCTAAACAAGTCTGTCAAAGGCATGAAAATAGCGTACAGTCCAGATTTCGACGTCTTCCCTGTAGACAAGGAAGTGGCTGCTGTGGTTAGAAAAGCTGTGAAGGTGTTTGAAGAGGCCGGAGCGCATGTTGAGGAAGTCAAATTCGGCATCACAAGGGATCAGCGGGAATTAAGTGATATTTGGAGCAGGCTGATTCTGCCTACAAACATCGATACGCTCGAGAATTTCAAAGCCCAGGGACTGGATATAATGAAGGATCATCGTGACGATCTTCCTCCACAATATATCGATTGGCTTGAAAAAGGCTACAAAATGACGGTGCTTGATATGAACCGAGACCAGCATATGAGGACAGAAATTTACGATGCCATCCAAAACGTCCTGAATAAATATGATTTGATCATCACGCCGACATTGGCATCAATGCCTGTAGATAACGCAAATGACGGTAATACACTTGGACCGTCACAAATAAATGGTGTTGAAGTAGATCCGTTGATCGGCTGGTGTTTAACATATTTTACAAACTTTACCGGTCATCCATCTGCTTCCATTCCTGCTGGCCTTTCTAAGGATAAGCTTCCCGTAGGCATGCAAATTATCGGCAGAAGATATGCCGAAGTCGATGTCCTTGCAGCCAGTGCCGAATTCGAAAGGCTGAAGCCTTGGAAAAGCATCTATGACATTTGTAAAGTTAGGGAAATTGGCAGCGCTTTGGCGAAATAAAAATATTACAAAAGCAAGTCATTGTTTTCATTCTAGTTTGAAGCGTCTTTTTAGACGCTTTTTTGTTTGGCTGCTGGCTGATTCTAGCCGCAAAAAGCAGTATGAACCAGCACACTGAGAATTGGGATCAAGTGTAAATTATTGGGATTTTTTTAAGTAAAAAGACCTGTTTAATAAAACACCTGGCTGCCGATATAAAAATTATGTTCTTAAAACTACTGAATACCTGCTAAAAAGATTTTAACATACTAATTAGAGCTAAAATTTGTTTGTTACCAGGAGAATTGAAGGAGAGTACACTGCATGCTGCTCAATGACATTATAGGTCGCATTAATGAAAGTATTGAAGAATTGGACTTGGTCACTGCAAGAAAGTATATGGAGGATAATTTATCTATACTAAATGAAAACAAACGTCTCTTAAACAAAAATGCAAGAGAACTGCTTGATTTTTTGTCGAACCGAACAGAAAAGCCGCTGACCAGGCAAGAACTGGCAAGCATTAATGCTATTAACTCCTATGCCAGCAAGTTTGACCTCAGGGGCATAAAACTATTTATCAAAGACAACGCTCAATTATTTCTGAGGGAAGATGTTATACACTATTTAAACTCTGATGCAAAAATCATTTTGGAGGGCATGGGTGCCATCAACAAAAAGAGCCAGTAATAGTCCTGGCTTTTTTTATTTCACTTAATCTACATAATAATGAGGACAATTCCCATTGAATATTCACTTATCTCATTTTTACTAATGTTTACATGGTCACATGGCATATTCATAAACGCTTGGAATGTACAGGATTGCAAACAATGCCTTCTTCCTTTTGATATTAATTCAATCAGACATATAGAAAGCCCCTCCATCATAAATGGAGGGGCTTGTTTTACAGGTTATATTATGACGCTCTTGCGATTTTCCCAAGGGTTGATCACCCAAAACAATCATGGTTTTATAGTAATCAAAATTCACAGCAGCACATGAATTAACCTTAATAAAAACCAGAAAATAAGGATGAAAATAAATGAATTAAGATTCTATCATTCTTAAAAATATTTCTGTTTCCGAATATTTCGTGAGTGAAAATATTATTTATTTATGATATGATTCACATACAAAATCATCCATTGGCAAACAGAACGATATTTCCAATGGTTCAATCGGGAGTGCGAGAAAATTGTTGACCTGGAAACGGAATTTATGGGTATTGTGGATCGGAGTCTTTTTTGTGGCGGCAAGCTTTTATATGGTTATTCCTTTCCTGCCGATTTTTCTGCTGCAAATTGGTGTGCATGAACATACGGAAATTTGGTCAGGATTGTTGTTTAGCTCTGCGTTCTTTGCAGGAGCCATTTCCTCGCCATTCTGGGGAATGCTGGCTGATAAATATGGACGAAAACCTATGATCATTCGTGCTGGGTTTGTTTTGTTTGTAATCTATACTTTAACCGCATTTGTTACAAATCCGTATGAATTATTAGTGTTGCGGATCATGCAGGGTTTGTTGACAGGTTTTATACCAGGCGCGATTGCATTGGTCGGTACCAATACACCGAGCGATAAGGTAGGTTATGCACTTTCCATGATTTCTACAGCTTCTGCTTCAGGAGGCATTATTGGACCTTTATTGGGAGGCGGGATCGCTGAATTTGCAGGCAATAGATTAGCCTTTGCATTGGCTGGCATCATTGTCTTTGTTTCAACTCTTTTAATCCTGTTGCTTGTAAAAGAGGAGAATTTCAAGCCGAGCAAAGAGAAGGGTTCGGTTAAAAGAGACCTTAAGACAGCCATTTCGAATAAGCCGCTCTTGTCGGTGCTCATTTTAACAGTTGTAACATCTTGTTCGGTCATGACCCTTGAACCGATTCTTCCTTTATATATTGTTGACCTTGGCGGATCTTCCGATAAAGCCTCGCTTCTGGCTGGGGTGATGTTTTCCCTTCCTGGTATCGCAAGTACATTGTTTGCACCTTTTTGGGGAAAGTGGGCCGATAGAGTGGGCTTCCACAAAGTACTCACGATCGGGCTCCTTGGTGGAGGGCTTGGTATGTTTGCCCAAATCATCTTCAGCAGCATCTGGGGCTTTTCCATCAGCCGTTTTATTTACGGAATCTTTTTCTGTGCTGTATTCCCAGCAATCAATGGGCTTGTTGTTAAATCAACCCCGGATGACTTTAGGGGCAGGGCATTTAGTCTTAACCAAACTGCCAATCAATTAGGAGGGATGATTGGCCCTATTATTGGAGGAGTTCTCGGGGGAATCTTCCCGGCACAAATTGTCTTTATTATAACCGGTGTTTTATTATTGATAGCAATGGGCATTGTTTTCGAAAAACCGGTTGAAATGAAGGCATGGTATCGAAGAAAAATACTCCATCAAAAATAGAATAGCAATTGATACGTACTGCTCGCTCTCATGGCGAGTTTTTTTATTTATTTTTCAAAGTTAACCATGTAATATTTATAACCAAATACAATTAAGGAATTATATTCCAAATAGTAGTTATTCACATGATTGGAAGTGATGAATTTGGACTTGGTTTTACTAAAAGCTGCGCTTGATGATGCAAACGATATTTATGAAATGCAAATAAAGGCATTTATGCCAATGCTCGAAAAATATAAGGACTTTGATACCAACCCGGCGAATGAGGAACTTTCCAGGATTATTGAACGAATTAACAATATGCATGGCAGCTATTTTAAAATTATGTTGGATCATGTCCTAGTGGGTGCCATAAGGATATTGCAGAAGGAAGGTACCACCCGGTTCAGGATCAGTCCAATGTTCATTTTACCTGAATATCAGGGAAGAGGAATAGCGCAGCAAACACTTGGTTTACTGGATGATATGTATCCTACCGCCACAAGTTGGGAATTGGATACAATTTTGGAGGAAGAGCGAAATTGTTATTTGTATGAGAAAATGGGATACAAAAAAACAGGGGACTTAAAAAAGCTCAATGAAGGAACCACACTGGTTTCATACCTCCGGCTGCTTCCAAGATAGTAAAATGAATAATGGTCATATTGACATGCTCCAATAAATGAATGAAACAAGGATATATTGAAGAAATGCTGTAATTGCACGATCTTGTCCATATGGTTTGCCTGAATTTAGGTGATCAGTAGTGAATCCTCATTTTGGAAGTAAGAGCCAGCATTGTCATATTGATTCATTGTTCCCTTGCAAAACATCAGTAATATCCAGTTTTGCCATGGTTAGAGCATGAGCGAATGTGTGCACACCCTGATTCGCCCAAAAATCATAGATTTTTCCTAACAATTTTCGGTCGTAGACAGTATTTGCAAACGTACCGAAAAAATAGGCGAGAAGCACATTTACAACTTCGTTTGGCAGCTGCCTTCTTTGCGATATAGTTCTCAGGGCTAATCGATCCAGTCCCCGGATGTTCCCGTTTGTTAGCTTCTTTACTAATTCTTCCTGTGAGGCAGAGGAAATCAAATAATTTCTGAAATTTGGGTCATTCATATTCATTTGCATCAATAATCGCACTCCTCTCTACGAGTATAGTTATATCTATACTTTTCACATATTTTACTCCTATTAACATTAAGTTTATGTAACGAACGTTATATTTCTTGCCGGCTGGAAGTCCGCAAAAAAAGCCATCCAAAAAGTAATTAAAAGTAGCAATATTATGACTGAGAAACATATGAATGAATGGTTTTATTCGAATATCCCTGAATGGAAAAATTAATAAGTTTTTGATAAGGAGCCTTGAGCGATCATGGCTCTATTTTTATTCGATGCCAAATTTCAAAAAAATGAATATACGAACCTTTCAGTTTATCTTATAGAAAACCTCGACAGAATATCTTTAAACCAGCCACTTTTACAAGGAAAGGTGTTGGAAAACTTTGAATAACTGCCCTCATCAATTTAAAACACCGCTTTACCCGATTGTCCAGGCGGGTCCACTTTTTTTCCGTCTTCTATTTTGATTCGTTCCCGAGAAGGGCGGGTACCTCCCACATCGTCCCTTCCTGAATTTCTCGTAAAAAGGATGTTCCTAACGATAATTACTGTATTATGTATTTAGCCAAAAACCTCGCTAGAATAAATAATATTAAAACACAAAACAAGTAGTAAGAGCAAAAAGCTAAACAAAATTTACAATTTCTAATTAAAAAAAATAAAGCACATTAAAAAAATACAACAAAGAAATTAGGACAACCGGGCTATCCATGGTTTTACAAAAAGTGGAAACAAAGACCTAAAAATACAAAAAGTATGAAGTATTATAGTACGAATTTTCTGAAAAGTTATTGTTCGAAATTTAATCTCTTGCTATAGTTAGCTTGGAATCTGACAAATTACTATTTTTTATGTTAGGGGGTTTTTTTTTGAAGAATAAGAAAAAAAGTATGATTCTTAGTCTTGCTCTAGCCGGCACACTGTCTGTCTCTGCTCTTCCTTTTAATGTACTCGCCCATGATGAATTAGGCGACATTAATATCGAAAAAGGGGAAAGGGCCAATTATGAAGGTGTTGCGGTGCCTGTATTAGAAGGCAGCAAGAATTTGAAATTCTTGTATGAAGCGGCTGCACCGGAGATGAAGGTTGTTAGACCGGACGGCAAACAAAACAGCTTTGGAGATGTATACAGTCATAAAGGATTCGCATATGTAGGAACCCATACCAAGAATGGCGGTAAGGGAGGAGTACGGGTTTTTGACTTGAAGGACCCTTCCAGTCCGAAAGAAGTGGCTGTATTTGCAAACAGTGACATCCCAGGTACATGGCAGGAAAAGGTGATTGTAAAGTCGGTCAGTACTCCGGACTTTACGGGTGATTTGGCGGTTGTTAGTGTCCAGCAGATAAGCAGGAACAACCGGGATTCCAGGGGAGGCTTCCTTTTATATGATGTGACGAATCCTTATGAACCAAAGAAACTGGGGTTTTGGGAAGTAACCAAGAAAACAAATGGTACTCATGAGCTTTATTTGACTGTACAGGGTAACAGGGCAATCGTCCTTGCCGCAAACCCTTATGCTGATTACTACAGCCATGGCGAACAGAAGGATTTTCAAATCGTGGACGTAAGTAACCCAACTGCGCCTAAAACAATTTGGGAGTTTGATCCACGAAGCCTGCCTGAGGTTCCAGCGAATTTCAACGGGTATAACTGGAATTCCCCTGATGGGAAGGTACGCCCTGTGTTTAACCACAGCACGATGGTTGATGAGACAGGAAAATACGCCTATGTTTCCATGTGGGATTTGGGGACTCTTATTTTTGATATCAGTACTCCTGAACAGCCCAAATATCTTGGCAGGACAGACTTTGCATCTAACCAGCAAGGATCTGCCCACTCAGCCACACTAGCAAAGGGTGGGACAATTCTGATTGAGACGAGGGAAGTGTATTCGCCGATCAAACCTGGCTATGAAGCCGCATACGGCTACACCCGTATATTTGATATAAAAGAAAAAACTAATCCAAAATTGCTTAGTGAGTTCAGAACAGAGTTAACCGAGGCAGAAGCGGGAGCACCTGTAACCTTTGCAAGAACTGTACATGATCCAAAGGTAAGGGGCAATACGCTTTACTTATCGCATTATGCAGGCGGAGTCCGCACGGTTGACATCACAGACCCTTCGAATCCGGTCCAGACAGGCAAGTACATACCGGAAAATTCTGATATCTGGGGAGTTTTTGTAGATAGAAATTATATCCTGGCTTCCGATATCGGGAGTGGGTTAAAGGTACTGTTACATAATAATGGCAGCAATTATCCCAAGCGATTAGAGGAATAAAGGGTTCTAATTAAAGATAAAAGCAGTGGATTAAAAATTCTCCACTGCTTTTGTTTGTATATGTTAAGATGCAGCTTTTGTATTCAGCAGTTTAATGCCCATACCTATAAAGACTATTCCTGTCACCTTATTTAGTATTGCTGCGGCTTTAGGATTTCCTCTAAGCCTGTTTGTCGCCATCGAGGCGAAATAAGCTGTTATTAAACACCGGCTCCCGCCTGTTAAAGCAAAGGTCATTCCTAAAATCATAAAAGGTATAGGGCTTGCAGACCCTCCGCCAGTTTGGATGAATTGAGGAAGGAATGCCAGGAAGAACAGGGCCACCTTAGGGTTCGTAATGTTTGTCAGCGTGCCTTGAAGGAAGATTTTTTTATTACTTTGCTTTGGCAAGTGTTTTTTCCCTTTTTCATTGCTTTTCCCCATTAGCATTTTCCAGCCCAGGAAGGCGAGATAAATTGCTCCGGCAATTTTAATTAAGCTAAATAAAAAAACTGATTGCATTAAGATGATAGATAATCCAAAAGCAGCCAGAAGGGTGTGGACAATGACTCCAGCGGAAATCCCAAGAGCGGATAATATTCCTGCCAGCCTTCCTAGTGAAATGCTTCGGCTGACGATGTACATGGTGTCTGTCCCTGGAGTCAAGTGTTAGCAAGATCGCCGTTACTAAAAAAACTTCAAAATTGATGATCCGTATAAAAATTAAAATTTATCAATTTTATTTCCTAACCATAGGAACGAAGCCAACATAAAAAATGGTTTGGTAATTTGTAAAAGTTTTTTTTACCTCCCTAGTGCATCACTTGGGCTGGGGACCAGAAATTTATGTGTAATGCGTTAACAATGCGTTAGTTCATTCGTAAAAGTCTAGCAGTCTTAATCTATTTTCCTGTTCTAATTGGTTTTTTATTGTCTAAACAGCCAAACAGCTAACGTTTACGCTCCGTGCTTCTACCTAATTGTTCACAAAACCTGTCACAGCTTCTTCTCCTTTGACAAAATGATTCTGGGAATGCTGGAATTTAAGGAACTATCCGATCTGTATTTACTTTTAACAGCGTGATGGTGACTCTAAATGCTATACATAAAAAAACTGTGACTACTGATTCTGCGTTTAGATGTATCTTGATATTTTAGGGGCTATGGCGCCGTAGTTTTCATGGACTTGAATTCAAGTGACAGAGTGGATCTTTCCTTATGAGAGTAAACTGTACAGCAATGGAAAGGAATTAATAATGCATACCGGAAGAACTAAAGAATAAGAATTTCTCAAAAACCAATCCCTTCGGATGGCTGGGCGTGTTTCGCATTCACGCTCTAATTATGTGTAAAATGTCAATTTTGGAAGTACTAGTAAAACGGCCTATCACCATATGAAATTAAATAGACACTTGACAAATTAAAATTGGAATATTATGTTTTATGTAACTACTTAGAAAGTTAGTTTTTTTTTACAGCTGTATGTAACCGGTTACATATTGTTGGATGGACAGGAGAAAATTCAAATGGTGACTATTAAGGATGTAGCAAAGGAAGCAGAAGTTTCTGTTGCTACAGTTTCAAGGGTATTGAATAACCAAGGTTATGTCGGCGAGGATACAAGGGGAAAAGTAGAAGAAGCTATCCGGCGTTTAAAATATCGTCCGAATAATGTAGCTAGAAGCCTGTTTAAGAAAAAGTCAAAAATGATAGGTTTTATTGTACCTGATATAACGAACCCTTATTTTCCACAGCTAGTCAGGGCTGTTGAGGATGTAACCAATAAGGCTGAATATACCACCTTTCTCTGTAATAGTGACGAAGATATAAAAAAAGAATTAATGTACATTCAAAAAATGCAGGAGAATCATATCGACGGGGTAATAATAGTTTCAAATACTCTTCAACTCCACCATTTAGAGAATTTAGATTTGCCAATCGTTGCCTTGGACCGTTTCTTTCATAAAAATATTCCTTCAGTGACAATCGATAATTATAAAGAAGCCCGTAAAGCAGTCAGTTACATGATTAAAATTGGATGTAAAAGCATTGCTCACATTAAAGGACCTGATAATATAGTGAACTCAGTCCTGCGCCTAAAAGCTTATGAAGATGAAATGAGAGAGTGTAATTTGCCGGCAATTATCTGTAGTGGAGGATACCAGTTTAAAGAATCAGAGAAAGCAATGATTAATTTATTCAAAACTAATCCTGGAATTGATGGAGTATTCGCTGGTAATGATGTTATGGCTGTTGGCGCATTAAAGGCTGCAAACCGTTTAAATTTAAAAGTACCAGAAGACCTTGCTATAGTGGGCTTTGATGGGATTGAATGGACAGAAACAGTTTCTCCGGAAATTACAACTATGGTTCAGCCAATCTATCAAATGGGTAAACGGGCTGCAAATATGCTTTTACATTTAATTGACGGCAAAGAGCTTGAAGATATGCATGTGGTTTTCAAAACAGAATTGACGATAAGAGAGACTACAAAGGCATAAATGGCATACAGACAGAAGGAGGTATCAAAATATGATTACAGTTTTAGGAAGTATTAATATGGACCTGGTTACAGTGACAAGCAAGGACCCATTATTGGGTGAAACTGTAATGGGAAACCATTTCTCAACAATTCCAGGAGGAAAAGGAGCTAATCAGGCTGTGGCTGCTGCCAGGCTTGGTGCAGAAGTACAATTAATTGGCCGTATAGGCGATGACGTTTTTGGTCAACAATACTTGGTGCATCTAAAGGAACAGGGAGTAAACACGAAATATGTGAAACCGGTTACAGGTGAAAAAACGGGGATTGCCAGTATCACTGTGTATAAGGGGGATAACAAAATCATTGTTGTCCCTGGTGCAAATAAGTGTGTCGGACCAGAGGTAGTGGAAAGTCATTCAGAGGATATTCTGAAGAGTGACTGGCTCCTTCTTCAGATGGAAATCCCATTACAGGGTGTAGAAAAGGCATTGGAGATTGCTCATAAGGGCGGTGTTAAGACAATTCTGAATCCTGCACCTTATCATGAAATTCCAAAAAGTTGGATTGAAATGGCAACTTATTTAACTCCCAATGAATTTGAAGCGAATCAGATTTTTAATCTTTATAAGAATGATCATGATAATCTTGCGCAGCTGAAAAAGAAAATCATCATAACAAAGGGTTCAGAAGGGATTGTAATATTTGAGAATGATGAGGAAGTTGTTATTCCGGCCATGCCAGTGGATGCTATTGATACAACAGGGGCAGGAGATACATTCAGTGGTGCGCTTGTAGTTGGACTATCAGAAGGCAAATCCCTGAAGGAAGCCTGTTATTTTGCTGCAAGGGCAGCATCTCTCTCTGTTACGAAGCTGGGTGCCCAATCTGGTATGCCATATCGTAAGGAAGTTAATGAATTTGGAAAGACACATAGAGATAGCGGCGGTGACATTCTATGAAGAAGTATGGGATATTAAATAGTGAAATCTCAAAGGTATTGAGTGACATGGGACATACGGATTTTATTGTTATCTCTGATTGTGGACTTCCCATTCCTGATGGAGTGAAAAAAATAGACCTTGCCGTGAAACTGGGTACACCTTCATTTCAAGAAGTATTATCAGTGCTTATGGATGAGATGGAGATTGAAAGAGTGACCCTTGCATCTGAAATAATTGAGCATAATGGAGATTTGGAAAGAACGCTTCAAGGTAAGTTCAAGGAAATCGAGTATGTGTCGCATGAAGTTTTTAAGAATCAAACATGTAAAGCTAAAGCAATAATTCGTACGGGTGAAGCAACACCATATGCGAATATTATCCTGCATTCAGGGGTGATTTTCTAATGGTAAAGACCCCGCTTCTTGAAATGAGAAATATCCATAAGTCTTTTTTTCATGTTGAGGTATTAAAAGGGGTAGATTTTGATCTGTCTCCTGGGGAAATTCATGCGCTTATGGGCGAAAACGGAGCCGGTAAATCGACACTTATGAAAATACTGACTGGCATCCATAAGAGTAATCAAGGTCATATCGTCTATAAAGGAAAAACAACAGAATACAATTCTCCAAAAGAAGCTGAATTAGACGGCATTGCGGTCATTCATCAAGAACTTAATATTATTCCTTATCTATCAGTTTCTCAAAATATGTTTCTAGGAAAAGAATTCAAGCGAGGTCCGTTTGGTTTACTTAAAAATAAGGAAATGAATTTGAAAACAAAGGAGTATTTGAATAGGTTAGGCATACATATTGATCCGATGAGATTAGCAGGTGATTTATCTGTTGGGCAACAGCAAATGATTGAGATTGCAAGAGCGATTGCAGCTGAAACAGAAGTCTTAATTATGGATGAGCCGACTGCAGCCCTTACCGACAGGGAAATTGAATCACTTTTTAAAGTCATTCAACAACTGAAAAATGAAGGTGTGGCTATTATCTATATATCACACCGTATGGAAGAGATTTTTCGGATATGTGATCGAATAACAGTTTTAAGGGATGGCCAATCAATAGGAACGAAAGAAACATCACATACAAACTTTGAAGAAATAGTAAAAATGATGGTTGGTCGAGAGCTTGGAGAAAGGTTTCCTGAGCGGACTGCGGTGATTGGGGAAGAGCGATTTGTTGTTAAAAACTTAAGTCATGACGGGATATTTGAAAACGTTTCCTTCGCAGTGAGAAAAGGTGAAATATTTGGGGTCGCAGGATTGATGGGTGCTGGCAGAACGGAAATCATGCAAACTATATTCGGTGCCAGAAAGAAATCCAGTGGGAGCATTAGTCTAGATGGTCAGGATCTAAACATTCGTAAACCATATCATGCTATAGAGGCGGGAATTGGTTTTATTACCGAGGATCGGAAGGAAGAAGGACTCATTCTTGGATTGAGTGTTCGTGAAAATCTGGCAATCCCCAATTTAAAAACACTGTCCAATACAGGGATCATGAAAGAGAAAAAAGAAAAACTCTGGGTAGAAAAAATGATTACTAAGCTGAGAATTAAGACATCCGGATCTGAACAGGAAGTTAAATCTCTAAGCGGTGGCAACCAGCAGAAAGTTGTGTTTGGAAAGTGGTTAGGCATCGAACCGAAGCTCTTGATATTAGATGAACCTACAAGAGGGGTTGACGTCGGAGCAAAGAAAGAAATTTATTCAATCATGAATGAGCTTACTGAGAAAGGCTTCTCCATTATTATGGTATCTTCGGAGCTGCCTGAAGTTTTAGGGATGTCAGATCGAATCATGGTCGTGCATGAAGGGAAGGTTACCGCTATTATGGATAAGAAGGATGCTGACCAAGAAAAAATTATGGAAGCTGCAACAGGAGGGATTAGGCCGTGAATAAGTTAAGCAAAAGTCTGGGGTCTGTTCAAAAATTAGGACCACTTTTAGGCCTTTTATTAATTACCATTATTTTAACCATTATGAGTCCAAATTTCTTGACTGTCGATAATATGTTTAATGTGTTGCGACAGGTTTCGATAAATGCATTAATTGCATTTGGAATGACGTTTGTAATATTGACGGGCGGGATCGATTTATCTGTTGGTTCCATCCTTGCACTGTCTTCTGCATTAACTGCAGGTTTGCTTTCGAACGGAATGGATCCTATCCTTGCCATTTCAGTTGGCCTACTTGCTGGAGCCTTAATGGGTCTTGCGAATGGTCTTATCATTGCGAAAGGAAAAGTGGCGCCGTTTATTGCTACCTTGGCAACCATGACAATATATAGGGGACTGACACTTGTTTACACAGATGGACGTCCAGTCACAGGATTATCAGATGCTGTCAGTTTTCAAATGTTAGGAAAAGGCTTCTTTCTAGGAATCCCTTTCCCGGTTATTACAATGCTACTAGCCTATTTTATTCTGTTCTTTATTTTAAGGAAAACGACATTCGGCCGTGGAGTGTATGCCATTGGGGGAAATGAGGAGGCTTCTAGACTATCGGGATTAAAGGTGAATCGCTTAAAAATGGGTGTCTATACGCTTACGGGCTTTCTTTCGGCTTTTGCAGGCATTACGCTAACATCCCGTTTGAATTCAGCACAGCCAACAGCAGGAATGAGCTATGAATTGGATGCAATCGCTGCTGTTGTTTTAGGTGGAACCAGTTTGTCTGGTGGAAGAGGTTGGATTTTCGGTACATTGGTTGGGGCCCTTATAATTGGGGTCTTAAATAATGGGTTAAATCTACTAAATGTTTCATCATTTTATCAGCAGGTAGTTAAAGGTGGAGTTATTTTGCTGGCTGTGATGCTAGATCGAAAAAAGTCTGCCTAACTATAAATTTATCAAATAATAGGGGGATTCTAATTATGAAAAATCTATGGAAATTTTTCATCGTAGCTATTGTTGTTGTTGTTTTAAGTGCTTGTTCATTGGAGCAAAGCGGAGGAAAGGAAAAATCATCTTCTAAACAAGGAAGTGAAACAAAGGAGAAGAAAAAAGTCGGTCTATCTATTTCTACATTAAACAATCCGTTTTTTGTAACGCTGCGTGATGGTGCAGAAGCCAAAGCCAAGGAATTAGGTTTAGAGATAACGACAGTCGATGCACAAAATGACCCTGCAAAACAAGTAAGTGATATTGAAGACTTAATCCAGCAAAGTGTAGATGTTCTATTGATAAATCCTGCTGACTCAGCAGCTATTGCTTCAGCAATTGAATCAGCGAATAAAGCCAACATTCCCGTAATCACAGTTGACAGGAGTGCAGAGGGAGGAGAGGTTGTTACCCACATTGCCTCAGACAATGCAACAGGCGGAAAGATGGCAGGAGAATTCATTGTTGAAAAGCTTGGCAAATCCGGAAAAATAGTAGAGCTTGAAGGTATTCCTGGTTCATCAGCGGCCCGTGAAAGAGGAAAAGGTTTTAATGATGCACTTGCTGCTGTGTCAGGATTTGAAGTCGCAGCCAAACAAACAGCAAATTTTGACCGCGCTGAAGGCTTATCTGTAATGGAAAATATCATTCAAAGTACAAAAGATTTTCAAGCGGTTTTTGCTCATAATGATGAGATGGCTCTTGGCGCAGTTGAAGCACTGAAGGCAGCAGGAATGAACGATGTCATTGTTGTTGGGTTTGATGCAACAGACGATGCAGTAAAAGCAGTGGAAGGTGGAACCATGGCGGCAACTGTTGCTCAAAAACCTGAACTTATGGGAGAGCAGGCAATTGATGCAGCATCAAAAGTTATTAAGGGGGAAAAACTGGAAGAATTCATTCCAGTAGAACTTGAACTAATTAAAAAATAATATAAGCATGAATTTGAAAGGAGCTGTCTTTATGTCGTTTTAAACGAGTTATAGACAGTTCCTTCTCTGTGGCCGTAATAGTTATAATTGGGGCTTTAACTCATACAAAATGATGAATACTGCAGAAGGCAAGATGACACAGTGAAAGTTGGCCATACAGATCAAAACATAAGTGAATAAAATTATTGTATTTTAGGCCCTTTAACTGTGCTTATTAGTTTAACAAATTTGCATATAATTTTGGAATGAAATAAAAAGCTGAATGTTTTTACACCTAAGTCTCAAGTACCCCCTCCCTAAACTGAAGTCTCTTTCCATTATCCTGTGGCTATATAAATATATTGACATATATTGGAGATTGATGAAACTATTTGTCTAGTGTACTATAAATCTGCAATGTATAATTATGGAGACCTTGCTAATTATTTTATATACTTCCAGTAAGAAGAGGGGAACTTTTTTGAAGACTATAAATCGAATATTTCTGCTTGCACTGTCACTTGTGATGATCGTTTCATTTGTTCCGGGAAAATATGCAGAAGCTGTAAATGCAGAACCAGTCATTCGTGTAAAGCTTACTAATTCACAGTATGTCGGCAGTAAATCACAGCTGACCCTTATTCCACAAGTTTCTTATACTACTAATCTGCCTAATCTCATTCTCGAGGAAAACCAGGCCTATACCTTAAAAATAAGTGAATTCGGTCTGGCAATACTTAAAGGGACAACCCAGCTGGCTGCAGCTTCACAGATCGAGATAAAACCAAAAGAAGGAAAAGGTCCTTTATCCATTAATGGGCATCTTTATTTAGGGAGCTTTAGTTTTAATAATGAAAACGGTAAGTATGTACGTCCTGTAAATACAGTAGGACTTGAAGACTATCTAAAGGGTGTTGTTCCTGCTGAGATGCCTGCATTGTGGAATCTTGAGGCATTAAAAGCACAGGCGGTAGCAGCACGGACATATGCAATGGGTTATCTTAACAAGATTCCTGATGATACGATCAATTATCAGGTATATGGCGGCTACGAATGGCATGAAAGATCCACGGCTGCAGTCGACGCTACGGGAGGACAAGTCATCGCATATAACGGAGTATCCATTGGGGCTAACGCTTTGTTTTCTTCAAGCAATGGAGGAGTGACAGAATCCAATAAAAATGTTTGGGGCGGTACAGAGTTTGCTTATCTGAAGGTAAAAGAGGATCCATTTGACCCTAGGTCGGTTTGGCAATGGAGTGTAAAGAAGCAGCAAATTGATACAGCCAATTTAGACCTGGCAAATGCTGATGCCTGGTGGGGAATCACAAAAGAAGCCGAGCAATCAACAGTGATTGCCAATATAAAAGCATGGCTCAAGCTAAATGGTTATGCCGGGAAAGATATAAAAGTTACAGCCGTTCCACATCTTTCGCTAGATGGTGTAACTTCAGGCGGGCGAGTCAGCAAAGGAAGTATAACCATTGATTTTCTTGTGAAGGAACAGGGAGCAGCAATGCAAAAAAGCATAGAGCTTACTGACGTAACTGCTTCAAAAATCCGGGCAATTATTGGATTGGATTTGATGAAGAGTTATTTGGTGGATTACGTAGAGTCACCAGCTGAAATTATAAAAGTATCAGGCAGAGGGTATGGACATGGAGTCGGCCTAAGCCAATATGGCGCTAAGCATGCTGGGGACAACGGAAAGACATATCAAGAAATTCTTGCTTTCTATTATAATGGTACCACACTGAAGAAAGCATACGAGCCATCCGAGTCCGTGACACAGCCGGTTATACCTGACTCTGCTCCAGTTGTTACAACTCCGACACCAGTCACAACGGTACCTGGAGAGCAGCCGGCAAAGGATGAAACGGCACCGATTATTGTAGATGCAAAAGCATCCTATGACTCGATAACAAATAAGGCTTCACTGAGTTTTGCAGTAAATGAAGCCTCCAAAGTAACAGTCCTCGTAAATGACCAAAACGGCAAAGTAATATCAACGGTTGTAAATTCGCAAGATAAGCAATCGGGCTTACAATCTTTCTCATGGAATGCAGCTAATGCCGCTAACGGAAATTATACGTTTGTCATCCATTCGGTGGACAGCAGCAATAATAAAAATACAGCGATTGTTCCTTTTACAAAGTCTGCGCCAAAGGACACAGCAGCGCCAATCTTAAAAAATGCTTCTGCCTCATTTAATGCAAACGAAAATAAAGTATTCCTGAAGTATCAAATCAATGAGACGGCCAAAGTATCAATTAGCGTAAAGGATTCAAAGGGAAAAACAGTTGCCAATCCGGCATCGAACCGAACGGTGAAAGCAGGGATCCAATGGGCATCATGGGATGTCTCAAAGCTTGTTAATGGAAGCTATGCCATAGCGATTACGGCAACGGACTCAAACGGAAACAAGCGTGCTGCTAAGATCGTTCATAAATTGGTGAAGCCTGCAGGAAAGAAAATGACCGGAAAGGTGAATACTATACAACTGAATGTACGGGTAACCCCATCTTCCTCCGGCAAGGTATTGGGAACTCTGAAAAAGGGCCAAACTGTGAATATCCTGTCAAAGAACAGCAGCTGGTATAAGATAGAATATAAGAACGGTACTGGATATGTATTGGCTAAATATTTGACCATTATTAAGTAATGCGAGGAATTCCTCCAATTATGACCGCTACATGCGGTCTTTTTTTTATTGAGCTAGAACATATCCAAATTAAAAAAGTTTTTTACTAAAACTGGACGGCCCTACATATAGATAGGATATAAACGATACAAGGGTTTGGGGCCATGATCAGCTCTGGCTCTGCTCCCTGTCTTCTATCGATTTTTATAAAACTGGTGGTACCCCTGTGTTAAGAAAAGTTTAAGGAAATACATCGGGATAATATGAATATCTCCCAGGTTATTACGATAGCGGTTGATCCAATGATTTCAATAAAGTTAACCAAAGTATCGGAAAGGGGAGGTGTGCTGTGTTATCAAACGAAGAACTTCAGATCATAAGGCTGGAACTTGTGAAACTTGAGGATGAACTGGAAAAATGCCCTGTACCATCCATTAAAAGCCAAATATACAATGATATCTTATTTATATCCAATATAATTGAACAGGAAGGTTAAAAAATAAGGACTGCACCTAACAGTCCTTATTTTGTGTGTAAAGGAAAATCTATTATGGTAAAAATGAACAATAAAATACTACTTATAACTCCTGTCCCTGGAATTGGGTGGCAAATCCACAGAACCAAAATGGAGATAAAGGGAAGAAATGAGTTACAACAGCCATTTCATCACATAGCGAGAGGAATCATTATTGGGGAACAAAAGTGCTGGAACAAAATTATCGGTAACTTCAGCTACGAAATTGCAATTGTTGGTAAAGAAGCTCCATCTATTTCTGGACGGCTGCTTGTACAGGGTAGAGGACAAAGTAACTCTTTTCTGCCAGGCGGTAACGTGGAATTTGGAGAAAGTGCAAAAAAAGCTTTAGCTAAAGAGAGTAAAGAAGAGTAAGGTATTTCTTGTTCCGTCGTCCATTTTCTCGGAGTAATCGAGCGTAAACGGGTCATGAAGGAAAGATTCATTGTTACATTAATCAGGAATTGAAAGTGACGGGCAATGACTTCCAACAGAGCTATGATCCAAAATCAGCTGAATCCCATCTGGGTTATTGTAGTTTGATCCTGATACATTAGATGAGGTTAACCTGCAGTCTTTTCCATTCAGGAATCTTAGAAAAAATTATCTTAATGGACATAAAAAAGTATGGTGGGAGAGTTCTTTATTAGTAGAAAAAGTAAATTCTTAAGGTGGGGAGCTTTTTTAGCATGCTTTAAATAGAGACTGCTGCAGAAATAAACTGCATACATGTGGTTTTTTGGACAAGAGGGTTATACCCATGACAAAAGAGCAGTCATTTTGCAGGTGCTTCCTGCTCATATGGCTGCTTTGTTATGATAAAAGATAACCGACCAACTATTGAGATTATATGTTGATACTTAGGTCTTCCTTTTGTTGACTTGTAAGGTTCAGTTTTTTTATCGCTTGATGCAGGCTTGCGAAAGTGGAAATTCCTTTTACATCTAACCCGAGATTCACCATAGTTTGGGCTATTTCCGGTCTGATTCCAGTCAACACTGCCTTAATTCCAACCAGTTTCAGAGCGTCAAGGACTTTAAATATATGGTTGGCTACCATGGTATCAATGATAGGTACCCCTGAAAGGTCCAAGACTATATAGGTAAGACTGAGGCTTGTACCACAATGAAGTGCTTTTTCCATAAGCTGCTGCGATCTTTTGGTGTCGATATCCCCAACTAATGGAAGGATTCCGATATGCTCTGTTACCCTTACAATGGGTATGGACAGTTCCATGGCTGTTGTTTCTGCTGCGGTGATTCTGGAAGAATATGAATTGGAATAAGAAATGCTGAGCCAATGAACAGCCCGGTCGACTACAGAATCAAAACGGGAAATAATCTCGTAAAAATCCTGAAGTCTTAAGTCCTGCCGTATAGATTCATTTTTTATCAATTCTCCAATAGTATTGCGGTAAAAACGTATTTCCTCAATTGCAACATCCAAAGGCAAGTTCATATTGACTAATAAATTTACAGCTTTTGAACCCCATTCCTTTAAAGAATCATAGGTTTTTTCTATGTCCTCAACAATGGAGCATGCAAAAATAGTAATAAGATTTACTCTCCAGGTATGCAATGATACATTCTGAGTTATGGTATAAGTATTTCGGTCGGCATCAAATCTTTGTTTAGCTAGCTCTTCAGTTTGATTTTTCACTTTTTCGGAAATTTCTTTCAACCTCGTATCAAGAAAAGAAGTAGTATTCAAGGTTCTTTTCCTCCAGTATCTGGAAAATGATTAATAGCGTCCCGATTCATTTCCCAATTTTATTCACCAAAGCCTGATTAATGAATCCAAGAATAGCGCATCGTTCGGAAATTTGTAAGGGACACTCTTATAAAATATAATACCCTTGTCCTTTCTCTCATTATCTACGAATCTGAATATTCTTAAAAGTGCTTCGGCAAAACATTCTATTAAGTTACAAAAACTTATTAACTATGCTATCAAATGCCCGGTCGGCGATTTCGTAGGATGGGCCAACTGCTGCGCCAGGTTGTAAACACAGTATTATTCCATAATTCGTGAGAAGCTTCATTTTTTCAGAGTATCAAAAGGAACCCCGGTACAGGTCAGTTTATTAAAATATATCAAGTGCGTTGTTTTACATGGAAGTTCCAGTTAATGTCGAGCCAGTTGTCAAAGATATGTGGACTTGATGCAAAAGTTTCTTCCGGAAACATTGGAAGGATTGTACTTATGAATCCATTGCACTTAAAGCTTACATTCCAGGTTCAAGCGATCTGGATTTTATCGTCTTAACGACCCGGCGATTGGCGAATGAAGAAGTAAGGACACTGTCAGAAATTCATGGAATGATACAAAACATATATAAACATCCCGCAATGGACGGTGTATATATTAGTAAAGAAGATTTGGATTACCTGGATTTTTATCGATTTTTTCTATTTTAACGAAGGGAATTTAGGTAAGGGCCCTTATATGAATCCCGTTGCCTGGTGGTTATTTGAAGGATTCTTCGATAGGCATGGGAAAACAAGTGCTGGGCAAATGATGTGCGGTATCCTAAATAGTTTTTTACATGATAAACAGTATATTAGCGCATAAAAATAGGTAGTTCTTTTACTAGTGCTAGAACCGGAACATTAACGTATCGTATTTTATATTCTGTTTCCAGCAGTTGGATGAGATCAACTTCGTCGAAGCCTGTTAACTTGATGACTGGAAAGCCACCCAGTTATTCACTAGTGTGATATCTATACAAACCTGTTAGCCTTTTAAGAGGCCTGTTTTCTTACAATTAACCAAACAGGAGGTTTGTAAAATGAACAAGATCTTCATGAAAGCAATCTTTATTACGATTTTAGTCAGTTCTTACACTATCTTTCCTGCAATCGAAAATGCTCAAATAAACGATGACCTGCAAGTGGCAGATAATGCAAAATATAAAAAAAGTGACATTCACAAGAAAGAAGCCGATTCATTGGAATCACGCTTTATCAAGAGCGAAGATAAGAATCTGCTTGCCCGCCTGGTCCATGCCGAAGCAAAAGGCGAACCATTTGCCGGGAAGGTCGCCGTTGCCACCGTGGTTCTAAATCGGGTTCAACACAAACAATTCCCAGACACAATAAAGGAAGTCATTTACCAAAAAAATGCATTCGAGCCTGTCATGAACGGTTCGATTCATGAACCCGCCAACAAGGAATCATATGAAGCTGTAGAAGAAGCATTGCAGGAACAAGGGAAAGACAATGAACTACTGTATTTTTATAATCCAAAAACAGCAACCAGTCAATGGATTTTCAGCAGAAAAGTGGTAAAGAAAATCGGCAATCATTCATTTGCTATATAAAAGAGAGCGTGCAGAAAAAACTGCACGCTTTTTGTGTGTACTTTTTTTGTTTGAATGAAAGCCTGGTGGCTGAATGGCAGGGACTCTGTAATACAAAAAACGCCAATGCCATCAAATCCTTCTGTATGATCGCCAGCCATGCTCTTTTTACTGGATAGCACGGAACAAGTCAATCCTTTTATACGTTTATGGTTGCTTGCCAATGGAAATAGGATACAGGGTAACTCTTTAAATTGTATGTTGAAAGGGGATCAGGGATGGAGAAAAGACTTGCGTCACCCAGTAATCCACATGCTAAGCGTTTCTTGTACAGAAACCGAAACCTTTGGTGCGGATTTCTCTTCGGGCTTGGTCTGGTCGGCTTTATAGATGAAGCAGTTTTTCATCAGTTATTGCATTGGCATCATTTCTATGATAAGTCCACAACAGATATCGGGCTAGTGTCGGATGGTATTTTTCATGCTTTCAGCTGGTTCTCTACCATAGGCTCAGCTTTCTTGATTGCAGACCTGCATCGGCGTCTGGCGTTTTGGAAAAAAAGATGGGCAGGAGGAGTACTGCTAGGTGGCGGTTTATTTCAGCTGTATGATGGCATAATCCAGCACAAGCTTATGAGACTGCACCAAATACGTTATCAAGTTGATATTCTCCCATATGATATAACCTGGAACATCATTGCTCTTATCATGATCATTATAGGTGGCATCCTGCTTAAACAAACTGGACGGGCATCAAAACACGGGGAGAGTGATATAAATGAAGCATGACCATATGCAACATGATATTGCAGAGTCTTTTGACTTCATCCTTTCTATACCATTTTTCTTGGCCTGCCTTGTTTATTGGCTGGCTGGCACTCGTTCCAGCCGTAAATACAGAAAGTGGTCTTTGTACCGAACCGTCTGTTGGGTGCTAGGAACGTTTTGTACAGCTGCTGCAGTAATCGGACCATTGGCTAAATATGCCCATCTAAATTTCATGGGACATATGCTGGTTCACATCCTCCTTGGAATGCTGGCTCCTATCTTCCTCATATTTTCTGCGCCTATGACACTTTTTCTGCGGACTATTAGTATAACTTCGGCTAGGAATTTTGGCAGGCTCCTAAGGAGCTGGCCATTGCGTTTACTTACCGATCCTCTTGTTGCGGCTTTATTAAATTCTGGAGGGTTATGGGTTCTGTATACAACAGACTTATTTCAAATCATGAGTACAAATTTTTTCGTCTTCTTTCTTGTACATCTTCATATTTTCCTGGCAGGCTATTTATTCACAAGCTCTATCATCTATGTAGACCTAAACCCGCATAGGGCAGGATTTATTTATCGGGGTACGGTGTTACTGATTTCCATGGCCGCGCATGGGATACTTTCTAAATCCTTATATGCTAACCCGCCCGGGGACACGCTCCAAACACAAGCAGAAAACGGAGGCGTGCTGATGTTTTATGCAGGTGACGTGGTCCACGCTGTAGTTATCTTTTTATTTTGCCGCCAATGGTATAAGACCTAGGCATCCCGCCCGACATGATCCACTGAATCTTAAATCTTCTCTATCTCCTTTTAAATTGATAGGCAGGGGCGAGGTGAATGATATGAAGGAAAATTAAAGTTTTATCTAGAATTATATAGTTTGTTGATTTAAGGAAGGAGAATGAATATGAATACATATATATGGAGAGTTGGAACTACGTATCTTCCAGTGTTGGATGTTAGTGCTTCAGCTGAATGGTATGTAAATCATTTAGGAGCGAAGCTTACGTATCAGGATGAAGACAAAGCCATTATTAATCTTGCGAATCAGAGTTTTTTCCTGGTTAAATCAAAAGAAGGTGAAACCCTGGATTTCCTGGATGAAAAAGGGAATGTGCGATTTCCGTTGACATTCGAGGTTGATGGATTAGAAGCCCTTGAGGCACTTCATAAAGATTTGGCGGATAAGAAGGTCAGGGTGGGTGAAATAGAAAATAGAGGACATGCTGGAAGGAATTTTGTATTCCAGGATCCCAACGGCAATCTGTTTGATGTTTGGAGTGAGTTAAGCCCTGTTTTCCGGGAGAAGTTCTTTGATTTCTCAGTGAAAAGGTTCGTGTAGAAGCTTTGATTTTTTATATGTTTCCGCCCTCTGGTTATCTGTAAATGTTATCTAATTTACAGGTGCCATTCATCCAGCTTACACCTCAGCAACTCGCAACTTGTCACCTGGAGCTGTATGTAACGCCGTTTTGAAGTGATCGGTCATTGGGCAGAAAAGGCACCTGGATGGATTTCTGCTGGCGGTACAGTTATATTTGGTTCCATTGCTGTCATTTGTTTTCGTGCCTTTGTTTCAATGACATCCTATTGTTAAAAAATGGTAAATCACTTCGTGTTAAACCGTTTAACCGCATAAATACAAAATTGAGAACTGAAAAAGCTGAAAAAATAAAATGAAATTCCCGGGCAAATTTAATTGGTTTTTCATGTAATATGACGCGTTAATCCTCACATGGAATTTTTTAGGTGAACAACAATCCAATATTTATTACGCTGGTATATAACGAATGCAGGTAATATGTTGAGTGGGACATCACCTGAGGAGTAACTTCCTGGCCCAACAACACGAATTTCACAGAGAGGGGACCTGTTTTTTGAAACTACAAGAACTTGCAGAACTTTTTACTTTAAAGCAGACCAAAGGCAATTTAGAGGTGGAGATTACAGGGATTCAAATGGATTCGAGAAAGATTGAGAAGGGCCATTTATTTATTTGCGTACCAGGAATCAAGGGTTTTCTTGAAGACCGCCATAATTATGCAAAAGACGCGGTCAAAAATGGTGCAGCAGCCCTTCTGGTCGAGAGGGACCTCGATATTGATATTCCGACGTTAAAAGTTAAAGATGCGCGGCTTGCTATGGCTGTGATTGCAGCACACTTTTATAACAATCCTTCTAAGGCATTAAAACTTATAGGCATTACAGGCACTAATGGAAAAACCACGACTTCATACATTCTTGAGAGATTATTAGCCGGAACCGGATATGCAACAGGACTTATGGGGAATAACGGAGTTAAAGTAAATGGAATATTATATCCAACAGACATTAATACACAGGAGCCTCCTATTTTGCAAAAGAATTTGAGGAAGATGGTAGATGAGAAGGTTCGATATTGTGTCATGGAAGTTTCCTCGCAGGGGCTGGATATGCGCAGGATTGAGGGCTGCCATTTCAGGACTGCTATCTTTACAAACCTGACTCAGGACCATTTGGACTATCACGGAACGTTTGAAGAATACAGACATGCAAAGGGCCTATTATTCTCGAAGCTTGGAAATGCCTTTGAGCCATCAGACAAGAGATATGCTGTGCTTAACGCAGATGATCCTGCAAGCGAATATTATCGGAAAGTAACTTCAGCAGAAGTAATTACTTACGGAATTAATCAGTCCTCGGACGTCACAGCAAAAAATATTCATATTACATCACAGGGGATAAATTTCTTGCTTTCATCTTATAAGGGGGAAATTGAATTGAATCTTCCATTGATAGGCCGATTTAATGTATACAATACTTTGGCAGCTGTGGCTTCTGCATTGCTGGAGGGCATCTCCCTTGAGAGCATAAAACACAGTCTGGCTGCATTGCCAAACATCCGCGGCAGGATGGAAATAGTGAAGGAAGCAAATGATTTTCTTGTGCTGATAGACTATGCCCATTCACCAGATGCACTGGAAAACGCCTTAGGCACCATTAAAGAATTCATTAAAGGAAGGTTGATCACTGTATTTGGCTGCGGCGGCGACCGTGACAAGAGTAAACGGCCAATTATGGGAAATATTGCGAGCCGACTTAGCGATTTTATAATCATAACTTCCGACAATCCAAGGACCGAACAACCAGCCTCTATTATGAAGGACATTGAAAAAGGTGTAATAGAAGGTTTCTCACAATATGAACTCATAGAAAGCAGGGAGGATGCAATTCATAAAGCAATTAAAATGGCCAGCCAGGATGATGTGGTTCTTATAGCAGGAAAGGGACATGAAACATACCAAATATATAGGGATAGAACGATTCATTTTGATGACAAAGAAACTGCGATAAGTGCTATTCATAAAAGAACAAATAATATGACGAGTTCTTAATCCGATACGCAAATAAGTTCGTATTCATTGCTTTACAGATACATATACAGATTCTGATTCTGATGCGATATATATATTGGGTATTCAAACTTAAAACATCCTAGAGCGCCCGTAAATTAATCAAATAATCATATTATGTTAACTATAACTTGCAATATTGTTTACTTTAATGTAAATCATTTTGAAAGATCCTTATCATTCAACTATTTTCCTCTTAGGATTAGAGTCCGGTTCTAGTAACTCTCAATCTACGCACCAAGCTAAAGGGAGTGTCATTTTTGGCTGAACGAGTAATAACAAATAGTAACAAGCTGGATCATATAAAGGCAGACTGTGAAAAGTGTTTTGCTTTATGCTGTGTAGCTCTGCCATATGCAAGGTCCGCTGATTTTGCCTTCGATAAGGACTCTGGGATCCCTTGTCCCAAACTCCAATCAAATAATCGGTGCGGCATCCATAAAAATCTTAGAAAGAGTGGTTTTCAAGGATGTTCAGCGTACGAATGCTTTGGTGCCGGTCAAAAGGTGTCACAATTCACATACGAAGGCAACAGCTGGAGGGACAATCCAGAAATAGCTGCAGAAATGTTTGAAGTATTTCCAATTATGCAGCAGCTTCATGAAATGCTATATTACTTAAACGAAGCAGTCATGTTAAAAGAAGCCTTGCCTATTTATAGCCAACTTCAAATGGCATTGAATGAGACTGAGTTTCTTACTGAGCTAACACCTGCTGCGCTCTTAAATACAGATGTGCCGGCACACAGAGCAAAAGTCAGCGGCCTCCTTTTACAGACGAGTGAACTGGTTCGTGCCAAAGTTTCAAAGAAAAGCAACAATAAAAAGATTCAGAGGGGAAGCGACCTGATTGGCGCGAAATTAAGGCGTGCAAACCTAAGAGGGGCAAACTTGAGAGGTGCACTCCTCATAGCAGCTGATCTAACAGAATGTGATTTAAACGATGCGGATCTGCTTGGAACTGACTTTAGAGGTGCTGACTTAAGCGGTGCCGCTCTCAGTACGAGCTTATTCCTTACACAAGCCCAAATAAACTCTGCTAAAGGCAATCAGTATACTAAACTGCCGACTTCCTTAAGTATGCCTGAACATTGGCTCTAAGAAATTCCATCATAAAATTTGGATAATGTAGTGCCAACTTTCTATGCGCTGATGTTAATAATATCTTTTCCTGGCCGATATATGAAGTAACAGCTCGGCTAGGGAGGAAAATTCATCTATGTTTATGAAAAAGATTTCTGCAAAAATGCTGATTGCGATCACCTTACTAATGATATTGGCAACAAGTTCCTTAGGTATCATTAGCTATCACTTCGCAAAGGCGGAGCTAGTTGCCAGCGGGAAGTTGGATTTGCAGCATATTGTAAACGCTTCAATTTCATCATTGGAGCAATTAAATCAGCAGGTGGAGGCAGGAACACTCTCACTTGAAGACGCACAAGAGCGGGCAAGGGAAATACTTGTCGGCCCCGCTGTCACAAAGAATGGCACCACTACATACGACTATAGCAAATCGGCATTTGTCTATAAAAAAGACGGATATTTGATGGCGTATGATTCCGGCTATATCGCCCAATTGCATCCCATCATACCCGTGGGAGAAAATAAAAAGGATATACAAAATACAGCAGGGCAGCATGTAGTTCAGGATATAGTGAAAATAGCAAAAGCGCAAAATCCGGAAGCCAGGTATTACGAATACGGGTGGAAAAATACCGGTGAGAAGAACGAAAGAAATAAAGTTGTCTATATGAATTATTTTAAACCGTGGGATTGGAATATAGGTGTTGGTGCATATGAAGAAGAATTTTATGCTTCTTTGCAAAAGTTGAAATGGATTGTTGTGGTCACATCGATTATTGTCACACTTGCCGGTATATTGATTTTTTACTTTGGCACTAGAAGAAAGTTCAAAATTCTCGGGCAGGTTACCCGAGCGGCTGTTGATATCTCTGATGGCAACTTAGTTCTGCACCACTTGCCAGAATCAAAAGATGAGATTGGCCAATTGTCCACAGCATTTAACAATATGACCATTCAATTGAGGTCAATAATTGAAAATATGCAGGAAATGGGAAGCAAGGTTTCGAGGTCTTCTCTGGAGTTATCCGCCTTGTCGGAGGAAACGTCTGCTACAAGCGATGAAATAGGCCGTGCTATGCGGGAAATTACAGTGGGTTCTGTAGCACAAGCTTCTGATATTGAATCAACCAGCAAACGGACCGACGAATTGGTAGAGGCTATTCAAAGGATGAACGAACAAAACCAGGAAATTCTTATAATGACTGACAAATCTGCAAAAGCGATTGAAATTGGGAAAGAAAAGATAGGTTCATTAAAGGAATCAAATGAATCTTCCGTTCATGCCGGCAATGAAATAAGCATAGGGATTACACACTTATACAATCGGGTTAGGGATATTTCGTCCATCATTACGACTATTGACGGCATTTCAAAGCAGACAAATCTCCTGGCACTCAATGCAAGCATTGAGGCTGCTAGGGCAGGGGAATACGGCAAGGGATTTGCTGTTGTTGCGGAGGAAGTCCGTAAATTGGCAGAACAAACGAGCCAGGCCACAACAGAAATCTATACAATGATCCAAAGCATTGAATCAGAGACAGAAAAAATGGTGCTGTCGATGGCGAGCACAGTTGAAATATCCTCCAGTTTGAATCATGCTGTTGATGATACTGAATTGCAATTTAATCATATTTCTAGTTCTATCAACCAAATCATTCATGCGATTGAGTATTTAACCGCTGAAATCGGCAAAATTACCAGCCAAAGCAATGAAATGATAGATGCGATACAAAATGTTACTGCCATCGCTGAGGAAACAGCTGCTTCCTCAGAAGAAGTACTTGCTTCTGTGGATGAGCAGAACACCGTTATTAGCACAATAGCTTCTTCCGCTGAGGAATTGAACCTGTTGAGTGAAAGGCTGAATCAAATTAGCGAGCAATTCTCCATTAAATAGAAAACCGATATAGAGTGTAGATTTGGGCTGCCATTATGGGAGCTCTTTTTTAATATGAGAATTGCAACATTTTAATCGGAGAATCAATTACCGGATGCTATGGCATTTGGATGCCGCAGATGTATGTTTCAATGACGCATAACAGGCATCATTACATCATAAGGAGCGTTTTAATCTGTTAAACAATTGTCATGACATTCAGGTGTATTTACAATCTGGGCGATTTAGATTTGGATATAAAAGTTCAATGATAGATTAATACATTTGAAAAAGAGGACTCGCGCTTATTATGCGGTTCCACCATAACACCTTGAATACGATCATAAATGTGCAGTTTCGGTCATAAATCCTTGAACAGGATCATGAATTTGTTGTTTCGATCAAAAAATCGTTTTTCGCTCATGAAGCTTAAGATGGCGAGCATAAGGTCATAATACTATGTCAGTCTGGGTTATATAGATATGAATATGGCAATCAATGTGCAGGTTAATAATAAATTAGCAGAGTAGGGCTCCGCTTTTTTAGAATAAATGTGTTTTGCACAGGACTATCATATAATTTGTTATTTGCTGCAACCAGAAAACAAATTACTAAAAATGAGGCAAGTTTATTTTTTTAGCGAATATCTGTTATACTACATTGTTTAAAATTAAACAGGTAAAGGAAGCAGCGATGGAGAAATATCAGGTAGAACATAGAAAAAAATAATAATGGGAGGACTGACTGTGAATCATTTCGGTTTATTTGGGAAGTTCATAACAAAAGAAGGCGAGCGGGACGCATTAGTCGATATCTTACTTCGCGCAGCACAAAGCATGCAGGACCTTGAAGATTGTGAAATCTACACCGTTCACGTTTCTCCTGAAGAATCCAATTCTGTCTTTGTTTATGAAGTATGGAAGGATGAAAGCGCCCATCAGGCTTCGTTATTACTCGAAGCAACACAAGAGCTCATTCAAAGTGCCAAACCTTTAATTGCGGGTATGGAAAGAATCTGTACAATTAAGCCAATTGGCGGTAAGGGGCTCACTACGCCATCCTAAGAAAATCATGTTCGGCAAAACATGTGGGTCCCACGTTGAAAATGTTCACCAATCACCCATTTTTCATAATGGTGCAGAAGGAAAATGAATTAGATTCAAAAGCAGCCATTACATATAGACGTAAAGGATGAAGAGAAAAATATCCAAGTTAGATTAAATAATCTGGAATAGGTCCAGGAAAATGATCTTTAAAAACCGTCTCTTACAGTCAGTTTGAAATGAAGGACATCTAACGAAATGGCATTTTGTCTTAAAGTGTTGTCCAATTTGTTTTAACGGATAATATTTCTTGTAAGTTTGACCGTTGTAAATATCTATATATATATTGAATCATAGTAATTTGGGACGCTTCCCATTTCCATATCTCAAAAGTACATCGAACTCTTCCATGCCAACAAACATCCTATGCCGGCATTAGTATAAAACAACTGGCACTACATTTTGCAACTGAGGGGGTATTATACCTCCTTTTTGTATGGATTTATAACCATGACAATAAGGAATTGTATGGAAAGGAGCTTCATAACAGTGTCTTTAAAAAGCTTATTTGCGGAAGTTGCACAGGAGGATAACCTATGTATTTTTTATTATTAAAATTAATATATGTATATTGACAGAATTGAGTTTTTTCAGGATCAGAGGTGACATATGTTTTTTATCCTGTTATCAATCAATCTAGTATTGTACATTGTGGGCGGGCTGCTTTTATCTCAACGTGAATATACAGCAGGCGGAGTAATATTGGGCCTGGCAGTAATGTCTTCCATACTTATAATATACAGGTATAGAAGGAAAATGAAAAAGTCTCTGGACCATCATAATAATCCCGTTTCTGACTGTTATCCTTATAACTTTGACAATCTGTTTAACTGCGATATGGATAAAAGAGATGGTTTAGATTGTGTTGATATCGAATGTGGAAAACTCGAATGTTTCGAACTGGATTGTGGAGGAGCAGAATGTGGAGGTGCCGATTGCAATTGCAATTCTTAAACAAGCTTTTTTTGATTGTGCCCTGTCATCGAAGACCTGAACGCTGCTTTCATATAAAGGGTAAGCCCATGCCGATCTGTTCTCGATGTTTATGTATATTGGCAGGTTATATGATGATACCCTTTCTGTTTCTTTTTAAGGTCGGCATTATTTGGGGATTGTTATGTCAAATCCCCATGTTGATAGATGGTCTTACTCAATTAAAAGGGTGGCGTCAGAGCAACAACTTGCTCAGGGCGGCGACAGGTTTAATCAGTGGGTCAGGATTGTCGATTGGTATAGTGAGCAGCGTAAGAGTGCTGATAGAGGTATTAAAACAATGATGAATGCTTACTTGGAGCCATTTATAAAACATTATAAAAGCTGGCAACATTTTTGTTGAATTTATATTATTATAGAAAAAGATGCCATTTAAGTATATATATAGAAAAAAATGAAGTGGTGTCTTAGAGATGTGGTAAAAGGGAGTAATGTTATGAGTTTATCTATTAAAAATCTTACAAAGGCGTTCGGTGAAAACGTGGCGGTAAACAATGTTTCATTCAGTTTGCATCAGGGGGAGGTTCTTGGCCTTCTGGGACGGAACGGAGCAGGCAAAACTACAACATTGAAAATGCTTTTGGAATTGATTCCGAAAGACAGAGGAGAGATAACCTGGAAGGGCAAGCCTTATCAAAGAAAGAATATTAGCATTGGCTATCTGCCAGAAGAAAGAGGATTATACCCAAAAAGTAAAATAAACGAACAGCTTACATATTTCGCGAAGCTGGAAGGAATGGCTGCTTCTGTCATTTCTAAAGAAATAGATAGATGGCTTGAAAGATTTGAAGCAACCGAATATAAAAACAAATTGGCTAGTGAACTCTCCAAAGGAAATCAGCAAAAAATTCAATTAATTGGTACACTGCTGCATAATCCTGAAATGATCATTCTCGACGAACCTTTTTCTGGTCTGGATCCGGTTAATGCAAATCTCTTAAGCGATGTCATCCGAGAAGAAATGTCAAAAGGAAAAACCATTATTTTATCCAGCCATCAGATGAACCAGATCGAAACCTTCTGCGATAATATCGTAATGATTAAGAAAGGGAACATCATCGAAAACGGAAAACTGGATGATATAAAGGAAGCATACGGATATAAAAATCTAAGAATTAAATTAAGGGATAGCGAGGCGGATATCAGCGATATTCACTCTTTTACCAAAGAAGATAATGGAGAATGGCTGACGAAGGCGAAGACTGAAGAAGAAGCGATACATACATTGAATGCAGTCAAACAAAAAACAGAAATAAAAACGTTTACACTGCTCGAACCCACTCTGCATGAAATCTTTTTGGAAAGGATGGGGTGAAGTTGAAACAATTTAATACCGTTTTCCAGTTCCATTTAAAAGAGGGACTCAGGTCGAAAATGTTCATCATCATGTCGATTGTCCTTTTTTTAATCATTCTCGGATTCTTTGGACTTACTCATTTTTTGAATGATGATAGCCGTCTAAATGTACATCTAATAAACAACAGCAATATGCCAATCGATGAAAAACTCATTAACCAGATGCAGAAAGAAATGAAACTAAGCACAGACCCGGGTGAAAAAGAACAAACTCTAAAAAAACAGGTGGAAGATGGAAAGATTGATGGTTTATTGGTCGTACAGGACCAGGCAGGCATTCCACAAGTTAAATACTATATTAAAAGAAACCCGGATTACGTGGTTTTATCCATTATGGAACCATATCTTCAAAATCAGTACATAGCCGATACAATCCAAAAAAATAATCTGGATGCGGATTTGGCAAAACAAATGTCAACAAAGGTTCAGGTTAGTCCAGCTCCTTTGAAAAGTACAGAGTCGACAGGGCTGGTTTACTTTTTTATTCTCATCATGTATATCTTTATCATCACATTTGGACAGACGGTAGCTATGGGCATATCTGGGGAGAAAACCTCACGGGTCATGGAAATTATGATCACCAAGGTTAAACCAATTATCATGATGTATGCGAAAATACTGGCAAACCTGATACAGGGAGTGCTTCAGATCTTCATTGTCTTCGTAGCTTACATGGCAGCAAAGCAATTAGGATGGGCGGGGGAGGATCTGTCCCTATTTGGGCTTCCAATTGATGTATCAGTATTGACTGTCAAGATGTTTACCTTCTTCCTCTTATATTTCATACTGGGATACACATTATATGCATTTTTATTTGCTTCCTTTTCTTCTGTCATTTCACGGCTTGAGGATATCGGCAGCGTGATTTTCCCGATCTCATTGTTAATGCTTGGATCATTTTTTCTTGGAACGAGAGCGATGATGCATCCCAACGACACAATTGTCGTTGCAGGGTCGTACATCCCTTTCTTCTCGCCGGTAGTGACCTTCTCAAGATTTGTTCTAAAGGAGACATCAGTGATGGAAGTTATCATAACCATAGCACTGCTGGTGGCAAGCATTCTTATTATAAGCTTGTACTCAAGCAGGCTCTATATAAAAGGTGTTATGAAATATGATGGAAAAGCAAGCCTTAAAGATGTATTTCAATTGATGAAATAGTTTGATTTGCGCTGATATGCTGCTGAACCTATTATTTCGTTAATTACGTTCAGTTTTACTCAAATGAAGTCAAACCTAGCTCGTTGGAATTACCAATAATCTGCCGGCTTTTCGTGAACAGCAACTCAGGACACAGTGCGAATGACTGTTTTGTACAGCGGTAAAGATATTTTGTTTTCAGTAAAATACAAAAGTCGAACTGCCCAGACACCAAGTAAGATTGCGAACCATTATCAGGTTCGCTTTTTTTCTAAATCATAAGCTAAATATTGCTGAATCAAATGGTTCATTCTATATGTGCTCCGGTAACTAAAGTATAATGGATAAAACGAACATTTTTGCAATTATGGAGGGTAGTATATGAGTCTAGATATTTTTATAGTAGATGCATTTACTGATGTACCATTTAAGGGAAATCCAGCAGGTGTTTGCATTACGGATGAACCTCTGGCGGATGAACTGATGAGTAAAATTGCTACAGAAATCAATCTTTCTGAGACAGCTTTTCTATTTCCAAAGGAGGAAGGGTATTCACTCAGATGGTTCACTCCAACAGCCGAGGTAGAATTATGCGGCCATGCCACATTGGCAAGTGCACATATCTTGTGGGAAACAAGTATTCTATCAGCAGGTGAACAAGCCAATTTCTATACAAAAAGTGGACTTTTGACTGCAAAAAAGCAAGACACCTGGATTCAGCTTAACTTCCCGGTGGAACCAGTAACTGAGTGCAGTTATCCTGAGGAACTGGAAGACGCCTTACATATAAACCCCCAGTATGTTGGAAAGAATCGATTTGATTATTTGATCGAAGTAGAATCTGAGGATATAATCAGGAATCTTAAGCCTAATTTTTCATTGCTCAAAAAGATTCAAACGAGAGGGATCCTTGTAACGAGCAAATCCAATGAATTTGATTTTATTTCGAGAGGTTTTTTTCCTGCAGTAGGGATCAATGAAGATCCTGTCACAGGTTCAGCACATTGCGCCCTTGCCCCTTATTGGAGCGAAAAACTTAAGAAGCATGAATTATATGCTTTCCAGGCCTCAGCACGGGGAGGAATCTTAAAAATACAAATGGATGGGGACAGAGTGAACATGTCAGGCCAGGCAGTCACGGTCATGAAGAGTCAAATTTTTATATAGTTGGCGAATAATGGGGACTGCCTAAGTTCTGCTGGATAACAAGGATGCTGAATTCAATTATGTTGTGTCCGGCCTTGCCTGAGAGAAAGCGTTATCTTGGTTCTTCATAGTTTAGGGCCTGCTCTGAATCTGCCAAACCTTTTGTGGTAGGATCTTGTACCATTCCCAGCATGGATAATAAAACTAACACAGCATTTACAAAGCTTTGAACCCAAATATTAATATATTCACTCCATTGAAAATCGATTACACCTAAATGATTCAGTCCGGTGACAAGCATTTGAATAATGATCAGAAATTGGGATATGAAACTCATTATCCAAACCCGATTCTTAAATCTGACTTTCCAGTTGATCAAGTTGTCTTCTCCTTTCTATATGGGATATCAGGAGGGAGTATTACTATTTCTGTATTTGCAATTGGTGCCGCAATATTGAACACTCTATCAAAATGAATATACAATTCTTTTTGAATACGTTCGCTGTATAGTATGCAAAAAAGAGAAAAAAGATTGTACAAATTTTGATAAAATACCACAAAAAACTTCCAGATCAGGTGTGGATCGCAAAGGAGAGATACAGCTTAACAGGCCAGTCTTTGTTACTTGAAAGTAATTATTGATGCATATTATAGAAATGTATTGAGAAAGTATGCTATAATGAAGCATTGCTTAAACTTATTTAGGAGGAACATTATTTTTATGTCAGTCGAAGTAGGCAGTAAGGTAAAAGGGAAAGTAAAAGGAATTACTAATTTTGGAGCATTCATTGAATTGCCGGATGGTTCCACAGGTTTGGTTCATATCAGTGAGGTAGCGGACAGCTATGTCAAGGACGTGAACGACCACCTGAAAATTGATGATGAGGTTGAAGTAAAAGTAATTGGCGAAAAAGAAGGGAAAATTGCCTTATCCATTAAAAAGGCAATAGATAGACCTGAAGGGCAAAAGCCAGCATATGAACCACGCCAGCAGCGCCAGGGAAGAGGAGACAGACGTCCGAACAGCAATTTCAAGCCTAAAGAGAACTTTGAGGATAAGATGTCCCGTTTCCTTAAGATGAGCGAAGAAAATCTTTCCTCCCTTAAGCGCAATACGGAGTCAAAGCGCGGTGGCAGAGGCGGCAGACGCGGATAAATACGTGCTTTCCCATAATATATTCAGGCAAGCCAGGGTACCCGGCTTGCCTTCTTTAATCCATCGCAACTTCTAACAGACCCTTGGTTACTTGTGACTAAAAAATTCAAATAAACATGAGGAGGCGGTCATATGAGTCGCAGGCAAATCTTTATTATTAACGGAGAATTCATCGATGTTGAAGTCCAGAGGTTAAAAAACGGCAAATATATGGGAACAGCGATTTCGTGGGAGAGCGAACGCTCATATATGTATATCAGCAAAGATATCAGGAAAGCGGTGAATGCGAGTGTCGAGGCTCTGCTGCGAGCGAATTCTGATCAAATGTGAACTGATTAATATAAAAATAGGAGGTTAATCTCCATGCAGCAAAAATTTGTATTGATAATATGTTACTTTTAACAGGCCTAATGAATGATTAATTCATGGGCCTGTTTTTTTGTTCCATTATACATTCCGTTCTTTTTCGAAAATCCGGTCGAATGGCCGGTACATACCTCATGTTTTAACTTCTGTAAACGAAGTCATCCGGAAAACTTATTTTACCAACTTAATTTACATGTCGACAAAATAACTGCAGCCTCCTCATATTCAAACCGAACGACTTTGAAAGAAATGTATCCGTTGCTATTTATCAGTGTTGAATTAGAAGACCGTAATAAGAAACACCATCTGTTCTACAGAATTTTGAACCTATTTTATTCTAGAAATAGGCGCCGTCTGCCTGTGCCTGACAAAATTATCAGTTCTTTCAGATGAAAATGAATCATGATGTTTGAGGTATCTATTATTTTGTAAAAGGTATGTTCTTTGTCCAATGAATGCAAGGATTGCATCCAGGAGGTTGGCTTCGGCATTTTCACAAGCACCTCTACTTTCCTGAATCCTGTCTGTTTCACCGGACCTGGCAAGGTCAGCTAGCACTTCTTGGTCATCAATCGGAGTCTGATCGGGCGGTGTAGAGAGTTGGTTCTCAGCAGCATAAATAGTTTCTGGATGGCCGTTGTTAAAAAATAGATGGAGCTGGATTTTATTCGAAACAGGAGTTATCCAATGCCACCAACCCATAGGGATGAAAACCACTTGTCCTTCTTCACAGAATACTGGTGGAGGTCTCTGGACTCCGGATTGACGAGCGAGACGACCGCTTCTCCTGAAACAACAGTGCTCAGTTCCCATGCATTAGAATGGCGGTGAGGTTCGCGGATATTACCTCTGGTTAAAAAGAGCGTAACAAAGGAACCATTTCCCATGTAAGGGAACTGGTTAACAGTGACCCCATATGCCATGTTCTCGTCATCTATGCTAAAAAGCACATGATTCCTCGAATCAATGCAAAGTATTGAACCTACTTGAGACTTATTGTTCTCTGTATTGTTATTTTGCATATTTTTTTCCCTCTTTCATGCTGACCATGAAATACCTTAAGTGACTGTGTCTGGTTACATGTAGTTTATGTACCTTGTTTGAGAATGTTAAGGTGTTTAGTCGCGCCGGGGTGTAACATTCTTTTTAGAACAAGCAATGGTCATTATATTTACTGGTCAGAGAAAATAATCGCCACAATCAAAGGGGGAGTTCAGTGCGAGCCACTAGCTGAGGAATTGCCTTTTGCACATACCAAGTTATGTATACTCTATCCTTCTGTCGTCACTAAAAATAGCCTGATAGGAAATGGATGGTTTGTAATTGAAATAATATATTTGAACTTTCAGACTATTTGTTGATATTTAATTTTTTTGGTTGTATAGTTAAATTGAAGATACCAACTGGTCAGTACTTTTACATTTGAAAGCAGTAGCGTTTTTCATAATTTGTAATCAAATCTTTCAAAATTTGAAAGCGATTACATTTACTGATTATATATTAATATTCTCACAATAAATTAACATATGGGAGCTGGATTTATGAAATTGGCTGGAAAGGTAGCGATTATAACTGGAGGAGGGGGTGGAATCGGCCGTGCTTCAGCTATGCTTTTTGCTTCGGAGGGAGCACGGGTAGCGGTGGCTGACATTGATTCAGTATCCGGCGAAGAAACAGCCGAGAAGATAAAAGAAAATGGCCATGAAGCGATTTTTATCAAGATGGATGTCTCGAATTCGGAAAGTGTTAAGAATCTAATAAATGAGTCAGTCCGCCGCTTGGGTGGTTTACATATTTTGTTCAATAATGCAGGTGTAGGCAATTCGGAAGTAAGAAGTACGGATATGAGCGAGGAAGAGTGGGATTCAGTAATAGATATTAACCTAAAAGGAGTCTTTCTCGGTATAAAGCATGCTGTCCCGGCGATAATTCAATCAGGCGGAGGTTCTATCATAAACACATCAAGCCTGCTTGGATTAAAGGGGCAAAAATTCCTTTCTGCTTATAATGCCTCAAAAGGAGGGGTGGTCCTCCTTACAAAGAATGCAGCCTTAGAATACGGTAAACATAATATACGTGTAAATGCGATTGCACCTGGTGTAATCGATACTAATATCATAGACCATTGGAAAAGAGATGAGAGAAGGTGGCCAATCATCTCCAAGGCTAATGCCCTGGGCAGGATCGGCAGTCCGGAAGAAGTAGCAAACGCTGTATTGTTCCTTGCCTCGGATGATGCATCCTTTATAACAGGGGCAACCTTGCCTGTCGATGGAGGTGGCCTAACATTTTAATTGGATTTTGCTAGATGTATTGCTTCTTTCGAATATGTGACTACGGAGTCTATTACTCTATTTTTAGTTCCTTTCTGCAGCCATTGAAATATTGCTGAGAAAGACCGGGAACGCGAAATATTATTCGTACATGCATTATTCGTGTAAATGCAGCAGGTGTAATCCCGCCCGCTATTTATTAATAAAATTGAAAATTTGGAGGGAAGAGTTTGAATAAGAGACATTTTGCGTATTGGCCAAAGAGGATAAGTAAATCGTTGACCGTTCCTGAAACTACCCTTTACGACAATCTGGTTGTGTCAGCAAGAAGATTTCCGAAAAAAGCCGCCTTGAATTACTATGGATCCGAATATAACTATCAATCCGTCCTGGATGAAGTGGACAGTCTGGCAGGCTTTCTTCAGCAGCGGCTCAATGTGAAAGCTGGTGACAGGGTTTTATTATTCATGCAAAATTCTCCTCAATTCTTGATCGCTTTTTATGCCATATTAAGGGCGAGGGCAATAGTTGTACCGATTAACCCCATGAATACGGAAAACGAGCTGTCTTACTATATTAAGGATTGTGATCTTAATACTGCCATTATTGGACAGGAACTTTATAATCAAATCAGCAATCTACAGCAGACTACCTCATTGCAGAACATAATTGTTGCTGCCTACTCAGACTACATTCAGTCAAGCACAGAACCATTCAACTTACCAAATGAAGTAAGCGCTTCCAGGGAAACCTTTTCAAAAGAATACCACTATTTATGGAAAGACATCTTGGATGAAAGTCTCAAGCCTGAGGAATATGATGGACAAGCGGATGATATTGCGGTTCTCCCTTATACATCCGGCACAACTGGCATGCCAAAGGGATGCATCCACACCAACCGAACAGTCCAGGCTAATGTTCTAAGTGCTTCCTATTGGGCCAATGCCACGCCTGACTCAGTTTCTTTAACAGCACTGCCATTATTCCATGTGACCGGTATGCTGCATAGCATGCATGCTCCCATTTTTACTGGTTCTGCAATGGTTTTGCTGACTAGATGGGATCGAAATACGGCAGCCCAGCTTATTGAGAAATATAAATGTACCCATTGGGTCAACATCAGCACAATGGTTATTGACTTTTTGGCGAATCCTAAACTTTCAGAGTATGATATTTCATCCTTGGAGAGCATCTCGGGTGGAGGGGCCCCATTACCGGAAGCGGTTGGAGAAAAGCTTTTCCAGCTCACAGGCTTAAAATTTGTTGAGGGGTACGGGCTTTCTGAAACAATTTCCCATACCCATTTCAATCCGCCTGACAGGCCAAAGCTTCAGTGCCTGGGAGTACCCGCATTTGATGTGGATGCAAGAGTCATAGATCCAAATACCCTGGAAGAATTGGGACCCAATGAAGCAGGAGAGATTATTGTAAATGGGCCACAGGTGTTTAAAGGCTACTATAATCGTCCGGAAGATACCAAGCAAGCATTCATTATACTTGATGGAAAGGAATTTTTCCGTACAGGCGATATTGGCAAATACGACGAGGAAGGGTACTTCTTTATTGTCGATCGTGTTAAGAGGATGATAAACGCCTCTGGCTACAAGGTATGGCCAACAGAAGTAGAATCCTTGCTTTACAAACACCCGGCTGTCCAGCAGGCTTGTGTGGTCGGAGTGCCTGATCCAAAGAGAGGGGAAACAGTGAAGGCTTTCGTCATTTTAAATGAAAAGGATAAAGGAAAGGTCAAAGAAGAGGAAATTATCGAGTGGGCAAAAGGGCAGATGGCTGCTTATAAATACCCTCGATCTATAGAATTCAGGGACTCATTCCCAACAACTGCGAGCGGCAAAATTTTGTGGAGAAAGCTTCAGGAAGAAGAAAAGGATAATAATAGGATGGTGAATCAATGATGACAAAAGTAGTAGAAACCGTTACAGGACCGATTTCAGTCGAGGAATTGGGAAAGACTTTGATCCATGAGCATTTTATATTCGGTTATCCCGGTTTTCATGGCGACGTTACCCTTGGAGGATTCAATGAGGAAGAGGCACTGGAAACTGCAATTGGGATCGCAAGGCAAATCATGAGCCATGGTGTCAAAACTGTTGTAGATCCGACTCCGAATGAATGTGGGAGAGACCCAATATTCTTAAAGAAAGTCTCGGAAGCTACAGGTTTGCAAATCATCTGTGCGACTGGCTATTACTATGAAGGAGAAGGCGCAACTCCTTACTTCAAATTCCGGCAGTCCCTTGGCACAGCCGAAGAGGAAATTTATGAAATGTTCATAAAAGAAATAGAAGAAGGCATTGCTGATACGGGAATCAAACCAGGTATAATCAAACTTGCCTCCAGCAAGGGTGAAATAACAGAGTATGAAAAGATGTTTTTCCGAGCAGCCTCAAGAGCCCAAAAGGAAACAGGAATTGTCATCCTTACCCATACCCAGGAGGGGACAATGGGGCCTGAGCAGGCAAAGTTATTGATTGAGCATGGTGCTGATCCAAATAAGATTATTATCGGCCATATGTGTGGAAACACAGATCCTTCTTATCATAAGGAGACCATGAACCAGGGTGTAAGGATTGCTTTTGACCGTTTCGGTTTGCAGGGGCTGGTTGGGGCACCGTTTGACCAGGAGAGAATCCAGACCTTGCTTTCTTTACTGCATGAAGGCTATGAAGATCAAATCCTGCTTGCACATGATACTGTGAACATCTGGCTGGGACGTCCTCCGGTCATGAGCGAACAAATGATGCAGATTGTTGAAAATTGGCATCCTGAGCATATTTTCCTTAATATATTGCCTCAGCTTAGAGAGCAGGGGGTCACGGAAACCCAAATTAATAAAATGCTGGGAGAGAATGCAGTGTCACTCTTTGCAGGTTCACCTGCACAAATTACTCAATAAGAGTCAAAGGCCTTGCTTGATACAGCAAGGCCTTTTTTTGATTATTGCTAGATTTACACTCCTGTATCAAGAATAACAGTAATATATAGAAGGATATCGGATTTTTAAGTTGAATTATTTTTAATAAAATACTTACAAGAAATAAGTGCTGAAAGGAATGTGAGAAGTTGATGAAAAAGTCTTTAAAGGTTTTGGCTTTGCCAGGATATGACCCGGAAATAGGAAGATGGCTATGGGCACTGGAGGATGTCAGAAGAACAATTATAGAGAGGCTCAATGGAATAAGTCAGGACACATTGGATCGAAAAATAGAAAATAAAACAGTTGGGTCTCTCCTCTATCATATTGCATTGATCGAAGCTGACTGGTTTTATGTGGAAGTCCTCAGAACAGATTTTGACCCTGAAATAAAGCAATTGTTTCCTGAGGAAGCCCGCACTGAAGATGGTTCCCTTGCCACTGTTTCAGGGCAGTCATTGGAAGAACATTTTCATAGATTGACAGCAGTCAGGCAAAAATTACTTTCACGTTTTATGAACATGGATTTGCAGGATTTTAGGAGACCGAGACAGCTAGAACAATATGATGTATCTCCCGAATGGGTAATCTATCATTTGATAGAACATGAAGCCCACCACAGAGGGCAGATTTTTCAGATGCTAAATCAGGCTTAAATATAAGGGAAATATATTGTCCCCGGTCACTTCTACTGAAGGGAGCAGGAAATCTTACATATTAACTGATTGTCAATGATCTTATTACATTGCTTCAAAGCACATAAACGATCTAACCCATTTCCAATTTTTAATGATAATCATTTCGTAAGGCACGAATAGCATAAGAGAATTAGTCATATAATCCATCTCATGGCTATTAGATAATGTCTATCAGAATAGTAACTCATAGTATGTTACCAATTATCTTACAAAAGGAGAATTCATGAGATGAGAATAATTTTTCCTATTCTTGCTTTTATGGGTGGAATGGCCATTGCATTTCAGGATAAAATCAATGGGGGATTGGGGAAAAAAATAGGAGTTATTGAAGGTGCCCTTACTTCCTTTACGACCGGGGCAATTACCCTCTTGTTTGTCAGCATATTCTGGGGAAAAGGGGACATTTCAGCAATAACCACTGTTCCGAAATGGCAATTAATTGGAGGCATGCTCGGGGCATTTTATGTTACTGCAATGGTCTTCGTTGTGCCTAAAATAGGTGTCACCTTAACAGTAATGTCAGTGATTATAGGGCAGGTTCTAATTGCCATGCTCATCGACCATTTTGGATTATTTGGGGGGATGCGCATGCCAATTAATGAGAGGAAGCTTGCTGCCATCTTTTTATTCTTTGTCTCTGCTTATCTAATACTGGATGAATAGATTTATGCAAAAACTCTTTTGTCCAAGTACTATATCGAAATGAGGATGTTTTTTTATGGAAGGAATCGGTGCCGTGATACTGGCAGCTGGACAGGCTAAGCGGTTTGGCTCAATGAAACAGCTTTCTTATCTGGGGGAAAAACCATTGTTCCTTTATCCGGTGGAGCTGGCTTTAAGTATGGAATTTAGCTGCATCACTTTGGTAGGCAATAAACACACTGAAAGCATGAAAGATTACATCCAAGACTACAACATCAGCTATATAAAAAATGAGGAATCGGAAAATGGTATGTCCTCTTCACTTAAAAAGGGGATATCAGCATTACCGTCTGACATTCAGGCAGTTTTCTTGTTCTTGGGAGACCAGCCATTCATTCCAAAAGAAGTCGTCATAAAAATGTATTCTATTTATCAGGACCACTATGAAAATGGAATCAGGATTGTCCGTGCATTGTACGAGGGACAGGCGGGCCATCCAGTTTTATTTGATAGAGAACTATTTCCGCTTTTAATAAATATTGAAGGAGATCAGGGTGCGAGAGACATCATTAGATTGTTTTCATCCAAGGTAGAGACTGTGGATTTCCCCAAAAGAATGTGGAATATGGACATCGATACGCAAAGTGATTACGAACAAGCAATCCGAGTATTAGCTAATAACACAAAATCGAAAATCGATTATTAATAAAAAATAATCGTTTACAAAGAAAATGAAATCGCTTACAATTAAAATATAAAATATTCAAAATATTATAATAACTAATAATCGATTATTGATAACTAATAATCAATTACAAGGAAATCAAAAATCTATATAGAATGGAGGGTTCAAAAAGATGATTATTTCGCTGAATGATCCGGTAGGCGCAGAGCTAAAATTGACAGGAGGAAAAGGGGCCAGCTTGACCCAGATGGCCTGTGCCGGGCTTCCGATTCCAGAAGGATTTGTCGTATCCACAGAGGCCTACCTTTCGGCACTTGCTGAGACTGGAGTAGATAAAATCATTCAAAGAGAAATGGACGAACTTAACATTAATGATTCTGTAGCGGCTGCAAAAGCTTCTTCCATCATTAGAACAGCTATCGAAACGCTCACTTTGCCCCAAGAACTGGAACAAGTAATAATAGATTCCTATAAAAGATTATGTCCGGATGATGGGCCAGTCGCCGTACGCTCTAGTGCTACTGCCGAGGATTTACCCGAAGCAAGTTTTGCAGGACAGCAAGATACATATTTAGGTGTAGTGACTGCTGAACAGGTGTTACACAGGGTGAAATGCTGCTGGGCATCCTGCTTTACGGATCGTGCGATTGCTTATCGAGTGCGTCATGGGATTAAGGAAGAACAGGTAGCTGGAGCCGTAGTCGTGCAAAAATTGATTGAGGCAGATAAAGCCGGTGTAATGTTCACGGTAAACCCGATAACCAAGGGGCAAGAGGTTGTCATTGAGGCTTGCTGGGGATTGGGAGAGGCACTTGTGTCTGGTGAAGTAACACCTGATCAATATATCGTTGATAAAAGTACAGGCTCCACTATAAATGTAAGCGTTTTACCGAAACTGCAGATGATCGTCCGAAGTGAAAAAGAAGTAAAGCATCTACCGGTCCCTGCAGACAAGGTTCGTGCTCAGGTACTCAATAATAATGAATTATCGAGGCTGAATGAAGTAGCTGGCAATCTCGAACAATTTTTCGGTGCACCTCAGGATGTAGAGTGGGCAATCAAATTGGGCAAAGTCTACTTGCTGCAAAGCAGGCCTGTTACTACCATGTAAAGGAGAGCTGAACCTTGGAATGGCTAGATTCAATAAAAGAGCCTGCTATCAAGCGCACCATGCTGCGTGATGAAGTTAAGGACTACCTTTTGGAAGCTATATTGAACGGTAATTTAAAACCGGAAGAGCGAATTGTGGAAACGAAGGTGGCCAAACACCTTAAAGTCAGCCAGGCACCGGTCCGTGAAGCTCTAAGAGATTTGGAACATATGGGTGTTTTATATAGTGAGCCCTACAAAGGCACCTTCGTCAAAAAACTATCGGTCGCCGAATTACAGGAAAGGTATATTGTCCGGGCAGCATTGGAAGAAACGGCCGTACGATTGGCAGTACCGAAACTGACTCAAAAAAATATCGGCGAAATGCAGAAGTGCATAGAAGAAATGATACAGGCTGCTGAAGCTGGCGACCTCCGTACCATGATTGCGGTGGATGTGCAGTTCCATAGAACTGTGATTAAGTCGTCAGGAAACCATTTTTTGCTTTCCGTCTGGGAGAAAATCAATCCGGGAAGCTGGACATTGTTTTCAACCCACAATGCCAAGAAGGATTTACCAGATTTGGCCAGGCGGCACTATGAGGTACTGGATGCACTGCTTTCCGGTGATCCGTTGCATGCGGGGACCATAATCCGACAGCATATAGAGGAATTAGCTCCAAAACCTTAAGATTTATTATTTTGGGCAATTTGGCCATTTTATGGCCTTATGCGATAATCTATTATTCAAGGGGGAAGGTAAATGTCTGTACAAAGTACTTCAAATGACATCTTGGGCGAATTCTTAGGAAATGAAAGTTTTCCGGTAAAGTGGCAATCTGAACAGGATAAAAAGGAGTTCTGGTGGTTTGATGACCTGCATGTTCCTCGCCCAGTTTCACCACTTTATTTTGATATCGGAGGCTGGTGGGGTGAAGCCTGCAAATATATGTATCGACGTTTTGGTGTGCCATTCGGAAAGGATTGGCAGGCAAGAAACATAAACGGTTACGTATATACCGCTGTAATGCGGCGTGAGCCTGAAGAAGCAGCAAAACTTGCTCCATATTTTGCGATGATGCTTCCAGTCTATGCTACCCGATTTCTAAAGTGGTGGGATGATAGATACCTGCCTGAAATCAAAAAAAATCTCGAATACCTTGATACGTTTGCGTATGAAGAGGCAAGCTTGCCTGAAATGATGGTTCTTCTCGAGGATGCGCTTGATATTCAGGAACGCCATCTGAGAATTCACTGGATACTAAATCTTGCTCAGTTTGCAGCTTTCCAGCAATTTGGGCAGGTGGCAGGTGAAGTTGCCGGGCCAGAGGCAGCCGCACAGTATTCAGGTAAGGTATTGGTCTCTGTTCAGGATAAGAACTGGGAGTCATCAAGGGATTTGTGGAGAATTAAAGAAGAGATCAAATCTGACCCTAGTCTTAAATCCATCTTCACAGAACAGGATTCAATGGATAACATTATTGCCTCACTGAAATCCTCTCCTCGTGGACAAGAAATTCTTAAAGCAATCGATGCTTACAAAGAAGAATATGGCTATAAGGCAGTATACACCCACGAATACACCTATCAGCTCTGGAAAGAAAATCCAGCCCCCATCTATGAAATGCTTCGAAACTATCTAGACTCAGACTATGATTACCATAAAGATATAACAAAAGTTGCCGAAGAACAAAAAGCTGCAATAGAAGGATTACGAGCCCTCATCCAAAATGATGAAGACTCACAGAAGTTTGAAAATGCACTGGAACTTGCCTTGGCAATGGCTCCTCTCACACCAGACCATCATTTCTACATAGACCAGGGAACATATGCCCGCATGAGAATATCGATAAAAGAGCTTGGAAAAAAGTTTGCCGCTCGAGGGGACATTAACAAGTCTGAAGATATTTTCTATCTCTTATACGATGAAATTCGTGAGCTTTCAGCAACTCCTGATGCATTCGATGCACGTGCCAGAGTAGCCGAGCGAAGAATTGAACAGGAAAAAGCCAGGGAAGTAACACCGCGTGACTGGGTTGGAACAGCGGATCATTGGTCACTGTACGAACAGGCGTATGTGGGTGTCTGGGGTTATCCGGAACGTTTTGAATTAGGAAAAACCAAAGATTTAGAAACGACTGAAATACAAGGCCTTGCTGCTTCCGCTGGAGTGGTGGAGGGGATTGCAAGACTTGTAAATGACCCGGCAGAATTCGATCAGCTGCAGCAGGGAGAAATCCTTGTGTGCCGTATGACGAATCCGGCATGGACATTACTATTCAGCAAGATTTCAGGACTGGTGACAGATGCAGGCGGTGCGTTATCCCATCCTGCTGTCATAGCCAGGGAATATGGCATTCCTGCTGTTACTAGCACACTAGATGCTACTAGTAAAATCAAGTCCGGGCAGCTGATCAGAGTGGATGGCGCGAAGGGCATTGTGTCCATTATCGAATAAACGCTGCATATCAGGCCGCAAGAAGCGGCCTGATATGCACTTTATATTTTGAGGATATGTTAAAAACCGTTTGCAAAATATTACATAAAAAGGGAGGAAGCAGAAATGAAACGTCGAATTATCGATTTAAGTATGACTGTAAGTCCGGACATGCAAACTTTTCCCAGAGTGGCCCGGCCGATTATAGCCCAGGTGGAGAGCCATACTCAATTTGCGGAAAATATAGGTGCGGCACAATATGGGGCGGATTGGCTTACAGCGCATTGTGTCATTGTTCAAGGAGACCATATCGGCACCCACATGGATACTCTCCGGCATATGCGCGAGGATGCTCCGGGAGCTGAAGGAATCCCGCTTGAATATTGTTTTGGTGACGGGGTTCGTCTAGATTTTCGCCATAAGGAACCTGGCAGCATTATTACTGTAGAAGATATAAAAAATGCAGAACAAGAGATGGGCTATGAGATAAAGGAAAGGGACATCGTACTCATCTGGACTGGAGCCGGAGCATTTAACAATGAAGACCGTTATAACACTGATTTTTGCGGAATGAGCGGAGAAGCGACCCTTTATTTGATTCAAAAAGGGGTAAAGGTGATGGGTTGCGATGCTTCGACTTTTGATCCTCCTGTTTGGTCCATGTTCGAAAAGAAAAAATTCTGGGAAGCACACAAAGTCATGCTTACAGAAGAATACTATCATCTGGAAAATATGCAGAATTTTGAAGAGCTCCCCGGTGCTACCGGATTTTTGCTCTCGGTATTTCCGGTTAAATGGGAAAAATCCACAGGAGCCGCTGTCAGGGCAGTCGCCATTGTCGAATAAAAATCATTTGGCAACAAGGAGGAGATACAATGCAAATTGAACATACCATACAATTATCAGCAAACCCGGATACAGTATGGAACTGGGTAAATGCAATCGAGCGTGTAGCTACCTGTATTCCTGGAGTCGAACAAATGGCTGCCATTGAACCAGGAAAGCAGTATAATGCTGTGGCAACTGATAAAGTGGGTCCCTTTAAAGTTTCATTTCCAATGGAGCTGTCCGTAGTTGAAGCCGAGCAGCCGATGATGAAAATTAAGGCTAAGGGGCAGGACAAATATACGAAAACACTTGTCCATCTGAATATGTTCGTACAAGTCAACCCAGATGCAGCAGGTAATGGCACTGAACTGAAATTGGATGTGGATTATCAGATGAAAGGCAAATTGGCAACATTGGGACAGGGAATGGTAAACCGGAAGTTTACTGAGAAGGTAGATGCGTTTGCGGCAAATTTGACACAGGTGCTGGAGGGAGAAAACGGCGATGCTGCTCGAGTCCTTTGATTTGACATATGCCAAAAGTCTCGATGACGCAATCGATCTTAAAAACGAATGGGGAGACGAAGCTGCATTTTACGCTGGTGGGACTGAACTCCTGCAGGTTTTAAAAGAAGGTTTGATTGTCTGCAATCACCTCATCAGTTTACGCCGTGTGCCAAGTATGGATCAAATAATGATGGATGAGGATAGTAGATTGATAACCATTGGTGCAATGGCCACCCACGATAATATTGCCCATTCGTCTGTAATTCACCAATATCACCCGGCTTTCGCTGAACTGGAGAATAATATAGGCAATATTCGAGTTCGGACAGCAGGGACAATTGGTGGAAATCTGGCTTTTGCTGAACCCAGGTCTGATCCAGGTGCCTTTTTAGTAGCAGCAAATGCAATTATTCTTGCTAAATCTTCATCCAAAACCAGAAGAATACCCATGAGTGAATTTTGGCAAGGGCCTTTTGAAACATCGCTTGAGCCAGGAGAAGTTATTACCCACGTACTGCTTCCAGTCCTGGAAAAAAGAACAGGTGCTGCTTATCGAAAGTTTTCTGTAGCTGAATTCCCGATGGCTGGAGTTGCGGCAATTATTCAATTGGATGACCAGAATGAGAACATCTTAAAAGCAAGATTAGTAGTTTCTGCTGCAAACCCCATCCCTACCAGGCTGACAAATGCAGAAAAGCTGCTGGCTGGTGAGGCTATCAATGATATTCCAAAAACAGTCGCTTGGTGGGTTGCTGCCGCCGAACCTCAAATGGATGCTCTGGATGACAATGACGGATCAGCAGAATACAAAACTCAAGTGGTAGGAGCCTTATTGCGTGAAGCGGTGACAGAGGCAATACAGAGGGCAAAGGAGGAAGGTCATTCATGGCAACACACCAGATAAGCTGCTTCGTAAATGGGGTGAAGGCGGATATTGAAATAGAATCATCCCATTTATTAATTGATGTACTGCGGGATAAGCTCGGACTGATTAGTGTTAAGCGCTCATGTGATATGCAGGTATGCGGGGCGTGTACTGTTTTGATTGATGGCAAACCCGTAAGTTCCTGCACCACCCTGGCAGTAGAAATGGATGGTGCCGATATTCTGACTGCGGAGGGGCTATCCGCTGGAGGAAACCTGCATCCAATCCAGCAGGCATTCATTGACAAAGGGGCACTTCAATGTGGTTTTTGTACATATGGCATGATGCTGTCATCTTTAGCTTTGCTTAAAGAGTCGCCAAACCCAAGCGAACAAGAAATCCAACATTATCTACATGGCAATATATGCCGGTGTACAGGCTATACTTCGATCATTAAAGCAGTCCAGCAGGCTGCTGTATCAGGAGGCAATGGCGAATGAAAACGCAAGTACCAATTGCCAGGAAGACTATAGGCCGTATATTGCCGCGCACTGACTACCGGCCCAGAATTACAGGAAGCATGGAATATCCAAGCGATGTGCGGATTGAAGGGATGCTGGAGTCTGCTATCGTTCATAGCCCGTTTGCCCATGCCCTGATTGAGTCTATAGATGTAACTGCTGCATTAGAGGTGCCAGGGGTCATTTGTATTTTGACCCGAGATGATTTAAAGGATCTTGACCCTCACTATGGTCCGGTTTTCCGGGATCAGCCTATTCTGGCCATTGACCGTGTACGTTACGAAGGAGAGCCAGTCGCAGCTGTTGTAGCAATCGATTCCAGAACTGCACATTATGCAGCTAGTCTTGTAGATGTTTCATATGACCCTCTACCTGAAGTAGACAGTCTGGAAGCAGCACTGGGACCGAATGCCCCATTAGTTCAAACAAATAGTCAACGTGGCAGCCACTACAGTAAGGTACTGGCAGATGCGGATCCTCATACTGCTACCAATATTGCATTTCAATGGGACTATAATCGTGGGCATGTAGAGTCCGCGCTGTTAAAAGCTGATAAAGTAATAGAAAACGAGTATCGTGTACCGATTATTCACCATTTCCCGCTTGAGCCAATACATACAGTAGCAAAAATCGACTCGGCGGGCATTACGGTATGGACAGGTACACAAACGCCTATGGTAGTTCGTCAGGATTTGGCTTTAATTTTCGGTCGTCCTCAATCACAAGTACGCGTTGTTTCCTTCCCCATGGGCGGATCATTTGGTGCCAAAGCTTTCTCAAAGGTAGAGCCGCTTGCCGTTGCACTTGCCCGTAAAGCAGGAAGGCCAGTAAGAGTAGCTCTTTCCATGTCCGAGACTGCAAGAACAATCAGAAGAGCAGGGGCGAGAATAAGAATCAAGAGCGGTGTAAGTGGCGACGGGACTTTATTGGCGAGATCGGTACAGATTGATTATCAAATTGGGGCCTATGCTGATTGTGCACCTAGGGTAGCTCAAAAAGGCGGGTATGTGTCCGCCGGGCCATATAGATTACCAAACCTTGAGATACATTCCCGCGCGATTTATACAAATACGCCGCCAAGCGGGGCTTTTAGAGGTTTTGGTGTGCCGCAGGCTACATGGGCATATGAACAGCATACAGATGAGATCGCAAACGCAATCGGTATGGATGCAGTTGAATTCCGGGTGAAAAATTTGCTTGAACGAGGGGAGTTGTATGCTGAGGGTGACACTCCCATTGATACAGATTATGTTCCAGTACTTAAGGAGCTAACCTCAAAATTGGGTTGGGACCAGCCGATTCAACCATGGAGAGGGAGAGGAGTTGCTGTTTCATTTAAACCAAGCCAGGCCCCAACGGAGTCTACCGCGATTGTCAGGCTCCATTCAGATGGAAGTGCATCCATACTTATGGGTGCAGCTGAGATGGGCCAGGGGTCAACCAGTACCATGGCCCAAATAGCCGCAGAGGAGCTGGAGCTGCCGCTTGAAAAAGTGGTGGTAACAAAACCGGACACATCGATGGTTCCGTTTGATTCGACTACCACGGCCAGCCGTACGACAGTGGCAATGGGAAGGGCTGTACAAAATGCTGCACGTGAAGTGAGAGAAAAACTCCTAAAAAGATGTGCGGTGTTGCTGGACGAAAATCCACGTAATATAAGGATCCAAGACGGCAAAGTATTCACGAAGGATGCAGAGCTTACAATTCCCGAAGTTTTAGCTCAGACAAAGGAGCTCTCCGGAATTGAAATTATAGCTGTAGGCCAGTATATCCTGGCACCTACCAAGTCCCCGATTGGCGGGTCTACCCCATTTTGGGAGCCATGCTGGGTCGCGGCAGAAGTAGAGGTGAATCCGGATACTGGCCGGGTTACGGTGTGCAAACTCCTGACCGCAGTAGATGCAGGGCGGGCGATTAATCTCCAGCAGGTAGAGGGGCAGGATATAGGGTCTTCGATGCAGGGCCTGGGTGCAGCACTTTTTGAGCAAATGATATTTGATAATGGAGTGCTAACCAACCCGTCACTTGTTCAATACCGGATTCCATTATTCGATGATATACCTGAACAATTCAGTTCTCTTGTTATTGAAAATGAAGACGGTCCAGGACCGTTCGGTGCAAAGGGAGTCGGTGAAGGGGGATTAATGGCGGTACCCGCTGCTATAGGGAATGCGGTTGCAAATGCGATTGGTATACGTATTCATCAATTGCCGCTGCATCCTGAACGAGTTTGGCGGGCAATTAAGGAAAAAGAGGGGGCAGATCAATGACCGTTTATGTTCATTTTGTCCGTCATGGAGAAGTCGCCTCTCATCGTGGAGATGTGCCTATTACTGAACAAGGTAAGGCAGCAGCCCAAAGACAGGGAAGGAAATTGGCAGGCTCCATCACAGGGCCTGAACATGTAGAATTCCTGCATGCAGTTACAAAAAGGACAAAACAAACTTGTGAGTTGCTTAGGAAGGGATTCATGGAAGCTGTCCGAGAAGATGTAACCGTTTTTCATCCGGAGATTGAAAATGCTATCCGCAATCCAGATATTTATTTAGGAGGAAAAAGGGTGGAACTTGTTTCATCGGTTGAAGCGCTTGCTGCCCAAGTGCCAAACCTGGGATTTCTGCATCACGAGCTGCTCGAACTGCCTTTTTGGACAAACTTTTTGAACAGTCCTGACCGGATTGGCTACTGGCTCCATCTTGAAAACCCTCCAGGGGAAAATGCGGAGGCGGTTGCCAGGAGATTAATGGCATACGCAGAAAGCCTCAGCCTGATTCCTGGGAATATCACCCGCCGATATATTTGTGTCTCTCACTCACCGGTATTAAGGGCATTTTTGAATAAATATTTGCTGGAAAAAGACCTGGGAGAGCCAGAATATTGTGAATCTATAAATTTAACTTTTTCCCGGGGAACATGCAAGATCCAGTATCGTTCTTTTGAGAAAGAAAACCAATTAATAGGAGGAACTAAAGATGATCGTATTAGTAGCGAAATATCACTGTAAAGAAGGTAAAGGGGATGAAGTCCAAACTTATTTAAATCAGATGAAACCGTTAGTGGAAGAACATGAGCCGGGATGCGGCGCGTATTTTGCCAATCGATCACAGGATAATCCGGACATGTTTTTACTTTATGAACAATATAAAGACGAAGCTGCGCTGGAGGACCATCGTGAAACACCTCATTTTAAGGAAATCATCGAAGGAAAAATTGTTCCAATTCTTGAGAAGCGTGAACGTGAACTATTTACATTGGTAGATTAATAATTCAAACCTCATGGAGGCCAATATGAAACTAATAACTTATAGGGTAAATACGCTGGACGGTTCTGAAGAAAGAATAGGAGCTGTGCATGGGGATAAAGCTATTGATTTAGCATCGTCGTATCGGCTTTCACTGCTTTCAAGCGGATTGAACGAAAATGCGGCTAAGAGGTTGACAGGGGCATTGCTTCCTTCTAATATGGTGGCTTTTATCGAAAATGGCGAAGCTGGCATGGAAGCAGCCCAAACGGCATTGCATAGGGCGTTGGAAGCTGGGGATGAAACTGGTCCAAACGGTGAAAAAATAATTTTCCCTCTCACCGATGTGCAGCTTTTGCCACCAATAACACGTCCTCCTATGTTAAGGGATTTTATGGCATTTGAAACTCATCTTAAAAATATTTATCCAAAGCTTGGAAAAGATATCCCTCCTGAGTGGTATGAAATGCCTGCATATTATAAAGCTAATCCAAGCAGCCTTTCTGCCCATGGCGATGATATTCCAATGCCTTCTTACGCAGAGGAACTGGATTTTGAATTTGAATTGGCGATGGTGATCGGGCGCGGCGGTATCAATATCAAAAAAGAAGATGCTCTAGAGCATGTTTTCGGTTATACCATATACAATGATTTCAGTGCACGTAAGATTCAGTCAAAGGAGATTGCAATTGGTTTAGGTCCTGCCAAGGGGAAAGACTTTACGAAAGGCCATACATTAGGGCCCTGGATTGTGACAGCTGATGAAATCCCCGATATTTATAATATGGCTATGACTGCGCGTGTCAATGGTGAAACATGGTGTGATGATAACTCAGGCAGTATTCACTGGAAGTTTGAAGATTTAATTGCCCATGCATCCATGGAAGAATATCTTCAGGTTGGTGAAGTTTTGGGGACTGGGACAATAGGATGGGGATCCGGAGCAGAAAGAGAAAAATTTCTTCATGCAGGAGACCGGGTCGAACTGGAAGTTGAAGGAATCGGAACTTTAATAAATCGGGTAGTATCCAAATAGTAACACTTCTTTATATTATGAGATGCACCCTGAAATTTTACTTTGTCCAAAAAATACAATCTGAACGGAGGAACAGGGTAGGTGCATAAAGTAATACTTGGTTTAAAAAAATGTCTAGATGAGCAAAAACCGGCTGCACTTGCAACTATAATACGAACCGAAGGATCCACCTACCAGCCTTCCGGAACCCGTTGTTTAATTATGGAGGACGGACAGGTTGAAGGGCTTGTAAGCGGCGGATGCGTGGAGAGTGATTTGGCAGGAAGGATACAGGAGGTTATCAAGAGTTTTAAACCAGAAACGATTATTTACGATTTTCGGAATGAAAACGACTTTTTATGGGGTATGGGACTCGGATGTGACGGAGCAATAACACTCTTTCTCCAACCCTTTGACCCGGTGCATCATTTAATGGATGCCTTAGCTTTATATGATCAGTTAATTACCAATTATGACACAAATACTTTGATTACTGTTGCAACAGTAATTCATTCTTCAAATGAAACGCTGGTTCCTCCCGGCAGTTTTAGGGTGTTGGAACATCAGAGCATTTTGACCGATTCGTCATCTTCAGCATATTGTAAAGACTTACTTTTGGATGGGGTAGTTGCAGAGTGCTTTGTTGAACACATCAAGCCAAGACAGCATGTAGCCATTTTTGGTGCAGGACCGGATGTAACGCCGGTTGTAAACCAATTAGCTGCAATTAACTGGCGAATATCTGTTATAGACCATCGGCCAAATTACGCACAAACCAATCGATTTCCTAAGGCGGATGAGGTTCTTCTCGTCAATCGCACGGGATATAACACACTGTGCTTAAGTAAAAACACTTATTGTCTTATCATGACACATAATTATGAGCTTGATCTTCAATTACTTGGAGAGCTTCTGGAAGCAAAGATGCCCTATATCGGAATTTTAGGGGCTGCAAAACGAATGCAAAAAATGAAGATCGACCTGTTGGAATACGGCGTAACATTGGAAGAGGGAAAGGTACACTCACCGATTGGGTTAGATATCGGCGCTAGTACTCCTGAGGAAATTGCGGTAAGTATAGCAGCTGAATTGCTGGCATTTAACAGGGGACAAAAAGCAAATTCCCGTGTGGTAGAAGCGGTTCACCCTGATGGGGCGGCTTGTCCTTAGGATATCATGTGGGGAGGTGGGGTTCATTAAAACACATAGCAATCGTATCCCCTTATTCTGTATTGTTACCCTTTTGTACTGGTTTTCCATGTACACATGCGTTCCTATTTTGGCTGCTTATGTAGAGTACCTGGGTGCTTCCTATAAAATGGCAGGCCTGATCGTTGGCATGTATGGCCTAACGCAGATGTTGCTCAGGATTCCAGTCGGCATAGTGTCCGATCGTTTCCATAAACGAAAAATTTTTATCATTTTCGGGTTAATCTTCTCCATTCTTTCCGGTGTGGGTATCCTGATAACACAAGATGTTACCTGGATATTGATACTCAGGGCTTTGGCTGGAGCAGCGGCTGCAACATGGGTTGATTTCACCATCCTGTTCACTAGCTACTATTTGCGTGAAGAGACAACAAAGGCTATTGGAACCATTTCCTTCTATAATATGACGGGCCAAATGTTAGGTATTTTATGCGGAGGATGGTTTGCCGATCGATACGGATGGGAATCTTCATTTGTGATTGGCGGCGTCGTTGGAATAATCGGGTTAATATGTGCATTTTTCATTATTGAAAAATTCGAGGATCGGAATGAAAGAATTACTGTGGGAGGAGTATTGGAGGTTGCAGGCGATCGAATATTGTTAACGGTATCATTCCTCTCCATATTGCTTTACATGTTAATGTTTGCTGCAGTATTTGGTTTTACACCGGTTTTTGCCCAATCTCTGGGAGCGGATAAGTTTGATATGGGGTTGCTCACATTTTTCTCAACCTTCCCTACTGCCGTTGCTTCATGGGTCGGAGGCCGATATTTATCTGTTAAAATAGGGGAAAAAAATGTAATAATCATCGGTTTTATTTTCATGGGTTTATTTACACTGATCATTCCCTTTACCTCCAGTATTGCTATGTTAATTTTCACACAAACCATTTCCGGGATAGGAAGGGGTTTAGCTGCTCCAATCTTAATGGCTTTAAGTATTAATCATATGCACTCTGGGAAGCGTGCCACAGCAATGGGATTCTATCAGGCTATTTATGGTTTAGGAATGTTTTTAGGCCCTGTTTTTATGGGAGTGATCGGGGATATCCTTACATTAAAGCAGGGTTTTATTATTCTTGGATTGATTGGTTGTATCACCGCGGTTTTAGCACATTTAATGATTACAGCCGTTAAAGGGACTGATGGGGCAAAAATGAATAAAAATATATCTGCTTAACCTTTCTTGTTAGGAACAACTTCATTCGTTCCATTTATAATGCTAATTAGGGGGAAGACCTTGTGGAAAAACAGTCATTATTTATCGGCGGGGAATGGGTGCAGGGGAAGGAATATGAAGATCTCCTTTCACCATACAATCAGGAAATAATAACTTCAATCCCCATTGCGGACAAACAGGAAGTAGAGGATGCTTTAGCAAGCGCCGAAGCCGCAGTTAAAACCATGCGTGCTTTGACCTCGTTGGAGCGTTCAGAAATTTTGGAAAAAGTATCTGATTTATTTAAGGAAAGGGCCGAGGAATGTGCTCTTATTTTAGCAAGGGAAAATGCTAAGCCCCTAAAGGCAGCAAGGGCTGAAATTCTGCGTACGATAGAGACCTATAAATTTGCTTCAGAAGAAGCGAAAAGGATTCACGGCGAAACCATTCCGCTTGATGCTGCAAAAACTGGAGCAAATCGTTTTGGCTATACCAAGCGCGAGCCATTAGGGATCATTGCAGCCATCACACCTTTTAATTTCCCATTTAATCTGGTAGCACATAAGTTAGGACCTGCTTTTGCTGCCGGGAATACGGTAGTGCTGAAACCTGCCTCACAAACTCCTCTCAGTGCTTTCATGACAGCCAAGATATTCGAAGATGCGGGTTTGCCTGCAGGTGCGCTTAATGTGGTAACGGGCAAAGGGAGTGCCATTGGCAATATATTGGTAACCGATCCGAGGGTCAAGATGGTTACATTTACGGGTAGCGTTCCTGTCGGATTGGGTATAAAAGAAAAAGCAGGACTGAAGAAAGTTACGCTGGAGCTTGGTTCCAATGCCGCTGTCATAGTGGATAGCGCAGATGATCTCGACGCAGTCGCTGCCCGCTGTGTTGAAGGCTCCTTTAATTTCGCAGGCCAGGTATGTATCTCTGTACAAAGAATATATGTACAGGAAGAATTATATGATAGCTTTGTAGGAAAAATGGTTAAATTTGCACGTGAGCTGAAGCTTGGGGACCCTCAATCTGAAACAACGGATGTATCATCCCTTATTCATCCAAGTGAAACAGAACGGATTGAAAATTGGATAAGGGACGCTGAAGCGTCAGGCGCTTCCATTGTTCATGGTGGAAAAAGAATGGGTACAGTGTTCGAACCCACCATTATTTCGCAGAGCGGCAAAGAGCTTTCAATATCATGTAAGGAAGTATTTGGTCCCGTAGTTTCTGTAAATTCTTATCGTACCTGGGATGAAGCCATTGAATTAGTAAATGACTCTGAATATGGCTTACAGGCAGGGGTATACACCACCAATATAAATAAAGCATTCGATGCTGCAGAAAGATTAGAAGTTGGTGGAGTGATTATCAATGATATACCTTCATTCCGAGTGGACCACATGCCTTATGGAGGAGTCAAACATAGCGGGATTGGCAAGGAAGGCATCAAATACTCAACGGAAGAAATGACTGAATTAAAATTCGTTTCCTTTAAATTATAGAGGTGGGTAAACAGCAAATGTTTTCTATAATTTTCACCGTGATGAGGCCTGGATTTGAGTTATCAAGTACCATCAGCTGATTTCATATGATGAATCAAAATAGGAGTATCAGCTCGTCAATATTGGCGAGTTTTTTAATGCTATACACATACCTCATTAATAGAAATATACCCTCCTGGTCATTGATAACTTGCATTATTTGGAAACTTAGGATCTACAAAATCTGTATGTATCATGGTGATGGCGTTTTATATGAGAAGGCTTTGCCGGTATTGTTTATTAGCGAATCATCTACCTATAAATTTAATTACAAGAACACAAACTCCAAGCCCAGCTACTGTGTCCAAATAAAGGGACCAGGCCAGCTAGCCCCTTTATACGGGGATAATAATTCGAAAGAGCGTTCCCTTACCTTTTTCGCTTTCTATATGAATCTTCCCTTTTACTTTGTTTACAGTACTGTAAACCATCAGCATGCCAAGGCCGGTACCTTCCTTTTTTGTTGAGTAGTAGGGATTGCCCAGCATCATGATTTCCTCTCTAGTCATTCCATAACCGTCATCCTTGATCTCGATAATGATGTTATTCTCGTTATCATTCTTAACTTCTATATGGAGAGTGCCGCCATTTTCCTTCATGGCCTCGATCCCATTCTTATATAAATTGAGCATACACTGCTGGATTTGGTTTTTATCATAAGTTATATTTAATGTGTTTGTAAAACTCAGCTTTATATCCACATCATTCATATTCGCATATGGTGTAATGATGTTCTTGACATATTCAACTTCCTCTTTGAGGTTGGAATATACCATATATTCTGATTGAGGTTTTGCAAAAGCAAGGAAGTCACTGACAATGTTTTCTGCACGCCTTAACTCCTGAAGGGCGAAACCAATGTATCCCTTTTCCTCATAGGAGATATTCTTGGATTTATTAATAAGCTGCAGGAAGCCGCTGGTTACAGTTAATGGATTACGTATTTCATGAGATACACTTGCTGATAATTCGCTGATCAAATTTAATTTTTCGGTTTGGATCATAGATTGGCGTGCTTTGGTGTTTCTGATAATTTGCTGGATCATGCTTATAATGATCACCATAACAACGACATAAGTCGTAATACTATACGTGAAGAGGATCCAATATTCCCTGTTCATTACCTGGCCTGTAAAGGGTAATATAACTAAGTACAAGGATATCGTCAGAAACGACACCACAGCTGCACAGACTGTTCTGCTCCGTGACCGAAACTGTAAAAATGTATTTTTTAAAGATGGCACCAATGCGAAAATGACTGTTGAAAAAACGAAGGAGGGCAGAAATCCTTCACCGCCGATAATGAAACGATGTATATTCAAAATTAGATATAAAGGAAAAGCGAGTCGATAACCTCCGAAAAGAGAGACAATGATAAACGGTATATAACGTAAATCTACTATATAACCGATATCCAATTTGATCGGAAACTCCATACATAACATCATTGTGATGGCAGCCAAAATAAATAAAAAGAATTTACTGTTGTAATTAAGGAAAAAATTCAAGCGATTCTCAAAAAATATGAGAAATATGGTAACTGGTAATAGTAAAAATAAAAAATTTATAAGCATTGAATCAATCAAGCCAGGACTTCCTTTCCTATAAACCATCTTAAATAAACGCCGTGAAATTGATATTTCACTCTCTTTTTTCTTTTTCGACAATTTCTTGGATGAATCGACAAAAATTTCACATCTTTATTTTATTTCAAGAATAATTGGTTGCCAAGAGATATGCGGAAAAAAATGAAATGGAGAAAGAGAAGAGGTATCATTCATTAGGTTTATAATTACGGAAGATTATTACTAGGATGGTAAATAAAAAAGCCTCGCAAGGAGGCATTTTCAGTCATTATCTAAGTCTCGATCAAGAAAAGAAGCTTTTTTCACCTCAATAATGCCTAAAAAGCTTTTAATTTCATGAAGCTCCCTAAGAATGATCAGTGTATGAATCCAGGCTGCAATGGCTGCAATGGATCCAAAAATTATAATAACCGGAAGAACAAATGCACTAAACAACTGCTTATCACCCCATAAAAAGAAATACCTATATAGTCCTGGATCCTCTTCGGAATTTTCCAATCATTTTCTCTTAATTTAACATATTATCACATTGTTTTTTCCAGCATTCTTATAAAAGTTCAAGGAAAAGGTTGTGAATCCTGTGATGGGGGTGATTATTAGACTAAATCAAATTCTAGTTCAGTTCAGAAAAGCGTAATTTTTCCAGTGATATAAGTGAATACTGCCGAATCTCATTTTCCTAATGTTAAATATAAAAACAGATATGTAACGACATGGCAAACTGATGAATCAGAAAGATTTTCTCATATATATACTTTTAGAACAGTTTCATTAAAATGGAAAACCTTCAGAACGCTCTTGTTGCGCTATATCAATTATTATTTTTGTGATTCAAGTTTCCTCAACAGATAGATTTCCTGGGAGTGAGGGGAGCCTGAGTCTGGGAGAACTGACATAATTAGTTTAATATCTTCCATGATTTCTGCTTTTGAAACGTCTTCCCCGCATCTTTCATAATCGTTCAGTAACCGGTCAAGTTCTCTTCTTAAAAATGGAAATTTTTGCTCGTTCACCATGTTTATAACCCTCTCCCATAGAAAGATAATTTGGGGTTGACTGCCAGATATAAGATATGAATGCTTAATCGCATGTTTCGACAAATAAAAGAGCCGAAAGAAAAGGTTCTTTTCTTTCGGCTTATGTCCGGCACAAAAATTGTCCAAATCACTACCACCGTATTATTGTTTTGGTTTTACGATTATTATAATGACACTATTATCCATTTCAAAATTCCAGTCTACGAAAATATCGAGAATATCAGCATTAAGCATAGAAGGAAGGTTTGTATTATTTATCAGCAAATCTCCTTCAAGCTGTCTTTTTGCTACTCTTAAAGTCTCGGTAAATCCTAGAGCAATGAGTTGTTTTTCTATAGGTACCAGGATACCCTCGCGGATCACTATTATGGCTCGAGGACTTAGCTGATAGGAGATAATGGATTCGGGTGCCTTCTCAGCTTGTTCACTAATCTGGATAATTTCCTTATCTACTGCATTTTTCTCCTTGAAATCCTCATCATATGGATTATCAGATAGAGGTGCTTCCGGACTGATTCCTACAAACATACCGGTTTGATGCTGTAAGTTCCAATCGTAATAAAGATGCTGGATTTCCATTTCGGTAATTGCCTTGATATAACCGCGTATCTCGGGCTCTATAGTCTTCATCAGTACTTCACGTGTAGTTTTGACAGTAATCTCTTGATCCTGGTCAAGCAGCACTTGTTCCATCGCTGATATAAATCCGCGGACGTAGACCAGAACAAAAGGTTTTTTTACAGTTACATGCACTGCTTCGGGACCCTTGCCAAATTTATCACGCAACAATCTTCCCAAGTTGTTCGCCAATTTGGTTTGCTGGCTTTTTACATCCATATCACTTCACCCTTATTTGGAAAGAAGCATCAAATCTCCTATCCGTTAATGAATTTTACCATCATATATTCAATTTTTTCAATAGTTAAATACTTTTTTATTTTTATCGTTCCCGTTTCCTTTACTGGAAAAACGCTTTTTGTAAATCGGCACAGGAACTAAAGTGATGCTGATGAGTGAGTTCCAAATATTTTTAGGGTGCCAAAGGATTTTCCTTATTTTTGGAGAATTAGTCTATTAGTAGCATTTTTGTTTTACCCCTAAGATGGAACTCGAACATTTAAGTAGATAAAGTTATATGATTCGCTCACTTGCTCTTTTTTATTAGATTTAATTGGATAGAATGAGGGAATTTAGATTTAATGCTAAGTTCTTAAAGGGATGGCGTCTATGGTATTTAATCATAAGGAAAGAGAAATTGGGAGCTATATCGGAAGGCTTCTAAGAGAAAATTTTGGCAAGGGGCCAGGTTCAGTTTATGCGACCGTTGCCTATCCTTTTATCACGATATATATCAAAGATTTTATAACACCAATGGAGCAAAGGTTATTGGACCAGGGAGACAATATTGCCTATGTGCAAAAAATAAGGGATATGCTGATGGAAACTCTAATACCGGAGATCAAGATTTATATAAAAATGAGGCTAGGAGTGGAAATCAAGGAGTTTTATTATGACTGGAATTTGCACACATCATCAGGAATGTTTGTAGCAGTTACTCCAGAAAACCATACTTCTTTGTCGGCCTTTTACCAAAATCAAGAGAATGTCCATCATGAAATAATATCGATGAGTGAAGAAGCGCAAAAAACCCCTGGTAAGATTTGTTCCTACTTGCTGAATCCTAGAACACTGCTAATCATTCGTAAAAAGATTCTTATAAGGATTGAAATGGAGCTAATTTCCTTAGGTTATAACGAGACGCTTACAATCGCCAAGAGAAGATTGGAAAAAAAGCTCTTACATAGTCATAAGGAAAATTTAGAAATATACTTGGGAGCCCGGGTGGAGAATTTTTTTGTGGCCTGGAACTTTGAAGAGGACAAAAGCGGCATCGTAATTATTTTGCAGCCGATATAATGGGGGCAGCAATGGGCTAGGCGATAGAACTAGACATGAGCCAAAAAGAAGAAATATCTCTTCTTTTTGGCTTTTTTTTATCAAAAATATTCGAATTGGTTTGATTATAGATAATAATTCTTTGGGGTGAGAAAATGAAGAATGACGATTTGCAAGCTGATTCAGCATTAAGAAATACAAATAAAAAGTCATTACTGTCTGCGAAATCGAGCTTCACAGTTGAAATCCGACAGGAATGGGATATAGTTCATGCAAGAAAAATCGGACGAGAATTATCTTATTCCCTTAAGTTTACTACAGTAAATCGGGCAAAATTAGTTACGGCTATTTCAGAGTTAGCAAGGAACATGTATCAGCATGCTGGCAGCGGCCAAATTAGAATGGAACCTGTTCACGAGAGGACGAAGTATGGAATTAGAGTAACGGCTATAGATCAAGGACCTGGAATCAAGGATAAAAATAAAGCACTGAAGGCAGGATATTCAACATCCGGGGGACTTGGAGTCGGACTACCCTGGGTGAAGAAGCTAATGGATGAGTTTTCGCTTGAATCGACAGTGGATACAGGGACGAGAATTACGATTGTTAAATGGCAAATTATTTAACAATTGATTACCTGCTTTTTCTTCAAAATAGACCATTAGAATAGGGTATCGCAAAGAAAGGAGCCTGATGATTTTCCGCATGTAACTGAATAGAAGAAATTTGTTCGTACGTCAATAAACTTTGGTCCTGTATCGGAAATGGATGTAACGTAATATTAAAAATCCCCAGAATTCCGTTTAGGTATATTTTCCCTTTCTTATCGGGGACATTAGTATTACCCATACCATATATAAGGAACAATAAAAAGAAGGTGAGTTAATATGGAAGATCAATCATTAAGAGGTGTTATCACCCGCTTTGATGGAAACATAGTTGTCGTTGAAATTGAGGGGGAGGACATCAATTTTCCACATGATCAATTTCCCGCAGAAGCTGTAGCTGGCGATGTCATAAAAATTGAGAACGGAAAAGTGGATCTGTTAAGAGAAGAAAGGGAACAGCCACGCGATTAGGTATAACCAATAAAACAGCCGGATTTTTACATTTATTCTTAATGTTTATCTAAGTATTTTATCAATCGCTATTAAAAATTGTATCATATGTCCTAAACCGGTTTATTGGATCGGAGACTTGGAGACTCCAGTGCGAGCAGCATGAAAGCTGACATCCCTGTGGAATGTAAGAAATAAACAATCCATTACTTAATGTGTTATCATGTAATAGGTATATAATGGTAAATAAATAATAGTAAAAGGAGAATGTAGATGACTTTAAAACTTACGCCTTATTTAGTGCTGGATGGAAATGCCAAGGAAGCCATTCAATTTTATGAAAAAGCACTGGATGCACAAGTGCTTTTTATGCAAACATTCGGAGAGATGCCTGAAAACCCTGAATTTCCTCTCTCGGCAGATGTAAAAGGGAGAGTGGCCCATGCATTGCTTAAGGTAGTCGGTTCTGAGTTGATGTTTTCTGATACGTTTCCTGGCTCACCATATCAAACGGGTAATCATGTAACTCTCAGCATTTCAACCGATGATGCTGATAAAGCAAGGCAAATCTTTGAAGCATTACAGCAGGGTGGAAAAGTGAACATGCCTTTACAGAAAACATTTTTCAGCCCTGCTTATGGAAACTTGACTGATAAATACGGGGTTACCTTCCAGATTCACACAGAGGAAAAATGATTTAGGTTGTCCAAAAATGGTTGTTTTACAATATAACAGTAATCATAAAATAGGTGGATACATAAGGCGGTTGCATGACCGTCTTTTAATTTGCCACAAAGTTTTTTACTGACAGAAAAATATATAAGGTGAAATCCAGTCGGCATATTTTTGGAATTTGCTGCATACAATCATACTTATTCGTCCATTTTATACTTCTACTCACAGGGAATATAAAAGTTTTAAAATATAATACTACTAGCAGGAATATTGTTTTTGAAAGTAGAATCAGAATTTACAGTTATAAATTAATTTTGAGTTTGCGAGAAGACGGACAAAGTTCCAGTACATGCCTGTTAATTTGATTACAGTGGTAGTGACAAGTCGAATATGTGCCGCTCTCTAAAGATTAATAATTGCAGGGTTTTGAGCAGTGAATAATTAAATCTGAAATGCTCTTTGACAAGAGTTTCGGTTATTACGAAAGCCACAGGTTTTCGGAGCATCTTTGAACAAAATATAATATATAGACAGCCTGCTATGTTAGTATGATACTTGAACCAAAAATAAGATAGTTATTGAACATATAAATGCTTTATTGTTATATAGTTTGGGTAATGTCGTAATAAAACATAAAAACGTAATTGTATAGTTTGTTTCAATCGTGTCCCGTTTTGTGGACCCTGCTATAGCATTAACAAAGGAGGTAAACAAGTATGACTGAAATTGCTGATCCAAAAAAATTGATAACCGTTGATTCCATTATTTCCATCAAAGGGATAGTCAAAGCGATATTTAAGGATACTGTCCACGTTCAAATAGGCGGAAAGGTGATCACACTGCAGACCTCTGATTTAGAAAAAGAGAGGTAATGAAAACAATCTGAACGCAATTATACATCGAATTTAAAAATTTTCGTGGATTTTTAATTCACTTTTATGTTTTTTTCTTACTGCCTGCATGGCAGTTTTTTTTTGCGAAAAATTAATCCTGGTATTTCCGGTAGATAAATAATTCACATTCTAATGATACATACTTTTTAATATAGTGGTTGCCCAAAGGCAAAAAATACCAGTGAATTTTACGATACTTTTGCTTTGAAGTTTTAATTTAGTTGGTTTAATATTTATGTTTATTAAATATTATTTTTTGAAAGGGGAAACGAGTTGTGGGAAGAGGACGTTTAGTCTTACTTAATTTAATTGGAATCCTGGTGATTTTCGCATTGATTGCGGTAGGAGGATATTACTACTATCAAAACACAAATTATGTGCAGACAGATGATGCGAGGGTTGCTGGTGACATGACGGCCATTGTCGCACCCGCAGCGGGAAGGCTATCAGGCTGGAATGTTTCAGAAGGTGATGTTGTAAAAAACGATGCAAACCTTGGGAAGATTTCAGGAGCCGATGGGACAGGAACTATAAAAGCCACTAGCGATGGAACGATTGTAAGGGAACAGGTAAATAATAATCAGATGGTCCAGGCGGGCCAAGTTTTGGCACAGACCATCGATATGAAAAACCTATATATAACAGCCAATATTGAAGAAGGCGAGATACAGGATATTGAAGAAGGTGATAGTGTCGATATCACCGTTGAAGGGGACCCTGACACTACCTATGAGGGAACACTGGAAAAAATTGGTTACGCTACAAATTCAATGTTCTCTTTAATGCCTCAGCAAAACGCGAGTGGCAATTATACGGAAGTTACACAGACGGTTCCTGTACGGATTTCTATCAAGGCTCCGTCCGATAAAGTTCTGCCTGGTATGAATGCCGACGTCAGAATCTCAGTTAAGTGAATATAGAGAGATTCCAATAGTACACGAAATAAGGAAAGGAGGTTGTCTGTAAATGGCTTCCGAACATATAGAGCTTGATGACGGAGGAGTAAGACAGCATCTCCCGTTGCTTGGTGTTTTAATGCTCGGCCTTTTTGTCGTCATCCTGAATCAGACGCTGCTGAGCGTTGCCATGCCGCATATGATGACCGACTTCAATGTGGCTGCGACAACGATTCAATGGCTTTCAACTGGTTTTATGCTGGTGAATGGTGCATTAATTCCTTTGTCTGCATTCTTAATAGAAAGATTTGGTACGCGTATTTTATTTATTATCGCGATGATCCTATTTACGATTGGCGCCTTTATTTGCGGAATAGCGCCGAATTTTTCAATCATGCTGACAGGGCGTCTAGTCCAGGCAGCAGGGGGAGGTATTTTACAACCCCTGGTAATGACGATTATCATGTTCATTTTCCCTCCTCATATGCGAGGAAAGGGAATGGGTATCTTTGGCCTTGCGATGATGTTCGCACCAGCAATCGGTCCTACTTTATCCGGATGGATCATTGAACATTTTACCTGGAGGGTGATGTTCTATGGGATGGTACCGGTTGGATTAATCGTTGTTTTAATCGCAGTTTTAACGTTAAAGAATGTTTCAGAACCTAAATATGTTCGTCTTGATGTATTAGGGGCTTTCTTATCACTATTGGGAGTGGCCTCACTTTTGTATGGTGTCAGTGAAGCAGGAACAGAATCGTGGAGTGATCCAATTGTCATATTGACCATGGTTATTGGCTTGGTTTCCATCGCAGCATTTGTCATCCAACAGTTGAAATCGGAAAAGCCATTGCTCGATTTCAGGGTCTTTAAGTATGACATGTTCTCATTATCTAATGTCATCTCTGCGATTATTACAGTTGCGATGTTTACCGGACTATTTTTACTGCCAATTTATTTGCAGAATTTCCGCGGATTTACACCGCTTGAGGCAGGATTGCTCATGCTGCCTGGGGCCTTGATCATGGCGGTAATGTCACCGATCTCTGGAATCATCTTCGATAGAGTCGGTCCGAGGCCATTGGCAATTGTCGGTTTGACTATCACGATTATAACGACATATGAATTTACAAAGTTAACGCCTGGAACGGGCTATAACACTCTGCTGGCAATTTATATGGTCCGTTCATTTGGTATGTCTTTATTGATGATGACAATCATGACAGCCGGGATGAACCAGCTGCCTCAACATTTTAACAGTCATGGAACTGCCATGTCTAATACAATCAGGCAGGTTGCAGGTGCGATTGGAACAAGTCTTGTGACTACAATCTATTCTAACCGGACCTCATTGCATGCTGCGAACCTGGGCAACCAAATGAGCACAGCCGATCCAAATTTTACACAGTCATTTCAGCATCTTGTCCAGTCGATCATGGCTTCCATGCATCAGACAGCTGAACAGGCGCAGCAAACAGCGATTTCCATCCTTCAAGGACAGATTTTGCTTCAATCAAATGTCCTCGGAATGAATGATGCTTTTTATTGGGCAACTGGATTTGCTGTCGTAGGGCTGATTTTAAGCCTTTTCCTGCGTGATGTACGAAAGGATAAGGAACGACGGGAGGCTAAGCTAAACAAAGATGTCAAGCTGCTGCCTTCTCCCGTAAATGAACAAAAGTAATCTGGTACACAACCGATGGGGGGTATTTAGATGAAGATTTATGTTGTATACGATAGTGAGGGCGAGCACACAAGGATGCTTGCTGAATCCATTGCTGAAGGGGCAAAGGAAGTTGAGGGGACAGATGTATTCATCGATCATGTCAGCACTGCAGACGTATATAAGCTTGCTGATATGGATGCTATCATCTGGGGATGTCCCGGGCATTTTGGCACAATCAGCTCCGGTCTGAAAACATGGATAGACAGGCTTGGATATTTATGGGCTGAAGGCAAACTCGTCAATAAGATAGGGGCCGTGTTCTGTACCACCGCAACCGTGCATGGCGGATTAGAGGCAACTATGCTAAACCTTATAACACCAATGCTGCATCAAGGCATGATTATCGTAGGACTTCCTGGCAGCATTGCCGAGAATGCATTGTATGGCTCTTACTATGGTGTAGGTGTCACATGCCCGCCTGACAGTGATGAGTTAATTTCCGAAAATGGACTCATTTTAGGAAGGGCTCTTGGTTCACGGGTTGCAAATGTCACAAATTCATTCACTGCCAAAAGGTAGGAGGGGTGAAACAGATGGCTATGATCATTGCCATTATTGTTGCTATATTAGTGGCCGTCGGGTTGGTATCTATGAATGTCAGGGCTGCTTCACCTCGCAATAGGGACAGTGCTGGAAATGGTCCAGGCAACGAAGGGAACAAGTTGTCTAATGAAGACAAAATTCCGGCAGGATCAAATGAGCAAAGCATGCCAAACCTTTTAGGCGCAGAGGGTGAAGATCATCTTAATAACCATATCATTCAAGATGAACATAAGATGAAGGATTACCAATATCGACAAGCCTTGAAACGGATGACAGGAACCGGGAAGCAAGACACCATAAAACCAGCAGCGCCTGTTAGTAAGCAACGCATGAAAGACCAGGACTACCGTGAAATATTAAAAACAATCAGCAAACAAAAGAACGATCAGTAATTAGTAAATTAGAGCAGTATAAATAATATAAAAAAACCGGACTCCTATTACTTTTGAGACCGGTTTTTTTTGTCATTGCTCTGAAAAAATCTTTTCTACATCATCTAGCATACGGTTAGCCGCCAGAATTCCTCCTGCTGTATTCCAAATGGCGTCATCGACTTGATATGCGCGCCCTTGTTTAACCGCATTCAGGTTTTTCCAAAGAGGGTCGTTTGTCCACTTTTTTTCAGTCGCTGTTCCTGTTTCATCATTTGGAGGCGCGTAGGTAAAATAAAAGAGTGTATCGGCATCCATTTCGGGAATGGCTTCTTTTCCAACTTCCACAGCAAGGTTACCGAGCTTATTGCCAGGCGTAAATAACTTAGCTTGCTGGTTTGCTCGTTTGAATCCTAGTTCCCTGAAAATAACCCCCGAGAAGGATTCTGTATAGTAAATTCGGGTAGTTCCGGCCATAAATCGAACAACTGATATTTCTTGGTTCGTTTTATCTCCAAGTTTTCCTTTTACATCTTGAACATGCTGGTCATATTCGCCGAGAACCTGCTTGCCTTTTTCTTTTTTATTGATTGCATTAGCATATAAACTGAAGTTCTCCTTCCAGTCTCCTCGAAGAGTTTCTGAAAAAACTGTTGGAGCAATCTGGCTCAATTTATCATAAAGGTCTTCCTGGCGCATTTTGTTCCCTATAATTAAATCGGGCTGCAGTGCAATGATCGCCTCAAGATTCACTTCACTTTCAGTTCCTACTACCTTGACATCTTTCATCTCATCCTTTATATGATCATACCATGGATTCCCTGTCCAGGATTGGACAGCACCTACTGGCGTAACTCCCAAAGATAGCAGTGCTTCTGTTCCTTCATTGGTCAAGATGACAATTTTCTTTGGTGTAGCAGAAATTTTCGTTTGGCCCATGGCATGCTCAACAGTATAGCTTTTACCCTTAGCAGGAGAAGCACCCGAATTTTCAGTTTGTCCACTTCCTCCACATGCCGCCAGTATCACGGAGAAAATAGAAAGTACTCCAAGCATGAAGATGCGTTTTAAAAACATAATAACCCCCTGAATAGTATGTATTTTTTAATGATAATCGTTATCATTTACACTTTGATAATAAAATGATATGAATGCGTTGTCAATAAACAATTGAAAATGATTTTCATTTGCATTGACAGGAAGACAGCGTTTAAATAGACTAAGATAGAGGATATGTTATATAGAATATACTGGGAACAATGGTGAGATAAAATATGATGGTATTAAAGACTACATCGCAGAAAGCAGCAGTGTACATACTGTTTTGGGTGCTTTTGCTTTTATTGATGTGTGCCAGCATTGTTTACGGGTATAGGGCTACTACCTGGACAATGGCGTGGGACTCCTTCACTGCTTTTAATGGCTCGAATGAGCATTTGGTTTTACGAACTATCAGGCTTCCAAGATCATTAATAGCTGCCTGTGTAGGCGCCAGCCTTGCAATCGCAGGTGTGTTAATGCAGACACTGACGAAAAATCCGCTTGCTTCACCGGGTATCTTTGGAATAAACGCTGGCGCAGGCTTAGCGGTTGTTATCGCAGTTACCATTTTCTCTATGGGAAGCCTTCAAGCCTATACATGGGTTTCATTTTTCGGAGCAGCCATTGCCGCGGTTTTAGTGTACGGCGCAGGTTCCTTTGGCCGGGATGGATTGACACCAATGAAACTCACCCTCGCCGGGGCAGCGATTGCCGCTTTTTTTTCTTCTTTGACCCAGGGTCTTCTGGTGTTAAATGAAACAGCTCTTGAACAGGTTTTATTCTGGCTTGCTGGTTCCGTTCAAGGCCGTAAGCTGGAAACGCTGACAGCTGTCATCCCATATTTAGCTGCAGGATGGCTAGTGTCTGTTATACTGGCAGCCAAACTAAATCTGCTTGCCATGGGTGATGATGTAGCACAGAGCTTAGGTGTTAAAGTGGGGAAAATTAAAGTCTTAGCTGCTTTGTGTGTGATATTCCTCTCCGGAGGGGCTGTTGCAGTGGCTGGTCCCGTTGGATTTATCGGTATCGTCATTCCGCATATAACACGTGCCATGGTAGGCAGCGACCATAGATGGGTCATACCCTATAGCGGTGTACTTGGAGCAATCCTTCTTGTAGCTGCAGACATTCTTTCAAGATTTATCATTATGCCGCAGGAAGTGCCTGTGGGGGTAATGACAGCTATTATAGGTACTCCTTTCTTCATCTTTATTGCAAGAAAGGGGTTTAATGGCAATGAATAAATATAAGAGTATACGACTTTTTCATGGGAAAGTTTCCTATTTGACAGATAAAAAGTCGCTTGCCGTGTTATGCGGATTATTGGCTGCGCTATCATTCAGCGTTTTACTCAGTGCTGGTACCGGTCAGTTATTTATTTCTCCGGTGAACGTCATAAAGGCTCTGTTTGGAATTGGCAATGAAATGGAAAAGATGGTTATCGTTTCATTCAGGCTGCCAAGGATCCTAGTTGCTATGATGGCGGGAATTGCCCTGTCGGTGGCAGGTGGAATTCTCCAGGGCATAATCAGAAACCCGCTTGCCTCTCCCGACATTATCGGATTGACAGGTGGCGCTTCCGTTGCAGTAGTATCGTTTCTCGCGATTTTTAGCGATACCAACAATTCATTGACTGTCAGTATAGAATGGCTGCCTATCGCGGCCTTTGCCGGAGCTGCCATCACTGCATTTGTTGTTTATATCCTGGCATGGAAACATGGAGTTGCACCAATCCGTCTTGTACTTGTCGGGATTGGCATTTCTGCATTGATGCAGGCAGGAACCACGATGATGATGGTATTAGGGCCCATATACCGTGCTTCACAGGCTAATATATGGATTACTGGTTCGGTTAATGGAGCGACCTGGGAAAATGTAAACATTATGATTCCTATAATTCTAGTCTTAGTAGCTATAACATGGATATTTGCACGTACCTTAAACGTTCATGTTTTAGGAGAAGATATTGCAGTAGGAGTAGGAAGCAAAATTCAAATACAAAGATTGATATTGTTGTTAATTGCAACTGGCCTCACTGGAAGTGCAATTGCCTTTGCTGGAGGAATTGGATTTGTTGGGCTAATGGCTCCGCATATGGCCCGCAGGATAGTAGGAAATGCATTTGGTGCGCTTTTGCCTGTTGCTGCGTTAATTGGTGCAATCCTGGTGATTATTGCAGATTTGATAGGCCGGACTATTTTTGCACCTCTTGAAGTACCCGCCGGCGTCTTCACAGCTGCCATTGGAGCGCCGTATTTTATCTATCTGCTGTATAAGACAAGATATTAATAGGAATGAGGAGTATGCGATCACAATGAATACTGCAATAAGGACGGATGCCCTAACTTTATCATATGGTGAAAATATTATAATAGATGAATTGAACTTATCTATACCACGGGGAGAAATAACTGTTTTCATCGGAAGTAACGGGTGTGGAAAATCAACATTGCTTCGGTCGATGGCTCGTTTGTTGAAACCGGTTGCCGGCTCTGTACTTTTAGATGGACAAACGATTGCCAAGTACCCTACGAAAGAGGTAGCCAGGAAAATGGCGATTTTACCTCAAGCTCCTATTACTCCGGAAGGACTGACGGTTGTCCAGCTGGTCAAACAGGGCCGCTATCCTTATCAAAGCTGGCTGCGGCAATGGACTGTGGAAGATGAGAAGAAGGTGGAGGAAGCTCTTATCGCTACAGGACTGCAGGAGCTGAGACACCGTCCTGTTGATACTCTTTCTGGAGGGCAGCGCCAGCGTGCATGGATAGCTATGACGCTTGCTCAGAGTACCGATATCATTCTCCTGGACGAACCAACCACGTATCTGGACCTGACACATCAAATAGAAATCCTTGATTTGCTGTTCGATTTAAACGAGAGAGAAAACCGCACGATTATCATGGTCCTCCATGATTTGAATTTGGCATGCCGCTATGCTCATTATGTTGTAGCATTAAAGGATGGCCGGGTTTTTGCCGAAGGAATGCCAGAGCAAATTATAACAAGTTCGCTTGTGAAAGATGTATTTCAACTGGATTGTGAGGTCACCGTAGATCCATTATTTGGGACGCCTTTGTGTATTCCGCATGGCAGAGGCAGAAAGATCGTCAAGGAGCTGTTACAGACATGATGAAAAAATTACTGGATCATGAGATAGGACTTTTATCAGCCTATCGGTTTGCTTCTAATATGGATTCATCAGCATTTTTCTTCAGTGCATTGGATCTGTTAAAGCCCGAAAAACTGCAAACCATTCTGATGGAAATTCAAAATAGATTAAAGGCGCCCGATCTGAAAGTCGCCGCTTCCTTGTTAATAAAACGATATGGATTTTTCGCCGTTATCAATATGTATTCCATGTCGATGCTGAATATAAAATTTAACTCCAATCTCGAAAATATTTCATTTCAGGAAAAAGGCCATACAGGGTGGATGCTTGAAATCCTGTACAAAGACAATACTGGGTACATTTTGGAAGCCGACAGGGAAAAAGCAAGAGAGGAAGTGTGCAAGGAAACATTCGCACTTCATCTGCATCTAATCATTGATATATTGTTTAAAGAAACAAAGCTCCCAAAACAAATCATGTGGGAGAATATAGCTACTTATATATTCTGGCTGTATGAAAACCTTCAGGGGCAATATAAAGGTAAATCGGAGGAACAAACAATCCGCTCCGACTTCCATTATCTGATAAATGAGGCCCCGGGGAGAATATTTCATGCACGGACTAATCCATTCCGCCGATTTTATACTGAAAAAAAATTCCTTCAAAAACAGGAAAAGTTTGTGCGGGTGAGAAAAACATGCTGTTTGTCCCATATGCTCGATACAAAGCAAACTATGTGTGCTGGGTGCCCCCACAATCGCAGTTTGAAAAAGGTAACAGAATGATATTCGTTAAATAACCGGGTTCGAAACTGCATCAACCAGTAACAGGACACCACCTGCTTCGAAGCAAAAATTGCTACCTCTTATAATAGCAGCAATGATAAAATACAGAGAATGATGCTCAATTTAAAGATAGAGAGGGGAGTAAAAAATGATACATAAGCTGCAGCTGGAACCGAATCTTTTCCATGGTTCTTTTAACCGTGAATATAAACCGATCCTAACTGTTCAGTCCGGAGATTCCATCCAATTGTCAACTCTTGATATTCAGTGGGGCTACTCTAAAATACCGGGTCAAGAAAGGACTATTTATTCTTCGAGGGAACAGGAAGAAAAGCCTGGTCATCCAATGGTTGGCCCTATAAAAATAGAAGGGGCGAGACCGGGCATGGTACTCGAAGTTAAACTGAATGATATTGTACCTGGCTGGTATGGGCGTAATTGGGCAGGAGGCATGAAAAATTGGCAAAATGAAAAATTAGGTTTGTCTGAATCACAGAGAGTTCAATTGGACTGGAGACTGGATACAAACACAATGTTAGGGAGATGTGTAATCGGAAATAAAACCTTTGAGGTCCCCCTTATGCCCTTCATGGGATTAATGGCTCTTGCTCCACTTGAAAGCGGAACGCATCCCACGCCTCCACCTGGTTACTTCGGTGGGAATATCGATTGTAAAGAACTTATAAAGGGAAGCAGCCTGTTTTTACCTATCTCAGTCGAAGGAGGATTATTTTCAATAGGGGATGGCCATGCCTTACAAGGTGATGGTGAAGTGTCTGGAACTGCCATCGAGTGTCCGATGGATCTCGTTGATATAACTTTGACTGTCCGCAACGATATGAGTCTAAATATGCCAATAGCAAAAACGCCGTCCGGGTGGATTACATTTGGTTTTGACGAAGATCTAAATGAAGCAGCCGCAACTGCATTATCTGAAATGGTTCAGCTTCTTCAGCAGTTTTTTGGCCTACAAAAGAGTCAAGCACTTGCTATCGCCAGTGTTGCGGTAGATCTCAGAGTCACTCAGGTTGTCAATGGAGTAAAAGGGGTTCATGCAGTCTTATCTGACAATTTTATCAAAGTCACAGAGGGAATTGAATAATAAAGAAAAGGAAAGAGAGGAGAGTGCCTTTCTTTCCTTTTTTATTGCAAAATTGCTGAAATAATTGTTCGTCGTGATTTTTTTTATTATTTATATTTAGCAGATACTATGTTTGAAGGTTTTACTCTTAAGTTAACAAATAAAATACTAATCACAATACATATAAGCCCGACTACCAAATTTAATGTGATACTTTCCTTTAAAAGCAAGGTACTGCAGAAAATCGCGATAAGCGGAATAAGAAAAGTATATGAGCCAACCTTACTTGCTTCGCCTGAGCCGACTAGTGTAAAAAATGCCAGCCAGCCAAAAGCGATGACAAACGTGGAAATAAAAAGAAGGTTGGTTACGAATGGCGCTTCCCAGTGGATATCAGACCAGCTTTCCACACTAAAGCCGATACTTATTAAGAAAAGTCCTCCAATAATAAGCTGTGCCGTGACCATCCAAATCGAATCGACACGATCACCGGTCTTTTTAACGTATACAGTACCTAATCCCCAGGCTATTGCTGAACCTATTGCAAGAAATATTCCCAAGATCGAAATGTCACCTGTCAAACCACTTGAACTTATAATCAATACACCCGCGAATCCAAGAACCAAACCAATGATTTTAAATCGATACATGGATTCACCTAGCCAAATCCAGCAAAAAATCCCCAATAATACAGGCTCAATAAAAACGATGGCCGAAAATAGGCCAGCTGGAGCATAACCCAGGCCAACGGTTTGAAGTCCGTAAAAAAGAATGATATTTAAAACAGCGGAAACCAAGTAATAATGCCAGTTTTCTTTAATACGGAGAGTCTTGAATCTGGGAAGTGCAAAGATCAGTAATATTACACCTCCCAGACATGTTCTGATGCCAGCAAATAAAATGGGAGGTGTATAGCTGAGTGCCATCTTGGAAAGTGGCCAGTTAACGCCCCACACAATTACCAGAAAAGCAAGCAGCAAGGCCGTATGTGTTTTGGAAAGTTGTTTCATGTTCTGCGCCTCCTAAAAAAACTACCTAGAAAGCATACGCCTAACCTTTAGATGAAACAACTAAAATGCCTAACAATCACATATTAAATCAAGATAGTGTATTACTTTTTTTAATTTATTTGATCAAGTAGAGCATTTTGGTATTTCTAATATACAGTTTATCCATCCAGGAGATTAATCTTGATTAGGTTTACGACTAATTAACCAGTTATTTACCAAATATATTGTATGGGATTGCATATGAGATGTAATTTCTTTAGTATTGTAGTAAAATTACTTTCGTTGATGGAGAATATTAAAATAATATTTCTAGGTGAAGGCGGAATATGTAAATGAGTAAAAATGAAAGTATTACTGTAGGTGGGCTGGATTTTCAATGGGATTTGGAAAAGGGTCAATTTATGTTTGAAGGACAGGATGCTGTTTTGTTCTGGATATCAAGTGCTATGCGGACCTTCTTCGATACCATTGAGGAAATATCAGGAGATGAAGCATCCAACCTGGTGTTCGAAACGACTGGTTTCAGGCAGGGTCTGGTAGTAGGTGAATATTTTCAAAAAATCAAGGATGTTACTGTGGCCGAGGCAGCGGAATTGATTACAAATACATATGCATCGGCAGGCTGGGGTAAAACCACCATAGTGAACCTGGACTTTGAAACCAAGTCACTTACTGCACATATAAAAGATAGCTGGGAACATAAAATCAATGTGGCACAGGGGAAAAAACAGGGCGGCAATTATCTACCTGCCCATTATGCAGGTATTTTTACAGGTTTGTTTGGCACGAATGTTTGGTATAAAGTCGAGCAATATCAAGTAGAAGGCCATGACCATAGTGTGATTCATTATTTCCCTTCTGATGTTTCGGTTTCAAACAATATTCACGAACTTGCGAGGAAAAAGGAATCCGAACAGATTCAGCATTTAGAAACAATAGTTGCAGAAAAGACGAGGGAATTAAAGGAGCTAATAAAACAGCTTTCTTCACCAATTATCCCCGTGCTAGAGGGAATCGTAGTGGTGCCTCTTCTAGGAAAATACGACGAAGAACGTTCTGAAGAGCTTGTAGTGAAAACGTTGAATAATTTGCCGTCACATAAGGCAAGCTATCTTGTCCTTGACCTGACCGGACTTGATAAGGATATCAGTGAACATACTGCCAGCCTTATTGAGAAAATAGGTTCCGCAACTGCACTTATTGGTACGCAAACCATCCTGGTAGGTATTTCTGCCGAACTCAGCATTATAATATCCCAATCAAGCATTAATCTGTCTAAATTTGATTGCTTCCAAACCCTCCAGCATGGGATACACTTTGCATTAGGACAATTAGGCAGAAGAATTATATAGTATTAAGTATAACCTGCCAATTCCAATGCTCAATTTGCATCCTCCTATTATGGATGATTGGCAATAAGGGGAGAGATTTTGTATGCATATAAATAAGGAATTATATCAGTTTTTTTTAGAAAGGACCTGGAAATTGACGGAGGATTGGTATCGCCATTTAGACAAGAGCGATCCATCAGGGGTTTATTCTTCTACAGATCCAGTGATTATCGAAAACTTAAAAAAACAAAATCATGAATTCCATAAACAATTTTGCCAGGTTTTCATTAAGGAAGAGTCAGCCTTTTTTAAGGAGTTTGAAGATTGGATTGTTATGGTGGCTAAAGATGAACAGCATCTTAACACTCCATTGCACTATATTTTGAGGGAATTCCTTGCGACGCAAGATCAGTATTTGGATTTGATCACTGAATTTGTGATGGAACATACAGATGAATATACAAAAAGAGAAGCGACATCATGGTATAGAATCGCAACAAAAACATTCGGCAACATCCTCGTCTGGTTTACCGAGCAACATGTAAAGCATTCACAGGACAGGCTGAAGGCTCAGCAGGAACTGATTGTAGAGTTGAGTTCGCCTGTCATTTCTTTGAATAAGGATATTGCACTGCTGCCGCTTGTCGGGGATATCGATACGACTAGGGCTAAATTTATGCTAGAGAATACACTAGAACAGTGTGCAAGGCTTGGGGTTAGCCAGTTATTTTTAGATTTATCAGGCGTTGTCATGATCGATACTATGGTAGCACATCAAATTTTCCAACTAATCGAGGCATTGAGTTTGATTGGAGTTAAAACAACCCTTTCCGGGCTAAGGCCGGAAATTGCTCAGACAGCTGTCCAGCTTGGATTATCTTTTGAAGGTATGTCCGTCCAGTCTACTCTATCGAGAGCTCTCAGTTCATCAAAATTAATGATGTAGCAACCCAATACTGTTCTTTGCAGGCAGGAGATTTATTGTGTAAGTAAGGCCAGGAATGATTTCCTGGTCTTATTTATGTAAATGCTGTCGTATCGTGCTGAAAAGCAGACTGGCTGATTCAAGCATGACTGTTAATGGTTTATAGTGAATCTGACTCATAATGTAAACAACCTGGAAAACGAATACGAGATGTCTAAAAACCACACTATTCAACCAGTTATTTCTTGTATTATTTAACTGCCAAACTCGGCAAGCTAAAGTCGTAACATGATAAGGAGGTGGAGAGATGGAGCAAGGTAGCGAAAAAAATAACGGGACAAAAGCAGAAGTTTATAATAGAAATGATTTAAATCAAGTACATGCTGAACATAAGACAGTGACAGATCGTTTGGGAGAAGAAATGATTAATGGAGACAATTTGAAGGGAAGAGCCGGTGGCCGTGTAGAATAATGGATGTCAAGAAAGCTGTTTAGCTGTCTTTTAAAAAGAATAGATGGTGACCCCAGTTTAAGTCGGGTAATCTAGTCTAAAATATCACCCGACTTAACGACTTAGATTTTCCATATACAAAACACTGATTAAAACTATGTAAATGCCTTAATTAATGCCCCTTTAAAACAATTCCCGCTAATAAACAGCATTGTCTATCTTACTGATGAAACTTGGAGATAATCCTCAAGGGCTTGCTGAAGGGTGGCTTTCGTCTCTGCTTTCTTATCAAAAGTCAGACCAAGCCTTGTGATACTTCTTACGATTTCGGGGCGTAAACCTGTAATGACAGAATTGCAGCCCATCATGTTGGCTCCATCAGTAATCTTCATTAAATGATTGATTACCTGAGTCTCCATCTTCGCAATGCCAGACAGGTCCATGATGAGTGTGTGAATACGGAGCCGGCTGATTTCCATCAAAACTTTCTCTTCAATAGTATTCGACCTGTATATATCAATGTCTCCAATCAACGGAAGCACACATACTTTATGGGTGATGGGGATGATTGGGACAGATAAATCCTCCACAAGCGCCCTCTGTGATTCAATGAGCTTGTCTTTATAAGCTGAATAACTTAAGAATAAGTTATTTAGAAATTTGTCAATCCCATCATTCACTTTCTTTTCCATTTCAAAAAAATTGTCGGAATCCAGCGGTTGAATTTTTTCTTGATCCAGTTTTCGAAGGAAAAACCATAGAGTTCTGCGAATAGCTTGTACCCATTCCAGTTTAAAAGAAAGTGTTAAATTATGGGCCGCCCATGATACGCCTTCTACCTTAGCGAATTCTTCCACAGCCTCCTCTTGTTCACTCAGAACATACATGACCAATTGATGAGCGTTATTTAAAAGGTCAATATTTCCTACCAGTAAAATATCATTAATCCTATCTCGGACATTAATTGCTTCAGATAATAGCTTATCCTGAAATTCCTGTCTATGATTCACGAAATAATCCATATATTTTTTTTCAAGCTTCATAGTGTTCTGAATTCTCTCCTGTCATGTGAAATTTTGGATTTCCTGTCATATTATTGTAACAATTTTTATTATAAAAGGACTATGATTTGCAACTCAAAACCCAATGTTTTTTAGTTTAAGATTGCATTTATTCTGTTTACATACTAATTCGAGGAAACATGGATACTATAGAAAAACGAGAGAGGGAACAATATGCCAATGTGTCCGTTATGCAATGCCTTTAAAGAAATGGATATGAACTGTCAAAACTGTGGGGCAAAATTAAATGATGCAGGAAAGGTGTCTGATTTTTTAGACCCGTATGGGCATTACAATGACGATGCCACAGTAAAGATGGGAGATGGTTATGCTAACACTTCAAGAGGAGGGATCTGTCCGCATTTAATGGCCTGCAATGATTGCGGCCATGACCAAGTTATTTTCATCAATGAAGAATGATTGAGAAGGGAAGTCTCTATGGCAGGTTTACCTATCCTGCCGGCCACTGTTCCTTTTACTAAAGGATAATGAAAAAAGCACCTATCAAGAAGTAGGTGCCATTACACGGACAGCAACTGGAAGTTCGATGGTTACCTCAGTCCCTTTATTAATTTCACTTTCAAATGAAATTTTGCCGTTATGTGATTCAACTATTTTCGTTGTAACTGTCAGCCCTAAGCCAGTCCCTTTTTCCTTGGAGGAATAAAAAGGTTCTCCTAAATGCTTCATCCTTTCTGTTTCGATTCCAATCCCATTATCACAAATCTTGATTAATATGGAGCTGTCCTGAAATTCAAAACTGATATTGATCAAATTTGCTTCCGCTTCTATGGAGTTTTTAATTATGTTAATAAAGACCTGTTTTAACTGGTTTGGTTCACACAGTATGGCAGGCATGGGTGGAGGAGAATCAATCGAGATTTCAGATCCAAAAAGATTCGCCTGAGACTCCAGAAGTGTTTTTACATCAGTGACCAAGTGTAAAATATCGAATTCCCTAAATTTGACCTGCTGCGGTTTAGCCAGCACCAGCAATTCACCGACAATATGATTGATCCTGTCCAATTCATCTAACATTATATTGAAATACTGGCCGTTTCTTGTATCCTGGCCCTGGAGCAATTGAACGAAACCTTTTAATGCTGTAAGAGGATTTCTGATCTCGTGTGCTACACTTGCCGCCAGTTCTCCAACTACTGACAGTTTCTCCGTCTTCCGCAGCCGTTCTTCTGTTTCCCTAATGGATGTTACATCCTTCGTATATCCAATTACTCCTACAACTTTATCATCAATAATCATCGGCACTGAAGTACAATACAGCAGAACGGATCCGCCATCCTTGGTTACAAACCTGACGTCCCCGTTGTATACACTCTTTTTTTGATGAATGACATGGTAAAAGGCTTCAGTTAGCTCTGTTCTATATTTGTCGATCTCATATACTTTATTAGCCACAGGTGTTCCCAACAGATCCTCCCGGGAGAAACCGAGAAGCTCTTCAAATTTCGGATTAATATTAGTTATGATCCCATTTAAATCAATCATATATATAGGATCAGGATTATACTCAAACAGAGAGCGATATTGCTGCTGACTTTCTGATAGTCTTTTCTCTGCTTTGATCCTTTCCGTTATGTCTCTTCCTATTACTACCAATGCCTTTCTGGAACCATCCTGGTGAAAGAGGGGAACCTTTATCGTGTCAAAGGTTTTAGAGCCTCCATCCGGCAATGGAATAACTTCCTCGCAGCGCGAAATGAATCCCTTTACCCATGTCTCTTCATCTGATATTTCACAATATCTTAATGCATCTCCATAAAAATCCGAATACTGAGCAAGTTCGGAATCTTTTTTTCCTTTATAATCGACTCCTTCGAGTTGAAAAAGCTCCAGTCCAAACTGATTAGATTCAAGCCAGCGCCCCTCGCCATCTTTAAAATTCACAAAATCTACCATGGAGTTGATTAAGGTCGAAAGCTTTTGTTCATCCTTCAATGTCTGATGGTACACTTTCTTCTTCATTAAATAGTAATAATAGCACCATCCCAGAATCACAATGTACGCAATACCCAGTGTTCTTTGGATATTTACAAATAATCCGTCGTCATGTAGCCAGTCTTCAAGTGCAAAGTTGGTTATATAAATCCATGTTATCCCCAATAGGGAATATAAAATCATCTGCTTATTTTTTTGCATATGTTTCTCCCTTTACAAACTATCAAGCACATACGTACTAAATCTTAATAGAAAGGAATAAAAAAATCCATAGCTAACTTCAATTGATTTTTCTATCCAGATCTAATTTCAGCAATTTGAATAAGAAAAAGGAGAAGTTTCCTTAGGAGGTGATGAAGACAAATCAAATATATAGGACTGGTAAATATAAAGAATTATCGTTCTAAACAGTAATCAGTTGTTTTAACTTCCTGATTCCATTATTTTTAACCGAGCTGTAAATGCAGTGATTAATGCGAGAGATTTAAATAATGGATATAGAGTGTGAATATGTAGAACAGAAGGTGAAGGCAAAGTCAGCGTCTGCCAAAATCAGCGTAATAAACTTTTCGCATATTCTGCTCTGTCTCTATATTATTTTTAAATGTAGATATTGTTTGTTGAAGCAGCAGCTGTTTCAACTTTTTTTGCCTTACCGGACCGACACCTGGCAGATGTTCAAGTAGATGCACCTTATAAATTTTTTCCTTTTTATAGTATCGAATCCTGCCATTTCCCTTTGTATCTATCTTTCCGAAAGTCAAAATAAAAGTGAAATGCTGTTCGTAAAAGGATGAGAGGTCTGGAAGTCCCAAGTTTTCATAAATGTCTGGCAGGATATGAAAAACAGGACGGTCCAAAAATGTAATTGATTTAACATTCATCTCTAAATCAACCTTTCTTACCAAAAAGTAACCTCTCTCCGTAATTTTTACAATTTTGTGGTGCCCTAGTCTTTGAATTAAACGAAATTTATAGACATAGTAATTATGGATTATAAATGTTAATGATTCAGATTTCCTTTGGAATCCAAAAAGAAAACAGCTGTATACTGAGCTGTTTGGAGGGGGGAATCTTATTTACTTTCGGTTGCTTTTTTAACTATGCGGGGTTAATAGTAGGTGTATATAGAAAAGATGTTATGCCTAAAGGGCGTTATAACGTGTATCATCACTCGACTTGTAAAGACCAATGTAAATTACAATCTGAAAGGAAGCACCTTCGGTTTAAAATGACTAACCTTCTCTTCTTGCACAATCTGATATATTACTTTGATTACAGCAAGTTTATTTGGTGTTATACATGGTTCAATAAGATTATATTGATACGATTTGGTATTGTACAATTGTCCTAGAAAGTTTATAGCTTGATCTTTCGATTTAAAATGAACAGCATCCATGAAATTCTTTGTTAAATAAATGGAACCTTCAAACAGGTAAGGTGCTCGTATATATTGGCCTTGGCATGCAATCACAAAAGTTGTCGCTTCTTTTTTCATCCTGTGGCTAATCATTCCTCTCTTGACCGTTTGCACGTTCATCATATTTATGAAATCTTAATATTTATCCGACCATATGTATGACCATAATCTATTTGTTTTATGGAAAAATACACATATATACTTGAAATTAAAAAAAGTCACTTAGAAAAGTGACAGATTAGGGGGAAAATTACTTTATATTTCTACCCTCATATTCTATTTTCAAAACAGGAAAATTCTTCTTGTAATTAGCCTGCTTTGTTTCTATTTTCACCATCTTTTTTTATGATTGAAATCCTCCGTTTAGGGTATTTAATGAATAGAATTCTAGCAAAAGGAGATCTTCATCATGACAAAAAGAGTAATTGGGTTATACGAAACAGAGACAGAGGCCTTGAAAGCAGTCAAGGATTTACAAAGCCAGGGCTATAGTATTGAAGAAATATCCGTAATAGCAAAAAATATTGACGGTCTTGGCCCGAATGCAGATAAAGTAGCACCAAGAGATCAAGATGGAATCGTCGCAGGGGCAGCAGTTGGCGGGGCAATTGGATTGGCAGGCCTTTTCCTGGGAATAAGTGCTCTCGCCATTCCCGGAGTAGGTCCAATTCTAGCAGCAGGCCCTATTTTTTCAACACTTGGCGGGGCAGTAGCAGGGGCCGCAACAAATGCTGGCGGATTAGTAGGTGCATTAAAGGATATGGGTTTAGAGGATGAAGAAGCACGGCAATATGAGTCGGATGTTACGAATGGAAAAATACTTGTAATGGTCTCAAAATAACATAAATATTCTTTTGGATAGCCTGTTTGCCTGAAAAAGGATGAACAGGCTGTTCTTTTTTAAGGAATCTTATATAGGTTCGCATTTGTTTAATGACAGGAACCATAGGGAAAATAAGAACATCAGGATTTACAAGGAGGAAAATGACCGGTGGAAAATCAGGAGCTACGTAAAGTTGAAAAAACGGAGCAGCAGGATCACAACAACATCAATAAAAGCAGTAATCGCAGTAAATTATTAAAAGGTGTTTTAATTGGAAGTGCCATTGGAGGAGCCGCAACTGCCATTTTCGATTCTACCACTAGAAGGAAAGTAAAATCTGCTGCTGTTGGTCTTAAAAACAATTCCGTTGATATGTTCAAACATGCAAAAAAGAATCCGAGAGAATTTAAGGAACTGGTGGCTGATAGTGTGGATGATGCCTCAGAAGCGATGAAAGGTGCAGTTTCTGATGTTCAGGATTTGAACGAAAATATCCAACGCAATGCTTCAAATATGAGTCGTTAACATATATTTATAGTGGAGCTGTCAAATTTGGCGGCTCTTTATTTTTTTACGGATTATACCGGTGAACTTTCCAATACAAAAATGTTCGTCAAATAATGTCTCAGTCTTGTGACCATGAAAAGAAACTGGGCTTCATACGAAGCAAGTATTTCTATGAATAAATACCTTGAAGTTACATGATCCTTCCTTACATTTTACCAGCCAATCCATAATATTTTGCTTTCTTCCCATCAGCAACACGCAGGCAGGCAATGAAAAATGGGTCATAGTAGCTAAGGATTTAGTTGCAGATGTCAAAAAACCTAACTTAAAGTCAGAAAATTCTTTTGCGTCTTTGTTGAATCCTAATGCGGCATTTGTTATATATTAAGTGTAAGGAGGGGATCTGGATGCTTATAGATTCATGTATTAATTGCGGCAAACAATTGCCTGTCTGGCCGAAGCGCTTTTTGTGTACCTTGTGCTGCGACTTAAGAGAGGAGCAATTCGATTTCGATTCTTACGATGGACCTGAAGTAAATGAAAATCCCCCACATTACGGTTAGTATCTGTACAGACTTTTTGCATGGATTCCAGTGTAATTCTAAAGGAGGGTTTATCTAATGGGTAAAAAAGCAGTACACCGACGCAGAAAGATCAAACGCCTACTTCGACAAGAATTAAAAAGAATGGACAATCACGCGAGAAAGCCTGAACCGGTCTTTGGAATGATAAAAGAGAAGGCTAGCATATAGCTGGACTTTTAATTGGATAGCTATACTATGTCAGTTATCCGTAGTACGCGGTATGTAATGCTTCTTTTTTGAGGAAATCTCCGGAAATAGGACAGAAAATGCAAAGGTAAAATAATGATCTACATTCGCCATTTATGTACAAGAAGAACTCTGAGGGTTCTTCTTTTTTGTTTTCTGGATACGTTGCCTTATAACATATTTGTATAGTATTAAGTGTATTCTAAAGGTACAGTAAACACAGCTATAGCACTTTCAGGAGGAGTTAATAGATGTGAAGATCATCAGCTTTATTGTCATAATTATATTCATTGCATTGCCAGCACATGTTAAAGCGCAAGACCAGCAAAATATTTACTCAATACAGATCGATCTATGGAAGAATGAACTTATCGTTATGAAAAATAATCATAAATTCGGCACGTTTCCCATAGCGCCAGGACGTGATAATTCACCTACTCCAATAGGGACCTATAAGGTCGTAGAAAAATCAAAGTCATGGGGAGGAGGATTTGGCACAAGATGGCTGGGGTTAAATGTTCCTTGGGGGAAATACGGCATGCATGGAACGAACAAACCCAAACTCATTGGTAAAAAAGTTAGCGGCGGGTGTATCAGAATGCGGAATCAAGATGTTGAATCTTTGTATGAAATTATACCTGAAGGCACAGTGGTGAGAATTGGTGGTCCTGTCACGGGTTTTGGCCAAGGTGAATTAAAGAACATATCTCTAGGTTCTAAAGGAAATCTCGTCCTTATTGTACAATCGAGGTTAAAAGCCATGGGGATCTATAATGGCTCCATTAATGGCATATATGATATACATACAAAAATGGCTGTTGAGAAATTGCAAAAGGCTTATTCCCTGCCGTTGACGGGTGGTATATCCATACGTGAATATCGAATTCTTGGATTATTGGAATAACCAGGTGTCATCTGGGTAAAATAACCATCAGCATTTAGCTTTCAATAACAGAATGAAAGGTTTGGCAGCTCTTCTTTATCATTACTTTCTCGAAATTGTGAGTTGTATCGGACATCACTAAAAGATAGACATTATTATTGGAAAACTCCATTTTGACTGTTTCTTATATATTTTGCTTGCTTCCAAGTCCATATTAAGGCAATCATTTTACGCATAATGATTTTTTGTTTTCCATAATGCCAGGAAAGGTGCAAATGCTGCGGACCATTTTTAAGAACTGATTTACGTTATGAATCAGAAAGCACAAACCATCAGCTATTTTGCCAAGTGAAACACCTCGTAAATGATTACGCTTGTGCTTTTTCCCACTTTTCCGTTACTATTACTTTAGTGAACTATGAATGTTGGATTTTTTTGGAGGATTAGTCAATGAGTTTTGAATTACAGTCGTTGGGAAATATGATAATACAAAAAAAGTATGAAATTGCCAGAGAAGTACACAATAATCGCCTGGCAGGTATTCCTATGACCCAGGAACAGCAGCGCCAATTAGAACAAGTTGAAGCGGATTTACTTAATACCCGTGCAAACTTTATCAGTTTATTTGGTGAGGCATTGGTTAATTATATGGACAAAGATGGCGCTGTTGAGAAAATAGAAAAATGGGGAAGAGATACAGGCAATTATTTTTATAGCCTGGGGGTCACTTTGGATGAAGCCTTAAAAGATTCGTCCTTTTATAGAGAATATCTGTGGAAAGCAATCCAAAAGGAAGCTTCGGCAAATAATCTTTCAGTATCTACCATTTTTGAGGCTATTTTTATCATAGATCCTCTTTTAGATAAAGCAGTATATTATTTTAGTCTTAGCTTCGTAAATTCCTTTCAGACATCTCTTGAAAATGCTAAAAGTACTTTTCTTGAGTTATCAGTCCCTGTAGTCCCGCTAGTACCCGGAGTAGGGGTACTGCCGCTTATAGGGAATATTGACACAGAGAGAGCTCGGTTATTGATGGAAGAAACATTGAAACAGGCAGGAAAATTAAAGCTGAGCCACCTGGTATTGGATCTATCCGGTGTTTTAATTGTTGATACGATGGTTGCGGATCAGTTGTTCAAGGTAATTGATGCGCTGTCCTTAATCGGTGTTAAAACAATAATTACAGGTATTCGCCCGGAAGTTGCTCAAACAATGGTAAGCCTGGGGCTGAAATTGGATAATATCACAGTAAAAGCAAATCTTTATCAGGCGTTTAATGAAATAACATTGATTAAAAACCTTTAAAACTTAGGATATTGCTCTTGATTAAGCCAGCCTATAAGGCTGGCTTTTTTTTGATAACTGAATATCCTTCAGTCGAACTATACAATCAGGATGCGATCATCGCTGATCTCAGGAAAAATAACTGAGATCCTTTTACAATGAGGTATGCTGGATAATCAGACACTAAATATTTTTATTCCGCAACGAGTACCATAATTTGTAGGTCTTACTTAACCATTGTTTGGGTTGAAAGCAAAGGCTTGGATCCGCGATGCAATTGCCGGTACACCTGGTCATTGAACACCGGAAAACCAAAAGCACTGCAGAAACGATCCTACTGAATTAATGCTTGAACAATTCATTCTGTTTTTCCAAACTCATGACAAAAATAAAGTAAGCTTTAATTTCATAAAGAATAATATTTGTATTTTGCTGAAATGCAGAGTATTACATATTCAGAAGTAAATATAATCACTTAGGTAACAAATACGTTCAGCATTTAATATGTTGTTCCCATGGAATTTACTGTCTGAAAAGTTTGTTCAGTTGCCGATTCTAAGATGATATTGGCTCCTCCTACGCCAAATACCGTGATAGCCACTCATGCTATCCCCACTAAAAAAGAACTAAGTTCTGACACACGTAGATAATACCCGCCTCGCTTAAAAAACAAACCTGGAAGGCTTTTTCCAAAAATATCGGAAAATACAGAAAATATGTTTGCGAAAAATAGTTATTTCTTCTATTAAAATTATGCAAGGCACAGCCGATGATAAATTAAGAGTTATAAAAGATTCGTGACATAACCGTGAGCTTTAAAAATATATTTAAATAACCGAGATTTTAGAGAAATTCAATCCCTAGAGGCTGTTTGGGAAATTTCTTAAAAGGAGAAGGATAATGAAGGTTCAGCTGATTAATACGATATATGATGTGGATGGAAATGTAGTTGCTGAAACAGGGGAAATATTCACGGTCAAAAATGCGGTAAAAATCATGGGAAAAGAACCACTCGAAGTATATGAAATTGTAAATGGTGAGTACACAGGTTTCTGCCTTGGGAAAATTGATTGTGTAAATTTAAGTATGCTTAATTGATGGATGATATAGAGCCTTTTCACACTGCATTTTCCCTGTGGATATAGAAGAAAATCAGGACTATTGGCCATAAGAAAAAATATAATATAGTAATTCACTGCCCCATTTCAATGGGGTTTTTTTAGTGAACAGGTTAAACGAATGTGCTGATGTTGTTAATTGCAACTCCTATGTTCCGTAACTTTGTGGTACATTGTCATATAGGTACTTAACTTTTTTGGAATGAATTGGGCTTCCAAGAATATTCATTTGATATTGTGTATACATTATTCCATCGGTGCTGACTTATAAAAATGTTAAAAGGAGATATGTATGAATCAAGTAAAAAGCAAGCAGGGTTTTGTGGTCGCTGGGCTCCTTCTGTCAATCCTGATGGCTTCAATGGATAACACGATTGTTGCGACAGCCATGGCTACGATTGTTGGAGATTTAGGCGGATTGGATAAATTTATTTGGGTCACTTCTGCTTACATGGTTGCTGAAATGGCTGGGATGCCAATATTCGGCAAGCTATCTGATATGTTTGGACGGAAGCGTTTCTTTGTTATGGGCCTCATACTTTTCATGTTTGGGTCAATCCTTTGCGGGACTGCTCAAAGCATTGAACAGCTTAGTGTGTATAGGGCTATTCAGGGTATCGGGGGAGGGGCTATGGTACCGATCACCTTCACTATCATTTTTGATATTTTCCCTCCGGAAAAGAGGGGGAAAATGGGTGGTCTTTTTGGAGCGGTTTTTGGCCTGTCAAGCATTTTTGGCCCCTTGTTAGGTGCTTACATAACGGACTATATCAGCTGGCACTGGATTTTTTACATCAATCTTCCGTTAGGTATTATTTCATTATTATTAATTGCGTTATTTTATAAAGAATCCCTTGCACATAAAAAACAAAAAATCGACTGGCTGGGTGCTGCTACGCTTGTAGGCGCAGTGGTCTGCCTAATGTTCGGACTGGAATTGGGTGGCAATGAGTATGCCTGGGATTCAAACGTAATTATTGGACTGTTCACAGGGTTTGCTGTGTTATTTTTGATCTTTATTGTTGCTGAAAGAAGGGCAGAGGATCCGGTCATATCCTTCTCGATGTTCAAAGACCGGTTATTTGCCTCCAGTACCATTGTAGGCCTGCTTTACGGCATAGCATTTATTGTGGGATCTGTATATATTCCTCTATTTATTCAGGGAGTGACAGGAGGTACTGCTACAAACGCAGGATTAATATTGCTGCCAATGATGCTGGGAGTCGTAGTATCAGCCCAGACAGGTGCCATATCGGCAGCAAAGTTTGGGTACCGGAATGTCATGCTGGTATTTGCGGTGATTTTCCTTATTGGCATATACTTGCTCAGTACGGTAAATGCAGACACCACTAGGGCAACAGTAACCTGGTATATGATCATAATTGGACTGGGGACAGGTGCTTCTTTTTCAGTTATAAATATGGCTGCAATCCATAATATTGGTCCGGATCGGCGGGGTTCTGCAAATTCAACCGTGTCATTCGTTCGCCAGCTTGGAATGACTGTCGGCATTACCGTATATGGGATCATCCAGCGAAATGTTTTTTCCGACGATATGAAAGAAACATTTAAAGAAGCAGGGCAAATGTTCAGCGGAGACGGCCAAAGTGATCCCCGTGCCCTGTTATCAGAGGAGGCAAGGGCCCATATTCCACTGCCTATTCTCGATAAAATCATTGATCATCTTGCCGATTCAATCGCTTATACATTTGCTTGGGCAATCATACCTGCAGTTTTGGTTTTGATTTTCGTGTTCATGCTGACTAATGACCGACTTGTAGGTGAGCAAAAAGAAACGAAAGATAATCAGAGTATATCGCATTAAATGAAAAGCCGCCTTTAGCGGTTTTTTTATTGGAATTAAAAGCAGATTCGTATATCCCCATCTCGTTGCTATTGATAGAAAAAAGACAGTATGTTTAGAAAAACAAAAAGCATCATCTGTATGATGCGAATGGCTAGAAACACTTGGCAGGTTCACCTAAAAACAAGAAACCAGTCCTTGAAAATGCCTTAATCGTTTCCTGTTCCCGAAATTTTACCCAAAGGTATATAATTTAAGGTAAGGAGTGATTTTTTTGTTGAAATCAATGAGCCAAGAGGATTTCGAATTATTGGAAGATTCAGCACTGGCGGAAAATTGTTTTGAACCTATCATACCCATGATTCGCGGCAAGAAGGGCGCCATGAAGAAAGAGGTTTATGATCATTTAACAACTGGCCAAAAAGCATTATTTATGTTCAGTGCTTTTTATAATCATGCACGAAACTCCTTTGCAGAATTCTATTGGTGGAGTGCTTATTTTGTTGCACAGCCAGAAACCTGGTCGGAATTGAAATGGGGATTGCGCCACCTAGGAACTGATAAATTGCTTCATTTAATCGAGGAAATTGAGGTTTGCCTTTTAAAAATGGATTTTCCAAGGAGTCTGGAAAATTTTCAAGTGACGTATAACGATTTGGATTACGATTCATCTCTCTATGACCTGCTTAAACCCCTGCATGATACTTTCCATGAACTTGGCCCTGAGACACTTCAGATTATCGGCAATTTTATTCGAATGCATAAAAAAGAGTTTATTACATTTGATTCAGAAATCGAATAAATAAATAAAGCTTAAAACATAGTGATATATACCATTTAATTCCTTTTTATATTTGACGGATAATTCCGACAGACTTATAAGAAAGGATGAATTCCGTGAAAAAACATTTCCTGCCGATATCATTAATTGCAGCTACATTAATGATATGGCTGACATTCTATTCGAGATTACCGGACCAACTTCCCATCCACTGGAGTATAAATGATCATGCTGATGGTTTTGCATCCAAATTAAATGCCATGCTTCTATCACTTGGAATTATGGTCTTCATGTATGCGATCCTTGTTATCATCCCAAAGATAGACCCGAAACGGGAAAACTACAAGAGCTTTACAAAAGGGTATTCAATGATAAACTTTTCCACACTTGTATTATTTTCTATAATTAATCTTATGATTATATGTTCCGGTCTTGGTTATGAAATCCAAATGAATATTATTATCCCTTTCGTGATAGGAGTACTTTTCACCTTGATTGGATTGTATATGCCTAACGTAAAAATAAGTATTTTGTAGGCATTAAAACTCCATGGACACTTCATGATGAGGCAAATTGGAGTCTTACACAGAAATTCGGTGCGAAGACTTTTGGGTAAGCGGAGTTTATTTATAATCAGTAGTTTCCTTCCTGAAAGGATATCAGAAGCCATTTTGGTTCCAGCAGCTATCATTCTGCTTTTGAGCCCTATCGGCTATTCCTACTGGATATTCAGGAAACAAGCAGCTGGATAGTAAGAATAAATGTATTATTAAAAAGTTGGAGCCTTGCAGGCTCCTTTTTATTTGCAAACGTCTTATCTGAGTTGCTAATCTGGACCGAATAAAATATCCGGCTAACGGTGTAGATAAGTTAAATCATAGTGCTGAAGCTAAAAAACGATCATTCCTTTATTCTGAGTATATAAGGATCAGTGAACAAAACAATAACCCGCATTAGTATATAGGAAAAATTCAAGGAGGGGATAGTATGGTCAATTATTATTTGATCATGGATGTTATTCAAGACAAACAACAGCAATTTATATCTGAGGCGCAGAACTCTAATCGTATGAAGAAAAATCAAAAACAGCCGTCTAATTGGCTTCAAAGGCTATTTGCTTAATAAAGAATCTAGGGAGAAACAACAACTTGAACAGCAGGATTGTCAATAAGCTAAAACCGGTGGAAAAGTTGTTTATGCGGTTAGGCGCTTGCCTCCGTTGTTTTTTTTGTGGCCAAAATTGATTAAAATTACGCTTTGCTTTGAAGGGAGAGGTGGAACAGCCGGAAATAAGTGATATTACCTATTTAAAACTCAAGCCAGTAATTCCTTTTGAAGTTTCGGGATTTCGTTAATCCAAAAATTTTTTGTCAGAAATTTTTAATTTTTAAATTCCGAGTAAATTAATATGAAAACTATATTGACACTATTTGATATTGTGGTATTATTTTAAATAGTTAAACTTATCGAGAGCGACGGAGGGAATTGGCCCAATGATGTCCGGCAACCTGCAATGCTTGCAAGGTGCTAACTCCAACAAAATGTAGAATCATTTTGGAAGATAAGGGTTTTATGTATCAACATTGCCTGAAATCTTTCTAAAATGAAAGGTTTTTATTTTTATATTGAGATTAAGAGTGCTCACATTCCATTATCCAATAAAAAAGGCGGCATCTTAAACTGAAAACAAATATACAGCTGACTAGACAAACTAGAGGCGGTATTGACACATTCCATTTCTGGAATTTTGTTAATGCTGCCTTTTTTATTTGGTTCATGAGATGATAATAATATTTTTTCTTTAAAACAAATGGTAAATGAATTGAGAGGGGGGGACAGATATGACTAATTTATTGCTTCACAAGGACTTTGATACTTTCAACCCCATTGAATTTGACATTGATAATCCGACTAAGGGAGCTCTCAATGTCTTGGAGTGGGCCTATGGACATTACGGCGATGAGCTGGTTTATGCCTGCAGCTTTGGAATTGAAGGAATCGTTTTAATTGACTTGATCTCTAAGATTAACACACAGGCCAGAGTGATCTTCCTGGATACAGATCTCCATTTTAATGAGACCTACCAATTAATTGATGAAGTAAAAACACGATATCCGCAGCTGAGAATTGAAATGAAAAAGCCGGACCTTACATTGGAGGAGCAGGCTTCACAATATGGAGATGAATTGTGGGCGAGAGAGCCAAACAAATGCTGCGAGATAAGGAAGGTAATACCGCTGCACCAGGTGCTTTCCGGACCCGCTGCCTGGCTGTCCGGGTTAAGAAGGGAACAGTCCGAAACTAGGAAAAATACACAATTTATAAATAAAGATAATAAATTTAAATCCATTAAGATCTGTCCATTGATCCATTGGACATGGAAGGATGTATGGAGATACGCCCACAAACAGGGATTGCCGTATAACATCCTGCATGATAGGGGGTATCCCAGCATAGGCTGTGAAAAGTGTACCAAACCGGCTTTCAGTGAGGATGACTTGAGGGCAGGCCGCTGGAGCGGATCAGGCAAGACGGAGTGCGGCCTCCACATATAAAGAATATTTAAAGATAACTGACACACGATTGAAGAACGGAAATATTAGAATGGAGGATTATATATGACATTAAGCATTCCGCATGGTGGAACTTTGGTCAACCGTTTAAATCCCAATTACAAATTTGACCACATCCTGAAAGAAATCGAATTAGATAATATGGCGCTTAGTGACCTTGAACTTATCGCTACAGGAGGCTACAGCCCTATTACCGGATTTCTGACCAAGAAGGATTATGAATCAGTGGTGGAAGGCATGCATCTTTCTACAGGAGAGGTATGGAGCATTCCGATCACGCTTCCTGTCAGTCAGGATGAAGCAGATTCCATATCTGTCGGCGACGAGGTAAGGCTGGTTCAACACGGCACTACCTACGGAGTTATCACAGTCCAGGATATCTATGCGCCTGACAAAGAAAAGGAAGCAAGGGAAGTTTATAAGACTGACAGCCAGGAACACCCTGGAGTGGCTAAACTATTCAGCAGAGGCAATGTCTATGTTGGAGGTCCAGTTCACCAGGTTAAAAGAATTCCACGAGATAAATTTGCGGATTACTACCTGGACCCGGCAGAAACAAGAAAACAATTCGAGCAATTAGGCTGGAATACCATTGTTGGATTTCAAACCAGAAACCCGGTTCATCGGGCGCATGAATATATTCAGAAGTCCGCACTTGAAATTGTAGATGGGCTCCTATTGAATCCATTGGTTGGAGAAACAAAATCTGATGACATACCTGCTGATATCAGGATGGAGAGCTATCGAGTTTTACTGGATAATTATTACCCAAAAAACCGAGTATTTCTATCTGTTTTCCCTGCGGCGATGAGATATGCAGGCCCTCGTGAAGCTGTCTTCCATGCCATGGTAAGAAAAAATTACGGCTGCACTCACTTTATTGTAGGAAGGGATCATGCTGGAGTCGGTAATTATTACGGTACATACGACGCACAGCAAATCTTTGATAATTTCACGGAAGACGAATTAGGAATTACTTTACTCTTTTTTGAACACAGCTTTTATTGTGAGGAATGCGAGAGCATGGCATCTACTAAAACTTGTCCGCATGGTAAAGAAAGCCATGTGATCCTTTCAGGAACCAAGGTGAGGGAAATGCTCCGTAATGGTGAAATACCGCCAAGCACATTTAGCAGGAAAGAAGTCATTGAAGTACTAATTAAAGGTATCAAGGTAGCTTCCCTGCAATCTTGATTCAACATAGGAGGAACATGTTTTGGCAAAGAGCACAAACGTAACCTGGCATGAATTATCACTTTCAAAGGAATCACGCAGGATACAAAATGCCCATCATAGCTTTGCGATTTGGTTTACAGGCTTATCAGGCTCAGGTAAATCAACTATCGCCAACGAACTGGCAAACTCACTCTATAAAAATGGCATTAGCAATTATGTGCTGGACGGAGATAATATCCGGCATGGACTAAATAAAGATTTGGGCTTTTCAGCAGAGGATCGGAAGGAGAACATTCGCAGAATCGGGGAAGTCGCCAAATTGTTCATAGATAGCGGACAGGTCGTATTAACCGCATTTATCTCACCTTTCAGGGAGGACCGCGCCATCGTCCGGGAACTTCTGGAGGAGGATGAATTCATTGAAGTATATGTGAAATGTCCGATCGAGGAGTGCGAAAACCGGGATCCAAAAGGGCTTTACGAAAAGGCGCGACAGGGAATTATCAAGGACTTTACAGGTATCGATTCCCCGTATGAAGAACCAGAAAATCCGGCTCTGGTTTTGGAGACCGACCGATATTCCATAGAGGAATGCGCGGAACGGCTAATCAGCTATTTGACAAAAAGAAATTTCATTTAAAGAGGTGGAAGACCATGGTATACGATAAGTTTTGGAAAGATAATCCCGGTATTAATAAGACAGAAGTAAGAAAGCTCGTAAGCGACGGACTTAAAATCTATGATGATATCCCCCGTTATGCTAAAGAAGGCTTCAGTTCTATTCCAAAAGAAGAGTGGGATATGTTCAAATGGGCAGGTCTGTATCTGCAGCGTCCAAAAGAAGATGGCTATTTCATGATGCGCGTCGTCATTCCTTCAGGACACCTTACAAATGAGCAAACAATTGCCCTTGCCAATATTGCTAAGGATTACGGGCGCGGTGTTTATGATATTACAACAAGACAGGCTATCCAATTTCACTGGCTGACGATTGAACAGATTCCAGATATTTTGAACCGCCTAGAAGAGGTTGGATTATCGACAGCAGGGGCCTGTGGAGATATTACAAGAAATATCGTAGGAAATCCACTGGCTGGTATTGACCCGAACGAATTATTCGATACAAGGGACGTAGTCAAGGAAGTATATGAATATTTTCAGTTTAATGAGGATTTTTCTAACCTTCCCCGTAAATACAAGATTTCAATCAGCTCAAATATTTATAATGCATCAAACTCTGAAATCAACGATCTATCATTTGTGCCTGCTTATAAAGATATTAACGGTGAAAGGGTCGCAGGCTTCCATGTCAAGGTTGGCGGCGGCTTGTCATCCGTGCCAAAATTGGCAGAGGCCCTGGATGTATTTATTACCCCTGATCAAACATTGCAGGTCGCAATTGCTGTCACAACGATTTTCCGTGATCACGGATACCGTGAAAAGCGTCACCGTTCCCGCTTAAAATTTCTTGTAGCAGATTGGGGTCCTGAAAAGTTCAACGAAAAGCTTCTTGAGTACACTGGACCGCTGCTTTCGGCTGGAGAGGATGCATCGAAAGGCTGGAATGCAGGTTATTTTTACGGCGTGCACAAACAGAAACAGGAAGGCCTTAATTATATCGGAGTCAATATTCCTGTTGGACGGTTGACACCTGATGAAGTCATCGAATTTGCGCGTGTGTCGAAGCTCTATGGAAATGGGGATATTAGAAACTGTAACTCTCAAAATCTAATTATTCCGAACATACCTGATGCAAACGTTGAGGCACTGCTGCAGGAAGACATTTTCAAGAAATTCCCGGTTTCTCCAGAAAAGATCATTGGCTATTCGGTATCCTGCACGGGTATTGAATATTGCAATCTTGCACTGGTAGAAACAAAGGAAAGAATGAAAAGAATAGCAGAGTATTTAGACCAGGAAATCCAGCTTGATGTACCTGTCCGGATTCATATGGTTGGCTGCCCGAACTCATGCGGCCAAAGGCAGATAGCTGAAATTGGACTTCAGGGAATCAAGATGAAAAATAAAGACAAGGTAATGGTTGAAGCATTTGAAATTTATGTCGGCGGAACCTTGAACAATGGCGGGAAACTCAATGAAAAGCTTAAGGGCAAGGTAGAGGCGGAACAACTGGACACTACCCTGAGACAGCTTCTAGAGTATTTTAACGAAACGAAGGTTCCTGGCGAAACATTCTTTGATTATGTTGAAAGAGTGGGTACTCTTCCACTTCAGGAAAAATTAGATTCCATCCTAAATGTAGCAGTTTAATTGAGTAAAGGAAGAATATTCTATGAATTTATACAGATTTGAGGTCGCTCTGGCGGAAGGTCCGATTCATGTAATCATAGCAGCGGAAAATGATGATGCGGCTTTTCGATTAGTAGATATAGAACTGGAAAAACATTATTTGTCTATGCCTGATGTAAAGGATGTTTCTCTTTATGAAAAGAAAAAAATCCGGAAAGGCACAGGCTTCGTATTATCTCAACTTGAAACAGCATTATAGAACGGAAAGGGTGAAGGAAATGGGGAAAGTATATCTGGTGGGTGCAGGCCCAGGAGATCCAGAACTCATCACAGTAAAAGGATTGAAATGCATCCAGGAAGCGGACGTCATACTATACGATCGACTAATCAATAAAGAACTGCTGGCCCATGCGAAACCAGATGCGGAACTGATTTATTGCGGCAAGCTTCCTGATTATCATCTTCTGCAGCAAGATACAATAAACCACTTCCTGGTGAAGTATGCCAGAAAAGGAAAAGTCGTAACAAGATTAAAAGGCGGCGATCCTTTTGTATTTGGAAGAGGAGGGGAAGAAGCAGAAGCTGTCGCAAAGGCTGGGATTGAGTTTGAGATCGTACCTGGTATTACTGCAGGGGTTGCAGCCCCTGCATATGCAGGTATTCCAGTCACTCACCGTGATTACGGTTCCTCATTTGCCATCATAACAGGACACCGCAAAGAAGGGGAAGATGACAGTCTTAAGTGGGCAGCTCTTGCTAAAGGCATTGATACTATTGCCATTTATATGGGTGTGAAGAACCTGCCATACATTCAGCAGAAGCTCATTGAAAACGGAAAAACCCCCGACACGCCTGTCGCCTTTATACATTGGGGCACCTTTAGTGAGCAAAAGACTGTCGTCTGCACATTGCAAACCGCAGTGGAAACGGCAGCCAGGGATAACATTACAAACCCATCATTAATCATAATCGGAGAGGTAGTAAAAATGCGTGAAAAAATCAGCTGGTTTGAACAGTTGAACGCTAAGGAACAAAAACTGCTAGTTAGCGAGGCTTTTTAAAATGGAAGCTGTGTTATATGTTTTGCATGGGAGCAGGGTGAAGCTAGCCTGCGAGCAGGCTATCTCGTTTATCGAAACCTGTATGGAAGAAATTCCAGTGGCAATTCAGGAATACTGTTTCTTGGAATTGGCGGATCCAACAATAGAGGAAGCATATGCAAGATGTGTCGAAAGAGGAGCTGCTACAATTATTGTTATTCCTGTGTTATTGCTCACAGCCGTCCATGCAAAAGAAGATATACCTAACGAACTTGCCAGAGTATCAAAGCAATTTCCAAATGTAGAAATGCGGTATAGCCGGCCAATTGGTGTTCATGGCAATATGGTTGAAATTTTGATGGAACGCCTTAGCGAAACTGGAAAATTAATAGATAAGGACAGCATGGTTTTATTGATAGGAAGAGGCAGCAGTGATCCTGATGTCAAGCGTGATTTAACCACGATAGCCGGATTTCTAAAGGAAAGAGCTGGCATTGGCCGGGTGGACACCTGTTATTTGACTGCAGCCAAACCGGGACTGGAAGAAGCGCTAGAAATCGTAAAGCAAAGCAAATATAAAAAAATCTATGTGGTACCTTATCTCCTGTTCACGGGAATACTCATGAACACGATTCAAAAAACAATCCGGAAAAGCTTGGCTGACCAAGATAAAGAATTCATCTTATGCCAGTACCTTGGCTATCATCCTTTAATCAACAGCGTATTAAGGCAACGTGTGATTGAAGCCGGAGGAGGACAGGATCTTGTATCCCGTCATGCTTGATCTCTCAGGAAAGTTATGCGTTATTATCGGCGGGGGCAGAATTGCCTTTCGCCGTATAGGGGCGTTGCTGGAAGCGGGAGCACAGGTCCGAGTAGTAAGCCCTAAATTATGTGAGGAAATTTCAGAACTTTCGGATGATAATAAGGTAACAGTGTTACGTAAGGTAGCAGAAAAAGAAGATTATAAGGATGCATTTTTAATCATTGCAGCGTCAGATTCAACGCAGGTGAACAGGGAAGTCCAGGAAAACAGTGGAGAGCATCAGCTGGTAAATGTGGCTAGTGACCATGAACTGGGCAATTTTCATATCCCAGCTGTTGCAGCCCGTGGAAAGTTAGTGATTGGAATTTCGACAAGTGGTGCCAGTCCTCACCTTGCCAAGAAGATTAAAGACAGATTATTAAACGAATATGATGAATCATACGAAGAATACCTGGAATTTCTTTCTGAGGAAAGAAAGATCATCAATCGAAGCGCTCTGGATCCGTCTCTGAAAACAAAATTGCTTTCAGAGTTGACCGATGAAAAATATAAAGAGATTAGAATAGAGAGAATGAATTTCGATAACCGTCTTCAGAGCATGCTTGAAACCAAACCATAAATGGAAGCTGCTGGATGACGTACGTCTTCTCGAGAAGGAGGTAACATGAAAAAGTTATTTGTACTGGCCTTTATTGGGTTTTTAGCCCAATTAATTGACGGATCCCTGGGTATGGCATACGGAGTCACCTCCTCTTCGCTCCTTTTGGCGTTTGGTATTGCCCCGGCTGTTGCCTCTGCTTCCGTCCACTTATCAGAGGTTGTGACCACTGCGGCATCTGGCATATCACACATAAGGTTTGGCAATGTTGATCGAAAAATGGTATTTAAGCTGATTGTGCCTGGTTCTATAGGAGCATTCATTGGGGCCTGCTTTCTAAGCAATCTGCCTGGTGACCTTGTAAAACCTTACGTATCCTGTTTTCTATTAGCGTTGGGAATTTATGTGATCATTCGGTTCTTATTTCTATTTAAGCAGTCGGAGGAGAAGGATAACCCTCCATTGCCATACCGCCAGTCAATCCCACTAGGCTTGATTGCCGGATTTGCCGATGCCACGGGAGGCGGAGGCTGGGGGCCGATAGCCACTCCTGTGCTGCTATCCAAAAAAGGGATGACAGCACGGAAGGTGATTGGGACCGTGGATACAACGGAATTTGCAGTTGCCCTATCTGCAACTATTGGCTTTATGATATCTTTAGGCTGGGAGTCAGTAAATTGGATGTGGGTAGGCGCTCTTATGCTTGGCGGCTTATTTGCAGCTCCACTCGCAGCCTGGTTTGTTCGCATCCTGCCTGCTCAGATGATGGGAGTTTTTGTTGGAGGGTTTATCATATTAGTAAATCTCCGTACCCTCTTACTCTCGTGGCTTCCTGAACAAAAAGATTTCTACCCAATGATTTATACGATTGTAATATTGCTTTGGGCCGCAGCTTTGATCGTATCCATCAGGAAAACAATCAGTATTTCCAAAAGAAATCTTGGGTCTTCAATCCAAAGGTAATGAGAGAGGTGTTTAACAATACCTCTCTCTTTTTTATTTGTATTTTTATGGATTATCATGAAATTTCCATTTAATTCCTCATTTACCAATCAGCCTATCGTTTAGGCTTAAGCATGCCGGGTATAAGTTTGGCATACAACATTTAAAGGAGGAAACATAATGGATAAACATGTATATGGAGTGTATGATTCTGGTTCAAAAGCTATTATTGCAATACAGGAGCTCAAGTCAAAAGGATATGATGGAAATGATATTACTCTAGTAGCAGATAGGGAAGAGCGGTTTGATTTTGGCGACTTTACAACCTTAAATGTAGATACCATTACAGCGGAACATGATAATGATGAAACCTTCATGGACAAAGTAGCCAGGTTTTTTTCTGTAGATTCCGGTAGTGTTGATCTCCATGATACTTTATCAACTGCAGGCTTGCCCTCTACAGAGGCTGATCGGTATGTGGCCGATGTTGAACAAGGTAAGATCCTTGTTCTTGTAGATGAAGATACATCAGATTTATTAGATGGAAACTCAAATATTGCAAATGGAACCTCAGGAGAATACAACTCTGTGAATGCCACATTAGGAGAAAGTAATTCGGTAGATGCCACCATGGGAGATAGAAACACAGTAATCGACGGCAATAGCACTGACAGCATATATTCAATCGGTAATCAGCCTGCTCATCTCGATGACGAAAGGAAGCTGCGCCTCCGTGAAGAACAATTGGAAATAAACAAAGAAAGAGTCCAGGCAGGAGAGGTTGTCATTAACAAGGAAGTTAAAGAAGAACAAAAAACAGTCAATGTTCCAGTAGAGCATGAAGAAGTATATGTAGAACACCACAGTGTCAGAGACACAGACGCTCTTGATGCTGGCCCGATTGGGGAGGATGAAACCATTCGAATACCATTGACAGAGGAAAAGATAAATGTCAACAAAAGGGCCGTCGTAACGGATGAAATTGTGATAGGAAAACAGACTGTAACCGAAACACAACAAGTTTCCGACACGTTAAGAAAAGAGGATATAGATGTAGAAGAAACTGACAATCGAATTTTGCGTGATCAAGATAATCGTCTGGACAGGTAAGTACCATGCAGCTATTAATTCTTAGAGGAGGGCGAAAAAGATGAATAACAAATTGCTTGGAACAGTAGCCATCGGTGCCGCTGCGTATCTAATGAAAAATAAGGATGCACGAGAAACGATGAAGAATCAAATGAAAGTACTAACGAACCCGCAGGCTAGAAAGGCTGTAGAAGATTTACCTGTAAAGAGCAGAAAAGATACCACTACATTCAGCGGGTCTAAAACGGCAAACAACCCAATCGCCAATATGAGTACTAAAAATAAAATTCTTGGATCGCTGGCTATTGGAACAGCAGCCTATCTCATGAGAAATAAACAATCACGTGATAAGGTTATGAATCCGATGAAGTCTCTTGGGTTGCGTGAGAAACTGGCCCAGAATAAGAATCGCCAGTCGTTTTTAGAGACTGGTCCAGAGAAACTAACGGCACCGGCAACACCCGGTTCGATTGTCGCACAGAATTTTTAGTAAATAACATTTGAAAAGGGCTCTTAAAAAGGGGCCCTTTTGAATGCAAATGGACATACAAGGATCGGGCTGGTTTTCAGGCTGAGGAGTTAGGCTGCTCACTGTTCACCTTTTCTTTTGGGCGTAGTAAAAAGAAAAGCAGTATAGGAATAAGCAGTTCAAAAAATAGTGCAATCAATGGATAGCTGCGATTAAAATTGAATAATTGTATCGCATCTCTAAAAAACCAGAATGCACAAACAAAACCTAATGCAGAAACAGGAGTAACAAGCAGTTTGCCCGAAGCGTCAGGAAGAAGCCTCACTATCCCCAAGCAAACAATATATAAGCTGAAAGAAATTTTTATGAACATAACAGGGAGGTAAACGCCAACCAGCGGCAAATCAAAGCGATCTAAAAAATCGGTAACATTTATATGGCGTACCAGCTCATATGTAGGATAGAACATTCTTGGAAGTAATACGGTACCAAGAATCAATTGGGACGAAACAACCAAAATAAAAAGAACTCCTGTACCCAACAATAAGCTGTAAAGTCCATATCTGAACCGATAGCTTGAATTTGAAAACACAAAGACCATCGCAATGACTTCTCCTATATATCCTACAAAAAACCATGCTCCTTTTAACACTCCGATAGGTTCTATTGGCAGGTAAGGAGCCATAAGAACCGGATCAAAATCTTTAACCATAATAAGAGGAATAAAAAGGACCGCAACAATAAGCAATGGAAGATATAATTCCGCCATGCGTCCCAGGGCTTCCGCACCGCCACGGGTCATATACCAAAATACAAATACTAAAAGGACTCCAATCACTATAGGGGGCGTATCGGGAAGAAGCGAGATTTTCACGAAATCACCTAACATCCTGAAATCACGAACAAGAATAAAGAAAAAGAAACATACATATAAGACAGCTATTCCTTTTCCTCCTGCGTTTACCATTAAAGATTTAAACAGGTCCTGCTTTGGAAATCTTCGCATGACCCGATCAAGCAGCCATAATGATAAAACAATGATTATTGCAGCGATTATTAAAGACAAATATACTTGCTGTCTGGCATATTGAGCTGCCTGGGCAGGGACACTCACAAGTGTGGCACTTATTAAATGGGTAGCACCAAGCATTACAATTTGCAGACGGGATACTCTCTCCAATTCATGACACTCCTTTCATAACGGGTTTATGTGTTCCAGGATAGTTTGCAGCCATAAAAGCGGACGAAAAGGCTCTACTTGTGTGTTGTTGTAAACCCCAATAGCTGCGCTTAGAAGAAGAAGTGAGTAAAATATCAACCGTGAGCTATTTGAGGACTTCTTCAGTCTGTTCCTCTCCAGGAATATAATCAATGCTGCAACTATACAAGCAAGTAAAATTGCTTTAATCATGCTTTAACTCCTTATCTCTCCTTCCCAAAGGTTTTATGACCTGGCCCACGTTTTCGATAATTATATGGGGATGAATTTCGGTCTCTACCCCTGGAAAATGGGAATGCCAATCCTTATAACGCGGCCATTTTGTCGGCTCCTTCAGATGGAGTGCCTGACCAAGGCCGATCACATCAGAATTATATTTTTTTTGGAGTGCGTGAAGGGATTTAACAGTATCTGATTTTAGTTTTGCGTTCAGTGCCTTTTCTAATTTTACCAACTGTGATTCAGTCGATAGCTGCATAGTCGATTCATTTTCAACTACAAGACCGCGTCCTTTAATGTTTATGTCAAAACCGATTTTTCCTCTCTTTATAGAAGGCTGTTTATCCGTTGAATACTCTTCGACCCTTACAGTGATAGATCCTGTCCCCTGGGGTGCAGGCAAAGTGAATTCAGGAGTTTTCGCTTCTTGCATTAACATTAAAGCCATAGATGATTGATCACCCTTTAAAAAACCCGCCAGCTTATTATCATGAAATACGGATAAACCTTGGATTTTCACAATTTTCGGGGTAGTTCCACCCTTATTTTTTGTTAATGACACATATGGTACAGCAAGGTCGATTCCCTCCGTAAGCATCGCATTGAGTGCATGTTTAACCGAACGGGGATTTCTCATCGCATTGACAGCCAGTTCTCGAATCAATTCACCAGGGTATTTTTCAACCGGAACATTAGTCTCCAATACCTTTTCTGCTTTGTCCTCAGTTATCACAACATAAGAAGTTAAACGATTTTGAGGCACGCGGCCCAATACATCCATTACCGGTTCGAGCCCGGATCTTGCAAGTTCTTCTCCAATCAAGACAACTCTCCTGTGGGCAAAGTAAAGCTGGCGGGAATTAGCAAGCTGCTGGCGGTTGTTAATTTCCCTGACTGAATTACCAGTGTCTGATTGCATGAAATAAGATTGATCTCCGCTCGTTCCGCCACCGCCGCCCTTACTGCCTGCACCGCCCTGCTGTCCCGGCAATGCCACCTGTAAAGCGACACGCAGCTTATCTTTTTCTTTATCAAAGGCACTGCCGATAACAAAAGCGACATCATTTACTTCCCGGCGATCCCAGCATCCAGTTTGTGAAAGGAGGACCAATATTATTGCCGATAGTTTACATATCCTTAACAAATCCATCACCTTTCTTCTTGGCTGCATAATTAGACTGAATGGCAAAATAATGCTATTTAATAGCTGTTTGATTTCCTCTCTTCATCCTCTTTAGATTACGTCTTGCATAACTAGAAGGCCTGTGAATCATTTTCCACCAAGGCGCCCTTACCAAAATATCCTTGAGTTCATGCTGTTTTAGAGGTGCCAGGCCAGAAAGATAGGGAACACCAAAAGAATGCAGCTGTGCTACATGAGCAATTACGACTGAGGAGCCTATTATAATTCCGAACAAACCGAATGCTCCCGCCAATATCATTAGTGGAAACCGAATCAAACGGATTGAAATAGCAAAATTAAATTTTGGAATGGCAAATGATGCTATCCCTGTCATGGAAACTATGATTACCATCGGGGCCGATACAATTCCAGCTTCTACAGCGGCCTGGCCAATTACAAGCGCACCTAATATACTAACAGCCTGTCCGACTGTTTTTGGCAGCCTGACACTAGCTTCCCTTAATGCTTCAAAGCTTAGCTCCATAATTAATGCTTCTACCAGAGCAGGGAACGGAATGGCTTCCCTGGCAGCAGCTATACTTAAAATTAATGTTGTCGGCAGCATGTCCTGATGAAATGTTGTTACTGCAATATAAAGAGCTGGTGTAAACAATGCGACAAACAGAAAAAAGAAACGCAGCCAGCGGATGAAATTGGAGATATAAAATCGTTCATAGTAATCTTCACTTGCGTGGAGCATTTGCCACGCAGTAACAGGTCCTATTAATACAAAAGGAGTACCGTCAACAAAAATAGCAAAGCAGCCCTCAAGAAGCTGCCCGGCTGCAGCATCCGGCCTCTCCGTATATTGCAGCTGAGGAAAGGGCGAATACGGATTGTCCTCAATCAGCTCTTCTATATATCCTGTTTCCAAAACACTGTCGATTTCGATTCGATCCAATCGTTTTCTAACTTCATCCAATACCGATTTATCTGCCAAACCTTCGATATAACAGAGCACAATATTGGTTTGTGTTTGTTCGCCCTTTACGAATGGTTCGAACTTTAGCTTCGTCGTTTTTAACCTAAATCGGAGAAGTGCCGTGTTTGTACGCAGATTTTCCGTAAAGCCTTCCCTGGGTCCGCGAATAGAAGCTTCAGTGGTAGGTTCTGAAACACCCCGCCGGACTCCCTTTCTCACAGAAAGGATCATTGCTTCCTCGCAGCCATCGGCAAAAAGAACGGCAGCTCCAAAGAGTATTTGTGAAAACACCTTTTTGAATTCCTTGGTAAATTGAACGGAAGGAAAAGAGACGTTATTTTGCAGTTCTGATTTATTTTGTATTTGATCTGGATTTTTTCTGTATGATGCCAGCAATTCTTTCAGGACATTATCTCCAATTGCTTTAGTATCAGCCATACCATCTATATAGACTACCAGTCCCTTAAGTGTTTCATTCACCTGAATTTTGCGAAAATTGACATCCGAAGAATTCTCAAATACCTTCTTGATCAACTGCAGATTATCCTCTAAAGAAGGATAAATAGGTAAATCAGTGGAGTCGGATGGATTCGTTTGCTCCAATACTTTGGTAAAATCTTTTTCCTTTTGAGATTTTTTAGAACGCCTGAACAGTGATAACATAGACCAGTACCCATCCTTCCTTTTTATTACTTTTCTTAATGTAACCATGAAAGGGAAATCTATGTAATCAACCTGGTGAAAACACTGGGTCTTTTATCTGGGAGCCAATGCTCCATGAGCTTTCTGTGTAACATATCGTCAACATGGAGTATATTGAGTATGTTCAAAAAAACGGAACAAATACCTTTATTACACATGCATTTAAGGTTAACAGGGCAGACTTTAAAACAAAACTACTCGAAAGGGCAGTGATTATGCACGTTGCAATCACAATTTTGACAGTTTTAGCTTCGTTTAAGTGGGGTAATTGGAAGGAGTGGAAAAAATACCATGCAAGCATGTTTTTCATAGCAACCGGGGGATTGCTTTATGAATATATGGTAAAGGATTATACACTATGGAAATTCCATCCTGATTTCTTATTCAATCATGACATGACAGTTATTATTTATGCACTCATTACGATGCCGGTTAGCATTTTTCTTTTTCTGCAGCATTTCCCGAAAGAATGGAGCCGACGAGTTGCTTACATATTTTTATGGTCAGGAATTTACATAGCAGTAGAATGGCTCTTACTGAAATTTGACCGGATCTCTTATCAGAATGGATGGCATTTTTGGTATTCATACTTCTTTGATTTAATGATGTTCTCAATCATTGCTCTGCATCAATATCATCCAATCCTGGCTTATATTTTGTCGATTTTCATTATTTTTTTCTTACTTGGTCACTTTAATGTTCCTTTCAAATTTACTATCTGAATTTTGTGATTTTTACAGCTGCCATGTGGGCGGCTTTTCATTTTATATCACCAAGATTACAACATCCCAGGTTAATCCTAGCTTGTAAATTTATAATGTAATTTACCTTTGTACTATAAAAGTTGAATTAAAGATACTGGACTTTCATTTGGTACCTATATTTACAAACCTGTTGATTGGAGTGGAAGGTGCGAGACTCCTCGAAAACGCTATGGCATGATCTTGGTGCTTAGCAATATTCCGCGGAAGCCATTTTAAAATCCTGCGTAAGAAGCAGGCATAGGGAAACCGCAGAGGCGCCAAATCCCTGGCTCTCAAGAAAACCGAGCGCCTGCCGCAAAAATCCAACAGCCATATCATAAAGGAAAACTTTAGTTCAATATATATAGAAGATTTTTTCATCATCGTTCAACAAAAAATTTTAGATAAGGGTATAGGTAATTACATATCTAAGCTTCTAACTGTAGAAGATCAGTGTTCGAAAGACATAAAGAATGCAGCAAAAGAAGGGGGTCTTTTTAATGCATACAAAACAAATGGCTGGAGAAGCCGCTACCCAGTATATTGAGGAGGGAATGACAATCGGATTGGGTACCGGTTCGACAGTTTATTGGACTATTAAAAAACTGGGGAAGCTGGTCAGTGAGGGACTTGATATTTCTGCAGTCCCTACTTCAAAGCACACTGAAAAGCTTGCAAACGAGAACGGCATACCATTAATTCCTTTATCGAAGGTTACAAAATTGGACGTTACAATTGATGGTGCGGATGAAGTGAACCCTGACCTAGATTTGATCAAAGGAGGCGGGGGAGCATTATTGAGAGAAAAGATCATTGCATCGAATTCCCGTCGGCTCATCATAGTTGTGGATGAAACTAAATGTGTCTCAACGCTTGGCCATTTTCCATTACCAGTTGAAATTGTTCAATTTGGGTTAGAAATAACCATCAGACAGCTACAAGAACTAAATTGTAATCCAGCTCTGAGGTTGCGCAATGGGGATCCTTTTGTCACAGATAACGGTAATTATATTGTAGATTGCAAATTTGATGCAATAGCAGACCCTCAAGAACTATGCAAAAAAATTAATATGATTCCGGGTGTCATTGAGAATGGAATATTCTCAAAAATGGCCGACATTGTTGTAGTAGGTCGTGACCATGATGCAATAGACCTCTTATCAAGATGAAAGGGCATATCCTTGTTTTGTAAAATCTATTTAATATTTCAATTGCACAATGTAATAGGAAAGCAATCAATCTGAAAAGATAGACTGCTACAATTTTGGATAAAGTAATTATTTTTCAGCAGTTTTTGCGCAGGCAGGGAGATGGGATATATCATGGAGGCACATGTAAAAAAATCTTTAGCAGATTGGAAAGAAGAAATAGGTGGTCTGTTAAGAGATATTGATCGGGAGTACGAACAAGTAAAGAAAGAGCTTCAAATTTATTCTTATAAATTTAGTATTACAAAACAGGTGGTCCAATCCACAGTTAACGATGAAATTATTCGCACAATCAGGGAGATGTACCATAAACCATTTGAGCAGAAATTTACTCAGTTAAAGGAAGATATCAAGGATTTGGAAGAGAAGAAGAAGGTCTTTCAAATGTTTGTAGATAAAATTGATAAAGTGAATACCCAGGAGGAACACAAACCTTTTACCGCTATCCAATAAATGTACATATAAGTTAATAGTTACAACAAAATGGCTGCCGTTTATGCAGCCATTTTGTTTTAGAAGCAAAGGTCTTGTTTGTCCATGGGAACTTTATTAAGCCTTTTTCTAAATTCACACAAGTAATTGATGTCTACCCTGAATAAAAAAAGGTACCCAAAAGGATCTTGCCTGCATATCCTGACAGTAAACCCTCAATAGAAAAACATTAGTGATTAAAAATAAGAGAAAATGTTAAAACTTACGACAACACTGCAGGAAAAATTTTTCCAACAAAAACAGTTGCAGGAGGAGAAATGATATGTGTGGTAATTGCAGGAATAACAGCGGTTTTCTGAGCGATAAATTCCTTTTTATTCTTTCTGATGACCTTATTGAAAAATGTAATGGTCTAGGTATGGGTGTTGTTTTTAAAGCGGTATTTGATGGTGGAATAGCATACAGGATTGATTGGGACCAGGAAGTGGAAGGAGTAGAGCATGACCATTCCATCTTCACATACAGACAAGTTGAGAGGGCTGTCAACACGGGTGACTTTATTATTATTAATGATTTTGAGCATGGTAAAAGTCCTAGCATTCCTTAATGAAAAGAACTTAATAGTTAACTAATCCAACAAATAATTGCTGAAAACGAACGGTAACTCAATTTTTATCATATGCCTAGACAGTCCAAGGTTTGGAACTGTCTATTCTTCGTGCAATCCATTAATCAGTCGTCCCAAATAAAGAATTTATAAAATTGCACGAGATATATAAGATTCCACAAGTAGATGGTATTATTGCAGTTATACATACTATTCTGCGGGGTGTTTATGATGGATAGAAAGTTAAAGATTGTAGAGGTAGAATTGGTTGATGCGTACCAACAGCAGCTTTCCGAACTTTTGGTTAGTGTGGTGGATGACGGTGCATCCGTAGGGTTTTTGCCGCCGCTTTCCGAATCAGATGCAGCTCATTACTGGACAAGCGTACTGGCACCTGGAGTTATTTTGTTTATTGCTGAGATTGATCATGACATTGCAGGAAGCATTCAATTGCAGCTATGTAAAAAGCAAAATGGCAGCCATAGAGCAGAAATAGCAAAATTGATGACTTCTCCAAAATACAGGAGGATGGGTATTGGCCGGGCATTAATGAACAAAGCTGAAGAAAGAGCGAAAGAAGAGGGCATTCGTCTTCTTGTACTCGATACCAGGGAAGGAGATCCATCTAATCACTTATACCGATCCATTGGATTCATAGAAGCGGGGCGAATTCCAGGCTATGCGTTGTCTGCAAATGGAAGCTTGGATGCTAGCGTTTTTTATTATAAAAGCCTTGTTTCTAATGAATAGTAAAGTTTAAATTATAATGAAATATATAACAGAAAAAGCTGCAGCGTGCCGCAGCGTTCAGGTAGTTGACAAAAGGGGGTTCGAATGGAAATGTTCCCAAACCCTTTTGTCAGTTCCTTTTTTACCTAATTAATTGTCTTTTTCACAAGATGGGCGACCAAAATGTACCGCTGTGGGGCTGACCCTATATAATCAAAAGGATAGCACGTACTCACAGTCAAAGTAGCACGCGGTTTTGGAACGATGACAGTGCGGTCATTTTCATCTACAATCCTGACCTTATTTACTCTGTATTGGAATTCACCGGCCTTTGTTTGAACGATTAAAATGTCGTTTATTCCTATTTGGCCCAATTTTCTAAAAACAGTGTCACGATGACCTGACAAGACAGAGTTATCTTTCTCACCAGGAAGAACACTCCCGGCAAAGTGTCCTACCCCCTTTGCTAGTTCATCCTCGTTAGTACCATGATAGATAGGGAGAGTAGCATTCAATTTCGGAATAAACAGTTTACCCATTTTTTCACCAATTTTCGGCCTTACCGGGTAAAGTTCCTCTTTATCCTGGGATTGGTTTACTTTAGGTTTCTCTGTATCAGGATCATTTTTGGTCTTTGCTTCAACAGAATGATTGTCAGGGGAAGTTTTGTAGATGAAATACCCATAAGCAAATTTATACAGATTTGCGGAAGACAGCAAAACCCCAATGAACATTAGCAGTAACGGCAAAGCAAGAAGAATCAACCGTTTTTTGCGGTTGATTCCTTGTTTTTTATTGTTCATTTCTATGCTTTCCTAACATGACGGAAAACAAAGAATCCAGCTAAAGCGATCAACGCTCCAAGAATAGCATTGGAAATATAGTTAGTAGCTGTTTTTGGAAGCTTTGCTCCTTTAACTGTCTTCTGCTGTGTACCTTGTTTTAATTCGGAATGTTTCTGCGAAATTCTAGGGCCTGCTGGCTGAGAAAAAACCTGTTCTGCTTCCTGTGCTGCCTCTTCCATTTGTTCGCCTGTTTCAGTCAGCGTTTCGGAATCTACTAGTGCCTCAGAGACAAGGAGGTCAGCCAGAAACTCTCCATCTGTTGTGTAAAGGCTCACCTTTAATTTAGCGCCTTTTAATTCTTCCAGGAAAATCAAATCAGCAAATGATATTGCTGTTTCTTTGTCATTTTTTACAAGGCTGAAGCTCGCCTTTAACTTAAAGATGGACAGAAATTCATCATAAATGGAAGATATTTCTGCAATGTCCTGTGCAGATAGATCGCTGGCAGAATCAAACTCTTCAAAGCGCATCATCCGTTCAGCCAATTGATCTAAACGTTCCATAGTCTGCTCGTCGGAAAGTGTACCCTCCAACGATTCAAGATGCTTCTCAATCCTGTTTAATTCGTCCTCTGACAAACCAAACTCTTGTTCAAAGATTGGAAGCATATCAGCCGCAAGCTCTTCATCAAGACCGGGTAGATTGCCATCTGTATATTCCCAAATTGCTTCATCTAATTGATCAATGAAAATGTAATCCGACAGGTCTTTGTTGTGTTCTTTCAGTATATCTTCAATTGCTTGCCTATCAAGACCATAATACTCATTAAATTGATCAAGGTTGCTTAAATCAGACTTAATGACTTCTCCCAGATAATCGCTTAGATCATCCACGGTTTCAAACGTATCGAGACTATCATCAAAGCTGGCAAGATAGTCTTCAATATTTTTCTTAGTAATATTGAGACCCCTAATTTTACTGATTTTAGAGATAAAATTGCTTAAATCCTGATCAAAGTTAGGATCGCGCTCGAATCGGTACAATTCAATGGCATCATATAGGTCATATAAAAAAACGTAATCGCTTAATTGTTCACCATTATCGATAAGTAATTTTTCAATCCCTTTTTGGTCAAGACCAAAATCTTCAGTAATAAGATCCAGATTGCTCAGATCTTTTTTGATAACTTCACCTAAAACATCCTTTAAATCACGAATACTATGATAATCACTTAGGGATTCATCATAGGCAGCCAGAGATGCTTCAATATCCTCTCTTGTAACGTCAAAACCCCTGGTTTGAGAAACCTTCTGTAAATACGAATCCAGCTCCTTATCAAAGCTGGAAGGCTCAGCTGCCATGATAAAGCCCGGAAATAAGCCTATTAGCAACGTTAAAGAAATCAAAAATACCCCAAGTTTCCTCATGCTGTTCTCCTTTTTGTTTTATACATTTCCTGAAAATTATAATTTACTAGTATATCTTTAATATATAGGTAATGTATGCCATTTATAGGAGTTTGGCAGAATCGAGGAATTCATGTAATTTGTTATGACAGTGGAAATCACTATTATATGGGGAGAACTGGACTCTATAGTCAAGTCTTGTCAGATAGTTTTTATGCTATTTATCAAAAAGCATCTAGATGAGGAATAATGCCTATTTTCAATGAATCATAAATTAATACATAATATTAGGGAATGTTTCTTGCTTATAATGTTGGTATATATGACAAAATATAGTATATTTAAGTTTGGAAAACTTATCCGTATTCCTTCTATTTTACTATAGGGTAATTCTTAAGCATACGCTTTACATAAACTGCTTTCCATAAAATGGCTGGATGGGTTTATAGTAGTTGTTTTAATCTGAATATTCAGTAGTGTTATAGTATCAAGACATAAATGTTTGATAGTTTAAATTGTGCTGAATGTCATTATTTTTTTTGAATGATTTTCTGAAATGATGCAGAACAGAGGGATACTCAGCTATACAAAGAAAAATTGCGTAAGTAGTGTAAATCTTAATCCATTATTACATATCGGAGTTTGGGGGAATCATTTTGCTGTTACAAAATCACAATTGTCTTCTTTGCCAAGTTGAGTCTATTTGGAATTCCGGAGGAGACCCGCTTGCCCACTATGCAAAATGTAAAGACCATGATCGCTCCACTCATATTTGTGAAGATAGTCCATCTTCCCTCGATGCGGCTTTGGACCTTTTGGAAATCATACCATTTCGGAATTTAAATGCAGCAATAGTGCCAGCTCAATTAGCCCTTCAAATAACAGAAAAATTAGGCATTGAAGCTTTGAATATGCGTGCGAGACTAATTCATGCGGATGTCATTAGCAGGCAGGGCAGAGTTGCAGATGGAGGACGAATCTTTCACGAGGTAAACAAATGGGCCCATGAACAACAAAATCGTCATGTGATGGCATGCAGCCATCGTCAGCTTGCTAGTTTTTATCGGAGAATCGGGGACAATACCAGTGCTTTTGAGCATGCAGTACGGGCGCTGGACTATTCGCCGGATACGATGCTTCCTTATACCAGGGCAGAACATCTGCTTATCCTTTCCCTCACTTTGGATGAAAACGGTGCCTATGATGATTCAGCGCAGAGGTATCAAGAAGTGCTCAATATTGCAAAGGACGCGGGGGATTATGAACTTTCTTTAATCACCCTAAATAATATGGCTTTCACTGCTTATGAGCTAAATGACGCGGCAGTTGCCCTGGAGCTTATGGAGCAATTGAGGCAGCTATCACAAACATACAAGATTCAGCTTGATGCTTTGTATTTGGATACCATTGCACGAATAGAAATTTTATTAGGACGGCCCGCTGACGCTGAAGTAACTTTAACTCCTGTATTGCATGACCTTACAGGCAGGCTGTTAATTGAATTGACATCTTTGCCGGAATGCCTTTTAACTGCTGTTACAGCGCAAAGGCTTCAGGGGAAGCTTGAATCGGCCCAAAGCACCCTGGATAAGGCAAGGCATATTTGTGAAGAGCATGATTTGTCCGTCCTTAGAGTTCAGGTTAGGCTGGAGCAAGCCCAGCTATTTGCTGCAGCTGGCCGTTACCGGGAGGCGTATGAGGAGCATCGTTCATTTCACGCTGAAAATGAAGAACTACGCCTGGCAGAAAGGGAATCACGTTCTCGGATCCTGCGTGGGTTAGTCGATGCAGAGGAAGCACGACGTGACAGTGAACATTACCGCGAAATGGCTCTTCGTGACCCTCTTACGGGCCTGCATAATCGAAGATATATTGATGCGCATCTTGAAGAACTCATTGAAAATGTGGCATTAACAGGCCAGCCATTAAGTGCTGCAATCATTGATTTAGATAATTTTAAACAAATTAACGATACCTTGTCCCATGAAGTGGGAGACGCTGTTCTGGTTCACTTTGCTAAAATCCTGACAGTTACTGTAATGGAAACAGCTGAAGTGGCACGAATAGGGGGAGAAGAATTTGTCATCCTTTTTCCTGAGGTAAGTGAAGATGCAGCATTCCGCAGTGCGGAGGAGATTAGAATGGCAGTGAAATCTGCGAATTGGAGAACTATTACAGGAGAGTTGCCGGTAACAGTAAGCATCGGTGTCTGCACGGTCAGAGGCAGCAATATAAATCGGGCGCAGCTGTTGTCTGCAGCTGACCAAAATCTATATTCAGCAAAAAGAACCGGCAAAGACAAAGTTATTGCCACCAGCCTTAGTTAAATAGCTACATAAGAAAAGAAAGCTCATCTGGACTCGGAAGCTTTCTTTTTTTAACTCCAAATTACAAAATGAAAAATATTAATTACTTATCAGTTCCGAGGAAATCAGCTGGGTAAGTAATTGGATTTCCAAACCAATTTCGTTTTTTACCCTTAGCTCCTTACATCTATAATAATCGTCGATTAATCGACCAATTTCTTTTAAAAATATTTGAGCTTCGTAATTGCTTATCATAATATTTCTCCTGATGGACTTTATAAGTCTATAGTACTATAATCTGCGGTGTTAGTGAATTTTTTAATCTCAACAAAGACAAATTTCTGTTATAAAATGTCTTATTTTGTTTTCTGGATGTATTAGATAGTTCAAGGGTGCCGGATAGCGACAGTGAGTTTTGTAAAAGTTATGCGCCAGCACCACTGGCTTCAGCGGAAACGGGACAAAGGCATGAGTGCCACACGCCTTAAGGTTGCACTGCTGAAGTCTGTCGAATTTCTGTTTCTGATGCGCGCCCTAGCCCGATGCTTATGAGAAGAGCTGCTTAGTTCATCTTGTTTGTTAGTAGCAGACATTTGTTTACCTCCTTTACTATTTAACATATCCTGTTTGGCTGAATTTATGGCCGGCTATTTTTTAGATCTATACGCCTTGATAGCATGAAGAGGTAATTGGAGGCGGACTGAAATACAGGATAAGAAATAGAAATTTACATTTGGGACAAAGAATTGAATTCTGTATCAATGGAATCCCTAATTTGTTAAGTTATGAGTGCATCTGCCTGAATGCATCCTTCATTTCTTTATTGAAAACACCATGTGTCTTCTGAAGAAAACTTTTTTATTCGCCTTCTGTATAAAATTATGAATACAGGCATTGGTTGCTTCCATAACGCACTTTGGAGTTTAGAAACAAGAGGTGTTTTTGAATCAATACTCTTAACAAATTATCCATTTAAGGTATAATAGTCTAGTGTATAAAGCCAGCATCTTCAATAAAACATGTATAAAATATTTATTTTGAAGACAGCAGGTAATTGTTTTAAATCATATCTAAAAAGATTCATTGTTGAAAGAGAGTGAGACATATGGGCCGTAAATGGAACAATATCAAAGAGAAAAAGGCTTCGAAGGACGCAAATACAAGTCGTGTTTATGCAAAATTTGGGCGTGAAATTTATGTTGCTGCCAAGCAGGGGGAGCCGGATCCTGAATCAAATCAGTCATTGAAGTTCGTACTTGAGCGTGCTAAAACCTATAACGTGCCAAAAACAATCATTGACCGGGCCATAGAGAAAGCAAAAGGCGGTTCAGAAGAAAATTATGATGAACTTCGCTACGAAGGATTTGGTCCAAGCGGCTCCATGGTCATTGTCGATGCATTGACCAATAACGTCAACCGTACCGCTTCCGACGTACGTGCAGCATTCGGTAAAAATGGCGGAAACATGGGAGTCAGCGGTTCAGTAGCATATATGTTTGACGCCACTGCCGTGATCGGAGTCGAAGGCAAAACAGAGGAAGAAGTACTTGAGCTATTAATGGAAGCAGATGTGGATGTGCGCGATGTACTGGAAGAAGAGGGTTCTGTCATAGTATACGCAGAACCTGACCAATTCCATACGGTCCAGGAAGCATTCAGGACTGCAGGAATAACTGAATTCAGCGTTGCAGAATTGACAATGCTGGCGCAAAGTGAAGTAACACTTCCTGAAGATGCACAAGTGCAATTCGAAAAAATGATTGACGCTTTAGAAGATTTAGAGGATGTTCGCCAGGTATACCACAACGTAGACCTTGGAGAATAAAGACAGGGCAGGCCTTCAACAGGCCTGCTTTTTTTTGAAGACAGCAGGCTCGTATTTTTACATGCTGTTTGTCCTAAAAAATTTTAGTGAAGGCAGATAAATAAATGGGCAAATAACCCATCAATATTTAAACCTCTTCAACATTAGATAAAGAAAAGACCTGAAGAGGATTGATGGTAATATGGCTAAAAGATACAGAGGAAAAACCCTTCAACCCCTTCCTGCAAGAGGGAGAGGCCAGTGTCCATTATGCGGAAGCACAGGAATTAAACTCCTGTATCCACATAAGAAAGAGCAAAGTGAAATAATCCAAGTATGTAAAAAATGCAGAAATAAGTAAATTAAAGGAGTTGCTGATGCAGCTCCATTTTTTTAACCAATACATATAATCGGTCTTCAAAAGAGCTCTATGTGTTTATTGTGCTTAACAGGTAATAAAGGGTAGCCAAACCATTTACTCCAAAAAAATAAAACCATGACCTGTTGTGTAAAATAACAAGGCGGGAATGCCGTACATAAAGTTGTTCAAATTAGCTACTAATGGATCAATATGGCACATTGGGACGTGATTTATTTTTGTTATCCAAAAAATTGTGCAAGTGTACAAACGAAGGAGGATAAAACATTATGAAAAAATGGGACAAACAATTTATTGGAGGAGAATGGCGTGATGGTAAAGGCCAAAGAGTGTATGAGGATAAGAACCCATACAACGACGAGACACTAGCAGAAATCCGCCTTGCTAGCTCAGATGACATTGATGTAGCTTACCGCTCAGCACGGGATGCACAAAAAAAGTGGGAGGAAGTCAATGCGTACGATAAAGTGGCTGTCATGGAAAGAGCGGTGGATTTAGTTAAGCAAAGACGGGATGAACTCGTTGAAATATTAATTGCAGAGAATGGCGCTTCTCACACAAAGGCACAGATAGAAATAGACGGAGCCATAGGGATCATGAAAGAAGCAGCTACGTTTCCTCTTCGGATGCATGGCAAAATCATGCCTTCTGTGATACCTGGGAAAGAGAATAGAATATATCATAACCCAGCAGGGGTAGTGGGAATTATCAGTCCATTTAATTTCCCCTTCCATTTAACAATGAGGTCATTGGCGCCTGCATTGGCGGCAGGGAACGGTGTGGTAATTAAACCCGACCTGCAAACGATGATTTCAGGTGGATTATTCATGGGAAAGCTGTTTGAAGACGCCGGGATTCCAAGGGGGTTGTTAAACATAACCGTATGCAGTTCTTCGGAAATCAAGGATGCCTTTGTAGAACATCCAATTCCCCAAATTATTTCCTTTACCGGATCTACCCCAGTGGGCCGACATATTGGAGAACTTTGCGGCAGGCATCTAAAAAGGGTGGCGCTGGAGCTCGGCGGAAATAATGCTATGATTGTGCTGAAAGATGCGGATGTGGAGAAGGCTGCAGGCTCAGCAGCCTTTGGAAAGTTCCTGAATGCCGGCCAGATCTGCATGTCTCTGAACAGGATTATTGTGGAGCGTCCCGTTTACGAGGAGTTTGTTAAGGTATTAGTCGAAAAGGCATCACAAATCAAATATGGGGATCCTGCAGATCGAGATGTTGTTGTCGGTCCCCTGATTAATAACAAGCAAGTAGGCAGGATTCAGGATTTAGTTGATAAAAGTATTGAAATGGGAGCCAGGTACGCACTGAGGGGAGACACAAAGGGGAATGTTTTTCCTCCAACAATCCTAGTGGACGTAACCAATGATATGCCGATTGCGCAGGAGGAGATTTTTGGCCCTGCAGTGGGAATTATCGTTGTAGACGACGAATTAGAAGCCATAAAAGTTGCTAACGACAGTGAATATGGTTTAAGCGGGGCAGTCCATGCAGGTTCAATAGAACATGGTGTAGAAGTTGCAAAACAAATTGTGACAGGAATGATTCATGTAAATGACCAGGGAGTGAATGATGAACCGATTGTTGCCTTCGGAGGTGAGAAAGCCTCAGGTTTGGGTCGCTATGGCGGGGAATGGGCCTTGCATGAATTTACCACGACTAAATGGATATCTGTTCAGACTATGCCTAGGGAATATCCTTTCTAGCATGCTTTAGACTAAAGGCTACAGATTGTAGCCTTTTTTAATTTCCTATTTTCGACAATATCCTAAGTATCATTTTAAAAAATACAAAACGACATCCTTTTATCAAAAAAGATTACCTGTAAGGTAATCTAGAATCCATTTTTAAGTATCATTGCGTTTTAGAGGATCAATCCTTTTAGAGTCTTCGATTTTAAGAGATCTCTTTAACACATACAAAAAACCACCGCTAAGGAAACCAAGGCATAAAAGAAAACCGATCGTAACCGCCCACATATAAGCCAATGGTGTATCCCTCCTTTTATGGATGTATATGCACCGGCGGGTAAAAATAATTCCCGTTTTCATCCTTAGTTCATTAATAGAAGTGAGATAAAAACATGTAATTGATGCTTTTGTACATAAAAAGCAAAGTATTCATAGTTATGCAGAGCTTGAATTGAAAAACCAGCAATCTAAATGTTACTTGCCTGCAGTAATATGCCAAAAACGAACACTGTTTAAAAATAGTTCATTTGTACCAGGGATTTCATCATATTCCACTTGATGACTAACGGGAGTATTATAGGAGGTATGATTTTAAAGGAGTGCGAGAAATGAGTATGTCAAGAATGGAGAACAAAAGAATAAAAAGAGGTACAGCAATTAAAAACTACATAATAAAGAACATTTGGAAGAATGATGATTATATTGTAACTCTGGATATAGAGCTCGAGAACGGGGTTGTCCTAAAGGACGCGAAGATGGAGATAACCAAAGAAGAAATTTTGGAATGGAGACAGTATGAAACCGGAGAAATTCAGGATTTAGTAAAAGCTGCACTTGGTTTTTATTACGGTGATTAGTATTTTTGCTGTTGAAGGACTGTTGCTTTCTTTAATGAAGGTGCGAATTAGTTTCCTCTATTCCAGCTCTTTCTTGTTAAAGACTGCATTACTATACTCTGGAAGTCAGCGCGTATTCTGTGAACTTTTTCATCCATAGGACTCGGTTAAGACAGTATGGAATCCTATGGATGGAATTTACAAAGTGTTACTCAATCGTTACCTGGTAAAAAGTCGTCTTAGTCGCTCAAAAAAAACATCGTTCTTTTCGTTCCTGTTTTTTGATTCTTTCACATTTTGCAGGGAATTCCTGATATCTATCAAACCGCTGCCGTAATACTGATCAACCCCGGCTGCTCCAAGGTCATAAGAAGTCCTGCCAATATTTTTCATAATATCGGTATTCTTCAAATCCGGATTTTTGGATTTGATTAAACCAGCTAATGCGGCTACATGCGGGGAGGCCATAGATGTGCCTGATAATGCTGCATACTGCTGATGAAAATAAGTACTTGGAATTTCGACTCCAGGTGCAGAAACATCCACATGTTCACCGAAATTTGAAAAGGGTGCGCGGTTTCCCTGATAATCCACCGCTGCGACGCTTAATACTTCGGGATAGGCTGCAGGATAACTTGGCTGATCGGTATTATCATTGCCAGCAGCTGTGACGATGACTACATTTTTGCGAAAAGCATATTGTACTGCTTCATGCATTACCGCAGACGGCTGGTAATTCCCCAGGCTTAAATTAATGACATCAGCGCCATGGTCAGTGGCCCAAATTATCCCTTTAGCGACATCAAATGTTGTACCATATCCTTTGGCTCCCATTGCCTTTACCGGCATGATTTTGTTGTACCATGTTAATCCTGCCACACCGCGGGCATTATTCGTTTCTGATGCAATGATTCCGGCTACATGCGTTCCGTGTCCATTGTCATCATCCGGAATATGGTTATTTGCCAGAACATTATACCCGCTCGTAAGTCTGCCCCGTAAATCTGGATGATGTAAATCTACACCGGAATCGACTACTGCTATTACGATATCCTTGCTGCCGCGCGAAATATCCCATCCTTGCTCAGCCTGTATAACAGGAAGGTTCCATTGATATCTGCGTCTGTATAAGGAATCATTAGGCACATTCCGCTCATTTTGAATATATAAGTAATTTGGTTCAGCAAATTCAACATGGTTGCTTCTGTTAAAATACTGAAGAAGATCGTTCGAATTAAGGGTATTCGATCGGAATACAATCGATGAATTGAATGTTTTGATGGCTTCACCCTTAATGTCCTTCTCTATTTTCTGCAGTTCTTGTGTACTGGGATAATCTTTAAATTTTACGGTAACTTCATTTTCATGATAATGGCTTTCATCTACTGCATTGTGCTTAACCAGTGTGATATGAGGATGTGCACGAAGATGCGTTTTAATGGATGCTCCATCTTCAAGACTATTGATGCGGAGGATCTCCTGTGTGGCGCCGTCCTGCAATAGTCGAGGCGGGGATGAGCTGAACCGGTTTGCAGTCCCATTCTCCTGATTTTCGGTATTATTTCCGCCTAACCAAATTAGATAAACTGCCGCAAGACAAAGAAAGATGAATGCGGATATTAATAGGGTTCTTATTCTGGCCATGTATGTACAGCTCCTTGGACCATTTTTGTTATTATGTTGTTTCTTTACAGGTTTTTTAATTATGGGAAAAAGTGGTGTAACGAGATTACAAAAGCTCCTGAATAAGTTTCTCAAAGAAAGCTGATACAAGAGGAGTACATTTCACAACAATCGAGGGGAATAATAGTAAGGATTCTTTCATCATTATTTGGGAGGTGGAGGTTTGAGCAGTGTGAAACTTGAAATTCTAAAACAAGCAAGGGACATGGACAGACATGTAGAATATTCTAAGAAGACAAAAGACTCGGCAAAGGATAATATAAACGGCCCGTCAGTTTCTCTCGCAAAAGGCTCAAACAATTCATAAGCCTTACCGCTTTGGTGGTTGGATTTTCCTGTTTGCCAGGCTGGACAGTCCATAGTTTTAATAATACATGAATGAGCGAAAAGAAAGAGACTAAAATCCAGGAATCCTTTAAGGGTTCCTTTTTTATTTTTTGTAAATTAGAAGGGACAGTGTTTCAAATAATGGGAGTAGTGGTATAAATTTCAAGAAAATTGTGACATTTAGTCAAATCCCGAAAGAGAGGTAGTAAACATTGAGTATTTATCGAGTCATGTTGTCATTTACAGTCATTTTATCTATTTTTATGTTCAGTGATGTCAAAGCCATGTATTTATTGGGATTAGCTGAAAATGATTTCTTGGCAGAACAGGGTACACCGCCTCCCGGTGCAAATATTCGCTCATGCAGGCCATCACCAGAACATCCAAATCCCATCGTGCTCGTACCAGGGACTTTCGAAACCATGGACAGGAATTGGGTAAACCTTTCACCTATTTTGGCGGCTGAGGGGTATTGTGTATATTCCCTAAATTATGGCCGTACAATTGCCGGGCCTTCCACCGGGAAAATTGAACACTCTGCTGAAGAACTAAATCAATTTATTGAAAAAGTGTTAGAACATACCGGAGCTAAAAAGGTTTCAATTATCGGTCATAGCCAGGGAGGCATGATGCCTCGCTATTATATGAAATATCTAGGCGGTGCCAAAAAAGTGGATGACTTGATCGGCCTTACTCCATCTAATCACGGGACAGAAGGTGCAGTTGGCCTGGGTCTTACTTTGACAGCAACAGAATTGGCTTCTTGTACTGCTTGTGTCCAACAGAAGGCTGGTTCAGAATTCCTTTTAAATTTAAATGATGGGGAAGAAACCATTGGAACCATTTCCTATACCGTAATAACAACAAAGACTGATGAAATTGTAGTCCCGTATACATCAGCGTTTCTATCCGGTCCAGAAAAGAGATTGATGAACATAACACTTCAGGATTATTTCCCTCTAGACATGACAGGGCACCTATTGATTGCTAATGATCCAAATGTATTTTCTTTTATCTTTGATGCCCTGGAATATGACGGTCCTGCAAATCCGGCAAGGGCTCTGTTAACGGCCCGATAACCATATGTAATGTTATTGCATTCACTTTGTAATCAGTCAATTTGTACAGCTAATAGGAGTATATGAAAAGGAATTATGTTGCTTTACATTTTAGTTTGAATAATACATTATTGATGATTTTTGGATAAGCTCGGGATTTATATATTGAAATGTTTAGCATGGAAGAGATACGGAGTTCATAAATTAAAATATATTGTAAAAATGATAAAATCGGGCTGTCATCATTTTCTGTTTTCATTCCAACACAGGCAAAAATAGAATAACAAACATACTAATAAGAGATAAAGACAGGCACGGAGCCGGTCCTATCTCTTTTTTTCGTTTTTGTAAAGAAATTGTGCATTTCGGACTGAACAATCTTTAATAAAGATATTTTAGGGGGTTAAAGCTTGGAGAAGAAAAGTTTGAATTTAAAAGGTAAGACAGTTGCTTATCTTGAGGCAGGCAATGCAGATGACGTGCCAGTACTTTTTCTTCATGGTGTTCCGGAAACAAGTCTCATTTGGAAGGAAATTCTGCCGGCTATAGCGGCAAATGGATTTCGCACGATCGCACCCGATTTACCAGGGTTTGGCAACAGCGACTGTTTTGATGAGATATCCACTTGGGACCGGTATGAGCAATTCATCTCAGAGTTCACAGAGATGCTAGGTTTGGAACAGCTGCATCTCGTCGTACATGATTGGGGAGGATTGATAGGTTTGAGCTGGACATGTGAGAATCTGGATAGAGTGCTAAGCTTGATTATATCTGATACTACCATTTCAGATGAATACAAATGGCACAAGCTAGCCCAGATATGGAGAACACCTGGCGCAGGTGAACAATTGATGAAGCAAATAGCGGATTGGGATGCTTTCCGTACTGGTATGCAGCCAGCCGTACCGTTCGCAGATACGGCCACATTATGGGACTTTTTTCAGGTATTCCGTACACCCGAATCAAGTTCAGTAGTACTTCAGCTATACAGATCAGCCACTATGGCTAAGGTGACGCAGTATAAAGGTAAACTGTCCAGCTTTAAACAACCAGTTTCTATCATTTGGGGAGAAAGTGATTCTTATATTCCTGTAGAGTTTGCATTCAAACTAAAAAAAGAGAGCCTTCCGCAAGCTGACATACATTTGATAAAAAATGCCGGGCATTTTATCCATTTGGAGCAGCCGGATAAAGTAAAGTCTTTACTAAGTCAACACTTAGATGCCTTTAAATAGCGTATTTTTATTATTATACAGGGACTTTTCATAAAGCTAAAAAATAAAAATTTATGCAGTGTATATCAAATCCAATAAAAGAAACGAGTGGACGGCAAAAATTATGAAGGATATTATATCTATTGAAGATTTTGATATGTTCAGAATCTGTAATGAATTTTTCCTTATGGTAGTCCTTAATTTGGACCTAAAGCCGAAAAAGAAAAAAGAGACCATTTTTGTACAAATAACTCCTGATGTTGCTGAATCCTTGCTACACACAATGAAGTAAAGCCGAAGCTCATCTCCAAAACAAAACGGTTCAGGTTCATCTGTTACAAATATACACCCTTCTAAACTAGCTTATAAGCCAATTTATCCTTAACTTCGTACATTTATCGGAGGCTGATTTCGTTACGGAGGAATAAAAATTGGTCGAGGGGCTGAAGCCAAAAGGCGGATCCGGGCCAACTGGGAAGTTATTAACAGGAAGCCTCAAACAATTCCAAGCAGACCCGCTAGGTTTCCTACTATCCGCTCCAGGCACTCGCTTTCCTTAGTGCAACCAGAAGGGGGAGCCTAGTCTGCGTGTTTTCCGCCTGTGCGGTATATAGATGGTACCAAATGAAAGTCCCCAATCTTTAGTTTTGTATTCATCGCTGTTTTGAAAGGAGCTAATTATTAACGTTTTTGAAATTCTCTCCTTCATAGGGGATTTTTACTACAACATACTTTGAAGGAAGAATAATCACGTAAAACGAATCTTTTAAAACAAAAAAGGATGAAATATACAATTGTCCCTGTCCAATTCATCTATTTCTGCATAGTGTATTAACACGATAGGAAGGAGGGACGCCGACTGTCTTTTACTTTTCCTAGTGATGAAAAATGATTGGAGGGTCCAGATCATGAATGTGAACAGTTTATTTGACCTGTCCGGCAAAACAGCGATAGTCACGGGAGGCAGCCGCGGACTGGGCAAACAGATTGCTCATGCTTTGGCAGAAGCGGGAGCAAACATAGTAGTATGTTCAAGAAATATAGATGCATGCAAGGAAGTTAGTGGACAATTGAAACAAATTGGCGTCGATTCGATTGCTTGCAGCTGTGATATAAGCAAAAAAGAAGACGTAGAAAATGTTATTAATGAAACGATGAAAGTCTTTGGCAGGCTCGATATTCTCGTGAATAACAGCGGGATATCATGGATTTCACCGGTTTTGCAGTTACCGGAAGAGAAGTGGAAAAAAGTTATAGACGTTAATGTTCATGGAACATTTTTATTCTCACAGGCAGCTGCAAAGGTCATGGTCAAGCAAGGGTATGGCAAAATAATCAATATTGCATCCATTGCAGGCCATGGTGGTACCTCACCCGATGTAATGGAGGCTATCGCATATAACACCAGCAAAGGTGCGATCATCACATTTACAAAAGACCTAGCCGTAAAATTGGCGAGACATGGTATACAGGTTAATGCGATTGCACCCGGATTTTTCCCCACGAAGATTACAAAGAAAGTATTGGAAGAATCAAATTTCGATATTGCTCTTAATATTCCTGCACGACGGTTCGGAAACGATACAGATTTAAAAGGGGCAGCTGTGTTTTTGGCGTCAAGTGCTTCAGATTATTTAGTCGGACATGTACTGGATGTAGATGGCGGAATAACAGCTACAGCCTAACGTTTACAGAAAGGATAGTATATATGGACGAAAAAACGAAAAGATCTGTTTTCTATGATAGCCTAAAAAAAATAGGAACCAAAAAAGAAGAAGAATTGGATCGTATAATTCATGATATAAACAATAAGGATTTTATCAAAATGGCAAGCCGGCGTGCAAATAATTTTGGACAAAAAGTCAACCGTATGAACGAGTCCATGGAAACAATATCTTCTATCTTGAATTTTTCTACAAAACGCGATATGGCAAATGTGGCCAAAATGCAGGTCCAACTGGAGGAAAAAATTGATCGCGTAGAGCAATTGCTACGACATCTAAAGACAAATGGAAATACTGCGCAAATTTCTGGTTCATCACAAAATAAGCATGAAGCCAAGAAAGAACGAAAAGAAAAAAATAAACCGATTTTTTAATAAGCTGCTTGAAGATTACTCAGGTCTCCAACAGAGGAAAGATATAGGATGAACCAAATAAAGTAAATAAAGCAGCAAAAATCGCGCCAGGATAAAACCAATTGGCAATTTGTATCAAGTAAGGACAAGACTCTGAGCTATTGAGCAAGGGACATACAAGTATAAATAATGACGGACGTTTGCCGGAATATATTAAAGAATGGCTGCCAGAGCATTCAGACCTTATTAACCAGCTTCAACTTTAGAGTAACTAAGGAGTATTACACTATAAATTATACGCAGAGGTCCGGATGTCTTTTGAAACTGAAGCAAAATGTAATTAATAAGTATTCTTTAAGTTTAGGAAAATGTCTGTGACCAAAAAGGACAAGTTTTCATATTATATATTAAATGATTTGAGAGGGGGGATAGATCATGTCAAAACGCAGAAGAAGATTGCTAAGGGCAATCATTGATTTTAAACGTGAAATCTTGGAGGAAAAAAGAGAATTTTTGCGGGAACTAAAAGAAATTATCCGTTAATAAACGGTATAACCAGTTCCATCAAACAAACTAAAAAAATGCTTAATGAACTGCATCCCCAATTGCTACAAACCTATCAATTGGAGGTGCAGTTTTTCTATGTCTAAATATTCTTTTGTATTATAGTTAAGGCACCAATTTAAGGTGATAGAGCTAGTAAAGATGGCTGGTTTTCCACGCATCACTTATTTTTATTGGATAAAACAATGGATCCACCAGATAAATACAAGGAAATAAAAGAGTTAATCGAGCAGATTTTTAAACAAATTCAAGGACTTTGTGGTTACCATATTATTACATTAGAATGCGTGATAAGGATATGTAATGAATCATAAAACGGTCCTTCGTCTAATGAGTGAGCTAGGGTTAAAGTGTATCGTTCTAACGAAAAATATCAGTCATACCAAGGACAAGCCCTGTATGATAAATGATTATATCTTACACCCATTTTCTTTGATCCAATCTTTAAAAGGATCCCCTCGTCGACGATAATTGCCTAATGCTACGAAAATGGACTGTTTCTCTGTTAAGGATTGAGCTTATATTGATTTTTAAGTAACGGAGCACCCAATTTTTCACCCTATCTATACCCCAATAAAAGTGGATAATAGATTCAATTGTTATTCCAAAACAATTAAAAGCTTTATTCAGAAGTCGTACGGTGCTAAACAGATATCAAATAATGCCAGGCAGCATTCTTTCTTAACAGTTTGGATGTACATACCCAATAAACATTTACGGCTTATACAATAAATATCACAATAGCGTTTTGGCAATTAGTCTTCTATCTCTCAAAAAAATCATAAAATGTCTAATGCTTTAAAACGTTTGTTCAATAAAGTGTATGCTATTTTATAAAAATATTATTAAATAATATTTCTTCTGTGAATCCAGAAGCTTGGAAATTAATACATCACATCCTAGATTACAGTTGCAGAACTTGATAGCGATTGTCACTTAATAGATAGCCATTGCTTTGATATTCGCATTTAGAAATCAAAAAATCTGCTACTAAAGACGAAAAAAATGGCAATATTCTTGTAATCCAGTGCTTACATTTAAATTTTTTGTTGCCTTTTGATACAAAAATAGAAGCTTCACAAGCCTTAGTAAAACCGCGTTTTACTAATTATTATTTTAAAAAAATAATCAAACTATTTAGAAAATTATTGTAATTGTAGGTATTTCCTCATAAACTATTATATAAGCGAGCGAGAGAGAGATTGAAAAAGAGGTGAATGGAATGACTGAAACTCCTTTATTAAATGTAGAAGGGTTAAAAACTTATTTTAAACTAGAAAACAAAAAAGTAGCAAAGGCTGTCGACGGAGTGGACTTCTCGATATACCCTGGCGAAACCGTAGCTTTGGTGGGAGAATCTGGCAGCGGAAAAAGTATAACATCACTATCAATCATGAAACTTATCGGGAAACCCGGAAAAATTGAAGGCGGGAAAATTCTCTTTAGCGGAAAGGATCTCATCGATTTAAACAACAAGCAAATGTCCAAGGTGCGGGGAAACGAGATCGGTATGATTTTTCAGGAGCCAATGACTGCCCTTAATCCGGTTTTTACAATCGGAAATCAAATAGTTGAAACACTTGTTAGACACAAGCAAATTTCAAAAGCTACTGCCAGGAAAAGGGCAATAGAACTTCTTAAAGTTGTCGGTTTCCCTAGAGCAGAAGAAACCATAAATGAATATCCCCATCAGCTGTCAGGAGGTATGAGGCAACGGGCGATGATTGCGATGGCAATTTCTTGTGACCCCAAGCTCCTGATTGCAGATGAGCCGACAACCGCCCTGGACGTAACCATCCAGGCTCAAATTTTGGACTTAATGGATGAGATGAAGCACAAGTTTAATATGTCCGTACTTCTAATCACACATGACCTGGGAGTAGTCGCGGAATACGCCGATCGCGTAATGGTGATGTATGGCGGACAAATTGTTGAATCTACGGCAGTCGAAGAGTTGTTTGAGAATCCTAAGCATCCATATACGAGAGGCCTTCTGGATAGCTTGCCAAGCTTGGAAAAAGAGGTAGATAGACTGGGTGCCATTAAAGGAACGGTCCCGCCTGCCTACAATTTTCCACAAGGGTGCCGGTTCTCAGATCGCTGTCCTCATGTCATGGATAAGTGCAGGCAAGCTAATCCCGCATTGTTAGAGGTTGAGTCAGACCACAAAGTTCGTTGCTATCTGTATGAATAAGGAGGATTAATCCGTGTCAGTAATTCAACTTAAGCCCGAAACCAAGATAGACCAAGATTACATATTGGAAGCTAGAAATATAAAAAAATATTTTCCTATCAAAGGAGGCATCCTGAAAAAGACAATTGGACATGTGAAGGCTGTAGATGGTGTTTCCCTCAATATTCTGCGGGGAGAGACTCTTGGAGTGGTTGGCGAGTCTGGTTCTGGCAAATCCACACTTGGCCGTGTTCTCCTGCGTTTAATGAATCCGACAGAGGGGCAAATCATATTCGAAAATCAGGATATTTCCAATTTTGGCAATAGGCAGCTCCGTCCTATAAGGCGTGATATGCAAGTTGTGTTTCAGGATCCATATGCTTCCCTGAATTCAAAGATGAGCGTACAGGAATTAATAGAGGAGCCTTTGCTTGTACAAACAAAGATGAGTAAGAGTGAGCGGAAGGATAAAGCTATCAGCCTATTAGAAAAAGTAGGCCTTCGTGCAGATGCAAGACTCAAATATCCTCATGAGTTTTCCGGTGGACAAAGGCAGCGTATCAGTATAGCCCGGGCATTGGCTCTGAATCCTAAGTTTGTGATTTGTGATGAACCGGTATCAGCACTGGATGTATCCATTCAGGCCCAGGTTTTGAACCTGATGGCGGACCTTCAAGACGAATTTAACCTGACCTACTTATTTATTGCCCACGATTTAAGTGTTGTTAAACATATTAGTGACAGGGTTGCTGTTATGTATCTAGGACGAATTGCTGAAATTGCACCAAAGAAAAACCTCTATGATACTCCGCTTCATCCATACACCAGGGCACTTTTGTCAGCTGTGCCTTCAACAGATGTAAGAAATAGGCGCGAAAAAATTATTCTAAAAGGTGATTTGCCAAGCCCTTCTAACCCTCCATCGGGATGTGCGTTCAGAACCCGCTGTCCACATGCACATGATCTTTGTGCTGCAGTCCGCCCAGAGCTGTTGGACGTTGGCAATGGTCACTACGTAGCATGCCATTTATATAATAAGCCAAATTGAGAGTGAAAATGGCTTTAAAGGGGGTGGTTGCTCTAACATCTGCTTGTCACAATCATTTAGATAAAAAAGGGGTGTAATGGTTTGAAATTAAAGAAAAGTTGGTTAGTATTGCTGAGCTTTGTGCTAATGCTGGGAATTCTCGCAGCATGCAGCGGAGGAGGAAGTGAAGAATCTTCTTCTGAATCAGAGGGTGGCGGAAATAGTGAAGAAGCAAGTGGAGAACCACAGAAGGGCGGTACTGTAACTGGGGCAATGGATTCGGCTCCGGCAGGTATCTTTAACCCGATTTTCTATGGAGATGCCTACGAGTCAAACATTATCAATTTTGTTTATGAAGGTCTCGTGACTCAGGATAAGGACCTAAAGTTCATTCCGAAACTAGCAAAAGAATGGAAATTGAACGATGACCAGACCGAGATTACCTTTACGCTTCAGGACAATGTGAAATGGCATGATGGACAGCCGTTTACTGCAAATGATGTAGTGTTTACTTATAAGATGATGGCAAGCCCCGGTTATATCGAGGCTGGCGGAATTCGTATGAATTATGTCCAGGCATTGCTCGGTTACGAGGAATTTAGTACTGGCAAGAGTAAGGACTTCCAAGGCGTTGTTGCCAAGGATGACAAGACTGTCGTATTTAAATTCGCCCAGCCGAACGTAAAGGCTTTGGCAGATACTAGCTTCTATATCATTCCTGAGCATATCTTTAAAGATATCCCACTGGATAAAATGCCGGAAGCTCCTGAATCGAGGGATGCTGGCAAGGTGATCGGAACTGGGCCTTTCAAGTTCTCTGAAATGGTTCAAAACGAGCAGTATGTTCTTGAAAAGAATGCTGATTATTGGAATGGAGAACCATATCTAGACAAAGTTGTCTGGAAAATTGTAGACCAGGCAGTTATCCTTGGATTGCTTGAAAACCAAGAAATAGATTTTGTATCTGATCCAAACGGCTTCCAGGCTGCTGACTATGATACTATCAAGAGCTATCAACACATCAACATAATTGAACAAAATGACTTTGGATATCAAATTTTAGGTATGATGCACAATCATCGTGCAAAGGGTGATAAATCCCTTGATCCGTCAAAATGGACAGAAAATAAAAAGCTGTCTGACAAGCGAGTCCGCCAGGCAATTGCATACGCTATTAATCGCGACGCCTTGGTCAAAGGATTATTAAATGGCCGCGGTGCGGTTATCAACGCGCCTATTGCGACACAATTCAAAGCTTATGATGACAAAAAACCAAATCAATACAAGTTTGACAAAAAGAAAGCTGAGAGCCTTCTAGATGAGGCTGGATATAAGGATAAGGACGGAGATGGCTTCCGTGAAGATCCAGATGGAAACAAGTGGGTTCTGAACATGAACTACCCATTAGGAAACCAAATCCGTGAGCGTTCTGCCCCGATTATCCAGGAATTCCTTCAGGATGTTGGCATCAAAATCAATCTTCGCCAGCCAAAAGAGGTTGGAGCACACTTTGAAGACCTTGAGCATAATGCACAGGATTGGGATCTTTATTTAGCAGGGTGGAGCCTTGATTCTCTAGATCCGGATCCAAGCGGCATCTGGTCTTCGACTTCTGCTTATAACTACCCTAGATGGAACAATCCTGATGCAGATAAACTACTAAAAGATGCTGTCAAGCCTCCAGAAGCATTTGATGAAGCTTACCGCAATAAAGTATACAGCGATTGGCAGGTAATGTTCGGAGAAGATCTTCCTTCCCTGATCCTTTATGCTGCTAACAACCTGTGGGCGTACAACAAACGAATGCACAATGTAGAGCATCTGCCAACTACATTTGTTAATAACCCAGAAAAATGGTGGGTTGACCAAAAATAATATTTATTTAAGAAAAGAGCGTTCGGTATGGCGCCGTTGCGCTCTTTTCTTATTAAACATGAATGGAGGGGGAATTGATGGCTAAATATGTCATTCGAAGATTGATTATTTTTATCCCCATGCTTTTTGCACTAACAATCATAGTGTTTGCCCTTATGCAAGCTGCTCCTGGCGATCCATTTTCCGGAAGGAATCTTGACCCGAATGTGAGCGCTGAACTGTATGAAAAACAAAGGGAAGCACTAGGGTTAAACGATCCAATGTACGTTCAATATTTCCGCTGGCTTTCAAAGACCGTACAGGGTGATCTCGGAGAATCGTACATCAATAGAGGGAAACACGTTACTGATTTAATTGGTGACCGGATAGGAAACACATTCTATTTAGGGGTCACTTCTTTATTAATTACCTTAATAGTTGCAATACCCATTGGAATATATTCAGCACGGAAACCTTATTCTGTCCTTGATTATGCCACCACCGGCTTCAGCTTTTTTGGATTGGCTGTACCGAGTTTTTTCTTTGGACTTGTTGCCATTTATGTCTTTTCTATTAAACTGGGATGGTTTCCATCGCAAGGTACAGTTACTTCCCCGGGCTTGGAGGGGTTCGAGTTATTTAAAGACCGACTACACCATCTCATCTTGCCTAGCATAACGCTGGGGCTTGCTGGAACGGCTACCTATATGCGTTTTATGCGTTCTGAGGTCTTGGATGTGCTTGGAGCTGATTATATTCGAACGGCTAGAGCAAAAGGGATGACTGAAAACAGTGTATTATATAAGCATACGCTTCGAAATGCAATGATTCCTATCATTACCTTGCTGGGTTTTGAGATAGGAACTTTATTGAGCGGCGCGATCATAACAGAGAGTGTGTATCAGTACCCTGGTCTGGGAACATTGTTTATCAGCTCTATCAGCAGCCGCGATTACCCGGTAATTATGGCTATCAACTTAATGCTTGGATTCTTTGTACTGCTCGGCAACCTATTAGCCGACATTTTCTATAGTATTGTTGATCCAAGAATCCGCTATGATTGAGGTGAAAAATGATGCAACAACTTAATCCGCAAGAAACCATAGAAACAAATCCGGAAATACAGCCGTTGTCCCAGGAGGAAAGAGGGAAAAGTCCATTTCAGATCGCTCTTGGGCGATTTATGCGGAACAAGCTGGCTGTTGCTGGAGTAATCGTTTTATTACTCATCATCTTAGCTGTAACCTTTGCTCCATTATTAACTGACCACAGTCCGACCAAATCCAACCTCCTGTTGGTGGAACAGCCGCCAAGTGAAGAACACCCGCTTGGAAATGACAGTTCCGGACGGGACATTTTGTCTCGCTTATTATATGGAGGACGCGTTTCATTAATCGTTGGCTTCAGTGCAATGATATTCACCCTTTTTATCGGGGTAACGCTTGGTTCAATCGCAGGTTATTATGGGGGAATCGTTGATGCAATTATCATGCGTGCCACAGATATGATGTTATTGCTGCCATTTTTGGTAATAGCACTAACAGTCGTCTCCATCATGGAAAAAGTAACGATTGGGATATTCGTCGCTATTATCGCATTAACGTCCTGGCCAAATTTAACACGGATTATCAGGGGGACATATTTAGCTTTACGCGAGCAAGAGTTTGTCCTCGGGGCCAGGGCGATTGGGGCAAGTGATTTCAGGATTATCTTCAAACACTTTATCCCAAATGCTATCGGTCCGATCGTGGTAAATGCTTCTTTAATGATGGCTACGTATATCATAGTGGAATCGGCATTGAGTTTCATTGGTTTCGGAATACCCCAGCCAACACCAACATGGGGGAATATGATTTCAGAGGCACAAAGCTTGAGGATTTTGAGAAATAGTCCTGCAGCATGGATACCACCAGGACTGGCTATTCTATTAACAGTATTGTCCATAAACTTTATCGGTGATGGCTTGCGTGATGCCTTGGATCCAAAAAGTAATAGAAGATGACGTATAAACCTGCTGGGGCACTACGGCAGGTTTTTATTTTTTAATATAAGAAAATATTCATATTACAAGGTAAACTTTTTTCTATGATAAGGAGGTATAGCGAAATCAGCAGCAAAAATAAATAACATAATTCTAGGCCTAACGCTTACATCCCTTTTTAGAAAGCAATCCTGTTTTACAATTTTTTAATTCACCTGATAAATATAGTTGATAAATAAAATAATTTAAGTTATAATTAAATATTTTGAATGGAATTCGTATAAACTTTATGTTAAAAATTAGTTGAGATAACTACCTCTTATGCATTTTTGGTAGTGTATTGTTTTTACATAGGGAGGAATTAAGATGAGTAAAAAAGGTATTAAAATGCTTGATCTCATTATTGAGCATTCAGGAAATCGTACAACATTTCACCCAACTTTGGTGTGGGATGAAGACAATGCGATTTTAATTGATACAGGTATGCCCGGACAGTACGGACAAATTATTTCAGCAATAGGTGGAGCGGGAGTACCGAATGAAAAATTGACCTCTGTCATAATTACTCATCAAGACTTAGACCATATAGGAAGTTTACCCAGAATTTTAGAAGAGAGTACCCAATCAACAATAACTGTGTATGCGCATGAAGAGGATAAACCTTTTATTGAAGGGGATCTCCCTTTAATTAAAACAGATCCCAAAAGGATGTCCGAAGAAAAATGGAATGCAATCCCTGAATCACTTAAGACTCTATACGCGAATCCTCCAAAAGCTAAGGTAAACCAAACATTAACGGATGGGGAAATACTGCCTTGTTGTGGAGGGATAGAAGTTATTTTTACACCGGGACATACGCCAGGACATATCAGCTTGTATCTTCATGAGTATAAAACACTGATTGCCGGTGATGCCATGGTTAGCAGGGACGGGAAGTTATTTGGTCCTGTCAGAAGAAACACTCCAGATACCGAAATTGCAGTAGAATCATTAAAAAAATTCTTAAAATATGATATTAGAGAAGTCATTTGCTATCATGGGGGAAGGAGCAGCAAGAACATTAATCAACAAATTGAGGAACTAGTAAAAATGGGTCAAGCAGCGGTCCTGGACATGTAATTCCTTCTCTTATAATATGGGTTCATAAAATTGAATACGAATCATGCAGTAACTTAAATCAGGTGCAAATGTGTTAGATTGGTGTTTTTACTGAAAACAAGATGAACTCGATCAAGCTAAAACACCCGCAATTAATACATCAACCCTTATTCTAAATGAGCCTTTTATAATACAAACTATGGGTATGATGGTTAGTTTGTAAAGATATGTAGCCAGTTTAAAAATATCTAGGAAGAATCTTGCATGGCTAGGTTCTTCCTTTTTTCTTTGTACGCTAAATCATCGAATTTGTTTTGATTTCTTACACTCATTGTTTTGTTGGGAGATAGCGACCCTGGTTGGGTTGCATATATATAAATTTAGTTTATTACGGCTCTATTTAATTCTCAAAGAGAAGCTTGTTTAAATTCTGTTGGAAATAGAATCCATTAAACAAACTGCAGGCAGAAGTAGTAAAATATGTAGATGAAATAATGAAATATAGGATATCTATATTATTAAAACAATGTCATTAAAGAAGGAATTTTGGAGAAAAGCGAGAATTGTATATAATATAGAATAAATGTTCGTATTTAGGCTGCATGGGGCCAAGATAAAATTATTAAACCTTGAAATTTATTAAGGGAGGCTGGACGTAATGGACTTTACTTTTATCCATGCGGCGGATATTCATTTAGATAGTCCTCTAAGGGGATTGGAACAATATGAAGGTGCGCCTGTAGATCAAATCAGAAATTGCCACACGGGATGCTTTTGTAAATCTCGTCAATACAGCAATTGAAAATAAAGTGGCCTTTATCATAATTGCTGGGGATTTATATGATGGCGACTGGAAGGATTATAATACTGGCCTGTTTTTTATAAATCAGATGGTAAGACTTCAAAAGGAAGGAATCATGGTTTATCAAATACGAGGCAACCACGACGCATCAAGTCAAATTACCAAGGAACTTAAGCTTCCTGAAAACGTAAAAGAGCTTTCTGTACACACACCAGAAACCATCATTTTGGAAGAGCTGAAGGTGGCGATTCATGGCCAGGGTTTTTCTTCGCGCTCAGTTATGGATAATCTTGCTGTACAATATCCCCAAAGGAAAGAAGGATACTTAAATATTGGGATTTTACATACATCCGCTACAGGGAGAGAAGGTCATGAACATTATGCGCCTTGTTCACTGGATGATATGAAATCAAAGGGATATGATTATTGGGCGCTGGGACATATTCACATCCGAGAACTTTTATCCGAGCAAAATCCAGTCATTCTATTTCCAGGGAATATACAAGGAAGGCATATAAAAGAAACAGGTGAGAAGGGATGTACTTTTGTCCATGTAAGGGATGGCGAAATAGAATCCTTCCGCCACCATTCTCTTGATGTTGTGCGCTGGAAGATTTGTGAAGTTAACGTAACCGGAGCAGAGTCACTCGATGATATTGTGGATAAAGCCCGAAGTCAGCTGGAGCTTACTTATGACCATGCTGAAGGGCGTTTCCTGGCAGTAAGGTTCCTCATTCATGGTTCTTGTGCAGTCCATCAGGAGCTGTTTATCAATAAAGAAAAAGTAATCAATGATATTCGTTCACTTTCTCTAGAAGTGGGAAGTGGGGAAATTTGGATAGAAAAGGTGAAGATCGAGACAACGAACTCAGTAAACATAAATGAATTAAAAGAGAATAGTACTCCTATTGCAAGTATTTTAGATTATTTGAGTAGTATAAATGATGATGAAGAAACCATAGCGGCGTTATTGGAAGAATTTAAGGATATCCAAAATGCACTCCCGCCTGAATTAAAGCAGAATGATAGAGGACTGGTTTTCGACAAACCTGAGCTCATCAAAAGCAGAATGCAGGAAGTGGAGGATTTAATCATTCATTATTTGACAAAACAAGAGGTGAAACCTGTATGAGGTTTGATTATATTAGGTTAAGGGCTTTCGGCCATTTTACGGATTACCATATTCCCTTTGACCTGGATAAAAACTTTCATATGATTTACGGTCCCAATGAAGCCGGGAAAAGCACAATCCTGAATTCAGTTTCGCATTTGCTCTACGGGTTTCCAAAAAACTCATCTTATGCTTTTATGCATGATAATAAACAGCTAAGAATAGAGGGGCAACTTGCACATAGTACTGGGAATAAGCTGGAATTTGCAAGAAGGAAAGGTTTGAAGAATACAGCACTTAATATGGACGGACAGCCGATAGATGAACAGAAGATCAGCCAGATGCTAAACCATCTATCAGAGCGACAGTTTATTAATATGTTTGCCCTTGATCATGTACGCATACGTGAGGGTGGAAACAGCCTGTTAAAAAACGGTGGCAGTTTAGGCGAAAGCTTGTTCGCCGCAGCCTCAGGAATGAATATTATACGCAATGTACTGGGCCATCTGGATGCAACTGCAAAAAATCTTTATAAAAAAAGCGGATCAAATCCTACTGTAAATCAATTGCTCAAGCAAGAAAAGGAACTCACGAAAAAGTTTTCGGAGAGCCATCTGCGTATCAAAGAGTGGAAAGAACTCGAGAAAAAATACCATGATGGCGAACGGCATTTGGAACAGTTGCAAAAGCAAATCCAGGAACTCCAAAAACAGCAAAGAAAATTGTTGCGTATGCAAGCTACCATGCCAAAGATTGCAAAATTAAAAGAGTTTCAGATACGGCTTACAGAACTTCAGCATATTTCAGACTTTCCTTCAGATATTCTCGAAATCTATAACGATAATCTTCAAACAATTCGTACCGCCGAGAAGGAAATAAACAAGGCCAGCGATAAAATATCAGAGTTAAATAATCAATTGGCAGACATTCATATACCTGAGAATATTTTTGAACACGTATTAACGATCGATTCACTTTATAAACAAGTGCAAAGCTATGAAAATAATTTAAAAAAGAAGCCTCTACTTGAAATGGAGTATAAATCCCTCTGTGAACAGGCTCTTAATCTTGCTAAACAAATTGATGAAAACATTTCTTCGATTGAAAATATTGATAGCTATAGAATTCCTTTGGAACAAAAGCAGACGGTCCTTGATTTATCGAAACAAAAACCAATTCTGGACCATGCCCTAAAAAATGTATCCGCAGAAATAAATAATTTGAATATAGAGTTGATGAATCTGGAAGAAGAAGTCCAGGGAATTAAGCAAATACCCGATTTAGGTGAACTAGAAGCAGTAATTGAGAAAGTAAAGCGCGAAAGCAAGTTGGAAGAGGAAGTAGCTTATGAACAACTCAAAGCTGATAAGCTTGATTTTGCCCTTAAGGATTTAGTACAGCACCTGCCTTTATGGGACGGTTCTCTCGAAGCATTAATGAAATTAGAACTGCCAATGGTAGAAACAGTCAAGAGATATCAGAAAGATTTTATCCGGCTGTACAATGAGATTCAACGCGTCGATGGAGCGATTGTTGAAGAGCAGAAATTAATAGCAGATAATAATCAGAGAATACGTGAACTTGAGGCACATGAGTCTATTCCAACTGAACTAGAGCTGCAAGAATTAAGATCTGCGAGGGACGAACACTGGTTACAGATCCGTTCCAGGTTACAAGGTGATACAGATATAAACAAAAAAGAATCTGCACTCGACCAGCCGCTCGACCAAGCGTTTGAGAGGTCCATGTATAAAGCGGACCATGCATCTGACAGGATGCGGATACAGGCTGAAAAAGTGGGAGAAAAAAATAAATGTCTGGGAGATATTAAGACAAGTGAACAAAAGCTTGTGTATTTAAAAGAAAAACTTACAGAATTAAAGGATGAATATGACAATCTTCAGAACGAATGGGCAGGTATCTGGGAAAATGCTCAGCTACACCCTCTTTCTCCAGAAGAAATGCTTGAATGGCTCCAAAAATACACAAAGGTCCAGGAATTATCCCTGCAGCTGAACGAGGTAATCGTCAGCAAACAAGATAAGGAAAATAAACTGAGTACCTTAAAAAGACTGTTTGTTTCCGTGCTGGAGAAGCTGAACTTATCATCTCAAGAAGAATCATTGACAGATCTATTAGACCATGCTGTCAAATCTATGAGCAAGCTTCAAAGTCAGATCAATAAACGAGAGCATGCTTTGGTTAAAATCAAACAGCTATCAAATAATATTAGCCGGAAATCTTCAGAGAAAGAAAATCTTTTGCTGCAGCTTTCTGACTGGAACACAAAATGGCTAAAGGCAATTCAAAAATTACCTGTTTCGGTCGATGCCTCTACTTCTGTGGTTTTAAATATAATAGAGCTGCAAGAAAGATGTATAAGCATAAATGACAAAATACAGGAGAAGCAAACAGAATATAACTCAGTATTGGCGAGCATCGAAGATTTTAGAGATAGGACTGATCAGCTTTTAAATGGATCCTTCCCACAATGGCTGGATTTGCCTCATCACCTTGCAGTCAATAAGCTTCATAATGAACTAATTAAGGCGCAGGGAGACCAAAAAACACAAGATGGCATAGAAAAGCAGATTAAAGAACTACAGCAGCATATTACTGAAAATAAGAGGGATTATGACATTGCTTCTGCAGAGATAGAAAAGTGGATGAAAGTCGCTGAATGCACAGAGTCGAGTGAGCTTCAAAAGGCTATCTCCCAATACCATATGAAATTAGAATATATTACAAAGATACAAGATACTGAGGAAGAGCTACTAAATTTGGGCGGAGGCATGGCTCTCGAACAGCTTTCACAAGAATGTGACGGGATTGAATATGACTTGATATCCAGTCACCTTGGAGTCATTGAAGAAAAGATTAAAAGTTTGGATGAAGAACGAATGTCCTTCAGTAAGGAGCATGGCAGAACTCAGGGAGAGTATTTCGAAAAGATTCATGGCCAAAGTGATGCTGCGGTAAAAGCAGAGCAAGAAAGGGAAAGCATCCTTTCCCAGCTTGAATTTCAGGCAGAGCAATATATAACCCATAAGCTGGCAGCTTTGTTACTGCAAAAAGGCATCGAACATTTTCGCAGTAATAATCAGAACCCAATCATTCATAGAGCCAGCGAAATCTTCGCAAGGCTGACTTTAAATTCCTACACTGGCATAACAGTGGAATTTGATGAAAAAGATGAGCCTGTGCTTATGGGAGTTCAAACAAATGGACAAAACGTACCAGTAGAGGGCATGAGTGACGGAACTACAGACCAGCTTTATTTAGCGCTGCGTATTTCCAGCCTGGAGAAATACATGCTGGAAAATGAACCGGTACCTTTCATTGTAGATGATATTCTTATTCATTTTGATGATGAAAGGGCAGCGGAAACTCTTAAGGTACTGATGGAGCTAACTAGCAAAACCCAAGTTATTTTCTTTACTCATCATTACCGGCTTGTAGATTTAATGAAGCAATTTGTACATGAGGACTCTTACCAGTTAGAATATATTTCAAAAAATTCAAGCCCGGCAATCACCATATAACTGCGCTTCTTAAACCGGAGTTCCTTGGAACTCCGGTTTTTTATTCAGTTTTAAAACATTCGATCCGACTGAACTAAAAAAATGTCCAATTTTTTTATAAACAAGCCCTGCCGTTCATATGTTAGATTAGATTTAGCGAAAAAGTCAGAAAAATCACAGGAGGGGAAAGATGAATTCACAAAATGCTATTGTTACTGGAGCATCCAGCGGCTTTGGTTTATTAACGTCCCTAGAATTGGCTAAACGCGGTTATCAGGTTGTTGCCACGATGCGGGATACCACAAGGCAGGGAAAGCTGATAAGTGAGGCGAAAAGACAGGGCGTCCTTGACAAAATAACGATTTCTCAGTTGGATGTAACTTCTGCTGGCTCTGTTGAGGAATTCAAACTATTTGTTTCTACTTTAGGAAATGTAACCGTACTCGTTAATAATGCCGGATTCGCTGCTGCAGGATTTGCAGAGGAAGTACCTATTGACGAATATAGAAGACAATTCGAAACAAATCTTTTTGGAATGATAGCTGTCACACAAGTTGTGTTACCAATTATGAGACAAAAGCGACACGGGAAAATCATAAATGTAAGCAGTATCAGCGGAAGAATAGGCTTTCCGGGGATGTCACCTTATGTATCCTCTAAATTCGCTGTGGAGGGTTGGAGCGAGTGCCTCCGGTTGGAAGTGAAGCCGTTTGGAATTGAAGTGATTCTCGTAGAACCTGGCTCATACCAAACCAATATATGGTCTACAGGGAAAGAAATTACTGAGCGGTCTTTACAAGAAGACTCGCCATATTACCATCAAATGAAGAGAATAGAAGGATACATACAGACAAGTGAAAGCCAATACGGCGACCCGCAGGAAGTAGCAGTAAAAATAGCGGAATTAGCTGGGAGTAAAGAAGTGACACTCCGCCATCCAATAGGAAAGGGGGTAAAGCTTACTATTCTATTAAAAAACGCGCTTTCCTGGAAGAGTTGGGAAAATCAAATGTTAAAACGGCTTTTTAAATAATTTCGCCAATATCATAACAGTATATATTAAAAGAGGGACGTATCAAGTACCAGCTTTATATACATTTGATAGTTCATTAATTAGTTCTTAAAAAAATAGCGTACATAGACATAATTCTTTATACAGCTTTTACACAGATACGATATGTATCTGTTTTATTTGAAAGCAATAACCGCTCCGTTTCCCGACATTAATAGCTGCAGGATTTATATTAATTTTTTTAGAAAAAAATGAGAATATTGTTTTTACATAGCGACTTCTAATATTAGTTTAAGGTAAAATATGTGGAGTTATACCGAAATAATACAGCGGTAACAATTAGAATGATAGAGTAATAGAAAAATTCAGCAGAAAGCCCATCGAATAAAAATGTCATTTAGTTTTTTTTATGAAAAAATGGGAAAAAGAGTTAAGAGGGGGACAAATGATGGACCTTACAAAGTATAAAGATCATTTATTTAGAAATATGAAAATACAACTTTCCAAATGGTTTGACCAGCAAGGGAATGAATTGGTCCCTGAACAAGATATATACAGGTTCCTGCACTCTATTAAGGGTACGGCAGGAACATTGCAGCTCGCGGGCTTGCTGCAGATTTCCGAAAACCTTATAAGATACATTGACGAAAACAGCGAAAAGGCATGGGATAAAACTTCCTTGCGAAATTTCTTATTCGATCTTATCGGAATGACCTATGAATATGAACATTTTGAAGAGGCTGCCCCTAAAAGTAATAAATTAAAGGGAATTCAAGTACCTCTGATCCAGATTATTGATGATGATATTTCCATGTTGATTCTCCTTAAGGATGTTCTGGAAGAACAGGGGTGGATGGTGATAACAGCCACCCGTCCTGAAAAAGCTATCCAACAATATTTTGACATGCAGCCTGACTGCCTCATTATTGATGTCAACCTGCCGGAAAAAAGCGGGTTTCAAATTCTTAGTGAACTTCAGGATCACAATGATAAATTTTTCATACCAACTATTATGATGAGCGTTACAAATAACAAGGAGACAAGATTAAACGCGCTTAAAAAGGGCGCTGATGATTTTATAAGCAAACCTGTAGATATAGATGAATTTGTTGCAAGGGTTGGCAACCATCTTAAAAGAAAAAAGATCTTTGAACGATCCTCTCTAATTGATGAATTAACACAGGTGTATAACAGGCGTTTCTTTGATCTTAGCCTGCCGAGATACTTCGATTCCTTCAAACGGACACACCAGCCGTTCACTATTGCATTGATAGATATAGACTATTTTAAAAAAATTAATGATACCTATGGTCATCAGATAGGGGATATGGTACTATATCAATTTTCTGCATTCCTTAAAGAAAATATGCGCAGCTCTGATACTGTGTTCCGTTATGGAGGAGAGGAATTTGCCATCGTGTTCCCGGATACGACTAGCGAGGAAATTGAAAGTCGTATAAACGAACTTATTCAACAGTTCTCACTTTTGCCATTGATAGCCAAAGAGGATCAACCGAGATTATCCATAACGTTTTCTGCAGGGCTATTTACGGTCACAGATGAAACCGTTACACGAGAACATGCACTTAATTTAGCTGATATGGCACTGTACGAAGCAAAAAATAATGGGCGCGCGCGCGTTGAGTTGGCAGGAACTGGCTCAGGATCAATAAGTAATAAAGAAATAAAAATTACAGTCATTGATGATGATGTGGTAATCAGAACCATCCTAAACCAAATCCTGCATTCCATCAATGTAGAGAAAACAACGCTTGATATCGCAGTATTCGAGGAAGGCAGAACGTTTCTTCAATCGGACAGGATTCAAGGAAATACCGATCATTTTCTAATATTGGACGGGGTTATGCCTATAATGGACGGTCTCGAAGTTCTTCAAAAAGTAAAACAGCTTACTAACAGCCATCATTTTAAGGTTTTGATGCTGACAGGGAGAAAAAGCGAATACGATATTGCGCGGGCATTAAAATTAGGTGCTGATGATTATGTCACAAAGCCGTTTAGCATTACTGAGCTTCAGGCACGTATTGAAAGAATGTTGAAAAGGGTGAAATAAATGCTTGGTAATGAGATCTTATTATTAGGTTGTGCTACCTTGCTGCTTCTGTCCCTTTTGCTGCTCATGCTGATATATCTTGTAATAAGAAAGACGTTGGAAATTAAAAATCGGCGTACAATCGATGAATTAAAGGATGAATATAATTCAATACTGTTTCAATATATTTATTCGGGAACTCTTTCAAGAGAGATCCAGGCTGATACAATTCTGAAACAAAAAGCAGTTGAGGAGACACTTGCAGGCTTTTCAGAAGTGCTTGAAGAAAAGGCGATGAACGAACGTTTATCCTACCTTGCCGAGAAGCATCTGGGCAAGCCTTATGCCAGCAGATTAAAAAAGAGAAATTGGAGTATTAGGATGAATACTCTTTCCTACGTTGAAAGTTTTCAAATGAAAAGCCTGCTTTCATACATTATCAACATACTTGAGAAACCTTCTGCTACTCCTGATGAAAAGATATTATGCTTGCGGATCATGGGTTCATTTCAAGATCCGCGATTGATGGAATATCTTAATAATTTTACATTTCTTTCGGATAGCGATTATCGAAGTATTCTTTTAAGATTATCAGAAAAAAACTTCGACATTTGCGTTCTGGGATATCATCAGAGTAATGACCAATTGAAGCTTGCTCTATTAGATGTAATTGGAATAAAGAAAGACTTAAATTATGTCAGCTTTCTAAACGATATATTCCGGGAATCTGATCATGAGGAAAGAGTTAGGTCTTTAAAGGCTATTGCAAATATCGGTTACATAAAGGACCCGGAAAGCATCATTCCTCTATCTACTTCCAAACGCTGGGAAGAAAGGATGATTGCTGCAAGAATTTTTGGAATATTAAAGAGCAAGCCTCTCATTCCCATACTTATTACATTACTGCATGACTCCAACTGGTGGGTACGCTCCGAGGCGGGAGCGGCTCTAACAGCTTTTCCTGATGGCAAAGTAGTTTTAGAGGATATTAGCAAGACTGATGAAGACCGCTTTGCGCGGGACATGGCCTGGGAGTGGCTTCATAAAGGGGTTATATAAAAAACTATGGATTTCTTATCTTATATCGGTATGTTTATAGGCTGGTTTTTAGTTGGTTACATGATTTTAGTCATTGGATTTTATACAGTTATTTTATTGATTTCGGTCTTTCATCTTCGTCGAAATTATCATTTGGATACTAAGAGAATTCACGAAGAATACGCTAATGAAGTGTATATTAAGCCCATTTCCATTTTAGTGCCAGCCTACAATGAAGAAGCAGGTATCATACAGAGTGTCAGGTCTTTGCTCAGCATCCAGTACCCAGGCTTTGAGGTTATAGTAGTGAATGATGGTTCAAAAGATGCAACCTTGCAAAGAATGATCGAACAGTATGAAATGAAGCCTATAGAAAAGGTAATAAAAAAGACTCTTAAAACTGAAGAAATAAAAGGAATATATCAATCTGCTATATTGCCTAATCTTTTTTTAATCGACAAAGAAAACGGCGGTAAAGCTGATGCTTTGAATGCAGGATTGAACTTTTCCAATTTTCCATATTTTTGTTCTCTGGATGGCGATTCTATTTTAGAAAATGATGCTTTTATCAAGGTGATGAAGCCTATCCTTGATTCAGATGGAGAGGTAATCGCTTCTGGAGGAAGCATAAGAATTGCAAACGGATGTGAAATTCGGGACGGGCACATCGTCAGAGTGGGCATTTCTGATAAGCCGCTTGTCATCATGCAGACTATTGAATACTTAAGGGCCTTTTTAATGGGAAGGATTGGGCTGTCCCGCCACAACCTGCTTTTAATAGTTTCAGGTGCTTTTGGGGTATTTTCAAAGCAATGGGTGTTCGATGCAGGGGGTTATGTAAAAAATACCGTTGGTGAAGATATGGAACTGGTGGTAAGGCTTCATCGACTGATTAAAGAAAAAAAAGCAAAAAAGAAGATCGTATATGTTCCGGATCCGGTCTGCTGGACTGAAGTGCCCGAAGAGACTACATATTTGCGAAGGCAGCGGAGAAGGTGGCATCAGGGTCTTTATGAAAGCCTTTCAACACACAAAAGGCTTCTATTCAATCCTAAATACGGCTCTATAGGTTTTATCTCCATTCCGTATTTTTGGATCATAGAATTTCTTGGTCCCGTTATTGAGTTTTGCGGTTATCTCTATATAATATTTTCCCTTCTGTTTGGTGGAATCTATCTTGAATTTGCGATCTTGATATTTTTACTTTCCTGTCTGTATGGCTCAGTATTTTCGATGGCAGCTGTACTGCTGGAAGAATGGAGTCTTCGGAAATATCCAAAGGTATCAGACATTGTTAAATTGTTTTTATATTCTTTGACAGAAACTCTATGGTTTAGGCCCATGACTGTTTTCTGGAGGATGGAAGGAATATGGAACATTATTAGAGGCAACAGGAGCTGGGGAGAAATGAAGCGAAAAGGTGTATCTCAATGAAAAAACTATCCAAGACTGAATGGACATTCAGCATTTTTATCGTATTAGCCCTTGCCCTTGTGACAGCCCCTTTCTGGCTTTGGTTCATTGAACCAGAGAAGAAACTTCACGTACTTATTATTGATAAGACCGTACCCGATACCTCTTATCGTGAGCACAAGGGACTTACCTGGCTTTTAAATAATCAGCGCTATGTAAAGCCAGATGGAACCACATACTCCGCCGAACGGGATTACATCGGTTTCCAGCCGGATGGAAACACTTGGAGAAGTATGCCGGAGTCAGTAAATGATTATGATCTCATCTACCTTTCCGATCAGTATGGAGTGTATCAAAACGATTTGGAACCGAAAAAAAACGATAACGAAAAGTTATATGGCGGATTAACAATGACAGAAATCGATGAGCTTAACAAGGGTTTGCAAAGTAAAAAGCATAAAACATTGATTGCAGAATTCAATACATTTGCAAGCCCAACTCAGACTGCAGCACGAGAGCAGATGTCCAATATTCTGAATGTTGATTGGACAGGCTGGACAGGACGTTATTTTGAACATCTTGAAAATAAAGAAGTACCAAATTGGCTGAAAGAGAATTATCAGCAAAGCAATGGGAAAAAGTGGAGCTTTACTGGGGCAGGGATTGTTTTTATCAATCAGAATGGTATTATTTCCGTTGTCAGGAAGAATGAAATGAAAACCGAAGGTCTGGAATTTTTATTGACTACTCACGGAAAAAAATTCTTTGATAAAGATTTACATTCTACATATAAATACTGGTTCGACATTGTAGCTCAGCGCAACCAAAATGAAGTTTTGGCAAATTACAAATTAAATGTTAACGATACTGCATCAGCAAGACTGAAACGATTGGGAATTCCGTTACAATTCCCCGCTATCGTCCATCATATGAACGCCCAATATAATAGCTATTATTTTGCCGGTGATTTTGCGGATGAGAAAGAGGTGCCGCAAATATATCAGACCAGAGTCCTTAATGAATGGAAGAAATATGTTGGAGCCAGAAATTCATTTTACTGGACAACATATGTACCGTTAATGGAGGAAATACTGGATAAGGGCTTGTATAAGGTTAGCAGCCAGGAAAGAGTCGAAGTCGATAAGAAGGACGGAATTTCAGTAAACAGCAAGACGGATAATCGTTATATACAGGTATTGAAAAATGGTAAGTGGCAGGCTGTCCTTGTAAAAGGCGTGAATATGGGGATTGCAAAACCTGATGCTTTTCCAGGTCAAACAGCTATCAAGAAGGAAGAATATTTAAGATGGTTTAAACAGATTGGAGAAATGAATGCAAATGCAATCAGAGTATACACACTTCATCCTCCTGGATTCTATGAAGCACTAAAAGAATATAACGAGACTGCTGAAAAACCGCTCTATTTGTTTCATGGAATCTGGGTTAATGAAGAAGACCTGGTTTCTGAACAAAATGCTTTTTCAAACAAGCTGACAAAAGAGTTCAAAAATGATATCTCTCTAGTAGTAGATGCCATTCATGGAAATGCGGACATTGAGTCTCGCCCAGGACATGCGTCAGGAAAATATAAGAATGATGTTTCTCAATATTTACTCGGATACATCATCGGAATTGAATGGGACCCTGAAGCTGTGCATCAGACCAATATAAAAAACGCAAACGTAACTTCCTATGATGGAACTTATTTTAAAGCAGACAGGGCATCTCCATTTGAAAATTGGCTTGCCGAGATGATGGATTATACAACAAGCTATGAAACAAACAAATATAAATGGCAGCACTCCATGAGCTTTACGAACTGGCCGACAACTGATCTGCTTAAGCATTCTGCAGAGCCATCTGCCACAGAAGACATGGTGTCGATAAATCCTAATAATATTAAGACCAAGAGCACCTTCCATGCAGGTATGTTTGCTTCCTATCATATCTATCCCTACTATCCGGATTTTATGAACTATGAAAAAAAATATCTAAGTTATAAAGATGCTGACGGAAAAAACAATAACTATGAAGGATATTTGAATGATTTAATAAAAAAGCATGATTTACCGGTATTGGTAGCAGAGTTTGGAGTCCCTGGCTCAAGAGGGTTGACTCACAATAATCCAAGTGGTTTCAACCAGGGATTCCTTTCAGAACAAGAGCAGGGAAATATAAACCAGAAATTGTTTCAATCCATATTGGATCAGAAGTATGCAGGAGGGTTGGTCTTTACCTGGCAGGACGAATGGTTCAAAAGGACATGGAATACCATGGATTTCGATAATCCTGACAGGCGCCCTTTCTGGTCAAATGTCCAAACAAACGAACAGCATTTTGGAATGCTCGCATTCGAACCGGGAAAAAGCGGGGAAACGATATATCCTGATGGATCAGATTTTGATTGGAACAAAAATAACATAACGCCATTTTACCAAGGTAAGGAGAAACAATCACCGTTGAAACAATTGTATGTTACATCTGATGAGGCATATGTACATATAAAATTGAACTTCAGCAAAGCAATTAATTGGGACCAACAAAGAACCCTTCTATTATTTGATACCATACCTGGTCAGGGACAATCCAAGGTCCGCCTAGATCGAAACCAGTTGATTACTATTGATTCCGGCATTGATTTTGTAGCTGACTTGAAAGGACCGGATCAATCCAAGCTGTTGATAGACAGCTACTATGATAGTTTTTATTATCTATATGCAGAAAAGCTTGATATGATTCCAAAGGTTCCTTATGCAGGAAAGAAGGATAGTGGTTATTTCCATCCGATCCGGCTCGCATTGAATAAGGCCATGACAATACCAACGACCAACCAGATGATTCCTTTTCATTCGTATGAAACCGGTAAATTAAAGTTTGGTAACGGAAATCCTTCGAGCAAAGATTATAATTCTTTGACCGATATAAGTTTTAGTAAAGATAAAAAAACAATAGAGTTGAGAATGCCATGGCAATTGTTAAATATTAAAGACCCGAGTTTAAAGGAAGCGATGGGGGACATTTGGAAAAAAGGATTGGAAGCAAGTATCTCCATCCCGGGAATAAAGATTGCAGCGATTTCTTACAATGATGGGAAACCTTCAGGAAGCCTTCCTGCAGGTGTGGAAGGAGATATTCCTTCACAGGATATAAAAACCTATGAATGGAATCCTTGGGAGCAAGCCAGCTATCATGAAAGGTTTAAAGAATCTTACTATATTATGCAAAATGCGTATAAAAATGCTTCGATTACGGGGGAAGAGCAATGAAAAGAATATTGTTGGCCGAGGATGAAGAGGTTCTAAGAATGCTTATCGTCGATACACTGGAAGATGAGGACTTTAAGGTAGATGAGGCTGCAGATGGTCAGGAAGCTTTGGAGCTTTTGGAAAAAAATAAATATGACCTTGTCATTCTCGATTATATGATGCCTGTATATACCGGACTGGAAATAATTGAGAAAATAAGGGAGAATGATGCTACCAAAGATTTAAGGATCATGATGCTGTCTGCAAAGAGCCAGCAGTATGAACAGGATTCCGTATTGGCAGCAGGAGCGGATTTTTTTATGGCAAAGCCTTTTTCCCCGCTCAGTTTACTGACAAAGATTGAGGAAATACTCTCATGAAGGTACATGAATACGTTAAGAAAAGCCTGTCCAGGCAAGTAATCTTCTTAATGTGGGCCTTTTTGTTTCTGATTTTGACAGGAACAACGATTCTGTTTTTATTACAGCAAAACATAAGCAAACAGTATATAAAGGATCGCGAGGAAATTGTTTCGAAGAGGAATATTGTCCGCTCGATAGAAGAAGGCTTCAATCAGGCTTTTTTTGACATCCGGGGCTTTATAGCACTTGATAATGAACGGCTTAAAGATAATGCATTAGCACAGGAAAACAGAATTAAACAATCGAGCATGCAATTCCAGGACTATGCAATGGATAAAAAGGACAGGAACTTTCTTAATGAAGTAACGCTTTTCACAGACTATTACTTTAAAGAGACAATGCCGGTCGTTATACAAGCTTTCGAAAATGGTGATAGAGAACAGGTAAAACAAATAGCAAGCGCCTCTGCTACCAAAAGGGTATCTGACTTCAAACAAACTTTAAAAGCTTTCTCAACCGGGCTTGACATCCAATTGGATGAGAAATCTACAAAGCTAAGGGAGGAGCTTACCCGTTTACAAATTACGTTTTTCATATCTCTCGTACTATTTTTACTATTAATGTATGTGAGTGTAAGGATCATTATTACGAATGTTGGAAAGCCTCTAAGCAATCTAGCGTTTGCTGCGAATGAGATTGCCGCCGGCAGGGATGCAGTACTTAATATCCACCACACGCGCAAAGATGAGCTAGGGGCACTTTCGGTCGCATTCGATAAAATGATCACCAGTCTACAGGATAAGGAACAGGATTTGCTTGCACAAAATGAAGAATTGATTGCGCATCAGGATGAACTCCATGCACAGCACCTGGAATTAGAGCATACACTTGATATTTTACGAGAAAACGAAATAAAATTGTCACACAGAAATGCACTGATTAATGGAATTTCCAACTCTCTGGATAAGAATGAGATTCTTGACACTATAGTCGTAAATATGTGTAAAATCATCAACGCCGACAAGGGAATCATTTCTCTGGTCGACGAAGATATTTATGCGGCATATGGCGTATCAGAGAACGGAATCAAGCAGTTCAGGGAGAATATTAAAAACGGTCTTAATGAGCGGCTATTCAAAGACAAACGCAGCTTTAGTTTAAAGCGGGAACAAGTAAAATCAGAAAAAGGGTTCCATGAAGAAGCTCTTTATATCAATGACTTATATATCCCTGTAAAATCCGCGTCTGACGAGATTCAAGCCATTCTGGTATTCAGCAGATATAGCGACGGATTTACCGAAAAAGAAATGATTGAGTACGAAACACTTTCCAGACAAATAGCAATTTCCTTGGAAAAAATTAAACTGTACGATGAAACTGAGAATAACCGCCGACTCAACCAGGATATCTTGAACTCCATCCAGGAAGGGATCCAGCTGGTCGATAAAGATGGAAATATTGTACAGGTAAATCAGCAGTTGTGTGAGATATTTGGCTGCTCCTATACAACTGATAATATGTCCGGATTGCAATGGGCAGATTGGACTCAAATGATGGCAGCGCAGACGGAACAGCAAGACTTTATCCAGAAGCTGCAAGAGCTTATGGAGCAAACTCATACAGGGAATTCTCAAGCTCCTCCCTTTGTTTATACAAAAACGGATAGCCATCGAGTTTACAAGGTATATTGTGAATCACTCACCACTCAGAACCACTACACCGGTTTAATACTGGTGCATCGGGATATAACAAAGGAATATGAAGTGGATCAAATGAAATCCGAGTTTGTCAGCACGGTGAGTCATGAATTAAGAACCCCGCTTGCGAGCGTGTTAGGATTTACCGAGCTAATGCTAAACAAAATACTAAAGCCGGAAAGACAGATGAAATATCTTCAAACTATTCATAATGAAGCGAAGCGGTTAACTTCATTAATTAATGATTTTCTGGATGTACAAAGAATGGAATCAGGCAAACAGACATATGAAAAAAAATACGTAGACCTTAAGCCTATCATTGGTAAGATTGCGGAAAATCAGGCTATCAATACAAAACTGCATACTCTTGAGGTACAGACCCATTTGTCAGAAAGCATAGTCCTTGGGGATAAATCCAAGATTGAACAAGTCATAACAAACTTAGTGAGTAATGCTATAAAATATAGTCCAGACGGCGGAAATATTACGATTACGCTATATGAAAATGACAATGATATCAAAGTGGCGATAAAAGACGAAGGACTTGGAATTCCGAAGGAGTCACTTAAAAATTTATTCCAGAAATTCTATCGGGTGGATAACTCTGACCGAAGAACGATTGGAGGAACTGGACTAGGCCTTTCTATAGTGGATGAAATAATGAAAGCCCATAATGGCAGTGTCTCAGTGGAGTCCGAATATGGCAAAGGCAGTACTTTTATTATTTCCTTTCCAAAAATCCCGGTTAAAAATCATGAGAAAAAGCAGGGGCAGCCCCACCAACAACTTAGTTATTGTGTAATGGTCATTGAAGATGACCCAAGCCTTGCTGAGCTTATCGGCCAGGAACTCCATGATACCGGATTTGATGTAACCTATAATAAAAGTGGAACAAAGGCACTCGAATCCATGAAACAGGATCCACCTGACGCCATAGTACTCGATATCATGCTGGAAGCAGGGGAAATCGATGGCTGGTCAATCATGAAAGAAATGAAACAACATGATGACCTGAAAAATATACCGATTTTCGTATCGACAGCACTTGAAGAAAAAGAGAAAGGTATATCACTTGGCGCTAGTGATTATCTTGTAAAGCCATATCAGCCAAGCCAGCTTTCGAAGATCATTATGCAAACATTATTAAGCAGCGGAAAGCAGGGGCAGATTATGGTGCCTGAATAATAATATGCGACAAGCTTGAAGTGATCATCAAGGATTACTTCAAGCTTTTTTGTATGAAATGACCGAATTTAAACCATAGTAGGACTAGAAAAAGATATGTAAGAGATAGGGAGCCCTAGTTCTTCCATCTGCCTGTCAATCCCTTAACATCGACGATTGCTAAGGTTGTGTTTAGAGCTAGTCCGGCAGAAAAGCACATTTTGTGCTATAAACATATGTCGTAACAAATTTAATGCTTATTTGAAAAAACATTATAAATGAGGTGGAGCTGGTGTGGATCATAAAGACCAAACATCAACGTGAAGATGGTGGAACTGCAGCCATAGAGCTGGAAAGTAAAGATGGAAGATTCGATATTAATGCCAGATGGGATGGTTGTATCGAGGTGCACGTATATTCAGTCACAGAGGAGAATCGAAAACTTCATGATACTTTCCATACATGTGACTTGAAAGACTTTATCGAGAGTTTAAATTCTTTACCACCTGTTTTGTCTGAGTTTTTCGAGGACGGCAGTTATTGGGTAAATAATACATAAAGGAAACTAGATCAACCAGATTTGCTGAAACAGTACTTTCTGTTAAGAAGATAATTGTGAACTAGACATCTATTTTTAATGTTATGAAATCTTTAGACTGTTTTGCTTCTAAACTTATCTTTCGCTACGGTGTGATTCATTTATTGTCTTGGATTCCGTGCAATGATCTTTATATAGAAGTTTTTTAGCTCAAGCACTGCTACCGAGTCTTAGTTTCAATCATACAGATTTCATCATTGTTATGCTATTTGGGTTCTTCTTTTGAAGATAGCCTTGGTCCTGTTTTGTGACCCTCATAACCCAGCTGGAATAACGCTTTGTGACCTTCATAAACCCCATGATAACCTCATTTTCAATTCCAGCAATGTTTTTACCTTCATAACCTGTATGAATACCTTTTTTCGAGCTCTGACATACTTTATGACCTTCATAGTGTCTGTAAAGATTTTATTATAAGCTATTGGAATCTTTTTGAAATCCATAATCACTATAAAGACCTTTTATACGCAGTGGTACTGTTTTTTCGCCTTCGATGTCCACATGAAGTTTTTTTCCTGGTTACTCACTACTGTTATTAGCAGCTGCTCTTTTTTAATCAAAATTGAGCTTTCAGGCAAGCGCTTTTTGTTGCTTTAGTGTACAATGGCAGTATTGAAAAAGGAGGCAAAACCACATTGTTACATCAAAAGATTACCATCGAAGAAGAGAGTACATTCCCTTTATTTTCAAGCTATGAAGAGGCAAGCGCATTTTTTATAGCAAAGTACGGCGAAGACTTTATACTTAAGAGCGCTCAAGAAATAGAGGGAGAGAAAGTATATGTATATATTCTTGTAGTCGACAGGGAAGCGTACGAAGAAGGACAAAAGAAGCTTGCTAGATTTGAAATTATAAAAGGTACGGAATTCACAGATAGTTTTCAATCGATTGGGATTAGTGAAAACGGGGATCTTTTCATAGCTTATTAGAAATTGCAACTGAGACAGAATTTTGTTCTGTCTTTTTTTTGAAGTAAATTTCTTTTGTTCCCTGACCCGTTTTCTTTTATTGCAAATACAAGTAATTATGGGCTCTGGGCCCTAAGTTCCGAACACCATTTGGGCTTTTAATTATCTTCTTAAATAATGGACAAAAGAGGAATCGGGCTCGTTTGTGACGAAAATTAATTCTTTCAGCAAAGATATGTATAGGCCATAAAAGAGCTGAGTAGGAAATCTTATATGTATAAGACATTAGATGGATTTTTAAATTCTTGAAATTTTGAAGCTGGATCAACATTGTATGTTCTTAAGCTATTAACTGACGAATCTATAAAACAGGAAATAACTTTCGAAAACTGTACTGAAAGAAGAATCGCATGGCATGTTGTAGCTGCCATTTAAAATATTACAGACCAGGTTGGTCTTTCATTTGAGGCACTGCCAGAGGACTATCGTGTACCTGAGTCTGCGGAGTTCAAATCAGTGCCAGAAGGCGAATGAAGCCTTTGTAAATGCTATAAGGTCACAGTGGTCCATCAAACATTGGCTGAAACAGTATACATATTTGGTATGGAAATGCCGGTTGGTGTCCTTATGTTTATATTAACCTGCACCAGACGCATTATAGGGACAAATGACAGGCCTGATGCTACAGGCTGCCTTAAAAATACCAGGGATATACGGTCCTGCAAAAGAAGAATGGGCGGAAATGGAACCACCGCAGATGTAAGGTTTTACAATAGCCGTTCATTGAACTGGCAGCTTCTTCTGGGTAAACGCTACTCATTATGTATTCATCTTGATCTCTGACCTCAAATAAAATTTAAGAACTGACACTTTTCATTGGCCTTTAGCGGCATTATACTCATCCTCATAAGACATTCTTTTATAAATGAGGAGCAGTAGACATGGAAATTACAATCAGAGCAGTGACCAAAGAAGATATCAATAAGCTAAGACCGCTAATGATCAACTATATTGCAGACTTTTATCAAAGACCCTGCCCTGAGGAAAAGGAACTTGAGAAATTTATTGTCCATTTAATCGAACATCCACGAGAAGGCAAGCAATTCGTAGCAGAGAGAAATGGTTCATTGATAGGATTTGCAACTTTATATTTTACTTACAGTACTCTGCAACTGAAAAGGGCAGCCATAATGAATGATCTATTTGTCGGCGAGGAATACAGGGGAGAAAAAGTAGGGGAAAAACTGTTCAATGCATGCTTGGAATACATACGTATGAATGGTTTCGCATATATGTCATGGGAAACGGCCCGCGATAATATTCCTGCACAGGCCTTTTATAGAAAAATGGGTGGGCATCCTTCGGAATGGATGGCTTATGAAATTAGTTGATATATGCGGAGCATGCCAAGAAGGTGTGCTTCTTTTGTTTTACTAGAATGCTTATATAGCAAAATTTCAAGAAAAAGAAGGTGAATCCAGAACTGGCATAGAATGAAACTAATCTGAGGCCCGCTTGTCGGCATGGATCTATAAGCAAAGGGGAAGAAGATTATGAATATGAAGCTAAGCGAAGCGTTAATGCTTCGAAAAGAGCAAAGATATAAAGAATCTAATGAGATATTAGTTGCTCTGACGGAGAAGTACCCTGAAAATGGCACATTTCAATATCAGTGTGCCTGGAGCTTCGATGTAATGGGCAAAGAGACCGAGGCAGTACCCTACTATGAAAAAGCGATTTCTCTAGATTTAACAGCAACAGAATTAGCAGGCGCATATATTGGTCTTGGCAGTACATATCGAACAATAGGGGATTACACCAAGTCCTACGATTTATTAAAGCGGGCAACTACCATATTTCCAGAGAATCAAGCTCTTAAAGTTTTTTTGGCCATGACTCTTCACAACTTAGGAAGATACAGTGATGGGATGCAAATTTTGCTTACTCTCCTGGCTGATACTTCTGCCGATACCAATATCCAGAACTATAAAAGGGCGATTTCATTTTACGCTGACAAACTGGATGAGACTTGGAGCTAAAAAGCTTATTAAACAGGCGTTTGTTGTTTGATATAGTAGGCAATTTAAATTAACTTCCTATTTATTTTTGTGGTTTAACCTTTAATTAGAATAGCTCCAAGATGGCCGAATCCAACAACATAGTATTACTATTTATATATTTGCTACCAGCTTTCCAGGGGAAGGGACTTGGTACAGAGCTTTTACGTGCAGGTATACAATACATCGAAAATATCAGAGAAATATAAATAAATGTGGAAAAGGAAAATGAAATCATGCTTTCCTTCTATAAGGAAAGAGGATTCCAGCATTTTTAAGAATTTGAAGAAGATTTTGATGGCTGTACTTTTAAAACAATGAGAATGCTTTTAAAATTATAACTTAATTCTTAAATACAACAAGCAGTACCTTTTTTTGGTACTGCCTTGGTACCTCAAATGTGTTTTTTCTTTAAACCGATGCCGATCGCGGTTCCATTTCTGCTTGAGTCAGCTATTCCCCAATATGTCCCATCACTATTTAGATGAATTAGGTTACCTAAAGATGATGTCAAAATCCGGCACACCTATCCTAAGATCATATTCCAGTTCACCGACCAATACATATTTATAATTTTTAGGAGTAGTGGTTCTTAACGATACACTCTTAATTGAGCATGTAATGTATTTTGAAATAAAAAAGCAGGGGAAAGGCAAAAGAGCGGAGATAAACAGCTGCACTGTCACATAGTCAGCCTGCAGACATATCGGTGAGAAAAAGTAAATCTGAGGTATGTACTAATTCAATTCTGTAAGAATGCGTTTCTCTAATCTCACAATAACCGGAATCATACCTATGTAATAAGTCATATTCATTACCCATGTATAATACCCTTTGTCTGGTCATGTATAAAACCTCCTTTTAGCCTATTCCTCGTTATAAGTTTCCAAACTCATAATTTGCAACTATTTTAATTTATAAATAGGTATATATCATTATGGAAAGAGGTTATTACTTTATGTATAGAGTACCGTATACCATAGAACTATGCATTTTAGCCTACATATCTTATAATTCTCTTAGCCAACGAAATGCCTTATATTTCGTTAATTATTCCTCCAAAATATAATTATAAGAATATTTTGTTTCTTTTAATATGTTGGCACAATTCGAACAAAATTTCGGTATTTCGAATTATATTATTATATTAATGTGCGAGAAAATTTCAAAAGATGAAGGCAGTGGAAATATGAAAAATATAATAAATAAAGGAATACAAAATATCAAGCTTTCTCTGTTTAATCCAAAATATCTATCCGGTTTGAACCGCTTTGAATTACCGCCTGAACAAGAACAATTTACGGGTCTACCGAAAAAGATGCTGCGTCTGGCAGAAAATGATTGGAACAGACATCCTGTAATCATTGTCAAAGACGATGCACCAGTCGGTTTTTTTCTATTGAATACCGGAACACGAGTTTTAAATTATACAGAGAATATAAATGCACTATTGCTTACAGCTTTTTCTATCAATTATAAAGAGCAAGGGAAAGGATATGCAAAAGCAGGGCTGCTTATGTTAAACGACTTTGTAGTTAAACATTTTCCTGCCGCTGATGAAATTGTCCTTGCAGTAAATATGAAAAACTCTGCAGCAAGAGCTTTATATGAAAGCATTGGTTTTATGGACGATGGAAGAAGAACCATGGGCCCAATTGGAGAACAGGCTGTACTTACTTCAAAGATTATTCAGGCAACTATAAAGCAAGCTAAAAAGACCTTGATCTAAAGGTCTTTTTTCTTGATAGGAACGGTTTTTGGATGAACTATAATCTCTTCAAAAAAACGTAACTAACTTTATCAAAATCCACTTTGTTTTCATAAAACCGGTGCGCATCACGCCTTTGTAGTCCTGACGACAGTGAAATTATTTTATATCCTTCTTTTGTTGACCAATCTTCTATAAATTCAAGCAGCTTTTGTCCATATCCCAGTGAACGCATCGCATAATCGGTAACAAGGTCGCAAACCCAGATAAATTTACCATTATATAGAGTAGTCATCGGCATGAATCCAATAACGGCAGCTACTTTGTTTTCTTCAAAAAGGGCATACATCACATACCCATTCTCCTCTGCCGCTCCCTTTACAAGGGTTAGATATTCTGGTTCGTCCAGATGAGTCCTCAGCTGTTTCATCACCGGAAAGGCTTTCAGCCAGTCCTTCTCAGATTTCATTTCTTTTATGACCAGTTCTTTGTTATTTTCCATTTATTACTCCTCCTTACGACATAATGTAACTGTAATCTGATATGATTAAAAGTATCAGATATTAAAAAATGAACAGTACCAGATTAAAGGAGCGGAAATATGCTTGAATTCATGCCTTTGCTAGATCAAAGCTTACACAAGCCCTTATTTATACAAATTTATGAATATATAAAACAGGAGATCATTGCTGCCACATTAAAGACTGGAGAGAAGCTTCCTTCAAAAAGGAAGCTTGCAGAAAATCTTGGTGTCAGTGTTAATACTGTTCAGGCAGCATATGAGCAGCTGATTGCTGAAGGATATGTGGACAGCAGGATAAGAAAAGGACTGTATGTAGCGAAAATGGAAGATATTCTTCATCCGGAATTCATACCTCCTGTTACGGAGGGTAAACCCGAAGAGCTTATTAAAAAGATAAAAATAGATTTTAACTCAGGAAAAGTTGATACAATCCATTTTCCATACCCTGTTTGGCGCAAATTAACGATACAGTCGCTGCAAGAAGATAAGGGAGAGCTGCTTCAAACGGGCGACCCTCAGGGAGAATATAATCTACGTGAAGCGATTGCATCTTATCTCTACGCCTCACGGGCAGTAAGATGCAATCCGGGTCAAATCATAATCGGAGCCGGAACACAGGTGTTAACAGGATTACTTAGTATATTGTTAGGCAGGGATATTATATACGCTTTTGAGAATCCCGGATTCCATAGGACTAAATCGGTCATTAGGAACCAAGGAATCGAACTAGCATCGATTGACCTGGATGCAGATGGCATTTCAATTAAGGAGTTGAGGGTAAGCAAAGCCAGGGCTGTATTTATAACACCTTCACATCAATTTCCAACTGGTATTGTAATGCCGTTAGCACGGAGGGCGGAGTTATTGAAATGGGCAGACGAAGCTGGAGGATACATAATCGAGGATGATTATGACGGAGAGTTTCGATATAAAGGCAAACCCATACCATCCTTGCAGGGAATGGATTCAAACGGACGGGTCATATATCTTGGCACATTTTCCAAATCTTTAATCCCTTCGATACGATTGAGCTATATTGTATTGCCGATTGAATTAGCAATGAAATATCGAAAGGAGCTTCCCTTATATAAGCAATCGGTTTCTCGGCTCCATCAGGATACTATCTGTAAATTCATAGAAGGGGGACATTGGCAAACTCATTTAAATAAGATGAGGACCCTTTATAGAAAGAAGCAAAATTGTTTACTATCTTCTATCAATGATTTGTTAGGTGAGAATGTAACTGTAATGGGGGAGAAATCGGGACTTCATATCGTTTTACAACTCCGTAATACCCAAAGAACGGAATCAGCGTTAATTCAGCTGGCAGCAGATGCAGGTATCAAGGTATATCCAGTCTCAATTTATTATGACAATGCTTCCCCGGCGGGATATCCGGAAATTTTACTGGGCTACGGAGGCTTAACGGAAGCTGAGATAACAGAAGGCATTCGCTTGTTAAAAAAAGCTTGGGATTTATAATAAGATGGCAGATCAGAATTGTATAAGCATAATATGTTTACATAGATTTATACAGGCGCAATTTTGTAATCTTGTGCAGGCTGTACTTTAATTGCAAGGCTTTGTTAAACGACTCTGTTGATTTCTAAAGGGTGCCTTAGTTGAGCATTAAGGGAAAAACGGGTACAGAAAACAAAAAACCCCAAATTAATTAGAGGTTTTTTTAAAATTATCATTTATTGTTCTATCGATAGCTGTTAGAGTAGACTCGATATCGTCATATGTGTTAACTGTAAGTGTCTGGATATTTGTTACTTCTAAGCAATTATTTTTATAGCAAACAGACAATAACGGTTGTTGACTATTATCATTACGTGTTAAAGAAATCTCACAGTCGGAATACTGCTCTAAGGTTTTTAACATTGTTCTTGTATGGTCTAAAGACATATCGTCTCAGCCTCCCTTCCACTATGGGGGGAGGTGACTAAGCGAAGTCTTAAGTTCCCAACATAATATTTAATTGTTCTCACAATCATAACATAAGTACTTAATATCGTATAGTGTTTGATTATTCTAGGAGTACTCAAAGACCTTTTACTAACGGGTGTGTTAGTTGAATTAATCAAATAGGAATCATATTTAATGTCATTTTCCATAGTTTATGTTTCTTTTATATTCACTAAATTGCTCCTTGTTTTGCTTACTAGGAAACCATTTCCTTATATGGCTAGAGGAAGAGGGTGTGAAACAATATAGATTTTCTTTTTTATTTCAGAGCGGGTAAAATGGAAAATGTGTTTACATTACGAAATTTGTTTTAGGAGAAAAATCTATGAAAAGTATCATACGAAATTTCATCAACGGAATCCTCACTATAGTCCCAATCATACTGGTTGTATATGTTGTGTATAAGAGTTTCATGTTTTTAGACAGTATACTGGGCAATATCCTGAAGCCTCATATGAAGGACGACTACATACCCGGGATAGGTTTGCTTGCTACTATTGTCCTTATTACCCTTTTAGGCTGGCTGTCTACAAGATTTATTACTGGAACTATATTCCGTGTGATTGACCGCTTACTTGAAAGAATTCCTGGTGTAAAAACCATTTACACAGTCATCAAAGATACGATCAATTCATTCCTTGGCGACAAGAAATCTTTCTCAAAGGTTGTTTTGATTACAGTTCCCGGCACTAATATGAAAAGCATGGGATTCATAACAACAGAGGATGTTCAGAGTTTACATGACCCTTTAAAAGAATACGTCGCCGTATACATCCAACAAACATTCCAGGTAGCTGGATTTACCTTCCTCATTCCTAAGAAGGAAGTAGAAATCATAGATGTAAAACCTGAAGATGCAATGAAATTTATTTTGTCTGGAGGTATGACTTCTAAAAAAGAAAACCGGAAGGCAGATGAACAGTAAGGCATGCAGGAATCATTCAAGCATTTTGCCCACCTTGGTATATCTATTTTAAAAAACTATGGAACTCGTCCAGACCAGTCAAAAGTAACACTGTTGGTCACAAACAGTTTCGAACGCTTTCCAATTTGATGCACTTAAAAAGCCCAAGCAGGTAGACAGGCATAGTTACTTGCTCTTAGGGAACGAATATATACAATTATTTCAACCTATCTGGATGCCATTTAACGTTTTCAGAGCTTTTGCTGAGGGAATAGTTACATAAACTCTTTAGACAGGAGGTATATGGCATGGCAATCCATATTTTGGGAATCTACGATACGGAGCATGCGTTGGCAAGTGCCATAGAACATGAAAAATTCAAAGGCCATGACGGGCAAGGACTAAGTATTATCTCGAAGGATGGAGAAAATATTCAAGGACTGGCAAGAAGTCTCAAGGTCAATACAAAATTGGTGGGTTCCCAGGAGCTGGGTAACGAAAGATTCCTTAATTCCGTTAAAGCATTATTGATGGGCTCCGATTCGGGTACATCTTCAGGAATGGAAGAGATGAAAGAAATTCAATATTCCGATAAGCATCTTGAACAATATGCTCGAGCTGTGTTTGATGGAAAATATGTTCTTGTTTCTGAACCAGCAGAATTTGGAGAACAAATAAGGCAGGATGATAAAAACCTAAGCTGATAGCAAATTACGACACCCTGACAAACTGTCTATGGGTGTTTTTTTAAGCTGGAGTTACTCCCGTTGGCAGCGTCTGGCCTAAAGGATAATAAAAGGCTTTGTTGAACGGTCACAATTGTAAATGTCAAAGCAAGTATAAGAATACAATGTATCATATAACTTAATGTTTAATCATAGTTAACATAATAATATTATTGGTTTCGTCGCTGCACATTTTATCTGTCTTATCACATTTTGGATTAATTATAATGGTGTGAGTGGGGAGGCTGTTGCCTATGTATTTGATACCAATCTGTAAAGTTTAAATAATGGCTTTATTTAAAGTAACTTTAAAAGCCTTTTGATTTTGAAGTTGGAATCTAGAAGTCTTATGATTTAGCAGGGCACAAAAAAAACCCGGTATATTTAAAAGTAAATAATAAATGATCAAACCCAAAGGAGGGTTTGACCATTTATCCTGACAACCCGCTGCTGGCGCAGCGTCAGATGTCATTTCAGCGGTTTTCTACATCCGTCCTTGCCTTTTCATCAGGGATATCTTTTATGAAGAATGCAATAATTAATAAAATGATCAGGAAGATGATAGGTAAGTTAAAACCGATAGAGGGACCGAATTTATCAGAAACAGCACCTACAATCCAGCCTGCAAATGCTCCGCCGATACCAGAAGCAACATAAACTAATCCTAGAGCAGAACCGCCTGTTTCAGAGAGTTTTGTTCCTATGGCTGTTGCTGTAGGAAATAGCACCGACAGAAATAGTCCGGTCAAAGCGAATAGGTATGCCCACTCATTAGCAAAGAACTTGCTTATTGCTACTATAATAACAGCCAGAAGTGAAAAGGAAACAAGCATTTTCTTTTCGCCAATTTTCTCAGTCAACCAGCCGCCTGCTAAGCGTCCAACTGTAAAGAATATAGAGAAAGCAGAAAGGATGTTGGCGACTAACTTTTCCTTCTCCCCGGTAGTCGCATGATCTAGCTGAAGTGTTTTTAAATAGCTTGGAAAGAAGTTAAGGAATGAAACCTCAGTGGCCACGTAAAATACAAGGAATAACATGACAAAAACGAATTGTGAATTCCTGAGCATTACTTTAAAAGCTGAAAAACTAGCCCGTTCTGCTTTTCCCTTTGGAACTTCTATTGAGAAAATATAGATAATGAATGCTATTAGTAATGCCGTGATCCCTAAATAAAAAGTCCTCCAGGAGATATCTGCATCAAACATCCATCTTAATAATAAAGGGGTAGTAAACATCCCAACCCCGTAGACGCCCATGGTCAGGTTAAACATCATTCCCTGCCTTTTTGGAAAGGCTGCTGGAACGATTGCGTTAGACGCGACAGTCATGGCACCTAGACCAAATCCAACGACTAGGTAAAATCCTAAAAAGAATACAATCGTTTGTGCCAGGCCAGTTCCAACCAGGCCTGCAGCCATCACAAGCGTTCCTGCAATAATCATTAGCTTCAGGCCTTTTTTATCTACAAGGTATCCAGTTATAACTCCGGCAATTGTAAATCCCCACTGAAATATGAACACCACCAGCCCAAACTCATTTAAATCAAGGCCGATATCTTTTTTTACTTCTTCCAGTACAATTCCTTTTGTACTGGTCAAACCGCCTAATAAGAACATGGTAAAGGCCAAAATAAACAAAGCTGCTATATTTCTTCTGTTTTTCATTGCAATTTTCCCCAATCCTTTTCTATTTATACTAGTAACATGTCATACTAATTCCCTAAAAAAAGTTTTTTCAATCTACTTTCCGCTATTTACCATGCATGCAACAACAGTAAAGCCGGTAAGGGAAAACCGGGAATTGATTTCGAAATAAAAGACAGGGAAGTTTGGCGGGTCTTGTTTTTTCGTTCATTAATCCAGGAAACAAACCAGGATAATGGTGAATATTTGAAGGGGGAGTGTAGTTAAAACTCATAGGACATAATGGTTAGTAGAGTGCCCAGAGCTGAAGCATATGATATGAGTTAGAGAATAGAAATTTCCCATTCGTAAACCTTCTATAATAAGGCAAAATCCACTAAATTTTTAAACCAAGTCCCCTGAGCATAAATTTTACATAAAAAGGGTGGATTTCTTAAGCAAACTTGATATAATGTGTTTTGTTACATCACAATATATAAGGGTGGGCTAAGTTATGGGGAACTCATCATGCAGATATGTAGTAAATGCCGTAGGTAAAGGTGGAGAAACTTACCTAACCCATTGTAAAGATAAGCAAGCCTTAAACAAATGGATTGGCGACAATCAGGAAAAAATTATTATTGATGAAATCAGAATTGTTGATAAAAAAAGACACCCTATCTTTAAATGGTTTTCGAACGTTCTATCCAATAAGTAACAATAAATCAAGATTGTGAACGCAACAATGCTGCACTTCATTACCAGGGCGTTCTCTTAGTTTACGGCTATTAAAAACCATAAATTCAAGCATAGCACAGCAGGCGTTTCGATAGTTGCTATGCTTTTTCATATTGAAAAGTAAGTTAAAATACACCAGTGTTCCGTTAAGCCGATTGTAATCGTCATCTTTTCCAATCGAAAAGCAGCGGAATCGAATTTCAATCATCCGCTGCTTTAATGGTGTCAATTTCAGGTTACCTTGCTGATAAATCAATACAGATCTCTATTGTTTCATACTTAATTTAGCTCTAAGATATTTTCTCGATAGTAGCTCCCCCAATCAGGTTGTGACCCATCGATATCGTAAAAATCGTATTCTTTAGCAAGCTCCCAGGAACTGAGCGCTTTGCCAGTCTTTTTATATATAAGTGGATCAGCCGCCAACGCAGCAACCGCTCTTCCTACAAAAAAGGGTGTTTCTGAAGCAATGAAGTGTGGATCTGTTTTTGTTCCATCGCGCCAATTTTCCTCTGTTACACCGAATAATTCAAGCATGGCCTCCGACCGCAAAAAACCGGGAGTTACTGCAAGCGAAGTAACATTATATTCCAGAAGGTCCTTTGCCATTGACTGAGCCAAATGTATTGCAGATATCTTGGCAAGACTGTAATACAAATTACCCCTATAGTCGTAATTATGGCCGTCTGTTATTTCGACTACCAGACCCTTTTTATTTTTCACCATAAGAGGGACACCATAATAACTTGTTAACATATGGGAATGAACAGCCTGCTTTTGCATTTTCAAGCCATTTCGAAGGTTATGCTTCCAAAAGGGCACATTCCACTCTGTTAATGGATCGCCGCCCCAAATATCATTTACCAGGATATCCAACCTGCCACTCTGTTCTTGTTCAATCCTATTGAATAAGGAAATTACATCTTCTTCAACGGTATGGTCAACTCTTACAGGAATACCGATGCCGCCACGTTTAGTTACCAATTCGGCTGTATCCTCAATTGTTTCGGGCCTTCCCATTGACGACAATTGCCCCTTAACACTCCTGCCAGTAACGTAAACAATAGCACCTGCTTCACCAAGCATGGCGGCTATTCCTCGTCCAGCACCCCTGGTCGCCCCGGCTACTACCGCAACTTTTCCTTGTAATTTTTTCATAAAATACAACTCCTTTTTATACAGTTACAAGTAGTTTATACTCTATATATGACACCCATTGTCTTATTTAAAATAAATGGGAAGAGGGGACTCGAATGAGAGCGGATCGCTTAATGAATATAATGATTTTGCTGCAGAACAACGGAAAGATGACATCACGGGAACTTGCAGAAAGTCTCGAGGTCACAGATAGGACAATCAGCAGAGATATGGAGGCATTAAGTGCCTTAGGTATTCCTGTCATGTCGGAAAGAGGGAAAGAGGGAGGCTGGAGGCTGTTAGATAATTTTAGGAGCCGGTTGAGCGGAATGAAGTTGGATGAAATAAAGTCGCTATTTATTTCGCCGCCTGCAGAACATCTTAAAGATCTTGGTATACATATAAACGAAACACTGGACACCAGAAATAAATTGTTGGCTGCTCTTCCCAGTTCCTATCAGCAGGAAGCCCAGAAATTATGGGAAAGGGTTTATATTGATTCAAGCACGTGGAGGCAATCGAAAGAAAAAGCTGAATCGTTTCAGTTTGTGCAAATGGCCCTTTTTCAAAACAGGCGATTAAGTATTCTATACGAAAGCACCGATGGTACATCTCGGTCGCGTGTTATCTCTCCCTTGGGATTGGTCGCACAAAGCAATAAATGGTATCTTATTGCCCTTAGGGATGGAGAGATTCGGAACTATAGAGTTTCTCGTATTTTATCTGCAGAATTAATGGAAGAGTCATTCGAATGGCCCGAACAATTCAATTTAGCAGAATACTGGAGGAATTCCAAGAAAGACTTCATTAAAAGTCTGCCGGTTTTCAAAGTAGACGTAGAAATCGAGGCTGCGGCATATAGACGGATCAGTTTCAGTGGCAAATTCGTTCAATTTAGGGCAGATCAAGTTTTAAATCAAGATACATGGGTACCTGCGACACTTACCTTTCAATCTGAAAAGGAAGCAGTTGAGTTTATTCTGGGTTTTGCAAATAAAATAAAAATTATTCAGCCTGCACAACTCACTGGGAAAGTAATTGCCCAGGCTAAAGCTGCACTGGATTTTCATAGAATATAAACCAAGGACCAGGACATTTATATTTCATACTATTTAAACAGGTTAAGAAGGGTAGGGGTTCCACCCTATTTATTTGTACGAATGCCGTCTGATGATTTTAAGGAGGTTTTTATGAAGGTTAGGGAGCAAGGGATTGTTGTGGGGAATTTAGAGACAGGAAGAAAAAATTGCATCACCGATATAGAAGGGATCATGGTAGGGCATGTCACTCTTGATTATGCTCTGGATAAACAGTCAGCGGAATATGCGGCAACTGGAATAACAGCCATCCTCCCGCACGGTGACAATCTTTTTAAGAATAAGGTTGCTGCTGCCAGCTATGTGATCAATGGTTTTGGAAAAACTGCCGGGCTGGTCCAAATAAATGAACTTGGATTGCTTGAATCTCCAATTATGCTGACAAACACTTTTGCAGTACCAGCAGTTACGCAGGGGACGTTGGAATACATGCTTGAAAAAAATCTGGAAATCGGTGAATCCACTGGAACAATAAACGTTGTGGTCGGAGAGTGCAATGATAGCTACTTAAATTCAATACGGCTTTTCCCGATTAAATCAGAACATGCAATCGAAGCGATCCGCAATGCCTCTTCATCAAATGCAGAAGAAGGAGCAGTCGGCGCAGGCAAGGGTATGATTTGCTTTGGATATAAAGGAGGAATTGGATCTTCATCCCGAACCATTTCGTCGGAAAGGCAAACCTATACGGTAGGCTGTCTGGTTTTAAGTAATTTCGGTAAAAAGGAGGATTTTCAAGCAGACAAGTATATCCGCACAGGGCCGAAAGAAACTCCGCACATTAAACAACCAACCGATGGATCCATTATTATTGTCCTTGCCACTGATGCACCTTTAAGCCACAGGCAGCTTTCACGGGTCGCCAAGCGGGGCGGGATTGGACTTGGCAGGACCGGAAGCCATTTTAGCAATGGAAGCGGAGATATTGTCATTGCATTTTCAACAGCCCATAAAATATCTCATTTCACCGACGGAGCCCTTGAAACAAGGAAACAGATAAGGGATGACCATCCCTTAATGAATGATTTGTTTGCCGCAGCCGCTGAATCTGTAGAGGAAGCCATCCTGAATTCAATGGCCCAGGCACAACCTACCCTAGGGAGAAAAGGGAGAACGGTAGAGGCTAATCCCTGGTTTTCTTAGCGTAACATTCCTTGCCTGCGGTTGAGGTACGGGTAAAAACGATAAACAAATATAAATAAGATGTTTTATTGTAAAATGTGGAGATCATAATCAAACCCGCAGCTCTGGAGGAAATAAGGAAATATGAATATGGTGAGAATGAAGGGTAAGAATGGAAGACAGCTATATAGGAGGCTGTTCCATATATGCAGATCACAGCCTAAAAAGCCGCTGACGATTAAATAATAGACATTGAGGGGATACTACGGGTTTCAGTTTCATTGGAAAGTCAAAAGCTAATTTGATAGTGCTGCCCATGATTTTAAAATATTCACACGGCTTCCAGCTCTATTCTGACGAAGATGTTTACCGATATAATTGGGATCTTCAAAGACAGTAATAAAAAAGGGCTGACTAGCCCTTTTTTACTCTGTAATTTTTGTCAGCTTAGATGGATTGTTAATCTTGTATCTAATATCTTTGTTTAGCTTGCGGTCTACTATTTTCGCATCAAACTTAATTGCCTGACCAACTTCAAGCTCAGCTTTCTTTAGTGTATTACTATACCCGCACCAGGCCTCTCCAACATCAACCTGCTGGTCTCCTACTATCTTTACGTGTTCCAATACCATAATTTCATCTTCGGTTTCATTAAAAGGATTGTATTTGGTTGTAAATTCTTTAACCGTTGCTTGAAAAGAAACTTTTTCGGAAGGCAAATCAATCTTGGGTTTAGCAGTTTTCTTTTTTGTTTCCTTTTCATTCCGCTGTGTAGTTAAAATCTTTGTTTCGGGAACATTTCCTTCTTCAGGCAGTTCATTGTCCGGAGCTGGTTCAGCTTCCATTATCATGGATTCCTTTCCGAAAGATGGGCTCTGCATTTCCTTTAAGTATGAAGGATGAATGCAATGAAGAGCATCATTTGAAAAAGAAATCACGGCGGTTTCATGATCCCCATTAAGCTCATACCCCTTTATTGCGACAGTATAGGCTGTGGCACCACGCTTAAAGGCAAATTCATGCTTCGGGGTTTTGGCTGAGGCAGATACGAGGCCCCAATCCTTTGTTTTTTGGAAAAGTTCATTTTCATCATTAAATTGAATAAAATCACCCTTTGGCGGGATTGTGGTAAACATACGGGATCCTCCTACAATGCTAATAATCCCATTTTACAGAAAAACAAGTGAAAGTAAAAATGAGATTATTTAAATAGATAAGGTACTAAATAAATGCTTCCGCCCCTATGTCATAAGATTAATAAAAATATACTCATTTTCAGGAGTGAAGTATATACAAAACCGACGGCTTTTTGTCCTGCTCAAGCAGGGTATCATGCTAAAATCTCTTGCTGCAAGTAATAGTGAGGGGATAATGGCGTTTTAGACCAAAGGATTTGAGCAAGTAGCATCAGATGAGAATATATGTTGGTTAAGAATCACAAAAAAAGTATAACGGTTTTATACAGGCCCTTTAATAGTCGATATGTATTGGATAGTGGAATTGACCAGTGCGTGTCTTAATCTGCTGGGATCATAACTAATGGAGGGAAAAAATGCAAATTTGTATTAAGTTAGAGTACTTACGATAAGCACTGCTTCCTTATGCATCTATGGAAAGATCAGCCGTTTAGGGTGTAATTCACTGGGTATTAAATACAAGAAAGTCATTTGCGGAAGGAGGATAGCTATGGGCTCACGGAATGCCATACTGGGTACTTTTTTGGTAGCGATTGCTGCTTATTTGTTCAGAAATAAAGAGTCAAGGAATAAGGCAAAGAACATGCTCATATCTTTGGTCGATTCTGAAACAACTCAGACCCTAGAGAACGAAACCCAGAGAACGTCGACATCGCAGCAAGATGGCGGAGCGAAAACACAGGATGATGATTTATCCAGTGTAACAACATATCAAGAACAGTCACTGTTAGGTACTGATTTCGCTCACAAAAGAGAAGATGATGCCCATTCTCTGGCAGAAGCACCAAAATACTTGTAGATCAGAACCTGGATTTTTCCAGGTTCTTTTCAATACACTGGCGTATGGGTGCTTAAATAAATGCTGCCAGATAGATTTTTAAATTTAAGGTGGTGTTAAATCTGAAGTTCAAAAAAAGTTTGTTCATATTCCTCCTGTAACAATTACAGGGATGATTTTATGGCCGCCGGCAGTTGACTGAATATGAACATTTGCTGGAACGTTAGTAAGATTTAATAACAGCACACCATCAGCAGGAATAGGTAAATCTCCCAATCCAAAGTCTCTTATGCTAAGATTGATTGGATTGATCGAATCACTTGATGATGCTTCGACTTTTAACAATTGTGTGACATTGTCATAAATAGCAGTAGCTGTTATAAAGTCAACTGGGACTGCTCCTTTTATACTTTCCGGACCATCAGTTATATTTCTGACCGTTACTACACTAGGTGGTATTTCACCTGTGTACGAAATATGAGCAAAATAAAGTCCATTTTCACCTTTTAGAAAAGTTGGGACAATACCTGAGCCCGACACCTCTATTTGTTGTGGAGTATCATCGGACTTAGCAAATACATCAATAAACCCTCCAGAATTTTCGCTTTGCGTATAGGTTGTTCTGGAAACATCTACACCAGAGACAGTAGAAATTCTGCCTAAAATTGAAAAATTTCTGGTTTCAATACAGTTGTTTGGATTAATGCCTGGTGAAGTTGAACGATCTGGTGACCCAATTCCTATACCGGGCCCCTCGATCCTAAATATATTTTGAGGTTGACCAAAACGATCAACTAACGGACTTCCTATGACAGGATGCAGTACATTGGGGTCGCCAAGATATCCTTCCGGAGCTGCTGGTGCCACGGTAGGATCCCATCGTAAAAATGGGTGAATACGGCTGGTCAATGCCAGTTCAAAATTCGCCCCGCATAATCCTCCAATATCTTCAGTAAAATTTATTTCTCCAAAACCTCTTCTATCTGGGTCAGCAATGAAAGTCTCAACACCATAAGGGTGTGTGACTGTATACTTGGTGTTTGGCTGTAAACCGTCAACACGGATGCGAACGCGCCCAAATACAATTTGATCACTATCTCTAGGTATCTCACTAATAAACGCAGCCTCTAATGCTAAAACCAGCCTCGCCCTCCCGCCAGATCCGGTTTCCATTTCGGCTTCACCCAAAAGATAAAATCCCTCACTCGGAAAATTCGCTGGAAAAGAAACAGGCTGTGCCGGATTAGGTAAATCAGCTGGTGTAATACCTGAAAATGGGTCATTAGGGTTTACGTTTAATTGCAATCGTAATCCATTCTCATCTTTATACCAAGTGGGAAATCCATTTAACGCATTAATTGGACCTACTTCCAAATGAATACTCCTTTCACAATAGTTATATCTCCAAATGGCTATCCAATCTTGTCCCGATGAAATATTTTATTCATTGTTTGGAGATCCGCTTCGGCTCATACCTACTTGTCCGCAAAAAATGTTAAGACACTAAAAATGGCTATAGTACTGCCAGAATCGAAAAAATTTGAAAGGGTTAGGGGAATTTTTATGGTTTACAGGGGCTTAATACAAATAGCACTGGTATATAAGAAAATTCTATATAAATTATTTAGAAACTGATTCTTCACTCACCTTTGTCTTTCATCGCCTAAATGAAGAATCTTTATGCAGTTTTTTATGAGATTTTTCTCTATAGGATTTGCATATATAAACGGGCCAGATTAATTCGGCTGCAAATGGCGCAAGACATGAAATGTAGTTTTGAAGGTCCCTCTCCTTGAAAGGGTCCTTTGTAAAAATTTACATTTCTTGTTGCTAAAACTAATATGATTAGTTAATATATTAATTACAATAGTTACCAAATGAAAGGAGCTTGGTTTGTGATGCGTGTATTAAAAAAAGGAACTGTGTACCAACTCTCGTTTTTGACGAATTTATTCCCGGTTAACTGTTATCTTGTAGAAGAGGAAAATGGATTGACATTAGTGGATGCTGCTTTGCCTTTTAGCGCCAAAAAAATATTGGAAACAGTAAATCGAATAGGAAAACCATTGAAACATATTGTGCTTACTCACGCACATCAAGACCATATCGGTGCTTTGGACTTTATAAAAGCCAGTCATCCAGGTGCAGAAGTTAGCCTTTCACATAGGGATGCACTTTTACTGGACGGGAAAACGGAATTATTACCCGGTGAACCCAATACCCCAATCAGGGGCGGAATTCCTAAAGGAATCACAACAAGACCTGATACATTACTGGCCGAAGGTGATCGAATTGGATTCCTTGAGGTAATTTATACACCTGGACATACACCGGGTTCCATATCCTTATTTGATACCAGGAACGGAAGCTTGATTGCCGGAGATGCATTCCAGACAAGAGGGGGAATCGCAGTTTCAGGGACAATGAGGCCCTTGTTTCCATTTCCTGCCATGGCAACCTGGAATAAAATAGTGGCACTTCAAAGTGCAAAAAAAATACTTGGATACACACCATCCTTACTGGCAACAGGACACGGAAATATGCTTGTAAATCCATCTCAACACATTTCGTTTGCCATAAAACAAAGTGAACAGAAGCTTCAATTAGCCTGACAAAGGAGGAAAAAAGTTGTCACCAAGAATAGGATTACAGTTAGACACCATACTTGAAACTGCTGCCCACCTGCTAAATCAGGAGGGACTGGAACATATCTCTATGGGTACTCTTGCAAAGGAACTAAATATAAAAACACCTTCGTTATATAATCATGTGAATGGTCTGCAGGATCTGCGGCAAAAACTTGCCATTTATGGGCTAAAAAAGCTATACAATTCGATGCTGCGCTCAGCCATTGGTCTTTCCGGGGATGAAGCGGTCTATTCCGTAAGCAGGGCATACGTCGATTTTGCCCGTATGAACCCCGGACTCTATGATGCTTCAAATCGGGCTGCCGATAAGAATGACCCGGAACTTCATGATGCACAGAACGCCATTGTCCAGCTTGTTATTAAGGTTTTAGACATTTACGGATTTGAGAGAGAACACATATTGCATATGGTAAGGGGATTGCGGAGCATCCTGCATGGCTTTGCTGCTATTGAAATGGCAGGCGGGTTTGGAATGCCATTGGATATAGATAAAAGCATTTCTCTTACAGTAAACACATTCTTGTCAGGAATGAAGTCTTTGAAAACAAAGTAAGGAAAGGGAGATTTACGCATGTCAGTTCTTTTTTTTGTTCAAATGGCAAACATATTCCTTAGATTCATTAGCGAACTCGTGGTTCTCATCATATCAGGTTATTGGGGATATTCTCTCGGGAATACAGGGTTTTTAAGATGGCTTTTAGCTATTGGCATTCCGCTTTTTTTTGCCACAGTATGGGGAGTTTTGGGAGCACCTCATGCCTTGATTCAACTAAATCCAGTTCCCCATTTCTTGCTGGAATTAATTTTCTTTGGGCTGCCGATTATTTTTCTGATAGTGTTATCAAACAATAGTTTCGCACTGTTTTTAGGGTTAATCTTCATTGTCAATAAGGTTCTGATGGCAGTATGGGATCAATGACAAGACAGCACAGCCCTTATACCTCGCTGTGCTTTAAATACCAAAGAACATGTTCATAAATTTATTATGTTTCTTCCGCCTTTGCGTGTTTTGATTAGACAATAATATGTTTTCCGATGGGTCCGATTGATCTTTTTCAGCTTCAAGCTTGTTAATCCGTGCTTCTAGCGAATCTATTTGTTTTTGCATTTCTTCGATTTCCTTTCGATGCTGCAGCAGCTGGTAGGAAACAACCGAATCGGCTTTTTCATCCAGAGCTTTTTCTAAGTTCTCCAGTTTAAACATGACTTCTTCTATATTTAGAGAGTATATTGGTTCAAGAGCCGATGATATTTCCGGGTATACCGTGTGGCTGCCTGTGTGATTTTGAATATTCTTCAACTGTCGGACGGTTTCTTCGTTGAATAAGTAATGGCCATGATCATTGCGATCCACATGTATATTGTGCTGCTTGACCCACCGCTGAATGGTACTAGTAGAAACACCCAATAATCGTGCCACGGCGCTTGTATTCATTCTATCACCTCCTACCTGAATTAATTCCCCGTTTATCACCAGGAATCCTTGCATCTGACAAAACATGTTCATTTTCGCTAAATCTAGAGAAACGATTTTTTCTTCAGCAAAAATTTTAGAGTCTGCAAAAAAATAAAACTTATTTGTGATGCTCTCTAACGCGTTTTCTAATGTCTTAGATGGGAAGCAAGGGTCCAAAGAACTATTCAGAATTGGTAATAATTTGTCATACGAAAATTACTAGAAATTGCAGGTACTGGTAAGGTATAGTACGAATATACTTATTTGGAATCGAATATAAATCTTGGATGCTTCTATTGTAGTAATCAAATAGATAGATATTATTCCAGCGATGAGAAAATTTCTGAAATAGCGGGTGGGGACAATTGAGAAAAGGGCTACTTTTGACATCGTCAGCAATTGTTGTAAGTGGGTTAGTTTTATGGGGTTCAAATTATTCAGCAATTCAATCTAGCAGTGAAAATGTACCTGTTGCAAACCATGCTGATAGTAGCATTGTTCTATCAGCTAAAACGCCATCAAATCCGGATGTTATTTTAATAGATCCAAGTAACGGGAAAGAAATTCAAAGATTAAAAGCTAGTTCCATCAGTAATAGGGATAACGCGGAAGCAATTGCTGAGAGTCTGGAAGAAAAGTATGACCAGGCGATGGTTCCGGCTAAATTAGGCCCGGATGGTCAATTGGTTCCTGGAAAGCCGCGCATTGTGTTGGATAAGAAGGCGCTTGTGAGTGAACTTATCAACCCAAGTGCATTTAAAATGACATTATCTATTCCTCTCGATATAACGAAACCGAATGTAACATCATCCAGTACGAGGAATATCGATAAAGTATTATTGGCAAGCTATGTCACAAAATTCGACCCTTCTGTAACTGGACGGGTTACCAATATACAGCTTTCATCTCAGGCCATCAATAATGTTGTGCTCGGGCCTGGAGACCGGTTCTATTATAATCTTATAGTGGGTGAAAGAACGGAAGAAAGAGGATATCAGAAAGCGATGGAAATTGTGAATAAAGAGCTTGTGGATGGAATAGGCGGCGGTATCTGCCAGACCTCCAGCACTCTTTATAATGCAATCGATAAAGCAGGTCTCGGAATCATAGAATTGCATCACCATTCCAAGCATGTAGGCTATGTCTCTGAGAAAAGGGATGCAACCGTGTCATATGGAGGCAAAGATTTTAAGTTTGTAAATACTAAAAATTATCCGGTTATTATAAAAACAATTGTTGATAAGAATGCCGGAACAATAGAGGTCCAGGTTCGGGCGGCCGAAAATTCATAAAAGTGAAAATCCTAAATTAAAAGATAACGATTCTCGAAAAAGGATCGTTTTTTCTTTTTGTTTTAACATGGGCAATTATTTTTGTTTCTGCATCAATAGCTTTCTCTCTATCTCAATAAGATTCTGCTCCTGCCAAGTACTCACTTAAGAAATAGAACTAATTGTGATCGCATAATGGATGAAGTTCATGTAAACAGCTGAAAGGCCATAACCTGATTACTTTCATGTAAACAGCTGAAAGGCCATTACCTGATTACTTTCATGTAAACACTCAGGTCAAACGAAGTTTATATAAGATATTTTAGGCTATGTAAGATATGAATAACTTTTATAGGAGGTTTAATCAGATGAACAATAATAGCAGAGAAGTCGTTGGTAAAACGAAAGCTGAAAGGAAACAAGGGGAAGAATTTGCTGCAGAAACCGCAAATAGTACAAACAACCTGGATTTCTATGAAGACATGGGAGACAACCCAAATGAAAACCGCATTAAAACTGATTATGGTAACGACAATTAAATTCCGTGAGAAACAAAATGAAGCAGCCAATCTTGGCTGCTTATTTCATGCAGAATTAACGGCCTCTTTCTGATTAATTTAAAGATAGTTGCAGAGTAAATTAATCCAATTTGAAAACATCTTATTGGAAAATTTAAAGTGGGTTGGAATAATTTGTGTGGACTTACTCCATAATATATGAGGTAGCAAGGCAGGTTCTTAGTACTACAACAGTATTAATGGGCTGCAAGGAACAATGTAAAAATCCAACAGAGAGGGAGGATCCCATATATGGAACATGGCAAGGAAAACGAAGGCAATTACGGGACTAATGTCGAAGGAATGGGAAGTCCGGCTGATGAACGATTGGGTACCGGAGAAAATCAAGATACGCTGACAAACCGGCAAGGACATCCTGTGACTGATAATCAAAATGTAAGGACTGTTGGGAACAGAGGGCCCATTACATTAGAGAATTATGATTTCCTAGAGAAAATCACTCATTTTGACCGCGAGCGAATCCCTGAACGTGTTGTGCATGCACGCGGAGCCGGGGCCCATGGCTATTTTGAAACCTATGGAAAAGTAGGCGATGAACCTGTATCAAAGTATACCCGTGCAAAAGTATTTGAAGGTGCCGGGAAGCAGACACCAGTGTTTGTTAGATTCTCTACCGTAATTGGTGCAAGGGAGTCATCGGAAACAGCAAGGGACCCAAGGGGATTTGCCGTTAAATTTTACACCGAGGATGGAAACTGGGATCTAGTCGGAAACAACCTTAAGATTTTTTTTATAAGGGATCCAATCAAGTTTCCGGATATGATTCATGCATTTAAGCCGGATCCTGTATCAATGCTGCCAGACCCGGAAAGAATGTTCGATTTTGTATCACAATCTCCCGAGGCAACGCATATGATCACCTTTGTATTTTCACCTTGGGGCATCCCAGCAAATTATAGGCAGATGCAAGGATCTGGAGTAAATACATATAAATGGGTGAACAAAGAAGGCGAAGCTGTCCTTGTAAAATATCATTGGGAGCCTTTAAAACATCCAATTAAAAACCTTACTCAAAAAGAAGCAGAGCAAATACAGTCCAAAACGACAAACCATGCCACGCAGGATTTATACGAAGCAATAGAACGGGGTGATTATCCAGAGTGGGAGCTGTTTGTACAGGTCATGAGCGACGAAGAGCATCCAGAACTTAATTTTGACCCCCTTGATCCAACAAAGCTCTGGCCAACAGATAAGTTTCCGTTCTTGCCGGTCGGGAAAATGGTACTGAATAAAAATCCGGAAAATTATCACGCAGAAGTGGAACAGGCCGCTTTTGGTACTGGTGTGCTTGTGGATGGATTAGACTTTTCTGATGACAAACTGCTCCAGGGCCGGACGTTTTCTTACTCCGACACGCAAAGGTATCGTGTAGGGACAAATTATCAGCAGATCCCGATCAATGCGCCAAAGAAAAGGTTTGCCACAAACCTGTGGGGCGGAAAAATGCTATACCGAGTGGATAGGGCTCCGGACCAGAACCCGCATGTAGATTATGAGCCTTCTACTCTTGGTGGTCTGAAAGAAGCTGAGCAGGTTGGAAAAGTCCATGAACCGCATTATAATGCAAATTTGGTACGTGAAAGCATAGAGCGGACTAATAATTTTGGACAGGCTGGAGAGACATACCGAAACTTTGAGGATTGGGAAAAAGATGAGCTGGTCAGCAATCTTGTAGACGCCTTGAAAGTTTGTAAAGTCCATATCCAGGAACAGATGATTGATAACTTTACAAAGGCTGACCCTGATTATGGCCGGCGTGTTGCTGAAGGGCTCGCAAAAGCTAGAGAAGAAACCAGGGCAGAACACACTAGTTCAGCTCAAGCAGACAAGGCCACCAGGGATTCCAAGAATATGGGCCACGAAGCGGATCCATATTAAGATAAAAGTAAGAAAACGGTCATTAGGGAAGCAAGCCCTCTTAGTGATAAAATGGGGGGCTCGGATTGTGGACAAAAGGGGCTCGCATTGAAGACATACCGAGCCTCTTTGTCATTCACGCTTGTCTTTTTAACAATAAGGGCAAGGGATTCAAGCCTTCTGGCTTTGATTTTTAGACCGTTACTGGTTCACTTGATGTCCCATGGACCAATTTCTTTAAATTAATAGCAGCGAAAATAAGATATGCCTCCACCTACGATGCTTTATCTCCCTCAGGGTTTTAAACGATTGGTATCGTTCATCATAAGTTGAAAGTCTGTCAATCTTCGTAACAAACGCGTGACACCGATTGGCTCATCCCTGCCACACGGAAAGAGAAGCGCCTGAAACGGAAATCCATTGACACAGATATGGCCTATATCAATAGAATGTAGACAAGCAAGATTATCCCTCGCGTTTCAACAGTGTGATTCTTCTTAGGCCCGGATATTATTTAATCCTGAAGCTCCTGGCTATTTTGTCTGCATTGTTTTCATTTAAATCAGGTGTATAGAAGTATACTTTATAATTAAGGTTTGTTTTGGCGGAAAAAAAATAATAACTTACAATTTGAGTAACATTCATTCTTTTTTGGTGATCCACTGTCCGTCTCCCCGGGTATTGGTATCCATTTAAGACATCATTGCTGAAAATATTCTGTTTGTTAATGTCATTTTCCATTTGTTCCGAGTTTAATACTTGAATGCCGCCAACATGTTTTTGGTTATAAAAAAACTCTATCCAGCCGTTTTCCAGCTGCTTTAATTTCATATCATCTAGACCGGTGATCGTAAATTTATAATTAGTTCCAAAGTAATTTCCATTGAATATGGCAGGAGTTGTCCCTGTTTTCGGTTTTTCAGCAATATCAGCCGTTTGCAATGTATAGTAGGAAAGTCCACCTGTGAATAATAAAAACAGGGCAATACTTAACACGGGATGAAAAACTCTCTTAACATTTTTCCATACATTCGGTGTACGTTCTGCTGTAGATAAATAGTTTTCTAGGTTCTTGGCAATTTCTACTTCTTTTACATGTGACATGGAATGCTGAGGAAAGTTATTCAATTGGTTTAATAGATTCTCTTTCACTAACCGGTTCATTATGATTCCCTCCCATGTTTATTAGTGAACTCTTCTTTAGCGCTCCTATCGCACGGTGAAATGTGAGATTCACCCGGGTTTTACTCCAATTTACTACCGAAGCGACCTCATCCGGCGTGAGTTCCATGATCCCTCGAAGGATGATTATATCCCGGTACGTTGGTTTTAATTGATTTATCAGTCGATATAATTCATTCTTTGTTTCATCTTCTAAAAGGAGTTCCTGAGGATTTTTATCCCTGGAACTCATATGGTACAAAAAACTTTCTGGCAAAAAGTAATGTGCTTTGTTTTTCCTGAAAAAATCAATAGCGACATTTCTTGAAATTGCAAGCAGCCAAGTTTTAGGTTCAGAACGGCTTTCATATTTCTCCAGTTTCTGAAAAGCCTTTATGAACACCTCCTGGACCAAATCCTCAACATCCCTGGAACCGATATAGTAAACTAAAAAATTATATGTATCCTGATGATATGTTTCGTACCATTGGTGTATCAGCCTTTTTTTGTCCATTTTCATACACCTCCAAACCTTACTTATCTATTAGACGTATAATATCGGTTAAAATATCATCATTTAAAAAAGTTTAGGATTATTTTTATTGACCTAATTATATCAAGGCAAATGGACTGTAAGGCTGTGGCTAGGATCACTTTGAAAATCCGGGATTGTCACATGCAGGGTGAAACGCCTCAAAATACCAGCGGTTAATAACCGGCCAGCATTACAGATTAAAGGTCCTGAGCAATAACAGAAATCAGTTATTCAAGAATGTAGATATGGATTTCAATACAGATTTAGTAAGAAAAAAGTATATATTAGGTCTAAAATTATGATAGAATAATACATTGTAATAATAGCTGAATAACGGATTGTAAAAGAGGTTCTAGCTACCCTCTCAAAAAAACTAAGGAAAACAGTACCTCTTTAGTGTGCTGTTTTTTCGTTTGTAAAGGAGTAATTTACCAATGAAAAATGAACGTGCTGTAGTTGTGTTTAGTGGAGGACAGGATAGTACTACATGTCTGTTCTGGGCGAAAGACAGGTTTGAACATATTGAAGCAGTTACTTTTGATTATAATCAAAGACATAGTCTTGAAATTGAATGCGCTAAAAATATTACCAAAGAGCTTGGCATTAAGCATCATATTTTAGATATGTCTTTGTTGAATCAGCTTGCCCCGAATGCTTTAACGAGAGATGAAATCGAGGTAAGGGACGGAGAGGAAGGGGAACTTCCTTCCACATTTGTTCCCGGAAGAAATTTGCTGTTCTTATCATTTGCCGGGGTTCTCGCACGGCAAATCAATGCAAAGCATATCATCACAGGTGTTTGTGAAACAGATTTTAGCGGATACCCTGATTGCCGGGACTCATTTATCAAATCATTGAATGTAACCCTGAATTTGTCCATGGATTACCCATTTGTGATCCACACTCCATTGATGTGGCTTAATAAAGCGGAAACCTGGCAGATGGCAGACCAGCTTGGAGCGTTTGATTTTGTACGTGAAAAAACGCTCACTTGCTATAACGGAATCATTGCAGATGGATGTGGAGAATGTCCAGCATGCAAGCTGCGTCAAAAGGGACTGGAAGAATATTTGCAGACAAGGAAGGAGTTTTGATATTATGTACGGATTCAGAATAGTGGATAAACTCCAAAAGCTAAATGAGGATATCAAGCCAGAACAATTGAAATACCATCATAAAAGGGTATTGGTAAGCAAGGAGTTTTCATTTGATGCTGCCCATCATTTGCATTGCTATGATGGAAAATGTAAAAATCTTCATGGCCACACATATAAAGTCATCTTTGGAATCAGCGGTTTTGTTGATCAAAGAGGATTGATGATAGATTTCGGCGATATCAAAGAGATTTGGAAGCAGGACATAGAAATATTCCTCGATCATAGGTATTTAAATGAAACGCTTCCTTCAATGAATACTACCGCAGAAAATATGGTGGTATGGATTTATGAAAAAATGTCTGAAGCATTAAAAGCTAGAGAGAATCAATATGATGGAGCACGAGTTGAATTTGTCCGTCTGTACGAAACCCCTACAAGCTATGCAGAGGCAAAACGGGAGTGGATGGAGATTGAATAAGATTCCGGTTATGGAGATATTCGGCCCTACAATTCAGGGAGAAGGGATGGTGATCGGACAAAAGACAATGTTTATCCGTACTGCAGGCTGTGATTATTCATGTGCCTGGTGTGATTCAGCGTTTACTTGGGATGGAACAGGAAAAGACGATATAATCCAAATGACATCAGAAGAGGTATGGCAGCAACTCGAGAGACTGGGAGGCAATAGTTTTTCCTTTGTAACCATATCAGGCGGAAATCCGGCATTATTGAAAAATCTTGGCAGCTTGATTAGCCTGTTAAAGGAAAAGGAAATAAAGATTGGCCTGGAAACACAGGGAAGCCGCTGGCAGGATTGGTTCATCGATATCGATGAACTAACTATTTCACCTAAACCTCCAAGCTCTACTATGGTTACCGATTTCGGAATCCTGGACCAAATATTCCTAAACTTAAAGGAAAGGAATTTTCAGCATAATGTAAGCCTTAAGGTTGTAGTATTTGATGATAAGGATTACGAATATGCAAAAATGGTCCATCATCGCTATCCAGAAATACCTTTTTTCCTTTCAGTAGGAAATGATGATATAATCACAACTGACAATCAAAAGCTGGTTAGCAATCTGCTTAATAAATACGAGTGGCTTATTGACAAGACTATGGTTGATCACGAATTGAATAATGTAAAAGTACTTCCTCAGCTGCACACCTTCATTTGGGGCAATAAAAGAGGGGTATAAAATAAAAAAAGGCATCTGTGAGTAATATTCCTTGATATTACAAACAGATGTCTTTTTATAAAAACGAGAATCCGAGGATTTTCATAATTTGTAAAAAAGTTCATTTCTTTAATATCTGTATATTTTAGGAAAGAGGGAATTAAGTAAGGGAGCTATTCGAATGAATGAAAATCGAATCGTGTAGATTAGATGGACAAAATATCTAATGACTATAACTGAGATGACCTTCTGAAACACAATCCCGGATTTGGCAAACCGCTTCCGAGAAAATTATTCAAAGGAAATGTAAACGACCATTTTGTGAAAATTGCCAAGGATTCAGGATTTAAACCTCCATGGATTGCTTTGCAATCGGAAATAAGAAACAAAATCCGAAACATTATTAGCAATAAGAATAGCTCTATAGAGTCGGAACTATATAATTGGATCGATGAAGTTAATATCATAATAAAAAAAATATAATTTCTCTTGTCCATCTAATATGCAGCGTAGCTTGATTACACATGAAAACATCGAACAACAGTATCTGAAATCTATGTAAGGATTTAATAAATTCTTTATCAGCCATACTTTGGAGCCTGACTATAAGGATTCAAATATAAAATAAGCCCTTGCAAATCCATTGAGTGGAAAAATGATAAACCCAATAAGATGGTCAAGTATATGAATACGCCGTTTCCACATTGGCATAGGCGTACTTTTATTTATGCCCCGCTAAAACAGCATTCTTGTTAAAGAAGTGCAGAATTCCATGCAAGATTAAAAAGACACATCCAGAGGACAAGTATAGTAATCCTCCAAATAAACCCATTGCCCTTGGTTTGACAGATTCCAGCAGAAGTCCAGTAAGAAACATTGACACACCTATACCAGTATTCGATATCGTTGCGGTGAGCGCAAAATAGCTGCTCAGCCATTTAGAGGGAATATTGTTCATGACAGCTGTGTCCGTAAGTGTATTTCCTACAGCACCAAAAATTGTTAAAATACCAAAAAGCGTGACGACTGCCATGAATGAATGAGTCTGGCTGATTAAGGAAAGGATGACACCTTCCATGGATAAACATATGAATCCAAACATCAAAAATTTTCCTGTAATCCATTTTGTTATAAGCGGGCTAATTATAAATCCTGTACCCAGAACACTGTATAGAATTCCAACCCCTAAATCTCCCGCATGAAAAGTTTCCACAGCATATACACTTAACAGTACATTTTCAATTCCATTGATTAACGGAACAATGGTTTCAAAAGCGACCATAATCAGGACAAATGATGACGCAATTACATATGGAAAAAAGGCTTCTTTATTCATGCCCTTCCTATTATCTTCCTCATTTGTCTGCGGGGAATCAAGAGAAGGGATAGAACGAATAAATAACGCGGATATAAAGAAGGACAGGATGTTTACAGCAAAGGCAGCTTGGGTCCCAAATAGAAACGACACCAACCCTCCGGCTAACGCGCCAAAAATTAAAACAAAACCTGTCTGTACCTGCTCCCAGGAATTAACCTCCTTGATATTTCGTGAATGTATAATGGCAGGAATGCTTGCCTTTCTTACAGGCGCATACAAAGCTTCACCCGCAGCTAGCAAGAACGTGCCTATATAGACAACCCAAAAATCGTCAGGGCTTCGGACAAACATGAAGGATAATGCGACTACAGCTCTGACTGCATCCGTAACCATAAGCAAATATTTCCTTGTATATTTTCTGGCAAGATAACTGCTGAAGGGACCGAACAAAAGAAACGGAAGCATTCTTAATGCAAGCGTAATTCCGACAGTTAAGCCTGAACCGGTTAACTGGAGCAGCAAAGTCAGCAATGCTACCTGGCTAAAACGATCGCCAATTCCATTAACTAATCCAGCCATAAATAATCTTTGATATATTTTTTCTTCCTGAAAAGAATGCAGCATCCGAATGGCCCCCTGAATTTTCATAATCATCTAATTAGATAATTAACTAATTAGATGATAATGCAATTTGTTAAAAATGAAAAGATGTTTTACGAAATTTTGGAAAAATTCTTTCTGAGAGCCATAAATCCAGGCTTCGTGACAAATACAAGTTCGGTTTAAGTACAACAAAAGCGAAGAAAAAATTTGGTCAAACATTATATGGAACAAGTAAGAGTAAAGAATGGATGAAAAATACCATCATTCTGATTAATAGTGGAAGGTACGAGGAAGTGTATTCTATTGTAAAGATAGGGAATTAATCATGGTGATCATAATAAACGTCGATATTAGATGGAATAAAATAGTATAATCGTAATCAGGACTATTACACTACTGAATAAAAAGGCAGACATTCCGAACACCCAATATGCATTAATTAATGGTGAAGGATGTTAAAAACAATTGGTATATGTATGTAAGTTGAGGCGGAGGAAATCAGATGATTATAGTGAACGATGTAAGCAAGGCAATTAAAGAAACTGAAATCCTGCATAATGTTTCTTTTACAATTAAAGAAGGGAGTATAACAGGGCTGCTTGGTCCAAACGGGGCAGGCAAAACAACGATCATAAGGCTGTTGAATGGCGTCATTGATCCAAATGATGGAAAGATATCGGTTATGGGATATAATCCGGCGGAGAAAGGCAATGAAATTAGAAAAAGAGCAGGCATCGTTACTGAAAGCGCCTCTCTATATCATGAAATGACTGCTTGGGAAAACCTTGTCTTTTTCTCCAAGGTTTACGGAAAGGCGGACTATAAAAGAATCACATACTTGCTGGACCAATTTGATATGCTGCCGGTAAAAAATCGTTTAGTTGGGACATTTTCGACCGGTATGAAGAAAAGAGTTTCCCTGGCAAAAGCCTTATTGCACAAACCTAAGCTTCTTTTTTTGGATGAGCCGACAAATGGACTGGATCCGGATGGAATTAATTCAGTCATTTATTATTTGAAAAAAGTGAACATGGAAGAAAAGGTAACCATCTTAATATGCTCCCATGTTCTGCACCAATTAGAAAGCATTTGCGACTCATACCTTTTCCTTAAAAAAGGGCGTATCATAGACTCAGGCACAAAAGAAGAATTAGAAGAAAAATATCTTGATAGGATTAGATTGTTGGTAGAAACAGGACTTCGTGTAGATGGCGATACCTACAAAGGTTATAAATTCGAAAGAAAAGGCCAACAAAAGATTGAATTTGCGCTATCCGCAAAATCTGAGATATCTACGCTGTTGAATGAGATTCTACAGGAGAGTTGGGTACACTCTTGTGAAATTACCAACAGGAGCCTTGAGGCACTATATTTCAAAATAGCAGGTGACCATAATGAATAAACAAATTATAATTGCAATAGCCGAAAAGGATATCAGGGGAATTGTACGATCAAAGAAGCTCTGGATTCCCATGGTAATTTTGTCATTTGTTTTGTGTATTTTAATTCCTGCCGTTATTTCCTTTATAGGAGTACATACGGATCTTCTGAACAAATCAGCGGAGGATTTAGAAAAACCTATACAATCTGCAATTGACAATTTCCCAGTTGAGGATATGAGGTCCACTCTAGACGAGCTCCCCACGCTGGGAGAGAAATTCGTTTATTACTTCTTGCATTTCATGTTAATACCTTTCTTCCTTATGACATCGATTATTCATTCTATGGTTATTTCCGCAAGCAGTTTTGCGGGTGAAAAGGAAAGAAAGACACTTGAAAGTCTCTTATTCGCTCCTATTTCTGTAAATGATCTATTTTTGGGAAAGGTCTTAGCATCATTAATTCCGACTTTAATCCTTGCTTACGGTGCATTTATTGCTAATGCAGTTATCGTAAACATACTTACTTATTCAGCTTTTTCGCGAATCATTTTGTTAAATCATATTTGGCTTATTTTATTGCTCTGGGTGATTCCGGCTTTGATCATTTTTAACATTTTGTTAAATGTTCTTGTATCAGCAAAAGTAAAGACGTTCCAGGAGGCTCAACAATTCGGAGGGGTTATGGTTTTTCCTGTTATAGCGATCTTTGTAAGTCAGGTAAGCGGCTTGTTTTTTTTAAGTCCTGTTATCCTGATATTGATTGGAGCTTCCTTATTTCTCGGAAATTACCTGCTTTTAAAAGTCATTACGCGCTATAATAAGAGAAATTCTTTATTTGAGAGCCAGATCCATTAATAAAACAGCCCCTGTATTGCTGGATAGCCGGCAATACAGGGGCTTTTGTGATTATAATTATTAGTTGTAATTATTTCAGAATGATGTGATATGGATTACAGCTCACAAGTTTCCTTATATCATCTGTAAAAACTGGTTTTGATTGAACCCCTTCGTGTGTAATCGGTTTCAATAAACCGCTCCCGTCATAGTGCTGTGGTTTTTGTTCCATAATTCCATCTCCTTAGTTTTTTCATTAAAAAGGAATTTCTTTGGGTGAATTGAATATTAAACATAAGAAGGTCTTTTTTCCTATGTAAATATACCTATAATAGGATTATATTTCAAACAGTTAACAAAAGGCAAACTGTTTTGACTTTTTTGTACAGAAACAGTTTGCCAATTTAATATAGGCACGGAGACTTTTTAGTCATTGACTGATCTTTATATAGAATAGTTTTAAGATATTTTACACATCCTATGATGTAGTGCAGGAGGTGATAATATGACAAATGAAAATCAAAACCAAAACCAGGATAAGCAGGGCATGGCGCAGAACGTAGCGGACAGAATTAAGGATGGTGCGGGTGTTGCTTTTGATGCTGCACAAAATACGATCCAGGCCACTGAAAATGTGGCAATGAATGCTGTTGATCAAACCGCAGAGGCCATTGACAAAACAACAAATAAAATTACAAATATGAATAATAATCAAAATCAATAATATGGAGAAGTCATTATTAATGGAGGCCTGTGTGAACTTTTATTAACAATGACATAATCTGGCAGTTATAATGGATGTAGTTTTCAATTTTTTCAGAGCAACTGAAAAGCTAAGTGGAGAGTTAGGAATTTTTCCTAACTTTTTTTGTCGTAGAGTATAGATAAAAAATCATTAATTTTACAGAAAAGGCATGAAAATCGGCTAAATTTCGCTAAAAAGAGAGAAGTGTACTCCTTCTGTACTTTGAAAGTATGCTAGTAACAAAAACAACGATTTTTCTTACAAGATTTCAGACTGAAATTATCAATGGTCGACAAGAATTTTCCCAATTTGATACAGGAAATAAGTCTTATTCATCTTACATATGGACATGGTAAAATTATGGTAGTTCCTAATCTTCCATGAAATAACATTTTGAAAATATGGAATAGTTGGGTCAGAATACTCGTCTTTTCGTCTAAAAAATTTGAATAAGCGGAGGGTCAAACTGATGAGACCACTTTTTAATTTAAAGTCTACAAAGTCCATCGTTTCAAAGGCCGCACGAAAACAGTCCGCTTCTAAAGAAAAAACAAAAAAACCAACTGCCAAAAAGAAGGACATGAATTCAACCCACCTGTTAAGCCAAAGTGTGCTAAACTTTGCTAAAGCGTCATTTGTGTTGGTGATTACCATAGTTTTCATTGTCCTATCCTGTTTAGGAAAAATAGACACCAGCTTCTTTACAACTCTTGTAGGAACATTTAGTCCATTTTTGTAAAATCTTGCTGGCGCAGCATCACTTCTGTGAAAATCTGTTCAGCGCTTGATTGACTTCTCGGTCTAGAGGCCCGTGAAAAAAATCCGATGACCCAACGAACGGAAAAGATGATAGGTATTTGCAGTTCAGGCAGCCACACAAACAAGAAAAAGGGAAGTGCCCCGCCAGGCACTTCCCTTTTTCTTGGAAAGAATGTTGCTTTTCATGAAACTCGTTTGATTGTTTATAAAAGTAAAAACACTGGTGGCCTGCCCCACAGCTTTAAGTTTCAAGGTCAACCTCTTCCAATAAATATGTCCCAAATAGATGTTGGAAGCGGAAAGTGGGAATATCCCCGAACCACTTTTAATTTTTTCAGTCTACGGTAATTATTATAGCACCAGCCAATTGAATGTAAACCAGGAACCCAGCTTTCTGTTATTTTTTATCAATTTGTAATACTATGTTCGGAACATAAACTTGTAATTCACACTCTTACACAAGAGCAAAGTATTTGAAATTCATGCAGCAGCGATTAAGGTTTATCAATTTCAATCAGATTCTTCACTATAATGTTCGTTTAGATATGGATTTTCTGTAGTGGCATAGTTCACAGAATAAAGGCTGGTTTCGGGATTAAGGCCATACATTCCTTTCTGCATTTTATCTACATCCTCGCCAACTTGAAACTGTGGATCTTTTTCTCTCTTCACATGCATTCCTCATTTCAGAGTAGTATGGAGGCATTTCTCCGTGCCAGTAACTATTACTTACGCAAGCAGATCTGCTATTTTAATCATTATTCTTACCTGTTTGAAAAGGGTTCATCCCAACTATATTTCTGTTAACAGTTTTCCGCGTATCAAGCTTGTTTTCAAGAAAACGTGTAAAGAAAGATATCAATCAGCAATAGTTGATTTCAGAAAATTCGTTTTATATAATCACTATATGTTCTTTACGATATCCCCTCTCTTTCATTATTTTAGTTTTGGATCTTCAACAGGTATGACAAACGAAAAAGAATGCTGACTCCAGTGCAACTCATATGTAAAGGGCAGGTGAAAGCTCGGGTCATTTGCTGTAGCGAGAATAGCAGATAACCATAGATGACTGGTTAAACAAGGAGAAATTAAACTACGGGTATTTAGAGATCTGAAATACGACATTGGTCATAATAATCGTCGGAATCTATCCGAATCAGGAGGAAGAAAATGTTAGAAATATTAGAGAAGCTGACTCAGCTGCCGGGTCCATGCGGTTACGAACATTCGGTGAGTTATTTTATAAGGGACTATCTCACAGAAAAAGCAGACGAAGTTGCCATAGATCCAATTGGCAATGTCATTGCCCGAAAAAAAGGGGACAAGCCAGGCCCATCTGTTATCCTGACAGCTCATATGGATGAAATTGGCTTTATGGTTAAGAAAATCGAATCTAACGGACTTTTACGTTTTGAGAAACTGGGAGGCCACGATGACAGGGTACTGTTGGCACAGCCTGTAACAGTTCTTGGCACAGAAGGTCATATTCCCGGAGTATTAGGGACAATTTCAGCCCATTATACAAAGTTTGATGATCCAAACAGAGTCAGGAAGCATAATCAGCTATACATAGATATCGGGGCTTCAACAAGAGAGGAAGCTTTGGAAATGGGTGTTGAAGTAGGAACACCGGTAACTTGGGGAACAGACTTTCAAGTATTTGGCCCAAAGGGTCAGGAGCGGGTGAGGTCAAAAGCATTGGATGACCGGGCAGGCTGTGCTGTACTCATTAACATGCTTGATGAACTCCAAACTGAGTCATTTGCAGGCGAATTGATTTTTTTATTCGCAGTGCAGGAAGAAGTCGGGCTTAGAGGAGCCAAAACCGCAGCGGAACATTTGACAGCTGATGCAGCATTGGCCATTGATACAACAGCAGTAAGCGATACAATGGAAGACGTAATGGACAATAGCCTGGTCCTTGGGAAAGGAACCGGTATAAAAGTTATGGATTTCAGTTTAATCGTACATAAAACAATGAAGGAAAGATTGGTCAGCATAGCTAAGCAGCAAGATATTCCTTACCAGCTGGAAGTATTTCCAGGTATAGGCACAGACGGAGGAGCCGTAAATTATGCAAACAAAGGCATACCAACAGGAGTACTTTCCATTCCTTCTAGATATGCACATTCGCCGTTGGAAGTAGTGGCCATTTCAGATTTGGAAGCCACAAAAAATCTTGTAAAAGCATTTATCCATTCACTTTCCGAGAATCAGAATTTTGAATTTTAATAGATTGACCTGGAGGATAAAATAGATGAAAATATTTATTTCAGCCGATATGGAAGGTATTTCCGGTGTTGCAACAAACCAGCAGCTTAGCACTAATAGTGAATATCAACGATTTCGCAAACTGATGACAGCAGACATAAATGCAGCGATTGATGGTGCTTTTAATGGTGGAGCCACTGAAATAGTAGTCGCGGACGGACATGGGAATATGTCCAATATCATAATAGAAGAACTGGATCCACGGGCAAGACTAGTAACGGGAAGCAATCGGGTCATGTGCCAGCTTGAAGGGTTGGATGAAAGCTTTGACGGAATTATGTTCGTCGGCCACCATGGCCGTGAGGGAGGATCCGATGTAACCGTTATAAGCCACACCCTCGCCGGCATATGTGTCAATGAGATGAGGATTAATGGCAAAGTAGTTGGAGAAACTGAAATGAATACATATGTAGCGGGCTCCTTTGGCGTTCCAGCCATTTTTACCAGCGGAGATGATGCTTATGTCAAAGAGGTACAGGAATCATTTCCTGAAATTGAAGCAGCAGTTGTAAAGCGTGCCGTTGATCGGTTTGCAGCTGAACTTATTCACCCGATTGCAGCACGTAAAATTATTAAAGAAAAAGCAGAAATTGCAGTGCAAAGGGCTAAAAATATAAAACCAGTCAAACTGGATGGTCCAGTTACTATTGAAATTGAAATGAAAGGGCCACAACAGGCTAAAATGACAACCACTCTGCCAACCGTTGAGTTAATTGGACCTAAAACCATTCGATTTACTTGCGGTGATATTGTTACCGCCTATAAACATATGTGGGGCTGTGTGATTATTGCAATGACAGCTACCAATGGTGTCCTGGGACAGGTTAACGCCTAACTAACGCTTCTCAAAAAGTAGTTTGATTCATTCGTGGCAACAAATGCTTAAGAAAATACACAGAAGTATGAGCTTTTTAAAACATTCTCCGTTATTATAGATAACGGAGAATTTTTTTTCGATAAATAGAAATAAAGAACCGTTTGTCTTTCATATCATTGCCGCGAAGATTAACATGTTTAAAATATCCAGGCTGTTAAAAAATAACCATATCAATCAAGAACTGGTTGAACGGGGACACCATGGTTATTGATAAGTATGACTGGCTGGGTATATCTATATAATCATATATCGTTTTAATGATCGTATTGGAGCCGGGTACCTGGTATATAACTGTGACCCTTTGCAGATGTCAAGAAAAAAACTCAATCTTATCTTAATGGAGCAATTAGTTGAATTTGCCATTATCTTGGGATGGATACGCCACTGAGCGTCCTAAATCATATGATGAACTCAAATAGCTGTTAATTTTACTTTTGAATCTAACCAACGAACTTTTTTTACATATACAACCTGTTAATGCACTAGGTTTAATGGAAGGAATGCTTACTCATGAATGAAAAGCCCATTAGCTTACGGAAAGAAGAACACATACGAATCAGTCTGGAGGAGGATGTTACAGGGCACGGAATCACCACAGGATTAGAAGACTATTGCTTCGTTCACCAAGCGCTGCCTGAACTCGATTTTAGGGAATTAAACCTTACCACATCATTCCTGGGGAAACAGCTAAAAGTCCCATTTATTATTAGCTCCATGACTGGAGGAACTGAACGTTCGTTGAGCATCAACAGTAATCTGGCCGAAATTGCCGAAGAAAAAGGCTGGGCTCTAGCTTTGGGATCTACGAGAGCAGCATTGGAAAATACTGAGACTGCCAAAACCTTTCAAGTAAGAAAGCTCGCTCCATCCATTCCCATAATTGCCAATCTTGGAGCTGTTCAGCTAAATTATGGCTATGGAGTAGAGGAATGCAGGAGAATTATAGATCTTACAGAAGCAGATGCCCTCGTGCTGCATCTGAATAGTATTCAAGAAATCATTCAGACTGGTGGGAATACCAATTTTAAAGGCCTCTTACATAAAATCGATGTTTTATGCAGCAGCCTGGATATACCGATTGGGGTGAAAGAGGTAGGATGGGGCATTCATTCGGATTTGGCAAGCGTGCTTATCAAAATGGGCGTCTCTTTTATTGATGTAGCAGGAGCAGGCGGCACTTCTTGGAGCCAGGTGGAAATGTACCGTTCGAATGATCCAATTACAAGAGCGGCAGCTGAAATCTTTTCTGGTTGGGGAATTCCCACTGCGGACTGCATTGTCGGTGCCCGTCTATTCTCAGAAAAGAATATAATCATTGCCAGCGGAGGGATTTCAAATGGGTTGGAAGCAGCAAAGGCATTAGGGTTGGGCGCAAATCTTGCGGGATTTGGCCGTTCCATTTTACGTGAGGCCGTCCAATCTGCAGATGATCTTCGTTCTGCCTTTGAGGTTATTGAACTTCAGCTGAAAATGGCTATGTTCGGTATAGGAGCTGGCAATATAAAAGAACTCAGAGGTACACCATTCTTAATCAAAAAGTAATGTTAAGGGTTATGTTGATTTTGATAATCAGGTTCTTTGAAGCGGAAGGTGTGAAGACTCCTGCGGGATAAACGGGAAAGCGGAGAACTCGCTGGCGCTTTTAGCAATGAGGAGGCTTCACTTACCGCCCGCGTAAAGCAAAGGGAATGAAGCGGAAATCAATAACCAAGTTTAACTCAGCCAATTATAAAGAACTGACCATTTTTACATATCCTGCACAATCAGGCTGAAAGGACTTCAGTTTCCTAGTATCCTTTATGAGAGGTGAATCGCAAATGCAAAAAATAACGTTGATTGTAAATAAAAATAATGGCCTGCATGTGAGAATGATCGCTTCATTTATTTCAAAATTACAGCATCTTATACAGGATTCCGAAACATTGAAATCCATATATATTCAATATAAGAATAAGCAAGTACAGGTTACAAATTTTCTTTCCCTGGTATCACTCAGAGTGGGCAAGGGGGAGGCATTTGACTTGATTTTCAAAAAAGGAGTCGAGCCTTCAATTCTTGTTGAAATTAAGGCTTTTTTTGCCGAAAAAGAGAAAGAAAATGCAATCGAAGCTGAAACCGACCGTTTACTTATTGAGAATTCTGATATTCTTTATGAGGGCATTGCGAAAATGCCAAATGGCATGGTTGTAGTGAATAGAGACAATATCATCACATATGTGAACGAAGCCGCAACTCAGCTGCTCGAAAAGCCGCTGGAGGCTCTTGTTAACTATAGAGCCGACGACGTAATCCCAGGGTCTAGGCTGCTTCAGGTAATGGATTCAGGTAACACTGTATTTGCTGAAAAACAGCAGATCCATACCCGCACATTATTGGTTAATCGGGCACCGTTATTCTTTGAAAATAAAGTTGTTGGTGCCGTTGCGATTTTTCAGGATATATCTGACATAGAAAAAATCAGCCTTGAGTTGCAGAAGGAAAAAGAACTGCAAGAACGGCTTAACCTCGTCCTGGAATCTGTCTCAGATTTAATAGGACTGACGGATGAAAGCGGATCTTTTACTTACATGAACGAACAAATGGAAGAACTCCTCGCATCACTTGGAATAAAGGGCACAATTTTCGGCCTGATCGGCAGGCAGGAGTGGAAGAAGATTAAACGAACACGGCTGCCTCTCATAAAAGCTATGAATACAATAAACAAAAATGTTTATGCGATGAAGATGATGCCTATTGTCCTCCATAATTGCTTCAAGGGGACCGTCGTTTCATTAAGTCCGTATCTCGAGTTAAAGAGCCTTCTCGATAGACTCGATGTAATGACAGAAAGAACCTTATATCTCGAAAAAGAACTTTCAAAGCATGTAGGTCTGGATGATGCTTTCCAGGCCATTGTTGGAAACAGTGAAACCCTGCTGGAGTCCTTATCCATTGCGAACAAAGTATCTAAGACGGATTCTACTGTATTGATCACGGGAGAAAGCGGAACCGGGAAGGAATTGGTTGCCCGTGCCGTCCATGAATCAAGTAACAGAAAGCTGGCTCCTTTTATACGTGTAAATTGTGCAGCATTGCCTCCAAGTTTAATTGAAAGCGAATTGTTTGGACACGAAAAAGGAGCTTTCACCGGGGCATATAAAGCAAGGAAAGGCAAGTTCGAATTAGCTCAGGGGGGAACTATTTTCCTTGATGAAATAGGGGATTTGAATTTTGATGCCCAGGTCAAACTTTTACGTGTTCTCCAAGAAAAGGAGATTGAAAGAGTTGGAGGAAATCAGATCATATTTCTCGATGTCAGGGTAATTGCGGCTACAAATCAAAATTTGCAGAACCTGGTTAAAAAAGGCCACTTCCGTGAGGATTTATATTATCGCTTGAATGTAATTCCTGTCCATTTGCCGCCATTACGCAGCAGGAAAGATGATATCCCCCTCTTAGCTGACCATTTCAGGGAAATGTATAATGAGCGATTGGGAAAAAATATCAAAGGATACCACCCGGGTTTCCTTGAAGTAATGGGAGGTTATGAATGGCCCGGGAACATACGACAGCTGCAAAATGTAATGGAGAGGAGCATGACTTTATCTGAAGATTCCATCCTTAGGACAAATGACCTGCCTCAGTACATAATTTCCTCCCAGGATGGGGAAGGATCCTTTGAATTAATTAAAAAAGATGAAATACTCACCTTAAATCAATACGAAAGGCAAGTTTTCAGTCATGCTGCGCCATACTACCCCAGCTATAATCAATTGGCACAGGCGTTGGGAATTACTCATAAAACTGCGGCCCAAAAGCTAAGAAAATATGGGATTGAACATCTTCTTGGGAAAAAGTATCAGCATCTCTGATACTTTTTCCCAAGAAAAATTTAGAAAACTATGAAAACGCCTTTATGTAGGCGTTTTCATTTTGGTATGAAACTTGCATCTTTGTAGAGTGAATATAATTAAGGGGGATTTTTATGAAAAAACTAATTAACAATCCTGAACAAGTAGTCCAAGACATGCTTCAAGGAATCATAGCTGCTCATCCCAACCAATATAAACTGGTGCCGGAAACAACTGTACTTGTAAGAGCTGATGCTCCGGTATCAGGCAAGGTAGGGCTGGTAAGCGGCGGCGGAAGCGGACACGAACCATCCCATGCTGGATATGTGGGCAAAGGAATGCTTGATGGCGCTGTATCAGGAGAAGTCTTTACATCTCCTACACCTGATCAGATCTTTGAGGCCATAAAGGCTGTTGATGGTGGAAAGGGCGTTTTATTAATAATCAAGAATTATACAGGGGATGTAATGAATTTTGAAATGGCAGCAGAAATGGCTGAAGCAGAAGGCATCAAGGTAGCAAAGGTTGTCGTAAATGATGATGTCGCAGTGGAAGATTCTACATACACGACCGGAAGAAGAGGAATCGCAGGAACGGTTTTGGTTCATAAAATTGCAGGCGCTCTAGCTGAAACCGGAGCTTCTCTTGAAGAAGTGGAAGCTGTGGCAAACAAAGTGATCCTAAATGTCAGGTCCATGGGAATGGCATTGACTCCATGTACTATTCCAGCAGCAGGCAAGCCTGGCTTCTCAATTGGGGAAAAAGAAATGGAAATAGGAATGGGAATCCATGGAGAACCGGGAATAGAACGAAGCGAAATCCGTACTGCGGAAGAAGTGGCTTCCGAACTGGTCGAAAAAGTTCTTGATGACTTAAATCTTCCTGACAACAGCACGGTTGCAGTAATGATTAATGGGCTGGGCGGAACCCCTTTAATGGAGCTGTACATTCTTAACAAGAAAGTATCTGAAATCCTGTCGACCAGAAATATAAAAGTACATGAAACATTTGTCGGAGAATATATGACTTCTCTGGAAATGGCGGGTTGTTCTGTATCTATCTTGAACATGGATGAACAATTGACAACTCTATTAGATGCCGAGGCAGTCACTCTAGGATTCAAAAAGTAATATTCTGGGAGGAACACATCATGGGTTTTGGTATAAATGAAGCGAAGATATGGCTTGCATCGGTTAACAGAAAGCTGCAGGAGCAAAAATCCTATTTGACTGAATTAGATCAGGCTATAGGGGACGGGGACCATGGTTTAAATATGGCACGCGGGTTCAAGGAGGTCATAAATAAAGTTCAGCAAAAAAGCTATGATGACTTACACTCATTGTTTAAAGAAACAGGGATGACTCTGTTATCTAAAGTTGGCGGTGCATCAGGGCCTTTATATGGGACTGCATTTTTAAAAATGGCCAGCACCATGACTGGCAAAGCAGAAATATCGGTTAGAGAATTGGCAGATGGAATTGCTGCTTCGTTGGAAGGACTTATTGCGAGAGGCAAAGCTAACATAGGGGACAAGACAATGCTGGATATTTGGGAACCAGCCCTTCATTATTTGCAGAAAAACCAGGAACAAGTAAACTGGGATGAATTTATGGAATTTCTTGAAGAAAAGCTGGAAGAAACAAAGGAACTTGAAGCGAAAAAAGGACGTGCAGCTTACCTTGGCAAACGCTCGATTGGACATATTGACCCTGGTTCAGCTTCTTCTGTAATTTTATTTAATGAATTGGCTGTAGCCTTCAAAGGAGTCAAGAAATCATGAATTATGTCAGCATAGTTTTAATATCACACAGTAAGGAAATTGTAAACGGTCTTGAAAAGCTTCTAAAACAAATACAGCCACAGGTGCCATTGGCAGTAGCAGGGGGGATGGAAGACGAAGAAATCGGCACTGAAGTTTTCAAAATTAAGGCTGCTATAGAATCAGTCCGCTCCCCAAAAGGGACCGTCATCCTGTTCGATTTAGGAAGCGCTTTAATGAATGCTGAAATGGCCATCGAAATGATCGACAATAATGAAAATGTAAAAATTGCGGATGCTCCGCTCCTTGAGGGGTCATATGCCGCAATTGTTGAGGCAGGCTGCGAAAGCACGTTAGAAGAAGTGCTCGCATCAGCAGAAGGGGCAAGAAACTTGCAGAAGATTCAAAAGTAATCGGCATCAGGGGGTTGTATCATGTTGGAGAAAGAATTAGCAATTTCCATAGAAAATGGCTTGCATGCAAGGCCTGCAGCAGATTTGGTGAAAGGATTAAAGCAATTTTCCTCAGCAGTAGAGCTATATGCTGGAAACAAACAGTATAATGCAAAGAGTGTGTTAAGCTTGATGTCAGCGTCAATCAAGCAAGGTGAAATGGTTAGAATAAAAACCAGCGGCTCAGATGAGCAGGAAGCAATGGACTGGATCGCAGGCTTTTTGACAGAAGGAAATTAAAGGGTGGAATTTATGGATTTGAATGGACAAACCGTATTACCGGCCATCCGGAATATGAAAGCATTCGAAAAATTTTTGGAGATGCCTTATCAGTATGGTGTAATCCTGGAAATACATGTTTCTCAATTAAGAAATGTATTTCAAATGGCACAGAACCATAGAAAAAAATTATTTATACATGCCGATTTAATTAATGGATTGAAAAATGACGAGTATGCTACAGAATTTCTATGCCAGGAATTTAAACCGTATGGAATCATTTCCACTAGGGCGGCTGTAATTACAAAAGCCAAAGCCAAGGGAGTGCTCGCCATTCAGCGGATTTTCCTGCTTGATTCTCAGGCTCTGGAAAAGAGCTATTCTTTGATCCAGAAAACCGAACCGGATTATATCGAACTATTGCCAGGTACAATGCTGGAAATAATAACTGAAGTAGCAAAAAAAATTTCAGTGCCAATACTTGCCGGAGGCTTTATAAGGAAAGTCCAGGAAGTTGACAATGTACTGGAGGCAGGGGCGGCCGCAGCTACATCTTCCAGCATAGACCTTTGGAAGCATTACCTGAGCACTAAAAAATAACTGAACAATGTGAATCTCCTAATACAGAACAGGTAGTCATATTAATTCATTTTTCTTCGTCAGGCACTGAAAACAAATAAATATTATGCATTGACAGCGCTTTCAGTACCGATTATACTTTAAGTAAGTTAATCATTGTGACGGAGATTAGGAGATTCACAACGGACAGCTCTTTAATGATGGATCATTTAGGAGAGTTAGTTCTGCTGTGAATCTCTTTTTCTATATCTACTTACAAAATATGGAATTATTATAGGTATTAAGTCTTGGATAATGCCATATTTTGCGAAAAGATTATTCCGTTGCAAAAAACCTTTTAACTTTAATTAGGAAGGGGAAATTTGTATGACTCCATTTTGGGGAGAAGTAATTGGCACTATGATTTTGATCATGTTTGGTGCCGGAATCGGGGCAGGTGCTTCCTTAAAAGGGACATATTCCAACGGTCCCGGCTGGATTGTTATTACCATTGCATGGGGACTTGCCGTTACAATGGGAGTTTTTGCAGTCGGGTCAATAAGCGGGGCGCATTTAAATCCAGCTGTAACAATAGCACTTGCAATCAATGGCAGTTTTGATTGGGCCGATGTACCGGGTTATATTATAGCCCAAATGATAGGTGCCATATTAGGTTCTGCCCTAGTATTCTTGCATTACTTGCCGCATTGGAAGGCAACTGACGATCCTGGAACAAAACTAGGAGTATTTGCAACAGGCCCGGCAATCCCACATACATTTTCTAACTTGCTTAGTGAAATGATTGGAACTTTCGTACTTATTCTCGGATTATTATTTATCGGCGCAAACGATTTTTCGGAAGGCCTTAATCCTTTTGCAGTCGGCCTATTGATTGTAGCGATTGGGATGTCCTTTGGGGGGACCACTGGTTATGCAATCAATCCTGCTCGTGACCTTGGACCCCGTATCGCACACTTTCTGCTTCCGATACCAGGAAAAGGAAATTCAAACTGGGGCTATGCGTGGATACCAGTTGTAGGGCCGATTCTCGGCGGAGCACTTGGAGCTGTATTTTACAAAGCGGCATTCCAGGGTGAAGCTACGTCTGCATTCTGGATCGTATTGGTAGCAAGCATCGTTTTATTAGGCTTGGCCTACGCATTTGGCAAAAAACAAGCCAATGAATTAGACAGCAAAAAAATTGCCAGCTAAGATGGTGATAGGTTCCACCGCAAAGCTAATGATCCTATAGGATAGAATACCGGGCGTTCTGTTTTCTTTTGTAGGAACCAGTTAATGCTGTACATACATCCTGCATTTTAATGAATCTCACTTACGCCCGGTATTTTCTCAATCTATAAGAATATCAGCCTTGCGTTATTTCATAACGATTACACGGGAGGATATCAATGGAAAAGTTTATTTTATCTCTGGATCAAGGAACAACAAGCTCTCGGGCTATCTTATTCAATCAAAAAGGAGAAATAGTTCACACTTCCCAAAAGGAGTTCACACAGATTTTCCCTAAGCCAGGCTGGGTGGAACACAATGCCAATGAAATTTGGGGCTCCATCCTTGCCGTAATAGCCGGCGTTCTTTCTGAGTCAGGTGTTAAACCAGAACAAATTTCTGGTATCGGTATTACCAATCAGCGCGAAACTACCGTTGTTTGGGATAAAGAGACCGGCGTGCCGGTATATAATGCCATTGTATGGCAATCAAGGCAGACCAGCGAAATTTGTGATGATTTGAAGCAAAAAGGCCATAATGATTTAGTCAGAGAAAAAACTGGATTATTGATTGATGCTTACTTCTCCGGTACAAAGGTCAAGTGGATCCTCGATAATGTGGAAGGCGCACGCCAAAAGGCGGAAGATGGCAAGCTTTTATTCGGAACAATCGATACATGGCTTATCTGGAAACTTTCAGGCGGCCGAGCTCATGTAACCGATTATTCCAACGCATCCCGTACCCTGATGTTCAATATATATGATTTGAAATGGGATGACGAGCTTCTTGAAATTCTCACTGTACCAAAATCTATGCTTCCAGAAGTAAAACCTTCATCAGAAGTTTATGCCCACACAGTTGATTATCATTTCTTTGGCCATGAGATTCCGATTGCAGGAGCTGCAGGCGACCAGCAGGCTGCACTATTTGGACAGGCATGCTTTACAGAAGGTATGGCTAAAAATACTTATGGAACCGGCTGTTTCATGTTAATGAATACAGGAGAAAAAGCGGTTCGTTCAGAACGCGGACTACTGACAACCCTTGCATGGGGACTAAATGGAAAAGTAGAATATGCGCTTGAAGGAAGTATTTTTGTTGCAGGGTCCGCTATTCAATGGCTTCGCGATGGATTAAGAATGTTTAAGAATGCTAGCGATAGTGAAGAGTATGCCAAAAAAGTAGAGAGCACTGATGGGGTATATGTTGTTCCTGCTTTTGTTGGATTAGGAACCCCATATTGGGATAGTGACGTACGTGGTGCTGTATTCGGGTTAACACGTGGAACTTCTAAAGAACACTTCGTACGTGCTACACTTGAATCACTTGCTTACCAAACAAGAGATGTACTTGATGCAATGGAAGCAGATTCAGGAATCCAGCTTCAGACATTGCGTGTCGATGGAGGGGCTGTCAAGAATGATTTCTTGATGGAATTCCAAAGCGATTTGCTACAGGTACCTGTTCAGCGTCCTACAGTCAATGAAACAACCGCCTTGGGAGCTGCATATCTTGCAGGCTTGGCAGTTGGTTACTGGAAAGACCAGGAAGAGATTGCCAAGCAGTGGGCAGTAGATAAAACCTTTAGTCCAGAAGTAGAGAAAGAAGTAAGTGAACAGCTGTACGATGGCTGGAAAAAAGCAGTTCATGCCACAATGGCATTCAAATAATAAGGATCGGCCCAATACAGGTTCGTTTACGACCTTGTATTGGGTTTTTTGTGCTTTTCTACTCTTATAGGCTTCGGTTCATTTCTGGTTGATAATATAGTTTAGGGTTACACATAATAAATCTAAATCATATTGACCAGGAGGTTTACGCATATTTTATGCCATGCCGTACGAATGAAGAATTGCAAAATCTAGTCGAAGAAGCAAAAAGAGAAGCCCCTGCAGGGAAAGTCGCCGATTATATTCCAGCTTTAGAGAAGGCCAATTCATCCGACCTTTCTGCGGCTATATTTTACCCAGATGGTACATGCTACTCCGCTGGGGATATAAAAGATCAATTTACTCTTCAAAGTATCTCAAAAGTAATCAGCCTCGCTCTTGCACTGATGGATAGAGGGGAGGAGAAGGTATTTTCCCTTGTCGGCCAAGAGCCAACAGGAGATCCATTTAATTCAATTGTAAAATTAGAATCACATAGTCCGAATAAACCACTGAATCCAATGATTAACGCAGGTGCGCTTGCAGTGACGCACCTGATTGCCGGAGTAGATGTAACCGAACGACTAGAGCGTCTCCTTTGTTTTATACAGGATTTAACCGGTAATCATTCCATTACATATAATAAAGACATTGCTGAATCAGAGTTTGAGACGGCATTTCTTAATAGAGCTCTCTGTTATTTTATGAAACAGCACTGTGTGATAGATGAAGATGTTGAAGAATTGATGAACCTTTATACAAAGCAATGTGCCATTGAAATGAACAGCCTTGATTTAGCAAGAATGGGATGCGTGCTTGCAATGGATGGTGTGGATCCTTTAAACGGCCGCCAGCTTATTCCTTTTCATATTGCAAGAATTTGCAAGACCTTTATGGTCACATGCGGGATGTATAATGCATCGGGCGAATTTGCGATAAAAGTGGGAATCCCTGCAAAAAGTGGAGTTTCCGGAGGGGTAATGGGAGCTGTTCCGGGCAGATTTGGAATAGGTATTTACGGTCCCGCCCTGGACGAAAAAGGGAACAGTATCGCGGGATTAAAGCTGCTAGATATAATGTCAAAAAAATATTCATTAAGTATGTTTTAAGTACAAAACCTGTTGGCTAATATACCCCATACCAAGAGGGTTACTTTATAAATACATTCAGCCTGGCATGAGGATGCGGGCTTTTTTGATGATGGAAGAAACCATTAAAATTTGATTGGGACTAAAGGTAACTTTTTATATCTTTGTTCCGTCTAATTATTTAATGTATAGATGAAAGGGGAAAAATAAAATTGATTAAGGGAATCATTTTCGATTTGATGGATTAATTATCGATACAGAAACTGTCTGGTACGAATCATATCGGGACGTAATCCTGAAAAATCATGGTGTATTTGTTGATTTAAAAGAGTATTCAAAGTGCAGTGGTACCGGGAATGCGGTACTGATAAAATATTTTCAGCAGATAACTAAAAATGCATTGGATTTCGAGACGATCCAGGTTCTAGCGCTTGAAAGATATAAAGAGAAACTTCAGACTCCTATTTTGAGAGAAGGAGTATTGGATTACTTGCTGCAAGCCAAAGAATTGGACCTAAAGATTGGCCTGGCCTCCAGTTCATCTAGAAGTTGGGTTGTAGACTATTTAGAGCAGCTGCAAATACTGGAATTCTTCGATATCCTGAATACCAGGAACGAGGTGACAGCAGTCAAGCCAAACCCTGAATTATACTTAAAAACATTATATGATCTGACACTGTTCCCAAACGAGGCAATTGCTTTCAAAGACTCGTTAAACGGGCTCCTCGCAGCAAAATCTGCGGGTATTTATTGCGTTACCGTTCCCAACCCTGTAACCAAGCATTTAGCATTTGAAACACAGGATTTCACAATAAATTCTATGCGAGAAAAAAGCCTGAAACAAATAATATCACATATAGAGCTGCAGGCAGCACATTAGGTTAGCTAAGATGTGGCTGGGATAACGTTTTTCTTGTAAGAAGTTTTATTTAAACAAGACACGCATCCTTGAGAATTTATATTTTCTTTAACTGCAAGATTTGTCCAAGTACAATAATCAATTGGTAATTTCTGAAGAGGGCCGTTTTGAATTTGATCTGTTTTCCTCTACCTGGAATCAACATGGGCTTTCACCCTTCTATTTGAAGTGCAATGCTGGAATTGTCGGTTTTATTGTGCTATTGGAAAGGCATTTCATAAAAAAAGAATATGACTTTGCATTAATGGTATTTTCATCTTAAACCAGTACGAGGCAAAGGGTTTGGCTTAAATGCTCTAGAAGAGCTTTTTAAAAAAAGGAAAATATTTTGCGGTTGAGATCGCTTCAACCGTTCCAGCGTTGAAATTTTGAAAAAGGCATACGGAACTCTTCAAATTCGATTCGAAGAAAGGAAAGAGGACATAGATGGCCTTCAATGCCTGGTCCAGACTTTTTAAGTATGGAATCACAAATAGCCAGAACGAATAAATGATCTGGCTGCTGCTACGATTAATGTGATTGAATTAAGTGTTTGTCTGTAACCTTTTTAACGTTTCTTTGTCGCATATGACAAATAATTGCGCATTTTCGGGAATCTTTTCATCAAGTTTTTTGTTGATTTGTAAATCTGTATGGTCTGCAATCAGAGTTGCCCCTTGACTTAACAAAGCTTCAAATGCGTCGCGATACGTGATCCACTCAGTTTTTCGCGGAATTTCATACATTCCTTCTTTACACTGCCTGCTCATCAATTCTGCATACATTTTCGTTACACCATGATGGTAAAGGGAACTGACTGCCGCATGAGATATCATCTCCCTTGTTGGGATAAATTCATCAACATCTACATGCCTGAATAAACGGATATGTTTTTGATCTAGTACTTCGGCAGTAACATGGATGGACAAATTCATACTTTCTTCAATAGATGTGATGGCTGTCGCCACCAGCAGTGTTTTTCCGTCTATTAGCAGATTGCTCTTTGGAGACGACTGAGACTCTGGGAGTTCGTCAGCAAAAATAATGACCCCCTTGGATGCTGGAAAATTAGCACGCATGAGGGTTTCTTTATCTGTAGCATCGCCTCGAATATAAAATAAGCGCTCGAGATCCATTGGTGCTTTAGGTAAATGATCAATGAGCACGATTTCAGTTTTATCATCGCTCTCAAGAATTTCCTGTACAGCAATCTTTGATTTATCACTCCAGCCAACCAGAATAATATGATCTTTTCCTTTATATTTCATATGTCCACCAACTCTTCTCCGTTCAATCTCTTTCATTGATCCAATCATCTTCCCGGCAAAAACGCTCACCAAACCGATTCCTGTAATATAAAGAAATATTGTGTAGATTTTCCCGGCATCCGTCACTGGTGCATAATCACCAAAACCGATAGTGGCAAGAGTGGTAAGCACCCAATAAATAGAGGTCAGATACGTTTCAAAGGTTTGAGGCTCCAACATATATGCAAATAATGCAGCCAATAATATGTAAAGCAAAAGAAAAGGGAAGAAAATTCTCCCTCTAAGCCGAATTAGAAAAAATAATACTCGCTTAAAGGTATTCATATAGCCGCATCCAATCCTTCCAACGATAATCAGAATACAAAGCAAACGTTAAACCTAATTTTCCCTTCCATTTAGTTTGCCAAACATTCGAAGCTGTTCTCGCTTGAACGCAATGTATAAAATGGCATGATCATTCAAATAATAATACAGCACTTTAGATAAATACATCTCACATTACATCCTTTCATAGTAATCAATCTCAAAACTCCTGCTTGATTATTTTTTAGGTGGAAACTTTTTACCATTACAAACGAAAAAAACTGTTGCTAAATATATCTTATATACATATAACGAAAAAAAATCCGAGGTTGATCATGATCGAAAATTTCGAAGTTCTAATGTTTACCCGTGAAATTCAGCAATTACAAAAAGAATATGAGCTTTGCAGTGATAACGAGCTCAGGCAAGAAATTGCCGAGGATATTGCCCTATTAAAGGAAGCTTTACGAATAAACGAAAAATTGGAATAGTAGTCAGTTTAAGCCCCATTCCTGTGGAATAGGGGCTTATTTAATTTTTGATCACTCAGGTTACACTACAATCATGAGAAATATGGTAAAGGTCAAAAAACATTTAGTAAATTTTGCAAAAAAAGTTTGACACCTATTGTGTATTAAGAGCATAATACACATATAAGGTGTATGAACTAATTAATACACACAGCAAAACAAAACAGTAGGAGCTGTTATCATGAATGTTAATTTCAACAATCGTGACCCGTTGTATTTGCAGGTTGTCCAATACTTTAAACAGCAGATTGCAATTGGGCAGTTAGAAGCTGGACATGAGATTCCATCTCGCCGTGAACTCGCTTCATTGTTGAAGATAAATCCAAACACTGCTCAAAGAGCCTATAAGGAAATGGAGGATCAGGCATTGATTCACACTGAAAGGAATTTCCCAAGCAGAATAACGACAGACGAGCAAATCTTAAACTCTATCCGGCAAGAATTGATTATAGAGGCAGTGGATTCCTTTATTAAAACAATCCAGCCAATAAATGTTCCATTGGAAGAGGTACTAACTATGGTTGAGGAAAGATTCGACAAGGTCATGGAAGATGAAGGAGGCTTCACCAATGATTGAAATTAGAGGTGTCATGAAAAAGTATGGCCGAAAAAAAATATTGGATGGGGTATCATTTACCGCAAATAAAGGTGAAATTACTTGTCTAATTGGGCTCAACGGAGTGGGAAAAACTACAACTTTAAAGGCTATAATGGGCCTTACGCCATTTAAGGGGGAAATCCTGGTAGATGGCCAGAAAGTAACAAAAAAAAGCTTTGAAAAAATTACCTATATACCGGATGCAATTACCATGCTGCCACAAATGACCATTCGGGATGCATTAGACTTCATGAAAGATTTTTATGCACCGTGGAATGGGGAAAGGGCAGCAGAGCTACTCGAATTCTTTCATTTAAATGAGCAAAGCAGGATTTCGGAACTGTCAAAAGGCAATACCGCCAAAGCGAATTTACTGCTGGGATTGGCAATGGATGTGGATTATATCCTAATGGATGAGCCATTTTCAGGAATAGATATATTCACCAGGGAACAGATTGCAGAAGTCTTTGCCAGCCACCTGATCGAAGACCGTGGAGTCATTATAACAACTCATGAAATAGGTGATATCGAACATTTGATTGATAAAGTTGTCCTTTTGGAAAACGGCAAAGTAATAAAGGAATTCAGCACCGAAGATATGCGCTATAAAGAGGGTAAATCAGTAGTGGATGTTATGAGAGAGGTGTATCAGGCATGAACAAATATTTAAAACTCGTTAACTTTGAACTGAACCGGTTTATAAAGGTATACGCCGCGCTTTTAGCTATTACTATTCTATCGCAGTTGGCTGCAATTATTTTAGTAAGCAAAAAGTATGTAAATGAAGCCAGCAAAACCATGACGCAGCTGGAAATTACAAAAGCCGAATTTATCGTACAGAACGGCAAACTCTACTTTACCGACATCATGAGAAGTTTGTGGTATATGGCTCCGATTGCGTTAAGTGCGGTTGTTCTCATTTTATACATATTCTTAATATGGTATCGCGACTGGTTTGGAAAAAATACCTTTATTTATAGACTGTTAATGCTGCCAACAGCCCGAATCAACATCTATTTTGCTAAAGCTACAACGATTCTGCTGTTTGTTTTTGGTCTTGTAGCACTCCAAATACTATTGCTGCCAATTGAAAACTCCATCTATTCTGAAATAGTACCTGATGGCATGAAAAATGGGGCTGCTTCCCTTAAAGATTTAATATTTAGCAATGAAATGCTAAGGCTTATCATCCCTAATACCTTTACCCAATTTTTATTATATTACGGAGCAGGCATTATGGCGGTGTTTATCATTTTCACTGCCATATTGATGGAACGCAGCTATAGGATCAAGGGAGCCATACTGGCAATTATCTACTGCGTCGCTGCTGCTGCTGTTATGATTATACCTGATTATATAAGCGGAACAGATATCTTATACTTATATCCAATCGAATTATTGGGTCTCAAAGTCCTGTTAGGAGTTCTTATTTCTACGGTGTCTATCTTTGTTGGAAACCATTTAATAAATAAAAAGGTTATGGTATGAAGGGGAGTGCAGTCTTGAAAAAATATTGGAAGTCTTGTCTAATTAGTATTTTTATCGTATTGGTTATCGGCAGCTTTTACATTCAGTCAGCTTACTCTGCAAGCAAGCTGCCCGACTTTTTTATTAAAACTGTTGAAGGAAAGGGCGAAGAATTTAAGGGGATAACATTAGATGGATATCTTAATGCCCTGGGTAGCGAACAGCCACTTGAAATCAATCGAAACAGCACAAAGTATCAAAGTGAAAGGTCCTATTTTGAAGAAATAAAAGACAGTGAAACAGATAGTATTACGATCAGAAATCTGCAAAGGCAGTATCCTGAATTTATGAGGAGCTCGAAACAGGTATTTGAAGATGCCTTCTTCGAGGACGATAAAATGCTGGTGTCAGCATTTGTTGATTTCAAGTATAATAAAGTATTAGATTCTTCCTTTGTGATTAAAGTTTTAGATAAACGGGACGAAAAGGTAAGGTCTATGAATCTGCCAATACCTAACGTAAAAAACTATGCTTATGTTTGGGTACAGGAGGTTCAATATATAGATGGCCAGCTTATGGTTGTTTCAAATAATAATCCGCATGACGGAGAAAACCATGAAATACATGTTTATAGTTTTGACATAGGCAAGAAAAAGTTATTAGATGATCGGACCATACTTTCAGAAAACGACCCTACTTTTGATTATATATACATGCGCCAGACAGATAATTCTAAAGAAAATAATTACATAGTTTTACGAAAACAGACGGTTGACCCTGAAAAACCGGCCTACATTAATCAGCCACTATTTATATATAATCTTCACGAACAAGTGGAGGTTAAGTTTAATATAGCAAACAGTGATATAAAGAATGTGAATGAAACTGGGGAAGGCAACTATTATGACAAAAATAATCTTTATATCCTGGGGATTAAAAACGGTACAGCAACCGTGTCCATCTATCACCTAGCCGGCTTGGAACCCCATAAAAGTATAAGAATACCATTGGGAGGAAAAGAAGCATTCTTCACAGCACATAATATTTGGAAAAGGCAGATTTATTTTGCCTCCTCTGAGGGGGAAGACTCTGATAAAAAGTTAATTATTGCAGACCTGCAAAATGGGAATATCCTATATAAAGGAGTCGTTCAAAGCAAAAAACATATAAACAACCTTTCTGCCACACTACAAATACATGGAATAACGATCGATAAGTAATTTAAGGGAACCCTTTCAGTGAGGGTTCCATTTTCTTTCAAATAGATTATAATGAAATGCCCAATTATTTTAAAAAAGTACTTCCTATGTATATTACTGTCGCCCACATAACGAGTGCGGAACATTTGTTTAATAAGCTAAGGAATCTGCCTGAAGGATCCAGCTTTCCTGTGATGCTGCCAGCAACACCGAGCCCTGTGAACCAAAGCCAGGAGACCAGGATACAAGCTAATCCAAAGGCTATTTTTTCCGCTCCATGATATTGGATGGAGCTTGTGCCTATGACTCCCACTGTATCCAAAATGGCATGAGGGTTCAGCAGTGACACAGATACAGCAAACAAAATCTGCTTTTTGGGTGAAAAAGAAATGGCTTGCTCTTGATCAGTATTCGGCTTACTTCTCCAGGTAACATACCCCATATAAATGAGGAATAGAATCCCGCAAGTTAGCAACAATGCCTCAAGCCAAGAATATTGCAATACGATTACCGAAACTCCCAGTACTGCCAATGAAATTAACAAAGTATCGCATATAGCAGCAGTGATAATCACTGGACTAGCCCGCAAAAGACTGGGCTGGATGGCACCCTGGTTGAAGACAAAGACATTTTGGACCCCTAAAGGAAGGATGAGCCCAAATGCCAAAATAATACCATGGACAATAGCCTCAAGCATAAAAAATCCTCCAATTCATTTGTTGCATTCATTATAATGGAAAAACTATGTACGTGTCGCAAAATAATCCTAGCCTCAGGAATTGTTTCCTAGTAAAGGATAGTCTTTGATATCTGTAGAATTGTAAAGTAAAGGGGGAAAGACAATGCTGAGTGTTAGATTACTAGAAATGCGAGACATAGAACTTTTAAAAAACATATGTACGAATCAATCCTCTGAGAACAAACACGGGAAAGATGAAATACTCAACTTGTCCTATATGAAAAAATACATCGAGAGATGGGGCAGGAAGGGGATCGAGCCAGTATTGCAAAGCGGGAAAATACACAAATAGGTGCCAAATGATATGACTTTTCGATGAGATAAACAAAAGCTATGGCCTTGTGGAAAGCAATAACTCAGAACTTGGAATTGCAGGTATCGAAGATTGCACGTGGAATAGGAGCGGTGGAGACTCTTATGAACAGATCCTTGAACAAGCTATATTGGATGGATATACTTCATTGTCATTCAGCGTTGATCCTATAATATTTCTGCTGTCAAGTTTTATGAAAAGCTGGGTTTTCGGGATTGGGGAACTTCCGGTACTTCATGTACAATGATTTTGCATATGAACAAATAGGAGTATAAAGATGAGTAAAACCAGCCCACTCATAAATAAGCGCAAGGGAAATATTCTTTTAATAAAAATTGCATAACAGCAATTTGTAATAAAAATTATTTGAATTTTCGGTATTTAATGGTAGGATATTACGTAAATCGAAACATATATTAAAACAAAACTTGAAAATTTTTGTGTTTTAGCTAACACAAAACAGGGGGAGAAAACGGATGGAAAAGTTGTTTGCCAAGCTTGAAGAATTAACTGATGAAATTGTAACCCTTAGAAGATATTTACATGAAAACCCTGAGTTGTCCTTTCAGGAAGTCGAAACACCGAAATTTATTGCAGCCTATCACGAAGCGCTGGGGCATGAAGTGAGAACCGGAGTTGGCAGAAGGGGAGTCGTCGCAGTGCTAAAGGGCGGCAAGACAGGCAAGACAGTCGCGTTGAGAGCTGATTTTGATGCATTGCCGATACAGGAAGAAAATGAAGTGGAATATAAATCGAAAGTACCTGGAGTCATGCACGCCTGCGGGCATGATGGACATACAGCTTCACTTTTAGGGCTTGCGAAAGCATTGAACAGCATGAAGGATGATTTGGAAGGTACTGTTGTGTTCATCCATCAACATGCCGAAGAAGTGGTTCCGGGTGGAGCGGTTGCGATGATTGAAGATGGATGCCTTGATGGAGTGGATGTGATCTATGGAACTCATCTTTCCTCAGGAATCCCTGTTGGAGAAATTGCCTATCGGGTCGGCCCGACAATGGCAGCAGCTGATTGCTTTGAGATTACCATAGAGGGACAGGGAGGACATGGGGCACAACCGCACTTGACGAAGGATGCTCTTGTAACGGCAGCTCAACTGGTAGTGAACCTTCAGCAAATCGTCAGCCGCCGTGTGAATCCATTATCTCCCGCCGTTGTTTCAGTTGGTTCATTCGAAGCTAAAAATGCATTTAATGTCATTGCAGATAAAGCGGAATTAAAAGGTACTGTCAGGACATTCAGCGAAGATACAAGAGACCTGATCGAGAAGGAAATTGAAGCTGTTATAAAAGCCACCGTAGCAGCAAACGGGTCTAATTATCAATATTCCTATACAAGGGGATATCCTGCACTGGTAAACCATAAGGAAGATACTGAATTTGTTGCTGGGCTTGCTAAGGATGTACCAGGGGTAACAAATGTAAGGGAAGAGGAGCCGCATATGGGTGGAGAAGACTTTGCATACTACCTCCAGCACGTACCGGGAACATTTTTCTTTACTGGTGCTGAAATAGCAGGACGGGAAGTCACATATCCTCACCATCATCCTAAATTTGACATTGACGAACGAGCATTGATCATTGCGGCAAAAACATTGGGAGCTGCTACTGTAAAATATCTGCAGGAACAAAGTACAATTACTGCTGAACCAGCCGCTTTAGTATAACACCAAAACAAGCACAGGTATAAGACCTGTGCTTGTTGTTTGCTACATTTTCAGACGATTTTACACCCTTTCGAACATTAATTTATTAATATACTAAAATTTCCAATAAATATTGACACCCTTAAACTCACAGGAATACAATTAAATTAGTTATTAGTGAGTTAGCCAAAATGGCTAGCGAGAAAATAATTTATTCCGAGGCTGCCTATGAGTCAAAAAATTCAAATCGGTAAAATAGCCATCCTGCTAGCCTCCTTGTCAGAGGATGAATTTCAGCCCTTTCAATCCTTACTCAAGCATACTACTTATTGTCAGGGAAAGGTTGGCTCTATGAATATGCAAAAGGTTATTTCTTCCGTGGAAACAGCAGCAAAGCGGACTGGTTTAATCGATGAACAACTTTATAGGGAAACGCATGCTCTGTACCACGCCATCCTCGAAGCAATAGAAGGCGTAACAAGGGGACAGACAGCAATCGGAGAAATGATGCGGACAGTCGGGCTAAGATTTGCCATTGTAAGAGGGCTTCCATATGAAAGTGTAACAGAAGGGGAATGGATTGCCGTAGCATTCTATGGGACGATTGGAGCGCCGGTAAAGGGCCTGGAACATGAAACCATTGGATTGGGAATTAATCATATCTAACTATATATAATGGACATTGCCTATAGCTATAAGTCAAATAGGAGGCGATGATGGTGTCTTATGCCGTCGTCGCCTCCTTTTATTTTGCCGTTATCACAAAACATAAAAAGGGAGGAATAACATATGGTGGAATTGAATGGCCATTCCCTGACATTAGATCAAATAAATAATATTTGCCTTCAAGGAGAATTAGTATCCATTTCGCCAGAAAGTATGAAAAAGGTAATTGAAAGCCGGGCAGCAGTTGAACAAATAGTCTTGGATAAACGTACAGTATACGGAATCAATACAGGTTTTGGCAAATTCAGCGATGTGATGATTGATTCTCAGGATGTGCATAACCTGCAAATTAACCTGATTCGATCGCACGCTTGTGGAGTTGGCGAGGCTTTTCCGGAACATGTTTCGAGGACCATGGTATTGTTGCGCCTAAATGCGTTGTTAAAGGGGTTTTCCGGCGTTCGCCCCGAGATTGTCGAAGGATTGGCTTCATTACTGAACCTTCGTATCCATCCGGTCATTCCGCAACAAGGGTCACTTGGAGCATCTGGGGACCTGGCACCTCTATCACATCTGGCACTTGCTTTGATGGGTGAGGGAAAAGTATTCCATCTCGGGGAAATCTGTAAAACGTCGGAAGCATTTATAAAAGAAGGCATTCAGCCAGTTGTGTTACAGGCAAAAGAGGGCCTTGCGCTGATAAATGGTACCCAGGCAATGACGGCAGTAGGTGTTATGAATTGGCTGGAAGCATACAATCTTGCACTTCAATCGGAATGGATTTCCTCCATCACAATAGAAGGCCTGGAGGGGATTATTGATGCCTTTCATCCAGCAATTCATGATGCACGCGGATATCAAGAGCAGGCGGATGTAGCGGAACGTATCAGGACCATTCTGCAGGGGAGTAAGCTTGTTACAAGTCAGGGTGAAAAAAGGGTGCAGGATGCATATTCAATCCGTTGTATTCCCCAGGTTCATGGAGCATCCTTTCAGGCATTGGATTATGTTAAGGAAAAGCTGGAGATTGAAGTGAACGCCGCTACAGACAACCCTTTAATATTTAATGGCGGCGAAACAGTGATCTCCGGAGGGAACTTCCACGGACAGCCAATTGCGATTGCAATGGATTTCATGAAGATTGCTGTAGCAGAGCTTGCAAGCATCTCAGAACGAAGGATTGAAAGGCTGGTTAACCCACAGTTGAATGATTTGCCTCCGTTTCTAAGTTCCCAGCCAGGATTACAGTCAGGAGCAATGATCATGCAGTATTGTGCAGCGTCACTGGTTTCTGAAAATAAGACGCTTGCACATCCAGCCAGTGTCGATTCCATTCCATCATCAGCAAATCAGGAGGACCATGTAAGTATGGGTACTATAGCTGCACGGCATGCAGCCATGATCATTCAGAACGCACGCAGGGTCTTGGCGATTGAATGTATATGTGCTCTGGAAGCAGTCCGATACAGGGGAATAGAAAAAATGGCCCCCAAAACAAGGCAATTTTATCATGAAGCTAGAAAGATTGTAGCCCAGATTCAAGAAGACCGGGTATTTTCAGAGGATATAGAAAATATGGCTGAATGGCTAAAAGGGACGGGCGAACATATTTCAGGGATGAATGAAAAGGACGGTGCTGCATTATAATTTCAGTTCAGCTAATCAATTATATCGGTCTACATTTTCCTGATTGTATATAAAAAGGGATTATGTTTTAATTTATATAACAAAATGATTGTGACGGAACCGGGGGTAAGGATTTGCCAATTGTGACTGACGAGTATAAAGAGAAAAAGAAAAAAGAAATACTTGCAAGTGCACGTGCCTGCTTTGCCAGAAAAGGGTTTGAGTCCTCCACCATGGACGATATCGTAGCCCAATCCGGCATCAGTAAAGGAGCCATCTATAACTATTTCAAAAGCAAGGATGAAATTTATCTAGAGCTAATGTCTGTTGATACCAATGAAGCATATGCATATATTAGCCAGTCTATTTCAAGGATTACTTCTACAATGGCCAAGATTGAATTCCTGTTTGATGAATACCTTTCATTTAACCCTGCCGACGAAGAAGCGAAAGGCAAAAATATTGTGCACACAGAATTCAAGCTTCATTCATCAAGGAAAGAACATTTAAATAGAATTATGAATACACGGCGTAAAAAGTTTTTTGTCGATTTTGTTGCTTCTATTTTGAAAGAAGGGCAGGAGCATGGAGAGATCCAAATGGATATAGATCCTGAACTATTTTCAAACTTGTTCTGGAGTATGATTGACGGAGCGGTCCTTCAAACGGTTTACCCTGATTTTCCATATAAAAAAGTATTGCAGGAGATTAAAAATCTTTTCACAGACAAAGTCAGAATATGAGACCATGAGGGATGCTGATAAATTTCTTTTGAAACTTTATCAACATCCTTTTCTTCTGTGTATTATAAAAATCGTACTTTGCATGTATTCTAAATACCAGATAAATTATTTGAAATATCTTTAAATATTGAAAATTATATATACTTCCTTTAAAATAGACCATAGAGTCTATTTTATTTTTACAAAACTTCCAAAGACATGCTTTACATATAGAAAAATACATTTTAAAGGTGGGGAAGAAATGAGTGTTGCTGCAGAAAGTAATTTGCAAGAAGCGGTCAGCAGCTTTAAAGAGCTGGATGAGAGAATATCACATTTAAACGATATTTTGTCTTTAATAAGCTGGGATCAAAAGACAATGGCCCCGAAGAAGGGCAGACAGCTTTTTTCCGGGGCGATAGGAACCCTGTCAACGGAAATATTTAAATTAATCACATCCAAAGAAATGAATCATTTGCTTAGTGTGCTAACTAGCGCTGAAGCACAAGATCATCTGGATGCTGCGACAAAAGCAGCCGTTAGGGAAAGGGCCGCAGAAAACAGGAAACTAACAAGTATACCTGAGGCGGAATACAAAAATTTCGTTATTCTTACGGCTAACGCAAATTCTGTATGGGAAGAAGCAAAGGAGAAAGGACAATTCTCCATTTATGAGGAGACTCTTGAAAAAATAGTTTCAACTGTTCAAAAATTTGCTGAGTATTACGGATATCAAGGACATCCTTATGATGCATTGCTTGAGGAATATGAGCCAGGATTGACTGTGGAAATCCTAGATCCTCTGTTTGCGGATTTGCGGGAGAAAAGCATTCAATTACTTAATAGAATTAAGACGGCATCTGATGTTCCTGAGAGCAATTTTTTAAATAAGGAATTCAGCATAGATAAACAGAAGGCTTTTAACCGTTACATATTGCCGAAAATCGGTTTTGACATGGAAGCGGGAAGGCTTGATGAAACTGTCCATCCATTTGCACAGCAGGTAAATACAGGCGATGTCAGAATCACTACTCGCTACAACAAAGATAATCTACGGAGTGCCATTTTTGGTACGATCCATGAAGCAGGACATGGAATGTATGAACAAGGGGTCGATCCGGATTATGAAGGGACTGCAATCCGCGGTGGGACATCTTTTGGCATTCATGAATCGCAGTCCAGATTTTACGAGAATTTTGTCGGGAGAAGCGTGGATTTTTGGAAATACTTTTTTCACGATTTAAAGGAGCATTTCCCGGAAGAATTATCAGATGTATCGCTTGAACAATTTTATCGTGGAGTGAATACAGTTGAGCCATCCTTCATTCGAGTCGAGGCAGATGAACTGACATATAATCTTCACATTATGCTTAGATACGAAATCGAAAAAGGATTGATCGAAGGGTCTATTGCGGTAAAGGACCTGCCGGAAGTATGGAACAGCAAAATGAAGGAATACCTTGGCATCACTCCTCCAAACGATAGCCTTGGTGTACTTCAGGATATACATTGGTCTTTTGGGGGATTTGGTTATTTCCCTTCATATTCATTAGGAAATCTTTATGCTGCACAAATATACTATACTATGAAAAAAGAAATCGCAGATTTTGACTCAGTCATTAAACAAGGGGAATTCAGAGTGATTCGTGAATGGCTTCGTAAACGTATTCACCAGCACGGGAAACTATACAAACCAAACGAACTCATTAAGAAGGTAACAGGCGAAGCTTTAAATGCTAATTATTTAGTAAGATACCTGGAGGAAAAATACACAAAGGTATATAACTTGTCTAATAAGATGTGAAAAAAGGAGCTCTCTCCTATATTAATGCAGAGAGCTCCTCTTTTTTATTTATACTCCGTCTTGCAACCTTGTAGTGAATCTGAACTTTCTCTTTTTATGCATATGAATCTCATGTTTTATTGCATGTAACTAAGTGTGAGGTTTTAACTTGTTTTTTCAGGGGACTTGCCTAAAGGCAGCATCGTTACACCGTTCAAGGAATTGGCCTGGCTTTTCTTTAGTTATATCGGAAATTATTGTAATTTGATGTAAAGGCAAACAAAGATAAGTTCCTGAAGCATTGCCGGTATATATTTGATTCTTATGCTTTGTAGGTTTAAGATTTATTTATACTCTTCCAGTTTTTGAGCGAAAGGATGATAACATATGATAAATAAGCTGCCTCCAGGCCAGTTCGAAACTGATACATGGCCGATTCTTCACCAGGGAGATGTACCACAATTTGATGAAGAGACTTGGAATTTCAGACTTTTTGGGGATGTAAAAGAGGAGAAAACCTTGACTTACCATCAAGTAATGGATCTCCCAAAAACCATTTCAACCATCGATATGCATTGCGTTACTACCTGGTCCAAATTTGGCACTAGCTTTGAAGGGATTGCTTTAAAGGAATTCCTCAAATTTGTTGAATTGAAAAATGAAGTTAAGTACATACAAATTTATGGTTATTATGGCGGAGACCGTTTTGGTTATTCGGCAAATCTTCCTTTGGAGCCATTAATGTGCGATGATGCTTTATTTGTATACCGCTGGAAGGATCACTCACATGATTGGAGCGTGATATCCCCAAAACACGGGTATCCCCTAAGGTTCATTCCACCTGAGTCCTTTTATCTGTGGAAGGGGACTAAATGGGTGTCAGGCATTCGCTTCATGACAAATGATGAGGCAGGCTTTTGGGAAGAGCTGGGGTATTCGATGACTGCCAATCCTTTTAAAGAGGAACGGTATAGGTAAAGAGGGGGAGTTGTTTTCTCAAAATTTCTACCTAGATCAAATTAAATGATGAAAAGCCACTTTCAAAACGTAAAGTGGCTTTTGATTTCACAAAATAAGGACATTTGCTAAAACGAACTACAGTTTGCAACCCCCTAAGCCGATTAACAAAATGCCTGCTGGCAGAATGATTAATAATGTATTGTTTATATCTTAAGGCTGTAACACAGGGGCAACAGACCTTTAAAGATTCTAGATGATAACGCTTATTTGTACTTAACAACTTTAAATTTAGCAGTAATGGCTAATATCCCTTTCGATAATCAACTACATTTACTTTTAAACCAGTCCCAGAAATATATGACTTTAAATTAGGCAGAAAAATCTGATCAAGGACCCTTTGGTCATAAAATTCAGTCGAACCGGCCGTATGCGGTGTAATGATGACATTATCCATATTCCAAAGAGGACTTTCTGCTTGCAGTGGCTCTGTTTCAAATACGTCAAGACCTGCTCCTGCAATTTCACCATCATTCAGTGCTTGAATCAGTTCAGGTTCGTTTACAATTTCTCCACGGCCTATATTAATAAGAAAAGAAGAAGTTTTCATAAGCTTAAATTCTTCGGAACCGAAAAGATGATGTGTCTCAGTTGTCAAGGGAAGAGTAATAACGACATAATCACATTGCGGAAGAATAGTGTGTAATTCTTTATTCGTGTACATTTCATCTACAAATTGTTCAGGCTTCCCAGAGTGGCGAGTTCCGAGAACCCTCATGCCGAATGCCTTTGCGATTTTTGCCGTTTCTTTCCCGATTGCTCCAACTCCAATAATGCCGATTGTCTTGTTGTGGATTTCCTGGTTCATATGTTCATGGTGCCAGGTTTTTGTAGCTTGATTTCTAATATAACTATAAATTTTCCTTGTTAACGCAAGCATGAGCCCGAAAATTGTTTCAGAAATCGGAAAAGCATGTACGCCACTGGCGGTAGAAATGGAAATACCTTTTTCTTCGAAATATCTAAGAGGCAGACTGTTAACTCCTGCGCTCCATGCCTGAATCCAGCGCAAAGCTGGGGAGTCTTCGGAAATATATTCTTCCATCATTTTTTTCCACCCGGCTATGATTTCAGCCTCATGCAAGCGGTCCTGCCATGCCTCTTGTTTCCTTCCCGTCAGGACAGTCCATCCAGGGGCTGTCTGTTCGATTTTTCTTATGTATTCCTGCGAAATATTTTGGGCAATGATCATTAATTTTTGTTCCATCCCAAGCCTCCTATAATTTAATATAACTGAAAAAATGCCCCGTGATAAAAGGCATAAACTACACGGGGCAAAGCCTTTTATTTTTCCTTAACCAAAATCTTGCTATCTAAAAGGGGCGCTTGGCGATGCTTTGTGGCCTGTTCATAAGCATACCCAATTTCAATAAGTTTCCCTTCTTCATAAGCTTTTGCAGTAAAAGTCACTCCCAGAGGTTTGCCTTCTGAAGTATATCCTCCCGGAACTGTTATGGATGGATAACCTGCCTTTGCTGGAATTCCAGCGCCAATATTGTTAGGAAACAAAATGGCATCCAGCTGATAATCATCCATTACAGCATCAATTCCATTTATTGTAGAATGATAAATATCCTTTTCACGGCTATTTATGTAATCAGGCTCCGTCAACGTGCCGCTCGTTGCTTCACTCTGGATAAGGAGAGTCTGGCCATAAGATAGCATTTCCTTCGGTCTTTCTAAATTAAATACAATAACATCCTTTAAACTGGAAACAGGAACATTGGCAGGCGTATTTCCGAGATAGGCATTCAAGGCATTCTTAAATTCATAAATAAGAGTGTTATAATCCCATTCTTCCTTCTCAGAAGGTATATTTATAGATTCTATCACTGTAGCGCCTTGCTCCTTCAGTACTGAAATTGCTTGTTCCATCAACAATTTTTCCTCGTCATTTAAATAGTTATAATACGGATTTTTGGCAACACCTATGATCTTTCCCTTTAGTGCATTTTCATTAAGAAACTGAGTATACTGCATGCCATGGTTGGGATTGGCATGGGTTGCGGGATCCCGAGCGTCCTTATCTGTAAGGACTGATAAAAGTAAGGCTGAGTCTGCAACAGTCCTCGCCATAGGGCCGGCAGTATCCTGGCTATGTGAAATGGGGATGATACCTCTCCTGCTTATCAATCCAACCGTCGGCTTGATTCCCACGATTGAATTAGAGCTGGCTGGACTTAATATCGACCCGGAAGTTTCGGTTCCTATAGCGGCTGCAGCAAAGTTTGAAGCAATGGAGGCGCCGGAACCGCTGCTGGAGCCACCTACATCAAAAAGGCCGGGGCCATATGGATTCTTTACCTGACCGCCGCGGGAACTATACCCGCTTGGCATTCCATCAGTCATGAAATTTGCCCATTCCGTCATGTTAGCCTTACCGAGTATAATGGCTCCAGCCTGTCGAAGTTGCTTCGCTACAAAGGAATCTTCTGCTGCCACATTTTCAGCCAGCGCTAAGGAACCGGCACTAGTATGAAGCTTATCGTAAGTATCAATATTATCTTTAAGCAAAACGGGAATCCCATACAATGGACCGCATGTACCAGATTGTTTCCTTTCTGCATCCAAAGCTTCCGCGATCTGTACTGCATCCGGATTTAGCTCCAGTACTGAATTGATGGATTTATCATAGCGAGCTATTCGGGCCATATACATTAGCACCAAATCTTTAGATGTAACCTCCCCGTTTGCAAGGGCCTGCTGTAAATCTGCTATTGACTTTTCAGGAAGCCAATTCTCCGATAATTCATCCAATCTAGGATTATACAAATCAATTCCCCCAATAAAAAACTAAACTCTTTTGTATTATAGTATAATAATAACATTCTGAATATTCAAATGCTCCATGATGTACGAATAAATATAAAGGAGGTCAAAATGAATTGGTATAACGAGGTTTTATCGAGGAAGGAGAATTTACTTAAAGACTTATTCGGATTATTAAGAATTGCAAGCGTCAAGGATGAAAGTTCCAAAACCGAACAATATCCAATGGGAAAAGAAGTGGGAAGGTCACTGGATTATATGCTGACGATTGCAAAGAATTCCGGATTTACGACGAAGAATCTGCAAGGATTCGCCGGTTTTGCGCAATATGGCCAAAATGCTGACAGTGGCTATATTGGAGTTTTGTGTCACTTAGATGTCATGCCAACAGCGGGAGAGTGGACAAGCCCTCCATTTGAACCTGTGATAAGAGACGGAAAACTCTTCGCGAGAGGGGCTATCGATGACAAAGGACCGACACTTGCTGCTTATTACGGCTTGAAAATTGTGAAAGAAATGAGGCTCCCACTTAAACGGAACGTCCGGGTTATCTTTGGGACTGACGAGGAGAGCGGAATGAGCTGCATGAAACATTATCAAAATGTCGAACCAATGCCTGTGATCGGTTTTGCACCTGATGCCGTTTTTCCAATTATTAATGCGGAAAAAGGACAAATCAATGTACAATTGTCTCGTAAGGCGACTTCAGCCAAAAAAGACCGGGCAAAACTAGGTTTGTCCAGCTTTACGGCCGGCGTACGGCTAAATATGGTACCGGACAACGCTACAGCGGTAATAAAAGGAGGAGCCGAACTGTTGCTGCAGGATTTTAAAGAATTTTGCGAGGACCGGAAAATTGCCTATTACTCCACACAGGCAGGTGAGACATTTAGTTTAACTGTCCTAGGAAGGTCAGCACACGGAATGGAACCTCAAATAGGGATAAATGCAGGGACATTACTTGCACTTTTCCTAAAAGAGTATGATTTTGAAGCTGACGCAAACTCCTTTTTAGCTTATGCAGCACTGATGCATGAAGACTTCAATGGGAACTTGCTTAATATCTCTTTCAGCGATTCAATTTCCGGCCCCTTGACAGTAAATCCTGGATTATTTTCTTTTAAAGAGAAGGAAGAGGGCAGTTTACATTTAAACATTCGATGTCCCGTTTCCACGGATTTTCAAGAAACGATCAAAAAACTTGAGAAAAAAAGCCAGGAACACGGTTTTGCAATTTCAGCACTAAGGCAATCTGCACCCCATCACGTGGAGGCCCAACACCCGATGGTAAAAACTCTTCAAAAGGTATATGAAGAAGAAACAAACGAACCTGCTCAGCTTCTTTCCACAGGTGGAGCTACCTATGCAAGATTTATGAAAAAGGGAGTGGCTTTTGGAGCATGCTTTCCGGGGAAAGAAATGACAGCTCATCAAAAGGATGAGTATATAGAAGTGGAAGACTTATTAAAAGCTACAGCCATTTATGCCCGGGCTATTTATGAATTGGCAAATTTAGAGCTGGGCACTGAGATCTAGGCAGAAAGAAAGTCCATACACAAGGCATGGACTTTCTGCGGTTATTTTATCACCGGTTGGCCGCCTGCAAAGTCAGGCTGGCCGCCGTCTTTCTATTTAAACCTAAAAGTAAATATCCTCAAAATTTTTTGGTATCCGTCCCGTCCTCCAAATAAAACGATTGTCGACAAGGGTACCTCTTGTAATCCAGACAAATTTTCTTTTTGATGGTTTCGATACATTATATGAAGTCGCTGCAAAACTCATGTTTTTCAGTCCCTTCTAAATGTATATTTGCTTTGCTTTATCCTATCAGCGAGTTGCACCTTTTGCAATCATACATATCTGCTGTCAGCCAATACAAAATCTGAAGTCGCTGTTAAATCCTCCAATTTGACCAGTCCCTTCCGAAGTGCATTGAACCCAAAGCTGATTGACTGGAACACGATTGCCATATCAGGCCCTTACACTAAGTCCATCGATTGGTGACCAATGTGCCTTTCGTCAAGAAAACATAGGTGCTGTCAGCCAATACAAAATCTGAAGTCGCTGTTAAATTCTCCAATTTGACCAGTCCCTTCCGAAGTGCATTGAACCCAAAGCTGATCGACTGGAACACGATTGCCATATCAGGCCCTTACACTAAGTCCATCGATTGGTGACCAATGTGCCTTGTGTCAAGTAAACATAGGTGCTGTCAGCCAATACAAAATCTGAAGTCGCTGTTAAATTCTCCAATTTGACCAGTCCCTTCATTTTTTAGTATTGTCTTACACTCTTTGTATTCCCTGTGATTTATTATAAAAACCAAATTTTCTGAAATAAAATATGGATCGTGTACCATTTATATCCATCACAATAAATTAAACCATTGGGAAGAGGGATGTTATTTTCTCATAAAAAATAGACAGCGATTAACGCTGCCTATCGTTCTTATTTACTAATAAATTGCTGTGTCCAATAATAACCGTATGAACCGCCTTTTGCATAGCCTACACCGATATAAGTATAGTTTTTGCTAAGGATGTTAGCTTTGTGGCCAGGGCTTTGCATCCAGGAAGTCATTACTTCCTGCGCTGTAACTTGTCCGGCCGCGATATTCTCACCCGCGTATTTATAATTTATGCCAAAGGAAGTCATCATTTCAAAAGGGCTGCCATAAGTCGGACTATTATGATCAAAGTAATTCTTATCACGCATTTCCTCTGATTTCGCTTTTGCCACTACAGCAAGCTGCGTATCAGCCTTCAAATCAGGTAGGCCAACCTTGGCGCGTTCCTTGTTAACAAGGCTGACTACCTGTGAAGTTAAGCTTTGAGTCTGGGTAGTATTCGTAGGTATATTGATAAATTGGCCAACCTGAATTATATTTGGGTTGGATATTTGGGGATTGGCTTTAACTAATGCCGTATAGCTTACCTGATTCTTTGCGGCAATCTTCCACATTGTATCCCCACTGATCACCTTATATGTAGTTGCTCCCAGCGCCGCTCCAGGAAATAGTAAAGTAAGAGTAAGAACTGCTGCTGCAATTGCTTTTTTCAAAGACTGTCTCCTCCTTTAAAATTAATAGTAGTATTTGTCGAAATCTATTATCCTATAAAAAAGAAGGGAGAGTACATGGCCAAATAATGGAATTTGGGCGAAGTTGGAATTAAAAAGGGAAATGAATCATTTCCCCTTAAAATATTATTGTTTATTGCCAGCAATTTCCGATACGATTTCGAAGGAACGCAGCCGATCAAAATGGTCAAATATTTGGGCGGTAACCATCATTTCATCTGCCTGTGTTTCATCAAGAAATGCTTGCAGCATATTCTCTACAGTTTCCTTGCTGCCAATGATGGTAGAACCTAATTGCTGCTCCAGGGCTGCTTTTTCGTAAGGAGTCCAAATATGCTCCATACTGTCAACCGGCGGCTGCAACAAACCTGGCTTGTTTCTGATTAAGTTGAGGAATTGCTGCTGTAAAGACGTTGCAAGACGTTCTGCTTTTTCGTCTGTTTCAGCTGCGATAACATTCAAACAAACAAGAGCATATGGCTTATCAAGAACTTCTGACGGACGGAAACTTCTCCGGTATGCATTAAGGGCCGGCAATGTATTATTAGGTGAAAAATGGCTCGCAAAGGCGAACGGCAATCCAAGCATACCTGCCAATTGTGCACTGAATGTACTGGATCCCAACAACCAGACAGGAATATTCAATCCCTCTCCAGGAACAGCTCTTACATACATTTTTTCTTGAGATAAGGCTGGATTAAAATACGTGCGCAATTCATGCAAAAGCTGAGGGAAATCTTCTCCATGGCTTCTAATATCCCTTCTCAGCGCATGTGCAGTAAGCTGATCCGATCCTGGAGCACGTCCCAACCCTAAATCAATTCGGCCAGGATATAAAGATTCCAATGTCCCGAATTGTTCTGCTATTACTAAAGGAGCGTGGTTAGGGAGCATAATTCCGCCTGATCCGACTCGAATTTTAGATGTTCCGCCAGCGACGTGCCCAATTACAACAGAGGTAGCTGAACTTGCAATTCCCTTCATATTATGATGTTCTGCAACCCAAAACCTGTTATAACCCCATTTTTCGGCATGCTGTGCAATGTCGAGAGTATTCCTCAGCGCATCAGCAGGGGTGCTTCCAGCTACCACTGGTGCAAGATCAAGGACAGAAAAAGGTATATCCCTAAGATATTTCTTCTCTTGTTTATTTGCGTATTCACTAGACATATATTCATCTTCTTTCCGTTTAATTAAATGTTTCTTATCTTTTACAAACGCCAAGCAAAATATAGTTTTTTTATTGAATGCTCAATTAAAGTTACGCCCAGTATAAGACGAGAAAAATTTTATCACTTTAGTTTACAGTCAACAAGAAATCTGTTTGGGGGAGGAGATAGGGTACTAACTGAATACAAATTACCCGCAAAAAAAACTGACATGAAGCCCGGCGGTTGGCGACAGCAAAGGTGGAGGAATGGAAGAATTTCTAGCCCCTTTTGTCATTTTTAAAATAGCCGATGCAATGTACGATCATTACATTCGAAAACCTTTTAATGGCAGTAAAGGGCGAGAAAACTCCTGCAGGAGCAGGGGCAGGGGAGACCCCAAAAAAAGCGATGTGCCTGGAGCGCGAATCAACAGACTTCATTGACAGGCAAAATAAAAAGAAGACTGTAGGCAAGCCCGACTATTCATCGCATTTGTCTACAGTCTGACAGAGCTACATGCATTAAGCTCTTTTAAAATGGGTTATCCAATGAATTTAATACAAACTGGTGCGGGAACGGTTACACCTGTCTGAAGAAGTTTTAGCTTGCCAGTGGTTTCATCCCGTGAGTAAAGTATCAGATTATTTGATTCCTGATTGCTTGCTATAAGAAACTTTTCACTTGGATCCAATACGAAATCACGCGGCCAATGTCCTTCGGTATGAGTATGTTCTATAAAACCAAGTTTTCCCGTTTCTTGATCGACACGGAAGACAGCTATTGAATCATGGCCGCGATTTCCGGCATAAAGAAAACGTCCATCTGAGGAAATATGAATGGCGCTTCCCTGGCTGTTTTCAGTAAAATCGGCGGGAATCGCCAGTTCTTTTTGGAATTCTGAAAAGCTGCCATTTTCAGAGTTGTATTGTAAAACAATGACCTCATTGCTTAACTCTGTCATAACATAGGCATACTTTCCAGTGGGATGGAATACAAGATGCCTAGGGCCAGAACCTGCAGTCACAGCAAGAGAATTCACCTCAACCAATTTTCCATGTTCTCTCGAGTATGTAATAATTTTATCTATGCCTAAATCAACTGCTACCACATATTTTGCATCCGGGGTGAATCCTGCAAAGTGAGCATGCGGCTTTTCCTGACGCTCCTGATTGGGGCCAGAACCTTCGTGCTGGATGATCGAAACAGGCTTTGATAGTTCCCCGGAATGAATATCCGAGAAGTATGCTTCCACAGTTCCCTTATGATAATTTGCAGATACTACTAATCCGCTGCTGTCAACGCTGATGTGACAAGGTGAGGCACCAGGCAGGACCTGTGTGTTGATTGGCTCCAACTCTCCAGCGTCCCCTGTAATGGCAAAAGAAGCCACACCGCCTGAATCGCCTTCCTTTACCACTGCAAATAACTTGGTGTTCCCTTTATTAAGTGTCAGGTATGTAGGATTATCCAATTGAGCAGCGGGCTGAACATCGCGAATCAGTTCTTTTCCCACGTCAAGGATAAAACGGTAGATGCCAATGCTATCACCTTTTGTATATGTACCTATATAACCAATTCTTTCATTCATTGCCATGATATCAACTCCTACGAAATTAATAAGCAGTGATTACACAAAACCTGCTATATATATCCATTCATTGCTATTTTATCAAAAGGTTATCAAATTGCAAAAATAGGGAATAGAAGATAACAAGTAATAATCACTTTTTTCCGGGAGAGATCATCATGGCTGATAACACTGTCTTAAAACAATCAGAACGCTTTGAAGCAGCGTTCAATAGAATCCATAAAGTTTTAATACAATCGGTAAAAAACGCAAAAAGCGATAAATTTTCCGATCTTGTTTATAAAGGAAAGCGGCATGCTCTCATACGGTATTATGAACCGGATTTGTCGCAGTTTGCCAAACTTCGGAATGCAATAGTTCATGAAAAGATAGATTTAGATTACTATATCGCGGAACCGCATATCGATATTGTGGAAAAAATAGAGAGTATCGCGGCTGAATTCGAAAAACCGCAATCTGCATTATCCATTGCCACAAAGCCCGTCTATTATTTTTATGAAAATGATAAATTAACCGACGTATTGGCTGTAATAAAAGCCCATTCTCATTCCCGTTTTCCGATTTATGATAAAGAAGACAAATACTCATGGCTCTTAACATCTTCAGAGATTGTACAATGGCTTGCTGAACATTTTTCAGATGATGATATGGCGTTGAAGGAGGTTGAAATTAAAGATCTCTATAATCAATCATTAAAGCATAATGTTGTTTTTGCGGCTCAAAACAGTACCGTACTGGACATAGAAGATATATTTGAAGAGTATCACAGTAAAAATGAAAAAATCGAAGGGATTCTTATTACTAAAAGCGGCGAGTCCTCTGAGAAGCCAAACGGAATCATCACATCCTGGGATATAGTAGAAGCGGAATTAAGTGAATAAGCAAGATATAACAGCGTGCTCACTTGATGAAGTTCACTTAAAAAGGATGGCTTTTCAAAGCCATCCTTTTTTACCCGTTTATTGCCTTTATTAAAACAGGGATTAATGAACTGCCCCATACCATGGTGATCATGGCCGCAAAAATCATTGCCAGTGTGGAAAATGTTGCTTCCTGTTCACCATATTCTCTCGCTTTGGATGTGCCTACGCCATGGGCACCCATTCCGAGCGCCAAACCTTTCGCAATGGGCGATTTTATGGATAGCCATGTTATTGCTGAAGGACCGATAATGCCTCCAATGATTCCCGTACAAATAACAAAAACGGTGGTCAATGCTGGGAGCCCGCCAATTTCTTTGGACACTTCAATTGCAATTGGAGTTGTAATAGAACGGGGCAATATACTTATAATGAGGTCTGGCTTCAGTTTAAGCAAAAGTGAAAGTGCCAGCGAAGAGATAATGGCAACTACACTTCCCAATGTGATGCTGATCATAATGTTGATCATATACTTTTTCAAAAGCTTTCTATGCTTATACATCGGAATCGCGAATGCTACCGTAGCCGGCGCCAGCATATGAGATATCCATCTGGAAGATTCGATATACTGATCAGCGGATATATGAAAACAAGTAATGAGTCCAATCAGAACGAGAGGGCTGAACAGCAAAGGATGGAGGAGCGGGAAAGGCCGTTCCCTGAATACTTGTTTGCAAATAATATATACAATGACAGTTAATGCTGTCAGTATTAAAGTATTCATTGTGTCTCACTTCTTCTCTTGTTGTGCATTCGTTCAGATATAAATGCTGTAACTCCCATGACAATAAAAGTGCTTAAGCATATCAATATAATGGATTCTGCACCTTGCCAACTGAATATTTCATCATAATTCATAATTCCCACCGCAGATGGGACGAAAAAGAGCAGGAGTTCAGCCAATAACCAATTTCCGCCTTTTTCTACCCATTCCAACTTTACAATACCTGTCATCATGGCGATGAATAGCAGTGCAAGCCCATACATAGAGCCAGGCATCGGCAGTGGAAGAATATGTTTTACAGCCGCACCAAGAAATAGGAAAACATGTATGAATAAAATTTGTAAAACAATTATGCCGATTTTCATGCGAAACATCTCCATTCCTGCTGGACGAGTAAAGGCCTCAGTCCTCATGGACAGTAATGTTACCCTGAAAAAAGGCATTCGTAAAATACAATCTTTTTATACATCGAATAACTTTTAGTTATGATGAAAAGATTTTTGCAGAAATTGTATGAAAGAGCGACCGGCATAAGAAATATACCGGTTCTTTTTTGTGATAAGGGCGAGATGCCAGGGAGAGACTGGCTTAAGGTTGATGATACTTACGTTTTTTTCCTCCAATCGATTGCATATGGATTCAGGGAGAATAGTGATGCCTAAATTGGCCGCTACCATTTCAGTCATGAAATCCCATTGCGAACTTTTAAAAAGAATCTTTGGTTCAAAGCCCTCAGCAATACATTTTTCACGTATAATGTCATATAATGCGAATTCTTCACTGTAGAAAATAAATTCCTCCTGGCTTAATTCCTTCAAATGCACTTCCTTGCGCCCGGATAATTGATGTTGGCCTGGTACAACTAGTCTCAACTCTTCTTTTACGATTGGATAAATATTAAATTCGCTTTCTTCCAATGGAAGAACAGCAACACCTAATTCAAATTCACCCTGTTCAACACTTCTTACTACCCTGGCGGCACCGTATTCCGTTATATTGATTTTAATATTTGGATAGTCACGATGGAATACAGCCATAATTTTAGGGAAGAACAAACTTCCTATGATAGGGGGAAGTCCTATATTGATTTCACCTCTTAGAAGATCAGTCATATCATTTAATGTAGTTTTCATTTCATCTACCAAGCCAAGGATTTTTTTCGAATACTCTGCCACGATTTCCCCGGCATCTGTGATTTCACTTGACTTGATTGACCGCTGCACTAAAGGCATTCCAAGTTCTTCCTCCAGGCTTTTTAACATTTTGCTTAAGGCTGGCTGGGAAATATGTAAATTTTGAGCTGCCTTTGTAATATTTTTCTGCTCTGCTGCTTCAATAAAATAGCGCAATTGCCGCAATTCCATAATGCCCTCCAGATAAGTACAATATTTCAATTCCTTCATTATTCTGTCAGTTCACCCACAGTTGAGAAGACTTACCATGGTAGTTTTTTGCCTATCAATCCAATAACCCCAGTGACATTAAACCATTAAAAATACCGGAATTATGGACATCTGTCGTAAAGTGCTTTGCGAAAGTTCTTAAATCAGGATGGCAATTTCCCATGGCAAATCCTTCTCCCACAAACTGAAGCATTTCTTTGTCGTTCATGCCATCTCCAAATGCTATAGAAGATTCGACTGGTATATTAAGATATTGTAAAAATGCCTTTACTGCTGCACCTTTATTGACTGTATCACGAATAACATCATAGCAATGACGCATATGTTCAACATTTACCTGGGAAAGATGAAGCCCATCCTCGAGGCTATAAAGTCGGTTGCCATGATGGTCTTCCGTAATAAGCGTCATTCCAAGAACGCTCCCCAAAATGGCTTCGCTGTATAGTTCGTTTTTATGCAGATGGAATGTTTTTATGAATTCATCCATGGCAGCAGACTGATATGGAAACAAATAATTTTTTTCATCCGTATAAGCAACAAACTGATGTCCGTTCTTGAGAGCTGTATCTATAAGGTTTGCAGCACTAGCCTTGGACATGGGCTGATTATAAATTTCCACCCTTTTACAAACAGCATAAGCACCATTGTAGCCTATAAAAGAATCAACGTTCAGTTCCTTGGCCAATTCTGAAATTTCATGAAGCGGTCTGCCTGTAGCGAGCACTACATCAAGCCCTTTTTGTTGTACAGCCCTTATGGCAGAACGGGTCGAATCTTCAATTGTATCATCCGGTTTCATAATTGTACCGTCGATATCCAAAAATAAGATTTTATATGTTTTCATGTCTCGCTCCTAACTATCGTGATAAATTAATCGTATCATTATTTTCTATAGAACGTTATTTTTTCGTTCACATGGTACATTGACTAACATTACGTACTCCATTCAAATGAAAGGTACTTTCATTTTCACAGCTTCTCTTTCCTTTGAAGCACCTGAGAAGTGTTAAATTCTAGATCACCAGGATGCACATACATGTTAGCTCAATCGCTGTTGCCAGAAGATGTAAAGAGACTTTATTTTAATAAAATTTGTTAAAAAAGAGAAACGTAAAAAAGTATATATGTCCTTTGTGGTTTCAGAAAAAAGAATATTTTGTTAAATCCCGGAGTGTAACGAATCCTGTCATGAAGGACCGATTCAAAGCGTTAAATAGGACAGAATTCAAAATACCCGCTAAAATAAACAATATACATTTCATTTATTCTGCGAGTCCTTTCAGTGAGGGGGAGTTTATATGCTTAAGACGAATATGAAATTAAAAAATCCAGAAATAATCCAAGAGCTGCTCCGCGCAATTGTAGAGGAGTCATATAATGAGGTAAAAGAAGAAAAAATGCTGTTATGTATGGAATGTGGGGATGTGGACTTATATATAGCGATTTCAAACAATGAAAGGCTGCAGGAAGCGATCAATAAAAATTTCGAACTTGATGAATTTGGCGAAGTTATTGACCGTAATTCATACAATGAGTTAATCGAAGACTTGCATGAATATTACATCGACATCTTTAGGACAATCGGATTGTTTGATTACTTCCCTTCTGGCTATTATCAGGTAAAAGGGGAAACAAGGCTTTCCGAAACCGATATGCTGGGCCCAAAAAAGATGTTTTATGCACCCTTTGAAGATGCCCTGGTGAGCGAGAACGAGTAAACATAATAAATTATGACTTGCGAAACGCATTTTACTTCTACAGTAAAATGCGTTTTTTGGGGATAAAAAGGATTTAGTCAACTACTGTCAGAATTACTTGTATTAGGTAAGAAGAACGCAATTTCAATGGAGTTATCAAAACAGCATTAACAATGGAAAGGGGAGACAATCATGAGCTTATTAAAGGGGTTGAAAATTTTAGACTTCTCAACATTGCTGCCAGGACCGTATGCAACCATGATGCTGGGAGACCTTGGTGCAGAAGTGCTGCGTGTAGAATCTCATATCAGAAAGGATCTTCTCCGGACATTTCCGCCAATTGTGGGCACCCAGTCTGCAGCACATCAGCAATTGAACCGGAATAAGAAATCTATTTCATTGGATTTAAAACAAACGGAAGCGGTAAATATCATAAAAGAACTAATTATGGAGTATGACATTGTTCTCGAACAATTCCGTCCCGGAGTCATGAACCGTTTGGGTTTAGGCTATGAAGATCTTAAATCAGTAAACCCAAATATCATTTATTGTTCTTTAACCGGATACGGACAAACAGGACCATATAGAGACACGCCTGGTCATGATAATAACTACTTGTCCATTTCAGGTATTATGGGTATATCCGGCAGAAAAGAGAGCGGCCCAACACTGTTCGGTACACAGGTCGCCGATATCGCAGGTGGTTCCTTGCATTCCATTATTGGAATTTTGTCGGCTGTTGTGTACCGCAATAATACAGGGAAAGGCCAATATATCGATATAAGTATGACTGATAGCTGCTTTTCAATGAATTCCATGCTTGGTGCCGGGTATATTGCAATTGGCCAAATGGAGCCGTTATCTGAAGGGACGCAACTGACGGGTGGAAATCTTTATGATTTTTACAGAACCAGAGATGGAAGATACCTTTCTGTTGGGAGCCTTGAACCAAAATTCCGAAAATCACTCTGTGATGCAATAGGACGCCCTGACTTGTTTCCCATGGCATGCAGTCCTGATGGATCTGAGGAACACGCTCAGTTCAAATCGATACTTAAAGATATTTTTGTTACACGGGATTTTTCGGAGTGGTGCCATATATTTCACCAATTTGAAGCATGTGTAGAACCAGTACTTTCATTTGCAGAAGCCTGTGAGCATCCGCAATTGCAAGCTAGAGAAATGATAGTTGAAATACCGGATGGCAGAGGAGGAATGCAAAAGCAAATCGCTACTCCCATAAAGGGTTCTGCGTTTTCTCCTGTACTTTCTCATATTGGTTCCGAGATAGGGCAGGATACCGATCATATTTTAATCAATATGGGCTTTTCAGAAACAAAGATAAAAGAATTGCGTGACAAAAAGACTATTTTTTAACTGTTTTTCAAGAGGCAGCCTTTAATAAGATTCTAAGAAAATGTACTTACATAAAATTGCTCTGAAGGAGTATCCCTGGTGATGGTTTCGTTCCTCAGAGCAATTTACATTATGGCCTAGGATTGAATCTTGGCAGGATACATAAGTAAAATTACTGCTCCCAGATTTGACTTGCCGATGATTTCATATTTTCCGTCCAATTTATTAACAATATCGAAGCATATCATTCAAACCAAGACCAACAATTGCTGGTCTGACATACCAACTCCTTCATCCTTGATTGAATTCTTAATAGCTTCGTTAATCTGTAATGCTTCAATTTCCAAGTTTCCTCCATTTGACATAGCTTCAAATGCATTTTTTAAGATGTAAATTATCAGCTGTTTAAAATCTTTAACAGCTCCTGCTATTTGTATATCAGGATGATGGTTTGTCGGTATGCGACATTAGAATAGGCCGCAAAAGGCTTCATTAATTCTAGTATATCAGCAATATGGCGGCTTATTTTAATTATATCCTCATTTCCCATCCTAGGCCGGGCTAAACGTAAGAAAGTCATCAATAATGGTTTGTGTTCGGTTAAGCTCATCCAAAAAACAGTAATAAACTATTTTTGATTGACACAAGATTTTGGTCCTCATTGAACAACTGGAGGAGCCCCTTAATCGTTGTCATGGCCTACACATGCAGCAAGATTGGTGATGACCCAATGTCCGTAATCTTGTCATAATTTTTGGATAATAACAGATTCAATTTTTTTAACCACAAAAATATAATATTTTCCGTCAATTTTAGCATAGGCAAATGCTTTAAATTAAGGATATAAAAGTGGTAGGAATCATTTTTTAATACACAAATTTTAAAGCATAAAAGATGAAAATTGTTTTAGTTTAAGTAAATGGGATTTAGGGAAGAAATCAAGCAAGTAAGCTCTTTTGTAAAAAAGCAGTAAACTTGTCATAAATTGACTGCCTGCGGTTCTTCATTTATAATTTAATTCTGAAGATTCATTCTATTACATAACCGGTATATTGGGAGGTCACTGGATGATTGTATTCAAAGATGTAAATAAGTATTATGGCGATTTTCATGTGTTAAAGGACATAAACCTCCGAATAAATCAAGGCGAAGTAGTAGTCGTCGTTGGGCCATCCGGTTCAGGAAAAAGTACTATGTTAAGATGCATCAACCGTCTGGAGACCATTTCCAACGGGACTCTGACTGTAAATGAAATTCCTGTCTCCGATAAAAGAACGGATATCAATAAACTAAGGAGAAATATTGGAATGGTATTCCAGCATTTTTACCTCTATCCGCATATGACAGTTATGGAAAACATCACATTGGCTCCTATGAAGGTGCTGGGCGAATCCGAGCAAAAGGCTAAGGAGACAGCGAGACATTATCTTGAAAAAGTAGGCATCCTCGAAAAGGCTGATGCTTACCCTTCGCAGTTGTCAGGTGGGCAGCAGCAGCGTGTCGCAATAGCTCGTGGATTGGCCATGAAGCCAGAAATTATGCTATTTGATGAACCAACCTCAGCTTTGGATCCCGAAATGATCGGCGAGGTACTCGACGTAATGAAAAACCTGGCCAATGAAGGCATGACAATGGTCGTCGTTACACATGAAATGGGTTTTGCCCGAGAAGTGGCCGACCGAATAGTCTTTATTGATGAGGGACGGATTCTTGAGGAGGCAGTACCGGCTGAATTTTTTAAGAACCCGCGTGAAAAAAGGGCTCAGTTATTTCTCAGCCGTATATTAAATCATTAAACTTTAGGGGGTATAGCAATGTTTAAAACAAAAAAATTATTCAAGATGGCCATTCTTTCATCAATAGCCACGCTTATGCTGGCAGGCTGCGGTAAAGAGGAGTCAGGCAGCAAGGATGTTCTTGGGCAAATTAAAGACGAAAAGAAGATAGTGTTTGGCGTAAAGCATGATACTCGACTATTTGGATTAAAAAACCCTGAGACTGGGAAAGTGGAAGGCTTTGACATTGATTTGTCCAGGGAGCTGGCAAAAGAGATGTTTGGGAACGATGTCAAAGTTGAATATAAGGAAGTAACCTCAAAAACTCGTGTTCCTCTGTTAAATAACGGAAAGGTCGATGCTGTTGTAGCAACCATGACGATTAACGAGGAACGCAAAAAAGAAGTCGACTTTACAGATGTATATTTCGATGCGGGACAATCCTTGCTTGTTAAAAAGGGCAGCAAGGTACAAGGTCTCGAAGATTTGAAAAAAGGGACAAAGGTACTGGCGGTCAAAGGGTCTACATCAGCCATCAATATCCGTGAAAAAGCACCAGAAACATCAGTCCTGGAATATGAAAACTATGCAGAAGCATTTACCGCATTAAAGGCAGGTAAAGGGGATGCCCTTACAACTGATGATGCCATTCTTTATGGTATGGTTGAAGAAGATCCGTCTTTCGAACTTGTTGGCGGTACCTTTACGGAAGAACCATATGGGATTGCAGTTAAGAAAGGCAATAAAGAACTGGTCGATGCTCTGAATAAGGCCTTGAAGGCTTTAAAGGATTCAGGCAAGTATGATGAAATCAAAAATAAATGGATCAAACAGCAATAAAGGATAATGCTTTAGCCGTCAGGATGGGCACAGTCGTAAGGAACCTTACGCACGAGCTCATCCTGATTGATTAGGAGGAGATAATTTGCTGGATTTTTCAATTTTGACAGATAACATAGATTTATATTTAGACGGATTTAAAGTAACAATTATCGCGAGCCTAGTAGCATTGGTATGCAGCTTTTTGCTTGGCACTGTTATTGCTGTAATGAGAATTGCTCCCTTTAAGCCGCTTAACTGGCTGGGTACTGTATATATAGAATTCATTAGAAATATTCCCTTATTAATTATTGTATTTTTCACATATGTTACCGGAGATTTCAGTGGTACCGTAGCAGGCACCATTGGTTTAACCATCTATACGGCTGCCTTTATTGCTGAAGCTATTCGGGCTGGGATTATGGCTGTTCCAAAAGGCCAAATGGAAGCAGCACGCTCATCAGGCCTTAGCTATGGACAGGCAATGAGGCTTATTATACTTCCCCAGGCGATCAAAATAGTGATTCCGCCCCTTGGCAACCAATTTATCAATCTTGTAAAGAATTCTTCATTATTGGGAGTAGTAGCCGGGCTGGATATTATGTATCAATCCGATTTAATTTCTTCTAGAAGTTTCGTAGTATTTGACACATATATTTTCGCGGCATTGTTCTATCTAATATTAACCATTCCATTAAGCTTGGGCGTAGGGTTTCTGGAAAAGCGCCTGGCTAGAAGCAACTAGGGGGTGCCGATATGGATTTCCTTGCACCATTTATTGAAGTTTACACACCAGAACATCTAAAATTTTTATTACACGGCTTTTGGATCACCATTCAGGTCGCAGCCATTTCCATCGTACTCAGTTTTATAATCGGCGCTGTCGTTGGAACGCTTCGCTATGCCAAAATTCCAGTGCTATCACAGGTTTTGGCAGTTATTGTGGAAACGATTCGAAATCTCCCTCTCTTATTGATAATATTTTTCACATATTTTGCCCTCCCTGAGGTCGGCATTGAGATGAGTGAAATGACAGCAGCCATTGCAGCATTGACCGTTTTCGAATCGGCGATGCTCTCAGAAATCATTCGCAGCGGACTTAACTCTATAGAAAAAGGACAAGTTGAAGCAGCACGCTCATCCGGCCTTAGCTATATCCACTCCTTACGTTACGTAATCATGCCGCAAGCGTTACGCCGAATGATTCCGCCAATAGTAAGCCAATTCATATCTTTGCTGAAAGATACTTCTCTTGCTGTTGTCATTGCCCTTCCTGAGCTGATGCACAATACACAAATCATATATGCTCAGAAAGAAAGCTATGTTTACCCAGCATTTATCATCGCTGCTCTCATGTACTTTATTGTTAATTATGCATTATCGATCCTCGCGCGCAGATTGGAAGCGAAGCATACTTAACTGGATTTAACAGTATTGAGATTTACTTCTTATAAAGTAAATTTTTGTTGACAGGACAATAAACTGACGCTAAAATAACTTTAATATTTTTTGCGACGATGAAGAAGAGTAGGGTTAAAAAGCACTTTAGAGAGCTGATGGCTGGTGGGAATCAGTGTGCAATTTAATTCGAATGGGCTTCTGAGCATCCTTGCTGAACTAAGAGTAGGCACTGGCGGAGAGTCTTACCGTTACAAGAGACAGCGTATCGAGCAATTCTCCGTACGAACAAGTGCGTCTGTTTTCGCAGGCGAATTAAGGTGGCACCACGGGTCTTCCGTCCTTTAGAGGATGGAAGGCCCTTTTTATATGCAATAAAAGTTCACGATCGGGGGAATCATGATGCAAAAAAATGTTTTTACCGGTATAAAACCTACAGGAAAAATTCATATTGGGAATTATGTCGGTGCGATAAAACCGGCACTGGCACTGGCGGGAAATGATAAGTACAAATCGTTGTTTTTTATAGCTGATTACCACGGCTTGACAAAAAACCACGATCCCGCTGAAATGAGGGAATTGACTTATGAAGTTGCAGCCGCCTGGATTGCACTCGGCCTGAATATAGACCACACTATTTTTTATAGACAATCTGATGTTCCGGAAATTTTCGAGTTAAGCTGGATCCTGTCATGCTTTGCTCCTAAAGGACTCATGAACAGGGCTCATGCTTTCAAAGCCGCAGCACAGACAAACAAGTCGGAAGGAAAAGAGCCGGATTATGGAGTAAGCATGGGATTGTACACCTATCCGATTTTGATGGCATCAGATATTTTATTATTTCAATCTGATTTAGTTCCGGTTGGCAAGGATCAAATACAGCATGTAGAGATTGCCAGAGATATTGCCCAATCTTTTAATCACCAATATGGGAAAAGCTTTATATTGCCGGAGGCCCTTGTAACAGATAATTCACAGATCATCCCTGGCCTGGATGGACGAAAAATGAGTAAAAGCTATAATAACACGATTCCGTTATTTTCCCATCCTGAGGTATTGAGGAAGCTTATATATAGAATCAAAACTGATTCCTCACTTCCGGGTGAACCAAAGAATTCGAACAATTCTACTTTGTTCTCCATTTACCGCCATTTTGCGAGCCCGGCTGAGGTTGAATATATGGACAAAAAATTCGAAAAAGGCATAAGCTGGGGAGAAGTAAAACAACAGCTTTTTGAAGCAATAAATAGCTTTATAGAAGAACCTAGACAGAAATTCGAATATTTGATGGAAAAAACTCATCTTCTGGAAGAAATTCTTGAAAAGGGAGCTAAAAAAGCAAGAGATACAGCTATTCCTGCTCTCCTGGAAATTAAAAAGAAAATCGGAATACAAACATAAGATATAAATGCATTTAGCCGCCAATAAGGCGGCAATTTTTTTATTCTTTTTTTATTTAGGATTAATTTTTATTTAAAAGGGTAAAGGGTTAGATACATTTTGTTAGTTTAGTTTCTTGCATCAGGAGGAACCATCATGAAAAGCAAAAAACGCATTTTTATCTTAGTGATACTATGTCTGGCAAATGCCTTTACGCCTCTGGGTCATGTTGATGCAAAACAAACCGAGGACAACAATGTCGTCCTCATATCCTTTGACGGCATGAGGAATGACCTTACCAGAAATTATGTAAAGGAAGGAAAGCTGCCACATATTGAAGATTTAATACAAAAAGGCGTCATCGCTAAAAGCTCAAAGACTATCACACCATCTCTGACTGCTCCATCACACGCAGCAATTGCCACCGGAGCAACTCCTTCAGAAACTGGTTTTGTCAGCAATCAATGGCACAGACCCGATACATCGCTCATTAATACGGACGATGCTTTCCAAAACAAATTACAAGTGAACCCGCTTTGGATCGAGGCGAGAAAACAAGGGAAGAAGACTGCAACAGTTGCTTTTGCCGGAGCGAATCCTAAAGTAGGAAAGCAGGCTGACTACTCCATTTATTATGGAGAAACATGGACAAACAGCGCAATAGAATCTTTAACTTTTAAACGAGCCCTCTCGTGGAAAGGTGTAAGAAATCATTATGGTGAACTTAAAGAAGCATATTTTCGTATTCATGCACAAAACGCAAAAGACCACATCATCCACGTTCTGGCGATGGATGTCAAAGACGACAACCAGTTAAACTACAATAAGTTTGTAATTTCAGAAGACAAAACTGTCGATGAAAATGATTCAATCATCCATGGAAAAGAATGGTCATCCTTCACACTTAAAGTGAAGGAAGGTAAAAGCGCAGGATTCTGGTATAAATTCAAGTCCCTGCCGCCAACATTAAAAGATGTCAAGCTATATCGAACAGGCATCTCATCCGGAATAATAGATGGTCCAGGCAATTTTTCGCAAACGATCAAGGACAAGTTTGGCTTTTTTCCGGTACAGGATGATACACCTGCCTTAAAAAAAGGCTGGATAACCCGCAAGGAGTATGAACAGATTAGCGAAAGATTCGTAAACTGGGTTACTGATGTTTCGCTCTATATAAAAGAAGAGTACAAGCCTGATTTATTGATGTTTTATGCACCGCAGATCGATCATGAGGAACATGAGTTTTTATTGACCGACCCTCGTCAGCCTGGATTTACAAAGAAAAAATCAGAAGAATACCTTAAATACATCGAATGGTCATATAAAGTGGCTGACCGGGTAGTTGGGAAGACAGTAACAAAACTTCATGCCAATGACCATCTTTTTGTTGTATCTGATCATGGAATGGAACCAGTACACACGACGCTCGAACCAAACAGCCTCCTAAAGAAGGCTGGTCTTTTAAAAGTGGATTCCAAGGGTGAAATTGATATCAAGAAATCGCAGGCTTATGCCGTTGCAAGCAGTTCTGCGGCACATGTCTATATCAACAAAAAAGCACGTGAGAATGGCGGGATCGTTTCCGCCAAAAATTATTCCAACCTCGAGCAACAGATTAAAAATATTTTTAAGAATTATGAGCTAAGGCAAGAGGGTAACTGGTCCTACTTTAAATATTTACTTGCGGGTTCCGTAACTAATAAAGAGCAAAGAGATGACCTATTCTCATACTTGCTCAGGGAGAAGGTACATCCATATTCTCAGGTAATCGTGACTAAAAATCGACACTCTGTTGATAATCCCCATGCAGGTGACATTCTTTTATTAGCAGAAAAGGGGTATATGATCGGAAAAGATTATGATCAAGATATTATGCCGGCAGTTGAATTGGGGAGCCATGGAGGAAACCCGGCAAGGGAGAAGTTGAGGCCTGTTTTTATTGCAGCTGGGGAAAAGTTCAAAAAAAACAAGGAAATTGGAGCTGTGTCTAACCTTGATATAGCCCCGACTGTTTACAGCCTCCTCGGAATACAAACTCCGTCATTTGTGGAGGGAAACAGGATAGATATACTATTTAAAAAATAATCTGTTTTATATGCACCTGCCATAACCATTCGAGAATATAATACATTAAGGTCAGGAGGAAATGAGTATGACAAAAATAAAAAGAAATGACTGTGCTGCTGGAATTAAAGAATCCCCGGTTTCTTTAATTGATAATCAGGAAGAATCTATCAAAGACGGATCATTTGATTATTTGGAAGAGGTTTTCTAAAAAATAAAAGGGAGTGGCAGCTGGTGCCATTCTCTTTTTGCTGCAGTAAGACAATATGGTTATCGCCAAATAAATTTCAAATAACCATATAAAGAACATCAAAGGTTTATTCTCACATTTAATAGTTCACTGTGTTAAGATAAGATGAAAAAATTGTGAAAAGGATTTATTCGAGGTGAAGTAATGTATATTGTATTTTCAACATTTGATGTACCAGATGAAAAAGCCAACGAGGTAATTAATATATATAAACAAAGGTCCAGGCGGGTAGACCGTGCCCCTGGATTTATTGATTTTTTACTGCTGCAAAATGAAAAACGCCCTGGTGAACTTACTGTCCAGCTTACATTTCAAAATAAAGAAACATATCTTGATTGGGTCCGAAGCGAAGAATTCAAGCAGATTCATGATCTGGAAAAAAAGTATCCTGACAAGGAACTTGCAGCCATTGTTCCAAAGGTTAGACAGTACACGGTGGTGGCAACATGACTACATTACATATCGACGAGATAATTATCTTAGTTACTGAGGAGATATATCGCAGAGACCCTTATCTTATGGAAAAGTATGGAGAGAGGGGAAAGACAAAATGCACGGAAGATAACCATCATCATTTTAAGCATCTGAATACAGCATTTGAATTAAAAAATTCTCAGATATTTATAGATTATGCAACCTGGTTAAACGGGATTTTACAAGTACATGGTATGTCATCGAAGCATCTTATTGAAAACTTTCAAATCATTTCTGACATTTTAGCAGTATCAGGAAACGGCCAAGACCATAGAATGAATGAATATATTACATATTTGCATAAAGCCAATGAGGCGTTGAACCAAACAAGGCAGTGTGAACAGGAGGAAACTTAATTGTTAACTAAAGACGTCCTCAACCTTTCTAAAATACTGCTTGACGGAGACCATCAGACTGCGATTAATTTTGTAAATAACCACGGCTATTCGTCTAGATTCTCCGTTTATAACGATTTACTTACCCCGGCAATGAGATACGTTGGTGAACTCTGGGAAAATAATGAGATAACAGTAGCGGACGAGCATTTGGCAACGGCCACTTGTGATTTTGTTTTATCTAGATTATTTCCTTCAACGCAAACCAATATATCTAAAAAAAAAGCTATGTTTTTTTGCCTGGAAGGCGAACAGCATTATATCGGTTTAAAAATGGTAAATAGTTTATTTGAAGAGTACGAATGGGACACACAATATTATGGTTCTAATCTTCCACTGGAGTATGCACTGAAAAATGCAGAAAAATGGAAACCAGATTTGGTTGGAATTTCAGTAACCATTGTTTATCATCTATCAATGCTGGAAGATTATACGAAAGCCTTTGCCTCCCTTGCCAGTCCCCCGATTTTAATGGTGGGGGGACGTTTAACAGAAAGATACAATATACAAGACTACTGCACAGGAGAACCAATCATCTTGAACAATCTATCAGATGTAAAGGTCTGGCTAAACCGGTACGGAATGGGAGCGAGTATGAATGTATGATGACATTGAATATATCCCGGTTCCATACATAAAAACTGACCGCAATGGAAAAATTATTGGTTTCTCCAGAGCCGCTATGCATATGTTTCCACTTAAGGAAAGAAGCCTTTACCAAATTGTCGATGAGTTCAGTGTGGAAAAATTAACGAGAGCCCTGATGAAGATGGACGAGAACTATATAATGGAATTGAATCTAAATACCAAAACAAGTCCAACAAGCTTATTTGAAGTGCATATTACAAGGGATCCAAAAGGCTATTATCACTTTATCCTTAATGAAAAAGATACCCAAATACAGTTGTTGGCAAATAAACTACAAGATTTACAAGAACGTTTGGCGTCTACGAATCTTGAGCTTTTTGAAAAAACGATGGAACTTGAATCGGCTAATTATCACCTAAATGAATTATCCGGACCCTTTATTCCTTTAACTCAAAATATTGGTTTAGTCCCTTTATTTGGAGATATTACAAAAGAAAAAGTAGAAATTATCGGGAGCAATATTGAAAGTATAATTTATGAAGGGGAATATGATTCTATATTATTCGACCTGACCGCAACTGGAAAATTTGAGAAGGAAAGTATTGATGCTTTATCATCACTATTTAAAAAGCTTCAAATAATTGCAAGCCCGGATATCACAATTATTGGTACAAAACCCAAACATGCCTTGGCTATAAAAGAATTTATACTAGATTGGAATATACATTATATAGGCTCGCTCCAGCAGGCATTAGCTAAAAAACAAGCCACATAACTGTTACAACGTTCATAATTTCCCCAACAATAAGTTCGTTGATAGATTTAGGGCATATTTTTTGATGCTCTATTTTTTTGTAACCGGAAACGTATATCTTTCGCGCTTTTCCATAGTGGCCAGGCTTTTATCTATGCAAATAACATTTCGCATATTTTTGGAGGATGCTCCATGATCCATTATATTAAAGATAACAAAAAGAGAAAATTCTTTCTGAAATTATCGTTCGTTTTGTTTTTTCTGTATATTTTCTTGTTGGTGTATCTGTTGTTTTTTGGATTTTACAGACAACAGGTAACAGTGAGGGATTATAATGTTATCCCATTTCGGACCATCACCATGTTTATGGAGGGAAAATACCACTTTTCATCCAGGACCATATTCAATAATTTGTTAGGTAATGTGTTAGCCTTCATGCCGCTCGGCTTTTTTTTGCAGCTTCTCTTTTTTAAGAAAAAATCAATCTTTCGTATATTTGTCATATCTTTTATCACTTCATCGCTTGTCGAATGCATCCAATATTACTTTCGAATCGGCGGCTTTGATGTGGATGATATACTGCTTAACAGTATAGGAGGGATGTTCGGTTCAATCGTATTTCTGCTGCTATTTTCCATTTTGAGTATAAGGGGCAGCATTTGAAAAGAGGTACTAGATAACTTAATGAGCCAAAAGCGGGAAATTGGGAAGTTGTTTTACTTTTACATAAAACATGATCCCGAAGCAGGTATCCAAATTGGAGCAAATACCCTCCAATCAATCTTTTGAGTCAAGTATTAGAGGAAAATGGAATGAATCAGCTGAATTATAAATGTATCTATTTTACTGAGTATAAAAAGGAAAACAGGAACTTCATGATTATCTGCTGGAAGCGCAGAAGGAATCAGGTATGAATAGGATTTACGGGTAGCAGGGGAAAGGTGAATACAAGTGACTTTGTTCCGCTTTACCTGATTCCCTAACAACAAGCTGCCAATCAAAAAGCCATGTTTTATAATGCTTAAACACCGCCTCCTATATTTAGAAGGCGGTGTTTATAATGCACTATTTTAATGTCTAGTGTCCAATTCGCAGTCTTTTAATTTGACCACTTTTGTCTTTTTGACCATCTTATATCCGAACCAAAGGATAAGGAAAAGCGGCAGACTAATATAGGAAACCACAATTCCATTCCAATCAATAGATTCCCCGGTAAAGGCAGAATAATTTTGTCCTGCAATGATAAGGGCGCATAATGCGAAAGCAAATATTGGCCCGAATGGGAACCATTTAGCCTTATAAGGAAGTTCGCTCAAGTCCCTTCCTTGTGCAACATAAGCTTTCCTAAAACGATAATGGCTTATAGCGATGCCCAGCCAGGCAATGAATCCAGATAAACCCGCAGCATTAAGCAGCCAGGTATATACCACACCATCGCCAAACAAGGATGACAGGAAGGCAAGGCATCCAACTAATGAGGTAACTACCAAAGCGTTAACTGGTATCCCTTTTTCACTAATTTTCCCAAGGAATTTCGGAGCCTGTCCTTCTTTTGCCATATTCCAAAGCATACGGGCTGCAGCATACATTCCTGAATTACCAGCTGATAAAATGGCAGTCAGGATAATTGCATTCATAACAGAAGTGGCAAGTGCAAAACCAATCTTTTCAAACACCAGCGTGAAAGGACTTACGGTTATATCATCAGCAGCAGCAAGTTCTGGTGTAGTATAGGGAAGTACCAGACCGATCACGGCTATTGTAAGGATATAGAATAATAGAATTCTCCAAAATACCTGCTTAACTGCTTTCGGTACATGTGTTTCTGGGCTTTTGCTTTCTCCTGCAGTCACTCCAAGCAATTCAGTTCCTTGAAACGAAAACCCAGCAGCCATGAAAATGCCAAAGATAGTAAAGAAACCGCCGTTAAATGGTGCGTCCTCAATCTTAAAGTTTTTAAAACCTAAGGCCTCGCCTCCCATTATTCCCAGAATCATAAGAATTCCAGTAACTATAAAAACAATGACAGCCACAACTTTAATCATTGCAAACCAATATTCTGATTCTCCAAAACTTTTTACTGACATGACATTTAACAAGAATAGCAGGATCAGGCATATTGCACTCCATAGAAGGGAGGGGGTATGCGGGAACCAATATTTCATCACCAGCGCAATAGCCGACAGTTCGGCAGCGATTGTTACCGCCCAGCTGTACCAATAGTTCCATCCCATCGCAAACCCCAAGGCTTCATCGACGAATTTACTAGAGTATACCGAGAAAGAGCCTGCCACTGGCATGTATGAAGCCATTTCTGCAAGGCTTGTCATTAAGAAAAATACCATGATTCCCACTAACGCATAAGCAAGAAGGGCGCCACCGGGACCTGCTGTATGGATGGCATTTCCGCTGGCCAGGAAAAGTCCCGTTCCAATTGTCCCTCCTAATGAAATCATAGTAATATGGCGTGCTTTTAATTTTCTTTTTAATCCTGTTTTTTGCTTTGTTTCCTGTACTGCTTTGTTGAAAGTACCTGCTTTGTAGTTTGAAGCAGATTTTGTTCTCTCACTGACCTGTTCCATCATTACACCTCTAAATCTACTAAATTCTTTTTCTAAAATAGTATCCGGTAGCTTTTATATTTCCTTTTTTGCAAATGTCTAAACACTTGCTAACTTGTTTAGGCCCTATCAATATTTACCTGTAAAAGAAATCGGAGCCACCTATCAGAATAAGTCAGGCGAATTTTTATTTTGGACGCGGAAACAAACATCCATATAGAAGTTAGCTATTCGAGAAAGAATATATAGAAAATAACTCAGTAAGAATTTTAGTAAAAAAATAAAACCGTAATAATTGATTCCATCCTCCATAATAAAATGGCAAAAATAATTACGGAAGCATCTGTTAAACAAATACTGATTTAGCATAACCAAGCAAAATCCTTTGCATTCATGTAATAAACATTAAAAAAATCATTGTTGTATTACCTCGGCATAACAAATCGATAACAAAATATTAAGTCTTGCCTTAAACACTAAACATGCAAAAAAAAATGTCGTAATGTGTTTATTAAGAACATAATTTGGGTAAATATCTTTGACCTTATATTTTACATAACCAAAATTAAACATCCATAGGAGGGCAGGGATATGCATACTATTGATATTGACAAACTTCTGGAATCCACCGCTGATATTAATATAGAAACTTGTACATTTACACTGAGTGTAATTGATATAGATCAATTGCTTGAAAACTCGGCAGAATGATCATAGGCACAACAACAGTACATAAAAAATATTATATTTTCTGCCTTCATGCAAAAAAACAAGGGTACCGCACTAAACCATAATGGAACAGGAGGGGATGACTAACCCCAACCTCTCATACAGCCGCACGCGGGACCTTTGCACTATGATGGCTATGGTTGTTGAATGCTGTTAAAATAACCATTACCAAGAGTCCCGAAAGGCTCTTACAAATCTGGGGATGAGGAATCCAGGTGGACTTCTTTCTAGCCTGAAGGCTTGAATATTTGCATATAGATAAAATCGAAAGAACCTTATGATCATTAGTGATATAATGAGGGCATTATCAGTTTTTTCACTTTTGTTTTACCTTACCCCTTCTACAATATTCCTTACTGGAATCCTTTCCAGTTTTTCTGCAGTAAGCTTTAGCTCAGAAACACCAAGGCAATCAAAAAAGGTCTAAAAATCATATCCGGAAGAGATTTTTTGGGGTATCCTACTTAGCTAACCGATTAGGTTTTTTAAATGAACTATTACAATTCCGCTGCTACTTTCTTGGATTGATCTGCCTCTCATGGTACTAATCATGCTAGGAGTCGTCATACTTACTTTACTGATCACTCTGTCAGTCATCGTGAAATATTAAGCGCTTGTATTAAAAAGGAAACCGTTAAAATGGCCAACTAGGTGCCATGAAATATACATATGTGTCAATGAAAAAGGTTAATCTAATAAAAGATTAACCTTTTTCTGTATGCGTTAACTTTTCAATTTTTTAATAAAGTTTAAAGAGTTCAATAAATGATTATAAAACAGCTAGTCAAGACTTAGTACAATATATTGCACGGTAATGAGTGAGATGGTTAAATGCAAGGGGACGGTGCTCCGAGATGGCAAGGAGCACTATACAGCTGTTTTATTTTATATGTCCTTTTCTTATGTTCAGAGTCCTAGAGCTTTTTTGGTTGAAGGTCCCACAATCCCATCCGCTTTTAGATTTTTCGACTTCTGAAAATTGCGTACGGCTGTTTCAGTAGCGGTACCGAAAATACCGTCAACAGTTTTTGTGCTGAAGCCAAGGGAAGTAAGCTTTCGCTGCAGAGCCTTTACTTGCTCACCGCGGCTTCCTAATTTTAACACAGTCGAATTGACTGGCGGGACAGAGATGCTGCCTGTAACTGAGTAGCCATAATACTTTGCGATTGCTTGAAATGTTTTACCCGTGCTAACAATAATCACAGGTGTATTTATTTTCACTTTTGAAAACAACCATTGAACCTCATTGTTATACATTCTGATACAGCCACTGCTTACATATTTCCCAATCGATGAAGGATTATTATTTCCATGTACGGCATATGTGGTTCCCCAAGTTCCTCTTGCATTCAATCCCAGCCAGCGGTTGCCCAAGGGATTGCGGGGGCTTCCCCCCGGTATGCCCAGTTTATAATATGGGCGATTTACGATTTTATTTACAATTTTAAATTCCCCTTCTGGGGTGTAGCTCGGTTTTTTGCCCGTAGCCACTTTAAAAACCCTGGCAATCTGTCCGCTGTCATAATATGCCAACTCATTGTTTGACTTATTAATAATAATTAACTGACTTTCAGCGGCAGAAGTATGGGTAATTCCGCACAGCATAAAAAATAACAGGACAGAGCACAATAGTATCCTTCTCATTTTTCCCCTTCCTTCTTTTTTCTTATTTAACACAATCATGACATTGTATGCTGGAAGGGGTGTACCAAATTCCGATGCCTAAATGGCATTTTTCACTTTTGAGATTTCTAATGGATAAACTATCGTAAGTAAGGGCAGGAGGGGTTTTCATTTGAAACGGAAAAATGTAGACGATTACCTTCAAGAAGGGATTTCCGGCAAGAAGGAACTCAAGGCGGAAGAACGCAGAACGTTTCTGGGAACTTATAGAGAGCGTGTCATTGTGGCATTAACTGAAGCACAGGTAAGGGGTCAGTTTGTTTATCCTGAAATAAGTGCGAATATACAGAAATACCATGATTCAGTCCTGCTGTTGAATGCTAATGTGGAGTATAAAGCATTGGCAAAATATATAAAGGTAGCTCAGCAGCATAAAATATCCTATAAAATCGTGGATAATAAAGAATTCCAGTCTCACTATGGGCTTGTTCTGGCTGCAAGACAAGCAGTCGATAAAGAAGTGATTACTGTTTCGGAGGCTTTATCATCTGTTGCGAAAAAAAAACAAGCAAAAAACACAGGATTCCTCTCAGTTTTAGGAGGAATCTTTAAAACGAAAAGTAAATGATGCGTCAGAAGAAGTTATATTTTTTGTATCTGATTCTTAATCAGCAGGTATTTGAAAAAAGGGGAGGGGGTGATAAAAATAAAAAAATAATCCTTACACCTTTACGATAGATGCGGGAATGAAACGACGTCCGAACTTTATATAAGAACTTCGTGTAAACAAAAAAAGAACCCGGCAGGGTTCCTTTTTGTTTCATTATTTTACAGCTTTCTTATCTTGTCTTAAATAAGTTACATAGTAGATTAGACCAACAAAGATTGCTCCGCCAATTGCATTTCCAATAAAGACAGGTACGAAGTTGGAAAGGTAATCCATCCAGCTAAAATGCCCTTCGAAGATTGCAGCCGGAATGATGAACATATTTGCCACAACGTGTTGAAAACCGATTGCTACAAAGCCCATAATCGGCCACCATATTGCTAAAATTTTTCCTCCGATGTCCTCAGCAGTATACGACATCCATACGGCAAGACACACAAGCCAGTTACAGCCAATGGCAGATACAAGAGCCTGAATGAAATTTGGTTCAAGCTTGCCCTCAGCAACTGCGATAACCTTGTGCAGGAATGGGTCTGCAGCAGTCAACCCGGCCACATGACCGAAAAAGTAGGCTACAAATATTGCTCCAAGGAAGTTTGCAATAGTGATCCAGAACCAATTATTTATTAGAGATGAAACTTTAACTTTTTTCGCCATTACCGCAATTGCAACCGCCATCATATTACCGGTAAGCAGTTCTCCGCCAGCAATGATAATCAGAATAAGGCCAAGAGGGAAAACCGCCGCTCCAATAAACGAAGCAAGAGTACCCCATTCGGCGGGAAGTGATGCAATAACGCGTATATCTAATAAATAGCCTAAGGAAATGAATGCTCCTCCTAAAAATCCTAATAGAAGCTTATCCAATAAGGAAAGAGAAGCTTTTCTAACACCTGCTTCGACCGCCTTTTGTGCAACCTGCTGCGGACTATGAAATGCCATATATGTACCTCCTAGTTGTAAATGAATCCGATTCCTGTTTAGCAATTAAATATCATTCGGTGACTGACCGTTGATTCTGGAAGCACAGTTTAGAATAGTATCCAGAAGATAGACAAAATTCATCAGAAAACAAAAACAGATATATTTTATTTAAATAATTATAGGTAGTTTACCAAAAAGGCTCCGCCGCTAAACATAAGCGGAGCCACTTTGTTTATTTTTAAAACATAGTTTTAATGTTGCTCGTCTTTTAATGCTTTGCCCATTCCTTTTAGGAAATGAATTCCGAATCCGACTGCTCTATTTATGTCAGGATCATTCATAACTTTCATAAAGTCACGCACGCCAACTTTTTTATTCGATTCCAAATATTCATTGGCTGAATTCAATCCATAAATGCTGCTTTTTACTACTTTAGCTGTAGCGTCCGCATCAGCCTGCATCACGGCTCCAGTAGCACCCATCAACACATTTATCAAATTGGTTACCGGTTCGCGGGTTATCTGCCCTAAAGCTATCTGGGCTATTTTTTCTTTCGCATTGATCATCGACTGGGCTGCTTCAAGCACACCAATCTTGTTTAACTCCCCAACAATGCCCATAATTCTATTCAAAGCTTCTTCGTTTTCTGTTAGAAGCGATGTCAGTTCTTCGAGCTGCTGCTGTTTTTGCTGTTCGGGCGTCAATGTTTGTTTTTCAATAGAAGTAATAGGTTGAGCCACTTCATTTATCTCCTTTTTTATTGATGTGTCAGGTGGACATAACCTGGACGGTTCCATTTCCTCTGAACTTCAACACCATTTTGCGGATTGCGCTTTTTGTCACGGTGGTTAATTGCAGGAAGTGGCCTTGTGCCTCCATCTGACTGCAATACTTCCATTCTAACCTTAGTCTGCTTATAGGCAGGTGTATGTGTACGCTGATCCATCGCAGGTCCGGTCAAGAAATTGATTGCAGAATCTTTATCAACCGAGTTCATCGGAAGGAAAAGTTCATTTGCTTTTACCCGATCCGTAACAAGGGCGTTGAGCTTAACTGCTCCGTACGGAGAAATGAGGCGTACAAGTGTACCATCATGGATTCCTCTTTCTTTCGCAAGCTCAGGTGAAACCTCAACGAAGATTTCAGGAACCTTGGATTGAATACCAGTTGATTTGTTTGTCATATTTCCTTCATGGAAGTGTTCCAGCATACGGCCATTATTAATATGAAGGTCATACTCTTCAGGGAATTCCACAGGACGTACCCAATCTGCGATAGCAAAGCGAGCTTTTTTGTCCGGGAAATTAAATCCGTCAACATATAGAAGCGGTGTGCTTTCCCCGGAATGGCTGCCCCAAAGGAAGCTGTTCCAGCCTTCAAGAACATCGTAATTGTTTTGGCTGAAGATAGGGGAAAGGCTAGCCATCTCTTCATAAATGTCACTTGGATGAGTATAATTCCAATCAGCACCCAAACGGTTTGCGATCTCCTGGGTAATCCACCAGTCTTGTTTTGCATCTCCTAGTTCAGGAAGTACCTGATATAATCTTTGAACGCGGCGTTCTGTGTTTGTAAATGTTCCATTTTTCTCAAGAGAAGGGACACCAGGCAGAATGACATCTGCGTACTGAGCCGTTCTTGAAAGGAAGATATCCTGGACAACAAAGAAATCAAGCTTGGACAGAATATCATGCACGTGGTTAGCATTAGAATCGACAAGTGCCATATCCTCACCAACAAGGTACATTGCTCTCATTTTGCCTTCATCAATGGAATGAAGCATCTGGATATTATCAAGGCCTGGTTTGTTTTCAATTTCTACACCATATGCTTTTTCAAATTTAGTACGCGCAACATCATCTGTAACATGCTGATATCCTGGAAGCCAGCCTGGAAGCGTACCCATATCACAAGCACCTTGAACGTTGTTGTGGCCGCGAAGAGGGTATGCACCTGCACCTGGACGACGGTAGTTTCCTGTTGCTAGAAGCAGGTTGGAAATAGCCGCTGAAGTATCAGAACCGCCTGTGTTTTGTGTTACACCCATTCCCCAAAGTACACAAGTTCCGTCTGCTTCATGAATCATTTCAGCAATTTGAACCATTGTATCACGCTTGATGCCGGTGATTTTTTCAGCGTAGTCTAGTGTATATTTTTCAAGGCTTTCCTTATAGTCATCGTAGAAGTTTACGTTTTCATCAATGAACGCTTGATCGTGCCAGCCCTGATCGATCATATATTTTGTTACGGCCATTAACCACACCTGGTCAGTACCTTGCTTAGGGCTGATAAAGATATCGGAACGCTCAGCCATTTCGTTTTTACGAAGGTCAGCTACGATTAATTTCTGTCCATGGTATTTATGTGCACGCTTAACGCGAGTGGCAAGTACAGGATGTCCTTCAGCCGGGTTGGCACCAACGATGATAACAAGTCCAGCCTGTGCGATATCCTTGATTGTTCCTGCATCTCCGCCCATACCTACTGTACGGAACAATCCATCGGTTGCAGGGGACTGGCAGTAGCGTGAACAATTGTCGACGTTGTTTGTTTCGAATACCTGGCGTGCCAGCTTCTGAATAACATAGTTTTCTTCGTTCGTAATTTTAGAAGAAGAGATAAAGCCTACAGAACCACTTCCATATTCCTGTTTAATTGAACCAAGCTTGCTTGCCACAAGGTCAAGAGCTTCTTCCCAGCTTGATTCAACGAAAGTTCCATTTTTACGGATTAAAGGTTTTGTAATACGTTCTTGTGAATTTACGAAATCCCAGCCGAATTTTCCTTTTACGCAAGTTGAGATCGCGTTAACAGGTGCATCATGGCTTGGCTGTACCTTCAATATTTTTCTGTCCTTTGTCCATACTTCAAATGAGCAGCCTACACCGCAGAAAGTACAAACAGTCTTCGTTTTCTTGATACGAGATTCGCGCATCGCCGCTTCAACTTCGGATACCGCAAAGATTGTTGTATAGTCTGGTTCAACTGTTTTAATAAGGTCAATCATTGGAGTAAGAATTTCATCTTCCAAGCCTGTCATGTATCCTGCTTCTCCAAGCATTGACTTCTCCATTAATGCGTTACATGGGCAGATTGTTACACATTGTCCACAGCCTACACATGATGATTCGTTGATAGGTACATTGTTATCCCAAATAACCCGAGGACGTTCTGCTTCCCAATCAATAGAGATTGTTTCATTTACCTGCAGGCTTTGGCAGACCTCTACACATTGTCCGCAAGCAATACACTGATTTGGATCATAACGGTAGAATGGGTGAGACATATCCACTTGATCTGTTGTTACCTTTGGTGTGTATGGGTATTTCTGATGGGCGATTTCCATCATTTCTGCTGTATTATGTAGCTTACAGTTCCCATTGTTATTATCACAAACCGTGCAGTAAAGTAGATGGTTTTCCAGAATACGGTCCATCGCTTCATGCTGAGCTGCTTTAGCAGGGCTTGAGTTAAGCTCTATATACATTCCGTCCTTGGCAATGGTTGAGCAGGAGCGTACCAGTTTCCCATCTACTTCTACGATACAGGTATCACAGGTTTGAATTGGATCAACTTCGGGTACATAGCATATTTGTGGGTGCTGAATATTATTTTCATTTAATATCTGAAGGATTGTCATTCCTTCTTTGGCAGTGTACTGCTGATTGTTGATCATCAGATTAACGGTGTTTGTGGCCATTATATTTAAACTGCCATCTTTCCCAATCAAACTGATTGTGTCATTGACCATTTTCTTTCTCCCTTTCCTTAGAACCGCCAGAATGGACAAAGTAAAGAAGGCTACAGGACGGCCTGATACCCTCTGCATATAAAAGAACATAAAAAAACCACTATGAAACCACTATCTCCGCATCAGAGAAGAAAGTGGGCCCATAGTGGATAAGTTCAATAGCAATCCTTACTATTATACCAATCCAGATTTCATTTACGAGTAGATAGAACCCTGACAAATCACATTACCACGATTCCAACACTGAAACATTATAACTCTAGTTTTTTAAATGTACAATATTTTCTCGTATTCCAATAAGATTTTTTCCTTTTCATTTGATAAAAGTTGATTTATGATTAGAAAATTGAATGGGGAAATATTATTATAGAAATTAAACTATTGGAATTAGGGGATCTTGGAAATGTCTAAAAAAATACATGAATTCAATGATATCTTGAGGAAACTGAGAAAAGAATTGTTTGGAAAAGGCCCTGAGAGAATACATACCGTATTTACTGAAAATATGGCTGTTTCAACTTTATACGGCAATCTAACTCCGACTGAAAAATTCATAGCACGTACTCCTGAAGGAAAGGAAATGGTCCACTCTGCACGGACGAAGCTAATCCAGGAGGTTTATAAAAAGTCGACGCCTGAAGGGATGAATGAACTGGTGGGAGCTTCGCTGGTCCACCTATTCTCAGACATTAAAGTAGATGAAGACGTTGGAGTCTCCGTTTTTATCTTTGATAAAAATATTGTGTAAATGAGGAACTGAATATGCGTGATTTAGAAATAAGCAGAAAAATCCTCCATATTTCAGGGAATAAGGCTGAGTGGAAGGTAGATAACGTAGTTACAGAATTTCCCGTGACAGTGAAATTAAACGGAGAAGAATTCGTTACAATGGTCTGTTCACCTGAATATATTGAAGATATGGTCATTGGATATTTAGCATCCGAAGGGATTATCCGGAAATTTAGCGACATAGATGAAATCTGGATCCAGGAAAAAGAGGGCATTGCCCATGTAACGTCAACCAAGCTAAATCCTTTTTACAGGAATCTGCAAAATAAGCGGTACATAACATCTTGCTGCGGCATGAGCAGGCAGGGGTTCGTTTTTAAGAATGACGCACTTACCGCAAAGAGGATGAACGGCATTAATGTACATGTAACCCCACAGGATTGTATAAGATTGATGAATGAACTTCAGTCGTCCGCTTCCATGTTCAAGAGGACAGGGGGCGTTCATAATGCTGCACTTTGTGATGTCAACGGTGTCGTATTGAGCAGGATGGATATTGGCAGGCATAATGCATTGGATAAAATATACGGTTACTGCCTTAAGAACAACATTTCCATCCGTGATAAGATTATAGTTTTCAGTGGCAGAATATCATCTGAGATTCTCCTTAAGGTAGCTAAGATAGGCTGTGAGATTGTCATTTCTAAATCCGCGCCGACAGAATTGGCCCTGCAAGCTGCTGAAGAACTTGGTATTACTGCTATCGGCTTTGTAAGGAACCAGTCCATGAATGTCTATACACGCCATGATAGAGTCCTCTTTGATGGACTTGAGGATAAATTATAGCAACTATGCAAAAGCAAGATTCCGGAAACCGGAATCTTGCTTTTTTATTTCACATTTATTGTTTTTTGTCCCTTCTGCCTTAGGCGATAAAATAGACGGAAATTACGGATAAGAGTTTTAACCACCGAGTAGAGAGGAATAGCAATCAGAATGCCTATGAATCCATAAAGCGCGCCTGCAACTAAAAGTAACAGAATAATTGTAACAGGATGAATGTTAAGCTTCTTGCCCATAACGTGAGGAGTCACAAGATTTCCCTCCAGCTGCTGCACCGCAAGCAAAACCAACAAAACTTTAATCAACATAAACGGCTCCTGCTGCAGGGCAACAAATAAGGCTGGTATTATTCCCAGGAAGGGCCCCAAAAAGGGGACAACTGTTAAAAACATTGCAAATAAGGCAAGAATGAGCGCATAATCCAGTCCTATAAGAAGGTATCCTAGATACATTAGCACACCATCGACAAAAGCAATTGTCACCTGGCCGATGATGTAAGTAGATAATGCTTTATCTACGTCTTTCAAAATAACGTTTCCTTCACTCTCAACCTCTCTCGGTATATATTTCAATAAAAAAGGGCGAAGCTTATCATCATCCTTTAAAAAATAAAATAAAAGAAACGGTACCAAAACCAACACGGTTGCTATACTGGCAAGCGTCGAGAAAACACTTGCCAAATTGCCGCTTATTTTACCCGAAAGAGAGCTGAAATATCGCAGGGCCTTTTCTTTCAGCTTTTCGTTGTTATTTATGATTCCAAAATCGTTTTGCTGGATAGCTTTTTCTGATTCTGAAGTAATCTCTTCCAACTTATTTGGAAATTCCTTAGAGATACTTTGTAGCTGATCACCAATCATTTGGCCCGAAAAGTGTACGGCAATATACACCAGACCGCTAATTGCCAAATAAACGATACCTATGCTCACTGTTTTTGGCATATGCCTTGTAAGCAAACCTACAAGAGGCCTTAAAAGGTAATAAAGCAAACCCGAAATAACAATAGGAAAGAAAAGTGTAGCGATCATTTTTTGGAAAGGCCATAGAAAGTAATCAATCTTTCCAAGCAAGAGTATGATTAAAATAATTAAAAGAGTTCCGCTGGCATATTGAAAAAATGGCTTATTAATCCACAAATCTGTAAACCTCCCAAGACACATACATTTGTATAGTCATCTCTTTTCCTTGTTTACACAAAGCTAAACTTTCAGCCAGCAGAAAATATAGGGTTCATTCCTGTCAATGTACGTGGGATTGATATATTCGTGTTCTTGTTTGCATTGTCAAATCGGGAAAGGTCTGTATAATGTTTTTATTAATAAAATTAATATATAATAAACTTATTTAAATTAAGGCAAAGAAGGTTATGTCTATGGAAAGAACAGGTTTAGTATTGGAAGGCGGCGGAATGAGAGGAGTGTATACGGCAGGTGTGCTTCGTTCATTAATGGAAGAAAACATCTATCTGCCATATGTCATTGGAGTGTCTGCAGGAGCTTGTAATGGAACCTCGTACATTTCACGTCAAATTGAAAGAAACCGAATTACCAATATTGATTTTGTCACGCATCCAGAATACATTTCATTAAAACGATTTCTGAAAAAACGGGAATTATTCGGTATGGATTTTATTTTTGATACTCTTCCTAACGAACTTGCCCCTTTTGATTTTCATACGTTCAATAACGCAGAAGAAGAATTTGTGGTGGGCACCACAGATTGTCACACTGGGGAAACCATTTACTTTGAGAAGACAAACTATGGCCAGGATTTACTGACCATACTGCGTGCATCAAGCTCCTTGCCATTAATGGCTCCGGTGATCGAATATGGTGGCAGGCATTTAATGGATGGCGGCATCACCGACCCGATTCCCATAAGAAAATCAGAATTGGACGGAAACAAAAAGAATATCGTAGTCCTGACCCGCAATCAGGGATATTCAAAAAGCGAGCAAGGTTTCCTATGGTTATTCAAACGAAAGTACAGTGAATATGAAGGGCTCGTAAAGGGCATACAGAACCGGCACGCGATATATAATGAAACACTTCAGTATCTGGAGGAGCAGGAAAGGAGAGGGAACGTTTTTATAATCAGGCCAAGTGAAAGGATAGAGGTAGGAAGAGTAGAAAGAAATCCGAAGAAGCTGGAAAAGCTGTATCTCCAAGGTTATGAAGAAGCAAAACAAAGTGTTGCACACCTTAGGGATTTTTTAGAACTAACATAAAAAAATTATCACAGTTTGCCTGCTTGGCAGGCTGTTTTTTATGTATGTATGTTTGTAATTGACAAGGCATGGGAACTTATTCGTTTGCACAATACTCTATAAGATAAACTGCCTTTAAAAAAGATCTAATGAATCACTCTACAATCGCCAATACTTTATATATAAGAAACTGTAAAAGAGGTGCTGCTTTTGACGATCATCCGTCTAGGCTATGTGGCGATGAGTGAGCATGTAAAAAACGCCTCACCTTCACAAACGATGACATTTGCCCAATTTTCAAAGATAGCGGATAGAGACGCTGCCATTCGCAAATTAGAACGCATAGCTGCGTCTAATATTCATAACTGCCTTAGACTATTGAGGCATAATGCAGCTAATGATATAGCTTTTTTTCGGCTAAGTTCAAGATTAATTCCTCTTGCAAACCATCCTGAACTAAAAGACTGGAATTTCATCAGGCCTCTAAAGGAGTCTCTGGACAATATAAAAGAATTTTTAATGGAGCATCCGGACATGAGAGTTGACTTTCATCCGGACCACTTTGTTCTCTTAAATACACCCGACAAGGAAACCTTGCAGGTATCGATCAAAACGTTAAGAATGCATGAAATGCTGCTAAAGTCCATGGGGATCGATACAGAACATAGATGTGTTTTGCACGTAGGAGGAGGATATAATGATCATGAACAGGCATTGGAGCAATTTATACATAATTGGGGGCTTATATCTCCTACATTACAGAAGATGATCATGCTTGAAAATGATGACACCACCTTTACTTTAAGTGAGGGGTTATATCTGTGTGAAAAACTGGGAATTCCCCTTGTTTTCGATTACCATCACTTTATGGTGCATCACCATGAGCATGAGAGTCTTGAGAATGATTGGGACAGAATTATAAAGACGTGGAACCAATCTCAACTTCCTCCCAAAATGCATATATCCAGTCCGCGTTCAGAACGTGACTTCAGAGCGCATGCCGACTATGTAGACAGCGGGCAGTTAGTCCAATTTTTAGACAGTATTAAGGGCAGTGTGCCCCGGCTTGATTGTATGATAGAAGCGAAGAAAAAAGATGAAGCATTATTTGCACTTATTAGGGATCTCGAACAGTATCCAGGAATAGAAAAAATAGATGGTGGATCTTTTTATATCAAATAAAGGCTAAGTAGCGGGCTGAAAATTAAAGATAGGAATTTATGTTATTAAAAATAAAATCGGAAGGGCTGAATAATGTAACGATTCATGTTCAAGATATTCTAGCCTATTTCAAATAGTATGGATTATTTATGTCGAATTCAACTGGAGCAAGGGAGGGTTTGTCGTGAAAAGATTAATCATAATGGTTCTCATCATCCTTTGTCCCCTTATCCAGGAGCATTCTGCGAAAGCGGAGAAATATAATCATGTCTCCAAGCCGATTCTTCAAATTCCAGTACTAAGCGATGTGCATATATGCGGAAATCCGCGAAGGATCGAGGAAAAACTTATTTGCCTGACAGAAAGAGATGACCATTTTATCAGGGTCCTAGAGGATTTACAGACGGTCGCTCCTGATTATAAGGCTATTGCCATTGTTGGTGATTTAACCGACCAAGGACTGGAAATACAATATGATAAGTTTATGGACTTGCTATTTTGGGCAGGGAATCCTAGAGCAGAAAGGCTTCTGGCTATTGGAAACCATGAATTCTTTGAAAGGAAGATGTGGTATAAACCAGCGCTTACGGAAGATGATTTAATGAAGAGATTCCAACAGAAAACTTATATGGGGGGCATTTTTTATAATAAATGGATTAAAGGTTACCATTTCATTGTTCTTGGGAGCGAAGGTTTGAATACCAGTCATCCTGGTTCTGCAAATTTATCTGAGGCTCAATTTTCCTGGCTAGAGAGGACTCTTAAGGAGAATACCGATGACGATAAGCCCATTTTCGTATTTCTGCATCAGCCGATCCGAAACACCGTATTTGGGAGCCAAAGTCGTGAACCCGATCCTGTTGGCAAAAGGCTGAGGAACATACTCAGAAAATACCCGCAAGCAATCCTTTTCAGCGGGCATTCCCATTATCAGTTAAAACATCCTAAAAACATATATAGGGATATATTTACAATGGTAAATACCGGTGCAATCTATTATATTGTCGATGAAAAAGGGAAGAACCTGGAAGACTCTCAGGGACTGGTAGTGAATGTGTATAAAGACCACGTTGATATTATGGCTCGGGATTTTTCATATAGGAATTGGATCAACAAATTCACTATTCCATTGACCAAGAGCAATCAGAAATAATGATGTACACACTCTTTTCAGAATTTTTTGTCATTAGGGCTTGCCTATGGCGCGATGAGGGAGTAAAATGGCTGTTATCAAATAATAAATAAAATCCACCATTGGACGAGGAGACAGAATAATGACAAACTTCCAAATAGAAATCAACCATAGCGAACACAAAAAAGAGAAGCCTGAGTCAAGCGAGCTTGTATTTGGTCGAGTATTTACTGACCATATGTTCATAATGGATTATACAGCCGGTGATGGGTGGCACAGCGCAAGAATCGTCCCTTACCAACCCATTGCTTTAGATCCGGCCTCAATGATTTTCCACTATGGCCAGTCAGTATTTGAAGGTTTAAAAGCTTATTGGACAAAGGATGAAAAGGTCTTATTGTTCAGGCCGGACCGGAATTTCCACCGTTTAAACCAGTCAAACGATCGCTTATGCATACCGCATATTGATGAAGAGCATGCCCTTCAAGCCTTAAAGGAACTGATAAATATCGACAGAGAATGGGTGCCAAAAGCAGAAGGGACATCTCTTTATATTCGGCCCTTTGTTATTGCAACAGAACCATTCCTTGGGGTAGCACCTGCTAAGCGATACCAGTTCATCATCATTCTTTCTCCTGTTGGTTCGTATTACAAAGAAGGGATTCAACCTGTCAAAATAGCAGTGGAACAACAATTTGTCCGTGCAGTACAAGGAGGAACGGGAACAGCAAAAACCGGAGGCAATTACGCATCCAGTCTGAAAGCCCAGGAGGTTTCCAGCCAAAACGGATATTCACAGGTATTATGGCTTGATGGCAAGGAGAAGAAGTATATAGAGGAAGTCGGGAGTATGAACGTCTTCTTTAAAATCGATGGGGAAGTTATTACACCTGCGCTCAATGGGAGCATTTTAAATGGTGTGACCAGATCCTCCATTATCGAGCTATTGCAGCATTGGAATGTTACCGTTACCGAGAGAAGAATCTCTATGGATGAAATCAAGGAAGCATATAAAGCGGGGAAATTGGAAGAAGCATTTGGAACTGGTACAGCAGCCGTAATATCACCAATTGGCGAATTCTTCTGGCAGGACGAGCAAATGATAATCAATGAAGGCAATACTGGAGAATTATCGAAAAAGCTGTATGATACACTTACTGGAATCCAAAAGGGAGAGATTGAGGACCCATTTAAATGGGTACAGGAAGTGGAATTGCGACATGCTGTTTCATTCCGTTAATCTTTTTTTAAGACTATGCTAGATATAGGTTTTTAAACTCCTATTGATTCAAAAGCACATAAAAAATTTAAAAGCCCGCTCTTAGCGGGTTTTTTGTATGCAAACAGAGTTCCATGAAAAAATTTCAGAATATTCAAATTCCACATTGCCGGATTTTCTCTAAAGCGGTAAAATAACGGTATTCGTTTTAATCCTTACATAAGCGGTGATTTATATGAAAGCTATTTTCTTGGGAATTCTTGCGGCCCTCTTTTTCGCTTGTACATTTATACTTAATAGGATGATGGATTTGGATGGGGGAAGCTGGATCTGGAGCGCTTCACTTAGGTATTTTTTTATGGTACCCCTTCTATTGGTCATTGTTATGGCCAGGAAAAAGGTCCGTCCGCTTATATATGAAATGAAAAGAAAACCAGGGAGCTGGATACTATGGAGTACAGTTGGATTCGGACTCTTTTATGGCCCGCTATGTTTTGCTGCAGCATATGGTCCGGGCTGGCTAATCGCAGGAACTTGGATGATCACAATAGTGTCCGGTTCGCTACTCGCTCCATTATTTTATGAAACTGTTCAAACAGCGGGCGGTCCGATTTCCAGAAGGGGAAGAATACCAAGGGACGGACTTTTAATGTCCCTTATTATACTGCTGGGAATCATTGTAATGCAGCTCGACCATATAGCAAAGATTTCCACAAAAGAAGCGGTATTTTCAATTGTACCCCTGGTGATCGCAAGCTTTGCTTATCCTCTTGGAAACAGAAAAATGATGCAGATTTGCCAGGGCCGTCTGGATGCCTATCAGCGTGTATTAGGAATGACCCTGGCCAGCATGCCTTTATGGCTTGTTCTGTCAATGATCGGAATTATATCCATAGGGCTTCCTGGAAAGGATCAGGTTATGCAAACAGGAGCCGTGGCTTTGTTCTCCGGAGTGATCGCTACTGTACTATTCTTTGCTGCGACAGATTTGGCTAAAGGAAATATTCACAAGCTTGGGGCGATAGAAGCCACTCAATCACTCGAAGTTTTATTTGCTGCAGCAGGGGAAATCCTGTTTTTGTCCACTCCGTATCCATCAGCATTGGCATGGACTGGCATGGTTTTGGTCATTATCGGCATGGTTCTTCATAGCATGTTCTCGATGAATAAGCAGGAGGCAAGTCTTCAGAAAAAACCTGCCTGAATTTTTGCAGACATAAAAAATCCGAATTATTGTACACATTGGAGCGAACAATGTAACGATCATTGAAGAGATGTCACATTGGTTATCGGGTACAAAGCACCTTCTAGGGCAAAGGAGACTCGCCCAGTTTCTTCAGAAACAACAAGTACCAGTGCATCGCTGATTTCGGAGAGTCCCAAAGCTGCCCTATGGCGTGTTCCGAGCTTTTTGCCAGTGATATTTTGGGCTGTTAAGGGCAGTACATTGGCTGCAGATATAATAGTATTGCCATGAACAAGAACAGCTCCATCATGAAGAGGGTTTCCTGGATAGAATATGGATTCGAGGAGGGGAGCTGTCAGCTGCGCTCCCAGTGAAATCCCTTTTTGGATGAGGCCTTCCAGCGAATTCTCACGCTCTATAACTATAAGGGCTCCATGGTTATTTTGGCTAAGGTGAAGGGTGCACCTCGCAATTTCTGAATATTTATCTGTATATGCGGAAAGATAGCATTCCAGATAAAATGAAGATGCTATTGCTTCCATCGTGAGACATTTCTTTTTTATATCCTCCAGTTTACACAGCAGACAATTATTTTCCTCATTGACAATGTCTATGCTTGCATTCAGATCATCTCTAATGTCACGCATTGTTGCGGTCAGCTGATCCTGTAATGGTGAAGAATCACATTCCATATTTTCCATAGGATCCACTCCTGTGCCATGTTAATTTCAATTATTTTTTCCTCGTAACGAATTTGTTATTCCAGTTAAAAATAATTGAAAAAGTGGGGAAGGCGAGGGACATAAATAAAACCCCTTTTAAAGGAAAACATTCCTTCGAAAGGGGGCGTGATCATAAACTATTCAAAGCAGTGCCATTAATATCAAATTCAGGAGTTTCAGACTTATTTTGTACGATTTCAAAAACATTTGTAATCAACAAATTCTTTGACGTGTCAGGGTGATCCTGATCCCCTGGGCTAATAACTGCGGCGTCATTCTCTTTATTCCAGGGGTTAAGAAGCTTACTCATAATTTCCATCTCCTTTTAGCCGGGAATTGCATATTGTTCATGAGGTATGTTCTTTATCTTGACCGCGACTAAGACCCGCTTCCTAAACTGTCTTTTTTTCAGATAGGTTAAAGATGAATATACATCGCATATAGTCTTTTGCAGACCGAGAATGCCTCACGTTTTTGATAAATATTTTTCTATTTCTTCTAACCTTGATTGCCGGGACTGTGTTTCGCTTCATCATTCTCTTCATTCCATGGGCTGTCTTGCTTCCACATATCGGAATCATCTCCTTTGGATACGAGAATGTTTGTCTTGCATTTTACATATACCCGGCCTGTACATCATTAAAACTTTTTTCACCAAACTTTTATAAAAATTTGAGACACAAGGTCTAATTGATCGTACCTTGAATAGTTACTATGGTATAGTAAGCAATACAGCATGACCTACACTTACAGATCTTGGAATTGTTATATGCAAAAAAAAGGAAATAATGTATAGAAACAAAATAAGGAGCGAAGACCGTATGCAAACAAAGACGTTTCAAAATAGGGATGATGTCCCGGTAAGCGAAAAATGGAGGCTTGAAGACATTTATCCAGATCAAAAGAGCTGGGATGAAGATTGTCGGAAAATCGAAACGTTCATCGGTGAATTAAAAAAATATGATGGAAATATAAAAGATGGAGAATCTCTATTCAGCTATTTAAACAAAAGCGAAGAGCTTAGCTATACATATAGCAAAGTATATGTCTATGCGATGCTTCATGTGGATCTCGATACAAGGGTGAACGCATCCCAGGGATTGTTGGACAGAGCGTCACAGCTTGGTCAAAAGATGGGCGCTGCTACATCCTTTTTTATGCCCTTTTTATTAAGCCTTGAGGAAGAAACATTGAGACAATACATAAAAGATGTTGAAGGGCTAAAGTACTTTGAAGAGGATTTATTTGATTCTTATCGATTCAAAGACCATGTGTTGAATAAGGACCAGGAAGCAATCCTTTCGCAAATGGGGGAAGCTCTGTCTGTTCCTCAGAAAGCATTCGGAATGATAAACAACGCGGACATTAAATTTGGAATGGTGACTAATGAGAAAGGAGAGAAGGTGGAGCTTACCCGCGGAATGTATGCAAAATTGATTGAAGAAGAGGATCGAGAGGTCCGGCGTGAAGCATACAAAGCCTTTTATGAACCATATCTCCATTTAAAAAATACAATTGCCACAACACTATCATCTGCTGTAAAGAATAATGTTCTTCTTTCAAAAATGAGGAATTACCCATCGGCAATTGAAAAAGCATTATTTTCAGATAAGGTACCAGTTGAAGTTTACACTAATTTAATTGAAGCGACAAAAGTCAATATAGCGCCCATGCACAAATATTCCGAATTGAGAAAAAATCTGCTTGGCCTTGATGAACTAAGGCAATATGATTTAAGTGTTCCTCTTGTTAAGGGAGCAAAAAAGGAAATTTCATATGATGAAGCTTTTGAAATCATGCTTAAAGCTTTGGCGCCGCTTGGGGGAGAGTATACATCCGAACTGGCACAATTTAAGGAAAAGCGGTATATCGATGTGAGGGAGACACCTGGCAAACGTTCAGGAGCATACAATCTTGGATTATACGGAGTCCACCCTTTTATCCTGCTCAACCACCGGGATGACCTTGATAGTCTGTTTACACTTGCACATGAATGCGGACACGGCATGCACTCTTTCTTTAGTTCTAAATACCAGCCACAGATCAGTGCCGGCTACTCTATTTTTGTAGCGGAAGTGGCGTCCACTGTAAACGAAATCCTGCTTATACGCTATTTGTTAAAAACAACGGAAGACGAACAAATGAAGAAATACTTATTAAATCATTTTATTGACGGATTTAAGGGAACGTTCTTTACACAGGTCATGTTTGCGGAATTCGAAAAAACAGTGCATGAGAAAGCAGAAAAAGGGGAACCTCTTAACGCAGAAGTCCTCAACACCACCTATGAAAAGATCTACAAAGAATATAATGGAAATACCCTTGTACTTGATGAAGAAGTGAAATTTGGCTGGTCCAGGATTCCGCATTTTTATCGGCCTTTCTATGTTTACAAGTACGCAACCGGATATGCATCAGCCATTGACATTGCGGACCGGATTTTATCTGGCAATAAAGATACACTTGAGAAATACCTTACTTTCTTAAAAAGCGGAAGCTCCGAGTATCCTTTGGACTTACTAAAGAAAACTGGCGTTGATTTGACTAAACCTGAACCAATAAAAAATGCACTGGAAATTTTCAGTGGCCTTGTCGATGAATTTGCATCACTCCATGAACTATAATCCTTTACAGAAGCAGACAGAGCGCTGCTTCTTTTTTAGTTTACATTTGGTTTTCACATTTCCCTTGCACCATTTATTGTCATTCCAGAAACTAGGTATACGCAGCCATTTTTAAAGTTAGATCAATTAACGCAGTCAAACCGTCCAATTAGAGAGGCATCATGGAAATTATTCCTTTAAATTAGGGGAAGACTTATCTTAATATAAACGCGAACAATTGTATGACTGACCGGAACACAAAACAATGTATCGTATACCGTTAACCTGGCAGAAGTTGCCAGCAAAAAATGAAATTCTTCACGGGGGAGGAGTATATTCTTCATTAAGTAAGAAAAAAGCCCCATTGGTTTTTATAGTGCCTGCTTAAGGGTATAGCATATCTAACTAGTTACTTTATTTATAAGGTTGGATTACGATCATGAAAAAACAGCGATTAGAGATTTTATTTTTATTTATTTTGTCCATTACGGGATATATTGCGAGATTTAGCAATTATAACCATGGGTTCAGGCTTGTTTGCGCTGCAATCTATGTGGTGTTAATATTAGGGACGATTTACTCCTTAATGCTGGAAAACCGTGCTTCACATAATACACTGTTATGGATGTATGTCCTGGTTTTCATTCCAATCATAGGATATTTATTTTATTTATATTCCGGGCAGTTGTATTTAAAAGGCTATTTATTTAAAACCAAGCGCAGAAAAGGCAGGGAGGAATGGGAAAGACATATGAGGAACAGTCACCAGCCCGACCTATCCTTCCTTAACGACAATCAGCAATGCTTTGCAAAGTTTGCAAGTAAAGCTTCATTCACACCAATAAGTGTTCACTCTCAAACTACTGTATTAAAGAATGGAGAGGAAACCTTTTCTGAGATTATTCGCAGATTAAAAAAAGCAAGAGAGTTTATCCATATAGAATATTATATCTTTCGCTCAGACCGGCTGGGAAAAGAAATCATTGATATATTAATGAATAAGGCCCGGGAAGGAGTCGAAGTTCTATTTATATACGATGCTGCGGGCAGCATGAGACTTTCAAAGAGGGATATTGCTGCGATGCAGGAGGCTGGGGTTAAGGTGCATTGTTTCCTTCCGCTTAAATATGGATTTTTCAATCAAAAATTCAATTTCCGCAATCATCGAAAAATCATTATTATTGATGGGGAAATTGGTTTTGTAGGCGGACTTAATGTGGGAGTTGAGTATCTCGGTGAAGATGAAAGAATAGGGTATTGGCGTGATACCCATATGATGCTAAAGGGAGAGGCTGTTTACACTCTCCATACCGTATTTCTTTTGGATTGGGATTATGTGAGCGGGGAAAACCTGCTTAAGAAAAGGACTGACTACGAGCCGAACCAGGAGATAGGTGACGGCGCGGTACAAATCGTCGCGAGCGGTCCTGATACTCAACAAGGCATCATGAGTGATTTTTATTATTCACTGATCTCCTGTGCAACAAAATCAATCTGGATTGCTACTCCATATTTTGTGCCAAACGAAGCAATAAAAGCTGCACTAAGGATTGCGGCGGGCAAAGGAATCGAAGTAAGGGTGCTGGTACCTGAAATAAATGACAGCTTTCTTACACATTATGCCAGCCAGTCCTATTTTTCGGAGCTTCTGAGGTCGGGGGTTAAAATTTATTCATATAAAAAAGGTTTTCTACATCAAAAAATTATTATAGTGGACGGCGAATTGGCCTCAATTGGAACTGCTAATATGGATCTCCGGAGTTTCCATTTGAATTTTGAAGTAAATGTGTTCTTATTTGGCACCCATTCGATTCAGGATCTCATTTCGCATTATGAACAGGACCTGGAAGAGAGCGAACGCATCAGGCCAGTCTATTACCATAAGCGAGGAATGATGGTTAGAACGAAGGAATCAATTGCCCGTTTATTTTCAGGTGTTTTATAATATGCTTAATTTACGTTTAGTAAGGAGCATGCTATGCAGCCAATTAATGACCATTTGAAAAAAGATTTGATTTTATTGTTCGTTGGCTTTAATCCTAGTATCCGTTCAGGGGAAACAGGCCATCATTATGCGAATCCAAACAATAGATTCTGGCGCATCCTACATGAAGCTGGGATAACTCCAAGGCGGTATAAGCCCGAGGAAGACCAGGATTTATTGGAAGTGGGCTATGGGTTTACGAACATTGTCCCAAGGCCGACTAAAACCGCGGAAGAAATTACGAAGTCAGAATACGCTCGAGGCAAGCTAGAACTAAAAAAGAAAATAGAGGCTTTTAAACCAAAAGTTATATGCTATGTCGGAAAGGGTGTTTATCAGCAATTCAGCGGTAAAAAAGAAATTTCTTGGGGGAAACAGGATGAACCAGTAATACCAGGAACGATTGACTTCGTAGCTCCATCTTCAAGCGGGCTTGTAAGAATGAAAATTGAAGATGTGATAAACATTTACAGACAGCTTGTTCCGTACCTTGAACACCAAAGGCAAAATTAGATAAAACAATGAATTAACTGCCAGAAAAGCTTCTTAGCTTACTGGTTTTTTAGTTCTGAAAACATTTTTAAATTTTGTGAATTTATTGACATAACGAATAAAGGGTTGTAATATATCTTTACACAATATAACGAATATTTCTTTAACGCATAAAAACCGTTATATACTTTTACCAACTCACTCTGTTTTTCAATGATTGGAGGCGGTGACATGCGAAACCCAGAGATTGAAAAGGCTGAAAGAGGAGTAATCGATAGCTATCAGCTGCAGCATTTAAAAAATACTGTAAATAAAGTATTAATGGTAAGTCCTTTTTATAGAGAAAGGTTTGCTGAGCTTCAGGTTGACTCAAGTAAACTTCGTAATATCGCTGACCTTCAAATATTGCCTTTCACAACAAAAACAGATTTAAGGGGCCATTATCCCTTCGGTTTTATGGCAGTTGAAAAGCATCGATTATCACGGATCCATGCCTCTTCGGGGACTACTGGCAAACCCACTATCATAGGATATACCAAAAATGATATCAACTATTGGGCAGACATAATAGCCAGGGCTATCCTAACCGCTACAGGATTGGATTCAGGTCTAATCCATAATGCCTATGGCTATGGATTATTTACAGGGGGATTGGGTCTGCACCATGGTGCCGAAAAGCTTGGAATGACCGTGATACCAGCTTCAGCCGGCAATACAGAACGGCAAATAACCTTAATAGAAGACTTAAAACCAGACATACTTTGCGCGACTCCGTCATACGCACTGAATATTGCTGAAAAGATGATTGAAATGGGAAAGTCTCCACAACAAACCAGCCTTAGATTCGGAATCTTCGGAGCTGAGCCATGGTCAGAGGAGATGAGACAAAAGTTAGAAGAACTGTTTCAAATTAAAGCATGTGATATTTACGGCTTAAGTGAAGTGATTGGCCCTGGTGTGGCAGTCGAGTGCCATGAGGCTCAGGACGGGCTTCATGTTGCGGAAGACCACTTTATTATTGAGGTAATAAACCCGGTTACGAAGAAACCATTGCCTGAAGGAGAAGAAGGTGAATTAGTATTTACCAGCATAAAAAAGGAAGCGTTTCCAATAATCCGCTATAGAACAGGTGATATTGCTTCTATAACAAGAAATAAATGTTCTTGCGGCCGCACGACTGCCAGAATGTCCAGGATAAAGGGACGAATGGATGATATGCTTATTATCCGCGGTGTAAATGTTTATCCCTCTGAAATAGAACTTTGCTTACTAAAACTCCAAGAATTGACTCCCCATTATCAGCTTGATATCACGAATCAAGGACCCACGCAGGAAATAACCCTTAATGTTGAAATCAATGACAGTGTCTATCAAAAAACCTCCCGCAATCTTGAACACCATGAAATAAAACAAATATCCAGCAAATTGAAGGAAAAGCTTAAGAGTGCCTGCCTAATCTCCATCGAAGTTAATATCCTCGCTCCTAAAACCCTTCCCAGGTCCCAGGGAAAGACAGTCAGGGTAGTGGATAAAAGAAAAACTGAGAGCCTAATGTAGCGGTATACTCAAGCCGGAATATTATATAATATATTTTTCATTTGCGTAAGAAAAACGTTATAGAAAGGAGACAATATATGACTGACAGCCTTTCTTTTGCATCCCTTCCTGAACAGGAAAAACATGACCGATTTATGAAAAGGATTGTAGCAGGAGAGAAAATTGAAGCTGATGACTGGATGCCGGACGAATATAGGCTTACCTTAATCAAATTAATCTCCATGCATGGAATCAGCGAAATCATGGGTGCGCTGCCAGAGAAAGAATGGGTTCCAAAAGCTCCTTCACTGAGACGGAAACTAGGCATTATGGCCAAGGTGCAGGACGAAATGGGGCATGGACAGCTGCTCCTAAGGGTGACCGAAGATTTAATGGCACCTTTAGGAAGGACGAGAGAGGATTTAATGGAAGATTTGTTTACTGGAAAATTGAAGTTTCATAATGTTTTTCATATGGAAGCCCCGACATGGGCTGATGCGGGTATAATCGGATGGCTTGTCGACGGTGCCGCAATCATCACGCAAACGAACATGCTTGGAGCATCGTACGGTCCATATGCCAGGGCACTTCAAAGGATATGTGCGGAAGAGGTTTTCCATGCACAGCACGGCGAATCCATTATTCTTGCCCTGGCTGAAGGAACTCCCCAGCAAAAAGCAATGCTCCAGGATTCCTTAAATCGATGGTGGGATTCGCTGATCATGTTTTTCGGACCTGCGGGCGCCGATACAACAGGTTCTTCCAAACAAGACATCACCATTAAATATAAAATACGCACAAAAACAAACGAACAGCTGCGACAGGATTTCTTTACGAAGTATATTCCAAGAGTTTTGTCCATAGGATTACGCTTACCCGATGAGACCATGCGGTTTGATAAGGAGCGAGGGCTCTGGATATATAAACAGCCTGATTGGAATCAATTCAAAGCCATAATTAAAAATAATGGCCCGAAATCTCATTCCAGGCTGCGCTTAAGAAAATTGGCTTATGAGAATAATAGCTGGGTGTTAAATGCTCTAAATATGAAAAGCCAGAATGCAATTTAGGGGGATAAACAAGTGGATGACACAAACGGAAAGTATCCAGATTTCTTCGAGGTTTTTGAAGTGTTCAGCAAAAGGACCTATACATCTCCCATGCAGTACCAATACAGTCTGCTCGCTCCCAACCATGAACTGGCATTAATTATGGCCCAGGAAAACTTTATGAGGAGAGACCCGACAGTGGATCTATGGGTAGTCAGGCGCAAGGATATCCGGAAAATGAGCGAGGGAGAAAAAGCAGCTCTTGCACGAATGGACAACAAAGATTACCGTACAACAAAAGGATATGGTTATCTAAAGAAAAAATGGCGTCAGTATGAGCAGAATATTTTGGATGAGAATGAAATTCTCTCATGGGGTGACAGTGAATGACTATAAAGACTGCGCACCTTGCAACACAAGATCCTTCCTATCACCAGGCACTAACGGAACTGTTGTATCAGCTGGCAGATGATGATTTTATCCATTCATATAGGGGCTCCGAATGGCTGGGCCTTGCACCGCATATAGAGGAAGATGTAGCATTTTCTTCGATTAACCAAGATACCATGGGCCATGCTGCCATCTACTATCAGCTACTTGAAGAGCTGGGAGAGGGGAATGCGGATTTTTTAGCCCATGCGCGTACAGGTCCACAAAGAAGAAATGCGACTATACTAGAACTGGCGAACGGGACTGGCACTTACCTGGAAGAACCAAGGTATGACTGGGCTTTTACTGTTGTAAGGCATTATTTCTATGACCTTTATAAAAAGACTAAGTTGGAATCCCTCAAAAATTCCTCATATGAACCATTGGCACAGGCGGCAGTAAAAATCAATACAGAACAATTTTACCACCTTATGCATTGGAGTACCTGGTTTAAACAGCTGACAACTGCGGATGGTGAACCAAGACAAAGGATGATTGCGTCCATCCAAAGGGTTTGGAAAGAGCTTGGCGGTTTGCTCACTCTCGGGTCATTTGAAAGGGAAATGGTTTCACATAGATTAATCGAGAATGAAGTTCTATTACAAGAGAGATTTTTATCGAAGATGGGAAGCATTTTTGAGTCTTTAGGGCTTCGGATACCCGGACCTATTGGCATGGAATCAGGGAATGGGCGAATAGGGGAACACACTGCTGACTTGGCAGAGGCTCTTGCAACACTAAGCGAAGTATATAATATGGACCAGAAGGCAGTATGGTAATGAAACATGCTAGGTCAGTTCATGCTTCCAGGGGAGGCTGTCGGAAATGGATCAGAATAAATTAGTAGAAACCGATATTTGGAGGATGCTACAGAACATTAAAGACCCGGAAATTGCTTCTGTAAGCATTCTGGATTTAGGAATGATTCATAGCGTACATTTTTATAATGGGAAGGCAGAGATAACAGCACTGCCCACGTTCTCTGGTTGTCCTGCCCTTGACATTATTAAAAGTAATATTGAAAACACCCTTTTAACTTTGGAGGCCGTTCAACGGGTACATGTAAAATTCATATACGACCCGCCGTGGACTTCTGATAGGATAACGCCAGAAGGGAGGGAAAGGCTAAAAGAATTCGGGATTGCACCACCTCCACTATATTTTGAGAAGGATGGAATTTGGTCGATCGACTGCCCATATTGCGATTCCAATTATACAACAGTAGAAAATATATTCGGTCCTACTTCTTGCCGAAGCATTTTCTATTGTAAGTCTTGCAAGAATCCATTTGAGGCTATGAAACCTATATCTATACTATTGTAAAACCCGACTAAGGTAAAGATTGGATTGGCCTCTATCAAAACCTTACTGACCTTTACTCTTGTCAAATTGTGTTATGCCAAAAATAAAAAGTCATATACTTACTCTTAAATTGAAAAAGGAGGGAATACGATGTTTAAGATGGTAGCTTTATATAAAAGACCGGAGAATACAGAAAGTTTCGATGAATATTACTTTGGTACACACATGCCATTGACAAAGAAAATTCCTGGATTGCAGGATGTAAAGATCACAAAAATATCCGGTTCTCCAATGGGGGAAAGTGAATATTACCTTATGTGTGAAATGTATTATGAAAGTAAACAGGCATTTAAAGAGGCATCTAAAACAGAGGAATCAAAAGCTGCCGGCAAGGATGCCATGAAGTTCGCCGGAAATCTTGTGACATTCTTTTTTGGCGAAGAATATGGCGAATGAATGTTAACACTTACCTGCAAAATTCGGCATGTAGATTCTGAACGTTGGTATAGCACTTAAATGGGTCGGATCAATTGAAGCTTTTGAACTTACATGTTCTCTGTTGCTAAATAAAAAATCTGAGCGGGATATTTACCCTCATTGGGGAAATTCTCGCCTTTTTCATAAGAATCATTTTCTATAATAATTATTAACCCGTTAACGTCCGAATATTGGATAAGCAATAAGGTATAAGAATCAGCTGCAGCACCTATACAAAAAATGGGAAGCGGTGTTGTCCGTTGTGTTAAGATTCATTTCTGGCACCGATGTTTGTTGATTGTAGTTTCAAATGATGTGATTTTGAAAATATTGACGCTGTTTATCTATTCATGGGAATATATGTAGAAAGGATGTTAGAGATAAAAATAAAAGGATAGTGAGCTGTATGAATGGTAACATGAACACCAGATCCATGATATTCACACTGTATGGAGATTACATTCGTCATTATGGCAGCGAAATATGGATAGGCAGTTTAATCAGACTTCTGAAAGAATTCGGCCATAACGAACAATCTGTTCGTGCAGCGATTTCGCGAATGAGTAAACAAGGTTGGTTAATGGCAAGGAAAGAAGGAAACAAGAGCCATTATTTTTTGACACAGCGCGGCATAGACAGGATGGATGAGGCTGCCAAAAGAATATTCAAGCTGAATCCCGATCAATGGGATGGGAAATGGAGAATGCTAATATACTCCATTCCTGAGGATAAACGGAACATACGTGACGAATTAAGGAAAGAATTAGTCTGGAGTGGTTTCGGCACTATTTCAAACAGCTGTTGGATATCACCTAATGATCTAAAAAAGGAAGTACATTCATTGGTGGAAAAATACGAAATAAAACCGTACATACATTTTTTTCTTACTGAATATGAAGGTCCGCATCAAAATCATACGCTGGTAACTGAATGTTGGGACATTTATGGATTAAATGACCGATACGGCCAATTCATAGCTGATTACAGCCAAAAATACGTAATTATAAAAAATAGAATATCAAAGGGTGAAATTTCCGATGCGGAATGTTTTGTAGAGCGAACTAAGCTGGTCCATGAATACAGAAAATTCTTATTTATAGATCCTGGTCTTCCGGAGGAACTGTTGCCGGAAAAATGGCTTGGCGCGCATGCAGCTTCCTTATTCAGCGATTTTTATAAACAGCTGGCCGAACCCGCAAGCCGGTTCTTTGAGGAAGTATTCCAGGAAGGGAATGAGCTGACGAATAAAAACAAAGAATATGACGTGTTTGACCACCCATTATTAGCGGACGAATAAACCATAAGATGCAGCATCATCATATTGAAAGAAGAGCACGGCGCTCTCACTTCATCCCCAGAGGGAGAGCCCGAAAGATTCTATATAGAAAACCTGTCCATATCAATACAACTCTGGAAGGATGATGTATGTAAATGCAGGAAAATTATTCAGAGGGGCGTGATAATTCGAATTTGAACTTATGACCTTTCTCATAATATGAATCAATTGTCAGCTGGATAAGTTCAAAATCTTTTTCTTGTAATTCCCGTATGACCTTTCCAGGAGATCCGAGCACAAGCGTGCGGGGAGGGATCTTTTTCCCTGGTGGTATAAATGTATTTGCACCGATTAATGCTCGGTCTCCTATTTCAGCACCATCCATTATAGTTGAACCCATCCCAATCAAAGCTCCTTTTCTTATCGTACATCCATGCAGGATTACATTATGCCCGACGGATACTTCGTTCTCGAGGACCAATGGAAATTCTTCATATAAATGAAGAGTGCAGTTGTCCTGTATATTACATTTCTCACCAATAGTAATTGGTCCTTCATCACCTCGCAAAACTACATTAAACCATACGCTGGAATCCTTACCTATAGAAACGTCGCCTATTATTCTTGCCCCCGGGGCAATGAATACAGAAGAATGGACGGCTGGGACCCTTCCGCCAAATGGATAAAGCATATAACCACCTCCTGTTTTTGAAAGCGTTAACACAAAAATTATATCATAATAAGGGGAGATTACTAGATGAATAGAATATGTCAAATGTTAAATCTGCAACTCCCTGTTATCCAGGGTGGCATGGGCAATATAAGCCATCCCCAGTTAACAGCCGCTGTTTCAAATGCAGGTGCACTTGGGACCATTGGTGCTGGTACTATGTCTCCTGCTGAAATTGAAGAAAAGATTATTAAAACAAAGGAGCTTACATCAAAACCATTTGCTTTGAATATAGCAATTACGGTCTCACCGTACACAAAAGAGCTTGTTGAATTAGCCATAAAACACGATATTTCTGCGGTAACATTTTCTGCTGGCAATCCCGCGCCGTATGTGCCATTGCTGCATGCAAAAGGAATAAAGGTCATGGCGGTGGTAGGATCTGTAAAACATGCATTAAAAGCAGAGGCAGCTAGCGTTGATATCATCATTGGTGAAGGATATGAAGCGGCTGGCATCAATTCTCCCCTGGAAACTACTACATTGACCTTAATTCCACAGTTGGTAGATACTGTTCAAGTACCTGTTATTGCGGCAGGCGGAATAGCAGACGGGAGAGGCCTTGCAGCCATGCTGGCCCTGGGGGCGGAAGGAGTTCAGATGGGAACCCGTTTTATAGCAACGAAAGAAGCTCCTTACTCAGAAAAATATAAACAAAGAATAATAGATGCAGGCGACGGCGATACAATAATCGTAGGCAGAACTGTTCAGCGTATACGAAGAGTACTGAAAAATCCGTATACAGCTCATATATTGCAAACAGAAGCAAAAGGGCTCACTCCTGCCGAATACGATCAATTGACTGATGAATCACACCATATTATCGGAGCAGTACATGGCGATGAAGACAAAGGCTTTTGGAACAGCGGTCAAATTTCCGGGCTAATTAAAGAGATTCCGACTGTCAGTGAATTAATACAAAGCATGAAAACAGAAATGAAACTTGCAATTGAACGATTAAATCATTACAGTTAAAAGACTTATTTTAATATTCGGAAAATTATTGACCTATAATTATACTGAATGATACTATTGCGTTACACAAATAAAATGCTTATTTCTACAACATTCTTTGTGTAATTTGATTATTTCTTCATAAAAAATACATACAAGCTGGAAGGGGAGCAAGAAATTCGGGAGTGCAAAAAATAAATGACAGGGGGATTTTGATATGAAAATGAAGAAAAGAATATTATTCAGCATGCTTCTTGCAACAGGGATCATTATTTCAGGCTGTGCAAAATCTGAGGACGCCGGTAGTGATTCCTCCGATGGAAGCGGCAGTGAAAAAGAGGGAAGTAAAACATACACAATTGGGGTCACCCAAATTGTGGAACATCCTTCCCTTAATGAAGCCTACAAAGGGTTTCAGGCTGCACTAGAAGAAAAAGGAGTAAAGGTAGAATTTTCGGTAAAAAATGCCCAAGGAGACCCTAATACCAATACTACTATAGCTCAAGGATTTGCAAATGATAAGGTTGATTTAATATTTGCCAATTCAACGCCGAGTGCCCAGGCAGCACTAAGTGCCACAAAGGACATTCCGATTGTATTCACTTCTGTAACAGATGCTGTTGGAGCGGGGCTTGTAAAAAGCTTGGATGAACCAGGCGAAAATATCACAGGAACTATTGATACCCATCCTGAAGGCATCCCTAATACAATAAAGTTTATCAAAGAACAATTGGGCGGTAAAAATGTAGGCTTCATTTATAATTCCGGAGAACAAAACTCTGTCGTGCAAATTGAAACAGCAAAAAAAGAACTCGAAAAATTAGGTATGAAAGCGGTAACCGCATCGGTGTCCACTTCTGCAGAGGTTAAACAAGCTGCTGAATCATTGGTAGGCAAAATTGATGCATTTTACGTCATGACCGACAACACAGTAGTATCTGCCCTTTCATCCGTAATCTCCGTTGCAAACGAAAAGGATATCCCGCTGTTTGCAGGTGAGCATGATTCGGTTAAAGCCGGTGCTTTTGCAGGTTACGGAGTAAGTTATTATGATATTGGCTTTACCGCTGGTAATATGGCTGCCCAAATCCTCGAAGGTGAGAAAAAGCCTTCTGAACTTCCGGTTCAGCCTCCAAAGGAAAGCAAATTGGGAATAAATAAAAAAGCAGCAAGCGAGATGGGAATAGAATTAAAGCCGGAATGGGACAGCATGGCTGAATATATCGAATAACTGTTAGGAGAGACGGAAATGTTTTCAGCAATCTTTTCGGCAACAGAGGCGGGGGTCATTTATGCCATCATGGCTTTGGGTGTTTATCTTTCTTTCAGGATTCTTGACTTCCCTGATTTGACAGTAGACGGAAGCTTTGTCACTGGAGCTGCAGTTTCAGCGTCAATGATTGTTTTGGGGTATAATCCTGTTCTGGCAACAGGGGCAGCTATAATAGCCGGATTCCTGGCCGGGTGCACAACTGGGCTTTTACATACAAAGGGAAAGATAAATTCTTTACTATCTGGAATACTAATGATGATTGCACTATATTCCATAAATCTGAGAATAATGGGTATAACCTCCGAAACTGCAATCGGAGTACCTAATATACCTCTATTAAATACAGAAACTATCTTTACACATGTAGGCGAATATGCAAAAGAAATCGGTTTGGATAGACCGCTGAATTCTATTTTAGGCATGGTGGGTTTAGCCGACAGCCTTCCTCCTACCTGGGGGATACTGATCTTTATGCTCATTGTCACATTTTTTATCAAATGGCTCACGGATCGTTTCTTAAAAACGGAAATCGGCCTCGCGCTAAGGGCGACTGGAGACAATCAGCGTATGATACGAAGCTTTTCTGCAAACACGGATTCATTAATCGTTCTAGGGCTCGGCATATCCAACGCATTGGTAGCTTTGGCTGGTGCCTTGATTGCACAATATGCAAAGTTTTCCGATGTCGGAATGGGAATTGGAATGATTATCATAGGACTGGCCTCGGTCATCATTGGGGAAGCCATATTTGGCACAAAAACGATAGCAAGAACTACCCTTGCGGTAATTGGAGGGGCAATCATTTATAGAATTGTTGTCACACTCGCACTAAGGGTCGAATTTTTGGATACAGGAGACTTAAAATTCATAACTGCAGTAATCGTAATCTTCTCACTGATCCTGCCAAAACTTGTAGATAAACAAAAGAGCAAAAAACGCAAGGCTAAACGGTATGCCCAATTATCAGCGGGCCATTCCGGAACTGGGAAGGGGGACCCAACCATTGCTGCATCTGAAACAGATTAACAAAATATTCAATGAAGGGACCCTTGATGAAAAAATTGCATTAAAAAACATTAACCTCACATTGAGCAAAGGTGATTTCATAACAATCATAGGGAGCAATGGCGCAGGAAAATCTACTGTGATGAACGTCATTTCTGGAGTGATATCCCCTGATACAGGTTCGGTCGGCATTTCCGGCAAAGACATAACCGGTATGCCTGAGTATAAACGTTCTAAATATATAGGGAGAGTATTTCAGGATCCTATGGCGGGAACTGCACCCAATATGACGATTGAGGAAAATTTAGCAATGGCGTACAGCCGAAACAAGAAGAGATCTCTGGGCCTCGGAGTTACCAAAAGTCGGCGACAACTGTTTAAAGATTCATTAGCATCCCTGAACCTTGGCCTCGAAAACCGTCTAAATGCAAAAGTCGGGCTTTTATCCGGAGGGGAAAGGCAGGCATTGTCACTATTAATGGCAACCTTTACGGAACCTGATATTTTATTGCTCGATGAACATACAGCTGCACTGGATCCTTCGAGGGCTGAACTTATTACAAAGCTAACCAGGGAAATTGTCGAACGAACCCATTTAACAACTCTTATGGTCACGCACAATATGCAGCAAGCCTTAGACCTTGGAAACCGTCTTATAATGATGGACAAAGGCCAAATTATTCTTGAAGTAAACGATGAAGAAAAAGAGAACTTAACCATCGAAAAATTGATGAAGGAATTTCAGAGGATTCGCGGAGAGCAAATGACGAACGACAGGGCATTGCTGAACGCATAAAAGGAGAAGGGACACCCTTCTCTTTTTTATGCGCATTATTGAAGTATTTGCTTAAAAGTTGCCAAATCAATAAATCTCAATCACTTGACGTTTATATGACGAAATAATACAATAACGTTATAATAACGTTATAATGAGTTCGATTTATTGTAGGAGGTTAGAGCTTGAAGGAAGGCATAAAAGAAGGACAAAAGGCTTTTTTTGAATGTCTTGTTACTCCTCATATGTTTGCACAATTTGAAGGTAACTTGATACATCCTGCTTATTCTACCGCCACAATGGTTTACCACATGGAATACACCTCAAGGAAATTAATATTGCCCTATTTAGATGAAGATGAAGAAGGAATGGGAGCTTCGGTAAATATAAGGCATTTGGCTCCTGCAGCAGAAAACAACAAAATCCAATTTATCGCTATAATCTCCAGGCTGGATAAAAATATCGTTTACTCAGAAGTAGAGGCAAGGAATGAGAAAGGCATGATTGGTACAGGGACGGTTGTACAAATTATTCTGCCTAAAAAAGAGATTGCTAGAAGGCTGGAAGATAGCCGATAAAACGCAAGATATAAATGTAAGCGTTTACTTATTTAAGAGAAGTGGATACAATGACATTTTCACTATGATTCATGAGCATGAGCATGTTGTACTATGTAATGGATCCGGCTACAGGCTTGAAGCCTTTATGCAGTACATAACAGCTCCTGGCCGGATGCCGCGCTCCCATATCCATCCGTCGAACATGCCATGGAAGGCGTTCTCCGCCTATCAAAGGGGATGACTTATAAATGTCCAGCAGCCAATTTGGATTTTCCGAGGCGGGAAATCTGTAATACTATTGAATTCTCTAAAAGAAAAAAGCCCGGGGTTTTTCGGGTCTGTTGAGGCGGATGAGTTCGTGCCTTTTGCTGTGGGAGGGGTGATAAATGATGATTCCATTCATTCCCTCAAAATAAAGGCTGTTACAGGATCTGCCAACAACGAGCTAAAAGAGGCAGTGCATGCAGATGTTTTAAACAATAAGGGCATCTTGTATGCACCCGATTATATTGTCAATTCAGGAGGGATGATCCAGGTCGCCGATGAACTTTACGGCACCAATCAGGAAAAGGTATTGGCTCAAACCAAATCAATATATGATTCACTTATGGAAATATAAAATCATTCAAAGTATAAGTACCGCATTAGCAGCGGATTTATATTGTGACAGAAACATAGAGTATGAAAGAAAAAGGAGCAGGTCCTTCAGCCATTTTAAAAAGCCAAAATGGAATATAAATATGTAGACTCTAAGAGGGGGTTTAGCATGGAAACCCATTTTCCAATGATTCGCATTATGGATGAAGAAGGCAGAGTAACAGATGAAGAATATAAAGACAACATTTCTGAAGATTTCGTAAAAAATCTGTATACCCAATTAATTCTTGTCCGGACATTTGACAGAAAAGCAATCAGCCTGCAGCGTCAAGGACGGCTAGGTACTTATGCTCCATTCGAAGGACAGGAAGCTGCTCAAGTCGGCAGTGCCATGGCCCTTAATGAACATGACTGGATGTTCCCCACTTATCGTGATCACGCTGCGTCCATTACATTCGGACATTCATTGCCACATGTTTTTCTTTATTGGCAAGGGAGGGCAGAGGGTTGTGCCTCCCCTTCCGGCAAACGTATTTTTCCACCAGCTGTGCCAATTGCTACACAGCTTCCCCATGCCACTGGAGCAGCCATGGCAGAAAAAAAGAAAGGCACTAGTAATGCCGTTATCGTATATTTTGGAGACGGCGCAACCTCAGAAGGAGATTTTCATGAGGGACTAAATTTCGCGAGTGTTTTTAAAGCCCCGGTTGTCTTCTTTAATCAAAATAATCAATTTGCCATTTCTTTGCCTGTTCACAAACAAATGAATTCAACAACAATCGCTCAAAAAGCAATTTCCTATGAAATCCCCGGACTAAGAATTGATGGGAATGATATTTTTGCGGTTTATTTTCATACAAAAAAAGCCCTGGAACGTGCGAGAAACGGAAAAGGACCTACTCTGATCGAAGCTGTGACCTGGAGATATGGAGCCCACACGACTGCAGATGATCCCAAGAAATATCGAAATCAGAAAGACAGTATAGAAAAGAGAGAAAGGAACGACCCTTTACTTAGACTTAAAAGGTATATGGTACGGGAAGGAATATGGGATGAAGCCTGGAAAGATAATGTGGTGGAGCAAGCATCACACACCATAGAAAAGGCTGTCAATGAAATGGAGGCATTTCCTTCACCAGATGTGAATGACTTATTCGACCATGTTTTTGAAACGCCAACCTGGACGATCAAGGAACAAAAGGATTCATATTTTCAGTATTTGAGAGGTGACGCTGAGTGACATTGGAAACTGGAGTGGAAAAAGTCAAATTGACGATGGTCCAAGCGGTCACAGACGGACTGAGAACCATGCTTAGGGAGAAACATAACATAATTATTCTTGGAGAGGATATTGGAGTTAACGGAGGTGTTTTCAGGGCCACTGAGGGATTGCTGGAGGAGTTTGGAGAAGACCGTGTCATAGACACACCTTTAAGCGAAGCTGGAATTGTCGGAGTTTCAATAGGGATGGCAATAAATGGAATGCTTCCTATTGCGGAAATACAGTTCCTGGGATTTATTTATCCCGCATTCGAACAAATTATAACGCACGCCACGCGCATAAGGATGCGCACGATGGGAAAGTTTTCTGTCCCATTGGTAATACGGGCGCCATATGGTGCCGGAATAAGAGCCCCCGAAATACACTCCGACAGTGTGGAAGCCCTATTCACTCATATGCCGGGGATAAAAGTTGTCTGCCCTTCCAATCCATTCGATGCAAAAGGCTTGTTAATTGCAAGCATTGAAGATCCCGACCCTGTACTATTCTTAGAACCGCTTCGCCTGTACCGTTCCGGGCGTGCCGCCGTCCCTGTTCAAAAGTACATTATTGAAATAGGCAAGGCTAAAGTTTCCAGGGAGGGGACCGATATCAGCTTATTTGCCTGGGGTGCCATGCTACCTTTATCCATGAAGGCTGCCGACGAAATTAGTACAGCAGGAATCAGCTGCGAGGTCATTGATCTCCGTACATTATATCCGCTAGATAAAGATGCTATTTCAGAATCTGTGCAAAAGACAGGCAGGGCCGTCATTGTACAGGAAGCACATGCAACAGGAGGAGTCGGCAATGACGTATTATCTATTATTAACGATACTTCTTTTCTTTATTTAAAGGCACCAATCGAAAGAGTAACCGGGTTTGACGTTCCTGTTCCCATGTATGCACTTGAAGATCATTACTTGCCTAGTGTAAACCGAATTAAAAAAGCAATTGAGAAAGTTCTGCATTTTTAACTTTTGTCCATAGCTGATTATGGGCTGGAAAGCTGGTGAAAAAGTGTTGGAAGTGAAACTCCATGATATCGGGGAAGGAATGACAGAGGCGGAAATTCTGAATTATTTTGTAAAAAAAGGGGATCAGGTCCTGGTTGATCAACCGCTGGTAGAAATTCGGACAGACAAAATGACGGCCGAACTTCCTTCACCTGGAAAAGGAGTAGTGAGGGATATATTAATAGATTGTGGCTCCACCGTCACAGTCGGAACCACACTTTTAGTCATTGAAAACAGTGATGTTGTTACCACTAATAATTCAGATTTCAAAAATGGACTCCAAAAAGAGAATTTGGAACAAACCTCCTCTGAAACCTTCCGTATTCTTGCTGCACCGTACACGAGAAAAATAGCTAGAGAAAATGGAATTAACATTGAACTTGTAAAAGGTACCGGACCTGCGGGACGGATATTGGATGAAGATGTATACCGTTATATAGAGCAACAGAAATCTTTGCCTATTACAGTCGAGCAGATTCAAAATGCAACTCATAATGAATCCCCAACAGTGGTACAACAAGTAGGACCTTTACATCAAATAAATACCATTCCCTTTAATGGCCGCCGCAAGCAAATTGCTAAAAAAATGGTACAGTCAATGTTCACTATTCCCCATGTAACCCACTTCGAAGAAATCGATATGACCAACCTATTGTCTATAAAAAATAATTTCAAACACTTGGAGAGAGAAATTTCTGTTCCTGCATTTTTCGTAAAAGCTTTAACAATCGCTCTCCATGATTACCCGATCTTTAACGCCCGACTAGATGAGACAAATGAAACCGTCCATTTGTATAGGAATATCCATATCGGCTTGGCAACAGATACTCAGGAGGGTTTAATTGTACCAGTGTTACGCAATGCAGAGTCGAAAACTATAGGGGAAATCCATAATGAAGTTAGAAAGCTTACCAAAAAGGCGCAGGAAAATAATTTAGGAACCAAAGATATAACGGGCAGCACTTTTACAATCAGTAATGTAGGTCCTTTAGGCAGTACGGGGGCAACTCCAATTATTAATTATCCTGAAACTGGCTTGATGGCTTTTCATGCAACTAAGGAAAAGCCCGCTGTGTATAAAGGGGAAATTGCCATTCGATCTTTAATGAATATTTCGATGTCATTTGATCATCGTGTCGCAGATGGAGGTACAGCCGTGGCCTTTACCAACCGTTTTAAGTCCCTCATTGAGAATCCTACTTTATTGTTATTGGAGCTGGTTTAATGGTGGTCGGAGAAATAGCCCTTGAAAGGGATTTAATTATAATAGGGGGGGGCCCCGGAGGATATACCGCTGCCATTCGTGCAGCCCAGCTCGGTAAAGAAGTCACCATTATTGAGAAGGAAGAACTTGGGGGAATATGTTTGAACAGGGGTTGTATCCCATCAAAGATTGTTTCATATATCTCTGCCAAGCTTCAAGACTATAAACAAGCCTCTGTATTTGGATTTGAACTTGGCGATATTGGCTTTGATTATAAAAAGGCAAATTTATATAAATATACCGTGATTGATAATCTCCACAAAGGGATAAAAGCCCTGTGCAGACAAAACAAAATTGAAATACTCAAAGGGACGGCTTCATTTCTTGCAAATGGCCGGATTGGAGTAGAAGATGGAGATGATTGTGCGGTATATACCTTTAACTCTGCCATTATAGCGACCGGAGGTTCTCTAAAACCCAAGGTACATGTAGATAGGAGTCTTGTTTTGGATGCAGCTGCGCTATATGAACTGGAAGACATTCCGGATTCTCTTATTATTCATGGTTCAGACTATATTTCGATTGAGGCCGCATTCAGCTTTAAGGCGCTTGGGTCCGAGGTCCATCTTGTCATCGATAAAGAAGAGTTTCCAGGATTGGATATTTCCATTAACAAAGAACTATTCCGCCAGTTAAAGAAACAGAATATAAAAATCTATAAAAATATGAATTTGCATGATGTTATAAAAAAAGGGCAAGTCATATCTGCTCTGTTCCATTCAAAGAATGACAACAGGATTACACTGGAAGCTTCATATATATTTTGTCAGTCAGTCAGCGAGCCCAATTTAACAAATATTGGTGTCGACAGATTGGGAATTACACTCGATGGGGATGGATATATAAAGGTTAACAGCCAGTGCAAGACATCTTTAGAAAATGTATGGGCAGTAGGAGATGTTACAGGTACGCCTCAACTTGCTGCCAAAGCTATAAGGCAAGGAAAAGTTGCCGCCGAGTCCATTTGCGGAATAGCCGCGGAGTATAGTGGTGCATTGTTGCCTATTGTAATCCACTCTATCCCGCCCATAGCATACGCTGGATTAACAGAGGATAAAGCCAAATCGGCAGGATATGAAATCAAAACAGGCGGCCTAAATATAGGTTCAAATGGCTATGCTTCATTGACAGGACAAAAAGATGGCATTTTTAAAGTTATTTCTGACAAACATACCGATCTCATTCTTGGCATCCACCTTTATGGACGGAATGCGATAGAACTTATAAGCACTGGGATATTAGCAATGGAGATGGCGGGAAGGGAGGAAGATCTGAAATTCCCCATCTACCCTCATCCCACCATTAACGAAAGTCTGATGGAGGCAGTGGAGGCACTTGTCTCACAGGCCATTCACCAGCCTAAAACTAAAACAGCTGTGCAAAAGTAACCAAAAATATTTAAAGCATGCGGGCACAAAGTATTTTACCTGTTTTTCGTCTTTCTTTGATTCAAGATTTTTTAGAACATTGAATTTTTCTTCCTTGTCTGACCCTTTCATGTGCAAGAATGCTGCCTTAATGGTATATTAATAGAGTTTAAGTGTCGAATATAAAAAGGAAGCAAGGAGAATACAAACTACATGAGGTTGGTTTCTTGGAATGTAAATGGCCTTAGAGCTTGTGTGGGAAAAGGATTTTTAGACTACTTCAAGGAAGTGGACGCTGATATTTTCTGCATTCAGGAATCCAAATTACAGGCTGGCCAGATTGATTTAGATTTAGAAGGATATCATCAATACTGGAATTATGCACAACGAAAAGGGTATTCCGGAACTGCAGTTTTTTCAAAAGAAGAGCCCTTGTCTGTCAGCTATGGGGTTGGCAGGGAAAATGATGAAGCAGAAGGAAGGATCATCACCCTTGAATACGAGAAATTTTATCTGGTTAACGTGTATACCCCTAACTCTAAAAGAGATTTATCCAGGCTTGAATACCGATTAAGCTGGGAAGAAGAAATTAGAGAACATCTCGTCGAACTTGATGCTGAAAAGCCGGTTATTTATTGTGGTGACCTGAATGTTGCTCATAATGAAATAGACCTAAAGAATCCAAAATCGAATATGAAAAATTCTGGGTTTACTCCTGAGGAACGTCAAAAGATGTCGACATTGCTAGAGTCGGGATTTATCGACACTTACCGTTATTTATATCCAACCCAAGAGGGAGTATATACATGGTGGTCTTACATGGCAAAGGTCCGGGAACGGAACATTGGATGGCGTATCGATTATTTTATTGCATCAGAAAAACTTGCACAGTCAATTGCCGACGCCCAAATTCACTGTGACATTATGGGCAGTGACCATTGTCCGGTACTTCTCGAATTGGATTTGGGCTGATTTCCTAATGGATGAATAGGGAATAGTAAAAAGGAGAAAACATTCCAGTCAATGACCAGGAGGTAAACACATGAATTCTTTTATTGTAAGTTTTCACCAGGAAGACAATGTCGATACGATGCAGGTCCAGAAACTAAACGAAGAGGAATTTAACAAAGCTGCGAGCGGAGGGACAAGGCGCTTATTCGAATTGGATACTAATATTGGCTTTTTTATCTTTCTTGATGCAGAGGACGAGGATGGAGTTATATCTTATTTAGTCCTGCAATATGAAGGCGATAATGAAGACGCAACAGCGTGTTATTCCTTTGAATTAAAGGATTTCTATGAATTTATGGCTCTATTTATGCAGGATGTATACTTCCAGGATGAGTCAGAAACAGAAGAGGGCGACGAGTACAGTCCTATTCAGCACCTTGGACATTTATTGTATCATATAGCTTCAGAAGGAAATGACCTAAAAGCCTAAACAGCACTTACCGCCGGTACAGAATGATCATCCGGCGGTATTTCTATGTTCTTAACACAAAAGCCCATGCATGCCAGAGCGCTAGCTAGTTAAGCGACCTTACGTAATTGTCCGACATTTCGAGCTTCTTTAGGAGATAATCCAACTCTTTTAAAGAATGTTGGTTTGCCTGCCTCGTCTTTCTTCCGTTTATAAATGTCATAATCCCCTCATTCTTTTTCGTTCCTGGTGTGAAACTATAGGACTTGTTTATAAATGTCCCGGTGGGCGCATAAAAACGTATTCCAACTAAATTGTCATGAGAATTGATTAAGTCCGTGCCGAATATTACTTCCTTTTCGGTTTTTAAGTTCATTAAATTTGCGATTGTTGGATATATATCAATCAGCCCCCCAACCATATCCACCTGTTCTCCTCCAGTTACGCCCGGGACTTTCATCATCAGAGGAACATTAAGATGATCCAAAACAGAATGATAATCCTTACCCAGCACCTCCTGAACAAGATCTTGATCTCGCTGGTCTTTCATTTGAACTCCTTGGTGATCTCCATACACAACAATTAAAGTGTTATCATATAGTCCGGCTTCTTTTAAATGGTCCAGAAACAATCCAAATGCGTAATCTGCATAACTAACAGCCTGAATGTAGTTACCAACAAATGAATCTCTGTAACGCTCAGGCAGGTCAATAGTGTGTATCTTTTTTGAATCTGGAAGATGGTATGGAAAGTGGCTGGACATTGCTATAACATGAGCATAAAATTTTTGTCCAGAATTCCGATACTGCGATAATTTATCCACGGTTTTTCTGTAGAGTACTTCATCAGATGGTCCATAGGATATAGGGTCTTGTTTGCCAAAATAAGCTTTATCAAAATACTCTTCAAAGCCAACAGAAGAATATAGTTCTTTTCGATTCCAAAAAGATACGTTGTTGGTATGAAACGTGGCACTATGGTATCCGGCTTTCTTCAGGACTCTTGGAAGACTCGGGATATAATCAGCTTTTGCAGCCGTGGACATTGCTATATCCCCCAGTGGATAAATGGATGTGTTCACAATAAATTCTGCATCAGAGGTATTTCCTTTGCCAACCTGAGTGAAAATCCTTGGGAAATACATAGCTTCCTGTAAAAAGCGATTAAGATTTGGAGTTATTTCTTCATTTCTCACCTTTCCTTTTATTAAGAAATTTTGTACTGATTCCAATTGTACTATAATGATATTCTTATCATTAGCTATGCCTTTTAGTTTCCTGTCTTTATTCAGTAAAGCACCTTGTTTTCTATGTATCTCTTGGGCATTGATCACTGCTCCATCCTGGAGCATGCGGCTGGCCGAACTCGCTGCATGTATTAGCTGATAACCCGCAAAGCCTAAATGGTCATATTTGTTGATTTCACTTATTGTATTGGAAGAACGTGCTATGCCGGACACCACAAATAATAAAGGTAAACTTAATATCCATAATGATCGCTCGCGACTTAATCGGAATTCAAACTTCAAGAAAAATCCCTGGTATTTCTTCCAAAATGCCAGAAGTATCAAATCAGAAAAAAACCATAAATAAGTTCCTTTAAATAACGCAGAGATACTGTCCTTAATTGTTCCCACCTGGTCCATTTCTGCCAAAGCTGTATATGTAATGATAGCGTTATAATAGTCGAAATACATGATAGCGATTATTGAGAGCAGTGAATATATGAAATTTAACAAAAGAAAGGACATAAAAGAGAACTTAAAGGACATCAGGGCTATGAAAAAACATAACAATATTATAAATGAACTCTCTGTTAACACCCCCCCGATGGAGATATGATCCATAATCATATATTTAACCCAGACCGTTTTAACGAATATCGACAAGAGGGTTAAAACGGCTATTGAAGGAATTTTCTTTTTCATGACAAGCACCTCAACAATTTTTTGAATAAAAGGTAGATAAAGACTGATATCTTATGCTCTAATCAGTATTCCTATATACTTCGGCTCCAAACCCTGCAAAAGTGATCGAGTATACATCCGTTTTTATACAGTAGAGGAATTATTCAGGTATTCACCATTGTTTTTTCGGAAATATTAGAACTAATTTCTATACTAATATTTGAGGGTGGGTCTGATGTTCCGTTTATTGCTTTTTCTGTCTGTTATTGTAACGTTTGCCTTAGGGATATTGACACAGGGATGGAAGGACGCATTTGAGGTGGGAATATATATATTTCTTCTGGCTGTACAGGGTGTAGCACTTTTTTTCGTAGGATATCAGACTATTATTAGCTATTCCGGATTGAGGAAATTCCAAAGGACGATTGTGAAAGATCCCGCAAACAAATTTGCCATTTTAGTGGCGGCTCATAATGAAGAGGAAGTAATCGGACAAATTTGTAAAAATCTCAAGGATCTTGATTATCCTAAGGATCTTTTTGAGGTATATGTCATTTGCGATAATTGCAGTGACTCGACCGCCGATGCAGTACGTAAGGCCGATACGATTGCAAGGGAAAGAAACGATGTTACCAGGAAGGGCAAGGGATTTGCCCTGGAATGGATGTTTGAGAGGCTGTGGGAGCTTGAGGAAGAAGGAACCGTTTACGATGCAGTAGTGATGTTTGATGCGGACAATTTAGTTAGCAAGGATTTTTTAAGAATCGTCAATACCAAGCTAATGGAAGGACACGAAGTGGTACAGGGATATTTGGATTCCAAGAATCCTGATGATACCTGGGTGACTAAATCTTACTCCTTTGCCTATTGGTCGACCAATAGAATTTACCAGCTGGTACGTGAACATTTGGGTTTAACGGCGCAATTAGGCGGAACGGGTGTGACCGTCACCACCAAAGTATTAAAAGAAATAGGCTGGGGAGCAACATCCCTTACCGAAGACCTGGAATTTACCCAGCGTTATATTTTGAAGACAGGAAAGCGGGTTGCCTGGGCTCATGACGCGAAATTATATGATGAGAAGCCATTGGGCTTCATGCAATCTTTCCGCCAGCGAATCCGGTGGATGCAGGGACATTTTGACTGCATGACAAGGTACGCCCTCCCTTTGTTAAAAGAGGGGATAAAACAGCGAAAAGGGATGTTCATCGATTCCGCAATTTATTTGGTTATGCCTTCGAGGTCAATCTTGGCAGGAATTTTGTTAATTTTCTCCTTATTATCCTATACCGGAGTTTACGATGTGAATGGGTTTCTAGGAGATATGATTAACCGTTCCCTTTTATTGGACGCATGGATCTATATGTTGTTTATTTTGTGTTATGTTTCTTTACCGGTCATTGCCATGATTCTTGAACAAAGGGGAAGGAAACTGCATTGGTTTGTCATTTCATATGTATTTGGGATTTCGTGGATTCCTGTAACGATCCTTGGTTTCTTCAAAAAAAATCAAAGAGAGTGGAGTCATACAAAGCATACCAGGGCTGTTTCCATTGAGGATTTGGAGTTTGAAGAAGGAGAAGAAAAATTGTTTGTCCCGGAGCAGCCAATTAAATAAAAAAACTAAAACAGTGCTGAGTGAAATACAGCACTGTTTTTTGATATCTGTTGACCCGAGTTTATTAACAATCTTACCGCGGCAATATCCACTGATTTCAGCATCCTTTTATCCCTAAAGGGAGTTCGTGCTTTTGCTGAATTTTTAACGTATAGTGCCGCTTACTTAAAGCGGGCCTGTCAATAGGCGAAGGGTAGTAATCCGTTCATGTTTGGATATGCTAATCATTAAAATCTTCTGCGGGAGGGATAGCTATGCCAGAGCTTCCTGAGATGGAGAATTACAAAAACCTGCTTACAGATTTGATTGTGAGCAGGACTATTACTGGTGTACAGATAAATCGTGAAAAATCAATAAATGTTCCTCCCATTAGCTTCAAGGGAATGGTCGAGCAACAAATGATCACCGATATAAGCAGGAGGGCAAAGCATTTAATTTTTCATTTACAAAATGGCAATGCCCTGCTTTTGCACTTAATGTTGGGAGGGTGGATATATTTTGGCACGGACCAGGACAAGCCGGACCGGACTGTACAGGTACAACTTGATTTTGGCCATCAATCGCTGTACTTCATCGGTTTAAGACTGGGTTATTTAGATATTCATGATTCTTTAAGCCTCCAATCAAAGCTTTCAGACCTTGGGCCTGAGCCATTGGACAACAGCTTTACCGAGGAAGTCTTTAGGGGGCTGGTAAAACGGAAGAGAGGGATAATCAAAACTTCGCTTGTTGATCAACATTTCATAGCTGGGATTGGAAATTGTTATGCGGACGAAATAAGCTATCATGCTAGAATCCTTCCTGCAAGAAGCATAAACAGTCTTTCTGATACTGAAGTCAGCCAGTTGTATCATTCCATTAGGTTTATTTTATCCGATTCAGCTAATATAGGAGGCTATATGGAAAATCCGTTATTTAAGGGTGATAGTAAGACTGGCAAGTACGATGACTTATGCAAGGTATATGATAGAGAGGGTGAACCGTGTGAGAGATGTGGTTCTAACATCATATTGAAAAAATTATCATCGCGCAAAGTGTTTTTTTGCAACGGCTGCCAACGGTAAAGCTTGTCCTCGATTTACGTGAACCATGAACTACGGAACGGATGATAGATATGAAATTTGGGTGTCATGTCAGTATCAAAAACGGATATTTAGGAGCAGCAAGGCATGCGTTTTCCATTAAAGCTTCGGCTTTTCAATACTTCCCAAAAAACCCCAGGAGTCTTTCGGTTAAGGAATATGATCTCGACGATGCAAGAGCATGCAGGGAGTTCTGCCTCCAGCATAAAATTATAACAGTTGCACATACGCCATACCCTACGAATATTACACCGGCCGACGATAAAAAGGAGGCTGTCATTGCCTCATTAAGTAATGATTTAGAAATTGCCGAAAGTTGCGGCTCAGCAGGGATAGTGGTCCACTTTGGCAGCCAGGTCAGCACCACCGATCCATTGGCCAGTTACCGCCTAATGATTGAGATGTTAAATGCTGTACTGGCACGCTGGGACGGTGCGTGCAAAATCTTGCTCGAAAACAATGCAGGTGTTCCTGGGCATATTGGCACAACTCTCGAAGAACTGGTTCAAGTACGAAACCTTTGCCAATTTCCAGAGAAAATAGGATTCTGCCTTGATACTTGCCATGCCTTTGCAAGCGGTCTGTGGGATGGTGAAAACTGGGCTGCACTGGAAGAACAGGGTATGAAATTAGGTTATTTTAGCCATTTATATGCCATTCATTTTAATAATTCAAAATATCCTTCTGGCCAGGGTAAAGATCGCCATGCCAACATCTTTAAAGGAGGCCATATTACAGAGGATCAATTTGAACGGTTACTCCATTCAGAAATTCTTCAGGATAAACCATTTATATTGGAGACGCCATCAAAGGAGGGTATTAGCCATAAACAGGAAATTGACGAATTAATTAAAAAGTGGGGGAAATAAATCAAATTCAAAAACTTTAAAAATCTGACGAAACCGGCATCCGAGTCCTCAAAAATGCAGGGGGGCTTGATGTTTGAAGAATCACATTAATTGGTTTAGGCGGAGTCCTCTTTTGTCTAGGAAACCGACTCCAAAAACCTGTCGCGTTGCCTTCGAAAAAACCTAGGACTAAATTAAATCTTAGAACTAATGATTATTTATATGCTCAAGACAGCAAGTGCTGTCTTTTTTTATTCCGATAATTCGGAAAAATTCCGGATATCCGGAAAATTTACCAGATATTTTCCGAAATGGCGGAATTACAAAAGATTCACATCTACTATACAAAAATATACAACTCTCTTTGTCACAGTAAATTCACAATTCAAAGATAGTTCTATTAAATATTTTTATTTAAATTCAATTTGGCATGAAACTTGCCTATATATTAATTGAATATTTTTTTCGGAGGTGAAATTTTGTAAACGCTTTCTTAACGCCATACCAAATGAAGGAGGATGTATATGGATTTAATTATTATTTTACTGTCTTTAGGGCTATTGATGTTTGTAGCATATCGCGGCTTTTCAGTCATTTTATTTGCACCAATCTGTGCCCTGCTGGCTGTTCTATTGACCGAGCCTTCCTACGTATTGCCTTTCTTTTCTAATATATTCATGGAAAAGATGGTCGGCTTTATCAAATCATATTTCGCAGTCTTTTTATTGGGAGCAATATTTGGCAAGGTTGTAGAAATGTCAGGGCTTGCAGAGTCTATTGCTAAAACAATCGTAAAATTCATTGGCGCCAAGAGGGCTATTCTCGCAATAGTTTTGCTTGGAGCTATCTTGACTTACAGCGGAGTAAGCTTATTCGTTGCGGTATTCGCGATTTATCCATTTGCAGCCCATTTATTCCGTGAAGCCAACATCCCAAAACGATTGATTCCCGGTACGATTGCACTTGGTGCTTTCACCTTTACAATGGATGCTTTCCCTGGTACTCCGCAAATACAAAATGTAATTCCGACCACATTCTTTAAAACAGATATTTATGCAGCTCCAATTTTAGGCTTGCTAGGCGGATTATTCGTCTTGGCTGTTGGTTTACTATATTTAGAATCACGCCGAAAAAAAGCAGAAAAAGCTGGCGAAGGCTACTATGGCTTTGACAACGGTGAAACTGCAGCTTCTATTGATACTACTGCCAGAAAGATGGATGCAGAGGAAACGGTTCCTGATTTTAATTCCAGCACTTTTCCGGCAAGGCAGGTACTTGCATTTGTACCGCTTATCCTGGTAGGTGTCATGAATAAATTATTTGTTACCTATATTCCAAAGTGGTATCCAAATGGTTTTGACTTTAACGCAATTGGGTTAAACGCGTTTGGGGTTGTGGATATAGCAGCTGTTTCAGCTATATGGGCGGTAGAAATGGCACTTATTGTCGGTATTGTTGCCACTATCTTATATGACTGGAAACGAGTTACATCTAAATTTAAAGAAGGTATTAATGCAAGCATAGGGGGGTCCTTGCTCGCCACAATGAATACGGCTGCTGAATATGGGTTTGGCGGTGTAATTGCCGCTCTTCCAGGATTTGCTCTAATTCGGGATGGCATAGCAAACACTTTTACAAACCCGCTGGTCAATGGAGCTGTAACTACAACAACCTTAGCAGGTATTACAGGTTCAGCATCAGGCGGGATGGGAATTGCACTTTCCGCCATGGCAGAGACTTACAACAAAGCAATTGCTGCAGCCCATATACCTCCAGAAGTAATGCACCGGGTCATCTCTATGGCATCAGGCGGTATGGATACACTGCCGCATAACGGAGCTGTCATTACGCTTCTTGCTGTAACCGGACTAACCCACAAACAGTCGTATAAGGATATTTTTGCTGTAACAGTTATTAAAACATTGGCTGTATTCTTTATTATTGCCATTTATTCAGCCTTTGGTATCTATTAATTCTTCAAGATGAAAATATAGGGGGCATTTATATGGGCAGTTTGCTGGAAGGAAAGATAGCATTTATTACAGGGGCGGCAAGCGGGATCGGACTTGAAATCGCGAAAAGCTTCGCCGCGGAAGGAGCTAAAGTAGTAATCTCTGACCGGGATATTGAAAAAGGTGAAGAGGCAGTATATCAGCTTAAACAAGAGGGGTTCGAAGCTATGTCAGCTCCTTGCGATGTTTCAAATGAATCGGCATTTACCGATGCGATTGAGAAGGTCGTAAAGACTTATGGAAGTATTGATATCCTGGTGAATAATGCTGGATTGCAATATGTTTCACCAATAGAGGATTTCCCTACCGAACGATTCGAAAAGATGATCAAGATTATGCTGACAGCTCCTTTTATCGGTATAAAGCATGTGTTCCCGTTCATGAAGCGACAGGGGTTCGGTCGGATTATCAATATGGCTTCCATTAATGGACTGATAGGATTTGCCGGAAAAGCAGCATATAACAGTGCAAAACACGGTGTCATCGGGCTTACAAAGGTAGCAGCCCTTGAAGGGGCCGCTCATGGAATAACTGTAAATGCAATTTGTCCTGGTTATGTCGATACTCCCCTTGTGCAGAATCAGTTGAAGGATCTTGCAAAGACCAGAGATGTTTCTTTGGATTCAGTAATGGAAGAAGTAATATTCCCGCTTGTCCCTCAAAAAAGGCTACTTGCGGTTTCGGAGATTGCAGATTATGCTGTATTTCTAGCAAGTGACAAAGCTAGGGGGATCACCGGGCAGGCAGTGGTTCTTGACGGAGGCTATACAGCTCAATAGCAGCTTTCATTCTTTTATTTATGATTGCAAACCTTCCACCCATATTTGTTATAATTAATAGCAAAATAGATTTATAGGAGAGAAGGAATATGAATCCTGGATTTTGTCAGCTTCCATTTGAATGGCTGGGTGAAATTATCAATCTGGCAGCAGAGCGTATTGTTGTTGTCGATCAAGATGGCATTATCAAATACATCAATGATGCATATTGTGATTTTATTGGCACTACAATTGAAAACGCTATCAATAAACCGGTCCAGGACGTAATTGAAAATTCCAGGATGCATATCGTGGCAAAAACTGGCCAGCCTGAACTAGCTGCAGTCCAATCTATCAATGGCAGTGAAATGATTGCAAACCGGCATCCATTGTTTGTAGGTGGTGATCTGGTCGGTGCGGTGGGCACTGTTATGTTTGGCAATCCCCAGGAGTGGTGGGCATATTCCAGCAAGATCCAATCCTTGCTTGACGAGCTGAAATATTATAAAACAAAATATGAAAAAGAACTGAGAAGCAAATATAAATTTGATGATTTAATCGGAATCAGTCCGGAGTTTACAGCTTTGAAAAAATTGGCTGAAAGGGTATCCGGAAGCCAATCGGCAGTATTGATAAACGGGGAGTCCGGAACAGGGAAGGAGCTTTTTGCACACTCCATTCATGGTAAAAGCTCGCGTTCCATTTTTCCATTCGTTCCGATCAATTGTGCATCCATTCCCGAGCATTTGCTTGAGTCTGAATTATTCGGATATGAGGAAGGAGCCTTTACAGGAGCTAAACGAGGCGGCAAAAAAGGCAAATTTGAAACTGCACATTATGGCACCATTTTTTTGGATGAAATAGGAGATATGCCGTTATCCATGCAGAGCAAACTCTTGCGTGTGCTCCAGGAAAAGGAAATACAGAAGGTAGGAGGACAAAAGACTATTTCAGTCGACGTCAGAATTATTGCAGCTACCAACCGGGACCTTGAAAAAATGGTATCTGAAGGCAGGTTCCGCCAGGATTTGTATTACCGATTAAATGTAATCAAGCTGGACATCCCGCCATTAAGGGAAAGGGGAGAAGATATTGTACTCATTGCGTCCAGCCTTATAAGGAAGCTCGAAAAAAAGTTTCATCGAGAAGGAATATTGCTGTCCGGTCATGTAATCCAAAAACTGAAAAACTATAGCTGGCCCGGAAATATTAGAGAACTGGAAAACGTTTTGGAGCGTGCGATAAACGTACTGGATGGAAGAATTATCGAGGCAAAGCATTTACCGCTATACCTGCGGGACCAGGAATTGGACGGCGGTCCAGCTTCTAACCAATTGTCGGAACAAGATTTCCTGGATGACGGTCCTTCCCTTTCATTAAAGGAAAATGCAGAAATTGCTGAGAAACGGGCAATCAAAAAGGCATTGAACTTAGCAGGAGGCAACAAACAAAAAGCTGCCAAATTATTAGAAGTAAGTAAGACCACATTGTATGATAAATGCAGGCAGTATGGGATTTAAACTTTGTAACAGAGGAGCCAGTATCATATTCTGGCTCCTTCTTTATGTGCTTACAATGCGCGCTTAGAAGCAACACCAGCCTTTTACCGAGATTAATATAACTTAGACAGCACCCAACCGGCAAAGACTGAATATAGTATAAAGAATTTCAACTTTCAGGAGGTACCATACATTGGTTTATATGGATCAGAGGGAGCACAGGTTAGCATGGCACGAAACACTGGAAATTCATGAACTGGTAGCCTTTCAATCGACAGGATTAATAAAGCTGAAAAAACATATTCACAAAATCACTGACCCGGAACTTCGGTCACTTCATGCGATGGCAATCCAGGCATTAGAAAAAAACATCCAGGAGCTTGTTCAGTTCTACCCGGCAGCACCAATGTACAGGGAAGTGGAAGCTAGGGCTGATAATAGCTTTTATGCAAGCGATCTTCTCGGACTCGCTAAAATGACAGTGCGGAATTACGCGACTGCTGTGACAGAGGCAGCTACACCACAAGTAAGGACAGTTCTTTCAAGACATCTGCAAACTGCGATACAGCTGCATGGGCAGGCTTTTTATTACACCTATAAAAGAGGCCTTTATCCCGCTTATGACCTGCCGCGTTTGTTAGAAAATGATGTGTTGCTCGCACAGAAGGCATTAAGGATGGATTATTGACATTCAAATCCTTTTTCAGCAGGTTTAGGGATATGAAAAGGCAGCTAATTTGGCTGCCTTTTCTGAATTCTAAAAAAGAGATGGTCATTATTCCCTATTCTGCTTCCATAGAATGTAATAAGTAATTATTTCTAAGGGAAGTGAATGCCCGATGCAGGCTGTACAAGAAGAGATCGCTCGCTTGATAAACATCCTCAAGAAGGACCAGCAGCCTGATGGCTCCTGGGATTATCCGTTTGAAACGGGAGTCATTACAGATGCATATACGATTATCCTCGTGAAAATACTGCAAATTGAGCGAGATGATTTAATCCGGTCTTTAGTTGACAGACTAGAGAGCAGACAGGAAGAAAACGGAGCTTGGAAGCTCTTTGCTGATGAAAAGGATGGAAATTTGTCTTTAACGATAGAGTCCTATTATGCACTGCTTTTTTCGGGATATCGCTCAAAAAAAGACCCCCACATGGAACGAGCCCGCCGGTTTATTCTTTCAAAGGGCGGCTTAAGTAAAGCCAGTATGTATACCAAATTTATGCTAGCTTTGACTGGCCAGTACCAATGGCCACCGTTTTTCCCAATCCCTATCGAGGTGGTGCTTCTTCCGCCATCTTCCTTAGTCAGCATATATGATTTGTCTGTATTCGGCAGGTCGAATCTCATTCCATTATTGTTGCTTGCAAATAAAAAATATATGGTAAAAAACCAACACACACCCAGTCTCCAAGACTTAAAGGCTAAAAGCCAAAGAATTGAAGAGGATTGGGAAGAATTAAGATCGGATAGATTGCAGAAATTAGTCCCAAAAATCCTACAAAATGTTAAGAATCTAATTGGCTTGCCTTCTTACTTACATTCATTCGCTATCGAAGCGATAAAAAGATATATGCTGGGAAGGATTGAGGCAGACGGGACCTTGTACAGCTACTTTAGTTCTACTTTTTATATGATTTTTGCATTGTTATCATTAGGCTATTCAAAAAAGGACCCAGTGATTGCAAAAGCAGTTGAAGGAATTATGGCAATGGAAACAAAAATTAAAGAAAAAAAGCATATTCAATATACCACCGCCAATGTCTGGAATACCGGATTAATAAGCTACACTCTCCAGGAAGCAGGGATACCCCTGGAAGATGAGACAGTCCACAAAGCTAATTCATATCTGCTGTCCCGTCAGCATTATAAGTTTGGGGATTGGATTTACCACAACCCGCACACAACGCCGGGAGGGTGGGGATTCTCTGATACAAATACTATAAATCCCGACGTTGATGATACCACGGCAGCTTTACGTGCTATCCACCGTTATATACCGTACGTTCCCCAGCTTCACGAGGTCTGGTCCAGAGGGTTAAATTACACTATTTCTATGCAAAATGATGATGGAGGATTTCCAGCATTTGAACGAAACATAGACAAGAGCATTCTACATTTGCTTCCCATTGAAGGGCCGCAATATATTCTTACTGATCCTTCGACGCCCGACCTGACAGGACGCACATTGGAGTTCCTTGGAAAATACGCAAATCTAAAACTGCCTGACAAAAAAATCAAAAGAGCAGTCAGGCAGCTTCTTGGTGAACAGAGAAAGGATGGATCGTGGTACGGCAGATGGGGAATTTGCTATATCTACGGTACATGGGCTGCATTGACAGGTTTACATGCAGCAGGGTTGGCAAGCGACCATCCATCCATTGTTAAAGCTGCAAGATGGTTGAAAAATATCCAAAAAGAGGATGGAGGTTGGGGGGAGTCCTGTTATAGCGATATAAACGAGAAATACATTCCGTTAAACAAAAGCACCTTGACACAAACTGCGTGGGCATTGGATGCACTGATTTCCATTTCTGATGAAACCTCTCCAATAATTGAAAAAGGAATTAAATACCTAATTGAAAATATAAAGGAAGACAGCTGGACAAATGATTACCCGATAGGCCAGGGTATGTCGTCTTTTTTCTATATCCATTATCATAGTTACCGGTACATTTTTCCTTTACTAAGCTTGAGTCATTATAAATCAAAGTTTATGTAAAATTACTTTTTGGCATTTCAATTACCAAAAAGCCGCAAATGACCATTTGCGGCTATAGCATATCTACTCAAGATTGGCATGTCTTCCAAACATGGTGTTATTATCCATCCCTTTTTTCTCCATGAAACGAAGAATTACAGAATCGAAGAACAACAAGAGAGTCTGTTCGAAAAGGGAAGCCATTGGCTGTATCGTGTGATAATTGCCTTCGGATTGGTCTTTAGGCGAACCCGGCAGTTTCACTGAAAAATCTGCCATTTTGCCTATGCTAGACTCCGGATTTATCGTAACTAGTGAAACCAATCCCCCGAGTTCTTTAGCTTTTGCGACCATGGGAGTTAGGCTTTTGGTTTCCCCTGAACCCGAAGCGATAATGAGCATGTCGCCCGATTCCAGGTTTGGAGTTACCGTTTCACCAATGACATATGAATCAATTCCCATATGCATCATCCTCATCGCAAATGACTTGGCCATTAGACCTGACCTTCCAGCACCTGCAACGAATACCTTCTTCGCTTCCAAAATGCCATTGACCATCCTTTCAGCCTCTTCATGAAGGATGAAAGGGACAGCACGACTCAGCTCCTCTAATATTTGTTCAAAGTATTCAGTCGTATGCATAGGTTATTAACCTTGTTTAATCATTTCTTGCATTTTGGCTGCTGCAGCTTTTTTATCATCCTGGCCCGTAATTCCTCCACCGACGATGACCAAGTCAGGTTCAGCTTTGATTACTTCAGATAGTGTTTCAAGCTTAATTCCACCAGCAATGGCTGTTTTTGCATTTTTTACAACACTTTTGATTGTACGAAGGTCTTCAAAAGAATTCTGGCCAACAGCCTGTAAATCATACCCGGTATGAACACAGATATAATCTACGCCAAACTCGTCAAGTTCCTTGGCACGCCCTTGAAGATCTTTGACAGCAATCATATCTACAAGGATTTTTTTGCCCTGTTTTTTCGCTTCGTCGACAGCACCTTTGATTGATTCATCTTCAGCAGCTCCAAGAATCGTGACGATGTCTGCACCAGCTTCAGAAGCTTTCATTACTTCGTAGCCTGCTGCATCCATAATTTTTAAGTCAGCAAGCACCTTAAGGTTAGGGAAAGCTTCCTTCACTTCTTTTACAGCACGTAATCCTTCATTGATGACAACGGGAGTACCAATTTCGACGATATCGATATGGTCCTCGACCTCTTTTACTAGCTCAATTGCTTCTGGAATGTTTACTAAGTCTAACGCTAATTGAAGTTCCATTTCCGAACCACTCCTCTAAAGTTAGTTTAGTATCACAATCAGGGAGAGCGCCGTTTTCCCGCCGCGCCATCTCCTTTATTATGTCCCTGTGACACTGTTTCTTGCAGCCGGTCTTTTATTACCTCTTATTGCTTGCATTGAAACATGGTTCAGTATACTATGTACAAATCACGAACAAAAGTACGCACTTTTTTTTTACATAGTGATAAAAAGTATACTGACTTTAAGACTAGCCTGAGGTGACGAAAATGAATCGAATACTAGAGAAAACTTTTAACTGCGAGAAAGAGTTAACACTTTCGGTGATAGGAGGAAAATGGAAAATGCTCATTTTATGGCATCTAGGAAAGGAAGGGACAAAGCGATTTGGGGAATTAAAGGCTCTCATGCCGGGCATCACTCAAAGAATGCTTGTGAATCAGCTCCGTGAGCTCGAAGACGACCTTATTGTTCACAGGGAAGTATATCCTGTAGTCCCTCCGAAGGTAGAATATTCGCTTACCAACCATGGCGAAAGCCTGATGCCGATTCTTGACGCGATGTATGAATGGGGCAAACATTACATAGAGATTTCATCTGACCAATCCACCGAAGTGGAGAGCAATTAACAGAATGGCGCTAAATAGCCATACTTGAAAAAAGTCTGAAAATACTTTACACTCTTTTTCCATAACTGATAAAATTTTTCATAAAACACGGGGTATATTATGTCTATACGAAAAGTCACGGAATATGTAAAATCATTCGATGAGACTCTGGAGCCTATTGAGTTTGTTGAGAAGACCAATACAGTGGAAGAAGCTGCAAAAGCCTTGGGAGTCCAAGGTGCTCAAATAGCCAAGTCCATTCTTTTTAAGTCGGGGGATTCATATGGTTTATTTGTAACAGCCGGAGACATCAGGATTAACCAGAAGAAAGTCAAACAGCTTCTCGGGTCCGGGAAGCCCAAATTGGCAAGTCCAGATGAGGTAGAGGAAATTACAGGATATCAAGTAGGAGGGGTATGTCCTTTTGCTTTAAATAAGGATGTTCCTATCTATCTTGATCAATCTATGAAAAGATTCGACATTGTTTTTACAGCAGCGGGCACATCACACTCCGCTTTACCAATTACCTTTGATAAATTACAGGAAATAACAAAAGGGCATGTAATAGACACACAAACCGTAGAATAAAAACTCAGGCAGAGACTTGTTTGAAGATAACTCTTATTCATGAACTGGGTGGCTTTGGGGAGAAGAACAAGTTCAGGTGTAGGTTATCGATCACCAAGGGTCTTGAAAAGGTGCTTGTTTGTAAGCGGCAGCAAAAAAGCAGGTGCTATAGATAAATATGATTTTGAGACAGGGTAAACCCCGTTTTCGTAGATTCATCAAGAAATGCAAAATCGCACTATTTTACCGAAAAGCAATAACTCATTTTGGAAAATTCGAGTACTTATCAAGAATGTTGGGAGACCTGAATAAAATGGCTTTCGGGAAGTAAGCGACAAGGATTGGATGCAGCCCTTCAAAAAAAATGTAATGAGTATGGCACAGCAAGCTGGGCTGGCCATACCTCTTATGGTCAAACAGCATCATGGCCCAACATAGCTTCTGAAGGTGGGAGGCAGGCCAGACACAGGCCGTGCTGAATACAGTGTATTCAAAGCTTGCAATGAATCATTATATCCATAGCTGTTCCTAATGAATGTTGATCCAAGTTGAATTCGAATGAATATAGTACCACCAGGAAAGATAAGCACTGCTTAATGGAAGTATCCAGGGATTCGCATAGGATTATCCAAGGAATTTGGAATGGATGAAGGTCAGGCTGTCCAAAACGCCCCGCCAGCTGCCGGCGGGGCGTTTTGGACAGCCGGAGGAAGTAGTCACTGTACAATTTTTAGCATCAGAGCATGCTTCTTTTATTACGGGTACAGCATTTATAGTCAACGGAAGATTCATCGGTGCTTTTTAAAAGGTAAAAATACATTTCCCAATCCAGCGTCTGTTAATGGGATATTTGTAACTGCTTATTAAAACCGTTGCCTTTTGTTTTTCCTTTTCAAAATCATTGCAGCTGTCAATATACCCGCAGTAATCAGCCAAGTAATATAAAAAAAGGGACGATGATAGGCTTGGGGGACTTTTCCCACAGCATTTGAGCCAAATGAATCTACATATAATACATAGATTAGCGGTATTGATCCAATGAGGAACAAAAGATAAAACTTAACCGTTTTCTGGGCAGAACGGTAGTTATATTGATAGTGGAGATAACGAAGGGAAACGAATAACAAAAATATAGACAGCAATGTTTTAAATGGAAGAAACACTTCTGAACCTCCTCTTCTATGTTGGTTGTTCGGCTGGCAATTCCATCAGTGATGTTATGATTCCTACGATGAGGATAGTGAAACACGAAAACAAAAAACTCTGTGCTCCCAAGGTAAAAGAGCCAGCACCAACGATAATCCCATCTATTATAAAAATTACTATCGCGATATTAATGGAAGTTGCATTTGAAATAAATTTGGCCAGTAGCTCGGTACCGCCTGTGCTTGTCTCATTCCGAAGCATCAACCCAATTCCAATTCCAATTAATGTACCACCCATCAGGACACTGAAGTAAATTGGTACATCAAAAGTCGACTGCAATGGAGAAAGGAAATCAATCATAAGTGACGAGCAGACAAGTCCAGGAACGCTGGTATAAACATATATCCGTTCGTACAGCCACGCGTAAATACCTAAAGGGACAGAGAGGATAAACATGCAAATACCCGTCTGATAATCAAAAAAATAGTGGAGAATCAGTGCAATGCCAATAATTCCACCATCAATCAGATGATATGGAACCAAAAACCCATTAATACCTATTGCCAGCAGAAAGCTTCCTACAATGATTGCCACCAATTTTTCAATTATGGTTATCACCTAATTTCCGGATTCAAAAGTGCTGAATACAAATTTTCCACCAACAAACAAGGAAATTCAGAACTTACTGATCTTACACTTCGCGTATAACACTATATGTTCAAACATAAGGAATGAGAATAAGACTGGATAAATTTATGGACTGCACATTTTTGGCCATCTGGTGTTTTTACCAAATGGCCGTAGCACAACTTATCCATCACATCAAAGATATTTACATTTAGATATAGTACGGGTAGCCATAGTACGGATAGCCATAATAAGGGTAAGGGTAGTATGGATAGCCATAATAAGGATAACCATAGCCATAATAAGGATATGCCAACGCGCTGCCTAGCAGTAACCCGCCTAATAATCCACCAAAGAACGGGTACCCGAAGCCAAATCCAAACGGTCTCCCAAATCCGAAACCAAATGGCCTTCCGAAACCAAATCCAAATGGTCTGCCAAACCCAAATGGCCTGCCAAATCCGAAACCAAATGGTCTGCCAAACCCGAACGGTCGCCCAAAACCGAAGCCTCCAAATCCAAACCTTCCTATTCTCCGTACGTCGTTACTGGAAAAATCATCTGCAGGATATATTTCAGGCAATGTCTGCATTTCTGTACCCATCGTGGATATACCTCCATTTTATTTATAATTCCCTTTATGTTATGCAATCCACCCAATCACCTCTTGGGTACTTGCCCCATGCAAAAAAAGAATTAAACAATTCATCCATGCGCCAAGTTATGGGAAAAGCAGCAGTGGAATAGACTTGATTAAGATAGTTCTGTTTTATAACTGCTTTCAAAAAAAGATAATGAGTAATGAAATTTTTCTGAATATGGTAAAAGGAGTGAAATAAGTGGCGGATATTGAATGGAAATTGGATGACCCATACGTCTATCAGACATTATCGGGCATAGTAGGTGCGCAAGTGGCAGTACAAACAACGAAATTCTCCGTCAGGGGTACACTTAAGCTTGTGATGCCGGACCATATTGTGGTTCATATGGGTGGAAATGACTTTTATATCAGGACAAAGGAAATTATTTGGGTAGTGCCAAACCCCTCGTTAATAATGGAATAAGGCAAATATCCCTGGCATAAGCATTGAAGTAGGATTGAAGCTCATGTTTGGAGGGATCATATTATGATGAAACGGATTAATAGAATTCAGGTAGAGCTGCCCCGGCCAGAACATGGCGATCCCAATGCAGCGTCAGCAGTACAGGACTTAATGGGTGGGAAATTCGGTGAAATGTCTACCTTGAATAATTATATGTTTCAATCGTTTAATTTCCGCAGCAAGAAGAAATATAAACCGTTTTATGATTTGATTGCTAGCATTACGGCTGAAGAATTCAGCCATGTAGAGCTGGTAGCGAACACCATAAATCTTTTGAATTATGGAGTTACGTACCCCGCGGACCCGGACCAGGCACCATTGCAACAGGGAAAGGATGCCCGCTATTCGCTTTATTATACCTTGCAAGCCCAAACAGCATATCCAGGTGATTCGATGGGAAGGCCGTGGAACGGTGAATATGTAACAAATACAGGAGTTCTGATTGCGGATTTGCTTCATAATTATTTATTGGAAATAGGCGCTCGTACGCACAAAATGCGCATATACGAAATGACTGATAACCCAACAGCAAGACAATTGTGCGGATTTTTACTGGTGCGGGGCGGAACTCACATCATTGCCTATGCCAAGGCCCTTGAAGTAGCAACCGGGGTGGAGGTCAGCAAAATGCTTCCGGTGCCTGATTTGGATAATTACAAGTTTGATGCTGCAAAGCCGTTTATGGATCAAGGGCTTTATAACGTTTTATATACTTGGGGAGAACCGGAGTATAGGGATATAAGCATGATTTGGAAAGGCCAGAATCCAGAAACTGGAGACCCTCTCCATGTAATAGATGGGGTCCCTGAAGGGGCTCCCGTACCTGATTTTGAGGAAAAGCCGGAACAATTTGCCCCCGGTATCGACCGTGATGATTATGAAAGAATCCTGAAAAGGTTAATGAGCAATTTGTAATACTAATGAAGTGATTTAGAAACTAATTATTAACAGGCTTCCAAATTCGAAGCCTGTTTTTTTATTTGTCAAAATGGGTATCATAACAATATTTAGCGCACGATTATCAACACAATTGGCAAATACACTTTGTATAAACAAAAACAGCATGATGAATAAGGGGAATGAATATGAAACTTACACCGGAGCAGCGGATAGAATTACATGGCTTTAATAATCTCACAAAATCTTTAAGCTTTAATATGTATGATATCTGTTATACAAGAACAAAAGAAGAACGCGAGGCATACTTAGAGTACATTGATGAACAATATAATGCAGATCGACTTACGAAAATTTTAAAGCATGTGGCAGACATTATCGGTGCACATGTGCTAAATGTCGCAAAACAGGATTATGTACCACAGGGTGCAAGTGTGACCGTCCTTGTTTCCGAAGGACCGGTGGTTGAAGTTCCTACAGAATCTTATGAAGAATCTCCAGGGCCTCTGCCTGACAATGTTGTCTTACAGTTGGATAAAAGCCATATCACCGTACACACTTATCCGGAATTCCATCCGGATGAAGGAATCAGCACTTTCCGCGCAGATATCGATGTGTCAACATGCGGGGAAATTTCTCCATTAAAAGCATTGAATTATTTAATACACTCCTTTGACACAGATATCATGACGATGGATTATCGCGTCAGAGGCTTTACGAGAGATATTAGCGGCCATAAATTATTTATCGACCATGATATAAGTTCCATTCAGAATTATATTCCGGATACAATCAAAGAACAGTATGACATGATTGATGTTAACGTTTATCAAGAGAATATCTTCCATACAAAATGCAAGCTGAAGGATTTTGATTTAAATAATTATTTATTTGGTTACACGAAAGAAAAATTGCATTCTGATGAGGTGCAGGAAATAACCGAAAAATTAACACTTGAAATGGATGAAATTTTTTATGGCAAAAATATAAGACAGGCTTTTTTTCAGGAATAAATGAGTCTATATACTAAACAAAAAAAGCAGCAAACAAAAGCTGCTTTTTGCATGAACACAGCTAAAAGCCTTGTCTCACTCGTTCATTTTTTGTTTGTTGTTCAAGCAGAAGATGGACCGAGAGCAATTTATCGTACAAATGATCAAATAACGATTATAATAAATGAGCGAATAAATTTAGAAAGGATTGAATAGTATGGAAACTAAAATAACATGGAATGGGGATTTTGCATTTTCTAGCGAAACACCCTCCGGTCATTTGCTGAAAATGGATGCAGCTGAGGAGATAGGAGGACAAAACAGCGGAGCAAGGCCAACAGAGCTACTTTTAAACGCAGTGGCGGGCTGTACTGCCATTGATATTGTAATGATTCTGGGAAAAATGAGACTTCAGCCAATGGCATTTGAAATTGAGGTACAAGGCAAAAGAGCAGAAGAGCATCCAAAAAGATTCACAGATATTACTATTCATTATATTATGGAGGGTGATCTTCCGGAAGACAAAGTGGTTCGCGCCATTCGATTGTCCAAAGATACATATTGCTCGGTTTCCAAATCATTGAATTCCAATCTTATTTATACATACTCAATTAATGGTGTAGCAGGTGAACAGGTTGTATAAGTCGACAAGAAGGGAGATTTGACATCTCCCTTTTTTTATTAATGAAATGTTGCAATTTTATCTAAATCAAAACGATGGTGAGGGTAGCCCTCTGCTGCTGCCAGACCAATTGGCACCATGGCAGCAAACCTGATGTGGTTTGGCAAACCCAATATTTCTTTGACCTTTTCCTGATCGAACCCTAGCATTGGAACACTTGCAAATCCTGCACCCTGTATGGCCAAAAGAAGAAAACCGAGCGCAATATTGGTCTGAGTCAAGCCCCATTGGCCACGTTCCTCAACTGACATATTATTAAAGAATCCAGATAAATTAGCCACTTCTTCTTCTTTACGCTCGGGAGGAAGACCGGGATGTACTGTAGCCATTAGATTCGCACTTATATTTTCCATATCACTGGCAACCATAATCACAGCAGCTGCTGATGTAACCTGCTGTTGGCCATATGCCGCCTCTTGAAGACGCATTTTTAAATCCGTATCTGTAACAACATGGAATTGCCATGGCTGAAGGTTCCAGGCACTTGGACTTAACCGGACCAGGTCCAATATTTCCCTCAGTGTTTCCTGTGGAATAGGACTATCTGAAAATTTCCTGATACTATGCCTCGATTCTATTGCGTCTTTTACAGTGGAATAGCACGTTTCTTCGTATGTGGTCATGATAGCCCCCTTGATTACACATTTTAGATCCAAGCGCATGAAAGACACGCGTTAGAATCTAAATATTATCTTTCCCTTACGTACCAGGCAAACACATGGTAACAAATCGAAAAAAGCAGAAATCCAGCCATGTTTTGAAAGCTCCCACAACTTCAATATATTCTACGGCGGTTTGGACATAATGAAAATATATGCCATCAAGGGGGAAAGATCATGGAAAATGCATTCAATAATCCAACTGAATCAATAACAAATAAAGTCGAGGCTATTTGGGCAGCAACTTGTGGATCATGGCAGAGCAGCAATATCGGCAATCTGGAAAGCTTTCTAAAAGAATGTACCAGTAATGGGATTGACCCGCAGTTCTGCATGAGCTGGCTTGAGCAGCATGGAGATTCTATTCAGAGCTGGAACTCGATTCGTTATACGGTACAAGAATGCGTCAACCGTCTCACATCCACAGGAAGTCCTTTTCCGGAGGAAGGCAGCAACAGTTAGCTTAAGCTGCCAAGCAATTTAGTGTGATTAACATTCCGGGTTTAGTAGAATAAGTCTGATATCAAGGTTCTGAAAAAGGACTGAGTATAGTACAGGGTTAGGAGGATATTTACATGTCTTTAAAAGAGAAACGTGTAGTTATAGTAGGAGGAACATCTGGGATTGGCCTAGCAGCAGCAAAGGCTTTTCTTGATGAATCAGCAGAAGTAATCATCTCAAGCCGAACAGCGTCTAAGTTAGAAGATGCAAAAAGGTCACTTGGAAACCAAGTGCAGACATACGAATTGGATTTCCGCAGTGAACAAAACACTAGGGATTTCTTCAAATCAATCGAAAAATTCGACCACCTGGTTGTCACAGCAGGCGAAGGAGCTATGGGACATTTTGGCGACCTTCCTGTTACCAGTGTAAAAGAAGCCTTTGACAGCAAATTCTGGGGTCAATACATAACAGTTCTTTCGGCACTTCCTTATTTGGAGAAGTCCGGCTCCGTGACTTTGACTTCTGGGGTGTATGGCATTAGGCCTCCTAAAGGAGCCTCGACTCTGGCATCGATAAATTCCGCTATTGATGGGTTAGTACGCGGCCTTGCATTGGACCTGGCACCAATTAGAGTAAATGTTGTGTCTCCTGGAATAGTAGATACACCTATTTATGCTGGCATGCCTGAACAACAGCGAGAAGAAATGTTTGCGGGTATTGGCCAGCAACTCCCTGTTGGAAGGATTGCTAAACCGGAAGACATTGCACAAACTTATGTTTACTTGGCGAAAAACGGCTTTACTACAGGGACATCGGTACTGGTCGATGGAGGAGCACATTTGATTTAATATAATGTTTAGAAAGCACTACTTTCCAGGTAGTGCTTTCTTCACTATTAAGCAGGTCAGTTAGGAAAGGGACGATAAAAATGGGCGTTTCTAATGAACGTGAAGAAATAAAAGCAAGGGTTCAACAAATTCAGGTTTCATTACCCGATGGTACAGCCGTTCCTGCACTGGGCCAAGGGACATGGTATATGGGAGAAAATCCCCAAGCAAAAGAGCAGGAGATACGAGCTTTGCAGCTTGGCATAGATTTAGGGATGACATTGATTGATACAGCAGAAATGTATGCAGAAGGAGGTGCAGAGCAAGTAACAGGCGACGCAATTCCCAGCCGGAGGCAGGACTTGTTCCTGGTCTCTAAGGTTTATCCCCATAATGCGGGTATCAGAAAGATCTCGGAATCATGCGAGAATAGCTTAAGGCGGATGGGTACTGAATACCTGGACCTGTATCTATTACATTGGCGTGGTAATGTTCCGTTGTCCGAGACAATTGAAGGAATGGAAAAGTTAAAAAAGGAAGGGAAAATTTTAAGGTGGGGAGTTTCCAATTTCGATACCGAGGACATGCAGGAATTGTGGGGAACTGATGGGGGACAAAATTGTGCGGTTAATCAGGTATTGTACCATATTGGTTCAAGGGGAATAGAGTATGATTTATTACCCTGGCATAAGCAACATAAGGTGCCAGTAATGGCGTATAGCCCACTTGGCCATGGCGGAGAATTGAGATCAAAGCTAATGAGCAATCCAGTTATGACTCAAATCGCTGAAAAATATGCGGTGAAACCTTTACAAATAGCTCTTGCATGGACAATACGTACCGATAATGTTATCGCAATCCCTAAGGCTGTTCAGGAAAACCATGTTTTTCAGAATGCACAGGCAGCCGCCATAAAACTTAAAAGAGAGGATCTGGAGGAACTGGATAGGGCATTCCCGCCACCCACGCATAAAGTTCCCTTGGATATAATTTAGTCTGGATATTGCAAAGCAAAACAAACTGCCGCTCTGCTGACAGTTTGTTTTTATTGTTGTTGTTTCCTTCGGTTGTAATACTTCTTCGCCTTTTCCCGGTTCCCGCAATCCTGCATTGAACACCATCGCCTGCTTTTATTTTTGCTAGTATCAATAAACAGCCAGCCGCAGGTTCCGCCTTCACACTGTTTTATTTTGTATCTAATGTCTGAAGTCAAAAGTTCTGCTGCTGAGTCTGCGATGACCCATAACATTTGATCTAGTTCCTCGCTTTCAGCGAATGTACGATAATAGCCATTATCTGTTTTATTCAGTACTACAAATGCCGCAGATCTTTTAATCCATTTATTCAAAAGGGATAAGTCAGATAGGTTTATGCTTTTTTTAGCGGCTTCAGCCGAAAAGATTCGATATAGACATTCACGCATTTCAATTGCCTCTTCATATATCTTTAGTCCCTGCTGCGGCTGTAATACTGCAGAGTCATACAGTTCTTGATATTTTGACTTTGTAATAATTCCAGCATATAGCGACCATTCCACAAGAGCATCATAATTCCTAATCCATTCTTGGGGCTGTTTACTGGCATGCCAGCCAACAGTGTTTGCAAAATCCAAGCAGTAGCTATCGCCGAGTATGGTTAAATTTTTGACCTGTCTGATTGATTGTGCCATAATTTCTCCTTTCTCGAATATTATAACCGTTTAAGTAAATAATTGACAGTTAGATTCATTGTTGTATATATTATAACCATCAAACCAATTTTTACTGGTTATATAAAAGGAGGGATGTTCCGATACAGTGTACAGAACGTGTTTTTACATCATGAATCTTACTCATTAATAATCTTTAATTCTATAAAAAGAAAAGAGGAGATTAAAATGAATAAAAAATCCGTTCTCTTAAGCCAAATCTCATCATGCCAAAAAGCGGATGGCTGGTTTGTTGCTTTTGATAATGCTGTAAAAGGCTTGTCCAATGAACAGGCAAATTGGATACCGGAAAAAGGTTCGAACTCCATCCGTGAAATTGTTAACCATATTCTTTTTTGGAATGACCGCTGTTTAAACACTTTCAAAGGACTGCCCAATCACAAGATGGAAGGAGATAATGATTCCACATTCCAAAACCAAGGGAATATAGATTGGAACGAAACTGTAGCAAGATTCCAATCAACTATGGATGACTGGTACAATACGATAAACCGTGCAGAGGATGACTTGCTGGACAAAGCTGCAGGGGAGAATACAACGGACAGTTGGGCCGCAGTAATCGGCAATATGATTAACCATGCCGCTTATCATATTGGGCAAATTGTTTTTATCAGAAAATTGCAGGGTTCCTGGGACCCAAATCAGGGTGTGAATTGAAATAAATAAAAAAATATCTTAATGAAACAATCAAAAACAGGCTCCCGGAGGCCTGTTTTTTTCGTCTGTGGAAAAAGAAAATGTCTCAAGCATATATAACTACCCGTTATGAGAATTTGATATTTTCAATAGAGCAGCCGTAAGATATTTTAGCTTGTAGTCTCTCATAATCATAAGGATAACACTGAATTTTGAGTTTCATAGTTTTCTTCAAGAGCTTTGGTTAGCTATTGGTTTCATAACGGCTATGAAGAAATATTTTTCCGCTCCTGCACTGCTTTCTGGCGTTCATCGCCACCAAAAAAGACCTCATTTTCTGCTTGATCAACAATCTGAAAAAAGACCCGAAGAGCCTGTCATTTAGAAAGAAGGCTGGTTTTGCCCTTTTGTTTGAAGCAGAGTATAAATCAAACTGTGTGGCGGCTCATCAAGTTTTGACCTTTTTATCCTGCCTTGCTCGACCATTTCCTGCAAACCCTGCTCTACAACCTCGGGAGTGAGTCCAAGGATATCAGCCACCTTGACAGTGGAAAACGACATATATTTTGGTTTCTTGGATGACGACATAATCATTGATTCCAGCCTATTGAACAATTGTTCCTTATCCATTGAAAAGCCCCTTTCTACAAAATACTAAATTAATTACTAATGTTAGGTTTAACAGTAATTCGTATAACATACTTGCAGCAACTGAAATTTTTTTGCCACATAATACTTTTTTATTGAAACTGCATTTGGGAATACTTATGAAATGAATAGATACGCTGAACTGGATTAGCTTCTCTAACCGACTGTTCAATGATACAAGATTGGCTAACTATTTCTTGTATATGAATAAAATTTGCAATTTCAGCAGAATATCTTGCATATAAGCAGAAAAAGGAGGAAACGTGATGAGTGATCAATCTTTTTCAATAAGGATTAATGGCGACGAATATACAGCCCAGCCTGGACAAACTATATTGCAGGTTGCCCAGTCGAATGAAGTCTATATTCCCAGTATCTGCTACCATCCCAATCTTGGACCCATTCAGACATGTGACACTTGTTTTATAAGCGCGGATGGGCATCTGGTCAGGTCATGTGCCACCAAAGCTAAACCTGGAATGGCCGTTGACACCACATCTGAATTAGTACGGGATGCACAGCATGAAGCTATGTCCCGCATATTACAAAACCATGAGCTGTACTGTACGGTTTGCGATAATAATAACGGAAACTGTGTTGTACATAATACCGCAGAATATTTAGAGATTGAACACCAAAAATACGAGTTTGAAGCAAAGCCATATCCTCCGGACCATTCTCATCCTTTTTACCGCTATGAACCTGACCAATGTATCCTATGTGGAAGATGTGTAGAAGCTTGTCAGGATCTACAGGTTAATGAAACATTGACGATTGACTGGAGCAGGGATAGGCCACGCGTTATCTGGGATAATGATGTACCGATTGATGAATCTTCCTGCGTCTCCTGTGGCCATTGCGTCAATGTGTGCCCATGCAATGCATTAATGGAAAAATCGATGCTGGGAGAAGCAGGTTTCCTAACAAAAATACCTCCAAACATATTAGAGCCGATGATCGATCTTACGAAAGAAGTAGAGCCCGGCTACAAAGAAATCTTTGCAGTTTCCGAAGTAGAGGCCGCAATGAGACAGGCAAGAATTAAACGTACCAAAACGGTATGTACTTATTGCGGGGTAGGCTGCAGCTTTGAGGTGTGGACCAAGGACCGAGATATCTTAAGAATTCAGCCATATGCAGAGGCACCCGTCAATGGAATTTCCACATGTGTAAAAGGCAAATTCGGATGGGATTTCGTTAACAGTGACCAGCGCTTGACTAAGCCGTTGATTAGGAAAAATGACGAGTTTGTCGAAGCTACATGGGAGGAAGCACTTAATTTGGTTGCCGAAAAGCTAGGTGGGATTAAGGAAAAGCATGGCCCGAATGCATTGGGATTTATTGCTTCATCGAAATGTTCTAATGAGGAAAACTTCTTGTTCCAAAAATTTGTACGCTCTGTTATAGGAACTAATAACGTCGATAATTGTTCTCGCTATTGCCAATCTCCTGCTACTGCTGGGTTGATGAGAACTGTTGGACTAGGCGGCGATTCTGGAACAATCCATGATATAGAGCGAGCCGATTTAATCATTGTAATTGGAGCCAACCCTGCAGAGTCACACCCGGTTTTATCGACCCGCGTAAAGCGTGCCCATAAGCTGTATGGACAAAAGCTTATTGTTGCGGACTTGCGTGAACATGAGTTGGCTCAACGCGCCGATTTTATACTCCATCCAAAACCGAGTACCGATATCATTTGGCTGAGTGCAGTTACCAAATATATCATTGACCAGGACTGGCATGACAAGGAATTCCTGAAAGAACGTGTGATTAATGTTGAAGAGTACATAAAAACTCTTGATAAATTTACGTTAGAGTATGCGGAAGAAACAACTGGAATATCGAAGGAAGATATGATCAAGACCGCTACCATGATCCACGAAGCAAAAGGAGGAGTATGCATCCTCTGGGCAATGGGAATTACGCAGCATAAGGGCGCAACTGATTCAAGTACAGCGATTTCCAACTTGCTTTTGATTACCGGAAATTATGGCCGCACTGGAACTGGAGCCTACCCGCTAAGGGGACACAACAATGTACAGGGTGCCTGCGATTTCGGCACACTGCCTTCTTGGATGCCGGGATACGAACCAGTCGGCAATGCGGACGTAAGAGAAAAGTATGAAAAGGCCTGGGGTGTCAGCATGCCTACGGATCCTGGTATGGACAACCATCACATGGTTGAGGCGATTGATAAAGGAAAATTAAAAGGCATGTACCTATTTGGTGAAGAAATGGCCTTGGTGGACGCAAATTCAAACTATGTTCAAGCAGCTTATGAAAAATTGGAATTCTTTGTTGTCCAGGATATTTTCTTCAGCAAGACTGCCCAGTTCGCAGATGTCGTCCTTCCTGCAGCTCCTAACCTTGAGAAAGACGGAACGTTTGTCAACACTGAGCGCAGGATCCAGAGGTTCTATCAAGTATTTGAACCACTAGGGGATTCAAAGCCGGATTGGCAGATTTTCCAAATGCTTGCTAATAAGATGGGGGCGAACTGGAATTATAAACATGCAAGCGAAATCATGGACGAAGCAGCAAGCCTTGCTCATATCTTCAGAGGTGTTAGCTATGACCGCCTTGAAGGATGGAACAGCCTTTGCTGGCCGGTGGATTCAGATGGAACCGATACACCGTTATTGTATGAAGATAAGTTTGGCTTTGAGGATGGTAAAGCCCGTCTATTTGCCGTTGATTGGACGCCGCCATTCAGGGCCGGCGACGAGTTTGACCTGCATTTGAATAATGGACGGATTTTGGAGCATTTCCATGAAGGAAACATGACATATCGCTCTGAGGGTATTACCCATAAAGTGCCGGAAGTCTGGGTGGAAGTGTCCCATGAGCTTGCCAGAGAACGAAATTTACAGGATGGTTCACTTGTCCGCTTGACATCGCCTTATGGAGCGGTCGAGGTCAGGGCGGTTGTTACGGATCGGGTAAAAGGCAAGGAACTATACCTGCCAATGCATAGCCCAAAAGATAATGAAGCAGTGAATTACTTGACAAGCAGTTATCATGATACGGTCACACATACACCTGCGTATAAAGAAATGGATGTCAAGATGGAAGTTCTCGAGGTGGATGGAAAACCTCCGATTCCAGACCATAATCACCGTTACGGCAACAGAGTGCCGCAAATCAGTGTCCGCGTCGAAGAAAAATGGCAGCGCCCTGATTTTGTATCCATAGTCAGGATGTATGAAGAAATGGGAGGCGAAGATTATGGCGAAGGCTATCACACACATTAATAAACGTGTTCCAAACAAACAGGAAGAACAGCAGCAGGCATTAACAGAGATATTAGCCACATTGGCCGATAATAAGGAAGCGTTGACTAAAACTTTGGATATTTTAACCCATTTCCATGGTCTGGGAGCACTTGATGCCATCCAGGCATTGTTAGAAAAACTCAATGAAGTTGGAGTGATTGCACTTCAGCAAATTAATCAGCCATCCATGCATAATACGATAAAAATTGCTTTCAACACCGTCAAATTCATCGGAACAATGAATCCAGGACAATTGCAAACGATGCTGGATGGTGTAGGCATTGGTCTGGAGAGGGCTTCTGAAAGCATAAAGAACGGTGAATCACATGGCGTAATGAAACTCGCTGGCATGATGCGGAATCCGGAAGTCAGGGCCTCCATGACAACAATGATAGAATTCTTGCGAGGAATGGGAGAAGCATTTACTCAGGATAAAAAACCACAGCACTAAGGAGGAGGCAAACAGTTGGAAACCGGAAAAATTAGAATCCAAGACGAACTTTCCCTCGAGGATGCGGACAAAATACTTCAAGCACTTCATGGCGTTTGGGGGGTGCAAAGAGCTGAAGTTGACCTTGAGAACAAGGAGGCACGTTTCATCTATGACAAATTGGCTGCATCCTTGCATGATTTCCAGCACGCTTTACTTGATACAGGCTATCACATTGATGAACCATATAAACCATGACTATCTCTCTGTTAGGAGGCCATTTGTATGAAGATTTGTGAACTGTGCGGTCAGCAGCAACCCGAGACTGAGGAAGAAGCGACATATCAAACCAAGATTCTTGTCCTGTGTGACGCTTGCCAAAACGAGCGAAGCTATAACCATTTCGACAGCTAGCCTGAAAAGGTCTAGGTCTCCTCTGACGGGGGGTGCAAAAAAAAATGAAACCAGAGGATGAACGAATAAAAGAAGCCCGGAAACAACAGGGTGACATAAAACGTACCTTAACGAACAAAGAAACGCCAGAACCCCGTGGAAGATATGGAAGGCAAATTGACGGGGATGTGGATAATACAGTCTAAACATGGAGCTGCAGCCGCAGCTCCCTTTTTATTGAAAAAATAAAAACGGGGTTGCGCTGTTAGTTATTTTCTGAGCGCCTGATTCCTGCTTACAAAAAAGGGATCATCCAGGAATTATAAGATTCCAAAAGACACAACAGCCAATATAATGATAGGGAATCTTCATGCTAAAGGTTGGGATCTATATTTTTTCAATGATACAAAAGCTGTTCTCTCCAAGAGAAGAAGAGGAAACAAAGCAGGTTATAAGCAAAGCACAATACCTGCATCTAAAGGAAAAGCTGCAAAGGGAGCTGGATAAACCGACGAATGCCCCTAATTGGACCTTGAATGATAAAAGGGACCTCCTTAAAAGAATACGTTCGGAAACTCTAAAATTAAATATGAATAATATCACGAGAACAAAAGCTTATCTGGAATTCTATAAAAGAAACCCTGAGGTTCATTGGGCGTTCCTGGCTCATATGGTATCCAGGAATGGCGGGTATCACATGACCGATCTTAAGGGCTCGATCATGAAGGATCTGATTCCTTATGGAGATCGTGCAAAATACTTTCTTTTCCTGGAAGAAGCAAATGCGGCAATATTCGCTGACGCATATCCCCAGCTTCTTTTATATGAAAATTTCAAAGGATCTCCTCATTTCCCTTCAAATCTGCTGGGTTACTTCCATATCTCCCGGTTCATGATTCCTATCTGGGAGGACTTCCTCAAGAATCGGAATTCCTCTCTGCTTACTGTGGCATTGATCATTAATGAACAGCGGATGCTGCAAGAGAGAATATTAAAAAAACGCTCTCATATTGACCTCATCAACGGCATCGATTTTAAGCTGCAGGATTTCCTTGGGTTCACAGCGGTTGTTTTTCCTTATAAGAAAAAAAGAAAGCAGGAATATGCACTAACAGGAGTTACCGTTCACCGATTTGCAGAACCAGATAAACGGATCATGACAGGGAAAACCCTCTATAACCTTCTTTTTGGCTACTCCGATGTCTGGTTAGGGATTAAGGATTTTGCATTTTCCCATTCGCATACAGCCTCGAGAGCGGATTACTGGAGCCAAATATTTTCACCTAATAAAGGAAATCCATTTAAGCATTATAGTCCGACATTAACGGAAGCCTGGGAGAATTGTCCATTCTCCGCAAAAACGGGAGACTGGTTCAATGACGAAGAATTTATAGAAGATATTCAAACACTTCCTGAACCGCGCAAGAAGGATATTACCAGGATTGTCTTACGCAATGTTCTAAAGCTGGATGCCATTGGCGAGATAAAAACATTCATATGAGTACTTTTTTTAGTGCTATTTTAAAATTAAAAGTTTGCTGGATTAAGAATAATTAATAACAATACCTCCAATAATATTTAAGTAATGACTTGAATGGAGGGATCTACATGGATAATCAAGAACAATTGCATTCTAACATGGAAACAGGGCATGTTCCGCAGCATTTGAACCACAGTGCTCATGAAATGCTTGATGTAAGGGAAGTCCTACTGAATAGTGTCAATACGATGAACCAATATACCATGCTCAGACAATATGTGAAGGACCAGGAACTTCTCGACATCATGGACCGGCAAAACAGATTCATGCAGGAAGAATACAATATTACCCTGGATTGCCTAAAGTCCGGCCAAGATCCATATAAACCAACACAGAGCTATAAAATGAAGGAAAGCAATGATGTTATATATGGCCTTAAAGACACCGAACCGGTCACACCCATCCAATCACAATCAGATATTTCAGATCAGACTGTTTCCTCCTGTATTCTTGGGTCACTAAAAGCAGGGGCTGCCATGAAGACCATGGCCTCTTTAGAATCTTCCAATCCTGTGGTGCGCAGGGTGCTGGCAGATTCTTTGCCAAACTGTATAGAAATGGCCTATGAGGTGTCGCTTTATCAAAACAAACGGCACTACTATCAGATGCCCCAGTTTCCAGAGAACGACATGAGGAAGCTGGCCAATGAATTTGCACCAGTCAAAGGTCAATCGCTTCAATAAAAGCAATTCTCCAAAGAGCTTCCTTGTTAGAAGGAAGCTTTTATATTTATATATATAACCTACTTCTTAAGTCCTAGATAAAGTTACAGCCACAGGTTATTTCGAGCCGTGTCTGTTTAGGATATATTGTTGCTGGGGAGTTTGGACTGCAAAGGTATTTACATTAATAGGAAAGGAAGTGGTCAGCTTACTAAGCTTGTCGAAAAGATTAACAAAAAGTTTATTTTATTTTTTAGCCAAACGTGGTACGATTCAACTTGTGATTATGGGAATATTTTACTATGAAAGGGGTATTTTGACATATGTATCAGTTCACAAAATGGGCATTTGGAAACAAGGCGGCCATTGCATTCTTAACAGTTCTTTCAATCATTGTCGGTATTATCAGTTACAGATCGCTTCCTATGGAATTCCTTCCAGCTGCTGATGAGCCTTTGGTCATGGTCGTTGTCATGGGACAGGGTACTGATTCCAAAACAATGGAAGACCTCGTAACTTCACCCATTGAGAACGCCGTTGCAGGAGTCAAAGGAAAAAGCAATATATATTCAACTACAGGTGACGGTTATACGAAAATCGATATCATGTTTAGTTCAGGTACAAACATGAAAGATGCTAAGCTAGAGGTTCAGGAAGCAATAAGCAGTATCGATTTTCCCAAAAATGTAAGTAAGCCGACCATCGTTCAACGAAACACATCCATGATTCCCATCGCGGATGTAGCAGTAACGTTTGACGAAGGATTAACACCCAATAATGTAGAATTGGCAAAGCAAAAAATCATTCCGAAATACAAGGATATTAAAGGGGTAGCCAACGTCCAGACCTATGGCGCTTCCAATTCATTTGTTTCTGTAAAGGTGGACAATGAAAAATTAGCCAAGCACAGGGTTTCCTTTGAAAATGTAACGACTGTGCTACGGGGACAAAATACGGCAGTTTCCGTCGGTGAAAAAATCATTGATGAAAAGTCTGCCAATATTAAAGTAATCGGTAACATAGAAAGCCTCGATAAGATTAAGAATCTTCCAGTTTCACAAAATGTGAAATTAGGAGATATTGCCGCTGTTTCGGTTAATAAACCTGAAAACACACTTACCAGAATTAACGGCAGTGATGGCTTGCTCCTTATTGTTACGAAGGACAGCAATTCAAATGCCGTTACGATCAGTAAGGAAGTTAGGAATACCTCAAAAGAAATTAGCAAGGAATTTGATAATGTCCAGGCCAAGGTCGTTCTGGCTACTGCAGATATGGTAGAGACATCCGTACATTCCATGATTAAGGAGGTTCTGCTGGGAGCTTTATTTGCGACAATCGTTATCATGATATTCTTACGGAACATCCGCTCAACTCTAATTACTATTGTATCAATACCTTTATCATTATGTTTGACTCTTTTCCTTTTGTCCCGGTCAGGTATTACTTTAAATATCCTAACTCTTGGCGGGGTAGCAGTCGCAGTGGGCCGCCTTGTGGATGACAGTATTGTAGTGATCGAGAACATATTCAGAAGAATGGCGAAAGAGACGTTTTCTGTCCAGATGATTATTGATGCCACTAAAGAGGTCGGTAAAGCGATAACTGCTTCTACACTTACAACTGTGGCTGTCTTTTTGCCAATTGGATTGGTCAGCGGAGGCTTACAGGATTTTATGATGCCGTTTGCACTGACAATAACATATTCATTATTAGCTTCTTTACTGGTAGCCCTTACTGTGGTGCCGGTAATGAGCGCGGCCTTCTTGAAAAACTCTAAACTTCCTGAACATAAACCTGCCGTTAGATTTACAAAATTTGTGACATGGTCATTAAACCATAAATGGGTAGTACTGCTTCTTTCCATATTGTTATTTGCTGGATCAATCGGAACATATTTTGCAATGCCCAAAGGGGCGGTGGATAATTCCACTTCAGATTTCGTAATGGCCACTTTGAATTACAGAAGTGATACTCCAATTGAGACAGTAAAAGAAAAGACACTTGAACTGGAGAATTTTATAGAAAAACAAAAAGGGATTAATTATGTTATAACCCGATTGGGTATCTCCGAGGATGCGGCTAAATTTGGTGAGGTAGGTTCACCAACAATGTCAACTTTCATGATTTTTATGGATGAAAAAGACCAGACCGACACTGTTGTAAATAACATCAATAAACAGAAAGATCAATACGAGGGGGCAGAGCTTACAGCTGGCGCAGCATCTCTGACGGGAGGTTCCGGAACCCAGATAACCATTGATGTGGTTGGGGAGGAAATAGCGGAATTAGAAGTTACAGCCGATGCAATCAAGCAAAAGATACAAGGCATAGACGGAATTGAAGAAGTCTCAACCAATCAGGATGATAAAAAGACAATATATTCGCTTGAAATGAATCCCGAAAAGGGCAACGCAGAGCAGGTGTCACAACAGCTTTATGCAATGTTGAACCGTACCCCGCTTGGTTCAGTTTCAATTGAAGATCAAACTACAGAAGTATTTTTGGAACCGATGGTTGAGCCAAAATCTGCTGATGATTTAAAAAACATTCCGCTGATGACCCAGCAAGGTATGGTACCAGCATCGGAAATAGCCTCATTAAAAGAGGAAGAGAAGCCGACCAACCAGTTCCATAAGAATGGAGACACCTACGTAAGGGTAACGGCCATAGTTGAGTCTGATAAACTATCTGAGATAAATAAAGAAATCAATCGAATAATTTTTGGCGATAAGGAAACCAATGGCATGAAAATCATGGATGGGGTGCACGTCCTTATTGGCGGTGCGAGCACACAACAAGCAGAGGATTTTACCGATTTGTTTACAATCATGATCGTTTCTATAGGATTGGTATTCCTGATTATGATCATAACATTTAAGTCTTTCCGTGCACCAATAGCGATACTGTGTTCACTGCCGCTCGCAGCGATTGGAGCGGTGCTCGGGCTTGTGATCAGCCGCATACCCGTTGACATAACAGCTTTGTTAGGTGCTTTGATGCTTATTGGAATTGTTGTAACGAACGCAATCGTTTTATTGGATCGAGTAAAACAAAAGGAAGAAACGATGATACTGCGCGATGCAATCGTGGAGGCAGCAGCCACACGGATGAGGCCTATCATCATGACAGCTGTGGCTACAATTTGTGCCATGCTTCCATTATTGTTCAAAAAAGCAGAAACGGGTGCCCTGGTTTCACAAAGCCTTGCAGTGGTCGTTATTGGAGGGCTTGCCATAGCAACAATGCTCACACTGGTAGTAATACCAGTAGTATATGAATTGCTTCACTTTAAGAAATCAAAAAAGCAGCGTATGGCAAAAGAAAGAAAAATGGATGTTGCATAAAGAACCTATTTTTGCGAACCGGCTCATATCCAGCTGGTTTTCTAATTGTTTCATTTATAGAATAATTTCTATCGATTCAAAAACACTTCAATAACACATCCTATAATAATTAGACAAACAACTTGTAATGATGCTGTAAATATAGGCTCCTGTGATTCCTTACATTCAGTTCATAAAAGAAGAGAGGGCCATCGAAAACCCTCTCTTTCAGATGGAAAGGTGTGCAAACTTTTATGATTTAAAGATCGAGATGATTGCTTTTACCTGTCGCAGCATGTTAACACCTTCTCTTATTCTTCCGGCGTGCGCGGCAAATTTGTTGATATGTTCCGGAATCCTTGCCACCATATCAGCGGCAGAGGTTGATTTTTTTTCGGGAGTCTTTCGGTTCCGGAATGGCTGGGGACGCGATCGTTGAGGCCGCGTTTTCCCGTGGCCCATTGGCCTGCGCTGTGGTTGATTTGGAAATATTGGCATTCAAACACCTCCAATAATAATTACTCATACCAAATGCAGCCGAATGTAATTAGAGAAGTATAACTAATAGAATCTGCCACAGGATAATCTAGTTGTAAGCTGAATTACATTATACATCAACCCAGCATTTCTACCCTTTTGCGTATTTCTATTGATTTTGGGCCGTAAACAGGCTAAAAATTCACGGTCACAGCGGCAGCGAGAAGTTCCCTTACTAAGGCAGAGGTCATGTTTCCGACAGCAATCGTCCACATCGTTTACAGGAGCCCCCGGACCGCTGCAGCCCGGTCCGCACCATTTATAGCCGGGAAATATACAACGGGGCCGTCCAGTCTGTTGTCTGTCATACATTTCCATACACTTCCTATAATTTTATATCAGCATAATATGTACCAATTAAAAAATGGCGATAGAAATAAGCCTAATTATTAAAAAATGTGCGACTGAAATCATTCACAAAAAATCTTTTAACTTCTTAAGTACTTTTCCGAATAATAAATTCTAAGACTTCCAAACAATGAATCATTATTTGTAAGCAAATTTGGTATATCTATTACGGAAAGCTCGTGATGCGAACTTTCCGTCAGCCCTGTTTTATAGAGCATCTCATTCATTTCCTAGCCTTGAACACACGGTAGCCTAACCTTTCTCCAAACGCTGCTAAGTATTCATAATGTTGATTCATAACATCTTCATACGCAGGATCAGTTTTCACATCGAAATTATGGGTCTGAACATTATTTTCTTCAATCGCATACTCTTCCAGTCCCTGAAAGACTGTCAATTTCTTTTCAACACTTATATTCCGGAAGCCTGCTGCTGCAATATTTTTCAGCCATTCTTTCTCCGTCCATATATCAGTGAATCCATAGAATTTTAATAGCTTATTTTTTTCCTCCTTGGTTAAAGGTATTTCTGCTGCAATATCTATGTTTAACAATGTGCCTTTTTGATTCAATACACGATAATATTGCTGTAATGCTGAAGAGATTTTGGTAAATGCAGTGGAGGATTCAGCTATTATAAAGTCAAACTGGCCATCTGCAAAAGGTAGGTCCTCTATACTTGCCTTCATTATCTTTACAGGAACTTTTTCTTTTACAAAGCGGTTTTTTGCTGCATTTATCATTTGAGGATGTTGGTCCACAGCATAAACCCTGCAGCCATATTTTTTTGCCAGGTACGCTGCAGTTTGTCCTGTTCCACAGCCAGCTTCCAGCACTACTGAACGCCGGTTAATGTTTTCCATACTAAGTATTTTTTTAGTAAGCGGAAATCCTCCCGGATGTGCTCCATCTATCCGATAAAATGCCAGTGCATCCTGATACGATACCTTCATTAATATTTTCTCCCCCAACTAATATAATATGGACTATTGTATGTACCATTCCCGTCCATTGACACATGGCATAAAAAAGGTTGTACTTTTTCCACTACAGCCTTGTGTATTTGTCCATGCATGAATGACAAGTTGGACATATCTTATTTTATAGAACTACAGCTTGACAGGTCAGGAGGTGTGAATATATATGTCGACCTCTCATTATCACGATTTATGCAGCCGCAGCGTAGGCAGGGCAGTTGAAATCAGAACACGTAATGGCCAAGTTCATAGGGGAATTATAGACCGGGTACACCGTGGAAGAGTATTCCTTCGTCCATTCGGCGGAAGACGTAACTACGGTGGATACGGGTACGGGTATGGATATGGATATGGATATGATGGCTGGGGTTGGGGCTGGGGTATAGCTGCAGGCATTGCAGTTGGAGCTATTGCCGCTCTCGCTTTCATTCCCTGGTTCTGGTAATTAAATGATTGTAAGGCTGATTCATATTGATTCGGCCTTTTTTTCGATTTATTCCATTCACAAATAATGAAGTCAATAATAATTAGAAATATGTTTTACAAATGGATTACTCTTCTGCAGGAAACAATATTAAAACCGAACTCTTTTGTTTGTACTGGAAGGTTAAAAATGAGTCCTTATTTATTAAATAAATCAGGACTCACATAGTGTCTTGGGACTGAAGTTAAATCAGGTCAATATATTGCCAAATTCACATTTGGAATAAATTACAGTTTTGGATGCAGTTTTTGAGAATTTGGAGAAATTATGGTGGAAGGAGGAAATGAATATGTGGACTGCAGCAATGTGGGGAGGCATTTCCGGCACTGCGGTTTTGCTCGGTGCCTTAACCGCCATTTTCTTTCCTATAAACCGAACCATAATCGGTTTTATCATGGCATTTGGTACTGGGGTTCTAATAGGTGCAGTAGCATACGAATTACTTGAGGAACCCGTTCAAGAAGGAGGGATGGTTCCAGTATCAATTGGTTTTCTAGCAGGTGCGGGAATTTTCACGGCGTTTGATTATATGGTGTCCCGTAAAGGAGCCCATAAAAGAAAACGATCCGATGCTACCAGAGACGGTAGCAAGGCCGGGCTCGCCATTTTTATCGGGACCGTTATGGATGCAATTCCGGAATCCATCATGATAGGATCCAGCCTGACAGTAGAAAAAAATGTCAGCTTCCTTCTAGTAACCGCTATATTTATCAGTAATATTCCAGAGGGATTGTCAAGTACATCAGGATTGATTAATAGCGGATACTCAAAATTAAAGGTGTTTTTTCTATGGTTTACCGTTATGATCATTTCAGCGATCAGTTCATGGGCAGGCTATTTCTTCTTAAGTGATGCATCCGATGCTGTCATGGCTGGGATTGCCTCCTTCGCAGGAGGTGGAATTATTGCAATGATAGGCTCGACGATGATGCCAGAAGCCTATGAAGACGGAGGACCTGTAACAGGATTAATAGTTGCATTAGGCCTGCAGGTATCGCTCCTGCTTAATTTCTGGTCACAGCTTCCTTAATATACAAAAGTATGCCAAAAAAGTTATAATAACTGTGTATTTACCATTTAAAAATAACTACATATCGGAGGAAACATGCTAAAAGATACATTTCGTCAATTGCTACAATCTAAAGTAACAAATGATAACAACACTCCACTACCGCTTTACAAAGAAGAATCAGAATTTGCGGAAAAGCACGGCCTAATTACGGATTTAAAAGTAAATATTATTGAAACAACTTCTAATGACAGGTTTGAAAATGCGTATATTGAACGCAGTGATAAAGAAAGTGAGAATACGATTTCAACTGAAGAGTATTTATTTTTAAACCAACCAGTGTCACATTTTAAAAAAAATATGAACGAATTTATATATGTAGAATCCGATTGGTTCGAAATGTTGGGTGTAGATGCAGTATCACTGGAGATAGATGACATATTTGGCACATATGATGTGTTACTAGGCCTAAGGCTGCAAAAAAAACTTGAATCGGAAATAAGGGCTTATATCCAAAAAAATATGCCAGAGGAAGCACGGTATAGCTTGATGTTCAATAATGATGAAGGGCTGTGGGAATTGAATTTCTCATTGAACTTCGTAGCAGGCTTTAATGAAGACATGTCCATTGGAGATGCATATAAAATGATCTATCTCTTTTTATTTAAGCTGGTGGAAGCAGCTGAACAAGGCAGATAATTGCTGATCCGGGCCGCCTTATGCCCGGGAATTTTGCCCTGGTTTGAAATGGACAAGAGGTGAAATCTCTTTTGGAACAAAGCGATATCCATGCTTTAAAGGATTTCATCCAAAGGATCATGAAAGAGAAGAAAATCCCCCGGCTGCTGATGCTCTAAGTCGGATTTGTTCGGGATATAGACACAAAAGAACCTGTAACTACTGAAACGATATTTAGAATTGCATCTGTCACGAAGTCCTTTACTGAGAAGGCAAGTTACCCGCTATAGGGAGCAAATGCATTAGGCAGGTTATTAAACCGACTCAGTTTTATTTCACCGAAGATGACAAAGCTTGGGCAGTTATGCTCGGTGCTAAGACGGCAGCAGCGGTAAAATGAAATTTTTCGTTACATACCTTTTTATACGAATATAAAATATTGGGGAGGATACAAGATGGCCAGAAGCTTGGAAGACTGTACAACACTTCATAACGGGGTACAAATGCCCTGGTTTGGACTGGGCGTATATAAAGTGAATGAAGGACAGGAGGTTGTCCATGCCGTAAAAACAGCAATCAACCTTGGCTACCGAAGCATTGATACAGCTTCATTTTATAAAAATGAAGAGGGCGTGGGACAGGCCATAAAAGAGGCAGGTGCTCCCAGGGACCAGCTTTTTCTCACTACGAAGGTGTGGAATACAGAGCAAGGATTTGATTCTACATTGGCTTCCTATGAACAGAGCATCAAGAAACTTGGAGTGGATTATGTGGATTTGTATCTCATCCACTGGCCAGTTAGCGGGAAGTATATTGATACATGGAAAGCCCTTGAGAAACTTTATAAGGAAGGCCGGGTTCGAGCTATTGGCGTAAGCAACTTCCATATTCACCACCTGGAAAAACTGCTGGAAGAGGCTGAAATAATCCCTATGGTGAATCAAGTGGAATATCATCCTTTATTGAATCAAAATGAGTTGCATGCTTTTTGCAAGACGAAAAGCATTCAGCTGGAAGCTTGGTCTCCATTAATGCGGGGACATCTGTTTGATCATCCGGTTCTTAGGGAGATTGCTGAGGACCATCATAAAACAGTTGCCCAAATTGTGCTGCGCTGGGATTTGCAGAATGAGGTTGTAACTATACCAAAATCCATCCATGAGCAGCGAATAACAGAGAATGCTGACATCTTTGATTTTGAATTGACACCTCTGGAAATGGACAAAATAAATTCCCTGAATGAAAATCGTCGGATTGGTTCAAATCCAGATGATTTTTAATGGAGCACCATATTTATTGAATTTATTATGATAAGAATCTGCCACTAAGGAACTATGCCATTCTTTTAAGGATGGCTTTTTTCTTTTTATGAATGCGACTTTTCCCGGTTAAACCCTGAAACTGAAGCGCAGGAGCAATGCGGTGAGTACGGAAATGGCCGATAGAAAACCCGTTATAATTATTTTATTCATCAGGAGCATGGAGGTGAAGGAAGAGGGCAGACCGCAGAGGGCAGGATCCGCAATTACTGCTGCCAGCATAGTTCCCATCCAGGCTCCTAACATTCCATAGAATACACCTAATAGTAAAGAGTGAAATTTTATTAGCAGCCCGTAGCTAACACCCAAAAATACTCCTACAGCTGTCGATAATAGAATACCGTTCACAAGCGATGGAGAAAACACAAAAAATAAGAGTGTACCTGTGGACAGACTAAATACATATGCAGATGCAGATGTAATAGTAGCCCCATAACGATCTGTGAACAAACGCCGCTTTTTAGCAAAGTTGTTAAACACGGAAAAAGGGATGATCAAATTAACTGCAAACATAACGTACAAAAATAAATTCATCGACAGTTCCACCTCAAGTTCTTTTAGCAGAACTAAGGACAAGCATTAAAGTAGCCAAAAATAATGCCTCTACGAGAAGCAGGAATAACCCGCTGTTTTTAGCTATTGCCCCAATCATCGGAGACATGATGCCTACCATTAATCCATTCGTATAACCAGATAAAAGGGTTTGATAATCGAAAAGCCCTCCAAACAAACTCCCAGTTATCATACCCACAAAAGCTGCCCCAATCGTAACATATACAAAGTAAAACGGAAAAACATAAATTAAAATGACTCCAGCAACTAAGGCAAAAAAACCTCCGGAAACCATTGAAATAGTCATTCCCAGTTGAAAACCGATCAGTTTTCTTCTTTGGAATAAATGACTATAAACTATGACAATGCCAATCACATTGGTCAAAAACAAGAGAATGTAAAATATCAACACGCTAAATCCCGCCTTTTGGTTCTTTTACCTGTGCAATCATGATATGCAACTGCCGATAAGATGGGAGCATTGGAAACTAAAAAATCGAACAATACCGCCTATTTAACGAAATCTTTTAGAGAGAGTAAAACACATGAAAACAAGTTTCATAAAATAACGCAAGGATCAAATAAATTGAGCATTCCTTTAGCAGTGATTTACATTCCCTATTATCTGACAGGAGGACGATGAATGACAAAGCAAATACGGCTGGATGAATACACCAAGCTTTTATGGGAGAGACGGAAACAGGAGGAGAAGAAGGAAGACATCATAAACGAGATGAATATAAAGGAAGGCAGAGGGCTGACTTCGCCACACAGTGCTATGTCCACTGAGGAACTGCGCCTTTTTATGGAGTATATGGAACAGGCTAACACCAGAAGTATAACCAATGCACAGCCTGACAGAAAAAAACCATTGGTTCTGAGAAAATTCTTCAAGTCCAAACGGAATCAACAGGTAGAGGTTTTCTCGAAAAATGGCGAAGAATCAATCCGAACACTTGGGAAGGTTAGTGCGATCGGTCGTGATTTTGTCATGCTTACAAATTTAAAGGATAGGATCTGGATTCCATATTCAGCCATAGTCTCAGCAAATATACCTACGGGTATGCCTACTTATTCCAATACGCATCAGCATTTTTTATACGACAATGATTTAAGGAAGAAGCTGCTCACTAATTTTGGCGAGACAGTTGCAAAAAGGGATATTTTGATTCAGCAATTCTTTGAAGAAACGCTCCTTACAAATTTAGATTCCTGGAAGGGAGCATGGGTTGAGGCCAAGATTGGCCAAAGTGAAATTTTGGGTAAAATACAAAGCTCGAACCAAGGGAAGTTGACGTTATCTTTCTTCAATAAAAAGCATGTTGTGCCAATCGACAGGATCACGTCTATACGCAACATCCGATGGTTCCAATTAGCCTCCAGGATTTGGAGTAAGCGCAAATGAAAAAGACAGCTGCCGATAGGCGCTGTCTTTTTACTGTAAATTGTTATCAGTCATTTAGTTTAGGCAAGTGAGGCTGTAAGGTGCTATGGACACGCAGGATACCCCACATACCTTGTTCAATATCCCAGCGTATATTTCCAGCTCGATACATATAGTCACCTGGAAAATTAAATATGCCACCCGCTCCACCAATAAGGAGCAGGTCTTCATCATCTCCGGCAATCAGGTGCCCGACAAAGGATTGGACCCTTGAATCGATATCCCTCGGATCGAATTTCCAATAATGTCCGTGAAGGTGGAAGGTGTGGGTCCTGCGGCGTTCAGATGGCATAGCCAAACGAATGGTCACTGCTTCCCCCGGGTACGCCTCGAATACTGGAGTTGCCGGGTCACCGAACTTCTTTGAGCTGAAAAGATCAGCCAGGACCGGATGTTCCCTGAACCGGTTTATCAATCTCTCTGTACGGTAATTGAAGCCCCTTGAACCATAATCATATGTGTCCACTTCGAGATCTTTACGGTCCGCGGCGTCAGGTTCAGGAATAATACCGGCAATCGGATCGACAATCAGCTGCCCATTTTTGTCTACCAGGCGGACACCGTCATGCATGATGAGGACAAATTCTCTGGATTTCCCAAAAAGCGGGTGGCTCAGAATTACATTTGCCCCCGCTTTTACAGGCTGCAGAGTAGTTGGATCCAGATATGACATAAATCTTGGTTCCATAATAAATGCGCCAAACGCACCGAACGACCTATGGTTACGTAAATCTGCGACATCCCACATAGAACAAGCACCGAATGCACCATCGACATACCATCTATAGGTAATGCTCTCTCCAGGACCCACAGTTTGATCTGGATTGAATCCTACTGTATCTCCGCTGGAGGTCTTCACATCATAATCAAGCAGTGTCGGATGCAGGGATATTCGAAGCGAGGGGGGATAAAACGCCTGCTGTTTGACCGGAGGGTAGGGATGGATGCCATCCTGGAACGGAAAAAGTTCAAATTTCAGCTGGCTTGTCAATGTTACCTCTACCAGGTCTCCTGCATTCCCCCTTAGGACAAGCGGCTCGGGATTCTTTCTGCCACAAAGTATGTCATCCACATCTTCCTGAAGTGCAAATACAATGCCATACGGGTCATGGTCACCATATGAGTTGTATATAATGGGTGTTTGGAACGCAACGACACTATACCTGCGTACAGGAGCATTCGGGTCTGCTTCAGGCGGCAATGAGTCTTGCGGGTTCGCCAATGCAGGTGGTTTACCAGTCGGAACAGGAAGGGGACTGGTTCTTGGCGGCGGTTCCGGCCTGTCAGAAAGCGGGATAAGGTCTTCAACCTTCTGGTCAAATGCCCTGATCAGGCCCCAGGTTCCATTCCAGACATCCTCTTCATCTTCAAAGGCCCAGAGATAATCTCCAGAGAGAGGAACATACATTTCAAGAGTGAAGGATTCCGATATGCCGATATGCTGCGTCGCTGTAAGGGCTGAATCATTATCTCCCCGTTCAATCTGCCATTTCAGTCCGTGCAGGTTAAAACTGTGGGATTCCTCCTGCGCCCCCTGAAGAAGGCGGATGCGGATCGGATCTCCCTCGTAAGCCCGCAAAATAGGGGTTATGGGATCTCCATTAACATATGAACTGAAGGAATATGCCGGATCACAGTCTGCCCCCAATCGGAATTGTAACGGTTCATTTTTATAATTGACAGCGAACAGCCCCGGGTCATCCTGTGAACCTGGAAAATCCGCTGGCTGAAGTGGACAGCCATCCTTATCGAATAGGAAAGCAAAGTCATGGACGAATAAAGCAAAGTCACGGTAATCAGGTATGAGCGGATTTTGAACTGTAATCTGGGAACCCCTGTCTGTTTCTTGCCCAGTTTTTGAGTCCAAAAATTTTGAAAAACGGGGCTGAATGACCGTGGTTCCAAAAATCCCGTGCTGCTGGTGCGACACAGCAAATAGATGGTCGTGCAGGAAGAATGCCTTTAGCTCCGTGTCTGCATACCATTCATACCTGATTGTTTCACCAGGAAGCACGCTGCTGTCATAGTTCCAGCCGACATTTGCTCCATCCGTGACAAGGACATCAAATTTCACAAAGTGAATATGGAACCCTTGTTCATATGTTCTTGTAACGAGCTGATAGGCATCCCCATCAAGTACATGCGGACACCTGTTCGTGAAATTCATTCTGATACAGGAACCTGCAGGGACATGAAGGACGAGCGGTTCTGGTTCTTTCCTTCCTGACAATACATCATCTAAATCTTTATCAAGCACATAGAGCCTTCCTTTGGGATCATTCCAGCCCTGTTTATTATATATGAGCGGCATTTCGATAACGGAGGCGTCAAACTCAACAACAACAGGGTTACCGAGGCAGGGATCCGTAAAAACAGCGCCGGGCCTTGCGTTTGGCACTGCCGCATTTCTTTCAAGTTCTGTCATATCCCTGCCGCCAACAATGCTCAGCGGCGGTCTAGGGGCTTTGCAGCCAACCTTTCCAGGGATAAAATTAGGGAACCCGGGCCGTTCCTTTGTAGGCCGTGGAGGTGCAGGCCGATCCGGCAACGGCTGAAGCGCTGCAATAGGAACTCCATTAGGATAGCACTGGCTGCCATCCTGAAGGGTATCGAATATCCGGTTGATTCCCCACATCCCCGCTTCAAAATGCGGGTACAGGTGGCAGTGGATAATTACATCACCGATGGTTCCGGAAAGGCTTCCGAACCCATACAACGGAATCACATTATAATGGGACTGCGGGCTGATTGACTGTGCGTCGATTATTTCAGAAGAGACATTGTTCGGATCCTCAAGCCATTGATGGGCATGGTAATGGAAAACATGTGTCTCTTTAGATGCACCATGGATAAGCCGGATGACGGCAGGATCATTTCTGTAACCTCGAAGAATGGGTGTGGGAGGGTCTCCAAAAACCCAGGAATCATGATGGACTTCTTCCCCGTCGCACTCAGGGCATACAACGCCTTCTTCAAGCAGCCTCTTTCGGTTACTCAGCGGTTCATATCTATAGTTTACTCCGTGGAAGGATTCTGCCTCCTGGTTCGTTTGTGCATTGAGCGGCCTATTGCCAGTTAAATCGTCTACTTCCATTTCATCATGGAAAAACCATGCGAATTCCCTGAACGATGGAAGAAAAGGGTGGTGTATATCTGCATACAAACCGCTATTCAAAGGTCCTCCGGTAACAGGGTCTGTCCAGAATGAGCCACGCCTTTCTACCAGCAGGGCTCCAAATAAACCCTGAATGCTGGAACCTTCTTCGGTACTTGAGACATTCCCCAGGTCCGTAAAAAAGAAAATTCCTTCCCTTGTGGCACTGATCTGGTAAAGAAGCTGTTCACCGCATTCTGCAAGAGAGCTCGGATTAAGACCGACATTAGCTCCATCTGAAATTTTAACATCATAATCCGCTTCCTGAAAATGCATGCCAGCTGCAAATGGCAGCTGATTTTCAAAAAGGATTTCCACGATATCCCCTTCGTTTGCCCGAATGGTCAGGGGCTGAACAAGCTCAACAGGTGTAAAAGGATTTTTCCTAATGAGATCCTTGACCTTCTGTTCATTTTCTTTCAAAACATACATTCGTCCATCCGGATTGTGGTCTCCGAAATTGTTAACAACAATCCGAACTGGAATAGCAACAACATGAAATCTCCTTAACATTCCTTTCCCCCCGGCACTATTATGTCAAGTCCCTTAATTCCGGAATTTGCGGTTCTCCAGGACGCTCAATATAAAATATTTCTATATTATGAATATGGATAAACCAGTTGCGATTTTCCAATTGCGAAAAATGCGTCGTTTCCACTTCCAACTCCACATGGTCATCCATAAGACCGACAATTCTGCCAATGAACAAAAAAGGAAATGATGGCATCAAAATGAATGCTTTTTGTCCGATTCCATCCGTAAAGTGTTCCACTAATGCCATATCATGTATTTTATTTGTATCAACCATGGGCTGCTTTCTCTTGCTGCTCATTACAAAACCTCCTCGAAAAAAATTATATCAGCGGTATTCTTGCCTCACAGTCAAAATCAGGAGTAAATTGTGCAATCTTTTCAAAAGGAATTGAAAGGGGAGTAGGAAATCTAAAAAATGGAGCGTTAATCATCTTAATATTTGCCGGATAAATTGTTAGATGGCCGGGTTCTACTTCTACTATCGGTCCGCAAAAAATAGGACGGAATGTTTGGCCCAGCAAATTCAGCTGAGCGGATTCAGTCACTACCAATACGGAACTGCCAATCAGTTCACTTAATTGCCTGTAAAGATCATCTTCATTTTCCCTGATATCCGTAATTTCGTTTTTGTTCATAAAACAACACTCCTCCTTTATAGAAGTTATGTTGTCATCATATTCTCAAGTAAGTGCAGTGGCACTAGTATTTGACTATTAATTTGAGGGGTGCCAATCTATTTCTTGAAAATTGTAGTGTAAAATGAAGGCTTATTGGTTTAACTGCGCCTTTTTTCATTGATTGACGGCACTTGTACAAATAATGAATTGCCTGTCACATAAAATAATGTATACATTGTAAGGTTCTGCCACCAAATCAAACGAACTCTTTATTGATAAGGGGGAGCGTGATATTCCATGCCCACGGTGATTACTATGATGGACGGACAATCCTAATAATCAAAAGGAGGTGTTAAATTGAAAAACAAAAAGCCAACTCGTGAATTTTGCTGTACTGAAAGCGTTCCGGCCTATGCGGCGGACGAATTTTGTATACCTGAGGATTGCTGCCCGGACAAGCTGGAAACTCTTAAATATCCCTCTGCGACAAGCTGTCTTCCACCTGACGAAACAGAAGAACTGGAGGCACGGATAAATGCCGCAAATGAATTGCTACTTGACCTGGGCCTGTCTGAAGAACGTAGAAATGAACTTAGAAGGGAAGAAGCCAGGAGAGAATCCTTCAATGGTCTAATAGGACAGAATGTCAGCGTTGGATTGGATTTCGGAGAAACTCAAAATCGCAATGTGCAAGGAAGGGTTCATTTATCAGGACGAAATTTCTCCATTTTGCGAAGAAAAGGAAAACAAATTCTCATCCCGCATTTACAAGTCTGTTCAATAAACTTGCAAAATCGATTTGCAGTACCGGAAGAAAAGCCTCATTTAACAGACATAGAGCCTTGTTTGAGAAGGGCAATTGCACTTAATTTTGGTCAAGTTGTGTCACAATCCCCGCATCTGATCCACATATTTTTCGGATTAACTCTTAGGATTTATCTCCAGGCTTTCCTTATTGATAAGAAAATATCGATTTTTACAGCGGAGCAAGAAATTGCTGCCAGGCTGCAAAAGGTAATGGAGGATTCTTTGTTAGTTGAAATCAATGAAAGTTTGCAAAACATTCCACTTACTGACATTGTGTTCATTACGACAAAGGATCAGTAAATGTTATATTTGAACGACTGTAAGCTTTTGACAGTCGTTTTCTTTTATATAGGAGTTTTTTTAGAAATGGCCGAAAAAAAGCTCAAAGCGGATACAGGTCGCTCTAAGCTTTTGCTTCTATATTATGAAGAGCATTTTTTCTTACCCTTCTTATATTTCTTACATTTCTTATTTTTCTTATTTTTCTTATTTTCTTTAACTTCTACCATATTTACATATTCAGTTGGAATGATACGAAATTTATTAGTGCGTTTTCTTTTCTTTTTCTGATTGTTATTTTGTTTGTTTAATTGTTCGATGTCGCTTTGTTCCTCATTCGATTGTTCGATGTCGCTTTGTTCCTCATTCGATTGTTCTATGTCGCTTTGTTCCTCATCCAATTGTTCGATGTCGCTTTGTTCCTCATTCGATTGTTCGATGTCGCTTTGTTCCTCATTCAATTGTTCGATATCGCTTTGTTCCTCATTATTGACTTCAGTTTCAATATCTTTCAATAATTGGACTTCCACATAGTCAGATCCGACATAACAGATGACCGCATGGAATTCTTCACATTCACTGCCGCATTCGGTTTTCATTTTCACCTCATGGCCAATCAATTGGCGAAGGCGAAAGGCAAGTCCTGTTTGCAGTCCCCCTAATCGGAGCTGAAAATGGTCCCCGCAGATAGAGTGATGGCCGAAGTGATTTCCGAAGTGGTCATCTCGATGACCGTGTTTATCGAATCCAAAGCCTTCATGGCATTGGTGATGATGATCATGATGAAAAGGTTTATGGCACCTGTCACAGTGCGTCTCATGGAAATGTGTCATAGTTTTCCCTCCATTACTAATGATAACGAATTTATTTCCGCCGCTTTGATCGTCCTTTGCTCGGTAAAACTACCGTGTTTTCACTTTATTCATATTGGCGCTCGATTCGTTTACATCTTGCTCAAAATGCTATTCTTCATCTTTATTACGAATTTGGAAGTCTTTCGTAGGTTCATGGAGTTATTTTTAGCGGGGATAGCCTGTTTATTGGCTTTTCGGCTCCAATGATACAAAATGAACCAGGTTGACAGGAAGAACAACAATGAATGGATTGCCGATTATTAAAGTTAGCTTTTTTGTTGAAAAGAACTACTCAAAAAATTGCTACAATTACAGGAATGCTGAGGGGTAGTGGATGTTACGTAAGTGACTCTGATTCAAGCAGGCCCGGATCCAAAACCACCAGAAAACGGGCTTCTATTTTTATAATTCTTTTGAACCATACTTTGTTGTTCACATCTGTTAAAGCAGGTAGAGAAATTGTCAGCCTAAAGGTATGACACATATTTCAATACCTCCTATATTCATAAAATCTTCCTGTTTTTTTTCGAGGTTATGCCGGCAGCATGTACGAGAACAAATATCTGGGACAGCGGATGATATACATTGATTTCCTGCTTCCATTAAAGACTAAAATCGTGAAAATGGCCAAAACGATTGAAACTGCTGCAGCAAGTAAAACAATGGGATTGACCTAAACACCTCAAATGGCTATGGCAATAGCAATCTAAAGGATTGAATCTGCTGCTAATACAGAAACAACTGCCAACCTCACGATGCACGCAACACTCCCTGTAATCATGTAACTGGCAATTTCGTTTTCTTTTATGGCCCAAAATTTGCACCCCTTTCAATGTAAGATAGTACATCTTATGTCAGAAAAAAAAGGGTGAAAGGGACAAGTTTCACTAAGAGTACAATTTTTTTCGTTTCAAAAAGAACCTAATGGATGGACAATACCGAAATTCTGCAGAGCCGCTAAATGATTAAATGCTTAAACAGATCAAGGCTGATTCAGCCGATTCAGAGTACAGTTCAACCAACGGAAACCAGTAAATGTCTGGGAGGTAAAAGCTAAAAATTTGTAATCCCCTCCATCCATTCAACGCATATATTATACAGTGCCTTCTTTACTGGAGGGCTTAAGTCACGCTTCGGCGAGGTGTGTGAATGGACATAGAAATCATGGTAATGGGTTTTGGAGTAGGCTGTTTGGTCGGGATGACAGGGGTAGGAGGAGCATCGCTGCTTACTCCAATATTAGTTTTATGGGGAATTAACCCGGCCATCGCTATTGGCACGGATTTTGCTTATAACACGGTAACAAAACTATTCAGCTCGATTCAGCATATAAGGCAAAGGACTGTAAATTTCCAGCTTGTAAAATATCTTGCATTCGGCAGCCTGCCAGCTGCGATAACAGCTAATATAGTTTTTTATTCCTTGCTGTCCAAACGATATGATGAAGACGTTATTGTATTGGTATTGGGGTTTGTACTGACTATTGTTTCACTGATTTCGCTTTTTCAGTTTATCCTTGTACCTAATCCTACGAATCCATTTAAATTGAAGCCTTTATCGGAAAAACGAGTTTTTACGATTGCAGCTGGCATACTGATCGGCGCCATTGTTGGAGTAACCTCCATTGGTTCAGGAAGCCTCTTTGCCTTATTAATCCTGTATTTCTATAACATAAGGTCCTCTGAATTGGTAGGAACAGACATAACTCATGCCTTTTTACTTGTTTTTGTCTCCGGCCTGCTGATGGCTGGCATGGGCCATATAGATTTTCCCTTAACGGGTAACCTTCTCTGCGGATCCGTACCTGGAGCCATCATCGGCAGCAAGTTATCCACGAAAATACCACAAAAAGTAATGCGGATTTTATTTGTTTCGATTATATTAATCAGCGGAATTACACTGGTTTCCAAATACGTTCCTGGTCTTTCATGAGAGGAGAGGAAGCATGTGAGAAGTACATTCATTTTTTTTGCTTTCCTGATATTGTTCAGTTTGTTATTAATACAGGTTTTACCGGAAAAAGATACTCTGCCAGTATTAAAAACAATCGCCCCTTTTGAGATGTCAAATGTTCATGATCAACAAAGCTATAGATTTAAAGAAGGAAAAATAAGATTAGTAACTTTCTTCTATACGAACTGCCCGGATGTATGTCCATCTACAATGAATGATCTGAAAACTGTACAAGAGGAAATAAAGAAACACGACTTATTCGGGTCAGAAATTCAACTTATTTCAATTAGCATAGATCCTGAAGTAGATGATGCAGAAACGATCAGAAATTATGCGGCCGCGTTTAAGGCAGATCCGTCTGGATGGATATGGTTAAGAGGCTCATTACAAGAAACGAAAACAGCGGCCGACATGTTTCAAATGAACTATACCAAAAACGAAGATGGGTTCATTGCCCATAGTACAACTATGTATCTGGTCGACAAAAAAAATAGAATTAGAGCAGTCTATGACATGGCAAACTCATCAAAAAGAGTAGCATTTGAATCTATATTCCATGACATGAAATCCCTGGTTGAATAGCCATATGACTCCTAATGGCTCCATATGGCAATTTAACAATATAAAGGGAGCGGCATGTATATTTTAATATCTCACATCACACAGAATTAGATAATTGTTCTAGAACAAAACCAGCATTCCAACAATAAAATACCTTTAGGATGTTTGATATTTGATAAGAAGGGAGTGTTTCCATAAGTTGAATAAAAGTTCAATCCTGTCAGATTCAGAATTAGCTGCTATTACACATTGGATATCAAGCATAGAAAACATCGCTCAATTCCAAAAAAAACAGAGAATAAAAATGGCTAAGAAGTGCATGAAGTTAAATTATAAAATTATTGGAAAAGGCTGCAATCGCATAGTATATGAGCTGAATGATCAATTTGTTATAAAGATTGCCATTTCCGTATTAGGCATTGAAAATAATCTATACGAACATCTGTTATTCAAATATTGTCCTCCCCCAATACGTCATTATTTCTGCCCGATCATTGAAAAAGGGGAAGGCTGGATCATCATGAAAAAAATGATGAATTGTGTACCGGAAGGTGAACCTTTCGACACGAAGATTAATAAAATGATAGAAAATTTACAGAATGGGGGAATTGAAGCCAAAGATTTAAAAAGGGGAAATATGGCGTTATCTAAATCTGGTGAGATCGTTTTGCTTGACTATGGTAATTTTAGTATGCCTTCGAAAGGGATTATTTATTTTCCAAGAGGTAAATGCATTTAAAAATATGTATAGGGCGGTTAACAATGAAAGAACTGGAATCAATAATAATTTCGGGAACAAAAGGAAAACAGGTAGAAGTGGTTGATAATCCGTCTCCATATGAACTAATTGGAAAAGGTCTTCAGGGAGCAGTATTTCAATTGTCTGAAGACAAATGCGCAAAAAAGTTCGCCAGGGATGAGGATGCTTTGAAAGAGGCTAAATCTTTAAGCATATTGCAGGATTCTCGTATTGGTCCCAGAGTGTTTGAATTTGGAAAAGATTATATCATTATGGAATATTTTAATGGGCCCAATCTAGAAGATTATCTAAAATCAAAAGGCTGTATCACAAAACATATTACCAAACAAATTATATTTGTACTAAATGAACTAGAGCGCTTAGGATTCACTCGGGTAGATGCACAGCTTCGCCATATTATGCTAACTGAGGATGAGGAGCTTAAGGTAATTGATCATGTAAACTCACGAACTAAGATTCGTAAGAAACCAAATGCAATATTTAAGGGTTTAAAAAAGCTGGGTTTACTATCTGCGTTTTTACGCAAAGTGAAAAAGATTGATTCTAGTTTATATGAGCAATGGACTAAAAGCACTAAAACGGATTACCCCTTTGAATAGACAATTTTAACATTCCTTCGACTCTAAAAGATGTAAAAACTCCTTACTATTTGAACAGAAAGGCGGAAAAAGTTTGAAGGTAAAAAAAGCTGTTATTCCGGCAGCAGGATTAGGTACGAGGCTTTTACCCGCAACAAAGGCGTTGCCTAAAGAAATGCTGCCGATCATTGATAAACCGACAATACAATACATCATAGAGGAGGCAACAGATGCCGGTATTGAGGATATTATTATAGTTACCGGAAAGGATAAAAAAGCGATTGAAGATCATTTTGATTCCTCATTTTTATTGGAGCAGACCCTAAAAAATAAAGGAAAACAAGATGAATTGAACCAAATAATGAATATTTCACAGATGGCCCACATCCATTATATTCGCCAGAGTGAACCTAAGGGCTTAGGACATGCAATTTGGTGTGCAAGAAAATTCATCGGAAATGAACCTTTTGCTGTTTTGTTAGGTGATATTCTTGTTGAAAGCAATAAATCTTGTTTACAGGAAATGATGGGTTCATATTCTAAGTATCGGAGTTCAATAATCGGTGTAACGAGGGTGGATACTGCGGATGTACACCGTTATGGAATTGTTGATATAGAGAATAAACAAGGCGACATGTATAAGATTAAAAACTTGGTGGAGAAACCAAATAAGGAAGATGCGCCTTCGAATCTAGCTATATTTGGAAGGTATATTCTGACTCCAAAAATATTTGATTTATTAGAAGTTCAAAAACCAGGGATAGGAAATGAAATTCAACTAACTGATGCACTTTCAGCCTTACTTCATCATGAGGATGTCTGGGCTCAGCTTTATTCCGGGAAAAACTATGATATCGGTGAAAAAATAGGATACTTGAAAACAATAATAGAATTCGCCTTGCAGCGGGAAGATTTAAAGCATGATTTAAAGCCATTTATCAAAAATTTGAGCTTATAAAAATCGCGCATTCCAGTTTCGCTATTTATTTTTGGGGACAAGTTATGTTTTAAGCTCCAGAACAAATAGTCTACTAACCCGGTTCAAACTGAATCATATCGCATAGGATGCTTGTAGGTTAAGTTGTGAGGATAATTTTTATAAACAGCTGCAATGAAAGGGGAGTGAATGCGTGGGTCATCTGAAAGATAAATACGATATCAATTATTTCCTGGGCGGAATGGATTCCTTGTCACAATCTCCGTACGGGTTATCGGGATTCCTCGAGTTTAAGGAACACAGGATTCAACAGCGCTTCACCGGGATATTCAAATTCATGGAGTCGGTAGTCGGAAGCTTTGAAGGTAAGAATGTTTTAGAAATTGGATTTGGCAGAGGTGAATTAATTTCTCTTTTTATAGAAAATAGAGTGAACTTCTACCACGGGATTGATTTTAGCAGTGCGGCTTTTGAAATTGCGAGTAGATACAGCGGCCCTAAAATAAAATTAGAAACAAAAGAGGCAGTTGAATTAGACGAAGGTGATGTCTTTGACATCATATTAATGAATCATGTTATAGAACATATTCCAACATTTGAAATGGATGCACTGTGGAAGAAAATCAAACGCCTTTTAAGCCCTTCCGGATTCATAATTCTAGGTACACCGCTTTACGAAAATCCAAATGTAGTCGATCAAAACGAGATAACCAATGAAACAATGGGAATGTATTGCAACAAGCAAACACCTGCATCTATCGTAAAAATATGTGATGATCTCGAATTTTCTCTCAATAAATGGGAGGATAATTATTTTGCGCTAAAAAATGGATTGAATGACACAAATGAAACAATAAAAAAAACATTAATGAATCAAGGGAAAACAACGGAAGCTGGCAGACTTCTTATTGGATGTGTAGCGGAAAATAATCCTAAATATCAGCGTCAAGCATTAAATTTAGTTAAATCTATCCGTTGGTTCGGCGGGGAAATGGCAGGATCAAATATCTTTGTGTGTGTAGTTGATGAAGCAGACCCATGGTTTGTTAAGGAACTTCAAAGATGGGGAGCCTTCGTGCGAGTGGTCCAGCGTTTTAGCGACATACATCCACCTTCTAACAAGTTCAGGTTCCTGGAACTTGCGGAGTCCGAATTTTATGACACTATAATACTCATGGACTGCGATACTGTCTTGGTGGAAGACCCGTTTAAATATATCAAAGGAGATAAATTTCAAGCTACTATGGCAGGAAAAGGGAATATTTCCCACGAAACCTTCAAAGGACTTTTTGAGCATTATAACTTGGAATTACCGAATCAAGAATTTGTAACAACCATTACTGGTGTTCCTACAATCTGGTACTGTAATGCCGGTGTACTGATTTTTCCTAAGAATATACTGAAAAGCTTTTTACCAGTCTGGAAAGATTATGTGTTTGATTTGTATATAAATAAATCCCTTCTTCGCGGCAAGTTCTTTTTCTGTGAACAAGTGGCTCTGACGCTTGCCTATTTTTCAAAACAAATACCATTTGAAGAGTTGCCTACGGAATTAAACTTCCATCTACTTCCCACTAATCAATATACCCGCAGACATTCTTACCCCTATATCATTCACTATCACAAACTATTCGACTCCAATGGGTTTTTATCCGAAATGAGCCATGATCCTAAATCATTGGAAATGGTGCAAAAATTCAACACTCGCCTTCGACAAGAGTTAACAGAACAACCTTTCTCTTCACCGGCCATGCTAATGAATAAGGTTAACGGCTGTAATGAAATCAAGACCAATAACTTGATTGTGACGGGAATACCAAGGAGTGGCACTACTTTAACAACGGCTCTCATTGATAGTTTGGAAAATACAATTTGTTTAAGCGAACCTCCATGGCAAGGACAGATTTTCAAAAAAACAGAAAATATTTCCAAACTTGTGAAGCGATTAAAAAAAGACTTTATTAAAACACGAGAAAACATTATCAACAAAAAGCCTATTGAAGATCGCCGTTCAGAAAGCGGGAATGCTGTAACCAATTACATTCAATATACAGACGATGGCAAGGCAGTTAAGAATAAACATTCGAATAAATTTATCCTTGAAGCCAAGGATCACGATTTTTTACTGGGAATGAAACAAAATGCTCAATACAGCAGTATATTGCCAGCGTTAGCAGAAGATGATTTTTTCTCCATTATTGCGGTCGTCAGGCATCCTATCCCAACCATTTTATCATGGCAAAAAGTAAACTTCCCTATTAGCAAAGGAAGGTTGCCTGGTGCTGAACTTTTTTGGCCCGAAATTAAATCGATTTCCAAATCCGAGGAACCCTTATTGATCAAACAGGTGCGGATCTTTGATTTATTTTGTGAGCGCTATTTATCACTGGGCGATAGAATTTGCTTAATCAAATATGAACAGTTATTAGACTCACCAGCAATTCTTGAGATGATTACAAAAAAACAATATAACGCAATAATCGACCTGACGAATCAGAACAAGAACCGCCATTATGATTTCCAAATGGTCAATCAACTCAAAGATCATTTGAAATTATATGCACCAAACGCATTAAAACTGTATAGCCTGGATGATTATTGATTAAAAGCAAAAGGAGTGCAAGAATGGCTGAGTTCATTGAAAAGTATACAAAAGATTATTGGTTAGCCGAAGACCCATACAAAAAAAAAGAGGGTAACCGGCACACCTCTGAATTTATCTCTTTCATTGAAGAATTTATAACGGTTCTCGACCAAAAGGACATCCTGGAAATTGGATTTGGTACCGGAGAATTAATTCCATATTTGATTAATAGAAAAATCGCTAGCTATTCTGGTATTGATTTTAGCGAATATGCCTTTTCAGTTGCTTCAGCAAAATATACAGATGCTCGAGTCGAACTGAAACTGTCAGAAGCAAAAGATTTGGCTGAAGAAGACACGTACGACGTCATTGTGATGGACGATGTTATACAGCATATCCCGGTGTATGAAATGGAAAGTGTATGGGAAGGCGTTAAACGGGCTTTGCGTCCTGGAGGATTTATCGTTCTGAATACCCCGTTATTTACAACTCCAAATGTAAGTGATTACACTGACGGAAGCTTTGTAACAATGGGAATTCACTGCAACAAACAAACAAAGGGCACCCTTTTAAGAACATGTATTGAACATGATTTTGTATTGGCAAAAGTAAAAGGGAACCATTTTGGATTGATTAGGAAAGCCGATCTTTCTATTTTCGATGAGGATCTTAAGGATAGATACGTAAGATGCCATGAACAGGAAATATTATCATTGAGCTTTCCGGTAGATAATCATCCAAAACCAGATACAGGTTTTGGACGATTAGTAATCGGTTGTGTTACAGAAAATAACCAAAAATTTTTCGATCGTACCTTAAGATTAGTTCAATCGATTCGTTGGTTTGGAGGCAGCATATCCGGAGCTAATATAATCGTTTGTTTTGTAGATGAGGTAAACCCTGTATATGTACAAGAGTTGAAGAAGTGGGGCGCAATTATACGCATTGTCCCAAGATTCAGTCCCTTACACCCTCCATCGAACAAATTAGAATTTTTAAGATTAAAGGAAATAAAATCCTACGACACAGTCATGCTTTTAGATTGTGATACAGTCATCGTACAAGATCCAGCTTCCTTTATCGATGGAAACCATTTACAGGCAAAAATGGCAAACGGCTGCAGCGTATCTTATGAAACCTTTGTCAGCTTGTTTGATCATTACGAACTCAAAATCCCCGGTCAGAACTATATTACCTCAGTCAAGAAACAACGAACTATCTGGTATTGTAATGCCGGTGTGTTAATATTTCCTCAACCTATAATTGAAGAATTTTTTTCAATATGGGAAAAATATACAAATGACCTGGCAAACAAACCTTACCTGATGGGGGAATCTCATTACTTTTGCGAACAGGCCTCTTTAACACTTGCTTTTGTCAAAAATCCTGTACCTTTTAAAGAGCTAACAAATCAAATGAATTGTCCAGTTAGAGAGCCCGATTACGATCCAGTAATCATTCATTATAGAAACGCTGTAACAGAAGAAGGGTATTTGAAAATAAGAAAGAAAAATATGGGAAATTTTATAAAATCCAGATTTGAAATGTTCAATGAGCGATTAAGAAAGCATCGCGAAGAATTTGGTTCGACATTATGAAGGTCCCAAAAGAAAGGAGCATCTCTTGATGTGGAGAAAATATTCATTGATCATACGACTATGCAATCATTACAAAAAATAGACTTTGAATATTCTTCCCTGAATCAGGTAACCACATATAGCGTTAGTGGACACAAAACTTCTTATTGCGAGGACCTGCTTATAACCGTTGGACGGGGCAACGGAGGGCTGTATTTATATAACGCCGGCAATAATAGCCTTGAAAAGAGGTACAATGGAATTTTTGCAGGCCTTACCAAATATAATGATGGTTATTTGGCGCTAAAACAGCCCAATCAACTTTATGTACTTGATGTTAATTTGCAGCTGAAATCGATAAGGTATATACCGGACAACGAGTTCGGAGGTTTGCATGATATAAAGCTATCGGGGGACTATGTTTATATTGTAATTTCTACGCAAAACAAAATACTGGCTTTGCATAGCCGGACATTAGAGCCAGAATTCGAAATTGTATTATCATCCTCGGAGCGTGATCTGCATCATATAAATGATCTGTTCATAACAGATGATAGCATTTTAATATCCATGTTTTCTTCTTCTGGCGGTTGGAAAGGCAAAGATCCAACCCTTTGGGACGGGGCAATCGTTGAGTTTAGGCGTGATGGATTCATACCAAAAGGCATCATAATTGATAATCTGACAGCTCCACACAGCATTACCTTGCACAACGGTAAACTAGTTTTTTGTGATTCTTTAAATCTAAATGTCTCACAGTTTGATATCATCACCAAACATAAGTCTGTTTTGGCGCAATTTAATGGATTCACTCGCGGAATCTATTTTGATCAAAATATTTTAGCTGTCGGCCAATGTAAGATGAGACACTTACAAAGAATGAATCAAAGGTACCCAAATATTTCACTTGATGGGGGTATTCATTTTTTTGATTGTGATCAAAGAGATGGCCGGTTTATTAAATTACCAGTAAGTAACCCTTATGCAATTGTTCCTTACACAATTACGTGAAATAATGGAGGAATGTTTAGTGATAGAGAATAAAAATACTCTGGAAACGCCGATTTTTGTTGTTGGCTGCATGAGAAGCGGTACGACTTTGATATCTAAGCTGCTCGGTGACCACCCCGATATCATCCATTGTCCATTTGAGCTGAAGGAAATTTGGTCCCGGGCAGGCAATGTACCCATGTCTTCACCAAAAACCCAGGATACAGCATGTCCAAGTTTAACCGAAAAGGATATCCAGCCAGACCAACTGGAAGCATTGACAGAGGCATTTAATAAAAAAATGCAGAAAGTCTGTAAAAGGAAGAAAAAAAATCCGAATGGTTTGTTTTTAAATAAAAACCCACACCTATGCAATAAACTTCCTTTGGTAAATGCATTATTCCCCAATTCGCGTTTCATTTGGATATATAGGGATTTGCCTAAGGTAGTTGCAAGTGTCAAATTGCTTTTTAATGACAATTCACATTATTGGCCGGAAAAGGAAGATCACAGTGCACGCTGCTGGATTTTTCACCATGATAAACAGCCGGCAGAATATATGAAAGGTTCACGTTTTTTCCCAGGTGGAGATGCGAAATATTTGGCTGAATACTGGTATGAAAACAATAAAGCGGTTTCTCAATTTTTACAGTTGATTGATCCTGATAGATTTCACATTGTGAAGGAAGAAGAATTAACTAAAAATCCTGCACAAGTAATAAGTTCCTGTTTCGAATTTTTAAACGTTAAAGAATATGTACCTGTAAAGCTAATTGAAAAGATAGACAGCAATCGTAACAGCTTATGGAGTAACAGACTAAACAAAGAGGAATTACAATCTTTATTAAATTTCATTGAAAGAAAAGGCGATAAAATAGATGAAATTTTTCCAGATAACGACCTTTACAAGAAATATAAAAATGAAGTTACATCCGCTCTAGATACAATAAGCCCTTGAGAAAGCGAGGGAGAGAACAAAATGATCGTATCTCATAAGCACAAATTTATCTTTCTAAAGACAAAAAAAACAGCAGGAACTAGTATCGAAATATCATTATCCCGGTATTGCGGTCCAAATGATATCATCACACCTATCGCTCCTGAAGATGAAAAAATCAGGGCAGGCCTTGGTATTAAACCGCAAAATTATATAGTACCTTTCGACGGCACTGCTAAAAATAAAAGAAACGAAGATGGGAATATCGTATTTTCCAACCATAATAAAGCGAAAAGTATAAGAGAAATCCTGGGGCAGGACGTATGGAACTCCTATTATAAATTCAGCTTCGACCGAAGTCCTTGGGATAAAGTCATTTCATATTACTATTTTCGGATGGCCAAATCAAATAAAACCATAGATTTTGAACAATTTTTAGAAAAGAAAAAATTCAAAGGATGTTACAATTATCCTATTTATACCATTGATGACAAGTTAGCTGTTGATTTTTTGGGGAAATACGAAAATTTAGACCAGGATTTAACAGCAGTTTGCGAACATCTTGGATTGGCATATGATGGCTGGCTGCCAAATGCTAAAGGAAATTATAGAGAAAAAAATAAACGAAACTATCGAAATATGTATAATAACGAACAGCAAAAATTAATCGAAAACTTTTTCAAAAAGGAAATTGATATACTAGGTTACGAATTTTGAAGAATTCTTGAAGCAAATGACTCTTTGGGAATTTCACCTTTTGCCCCATCTATGTATATCACTTTATGCCGTAGCTTTTTTTTGGGTCGCAATCTATAATGCTTGGCTTTATTTATATAGAAGTGGTAAGTCATGAATCGATCTTCGATAAGGAATTTAAGACTGATAAACAGGATGGAGGAGCAAATTAAATGGATTTAAGGAAAATAATAAAATCCGGCTCATTTGATTTACATTTACACACAACAGCTTCGGACGGCGAATACCCGCCAGAAGAAGTTGTAAACAGAGCATTTCAAATGGGATTGAAAACAATCGCCATAACAGATCACGATACATTAAATGGCGTTCTGCCTGCAATTAAACAAGGAGAAAAGCTGGGAATCCACATAATTCCAGGTATAGAATTAAGCACCACATACGAAGGAATTACGGTCGACATTTTGGGTTATGGCGTAAAATCATCTGAACAATTGAACCAGTTATTGAAGGCTTTAAGAAATGAAAGAGAAACCAGGGCTATAAAGATTATTGAAAAGTTCCAAGAAATCGGAATGCACATTACTATTGAGGATGTGATGAAATTTAGTAAGGGAGAAGTGCTGTCCAGACCGCATATTGCCCGTGCAATTGTTGCACATGGATATGTGGATGAATATCAGAAAGTATTTGATTTGTACTTGGCAGATGGCAAACCATGTGCAGTAAATAAAATGATAGTTTCACCTGGAGATGGACTTAAGTTTATTCATGATGCAGGTGGGAAAGCTATTCTGGCTCATCCTGTGGTGCTCAATGAAGCACTTATTTCCGAGTTGCTAAAACTACCCTTTGACGGGATTGAAGTTTGGCATAGAAGGCATGGGATCGAAGAAATTAAAACCTTCAAAAGAATAGCCCAGGAAAATAATCTAATTATGACTGGTGGTTCCGATTTTCATAATGATTCTCATCAAATTGGAAGTTTTGGATACAGTGCGGAGCATCTTTTGGATTAATGCATGGTAAAAAAGAATGCCTGTTCAAACCCGTAATTTTAAATGGAAATAGGTTAATTAGGTGCTAGTGATAGGGTGACTATGATATTAATAACATCCAGGCAGTATTATTTGTGTAAAGGCGATGCGGATGAAAAGATGGGAATGCGAAAAGTAAGGAAATAATACTACTAACATAGAAAAATATAAAAAAAATATAAAAAATAGAAGAAACCACAGCTGCATATATCGGATCCCAAGATACTTTTTAACCCAAAAATATCGTACCGTTACAACATAAATTCTGTTCATTCACTTTCCACATTTCACAGTTTTAGAATGCCTTGCCAGTTGTTACTTTTTTTTGGGGGCATAATGAGAATTTATGTCGGTATCTATAGTCACCCCCAATTCGTCCTTTTCGTACTTATAAATAGTACTTCAGCAAAAAATGCTGTACTTTAGCTCACAGCCGACAAACCTGAACAAGGAGGAATTGAATTTGAGTGAAAGCACTGCACATGGGGGGACTTTGGTTAACTTATTCGCACCACATTTTGAGTATAAATCGATTAAAGAAGAGATTGAGTTAGACAGTATTTCATTAAGCGACCTGGAATTAATCGCAGTGGGTGCATATAGTCCCTTAACAGGATTTTTAAATCAAAACGAATATGAAAGTGTTTTAGACAATGTGCGGCTGACGGACGGAACGGTATGGAGCATTCCCATCACATTGCCTATAGATGAAGAAAAAGCGAAGACCATTACTGTTGGAGAATGGGCTAAACTTTCAAAAGATGGGGTCGTTTATGGGGTATTACATGTAGCAGAAGTCTATAAACCAGATAAGATTAAGGAAGCTGAAAAAGTTTATAGAACCACGGACCTTGAGCACCCGGGTGTAAAAAGATTATTCGAACGCCCAAATTTCTATGCCGCAGGAGACATTAAGCTCGTGAGAAGAACGGAAAAAGGAGCATTCGATGAATATCATCTTGATCCCGCCGACACACGTAAAAAATTCAAGCAATATGGCTGGAATACGATCGTTGGCTTCCAAACAAGAAATCCGGTCCACCGGGCCCATGAATATATTCAGAAATCGGCGCTTGAAATTGTCGATGGTTTGTTCTTAAATCCACTGGTCGGTGAAACAAAATCAGATGACATACCTGCAGATGTTAGAATGGAAAGCTATGAGGTGCTTTTAAAAAATTATTATCCAGCCGACCGCGTTTTTCTTGCCGTTTTTCCTGCAGCCATGCGATATGCCGGACCACGTGAAGCCATTTTTCACGCGATAGTCCGAAAAAATTTTGGCTGTACCCATTTCATTGTTGGGCGAGATCATGCCGGGGTAGGAAACTATTATGGTACTTATGACGCACAGAAAATATTCAGCCAGTTTACAAAAGAAGAACTAGGTATTATCCCGCTCTTCTTCGAACATAGCTTTTTCTGTAACAAATGTGAAGGCATGGCGTCCACAAAAACCTGCCCGCACGGTACTGAGCACCATGTTACTCTTTCAGGGACAAAAGTACGCCAGCTATTAAGGTCGGGAATACATCCGCCTGGAACGTTCAGCCGAAAAGAAGTCGTCGATGTATTGATGAAAGGACTGAGGAAGTAATCGTTTGTACGACGGATACGAGGACTGCTTCATTTCCTGACACATTATAACGGAATGGTAATTGGAAGTTTGAGGCCCGGCATACAGGAGTCAAGCCCGGATAGGCATATCAAGCTTCCAGGCCATTTATGGATTATTCACCATTAAAAATAAGGGAATAAGAAAATTTCTTAAGGAGGCACAAGATGGAGGTTTCACACAACATTACCTGGCATAATTCCATCGTCACAAAAAAGGATAGAAGAGAACAAAACGGGCATGAAAGCTTTATTCTCTGGTTTACCGGTTTGTCCGGTTCCGGGAAGTCGACCCTTTCAAACGCAGTGGCTAAAGCATTATTCGACCGAAAAATAAACAACTACGTATTAGACGGGGACAATATGCGGTTTGGCCTGAACAAAGATCTGGGTTTTTCTGAAATGGACCGCACTGAAAACATCAGACGGATAGGCGAGGTCGCGAAATTATTTGTAGATAGTGGACAGGTCGTACTAACTGCATTTATTTCGCCTTTCCAGAATGATCGCAATCAGGTAAGAGAACTAGTGGAGCAAAATGAGTTCATCGAAATTTACGTAAAATGTCCTTTGGATGAATGTGAGAAAAGGGATCCGAAGGGACTATACCAAAAAGCCAGGAGTGGAGAAATATCTGGGTTTACAGGTATCGATTCCCCTTATGAAGAACCCTCGGATCCTGAAATTGTCATCGAAACATCCCTCCATTCACTGGATGATTGCGTGAAACAGGTGCTGGATTATTTAGTCGTCCAACAATACATTTAATGAAGGCTTCTAAGAAATAAAACGACTACAACATTTTTCTTTCCAGGAATCATAGAACAGGGCCTCCTCAGGAGGATAGGATGAAAAGGCTAATCGTATTTACTTTTATCGGATTTTTGGCACAATTGATAGATGGTTCCTTAGGAATGGCTTATGGAGTTACATCCACAACACTGTTACTTACGTTCGGTTTTGCTCCAGCTATGGCGTCTGCTTCTGTTCATCTTGCAGAGGTCGTAACTACCGCAGCATCTGGAATATCTCATATAAAATTTGGGAATGTAGACCGTGATGCTGTATTAAAATTGATTGTCCCTGGTTCGATTGGTGCTTTTGCCGGTGCCTGTTTCCTCAGTAATCTGCCAGGAGAACTTGTTAAACCGTATATCTCGATCTTTCTTCTGTTGTTAGGAGTATATGTCCTTTTCAGGTTTTTGAATAACTCACCATCTGCCAGTGAAAACAGAGCCATCTCCCTTTCCAAAAAACGTTCCGTTTCGCTTGGATTAATTGCAGGCTTTGCCGATGCAACTGGCGGTGGCGGATGGGGACCGATCGCCACACCTGTATTATTGTCCCAAAAAGGGATTTCCGCCAGAAAAGTAGTAGGCACGGTCGATACCAGCGAATTTGCAATTGCGATTTCTGCGACCTTAGGATTTCTTATTTCAATTGGCTGGGAAGATGTTAACTGGTATTGGGTTATAGCATTAATGGCAGGAGGTATCATTGCTGCCCCGATTGCTGCATGGTTGATCAGGGTCTTACCGTCCTATTTGCTTGGAGTTCTGGTTGGCGGCTTTATCATTCTCACCAATACCAGAACCCTGTTAAGCACATGGTCTGTAGATCCAACGATTGGATATGCAATCTATTTGGTCATTCTTGCTGGATGGGCAGCAGCCATTATTTTTTCAGTAAAGAAACAAAAACAAAAATAAGATTCTATAATATTCCTGTTGACCGCTGAATTTGATTCAGCGGTTTCGTTTTCTTCGTTTTGAAATCCTGTCTGGTGTTGTTCTATTTTTCTTTAATCTCCTGTTTATTAGGATGGTCAAAAGCTAAAAGCCTATATTCCTGCTCTTTTTCTTTTTAGTACTTTAGAAACAGGATGAAATAAAGAAGTTCTGCCAAGAGTAATTGATTCGCAGGCCCGGTTTTACTTGGAAAAGCTTGTATTTCGGATTGACGGTTTCCTGTAATTGATAGCCGAGCGGCTTACGGTTCTGTTTTTTCTTTTCTGCGGTATGTGTAACATATGCCTGTTGGGGAGGTGAAATGGGTAAGAAATACTGTTTTTACATCGCAGTTTTAAACGAGATTATAAAGGGAAGTGATTATATAACGATCATATATCTAAAGGAGTTATTCTTATGCTGACTTTTATTCCAAGCAAGGTTAGAAATACGATTGCGGTTGAATTTGACGGAAAAGCAACGAAGGAAGATGCAATCAAACTGGATAACTATGTAAAAGAACACTATTCGGAAGATGAGAAGTTCAATATTCTTGCTATCCTGCATGATTTGGATGGCTCAACATTAAAGGGAATAACAGAAGGCGTTACATTTGATATCAAGCGTTGGAAACAATTTCGTAAGTTCGCGGTGGTTACTGATAAAAATTGGATAAAGAGTGCGGCGGAAGCAGGAAATTACCTGCCCGGCATTGAGGCAAAGCATTTTGAAAAGGGTCATTTGGATGCTGCCTGGGATTGGATTATGCTTCCCTAATACATTGATTATAAAAATAGGGTATTGATATGTATGGTTTGGGAAAATAATGTAAGTAACAGTTTAAAAATTGCGCTGCATACCATAGTTAAAACAGAAGTGATATGTACCAGCGCCAACAATTTTAATTAAAAAGAGAGGAGATTTACATTATGAGCAAAGTTGAGGTCGGCGAGGTATTTTCCATAAGTGACGCAGACAATCAAGAGCAGGATGTAGAGGTGCTAGCAGCTTTAACCCTGCAGGGTACTGAATATGTAGCGGTCAGTTTTGTTGAGGACCTCCAGGAAGAAACCGAGGAGGATATCGACATTTTCTTTCTCAAAGTAGATCAGGAGGGCGACCTTTCTGCGATTGAAAGCGATGAGGAATTTGAAAGAGTATCGGTAGCATTTGATGAAATCTTGGAAGAAGAAGAATGATACTGGAAATCGATTGCAATAATGAAATGTTCGGACACCAGACATTAGGGGCTGGTGTTTTTTTTGATGATTGAAACATAGTATTTGTATTTATTCAAATCCCTAAATAGCCTGCATGATTAAAACCTGTAAAAAGTGGCAGAATTTTAAAGTATATATCTTTACTCAGAAGGAGTGATTCTATGGTAAGAAATTATGTTAAAATGGTTGCACCAATGTTGATTTTCCCCTTATTGACCGGATGCATGCCAGATACCGACATGGAAAAAACTATGCCAAAACAGGAATCTGAAGCAGTTACAGTTTCATCAAAAGGACAAGGCAGCGGCTGGGCGACAGCGGATATGTACGATGTCCAAAACAATAAGGTCGGGACCGTCGCGTTTATCCAGGATAAGGATCATGTTCGAATTGAAGCATCGGTCAAAGGCCTGGCTCCCGGTCACCACGGATTCCATATACACGAAAAAGGGATATGTGATCCCCAATCTCCAGATGGAGCGTTTATGTCAGCTGGAGGGCATTTCAATCCCACACAGACAGTACATTCCAATCATGCAGGCGACATGCCATCTTTATATGTAAATAAGGATGGAACTGGAACATTTACAGCCGATTTCGACAGAATGACAGCTCAGCAAATAGTTGACCAGAAATTAGCAGTCATGATTCATGAGAACCCTGATAACTTCGGCAATATACCTGAACGTTACCAGGCCGGCGGAAAACCGGGACCCGACAAGGATACATTAAAAACTGGAGATGCCGGTAAACGGATAGCCTGTGGTATCATTTCCAGAGAAAACAAGCAATAGGAGATTTAAAAAGCTGCACAGGCAGCTTTTTTGCGTCCGTTGAAAAAGAGATTGGCCTTATGCGTACTTGAAATTATAAATATGATGATCGATTTTCTGGCTTTTCTTCCTCATGAAGCCCTGGCACAGTTTTTTAACTTCATTTACGCAATGAACATTTTGTGTCTAGCTCTTGAACTTAGTTTAGACCTTGATCGAACCTTGAAAATCTTTTTTACTTCGACCTTTATCACCTCTATGAAGAAACTGTTCCGCTCTTTACAGCTTTTTATCCTTCCAATTCCCAAGCAGCAGAGGCAGCTTTTTTCTGCAGGCCCTTTATCAATGTTGATTTTTTACACCTCCTGCTATTAATCTGGATATTTTATACCGGAAGTTTTATAGTGAGAGGAATCAGTTCCTTAGAATGGAGGAAAAAATAATGCACATCCCGGATTATTTTAAGAATAAAATTTACAATACCTTTGGTGCCCAAGGGGAAAAATGGCTGGACTCAATAGAATCCCAGGTCCATTTATGGACACGAAAGTGGAATCTGGAAATTGTGGGCCTGGTCGACAACTTGTCCTATAACTATGTATTAAAGGCAATGCAGGAAGATGATACACCTGTCATTCTAAAATTGGGTGTCCCCAATTCCGAGTTCAGAAACGAAGTCTATGCACTCCAGGTATACAACGGAGAAGGAAGTGCTCAGCTATTAAAGGCAGATCCTGTTCGTGGAGCCATGCTGCTTGAACATATTGTCCCAGGAACAATGCTCTCTGAGGAAAAGGATGATCATACTGCTATCATGCAATACATAGAAGTGTGGGAGGCAATAAGGCGGCCTCTTCCCGAGAAAGCGGCTTTCCCCAGCATACTGGAATGGGCAAAGGGGCTTAGCGGTTATAAAGCAAAATATAATGGCAATGACAGCCCGATTTCAATGAAACATATAGACTTAGCTTCCCAGTTTTTTCATGATATAGCGGAGAGTGCATCAGGAATGGAACTTCTTCATGGCGACCTGCATCATGAAAACATACTTTATTCAAAACTCCATGGCTGGGTGGCAATAGACCCAAAAGGCGTTGCCGGCGACCCATATTTTGATTTGGCTTCATTTATGATCAATCATTTACATACGAAAAACAACCCTCAAGCTGTACTAGAAAAAAGGGTGGAAATCATCCAACAGGAGCTCGGTTTAGATTATGATCGATTTTTGAAAGCTTGTATAGCCATGTCCATTCTCTCCGCTAGTTGGAGTGTACAAGAAAAAGATGAAAATTGGATTCAAACATACCAATCCGCTCAATGGTTTGACGAGCTAAGAAGTTGATGCATAACCTCTAAAAAATTACCCGCTTTATGACAACCTTCCTGCAAGAATTATTAACACCGGTTTTCCATGCCTAAGATATCCTATGAGGCGGCTAACGAGCAAAGCTATCGGTTGCAGTTAGAAAGAACTGAACCAGAAGGAACAAGCTTGCAGTTAGACACAAAGAAAAACGCGGATGCTATCCAGCCTTATCATCAGTAAGCAATACTAAGCTTCAGATAAAGAAAAAACTCCGGCTATGGAATAAACGCACAATCACTATAACTTTTACCAGTATTGTCGTAAACCATACTAGAATAAATAAGAATTATAACTTGTATAATCGAACAGTAAAATGTTTTAACATACTAATGTAATTTCCCTTATAATGGGCTGAATGTTATTTGGGAGAAACGGCACATTATTCAATAGGAGGTGAGTAGCCATGAGTGATGGAAATGGTGTACTGAGGCCTATTGAGGGAACAACCTTTCATAGACACTTAACATTAAGCAATGATGAACTGGACAGGTTCCAAATGGGAATGGATGCTAATTCATTTTTGAATCATGTTGGGTTAAGCCATGAACAAGTGGCAGTTAATCGTGAAAACTTCCTGCATTAAAAAAGGGCAGCCTTTAGGGTTGCTCTTTGTTTTCCAATATACACTCAATGGTTTTTCGTTAAGATCAGTACATTTTATTGGTATGTCAACAGCCGGGAAGGGATAATAAGAAGGAGAACTTCCACCAATAATGAATGGAAAAGAGGTATAGACTTTGATTGGTTTTATAGGCCTGGGAATCATGGGTAGCCGTATGGCGGAAAATTTGATTAAAAACGGATACGATTTAGTTATTTACAATAGGTCAAAGTCAAAGGCTGACAAGCTGCTTGCTTCTGGTGCCAAGTGGGCAGAATCGCCAAAAGAAGTAGCGAAGAACTCCAAAATTATTTTTACTATGCTGGCCAATCCCGAAGTGGTTGAGAACACCGCGATTGGCACCGACGGTTTTTTGTCAGAAATGTCCGAGGGAAGTCTGTGGGTAGACTGCAGTACGGTAAATCCTTCATTCTCAAGGAAAATGGCTGAGGAAGCTCAACAGAGTAACATTCGTTTTTTGGATGCGCCAGTTGCCGGCTCCAAAATTCCTGCCGAAAATGGTCAGCTTGTCTTTCTTGTGGGAGGAAATAAAGAAGATCTTGAAGAGGTCAGGCCGATGATGGAAGTCATGGGAAAGGCAATCGCCTATCAGGGGGAAAATGGATATGGAACCTCCATGAAGTTAGTGGTTAATCTCATGCTGGCCCAGACTATGGCTGCCTTTTCTGAGGCCGTTAACTTTGGAGAATCTATGGGACTGGATAAAGCAACTGTAGTTAATACATTGCTGAATGGTCCAACTGCAGCACCATTCCTTAACGGCAAAAAAGAAAAGATAATGCAGAATGAATATGATGCTGAATTCCCGCTGGAGCTATTACAAAAAGATCTTCAGCTTGTGTCCAAGACTGCATACGAAAGTAATGTGGCAATGCCGATCGCTAACCTTACAAAAGAAATATATGGCCTTGCAAAACAAAATGGTTTAAGCAAGGAAGACTTCTCCGCCATATATAAGTTTTTGTCTCCTAAAAACTAGAAGGAACTTGATATCGAAGGATCTGTGTATAAATATTCTTTATATAGAGGAGTGTAAATGATGGCCAAATTCATCGTACTGTACGAAAAGCCAAAGGATATAGAAGGTTTTGAAAAACACTACAACGAGGTGCATATGCCGTTGGTTGATAAAATGCCTAATGTTCATAATGCCTCAATACATTACATTAAGAACGCTCAAAATACGGATACAAATTATTATTTGATAGCAGAACTTGAGTTTGCAAATGTAGATGATCTGCATGCTTCACTTTCCTCGCCAGAAGGGAAACAGGTTGGCGATGATGCAGCTAACCTCGCACCATATTTACATAAACCACCATTAATTTTAATCACAGAATAATTAATGTAATTATTGATACAGATCAAACCGCAAGAAGAGCATAAGGCGACCAGCCTGTGCTCTTTTTTATTTGAAATAAAAGATGATGGTCTATTCACTTATTATTCACTTTTGCACGTTATTGTGTATTTCAGAACAACCATTTAATCCTAATAGCAAAGTCAAGGTGAAATAATAAATGAATAAGAAAGTTAAGTGGTCGATCATATCAGTCACTGCTGTATCGTTTTTTAACTTTTGGAGGCCTGGTAACGCGGAATCAACATACTATCGAAAAGAGTCACAACTAATCCAGGGAGAAATCAAATAGCAATCGGAGCAAACCCCTCACTTTTAAGGAAATGGAAGTTACATCTTGAACTGGATATGGATCATTATCCGCATTACCGGCTTGACGAAAGTATTTTGTTTTTGAGGCAGCCCTTTATCAAATAATAAAATTTTTTATAAAAAAGCATTTCACCTAACTATTTTCATCAAAATTTCACCAAACATTTTTACAATGTTTTCAGAGAGGTAATCTGAAAGCTTTATATTTCATAATATATGAAACGAGGGACAAGATATGAATTTGAATGAAAACGAAACAACGTATAACGAGAAACCCCAAAAAAGAAGGACATTCCCGATTATGTTCGCTTCTTTATCTGGAGCAGCATTAGGGACTATGATTACGCTTTATTCGACCAACATGATTGATATCGACAAAAACGGTATAACTGTTGTGAATCAAGCCAATACAATTACCAAAGCGAATGTATCAGCTAATAAATCTTCTGAAAATTCTATTGCAGTACAAGAAACAGCAAGTACAACAGAAAGCACCCCAAGCAGTATGCTGAATGCGATCAATGATGTATCGGATGCCGTTGTAGGAGTAGTAAATATGCAGGATCAGGAGACAGGTTATTATTCCTCCAATGAAACTTCTCAGGGAAATGTACAGGATAGCGGTACAGGCTCAGGGGTAATCTTTAAAAAATCAGCAGATAAAGCATATATTGCAACCAATAACCATGTGATTGAGGGAGCTGTCAAAGTAGAAGTTTCACTATCAAATGGCAAACGGATTGAAGCTAAGATAGTTGGCGCAGATGCTTTGACTGATTTAGCTGTTCTACAGATTGATAGTAAATATGTAAACAAGGTGGCCAGTTTCGGGGACTCTTCCAAAATAAAACTTGGCCAGCAGGTAGCGGCAATCGGTAATCCTTTAGGTCTGGATTTCTCAGGAAGTGTCACACAAGGAATTGTCAGCGGGAAGCAGCGTACCATCTCTGTATCAACTTCACAAGGGGATTGGGACCTTAATGTCATTCAAACTGATGCAGCCATTAATCCGGGTAACAGTGGAGGAGCACTGATCAATGAATCAGGACAGGTGATTGGCATAAACAGCCTCAAAATTGCCGAAAGCGGGGTAGAAGGCCTTGGATTTGCAATTCCCAGCCAGGATGCGGTTCCAATAATAGAAGATTTAATGCAAAAAGGGAAAGTTGAAAGACCCTACCTTGGTGTAGGCCTGCAAAATATAAGTGAGATATCGCCTTCTATCCGAGCACAGCAGTTAAACCTTCCAGACAGCATGTCAGAGGGTGTCATTATTTCTCATGTAGAGCCTTCTTCAGCTGCCTCCCAAGCGGGGCTCGAGGTTAAGGATGTTATTTTATCCATTGATGGTACGAAGGCTGACACAGTCGGTGAATTCAGGAAATATTTATACACTAAAACGTCTATCGGAAAAGACACTAAGCTAAGAATATACCGGAATGGCGAAGAAAAGACGATAACTTTAAAGCTGAGTGAGCAGGGAGCTTAAATGCAGCTTAACGCAATGTTTCAAAGCAATTTAATTAACGAATACTCTGGGCCATAACAGTCAGTAAATGGCCCAGCTTTTTAAAAAGACTAAAACCGGGTGGCATTTATTATAATTATTAAATAAATATCCTTCAGGCAAAATATTAAATTATGTGTAAAAGTATTTATTGTTTACAATGGGAAAATACATGGTAAGATTAACATAATCCTCTGAAAGGAGGGATTTCAGCTGAAAAGATACCGAGTTTTTTCTTTCTTACTTCTCTTTGCCTTTTTGGCCATTGGGGTTATTAACTTAATCCATGAAGTTACTGTCCAGCATCAAGCAACCAGCAAGGCTGCGACAATTACTTCAAATCCAGAAGATTTTTTAGAATTAAAATTATTGGATAAGAAGCTTACTCCGGAAATGACTATTATAAAGGGGCTGCTTATTACTCCAATATTAATTTTAATCATCTTCAACCTCTCGCTGGTAAAGGCAATAAGATTGCGTCAGCTGAATAAGCCAGTTTTTTACCAATCCAACTATTTAAACGAGACCTCCTTATTTATCTACTAAATAAACAAGGAGGTAATAAAATGTGGTTTCGACTGATTATGATGGGTTTATGCTCTATCACCGCTACTAGTCTGCTTGCTTTTCAAGGGATAGAATTTTTTCATGCATTTCAAGACTTCTTTTTCAAGGATAAGAATTGATTAAAGGCCCAGGGCTGATCCATAGTATAAAAACTATGGATCAGCCTTATTTTATTTCATTGGACCAGGATTGACCGATAAAAGCCGATATACCATTTTTGCGGGAATCGTGACCTGTCCGCAAAAATAAATGGATCTTTTAAGTTATACAAATGGATCACTGGAAAAAGTGATCACCAGCAGTTACTTGAACTGGATTCGCTTTGCTCCCGAAAGCTATAACTTAGCTTATAAGAACTTTTTTTACGAACCAAGTAACAAAATAAATTCATTTAAATGGTATGAGCATATATTCCTAAGAAAAATGGAGCAGATGGTAATAGAAGAACAGCCGGATCTAATAGTTTGTACTCACGGGTTCCCTTCGCATCTTCTTAGCCAATTAAAGAGCAAAGGCAAATGTAACGTTCCGGTTATTAACGTATATACGGATTACTTTATAAATAATGTTTGGGGATTGGATGGAATAGATTTACACTTTCTTCCCAGCCAAGAAGCAAAAGCATCCTTGTTATACAGAAAGAATCAAAAGGCGGATCATTCAATTATTGTAACGGGAATACCAATACATGAAGAATTCACTGCCAGGCCTTTAGCTGCCAAAAAAGCGGGCCGGCCAAAAATTTTAGTATCTGGCGGCAACAGCGGCTTGGGAGGAATTCTTAGATTGTCTGCCGATCTGAAAAATTCCCTCGATTTTGATTTTGTTGTGTTATGTGGCAAAAACCAAAAACTATATCACGAGATTCTTTCATGGAATATAGAGCATGTTAAACCAATGCCTTACCTTACGTCACGATCTGAAATGAACTCGCTCTATGATCAGGTCAGTGCAATCATTACAAAGCCTGGCGGTGTAACTGTAAGTGAAGCATTATACAAAAGGATTCCCATATTTGTGCACTCGGCCCTGCCAGGACAGGAAGAGATCAATCTTCACTTTTTACAAAACAAAGGCCTTGTGTTCCAGCTTAATAGTAAACAATCAATTGGTCCACAATTAGCCAGTGTTTTGAACAATCAGCAGCAGATGAACAGGTTGAATAAATCGTTGGATTATTATCAAAAAACAATTGAACTTCAAAGCCCGGATAATTTGAAAAACATTATTGGCTGGCTGCTAGATCATCAGACTGCACTGACCCGGCAAGCGTAAAAAGCTATTTAAATCTATACGGAGGGAGGTAACTTTCGGAGAAAAAACAGGCATGCCGTTTATTTAGAAGTGCCTGTCTTTGTCAGCTAACCAATATTTCGCATTTCGCGGCGGAGCGTTCGTTGGATGAATTGAGCTTTCCAATTCTTCTATGGCAATTACAGGGTTCACAATATCGCTATTGGATTTTCCTTTCTGTTTATGGCCTTTATCACGTTTCTGGCTCAATTTGGAGCCCTCCCGTCATTTTAATTCATTATTAAGTTAAGTAACTGAAGGGAAGGTTATTGGTACAAATAACGAACGTCGAAGCCAAAGCCAAACCCTTTTTGTACAAATGAAAGTTAATTGTTTTAAGACTGTTTGAAAAGGTGCAAAACAGGTTAAGTAATAAATATCAGCCATGACATATTAATAGGGAGGTGTTTTAGTTGGCCAGGGATGTTCTTTGCGAAGTAAATAATTGCAAATATTGGGCAACCGGAAATAAATGCCGAGCTGAAGCAATATATGTGGTCAGCAACCGAGGAAGACAAGCTTCAACTACCGCCGAGACTGATTGCAAAACATTTGAACCTAAATTATGACGGAGTAGCTATTTAGTTACTCTTTTTTTGTGGCATTATTTATGAAATATCACAGACAAAGTAAACATTATTTACCTTACACCAGCTTAATCAGCACAAATAATGATTGGTCAGTACTAAAAAAGCTTGTGGAGATATTCTCCACAAGCTGAAAACAGTGATATTGATTTATTTTATCATGCCTGATGTTCTCTTACCGGAGCTGAAATGGAAGCCTTTTTGCCATACGGAATCACATTGAAAATGATATTTAAGAAAATTGCTGTAAGGCTGCCAGCGACGATTCCGCTGTCTGTTAATATTTGAATGTTTTGAGGAAGTTTATTGAACAGATCTGGAACAGTCGTGACTCCTAGCCCCATTCCAACAGAACAAGCAATGATAAATAAATTGTCTTGAGAAGCAAAGTTCACCTCGCTCAGCATTTTGATCCCATATGCAATGACCATTCCAAACATCGCCACCATAGCACCACCAAGCACTGCTGAAGGGATAACTGTTGTAATTGCTCCAATTTTAGGAACAAATCCAAGAACAACTAAAAATGCGCCTGTCACATAAATAACCTGCTTCCCTTTGACACCGGACAGCTGGACGAGTCCTACGTTTTGGGAATAAGTTGTGTACGGAAAGGAATTGAACAGTCCGCCGAATATTATCGCCAACCCTTCAGCACGATAACCCTTAATAAGGTCTTTCTCAGAAATCTTCCTATTGCAAATGTCACCCAAAGCAAAGTAAACACCAGTTGATTCCACAAGGCTAACCATTGCCACAAGGATCATGGTCAGGATAGGTGTGAGCTCAAAGGAAGGCAAACCAAAGTAAAAAGGAGAAGGTAGGTGGAGCCAGGAAGCCTCTCCCACAGCCGAAAAATTCACTTTACCCATAAAGAACGCAGCAGCAGTTCCAGCCAATATGCCGATCAGAATAGATACTGAACGAATAAATCCAGTAAAAAACCTATACAGGGCCACAATAAAAAGGAGTGTTCCCAATGAAAGGGAGATGTTTGAAATTGACCCGAAATCCGGGCTGCCCTGGCCTCCTGCCATATTATTCATAGCGACAGGTATTAATGTAATCCCTATTATGGTAACAACTGAACCTGTTACGACAGGAGGAAAATATTTGACAAGTTTGCCAAAATACTTAGCAATGAGTACGACGAACAACCCTGAAACAAGAATCGAACCATAGATTGCAGATATCCCATATTGACCCCCAATTGCAATCATGGGACCAACTGCTGTAAATGTACAGCCAAGTACGACAGGAAGCCCTATTCCAAAAAATTTATTGCTCCAAACTTGAAGAACGGTAGCAATTCCGCACATCAAAATATCGATTGAAACAAGATATGTTAATTGTGCCGGTGATAAACCAAGGGCTGCACCCACAATTAATGGGACAATCACAGCTCCGGCGTACATGGCTAATACATGCTGAATTCCTAAGGATGCTGTTTTGAGTGCATTAGGTTTCATATGTTATATACCTCCAAATTATCCTCTATGAATTGAACTGTGCCATTTTTTAAAGATTGGATTTTTGCCAGGGATTCCACACGATAACCTTGTGAACGAAGGAGTTTCCCTCCTGTTTGGAATGCCTTTTCAATCACTATTCCAAACCCGGCGATAGAAGCGCCTGTTTTATTTACAATCTCTGCCAACCCTTGTGCAGCCTGTCCATTTGCCAGGAAGTCGTCAATAATTAAGATACGATCCTCCGGCTGCACATATTGCTTTGATACCGATATTTCTTTTGTTTCATTCTTGGTAAATGAATATACCGAAGCAGTAAGCAAGTCATCCACCAAAGTAAGGGATTTGCGTTTTCTTGCAAAAATTACCGGAACATTAAGATACAAACCTGCCATTACTCCCGGTGCGATTCCAGATGATTCAATGGTCAGTATTTTGGAAATGTTTTCTTCACTATATCGTGCTGCAAATTCTTTACCAATTTCCTGCATGAGAAAGGGATCTACCTGATGATTAATAACCGAATCCACTTTCAATACATCTTTAGAAAGTACTATACCTTTCTCCAAGATCATTTGTTTGAGCAATTCCATTGCTGCCTGCACCCCTTTCTGATATACAAAAAAGCCTGAATATCATTGCATTCACTCAGGGAATATGAGTGAAACAATGACCTTCAGGCTTGTCAGCAGAAGAGAGGAAAGGGAGGGAAATCATAAATCCCCTGACCCCATCCACTATTCACATTGTTCACTCATAGTCGAAACGTTTACGGCATTCCGGTAGAAACTTGCGGGCCATATTCCCGCCATTATATGAGTGTTTGGATATTAAGCTATTATTCTCGTATTATATATGTATTTTTTTAAAATTGTAAATCTTTTTCTTAATAAACTGTTTTAGTTTATTAAGAAAGTTCGTTTTTTAATCCCAATAGAAAAATACTAAAGGAGAACATATTGAAACTAGACCATTATGATGTAACCTTCTAGGATTTCTATCTGAATGCGTATATTTTAGGAACTGAAGTGGCTGACGTTTAGCCTGGTTGTTCTTACTGTACTTATATACATTCCAAGCGATATTCTTTCCCGTACATAGATTAGGTCCAAATATTATTTTACATAAGCGTACGGGAAGCTCAACTTTCAGCAGTAATCTTTGCATATCTTAATTTTCAAGATTCATATTATGATTTCCTGTCCAAAGAAAATCCGCGGACTACTTAAGTCCAGCGGATTTTTTGAAGCAACTCTTCTTAATCAGCCTTTTGGCATTGGGGTAGGGGTGGGAGGCGTTCCTCCATCCTTGTATTTTTCATCAATCATGTTTCGTATGTCCCTCAATGGCGTTCCCTTTTCAAACTCTGATTTAGCCTCACGGGCTATGTTTACGCAGACTGGTCAGCCAAAGCCCATGGCATCCAAAGTGACTTGCTTATTCTCCACTTTGTCAACAAAGCAATTTGTATTGCTGGTATGTCCGTCTTCTTCATAGCACCCGCAATAGCATGGCATATAATTCAGGACTTCAGGGTGAGCCACTGCAAACTGATAGGCTTCTAGAATCGCAGGATCTTTCGTAAGATTTGTGATAGATGACCAGTCATCGCTGCCGATGATGTATGATAACTCAGGTGCATCCTCAGAATGATGCGTTTCAGAAGAGTTCTGTTTCTCTTCTTGATCGCCAGAGCACCCCGTAATCAGAAATGCTGAGGCAATAAGGGGGATCATTAATTTCTTCATCTTGTCCTCCATCTGTTTTTTAGGAGAAACCCTCCTAGTTTTTGATTATACTGATATGTTGGAGAAATTGTCTATTTAAGTTAGTCAAATATATGAATATTTCAGAACCCATCATTCAAATAAACATTTGATCTTTTCCATTGACAATCAAAGAGTTGTTTGAATATTATAAAATCAAATCAGCGTTTGAATATGGGGTGGAGAAGCATGGAGGAACAAGATATATGTGAAGTCACATGCGAGGATAACGAAAAGGTGACCCGTGTACAGGGAAAGACTGCCGACCAGAATTTCGGGGATGTTTCCACGATTTTCAAGGCGTTATCAGATGAAACAAGGCTAAAAGTCATATATGCCCTATCGGTAGAAGAGGAGCTGTGTGTATGCGATGTAGCCAACATCATTGGAGCTACAGTTGCGACTACATCTCACCACTTAAGGTATTTGAAAAAAATAGGGCTTGCCAATTTTCGCAAGGAAGGTAAACTAGTGTATTACTCGATTGAAAATCAACAGGTGAAACAGATGGTTCAGTTAGCGTTTGACCACCATAAAGAGGTGATGAACCTTGATTAGAGCAAAAGAGCTGGAGCAGCCAAAACAGGTGTACCGCGTGCAAGGATTTTCTTGAATTAGCTGTGCCGGAAAGTTCGAAAAGAACGTAAAACACCTGGATGGTGTTTCAGATGCAGAAGTGAACTTTGGTGCTTCCAAGATTACGGTTTACGGGAACACAACCATTGAAGAACTAGAAAAAGCAGGGGCTTTTGAAAACTTGAAGCTGGCCCCTGAGAAGGGTGCAGTAGCACCAATTGCGAAAGAGCCGTTTTGGAAGAAACATTCGACGGTTATTGTCTCCATGCTATTCGTGGTCATGGGATATATCTCCCATTTCTTCAATGGAGAGGAAAGCGTAACGACCATCGCAGGTTTTTTGGCCGCGATTCTTATCGGTGGGGGCTCGCTTTTCAAGGTAGGGATTACAAACCTGTTCCGTCTTGATTTCGACATGAAGACGCTAATGACCATTGCCATCATTGGGGCGGCCTTCATCGGCGAGTGGAGTGAAGGGGCCGTTGTGGTAATTTTGTTTGCAATCAGCGAAGCATTGGAAAAATACTCGATGGATAAGGCCAGAGCCTCCATCAGGTCCCTTATGGCTATTGCTCCTAAGGAGGCAAAGGTCCGAAGGAATGGAAAAGAAATCGTCATTCATGTGGATGATATTCGGGTAGGCGACCTGATGATCGTGAAGCCAGGCGAGAAAATTGCAATGGATGGCGTGGTTTCATATGGGTTTTCTTCTGTAAACCAGGCCGCCATTACGGGAGAGTCAGTGCCGGTCGCAAAACAAACTGGAGATGATGTGTATGCCGGGACCTTGAATGAGGAAGGGCTTCTCGAAATCGAGGTAACCAAATTGGCAGATGACACAACGATTGCAAAAATCATCCACCTTGTTGAGGAAGCACAGGCTGAACGGGCACCGTCACAGGCCTTTGTTGACCGTTTCGCGAAGTATTACACGCCTGTCATCATGGTCATTGCGGCTATTGTAGCAATCCTTCCTCCTGTTCTCTTTAACGGTAACTGGAATGAATGGGTCTACCAAGGATTAGCAGTTCTGGTAGTGGGTTGTCCGTGTGCGTTGGTCGTATCTACGCCGGTTTCCATTGTGACGGCCATAGGGAATGCTGCGAAAAATGGGGTATTGATTAAGGGTGGCATCCATCTGGAAGAGGTAGGAGCCTTAAAGGCCATTGCCTTTGATAAGACAGGGACGCTGACCAAGGGCATACCGGCGGTGACTGACTTTATGCCATTGGATGGGACTGCAGACAGTGAACTGTTTTCGATCATCACAGCCCTCGAGTACCGTTCTCAGCATCCACTTGCTTCTGCTATCTTGAAGAAGGCGGAACAGGACGGCATTTCCTACCAGGGTGTTCTCGTTGACAATTTCCAATCCATCACTGGCAAGGGAATCAAGGGAAGCATTAAAGGCACCGCCTATTATGTGGGAAGTCCTAAGTTGTTTGATGGCTTCAACGCATCAATCCAGGGAGACATCAAACAGAAAGTGGTTGCCCTTCAGAACCAGGGAAAGACGGTAATAGTGGCTGGAACGGAAGACAAGGTGTTAGGAATTCTTGCCGTTGCGGATGAGGTCCGTGAAAGCAGCCGCGATGTTATCCGGAAGCTGCATGAGTTGGGCATCAAAAAGACGATCATGCTGACCGGTGACAACAAAGCCACAGCAAAGGCCATCGGGGAACATGTCAGCGTGAATGACATCCAGGCTGAGCTCCTTCCACAGGATAAGCTGAACGTGATCAAGTCGCTCCGGAAGGAATACGGCAAAGCGGCAATGGTTGGTGATGGAGTGAATGATGCCCCTGCCCTGGCTTCCGCGACGGTCGGTATAGCAATGGGTGGAGCTGGTACGGACACGGCTCTTGAAACCGCAGATATCGCCCTTATGGGGGATGACTTACGAAAACTTCCATTTACTGTGAAGTTAAGCAGGAAGGCTTTACACATCATCAAGCAAAACATCACGTTTTCATTGATTATCAAACTGTTGGCCTTGATCCTGGTGATTCCTGGATGGCTGACACTATGGATTGCCATCTTTGCCGATATGGGAGCGACAATCCTTGTCACATTGAACAGTTTAAGATTGCTTAGGGTAAAAGATACAGATTAATGAATAAGGCAATTCCTGTTTGGGAATTCCACTGATGCTTTTTCTTACTACTAATTTAACTTCCATAGGAAAGTGGTCCGATATACCAAAAAACTAACATATTGAGAATAGCCGCAAGTAAAAAGCTTGGAGCTGAACCCTACTGTAGAATTACCCAGCCCGACAGATAGACGGTTCCGGCCTTTTAATACCCTTACTTCATCCGGGGGAACGTGATGAGTCGACAAGGGCTGATACACGGAGATAAAAAAGTGACCTTCCAAACGAAAGCCCCTTTTCGTACAAACACAGCTAAAATTTTAGTGAATTTTAATATTAAGCAAATGTATATACAAGATGTTCGTCTTTAGAGTGAAGAAGATGATTGGCAATATATTTGGCGTCTTTACCTACTCCTTGAAATAAAGCTGAGTGGCTCATATTTTGCCATTGGACCAGGATTTTTCCCAACAGGGATGTCACCGAGGGAATGAGGAAGGGAAATTATTTGAATAACACCAATTGATATACAAAATTATTACAAGAGGATACAAAGTCTAAAACTACCTTTTGTATGGGCATTTGGAAAGGGAGAATTTAAATGGCCAAGAAGTTGTGGATTGGAGTCATGATTTTACTGGTTATCGGGATTGTTTACGAAATAAGCAAACTAGAGCCAAGCCAAGATGATGCGAAGGAGAATGAGAAAAAGAAAGATTCGGACATTACCTTTCCACAAGTCAAACCTGTTATAGATGAAAAATATAGTTCGGATGCGGTGTTGGCGGTGATCAAGGATGTAACAGCTCCGTTGAAAAAAGATATTTTTGCGACATATCAAGGAAAAGAAATGCGTGTGCCTCTTGGAACGGTTATCGAATCGAAGGAAGAGCTCATTATTCTATTAGCCCATCAAATTTTTTATACAATGGGGTCTAATGCAGGCCTTGGGCCAGACCGTTTAGAAGTGTTAAACACGATGACGGACCTTATGAATGATGAAAACCGTCCTTTTCATGACAAAATCATAAAGACACTGGGGATGGAAGATGTGCTGTATTGGCATCGTGTAGAGGAACAGGTTGTAATGGACCTCGTTGCTGATAAATATGCAGAATCCTTGATTGGGAAACCGGAAGAATTAGGCGGGAATCAGTATAAAAGAGCTTATAACCAATTGATGTATGAGATGATTATCAAAAATCATGAGTCCATACAAGTGAATGAGACCATAGCTGAACGAGTCATCCCCAAGTAACCACACATGGCTACAGCACCAAGCATGGAACGACGATTTTATTTAAATTTTAGATAAAAACAAAATAGGTGCGTTTTCTAACGGTTGGTGAGTGGTTTTTCACTTCTAATTGTATTAAAGGGACAGGTTAGTCAGCAGGAGTTTTATTATAGCTCACATCTATAAAGGTTAATGTTAAAATACTGGTATATATGGTGAAGCTTGCATGAGGTGAACGAATGTAAAATTTAATAAGAAGGAGATATTTAAAATATTTTAGAGGCTATAGGTAACTTTTTCACCGCAATTGCAACTGCTCTACTAGGAAAACCAAAATGAATAAGTAAAGCTATTTTCATAGAGGAGCCCAGAGTTCCTTTTTTTTCATCAATTTGTCCGATTTTCAACGGGGGTCATTCTTACTTAGCAATAGGGGAAGGCCAGTGAAATAATTTTTAAAATACAAGTTTTGGAGATAAACCAATGTTCACATTCTTTAGAAATGCTATTAAGAGAAGAAAGAAATCTCAGAAATATCTTCAAAGAGCGGGAATTCCAGTCAATTCAAACTTGCCTGTGCCGAGAGAGGAAATTCAAATTAGAACTGTGGAAGAGATAGCAAATAGGGCAATGTGTATTTGTACAGTTGCCGCAAAAGGAGAGGGCACGGAGTCGGAAGTAGTGAAAAAAATCATTCAGAGATATGATTTAATCAATCATTTTACAAAAAATGAAAAGGAGTTTCTGCATAATGCTGATGTAAGTGAGGAGGAGAGATTTCACTTTAGTTGGAAGTATGAAGGGTATTGGGTGTTGCTGTGGATGCTGGGTTATGTGGAGGAGTTGTCCTATCCGGATGCAACATGTGATGTCCCCTTTGCTGTAACTCAATTATCAGAACGAACGAGTGAGACGTTCATCACTGAAGCGATAATTAGGTCAAAAGAAGAATTAGCTGAACAAGCTGATTTAATTTACAATATGCACTGGGCAGTCCGCCAGGCACAAATTGATGGTAAAGCCATACCTGGCGACCTTAACATTGGAGTAGTACAGGAGAGACATTATGCACTTAATTGGCTTATGGGTACAGAGAACTGGGATGAGGTAGAAACACATACTTAGTATTTTGAATAGGTATAAATGGTGCAGGGCTTGCTTATGGGCATCATTTTCAAGAAGATATCACGTTATTAGTAGAGGTGGATTTCATAGGATTGAATACTGATATTACTGATGGTATTTCCCATAATTTCTTAGAGTACATGAATACTTTTACCATGTATCTATTCAATTCTGATTTAGTGTTTCAGCAGCCTCGCGAGATGGAGATCTGAGCCACAGCCTTTCCTGCTGCACTAAGGGGCGCGTCGCAACTGTAGTCCGCTTCGAAGTTCTTACCAGTCGTTTCGAATACCTCGAACGCAAGAAAGAACGAGTCCAAGTCGGACAGGTATTGGTGATTGCTCGAAAATCCGCCGATTCACTCTCGCACATCAAGATGAATGGAGTGGAAGATTCGATTCATCAAACTGGTAGACATATGGAATTTCCGAACGTTTTCTCAATCTTGAAAACGTCTTACATCTAAAGTGCCTTCCAAAAGAGCAAAGAGAAGGGAGCATAAATCCCCATTGATAGTGAAACAGCCTGGGACTTACACTCCCTATAAATCAGTGTTCAGGTTCGCCGGCCAAAGCTTCCGGAATCATCGTGAAGCCCTCGATTACGGCATCTTCTTCAACTTCGATCATGAGGTAGCGTCTTCCGCCAAACATAATTTGCTTTACATACCTTAAGTCTTGTGGACTTATCGAAATGTTTGCCGCTTTCGTGTTAATCTTAATCGATTTGGACGTATATTTCGGAAGGATGCTGCTGGCTTTAATCTCATATTTATCATCGTCGATGATTTTTTGGTAAGCAGATTCAACCTTTTCCGAATCAATGTCCTCAAGCCCGCTCAATTTTAGCACCCTTTCCACATCTTTTGCATCTAATCTCGGCGGCTCTCCCTCTTCTTCATTTTCTTCGATCATACGGTGTATCTCTTCATACACATTGGAGAGGGCAGAGGTGCTTAACTGATCCCCTGTTATGTCTTTCACGATTTCTTCAAAAATGATTTTGTCATCTTGTGCCGTCATTGTTTCTTCGCCGTTTAAGACTTCTTCAATGAACGCATGGTCAGGCTCGTGAACCTTGCCCGCCGAATAGAGAACGTGATTGACGTCTGCTGCGTTTTCGGTGAAGCTGGGAAACAAAAAGCCTGAAATCGGAGCCTTTAGGTTGATAATGGGGTCCACGACAAAGTGATATTTAAATTCTTTTTCTACATAGTCGAAAAGCAGCTCTTTCTTCGGCTCCTGTGTGTTATTGATGCTGCACAGGATAAACGGGTGGGAATAAACGGTATCCCGTTCGCTTGTCTCGTCCTCTTCATTTCGTCGCTTCACAGGTTTTAAATATTCTCCGCGAATGAAAGTGACGACGATATCCTTCTCGTATTGGCGGAGTTCCAGCATTTTGCCAACGATGTGGTGCATTTGCTCTTTCCAGCTGTCTACATCAGGGCTCAGCAATCCTTGATGCAAAATGAGCTGGCTGTTCTCTTCCCCGTCCCGCTTAAACTTTAACTCAAAGAGTTTTTCATCCAATTGACCGGCTAGCATCTTTTTGAAGTTATTCAAGAATAACTCCTGCTGTTCCTGGTCGAGCATTTCAAAAGGCTGGCTTTCATGATGGTAAATTTCACTGGGTTCCTTCGTAATATAAACATTAAAGATATCGGAAATGGTGAGTAAATCATTTCCTGCTTTGAATTGTTTTCGAATTTGTGCAATGTCTTTTTGGTTCATGCTTGCATTCACTCCTAAGTTGACCTGAATTGCCTATGTACTAGAATAACAAAGCTTCATAGCACTTGAACATACTTTTCTATCGATCGTCCACAGCTCTTGGAGGGAAGGAAAGCGTTTTTTTTAGAAAATGGGTATGTTTTAAACAAAAAAGCAAATGAACTTCCTTGCCCTTATGCAACTCGATTGGATCTGCTATTATCAATGGCGATTGCAGTAAGTATATATCTCGGAATAAAGATAGAAATTTCCGGATTGAATTATTTACGATGTTTATGGGAGCCGCAATGGGCACACTTATACAAATCATATAGGAGGAAATGCGACAGGAAGCGAAAGCGTCAATATATGCTAGCATATTATTGGGAATGGTTTCATTCCTTATGCTGCATTTGTTAAGCGAATGACCATTGCCACACGGACAGCTCTAAGGAGGTATGTTTCTGATAATATCTATTCTAGGAGAAAGTACAATATACTTAGTAGGTTCAAAAAGATACACAGAACACTCAGTGAAAATGAGTATTTTTTCCTGTTTTTAAGTTTTATCCTAAGTAGCAATTTTAAGTAGGGTATCTGGTTGGCTCCTTTTGTCCATAGGATTTTTCTTAGAGAGAAGATGTAACCCGCAGGTGTTTCTATCGTCTATACCAATAGAAGTTCGATGGTGTTATACGAAGGGGAGAGCAAATGAGAAAGCTATGGCTGGCTGTTTTATTAGTCATGAGTGTATTTTTAGGAGCTTGCAGCAAAAGTGCCATCCGTGTGGGGACTGTCTTTACCACTAGATTCCTCTTTCAGAGTCAACAGCATGAGTGACCGAACTGCATTGGGTACCTATTTGACTGTTTATCGTTGAATTGTGATCATTTCATCTGTATAATGTATGTAATCGAATATCTCCTAAAGGGGAGTAGCTTTTACAATAAAATCGTCATTTCGGAGCTCGGTCTCTCGGTTTTATTGGCAATTATATTGTTAGCCAGACCTTTATCAAATATTTCAGTTGGTAAGGGTCTTTTTTATTTAGGCATTTACCTGTATGGGTAAGTGCCTTTTTTTGCATTCGATGACATTTTACAAGAATGGAAGCAGGAGGCAGCAAATGATTTATTATAAATGCTACGAAATGTGTGCTTCTCGTGAGTGGGCTGTTTTTGTACACGGAGCAGGTGGCAGTTCGTCGATTTGGTACAAGCAGATCCGGGAGTTCAAAAAACACTTCAATATACTGCTTATTGACTTACGAGGACATGGGAAATCGAAAGACACCAAGAAGCTCATGCAAAGATATTCCTTTCTCGAGGTGAGCTCTGACATCATCGAGGTATTAAACCATTTGAAGATATCATCCGCCCACTTTATTGGGATGTCATTAGGAAGCATAGTAATCCGAAATATTGCAGAAGCAGAACCAGAGAGAATTAAGACCATGGTGCTGGGAGGTGCCGTCTTAAGGTTAAACACACGTATTAAAACCTTGATGACGGTGGGCCATATCGCTAAACGGATTATTCCCTATATGTGGCTATATCAATTGTTCGCTTGGTGCTTGATGCCCAAGAAAAGTCATGAAAAATCCAGATTACTCTTTGTGAACCAAGCAAAGAAATTATGTCAAAAGGAATTTATTAAGTGGTTCAAGTTAACGAGAGACGTTGTTCCATTGCTGGCCTATTTCGAACAAAGACCAGTCAACATTCCCACTTTATATGTAATGGGAAAAGAAGATTATATGTTCCTTTTGCCTGTCGAGCGAGCAGTGGAAAAATGCACACATTCTACTTTAACAGTGATTGAGGACAGTGGACATGTATGCAATGTCGACCAGCCTGAAAAATTCAACGAAATTACTATACAATTTCTAAGGAAGCAGTCAGGAGCCGCTTAGAAATAAAACAAGACACCGCTTGAGATAGGCGGTGTCTTGTTGCGTATATCTTTTAGGAAAAATGCCGTATGGATTTATATAGGGCTTTTTGGAGAGCATCCATAAGCGTTACTCAGCTCTTGGACACAGTTGCTAATTTATGTAACCAGTATTACAAATTTATCTTCTCAACATTACTGATTTAACATATAATGGAAATTAACCAGTATTACAAAAGGGGAGATGGCAATGAATGGTTCGGTGGAAAGTAAGTTCGATGTCCGCCCTCAAGCAGCCACCTACACACTCTTTCAGCTGATATTGTACTTTCTGAAACTTGGTACGATCGGTTTTGGTGGACCGGTTGCGTTGACCGGGTACATGTACAGAGATTTAGTTGAGAAAAGAAATTGGATTTCAGAAGCTGATTATAAAGACGGCCTTGCATTATCCCAGCTCGCTCCCGGTCCGTTGGCAGCCCAATTGGCCATTTATCTTGGTTATGTCCATTATCGAATTCTTGGGGCAACATTGGTAGCCATTACGTTTGTCATCCCTTCATTTATCATGGTGGTTGCCTTAGGCTGGGCCTATGTAACATTCGGTGGGTTGACCTGGATGCAGGCTGTCTTCTATGCAGTAGGGTCAAGTGTCATTGGGATCATTGCTTTTAATGCCTATAAGCTGACAACGAAAACGGTCGGCAAGGACTGGTTGCTTTGGATGATTTACTTCATTGCTGCTACAGTGACGGTTATCACTGAAACGGAAAGCATACTCTTGTTTTTAGGAGCCGGAATGGTGTACTGGCTCGTAAAGGCTCCACCAAACTGGAAACGGAAAAAATCATCATTGAAGAGCTATGAACCAATTTCGATAATGATGCTGCTCGGGTCTGCTATGCAGTCAAATACAGGCGTCTTATGGAACATTGCCAGTTTCTTCTCAAAGGCAGGGGCATTTGTTTTTGGAAGCGGCCTTGCCATCGTTCCCTTTCTATACGGTGGTGTCGTAAAGGAATACGGTTGGCTGAATGCCCAGCAATTCCTTGATGCGGTAGCGGTCGCCATGATCACACCAGGACCTGTCGTCATTACCACCGGGTTTATTGGGTATTTGGTTGCCGGCTTTTCTGGAGCGACCGTTGCCGCCTTAGCAACCTTTCTACCGTGCTATTTGTTGACTATCCTGCCCGCCCCTTTGTTTAAAAAGTACGGAAAACGTCCTGGTATCAACGCCTTTGTCAATGGTGTGACGGCAGCCGCGACAGGGGCTATTAGCGGAGCGGTTATCGTATTGGGCAAGAGATCCATCGTCGACCTCCCTACCATCCTGTTTGCCCTTGTCACATTGGCCCTCTTATGGAAAAGCAAAAAGGTTCCGGAGCCGATTATCATTCTTGTTGCAGCCATTATCGGCTTAATTGTCTACCCGTTGGTACAGTAAAAGTAGGAGATGGTTTATGCAGACTTGGCTTCATTTAGTGTATAAAATTCCACGCAATCCAAGTAAAACGAGGGTATATGTGTGGCGGAAATTAAAACGGCTCGGCGCAGTACTTCTTCATGATTCCGTCTGGTGCCTCCCGTCGAATAAAAAAACTAAAGAGCAGTTCCAGTGGCTGGCGGTTGAAATCCAGGAACTTGGAGGAGAAGCGTCCTTATGGGAGTCGCAGCTTCTTCTAGGCATGAAAGAGGAAGATATCATTCAGGAATTTTTACATCAGGTAGAACAGGAATACGCCGAAATTCTGGAGAAGTTAAAGGGAAATCAGATGGATATCGTTTCCCTTTCCCGTAAATGCCAGCAAATCAGAGTAAGGGATTATTTTCAATCCGATGCAGGGAAACGGGTACTGGAGCAATTACAGAATGTGAGGGGCGGGATAGAAGGATGAGATGGGTAACCTGGGAAAATGTCGGGGTAGACAGGATGGCATGTGCGTGGTTAATCAAGAGGTGGATTGATTCAGAAGCGGAATTTTCATTTATTCCGGTTGCTCAGAAGCCATTACCGGAAGATGCGGAACCATTCGATATCCCGGGCGTTCGCTTTTCTCATCGCAGGGGGCACTGCAGCTTCCACACCATGTTGCGAGAATTCAATATCAAGGATCCTATTTTGGAGCAAATTGCTAAAATCGTGGATGAGGCAGATACCATACAGGATGCTTTCCTGGAGCCTGTTGCTCCGGGATTAGATTTTATTTGTGACGGCATCAGATTGATAAGTGTAGATGATATGACAGCATTAGAGAGAGGCAGCCTGGTCTTTGAGGCGTTGTATGCTCAATTACTAGCATCAGAAAATGTTTAATATAGAATAGATGATTCCTCGTGTTTTTGATGGTTCTTAATAAAATAACTGCCTTGATCATGTGGGCGCCAGCAGTTTATCTTGTTTTTTCTTTAATTAATAAATAGAACAAATAAGGTTTTAGTTAATGAATGCGAAGTATTGTACGAGCAATATTTAAAGAAAAGCAGTGCATATATGATGCACTGCTTTTCAACGTATTAAAAGTACTTTCTATAAAGTTCCTGTCTTAGGCTGCCGCATAAGTGTGCATATATGCTTGTAGTCTCACTCTTCTCATAATTAGTCGAAAAACAAGGATACACCGTTAATTCTGCATGAGTAACACCATCTCCATATACAATTTCACTCATTTTGAAGGATTCTACATTGAAACAAGCAAAAAATGAGATAGAGTCAAAGATTAGTTGGTTGAGTAAACGAAATAAGGACGGCAAATATGGGGTAAAATTGTATTTCATCTTCATAGCCTTGTTAATTACCATTGAAGAACAACTTCATCCTTTGTGATGCAGAACTGCTGCATCGATGGCTAACGGCCCACTAGTGTATTTTAAATAAGACGCCTGTTTTATGGATAGGATAGGCTCCGTAAAGATAATGGGAACTAATGGATGTTACAGTCACTGTGCATAAGGCATTTTAGTCCTGGGTAAAGGAAATCATACAGTCCAGAGCAAAAAAGGTGGGAGGGTAGTGAATAAGGAGCTATTTAAGTTATTGACAGATACACTGAGAGACATTGAACGGATTAAATCATATCTTCTACAAACGATGACAATACGTAATGATGGAATCAATTTGCAGGCAACCGAGAGAATCCTTAAAAGGTTAGAGCAGATTGCACAAGAAGCAGATAATGAATTAATTGATACACTCATAAGGATCGAGCAGAATTTTGAGTTAGAACAAGCAAAGTACAGAATTACTAAGGCAGATTCGCAAGTCAAGAATCACCCAAAGGATTGAAGTCGTCTTATAGGGCGGCTTATTTTATTGAACTGAAGGGGCAGCATTCCTGTAATGAATGAAAATGGAGTTTGAACAAAAAAATAACCTCTTGGTAGAATGAGAGGGTCCTGAAGCTCGGCCAGCGGAAAGGACAAATCTCATATACCAGGAGGCTTTACAATGAATTATAACCAAAATAAGAAGATTGCTCAAATTACTTCCCAAACCTTGATTATAGGGGTGGATATTGCAAAATTCAAGCACGTGGCACGTGCCCAGGACTTTAGGGGAATGGAATTTGGATCGCCCTGTTATTTTGAAAATACAAGACAAGGGTTCGAGCATTTCCTTAATTGGATGTTAGAAATCAAGAAAGAACAAGGCATGGATCATGTGATGGTGGGGATGGAGCCTACAGGTCATTATTGGTTCAATTTGGCTCACATATTAAAAGAAAATGAAATAAAATTGGTAGCTGTGAATCCCTTGCACGTGAAGAAAAGCAAGGAGCTTGATGATAATTCTCCCACTAAAAATGACGTGAAGGACGCTAAAGTCATTGCCCAGCTGGTCAAAGACGGGAGGTTCGCAGAACCTACAATTCCACAGGGAGTTTATGCCGAACTACGGGTGGCAAAGAAGATACGGGACCTTTTGACAGAGGATCTTCAGACAGTCCAAGGTCAGGTTCATAACTGGATTGACCGGTACTTTCCTGAATTTCTGACGGTCTTTAAGAAGTGGGAGGGCAAGGCAGCGTTACAATTCCTAAAGCTCGATGCGTTACCGCATGAGATAGTTGATTTCTCCGACGAAGAATTGCTTTCTCATCTTAGAAAAGCCGTAACCAGGAGTGTAGGTCTGAATAAGATTCAGGAATTAAAGCAGGCTGCGAAGAAGTCCATCGGACTTCGTCAAGGCTCTGAAATGGCAAAACTGGAACTGAAAACGCTTCTGGCTAAATATGAGTTAATACAGGTGAAATTCGAAGAATTGGACGCACAGATAGATAGTTTACTTGAGGAAATACCGGGTGTACCGCAAATGTTGGCGATAAAGGGTGTTGGCAGGGACACGGTCGCCGGTTTCTTTGCCGAAGTAGGTGATCTTAGCGAATACTCTCATCCCCGACAGATTATCAAGCTGGCCGGCTTGAGTTTAAAAGAAAATACTTCTGGTAAGCACAAGGGGAAAACGACGATTACAAAGAGGGGACGTAAAAAGCTCCGGGCCCTGTTGTTCCGGGTTTGTATGGTTCTCGTAGCCAAAAACTCAGCGTTTCATTCATTACATGTGTACTATACGCAACGTCCTGATAACCCTTTAAAGAAGATGCAGTCCCTTATTGCATTGTGTAATAAATTGATCCGAATTTTCTTTGGAATAGGGAAAAAGCAATTTGATTTTAGTGAAGACAAGATGTTAAAAGACATCCCTCATCAGTCAATATCCAAGAAGACAGAAATGGCCGCTTAAGACTTTTTTCGTTAGGGAAATAGTAGTTGTTGTTTTATTGATTTGGGGACATTTGAAGCACGGATTAGTCGGCAAAGCAACTAAATTAAGGGCGAAGACCCTGTGGGGCAGCATGGCCGACATCCACCTCATGGAAAGGTTGGACGAAGGAATTTGAGAGCGAAGACTCTGTGAGGCATGGGAGGGTTGACCTCCATGAGAAATGTGGACATCCGCCAGTGCAATCATATTTTGGATCATCAACCAATAAATGTAATTGGTTGGTTAGTGGGTTATAACTCTTTTTCCTTTAGAGGTCCAATTATATCCTTTTAAGTGATAAATCCCCAACTACAAAAATATTACCGACAAGTAGATAACTATGAAAACCTAAGAATACTGGAGAAATCGGAAGATTTTTGTTTCTTTATTGAGGGAGGTTAGTTAAAGAAAGAAATGTCACCCATCCTTATACGTGTTGGGAAGAGATTTAATTAATATGCAATTTGCCCGATAAATAAACAGAAGAAGATAATTATTAATCGGGGGAATACCTTTGTTGAACATTTTTAAAAATAACCAAAAAAATCATGAAACGCTTTTGGAACAAATAAAACTAAACGAAAAAAATGTTGTAATCGATGTAAACTATAATGTTGAAAAAGTGTTACAGATGGCCGGTTTTACAGCCTATGATCTTTCAGCAGCCCAACTTTTGCAGCCTTACGTGAAAGAGAACATAGCCAGGATTGTTGAAAATTTTTACTCCAATTTAGCCCATGAACCGAGCTTGACGAAAATCATTGAAGCTCACAGCTCGGTAGATCGCCTGAAAAACACACTTACTCATCACCTGGTTCAATTGTTTTCTGGCAGAATTGATGAAGGTTTCGTAAAACAACGGCAAATTATCGCACATGTTCATGTTCGAATTGGGTTGCAACCGAAGTGGTATATGCTTGCATTTGTGGATCTATCTAACAGTTTACATGAGGTGGTTAATGCAAACACGGCGAGTAAAGAGGAATATGCTGCGTTCTCAACTGCAATCAAAAACATTTTGTCAGTGGAACAGGTTATTGTATTGGAAGCCTATGACAAGGAAAATGAACGAGTGAGGCAAGAGTCCCAAAGGGTAAAAGAGCAAGTTCAGAATAAAGTGCGTGAGACAGCAGAGGAACTTGCTGCGGTTGCGGAACAGACAAGTGCTTCCTTACAACAGGTATCAGCACAGTCCGTACAAGTAGTATCTTTTGCACAGTCCGGTTCCACGTCCGCTCAAGAAACTGAGCAACAATCCTTGGATGCACAACAACGACTGAATAAGCAATTGGAAGCAATGAAGAAAATTGAGATGCGGATGAATCAGGTCAATGAACAGATTAATAAGCTCCAAGAAACCTCTTCAAAAATACAGGATGTGACCGGGATTGTGTCTTCCATCGCTGACCAGACCAATCTATTAGCATTAAACGCCGCTATTGAAGCAGCCCGGGCTGGAGAACATGGCAAGGGCTTTGCTGTTGTAGCCGACGAAGTCAGAAAACTTGCTGAGCAGACGAAGAATAGTTTAGCCAGTGTAAGTTCACTCATTTCTGAAACGAACGAAGGCATCCAAGGAGTCAACCAATCCATCGACCAAGCCAACACCTTGGTTTCCGAGGGAGTAAAGGGAGTCAATCAATTGGATCAATTCTTCGAACAGGTAATACAGTCCATGGGGCAAATCAAAAACGGAAGTATTCAAATTGAAACAGAACTGGAGTCGCTTGTTACGGTAATCGAAGAAATTACAGATGGTGTCAGCACAGTGGCTACATCTACCGATAATCTAACTGACATTGCAAGACAAATGTTATTAACCTAATGAAATAACGTCTCGCAATGTAGCTCACTGTCTTGTGAATGTAAGAAACCATAAAGGAGAATAAAGTGAAAACACATGCACAATTCTAATTTTTTTGCAGAAAGCTTCAGTCAGAATATTATCGGCGACGAACAAAGTGATGACATCCAGGCAAGTGAGAAACAAATTCGTATGTTAATTGATTTAATTCCAGAATTGATCCTGTTAAAGGACGGTTTAGGACGCTGGATTCTGACCAACCAGCTGGTGCTGGAGCTATATGAATTAGGCGGTCGCGATTACATTGGAAAAACGGACATGGAGCTTGCGGAAATGAGTCCCCAGCATAGGGAGGCGTTTGATTATAATATTGAAACCGACGAGTTGGCCTGGGAAAAACGAACAGAATTAAAAATCGAAAAGAACATTCTAGGACAGGACGGGGTAATGAAGGTTTGGGAAGTGATCAAAACTCCTATTTTCGATAAAAACGGAAGACGGCACCGTATGGTTATCGTCAGCCGTGAGGTGACAGAGAGGAAAAAAGCCGAGAAAGCTTTGCAATTAAGCGAAAAGAGGTACCGTTTGATAGCAAGTCATATGAATGATCTAATCGCTATGATTGATAAAGACGGCAACATTAGATATGGATCTCCCTCTTTTGAGAGAGTACTAGGTCGTTGTGGAGCGTTTAACTTTTTCAAGATTGTGCATGCAGAAGATTTACCTTCAGTACGGGAAAAGCTTAAGCGAATGATTTCGGAACAAAAAAATGAAGAAAAGGCGGAGTTAAGGTGCACACATCTGGATGGACATTATATTTGGTTTGAAATCAGCTTCTCATGCGTGCAAGAGGTCAATGGTGTGGTGGATCATTTCATTATGGCCGCTCGAGATATTAGTGAGCGTAAGAGTTACGAACACCATCTACAATTCCTGGCTTACCATGACCCGTTAACTGGCACTCTAAATCGCCGCTGGTTTATGGAGCAAATCCCGCACGAAATCGAAATGGCGAAAACTAACAAAACCCATATGGCGGTCATGTATCTGGATGTCGATAAGTTCAAACAGATTAACGATTCATTTGGTCATGAAGTTGGCGATGAGCTACTCATACAGTTAACTCAACGAATTAATACAGCGTTGCGAACGGAAGATACAATTACACGAATGGGGGGAGATGAGTTTGTTATCGTCATTCCTAACTTGAAGTCTCAAGACGGAGCTTCCACTGTTGCAAATCAACTTTGTACGCTCCTTCAACAACCCTGGTTGGTCAAGGACCAAGAAATACTAACCACTTCATCCATTGGTGTTGCCATATATCCCGATCATGGTGAGACCCTTCAGCTGCTGCTAAAGCACGCAGACCAAGCCCTATACAGGGCAAAAACAAAGGGACGCAGCCAGGTTCACTTCTGTACTAACAAGTTCGAAACTTGTTATTAATTTTCAATAGAACTACAGTCAAAATGTGTAGCCTTCATTAGATGCATTTAGATAAGAAAGTATAACTTTCTAACTTAGACTGATGTCTAGCTTCGGCGTAACGATCGTACGAGTCCCCGAGTAGCCCCAAGGCGTGGCGGTCAGTACCGAGCCCCGACCAACAGGAGGTATTGGTGTCAACATTGCTGCGAGGACGCAGCGATTTAGAAAAGATGGAGCTGCTTTTAGGCAGCTTTTCTTGTTTCACTAAAGGGGCAGGTTAGCATTCCTGTAGATCGTTATTTTGAACTTTGATAAAAATAGGGGCCCTCAGTAAGATAGATGAGTAAGACTCGACTCAAACTCAACATCTTAGGAGGAACCCCTTATATGAAGTTTAAAATGCAGGACAAACAAAATCAACTAATAGAAAGAATTACTGATAAGCATCTGGTTATTGGCGTGGATATTGCACAACACTTTCACGTAGCGAGAGCCGTGAACTATCGTGGGATTGTAGTGGGAGAACCCATCACCTTTGAAAATAATGAAGGTGGATTTTCGACATTATTAAACTGGATACACGAGATTAAAAGAATACATAGACTCGAGGCGGCTACAGTCGGTATGGAACCTACGGGCCATTACTGGATCAACCTTTCCAAATGGCTGATGAAACAAGATATCGAAGTAGTAACCGTGAATCCGCATTTAGTGAAGAGGAACAAGGAAAACCGAGATAATACCCAATCAAAGAGTGACAGGAAAGATGCCCTTGTAATAGCTGATATGGTGAAGAACGGATATTATGCTTTTGTGAGAAACACTTCGGAATCATTTGAACAACTCAGGGTGCTAATGTCGAACAGGGATGTGATTGTCAAACGGCTGGTCAGCTCTATTAATCAATTAAACCGTTGGGTGGACATCGTTTTTCCTGAACTCAGGCAGGTATTTAAAGATATAACGGCCAAGGGAGCGATCGCTACCCTCAGGCTATTCCCATTGCCGATGGAACTGCGTTCCATGACACCGGAACAGATCGTCATGGGGTGGAGATCCGTCATGAAGAGGCAGCCTGGAATGAAGAAAGCCGAATTGCTTGTCCATGTGGCCAGGAAATCTGTTGTTACAAGGCAGGCCCTTGGTGCTTATAGATTCCACCTTGAGCAATTATTGGAGGAATATGATCTTGCGGTCCAACAAATGGATAGGGTGGAACAGGCCGTCAAGGAGGTATTGGACTCGATTCCTTTCGCAAGAAAACTGCTTATGATTAAAGGGATTAGCGAGATTTCCCTGGCTGGCATCCTCGGTGAAGCTGGTGATCTCAGTGGTTTCTCGCATGGCAACTCACTGCTTCGCCATGCAGGACTCCACCTGGTGGAAGCGAGTTCGGGAAAGTGGAAAGGCCAGACCGTCATATCCAAGCGTGGAAGGTCAAGGCTGCGGCGTTTCCTATACTTAGCCACTATGAGCCTTGTCATGAACAATCCAGAATTTAAGGCGATACATGCCCATAATGTCAAAGTGAAGAAAATGAAAAAAATGAAATCCATCATGAAATTGATTGGCAAGTTGGCCAGGATCTTTGTTGGAATAGCACGTAAGAACGAAGTGTATTATGCCCATAAAGTGCAGCCCATAAAAGACATCGCAGCGTAATACAACTCTTACGTTCTCGGAGAGAACACACTTAAACCAAGCAATAGATTATCAAATGTTGGCTCATTCGCAGGATTTCAAATATGTACGGAGTACCAGATTTCTTCAACAAAAGGGCACGGACCCATTAGGTTAGCATAACTGGACTCCACCCCTTGGAAAGGCATGACGAAGGAATGACAGGGCAACTTAGACCCGTTGAGACATGGGAGGGAAAGCCTCCAGGGGCGGCGTGGAGTAGTACATCATAAGGCAAATTATGGAGTGGTTTTCCAACTCCTTTATTTAACCATGCCTTCACGTAGCCAAGTTGGCCCAAACTTACTTCGAACAAAAGGTGACCTAAGACCAAGGAGATTGAAATCCTGCGAATGAGCGAGCATTTGGGAGAAAATCGAATCATACTGAGGGAGGTGAAGAAGAATTGAGGTGTCACATACGGCATAATAATTAGTCACAAAAAAAGAGGCCTTGGAAAAGGACTCTAATTATTTTTACGACCACCTTCTGAATAACGGTTGTAACTTACACTCTAATAAAACCTTGTCACACCAAACCGTCAACATTAACCTTTAACCTATTATTTTTCCTCGTGTTTCGTACCGGAAATCCCGGTTTGTTCTACTTTTCCTCGTTTACCTGGTGTTACATAATTGTAATTATAAACGCTATCTTTGTCGTCCTTAAAGGTGACAGCAACCTCAAATCTTTTCTTGCCTTTTAATTTATTTTCTTCCACTACCAATTTAGCTATGTCGTCTTTATTATAATTTTTCTCATTGATCAGGTAGTCTTCGACATCCTTTTTCAGCTGTTGTGTGTAGGCTGTATCAGCTTTTGTTCGTTGCTGTGAAAAATAGAAGAAACTACCTATAGCAATTACAACCACCACAAGTCCTATAACCCAATGATTTTTTTTCATAAAATTACTCCTTTTTCCTTATTCTCACAATTTTAGTATAATTGGTAAACTTGTTTTATGCCACATACTAAAGGAGGAGATGAATTGAAAAAGTATATTGCCATAATAGCAACATTACTAGTCTTACTAACTATCAGTTTAGCTTTTCACTCCACAGAAGCATCAGCAGCGTATTATAAAGGTAAAAAAGTATCTCCAAAAGCAGGCGATATTCTGATCACGAGTAAGGCGGAAACAAGATATCATTCTGGCCATTCCGCTATTGTGACAGATAATCTTAAGGTGGTTCATATCCCTGCTCCCGGTACTCATCCAATAATAGAAACTCTAGATACATGGATGAAGAAGTACCCGATTAAAAGTGTTGTCCGTCTAACTGATACTGCTAAAGCTAAAAAAGCAGGTGCGTGGGCAAGAACATACCAAGTAGAATACAAGAAAGCTACATATGGCATTTGGACAAACTTAAATACGTATAACAAAACCTACTGTTCAAAACTTGTATGGCAAGCCTATAGGTATGGTTCAGGATGGGATCTCACTCAAAGGTACGATTACAGACATGGTCGCTGGTTAGGAACAGCTTCATTTGATAAGATTTTACCTTATCAATTCATAAATGGTATTACGCGTTACAGCGAAAGAGTTTATTAATTTAGTTCATTTTACATCTAATACTTAACAAGTTAAACATGCTTTAGGGCTAAAAGGGAGTGGGAACACTCTCTTCTCTGTATAAAGCTATTTAGACCCGGGCTCGCAAAGCACGCATTATACCCATCTTCATTTACTTCGGCAAATATCCTCTTTTTTCCTTGTAATACCTAATGAACTCATTGTAACTCTTGAGAATGAATTAGAATTAAAACCTAATACTGACACAAAAGAAGAGGAGGCTAATGAATTTGCTAGAGATTTTTTCATTAATAAATTTGAGTACAAAGAGTTTGTAAATAGAGAGAATTTTTAATGAAATTAGTGTCCATGATACCGAAACGTTGGATAGTACAAAACGTACAGGATGCCTTCACCAACATTACCCAGAACAACCAGAGCGTATCCAGCCATATCGAAAGGGTCGAGGTCATGATTACGGAAATCAAGGGTAAAATCCAGGGCATCAATGGAAATGTCGAATACATTCATCAGTGAAGAAAATCGGGCGATTATTGAAGAATGCACCAGTTCCTTTGTAAAAATCGTGGAGGATATCGAAACCATCGCCAATGATTTCCGAAGGCTCGAAGCAAATCATGCAAAAAGATAACAAAGAAAACCGTCACGAAAACGGTTTTCTTTTTTAAGTACCCAATAGGCGTCCCTACTTACATTTTTACGGGGAAAGATGCCATATTTCCAACTGGAATTATCTAACCATAAAACGAAGCCCAATAATGGTTCCGATTCTTCATGATCTGCCCATCGTATCCAATCACGTCATCAATGATCAGTGTGAGCTCTTTCATGACCTGTGTCAAATCATCCGTTGTAATGGCCGAAGCGGATTTGGTCAGCTTGATTCCCTCTTCTGCGTCATATTCGAGAAGCCAGGTTTGCAGCTTTCCTTCGTCATCCAGGAATCTGACCGAAACCTGACCTTGGCTCACCATGTCATGAACGATGCGTTCCATCTTGTCGCCATTGTATTCTCCGACTATATCAGCAAGGCACTGCCTAAAGCCTAAATTGTGAATGGAATCCAATACCTCTTCCTTCGTCCAATCCTGATACATTTTGACAAGTTCCAATGTACCTTCCCCATACTTAATTCCGTACCGGTCGAAAATTTCTCCGATCGACTTCCTAAGGTACTTCGCATCAAAGGGATATATAAAACTGTCCGAGAGTGGAATCCCTTTCGCCCTCAACAATTTCAACAATTGACTATGTATGATCACTGAACATCCCTTCCTTTCTTTTCATATACAAAAGGTGTCCAATATTCCAGCGATTATTCAAAGCGGAAACATGAAAGGGTGAAAATCACACCCTTTCACTTGCCTTATAAAGTTACGGAATATCCATCGCCTCTGTCCAAGGTCATCTTCTGGTCGAATCCGATGACGCCGTCAATGATATCAACGAATTCGAGTGATTTTTTCAGTGTCAGTAAACCGTTTTACCACGCCGTGCTTTACGACCTCGACCTCTGTTTCCATTGAAGGAAAGGTCCCATGTCAATGTGTTATGAGGCAGGTTAGAACAGAAGAAGAAACTCTTAATAAGTGTTAAACTTTACTGGAATACAAGAAATGATGGGGCAGGAGATACCTGGTTCTTATAAAAATCAAGATGAATGGACTTCTTATGCAGATATAGGTAGTAATGTTAGTGAAGAAGAGTATTTAACTACTGAAGAAAACTATATAAATGCAATTATTTCTTTTATGAATGAAATGAATTTAGATAAGATGTATTTGAATGCTTTGAAACTTAATTCAGATGAAGTGGAGAAACAAAATGCTTCTCGTGTTATGGCTAAAGTGTGGTTAGGTAAAAGGGTATCAAAACAAGAAATTAAAGAGGTAGTTAAGCTAACTTTACGTGAAGCTATTTGGTGTAAATTAAGCTATAAAAAGGAGTTCTTTATCCATTTTGGGTACGACAACTATATGTATATTGGAGCTAAAAAGGATTGTCCTGAAGCCCGCGTAAAAGTAGAGATGAGTGGGTTATTGTGGAAGAATTAAGTTCACCTTACAAATAACTATATCGGACGTATAACCAATCAAAGCAAGATTGTGAAGCAATGTACTTACACTAACGGGGGCGTTGATCCAGGAAGGATTAACGGCCTTTTTTATTGAATACCTCTTATTGAGCTAAAGGGGCAGGTTAGTTCAAGAAGGATTGAATCCAAGACACTCTTAAGAGCCTGATTTTTATTTTAAAAAACAGGCTCTATTTATATTTGGAGAATGAAATTTTAAACGATATGAAATCTATATCAAATTAACATTTTCTTTATTTATGTTTATTCTATTTTTTATCAAAGGCATTAATTGCTTTACGTAATCGAACTTTATGGGGCTGCGATGAATTTGATGCAAAATCTAACAACAAAACCAGAATTATGTTACTATTTAATCAAACGTTAGAAGCCAAGGGGGTGTAAATTGTTGATGGAGAAGAACAAAGAGTTATATAATTTCTTCCTAAAAGAAACATGGAATCTTACTGAAGAATGGTACACTTCCTTGGATAAAACAGACCCAGAAGGAGTTTATTCTTCAAAGAACCTATCCGTTATTGAAACGGTTAAACAGCAGAACTATGAGTTTCATAAGCGTTTCGCCAATATCTTTATCGCTGAGTCTTTAGAGGATTTTTTCGAAGGATTTGAAGAGTGGGTTAAAGAAATCGCACAAGATGAAGAACACCAACAAACACCCGTGCACTTTATATTGAGAGAATTTTTTAATACACAGAAACAATATTTAAATTTGGTGAAGGAGTTTTTCACTCTACATAACCAATATCTTTCAGAAGAACATTATTACTGGATTGAGCATATTTTCAAAGCGTTCAGTATTGTAATGGCTTGGTTCTCCAAGGAGTTACAGGAACACTCCGCAAAAAGGTTAGATGCTCAGCAGGAAATGATTATCCAACTAAGTTCGCCTGTTATCCGCTTAAATTCCACTATCGGACTATTACCTCTGATTGGCGATATAGATACCCGAAGAGCCACCTTAATACTTGAAAAAACATTATCTCAATGTAAAAAACTAAGTGTTTCCAAATTACTACTTGATTTGTCAGGTGTAGCTATAATTGATACAATGGTTGCCCAACAAATTTTTCAATTGATTGAAGCATTAAAGTTAATTGGAGTGAAAACAATTCTTTCTGGACTACGACCAGAAATGGTACAAACAGCAACTAAACTTGGAATGAACTTCAATGATGTATCAATTGTTTCAAATTTGGAAACAGCAATTTCAAAATATAAGGTTTTCATATAAGTTAAGGTTGCCGATTGGCAACCTTTTTCTTTAACACCCTTCCTATAAAATAAAAAGCTTAGGGGGCAATACTTGAGGAGCCGGCAACAATTGAATAAGATTTGTCCCTAGTAACAAAGTAAGACTCCCCTCTTGTAGCAAAGAGCGGAGTATATCCAATGAAATTTATTCTGTGTCTTCGTACAATGGGGAAAACTTAGACAGTTTGTTAAGCCAATATGCACTCATAAACAGAAAAATTTGAATCGGGACAGAATAACTATAACGCCAGGCATTCGGCTCGTAAATGCCCAGCCAGTCAAAAAATGGTTCTGCGATATAGGAAGTTAATAATGCGAAAAATATCGCTTTTAACCATGGAGTTATTTTTGGTAAGAATTGCAGGAGAATCATTACCGATACAGGCATGAGCGTAACATCCCATGGGAAATAGGTAGGAAGTGTTGGGATTACATGAAACCGATAATGCCAAATGCCTGCTTGGTCTCCTAAAATATCAAGCAGGGTTGAAATTGCCATAATATAAAAGCCCACATACATCATTCGATCTGTACTTTGTTTTTTTCTAATAAGAAACCAGATAACCCAGGGGATAATGGAGAGGGCAACTCCAAACCACCATAAGCCAGAAAAAAGAACATGTTCCTGCCATATTTCTATCTTTTGGTCAATTAATTCTTCAGTCTTATAAAAATTTTTATCCTGCATCGAGAGGATGCTGTCTTTACTTGCCACAATGATCACCCGCTTAGATCCAAAAGCATTACTCTAGGTTTAGATACTATTATAAAAAATATACATTAATTACTGGATACCCTTAAACATCTGTAGTAACCGTTAAGCACGTGACACTGTTATGGGATGTAATTGGGAATAAAAGCAGCTCGATTCTGTGTAGAGTACAGAGATTACCTCAAGGGGATGGTTGCGGCACCGCTTTCTTCTTGTGCTAACGGGGCAGGATAGTTGAATAAGATAATGACTCATATGAACTAGGGAATGACTTGTTCAATTACAGACCTTTTATCAATTGTAGTATAACACGGCACTTTGCCAGTCCTCTTTTTTACGAAAAGACAATGGCTAAGAAGCCATCCAACGGGGACAGCTTTCTAGCAAGAATTCAGAAGTTATACTTCACAAGCATTTGTTCTATATTGCTTGATTGATCCTCTCGCAATTGTTCCCGTATTTTTTCTTATACTCCAATGACCTAATTGCACACAGTCCATCCGGCCATTGCTTGCTTTCCGCAACTAAAGGGGCAGGTTAGTTGAACAACAGCAAAGAAATATGACCGCTTTTTTACCCCCTAAAACAAAAAGAGACAGATATTAGCCTGCCTCTCCATGTATGCTTTGAAAGTAAATGAACCATTTCCATGGAACTCAATAATATTATATGCTGATCATATTGTTTTGCGTGGGCTTCTCTCTATGGTTGTCCTCCACTGCAGATATTTATTTATTATCTTGCTACCCGATAATTTGTTTTTACATGTTTAACAAAAGGGGCAGAGTAGCATTCCTGTAGTTCGTTATTTTTGAACTTTGATAAAAATAGGGGCCCTCGGTAAGATATATGAGTAAGACACCACTCTAACTCAACATCTTAGGAGGAACCCCTTATATGAAGTTTAAAATGCAGGACAAACAAAATCAACTAATAGAAAGAATTACTGAAAAACATCTGGTCATTGGCGTGGATATTGCCCAACAATTTCACGTAGCGAGAGCCGTGAACTTTCGTGGGATTGTGGTGGGCGATGCCATCACTTTTGAAAATAATGAAGAGGGATTTGCGACTCTATTAAACTGGATAAATAATCTTATGAAAATAAATAAATATGAGGAGTCCATAGTCGGTATGGAACCTACGGGCCATTACTGGATCAACCTTTCCAAATGGCTGATGAAACAAGATATCGAAGTAGTAACCGTGAATCCGCATTTAGTGAAGAGGAACAAGGAAAACCGAGATAATACCCAGTCCAAGAGTGACAGGAAAGACGCTTTAGTCATAGCTGATATGGTGAAGAACGGATATTATGCTTTTGTAAGAAACACTTCGGAATCATTTGAACAACTCAGGGTGCTAATGTCGAACAGGGATGTGATTGTCAAACGGCTGGTCAGCTCTATTAATCAATTAAACCGCTGGGTGGACATCGTTTTTCCGGAAATCAGGCAGGTGTTTAAAGATATAACGGCCAAGGGAGCGATTGCTACTCTCAGGATGTTCCCATTGCCCATGGAACTGCGTTCCATGAAACCTGAACAGATCGTCATAGGGTGGAAATCCGTAATGAAGAGGCAGCCAGGAATGAAGAAAGCCCAACTGCTTGTCCATGTGGCCAGTAAATCTGTTGGCACAAGGCAAGCCCTTGATGCTTATAGATTCCACCTTGAGCAATTAATAGAGGAATATGACCTTGCGGTCCAACAACTCGAAAGGGTGGAACAGGCCGTCAAGGAGGTATTGGACTCGATTCCTTTCGCAAGGAAGCTGCTTATGATTAAAGGGATTAGCGAGATCTCCCTGGCTGGCATCCTCGGTGAAGCTGGTGATCTCAGTGGTTTCTCGCATGGTAACTCACTGCTTCGTCATGCAGGACTCCACCTGGTGGAAGCGAGTTCAGGAAAGTGGAAAGGCCAGACTGTCATATCCAAGCGTGGAAGGTCAAGGCTGCGGCGTTTCCTGTTCTTAGCCACTATGAGCCTAGTGATGAACAACCCCGAATTTAAGGCTATACATACCTATAATGTCAAAATGAAGAAAATGAAAAAGATGAAATCCATCATGAAACTCATTGGCAAACTAGCGAGGATCTTTGTAGGAATAGCACGTAAGAACGAAGTGTATTGTGCCTATAAAGTGCAGCCCATGAAAGACATCGCAGCGTAATACAACTCTTACGTTCTCGGAGAGAACACACCTAAATCAAGCAATGGATTATCAAATGTTGGCTTATTCGCAGGATTTCAAATATGTACGGAGTACCAGGTTTATTCAACAAAAGGGCACAGACCCATTAGGTTAGCATAACTGGCCTCCACCCCTTGGAAAGGCATGACGAAGGAATGACAGGGCAATTAAGACCCGTTGAGACATGGGAGGGAAAGCCTCCAGGGGCGGTGTGGAGTAGTACATCATATGGCAAAATATGGAGTGTTATCACACCCCTTTATTTAGCTATGCCTTCACGTAGCTAAGTTGTCCCAATCTTACTTCGAACAGAAGATGACTTAAAAGCAAGGAGATTGAAATCCTGCGAATGAGCGAGCATTTGGGAGAAAATCGAATCATACTGAGGGAGTTGAATAAGCTGAATAGTACTATAGAGAGATGGGGCATCCTTAATAAAAAAAGGAACTTGGTATGATAGGGCTTATAATTTCAATTTTATTATTTAATTTTTTAGCGTTCAAAACAAATAAAAGACTAACAGCTAATCAAATAGTACATATTTGGGTATTTACCATAGCATTCCAACAAACTTTTGACCTAATGGTCGAATTCAAATATCACGGGTACTGGTATTTCGGTAAGGAAATCGACTGGAAAGGGCTGCTGCCACATACTGTCCTTATTCCCCCAGTTAATATGATGTTTCTGAATTGGTACCCTTTTAGGGCAAAAATCATGAAACAGTTCACATACATACTCCTATGGGAAGTGGTTTTTTTAGTTTACGAAACGGCCACCTTACTTCCTGAACCCTGGGGATATTTCCATTACGGATGGTGGAAGCTTCAGTATGCAGCAGTGATTAATCCCGTACTTCTACTTATCTTGCTGGGATATTACAAGTGGATATGTAAATTGGAAAAATTAGCAATTAACAGGTAATATCAAGAAGTTTTCATAATTAATGTTGATCCAAAAGGGTTGACGTTTTTAGCTCTATGACTAACAAAAGCGGACAGATCTCTTAAAATGTATGCCTGTACCTTTTTCGTAACTTCATAATTGTGCTTAAGCAAGAAAAATCCAGGAAACCATAACACCAGCGTAAATAGTCAAGGAAGTTTGGAGGCAGCTTTATCATTTCCGAAAATACTCATTGTAATCTTTAACTTCAATTGTTTTCTTTCATCAATATACTCAGCAACAATAATTCTGCTTATTTGTGAGAAGAGTTAGTAATGCACTGCCTCTTTTTGTTACATATTTAATTTTGTGACAGCCATACTAAGAGAAAAAGGGGTGTCACATGTCAGGAACGAAACGTCTTGTAAGAAATAGTTCGATATTATCCAGTATGCTTAGCTTGGTGATAATCATTTTGACAATATATCACCATTTCACTGTGAATGATAAATTAGATCAACTTATCGGTGCTGATGGGGCTGATTATCTGCCAGAATAGGAGAAAGGTTTTTGGAGTATAACTTCTGAATTTGTACACAAACTATTATTGACGCTGTGAAGCTTCTAACCAACCACTAAGTTATCTTTTTCTTCTCATAAGAAGCCGTCCCAATTGGATGGCTTTTTAACATTGTGCAAAAAACCCGGTGGAGTGAGTCACCGGGCGAGAAACGTGGAGTATCTTCTCAATGGAAGAGAACGAGATGTTCCTTAGTGGATATTATTTCCTTAGCTGTGCATCCTATACATCTGAATAAATGTGGTAATTATCTTAGATAATATCACCGGAAGTTAAGAGAATGCTTGAGGAGTGCAGGTATCCATTAATTTCGAAACCAGATACAGTCGAATGAAAAAATCCCGACACTGCGTGATTGATCCTCTCGAAATTGTTCCGGGATTTTTTCTTATACTCTAATGACCTAATGGCACAGTACATCCGGCCATTGCTTGCTTACCGCAATTAAAGGGGCAGGTTAGTTCTTATATAAAGTACCTCTTCCTTTCGCAGGAAGATAAGTTTGAAAGCAATTTAAGATTGGTAAAAGAAAAATATTAGTTTCAACAATTAGTGGAACTTCAGCCATCCATTCTTGACATAATTGAAAGAGACAATGATTTCAAAGTTTATTTTTCATCGATGTGTTACCGCAGTACCAACAATGAATAGAAAGTAAAAGGGAGCCTCCGAGGCTCCCTTCATTTTTAGCTAAAATAAACATTTTTTTACATAGCAGATTATGTATATTTTCGGATTTTACCAGTTGTAGCGTACATCACCTTGATAAATATCAGCAGTGCCACCTGACAGATTAACAAATTTGAATTTAGCAAATTTCCCTTGCATCCATAATCCCGATGGGGATGTACCGTTCAAGGAGAATACTTTCCAACCAGAACCAGTATAAGTCTGGGATCCCAGGTAAGCATTAGCACTGTTATAGACTTCTACTCTAACTGTGTTTGCATCATACTTCTCAAATTGAACAAAATAAGGGCTATAAAATGAGTACCCTGAATTAAGCCAAATATAATTGCTAAAAGAAGTTTTGCCAAAATGGTAGGTGGTGCTGGCTTCTGCAGGTTTTGTAAACATTCCAACCATCAGTACCATTACAAGTAGGCTGCCAGTAACCTTTAACATTTTTTTTAACATGGAATTCCCTCCTAAGATAGTAAATGTAAGTTAAATCCTTACATTCAAGAATAATACACAAATTCTAGTAACATGAATATGCATTTATCGCAAAATGGTAGAATTAGCCTACTAAGGGAACTTCATACCTAAACAAGAAATGACTATATATTCTAAGAGGGTTCTGTTCGCCCATACCGAGAAAACAGAAACTCATTGGAAATAGTCGTTAGTGAAGCGTTGGAGTTAACAATTCAGAAGGGGACCAATATAAGAGATTGTGAATAAATGTACTTAAACTATAGGGGGCTTTAGTTAAAGAAGGGAAAAGTCCATTTTTTTGTGAGTTTTGAGTTCTATGTGAAGTTATAACCCCAATGTTAGGGGATATGTCACTAAAACAAATAGAACGCATGCTATTAGCGTGCGTTCTATATATTTATGTCAATAAAAGTTTCTCATCTACCCTTGCTACAAATTTACTGAAGGGTTCTCGTTTTTTGCCCTGTTGTGAATATAAGTTTATTAATCTGTCAACCGCTTGGTATAATTCTTCAGGTGTCAGGTTCTCAAGAAGCAAGGTGCCAACCTTTGCATCCTTGCCTTTGGCTTTTCCCCCTACATAGAGATTATACGTATCTTTTATTTTCATCACCCCGATATCACTTAGCATCGGCTCGCCGCATCCAATTGCACATCCAGTGTAAGCGACTTTAAGTGTAAACGGAACAGGCTTTCCTGCTATTCTTTCATTCAGTTCCTTGGCAACCGGCATTCCTTCCTCAAGCTCCCCCTTGCAGAAATTACACGTTCTCAAGGACTTAACGAAATTGCCCACAGGATAGGTGCGAAGTCCAACGCTCTGGAACGACTCCATAATTTCCTCTTTTTGATCTTCCGGTATCTCTATATAAATCTGCTGGAAGGTGGTCAGCTCGAGTTCCTGCCCATCGTCCATATATTTTGCCATCATAACTAATTGCTGGGCTGTCAGTTTAGAACCGAACCCTATCCCGCCATTTACAGCGATTTTAATTTTCTTTTTCTCCTCTGTCTCCATGGAAGTTCCTCCTGCGGTTACATATTTTATATTTATAAGAAGATAGGTCTTGGACCATACCAATAAAGTGCCTAAGAGCTGAACAAATGGTACAGTATAATTGTAAATTCTAATGGAAAAATTCACAATCCAGGAACGCTGTATGGAATGTATTAATAATAGTTTTAACCTCGGAGGATGTAATGAAAAGCCTATTAGTGATAGACGACGAGCAAAAGATACGGGATGTCATTCGTTCCTATTTCCAAAAAGAAAAGTTTCAGACGATAGGGGCGAGCACCGGCAAAGAAGCCATTGCCCTGGTGGAGAGACAGCATTTTGACATGATCATATTGGATTTGATGCTTCCGGACATTCCCGGGGAGGAAATTTGCATGAGCATTCGGCGGAAATCTTCTACTCCGATCCTAATGCTGACGGCAAAGGTACAGGAAAATGACAAGCTGCACGGACTGGCAATCGGTGCAGACGACTATATGGTCAAACCCTTCAGCCCGCGGGAACTGGTCATGCGTGTGAAGACGATCCTGCGTAGGTCAAGCGATGAATTTCTATTGGCAGACATCATTTCTTTCAATGATGGTGAGCTGACGATTGATTCCGCCGAACAAAAAGTGACGGTTAGGGGCAAAAAGGTGAATCTCACACCGAATGAATACAAATTATTACTGGTATTGGCCAAGTTCCCAAAACGCATCTATTCCGAGGAGCAACTGGTCGAAAAAGTGTTAGGGTATGACTTCGAGGGCGATGAACGGGTGATTGACCAGCATGTCAAGAATATTAGACATAAAATCGAAGAGAATCCGAAAGATTCCGTATACATTGTCACGGTCTTTGGGACAGGTTATAAGTTTATGGGGGAAAGGCCATGATGAAAGGCCTCCATAGACGTCTGGCCCTGAACTTTTTTGGAATTGCCTCGACTGTATTAATTACGGCTGTGGGGGTTATTGCCATCGAAATTCATTATCACCTGAATATGTTCGAGAACCAGAATGTTCATAGCGACAGTGTATCATTGAGTTCTCATCTTGAGCGTGCCCTTTTAGAATCGCTGTTCTTTACAGCAATTGGAGCCGTTCTTCTAGTTTTTATCGTCAGTTATTTTGCAGCCAAACGTATGGCCTTTCCCTTGATCGAGATGCAGAATATCGCAGAAAAGATGGCAAAAGGGGAATGGCAGTCCCGTGTCACATTTGATCGCAAGGATGAAATCGCCATGCTCGGCGAATCGCTGAACAGGCTGGCTGCGGAGCTGTCAAAGCAGGATCGCATCCGAAAGGACATGACCGCGGATATCGCCCACGAACTTCGGACACCACTTGCTACGCTAAAAAGTCATATGGAAGCGTTTGAAGATGGAATATGGGAGCCTACGCCAGAGCGACTCAAAGCGTGTATGGAGGAAATCAACCGTCTGATCTTTCTTGTGAATGATATCGAGTTGTTGCATGCATTTGAGGCACCAGATTTCCGCATGAAAATCAGCTCTGAAAATCTGAATGAATTGGTATATTTGTCGATACAATCCGTCGAAGCGGCCTATATTCAGAAAGGAATAGAGATCAAGATGGAAGTGCCTGAACAAATTACGGTGTCGGTTGATCCGGAGCGATGGAGGCAGGTACTTTTGAATCTTCTTTCCAACTCGTATAAATATACTCCACCCGGCGGAACCGTTACAGTAAAGGCTGAAGAGTCCCCGCAGGATACTCTATTGTCCATTACGGATAATGGAATTGGAATCAAGAAAGAATCGCTGAGCCGTATCTTCCAACGATTCTACCGTGAAGACAATTCGCGGAGCCGGGAAACGGGTGGCAGTGGAATCGGACTTGCCGTAGTAAAACGTCTGGTGGAGGCTCACCACGGTGACATTTGGGCAGAAAGCGTAGAAGGAAACGGAACCAGCATCTACATAAGATTGCCTAAAACGAACACATAGAATAAAAGCCCTCTCAACCGGAAGGGCTATTATTACTGATCATTTCCTACTTGAATAGGCGGCTGAATGGGCTTAAGGAATTCAGGGTGCTTTTGTGGATAATCCACAAAACAGTCCAATTTTGTTCTATACTCATGAACTTTCACAGCTTGGAAATGGGATATACAATGAATGATTCAGGTTTAAAGAGGGTATAGGTTCGATAGATAAACATGAACGAAAGGAGGTTCCTTATGAACTACGAAGAGTGCATCCAGGCATGCCTGGAATGCATGGAAGCGTGCAATGTCTGTTTTGATGCCTGCCTCACAGAAGAGCATACGCATATGATGGCTGACTGCATCCGTTTGGACCGGGCTTGTGCAGAGGTCTGCGGGATGGCCGTGCAGGCGATGCAGACAAATAGTCCCGTAGCGGACTTAATATGTAATCTTTGTGCCAAGGTATGTGAAAGATGTGGGAATGAATGCAAACAGCATGATCATGATCATTGCCAGAGATGTGCGGAGGCATGTTTCAAATGTGCAGAAGTGTGCAGGAAAATGATAGCCTAGTAGAGACTGTGTTTCGATACTATAATGACCACCAGGAAGGCATAAAACCTTCCTTTTTCTATTGATTCCCGTTACCTCCGGCTTTTATGTCATTCTATTATTACACATTGTATCATTTATATTACAAGTAGATTAAAAGGGTAGAGAGAAAAACCATTCCCCCTTACAATAAGATTATTAAATATTCGACAAATATAAACAGATATAGATAAAAATAGATATCATTCAGGGGGAAATATGAAAAAGAAGCTCATTTCGGCGGCTGGCGTCGTCTTCGGTTCTATGTTGCTTGCTCAATCTGCATTCGCTGCAAATGTTACGGTTCAAAAAGGTAAATCACTCTCTGCATTATCGAAAAAATACAACATATCTGTTTCTGCCATCAAAGCATCGAACGGATTGAAATCGGACACAGTCTTCGTCGGCCAGAAACTGAACATTCCTGAAAAGGCCACTGCTTCTACGTATAAAGTGGCAAAAGGGGATACGCTATACCTTATAGCTAAAAAGTCCAATATGTCAGTTTCGCAGCTTAAGAGTTTGAATGGGCTGAAAAAAGATACTGTTTATGCTGGCCAGGTATTGAAGATCCAGGCAGGTAAGACAATAGTGACAATGACCGTGCAACAAGCCAGTAGCCTCGAGGCTAACACCTTGATTGCGGAAGCCAAAAATTACATGGGGGTTCCTTATGTATGGGGCGGAACTAGCCCAAAAGGCTTTGATTGCAGCGGATACATGTACTATGTGATCAACAAGCAAAAATCCGTGCCGCGAGTAGATGTGGCAGGTTATTATAAGATGATGAAGGCTGTATCCACGCCGGAAGTTGGGGATTTCGTATTCTTTGAAACTTATAAGCCGGGCCCGTCCCATATGGGGATTTACATCGGCAATGGGGAGTTTATCCATTCCAGCTCTTCCAAGGGAGTAGCGATCGCCAAAATGTCCAACTCCTATTGGAGTGCAAGATACCTTGGGGCAAAGTCCTTCTAAAAAAGAGCAAAACCGCCGTTTATGGCGGTTTTTTTGTGTTCTAAAGATATCAGGAAACATGGGCTTTAGCAGAAATAGACGTAATGATACTAAATCCAGTCAATTTCAGAAGAAGGCTTTCCCTCACTTCTACATTTCTTTGAACATAAATGTCTACGCCATCCACTTGGAATTGGCGGAATTTTTGCAGGTTCTTTGGTTTTTTGGGAAAGGCAAGCAGTTCTTGCAGGGCTCCTGGTACGCAACAGCCTTGCACCTCCACCGTTTCAATGGTGACACATTTCCCTCGGGAATCGACCCAGTTCTTTACTGTCTCATCCATTTCAATCTTCGTGGTGTTTCCCTCCCTATGTATGTATTCTCAAATGCCATTATCGGTTGCCTTGGGAGCGTTGTCAATGTCCAAAAGTAACAACGTACTTATGCCCGGTATAGGTATATGGTATATTAAAACCGGTACTCTTTAAAGTGCATCAGGTTTATGATAGGGAAAAGATGTTAAAGGAGAGGGAGAAAAACGTGAGCAAAAAGAAAAAGATGTCACAGTCAAAAAAGAAGAGTTGGGGTTTAGCCTCGGTACTAATCGCTATTCTAGTTGGAATGGTGCTGGTGATTTTCATTCCCAGGCTATCCGCGGAAGAGATCACCTTTCATGATATCCATGGAATAGGCTATTCGGGGGATTCTTTAACGGTCGCGAGCCACACCGGTTTAACGAAATTTTCGGAAGGTAAATGGACGGTGCCCGATGGGGAAAAGCATGATTATATGGGGTATTCTGCCGTAAAAGATGGATTTTACAGCAGCGGGCATCCCTCTAGAACTTCGAAATTGGCAAATCCATTGGGAGTCGTGAAGGGGAATGCTTCTGGAAAGAAAATTACGGGCCTCGATCTGGAAGGGGAGATGGACTTCCATACAATGACAGCCGGATATGAAACCAAAGAGGTCTATGTGATTAACCTGGAAAAAAACACACGAATGGAAGAACCCGGCCTTTACTATACAATAGACGACACGAAAACCTGGACTAAAACGAACATGGCGGGAGTAACCGATCCTCCTACAACCATTGCGGCCCATCCAACTGAAAAGGGTGTAGTGGCATTTGGTACGGAACACGGTCTCTATCTTTCTAGGGACTACGGCGATACCTTTACAGTCATTATGCCGGAGGTGCCCGTGAGTGCATTAGCCTTTGACCATGGGGGCAATTTGCTGGTGGGATCACTTGAGAATGAACCAGAAGTGTTTCAATTGGACATCTCGACCAAAAAAACAAAGGACTTGAAGGTTCCTGTCTCAAAGAATGACATGGTCATGTATGTGCAGCAAAATCCAAAAGACCAGGACGAATACGCTCTCACCACATTCAACAAGAACATTTACCTGACAGAAGATGGAGGGGGCAAATGGGACAAAATCGTGGATGAAGGGCAAACGAAGTAATACACTTCATGAATTCACGATTGACAAAATGATACAAATCCTCTGTTGCAAGAGAATACTATGTTTTTATGCATCTTCATAAGTTCTTCATAACTGTTGGATATAATAGGTGTATCACATAACGAGGAGGATAAACATGAAACATAAAAAAATATGGTTGTTCCCTTTTATGCTTGTATTAGCACTCGTGCTTGCTGCATGCGGCAATGGCGATAACAATGAACATGCTAATCATGGAACGGAAAAGCCTGACAATAAGGCAGATGACAGCAGCAGTATGCATGGGGATCATGGGGACATGAATCATTCGGGATCCGCCAAGGTTCCGGAGGGGTTGAAGACAAAGGAGAATCCAACCTATAAAGTGGGAAGTGAAGCCATCATCAAGGCGGATCATATGGAAGGGATGAACGGAGCTACAGCGAAAATCGTTGGGGCATATGAAACCACAGCTTATGCTGTAACCTACACTCCTACAACAGGTGGAGAAAAAGTAACAAACCATAAATGGGTCATCCACGAAGAACTGAAGGACGCTCCTGCCCAGCCTTTAAAAGCTGGTGATGAGGTTACCCTTGAGGCAGATCATATGGAAGGCATGAATGGAGCAAAGGCTGTGATTGATTCAGCCGAACAAACTACGGTATATATGTTTGATTACACGCCTACAACTGGTGGAGAAACAATGAAGAACCATAAATGGGTTGTAGAGAGTGAGCTTGCTCCAAAATAAAAAGAAGGAGCCAATGCTAAATTAGTTTGGTGAAAAATATTTCAATAAACATTAAAAAGAAGTCTGCTGAATAGCAGGCTTCTTTAGTTGCTCAAATAACCTGAATCTTTTATGAGCTCCTTCAAACCAATACTGTTCATAATCAAAAGTCAAATTCAACTTTACTTTCATCCTTTTGAGAAACTTTTTCAATATCTACACACACTTTACTGATTAGCGAGCGTAATTCATCATCATCTATTTGGAAAATTTCTCTTAGTCTACGGAAACTGAGTTCACCAATTAGATACAAACCGAATATTTCATGTGATTGAAGTTTTTCTATTTCCAAATCACTAAAGTCGACCTTTACCTTATACAGTTCCTTACTGCAACCAATGATCATTTTTCATCCCCATCCTTTTCTCCTCCCGTTTCATATACTCCGAATCCGGAACGTGGCCGATGGTACAGGTTTAGTTCCATGCTTCATCTCTCGATATCGCTGATGATGCATCCAGCCAACGGATTCCGGATGTTGCTGTTTCGGAACAGATAGTTGACCAGCACGGGCTCGGTGAAAAACTCCTCGGCCATGACCTTCCCTTCCATGAACAGCATGGCGAAGTCAGAAGCAGAAATGGCTTGGTGTCCTGTTTTCCCTGCCTGCACTGGCCTTATTGTTCACATTCGTCCTCATCCTGCCCGTCGCCCTCGCATTCTTCTACAGCCTCATGAATTACAACATGCTGAATCCGGATGCGAAGACATTCACTGGTCTGGATAATTATATACGGCTGTTCCAGGACCAGGTTTTCCTCACAGCGTTAAAAAATACCATGCTTATAACTACTAAGAAGAGGGATAAGGAGGGGATGAAGGGGCAACAATCGTTCCTTTTTACCTTTTCCATATATCCGGATTGTTTGATTGGAAAAATCCAATTGCGACCATGTAAGCGAGACAAGTTCGGATCGTCTCATACCGGTTACCGCCAATAACTTGAACATGATTTCATTTCGTTTTGATAAAGTCGAATCATCCTGTTCAAGCGAGCGGAATAATTGCTGAAGATCACTTAACGTCATATATACTGGAAATTTGTCATCGGTTTTGGGTGTTTCAATGCCACTCATAAAGTCATGGATCAGGTATTTTTCCTGTATGCAGTATTTAGTGAATGACTTAAAACTGGAAATTTTCCGGTTCATGGAACGCGGTTTTTGCTTGTGGGTTCTCAGTTGATGCTGGATAAAGCGACGGACATGGGTCTTGGTGATTGAAGCCAAATCAGTTGAACAGTCATGATCACGTAAAAAAGTTAAAAATTGAAGTAAATCGTATTCATAACTGACAACTGTATGTGTGGAGTAATTTTTTTCAACTTGAATGTACAGTATGAATTCGTCAATTGCAGCTTTTAATTGCAAACCAAAAACCTCCAATAAAAGTTGTTTAGACGATAACTCATTATCCGTACAAATACACAACATTATCGTTCAAAAGGAGGATTATCGTTCACATGAAAAACGTGAAAAATTATAAGGAATGTGCAGAAGTGACGTTCCAAAGTACAGATATTATAGGAACGTCAGGGGATAACCCCAATCACGGCGTAAAATTATCCTAGTTTACATAATATATAGTGGAGGGCTTTAAAAAAGAATTAGAGGAAGTTCTCATAATTTGTCGTACAAATTATGATAAGACGAAGAAAAAATGATAATTGTCGTTAAAGAAATATCCTAGTTAAATATTACCATAGATATCCTTTAATGTCCAATGTAAAACTATCCAAACTCTGTTCTTTGTTTATCCGTCAAGAATTAAACTCCAATATCCTCAACTATTATATTCCAGCTTGCTAAACGAGATTAGAGGAATTGACAGTACTTTGCAATCACCGATAGCGACTCTTTGCTTTTTCTGACGCTTTATTAATCCATCACCCTTTATCTTTAGTGATTCAAAAACTCATATCCTTTCTGAATTCGACAATATTCTACATTTTTCATTAATTAATAGTAGTAATATAGTTTTAGGTATATAGAATTTGATTTATAGGTGGGGAATTATATGAGTGTAAAAACAATAACAAATGATTTTGACCAAAAAACTGCTGAGTTCCTTAATGAACTATTTTTAAAATACGAAAACAGTAGTGAGTCTGAAAAGCTAGATGACTTTTTAGCAAGACAACTATTAGATAAAAAAGTAACTAATTCACCAGATGAAGCAAAAAATTTAATAAATGAATTTTCAACTACACTTGAAGACATAGAACAAGATTTTCAAAGTCTTTTAACCGCAAAAAAAGAAGGGAAATCTAGAAGTCAGTGGCTCCAAAGTAATTTAGATGGTATATTACAACAATTTCAAGATAAAGACAATAATCTGATTAATAGTATAAAAACTGGCCTTTCTAGTTCAAACAATTCACTAATAAAAAGTATTTTTGAAGAAGATTCGATTATTTCAATTCCATTAAAAGATTCTCAATATGAAGACTTAAATAAAAAGGCTATTATTGAAGATTTTTTAACAGACATAAAAAATAATACACTGTTATCTATTGTTTCATTTGATAAAGAAAAAGGGGTTGCATTTAATAAAAATCATAAAGAGTTAAAGATTTTACAAGATTACTTTAATGAAAGAATGGATAGCCCACTCGATATAAATGTAAAAAAAGTGGCTACTACAGGAGTATTGATAGCAAACAAGAAGGGCTATATTCCCTTTTTGAAAGATAAGTCAATAGACGAAATGGCCATGATTGTTGATCGTGGTTTAACTTCTGCGAAAATTGCATATAAAATTGCAAAAGGTGAAATAGACCCAATAAACGCAGTTGATTATATGATAGACCGAACAACTTCAACTGTAAAAACGGCTGTTACAAAAGTATGTAGAAAAGCTGGTGGTGCTATTGGCAGCAAGGTAGGAGGATTCGTAGGATCTGTTTTTGGTCCAGCTGGTACAGTCATTGGGTCAAAGGTAGGACGAATTGTTGGTGAAGTCGCGGGACAAGCAGTTGGAAATTGTATTTCCAAGGGAATTGAAAAAATTTCTACAAAAGCTAAGGAATTCGTTAGCAATACGTGGTCTAGTATAAAATCAGCTACTGGTAATGTATTTTCACTATATAAAAGATGAGTTTAGTTCATATATACGAGGTGGAAAAAATGGTAAAAACGATTAAATTTAATCTAATATTAGATGGAATTAATGTAAGAGATTTAGAAGTATTAAAAAACAACTTTAATATTGATGATATTTTAGAATACTACCATTCAGGTTTATTACATAAATGGTTTTCGGTTAGAGGAATGGATTCCTACGTTGAAAAACTTACAGAAGTTCAAGAGGAAAATGATTTAGGTATCATTAAGAAAATTATAGAAATATTAAATATAAAAATTAATCCAACAGAAGTTGAAGAGGCTATTTATAGTATTAAGTATCAAAAAGAACAGCAAGAAATTTTAGATATGTATAAGGAATCTAATTTCACTATAAATCAAATAATTGATGATTATCATCAAGGCTACAGCAAATTAGTAAATCAGCTTTTAGATCAAAAAGAGGATATTGCTTTTATTAAGGCCACTATTAAAGAAATCATCCAAAATTATGAAGGCTTATTTAGATTGAATACCCGTCATTTTTATGAATATTTCATTGAAAAAGCTCCAATTGTTATATTTGCTGTATTACTTAATGATCAAGCAAGAAAAGTTTTCTTAAACCATAAATATGTGAAAGAGGTAATTTCCAAGATTGCATTTGACGCTAAAATACTAGAACAGTTAGGAGAACATCTAAAAATATTTAAGGGACAAACAGAAGGATATTGGAAAGACCTAGAACCAAATGGCAAAAAATTCATGGTTATCAGTTTAGTGAACGGCAATTTTGTTAGAAGTATCGGAAATGTTGGTGAACAGTTATCTAGTAATGATGTGAATGGACAGTTTGTTATTTTAAATGGATTAAATTATATGAGTAATAATTCTACCCATGAATTAAAATACATGGAGGTATAGTGATGAAAAACAAACCTCTTGATATTTTAGCATCTTATGTAGATGCATTGAGACCAATTATTTATATTAACCATTTTGATTTTAAAGCCGTAGACGACCTGCTCATTCAATTAAATGATGACACTCAATCTATTAAATATTTTGAGTATAATAATGCCAAAGGATACATAGACTTCTTTTCTAAAAGCAAAAAAAGTGAATATACTTTAGACCAATTTTTGGCTTATCTTGAGGATAGTGAGAATATCCACGGATTTATTGTATTAAAGGATATAGATGCTCATTTAAAGGACCCTAAGATAATTGCCTATTTAAAAGCAATATCCCATAGAAGTATGTATCAAGATGATATTAAACTTACAATTTTTATTGTTTCAGCATCCTTGAACATCCCTAATGAATTGGAGCCTTATATTACAATCTTTGATATGCCTAACCCACAAATAAGTGAAATTGAAGATATTATAAAAGATTTTGCCTTTAATCAAGGAACTGTAGTAGAAAATGACGTTGTAGATTCTCTTGCTGTTTCATTTAAAGGTCTAAGTACATTTGAAATCATCCAAATTTTGAATTTAGCTTATCTAAATGGTGGAATTATTGATGAAGATGATAAGAATCTAGTGCTACGGGAAAAAGAGCAAATAATAAAAAAATCTGGGATGATAGAGATTGTCAATTTTAAAGAAACTCTTCAAGATATTGGCGGGCTAGATAACTTAAAAACTTGGTTAGAACAAAAATCAGTTATTTTTAAGCAATTAGATAAAGCACTGAAATTTGGTGTAGATATTCCAAAAGGAACTCTAATTGTTGGTATGCCGGGATGCGGGAAAAGTTTGACTGCAAAAGCAACTGCAAAACTTTTTGAAGTACCTTTACTGCGTTTAGATGTAGGTAAATTATTAGGTAAATACATGGGTGAAAGCGAAGAAAACATGAGAAAAGCTCTTAAAGTTGCAGAAGCAGTTAGTCCTTGTGTTTTGTGGGTTGATGAAATCGAAAAGGCTTTCGCTGGAATTGGGGGCAATGATGGTCATGAAGTAACTACTAGATTATTCGGTTACTTTTTGACATGGATGCAAGAAAAAGAGAGTACGGTATTTGTTGTTGCAACCGCAAATGACATTTCTAAATTACCTGCAGAATTTTTAAGAAAAGGGCGTTTTGATGAATTGTTTTATGTTGATTTTCCAGATGGAGAAGAACGGAAGAAAATTTTTGAGATACATTTAAAGAAAAGAAATAAGTGGAATTCAAAAATAGACACTATTCAATTATTAAAGCAAACGGAAGGATTTACAGGAGCAGATATTGAAGCCATTGTTAAGGATGTAATAGAAAAAGCATTTATTCAGGGAAATCAAGAACTTACTACAGAAGACTTAATTGAGGTTATAAAACAAACTAAATCATTATCCCAAACATTAAAAGATAAAATCGAGCAAATGAAAAGGGCTATTGAAAAAATTGACATTAAACCAGCAAGTAGAACAAAAGAATTTGTCATTGAAAGTAATCTGAAAAAAAGCAAGGAAGTTAATAGTAATAATAAAGATCAAACAAATACAATCAATGATGGTTTTAAAAAAACTCCCTCTAGAAATAAATTCTTTTCATTTGTATCTGGTTCTTAATATCTTTAGAGTAGGCTGGATTGAAGAGCTTACTCTTTTTTTTGTTTAACTTATTGCTTTCCCCAATGTCAGAATCGGTGCTAAAATCCCAACGGTGAGGTTTAATAACAAAGTCCCTTAAAATGGTTAATTTCCCCTCATACCCCATAGCCTGAATTTCTTCAAAAGAATTTAAAATATTTAATGACTAATGTAAAATGGAATACTTTCAACCTTCCATTTTTTGAATAAATAAATGAATTGTGGGAGGCGGTTAAATGGAAAAATGTATGGCTAAATTTAGGAAATTTATACAGGTCATCCCAGCAGCACTATATACAGTTTCCTTAATTACTGGCATCTTAGCGGAACAAAAACTAAATAGGGAACGAACTAACATAAAAAATGATATTATTGATCTATTCAAAGAGTTAATTAAGGAATTTACATTGGAAAATTAGCGTAGAAACTTATTTTCCAGTAGTAGACGCAGATGAAAATCTACATCAGAAATCTAGCTAATAAATAGGAAAACACAAAAGGAAGGGGAAATTATTCGAGATTTGCAGACTGAAGAGCTTGAATTATAAAGGATAAATTGTGTTTCAAGAAGTTTATTCCATTTTAGTTGAGGATGTAAATTACAGGACTCGTGTGCCATATATAAAATAAGAGTGCGAAATCACGCGTTTTCGCACTCCTGCACATTACGGAAGACATTCAAATAGTGTATTACTAAAGATAAGTACAATTCTTTACTCTACAAACGATTTATAATCAGTGTATGAGATCTGCACAACAAAATATGTACCCCATTCTTCATCTTCCCCAGTTAAAGGTTGGACTTCGTACTCAGAGATCCCTGCAAACATCTCACCTAGAACAATATCCCCATTATTATAAGGTTCGTCTGCATAAAAACCACTACTCCCTAAAATTCCGACTTCGTCATCAGATAATGAACTATCGTCGAAGTTTAATAATACTTTTAAACTATTATTGAAATCTTCTGCTTCAACAGAAATTGATATCTCTTTATCTATACAGTCAGAAATCATTTTTCTTGCCACTTCTTTAACTTGATTAAATGTTACGTAAAATGAAATATAAGCAGGTTCCAACTGTTTTATGAAAGACATACTGTTATCTCCTTTTAAAAAAAAAACAAATCTGTAAAATATAGGCAATCCTTTTACTCTCAACTCCACATTTACATGCTGATTTTTTCAATAATATATTTTAGTTTCACATATTTACTGTAGTATTTTTTATTGTAGCAACCCGTTAGACCTCACCCTTATTTAAGAAATTTGATTTCACCCTTCTTGTTTTCCTACTATATTCCGACGGCTTTTTTTTGTCAATTTCCTAAAAATACGATTGTTCAATACTTTTTAGAAGTCTAAAATAAAAATTAAGGTTAGTTGTAAAAAAAGAGGTGTATCAATTGGAAAAATACCCATTGAAATTAAAAGCTAAAAATTTCTTTGAGTACCTTTTAGCTTTAAACAATTTAAAGGCAAATGTGATCCGCGATTTTTCAGAGTTTGAACGCTACTGGATGCTTGATGAATTTGAAGATTTAGAAGGGTGTTTTGTTTTAGATGAATGCCATGAAGAAGAAAACCTGCTAGAGATACATAGGCCGCATATTTCTGAAAAAGAAAAACTACCTCCTGAACCAGATGGAATCTTTAAAAAATGGCTCAACTTCGATTATCGCAATGAGAATAAAACGCCAAGTGTAATCAAGGAACAAAAAACAAAATTGGAAAACGATGAAGAAGTAATTGAGAAATTCGCCGATGATTTAGAACGAGAATCGGATTATTTGAAATGGAGATCAATATGGACTGAGTGGGCAGAGCATTTACGCGAAAAGAAACGGGTTCTAAAGATTTACGAGACTTTTTTTGAATTGATTTCCCGTTTTGAAAAAGAAGGTGAGTCTCTTGAATTTATATATGGGCAAGGACTACTCTATTGGAAGCATCCATCGGTTGGTTCTATTCGCCTACCTTTACTCACAGTTAAAAATGAATTGCATTTAGATCCAGACAAAGGCATCATATCGGTCAAACAGGTCAATTCAGACATTCGTTTTGAACGTGACGCGTTTTCAGGAATTCAAATACCAAATATTCAGCAAATCAATGCCTTAATTGAAAATGTTCAATCACAAAAAATTACAGATGATTTAACAGATTTTTTTAATCGCTTTATTCGTCTTTTAAATGCCAACGGAGCATTTGAAACCGATTCTACTTCGACAATACCAAAAGAATTTCCAATCATATATGACCGTTCTATCTTTATATTAAGGAATAAAAATATCAGAGTACTTCGTGATGACTTGGAGAGCATTTTGTCAGAGATTTCTTTAGGAAGAATGGATCTCCCGGATACTATTCGCTCAATTTTAGGGGAAGGTGGAAGCAATTCCGAAGAAAACGGCAATAAAAAGTACGCAGGCAACAATCGTTTTTCTTCAAACAACTTATACTTTCCATTGCCATCTAATGAGCAGCAAAAGGAAATTATCAATCGCATTGAACGTCATTACGGAGTCACTGTCCAAGGGCCACCCGGTACAGGTAAAACGCACACTATCGCAAACCTTGTTTCGCACTTTCTTGCAGAAGGAAAACGGATATTAATTACTAGTCAAAAAGAAAATCCTTTAAAAGTACTTAAAAATAAAATACCAAAAGAAATTAGGGATTTGTGTGTTCCAGTACTTGGAGGAGGCCGTGAATCTCTGCAAGAAATTGAAACTTCCATCCGGGTTATTGGAGAAAAGTTAGGAGAACTGGATCCCACACGGCTTTCAATAGACATACAAAGAGATAAAGAAGAACTTGATAAAAGCAAAAGAGCCGAGGCTCAGTTGAAAAACCAATTGAAAATATGCTCGGAGAAAGAAGGAACCGAGCTTCAATACAAGGGTCAGCGTCTTTTCAAATACGACGTGGCTAAACAATTGGCTGAATCTAATATAAGTTACAAATGGATTCAGGATTCTGTTTCGATGGATGTCACCTTTCCATTTGATGCTATTGAGTTCCAAGAACTTTGGAATTTGAAAGGACCACTGGATAATTCCAGTTTATTACTCAAGGATGTGACTCTCCCTGTTGTAAATGTTCATCTTCAAGACGAAGATAGTTTTAAGTCGCTTGTCAATACTGGTGTGGAACTACTCAAATACGATGAAAAAGGTCAAAATATCATTGAGTCTTATCACCTTCCTAAAAATATGGAAGCGATTCAAAGTCTTCTTACCGATCTTAAAGCAATTTCAAGTATCGCACCGGTAATAAAACAGACTTCTCTCCAACTGGTGGTCGAAGACTGTAAATATAGAGGACCAAGGGAGCAGCGTTGGCATGATTTTATTGGAAAAATGGAAGCATTGAATGAGAAACTGTTACCGCTTTACAATCAATTAATTACGCATGAAATCAGCTTACCAGAAAAAGATATCCTCACATTAAAAGAGGAGATAAAAATTGTTAAAGAAAGACTACAGAACGGCAAAAAGCCTAATTTCCTATTCTATATGGGCAAAGGAAAGCAAACAAAATATCTTTTTGAATCTCCGATTTTAAATGGCAGCCCTTTAAAAACTATAGATGACATTAATCCCATAGAGATGCATCTGCAGTATGAGGAAATGAAAAGAGAAGCTGCAAGGGTATTTAGCCGGAACATGGAAGAAATCGGTCAACCCGGACTCCAGCACTCAGAAAAAAGATTTCCTCATCTTCTAGCAGAACGACTTAACGAAATAAAACTTATTATAGAAGTAATTGATAAGATTAAAGCTGTTCAGGATAAATATAAGGAATATAAATTGGAGCATGTTGATCTATATTCTTCTGAAGCAGAGGAGCTTCTTATTAAAGAATTAGAATTGGCAATTAAACATTTACAATATCGAGATTGGCACAAAAATTTCGACCAATCTCTTGTAAAGCTGCAGGCATCTTCCCAAGATAAAGGGCAACATGCTATCCTGAAAGATTTTGCTGTTGCTTTTGAGCAAAAAGATGGTTCAAAATGGGCAGATCTATTACGATCCTTGCAATTCCTTAATGAGACGAAGAGAAATGTTGATCGTTTTTATAGTCTTCTCGGAAAAGGAAAAAGTACCTTGCCGCTAACATGCAAAATGCTGGAGCTATCCGTCGGAGTCGATCAGGATTTTCCTGCAGATTACTTAGAAGCCTTTGAGTTGCGTAAACTGCAGACATGGCTGGATGAAACGAAAGATATCAACAGTACAGAGTTAAGAAAACAAATAGACGATGAGCAAAAGTATCAGCTGAAGCTAATCAATAATATTATCAGCAACTCTACATGGAAGAGCCAAGCGGAAAGAATAACGGATTCACAAAAAAGGGCGTTATCCGCTTGGAAAACATACATTAAAAAGTTTGGCAAAGGAACAGGAAAGTACGCTCAAATTCATCTTCAGGATGCAAGAAAAGAAATGAAAACTGCACAAGGAGCTATTCCGGTTTGGATTATGCCAATCAATCAAGTGATGGAAAACTTTCCAATCACAAATGAAAAATTTGATGTTATTATCTTTGATGAAAGCAGTCAATGTGATTTATTTTCCATTAATATACTCTTACGTGGTAAAAAAGTGATTGTAGTTGGTGATGATGAACAGATAAGTCCTCAATCAATTGGAACAAACCAAGAAGATGTTTATGAACTTGTCCGGCGCCATCTTATGGAAATACCAAACGCAAATTTGTTCGATGGGAATATTTCAATGTACGAAATTGCAGAGCAAACTTTTCCGAAGGAAGGTAAGCTAATGCTTCGGGAACATTTCCGCTGTGTGCCGGAGATCATCCAGTTTTCAAACGATTTAAGCTACGGTGGGGAAATGATTCCACTTCGATTACCTTTGGAAAAAGAAAAAATTGAACCTCCAGTAATGGCTATTAAAGTGAAAGACGGATATAACGACGAGCGAGAAAAAGATATTAATTCGGCTGAAGTTGATGCCATTGTAACGGATATGCTAGAAATGATTGACAACCCAATCTACAATGAGCAAACTTTCGGCGTTATTACCCTGCAAGGCCATAAACAGCATAAACTACTGGAAACAAGAATTCGGGAAAAAATTGGTGATAAGGAATTTGTGGACCGTAAAATTATTTGCGGAAACCCATACACTTTACAAGGAGATGAGAGAGATATAATATTCCTCTCAATGGTTATAGCTCCAAATAGGAACTTCCGAGCAATGACTAAGACTGATGAAAAGCAGCGATTTAATGTTGCAGCAAGTCGTGCGAGAAATCAAATGCGTCTATATCATTCAGTTGATTTAAAGGAAATGAATGTAGATGATTTGCGTTATCGATTCCTTAGTTATTGTAAAAACCCTACACGAATTAATGAAGAGGTCGCTGATTTAGAGGACAAATGCGATTCACCATTTGAGGTTGATGTACTGCGAATGATTCTTGAAAAGGGTTATAAAGTCACTCCGCAGGTTCAAGTAGGCCGGTACAGAATAGATCTGGTAATAGAAGGTCTTCGTGACCGATTGGCAGTAGAGTGTGACGGAGAAAAGTGGCACGGGCCTGAAAAATTTGAAGAAGACTTAATGCGGCAGGAATCCTTAGAGCGTGCTGGTTGGAAGTTCTGGAGAATCCGAGGGAGAGAATTTTATTTTGACAGAATGAAAGCTATGCAGGGTCTCTGGGATTTGTTAGATAAGATTGGAATTGAAAGAACATGGAGTGGTCAACCAGCTCGCAATGTTATTTCCAATAGTGCAATTTCTATTGCAAATAAAACTTCTTTGAAGCCTGCCGCTAAAGTTCAAGACCTACCTATGTTAAAGGAAAGTGGCACAGAAGACGTTAGTGCCAAAATTAATGTACGTACAACTCCCAAAGGAGTTAGAACAAAAGCATCAATTGAACAATTACATTTTTTTGATCCTAATTTCGAAGGGTACAATGACCAGATTAATTTATTTGACTTTGAGGAAAATGAAACATACACAGATAAACAAACCTACTTGAACCATAGTTCCTTCGGGTTGGTTGACTATTTGGTATCACAAGGCTATGAAGTCATCGATCAGCGTGACAAAGGAGGAAATCTCTGGGTAATTGGAGATGAAAACTTACAGTCAGAATTGAACCTTCTTAGAAGCAGAAATATCAAGTTTTCTTATTCACCAAATGGCAGCAGAACAACGAAAAAAAGGGCAGCATGGTATTACAAATAAAATTAAATTATTTACAAATATTCAAGTTCGAAAACTGCAAATACTGTTCCATAAAACAAAGCTTCAAGAGTGCGAATTACTATATCGCACTCTTATTTATTTATTCCTCTTGGTCTTTATATCATGGAAATCGCGAAAGGAAATATAATCGTTTTTACTAATTTTTTATCTGAGTCCATTTTGTTTATATAACTAGCATTTCATCCAAATAAAAAGGATTTCTCTTTAAGTTTATTGTCTATCTCTGCTTTTAATATTCTTCCGATTTTAATTGAATATGTGCTAACCATACTAAAAATATTCAGTGTGATTACATATCATGGGCTACGCTAAGATAATTGTATTTAAAAATAAAATTGACTAAACTCAAATACTTAATAAATTTACCGATATTTATTATGTTAGAAGGTAATGTAAAGAGGTGTTGTTGAAGATGATAGTCATTAGAGTAAAAGAAGAGGTCCTTGTTATCGTAATAAAGTTAATTAAAAAGCATTTTTCTCGTCTTGTTCGTTCTTATTATAATGAAGAGGAATACCAAACTTGTAAAAATAACATTGACAGTATGTACAAGAAAATAAAAGATGTGATAAATAATAAATTTGATTGGTCAACGGACTTAACACTATTTTCAAAAGCAAATGAGTTATTAGATGATTTAAAAAATGTAAAATGTATTTATGAATCATTCATTAAGTATAACAAAACACCAAATAACCTTGATAAATATAAAGTTGAAGTTACTTTAAGTATTTATCTAGCTAAAAAACTAGAAAAGTTCTTAGAGATAGAAATTGCTTTTCAAATGTTGTTTAATAAAAAATCCTATAAAGAATTAAATCATGTTTTAAGCTTCCAAAAAGAGTTAAAAAATTCAATTGAATCTTTTACAGATGATACGATTTTAGTTGCAATTAAGGCGGATGAATATAAGAGTTGGGAGCTTTTATTAGAAGAATATAACTCAAATAAGGCCAATCAGGAACATTCGAATAAAATAAATGAGGATGAAAACTCTAAATTTGAATCGCATTTTTCCGATGAATCTGATCTACACAAACTAGGATATAAAATTACAGGTTTATCAAGATATCAAAGATGGGATATTTTGAAAAACAAAGCTATTCCACAATTAGGGTTAGATCGTACAGTACTAATTATTACAGGGTTAATTGAAACAAGGAAATTACAACAAGACGGAGAAATTAAGTATGCCAATGCCATTAATGAATGGAATTACGACTTATCTAGATTGGCAGATTATTATTAAGATAAAATATTTGTCATTTATAAGAAACACTATTGTATCTAAAATTATCTGCCATAACTCCAATTCTTATATCTTCTTCTCTTATAGTTAAATATACTCTGATTTTAATTGAAGTATTATAAGAAAGGAAGTAGAGAATCTAGAAATGGAACAGGAGTCAAAAAGACTTAGCGAATTACAAAACTATATTCTTGATAGGAAGATAGCTTGTTCATATTTTTGAATAGGCTTTTTTTATTTCAGTGATTTATGGTAGTCGTTAAAGATAATAGCAATTTGTACCGATAAAATAGGAAAAGATACCCACATAGGACAAGATACAAAATTAACATACTGACAATCTGGATGTTAGTGTATTATTTGCAATTTGAGGTGTGAAGGATGGACTTGTCACTTATTTATTCGATAATGAAATTGACATGGGATAAAAAACATTTGAAGGATTTAATTGAAAAAAGCTTAGAAACAGATTTGATAGGTAAATACAATAAACTTATAGAGTTCGATTTAACATATTCAACAGAAACTTACGTAGAACAATTAATTAATTTATTCAGTAATGACAAAAAAAATGCTATTGAGCTATTGGAATACCTACTACCTTGGTTTCATCAAAACTATTCACATATCGAAAAGGGGAAGGCTATAAAAGTTGACCATAATAACTATGATACCTCTGTTGCATGGTTCTACAACATCATAACTGGAAATGCACATAATAATAAAAACTTCTTTAATGAAGTTCAACTTTGTACTATTCCGGAAAATGAGTATTTGTCGCTATTGGAATCACATGAAAGAATGGAAAGGGAAATTTCTTTACTTCAGCTGTCCAAAGCACAAGAAAATCAAACAAGAACTGAGCTGCAAAGAATTAGACAAGAATGGAGTAAAGTGGAAAAAATATTGGAATCTGACATTAGTTTACAAAAACGGTTAACTATTGTAAATAAAAGTATTGTTATTTTTATTGGTGATGGAAAACAAAATGAGCAAGAACAAAAAGCAAAAGAGTACTATCAATTAAAAAATCTGCGAGTATTCTCTTCTTTAGAAAATTTCAATAACAAATTCAGTCAGGAAGCGGTAGATTATATAGTTTTTTCCACATCGCAATCAAAACATTCTGTTTATTACCAAGTTAAAAGTCAATACAGAGAAAAGCTTTTTCATACTACTAAAATGAACATAGACTTAATACTTGATGATTTGACTAACATGCTTATAGAGGGAGAAAAAGAAAATGTTTAATGTTGAAAAGCTATTTGAAAAGATAAATGCTTATAAAAGTTTGCAAGAGAATTTAAAAGGACAAGAGAAATTTAAAAAAGGATTACTATATTCTAAAATATCGTCTAAAGAAAGTGAACTACTCAAATTTTCACCTTATTTGTTTGTGGCAGCAACTAATCTCCACAAAAAAGATGAGAATCTTAAAGAATTATATAATCAGAAAAAAGAAGTTTTTTATAACTTTATTCTAACGGAACTTTCAAATATTATGTCAGAAACTGACCGACTTTCTGATATTGGCACAACAAAAAACTTACAAAATCTGATATCAAATCAAGTAGCTTCTTATTATATTGGACGTTTTAGAAGCATTATGTCCAGAGAAATCAGCTTCTTACCATTGAATCTAAGAATGTTTTTATATTATGAATTATTTTTAATGGAAAAAGATGAAGTAACAAGGCTTCATTTTCTCGAAAGATTAAATGTAACCCTCTTTAAGTTGTATAAGGTTGAAATTGGGCAGATGGTACTTGTTTATTATTGGCTTCTAAGAATTGAAAGGGAGGGATTTGAGGAAGAAAAAAAGGAGGAATTTACAAAGGATTTTTCATTCCTAAATAAAGCAAAAGAAACGAGAGTAGCAATCTTAAAAGAGAGAGGATTTGATGAAAACCGGTTTTTAGATGAATTTTCTCACAGCTTGATTTCCTTTACAGACTTATCAAATATCCATGACTTTGAAGCTGCTAAGCGTCTTCTCCCTTTATGGAAAGAATATTATAAGGATATGCCAAAGATTGATATATATTTTAATAACCTGCAAAGCTTTTTGTTAACTCAAGATCGTAGTAAATTAGCAGATGTTCCACTTGAAGTTTTTAAAGAGCATAAACTTAAATATTTTGTAGATTCCTCTAATAATTTGTTATCCGAGGAAAGCACGGAATCTTATGAAAGACAAATAAAAATCATTGTACAAAGATCAAAGGATGAAGAAGAAAAACAATTTCTTCTCAATCTTGCTAGTGGTATACCAAGTAAGAATCAACCATGTCCTTGTGGTAGTGGAGAAAAATTTAAAAAGTGTTGTATAGGAAAAGTTGACTTTTCATTTCGGTTAAATTCGACTCCTGAAGAACAAAGTATGTTTGTGGAATTATACCAGCAGGCTAAACGGGGCGACCTTAGTTCCCGGTTTTCTTTATTTAATTTATTTAATAACGGTATTATCGTTGAAAAAAATATAAAAAAGGCAGAGGAATGGTTAATTTTATCAGCAGAAGGAGGTTTTACAGCGGCAGAACATACTATTGGGATTTGCTATAAAAATGATAAGTCAGGGTTCGCTGTTGATTATGAAAAATCAATTTATTGGTTAAGCCGTGCTGCAGATAAAGGCGATACATCATCTCAAAGTCTTCTAGGAATTATGTATAGAGAAGGACAAGGAGTCGAAAAAGATTACAAAAAAGCCTTTGAATTATTCGAAAAATCAGGAGATGCAGATGCATTAGCAAATATAGCATACATGTATCAAATGGGACAGGGTGTAGAAGAAAATCAAGAAAAGGCAATTGAATTTTATGAGAAAGCAGCTGAGCAAAAAAATATTTATGCTTTATATAACTTAGGGTCTATTTATTTTCACGGTAAAGGAGCAGATGCAAATCTAGATAAAGCACAAAAGTATTTTCAAATTGCTGCTGACCTTGGAGATGATCAGTCTGTTAGTGCATTACGTGCCATAGTATGGGAAAAAGAAAAGAGTAATAAGAAAAAGGTTGAAAAACAAAATGCGAAAAACAATAAGGCAGAGATAAGACCCGATCCTATGTTAAATATTTTAAATAAATATTTAGAGTTAACCGATACAGAGGGGTTAACACTTGAAACAATGAATGATACCCAAATTGATTATATAAAATTCATGGCTGATACAGATAATAACGGTAATTGTCAAATAGTTCTTTCACTTTTATATAGATTTGGAATTAATGTGGAAAAGGACTTAAATAAAGCATTCGCCTATATGGAGAAAGCTGCAATGCAAGAAATCGCTTCTGCGCAATATATATTAGGAACTATGTATTTTGAAGGTGTAGGAGTGAAAAAAAATGGTGACAAGGCCTTTAAATATTTCTCATTAGCTACTGATAATGGAGATACAGACGGAAAGATAAGCTTAGCAGATTGTTTAATTAGAGGGATAGGAACAAAAAGAGATCCTAGAAGGGCTTTTAATATTTTAGTCAAGGAAGCGGAAAAGGATAATATGAATGCACAAAGCCTTTTAGGATCTCTTTACGCTACTGGGACTGGGTGTACAACAAATTATAAAGAAGCAGTTAAATGGTTTAATATTGCTGCTGAGAAAGGAAATTCAGAAGCGCAATTTAATTTAGGACTATCCTATATTAACGAGCGAGGTGTACCTGAAAATCAACGATTAGCGTTAAAATGGTGGCGAGCAGCAGCAAAACAAGGTAATACAGGAGCAATTCAAGCACTTTCCATGTTTTATAGTTAATAACAATCAGACTGAATGTTGTACCTAGATAATTTTGTAAGGGAATGGCTTTAGATGAGAGAAATAGGAAAAATAAAGTGGTTTGGCGGGGAAAATTCATTAGGTAAAAAATTGCAGTATGGTTTTATTTCAAGACAACAATCTACAGATTTATATCTTCATAAAAATCAATTACTTTGTGACTTAAAAAGTATTTACGAAGGGGTAGCAGTAACTTTTGAAATAGGTAGTCATAAAGGTAAAGAAGAAGCACAAAATGTAACATTGCTAAGTTTAGAAGAAGATATAGATACACTTTATAAATTATCGCTGCATCCATTAAATTGGGTATGGGAATATTCAATGCCGCAGTATATAAAAAAAATAGATAATCAAGAAATACTACCTTTTATCATTAAAAGACTTCAAACTTTAACGGATTCAAAAGACAGAGATATCGTTTTAAATTATTTAAACGATAAGATGTTTCTAAATCATTATAAAAACCTTAAACAGTATGTATCTCTTGAGCAAGCAAAGTTGAGATGTATTAATTTTTATAAGACACAAGATAGTCCTTTAATACCTCAAGTGAAAGAAAAGTTTATTCAATCCATAAAAGAAACGGGATTGAACAATTGGGAAGAAATCCCTTTAAAAGTTTATAAGAACAATCCGGAAATTTTGAATGCTCTATCAAACAGGGAACAAACATACATTCCAATCTTAGTCAAATTAATAGAAAATTATCCAGAACTTGAGAAGAATTTATTAGAAGAGTTACAAAGAGTATTGACGAAATATAGCTTTATTTCAGATTTTATGTGGCGTTTAGTACCGGAACATTTGTTGAAAAAAGAGCCGCTTTGGTTACATGCACCAAAAAACGTAAAGCTTCCATTACTTGATTCAATACAAATTACAGAAGAGAATATAAATCTATTAAAGAAGTGGCTGTCAGAGGAACAAAGCTTTAATTCTAAAAGGTACTTTGTTGAGAGCATCCCAGAAATTTATCAAAAGCAAAAACCGTTTATAGCTTATCTACCGCCTAAGAGCCAAGTTGACTTGCTTTGGAATGAATTCTTAGAGTCTCCATTACATGTCTGGAGAATATTTACTAAATATGCAAGAGTTTTATCCTTATACCGAGTAGCAAAGGAAGGTAAAACTCTGGATTTTGACAGTTTAATTAAAATGGGCGAGTCGGAGAAGGAATTACAGATTAAAGCTTTACTATTATTGCTATGGGGAAAACATCAAGACGAAAATAAAAAGATTAAAGTATTTAATACGGCTCACGACTATATTCAAAAGGATATTTTATCCCAAGCTATTAACACTACTGGCCCAATCAATATTTTAAGGTTATTGCCTAGTTGTTATCAAGCGGTTGTAACATATTGCGAGGGAAAGCCTTGGTTAACACAAGAACAAGTTAGTAATGGCATTAAAAAAGGGGATAGAGCTTATTGTCCAAGGACAAGAGGATCTTGTTCAACAGTCGAGTGTAACCACTATACAATTCATGATTTTTCTTTTGGTTATAGAAATTCAACCAAACAACAGATAACAAATGATTGGACAATAAATAGAAAGAATAGTGCTCAAATTTATTCTGATTTACAGAACAACTGGGAGGATTGGTCGTTACTTGAGTACCTTAATTATTGTCAAATAACACCAGTTATTACAGGTTTAAAGCAACCTCATCAATATGTCAATCGCTTAGCAGGATGGATAAATCGAATAAATGAAATTCGAGCAAGACTAAAGTGTACTACTTGTAATCAAATTATGAAAAATAATTTTGAATATTCCAAGAATCTCGCTGCGTATAGTATGACAATTGCTTCATGCACCTATGGATTTCATCATGATCAGAATGTCTATTTAAACCATTGTTGGGGATGTAATTCTTTAATTGACAGCCGTGAAAGTAAAATACAAAAAGATGGATTCTATCTTTGTATTACATGTGGCAGTGGACCACGAGAAAGTAATTCTTACAGGCATGGAGATATTTGTCCTAAATGTGGTAATAACTGTATGAACAAAAGTAGTAAAGATAATCGTTCTTTTATTTGTGGGAAATGTAATCATTCAATAAAAATACCCACTAGATTTTAAATCGTATTTAAAGAAGTAGAGTGCGAAATTTACCATTATCGCACTCTCTTTTTATTTATGTCTAGTTAGTCGTAATCTTTTTTGATTGATGATTGTCTCTGTAAAATTTCATTTCCTTTACGATATAGAATGACTAAAATGCATACAACACCTGTATTATAAGATCTTTTGTTAATGATTAATAATTCGAATTTACGACAATTTTTTTGGACTAATAACAGTTGATTTCTATTTTATGTATGAAACAAGATAAAGAGACACAAGGACTAGTATATAGAACATATTTTATCTATTAGCTCTCTACTGTAGGACAAATTGATGAGTAGATAAGATTTTTACACTATCTTTCCGCATTGTATGTCGATGAGAAGGCACAGCTGTTTTCCCATACACATACCGTTCTTTCTCTGTTTCATTTAACGGTGTATCATCTTTAATTCCTTTTTGAAAATTGAAGGGGGTATTTTCTTCGAAACTAACCATAAGGTCGTAATGATACCGTGCATACGGACTTTCTGAGCTAGCCTTTGCTAACTTCTTGGCACTGATAAGATACAGATGATCTACAACTATTGGGTGTGTCCGGATAATTTCTTTTAATAGAATTGTATCCTGCTCTGTTAATGTTACTTCAAGTTCAAAAATAGGTGAGAGATGAAAGCTCATTGGCAGCTTTTCAGGATTTTTGGTTGTTTCTATTGATCCAGCATATTTAGCTTGTAAGAGATCTTCTACTAATACTTTGGCTCTTTGCTCGCAACAATGCTTGAATTGCATCTTAGACCCACATAAGCAGAATCCACTGGAAGTTAGACAATCAAACAAAGTGTATGTAACTGGATATTCGTCAAAATCCCGAAGTCCGTTCTCCAAAACATAATCATAATGATCCTTCTCTCCCTCTTCTTTTAGTTTTCTTAGAGGTTCTTCCGTGATGTTTTTCAACATCTTTAAATATTGATTTTCGGTCATAGTGTTTCCTTTGCTGCTTCTATTGTTTTTTCTGTTCACTTTTCCGTCCCCCTTCTTATTTAAACGTCATAATTTACCTAAAAATTGTATGTCCGTTTTTCACATTATATAACGGATGATAAAAAGAAGATTAATATATTTAGATTGGTCATAACTTCAAAGTATTGAACATGTTATGTTAGTACAGTAAAATGGGGTTATCAAGCTTAATCAATACTTATGTTCATAAGTGCATCTCGCAAATAGGCGAAAAGAGGTGATTTTCCTTGAAGTATGGTTATGCAAGGGTGAGTACGATTCATCAAGATTTACAAGTTCAACTCCAGCAGTTGAAGAAAGAGAAGTGTAACAAAATATTTTCAGAAAAATATATGGGGATAAATAAAAAGAGACCTGAATTCCGGAAATTGATAGACATTTTACAAGAAGGAGATACGTTGGTTGTTACGAAGCTAGATCGTTTTGCCAGAAGTACACAGGATGCTCTAGAAATCATTAAAGATTTATTTAATAGGAATATTAAAGTTCATGTACTAAATATGGGCATTATTGAAAATACACCAACCGGTCGTCTAATTTTTACGATTTTTTCAGCCTTTGCTGAGTTTGAAAGAGATATGATTGTAGAACGAACCCAAGAAGGAAAAATGTTGGCCAAGCAGAATCCTGATTTCCGAGAGGGAAGGCCAAAAAAATACTCAAAGCAGCAAATTAATCATGCCTTATCTTTACTAGAAAAACATTCGTATAAGCAAATTGAAGATATGACAGGTATTTCAGTATCTACGCTTGTACGAGCTAACAAGAAAAAACGGGCAGAGAAAATTATAGAAAAGGAACTTATATAAAGTACCATTGTACAGGAGTAAACAAATTTAATATAAAAAAGTTGAGAAGTGAGAACTTCCGCTTAATTTGCTTATAAAATAATAAGTCAATTCATAAAAAATGGAATTTATTGATACGTTTTCATAGTGATTTTGAAACGAGGGATTTTTAATGGAATATTCAGCTGGTTTTACGAGCGAAGGATGGTTCCAAAAGGAAATTGAATATGTTTTAGAACAACTTCACAAAGGTTTTAGCCGCATAGAAATTAGAAGTAAAGTAATTGAGGATAATGTTTTTTTGTTAAGAAGTGAGTCGGCTATTAGTAAAAGGTTTCAAATGGTTTATCGCAGAGCAAAGACATTATATCCAACATTATCTAAATACTATTTCAATGGCACCAATTCTGATCAAAAAGTGCTATTATTATATAGCTTTCTTACATGTTATCGATTTGCCTACGAAAATTTCTATGAATTGATTGTTTATCGATATCAACATAAGAATGGAACTTTACAGGTTTCAGATATGAATTTTTACATGGAAGAAAAGGAACAACAATCAGAGAAAATCGCAAATTGGCATATAGCTACAAAAAAGAAAATCAACAGTACTCTTCTATTATTTTACAGAGAAAGTAGTATGATTGAATTAGTAGAAAAGGAGTACAAAGTCTCTCCTTTACATGTGAGTCAAGCTCTTAAACAGTATGCTGAAGAACAGGACGTTTTGTTAAAGGCATTAATAACATTAAAGGCAGGTGGTTAAGAGTGACCATATATAAACGATTAGAACAATTGGAAGAACGTATAAATGAAGAAGGGTTTACGACACCAAAAGGGATTGGCAGTGAAATTCCACATTTTGTTTTTGATTATCCGGCTGAAGATGAATTAACAGTACGTATATATGTTGAAGGATTATTAAAGCGGACAACATTAAATATAAAAGAAATCAATCTTTTTGAATTTCTTATTAGCTTGTTTGAAGATGATTTAGAAGAATTAATCGTTATTGCTGAAGAAGAAGGCTATGTGGAACTATCTCAAGCTATTCAAACTGTTTTAGAAGATCAAGATTTGTTGGTGAACGCATTCATTGAAAAAGCGGATACCGTGGAATTGATTTTTATAACAGGTGTAGGAACAGTACATCCATTTATTCGCTCCAGTCATTTACTTAAAAAACTATCTAACCATGCATTTAGAACACCGCTTATATTATTTTATCCGGGGTATTTTTCAGGAGTAGATTTACGTCTATTTAACAAATTTCGACATGAAGATGAATACCAAATTACAAGGATTTCATAAGGAGTAGGAACAATGATTATTCAAGAGATTTTTGAGAAGAAAATTGACCGACCGATCAATGGTGTTGTACAAGCAGGTCAAATTGATGAAGATACAATTCAAACCGAGTTAGTAGAATACGTTGTGACAGCAGAAATTTTAGATAGCTTAAAAGGATTTTATAAAAATTATGAGAAGGCGTATTCAACACCGACGAAAAATGTGGGTGTGTGGATTTCTGGTTTCTTCGGTTCCGGTAAATCACATTTCCTTAAAATTTTATCTTACTTATTGGATGGTAAGAAAGTCGGAAAAAAAACGCCATTTGAATACTTTAAAGATAAAGTTTCTGATACCGCACTTTTAGATACAATGTCTCGAATAGAATCAAAACCCTCAGATGCATTGTTATTTAATGTTGGTTCTGAAGCAGGAGCCAGTGCAGCACGTGGTACGAAAGAAAGTATTATCGAAATCATCTTACGTATTTTTAATGAACATTTAGGTTATTCCAATACGCTATGGGTAGCGGATTTCGAACGACAACTAGCTAGTGACCAAAAATATGATGCTTTTTGTTCGAAAATTGAAGAGTTGCATAACGAAAAATGGCAAGATTTCCGTACTAAATTCCGCTTGAGATATGCAAAAATTATTGCTGCACTTTGTGAAATTGGCTATGAAAAAGAAACGGCGGATTTCCTAGTAAAATCAGCACAGAAGGAATTTTCGATTTCAGCTGTTCAGTTAGGTGAGCTTGTTGCACAATATTGTAAATCTAAAGGCTCCGATTATCGCTTAATCTTTTTAATTGATGAAGTTGGTCAATACATCGGTACAGATAATAACCTTATGCTTGATTTACAAAACGCTGTAGAAGAAATTGGTGCTGCTGCAATGGGACAAGCATGGATTGCAGTTACTTCTCAGGAAAAGATTAAAGACGTTTCTAATATGAATTCAGCCAATACAAAAGATTTTTCGAAAATTCAAGGAAGATTTGAAACACGGATTAATTTATCGAGTTCAGATACAGACGAAGTTTTAAAACGCCGATTATTAGAAAAGACAGAAACGGCTTCGAAAACATTAGAGTCCATTTTTGAACCAAATGAGCAACTAATTCGTAATCGTCTTTCTTTTGATAAAGATAGAACACAATATCGCTCAGGCTATCGTTCAACAAATGAATTTGTTGAAACATATCCATTTGTACCTTATCAAGTGGATTTATTGCAAGCTGTTTTAGAGAAAATTGGTATACATGGTGAAGGAAGTTCTTACGCTTCTAGAGGGGAACGTTCATTATTAAAAGCTTTCCAAGAAGCAGCGATCTATAATGGCCACGTAGAGTTAGGTAATCTAGTAACAATGGCGGAGTTTTATACAACAATTCGTCAACATTTAGAATCAGCTATCGTTCAGACAATTTCGAGAGCTGAAAACCGAGCAAAAAATTCGGAAGGTCTTGTTGAATATGATGTTGATGTATTAAAAGTATTGTATTTGATTAAAGGAATAGACCACATTAAAGCAACACCAAATAATATTTCAACACTGTTATTAGAAAGTATTCAGACTGAGAAAAATGAACTTTTGATTAAAGAATCGTTAAACCGGCTGGAGCAAACGATGTTTATTGAAAAGCACGCAGATGGTACGTATTCATTTTTATCAGATGAAGAGCAAGAAATAAATAAAGAAATTCGTAATGTTGATGTTAATGCTATCAAGATAAAAGAAAGATTGGGTGATACATTTTTTGAGAAAATGTATCCAAATGCTAAATATAACTATCAAAAGGTAATGCTATTTGATTACAATAAACGCTTTGATAATTATTCAAAAACGAATATGAAGTATCCGTTAACGATGCAAGTCATTACGGGTGGGTTAACTATTACAGAAGCTGCTTTACAGGCAATAGAAGGACAAATGGTTATTTATTTAAATGAGGAATTAATTGCAGAAGCAGAAGAAGCCATTCGTATTTCTGAACAAATACGTCGTTATGTGAATTTAAAACGTAATCCAAGTACAACGCAGGCACAGCATCGTATTTATGATGCGAAAATGGACAGTATTGGTGAATACGAGGTAAAGGCAGAAGAATTATTACGAAAAGCTTGTGAAGAAGCAATATTCTTCATTCAAATGCAGGAGCGTATCTTCCGAGGTAATTTTGAAAAGCAAGTTTCGGATGCTTTTGATATGTTAATCCAAAATACTTATAAGTATTTAGAATACATTGATGAACCAATTCAAATGAAAACTTTCAAAGAACAATGGAGAAACCTAGCTGAGAAAGGTATTACAAATGATTTACTAGGTGAAACAGGTAATGTAAAAGCTTATAATGAAGTATTACGCCATTTAGATGAACTCATTCGTATGCATCAGAAACCATCGTTAAAGGAATTTATTGATAAATATAATCAGATCCCTTATGGCTGGAGTGACTACGATTCAATTGGCATTGTCCTAGCATTAATGCAATCCGGTAAAGTAAAGTTAATGATTGCAGATGAACACTTCACACAAACGACTTCACCTCAATTTTATGATAAACTTGCTCGAACAACAGAGCGAGATAAAATCCGTGTGATTCCTGAAATTGAAGTAGATCCAAAAGTGCGCCGTGAATTCACTGGATTATATAAGGATTTATTTGGACGAATGGATATTGGAGATTCTTATCAAGAGTTGGCGAATGCAATTCAAACTGCAATAGGGAAGTATTTTATTGATCCATTAAACGAGATCGATGACCGTCGAAAGAAAGCTTTATCTTCTGAATTTGCATATCCTGAAGGGACAAAAATTAATTCTCTAAAAATCGATATACTTCGAGTAACACAAATTAGAGAACCAGAACAACTTGTAAAGGCATTTATTGATGCCGAAGATGATTTATACGATTGGCAAGAAACGATTGAACAATTAACTGGTTTCTATTTAAAAGCGCCGATTGAACGTTTTGATGAGGCAGTAGCGTTTTTAAATCAAGTACAAAATGATTTACGTTACACTCAATCAGAAAAGGTAAACCTGCTAAAGAAAAAAATAACCGACATTTTAACAAAAGCATCACCATATAGTGAAATTCCGCAATTACCTAGCTTAATTGAAAAGCTCGATCAAGCAATTCAAGAAGAAGTAACAGAGCAAAAACAAGGTCTTGCAAGTCAAATTACACAATTAGAGAAAAAGATAGATGATTTAAAAGATTATTATTCAAATAATGAAATCATTACTGAACTAATAAATGATAGAATGCAGAACTTCAAAATGTTGCAACAAGAAATTCTTAATAGTAATAGCTTAATAACGAATCAAATGAATTTGACGAAACTGCGTACAGTAACAGAAACAATTCAAGAAGAAGCAAAACGTAAAGAAAAAGAATTATTACAATTAAAACCACCAACACCAGACCCGTCTGTCACGGTTGTACGTGAAAAAGGAACAAAAGTTATTTCTTCAAGAGAATTTAAAAGCATGATTTCACATACAAGCATCGAAACACAATCTGACTTAGATGCTGTATTAGAAGAGTTACGAACTCAGTTATTAAAAGAACTAAAAGAAAATACATTAAAAATTGAATTGTAGGCATTGGAAGGGGCTTTTTCTTCCATTGTTGTTATGAGGTGGAAAAAGTGAATAAAACGGAATTGAAAAATTTTGCCATTCAATCACGTCGTCAATTAATCGATCAAGTAAAAACAAAGGCACTAATGTACGGTATTGATGAAAAGAATGATTTAGAAATTCAAGAACAATTTGGGCAAATAATGATTAATGATAAGCCATATCCCCTTTATATGAAACCAGCATTCAACTCATTAAAGAATCAGCTTAAACAAAAAGGTTATAAGCAGTTAGTTGAAGAGGTTTCTTATACATGGTTTAACCGTATTATTGCCATTCGTTATATGGAAGTACATGATTACTTACCTGAAAAAGTAAATGTTTTGTCAAGTAGTGTTGGACGAGTAGATCCTGATATTTTATTTGAATATGAAACAATGGATTTACCAATAAAACAAGAAGAAATTCGTGAATTATTAGATGCAGGTGATATAGAAGGTGCATATCGCAAGTTATTTATTGCACAATGTAATACATTAAATAGTATTTTGCCATTCCTATTTGAACAAATTCAAGGTTATACGGAGCTTTTACTGCCAGAATTTTTACTTGATGCAGAATCAGTCATTAAGGTACTTGTTCAAAATGATGAATTAACCAATAGTTTTGATGAAATTGAAGTGATTGGTTGGTTGTATCAATATTACATCGCAGAAGAAAAGGGACGAGTATTTGCGCAAAAAAGCAAATATAAAAAAGAAGAAATTCCATTTGCAACACAACTCTTTACACCAAAGTGGATCGTGCAGTATATGGTACAGAACTCACTTGGTCGCTATTGGACTGAGGCACATAGAGAAGATGAAGATTTAATCAGTAATTGGGAATACTTCATTAAGCATGAAGAAGAGGATTTCCATGAGAAAATTGCTCCATATGTGAATAAAGAATTAAGAGTAGAGGATATTAAACTACTTGATCCTGCAATGGGAAGTGGACATATTTTAGTTTATGCATTTGAATTATTCCATCAGATTTATGAAAAGTGTGGATATCCAGAACGTGACATTCCACGATTAATCATAGAAAACAATTTATATGGATTAGATATTGATGACCGCGCATATCAATTAGCAGCATTTGCAGTCGTCATGAAAGCTGCTACCTATTCCCGTCGATTCTTGCGTAGTGTTGAAAGGGAAGGGATTCAGCTGAATTTAGCTTCAATTCGAGAAACCAATCATATCTCAGATAGCGTCATAGCGTATATTGCTCAGGAAGAAAAGGGTGATCGATATAACCAAGTAAAAGCCTTCTTTAATCAATATGAAAATGCGAAAATTTATGGTTCTTTAATCAATATTACAGTACGGGATATTACATTTATCAAGAAACGTCTTGAACATATTCAAAATCATCCTGCAGAAGATTTATTCTATGGGGAGCAGCATGATATCGCAAAAGAAGTATTGCCTGCTTTAGTTCAGCAAACGAAAATCATGCGAAATGAATATGATGTATTGGTAATGAATCCACCATATATGGGTTCAGGTAGTATGAGTAAAGAATTAGGGGACTTTCTAAAGAAATATTATCCTGATTCTAAAGCAGATTTATTTGCTGTATTTATGGAAGTAGATTTTTATTTAAAATCCAATGGATTTTATGCAGCAATTAATCAACATTCATGGATGTTTTTATCGAGTTTTGAAAAATTAAGAGAGAAAATTATACTCACTAAATTTATCGATACTATGTTACATCTAGGTCCGAGAGCTTTTGAAGAAATAGGCGGAGAAGTTGTTCAAACAACAACTTTTGTTTTACGAACTCCATTAATAAGAAACACAAATGGTATTTATCAAAGATTAGTAGATCAGAAAATTGCAGAAAATAAAAAATTACATGCTCTAAAAGCTGTAAATAGTTCATCGGTTCCTTATCGATATACATTCAATCAAGATAATTTTAAGAATATACCAAGTAGTCCTATTGTATATTGGCTGAGTACTAAGATAATGAACACATTCAAAAATAATCTAATAAGTAATATAGCATTTTCAGATGGACAAATTCTAACCGGAAATAATGATAAATATTTAAGGTTTTTATGGGAAGTAGAGGCTCCAAAAATATCTCCTAAATCTGATTGGGTTTTACACGCTAAAGGCGGCGAATTTAGAAGATGGTATGGAAATATCGATAAAGTAGTAAGTTGGAAAAAGGAGTCTATAAATCATTATAAAAAAGATAAAATTTCTCGATTTCCCAAAGATAATATTTTGTTTAGAAATGGAGTGACATGGTCATTAGTATCTACCAACCCAAATTTTGGGGTAAGGTTTCTTGACTGTAACTTAACCTTTAATAAAGCTGCTGCAACAATATTATTTAATGACGATAGTAAAATTAAGTATGTTTTAGGGTTTTTGAACACAAAAGTAGCACAAACATTACTACGTGCATTAAATCCAACTCTTAATAATAATATAAAAGATGTTTTAAATATGCCCTATATAGAAGAAAGTCGATATTTTTTGAATGTAGAAGAAATAGTTAATAAGAATATTACAATATCCAAATCTAATTGGGATTCTTTTGAAACATCATGGGATTATAAGAAGCATCCTTTATTGAATGAACTAGCAATTACTCTTGAAGATGCGTTTGAAAAGTGGTCACAATTTACTGAATCACAATTTTATCAACTGAAATCCAATGAGGAAGAACTAAACCGTATTTTCATTGATGTTTACAGTTTACAAGATGAGTTAATACCTGATGTCGATGATAAAGATATTTCAATTCATAAAGCTGATATATTAAGGGAAACAAAAAGCTTCTTATCTTACTTTATAGGGTGTTTGGTTGGTAGATATAACCTAGATTCGGAAGGGTTAGCTTATGCAGGTGGGAAATGGGATGAAGGTGTTTATAAATCATTCATACCAAACAAAAACGGTATAGTCCAATTTACTGAATTAGCCTATTTCGAAAACGATATCATCCTTCGTTTACGTGAATTTCTTTCTGTTGCATTCTCTCAAGAAACAGTTGATGAAAATATTCATTGGTTAGCAGAAGCTCTTGAGATTAAAAAAGGTGAAGATGCGGAGACACGTTTGCGTCGTTATTTCTTGGATGAGTTTTTTGCAGATCATTGTAAGATATATCAAAAGTGTCCATTTTATTGGTTGGTGGATTCTGGTAGACAAAAGGGATTACGTACGATGATTTATATGCATCGTTATCAGCAAGATACGATGGCTACGATTCGTTTTGAGCAATTGCAAGAAATTCAAGCCAAGTATCAAAATGAAATTACTGATTTAGATAATCGTTTAGTGAATCCAAACTTATCAGCAAGTGAGAAGAAAAAGCTAACAGCAGAAAAAACTTCTTTTGAAAAGAAAATGGATGAGCTAAGAGAGTTTGATAAACGTTTATCTGAAATAGCTAACGAAGAGATTGAAATTGATCTAGACTATGGTGTAAATGTGAACTATGAGAAGTTCTATCGTGGTGGTAAAGGTGTATTAGCGAAGATTAAATAAATAATCAGGGCCTTCTTACATTGCAAGGAGGCTTGTTTCTTATTAAGGTATAATAAAATATATTAGCAAATATTCATAATGAGGTGACACAATGAATGTCATTGATCTGTTAAAAGAGCGAATAGATGACGAGCTATATAAAAAAAATAAGCCGCGCACGGTTATTTTTTGGTATGACGAGCATGGAGAATATACTGTTTCTGATTTAGAAGAAACACTAGCAGAACAACCAATTCAAATCCGCCAATTAACACGTAATAATTTCTTTACGCTTAAATTAGAAATCGAGTTGGAAAAGAAAAAGGATTCTTTTTTATTATATGCTGATTTTGCAAAACCAGCGATAGAAGACAACTTTTTACTGGATATGGAGCTTTACGGTACAGAGTTTAAAGCTGATACGAATGCTTTACTTGCAGAGCAGTTGCAGGTAAGTGATGCCATTTTTAGACCTTTGATTAAGGAATATGGAGACTTTTTTAAGAGTGCGGAGCGTAAACATAAGTTAAAGAAAGTAGTACCGCCAAATGCTAGCGAACGTGATATAGAGTATGCTATGTTAGCTGTTCTTACAGGCGCATCCATTACAAATATGGAAGAGATTACTCGCCATTTATTGTTGCGTGGCTTACAAGAAGAAACAAATGAAGTATATAAAGCCATATCAAAACGGTTTAGCACGAATCGTATGTGGGAGCATATTTCGAAATATTTTGGTTTGCATTCAAATGATTTGACCTTGCAGTATTTAATGGAGAATGTATTATATGCTCATTTCCAACGTCATGCCCAATTGGAAGAAAAGTCATTACAAAAGAAATATGAAACAACTCGTGGAAATGTATGTGCTTTATTTATTGATGATTGGCTACATACAAAAGAAACCGATGTAGAAGTCATAGAAAATTATATGAAGGAAATCGAACAAAATTTTTCGATTGTAGATGTGTTGCGTGAACGTCCTATAGAACAATTTGCTGATGTTTCAACTTTCCCTGCTATAGATTATTTATTGATAAACAAGTTAATAACGGAACTTCTTCATCAAACATCCAATTTTGATGCTTGGAAAGAAATTTTGAATAAACGTTTGAAGATGCATTGGGCGAAACGAAATGAACGAATCCGAAGCGTGTTAAATGTAATGATAGATGCAGTTGATTTGACAAAGTATAAAATGTACTTGAAACAATATGATACTCGTGAGGCTTTATACGTCCAATACACAAGTGAACTTTACTTAATTGATCAAGCTTATAGACGCTTTATGACAGGGTTTATGCAATTAGAAAATAAAGAAATGCTTGAAGAACTAGCTGAGCAATTAACAAACTGGTATGAAAATAAGTACTTGTTGAAGATAGCCCAAGAGACCAATTATCTTTTAGAAAATGCAGAAGTAGGGAAGTTGCCGAAACAGGTTAAATTTTATAAAGAAGTTGTTCAGCCCATTCTTGATAAAGAATCAACACGCGTATTTGTGATAATTTCGGATGCAGTACGATATGAAGTAGGGGCAGAATTAGTATCTCGGTTAAATTTACGTTCGAATGGAGTTGCCTCTATCAGTCCGTTAGTTGCGAATATGCCAACATATACACAATTGGGTATGGCTTCATTATTACCGCATAAAGTATTAGCGATTACTGAAAATGGAACAGTATTAGCAGATGATGAACCTACAAATGGATTAGCAAATCGCACTAAAATTCTACAAGCAGCTCATCCAGAAGCAATTGCCTATCGTTTAACTGATTTATTAGATTGGTCAAGAGCGACAGTAGATGAAAATTTAAAAGGAAAACGTCTCGTTTACTTATATCATGATGTAATCGATGCAGCAGGTGATTCTGCAAAATCGGAACGAGATACTTATATAGCTGCGGAACGAGCAATAAAAGAATTATCAACTGCTGTTGATCGGTTATCTAAATGGCAAGCAAAACGAATTTTTATAACAGCAGATCACGGATTCCTTTATCAGTATCCAAAAATTGAAAATGATATTAAAGTAGTGAGTGTTAAAGGTGACATTATTGATTCGAATCGTCGCTTTGCTGTTGGTCATAAACTACTAACAGATGATGGGGCTATTAATGTACCAGATGGTTTTTCAACATTAGAAGGTATTGAAAAAGTGATAGCTAAAGGAGTAAACCGTTTTATTGGCGGTGGTGGATTACAGTTTGTACACGGCGGTGCAACACCTCAAGAAGTCATTGTGCCACTAATTGATTATCGTCGTACTTCACAAGCGGCTCCTGTTGAAATCTGTGTGGCCATGCCAAAACGTGTAATCACAGGTTTCCGTATCCAAGTGCCGATATATCAAGAACAAAGTATTTCACAAGAATATATGGCACGTACAATTCGAGCTGCGTTTTACCTGAATGGTGAGCGAATTTCGAACCAAGTTGAATGGACGTTTAATTTGGTTGGTGAAAACCATGAACGTACGGAGCAACTTATATTTAACCTTGTAGAAAACTATTATCCAACAGGGCAAACTTGTGAGTTGAAAATGCTAACCGTGGACGACGATAAAGTCATACCATATCGCGAGACAGAATTTACGATTCATATGTATAATGCGCTTTACTAATGAAGCTAGGGAACTATTTTACATAGTTCTTTATTTTTTTGTCTCTTATTTTCTTCTAACAGTATCTGGGTTATTGCTATATAATTTAAATTAAGTTGATTGATCGTAATTATTTGAGGGGGATCCTGAATTGTTAAAAGTAGGAGAGATTATTAAAGGCTCTTTCTGGCCGGAAATTGTTGAAATAAAGCATTTTGAAGAAATTGATGATGATCTATATTTAGTTGAATCAATTGGGCGTAAAACTAATAAATACTATGAACAGTATTTAGATAGGGGACAGCTAGGTCAATTAGAGAACATTCAAGAAGAGGAAAGTTCCTTTAATTCTGATAGATTCCAACATTATTTACAATATTACATTTTAAAGACAGAGGATAAATTTTCGAAGTCACGTGCGCGAGGAAACAAAAAGATTATCCCACTACCACACCAAATAGAAGCTGTGTATAGCCGCATGTTACAGTCACCTCAAGTGCGATATTTATTAGCGGATGATCCCGGAGCAGGGAAAACAATTATGTCTGGTATGTTAATTCGTGAGTTAATTGCCAGACAAGCTGCAGAGCGTATATTAATTTTAGTTCCCCCTTTAGTATTGAAACAATGGCAGGAAGAGGTAAAAGATAAATTTGGGGAAGAGTTTACGATAATAAATCGAAGTTTATTAAATAGCTCAAGTGAAGTGAACCCATTTGAATCACATGATAAAGTAATTGCATCAATTTATTGGGCTTCACGTGAAGAAATTAAAGCATATATTTTAAATGCACAGTTTGATTTAGTAATCGTCGATGAAGCGCATAAAATGGCAGCATATACGCATGGAGTCAAGAAACGTAAAGTGAATCGTACGAAAATCTACCAGCTTGGGGAGAGTTTACTTCGTCACACAGAGCATTGCTTATTACTAACTGCAACACCGCATAAAGGAGATAAAGAAAATTTTCGGCATTTAATGAGTTTGGTAGACCATGATATTTTTTCTCGATTAAATACAGGTGATTCTATATATGAAAAGAGTAATCCGTTTGTTATTCGTCGTTTAAAGGAGACAATGAAAAATTTTGATGGAACACCGTTATTCCCGAAAAGAACAACAACGACAATTACCTTTGATTTAAGTTATGGCGAACGTGACCTTTATGAAGAAGTAACTTCCTATGCACGCGAACATTTCAATCGAGCAAAACAAAATAATAAACCAAACGTAGCATTTGCGATGATGATTTTACAACGTCGCCTAAGTTCGTCATTAGATGCTATTTATTTATCCCTTAAACGACGTAAAGAAAAGTTACAAGAATTATTAGAGACTGAGGTAACGGCCAATAAATCCATTGAGCAATTTGAATACGACGAACTATCAATAGAAGAGCAGGAAGAAATAGAGACTTTAGTTGAAGGGGAAACCGATGTTATTGATATAGAGGAACTAAAGTTAGAAATAGAGATTCTTGATGGACTAGTGCGTAAAGCAGAGATGCTCGTAAATCAAGATATTGAACGGAAATATTTAGAACTTGAAGAAACCTTATTTGGTGAAGATGGATTGTTATATAAAGGAGAAAAGATTCTTATTTTTACGGAATCAAAAGATACTTTATATTACCTTGAACGAAAGCTCCTACAGCATGTCCCTGAAGTCACAAAAATCATCGGGAGTTTTTCGATGGATCAACGTCGTGAACAAGTGGAGCGATTCCGAAATGATCTACAGATTATGCTTGCTACAGATGCCGGGGGAGAATCTATCAACCTTCAATTCTGTAATCAAATGATTAACTACGATATTCCGTGGAATCCTAATCGTTTAGAACAGCGTATGGGACGTATTCACCGAATTGGACAAAAGAATGAAGTATTTGTCTTTAATCTTGTTGCGAAAAATACACGTGAAGGAGATGTACTGATACGTCTCCTTGATAAGATGGAACAAATGCGCACAGATTTGGGGCAAGATCAGGTCTATGATTTTATTGGTGAAGTACTAGAAGAAAACAATATCGATTTATCTCACTTAATGGAGGAAGCCATTAGTGGCCGTGAAAATTTAGATGAGCTAATTGCACAAATGGAAAAAACATTATCTGAAGAACATGAACGATTATTAGAATTAGCTAAACAAGAACGCTTAGATGATTCCAGTTTTGATTTACCGGGTGCAAGACGTGCTTATCATGAAATTTCAATTAGCAGTATGCCGTCGCGAGTCTATGGTGAGTTTGTAGTAAAACAGTTTCAGGAAACACGTATTAAAGTACATATCTCAAACGAGGGCAATACAGTTCGAATTGATCGTTTTCCTAAAAATATTCGTGAACTAATTAAGAAGCGAAAATATTCTTTAAGAACTGATGAATCATTACGGTTTACATTAAGATCAGATAAACAAACAGAACAGTTATCTATATTACAGAATGACCATCCGTTAAAAAAGTTAGCGATGGAATTAGCTAGTCAAGAGTTGCAACAGGTGGCTTTACCAATTTGTACAGTAAAAACATATGTTAGTGAACCTTTAACATTAGAAATTAGCCGTATTAGTGTAGTTGATGGTACAGGCCGAGAGTTGGAACAAGAATTACTGTTATTAGCTAAAAGGGAAACCGGGGAGTTCATTCAAGTAGATCCGTATTTCCTATTCCAAAAGCACTTTGAATTAATCAATACAGTGGGTACAGAAGATAAATCATTTAAAAAAGAATCTATTCTTCAAGCGAAAAAAATACTTCAATCTGTACAAATGCAACGCGATGATTATTTAAACCGAAAGAGTACTTACTTACGTCGTTCATTTGATGAACAAATGCAAGCTCTACAGGAAAGAGTAACTAATTTTCTAAGTGATAACTTAAATAATAAAAACAGCGCATTAATTAACCAAACCTATACTCAAATTGAAGATTTGGAGGAACGTAGTAAAGATCGACTTGAAAATATTGAGAGAGAAAGAAGTATTCAGTTACAATCCATTAAGCCGATTACCCAACTGCATGTACAACCAAGTGTAAGTGCAGCACGTGTTATTTCAAAAGATCTCATAGAAGTTGTAAAAGAGTATGAATATCAAAATGGACGATTAAACATCCGTGTTAAGAATGCATTTGGCTTAGTCGATTTCACGAGTGAAGAACCAGAGGGTAATACACGATTTATTTTATTAACACCGTCTATAGAGTTACTTTCACAACAATGGGAATTAAATGATTACCAAGAATTAAATGGATCGGTATATGTTTATGTAGTAAACCAACATAATATCGTAGAAGAAGTGAAAATGGAACAAATCGTTGGAATCTAGTTATTTATTTGATTATTTGTAGATAAAGTAACTAAATAAGATTTAGAGTACGATAATTCCTATATCACACTCTTTTTGTAGAATTTGTCCAGAACTTATCTGGTTATTAGTAATATTACTATTATGGACTTTCAGACTAATATATTTAGCTGAATGTATCATTCCCTGAACTGATCTAATTGAAATACCTGTAGTCTTTTTATTAGGCTTTCTAGACTTGTTTAAACCTTCTGCTTGTCTTTTTCCAGCCTTGATATATCAATAAAAAAATCATGTACACAGTATACTTTGGATTTTAAGAAAAACTAAATAATACAAGTATTTATCCCAACAGTACATTATGCTGTTGGGATTTTTTAAAATATAGCTAACTTAATAAATAAGGAGAGGTTTTATGAATATTGATCAAAAAAGTGAATTATTTAAATTGAAAAATTATGGTACAAACCTAAAGCAGCTTGTTGAAGAAAACGGTACTTGTGAAGAACAAATTCAACAAGTAAGTTCTATTAAACATTGCCTTAGCACTATTCACAATCTAGATAAAACGAACGATGTGCAAACAAAATCTTTGCGTATGGTTGAAAACCGACTAAATCGCTCTGAGAGGTTATTAATCTTAGGCTCTTCCAAAATGATAATTGAACATGAAGTCAAGTGGCTTAACATAATGATTGAACACATAGAACAAATTCTTAACGGCCTTGAACCTGTATTTACTGAAGCACAGAAAGCAGAATTAGAATGGGAGAAATTATCACAAGGCGATTAAGGGTTGGTATAAAATTATAAGAATAAGACCTTTGTTGTTTATAACTCACCACAAAGAGGTGAGTTATATGCCATTGAATGGTTATCAGGGCAATGTGTTACTGTAGTGATTTGTTACTTTGGCTAGTGAAAGGAAAAACAATTTTGAAAAAATTCATTACCTTTATTGGATTCTGAATTTTTCCTCTTGGATTCCTCGGTATGTCTCTTTCCATACATCGGATTTTTTTCACCGAATCTGGCTGAACCAAACATTCCATTTTCTTTACCTTTAAGTGCTTTATGATTAGCTCTAACGTTTTTCAACCAATCCTCTCTTTTCTTTTTAGGCATATTTTTAAATGCGTTAGAAATTTTCCGTCTGAATTCATGCATTTCTTCAGGTGTATAACCAGCTAAAGTATTACCTCCACTTGATACTTTGGAAATGTTGTACCAATCGTCTCTTTCGTGAGCTTTGAAGTAAGTGATATAAAATTCTTCCTTAACTTTCAACTCGTTTTTATAAATAGCTAAGTCAATTATGTATGTTTCGAAGTTTTCTATTCCATATTTATTGATGGCTTGTCTAAGGCGAATTCCTGAACCGACATATTTCTTTATCCATCTGGTATGTCGTCCAATATACTTTTTGCCATTAATTTGATTAATGGTTACGTAAACATAACCACAATACATCTCTTGGTCTATGTCCATAAAATCGTAAGTTTCGAATATTTCACCATCAATTTCAAACACTGTTTTCACCGGTCCTCTGTGAAGAATTCATATTTGTATGAATGTTCATCTTAATGTTAGACCTAAATAGTGTATGCAAATCTCTCTCTTTTTAATTTAATGTATTTATTGAATGCTTGAATTAATGAATACATGCCATTTTTCATCAATTTTACTGTTGATTATAAAGTAGGTGGGAATAGATATTTAAGTCATAATTAGGAATTAGCGTTTTAACTGAGGGTGAACAAACTGGCGAACAAACAAAAAGCTTTTTAAGATAACGGCTCAGAGGTTCGGAAATTAGCCATTAATTTAATTTGTAAATCATTTTAGATTCAAAATATAGAGGGAATAGGGTTATCATTGACACTTGGTTAAAGTTACTTAATCTTTATGAGCTTTTAAACTTGTTTTCATTGAAGGTTATTATAGCTTTTAATAAAGTAACATTACATTCGCGTTGCATAAATATTAATTTTAATACTTCAAATACTGATTGGTGATTGAAAATAAATAATAATAGGAAAGGGAATATATTATGATTTCCGGATTACCGAGAGTAATAGTAAAAGTTCAGGATGATACAGTAGCGGTTATTAAAATGCTAATTGCGAAAAAATCATATGAAGAAATTGCACAAGCAACTGGTCTGGATCTAAAGGTAATTGTGGGAATTAAAGAAATATTCGAATCAGACTAATAAGTTGTAATATTATTAACTCAAACTATTCACCCTATTTCTTATGAAGCTCAGCAAGTGGCAATTCCTGTTAGCCGTGTTAAAGCAGATGTTAATGAAAGAATTATTATTGAATTAGATCAAGTTAGTATAGTAGACGGTACAGGAGGAGAATTAGATCGTTCTCTCATTTATTAGGTAAGCGTGAATCAGATAACTGGATTCAGATCGATCCATACTGCTTATTTACTGATACATTTGAAGTAATAGACACTGATGGCTTAGACGATACATCCCCAAGAGAGAGGCCATTATGCAAGCACGGAGACTGTTGCAAAGGGTTCAAATGAAGAGAGATGATTATGTTAATAAAAAGAGTGTGTACTTACGTAAATCTTTCGATGACCAAATGACGAACCTGCAAAGTCGCCTCCTTCAATATGAGCAGAATAATATCGATAACAAAAACAGTGCTTTAATTAATCAAACTTACACTCAAATTGAAGACCTAGAAGAACGAAGCCCTGAGCGATTAGATGACATTAAACGAGAACGCAGCATACAATTACAACCAATCAAACGAATTGCTCAACTGGTCCTAGGGCCTGCAGAACAGACAGGAAGAGTGATCCCAGATGATGTGTTTCATAAGGGAATATGAATACAGAAATGGACGACTCAATATCCAAAAGAGAAATGCTTTAGGTCTTGTTGATTTTACTAGTGAAGGAACAAAGGATGATACGCGTTTTATTATTGTAACAGATTCATTAACTGATCTAATCCGGAATATAAAACTCGAAGATTATTTGAGTATCGAGCTGTTTGTTTATATATATGTAATAGAAGACAATGAAATAAGAGAAGAAATCCCATTCGTTCAAATAACAAGATGAATGTGAACCTGCAAAAGCATTCGAAGTTGTTACAAACTGAGAATGCTTATTTTTTTTTAGGTTTATATAAAACCTGTAATTCTTTGTACTTGAAACTATATATAGTCGGGCTGTATTTTTTAATTCCTAAATCCATTAATAGCTGATAACATCAAGGCTTGAGAGCCATTATAGCCTATCCGTTCAACGGACACCCCTAACGGACATAGAAAACTATGTCCGTTGAAACTCCATAAACAAAGGCAAAGGATGAGAATGGATATGCTAAAACGTCTAAACTTTAACCCGATCTAATTAAAATTTTCAGTGGAGTTGCACTAAATATGACCTAAAGAAAAGGTATGCCTAATCTTAGTTTTAGTTTTTACTTATTTTTCTCCTTAAATATACTTTTTTCATTTTTGTATTAAAATGGGCAATTCCTAAAGCTATAATATTTCAAACATAATCTTTAATAATAATAATTTGAAAGGAAGCCCAAAAATGGAAAAAGAAAAAATGAATTATACACTTACAAAACAATCAACTGTAGCAGAAGTATTAGAAACATTAAATTCAGGTTTATCTATTGATGATATTGCTAAATCTTAATAATAAGATTCGCAATGCAGGAATTGAAGAAAAAGAACCCGGGATATTTATCGCCATTTCCGATGAATCATTAGCCAAGAAAATAATGTTAATATAGATATATATTTTAGAAATTAATAACTTAATAATATAAACAAGGGAAAACCCCAATCTATATAGCATTGCTATCGCCAACAGATGTGCGTTAGTAGTGTTATTGAGATTGGGGTTTTTTGTTGTGATTCGGAGGATAAAAATGGAAAATATAAACATCACGTCAAGGAACTTGAGTGTGGAAGTGCCTAACAATTGATATTATAGGCACTAGAGGGGATAAGCCCGAGATTACGGAGAAAAAAGTTAGTTTACATAATATATATTATAGGAAGTAATTCAAAAATAGCTAATTTTATCTCAAAACCTAAGATTACTTTATTTAATGAGACAAAATAAAAAATTTCATAATATACAGCTTTGTAATCTACAGCTTTAGCTAATTGTTTACCTTTTTGTCAGTATTATCAATTAAATTAATTCGGTTCGCAAAAATTAAATCCAGTGTATTTCGATGGACTTTTTTTGACTGCAACAGCTTGCAATTTGATTCAGCAATAGTTTGTTTATATCAAACAATCAGCAGTTTATCTGTTTTACTATCAGTTAGCTTATTGTATAGTCTTCCTTTTTCCCCCTGTATTATGTAAACTATGACAATCTTTTCGTCTTTACCATTGTAAATCGATCAACCTGCAATGTCTCGATCGCAAAAATTCATATTTATATTAATGTGCAACAGTAGATATAAACAAAAAGGAAGAAAGGCTATTGCCCTTCCCCCTTTTTGTTTATATTTTCCTTCGCAATTTGAATATCAGTCAAATAACACTGATCTTGCTAGCATTGCAATGGCTCCATCCTCCATCGGTGGATTGTGAAGTCCTGCACGAACATCTCGATAATAACGCTGTAAAGGATTGTCTCTGTGCAGACTTTGGGCACCTACGACTCTCATGGCCTTATCGACTATTCGTAACGCGCTATTGGTGACGGCTACTTTTACTGCTCCTAATTGTGCAGTGAGATCATTACGGACTTCTGGATATCGATCCCATTTTTCTGCTACCGAATAGAGAAAATGTCTGGAACTGTTTACTTCCAATTCAATTTCGCCGATAAGCTTTTGTACATTTGGCAGGTCTCTGATGGTTCCTCCTGCAATACTGTTTGGTGCATAGCTTTTAGCAAACGAAATGGCGTAATCCCGGGCCGCAATCGCTATGCCGAGGTAACATGCCGGGATATGTAAAAGCCACGCCGATTGTTTCTTTGTTTGCTTTTCAACATAGTACTTGCTCGGAATCTTACAATTTTCCAGCACGATGTCATGACTTCCAGTATTTTGCATAGCAACCATGTTCCATGTTTCTTCAATTCTTAGTCCGGGTGTATCTTTATGGATAAGAAACCATCCAATTGTTTCATCTTCAGGCACCCATGCACTAACAATAAAAATATCTAATACAGGAGAAAGTGTAGTGAATGTCTTTCTTCCGTTTATCACCCAGTTATCCCCTTTTTTTGCGGCTGTCGTGGTCGGTCGGCCTCCACGTGTGGGACTTCCTGTCTGAGGCTCGGTTGCGGCACGATTCACTAGTGCCCCTTTGGATACCTCATTGAAAAATTCATCCATTGCATCCTTTTCCCAGATTGGATTTTCCACAAGCTCAAGTACAATTCCATTATGCCATCCAATAGCAAGTGCTGTAGAACCGCATTCCCGGGCAATACGCTCCTGTGACAGAAGGTAATCGTACAAGGAAGCACCCTGGCCTCCATACTTTTGTGAGAGTGTCAACGTATTGTACCCTATCTTTTTAAGGTCCTCTATATTTTCAAACGGAAATTCCTGAGTCCAATCCAGCTTCTTGGCTCGTTCAGAAAAATTTTCTATCGCTTGTCCAAGCTTATCAATATATATTTGCTGTTCTTGAGATTGATAGAAGGGCAATCAAATTCATCCTTTCAAAGAAAAGAAATTTTGCTGTTCTTGTTGAATAAGAAATGTTTTTATTATTCATGATCCGAATTGTTACGGCTTCGTTTTGCTTTAAATTCTTTGTTTGTTTTTTTCAGTATTTCTTTCGCCTGCTCCAAATCCTTGCCCTCTATATAAAAGGAAATTGCTGCCTGTCCTATGCCGAACGTAACAGCTCCTGCAACTGCACCTGAAACGGCATTCCCAGCAGCAGGAATAAGCTTCACGACAGCTCGTACTCCTTCCCTGACAACGAGAGCCACGCCGACATTTACTCCCAATGCTGTGATAAACTCCCCTGCAGCCTTTGTAGAGACTTCTCTATCTGCAATATAGGCAATGATCATAATCATGATCCCTTGAATGGCCGTCAAAACAGGGAAATCCGCTATAGGAATCGGCTCAGTGCCGATAAAGCCGGCGATTCCAGCAAAAACAGAAACTAATGTAAATGCATATCTTTTTTTGACTGCCATTATTTGTAACGCTCTTGCCATCCTTAGTTGAGCTTGCCTGGGTAAGGCCTCAATAAGATAGTTCGACAGGGAATCTATATTCCAGCGCATATCATACTCGATATTACCATCCTCATCGAATTCTATATAAGAACTGACGGGTAAAATGGTTAGCAAAGGAATTTTAGCTTCCACAAAACGTCTTTTCATCAATTCGGCCGATTTGTCGATATTGATTTTTTTCTTGGGATGAGCATCCAAAGGAACCTGCTTGTAGTGTGGCGGATCCAACTCGTCCACCTGAGTGATAATACATATAACGGGAACCTCATAATCATAAATTGATTTAACCATTTCCCTTAAATTTTTCAGGTCTCTCAGATCTTCTTCAATGCGTGCGTCTGCTTCTTTGGCTTTTATTAAAAATAAAAACACATCAGGACGCTCGAGTGTGAAAGCTCGCTTTACTTCATCCAATGCAAAAGATGTTTTGTAAGCTTCAATCGGTTGTTCACTTTCTCCAAGCCCTCTGGAATCTAACAGCTTTACCTTTTTATCGGTCTCATTGGGATACCAGAGCCATCTTCCCATACCGGTACCTGACTGAACCGGACTCACAAACTGTTCCTTTTTACCAAAAAGGGCATTGATTAGTGACGACTTGCCCGCTCCGCGCCTGCCCACTAAAGCTATCCTTGGTTCTCTAGAATCCACGGTCATTTTCTTTAAGTCTAAGACTTCTTCAAGCATTTGATTTTTTTTCGCCTGAGAAATAGGCAGTTTATCAACTTTGCTTTTAATATAAGAAAACAGAGTTGCCAATTCTTCTTTTTTATTTGTATTCATAACAGCCGACCTGCCTTTCGGTTAATAAGAATGGTTCTTATTCCTCAAGATATGTATACCCACCCTGAGCCATAACAAAGCTCGTGGGGTGAAAGGCAGGAAATACTAAGACAAATCCCAGATCGTCTCTCCAATGGCAAGAGTCTTCAACTGATCATCAGGAAGCCCCAATCGCTTCCATTCCGTATTCAGCCTTTCTAAGGCTTCTGGTCCGGTATCATCTGCAAGTCTATATGCCCCGTAATGCATAGGAACGAAGTGCTTTCCCTTCAATTCCAGAAATGCTTTAATAGAATCCTCGGGGTTAATATGAGAATCGGCCATGAACCATTCTGGTTCATATGCTCCAATAGGCATCAACACATAATCAATGGTATACCTATTTGCTATTTCTTTAAATCCGCGAAAATAGCCTGTATCCCCAACAAAATATATGGTTTTTGCAGTAGAATTATCATGCAGTACCCAGCCGCCCCAATGAGATGTATTCGTATCCAATAAGCTTCGCCGGGTCCAGTGCTGTGCCGGTACAAAGGATATTTCTAAGCCCTTATAGCTAAAACTTTCCCACCATTTGGCTTCCGTGACATCCCGATACCCTTTCTTTCTGAATAACCCACCCAGCCCTGCTGGCACATAAAAGGATGGAGTACCCTTTAATTTTTTAATGGAAGGGAAGTCCAAATGATCATAATGCCCATGCGAGATACAGACTATATCTATATCAGGCAGCTCTTCTATAGAAATGCCTGGTGGTGTCAGCCTTTTTTGCACCCCCATCCAATTCGCCCAGACCGGATCGGTCAGTATATTAAAGCCTGCGATCTGAATGAGAAAAGTGGAATGCCCCACCCATGTAATGGTAGTTTTATTCTTATTGACCTGAAGTTCTGCTGTTTGTTTATTATTCGTCTGGGGTATTTGAGCTGTCAAATCTTTCTTCTTACTTCGCCTCTCCTTATTCCAGCGCATCATATCCTTGAATGATTTAATATTGCTGATATCATCTAGATTTTTGTACCTGTCTACCATAAAATCATCCTCTAATTTTTCAAATGTACTTTTTCTCCCAGAAAAGATAGTACACTATTAATGTATTTTTGGATTTCCCTTACCTGATAGGCGGCAGAATCGGCAATTTGTTTGTAATGGTATCGGCCCTCTTCGGTGATCTTTAAAAAGCGTTTTGTCCTTTTTTCTCCTTCCCATCGTCCGACAAGCAGGCCTTTTTCTTCCATTTCATGTGCTAAGTCATACAAATACCCATTGCTGGCAATCCATCCGAAGTTTTCCTTTAATAAGTCACCGACTTCACCCATATAAAACCTTTTCCCGTCAAAGCCCATTTTTAATGTAACATACCGGACCAGATCCTTTACAGAAACCAGCTTGGAAAAATAGGACCTATATTCCTCTGGGAGATCATGTTCGACTTTTGGATTGTCTCCTGTCCCTGTAAGGCCAAACACAAACCGGTCAATTACAAGCTTTACCTCTGAGAGTTTATCCCGGAAATTCTCCTGGTACCATGTAAGCAGCTCGGTTCCTTTTTCTGTAATTTTATAATAGTTTCTCCCTTTTTTTGTGTATAATTCAAGATGCTTGCTCTCCACCAAATTATTGGCTGTTTTACATAAATAATCATAGCTGTGGACTTTTCCGCTAAACAGCGATTTCAATTGCTGATGGATTGCAGTTGGATAATTTGGCTTTTCTGTAAGTGTATGCAGCAAGTACATCGTTAAAAATTCTCTTTGGCTGATCCCAACTGACTCTAGAGACACAGTTTGGTGATTGCTTTTCTTCATTTTTATGTACTCCCCCCTCTTAAATTACATATTTTACTTTATAGAATATTTGTTCTATACCGGCAAACGATTATCCTTCCTAAAGCTGAACAAGGTAGCTTTTAGGCCTTTTTTCCTTTTACTGAAACTATTAAACATTTTTAATCTTGATAGGATTGTATAGTTTGAAAAATATTCTTGCGAGGTATGTATTGAAATAATAAAAATGCTATTTTTGAGACGGATAGAATGGTTTAATCATTTGTTTCTTAAGTTATTTCATTTCAAAGAAGTCTGGGCAAGGTAGCAAACGAAAAAGTAGCTGTTCAGTTCTTGAATTAACAACATAGAAAAGCACCTGGATTCTATAATCCAGGTGCTTTTTAAATTTCACTGCTCGGTTAATATGATTGGTCCATCCTTCGTAATTACGATTGTATGTTCATATTGGGCGGATAGCTTTCCATCGACCGTCCTTGCTGTCCAGCCATTAGGGTCCATCTTTGAATGCCATGTTCCAGCATTGACCATTGGTTCGATTGTTATTGTCATTCCTTCTTTTAACCGTGTTCCCTTTCCAGGTTTGCCATAGTGGAGCACGGTAGGCTCTTCATGCATCGTCTTGCCAATTCCATGGCCGGTAAAGTCTCGGACTACCGAATAGTTCTCACCTTCTACATAGGACTGGATGGCATGCCCGATGTCTCCAAGGCGATTCCCAACCTGGGCTGCTTCAATGCCTTTATATAATGAGTTCTTAGTCACATCCAATAAGTGTTGAACTTCCTCGGATACCTCGCCGACAGCATAAGTCCAGGCAGAATCCGCAAGACCGCCGTTCAGATTTACGACCATGTCGATTGTTACAACATCACCGTTTTTTAAAGGCTTATCAGTTGGAAACCCGTGACATATTTCATCGTTCACAGATGCACATGTTGCATATTTATAGCCATGATATCCTTTTTGTTCCGGAGTTGCCCCGTGCTTCTCAAGAAAGTCTTCCACAAACTTATCTATCTCATCAGTTGTAATACCTGGTTTAATCATCGTCGCAATTTCTCTATGGCATGCTGCCAAAAGTTTGCCTGCATTATGCATTTTTTCTATCTCACGTTCACTTTTTAAAGTAATCATCGCAGTCCTCTTTCTTTTCAAAATCTCAAATCTTATTGTATTCCTTTTTCAGTGAAATGCAACAAAAAGCCCGTCATAAATCGCCGGACATTACTTAAATTGCTATTCATAAGCTTACAGGCTGGCTGCAAATAAACTTTCCATACCTATAGCTGTCAATACCGAATTGGCTGATCAGAGTCCAAAAATGCCAGTGTCTTTGGAAATTGTCTTAGTGTCTGTCACCTTTTATTGTGGGAACATATAGCTGAAAAATTACTTTTTGAGGTTAAATTCAGCTATAACGATATTGTATGATAGGAGTATAAGATAGAGACATGAAAAAGCTTAACCGCTGCTTAAGATCACATATTGTACTCATAATTGAATAACAAATAAGACGGGCAAAAGCCCGCCAATTACTCCATGATATCGAAATCATCTGGATTTTTTTCATCCATGATGCCGCGTTTAGAATCAAACTCAGCTTCCTTGCCTTTTGGCTGCATAACATCTCCTTGATTGTTGTACTGAATTGTCTGGTTGTTTTTTTCCTTATCCATAGTTTATTACCTCCTAACAAAAGACTTACTCTTATCATTTCTATTTTTCATAATTTCAACCTCATTTTTGAGTAGTTTTTCTCTTTTTGTATTTTCAGGTTTACGCTATACGGGAGTGTAAAAGAAGGATCCATTGCAACGTAAACAACCCTTTGATTCAAGCAAAGGGTTGTTTCATAAGTACTCTTTATCTGTGATTTATTACTCCTGATAATTTACTTGATCTTCTATCTTGCCGTCTTCATTGTGGATGATCGCCATTGTTCCAGCCTCTTCAGCCATCCGTTTGGCTTCTTCTACAGCTTTTGACTTTGAGCCGGTCGTAAAGTCTGGCTCATCCTTTCCTTCAGTTTTAACAGCCCATCCTTCTTCGTCATGCGGAACTACATGGAACCGCGCATCATCAGTGCCAGCGCGTTCTTTAAAATACTGGTCACGCTCATCATTGCTGCCATTATTTTTATGGTTATCTGCCATGTTTTATTCCTCCTCTATTATGAAGTGATTCAATATATTTCTACCCGATATGCACGCAGGAAAACATTTCACTGAAAAGGAGAAGTGAATTTGCTGTAGGGAATGGCATCTCGAAAGAAGCAGGCAGACATTATGGCAGACTGCGAAAAGAAGAATTGAACCAGAATGGATCAGCATGTTTTATATTTACTTGGTAAATGGTATTAATGAAAGATGGTATACCTGGCGTAAAAACTCCATTAGAAAGAGAGTTATACATAAGAAAATGAAAAACGACAGTTCGGGGGACTGTCGTTTTTCATTTTCCTATATTATGCCAGCTGTGTATGGTCTTCTATTTGCTTTATACGTTCCAGAACTTCTTCTTTTGATAATCCATACTCTTTTACATACAAATTATCCGGATGTACTCTGCACTCATGGCTGCAGCTACGCAAATAGCGATGCTCATTCTCTTCTGAACAAATGATCCGTTTATCACATTCAGGATTCGCACAGTTTACGTAGCGGTCACAGGGCTCGTTTGTAAAATAATCTCTTCCTACAATTACATCTTCTATCTGATTGATTGGAACACTGATTCTGTCATCGAAAACATAACATTTTCCGTCCCATAATTGGCCTTTAACCTCTGGGTCCTTTCCGTATGTTACGATGCCGCCATGCAATTGTGAAACATCCTCAAAACCTTCCTCGACTAGCCAGCCAGAGAATTTTTCACAACGTATACCACCTGTGCAATAAGTCAGGATTTTCTTGCCTTCCAGTTTTTCCTTATTGTTTCGAATCCATTCAGGCAATTCACGGAACGCTTTAATGTCCGGTTTTATCGCTCCACGGAAGTGACCTATCTCATATTCATAGTCATTCCGCGCATCAATGACAACTGTATCAGGATCCTGCAACTTTTCAAAGAATTCCTTTGGCTCCAGATACTTTCCTGTTGTTTCAAGAGGATTTACGTCTTCTTCGAGGCCAAGCGTCACAAGCTCCGGCCGATGTCGGACATGCATCTTTTTAAAAGCATGCTCTTTTGCTTCATCGATTTTAAATACCATATCCGCAAAACGGGGGTCTTGTTTCATATGCTCCATATATTTTTCAGTTTGCTCGAAAGTACCGGAAACAGTGCCATTGATACCCTCTTTGGATACTAATATTCTTCCTTTTAAGCCCAAGTCTTTGCAGAATCTCGAATGTTCCTTTGTAAAACGTTCAGGATCTTCTATTGTTACGTACTGATAATACAGTAGAACTCTATATTGAGTGTTTTCCATGATTAACCCGCCTTAACTATATTTCAATGTAATCTCCATTGCTCTTATTATCTGCAATAGACGATGTAACTATTTTTATACAAAAAGGGGCCTGAAGTAAAGAAAAAAATTCGCTTCTTCTCGAAAAACCTATAGACACATTTATTTTACTGTCCACATGTATAGAAGAACCATCTTGACTCAAAACGAAATTTCTAATGCAGTTCAGCAGGACTCTCTCCAAATACAATAATTGTTACATAAGAATGCACATACAGTATCAGCAGTAATCCATTCTTACATACGATCGGTCTTCATTTTCACCAGATTTAGTTCTGACCTTTCGCACAGAGTAAAATCATACAAAATAGAAAAAGGACCAACTATGGCCCTTTTTTCTAAAATTGCTATGGTGTCTGGAGATTGCTGTCCGTATATCGTTCATTCCTAACAGACAGAATGTGTAGCTTTTCCAACCTACTTCGACGCCGAGGCTAAAGTCGCTTCAGGTGTCGTGACCTTATCGTAGAATTCTACAAATTTATCCCGATCCGCACTGTCACGATATGCCATGGCGACACGCGGGTGTTCGTTGAGTACACCGGAAATCATATAAGGAATAATATATCCCCATTCCCACTTTTGACGCATTTCAAGCATATGCTTTTCAATCACTCCAAGAACCGGCTTAAGCTCATAGCTCGGTTTTTGAATATAGCTGACGAGAAGCTCTGTGTTACAATTACCCGCAGCACGCCCCATACCGTACACGGACGAATCCAAGAAAGTGACACCATTTTGATATGCAGCCAATGTATTGGCAAAAGCCAGCTGCATGTTATTATGTGTATGGATTCCAAGCTGCTTATCAGGGATCATCGCACGAAACTTCTTTACTTGATGCTCAATTTCTGCAGGATCCAAGCTTCCGAAGGAGTCCACAATATAAACTACATCTACAGGACTTTGTTTCACCATTTCGAACGCTTTAATAAGCTGGTGTTCCGGCACACTAGACAAAGCCATTATATTAAGAGATGTCTCATACCCTAAGTCATGGAACATTTGTACCAGCTCTAAGCCTTTGTCCACTTCACGGATATAGCAGGCCACGCGAATCATATCAAGAACACTTTCCTCACGGGGAAGGATATCATTCGGGTCCACCCGGCCAATATCCACCAATGCAGATAGCTTCGTGAATTTTTTTTCAGGAATAATTTCTTTTAGAAAATTATCGTCAAGGAATCTCCACGGGTTAGGCTCGGACACATTTAGAAGCCTGGCAGAATTCTTGTATCCAACTTCCATGTATTCCACGCCAGCTTCACTCAGACCATTATATAAGTCCTGAACAAATTCAACGCTGAAATCCCAATTGTTGACAAGTCCCCCATCTCGAATTGTACAGTCTATAATTTTGCTGTGATGCTCCATAATTGTAATACTCCCTTTCTCAACTCTGCTCATTAGTCAAAATATTTACTATATTTATGCTTTATATCACGATTTATATAAAGGCGTCAACAATATTCTTCATAGCATGACCGTGTTCTATGCTTTCATGTAACTTTTTGTAGGCAGGGTTCACCGAGAAAAGAAACTAAAGACCTAAACAAAACACAAAGAGATAAATATCTATGAACGAATTTGCCCTGTTCCCATCACGATGGCTTTGGTGGTTGTAATGGCCCTAAGCCCCATCGGTCCGCGTGCATGAAGCTTTTGGGTACTAATTCCAATCTCAGCACCATATCCGAATTGTTCGCCATCGGTAAAACGAGTGGAAGCATTATGATAAAGTACTGCTGCATCAACAGTTTGGAAAAATTGTTGGACATTTTCTCCTGTCTCACTAATTATCGCTTCTGAATGCTTTGTTCCATATATATCAATATGTTCTACCGCTTCTGCTACACCTCTCACAAGCTTTACAGCCAATATTGGAGCTAAGTACTCCATATGCCAGTCTTCTTCGGTTGCTGGTGTTATAAACGAGTATGCAGAAGATAACGCATCGACGCCGCGCAGCTCAACTCCTCTATCATGAAGAGCATGAATCAAGTCTGAAACGTATGGCCAGTTTTCATGAATTAGTACCGTCTCAGCAGCGTTACAAACAGAAGGCCGCTGTGTTTTTGCGTTTATAACGATATCGATGGCCATTTCCTTTTTCGCTGACACATCAACATAAATATGGCAATTGCCAACCCCAGTTTCCAGTACTGGAACAGTCGCGTTCTGAATGACCGTTTGTATAAGGCCCGCTCCGCCGCGTGGAATGAGTACATCGAGATATTTATTCAGCTTAAACATTTCTGAAGCTGTTTCACGGCTTGTATCCTCTAGAAGTTGAACAGCATCTGCCGGAATAGCGGAACCTTCAAGTGCTTTACGCATCACTTGAACAAGTGCTTTATTCGAATGGATGGCAGAGGAACTTCCTCTTAAAAGTACTGCATTTCCTGCTTTTAAACAAAGGCTTCCGGCATCCACCGTTACATTCGGGCGCGCTTCATATACCATTCCTATTACGCCTAGAGGAACGCGCATAATATGGATCTGCAATCCATTTGGTCTTTCCCAGGTTTCGATTGTATCTCCAATAGGATCTTCAAGCTTAATTAGCTGATGAATTCCATCTGCAATCTGTGCCAGTCTTTCTTCATTTAATAGCAATCGATCCAGAAGGGCAGGCGAGAAGCCGCTTTCCTTCCCGCGCTGAATATCCTTGGCGTTTTCTTGCAGAATCCACTCTTTTTCGTTTAGGAGATTATCCGCGATTTTAGCCAGGGCTTCATTTTTTTCCTCCGCAGTAAGCATTCCCAAAGTTTTGGCTGCCACTCTTAGTTTCTTTGCTTTTTCCAATAGTTCACTCATTACACAACCCTCTCCTTAAACATGGTAACCCAGTTATTTCTATGAATGACTTCAGCACGTTGATTGATTGAATAACATTTTGCCTGGTCACTAGGTAAGCCTTTTGCTTTTAGTAAGTTTTCAGAAGAATAATAAATTTGCCCTTTTCCGATTGTATGGCCTTTCTGGTTGCGCACTTCTACGACATCCAACGCGTTGAATACACCAATTATTTGTTTAATGCCGACAGGGAGGAGGCTTTTTCCTTGTTGAATAACAGCTTTTTCAGCACCTGCATCAATCTCGATGATACCTGAAACCTGTGAATGATGGGCAATCCACTGCTTCTTCATCTGCATCTGTGTTTGGAATGGACCGCCAATATATGTCCCGTCGCCTTTTCCCTCTAAAATATCGGCCAGTTTCGTCTTGCCCTCGCCTTTGCCGACGAAAACTGAAACACCAAGTGAAAGTGCCTTTTTTGCCGCTAACAGTTTTGACTTCATTCCGCCTGTCCCTACCGCAGAACCGCTGTCAGCAGCGACACCTAAAAGTTCATCTGTCACATCGGGTATAAAATGATATTTTTTTGCTTCTTTTGATACTTTTGGGTTGCCATCATATAGTCCATTAATATCTGTGAGAACAATAAGTGCATTGGCATGTAAAAATCCGCTCACAAGAGCTGAAAGCATGTCATTATCTCCGAATGTCAGCTCTTCAATGGATACTGAATCGTTCTCATTAATGATGGGCAATACGCCCCTGTCAAGCAGCTCTGTCATCGCAGAATAAAGATTGCGAAAACGTTCGTGACTATAAAAATCCTCACGTGTCAAAAGCATTTGTGCAGGGATAATATTGAATTCTTTAAAAAGTGATATATAGCCTTGCATAAGAAGACCCTGGCCAACCGCCGCTGATGCTTGTTTGCCGGCTACTGTTATTGGACGGCCAGGATAGCCAAGCGAACCAAATCCGGCCGCTACAGCTCCAGAAGAGATAAGTATTACCTCATGGCCTTGTTGTTTTAAAAAGGCAAGTGCCTCTACATGATCGCGCATTTTCTGCTGTGATAATATCCCTGAATCGTTCGTTAAAGAACTGCTGCCAATTTTGACGACAATCCGCTGTTTTTTCATAGAATTCGTACCTTTCTGTATAAAATAAAAAACGACTCTTCTGCCCTTGAAAAGGACGGAAGAGTCGTTCCGCGGTACCACCTTTATTGATGCGAGAAAGCATCCACTTTATACCCGTAACGAGGGAAAAACGGCTTATGTTTTCATAAGCAGCATAATAGGGCAGGTTCAATCTGCTTTCCGTGAGGAACCTTCCAGCCTGCGGGTTCCATTCTCTATCACGTTCCCTAGATTTAATAATCCCTTACCGTTTTCAATTTAATAATTTGTTTGATATTATCCTTTGAAACAGCTGACTTGTCAAGATAGTAAGCTTTGGAAAACTAAGTTAAACTGAGCGGACGATTCATTCATTCTTAAGTTGGATAAGGTTCCAGGCCGAAAGAAAAAAACGTGAAATGTTTCTTGCTAAAGGCATTAGACATTTTAACTGATAAATGGCTAAAGGAATTTGCATTGTTAAACGGCAATAATGGAATATCTTCCTATCCAGCAGGCCCTAATTGTCTACTATTAAAATAAGACATGAGAGCAAGAAGGATAATCAGCATTCCCGAAATTTTATATATTGCTGGCAGATACATAATTATTTTAGTTCTGAAAGTGCTGACTTTGAAAGTCAAGATGGACCAACATAAAATGGCAACGATGAATACGCCAAGTACTTGAGAAAAGGCATTACATCAGTTTCGCTTCCGCCATCATTACCAAGCACTGCAAACATTGCGATAACATATTTGTTTATCCTCTAAAAATATAAATAAATTTACCAAGAACCTTGATAACTTACTGTTCCGCAATTATTCAATTCACTTTTGTTGATGAAGTACGCCTTTCCTATTTTTCGATAAAAAAAGTTAGCCCACCGCAATGGTAGGCTTGCGTAAACATTTATTTTTGAATCCGCTTTCAACTGATCCCATATTCATCAACATCGTCGGCTGAATGTATGTAGTGCTGTCCCAGGCTTGTTAATATAGGAAGCGGAGTGCAAAGCACAGACCAGCAGTCATGGCAATAATACATTTCGGAAGAATGTACAATTTCTTTATGCCTCTTGCAAATAGAGCATCTCATATTTTAACCCCTTAATGTTTTTAAGAAGTTTGCCCTAAATCAAATGGAATTAACCCCAGGATTACGTAATCCATTTTTTATCATGTACCTTATCATCAAGCATTTAATATTTGCCGGCCTTCCGGATCCAGTTAAAAAGCAGGCTCAACTGGGAGCCTGCTTTTTATGTATGTGGTCTAGATTAAAGTTTTACAACGTTAGAAGCTTGTGGTCCGCGTTGACCTTGTTCTACTTCAAAAGAAACTTCTTGACCTTCATCAAGAGATTTGAAACCTTCTCCTTGGATAGCTGAGAAATGTACGAATACGTCATCTCCGCCTTCGCGCTCGATGAATCCAAATCCCTTTTCTGCGTTAAACCATTTAACTTTACCTTGTTCCATATTTGTTGCCTCCTAGTGCATATAAAGCACATTGTATTACTATCCTTGCTCAAAATCCTTGAAGATGTACCATGCTTGTACAGATAACAATCTCATAAAATTGAACAAAAATAATTCTTCTTTAGGTTATCAGTAATTTTAGCGGATAGCAAGTGTAATAAGCAGGATGTTTGAAAAACAAATAAACAAGAATACCGTTCTTACTTAAAATAGTTGTGTTTAGCATGTTTTCCGCGTTTTTATGGCATTTTATTTGCTGTTAAAATCAACTGTAAGAAGAAACGCGTCATGTAAATCAAAGTGTTATGTAAGTAATATTGCCTATTCGACACTCTGGATTTCCGTTACTTCCCCGTCTCGAAACCTTATTTTAACCTCTTCCCCTAGTCTATAATCCAGATAACGTTCACAATCGAGTGTAAGAATCTTATTATTGCTGAACTTCATGGCGCAAACAGCACTATGATCGGAGGACTTTGGCTCAACCGATACAACATCGTTCGTACTGATGCCTGTAACCCTGCCGTTCGATTCAGGGGAATAATATTTCTCTTCAATCTTGACCTTGCTGCTGACAGCACCTGATTCCTTACGCCAATAACTTAGCAAGAATAAGAACAGGACAATTAATAATGCAAGCATGACTGCTTTAAGTACAAGTTTCATTTCTCTCTCCTTTTGCTGACTGTATTTCTAGTATTCTACTTGAAGAGGATTCTTTTGTATGTGTGATTAGAAGGTATTATCATACTAGGACCGTCTGCCGTTGTGAAGTAAAACGACTTATTTAACGGAAATAGAAAAGACGCCTGGCAATTGCCGGCGTCTTTGATGCGTATTGAGGCGAAAAACCGTTTGGCCACATCCAAACGCTGCAATCTGCGTGTTTCCCGGCTTACACAATTTAGCTCATCGCTCTATTAATATAACATCTTCTTTCAGCTGTTTCAACCCCTGGTCACTTTTGGCAATGAATTTAGGGAATTTGTAGTAGAAATGCCCTCACGTGAATAAAATGGTACGAGCCAGGCAGGACATTCTATTGGGGGAAGATGTTATGAGTATTTTTATCAGTTATATGTTTCTTGGATTATCTTTGGCTGCTCCTATAGGTCCAATCAATGCTGCACAGCTTGACCGGGGCATAAAAAATGGGTTCTGGCACGCTTGGATCCTTGGTTGGGGAGCAGCTTTGGCGGATGCGGTTTATATGTTGTTAGTTTATTTCGGTGTGGTTCACTTTTTGGAGACACCCTTCATGAAAGCGTTCCTATGGCTATTCGGATTTTTTGTACTTACATACTCCGGGATTGAAAGCATGGTAAGTGCTGTCAATTTAGATACAAGAAGAAGGTCCAGCAAGGAGTCCCTATTCAAATCATTCTTTGCGGGATTCTTTATGAGCATATCTAACCCGCTTACCATTCTCTTCTGGCTCGGAATCTTCGGCTCAGTTTTAGCTAATGCTGCAGAAAAATATAATCCACAACAGTTAATGATCTACAGTTTCGCGATTTTCTTTGGAATTTTATGCTGGGATATCGCAATGGCATTCGTGGCAAGCACGGCCCGAAAGTTGCTGACAACCCGTGTTCTGAAAGCGATATCGGTGTTGTCCGGATTATCCCTTGTTGGCTTTGGCTTCTACTTCGGATATCAAGCGGTCAAATTATTCATTTAAAAAACAAAATGGGGCCAGACTCCCCTTTAATGCGGTAAATCGAAAAATCATACTAGGTGGTCTTGGTTTTGTGCCACACGGTTTTTCTCATAATGATCGTAGCAAGTGCTATTATTACTAAAAAACCGATGCTGATAAAAAAACCAGGCCGGCTGTCCTTGGCCATTAGGGTTCCTGTGATTGCCAGAAGGATAAAGATTAAGCCAGCGATTCTTTTTATTTTGTCCCCTGTCTTCAGCTCCATAATTTTATTAAATGAAAAGAGAATGAAAATCCAGGTATACAAAAGCATTAGCCCCGCCGCAGTTGTTAAATGTTCGTAAATATTTTCAGGAAGTATAAGAGACATAATAATCGAAACTACCAGTCCTCCTGCCGTAACAGCAAGTGCTGGCAAAGAAACCTTCACCTTTTTCAGTTTTTTTGAAAACATCTTGGGTGCATCCCCATTTTCTGAAAGTGTAACGAGCATATCTGTTACGGCAAAGAGTGAAGCAACCATTGTGGAGAAGCCGGCAATTATTAAAATCCCATTGAACACATGTGGTACAAAAGCAAGATTATAATCATGCAACGCGATAACAAAGGGACTTTCTTTTGTGTTAAATTCAGACCAATCCACTAAAATCACAGCCAAGCCTACTGAAACAACATAAATAATTACGAGAAGAAGCAGCATGATTTTTCCCGCTTTCGAGCCTTCCTTTGGCTTTTTCAGGTTATTAGCCATCAAACCCATGATTTCTATTCCGCCAAATGTATAAAAGGCATAGATAAGCCCTGACCATAAACCAGTCAGACCGTGCGGAAAAAATGATCGATAATCCTTTGGGACAGTTGGATTATTTCCATGGTGTCCAAAAATGCCATATAAAGCAAGGGCCGCAACGACAATGAACATGAATATGCCGAGGACCTTGATCACTGCCATAACGTCCTCCACTTTTTCAAATAGCTTTGTCCCCATAAAAATAACCACTAAACCTAAAATCGCAAATATCGCTGCGAGTAGCCATAAAGGGACATTTGGAAACCAAAACCGTGTAAAAATGCCAAGTGCTGTGAGCTGACTTCCCGTAATCAGTATTTCTGAAGTCCAATACACCCATCCGTTGCTAAACCCTGCCCAGCGGCCATATGCGATTTGTGCATATTTACAGAACGAACCTTTCTGCGGATTATCCGCAGTCAGCCTTGCAAGGGCATCAAAAACTACATATGTTGCAAATGCTGCAATTAGAAAGGCAAATAAAATAGATGGACCGCCCTTCTTGATCCCTATTCCTGATCCCAGAAAAAAACCGGTACCAATTATGCAGCCTACGCCGAGTAGCGAGAGCTGCCACCATTTTAAGTTACCCTCATCCGAACCGCATGCCTGGGCCTTCTCTGATGACATAAGTTCTTCCTCCTCTATAAACACTGATGCCTATAGTTTGAGGATTAAAGTTTTGTTTTATGTAATTGGTTATAGTACATCAAACAGTCAGAGGCGCCCAGAGCATAAAAAAGAGCAAGATACTTGCTCAAATATAAACTAATGCAGTCATTGTTTATCTTCATAGTAAATGTGTTCAGCGTGTAATTCACCATTGATGGTAATCATACCGAATGAAAACTTTTTTTGCCTGCGCTTATCGGTTGCTGACCCGGGATTAAATAACAGCAGATCGCCCACCATTTTCTTGATGGGGATATGCGAGTGCCCGTAAACGATTACATCCACCATTTCTTCCGAAAAAGCGGAAAGGGCCCTCTTTTCCGTACTGCCTTTTTGCCCATGCCCATGTACAATCCCTATCCTATAGCCGTTTATGTCCAGGACTTTCTTCTGCTCAAAACGAGACTTGACGTCTTCCCCGTCTACGTTGCCATACACTCCTTCCACCGGAGCAAAGCTAGAGAGTTCATTATATACATCGATCGTTTGCCAATCTCCAGCATGTATAATTAAATCGGCTGTCTTTAAAGCCTCAGTTAATTTCTTAGGGAGGCTTTTCGCGCGTTTTGGCATATGTGTATCGGAAACCACAATAATTTTCATCCTATTTCCGCCCCCTTTATATAACAATTTAACCAGAATGACATATGTAAAACCAGACAACTCTCATTAACGAATGGCTTGAACCTCTTTTATACTTAAAAAAGCTGATTAACAGAAACCAAGGTGAAATTATGGACTTCGATATTATATTCTTATCTTTTTTTGTCGTTACGGTCGAAGGAAAAGGTGATTCTCTTATCCGTATCGTGGAAATGGCGTTCATTGCTAAAAACATGAAGTCGATTCAATACCGGTATATGCCGGAAGAAGGCATGGTGGAAACACAGTGAGTTAAAAATTCACCAGTCATCCCATGCCCGCTATTTTGAAGACTTTCTAAAATTTATCGAGTATAACGAATCCATGCCTGAAATCATGAAGGCACAGGTCATGAACATGGTACAGGAACGAGTATATGAGATATTTGAAGTTAACCTCGAAGAATTAGAACATTTTAAGAAGACCTTGGAATATGGAAGGCAAGTGAAAAACGTGAACTGAGGGAATGGGTTGATACGCATCAAGTTGTGGAAGCAGCCGCGCAGATTGTCGAACATACACCCGAAGCTGAATTATACCTGAAAATGGGAGAAACAGTGATTAAGGGATTGTTCGCTGACTTTGGAGAAAACCTGCATTTAGCAAAGGTCAATGACCGTTATGAGCCGATTATGGAAGCCGAGACGATCACCTTTGAAGAAGGTGTCTCACCGATGACATGGATCACGTTATGGAGAAAATACAGAATAAAAGATTCGAACAAAAACCGCCCAAACACTGCTTTCGATTTTGAGCTATTATACTTTAATATAAACTGCTGACTATAAATTTCAGTAGTTCCTTTTGTAAATTTGTCTTTTTCTCACAGAGTGTTCTTTTTTAAAGAATGCTCTATTTATTTAAATTCCTGAGTAGAATTATATGCAGCAATCACTGCTTCTTTTGCGTGTGCGAAATTGAAAAAGGCGTAATTGTTTTCAGATGATTGTAATAATGAACCATCATATGCAAAAGCTCTAAAATATCCTGTTGATGTCGGATGTTCTTCTATTACTCCTATTTCTTGATCTACTCCTTCAATACTCATGAAAACATTTGTTAACCCACTATAATTGATGCTTTCGTTTATATCCATTACGTAACATCCTCTCACATTTTATTTGGTATTAGATTTTCCATTTGTGACAAGATGTATATCTCATAAGAATAGGAAAAAGGTAATATTATAAATTCAGCCCTTACAAAATTATAGAAAACAAAAAATACGATTGCTAGCAGCATGTATGTAAAGAGACAATTGTTAAATTCATAAATAGTTGCTTCACCCAAATGCAATGCCAGCAATGCGCCCAACCCTGCTACTTTTAATATTCTTTTTATTTTAAATTGGATGCATTACATTGTTTCACTTAATCACTTAATTTGAAATAGAATAAACGAATCAAAGGATGAAGCTCGAATACATGTTAAGAGATATTAGAAGAAAAGAGCCCTCAGGAGGATTTTAAATGAATGGTAGTTAAAAAATCTGAGCGCTATGAAATGGAACATCTTTGTTGCTTTATTTATCTTAGCATTTTTTTAACACCCTCTCTTTCCACGATTCTTGAGTATTTGCCATTTAAACACGTGTGTAGGGATTAGCGTTTTACAATACAGCTATCCTCCATATACATAATCGCAACTCCTTTCAATCATAATAACTATGTTGATATAACGAAAGGAGGGGAGAATATGACCAAAGACAATGAGAGTAGTATGATACATTCGAATTATGTTGATAAGCAGCTTGATCAACTTGAAAAACAAAATTCAAATAACAAAAACTTAAAAGGAACTACCAATGAGATTCAGCCTATGGCAACCAAGGACGAGCGATTGACACAATAGTAGCTATCTCCCACTCCCTACTGGTGCTGTGCCGGTAGGGTTCCTGTTCCAGACGCTAGAAGATTCGTCACCCGCTGATTGATATACTCCAAGCAATAGCAGTATCATTACAAGGTTTTAATTATCGACAAACCCATTCAAAATCCATAAATAATTCGACTTTTCAAGCAAAAAAAATCCCCAGTGAAGAGTCACTGGGCTAGCAGGGGGGTAACACTTTATAGTGTTGTATTATACTCTTCCCGCATGGTATAAAAATAAACCGCAATATTGTCAAAAGATAAAAGAATTTGTTAAAAATATGTTGAATTATGCAGATTTGCCACTGGGAATACAAGAAATGTCATAGTGAATAACAAAGGATATTGATTAAATCCTGTATGTAAGAAGCCTAAGTTATTCGTTTAAATGTAACCCTTATAGTCTGAATAAATGTAGATAAACAATAAAATTGCAAAAAACAGGGACAAGTAATAAGACAATTTATAGACTTTTGAATCTGAATCCACAGGATTTCGATATTTAGCAGGGATGAATAATCCGCCTATATAGCCAAGGCCAAGGGTATAAGCCCAATAAAAGGTATACGAATCCCAGAAATCCCAGCCGCTTCTATATCGTATTAATTCGGAAAGTTTAATTATGAGCACTTCGAGAGAAAATATGAAAATAACGATCATGAAATAAAATGAAAATGCCTGTCTTATTGGAGTAAATCTTATCGTAAACAATACCAAAAAGCTGAAACTAACAGCTGCTGCAGGTATTACATACGATAAGGGCAAAGCAAACTGATAGAAGCCTAACAAGTAAAAAAACAAACATAAAGCGGCCGAAATGACTAAGCTTATGGAGAAAACCAACCCATATCGTTTAAAATTCTTTCTTGCCACAAAAATACAGCCCAGCCCGCAAAGTGCGAATAAGCTAATTAAAATAGTCCAATTTGGTTCAATCACTCTTCAATCTCCTGCTTTGTTATTTTTTGATACAACCTCTTACTACCTAACTATAGCAAGATGACATATTGATTAACAAATCTACAGTCCATAATCGTTACAATCAGTTAATTTCAGCTGTAGTTATGAATGTATTTCGATTCTTTGTAAAGCCTATTCTCGCTGCCCCTCCTTTCTTTACACAATGCATGTACCATGTACCCTGAATAATTTGTCATAATTACAGTCGTTGTGGAAACAATAAGAAATGGCCTGTTACGGCTATAAAATAATGCTAAGAAAGGGGAATATCCCGTGAAGAAACGACTATCTTCCATTTTATCCGTTTCAATCCTGGCTGTTTTGCTCATGCTTACTGGCTGCAATAATGATGATAACAACAATCCAGCTCCAGAGGATAACAATAACGGTGTTCTTGATAATGACAACGGTAATAACGGCGATACAAATGTGGAACTAGAAGACCAAGACCCAAAAAACAACAACGGCACATTAAGGGATCATGACAGAAATGATGATGATGGCAGAATGCCCGGTGACGCAGATCCATCAGATAACAATAAAAATAAAGATAATAAAGGCAAGGACAATGACGATCTATTAGATAACAAAATGAACGATGAAAAGAGAAATAACGATATAATTCCTGATACTGAATAACCCATTTCCTTCATTGCTAAATAATAGACAGGAAAAATGTCCTGTCTTTTTTCATGATTAAAAAAGTACCCATTTCATAAAGTTTTGGAATGATTCTTGCTCGTTATTTCATTTGGGGCCCTGCTCATCTCAACTTATCCATTAATAACCCTATGATTATTTTATCTCATATGTATGTTTATTCCTATTTTGATTAAAACTGAAACCAAAGGAGGATACCATGCTAAAACTTATTACTGTATTATTGATAAAATTTATTACATGCCTAGCAGCGTTTGCCATTGGCTTAGATTTGTTTTTTGATGCAAATATGGCACATATCATTTCATTTAGCTTTATTACTACAGTATTTTCTTACATTATTGGAGACAGATTTATCTTGAAGCATTTCGGTATTATTGCTGCTACAACTGCAGATTTTATATTAACTTATGTACTGGTCTGGCTCTTTGGCAATATCCTGCTTAACAGTTACTTGCAAATTGCCTGGGGGAGCATTATTTCTGCTGCTATTATTACGGTCGCAGAACTCTTTGTTCATATATACTTAACAAGTGGTATGTCTCAGGAGAGGACACATACATCGCAACAGGCAAACTTTAGGAGAAATCTTGCTTATGGAACGGAATTTGGGGAAGATCAGGAGCAAATAACTTCCCAGAATGATAAAACTAAGAAATAATATTCGAAAATTAATAAAACAGTGGGCAATTACAGTCCACTGTTTTATGTTTACTCCATCCAAGCCCTAAAAAAGTAAGATCGATATGTCGGGAAAATCTATCAAGGGGTTGCGATTTCCCTGAAGATCCTGAATAGCAGCATTCCTGTGCTTCTCGTAAATCGATACTGGAAATGCTTTATGCCATTGCAACAAAATCGGCATATCAATATTCCCCATATCTATTGCATTTTTATATTTAATGAGAAAATATAATGTGGCTCTGGCAACAATTCCTTTTCCATATTCAGGCTCAAACTTACCTTCGACCGCTTTACCGCATCCGTCCTTTATCCCCGACACCTCTGGAACATAGTCGGTAAAATCATAATATGGACTGTTCCCCCGCCTGCTATTGCAGCTTGGTTCGCACGAAAACAAGTGGTGCAAATCGCCCTTCATGGGTTCTTCATGGCGGAACCACGACTGGGGAACCACATGTTCACAATTTAGAGGTTTGCCGATTGAAAAAGTAATGAAATTATCGCTGATTAACATTTGATAATCTTGGTCTATGGCTTCCAAAGGCTCCATTTTTATCCCGGAATAAAGACTTCTTAGCTTTCCATTTTCATGGAGATCGACCCAGGGATATATATAACGGTGCGGTGCATACTCCAATTTTTTTTCATGTGTATCGTTCAACAAAACATTCAAATGATTGAATAGATTGTCACCTTCAAAGGAAATGCCACCATAATAATCTTCTTTACGCTGACTATCCTGTTTGGCATCATAATAAGGACGATCTTGTAAACCTGCCAACAGCTCCCGCTCTGCCTCATTGCGCTCCTCCAAGAGCTTTGTCCTGCTGTTCATTGCATATTCAAGACTTTTGCCATGAATTTTTGGCTGAATATCCCTGATAAGTGCTCAACAGCCGTCAAATACAGCAGTCCGTTTCCTTCCAGCTTTGGTGAGTACCCAAGCGGAACTGTTCTCTTAATTAACTGTGCATATAACTCTGTCCCTGTAAGTTCTCTTTCAAAGCTTTTATTAGAAATATTTTTTATTAAAGCCAATGCACCCGACACGTGTGGAGTCGACATGGACGTCCCGCTTAATTTTGCATATTTCCCGTTTTTATACGTTGATATTATTTCCTCTCCAGGAGCTACAAGGTCTACTTCTCTATTAGAATTAGTGAACTCGGATGAACGCCTCTCTAGATCGATAGCACCGACACTTATCACTTCATTATAGCAGCCCGGATATCCCATTTCATCTGTTGTTTCACTGCCATCCCCTTCATTTCCTGCAGCACAGACAACGAGTATATTATTTCTCACTGCATTTTGGATAGCTTCATGCAGTTCGGGTACATCCTCAGGACCTCCCAGGCTCATGGATATGATATCTGCTTTTTGCTCTACTGCAAAATTGATTCCATTAATAATCCACTCATACATGCCCGAGCCATTTTTATCAAGTACCTTTACAATTAATAATGATGCTGCTGGTGCAACGCCTACTACGCCTGAATTATTTTCTTCGGCTGCCATTGTTCCTGCCACGTGAGTGCCATGTCCATTATAATCCTCATAAATGTCAGGGTTCCCTTGGTCATCTCCCGTAAAATTTCTCCCCCCAATGATTTGCGATTTCAAATCAGGATGGTCGGCATCACAACCAGTATCCAAAATTGCAATAGTTATTCCTTCTCCTTTTGTATGGTCCCAGATCTTCGGGGATTGTATCAGTTCCACCCCTCTTGGGATCTCGGAAACCTCTTCAGCCTCTTCAATGATTCGATACGGAATTAAACGCACTTTTCGTTCCATCCCTGTCCCCTCCTAATAATTATGAAGTATGGCTCCGCCTTGATGTTACAAATATTTTAACAATTCAGAATATATATAAACAGTTACCTTTGTAGTATTTTGCAGCTATGGATGCTAAATAATCTAGTATTTCAGAGTACATTGATTAATGTAAGAACTGTAAAACTTGTTGAATGTTAAATGGTTTTGAAGAATGCAAACTTGTTTTGATAGCTTTTGTCAAGCAGCAGGAATAAGAGAAGAGATCTGAAGAATATCACTACTAATAAAGAGAATCTTAAAAATCTAATAACAAGGGGATGAGAAAATGTCTTCTGCTCAATATATGAAAACTTATTCGATAAAGGATGTATCAAAGCGAATTAACATTCCGACAGGGACACTTAGGCAATGGGAGAAAGATTTAAAGGGGCTTCTGGTTATTCCGCGTTCTCAGCAGGGAGCAAGATTCTATACGGATAAGGAGGTTGCGATTCTTGAGAAGGTTAAAGAAATGCGAGCAAAAAATCTAAGTAAGGACATGATCAGAACCCTGCTTGACAAGCATATAAACGAGCCTTCGGAACCTTCTTCCGAAACAGTCGAAAGCTATGTACCCACAGTTACGAGCCAGGAAATCCAGCCAGTTATGGATTCACAAGTAATTGAGCAAACTCAATTAATTGAAGACTTCTATCACGCTATGGAGACATATAAGAATAATATGATTGCCGAAATCCAAAGCATGATGACAGATTCAAGAAGAGAAATGGTGCAGGAGATAAGCAATGAACTAAATCAGAAATCCTTGTATACCGTTCAGGGCCTTTCAAAATCAATCCAGCGGTCAAATGAGAAAAACAAACAAGAGTTTACAGAATTGGCCCAAACGATTGCAAAGGTTTCGGAATATACTTCCGAGTCCTTCGAAATTCTTTCTGAGGACATTTCGAAAGCCTCCGAGGATACTTACGAAAAGCTGAATAAACGGATAAATGAAACATCCAGGACATCTATAAAAGATTACAAAACCCTGGTAAATAAAGTATCCCAAACAGTTAATGAAGCGCAGAAAGACATTCGGGCTGTATCCAAATCCTTGCATGCGGAACAGGAGCATTTCGTAAGCTCTATGAACGACAATTTAAAAGAACTAACCCAAGCCATTAGAGAAAGAGAAGATGCCTTCCAGAACATGGTCTCAAGCTTTAGAGAAGCAGCTGCTGCGAAAGGTAATAAAAAGAAATGGTGGAGGCTTTGGGCGCAGGATCATACGCAAAACCAGAAACAAGAAAATGAACAGAATGACGATATTGATAATCCTCAGGAAATTCACTAAAAAACCAGGTGGAAATTCTATTTCCACCTGGTTCAAATTGCATAATATCTAGTAAAAGAAAATTGGCTGGTTTATTTTTGCTTAATCGATTGTGCGGCCAATGGATTTTTTAATAATTGTTTATAGAATACAATACCACTTGCTAACAAGACTACCCCGAACATAAAGGTTTTTAGATCTGCTGTTCCTGCGATGATCACCCACAGTGAATAAAGGGTAGCTAATGCTCCAATAACTCCATCTATTACCCTGCTTGACATGGTGTTATAAGTTTCTCCTGTGAATACTAGCTTTACCTGAAATACAGCAGAGATAAAATATGGTATTAAATAAGCTAAAGTAGCAATAAAGATTACAAAATTAAATGCCTCTGAAATAGAGCTCGAAATTGTTGAAAATAAGAATAGCTGTGCAAGGCCATTCGATAAAACAAGCGAAAAAACAGGAATACCTTTTTTATTCTCCTGCAGGAACGCCGGCAGGAATAATCCTTGTTTGGCAGCCTGATGAGGTACTTCCGCACTTAACAGCACCCATCCAATCGTTGAACCTATCATGCTTACACAGGCCAGGACAGCCAGAAGCTTTCCGCCGATAGGGCCAGCGACAGATTCAATTGCCTCGCTTAGGGGCTTTCCGGAATTCATCAATTGTTCAGGGCTAAGCATCCCCATTACTAACGTACTAATTCCAATATAGATTGCCAGTGAAATGATGAGTCCAAGAATTGTAGCCCTTTTTACATCCGCAGGTTTCTTGGCCCTGGATGCAAATACCATCGCTGATTCTATTCCTATAAAGGCCCAAAGTGTCGTAACAGCTGCACTGCTGATTTGCCCATACATGCCAATGATTTCACCCTCATCCGTCGTCTTTGGTGCTACAAAGGGCAGGATATTTGCTTTTTGGAAAGCAAAAATACCAACTATAATAAATATCATGAAGCCAAGAACCTTCGTAGCTGTAGCTAGGAAGTTGAGCTTTCCAGCTCCCTCCAATCCCTTTAAGATGATGAAGTGTATCCCCCATAATAAAATTGAGCTTACAATGAAGGTCATTGCATTTCCTATTTTTAGAGTGAATGACCCAATGCTAAAGAGCTCAGCCTGATTTGTTAAAATTGGGAAAAATGCTGAAAGATAGCCAGCAAATGTAGTAATAATAGCAACATTGCCGGCAAAATTCCCGATCCAATACCCCCAGGAGGACATAAAGCCAGATAATAATGATGCTATGGATCCTGGTCTAAAAAGCTCTTTTGCATATATTTGCGGTCCCCCTGTCAATTCCGGTTTCCTGATTGCCAGATTGCCAAATACAAGTGCAAGCATCAGCACACCAAAACCAGTGATGCCCCAGGCAGCAAGCACACCTCCAGGGCTTGCTAGCTTGGCTAAAGAACTTGGCAGCATAAAAATTCCAGAACCTACCATGTTACCGGTAACCAATGCTGTTAATATCCAAAATCCTAACTTATACTTCGAATTCATCCAGTTGCTCCCTTCTCGCTGTCACTCATTTATTTTCACAAAATAATATCTATAATTTCTTCTAGATACGAATCAAACAAGCATAATATATGCAATAATTATTAAATTACCTAAAATATTAAGCAATTTAAGTCATCATTGCATAAAATAATTATTCAATTTAATGCATAATAATATAATAGTGAGCATCTTAAAAAATGTCAATAAAATATATTAATATAATTTCAGCTAACTTATACCATTATCTTTGGCATTTATAAAAAAATCGTCAAAAATTAATTCGACGCTGATTATACCAAATATTTCCTCGGGAGTTTTATTTAATGATTTCCTTTAATAATAAGGTCGCATGATGTATAAATTGCAGGATAATAATTACTTTTTTTGCCCCGGATAAATTATTCTGCATCTTACAACAATTCATCATATTTGGCTGTACTTTGCTGCGTGATACACAACCCCTTATGAACCCATATGCTGTTCCTAAAATAGGAAAACGTTCAGCCGAAGGTCCCTGATAACACGAAAAAACCTTAGGAAACAGTCCTAAGGTTTTTGATTGCGGGGACAGGATTTGAACCTGCGACCTTCGGGTTATGAGCCCGACGAGCTACCGGACTGCTCCACCCCGCGATAATATAAATGATGCAATTTTAATTTATGCACTAAGTGTACTGTAGACTGTCCGGATTTCAGAAGGCCAAACCTAGCAGCGGCTCAATCCGTACAACTCGAAGATATTCAGTGAAGTAAAGCTCGTTGCTCCACCCCGCGGTAATATAAATGATGCAATTTTAATTTATGCACTAAGTGTACTGTAGACTGTCCGGATTTCAGAAGTCCAAACCTAGCAGCGGCTCAATCCGTACAACTCGCAGATATTCAGTGAAGTAAAGCTCGTTGCTCCACCCCGCGGTAATATAAATGATACAATTTTAATTTATGCACTAAGTGTACTGTAGACTGTCCGGATTTCAGAAAGCCAAACCTAGCAGCGGCTCAATCCGTACAACTCGAAGATATTCAGTGAAGTCAAGCTCGTTGCTCCACCCCGCGGTAATATAAATGGTGGAGGATGACGGGATCGAACCGCCGACCCCCTGCTTGTAAGGCAGGTGCTCTCCCAGCTGAGCTAATCCTCCACACATATGGAATTGGTGACCCCTACGGGATTCGAACCCGTGTTACCGCCGTGAAAGGGCGGTGTCTTAACCGCTTGACCAAGGGGCCAATACAAATGGCGGAGAGCAAGGGATTTGAACCCTTGAGACAGGGTTACCCGTCTACACGATTTCCAATCGTGCTCCTTCGGCCACTCGGACAGCTCTCCATTATGGCTCCGCAGGTAGGACTCGAACCTACGACCATTCGGTTAACAGCCGAATGCTCTACCACTGAGCTACTGCGGAAAAGTAATAATGTTGCCTTAATTTGGTTTCGTGTTGCCAAATGTCCTCATCTCAGTAAGTGAATCGAACAAGAAGCGCGATAAGGACAACTCGAAGACTTCATTATAATGGAGCGGGTGATGAGAATCGAACTCACGACATCAGCTTGGAAGGCTGAGGTTTTACCATTAAACTACACCCGCATAAAAATCAATCATACCGGTGGTCGGGGTCGAACCGACACTCCGTGAGGAACACGATTTTGAGTCGTGCGCGTCTGCCAATTCCGCCACACCGGCAAAAAAGTTATGGAGGCGGCAACCGGATTCGAACCGGTGGATAAAGGTTTTGCAGACCTTGGCCTTACCACTTGGCTATGCCGCCGTATAATGGAGCGGAAGACGGGATTCGAACCCGCGACCCCAACCTTGGCAAGGTTGTATTCTACCACTGAACTACTTCCGCATTATGGCTGGGCTAGCTGGATTCGAACCAACGCATGACGGAGTCAAAGTCCGTTGCCTTACCGCTTGGCTATAGCCCAAAGATAAAATTGAATGGAGCGGGTGATGAGAATCGAACTCACGACATCAGCTTGGAAGGCTGAGGTTTTACCATTAAACTACACCCGCGTTTCTATAATGGGGCGGCTGATGGGAATCGAACCCACGAATGTCGGAACCACAATCCGATGCGTTAACCACTTCGCCACAGCCGCCATTGATAATTAAAATGGCAGGGGCAGCAGGAATCGAACCCACACTGGAGGTTTTGGAGACCTCAGTTCTACCTTTAAACTATGCCCCTATGATAAATGGTGGAGGGGGACGGATTCGAACCGCCGAACCCTG